>NZ_JBIVFS010000001.1:0-2793135 GCF_044748285.1 Microbacterium sp. NPDC090014
CGTCGACGCCTTGGTGAGCCATTACCTCACCAACAAGCTGATAGGCCGCGAGCCCATCCCCAACCAATAAATCTTTCCAGTAACTGACCATGCGGCCGCTACTCGTATCCAGTATTAGACGCCGTTTCCAGCGCTTATCCCAGAGTCAGGGGCAGGTTGCTCACGTGTTACTCACCCGTTCGCCACTGATCCCACAGAGCAAGCTCCGTGTTCACCGTTCGACTTGCATGTGTTAAGCACGCCGCCAGCGTTCATCCTGAGCCAGGATCAAACTCTCCGTAAAAAAGAAATGCATACGACACCGGGAAAACGGTGACGCAGCGAGTTTGATGCTGACCAAAGAGACAAATCATTGCTGACTTTATCCGTTGCCAACCCCACAAGGAGGTTGGTCTTTGATCCAAAGGAATCTCATCCAGCCGAAGCTGAATCGAGGTTATTTGGCATTTGACAAGTGCACGCTGTTGAGTTCTCAAGGATCGGATGCTCCCACGACCCAGTCATCACAACCAGGCCCGAAGGGCAACTTCTCTATCTTATCTGTGCCATTCGGCCTGTCAAATCGACACGCCGTGAGGCTCAGAACCAGATCTGCAGCTCGGGGCTCAAGGCCGCCGAGGCAACTTCACTAGCTTATCCGTTCCGGAGTCGCTGTCAAATCGACCGTTTCTCCGAAGTGGAAGCTCCAGGTCAGACAGAAGTGTGTCTGCGATCTGCTCCGAGGAGCTGATCGAGTGGAGGTGGTTCTCCGCTTGAGGGGGGTAAGGCTCTCGGCCTCTCCGCTTCCCTGTGGGGCGAACAAGTAATAAGTTACGTGGGTTCCGGGGTTCCGGCAAATCCGGGCTGTCCGCCGGGCGTGTCGCCCGGCGGACAGGGCGTCACGCCCCGAGAACCAGCTTCAGCTGCTCGACCGCCCAGTCGAGTTCGGTCGCGCGGATCACCAGCGGAGGGGCGATGCGGATCGTCTGACCGTGGGTGTCCTTGACGAGCACACCCCGGTCGAGGAGCTTCTCCGCGATCTCGCGGCCGGTGCCCTTGGCGGGGTCGATGTCGACGCCGGCCCACAGCCCGGCGATGCGCACCTCGGTCACCCCGTGCCCGATCAGCGGCTCGAGGCCGGCGGCGAGGTGGGCGCCGAGTGCGCGAGCGCGCTCCTGGAACTCCCCGGACTCGAGCATCTCGACGACCCGCAGGCCGACGGCCGCGGCGAGCGGGTTGCCCCCGAACGTCGAACCGTGTTCACCCGGGCGGATGACTCCGAGCACATCCGCGTCGCCGACGACCGCCGACACCGGAAGGATCCCGCCGCCCAGCGCCTTGCCCAGGAGATACAGGTCGGGCACGACGCCCTCCCGATCGCAGGCGAAGGTCTCGCCGACCCGGCCGAGACCCGACTGGATCTCATCGGCGATGAACAGCACGTTCTTCTCGTCGCAGATCTCGCGGATGCGGCGCAGGTATCCCTCCGGGGGGATCACCACTCCGCCCTCGCCCTGGATCGGCTCGATCAGCACGGCGGCGGTGTTCTCGGTGATGGCCGCTGCGACGGCATCCGCGTCCCCATAGGGAACCACGTCGAATCCCGGCGTGTACGGGCCGAAGTCCGTCCGCGCCTCGGGGTCGTCGCTGAAGCTGACGATGGTCGTGGTGCGGCCGTGGAAGTTGCCGGCCGCGACGATGATGCGCGCCTGGTCGTCCGCGATGCCCTTGACGCGATACCCCCATGCGCGAGCGACCTTGATGCCGGTCTCGACCGCTTCGGCGCCGGTGTTCATCGGCAGCACCATGTCTTTGCCGGCGAGAGTCGACAGCGCGGCGGCGAACGGCTCGAGCCGATCGCTCATGAAGGCGCGGCTCGTGAGGGTGACGCGACCGAGCTGCTCGGTCAGGGCCGCCACGAGAGCCGGATGCCGGTGCCCGAAGTTCACCGCCGAATAGGCGGCGAGCAGATCGAGGTACCGCTTGCCCTCGACATCCGTCACCCACGCACCCTCACCCCGGGCGATGTTGACCGGCAGCGGGTGGTAGTTGTGGGCGACGTGCGGCTCCGCCGTCACCTCGGCGCTCACGCCCGAGTCGACGGCGGTCACACCGCACCGCGCAGTTCGAGGGTGCAGCACTTGATGCCGCCGCCGCCGAGCAGCAGCTCGGACAGGTCGATCATGATCGGGTTGTAGCCGCGCTCGCGCAGCTGCTTCTCGAAGCCCTTCGCGCGCGGCGAGATGATCACGTTGTAGCCGTCGCTCGCGGAGTTGAGACCGAAGACGGATCCGTCCTCGTCGGACACGAGGATCGCCTCGGGGAAGCGCTCCTCGAGGATCGCCCGGCTCTCGTCATCGAACGCGCCGGGCAGATACGCGATGTTCGCGCGCTCGGGGCCGCCGTTCTCTACGCCCTGAACGGGGTCGAGCACCGCGATCGCGGTGTCCAGGTGGTAGAAGCGCGGGTCGACCAGGTTGAGCGACACGACCTCACGGCCGAAGACGTCGCCGACCTCGCGGTGGCTGTCGCCGGTCGAGCGGAACCCGGTGCCGGCGAGGATCACGTCGCCGACGAGCAGGAAGTCGCCCTCGCCCTCGTTGACCTCTTCGGGGATCACGGTGTCGTAGCCCGCGGCGCGGAACCAGTCGGCGAACGCGGGCGCCTCACCCTGGCGCTCGACGAAGCGGAACTTCGGTACGTAGGCGCGGCCGTCGATCAGGAACCCGCCGTTCGCCGTGTAGACCATGTCGGGGAACCCGGCGAGAGGCTCGATCAGCTCGACCTCATGGCCGAGCTCGAGGTACAGGTCGTGCAGCTTCTGCCACTGCTCGACCGCCCTGGCCGTGTCGGTCGGCTTCGAGGGCTCCATCCACGGGTTGATCGAGTAGTTCACCGTGAAGTGCGACGGCGTGCACATCAGGTAGTGACGGTGGTGTGCGGTGCGGACCGGGGCTGCGGTCTCGGATGCCGGCGCAGTGGTTTCGACAGACATGGGGCTCCTCGAACGGATGCGGCGGACGCTGTCCAGGGGCCCGGCGGTCCTTCGACCCGCGCCGCTCGATGAGAGCCGGCGCCCGGGGAAGATGCGACTCGGGCACGCCAGCATCCATTCTGTCACCCGCCCCCTGGACGCCGCCAGAGCGCAGGCGCTTCTCGCTCAGGCTCCGCGGACGACGACCTTGCCGACCGTATGACCGGCTTCGAGGTGCGCGAGGGCCGCGCGGGCCTCGTCGAATCCGAATTCGCGCTCGATCACGGGTGTGATCCGCCCCTCGGCGGTGAGCTCGAGCAGCTTCGCCAGGATCTCCGAACGAGGGCTCGCCGCCAGCGGGCGGATGCGGCGGCTCGAACCGATCGACAGGAACGCCGCCTTCACCATCCGCGGGATCGGGCCCAGCACGGGGCCGCCGTCACCCGTCACGAGCACCACCCGTCCGCCGGAGATCACGAGGCGCTGCAGGTCGCGCAGCGGCATCCCTCCGGCGATGTCGATCACCGCGTCGAAGTGCGCTGCGGGCAGCTCCGTCAGCGGCGAGCGACGGTGGTCGAGGGTGCGCACGGCGCCGAGGTGCTCGACGAGGCGCGCGTTGCGTTCGCCGCACGTCGCCCAGACCTCGGCACCGCGCAGCGCCGCGAGCTGCACCACGAAGGTGCCCACTCCCCCGGAGGCGCCGAGCACCAGGACTCGAGGGACATGGCCCGCCGCAGTGTGCTTGACGGAGCGGAAGCCGATCCCCGCGTGGTCGAGGGCCTGCCATGCGGTACCTGCGGCGATCGGCAGGCAGGCCGCAGTCTCGGAGGTCACATCCGGCGGGATCGGGACGAGGCGCGTCGCGGGCACAGCGACATGCGATGCGAGTCCCCCTCCTCCGACGAGCTCGCCCACCACGCGCTCGCCGACCTCGGCGCCGATCTCCTGGGATCCGACGGCGACGACGGTGCCGGCCACCTCCATTCCCCGCACCGGATGCTTCGGGCGCGTCAGGCCGAAGACCGGACGCACGAGCAGGGGGTCTCCGAGCATGAGGCGGATATCACCGGCGTTGAGGGCGGTCGCCTCGACGCGCAGCACCACCTCGCCCGGACGCGGGATCGGAACGGGGATCTGCTCGAGGTGCACTCCGTCGGACGGGCCGTACGTCTCACGCACCCAGGCAGGCATCGTCTCGGTCATCTCACACCTCCGTGGTCGTGGGCTCGGGGTACTGGAACAGGTCGTCGATGCCGACGCCGAATGCCCGGGCGATCTGAAAGGCCAGTTCGAGGGTCGGCGAGTACTTCTCCTGCTCGATCGCGATCAGCGTCTGGCGAGTCACGCCGACGCGGCGGGCGAGCTCGGCCTGGGTCAGACCGGCGGCCTCCCGATGCGCACGGATGCGGTTGGAGACGAGCGTCGGCTTGACCATCAGACGAGACCCCTTCGATAGGCCACGACCCGCGCGATCCCGCCCACGATCGTCGCGATCGCGAAGCCCGCGAACATGGCGTGGGCGATCCAGAAGACGTCCGCGTTCATCGCGCAGAGCAGGATCACGCCGGTGCCCGCGATGGCCACGAACGCCTGCTCGACACGACTCCCCATGCGACCGATGTCCCGATCGCGGATGTCGGACTTGCCCACGCCCTCGGGGTCACGTGCGCCGGCGATCATGCCCCAGATGATGCTGATCGCGATGGTCACGACGATTCCGCCGCCGATCATCCACAGCATCAGCGGCGGCCAGTCGACCTCGGTCACGGGACCGCCGGCCGCCTGCTGCAGCACCGCGACGACGTACGCCGTGATGGCGATCAGGCTGACGACGAGACCGACCCAGACGTTGCGCTCCTCGTAGACCATGACACCCTCCCGTGTAAAAGATTCTTGACACGAGGTTACGCCTGCTGCAGCCGCTGTGTCAAGAATTCTTTACACCGCGCTCGCGCGGCGTCAGATGACGGAAGCGCTCCAGGCGTCGGGGTTGCCGTAGCGGTGCGCGGTGATCGCGATGGCCTGCTCGTGCACGAAGGGCAGCAGCTCGATGCGCCCGGCGGAGGTGACCTCGCCGTCGTACACCGCGAGGTCGGGATCGCCGCCGACGGCTGTCGCCAGTGCGCGGTGCAGCGCTGCCACGGAGTCGCGGGGCCCGACCAGTCGCACCCGGCTCGGTCGCAATTCGTCGTCGAGGGATTCGAGCGTCGTGGACGGCTGCTCGCCGCGCCGCCGCATCCGCTCGATCCACTCGTCGTCGCTCTCCATGTGGACGATGGCGCCGAGCTCGCCGAGAGCGCGGCGAACCGGCGCCGGAAGACCGACGGGCGTCGACAGCACGAACCGGGCGCCGGCGCGCACCGCGGCGACGACGACGCGCAGCAGCTCCTGCCAGCCGGCATCCGCGGTGGCTCTGATCGCGACCGGCACCGGGCGGTAGCGGAACAGGTTGCGCTCGATCCCGAGGTGCGACACGTCGCGCACCTGCCCGAACTCGCGGTCCCAGGCGAGCGCATCCGAGAGCGCAGAACGACGCAGCCACTCGAAGGCCTCGAAGTCGAGCGACGGCTGCGCTGACTCGATGAGGTCGGTGATGCGCGAGTCCAGCCCGCGCAGATGGAGAGTGCTCGAGACGGTGCCGGACCCGCTCGACCGCCAGGATCCGAGTCCGATGAGGTAGTTCGGGCCGCCGGCCTTGGCGCCGGGGCCCACCGAGGAGCGCTTCCACCCGCCGAACGGCTGGCGCTGCACGATCGCACCGGTGATGCCGCGGTTCACGTAGAGGTTGCCGGCCTGCACGCGGTCGAGCCAGAGCGCGAGCTCAGCCGGATCCTGCGTGTGCAGTCCGGCGGTCAGACCGTACTCGACCGCATTCTGTAGATCGATCGCCCGCTCCAGCGTCGGCGCGTGCATGACGCCGAGCACCGGGCCGAAGAACTCCTCGGTGTGGAACCGCGAACCCGGCTGCACTCCCACACGGATGCCGGGTCGCCAGAGACGCCCCGTGGGGTCGTCGGTCGAGACGGCGGGCTCGATGAGCCACTGCTCGTCGCCCTCGAGCTCGGTGAGCGCCCACGCGAGCTTGCCCTCGGGTCGCTCGATCACGGGTCCGACCTCGGCGAGCGGATCGGTGGGCCAGCCGACATGCAGCGACCGAGTGGCATCGGCCAATTGACGGGCGAAGCGCTGGGAGCGTCCGACGGGTCCGACGAGGATCGCGAGGGAGGCCGCCGAACACTTCTGCCCCGCGTGCCCGAAGGCGCTGCGCACCAGATCGGCGACCGCGAGATCGAGATCAGCCGAGGGGGTGATGATCATCGCGTTCTTGCCGCTGGTCTCGGCGAGCAGCGGCAGTTCGGGGCGCCACGAGCGGAACAGCGCCGCCGTCTCCCACGAACCGGTGAGGATGACCCGATCGACGGACTCGTGCGAGATCAGCTCGCGGCCGAGATCGCCCTCTTCGATGTCGACGAGGGCGAGCACGTCGCGGGGAACGCCGACCTCCCAGAGCGTCTCGGCGATGACCGCCGCGCAGCGGCGAGCCTGCGGAGCCGGCTTGAAGACGACTCCGGAGCCCGCGGCGAGCGCGGCGAGCACGCCGCCCGCGGGGATCGCGAGAGGGAAGTTCCACGGTGGGGTGACGACCGTCACGCGCGCCGGGTCGAACGTGGCGCCGGCGACGGCATCCAACTCCCGCGCCTTGGCGGCGTAGTAGCGCGCGAAGTCCACGGCCTCGCTGACCTCGACGTCGGCCTCGGCGAAGACCTTGCCGGTCTCGGAGGCGGCGACCTCGATCAGGTCTCCGCGGCGCCCTTCCAGAGCGGCGGCCGCGCGCAGCAGCACCTCGGCCCGCTCGGCGGCGGGGCGAGCACCCCAGAGCGCCGCGGCGTCGTGCACGCCCGCGATCGTGGCCTCGAGCGTCTCCGCATCGTCGATCCGGGCGGCCTCGATCGTCGAGACGCCGAGGCTGGAGTCGTCGATCCGGGCGGTGATCTCGCGGGCCCAGTCCCGGTTGGCCGGAAGCGACGGGTCGCTGTCGGGCGTGTTCGCGAAGCCCGGCGCGCCGCCGGTCGCCTCATCGATCTCGCGTGGGGCGTAGACCGCGGTCTCCAGGAACGGCCCGGTCGGGTCATCCGATCCGCGCGAGATTCCGAGCACCGCCTGGGTCAGCCCCTCCTCGGGCGCAGGCGCCACCGGCACGGGGCGCATGGACTCGTGCACGGGTGCGAGTCGGTCCTGGCTGCGCAGCGCCCCCACCTGCAGCGTCGGGGACGCCGAGCGGTCGACCGCATCGAGGAACCTGTCGCGCTCACGCACGAACAGCGCCTCGTCGTCACCGAGGCGGAATGCTGCGGACAGGAAGTTGTCGCTCGACGCGTTCTCTTCGAGCCGGCGCACCAGGTAGCTGATGGCGACGTCGAACTCGCTCGGCTTCACGACCGGGACATAGAGAAGCACCTCGCCGACCTCGCGGGAGACGGCCTGCACCTGCCCCTGCGCCATGCCGAGGAGCATCTCGAATTCGATCGGCGGCTGCGAGTTCGCGGCGGTCGCCGATCCCGGATCGAGAGCGCGGACACCCCGCTCCCCCGCGAGCAGCCACGCATAGGCGATGCCGAACAGGTTGTGACCCGCGATCCCCAGACGCACGGCGGCGACGTTCTCGGGGCGCAGCGCCCAGTCGAGGCAGCGCAGATAGTTGGCGTCGGTGTCGAGCTTCGTGTCGTACGTCGCCTGCGTCCATCCGTGCATCCGCGCCTCGACCCGCTCCATCGCGAGGTTGGCTCCCTTGACGAGCCGCACCTTGATGGGGGCGCCGCCGTGGTCGACGCGCTCGAGAGCCCAGGCGGTGAGCTGCTGCAGCGCCGGCAGGGCGTCGGGCAGATAGGCCTGCAGCACGATGCCGGCCTCGAGACCTTCGAGCCGCGGATCCTCGAGGATGCGTGTGAACACCGCGATCGTCAGATCGAGGTCGCGATACTCCTCCATGTCGAGGTTGATGAAGGTGCGATCCGACGCGGCGGTCAGATACAGCGGAAGGAGTCGCTCGACGACCGACTGCACGACCTCGTCGAACGCCCACATCGAGATGTGGCTGACGATCGCCGACACCTTCACCGAGACGTAGTCGACATCGGGACGACGGATCAGCTCATGGATGCCGTCGAGCCGCCGCTGCGCCTCGGCCTCGCCGAGCACGGCCTCTCCCAGCAGGTTGAGGTTGAGTCGTGCGCCCGATTCGCGGATCTTCGCGATCGCAGGACCGAGCTTCGCCGGTCGGGCGTCGACGACCAGGTGACCGACGATCTCGCGCAGCACCCGGCGGGCGATGGGCACCACGGGGCTCGGCAGCATCTGTGCGACTCCGCCGCCGATGCGCACGGCCGACCGCAGGTACCACGGCAGGAAGTCGGGCACGATCGGGGCGATGCGGTGCAGCTGGGATGCCGCGGCGCTGAGGCTCTCGGGGCGCATGACCCCGTCGACGAATCCGAGCGTGAACGGCAGCCCGTTGGCATCCTGCAGCACACCGGCCAGGCGCTCGGCCGCCGGATCGACATCGGCGGCCGCGGCCTCGATCGCCCAGCGGCGGGCGAGCTCGACCGCACGGTCCGCGAGCGAGACGGATTCGGGATCCGTGGAGGGCATCGGGTCGGCCATGAGCTCAGCCTAGGACCGCGGTGAGCGCCTGGCCCTGAGCGACGATCGCGTCGTGCGGTTCCGGTCGCAGTTCGTGCCGTCGAACGCGCGGGCGGGCGGCACGAACTGCGACCGGAAGAGGTGAAACCGCTCAGAGCGCGGCGATCATCTCGTCGTATCCCTCGCGGAAGGTCGGGTAGTCGAGATCGCCGAGGAACTCCTGCAGCAGATGCCCGTCGAGCACCGTCCCGCCGCCGACCTCGGGGTCGAGGTGCGGCGGCGGCTCGACGCCGAGCCGGGTGGCGATATGCGCGACCACGCCTCCGAGCAGCACCGGCTCCCGATCGACGGCGTGGATCAGCGGTGGCGCGGAGTCGGCGCACAGCATCGCCTCGAGCAGACGCACGAGGTCCGTCTCGTGGATCCGGTTCGTGCGACGCGTGTGGTCGACCGGTGCCGCCTCTCGCACCCGTCGGATGAGGAAGTCGCGTCCCGGGCCGTAGATGCCGGCGGGCCGCACGATACGGGCACCGAACAGCTCCATGGCCAGCTGCTCGCCCTCGACCAGATCGCCGCCTCGCTCGCTCGAGACCCGCGTCGCGTCGCGCTCGGTCAGCGGTGTCTCGCCAGGACGCCCCTCGAACACGCGCGTCGATGACACGAACACGACCCGCTCCGGCATCGACGGCAGGGCCTTCGCGAGCCCGCGCAGCGCCGGTGGATAGATCGAGTCGCCCTCGGTGCTGGGCGGCAGCGTGATCACGACCGAGTCGAAGGCCGGAAGGTCACGGTCGAGCGGATGCCGCAGGTCCGCCTCGATCGTCGGGAAGGGCAGCTCCCCTGCACTCCGGCGCATGGCCGTGACCTGTGCGCCCTGCTCGACGATCCGCTCGCCGAGTCGCACGCCGAGCTTGCCGCATCCCACCAGCAGCACCGAGCCCGGTGCGCGCGTCTCGAGACCCCACGGATCGGTCACGGGGTCAGTTCCACACGCTCGGCGCGGAGGTGCGCACGGGAGGCAGAGCGGATGCCGCGGCCCAGTCGTGCACCCACGGATCGATCTCGGGCACGCCCTCGGGCTTGCCCACTGCGGCGAACAGCTCTTCGTTGCTGACCGTGCCTCCGGTGCGGCGCAGCATCCGCGAGCGCACGATCACCCGCGCGTAGATCTCGCCGCCGACGACGGCTCGGTGCTCGAGGAACACGGCCTTGTCGTCGTGTCCGATGAACCGGGACTGCACCTCGAACCGCTGCCAGAGCTGCAGGGACTTGCGGAAGGTGACGGTCTCGCTCGACACGACGGCGTACCAGCCGCGCTCGTTCATCGCGTCGAACAGCCCCGTGCGGATCAGCAGGTCCCAGCGACCGAGGTCGAACAGCGACAGGTATCGACCGTTGTTCATGTGGCGCAGGATGTCGATGTCGGTGGGGAGCGTCGTCAGTGTGATGCTGCTGACGGAGCCCGCGTCGAGGGTCTTGCCTCGCCGCACGCGGCGACGGGCGGAGAGGATCACGAGGAGAGTGCGCCAGATCACGTTCACGAGCACTGATCGTAGCCAGCGACGAACGATTCGCGAACATCGTTGTGCGATGTCTCCAGCGGCATATCGGTGCTGCGGGAACGCTTCCGTTCGATTTCCTCTTCGCGGACCCCGCGCGTAGAGTCGCGATATGAGCGCCGAAGCCCAGCCTGAAGTCATCGTCCGTCCGGTCCGTGATGTGGATGCGGAAGCCCTGGGTCGCGTGCACGCGCAGTGCTGGCACGAGACCTACGACCACCTGATCAGCAAGGCAGCCCTCGAGAAGGTCTCGCCCCGCCGCATGGCCGAGCTGTGGACGCACTGGGCCTCGCAGGGCCCCGAGTTCACCATGCGCGCCGCGCTCGTCGACGGAGAGATCGTCGGGTTCGTCGGCTCCGGCCCCGCCCGCGACAAGGACGCCCCGGCGTTCCGCGAGCTGTACTTCATCTACCTGCTCGACGCGTACCACTCCACGGGCATCGGCCAGAAGCTGTTCGACGCCGCCGTCGAGAAGGACGAACCTCTCTACCTGTGGGTCGCGGAGGACAACCCCCGCGCCCACCGCTTCTACACGCGCAACGGATTCACGCTCGACGGCGCGAGCCACACCGAGCCGTTCCTCGGCGAGACGCTGACCGAGGTGCGCTTCGTGCGCTGAGCCCGCGCCTCGTGGCCTCGCGCTCACGTTTTCGCATGAACGGCCCCCTGCCTCAGGCAGGGGGCCGTTTCGCTGCGTCGGAAGCGGTCTGGGCTGAATCGTGGACGGGTCAACGTCCGGAGACGGTGCCGAACAGCTTCGCGATCGGGGCGATGACGAGCGGCCGGGCGGCGACCCAGCCGAGGGCGATCACCACCAGCGATGCCACGAAGACCCAGAACCCGGTCCAGCCGACGGCGTCCGAGGAGGCGTACATGTGGTTGAGGTTGCGCAGGAACCCGGTGAGGAACACCAGCGCGACGTGTCCGATGATGAACACCACGAAGTAGATCATGATCGGGAAGTGCAGCGCGCGGGCCCACTCGATCGGGTAGGCCTTCGAGAGACGTTCGGCCTTCTTCGGCCACATCCCCGACATGCGGAACCCGGTCGCCGCCGCCAAGGGAGCCGCGATGAACACCGTGACGAAGTAGGCCAGCTGCTGCAGGCTGTTGTAGTTCACCCAGCCGTGCTCGGTCGGCCAGTCGAACGACACGTACTGCAGCGCGGCCGACAGCGCGTTCGGGATGACCTCCCAGCTCGTCGGCACGATGCGCGCCCAGTGTCCGGTGACGAACAGCAGCACCACGAAGATCACGCCGTTCACGAGCCAGAGGATGTCGAGCGCCTGGTGGAACCAGATCGTCAGGCTGACCTTGCCCTTGGGATCGTTGCGCGGGGTCCAGAACGCGGTCGGGCGCTTCTCGTTGCGGATGCGGAGGCCCGACCGGATGATCAGCACCATCAGGAACACGTTGAAGAAGTGCGCCCAGTTGGTCCACGGGGCGAATCCCGGTTCGACGGCGACGGCCGGCTCGTATTCGCCGGGGAACGCGGCGAGGAAGTCCTGCATGAACGGGAAGCTCAGCAGCGCCCGCACGAACGCCACGGCAGCGGCCGCCAGGATGCCGAGCGCCGCGGCGCCGAGGAGGACGGCGATCGCCTGGGTCCAGGTCGGCCGAGGTCGGTCGGATGCCGGAGCCGTCGCCGTGACGTGCCGAGGCGCACTGCCGTTCCAGACGGTGCGGGGAGCGGGCAGCGGGATCGAAGGATCCCCGAGCGCGAACGCGGCCGCGGTGGCGACGGCCGTGGTGGGTGCGGATGCCGGAGCGGCGGCCGGTGCGGATGCCGGTGCAGATGCCGCGACCTCGGAGGCTGCATCCGCGGAGGCCGGGGCATCCGCGGCAGCCGGGGCATCGACGGCGATGGAGGAGGCCGCGTCCGAGGCGACTGCGATCAGCGGAACGGTATCCGCCGGGGGCCACGGATCTCCGCCGGCGACTCGCGGCAGACCGCGACGCACGGATCCCGTCTGCGCGACGACCGGGGCCGACTCAGGCGTCGGCTCGTCGAGCGTGGACGGCGAGGCGGACCGGGTCGGCACGTCTGCCGCGGCGTCGGTGGCAGCATCCGCCGGCTCCGGCGTCGAAGACGATGTCCGCGCCGCGGCAGCGCCTGCGCCTGCGCCTGCGACAGCCGCCACGCTCGCGGGAGGCCACGGTTCGCCACCCGGCGTGCGCGGAAGGCCCCGGCGAAGAGACGCGCCACTCGCCGCAGACGGCACCGCGTGCTCGACGACCGAGGACTCGGGCTCCGGCACGGTAGCCACCGGAGCGGCAGCCGCCGGGGCGGCCTCCTCCGACTCATCGAGCGAGGTCGACGGCGCCGAGAGCGGCGATGCGTACTCGGCATCCGCAGGCGCCTCCACGGCGATGTCGCCGGGAGGCCACGGCTCGCCGCCGGGAACGCGCGGGAGCCCGCGCCTGAGCATCCGCGTCGCCATGGCTACTTCTTCCGCGCCTCGAGGGCCGCGATCACCTGCGGGACGATCGTGAACAGATCGCCGACGATGCCGAAGTCGGCGACGTCGAAGATCGGCGCCTCGCCGTCCTTGTTGATCGCGACGATGTTCTTCGCCGTCTGCATGCCCGCGCGATGCTGGATCGCACCCGAGATGCCGAGGGCGACATACAGCTGCGGCGAGACCGAGACGCCCGTCTGACCGACCTGATGCGACTGGGGGATGTAGCCGGCGTCGACCGCCGCGCGCGAGGCGCCGACCGCTGCGCCGAGAGCGTCGGCGAGCTCTTCGACGAGCACGAACTTCTCCTTCGAGGCGAGGCCGCGACCACCCGAGACGACCCGCGTGGCGCCGCGCAGCTCAGGCCGCGTCGACGTGGACTCGACGGCCTCGACCGCGCCGACGGTCGCCCCGACGGTGCCGGATGCCGACACGGAGAGCGCGTCGATCGTCGGCGACTCCACCGCCTCGGCTCGCGCATCGACCGCGCCCTGACGCACCGTGATGACCGGTGCGCCGAACGTGGGAGCCGAGTCGGTGAGGTACGCGCCTCCGTAGACGGAGTGGTGGGCGACGATGCCCTCGTCATCCCTCGAGACGCCGACGGCGTCGACCGACAGCGCCAGCTTCGCGCGCACGGCGAACCGCCCGGCGACATCGCGTCCGCTGATCGAGTTCGAGATCAGCACCGCGTCCGGCCGCACCTGCTCGAAGGCCGCGTGCAGTGCATCGACGATCGGCACGGTGAGCACCGTCGGGTCGCCGTCGGCCGTGAGCACGACCGACGCTCCGGCCGCGGCGACCTGAGCCGCCGCGTCTGCGGACCCTCCGACGACGAGCGCGACCGGAGCGCCGACGGTCGAGGCCGCGCCGATCAGTGCCGCCGTGCTGCTGGCGGGGTTGCCCGCCGGGTCGAGGTCGACCAGGACGAGGATGGGGTTCTCGGGGTAGGTCATGTCACACCAGCCTGTTCTGCACGAGGTACTCGACCAGCTTCTCGGCGGCATCGCCCTCATCGACGATCTTCACGCCGGCCGCGCGCGGCGGCTTCTCGGCGACCGACGTCATGATAGTGCGCGGTGCGGCCGCCGGGTCCGCGGAGACACCGAGGTCGTCGAGGGTGAGCACCTCGAGCGGCTTCTTCTTCGCCGCCATGATGCCCTTGAAGTTGGGGAAGCGCGCGTCGGGCAGTGCCTCGGTGATCGAGATCACCGCCGGGAGGGATGCCGAGATCGGCTGCGCTCCGGCATCCGCCCCTCGGGTTCCGGTGATGCCGTCCGAGGAGATCTCGACCGAGGTCAGCGCCGTCGCCTGCGCCCACCCCAGGTGCTCGGCGAGCATCGCCGCCATGACGCCGCCCGAGCCGTCGGTCGACAGGTTGCCGGTGACCACCAGGTCGGGTTCGCCGCGACGGATCGCCGCGGCCAGCGTCTCGGCAGTGAGGCCGAGGTCGGCCCCCGCGAGCTGCTCGTCGGCGATGTGCACTGCGGAGCCTGCGCCGATCGCGAGCGCTCGGCGCACCGATGCGGTCGAGCCGCCAGGAGCCATCGCGACCGCGACCACCTCGGTGCCCTCATTCTTGTCGGCATGACTCAGCGCGACCTCGAGCGCGCGCTCCGTGATCTCATCGAGCACCACGTCGCCGGCGCCTCTGTCGGCGAGGCCGGTCTCGAGGTTCAGCTTGCGGTCGCCATAGGTGTCCGGCACCTCTTTGACCAGGACGAAGATCTTCATCGATTGCTCCTCACGACTGCGTCGATTCTAGTCCCTTGATACTGAGTTCCACCCGACGAGCGACTGAGGACCACCAGTCGGCTCCCGGGTGCCGGGTCCCGGCTGCGGCGACGCGATGGCCTACCGTAGAACCGTGAACCGACCGCGTCCGCTGCCCGTCGATCCGCTCGCCGAGGCGAAGCGGCAGTGGCTCGCGCACGGATGGACCGATGCCGCCGACGGCATGACCGTCGTCACCTCCGTCATGCGCGCGCAGCAGCTGCTGCTCGCGCGGGTCGACGCGACGCTCAAGCCCTTCGCGCTCAGCTTCGCCCGATACGAGATGCTGCGTCTGCTGGCGTTCAGCCGGTCGGGCCGACTGCCGCTGTCGAGCGTCGTCGCCCGACTGCAGGTGCACGCGACGACCGTCACGAGCACCGCGGAGCGCCTCGTGCGCGACGGACTCATCGTGCGCGAACCGCACCCGCACGACGGCCGTGCGGCACTGCTCGCCCTGACCGAGTCGGGCCGAGAACTGGTCGCTCGCGCCACGGACGCCCTGAACGCCGATGTCTTCGCCGACCCGGGGATGAGCCGCGAGGATGCCGCCGAGCTCGTCGCGATCGTCGCCCGCATGCGCAAGGCCGCCGGCGACTTCACCGACCCCAGGCCGCAGCCCGAGCCGCTCTGACATGGCCGCGTTCGTGCTCGAGACGGTCATCGCCGCACCGCGTGAGACGGTGTTCGCAGTCGCTCTCGACCCCGGGATGCACCTGCGGTCGATGGCGCGATACCGGGAGACCATGATCGAGGCTCCCGCCGGCGGCGTGTTCACGGAGGGGTCGACCGTCACGTGGCGAGCACGGCACTTCGGCATCCCGTTCCGGCTGCGGACGATCGTGTACGACGTCGACCCGCCGCGCGGGTTCCGCGATCGGCAGCTCTCCGGGCCGTTCGGAGCGTTCGAGCACGAGCACATGTTCGAGGAGCATCCGCAGGGAACCCTGGCCCGCGACACGATCGTCTTCCACTCGCCGTTCGGTCCGATCGGACGCCTCGTCGACCGTCTGATCCTTCGCGAGTACATGCGACGCCTGATCGAGGAGCGCAACGCCCACCTGGCATCCGAGGCCGAGGGACGCGGGCGTACACTGCCCGCATGAGCGAACTGCGCCTGCACACCATCCTCGAAGGCCGTGGCCCCGCCGCCGCGATCATCCTCACCGACGAGCAGGTCGCCTCGTTCGGAGCGGGGAAGGCGTTCCCCGTCGCGGTCACGATCGGAGGACGCACCGCCCGTCTGCGCCTGGCCCGGATGGGAGGTGCGAACATGATCGGCTTCAGCAAGGCTGTGCGCACCGACCTCGGCGTCGAGATCGACGAGGAGGTCGATGCGGTGATCCGGCTGGATGCGGCCGAGCGCACTGTCGAGGTGCCCGCCGCCCTCGCGGAGGCGCTCGACGCCGACACCGCGCTGCGCGCCGCCTTCGACGCGCTCCCCTATTCCGTGCGCAAAGAGCACGCCCGCTCGGTGGCGGAGGCCAAACAGGATGCGACCCGCGAGCGGCGCGTGGCGAAGATCGTCGACGCGCTGCCCGGCTGAGGTCTCCCGCCGCCTGCGTGCAGGCTCTGCTCCATGACTCCGGAGATCCGAGGGGGTTCGGGCTTGCCGGCGGGTGCTCGGCACGGAACGGGCGCGGTCCTCCGGAGTTGTGGAGCGGCGCTCAGCGGTTCTGGAAGTCGGGCGCACGCTTCTCCCGGAAGGCGGACATGCCTTCCTTCTGGTCGGCGGTGTCGAACAGCTCGGCGAACGCCCGCTTCTCGTGGGCGAGGCCATCGGCGAGCGTCGTCTCCATCGCCGCGTCGAGCGCGGCCTTCGCGGCGAACACCGACGGCAGCGATTTCGACGCGATGGTCTCGGCGAGCCTCGTAGCCTCGGCGAGGAGGTCGGATGCCGGCACGACGCGCGACACGAGGCCGGAGCGCTCCGCCTCCTCGGCGCCCATGAACCGACCGGACAGCACGAGTTCGGCCGCCTTGTAGTAGCCCACGGCGCGGATGAGTCGCTGCGTGCCGCCCATGCCGGGAATGACGCCGAGGTTGATCTCGGGCTGCCCGAACTTCGCGGTGTCGGCGGCGAGGATGATGTCGCACATCATCGCGAGCTCGCATCCTCCCCCGAGTGCGAACCCCGAGACGGCGGCGATCACGGGCGTGCGTACCGCGGCGAACTCATGCCAGACGCCGAAATGATCGGTCTCGAGCATCTCGGAGGCCGACATGCCCTCCATCTCCTTGATGTCCGCGCCGGCGGCGAACGCCTTCTCAGACCCGGTCACGACGATGGCGCCGACCCCGTCGTCGAGGTCGAAGGCCACAGCGGCCGCGGTGACCTCGTCGGCGAGGCGACTGTTCAACGCGTTGAGCGCCTCGGGGCGGTTCAGGGTGATCCACCCCACACGTCCGCGCTGCTCGACCAGGATCGTCTCGTATTCCGTCATCGTGAGGGCCTCTCCGTCGTGGTCATCTCAGTATCTCGCGCGGCTCACACGCTGCCGTCGCGGATGTCGGTGATGATGCCGGAGAAGTCGCGGGTCGCGCCGTCGCCCGCAGCGAAGGCGGCGTAGAGCTGCTGGGCGAGCCGCCCCATCCGCGCGTCGGTCGACGTCTGCTCGATCGCCTGCAGCGCGAGCCCGAGATCCTTTGCCATCAGAGCACCGGCGAAGCCCGGCTGGTAGTCGCGGTTCGCCGGGCTCGTCGGAACGGGGCCGGGGACGGGGCAGTTGGTCGTGATGGACCAGCACTGACCGGACGCCTGCGACACCACGTCGAACAGCGCCTGGTGCTCGAGCCCGAGCCGCTCGCCGAGCACGAATGCCTCGGCCACCGCGATCTGCGAGACGGCGAGCACCATGTTGTTGCACACCTTCGCGGCCTGGCCGAGCCCCGACCCCCCGCAGTGCACGATGCGCGTGCCCATGATCTCGAGCACCGGCAGTGCGGCGGCGAAGTCCTCGTCCGAGCCGCCCACCATGAACGCGAGCGTGCCGTTCTCGGCACCGACGACGCCGCCGGACACCGGGGCGTCGACATTGCGATGCCCCGCGGCGAGCGCGAGCGCGTGGGCGGCACGGGCCTCGTCGACCGCGATCGTCGACGACTCGATGAACAGGGTGCCGGGGCGGGCTGCGGCGAGCAGCTCGGTGCGGTACGCGTCGATCACGTGCCTTCCCGCCGGGAACATCGTGATGACGACGTCGGCGTCGGCGACGGCATCCGCTCCGCTGGCCGCGACGGGGATGCCGGCGGCCTGCGCCGCCTCGATCGCCGCGGGCACCAGGTCGAACCCGTGCACCTCGTGCCCTGCGGCGACGAGGTTCTTCGCCATCGGCAGCCCCATGTGGCCGAGTCCGAGGAAGGCGATCCGGACGCTCGACGACTCGCTCATGATGCGCTCCGCATCGAGGCCGATCCCGCCGGTCGCAGCATCTCGCGCCCGACGATCAGGCGCATGATCTCGTTCGTGCCCTCGAGGATCTGGTGCACCCGCAGGTCGCGCACGACCTTCTCGATGCCGTAGTCCTGCAGGTAGCCGTAGCCGCCGTGCAGCTGCAGCGCGCGGTTGGCGACGTCGAATCCGGCATCCGTCGCGAAGCGCTTTGCCATCGCGCATCGCATCGTGGCATCCGGGGCGTGCTCGTCGACCGCCAGCGCGCCGTCGGTCACCATGAGGCGAGCGGCCTGCAGGTCGGTGCGCATGTCGGCGATCGCGAACAGGATCGACTGCTTCTCGGCCAGCGGCTCGCCGAACGCCACGCGCTCATGCACGTACTGCACCGCCCGATCCAGGGCCCACTGGGCGCCTCCGATGGAGCAGGCCGCGATGTTGAGACGACCGCCGTTGAGCGCCGACATCGCGATAGCGAAGCCACGGCCCTCGTCGCCGAGCATTCCGGATGCGGGGATGCGCACGCCGTCGAGGATGACCTGACGGGTGGGCTGGGCGTGCCAGCCCATCTTCTTCTCGGGCGCCCCGAAGCTGAGTCCCTCGGCATCGCCGGGAACGAGGAAGGCGCTGATGCCCCGGGCTCCCGGCTCGCCGGTGCGGGCCATCACCACGTAGACGGCGGCCTCGCCGGCACCCGAGATGAACTGCTTCACGCCGGTGAGGAGGTAGTCGTCCCCGTCGCGCACCGCGCTCGTGGCGACGTTCGCGGCATCGGATCCGACGCCCGGCTCGGTCAGGCAGTAGCCCCCGAACTCCTGCATGGCGGTGAGGTCGGGCAGCCAGCGGCCGCGCTGTGCATCGTCGCCGTAGGTGTCGATCATCCACACCACCATGTTGTGGATCGAGATGTAGGCGGCGACGGCGGGATCGCCCTTCGCGAGCTCTTCGAAGATCGCCACGGTGTCCGAGCGACTGAGGCCCGTGCCGCCGAACTCCTCGCTCACGTAGATGCCGCCGAGGCCCAGCTCTCCGGCCTTGCCGAGCGACTCGCGGGGGAAGATGTGCTTCTCGTCGCGTTCGGCGGAGAAGGGTGCGAGCTCGGTCTCGGCGAACTCGCGGACGGCGTCGAGAATGGCCTCGCGCTCTTCGGCGGTGGTGGTGACGGTGGTCATTGTCATGTCGATTCCTTGTGGGCGTCGCGAGGTCAGTGCATGGTGGGGATCACGAAGCTGGCGCCGTCGCGGATGCCGGCCGACGGCCAGCGGCTCGTGACCGTCTTGGTCTTCGTGTAGAAGCGGAAGGCATCGGCGCCGTGCTGGTTGAGGTCGCCGAACCCGCTGCGCTTCCAGCCGCCGAACGTGTAATACGCGATCGGCACCGGGATCGGCACGTTGACGCCGACCATCCCGACCTCGACCCGTGCGGCGAAGTCGCGTGCCGCGTCTCCGTCGCGCGTGAAGATCGCGACGCCGTTGCCGTATTCGTGCTCGGATGCCATGCGCAGCGCCTCCTCGTAATCGGCGGCGCGGGCGATCACGAGCACCGGTCCGAAGATCTCCTCGCGGTAGATCGCCATGTCGGTGGTCACGTCGTCGAACAGCGTCGGTCCGAGGTAGAAGCCCTGCTCATGACCGGGCACCGTGAAACCTCGACCGTCGGCCAGGAGGGTCGCGCCCTCGTCGACCCCCTGCTGGATGTACCCCTCGACCCGCTCGACGGCAGCCCGGGTGACGAGTGGCCCGTAGTCGACGTCGGAGGCGAGGGACGGGCCGATCCGCAGCTGCGCCACGCGCTGGGTGAGCTTGGCGGCGAGAGCATCCGCCGTCTCCTGGCCGACCGGCACCGCGACCGAGATCGCCATGCAGCGCTCGCCCGCCGATCCGTATCCCGAGCCGATCAGCGCGTCGACGGCCTGGTCGAGGTCGGCGTCGGGCATGACGATCATGTGGTTCTTGGCGCCGCCGAAGCACTGCGCGCGCTTGCCGTGCGCGGCCGCCGTCGAATAGATGTACTCGGCGATCGATGTCGAGCCCACGAAGCCGACGGCGCGGATGCGGTCGTCGGTGAGCAGCGCGTCGACGGCCTCTTTGTCACCGTGCACGACGTTGAGGACTCCGGCGGGCAGCCCCGCCTCGAGGAACAGCTCGGCGATGCGCACCGGCACCGAGGGGTCACGCTCGCTGGGCTTGAGCACCACGGCGTTGCCGGCGGCGAGGGCGGGGCCCGCCTTCCACAGGGGGATCATCGCCGGGAAGTTGAACGGGGTGATCGCCGCCACCACTCCGAGCGGCTGCCGCATCGAGTAGACGTCGATGCCGGCGCCGGCACCCGTCGAGTACTCGCCTTTGAGCAGGTGCGGCGCGCCCGCGGAGAACTCGATGACCTCGAGACCCCGCTGGATGTCGCCCTTCGCATCGTCGACCGTCTTGCCGTGCTCGCTCGCAAGTAGCTCGGCGAGCTCGGTCATCTCGCGCTGCACGAGATCGAGGAACCGCAGCAGCACCCGTGCGCGCTTCTGGGGGTTGGTCGCCGCCCACTCGGCCTGTGCGGCCTCGGCGTTCGCGATCACATCGGCGACCTCCTGCGCGGAGGCCAGCGGCACGCGCGCCTGGACGGATCCCGTGCTCGGATCGAACACGTCGGCGAAGCGCCCTCCCTCGGGGGTGAGGTGCTTTCCGCCTACGAAGTGGGGAATGGTACGAGTCATTGTGCGATGTCCCTTCGCGCCGTCGTTGGCACTATGACGATGGTACTTCGGCATCCGCATATTTACTAGGGAGTCCTTGCAGTTGCGGAAGCACGCCGAACGACTGTGCTGGAAAGCGCTTCCCCGCTAGGGTCGAGAGAGCAGGCCGAACACCCGACCCAGGAGACTCATGCACTACGGCGCCGACTACAACCCCGAGCAGTGGCCGCGAGAGGTGTGGCCGGACGACGTCCGGCTGATGCGCGAGGCCGGCGTGACGCTCGTGAGCCTGGGGATCTTCTCGTGGTCGCGCATCCAGCCGGCCGAGGGCGAGTTCGACTGGGAGTGGCTCGACGAGATCATCGGGCTGCTGCACGAGGGCGGCATCCAGGTCGACCTCGCCACCGCCACCGCATCCCCGCCGCCGTGGGCCTCGACCGCCTACCCCGAGATGCTGCCGCAGGATGCCGACGGCTCGACGTTCTGGCCCGGCAGCCGCCAGGCCTTCGCGCCCTCCTCTCCCGTCTACCGTCGCCTCGCGGCCGAACTCGTCACCGCTCTCGCGGAGCGCTACGCGCAGCATCCTGCCGTCGTGCTGTGGCACGTCAACAACGAGTACGGATGCCATCTGCACTACGACTACTCCGACGCCGCGCGCGACGCGTTCCGCGCATGGTTGCAGCGCAGGTACGCGACGATCGACGCCCTCAACCACGCCTGGGGCACGGACTTCTGGTCGCAGCGCTACACCGCCTTCGATCAGATCGTGCCGCCGCGCAAGGCGCCGTACAGCATCAACCCGACCAGCGTGCTGGACTTCAAGCGGTTCACCTCCGACACCCTGCTCGAGCTGTACGTGATGGAGCGCGACATCATCCGCGCCGCGGGAGCGACCCAGCCGATCACGACCAACTTCATGGGCGCGTTCCCGCCGGCCGACTACTGGAAGTGGGCGGCCGAGGTCGACGTGATCAGCGACGACAACTACCCCGATCCCAACGACCCCGAGTCGTTCCGCGGGGCCGCGTTCGCACGCGAGCTGATGCGCGGCCTCAAGCCCGGGGTGCCCTGGATCCTCACGGAGCAGTCCACCAATGCCCTGAACTGGCGTCCCACCAACGCCCCGAAAGCACCCGGTCAGATGGCGGCGATCAGCGCGCAGGCGGTGGGCCGAGGCGCCGACGGGATCATGTTCTTCCAGTGGCGGCAGTCGCGCCGCGGCAGCGAGAAGTTCCACTCGGCGATGGTGCCGCAGGCCGGGCTCGACACCCGCACCCGGCGGGAGGTCGTCGAGCTGGGCGGACAGCTCGCGCAGCTCCCCGAGATGCCGGACGTCTCGTCGGGGGCGAAGATCGCTCTCGTCTTCGACTGGGAGAACTGGTGGGCGATCGACGGGCGCGACCACCCGATCGTGCTCGACTACCTGACGCTCTCGCACCGCTGGCATGCGGCGCTGCATCGGCAGAACCTCGCGGTCGACATCGTGAACACGACGAGCGATCTCCGCGGCTATTCACTCGTGGTCGCGCCTCAGCAGTATCTGCTGAGCGATGAGGGCGCCGCGAATCTCACGGCGTATGTCGCGCAGGGCGGCAACCTGTTCGTCTCGGCGTTCAGCGATGTCGTCGACCAGGACGACGCGTTCCGCGAGGGCGGCTTCATCGTCTCGCTGCGGGACGCGCTCGGCGTCGCGCTAGAGGACTTCGGGGCGCTGGTGCCGCCCGAGTCGGTGCGATCGGCCGACTCGGCCGGAGAGGTCGCGAGCCACGCCGTGCCCGACGGGCCGGGCCAGTCGGAGGCGCCAGTGGACGGCCCCGCGGGGACGATCGTCGGCCAGTACTTCGCGGAAGAGCTCCTCGTGCAGGATGCCGAGGTGCTGGGTCGCTTCACCGAGGGTCGCACCGCCGGGCGAGCGGCGTTCACCCGCAAGGCCTTCGGGGACGGCAACGGCTACTACCTCGCGACGATCCCGGACGACGCCGGCATGGCAGCCGTGCTGCGCTGGCTCGCCGCCGAGGCGGGAGTGACCGCCGAGATCGAGGGCCTTCCCGAGCACGTCGAGATCGCACGCCGAGGCGGCATCCTCACCGCCATCAACCACAGTGCGGAGCCGTTCGCGGTCGATGTGCCCGGCCGCGATGTGCTCACGGGGTCGACCGCGGCGCGCCGCGAGCTCGGTGCATACGGCTGGGCGTTCATCGACACGAGCGGGGTCGACGCGCGGGACTGATCACGCGAGGACGGCCGCGGTCGCGCGAGTCGAGAGGTGCGGCGCGCGGCCGCACCCCTCGCCTCGACCTCAGTAGACGATCACCGGGAGGCTGCGCGTGCTGCGGGAGTCCTGCCACGGCTCCGTGCCGTCGAAGCGGACCGTGAGCAGGTGCACGCCACGGCTCGGCTTCGGCACCGAGACGGTGACCCTGCCCTTGTCGGAGGGAGCCAGCTCGACCGTGGCGACGACCTTGCCGCGGTCGTGCACCGTCACCGTGCCCACCGGCGCGCTGCCGTCGTCGGCCGCCACGGTGACCTTCACGGTGGCGCTCTTGCCCGACTTCACCAGCAGGTCGGAGGAGGCGCGCACCCGCGTATCGATCGGCTGCACCTGGTCGTCGACCAGCACGGCGACCGACCGGGCGGGGATCGTCACGGTGCCGGTCGCGGCGTCCCAGGTCGTGGTCTTGACCACGGCATCCGCTCCGTTCGCCTGAGCCGGGGTCAGCGCGAACGAACGCCCGGCCAGCCCCGCGACGGTCTGCGTGACCGGCGCAGGAGAGGAGTTGAACGCGACGAGCGCCCCGTCGAGATCGGCGTCGGCGTCGGGACCCGTCAGGTCGTCGATCTGCATCAGGATCACGCCCGGAGCCGCCCCCGCCCCGCCGTTCGGGAACGTGACCTTCTGCTGGATCAGCTCGGCCGAGCCGAGCCGCAGCAGATCGACCTCGTCGCGGATGCGCAGCAGATCGAGAGCGGATGCCTCTGCGGCCGCCATGTCGGCCGCGGCCGGCTTCAGCGCAGGATCGGCGAGCAGCGGCGCCATGATCGGCCACTTCTCCTCGTTGTCGGCCGCGGTCGGCAGCCCCGAGCCGAACGTCGACTCCTGACCCGTCCAGTCGATGCGGTTGAACCAGTCACCGGAGTTGTAGCTGTTGCGATCGAGGGACTTCGACCGCAGCAGCTCGGTGCCTGCGTGCCAGAACGACGGCGACTGCGAGAGCGTCACGGTCGCGAGCTCCAGCGTGTTCATCCGCACGCGGTCGGCCATCGTCGTGTCGACCGGGAGCTTGAGCACCGAGAGGTCGTAGAGCGTCTCGTTGTCGTGCGCATCGACGTAGTTGATCGTCTCGTCCGGCTGATCGGCATAGCCCGCCGCGGAGCCGCGATAGTCGATCGCCTCTCCCGCCGTCACCGAGCCGTCGCTCGTCGTGAACTCGAAGTCGCGCAGATTGCCCGCCAGCCCGAGCTTGACGAGATCGGTCTCGTGGCCGAGGTCGGCGAGCGCCTGCTCGACCGTGCCGTTGATCGGATCGCCGTTCGGGTCGGTGCCGAGACCGGTGCCGAAGCCCTGACGGAACGTCGACGACGAGTCGACCGGGCTGCCGCCGTGCACGGCGTCGCGCAGGCGGTCGTTGAACGTGCCGATGCCGGTGCCTCCCAGCTGCCCCTGGGTGGCCTGCTCGAACAGCGCATCGTCCGCCACCTCGCCGAAGTTCCAGCCCTCGCCGTACAGATGGATCGCCGAACCGTCGACGCCGTCCTTCGCGAGGGTCAGGGCGTCGAGCGCGTCGCGGATCGCCTGCATGTTCGTCGTCGAGTGGTGACCCATGAGGTCGAAGCGGAAGCCGTCGACCTTGTAGTCGCGCGCCCAGGTCACGATCGAGTCGACCATGAGCTTCTGCGCGGCGAGGTGCTCGGTCGCGACGTTCTGGCAGCACGTCGAGGTCTCGATGCCGCCGGCCGCGTTCAGCCGGTGGTAGTAGCCGGGCACGACCTGGTCGAGCACCGACTTCTCGGCCTGACCGGATGCCGCCGTGTGGTTGAACACCTCATCGAGCACGACCTGCAGGTCCATGTCATGGAGAGCGCCGACCATCGACCGGAACTCGCTGACCCTGGCGCCGCCGTCGGCGTCGACCGCGTACGAGCCCTCGGGCGTCGAGTAGTGGTACGGATCGTAGCCCCAGTTGAAGCCGTCGGCATCCGCGACCGCCTGGATGCACGCCTGCTGTGCCGCGTCGGCCGGGCCGAACGAGGCGAGGTCGCAGTCGGGCACCGCCTGCGCTGCGCGGTCCTCCTCGATCGAGGCGATGTCGAAGGAGGGCAGCAGGTGCACGGTGTTGATTCCGGCATCCGCGAGCTGCCTCAGCTGATCGGTGCCCGCGCTGTCGCGGGTGAACGCCAGGTACGTGCCGCGCTCGTCGGCCGGAACCGTCTCGTCGCTGATCGAGAAGTCGCGGATGTGCAGCTCGTAGATCGCCCGGTCGACCGCGCGCTCGACGACCGGCGCTTCGACCTTCTGCCACTGCTTCGGCTGCCAGGCCTTGTCGTCGAGGTCGATGGCGACCGAACGCCGCGAGATCAGAGTGAGCGCCGTCGAGTAGGGATCGGTGACCCGGTTCGTCTCGATCGCACCGGTCGTCGGCGCATAGACCACGACCTCCCACAGGAACTCGTCGCCCTTGAGATCCTTGGCGCCCGCGACCGACCAGACGCCGGACGCCGCATCCCACGCGGCCTCGTGCCGAGCGGGGTCGCCCTCGGCGCCCTCGTCCCAGGTGAGAAGGGTCGCGCTCTGCGCCGTCGGCGCCCACAGCCGGAACGTCGGCTTCTTGCCCGAGAACGTCACGCCCAGGTCGACGTCGTCGAGGGCTGCGGCATAGAGATCGTCGAGAACCCCGGCGATCTGCACGCCGGTGAATGCGGAGGGCGCACCCGTCTCGTCACGTTGGACGACCGCGAGCTGCGCTCGCAGCAGTGCCGCCGCATCGGCATCCGTCACCCGCAGGGCGAGGTATCCGTCGAGCGCGGGGAACCGGGCGAGCTGCTCGTCCGTCAGGCCGCCCTCGATCACCTCGAGCGCGATCGACTCGCCACCCGCGATGTCGCCGTCTGCCACCGCGAGCGAGGCGTCCGCCGAGGAGTACAGCTGATAGGCGGCCTTGTCGACAGACCCGAGAGTCGCCGGCCAGGCGATCGTCTCGGCGTCGACCCACTGTGCGCGCTGCTCTCCGGCGCCGGGGAGCTGCGGGTCCGCGCTCACGACCTCGAGAACGTGCGTCGCCAGCGTGTAGCGGAACGACGTCACGCTGCCCTCGGCCGCGCTGAACGAGATGTTCGCGCCGCCCGGCACTCCGTCGGCGCCGTAGTTCTCAGCCCAGCTCAGGCCGTGCGCCACCTTGAGCTCGTAGGCTCCGGTGGGGAGGTCGGCGGTCGAGAACTCGTAGACGCCATCGCGGTCGCCGTCGGCCATGAGGGTGCCGAGGCAGTCGGGAGACCAGTCCGCCGCGCAGCCGAGCTCGTCCTGCAGAGAGCCCGGCAGCGTCACGATGGGTCCGTCGGCCGAGGACTGCACGATGTTCGTGCGCGGGTCGAAGTAGAAGGTGATCGGCCCGCCCGCGTGGGTGAGCGTGACGTTCGAGCCGTCCGACACACCGTTCGCTCCGTAGTTGACGGCCCAGCTGCCGTTGATCGCCGCCTTGTACTCGTAGTCGCCGGCCGGCAGATCGAAGGTCCCCTCCCATACGCCGTCGGCGCGCAGGGTCAGCTTCGCCTTCTCGCAGGCAGGGTCCCAGTCGCCCGCACAGCCCATCTCGGAGTTGAGACTGCCGGGCACGGTCACCATGTCGATCGGAGACTCGGGCTCCTCGCCGGCCGTCAGCGTCACGGCGTTGCCGACCGACGCGTACGTCGAGGCTGCGGCGTGGTTGCCCGCGGCATCCGTCGTCACGGCCCGGTATTCGACGAGCGTGCCGTTCGCGAGATCGCGGATGTCGTGGAAGACGCGGGGGTCGGTGTCCTCCGCGGTGCCGAGCGCCTGCCACTGCTCGGAGCCGACGACGCGCCAGGCGAAGCTCGTCTGCGCCCACTGATCGGCGATGTCGGCCTGCACGGCGGACTGTCCGGTGACACCGGCTCCGGCGGCGGGCACGACGACCTCGACGGATGCCGCCTCGGACGGCGCCGTGACGGTCGAGTCGGCTTTCCAGACCACCGCCGACAGAGCCGGCACCGTGATCGAGGCGGCCGCACCGGCATCCGTGGCGAGGGACGCCGCGTCACCGTAGAGCACCTCGTACGAGGCGTCGGCGGTCAGCGTGGTGAGGTCGACCGTCTGCGCGGTGGCGGCGTTGTTCACGGCCACCAGGTATTCGACCTTGTCGTCGGCATCCACGCGGGAGAACGCGTACACACCAGCACCGGACGCCGCGTACCGCTCGATCTGCGCGCCCTCGCTGAGCGCCGGGTTCGACTCCCGGAGCTCTGACAGCGCGGCGATGTGCTCGTAGAGCGCGGCATCCGTCGCATAGCGGTCGACCGAGCCGGCCTGCTCGCCGGTGATGAGGTTCTGATTCGCGTAGTCGGCGACCTGGGTGGCGAAGAGCGACTGCCGGGCGTCCTTGTCGCCGCCGGGGCCGGTGAAGCCCTGCTCGTCGCCGTAGTAGACGACCGGCTGACCCCGGGTGAGGAACATGAGCTCGTGCGCCAGCTCGTCGCGCTCGAGCGGAGCATCCGTCGTCTGGAGGAAGGATCCGACCCTGCCCATGTCGTGGTTGCCGAGGAACGTGGGCAGTGCCGTCGCCGACGAGTCGGGTGTCGTGTAGCGATCGTCGCCCGCGAACAGGGACTGCAGGCCCTTGGCCGAATTGCCCGACGCGTAGCTGACGGCGGAGGACTGGAACGTGAAGTCGAGGATCGAGTTCATGTCGGTGTCTCGCACGTACGGTGCGAGCTTCACGGGGTCGGCGTCGTAGACCTCGCCGAACATGAAGAAGTCGTCGTTGCCCTTCTCGTGCGCGTAGTCGAGGACGTCGGCGGTCCATTTCTCCCAGAACTCGAAGTTCACATGCTTGACGGTGTCGATGCGGAAGCCGTCGATGCCGAGGTCGATCCACTTGTCGTAGACCTCGACGAAGCCGTTGACCACCGTCGGGTGCTCGGTCATCAGGTCGTCGAGTCCGCTGAAGTCGCCGTATGTGACCGACTCCCCCGACCAGGTCGAGTCTCCGCGGTTGTGATAGAGCGACGGGTCGTTCAGCCAGGCCGGCACCTTGACGTCGGCCTCGCTGTCGTCGATCACCGGCGTGTAGGGGAAGCTCGTCGCCGGGTCGAGTTCGGGGAACCCGTCGGTGCCCGCGTGGTCGGCCGGGTCGAACGCCGTACCCGCGGCATCCGTGTAGGGACTCGTCGCCTGGTCGATGTAGGAGTACTGCCCCTCGGCGTAGTCGATGACGTCGGCGGTGTGGTTGGTGATGATGTCGAAGTACACCTTGATGTCGCGGGCGTGCGCGTCGGCGATCAGCGCCTGCAGCTCCTCATTGGTGCCGAGGTGCGGGTCGATGCGGGTGAAGTCGGTGATCCAGTAGCCGTGATAGCCGGCAGAGGCGTTGGCGCCCTCACCCTGCACCGGCTTGTTGGCGAAGCTCGGCGTCAGCCAGATCGCCGATGTGCCGAGCCCCTCGATGTAGTCGAGGTTCTCGCGGATTCCGGCGATGTCGCCGCCCTGATAGAAGCCCTTGTCCGTGGGGTCGAAACCGGTGGTGAGCCGGTCGCCCTCGCGACCGCCGGTGTCGTTGGCCGTGTCGGCGTTCGCGAAGCGGTCGGTCATCACGAAGTAGAACTGCTCGCCGGCACCCGCCTGTCGCGCCGGGCTCGCGATGAGCGCCTCATCGTCGGAGGTGTAGCCGCCGCGCAGGTCGGTGGACTCGAGCCCGACGCGCTTGAGCGTGTCGTCGAACGTGAAGCGGAGGGTTGTCGGGCCGGCCACCGTCAGAGGGATGTCGTCGGCCCCGCCGTCGAGCCCGTACGCCTCGTCCCAGCCGTCGTTCACCGCGACCTTGTACTGCCACGTGCCCGCAGGGACCTCGAACTCGGCGGAGTAGATGCCCTCGGCGCCCGTGGGCTCGAGCTCGGTCTCGGTGCAGTCGGGCGCCCAGTCCGCCGCGCAGCCGAGCTCGGACTGCAGCGAGCCCACGAGAGCCACGGTGCGATCGGCCGCCGCGGCGGATGAGCCGCCGAGAGTGCCGGCCGCGCCGAAGCCCGAGACGACGAGCGCGGTGGCGGCGAGTAGAGCGAGCGGACGTGAAGCGGTCGTGTTCGACCGAGCCGACTTGAACAAATGATGCTCCCTGATGGCGGCGGACACGACGACGTGTCCGGAGGCTTGCGAGTGAAGTTAGCAGGGCGGGCTCTATGACTGCAAGCGCTTGCAGTTGCGTTCTGGCGAAAAGTCAGGGGTGTGAATGCTACTGCTGGCCTTAAGTCGCAAACGCTTCCAGGATCGCGAATCCCGGGTGAGGAGGATTTCTCGCCGCGTTCACCGCCCGGACACCTTCGCCGACTACAACTGCAGATGCGCGGACACAGACTCAGACCGGATCGGGTAGTCACGTCATCCGCGCATACGGTGAGCGTCTGCTCCCGAAGAGACCCCCGCCGAATCGGGTCGGCGGGGGTCTTCTCTGTCTTGTCCGGCGAACATCGACCCGGCAGGGGCACAGCGGATGCCGGGTGACGGATGCCGGATGCCGGATGCCGGATGCCGGATGCCGGATGCCGGCCTACAGCCGTTCGATGATCGTGGCGTTCGCCATGCCACCGCCCTCGCACATGGTCTGCAGTCCGAAGCGGCCGCCGACCGCGTCGAGGTGGTCGATCAGGGTGCCGAGCAGGCGGGTGCCCGACGAGCCCAGTGCGTGCCCGAGGGCGATCGCACCTCCGCGCGGGTTGAGCTTGGCGGCATCCGCCCCGAGTTCCGCGGCCCAGGCCAGTGGCACCGACGCGAAGGCCTCATTGACCTCGTAGGCGTCGAGGTCATCGATCGTCAGTCCGGTGCGTTCGAGAATGCGCCGCGTCGCGGGAATCGGGCCGGTCAGCATCATGAGCGGATCGTCGCCGACCACCGTGAACGCGTGGAACCTCGCCCGTGGCGTGAGTCCCAGCTGTTCGGCACGCTCGGCGCTCATCACGAGCGCAGCGGATGCTCCGTCGGTCAGCGGCGAGGAGTTGCCGGGAGTGATCCGCCAGTCGACGTCCGGGAATCGGGCGGCAAGAGCGTCGGTGCGGAACGCGGGGCTGAGTCCCCCGAGCCGCTCGGCCGTCGTGCCGGCGCGCACGGTCTCGTCGCCCGCGGCATCCGGAGCCTCGGCGACCGGAATGACGGTGCGGTCGAAGAATCCCTCGTGCCACGCGGCGGCCGCGCGGCGGTGCGACTCGGCAGCGTACGCATCCAGCGCTGCGCGATCGATGCCCCAGCGCTGGGCGATCAGCTCGGCCGAGACGCCCTGGTTCACGAGTCCCTCGGGGTAGCGCTCACGCAGGCGAGGCGACATCGGCGACCCGCCGGCCGCAGACGATCCGAGCGGCACCCGACTCATCGACTCGACGCCGCCGACGATGACCGCGTCATACGCGCCGGCCATGATCCCCTGCGCGGCGAAATGCACGGCCTGTTGGCTGGACCCGCATTGGCGGTCGATCGTCGTCGCGGGGATCGACTCGTCGAAACCCGCGGCGAGCACAGCCTGCCGCGCGATGTTCGACGACTGGTCCCCCACCTGACTCACGCAACCGAGCAGCACGTCGTCGATCTGCCTCGACTCGAGCCCGCTGCGCTCGAGTATCGCGGCGAGAGCACCCGCCGCGAGGTCGACAGGATGCACGCCCGAGAGCGCGCCGCCCGGCTTGCCGCGTCCGACGGGAGTGCGGACGACATCGATCAGGACGGCTTCGCTGCGCGTGCTCATGCCTCCTATTCTCACCCTGTCGCGGAGTGCGGGGACGGATGCCGCGTCGCTGCCCTGCACCAGCCTCGGCCATGCGCGCCCGCGACGGCCGGATTCCCGGCATCCGGCCGTCGCAGGCGCATTCGGCCTTCTGAAGCACCCGGCACCCGGCATCGGTATCCGGCACCCGGCACCCGGCACCCGGCACCCGGCATCGGCATCCGGCATCGGCATCGGCCATGCACCTCGATGCCGTCTTCGCGCGCGGCGAAAAACGACCGGCGACACCCGGCATCCGAAATACAATCGAACACGCGCCCGCACCCCGGCGCATCCCCCACCGTCGAGGCGCCCGTGACCCGGGCGATCCGCTCTCTCCGAGGACCCCACCATGTCCAGCGAACCCATCACTGTCTCCATCCGCCGCGAGGTCGACCCCGAGCATGTCGCCGCCGCCACCGCCTGGGTGCAGACCGGCGTGAATCTGGCGCACCGATACCCGGGGTTCCTCGGATCCGGCTGGGTGCGCGACGGCGAGGACTCGCATGTCTGGCACATGCTGTACCGCTTCTCCGACGAGAAGTCGCTTGTGGCGTGGGAGCAGTCGGGCGAGCGCGAGTGGTGGAAGTCGACCGGCGAGCAGTTCGTGCGCAGTGAGCGCGTGCGCCGCCGCACGGGCATCGAGGGCTGGTTCGACGAGCCGACCACCGACACCATCACCCTCCCCCGCGCTGACGGCTCGACGACCACCGTCGCGATGGTCAGCACTCCGCCGCGGTGGAAGCAGGCCGTGTCGATCTGGCTCGGGTTCTTCCCGCTGAACCTCGCCTTCACCTATGCGCTGAGCCCCGTGCCCGGCTGGAACGAGCTGCCGATCTGGCTGCGCGTGCTCGCGACGACCGTCGTGCTCACGCCGATCATGACCTACTGGGTGCTGCCCTGGGTCACGCGCACGCTGCGCCACTGGCTCAACCGCTGAGGTTCGGTCGCCACTGCCGCATCGGGTCTGCCGCACCTGCCGTGTGCGGTCCGTCCGTGAGTGGCGTGCATGAGGGGCGTGCGTCCGTGAGGTGCGCGCGTCCGCGAGACGCGTGCGTCCGCGAGACGCGTGCGTCCGTGAGGTGCGGCATCCGTCCGTCGTATGCGTTCGCCGCGCGAGCGGCTGCACATCTGTGAGGCCGGGCAGTGCATCTGTGCGGGGCCACTACCGCATCCGAATCGGGCGTTTCCGATGCGAAACTGACCCCGCACAGGATGTCCGATGCGAAACTGACCCCGTACCGAATGGTGGATGCGAAACTGACCCTGCACCGGACTCCAGATGCGCACCTGACCCCGCACCGCCGCCGCGATTAGCGTCAGAGGTCGGCGACGGCGGCGCGCAGCGCCTTCTCCACGGCCGCGCCCCCGTCGGACAGCGGACCCGGTCGCCGCACGAGATACAGCGTGTTGATCGGCGGATCCTCGGTGGGTCGCAGGTCGACGAGTCTGCCATCGGCGAGTTCGTCGGCGATCAGGTAGGTCGGCAGGGCGGTGACGCCCGCCCCCGCAACCGCAGCGGCGGCGAGCGCGCGCAGGTCGGGGAAGACGAGAGCCGGTTCCCGGTCGAGACGGATGCCGAACACGTGGCGCCAGTACCGGCGGACGATCGGGACGTCTCGGTCGTATGCCAGCAGAGGTACGTGCGCGATCGCGTCCGGTGAGAGGGCCGGAGACGGGTCGATGCTCAGCGACGGCGAGGCCACGAGCACGAATTCCTCGTCGAACAGCGGCATGCTCGGCAGCGCCCGCCCGCGAGGACGCACGGCGGAGATCACCAGGTCGAGGCTTCCGACCCTCAGCTGATCGAGCAGATCGTCGGCCAGGCCCGTGGTCACCGCAAGCCGCAGTCCGCCGGCCACAGCACTCGCGAGAGCCGGGGCTGCGACGGCGGCCAGGAACTCCCCCGCCCCGCCGAGGCGGATGAGCGGCGGTTCGAGGGCCGGGTGGGTGCCGAGAGCATCCGCCAACGCGTCGAGCGGGCCCGAGAGCCGCGCGGCGAGCTCGTCGGCTCGGGGCGTCGGACGGATGCCGCGGGCATGACGGACGAACAGCGGCTCGCCGACGCTCGCCTCCAGCGCCTGCAACTGCGTCGTGACCGACGACTGCGCGAGTCCGAGCCTGCGCGCTGCCGCCGACACCGACCCCGATCGGTGCGCGATGAGGAAAGTGCGCCAGAGCCCCAGATCGGGCAATCCATCGGCATTCCGATTGCTCATATCGGCAATCTATCGGAATCGTTCGTCACGGCGGGCCGTTGTCCTGGATATCGCATCCGCACGGCATCCGTCGTCCGAACCTTGGGAGCATCCATGTCATCCGTCCTCTTCGTCGTCTCCGGCGCCCGCACCTGGACCCTGTCCGACGGCACCGAGCACCCCACCGGCTACTGGGCCGAAGAGCTGCTCGCCCCCTACCGCCTGCTCACCGCCGCGGGGCACGACGTGGTGTTCGCGACACCCGGCGGTGTCGAGCCGGTCGCCGATGCGTCGAGCCTCGGCGACGGGGATGCCGCGGCGCTCGCGGAGATCCCGGGGCTCAGCACTCCCCTGGTGCTCGCCGATGTCGGCAGCGCCGACTACGCGGCCGTCTACTACCCCGGCGGGCACGGACCGATGCAGGACCTCGCTGTGGATGCCGATTCGGCGGCGCTCATCTCGGCGACCGTCGCGGCGGGACGTCCGCTGGCCGCAGTGTGCCACGGACTCGCGGCCCTGCTGCCCGCACGCGATGCTGCGGGCGAGCCGCTCGTCGCCGGACGGCGCATCACCGGATTCTCCGACGAGGAGGAGCGCCTCGGAGGGCTCGCGGACCGCGCGCCGTTCCTGCTCGAGACCTCTCTGCGCGAGCTCGGCGCCGACATCGACGTGACCGACCCGTGGAGCGATCACACGATCGTCGACGGACTGCTCATCACCGGCCAGAACCCGCAGTCGTCGGCATCCGCAGCCCGGGCGCTGGTCGCGGCACTCGCCTGATCGGAGAGGCGCGGTCCGCAGGCGCGACATCCCGCACCCGCACCCGCACCCGCACCCGCACCCGCACCCGCACCCTGCGTGCGGGGCCAGTTGCGCACCGGAAACGCCCGGTTCGGATGCCGAACTGGCCCCGCACCGAGTCCCGGATGCCGAACTGGCCCCGCACCGAGTCCCGGATGCCGAACTGGCCCCGCACCCGGCAGCATCGCCCGCTCTCGCACGGCATCACGCGTGCGGGGCCAGTTGCGCACCGGAAACGCCCCATTCGGATGCCGAACTGGCCCCGCACCCAGTCCCGGATGCCGAACTGGCCCCGCACCGAGTCCCGGATGCCGAACTGGCCCCGCACCGAGTCCCGGATGCCGAACTGGCCCCGCACCGGGTCCCGGATGCCGAACTGGCCCCGCATCGGCGCCACCACCGTGCCGCGAGCGACTCGGGCCGGCCGCCACGCGTCAGACGGCGGCGATCCGCCAGGACGCCGCGTGCGTCGCGCCGGGTTCGAGCACGACCAGGTCGGTCCCCGAGTTGAACGCGTCCGGCGGACAGGTCATCGGCTCGACCGCGAGGCCGATGCGATGGATCGCGTCGATGCCGGGGTTGTCGGCCGTGTGCACCTGCACCCACGGGCAGCGCTCGTCGAAGGTCATGACGACGCCGCTTCCGGCATCCGTCACCACCCGCACCTCGGCGACTCCGCCCTCGCGGGCGAGGCCGGAGAACGCGTGGTCGATGAAGACGTCGGCGATCGGGCGCGCAACGCGGAAGTCCCACTGCGGATGCGCGGACACTCCCTCGAGCGCCACCGGGCTCAGCCGGTCGTCGGTGACGGTCAGCACCTCGGATGCCGGCACGGTCAGCGTCCAGTCATCGACCCGGCCATCGGGTCCGGCGACGAGATACGGGTGCGGCCCTGTGCCCCAGGGCGCGGCATCCGTCCCGAGGTTGCGCGCGGTGACGGTCTGCTGAAGGCCGTCGCCGTCGATGCGGTACTCGGTCTCCACCTCGACGCGGAACGGATAGCCGGTCTGCGGCTCGATCACGGCCGCGAGCACGACGCGGTCGTCGAGCACCAGTCGGTCTTCGAACTCCGCCCAGGCGAGCAGCCCGTGCAGCGCCTGTCCGCGGGCCGGCTCGGTGAGGGCCAGCTGATGCTCGACGCCGCCGAACGCGTAGCGACCGTCGACGATGCGATTGGGCCACGGTGCGAGAGTGGTGCCGCGGTATCCGGGCCGCACCTCGTCGGCGTCGAAGGGCACGACCAGGTCGCGTCCTTCGAATGCGAGCAGGCGCAGCGAGGCGCCGACGCTCGCGATCACGGCGTCGTATCCGTGCCCGGTGATGCGCAGCTGACGCCCCGAGCGCGGCCGGCCCGCTCCCGTCATCACAGCCCCTGCGCGAGACGGTAGTAGGCCTGGTTCCAGCGGACCTGCTTCTGGAACTCGGGCAGGGTGGTCGCATCGTCGATGACGAGCAGCTCGACCTCGGCCATCTCGGCGAAATCGCGGAAGGCCTCGAGCCCGACGGCGGTCGACATCACCGTGTGGTGCGCAGCACCCGCGGTCAGCCAGGCGGCGGCCGAGGTGGTGAAGTCGGGCTGCGGCTTCCACACGGCGCGGCCGACCGGCAGCTTCGGCAGCGACTGGCGCGGGGGCACGTTCTCGACGACGTTCGCGGTGAGGCGGAAGCGGTCGCGCATGTCGCTGAGGGCGACGACGATCGCGGGGCCGGGGTCGGCGGTGAAGACCAGGCGCACCGGGTCTTCCTTGCCGCCGATGCCGAGCGGGTGGATCTCGAGGGTCGGCTTCGCCGTCGTGAGCGAGGGCGAGACCTCGAGCATGTGCGCCCCGAGGATCAGCTCGTCGCCGGGCGTCATGTCGTAGGTGTAATCCTCCATGAGGCTCGCCCCGCCGGGCAGGCCCGCGCCCATGACGTTGGCGACGCGCACGAGGATCGCGGTCTTCCAGTCGCCCTCGGCGCCGAAGCCGTAGCCCTCGGCCATCAGACGCTGCACCGCGAGGCCCGGCAGCTGCTTCAGGGCACCGAGGTCTTCGAACGAGGTCGTGAAGGCGCCGAAGCCGCCCTCTTCGAGGAACGTCCGCAGACCGATCTCGATCGCGGCCCCGTCGCGCAGCGACTGGTGGCGGTCGCCACCGCGACGAAGCTCCGGCACGACCTCGTACAGCTCTTCGTACTCGGCCACGAGGGCGTCGATCTCGGAGTCGGATGCCGCGGCGACGGCATCCGCCAAGTCGTTCACGCCCCACGTGTTGACCTGCACGCCGAAGCGCAGCTCGGCCTCGGTCTTGTCGCCCTCGGTGACCGCGACGAAGCGCATGTTGTCGCCGAAGCGGGCGAGCTTGAGCGAACGGGAGGCCGCGAGGCCGGCGGCCGCACGCTGCCACGTCGCGATCTCCTGGCTCACCCGCGGGTCGCTCGCATGACCGACGACGGTCTTGCGCGGCACGCCGAGACGCGTCTGGATGTAGCCGAACTCGCGGTCGCCGTGCGCCGCCTGGTTCAGGTTCATGAAGTCGAAGTCGATGTCGGCCCACGGCAGCTCGACGTTCGCCTGCGTGTGCAGGTGCGCGAGCGGCTTCTGCAGTGCGTCGAGACCGGCGATCCACATCTTCGCGGGGCTGAAGGTGTGCATCCATGCGATCAGGCCGATGACCCGGTCGTCGGCGTTCGCCTCGAGGGCCGTGCGCTTGATGGCTGCGGCATCCGTCAGCACCGGCTTCCAGACGATGGTCACGGGCACCTCGCCGGCCTCGTCGAGGATGCGGGCGATCTCCTGCGACTGCTCGGCGACCTGCGCGAGCGTCTCGGGGCCGTAGAGATGCTGACTGCCGGTGAGGAACCAGACCTCGTAGCCGTCGAGCGAAGTGGTGAGCTGGGTGCGGGGCATGAGAGTCCTTGGGTGTTCCGGTGTCGGCGTGAAGAGTGCGCGTGGGGGTCAGAGAGCGGTGGTCGCGGCGGCTTCGATCGCGAGGCCCGCGCGGTAGCGGTCGAGGTAGGCGGTGAAGCCGGCGACGTCGGCAGGGTCGGGGTCGGCGACCGCGAGGGATGCGGAGGCGAAGACGTCGCGCTCGAGGTACTCCCCCAGCGACGCCGTCTCGGAGTGCGCGAGATACGACGCGAGCACCGCAATGCCCCACGCGCCGCCCTCGGAGGCGAGCTCGCCCACCGCGACGGGAGCGCCGAGCGCTCCGGCCAGGAAACGCTGCGCGACCCCCGCGGTGCGGAACATGCCACCGTGCGCGAACATGCGGTCGAGTTCGACTCCTTCGGCGGCGAGCACCTGCATCCCCAGCGCGAGCGTGCCGAACACGCCGTACAGCTGCGAGCGCATGAAGTTCGCCAGCGTGAAGGCGCTGTCGGGGGTGCGCACGAACAGCGGGCGCCCCTCGGTGAGGCCGGCGATCGGCTCGCCCGCGAGGTGGTTGTAGGCCAGCAGGCCGCCGGCATCCGCCTCTCCGTCGAGAGCCTCGCGGAAGAGGGTGTCGAAGACCGCGTCATCGCTCAGCGGCTGCCCCGCGGCGGCGGCGAAACGGGTGAAGAGCCCTGCCCAGGCGGCCAGTTCGCTCGCGCCGTTGTTGCAGTGCACCATCGCGACGGCGTCGCCCGCGGGTGTAGTCACGAGGTCGAGCTCATGGTGCACTTCGGCGAGCGGGCGCTCGAGCACGACCATCGCGAAGATGCTGGTTCCGGCCGAGACGTTGCCGGTGCGCGGCGACACCGAGTTCGTCGCGACCATGCCGGTGCCCGCGTCGCCCTCGGGCGGGCAGAGCGGGATGCCGGGGGGCAGCGCGCCCGACGGATCGAGCAGGGCCGCGCCCTCGGTGGTGAGCGTCCCGGCGGCGGCGCCGGCGGGAAGGACGGTCGGGAGCAGGTCCTTGGCTGCGGCGGGAAGACGGTCGGCGGCGAGGGCGTCGTAGGCCTGCAGCATCCGCTCGTCGTAGTCTCCGGTGGCCGAGTCGATCGGGAACATGCCAGAGGCGTCGCCGACGCCGAGAACGCGCTCGCCCGTCAGCCTCGTGTGCACATAGCCCGCGAGGGTGGTGACGAAGTCGAGCTGCGGCACGTGCGCCTCGCCGTCGAGCACCGCCTGGTGCAGGTGGGCGATCGACCACCGCAGCGGGATGTTCACGCCGAGCAGGTCGGTCAGCTCGGCCGCCGCGGCGCCCGTGTTGGTGTTGCGCCAGGTGCGGAACGGCGTGAGCAGCTCGCCCTGCGCATCGAACGCGAGGTATCCGTGCATCATGGCCGAGATCCCGATCGCGCCGAACGTCTCGGGGCGCACGCCGTGGCGCTCGTCCGCGTCGGCGACGAGACCGGCGTATGCCGCCTGCAGGCCTGTCCACACTTCGTCGATCGCGTAGGTCCAGAGGCCGTCCTGGAGGCGGTTCTCCCACGAGAACGACCCGGTCGCGAGCACCTCGGTGGCGTCGGATCCGATCAGACAGGCCTTGATGCGCGTGGAGCCGAGCTCGATGCCGAGGCTCGTGCGGCCGGCGAGGATGTCGTCGCGGGCGGTCGTGCGGGTCGTGTCGCTCATCGTCGGGCGTCCGAGTTCTGTCCGTAGACGTTCTGGTAGCGGTTGAAGAGGCTGTCGATGGCCTCCTGCGGAATCGGGATCAGCGGGCCGGCCTCACGGGCGTAGTGCACGGTGCGGGCCACGTCTTCGACCATGACGGCGGCCTTCACGGCATCCTTCGCGTCGACTCCGATGGTGAACGGGCCGTGGTTCTGCATGAGGACCGCACGGCTGCGGTGGCCGGTGAGGGTCTGCACGATGCCGCGGCCGATCGAGTCGTCGCCGATGATCGCGAACGGACCGACCGGGATCGGACCGCCGAACTCGTCGGCCATGGCCGTGATGACGCAGGGGATCTCTTCGCCACGGGCTGCCCACGCGACGGCGAACGTCGAGTGCGTGTGCACGACACCTCCGACGTCGGGCATGTGGCGGTAGACGTAGGCGTGGGCGGCAGTGTCGCTCGAGGGCGAGCGGTCGCTTCCCGGAGTGCCGGGGATCACGGCGCCGTCGAGGTCGCACAGGATCATGTTCTCGGGCGTGAGGTCGTCGTAGCTGACGCCCGACGGCTTGATCACGAACAGGTCGGCTCCTGGCACGCGGCCCGAGACGTTGCCGCCGGTCCAGACGATGAGGTCGTAACGGACCAGTTCGCCGTGCAGACGGGCGACATCCTCGCGGACGGCCTGGATGGACGCGTCGATCTCAGGGGAGAAGACGGGGGCTTCGTTGCTCACGGATACCTCAGGGTCGGCGGTGGTCACTGTGACCGGTCACAGAAGTGTGTCACGGAGGTCGGCGGACCGTCAAGACACCGGCGACCGCTCGGCGCCGCGGTGTTCGGGGCCACTTTCGCATCTCCCGTCTCGTGCGGGGTCACTTTCGCATCGGATTCGGCGTATTCACGTGCAGAACTGACCCCGCACCGCGCCGCACATGCGGAACTGACGCCGCAACGCGCCGGCACACACCCTGGCGCCGTTCAGCGCGGCGGCGCCACCGAATCGCGGGTCACGAGCACGGGTGCCACCGGCGCGAGGTCGGATGCCGCGGCTCCGGCACTGCCCGCCAGCACCGCCGCCACCGCACGACGCGCCAATTCCGAGAAGTCCTGCCGCACGGTCGTGAGCTTCGGCCAGTAGTAGGCGGCATCCGGCGTGTCGTCGAACCCGACGACACTGATGTCTGCGGGCACCGAGAGCCCGACTTCCTGCAGACCGCCGAGCAGCCCGAGGGCCATCTGGTCGTTCGCCGCGAATACCGCCGTCACACCCGAGTCGCGCACGGCGCGAGCCGCTGCATAGCCCGAGCCGGCGGTCCAGTCGCCCTCGATGACCGGCCCGGCGGCGAGTCCTCGTGCGGCGAGCTCGGCCTGGAACCCCTCAGCGCGGGACTCGGCCTCGAGCCAGTCGGCGGGACCGGCGAGGTGCGCGATGCGTGTGTGCCCGGCGTCGGCGAGTGCCGCGACGGCGAGTCGTGCCCCGGCCTCCTGATCGACCGAGAGGCCGCGCGCGCCGCGATCGGCTGCGTGCAGGGTGACGACGGGCACGCCGATGCGCACCGAGTCGAGCGCGTCGAGGGTGTGGGCGTGAGGCGCGACGACGACGATGCCCTCGACTCCCTGCATGACGAGGTGGTCGACCGCGGCGACCACGGCATCCGTGTCCCCCGCATCCGCGAAGGCCGCACTCAGCCAGTAGCCGACCTCGCGGGCCGACGCCTCGAGCGCTGCGATGCTGCGCGACGGGCCATAGTGCAGTGCGTCGGTGGCGAGCACCCCGAGGGTGCGGGAGCGGCGGGTGCCCAGCGCTCTGGCCGCGTTGTTCATGCGGTAGCCGAGCTCGGCCATCGCGGCAAGCACCCGTTCGCGGGTCTCGGTAGCGACCTCGGGGTGGTCGTTGAGCACGCGCGACACCGTCTGCCGAGACACTCCTGCGCGCACGGCGACGTCGCGCACGCCGATGGTGCGGGGCGGCTGGCTGCTGGTGTCACTCACGCCGACGAGTGTATGCCGAGCGGCCCCGGCGCCTCGTCTTCGTGCCACTCTGGTGACATGCGCATCGCACTCACCGGATCATCGGGCAAGCTCGGCAGCGTCGTCGCGCGGGAGCTCCGCGCTCACGGACACGAGGTCATCGGCATGGACGTCTCAGGCACCCGCGGCCCTGACTTCGTGCAGGTGGACCTCACGGACTACGGCCAGGTCGTGGATGCTTTCACGGCCGTCGGCGACCGGCACGACGGCATCGACGCCGTGGTGCATCTCGGCGCCATCCCGGCGCCCGGCATCCGCAGCGACGTCGCCACCTTCCACAACAACATGCCCGCCACGTTCAACGTCTTCTGGGCGGCGGTGCGCCTCGGCATCCGCCGTGTCGTCTACGCCTCGAGCGAGACCGTGCTGGGCCTGCCATTCGACGTGCCGCCGCCCTACGTGCCGGTCGACGAGGACTACCCCGCCCGCCCCGAGTCGGCCTACTCGCTCGTGAAGACCCTCGAGGAGCAGCTGGCGAGGGAGCTCGTGCGCTGGCATCCCGACCTGTCGATCACCGCACTGCGGTTCTCGAACGTGATGAACCCCGAGGACTACGCCGAGTTCCCCGATTTCGACGCCGACGCCCTGCGCCGCAAGTGGAACCTCTGGGGATACATCGACGCCCGCGACGGTGCGCAGGCGGTGGAGCGTGCGCTCGAGGTGGCGGCACCCGGGTTCGACAACTTCATCATCGCGGCGGCCGACACGGTGATGACGCGTCCGAACGCCGAGCTGCTCGCCGAGGTCTTCCCCGATGTGCCGGTCGCCCGCGAGTTCGGCCCGAACGAGACGCTGCTGTCGATCGACAAGGCCCGCCGCGTGCTCGGGTTCGACCCGCAGCACTCCTGGCGCGACGACGCCTGACCCTGTTCGACACGATGCTGGGCAAGCAACAAGTCGGTCGCTTCTGACGAGCCGCTGCCGATAATGGAATCCCACCATATCGGCCGTCAGCTCGTAGTCTCACCCCATGAAACAACGTAGTTTCGTTCGTATAGGCATTTCTCTCGCAGCGGCCGTGATTGCGGTGATCGCCCTCGTGCCATTCAATAACACCGCAGCTCGAGCCGACACATATTCCGCGAGCTGCAATCAGTGGCCCGCAGCACAGGTCCCCTGCCGCGCCGACGACGCGAATATGGACTACTGCACAGTCGAACCGTGGGACCCTGCGATTGGGCAGCGATTCGGAGAAGCGATGTCCAACCTCGACAATCAAACTGATCTCTACGACACCTATATGAATCCGTGCGGAACCCAGACAGACCTAGGGGGCCACCGCAACGGAATTACCGGTGAAGTTGTGCTCGCCGATAACGTATTAGGTCAGTACATCTGCACAAAGCGGATGCCGGCAGTCGCGCGATGCGATCAGGCCAGTCTGATATTCAATATTCGTTCGTCATGGCTGCAGGCACGCACATGGGGATGGAGCGACGGACAACTGGCAAATGCACGCCGGAACGTCCTTTGCCATGAGATTGGGCACGCCGTCGGTCTTTATCACGAGACCGGCGTCGGAGGATGCATGGATTCCACTCTATCGACGCAAGTCTTTTACTATCCACAGCACCACGTTGATCACATCAACGTTGCGCATTGATGAAGACAGGACCGATCATGAACGCACAACGCAGTCGACGATCGCATGTAAGCCTGATACTGGTGCCGGCACTGGCGCTGCTGCTGACCTCGTGTGCCACGGCACCGGGAACCGACCCGGCAGCGGCATCTGTCACGCAGGACGCAACACAATCTGACGCCGCCGAGATGCTTCTGTCTCTCGACATCAGTGCCGTCTCGACGATCGTCTTCCAGAACACGACAGACCTCGGCCATCGCTCCGCGGCTGTGGTCACCGGTACCGTGCATCGCTGGCTCGCGGGAGACAAGGTCACCACCGCCACCGGAACCCCCGTCGGCGCAGCACTCCTCGCCGAAGTCGAGGTCATCGAGGTCACTGAGAACGGCGGGTCACCGCTTCAACCGGGAGACATCGTCTACATTCCCGTGACCTCTCCATCACCGGATCCTCAGGAGGTCGCAGATGCGTTGCCTCGCGACCTCGACGTGGTGGCGTATCTCGACGATGCGTTGACGGACGAAGAGCTCCAGGTATCCGAGGAATATCGAGTCGAGCCAGGCGACGCTGAGGCGGCAGGCAAACCCCGATGGCCCCTCCTGAGCCCTCAAGGATTCATCGTCACGAACCCGTCCGACCCTGGCGAACAGATTTGGCCCTTTCTGGGAGCGCGGGCAGCGGGGAAACTCACCGACGTTCTTCCTGGAGGACGGTTGGATGGTCTGACGGAGGAGCAACGTAAGCTCGTCATCGGCTGATAGACGGCGCGACCACGCCTGGCCTGACTCCGGCACGCGCGAGCGCCCCTCAGCGCCGGGCGATGGTCGATCCGCGGATCACGAGCCGCACCGGCAGGTGGTGCGCGCCTTCGCCGATGTCGATGCCGTCGATCGCATCGAACACCCGCAGCGCCGCCTGACGACCGAGCTGCTGCAGGTTCGCGTCGATGCTGGTGAGCTCGGGCCGGGCGTTGGTCGCGAGCACTTCCCAGTTGTCGTAGCCGATCACCGCGAGGTCGTCCGGCACGGTGCGGCCGAGATCGCGGGCCGAGTCGAGCACACCGCGAGCGATCTGGTCGGATCCGCAGAACACGGCGTCGATGTCCGGATGCCGCTGCAGCAGCATCGCCGCGGCATCCCGACCCCAGTGCTCGGTCCACTCCGAGAACATCGGCTCGCCCACGAGTTCGAGACCCGCCTCGCCGAGTGCTGCTCTGGCGCCGGCGAGGCGGTCTTGGGCTGCGGCATAGGTCGGGTCGCCCGAGATGTGCGCGATGCGCCGACGTCCGCAGGCCAACAGGTGCTCGATCGCGAGACGCCCGCCCGCGTAGTTGTCGGGGGTCAATGAGAGGTCGCGCGGGTCATCCGAGGGGGCGTACGCGTAGACCACGGGCACGGGGATCTCCTGCCCGAGCGAGGGGCGCGGATCCGTCTGACGGCCGACGACGATGATGCCGTCGACCCTGCGGCTCAGCAGCTCCTTCAGGTGGTGCTGCTCACGGATCGCGTCACCTCGCGCATCGCACAGGAAGACGTTGATGCGACCTGCGCCGAACGCATCCTCCGCGCCCATGAGGATCGGCAGCATGAAGCGGCCCTCGAGGTCGCTGGTGAGAAGGCCGACCGTGCCGGTGCGCCCGGCGAGGAGTCCTCGCGCCATGGCATTGGGGGTGAAGGACAGCTCCTCGGCGATCGCGCGCACCTTGGCGCGGGTGGCGACCGATACGTCGCCCCGATCGTTCAGCGCCTTGGATGCGGTCGAGATCGAGACTCCGGCGCGCGCGGCGACGTCACTGAGGGTCGCAGCTCGTGCTCCAGTCGTATCCGTCATCCCACTCCTTCGTGCTGAAAGGTTATCGGAACGAGGGTTGACGCGCCCTCCGAAACCACGCTATACCTTTTCGAAAGGGTTTTCGTAACTTTCGAAGAACCTGATCTCCACCCTCATCTCCACTCCCGGCGCTGCACTGCCGAAGCGCCACACCGCACCCGCTCGAGGACGAGCCCAGAGGAGCCCCCGCCCATGAACACCATTCGCACCCACGCCGCACGTCGGGCAGCAGCCGCCGTCATCGCGGCCGGCCTGCTCGTCGGCGGACTCGCCGCCTGCGCACCCGCCGGCGATGACGCCGCCTCCGACGAGCCCATCCCCGCCGAAGGCACCGACGACGGCACGACCCTGACACTGTGGACCCGCGCGCCGATCGAGCGCCAGGCCAAGCTGCTCGTCGACGCCTACAACGACAGCCACGAGAACCAGGTCGAGCTGACAGTCGTGCCCAACGACGACTACGTCGCGAAGGTCGGCGCCGCCGCAGGGTCGAGCGGCCTGCCCGACCTCTTCGCCGCCGACATCGTCTACGTGCCGAACTGGGCACAGCAGGGCCTGTTCCAGGACATGTCCGAGCAGATCGACGCCCTCGACTTCAAAGACGAGATCAACCCCGGGCACCTGTCGGCCGGCACCGTCGACGGCGCCGAGTACGTGCTGCCGTTCGCCCTCGACCTCTCGATGCTCTTCTGGAACAAGGAGCTCTTCGCCGAGGCCGGCCTCGACCCCGAGAAGGCGCCCGCCACGCTCGAGGAGTTCGCCGAAGCGGCCATGGCCGTGCAGTCGCTGAACAAGCCGGACACCTACGGCACCGCGACCGGCCTCAACTGCGGCGGATGCCTGGTCTTCACCTGGTTCCCCTCCATCTGGGCATCGGGCGACGAGGTCATGAGCGACGACGGCACCGAGTCCCTGCTCGACGGCGACTCGGCTCAGGCCGTCTACGACACGTGGGCGGGCCTCGAAGAGGCGGGTGCGGTTCTCCCGAGCTCGACCGATGAGGCCGGCCCCACCTGGACCGCCGCGTTCAGCGAGGGCAAGGTCGGCGTGATGCCGTTCCCCGCGACGCTGCTCCCCTCGCTCGAGTTCGACGCGGGAGTCGCCGGCATCCCCGGTGTCGACGGCGGCGCCTCGACGTTCGTCGGCGGCGACGGCATCGGCATCTCGAAGGACTCGAAGAAGGCCGCGCAGGCCTGGAACTTCCTCAACTGGATGATGTCCGAGGACGCCCAGGTCGAGGTGCTCGCGAAAGACGGCAACGCCGTCTCCCGCGGAGACCTGGCCGACAACGAGTATGCGGCCGCCGATCCCCGACTGGTGACGATCAACGAGGTCGCAGCCCAGGGCGACACCCCGGTGGCCCTGAACTTCCAGCAGGCGTTCAACGCCCCGGGCAGCCCGTGGCTCACCCTGGTGCGCAACGCCGTGCTCAACGGCGACGACTCGGTGCCCGCCGACAACGAGGAGATCACGGCGATCCTGTCGCAGTGATCATGCGGGGGCGGCGCGCCGCGTCGCCCCCGCATCCCCCCTCGTCAGTCCCCCATCGAAAGAGAACGTGATGACCCAGGCCACACTCCCGCTGCATCGCCGCAGACGGCGCACCGCCTTCGGCGGCCCGGTGCAGGGCTGGCTGTACGCGGCCCCCACGGCGATCTTCGTCGCCCTGCTGTTCATCGTGCCGCTGGTGCTGGTGCTGCAGATGTCGGCCTCGGACTGGCCCCTGCTGAGCGGCAACCAGGGAATCAACTTCCCGGAGAACTATGCGGATGCCGTCACGCACCGCCTCTTCTGGGATTCGATCCGCTTCACCCTGCTCTACACCGTCATCACGACCGTGATCCTGATCGGACTCGGGCTCGGCCTGGCCCTGCTCGTGCAGGAGTCCACCCGCTGGAAGGGGTTCCTGCGCACGGCCTTCCTGATCCCCAGCGCGCTCGGCCTGGCATCCGCGTCACTGCTCTTCTACGTGCTGTACTCCCCCATCGCCGGCCCGTTCGCGAACCTCATGAAGTCGTGGGGCATCACGTTCCTCGGCACGCCGGAGGGCGCACTGTGGTCGACCATCTTCCTGATCGTCTGGCGATACGCGGGCTTCTACATGCTGCTGATGCTGGTGGGCCTGCAGGGAATCCCGGATGACGTCTACGAAGCCGCCCGCATCGACGGCGCGAACCGCTGGCAGACCTTCCGCGACATCACCGTGCCGCTGCTCAAGCCGACCTTCGCGCTCACGACGGTGATGTGCGTGACCGGGTCGCTGCTCGCGTTCGAGCAGTTCTACATCCTCACCAAGGGCGGCCCCGACAACAGCACCATGACCGTCGTGCAGCTCATCTACAACGTCGCATTCCAGGGGCAGAACAGCCTCGGCATCGCCGGCGCCCTCTCGGTGATCGTGCTGCTCGCACTCATCGTCATCAACGTCTTCCAGCTGCGCGCGTTCCGCCGCACGGATGAGAGCTGAGAACCATGTCCCAGACCCTGACGCGCACGATCGTCGCTCCGAACCATCAGCCGACCCCGCCGCGCTATCGCTCGAAGGCCGCTCGCGTCGTCCTCGGCATCCCGTACTGGGTGTTCACGACCGCGCTGGCCGTGATCTTCCTCTATCCGCTCATCTGGACCGGCGTCTCGTCGGTCAGCCCGATGGCCGGCACCAGCCAGACCGACGGCTGGGGCTTCGGCAACTACGCGGCCCTCGGCGAATACCAGGCCGGCATCTGGGTGTATCTGGGCAACTCGCTCTTCGTCTCGGTGCTCACCGTCGCGCTCACCCTGTTCATCTCGCTGCTGGGCGGATACGCGTTCGCGCGCTTCTCGTTCCCCGGCAAGAACGCACTGTTCCTCCTCACCCTCGCCATCCTGATGGTGCCGTATGCGACCCTGCTCATTCCGCTCTACGTGATCCTCAATGCGGTCGGCCTGCAGAACTCGCTGGTCGGCGTCGCGCTGGTGATCACGATGTTCCAGCTGCCGTTCTCGATGTTCATGATGCGCATCTCGTTCGAGTCGATCCCGCGGGAGATGGACGAGGCGGCGATGGTCGACGGATGCTCGAGCTGGGGCGCCCTGTGGCGGGTGCTGCTCCCCGCCGTCAAGCCCGGGCTCGTGACCGTCGGGCTGTTCGCGTTCCTCACCGCCTGGAACGACTTCATGGCACCGCTGATCCTCATCAACGACACCAACCGCATGACGCTGCCGCTCGCGGTGGCGAACCTCCGCGGACAGGTGCAGGGCGTCGTCGACTACGGCGCCACCGAGGCGGGAGTCGTCGTGCTGGCGCTCCCCTGCATCCTGCTCTTCCTGATCCTGCAACGACACTACGTGCGCGGCTTCATGTCCGGCGCCTTCAAGGGATGACCATGTTCGACACCACTGCACCGGCCGCCCCGGTGGTTCCCACGCACGGGCGTCTGCGCCCGCTCGGCCTCGACGAGGTGCGCATCACCGGAGGGTTCTGGGCCGACCGCCAGGCCGTCAACGGCACTGCCACTCTCAGCCACATCGAGTCGCGACTCGAGTCCGAGGGATGGCTGCCCAACTTCGACCTCGCCGCCGCCGGCACGCTGCCGGACGGGCGTCGGGGACGCGAGTTCGCCGACTCCGAGATCTACAAGTACCTCGAGGCGCTGGCGTGGGAGATCGGGCGGACGGATGCCGCAGCCGACAGCGACCTCGAGCAGCGATTCCGCCGGGTCGTCGACCGCGTCGCCGCCGCGCAGGAGCCCGACGGGTACCTCAACACGATGTTCGGCCGCGAGGGCCAGGACGAACGCTGGTCTGCGCTGCAGTGGGGGCACGAGCTGTACTGCCTCGGGCACCTGTTCCAGGCGGCCGTCGCCCGGGTGCGCACGAGACCGGATGCCGACGACGGTCTGATAGACATCGCTCGGCGCGCCGCGGATCTCGTCTGCCGCGAGTTCGGCGTCGACGGCCGGGACGCGATCTGCGGCCATGCCGAGGTCGAGGCGGGGCTCGCCGAGCTCGGCCGAGCGCTCGGTGAGCAGCGCTACATCGATCAGGCCGCGCTGTTCGTCGAGCGGCACGGTCGCGGGTCGCTCGGCGAGATCGAGTGGGGGCGCAGCTACTTCCAGGACGACGTGTCGGTGCGCGACGCCGAGGCTCTTCGCGGGCACTCCGTGCGGGCGAACTACCTGTCCTCCGCCGCAGCCGACGTCGCCGCCGAGCTCTCCGACGACTCGCTGCTCGACGCCCTGCGGTCGCAGTGGGATCGCACGGTCGAACGCCGCACCTATGTGACGGGGGGCCAGGGGTCGCACCATCAGGACGAGGCCTTCGGCGACGACTGGGAGCTGCCGCCGGATCGCGCCTACTCCGAGACCTGCGCCGGCATCGGGTCGATCATGTTCTCGTGGCGGCTGCTGCTCGCGACCGGTGAGGCGCAGTACGCCGACCTGATCGAGCGGACCCTGTTCAACGTCGTCGCGACCTCGCCCGGTGACGACGGGCGCTCGTTCTTCTACGCCAACACCCTGCATCAGCGCACGCCGGGGATCCCGGCGGATCCGGATGCCACGTCGCCGCGCGCCTCGTCATCGCTGCGCGCGCCGTGGTTCGAGGTGTCGTGCTGCCCGCCGAATGTGGCGCGCACGTTCGCGAGCCTCTCCGCGTATGTCGCGACGGCCGATGATGACGGCGTGCAGCTGCATCAGTACGCACCGTCGACCGTGCGCACGACACTGCCGGACGGCCGGATCGTCGCGTTCGATGTCTCGACGGACTACCCGGCGAAGGGCGATGTTCGCGTCACGATCACCGAGGATGCCAAGTTCACACTGACGCTGCGAGTGCCGTCGTGGGCATCGGGAGCAACGGTGCGTGTGCACAGCGGGAATGAGGTCACGGAGCTGCCTGCACCTCCGGGTGCGGTCGAAGTCGCTCGTGCGTTCCGCGTCGGCGACATCGTCGAACTGAACCTGCCGATCGTGGCGAGGACCACATCACCGCATCCGATGGTGGATGCCGTGCGCGGCAGCGTCGCGATCGAACGCGGCCCCGAGGTGCTGGCACTCGAGTCGATCGACCTCGGCGGCGACATCGGCGACGCGGTCGCGGCCGGGGAGCCCGTCGAGCGCGACGGTCACGTGGTGCTGCCGGTGCGCCACCGCTCGACCGGCGAGACGGTCGACGCCCCCTTGATCGCCTATCACGACTGGGCGCGGCGCGGTCCGTCGACCATGCGGGTCTGGATTCCGACGGTGTGAGTCAGCTCCAAAGGTCGGCGACGTGAGCCTCGGTCTCGCGAGTGCGTGCTTGCGCGCGGGCGGCCGCGGTGGCGGCGCTGGTGAGAGCGGTCTGCATGCCGTCGGCACACTCGTTCCATTCGCGGTGAGCGCGGGAGTAGGCATCTTGGGCGGCCCCGGTCCACAGGTGCCTCAGCCCGGTTGCTTCGGCGTCCAGGTCGTCAAGGAGCGCTCGGATATGCTGCGCGGTGTCGGCCAGCGTCGCAATCGACTGGGCGAGCGGTTCGTGCTCGACGCGGATGCGCATCAGCCGGCGCCCTCTTCGGATTCAGGTTTCGGCCAGCTCACGTGCAGATCGCGGAGCTCGTAGGGCTGAGACACGTCGTCGGTGAGGAAGTACGTGTAGAAGACGACCGCCGCCTCGTCGGCGGTGAAGACCTCGTGCGGGTAGACCGTGGTGCTGTGGCGACCGTCGTCGTAGTGGATCACCTCGGTGGGCTCGCCTGTGCGGTCGCCGCCGGGCTTGCCGATCGCGTACTGGCGGGGAGTGCCGTCGGCCTCGATGCGGCGCACCTCCAGGGCCAGCGCCTCAGCGGTTCCCGCGCACTGCATGTACTCCTCACTGAACGGGATGTGCTCGAGGAGGTCCGCACCTTCGGGCGCACGCCACAGACTGTAGGACCAGAACGTGGATCCGTTCATGCGCTTCAGTGACGCCCGCAGTTGCTCCGGGTACGGGCGGACGTAGTCGACGAAAGGGCCACGGCTCTCACCATTGATCTGGTCGATATGCGTAGGTGTACTCATTTCACAGTCTCCAGGACCACTCGGGTGATCTGTATCGTCTTGCCGTTGAGGGTGGCGGTCGCGGGGCGTTCGGGACTGACCGTGCTGTCGAATCCCTTTTGGGCTGCGTCACGGCTGCCGGTGCCGCCCTTGACCTCGATGCCGGTGTAGGTCCCATCGGCATTCTCGTAGAGGCCGTCGTAGTAGCGGTGTTGATCTGACGTCGCGTCGGGCTGGTGACGGTACCCGTCGATGGTCGCACGAACTTTGTCGTGGATGACCTCGACGCTGCGTCTGTCAGCGACTCGATCCAACCCGATCTTCTCGGTATCAACCCAAGGGCGTTGCCCGTCGCCGTTCCAGTGGCCCTTGATGTCACGGCCCCCGTGTTCGGGGTGGGGTGGCGGGCGCTCCACGATGCGGACCGCATCATCCCCGGTCGCCTCGTTCATCCATCGCGTCCCGGCGTGCCCGGCAGCGGCGAGGCCTGCGCCCGCGACACCCACGCCGGCCCAGGCGAGGCCGGCACCGGGGACGCCTCCGACTCCGGTGATCGCGAGCGCACCTCCGCCGCCGATCATCGTGCCGCCACCGACCACGAGCGCGACTCCGCCGAGGAGTTCGAGGAGGATGTCGGGGTGGTTGATGAGCGCGTTGCCCATCGAGGCGATGAAGTTCAGTTGCTCGATCGCCGGGTTGAGTACGGCGGTCTCGAACATGATCGAGCCGACCGCCCCGACGACTGCCCAGTTCGTCGCGGCTTCGGCCTGCTTCGGCGTCTGCACGGGCGCGGCATCCGCCGCTGCGTGGATGGCGTTGGCAGCGTCGACGGCGTAGCGATCCAGCACACCCCGTGCGTTCGTCAAGACGTCGACCGCCTGCGCGCGCAGGTCCGCGCCGCCGTCGACGAACGGGACGTCGAGTTCGACGTGCCGCAGGTGAAGGTCGCGTTCCAGCTCACGCACCTTCACCTGGTGCTCCTGGCGTGAAGCGATCGTCGCTGCTTCCGCCTGCTCCCACAGGTCGATGGCGCGTGCGGCTTCGTCCTGCGCCCATCGCAGAGCATCGCCATAGGCCGACAGAGCGGCGGCGCCACTCATCAAGTACTCGCCGCACCTCTGCCACGACGACCGCACGTATTCCGCCCGCTCGAGGTACTTCTCATACGGGTACCCCGTCCACGCGGAATCGACCTCGAGGCCCCGCAACCCGTCCTGAAGGGCAGTGGCGGCCTCGGACCGAGACCTCCACGCGGACGCGACCGTATGCGCCGCGGCATACGAGCCCGGTATCAGCGCGACCGGGTCGTTCGTCATCCCCAGCTCGGACATCAGTAGTCGCTCTCGGCCCAGATCATCTGGTCGAGTTCGCTGCTCGACGCCTCATCGCCCCGGTCGAACACCTCGGCCGTCTGCCGCAGGTTCTCCGCCACCATGTCGACGTCCGCGAGACGGCGCCCCAGTGCCGTCGTCCATGCGTCGCCGAATCGCGCCACCGCTGCGGTGATCGAGCGTGCGCCCAGCCCGGACGACTGCGCGACCACCGCCGAGCCGAAGTCGCCCCGCAGACTGGCGGCCTTCGTCGCGAAGGCGCGCAGCTCGTCGGTCTCCACATCCGTCATCGCACGCCATCGGTCACGAACGACAACGTTACGTCTTCATATGAGGACGTCACCGACATCCGCAGCTCAAATACCGGTGTTCCGAGATGGGACCTTCAGGGTGCTCAGACATGCGAATGGCCCCACCTCGGTGCGAGATGGGGCCATTCAGGCGATGGAGCGGAAGCTACTCCCGTTTGCGTGTCACCGCCCGCTGCAGCAGCACGAACACGAGCAGGATGCCGCCCGTGATGATCGTCGTCATCTCGGGCGGGATGCCTCCGTCACGCGTGATGAGCACGTTCATCAAACCGAGCACCAGCGCACCGACGACCGAGCCGAGCACGTATCCGTAAGCCCCTGTCAACACGGTGCCGCCGATCACTGCCGCGGCGATCGCGTCGAGCTCCCACCCGATGCCGGTGATGTTCTGAGCGGTGCCGAGTCGTGCGGTGTAGAGCACCGCCGCGAGACCGGCGAGACCGCCGCTGATCACGTAGACGAGCACCTTGGTGCGCTGCACGGGCAGACCCATGAGCAGCGCCGAGCTCTCCGATCCTCCGATCGCGTACACGGTGCGGCCGGTGCGTGTGCGGTGCAGAACGAAGAACGCGGCGGCCACGACGATCACCGCGATGAGCACTGCGGGGGTGATCACGAGGTCGTTGACCTTCGGGCCGTCGATGATCTTCAGCTGGGTGCCGATCCAGCGGATCGGCGACTCCTCACCCAGCCGCTCGGGCTTGGTGCTGAGCAGCGAGGCGAGGCCCCGGCCGAGGAACATCATCGCCAGTGTCGCGATGAACGGCTGCACGTCGAAGTACCGGATCAGCACTCCCGAGACGATGCCGAAGAGCACGCCGATGCCGATCATCGCGACGATCACGGCGAAGGCGTTCCAGCCGGCGTTCGAGAGCATCACACCGGCGACCGACGAGACCGCGATGATCGATCCCACCGAGAGGTCGATGCCGCCCGTGAGGATCACGAAGGTCAGCGCTACCGCGAGCACGATGAGGTGCGCATTGTTGATGAGCAGGTTCGACAGCGTGTTGAACTGCAGGATGCGGCCGTAGGCCACCTCGCCGAAGATCACCATGCCGACGAAGATGACCACCGAGGCGATCGTCGGCAGCACCGAGGGGTTCGCCGTGATCATGCGTCGCAGACGGTCGGCGACGCTCTCCGTCGCCTGAGGGGCCGGAGGGGCGGTCATGACGCTCATGCGGACACCTCTTCTTTCGCGATGATCTGTTCGACCGGGCGGGCTCTGCGTCGCGTCCGGAACCAGCTGCGCACGCGCTGCGACTGCAGCAGACACAGCACGACGATCACGATGGCCTTGAACGCCGGGGTCGCCGACGACGAGACGCCGAGATACAGCACGGTCTTGTCGAGGGTCGCGATGAGCAACGCGCCGACGAAGGCGCCGCTGAGTGAGAACTTGCCACCCGCCAGCGATGCGCCGCCGATGACGACCGCGAGGATCGCGTCGAGCTCGAGCTGGTAGCCGGTGCGGGAGATGTCGACGGTCATGACGCTGCCGACCGACATGATGCCCGCGATCCCGGCGAGGATGCCGCTCATGATGTAGGCCGTGAGCAGCAGTCCCTTCGGCTTGATACCCGCCATGCGGCTGGCCCGGGGGTTGATGCCGATCGCCTCGATCATGAGGCCCAGCGCGCTGCGCCTGACCACCCAGCCGACGGCGATCACGATCAGCACCGCGAGGATGAACACCACGGGGATGCCGATCACGAAGCCGTTCGCGATCCACCGGAACGCATCGTTGGATGCCGTCGTGTTCTGCCCGCCGGTGATCACCTTGGCGATGCCTCGGCCGGCGAGCATGAGCACGAGCGTGGCGATGAAGGGCTGCAGGCCGACATAGGCGACGAGGACGCCGTTGACCGCCCCCAGGATGCCGGTGATGACCAGCGCGAGTCCTACCGCGGCGAGCGCTGCGCCGAAGGAGTCGCCTGCGGCGCTGAGGAACTCCATCGAGACCGCTCCGGCGACGGCCATCAGAGATCCGACCGAGAGGTCGATGCCACCGGTGGCGATCACGAGCGACATCCCGATCGCGATCATCATGATCGGCGCCGCCTGGCGCAGGATGTCGATGAGGTTGCCGACGAGGTTGCCGTTGTTGGGGTTGATCGAGAGCGCGAGGTACGTCGGGTCCTTGATCACGTTCAGGGCGAGCAGCGCGAAGATCGCGACGATGCCCCAGAAGAACGGCTTGTGGATCAGGTCCCGCCAGATGGTGGTGCCGGCTGACGCGGTCATCGCGCTGCCTCCTTGTCGGTCGTGGGGGCGATGCTATCGGGCACGGCGCCGTCGGTGTCGTCGAGCGTCTCGGCAGCGGCCTCGACTCCGTGAGCGGCGATCACATCGACGATCACCTGCGCGGTGACGTCCGGTCCGTTCTGGATCTCGCCGATCTTCCGGTGGTCCTTCAGCACGACGATCCGCTCGGAGAGGCGCACGACCTCTTCGAGCTCGGAAGAGATGAACACCACGGCGACGCCGTCTTCGGCGAGCTCGGCCACCGCCTCCTGGATCTCGGCCTTCGCACCCACGTCGATGCCGCGGGTCGGCTCATCGAGGATCAGCAGCTCGGGCTGCGTGGCGAGCCAGCGGCCGAGCAGCACCTTCTGCTGGTTGCCGCCGGAGAGGTTCTTGATCATCCGGTCGGGGTCGGCCGGACGGACGTTGAACTGCGCGATGTAGCGGTCGACGATCGCATCCTGTTCCTTGCGGCTCATGGGACGCGCCCATCCGCGCTCCGCCTGCACGGCGAGGATGATGTTCTCGCGCACGGTCAGGTCTCCGATGATCCCCTCGTCGCGGCGGTTCTCGGTCGAGAAGGCGATCCGACGAGGCAGCGCATCGGCGGGCGACTTGAGGTCGACCCGGCGTCCATGCAGCTCGATCGTGCCTTCGTCGGTGCGGTCGGCGCCGTAGAGCAGTCGGGCGAGCTCGGTGCGCCCGGAGCCGAGCAGCCCGGCGAACCCGATGACCTCGCCGGGGCGGATGTCGAGGTCGGTCGCCTCGACCGCTCCGCGGCGTGCGATTCCGGATGCCGCGAGCAGCGGCTTCTCATCGGCCTCGCGTGGCGCGCGGCGGCGGTTGCCTCCGAGCGACTTGAGCGCATCGAGGTCCTTGCCGATCATCTTCGAGATGAGAGCGTGGCGGTCGAGGTCCCGGGTGAGGTACTCACCCTCGTACAGTCCGTTGCGCAGCACCGTCAGGCGGTCGCTGATCGCGTAGACCTGATCGAGGAAGTGCGAGACGAAGAGGATCGCGACCCCCTGGTCTCGCAGTGCCCGGATCACGGTGAAGAGGCCTTCGACCTCGGCGGCGTCGAGGCTGGAGGTCGGCTCGTCGAGGATGAGCACCTTGGCCTTGATCGCCATCGCGCGGCTGATGGCGACGAGCTGCTGCAGCGCGATCGAGAGGGTCGAGAGCGGCCGGCGGGTGTCGAGGTGCCCCAGGCCGAGTCGGGAGAGGGCGTCGGTCGCAGCACGGTGGGTGGCCGTCCAGTTGATGCCGAACACACCTCGCGTCTCATGACCGAGCATCACGTTCTCGCCGATCGAGAGGTTGGGGGCGAGGTTGACCTCCTGGTACACCGTCGAGATCCCGGCATCCTGCGCGTCGCCGGCGCCGCCGAAGCTGCGCTCCTGCCCGGCGACGACGATCGACCCGGAGTCGATCCGGTAGACGCCGGTCAGGGCTTTGATCAGGGTCGACTTGCCCGCGCCGTTCTCGCCCATGAGCGCGTGGACCTCGCCCTGGAACAGCCGGAAATCGACCTTGTCGAGGGCTTTCACGCCAGGGAACTCGATCGAGATCCCACGCATCTCGACGATGGGCAGTGCTTCGTTCATCGGTGTCTCCTCCTCCGGAAGAGCCCGGGCGGTGCGGCTGTGGCGGCACCGCCCGGGCTCACTGGCTGATCGCTCCGGCGGCGGGGTCAGTACTTGCGGTCGGCGAGCACGGCCTGTGCCGCCTCTGCGGAATCGAACGCCTCGCTGGGGACGACGATGTACGAGTCGACGTCCTCACCCGCGAGAGCCTTCTCGACGACCTCGAGGGCCGTCTCGCCGAAGAGCGGGTTGTACTCGTGCACGTAGCTGAGCTGGCCGTCGGCGAGCGCCTGCATGGCGTTCTTCGTGCCGTCGATCGTGGCGATCTTGACGTCCTCGCCCACCACCAGGCCGGCTTCCTCAGCGGCCTGCGCAGCGCCGAGACCCATCTCGTCGTTCTGTGCGAACACGAGCTGGATGTCGTTGTTCGAGGACTTGAGCATCGTCTCGAAGACGCTCTTGCCCTCTTCCGCCGACCAGTTCGCCGTCTGCGCGTCGAGCTTGGTGAGCGACGAGTCGCCGAGGCCCTCGTCGAAGCCGGTGTTGCGCTCGTTCACGACGCCGACGCCGGCCGGGCCCTCGAGCACGACGTAGTTGCCTCCGTCGGGGAACGTCGCCGCAGCCCAGGTGCCGACCTCCTTCGCGACCTCGACGTTGTCGGGAGCGATGCGGGTGACGTACAGGCTGTCGTCGTCGGGCTCGATGCCGCGGTCGAGCAGGATGACGGGGATCTCCGCCTCCTGTGCGCGCTTGAGCGAGTCCTCCCAGCCCGAGGCCTCGGTGGCCGAGAGCAGGATCACATCGACGCCCTCGTCGACGAACGACGTGAACGCGTCGATCTGCGACTTCTGGTCGAGGTTGGTGGCGGGTGCGTACTTGAGGTCGTATCCGGCTTCCTCCGTGAAGGTGTCCTGGATGTTCTGCTCGTTGGCCTCGCGCCATGCGCCCTCGGGACCGACGGCCACGAAGCCGACCGTGGTGACGTCGTCGCCGTCGCCACCCCCGTCGCCCGAGTCGCCGGTCGAGCAGGCCGCAAGGCCGATGGTGAGTGCGCCGACTGCTGCCAGGCCGAACGCGATGCGAATGCGCTTCTTCGCGGACATTTCTTCTCCTCGTTGAGATGCCGGTGGTCACTCCGGCGGTGGTGGACCAGTCATGGTCCGATCGTGATTGCAGGACACCTGCATCGCATGTCCTGCGGTGATGTTACCGGGAACAATTTCTGGAACACAAGAGGTCGAACGAAAATCAACGATGCATGAAGGGAAAGATCTTGTTACCGATCACAGCTCGACGCTGTGACTGAGCTCAGCGGCGATCATCTCGACCACGGTGTCGACCGTGACACCGGGACCGTTGCTGAGCTCGCCGATCTTCTCGCGGTCCTTCAGCACGATGATGCGATCGCTCAGCCGCACCACCTCTTCGAGTTCGGACGAGATGAAGACCACGGCCACTCCGTCACCGGCGAGCTGGCTGATGCGTCTCTGGACATCGATCTTCGCCGCGATGTCGATCCCCCGAGTGGGCTCGTCGAGGATCAGCACGTGCGGACGCACCGCCAGCGCACGGGCCAGCAGCACCTTCTGCTGGGTTCCGCCCGAGAGCAGGCCGACCGGGCGGTCGAGGTCGGCGGGATCCAGATGCAGGGCCTCGACGTACGTCTCGACGAGTCCCCGCGACTCCGCGTGCGAGAGCGGACGAGTCCACCCGCGCAGCGCCTGCAGCGACAGGATGATGTTCTCGCGCGCCGTGAGCTCGCCGATGATGCCCTGCGTCCCCCGGTTCTCGGCCGACAGCGCGATCCGGTGTCGCAGCGCCGCCGACGGGCTCCGCAGCTGCACCCGTTCGCCGTCGACCCAGAGCTCGCCGCTGTCGGCCCGCGCCGAACCGCTGAGCAGCGACGCGAGCTCGGTGCGCCCGGAACCCCGCAGCCCCGCGAGGCCCACGATCTCTCCGCGTTGGATCTCGACATCCATCTGCTCGAGCTCACCGCGTCGCCCCACACCGGACGCCTGCATCGCGGGCTCTCCGTCGTACGCGTAGTGGTGGGCCTTGCGCTCAGAGCCGAGCGCTCGGAGGCTGTCGATGTCCTTGCCGAGCATCTTCGAGATCAGGTCGGCCCGGTCGAGGTCTCGCGTCGCATACTCCCCCACGCGCCGCCCGTTGCGCAGCACGGTCATGCGGTCGCTGATCGCGAACGCCTGCTCGAGGAAGTGCGAGATGAACAGGATCGCGACCCCCCGCTGCCGCAGACCGCGGATGACGCGCATCAGGGTCGCGACCTCGGCGACGTCGAGGCTGGAGGTGGGCTCATCGAGGACGAGCACCCTCGGCTCGTCGACGACCGCGCGCGCGAGTGCGACCAGCTGCTTCTGCGCAGGCGTGAGCAGCGAGAGCGGCGTCTTCGGATCGAGGCCGTCGAGCCCGAGTCTGGCCAGCGCCTCCGCGGCATCCGCTCTCGTCCTCCGCCAGTCGATGCCGAACCGTCCTCGGCGCTCCCGCCCGAGCATCACGTTCTCCGCGACGCTGAGATTCGGGCTCAGCTGGGTCTCCTGGAACACCGTCGCGATCCCCGCCGCTCGACTGTCGGCGACCCCCGAGAACCGACGGGGCTCGCCGTCGACGAGGACCGTGCCCTCCTCCGGCGCGAGGGTGCCGGTGATCACCGCGACCAGGGTGGACTTGCCGGCGGCGTTCTCGCCCATGACGGCATGCACCTCGCCGGGGAACAGCCGGAAGTCGACGTCGTCGAGCGCGCGCACGCCGGGGAACTCGACCGTGATGCCCGCAAGCCGCACGACCGGCGCGGGACCACTGTCGGAGGTCATCGCACCTCCCGAGGTGCGGCCGACGAGCCGCGGGCGACGAGCTCGGTCGGGATTCGGGTGAGCGTGGGGATGTCCCGCCCTTCGATCGCCGCGCGCAGCATCTCGACCACCGCGACGCCCAGCGCCCCGAAGTCCTGGCGCACCGTCGTGAGCGGCGGGATGAAGTGCCGCGCCAGCGGGATGTCGTCGAAGCCGACCACGCTGAGATCCCGCGGCACCTCGAAGCCCCGGTCGTGCAGGCCGTGGATCAGCCCCATCGCCATGTCGTCGTTCGCGGCGAAGATCGCCGTGTAGTCGGGCAGCCGCGTGAGCCCCTTCGCGAAGTCGTAGGCGAAGTCGGCCGACCAGTCGCCGACGACGATGGGCCGTTCGCGGATGCCCCACGACTTGGCCCGCGAATGGAAGGCCCGCTCCCGCGCCCTCGCGTCGAGCCAGTCGAGCGGACCCGAGAGGTGCAGGATGTCGCGGTGGCCGAGTGCGACGAGGTGGTCGACCACGGATGTCGTGCCCGCATGCTGGTCGATCGACACGGTGAGGAACGTCGGGTCGGCGTCTGCCTTGACGACCAGCATCGGCACGGTGATGGCGATGCGGCGCAGCGCCGCCACGGACGACGAGCGGGGCGCGATGACGCAGAGCGCATCGACTCCCTGGGTCACGAGATTGTCGACCGCCTCCTGCGGAGACAGCGGGTCGCCCTCGTGCAGAGCGATCGGCGTGACGGAGTATCCGGTGGCACGTGCGGAGAGCTCCACGGCTCGCAGGATGCTGGTCGGACCGTGCGCCACCGCGCTCTCGACGATCACGCCGATCCGGCGGGTGCGCTGCGTGGCGAGAGCCCGCGCGACGAGGTTCGGGCGGTAGTCGAGCTCCTCGATCGCCTCGAGCACGCGGCGTTTCGTGTCGGGCTTGATGTTCGGGTGATCGTTGAGAACACGCGAGACCGTCATGTGCGAGACGCCCGCGATGGTCGCCACCTGACGGATGTTGGGCTTGTCTGAACCGACGTTCGCCATGCACACCTCCGTCGGCCGAGCCTCGGAGAATGTTACCGAGAACAACCCCGGTGGTGCAATGGATCCCGCGGCAGCGGCAGGCGCTAGAGGCCCAGGCGCTCCAGGTACGGGTTCACCAGTCGGCGCTCGGGGTCGAACCGCGCCGCGAGGTCGGCGAAGTCATCCCAGCGCGAGTAGCGAGAGCGCACCTCGGCGGCATCGAGCGTGAACACCTTTCCCCAGTGCGGGCGGGCGGTCTCGGGCAGTGCCGCTTCGAGCGTCGGCAGGAACTCGCGAACGGCCGCCTCGTCGGGCTTCCAGGTGAAGTGGATGCCGACGGCATCCGTACCCTGCGATGAGCTCAGCCAGAGGTAGTCGGGGGCGACCGTGCGGATCTCGTTCACGAGCAGCAGCGGCGCGATCTGGCCGGCGAGGGTGCGGACCGCCTGGATCGCGGCGACCGCATCGGCGCGGGGCACCAGGTACTCGCTCTGGATCTCGGCGCCCGCCGACGGCGTGAACTCAAGCTTGAAGTGCGCGAGACGCTCGAACCACGGCCCCGGCACTCCGAGCTGCTCGGTGCAGGCCACCGGGTCGACGCCGATGATCGGATGCCGCTTCGCTGTCGCAGGCTCCGCTCCGAGTCGGTCGAAGAGATCGGCGCGGGTGTTCTCGCGCGCCTCGGGCTGTCGCTGCTTGACCCAGATCTGGTCGGCGACGTCGGTGTGCTCCCACCGCGAGAAGATGCTGACGCTCGTTCCGATGCTCGTCACCTCGTCGAAGTCGGCGAGGATCGCATCCCACGACGGATGCTCGAACACGTGCTGGGCGACCTCGTAGGCGGGCTCGACATCGAGCGTCACGTCGACGACCGCTCCGAGTGCGCCGAGGCTGACGACTGCGCCGTCGAAGTCGTCGTCTCCGCGAGCGAGCGAGCGGATCTCCCCTGCCGGTGTGATGATCGTCAGCGCGCGCACGGCGGAGGCCAGCGATCCCGTCGCGTCGCCCGAGCCGTGCGTTCCGGTCGCGACGGCTCCCGCGATCGAGATGTGCGGCAGCGAGGCGAGGTTCGCGAGCGCGAGCCCCTCGGCATCGAGCAGCGGGGCGAGGTCCCCGTAGCGCAGCCCGCCCGACACGCGCACGGCGTCACGGGCGTCGGCGACCTCGAACACGACGGGCAGCCGGTCGAGCGCGATGAGCACCCCGTCGGTGTCGGCGATGTCGTTGAAGCAGTGCCGCGACCCGAGGATGCGCACGGCCCCGCCCCGGGCGAGCAATCCCTGCAGCTCATCGATCGAGCTCGGGTGCTCGATCGCGGATGCGCGATAGGTGAGGTTGCCGGCCCAGTTGCGTTCGATGGTCATCGGGCCATAGTAGCCACGGCAGCCTCGCCCGCCATCGGAGAGGCACCGCGCTCGGCACGCGCATGGATAGGCTGACCGGATGACTGCGATGCCGCCGCCGCGCGCGACGATGAAGGACGTCGCCGCACTTGCCGGCGTCTCACCCAAGACGGTCTCGAACGTCGTCACCGGCACGGTCGCCGTTCGCGAGGAGACGAGGCTCAGGGTCGAGTCGGCGATGGTGGAGCTCGACTTCGTGCCCAACCTCAACGCCCGCGGGCTCCGCAAGGGCCGCTCGGGCATCATCGCCGTGGCCCTGCCCGACCTCGCCACCGCGTTCTCGGCCGAGCTGATGCATCGCATCGTCGACGCTGCGCACGATCGGGGCCTGGCGGTGCAGATCGAGGAGACCGCGACCGATCCCGAACGCGAGCGGGAGCTCGTCTCGCGCGCTCGCGCGCACCTGGTCGACGGGCTGATCCTGAACCCCATCCGCCTCGAGGACAGCGTGCTGAAGTACGCCGACCGGCTGCCCCCGCTCGTCGTGCTCGGCGAGGTCGAGCAGAACAGGGCCGATCACGTGCGCATCGACAGTCGCCGCGCCGCCGCTGACGTGACCCGGCATGTGCTGTCTCGCGGGGCGACCCGCATCGCGGTGATCGGCGCCGATGACGACGCGGCGGTCGCGACCGCCACAGGTCGCCTGCGACTCGAGGGCGTGCACGACGCGCTGCGAGAGGTCGGCATCCCGCGCGACACCGCTCTCGAGATCAACCCGATGCCGTGGTCGATGACGGGTGGGGCGGATGGCGTCGCCACGCTGTTCCGGCGGGGTGTGGCATTCGACGCGATCATCGCCTTCACCGACTCGCTCGCGCTCGGAGCGCTGCACGCGCTGCACGATCACGGCGTGAGCGTGCCGGACGATGTGATCGTGACGGGCTTCGACGATGTCGAGTTCTCGCGGTACACGTCGCCCTCGCTCACGACGATCGCCTTCGATCGTCGCGCGTTCGCCGACGCGGCCCTCACGCTGCTCGAGTCGCGCATGGACGACCGCTCCGCTCCCCCGCGCGCGCTCACCCTCTCGCATCATCTGCTCGAGCGCGACAGCACTCGGGGCACCCCGCGCGGCTACCGCCCCTGACGCGGCTCGGAAGCATCGGCTCACTCTTGCGCCGCTGATTACATCGATGTAATGATGTACCCCGACCCCGCCCGCTGTCACGAAGGAGTGACGATGACGCCCCCGCTCGATATGTCCAGACGGCAGTTCCTGACTGCCGCCTCCGTCACGGCCGCCGCGGCGCTGCTCGCCGGCTGCGCCCCCGGAACAGTCCCGGGCTCGAACACCACGACCCTCCAGTTCTGGCATCTGCTCTCGGGTGGCGACGGCGTCACCATGTCGCAACTGCTCGACACCGCGAACGCGGCGCAGAACGCGTACCGCATCCGCCCCACCGTGCTCGCCTGGGGCACCCCGTACTACACGAAGCTCGCGATGGCGGGCGCCGGTGGCCGCGCCCCCGACGTCGCGATCATGCACGCCACCCGAACGGTCGGCTGGGCCCCCGGCGGTCTGCTCGACCCGTGGGATCTCGACCGACTGGCAGACCTCGGCGTCGACGCATCGACGTTCCCGAAGCCCATCTGGGAGAAGGGCTTCGTCGGCGAGAACATGTACAGCGTCGCGCTCGACGCGCATCCGTTCGTCGCGATGTTCAACACCGACATCTGCGATGCCGCCGGAGTGCTCGACAGCGACGGTCGCCTCGCAGAGACGTCGTCTCCCGAGGAGTTCGTCGAGCAGCTGCGCACGATCGGCGGCAAAGCCGACGGCCACGCGCTGTCGTACGGATATCTCGGCGACGGCGCGCAGATGTGGCGCCTCTTCTACACCTTCTACTCGCAGCACGGCGGTGCGATGGAGCTGCCCGCCGGCGGCAAGGCCGTGATCGACAAGGATGCCGCGGTCGAGTCCCTCTCGCTCATGCGCACCCTGCTCGACGGCGAGATCGCCCTCGCCCAGGCCGACTACGGCAGCGCCGTCGCCGAGTTCGCGACCGGCAAGAGCGGCATGCTGTTCACCGGCGTCTGGGAGCTCCGCACCATGCAGAACGCGGAGATCCCGTTCGATGCGACCATGATCCCCACGCTCTACGGCACCCCGGCGGTCTACGCCGACTCGCACTCGTTCGTGCTGCCGCATCAGACCGACGCCGACGAGAAGAAGCGCGACCTGACGTACCAGTTCGTCGCCGACATGCTCAAGGGCTCGTTCGGCTGGGCCGAGGCCGGGCACATCCCCGCCTTCCTGCCGGTCACCGAGTCCCCCGAGTACGCCGATCTCGTCCCCCAGGCCCACTACGCCGAGGCCGCGCAGCACGTCGTGTACGACCCCACCGCGTGGTTCACCGGATCGGGCTCCAACTTCCAGGGCGAGTTCGGCGCCGCGGTGCAGGGCGTCCTGCTGTCGGGCGATGACCCCGCGGCGGCGATCGACCGGTTCGAGGCACGGGTGAACACCCTGCTCCGTCAGCCCAACCCGGCAGACCCCGAGGGGACGTTCGCATCATGACCACGGCAACCGACTCCACGCGCACCATCGTCACCGGCTCCAAGGCCGCCATCCCGATCCGTCGCGCCGGCTCCCGCAACCGCGAGCAGCTCATCAGCTGGGCGTTCCTCGCTCCGTTCCTGCTCGCGTTCGTGCTGTTCCTCGCCTGGCCGATCGTGCACGGCATCATCCTCAGCTTCACCGACCAATCGCTCACGGGCGCCGGCGGCTCCTTCATCGGATTCGCGAACTACGCCGAGGCGCTGACGGATCCGAAGATGTGGCAGTCGATGGGCAACACGGTGTGGTTCACCCTGCTGTCCACTGTGCCGCTCGTTGTGATCGCTCTGCTGATGGCGGCTCTCGTCGACCGCGGCATCCCGGGTCAGTGGCTGTGGCGATTGTCGTTCTTCATGCCGTATCTGCTCGCCTCGACCGTGATCTCGCAGATCTGGGTGTGGATCTTCAACCCGCAGATCGGTGCCGCGAACAACATCCTCGAGTTCTTCGGTCTCGAGCCGCTCGCCTGGCTTCAGAATCCCGACACCAACATGCTGTCGATCGTGATCGCCACCGTCTGGTGGACGGTCGGATTCAACTTCCTGCTGTACCTCGCGGCGATGCAGAACATCCCGCCGCAGCAGTACGAGGCCGCATCGCTCGATGGCGCCGGGCCGTGGCGCCAGTTCTGGTCGATCACTCTTCCGCAGCTGGGACCGGCGACCGTGCTGATCCTGATCCTGCAGATCCTGGCGTCGCTCAAGCTCTTCGATCAGGCGTACCAGATGCTCGGCGGTGTCGCGAGTGACACGACCCGCTCGATCGTCCAGTACATCTACGAAGCCGGCTTCGTCAGTTACCGATTCGGCTACTCGGCCGCGATCTCCTATGTGTTCTTCGCCCTCATCGTCATCATCGGCGTCGCGCAGGCTCTGATCACGCGCCGCCGGAAGGAGTCGCAGCTGTGATGTCCACCGCCACTCTCACCGAGACCATCACGACGACCAAGCCCGCGCGGGCCCGTCGCCCGCACCTGCCGGGCGAGAAGCCGTTCGGCGTGCTGCGCATCAGCGCACTCGTCGTCCTCATCGTCCTGGCGGTCGGTTGGCTGCTGCCCTTCCTCTGGGCGATCGCGACGGCGTTCAAGACCGAGACGGATGCCGCCAGCGGCGACCCGTCCTGGATCGGCGCCTCGGGCCCGACGATCGAGGCGTTCACCGCGATCCTGTCGCAGGGCAACGTCTACACCTGGGCGTTCAACAGCCTGTGGACGTCGATCGCCGTGACCCTGATCACGCTCACGATCTCGGCATTGGCCGCCTACGCCTTCTCCCGGCTCGACTTCACCGGTCGCAAGTGGCTGTTCGTCGCCATCATCGCCTCGATCGTCGTGCCGCCGCAGGTGCTCATCATCCCGCTGTTCTACGAGATGCTCGCGTTCAACATGATCGACACCTACTGGGGTCTGATCCTGCCGCAGGTCGTTGCGCCGGCCATGGTGTTCATCCTGAAGCGCTTCTTCGACGCGATCCCGATCGAGCTCGAAGACGCCGCCCGGGTCGACGGCGCCAGCCGACTGCGCATCTTCTGGTCGATCGTGCTGCCGCTGTCGCGCCCGATCCTGGCATCCGTCGCGATCTTCGTGTTCATCGGCGCCTGGAACAACTTCCTCTGGCCGTTCCTCGTCATCAACGACACCACGCTGATGACGCTGCCGGTCGGCCTCCAGACGGTGATCAGCGCCTACGGCGTGCAGTACGCCCAGGTCATGGCTCAGGCCGTGCTCGCGGCGCTGCCGCTGATCATCGTGTTCATCATCTTCCAGAAGCAGATCGTCAAGGGCGTCGCGACCAGCGGCTTCGGCGGTCAGTAGTCCCCCACCCGGCTCGAGAGCCAGAAACAAGGAGAGCAATGTCTCAGGCCCGCATCACCATCGATCGCGACTTCACCATCGCCGACGTCCCCCGGAGGCTCTTCGGGTCGTTCGTCGAGCACATGGGGCGCTGCGTGTACACCGGCATCTACGAACCGGGGCACCCGCAGGCCGACGAGCGCGGCTTCCGTCAGGACGTCCTCGCCCTGGTCAAGGAGATGGGTCCGACCGTGGTCCGATACCCGGGAGGCAACTTCGTCTCGGGCTACCGCTGGGAAGACGGGGTGGGCCCGGTCGAAGACCGCCCGGTGCGCATCGACGGCGCCTGGCACACGATCGAGACCAACGCCTTCGGCCTGCACGAGTTCATGGACTGGGCGAAGGATGCCGATGTCGAGGTCATGGAGGCCATCAACCTCGGAACCCGGGGTGTCGAGGAGGCCAGGTCGCTCGTGGAGTACGCCAACCATCCGGGCGGCACGTACTGGTCGGACCTTCGCCGCAAGAACGGTGCCGAGCAGCCCTTCGACATCAAGCTGTGGTGCCTGGGCAACGAGCTCGACGGCCCCTGGCAGATCGGCGGCAAGACCGCGACGGAGTACGGGCGGCTGGCGCAGGAGTCGGCCAAGGCCATGAAGCTCGTCGACCCGACGATCGAGCTCGTCGCCGTCGGCTCGTCCGGCCGGTCGATGCCGACGTTCGGCACCTGGGAGCACACGGTGCTCACTCACGCGTACGACGAGGTCGACTTCATCTCGATGCACGCGTATTACCAGGAGCATGACGGCGACGCCGAGTCGTTCCTCGCGGAGTCGGTCGACATGGATGCGTTCATCGACGGCGTCATCGCGACGATCGATGCGGTGAAGGCGGCGGGCAAGCACACGAAGCAGGTCGACATCTCGTTCGACGAGTGGAACGTGTGGGACCAGGTGAAGTTCAACGACGTCGAGTCGGTCGAGATCGCGAAGGCCGGGTGGAAGAAGCACCCGCGCCTGATCGAGGACACCTACAACGTGACGGATGCCGTCGTCGTGGGCACGCTGCTCAACAGCCTGCTGCGTCATGGCGATCGCGTGAAGATCGCGAACCAGGCGCAGCTCGTGAACGTGATCGCGCCGATCCGCTCGGAGGAGAACGGTCCGGCCTGGCGTCAGACGAGCTTCTGGCCCTTCGAGCGCATGGCCCGTCTCGCCAAGGGCCGCATCCTGCGCCTCGCGGTGTCGGCTCCGCAGATCGAGACGAAGCGCTACGGCGGAGTCGACTCGGTCGATGCCGCGGCCACGTGGGACGAGGAGACCGGACGAGTCGTGGTCTTCGTCGCGAACCGCTCGCTGACCGAAGAGAGCGACCTGACCGTCGAGCTGCGCGGCCTGACCGGCCTCCGCGTCGTGAACGCCGAGACGCTGACGATCCCCGAGGGCGGCGACCGTCGCACCGCGAACCTCGAGACCACGCAGGATGCCGTGCACATGGTGCCGCTCGGCGCCGCCGAGGTCGTCGACGGGTCGGTGCGTGCGACGCTGCCGCCGCTGTCATGGTCGGTGATCGAGCTCGCCTGAGGTTCGGCTCGACAGGAGAGGGCCCGGCATCGGATTCCGATGTCGGGCCTTCTGCGTGTCCGGCATCCCGCGCCTGCACCACGAAGCACCCCGCAGACGCGAAGAAGCCCGGTATCGATCGATACCGGGCTTCTCAGCGATGGGGTTCACGGCCGAGGCCGGTCACTCCGTCAGATCGTGATCAGGCGATCAGCTCTGGATCTGCTGGCGACGACGCACGACCAGCAGCAGTCCGCCCGAGAGCAGGGCGAGCGCGATGGCTCCGGCCGTCAGCGGGACGAGCATGTCGGAACCGGTCGCGGCGAGACCGCCGTCACCCGGGGCGGCTGCGCCACCCTCACCGGGAGCGGGAGCGGCTCCGCCACCGCCGGCGACCGGTGCGGCGAGAACAGCGAACGCCAGGTCGGTCGGAGCCGACGAGACGCCGTCGATGGCCTGCGTGGCCGAGACCGTGTAGGTGCCCGACTCGAGAGCCGCACCGAAGTCGACGCTCCAGGCGCCGTCCTCGACAGTGGCCGTGAACGTGCCGCTCGCCGCGGCGAAGGCGCCCGCGAGGGCCGCCGTGTTCGCCGTGATCGGTTCGGCGCCGGTGAGCTTCACCGTCACGGTCGCTCCGTCGATGCCCGAGCCGGCGAGTCCGGAAGGACCGTCGTTGTGGGCGAACTCCGCGCCGTTCGCGACCGAGGTCACGGCCGGCGAGACGGGGATGACCGAGAATGCCGAGGTGGCCTCAGGCGAGACCTCGTCTTCGCCGTCGATCGTGCGGGTCTGCGTCACGACGACGCTGTGCGAGCCGTACTCGAGGGTGAGTCCGTCGACGGTCCAGGAACCGTCTGCGGCGACCTCGGTCGTGCCGAGCACGTCATCGGTCTGGGCGTCGGTCACCGTGATGGCGGTGGTCGGCAGGCCGGTGCCGCTGATCGCGGTGACCGTCTCGTTGACGGTCGATCCGTCGGCGGGCGAGGTGATGACCGGCGCGACCAGCGGGGCCGGCACGACCTTCACGTCGAGCGTGACGGTCTCGGAGGAGCTGAAGCCGGTGCGGGCACGGACCGAGATGGTCTGCTCGCCGAGCTCGACCGGGCCGACCACCGAGAACGCGCCGTCGACGACGCGGACGGTCTGGTCTGCGCCGAAGCCGCTGACCGTGACCTTCTCCGCGCCGGGAGCGGTTCCGGTGATGGCCGTTCCGGGCTGCACCTCGGCGCCATCGGTCGGGCTGGTGACGACCGGTGCGTCGAGGTCGAGAGCGACCTGGTAGCCACCCGTCTTCGGCAGGGCGGTCACAAGCGATGCCGCCCAGGTGAACTGCTCCTGGGTCTCGGTCGCTTCCGTGCCACCGCTGATGAGGCCGACGGCCGCGTTGCCCTGGATGACCGATCCACCGGAGTCTCCGGGGCCTGCGAGCGTGTTGCTCGAGAAGCCCTGCACCCAGTGACCGTCGATGTTGGCCCATCCGTCGAGGATGTCGTCGCTGGCGACGACGCCGGTGGTGAAGCCGGTCGTGCGACCGCTCTTCGAGACCTCGCCGAGCGTCGGTGCCGCGACGGACTTGATCTCGATGACGCTGTCGGCGAGCGAGCTCAGCGAGTCGCCGGCAGCGGTCCAGTCGGTGACCGCCGGTACCGGGTTCCAGCCTGCGGCCTCGTTGATGTCGATGGTCGAGATGTCCGTTGCGGTGGTGTCGCCCTTCGAACCGAGGCCGCCGTCGCCGCCGCCGAACTGAGCGAAGCCGAACGTACCGAGCAGGTCGATCGTGGCCGGCAGCGCGGTCCGGGTGCCACCGGCTGCGTCTTCGCTGCTGGGAACGGTCAGCGTGGTGTCGCGGAGCGGCTCGCCGTCTTCATCGAACGCGCAGTGTCCGGCACTCAGGAGCGCCGGGTCGCCGGTGGGCGTGAAGGCCGCGAAGCCGATGGAGCACGACCAGGCGTTGCTCCCGGGCTCGTCGGCGACGAAGCTCTCGAGATCGGGGCTCACCGAGAGGTAGCCCTGACCGCCGACGATGTCGCCCTCGGCGAAGGACGAGAGTGCGGTGTCGACCTTGACGACGGATGCGTCGGTGACGCCGTTGTCGCTCGCGATCTGCGTGATCTCGGCGTCGCTCTTGCCGGTGTCGGCGGTGACGACGACGACGTTCTCGCCACCTGCGGTCTGACCGAGCGCGACCATGTCGGTGTCGGCCTCGGCCAGGTCCGCCTTCGTGTTCAGCACCTGGGCAGGAGCGTCCTGTCCGGGTGCTTCTGCGGAGTCGTCCGCGAACGCCACAGGCGCTCCGAGGAAGAGCCCCGAGAGGGCGATCGTGGCGGCGGCGGTCAACGCCAGCGGGCGTCGACCTGTCACTCTGTGCTTCATGTGATGTATGTCCTTGCTGGTCACGGATCGTCAGTCAGTTTCATAGTCGGCAGTGCTCGTCGAGCACGGAACCGCCGCTTCCCGGGTAGGGCGTGAAATGAGACGCTGGCCCCCCGATCAGCACGATCCAGTCCGTCAGGACGAACAGGGATCTCATGCAGAGTACCCAGTAAATCCACAGAATGGGGAAATTGTTTACCAGAATTTCGCCTCTTGACCTGGCCCTCTCGTTTGCGATACGGCAGGACGACCGCCCGCCGCACAACGGATTGCGTTCGCAGACGACACGGTTACCATGGCCACCATGAGCACCCACCGCAGAGCACGCACCCTCGTCGGCCTCGCGATCCTGGGAGCCTTCGCCGTGATGGGCGCAGCCTGCGCGACCGGCGGCCCCAGCAGTGCGCCGACGTCGAGCGCCGACCCGAACGGCGAAGACAGCGCCGTCGTCGAGAAGCTCGTCGGGCTGTGGGGAGAGGATGCCTCCGGTCAGCCGCACCTCGAGTTCACCGCCGACGGCGAGGTGCACGGCAGTGACGGCTGCAACGGCATCACGACGACCTACTCGGTGAACGGCGACCGTGTCGATCTCGCCCGATTCGCCTCGACGCTGAAGGCGTGCCCCGGAGTGGACGGCTGGATGCGGGGCGTGCGTGCGGTCGAGATCGACGGCGACGTCCTCGTGATCAAGGACGCGTCCGGCACGGAGCTGGGCACCCTCCCGCGCGCGAGCTGACGTCGCGCCGCGGAGTGCGGCATGCGATCCGGCGACCGACCCGGGTTCGTCGACCCGGGCCGGTGCGCCGATCAGTTCTCGATGTGGCGTTCGTCGACGCCGTCGTAGAACGACAGCGGGCGGATCAGAGCGTTCGCACCGGCCTGTTCGATGATGTGCGCCGTCCACCCTGTGACCCGCGCCGCGACGAACAGCGGCGTGAAGGTGAGGGTGTCGAAGCCGATGAGGTTGTAGGCAGGACCCGACGGGTAGTCGAGGTTCGGGTAGATGCCCTTGCGCGCCACGAACTCCGACTCGAGAGCGTCGTACAGCTCTGCCACCTCGGCCTTGTCGTAGTGCTCGACCAGGGTGTCGAGCGCCGCCTTCATCGTCGGCACCCGCGAGTCGCCGCTCTTGTAGACGCGGTGCCCGAAGCCCATGATCTTGCGCTTCTCGGCCAGCGCCTTGTCGAGCCACGGCACGACGTTCGAGGCCTCGCCGATCTCGTCGAAGATGTGCAGCACAGCCTCATTGGCGCCGCCGTGCAGCGGCCCCTTGAGCGCGCCGATCGCCCCGACCACCGCCGAGTAGAGGTCGCTGAGGGTGGAGGTGATCACGCGGGCCGTGAACGTCGAGGCGTTGAACGAGTGCTCGGCATACAGGATCATCGAGCGGTTGAACGCGTCGACGACCACCGGATCGGGCTCCTCGCCGAACGTCATCCAGAGGAAGTTCGCCGAGTAGTCGAGGTCGTCGCGCGGTGCGATCGTCTCCTGCCCCCGGCGGCGGCGCTGACCGTACGCGACGATCGCGGGGAGAGCGGCGAACAGACGGATGCTGCGCTCGAGGTTCTCCTCCGGGCTGCCGCCGGCATCGAGCACCGATCCGCCCGCGTTCGTGTCGGAGGCACCGATCAGGCTGACCGCCGTGCGCACCTCGTCCATCGGATGCGCGTCGAGCGGAACCAGGTCGATCGCCGTCTTCACGCTGTCGGTCAGAGCGCGATGGAGGCGCTCCTCCGCGCGGAAAGCGGCCAGCTCGTCGGCCGTCGGCAACTCGCCGTGCCACAGCAGGTAGGCCACCGCCTCGAAAGGCTGGGTCGCCGCCAGCTCCTGCACGGGATATCCGCGGTAGAGCAGGCTGTTCGTCTCGGGGTTGACCTTCGAGATCGCGGTCGTGTCGACGACGACCCCGGCAAGGCCCTTCTTGATGTCCGGCTCGGTCATGCTCGCTCCTTCGTGACGGTGAAGCCTGCGACGCCGGAGTCGAACTGCTTGTAGGACTCGTAGTCGATCAGGTCGTAGAGATCGGCACGGTGCTGCATCTCACCGAGCTTCGAGGTGAGGTGCCCCTCCTCGTTCAGCGTATCGAGCGCACCGCCCGCCGCGCCCATCGCGATGCGCAGCAGCGACACCGGCCAGATGACCATGTTCACACCGGCATCCCGCAACTGGTCGACCGAGAACAGATCGCTCTTGCCGAATTCGGTCATGTTGGCGAGGATCGGCACGTCGAGCGCATTCGCCATCGCCTCGAACTCGCCGAGGGTTCGCATCGCCTCGGGGAAGACGGCATCCGCCCCGGCATCCACCAGCGCCTTCGCACGATCGATCGCGGACTCCAGTCCCTCGACCGCGCGGATGTCGGTGCGCGCCATGATGAGGAAGTTCGGGTCGCGTCGAGCGTCGGCGGCGGCGCGGATGCGACGGATCGCCGTGCTCTCGTCGACGACGCTCTTGCCGTCGAGGTGGCCGCAACGCTTCGGGTTGATCTGGTCTTCGATGTGCGTGCCGGCGAGGCCTGCATCCTCGAGCTCCTGGATCGTGCGGGCGACGTTCATCGGCTCGCCGAAGCCGGTGTCGGCGTCGACGATCGCGGGGATGTCGGTCATCCGCGCGATCTGCTTGGCCCGACCGGCGACCTCGGTCAGCGTGGTGAGGCCGATGTCGGGCACCCCGAGGTCGGCAGAGAGCACCGCACCCGAGATGTAGACCCCGTCGAAGCCCTTCTGCTCGATCAGTCGGGCGCTCAGCGGATTGAACGCGCCGGGGAAGCGCAGCAGCTCGCCACTCGCGAGCCGTTCGCGGAACAGACGGCGCTTCTCGGCCGGGGTGACGTGCGAATACAGCATCAGAACAGGCCCTTCGGGGCATCGGCGCCCTCGAGCAGGCCGGGCTTCGCGATGATCGACAGCTCGCCGACCTCCGCGGCCGTGAGCTCGGGCAGACGCTGCACGAGCTCGAGGAACCGCTCGATCTCCGCGGGCTCGAGCACGGGCTCGGCCAGCAGGCGGAACTTCGCGATGTAGTTCTCACGGGCGAACGGACGAGCGCCCAGCGGGTGCGCGTCCGCGACGGCGATCTCATCGACCACGGTCGTGCCGTCGGTGAGGCGGAACTCGACGCGACCGCCGAACGCCTTCACGTCGGGGTCTTCGGAGTGGTAGCGGCGGGTCCACTCGGCATCCTCGGCCGTGGTGATCTTGTGCCACAGGGCGACCGTGTCTGCGCGACCGGCCCGCTCGGGGGTGTACGAATCGACGTGGTGCCAGCCGCCGTCCTGCAGCGCGACCGCGAAGATGTACGGGATCGAGTGGTCGAGCGTCTCGCGGGATGCAGTGGGGTCGTACTTCTGCGGGTCGTTCGCACCCGAGCCGATCACATAGTGCGTGTGGTGGCTGGTGTGCAGCACGATGGCCTCGATGTTGGCGGGGTCGCGCAGCGCCGGATTCTCGGTGCCGAGCTTGCGGGCGAGGTCGATCCACGCCTGCGCCTGGTACTCGGCCGAGTGCTCCTTCGTGTACGAGTCGAGGATCGCGCGCTTCGCCTCGCCCGCGGCAGGAAGCGGCACCTCGTAGGCGGCGTCCTTGCCGTCGAGCATCCAGGCGATCACGCCGTCTTCGCCCTCGTAGATCGGCGCGGGACTCGTCTGACCGCGCATCGCCCGGTCGACCGCCTCGACGGCGAGCTTGCCGGCGAAGGCCGGGGCGTGCGCCTTCCAGGTCGAGATCTCGCCCTTGCGGCTCTGACGCGTGGCGGTGGTGGTGTGCAGGCCCTGACCGACGGCCTGGTAGATCGTCTCGACGTCGAGCCCGAGCAGAGTGCCGATGCCGGCGGCGGCCGACGGGCCGAGGTGCGCGACGTGGTCGATCTTGTGCTTGTGCAGGCAGATCGCGCGCACGAGGTCCATCTGGATCTCGTAGCCGGTGGCGATGCCGCGCAGCAGCGCGCGGCCGTCGGCCTGCACGTGCTGGGCGACGGCGAGGATCGGCGGGATGTTGTCGCCCGGGTGCGAGTACTCGGCCGCGAGGAACGTGTCGTGATAGTCGAGCTCGCGCACGGCCACGCCGTTGGCCCACGCCGCCCACTCGGGGCTGGTGCGGTGGTCGAGCGCCGCGCCGAAGACCGTGGCGCCGATGCCGCCGGTCGAGACGGGGTGGCTGAACGCCTGGGTGCGAGCCGCGTTGATGGGCCCGCGGGTGAGCGATGCCGCGGCCACCGACGCGTTGTCGATGATGCGGTTGATGATCATGTCGGTGACGTCCTGCTCGACCTCGACCGGGTCGGCGGCGACCTCGGCGATCTTCCAGGCGAGCTGGTCTTCGCGGGCGAGGTTCTCATCGCTGCGGTGGACGCGGACGTGGTGGGTGACGGTCATTTCACACCTTCTGGGTTGGCGGTCAGGGAGTCGAGGATGCCGGTCAGCGCATTGTGCAGATGCACGTGCGTGGCGTGGGCGGCGAGGTCACCGTCTCGGGCGGCGAGGGCCTGCGCGATCGTTCGGTGCTCGGCGGCTGAGGCTGCGAGGCGGGCCGGCTTGTCGCGGGCCATGCGGCGGACTCGCACGAGGTGGGTGCGCACGGTGCGCAGGGCCGAGGCGATGTAGTCGTTGTCGACCGCACCGTCGAGAGCGGCATCGAAGCGGGCGATCAGGGCGTAGTACGCGTCGCGGCCCTCGACGGCGGTGAGGTCGACGTGCGCGAACTCGTCGGCGAGGGCGGCGAAGAGGGCGGCGTCACCCCGCTGGGCCGCGAGTCGGGCGGAGGTCTCTTCGAGCGCGCGGCGGATCTCGAACAGCGCGCGGATGTCGTCCGCATCCAGGTCGGCGACCACCGTCACTCGCGGCGACTGCTGCACGACGAGGCCGTCGGCGGCGAGGCGGCGCAGCGCTTCGCGCATCGGGGTGCGGCTGATGCCGAGGCGGGCGGCCTGCTCGACCTCGCCGAGCACGAACCCCGCGGGGAGGGCGCCGGACTGGATCTCCTCGAGCAGCGCGGCGTGGGCTCGATCGCCGGCGGTGATGCGATCGGCGACGGAGCTCATGCCCTCAGTGTATACACAAATACGTTTCGATGATCAGGGGCGCGGTCATCTGGTGCTTCGCGTATACATTGCGCTACCGCTGCGGCCGCTCCACGGCATCCGGCACCGGCTCGACGAACTCGGCGGGACGCGGCTCGCCGAGCTTCACCACGACGACGCCGACCAGCACCAGCGCCCCGCCGAGGGCCTGCAGCAGATCGGGCAGCTGTCCGAGCAGCAGCCAGCCGAAGAGCAGCGCGGCGACCACCTCGGAGAGCGCGACGAAGGATGCGAGGCGGGAGCCGAGCATCCGCGTCGACGCGATGCCGAGCACATAGGCGAGTGCCGTCGCGACCAGGCCGATCGCGAGCACCGGCACGAACCACGGCACGGCGCCGAAGCGATAGGTGATGTCGTCGGTCGTCCAGGCGATGGGCAGGATGCCGGCGAGTCCGGCGACCGTCAGCGCGATCGCGCCGAGCAGCAGCCCACCCCCGGCGAGCGCGATCGGAGGCAGTCCGGTGTCGGCCTTGGCCGAGAGCAGGAAGTACGTCGCCGCACCCACCATCGCGGCGAGTGCCCAGAGGATGCCGGCGACATCGACCTCGGCGCCGGTGATGATGTCGAGCATCAGCACGAGTCCGACGAAGGCGATGGCCGCGCCGATCACGCTGCGCCGACTCGGCCGCTCGCCCCGGCGGAGCCACAGCCAGAGGATGACGGCGATCGGCGCGGTGTATTCGATGAGCAGTGCGAGACCGACGTCCATCACGGCGACGGCCTGGAAGTAGCAGAGCTGCGTGGCGGTGACGGCGAGCAGTCCGTAGGCGGCGACCATCCCGGCGTTCTTGCGGAGCACTCCCCACCGCCCGCGCAGCGACAGGACCGTCGGCACGAGCAGCACGAGTGCGGCGACCCAGACACGCGCGGTCACGGCGGCACCGGGTGTCCACCCTGCATCGATGAGCCCGCGAGCCCAGGCGCCGGACATCCCGAACGCGAAGGCCGCGCCGATCGCCAGAGGCAGACCGAGACGCACGCCGCGCATCGAGATGTCATTCGCAACTTTGCTCATGACAGGTGACGCTACTCGTGCACGTTGTAAGGTGTCAACATGAACTTCACCGATGACACGGAAGAGGCGCTCCGCGCAGCCATCCGGCTCGTGAACTCGGCGGAAGAGCCCGAGACCCTCGAGACGCTCGCCGACTACGACGCCTTTCTCGCGGACTTCCCCTACTCCGGCCGCCTCGACCGCGACGACGCCGAGCTCTCCTCGCTGCGTGCGATCCGCCCGCGCCTGCGCTCCATGCTCATCGCGCCACGAGACGAGATGGCCGAGCACGTCAACGCCGCGCTGGCCGAAGCGTCTCTCGCGCCGCGACTCGTGCGCCATGACGGCGTGGACTGGCACCTGCACGCCGTCGCCGACGAGCGCCCCCTCGCCGAGCGCGTGCTGATCGAGACCGCGATGGCGCTGATCGACGTCATCCGCACCGACGAGGGATCCCGCATCTCGATCTGCGCCGACGACACGTGCGAGGCGCTCGCTCTCGACCTGTCCCGCAACCGGTCGAAGCGCTACTGCTCGACGACCTGCACGAATCGCAACGCGGTGGCGGCGTATCGTGCGCGGCGCGCGAGCGCCTGAGCCGCGGCATCCGGAGGACGTTCGGTAGCGTCGTCTCGTCATGACCTTCCCCCCTCCCTACGACACCTGGTTCCCCGACGCCGAGTTCGACGCCGCTTACGGACACACGCTCGCCACGCTCCGCGAGATCGCACCGGTTCCAGCGCCGGACGGCTTCACCGCGCGATGGCAGGCGTGGCGCGCACAGGCGAAGACGGTGGATGCCGCACCCGCCGTGCTGTCCACCGAGAGCATCCACGGCCGGCGGGTGTCGATCATCGAGCACGCCGGAGTCGACGGCATCCGACTGCGTGCCTGGCTCGTCGAGCCCGTCTCGCCGCCCGCGCGGGTGGGCGTCGTGCACAGCCACGGATACGGCGGGCGGGATGCGATCGACCTCGCTCGTATTCCCGAGGATGCGGCGGCGATCTTCCCCGTAGCCCGCGGGCTGCCCACGCTGAACACGGGCATCGGCGCCCCCGAGATCCAGGCCGAGCATGTGCTGGCCGGGATCGAGAACCCCGACGACTACGTGCTGGGACTCTGCGCCCGCGACCTCTGGCTCGCGGCGGATGCCCTGACCGCGCTCGTCGGACGCGTGCCGCTCTACTACGTCGGCGAGAGCTTCGGCGGCGGCATCGGAGCGTTCGCCCTGCCGTGGGACGACCGGTATATCGGGGCGACCCTCATCGTCCCGAGCTTCGGGCAGTACGACGAGCGCCTCGCCGTTCACTGCCTCGGCAGCGGGGAGACCGTGCGCGATCACGTCGCCGCGCATCCCGACGCGCGCGAGGCGCTGCGCTGGTTCGACGCCTCGTCAGCCCTCGGCTTCGCCCGCGTTCCGGTGCGCGTGGAGGCGGCACTGTGGGACCCGTACGTGCCGCCGCCCGGACAGTTCGGCGTCGCGAACGCGGCGCGGATGCTCGAACTCGCCGTCCTCCCCGCCGGCCATGCCGACTACCCAGGGGCCGACGAGGTGACAGCCGAGGCCGTCAGAGGCGGCCGCGCCCACCTCGCGCGCGCACTGCGCGCCGCCTCCGCTCCATGACTCCGGAGAAACTCGCATGGCGAGCCCGACGGGTTCGGGCGATCCAGGAGCAGCGCACACCCGCGCTCCCCGGCCTGCGCATCCGAGCACTGGACGCCACCTGTCATCACAGGTACACTCAACTTGTCATTACAGGTTGCGCAGCGCCGCAGCATCCGCACGAGGAGCACCGATGCCCCAGTTCCACACTCCCCCGATCTCGCCGATGGCGATCGCCTTCGACGCCGAGAAGCTCACGCTCTCCCCGGAGGGACCCACTCTGACGCGGCGCATGTCCGACCTCGAGGGACTCTTCCTCGACGCCGACGCCTGGGCTGCCGCGGCCGCCGGCGACAACCCCGTCGTCTACACCGTGGTCAGCTCTCCCGTGCCCGAGGTCGACCGCGAGCTGCCGCAGTCGATCACCACGATCATGCCCGGCGACACCTCGGGAGAGCTCTGGATGACCAAGGGCCACCAGCATCCGAACCACCAGGGCGAGATCTACCTCGCGCTGAAGGGCCGCGGCGGGCTGCTCATGTTCGACGGCGAGCGCACCGAATGGCTCGACATGCTGCCCGGCACGATCGGCTACATCCCGCCGGGCTGGGCGCACCGCTCGGTCAACACGGGCGACGAGCCCTACTCGTTCCTCGCGGTGTACCCGGGCGGCGCCGGCCACGACTACGGCTGGGTCCTCGAGCACGGGATGGGCTCTCGGGCCTATCGCGCCACCGAGGGCGTGGACCTGCGCCCCTATTCCGCGTCCCCCTCCGCGGAATAGGCTCCGGCCATGCTGATCGCGCACGATCTGGGGACCACCGGCGACAAGGCCTCCCTGCACCATGACGACGGACGCCTCGTCACCTCGGTCACGGTGCCGTACCCCGCGCACTTCGCCGCGGGCGGCATCGCCGAGCAGGATCCGGCGGACTGGTGGGATGCCGTCGTCTCGGCGACCCGACAGCTGATCGACCGTGCGGGCGTCGACCCGTCGACCGTCGGCGGACTCGTCGTCAGCGGCCAGATGATGGGCACGGTGCTGCTCGACGCACACGGCGAGCCGGTGCGCCCCGCGATCATCTGGGCCGACACCCGCTCGGGCGCGCAGACCCGTGAGCTCGAAGAGCGTCTCGGCGCACAGGACGCCTACCGCGTGCTCGGCCATCGACTGAACCCCACCTACTCGGTCGAGAAGATCATGTGGGTGCGCGACAACGAGCCGGATGTCTGGGCGCGGGTGCGGCACTTCTGCGTCGCGAAGGACTACATCGTCTACCGTCTCACCGGACGCCTCGCCACCGAGCGCTCCGACGCCTCGGGCACCAACGCCTACGACCAGGTGCGCGGCGAGTGGTCGGCCGATGTGCTCGCCGCCGCGGGACTCGACCCCGCTCTCTTCCCCGAGATCCTCGAATCGACGACGATCGCCGGGTCCCTCACCGCCGATTCGGCCACCGACCTCGGGCTTCCGGCATCCGTCCGCGTCGTCATGGGCGGCGGAGACGGCCCCTTGGCCGCCGTCGGTTCGGGCATCGTCGCGCCCGAAGACGGCGCGTACGTGTGCCTGGGCACCTCGTCGTGGATCTCGTTCGCGAGCCTCACACCGCTGCACGACCCGCAGATGCGCACCATGACGTTCGACAACGTCGTGCCAGGATCCTTCGTGCCGACCGCGACCATGCAGGCCGGCGGCGCCTCGGTGCAGTGGATCGCCGAAGCCCTCTCCCCCGACCCCGCGCGCCCCGACACCGCCCGGCTCACCGCGGAGGCCGGGGGCGACCTCGACACCGAGGACCTCTACTTCCTCCCCTATCTGCTCGGCGAACGATCCCCGCTGTGGGACCCGCACGCCCGCGGAGCCTTCGTCGGCCTCGCCCGTCACCACACCCGCGCGCACCTCACCCGAGCCGTGCTCGAGGGTGTCGCGTACAACTTGCTCACTTGCATCCAGGCGTTCCGCGAATCCGGTGCGTCGATCGACCGCATCGACGCGGTGGGCGGCGGAGCGCAGAGCGACGCCTGGCTCGGCATCCTCGCCGACGTCTGGGGTGTGCCGATCCGACGGCGCACGATCGTCGAAGAGGCCAACAGCCTCGGCGCCGCTGTCACCGGTGCCGTCGGCCTCGGCCTCGCCGAGTTCTCGGCGGCGCGGGCGCTCAGCGAGGTCACGGCGGAGTTCACTCCGGATGCCGGCCGGCACGCCGTGCACGCGCAGCGGCATTCGCGCTTCGTCGGCGCCTACGCCGCGCTCGAGCCGTGGTTCGCCCAGGCCCCCGCCACCCGAGGCGCCTGATGGGAGTCATCCTCGCGACCAGCCGGTCGTTCTCGGACGGAGACCTCGACCTCGTCGGGCGAGCCAGGGCCGCCGGCCACGAGATCGTCCGGGGCCCCGCCCACCACGCGCTCACCGAGCTCGCACCCCTGCTCGCTGCCGCCGAGGGGTGGATCGCGGGCACGGGTCCGGTGACCGACGACCACCTGGCCGCCGCCCCGAACCTCAGGGTCGTGGCCCGCTACGGCGTCGGCACCGAGGCGGTCGATCTCGACGCGGCGCTGCGGCGCGGCATCCCGGTGACGAACACCCCGGGGGCGAACGCCGATGCCGTCGCCGACCACGCCGTCGGCCTCATGCTTGCGGCGCTCCGGTTCATCCCCGACGGCGATCGCCGCGTGCGGGCCGGCGACTGGGCCGTGCGGCGCGGTCGCGAGCTCGGAGCCGCCACGGTCGGCATCGTCGGGTTCGGTCGCATAGGCCAGGGCGTCGCGCGACGTCTGAGCGGTTTCGGCGCACGCGTGCTCGCGGCAGATCCGTTCCTGCCGGCCGACGTGATCGCCGAGCGCGGCGCCGAACCGGTCGACCTCGACGAGCTGTTCCGCACCGCCGACGTCATCACCCTGCACGCCCCGGGCGGGCAGACGCTCGTCGATGCGGCGCGACTCGACGGCCTCCGCCCCGGCACGATCCTGGTGAACACCGCCCGCCCCGATCTCGTCGACGAGGCGGCACTCGCCGCCGCCCTGCGTGACGGACGCCTCGGCGGATACGCCGCCGACACGTTGACCGGCGACACCGCGGCGAGCGCGAGTCCGCTGCTCGCCGACGACCTCGCCGACCGTGTCACCGTGACCCCGCATCTCGGCGCGCAGACGACCCAGGCCGTCGACAACATGGGCTCGATGTCCCTCGACGATGTGCTCGCGGTTCTCGCGGGCACCGCTCCCGCCCACCCCGTCTCCCCCCGACCCTGAAGGACCCAGCGATGACCATCACCGAGAACACCGCGACCCCCGCGACCACGACCGGCGGCTACATGGGCTTCGTCGGCGTGAGCACCGGCTCGTCGTCGATCATGAAGGTGTTCCCGAAGTGGGCCGAGGTGCTGGGCCTCCCCACCGAGAACCTCATCGGACACGACCTTCCGATGGATGCGACGCCCGAGCAGTACGTCGCCATGGTCGAGCAGATCCGCGACGACCCGCAGCACCGGGGCGCACTGGTCACGACCCACAAGATGAACGTGTTCGCCGCGGCATCCGACCTGTTCGACGAGCTCGACCCGTTCGCCGTCTCGTGCTCCGAGATCTCGAGCATCTCGAAGCGGGGCGACCGCCTGATCGGCCGCGCCAAAGACCCCCTCACCGTCGATCTCGCACTCGACGACTTCCTGCCGACCGACCACTTCGCCCGTACCGGGGCGGAGGTCGTGATCCTCGGCGCCGGCGGCTCGGGCACCGCGCTCAGCTGGGCGCTGGCGGAGAGGGCGGATGCTCCGGCGAAGATCACCGTGACCGCTCGCGACGACGACAAGCTCGACCACCTGCGCGAGGTGCACCGCCAGCACGGCACCCCCGACGGGCTGATCACGTACGTGCGCACCGACACGGTGCAGGATGCCGCGGCCATCGTCGCGGGCGCTCCCGCGGGCTCGCTGATCGTGAACGCCACCGGCCTCGGCAAGGACCGCCCGGGCTCGCCGCTGCCCGACGACGTCGCGTTCCCCGAGGACGCGTGGGTGTGGGAGTTCAACTACCGCGGCTCGCTCGAGTTCCTGCATCAGGCGCGTGCGCAGGAGGGCGCGCGCGGTCTGCACGTGGTCGACGGCTGGCGCTACTTCATCCACGGGTGGTCGCAGGTCGTCGCCGACGTGTTCGAGATCGACCTCACGCCCGAGATCGTCGAGCGGCTCGCCCAGGCCGCCGAATCGGTGCGCTGATGCCCGTCGTGCGGACCGTGCTCGGCGACATCGACCCGACGCGTCTCGGGGCGACGGACTATCACGAGCACCTGTTCCAGATCTCGCCGCTGCTGGTCGGCGATGAGCTCGACGATGAGGAGCTCTCCGGCCAGGAGGCCGCCCTGCTGCGGGCCAGCGGATTCGCGGCGATGGTCGATGCGACGCCGTTCGGGCTCGGGCGCGATCCCGAGGGGGTCGCACGCATCAGCGCCGGCACCGGACTGCACATCGTCGCCACGACAGGGCGCCACCGCGAGGCGCACTACGGCGAGGACCATCCGATGCAGGTGTGGGATGCCGGGCGCCTGGCCGAGCTGTTCATCGCCGAGGTGATGCGCGGGATGCTCGTCGACGATGCGCTGGTGTTCGAGACCCCCGACGTGCCGCGGGCGGCTGCGCCCGAGGGACCGCCGGTACGCGCCGGGATGCTGAAAGCCGGCGTCGGCTACTGGAGCATCACCGCCTTCGAGCACACGACACTGCTCGCCGTCGCCGCGGCGCATCGGGCGACCGGAGCGCCGATCATGGTGCACCTGGAGTTCTGCACCGCCGCCCACGAGGTGCTCGATCTGCTCGAGGCGGGTGGCGTGGCATCCGATCGGGTCGTGCTCGCGCACGCCGATCGCGATCTGGATGCCGGGCTGCACGCCTCGCTCGCCGAGCGCGGCGCGTACCTCGGATACGACGGCTTCGCCCGCCCCCGCACGAGGTCGGATGCCGAGCTGCTCGCCCTCACCGAGCGGGTCGTCGAGCTCGGCGCGGCCGACCGCATCCTGCTCGGTGGCGACGTCGCTCGCCGCACCCGATACATCTCGTACGGCGGCATGCCGGGTCTCGCCTATCTCGGCGAGCGCTACCTGCCGCGGCTGCGCTCCGCGGTGGGCGACGACGTGGTCGAGCGGATGCTGGTCGCCAACCCCGCGCGCCTGCTCACCCTGTCGACCTGACCCTGTCAGCCTGACCACACCGCTGCCTGACCGCACCGTCCCGCCCCGCCCCGCCCACACCCGAGGAGTCCGCATGACCGAGCCGACCATCCTGCATGCCGTGTTCACCGCACGCCCCGACAAGGGCGACGAGGTCGCGGCGCTGCTGCGCGACTTCGCCGCAGTGGTGCGCGCCGAAGAGGGCAACGTCGTGTTCGATGCGACGCGGCTCGTCGACGACCCCGACCGCTTCTTCGTCTACGAGGTCTACCGCGACGAGGCGGCCTTCCAGGCGCACATCTCGGCCCCGGCCGGCGTCCCGTTCAATGAGGCGCTGCAGCAGCTGATCGTCGAGCCGGCATCCGTGCTGACCTTCCTCCGACGCATCTGACGCAGACCGCCACGCACCCCCCGCACCCCCGGCACGCAAGAAGCCCCCCACCCGAAGGTGAGGGGCTTCTTTCTCAGCGGGTCACTCGTAGAGGACCGCTGCGATGTCCTCGTCCTCGAGGTTCGTGCTGTCGTACCAGTACGAACCCGTGTCGTAGAACTCCTCGACGTCCTCGCCGTTGGCCGCGTCGTATGCCGCCTGGACGACCTGCGCGCCGATGCCGATCGGGTCCTGCGTGATGGCGCCGGCCATCGTGCCGTCCTTGATCGCGTTGATCTGGGCAGCTCCCGAGTCGAAGCCGACGATCGTGATCTTGCCCTTCTCGAGGCCGAGCTCGTTCACGGCGTTCACGACGCCGATGGCCGAGCCCTCGTTGGTGCCGTAGATGCCCTTGAGGTCGGGGTGAGCGGCGATCAGCGTCTTCGCGATGTCAGCCGACTTCAGGTGGTCGCCGTCACCGTACTGGATGTCGACGATCTTGATGTCGGGGAAGTCCGCCTCGATCTTCTCGACGAATCCGTCACGACGCTCGACACCGGTCGAGTTGATGTTCGAGTGGCCGACGATGGCGACTTCGCCCTCGCCGCCGATCAGCTCGGCCATGTGCTCTGCGGCGAGCGCACCGGCGACCTTGCTGTCGGTCGCCGACAGGCTGAGTCCGACGTCGCCGTCGCACGGAGCGTCGAAGTACACGACGGGGATGTCCTTGGCCTTCGCCTGCTCGAGCGGGGCGACGCACGCCTCGGGGTCGAGGGCGGCGTAGGCGATGGCATCCGGGTTCTTGTCGATCGCGGTGGTGAGCATCTCGAGCTGCTGGGCGATCTCGGTCTCGGCGGCCGGGCCCTCGAACGTGATCTTCACGCCGAGCTCGTCCGCCTTCTCCTGAGCACCGGTCTTGACGGCCTGCCAGAACTGGTGCTGGAAGCCCTTCGAGACGAGCGCGATGTACATCTCGCCGTCGCCGCTGCCTCCGTCGCCGCTGCCTTCTTCGATGACGTCACCGCCGCCTGCGCAACCCGCGAAGACGAGGGCGGATGCGGCCACGAGTGCCGCGAATGCGGTCTTCTTGCCGAATTTCATGGAAACTCCATTGTTCTCTGTGTGGTGGTGGGGGGGTGTAGATCTGTGGGTCAGGTGCGCTGGCGGTTGCGCAGCGAGTCGAGGAAGACGGCCAGCAGCACGACGATGCCGACGACGATGTTCTGCCACTCCGACTGGATCGACATGATGCGCAGGCCGTTGACGAGCACGCTCATGATGAGCGCACCGATCACGGTGCCGAGGATCGAGCCTCGTCCGCCGAGCAGCGACGTTCCGCCGATGATGACGGCGGCGATCGCCTGCAGCTCGTAGCCGGTGCCGATCTGCGGCTGCGCCGAGTCGAGACGGGCCGCGATCACGATGCCCGCGATGCCGGTGAAGGCGCCCGCGAACATGTAGATGAGGATCGTCCAGCGGCGGGTGTTCACACCCGACAGCCGGGTGGCCTCCTCGTTCGAGCCGATCGCGAACGTGTAGCGGCCGAGGAGCGTCTTCGACAGCACGAGCCACGCGATGATCGCGGCCACGGCGGTGATCAGCACGGCGTTCGGGATGCCGGGGATGATCACGCCGAGCGCGATCTTCTTGAAGTCGGGGGCCGAGGTCGAGAAGTAGATCGGCGAGACGTTCGAGATGACGAGGGCGAGTCCGCCGGCGATCATCATCATCGCGAGGGTCGCGATGAACGGCGGCAGCCGGAGGAAGGTGATGTTGATGCCGTTCACGAGTCCCATGAGGACACCCGTGAGCACACCGCCGATCACGCCGACCCAGACGGGGAGCCCCATGTTGGTCACGAAGACACCCGTCATCACGGCGCACAGCGCCATACCGGTGCCGATCGAGAGATCGATGCCGCCGGTGATGATGACGAAGGTCGTGCCGAGGGCGAGGATGCCGATGACCGCCGTCGACAGCAGCACCGTGGCGATGTTGCTGAAGGTGAAGAAGTTCGGGCTGGCGATCGAGAAGAAGATCACCAGGACGATCAGCGTGCCGAAGGCGAGCGACTGCTGCAGCTGGCGACGGAGGAACCCGCCGAAGTCGCGCTTGTCGGTGTTCTCATCGACCGCCGTCTGGATGATCGTCGTCGTCGACGATCCGGACTGCTGTGGGGTGCTCATCAGTCTTCCTCCCCGTGGGCTGCGAGTTGCATGATCTTCTCCTGGCTGGCTTCCTCGTTGCGGAGCGTCCCGGTGATCCGACCGTTCGCGAAGACCGCGATGCGGTTCGCGACGCGGAGGATCTCGGGGAGCTCCGATGAGATGACGATGATGGATTTGCCCTGGTCAGCGAGCTGCTGCATGAGGCGGTAGATCTCCTCCTTCGCGCCGACGTCGATCCCTCGGGTCGGCTCGTCGAAGATGAGGATGTCGCAGTCGCGCATCAGCCACCGGGCGATGACGACCTTCTGCTGGTTCCCTCCCGAGAGCAGCTTCACGACCTGGTTCACCGAGGGCGTCTTGACCCGCAGCTGCTGCACGTACTCCTTGGTGCGGTTCTTCGCCTTCGCGTCGCCCATCCAGCCGATGCCGTTGGCGTACGACCCGAGCGAGGCGAGCACGGTGTTGAAGGTCACGTCCTGCTCGAGCATCAGGCCCAGCAGCTTGCGGTCCTCGGAGAGGTAGCCGAGGCCGTGCTTGACCGCATCCGCCGGCTGTCCGATTCGCACCGGGTCGCCGCCGATCGCGATCGTGCCGCCGTCGCGGTGGTCGGCACCGATGATGGCCCGCGCGGTCTCGGTGCGCCCGGCGCCCATGAGCCCGGCGAAGCCCAGGATCTCGCCCTTGTGCAGCTGGAACGAGACGTCCTTGACGAGGTTCTTGGTCGAGAGTCCCTGCACGTCGAGCACGATCGGGTCGTTGATGTGATCGCGGGCCTGCGGACGGGTTCCCTCGTCGATCACGCGGCCGACCATCATCTCGATGATCTTCGGGACGCTGACCTCTGACTTCTCCAGTGATCCGATGTATGTGCCGTCACGGAGCACCGTGACCCGGTCGGCGAGACGCCGCAGCTCGTCCATGCGGTGCGAGATGTAGACGATGCCGGTCCCCGAGGCGCGCAGCTGCTCGATGAGCAGGAACAGGGTCTCGGTCTCGGAGTCGGTGAGCGCCGAGGTGGGCTCGTCCATGATGAGCACCTTGGCGTTGAACGAGAGCGCCTTGGCGATCTCGACCATCTGCTGCTCGGCCACGGTCAGCTCGCCGACGAGCTGTCGGGGGTTGACCCTGATGCCGAGGCGCTGCAGCAGTTCGGCCGTCTGCGCGTTGAGCTTGCGCTCCGACAGGAAGGGGCCGGTGGTGGGCTCGCGACCCACGAAGATGTTCTGCGCCACGGTGAGATCGGGCATCAGGTTGAGTTCCTGGTGGATGATCGTGATGCCGAGCTGCTGCGCCTGCAGCGGGCTGGTGAGTTCGACCTCCTGGCCCTCGAACGTGATGGTGCCCTCGTCCTTGGTGTAGATCCCCGAGAGGATCTTCATCAGGGTCGACTTGCCGGCGCCGTTCTCGCCCACGAGCACCAGCACCTCGCCGGCTCGCACCTCGAGGTGCACATCCTTGAGAGCCTGCACACCGGGGAATCCCTTGCTGATCCCGTCGACTCTGAGAATGGGGTCACTCATGTGCTCACCTGCTTCCTTGAAGGTCGTGATGCGATATTCCGGTCGGGTCCGGAAACATCGGATCAATTCTGCGTCTTACGCCCCACCCTGCGCAAGTTGTATCTAAATGTAACTAAGACTTCTTCGGATGGGAAGACCTGTAATAACAAGTTGGCAACAGGTCGGCGAATCGAGGCGGCGGCCCGGCTCAGTGCAGCCGGATCGAGTCGACCGCGACGAGCTTGTCGCGGATGTAGGCATTGGCGTGCGCTCCGAGCTCGACGTTGTCGGTCCACAGGTTGCGCCAGATGCCGAGCATGCGGCTCAGATCGGGGGCGACGACCGCTGACGAGAACGACTCGAACACGATCGGACCGTCGTAGCCGATGCGGCCCAGCGCCTTGAAGAAGGTGTCGAAGTCGACGGTGCCGGTGCCGAGATAGCCGCGGTGGCTCTCCCCGATGTGCACGTAGCGCAGTGCCGGAGCCGCGTCGAGGACCGGCGCGAACATATCCGACTCCTCGATGTTCATGTGGTACGTGTCGAGGTGGATGCCGAGGTTCGGCCGATCGACCTCGGCGAGGTAGGCGAGCGCCTGCCGCGCGGTGTTCAGCACGTTCGTCTCGTAGCGGTTCACGACCTCGAGCGAGACCGAGATGCCGCGCTCTGCGGCATGGTCGGCGACGCGGGCGATCGTGCGCCGACTGCTCTCCAGCCCCTCGGCCGTCACCGGGTCCATGTACTTCTGCATCGCACTGTAGATCACGCCGCAGAAGTGCTGGCCGCCGAGGTCGGCGAGCACGTCGACCGCCCTGAGCAGCAGCGCCTCTCCCGCGGCCACGACGGCCGGGTCGGAGCTCGTCACGTCGGTCGCGCCCGAGAGTCCGAGCGAGGCGCTGACGGCGAGATCGTGCTCTTCGAGCGCGTCCTTCGCCGCGGCGACGTCGAACGAGAACGGGTCCATCAGCGGGAACTCGATCAGGTCGAATCCGGCCGCCTTCGTCTTCTCGACGGAGAGACGGATGCCGTCGGCATCGAAGTCTCCGGTCCAGACGAGCCCGTGGCATCCGATGTTCATGAGACCTCTCGGAGACGGGTGTGCGGCACCTTCGCCTCGGCAGGATTGGCACGTTGCAACTCTGCGCTCAGGTCACCGTACGCGGGTCGGGGATGCGGTGTCAAGAACATTCTTGGCACGTTGCAATCGCTGGGCTACTCTGGACTCGCCGCCGACCGTCCTGCGTCGTCGCGCAGTCGACAGGAGCTCCATGCCCGCCAGCGTCAAAGACGTCGCCGCTCTCGCCGGGGTGTCCTCCTCGACCGTCTCGAACTACCTCAACCACCCGCATGTGCTCGGCGAATCGAGCGCGGCGAAGGTGAGGGAGGCGATCGCCCAGCTCGGCTACGTGCCCAACGAATCCGCCCGTCAACTGCGAGCCGGCTCCAGCAAGGCGCTGGCGCTGATTCTTCTCGACGCCTGGCTGCCGTACTTCCACGAGCTCTCGCGCGGGGTCGAAGACGTGGCCCGCGAGGGCGGCTGGTCGCTGTTCTTCAGCAACAGCAACCGCGACGCCGACACCGAACGCGGCAACATCGACATGTTCGAGGCGCACCGCGTGCAGGGCATCGTCATCTACCCGCTCGAAGACGTGGTGCCCCGGCTCGAACAGCTCGCCGATCGCGGCATCCGCTCGGTCGTCGTCGGCCCGATCCCCGATTCGCCGACCGTCGGTTCGGTGCTGTTCGACGACCGCGGCGGCGGACGGCTGGCGGGCGAGCACCTGCTGTCGCTCGGCCGCCGCCGCATCCTCTTCCTGGGGGCGCCGAGCGTCAGCCAGTCGAACGACCGCCTCCTCGGGCTGCGCGATGCCGTCACCGCGGCCGGGGCGACGGCCGATGTGATCGACGTGCCGCACCTGACGACCGAGGACGGCCTCGACGTCGGCGCGCGGATCGCCGAGATGCCTGCCACCGAACGCCCCGACGCGATCTTCGCCGCCAACGACATGGTGGCGATCGGCGTGCTCACCCAGCTGCTGCGCCGGGGCATCCGCGTGCCCGAGGAGATCGCGCTGGTCGGCTTCGACGACGTCGCGCAGGCCCACCAGAGCGTCGTGCCGCTGACGAGCGTGCGGCAGCCCGGGTACGAGATCGGCCGGGCGGCCGGTGCCGCCCTGATCCGTCAGCTCACCGACCCCACCGCCGACCTCCCCGCGCCGACGCCCTTCGCCGCCGAGCTCGTGGTGCGCGAGTCGACCGTCGGCCGCTGAGCCTCGTCTCCGCCGTCGCGTCGCCGGTGCGACTCCATAACTCCGGAGAAGCGCCCACCCAGTCCGAGCCCTGGCGTCTGGCGCTGCCGTCCCGCCCCGGCTATCCAGAGTTATGGCGCAGGCTCGGTTCACAATTCAGCACGAACCCGCACTGATGCCGCCACCGAAGCCCGAGACCGCCCACCAGCGCAGACCTATGCTGAATTGTGAACGCGCGCCGTCCGGCTCAGCCTGGTATCAGCCCCTCTGCAGCGAGCTCATTCCACAGCGCGCCAGGAATCTCGAGCGCCGCATACTCGGCATTCTGCGTCAGCTGCCCTGGCCGGCTTCCTCCGACCACCACCGAGCGCACCACGTCTGACTGCAGCGGGAACTGGATCGCGGCGGCGGGCAACGGCACGTCGTGCTCGGCGCACACCCGTGCGATGCGCAGCAGCCGTTCCCACAGCTCGTCGGGAAGCTGCCCGTACTCGTATCGCCCGTCGCGGCGAGGTTCGTTCGATGCCAGCAGCCCGGAGTTGAAGACGGATGCCGCGACGATGCCTGTCCCGGTCTCTCGGCACGCCGGCAGCACCTCGGCCGCCGCCGGCTGTTCGAGCAGCGTGTATCTGCCCGCGACCATGACCAGGTCGAGGTCGGCCGACCGCACGGAGGCTGCGAGCGCATCCGACACCATCGAGCCGATGCCGACGGCAGTCACCTCGCCGTCGCGACGCAGCTGCTCGAGCGCCGGCAGCGCCTCGGCGAGCGCGAGATCCAGGTCATGCCGCTCGGGGTCGTGCAGGTAGGGCAGGTCGATGCGCTCGATCCCGAGACGTTCGCGGGACTCATCGAGACTGGTGCGTATCCCCTCAGCCGAGAAGTCCCACACGCGCTGCAGATCGTCGGGAACATGGAAGTCGTTCGCGGTGTCGAGGCCGCCGTCGTGGTCGGGGTTCGGTCGCAGCAGGCGCCCGACCTTGGTCGACAGCACGTACTCGTCGCGCGGTTTGGTCTGCAGGAATGCCCCGAGACGACGCTCCGAGAGCCCGAGCCCGTAATGCGGAGCGGTGTCGAAGTAGCGGATGCCGCTGTCCCACGCCGCATCGAGCACCGCCCACGCCTCGTCGTCGCTCAGCGCGCGGAAGAGGTTGCCGACGTTCGCGGCCCCGTATCCGAGGGGCGGAACCGCCAGAGCATCAGACCCCGACATGCTGCCCCGTCCACGTGTACGCGGCGACGCTCTCGGCCTTCATCTCCATGCCGGATCCGGGCACCGTGGGTGCCATGTACGACCCGCCCTGGATGTCGGTGGGGATCACGAAGTGCTCGTGCAGGTGGTCGACGAATTCGATCATCCGTCCTTCGCGGGTGCCGGTGACGGCGACGAAGTCGAACATCGAGAGGTGCTGCACGGCCTCGCACAGCCCGACGCCACCGGCATGCGGGCAGACCGGCACACCGAACTTCGCGGCCAGCAGCAGGTTGGCGATGTTCTCGTTGACACCCGCGACGCGCACGGCGTCGATCTGCATGACCGAGATCGCCTCGGCCTGCAGCAGCTGCTTGAAGATGACGCGGTTCTGCGCGTGCTCGCCGGTGGCGACGCGGATGGGTGCCACCCCCCTGGCGATCTCGGCGTGACCGAGCACGTCGTCGGGGCTCGTGGGCTCTTCGATCCAGGCGGGGTGGAACTCGGCGAGCGCGTTGACCCATTCGATCGCCTCCGACACCTCCCACCGCTGGTTGGCGTCGATCGCGATGGGGAAGTCCGGTCCGCACACCTCGCGCGCCTTGCGGAAACGGCGGATGTCGTCGTCGAGGTCGGCGCCGACCTTGAGCTTGATCTGGGTGAAGCCGTCGGCCATCGCCTCGCGGGCGAGCCGCTCGAGCTTCTCGTCGGAGTATCCGAGCCATCCGGGGCTGGTCGTGTAGCCGGGGTATCCGGTGGCGAGCAGTTCTCGTTCGCGCTCGAGGCGTCCCGGCTCGGCGGCGCGCAGGATCTCGAGGGCGTCCTCGGGCGTCAGCGCATTTGTGAGGTAGCGGAAGTCGACGAGGCCCACGAGCTCCTCGGGCGTCATCCGCGCGAGGAGCTGCCACAGCGGCAGCCCGGCCCGCTTGGCCTTGATGTCCCACAGCGCGTTGATGACCGCGCCGATGGCCATGTGCATGACGCCCTTCTCGGGGCCGAGCCAGCGCAGCTGCGAGTCGCCGATGATGTCGCGGAACGTCGTGCCCATGTCGTCGAGCAACGGCTCGATCTCGCGACCGACGAGGTGCCCGGCGAGCGCGTCGATCGCGGCGACCTGCACATCGTTGCCGCGCCCGATCGTGAAGACGAACGCGTGGCCGTCGATGCCGTCCTCGGCATCCGTGCGCACGATCACGTATGCCGCCGAGTAGTCGGGGTCGGGATTCATGGCATCCGATCCGTCCAAACTCAGCGATGTCGGGAAGCGGATGTCGGTCGTGTCGAGGGCGACGATGCGGCTCACGGGTTCCTCTCGTGCACGGGACGGATATCCGTGCAGATCTCTTGGAGTGTAAACATCGGATGTCTATACTGTCAACGAGACGGGCCGCACTGACGCGCCTCGTCACCCACGGACACCTCACTGAGCAGGAGAGACATGAAGTTCGCACGGCTAGGCACCCCCGGCGCCGAGATCCCCGTCCTCGTCGAAGGCGACCGCTACCTCGATCTGCGCTCTGTGACATCCGATGTGAACGGTGTTTTCCTCGCCGGTGATTTCCGGACTCGCGTCGCCGCGGCCCGCGCCGCCGACGAACTGCCGGTTCTCGGGGATGCCGCGGCGATGCGCATCGGCGCGCCGATCGCGCGCCCGAGCGCCGTCATCTGCATCGGCCAGAACTACGCGGCGCACGCCCGCGAGTCCGGCTCCGAACCGCCGACCGTCCCGATCATGTTCCTGAAGACGCCGAACACGGTGGTCGGCCCGAACGATGCGGTCACGATCCCCCGCGGCAGCGAGAAGACCGACTGGGAGGTCGAGCTCGGCATCGTGATAGGCGCCCGCGCCGCCTACCTCGATTCGCCCGACGACGCCGACGCCCACATCGCCGGCTACGTGGTGGCGAACGACGTCTCGGAGCGCGCCTTCCAGATGGAGGTCTCGGGCGGGCAGTGGTCGAAGGGCAAGATCGCCCCCGGTTTCAACCCGACCGGCCCCTGGCTGGTGACACCCGACGAGGTCGACGTCGACGACCTGCGGCTGCGCAGCTGGGTGAACGGCGAAGCGCGTCAGGATTCGAACACCGACGACATGATCTTCGACGTGCGCGTGATCGTGCACCACCTGTCGCAGTACGTCACGCTCGAGCCGGGCGACCTGATCCTCACGGGCACTCCCCAGGGCGTGGCCTTCGGGGGCAAGTTCCCGTATCTGACGGCGGGCGACGTGGTCGAGATCGAGATCGAAGGACTCGGGCATCAGCGCCAGGAGTTCGTGGCATGGGAGGCACAGAAGTGAGCAGCGCACTCGACGGACTCGTCGCGATCGTGACCGGCGGAGCATCCGGGATCGGAGCGGCCATCGCCGCCCGCCTGCACGCCGACGGCGCGCAGATCGCGGTGCTCGACCGCGACACCTCAGGAGCGGATGCCGCCTTCGCCGCTTTCACGGCCGACGTGTCGGACCGTGCATCGGTCGATGCCGCCGTGGCCGCCGTCGCCGAGAGGTTCGGGCGCATCGACATCGTCGTGAACAACGCCGGGGTCGGCGCCCAGGGCGACATCAGCGCCAACGACGACGACGAGTGGGCGCGTGTGCTCTCGATCAACGTCACGGGCATCGCCCGCGTCACGTCGGCGGCGCTGCCGTGGCTCAAGAAGTCGCCGAGCGCGGCCGTCTGCAACACGGCATCCATCGCCTCGACCACCGGCCTTCCCCAGCGCGCGCTCTACAGCGCGTCGAAGGGCGCCGTCTCGGCTCTGACCCGTGCCATGGCCGCCGATCACCTGCGCGAGGGCATCCGCGTCAACGCCGTCAACCCCGGCACCGCCGACACCCCGTGGGTCGGCCGGCTGCTCGACTCGGCCGACGACCCGGCCGCCGAGCGCGCCGCCCTCGAGGCCCGCCAGCCGCATGGCCGCCTGGTCTCACCCGACGAGGTCGCCGCGGCGGTCGCCTACCTGGTGAGCCCCGCCGCGGGCTCGACCACGGGCACGTTCATCGAGGTCGACGGCGGCATGGCTCAACTGCGGCTCCGTCCCGTCGGGGGCTGACCGCCGCGTCGCCCACTGTCCTGGTCCCGGCCCGGACAGCGGGCGCTACGAGCGACCGCCTCGCAGCCAACCCAGGATGCCGCGGCGCGGCCGCTCCTCCCGAGAGTCCTCATGCGTCGGCCGCTCGCCGATCCGGTAGAACTCCTCGGCGTTCGTCCACATGATCGCGTCGACGTCGTGCCCGCGGCGCTCGGCCCAGGCGATCACCGCATCCGCCCATCTGATCCGAGCCGTCGGCTGGTACATGGGCGATCCGTCGACGTTCGCGTACGGGTCGCCCTCCTCCGGGGGTCCGATGACCGAGACCGGCCAGTCACTGCCCCACATCAGCCGCTCGACGCCGAACGCGTCGGCCGCGGCGTCGAGGAACGGGTGCAGCTGCTCGGCCGACCAGTCGCCTCCGGCCTCTCCGGGCAGCCCCGAGAGCTTGCACCACACATTCGGATGCCGTGCCAGGTCGTCGAGATCGCGCACCCATTCCATGGTCGGCGCCACCGGGGCCTTCGCCGTGCCGACCTCGGGCTTGCCGAGGTGATCGAGCACCATCCGCAGCTCGGGCACCGCCCCCGCGAGCCGGGCCACTTCGGGCAGCTGCGCGGCGCGCACGCACGCGTCGAAGGCCCAGCCGCGCGCCGCGACCTCGCGCGCCCCGGTGACGAAGTCGGCCGAGACCGCCAGTCCGTCGGGTTCGCCCTGCAGGTTGTGCCGCACGCCGACCACGAGCGGCTCAGCGGCGAGTCCTTCGAGGTGCGCGGTGGTGTCGGTGCCGCGATCCAGACGCGCCCCCGCGACGATGCCGACCACCCCGACGCGGGGCGCGAGCCCGGCCACCCACCGCACTTCTTCGAGGAAGTCGTCTTCGACGGTCTCGGCCTGCACGAACACCGCGCGCTCGGTCGTCGCGCGGGCGATGCGGGCGTGCTCGATCTCGGTCGCACCGAACAGCCAGGCGAGCGGACCCTCGAGCCACGTGTAGTGCAGAAGCTCGGGGTCCCAGAGGTGCAGGTGCGAATCGAGTACGCGCATGCCCCCATCCTGCCGCAGACATCCGATGAATGGCTAGGATGACGCCATGGCAGTGACTGACGACGCGATCGAGAAGATCAAGGCGATGATCGTGTCGGGCGAACTCGCACCCGGCGATCGCCTCCCTCCCGAGAAGGAGCTGTCCGAACGGCTCGGCCTGTCACGCAACTCGATGCGCGAGGCCGTGAAGGCGCTCGAGGTGATCCGGGTGCTCGACGTGCGCCGCGGTGACGGCACCTATGTCACCAGCCTGGAGCCCCACCTGCTGCTCGAGGCGATCTCGTTCGTGGTCGACATGCACGACGACGACTCGATGCTCGAGATCTTCGCAGTGCGGCGGATGCTGGAGTCGCAGGCGACCGGCCTCGCGGCCACCCTCGGCAGCGACGACGCGATCGCCGGCCTCGAGAGCGAGGTCGCCTCCATCGATCCGACGGTCAGCATCGAAGAGCTCGTCGAGCACGACATCCGCTTCCACCGTGAGATCGTCGGCATGGCCGGCAACGCCTATCTCGCCAGCCTCATCGAGCACCTGAGCAGTCAGACCGTGCGCGCCCGCGTGTGGCGTGGTCTCACCGAGGGCGGAGCGGTCGAGCGCACCCTCTCGGAGCACCGGGCGATCGCCGACGCCATCGCCCGGCGCGATTCGGGTCTCGCCACCTCGCTCGCCACGGCGCACATCGCCGGCGTCGAGCGGTGGCTGCGCCAGGCGGCATCCGCCTGACGCAGCGTCGCCTTTTCTCGGCCACGCGTCCCTGCGGCCTTCCCTGCACGCTTTCGTCGTCCGGGCCCTGACCAGCACGTTCGGCCAGATGCGCTTCGCTCGGCCGTATCCGTGACGTCGGGCCGAATCTGGCGCGTCTGGCCGACGCTGGCCCACCCGCCGAAGTGCGACTCAGGCCCCGAGCCGCCCCATCGCCGCGTCGAACTCGGCGGCGGAGCTGTCGCTGACCTCGTGGAACAGCACCTGCTCGATCACGTCGGGTGCCGCCGTGAAGTACGGCACCCCCGCGAGACGCAGACCGGTGATGTCGTCAGGTGATCGCAGGCTGGCCGCGAGCACGTTCGAGTCGCTGCCCGCGCACACCTCCTGCATGCGGGCGATCACCGCATCCCCGTCAATGCCGGCATCCCGCATCCGTCCGAGGTAGGGGGCGATGTACTGCGCGCCGATCGAGGCGCATGCCAGCGCCTGTGCGACCGAGTAGACGGCGGTGACGAGCACGGTCGCGCCGTCGTGCACCAGAGCGGATGCCGCGGCGAAGCCGTCGCGGGTCGCCGGCACCTTCACGGCCACGCGATCGCCCAGCGCACGGATGCCCTCGGCGTTGCGGAGGAAGGATGCGGTGTCGCCGCCCCACGTCTGGAAGAAGATCTCGCGGGCGCCCTCGTCCGACCAGCGGGCGTAGAGGTCGGGGATCTCCGCGGCGGTGCGGCCACCGCGCTCGAGGATCGTGGGGTTGGTCGTCACGCCGTGCACGACGCCCGCGGTGAGGAGGGAGGCGACGCGGTCGACGTCCGCGCTGTCGACATAGAGACGGGGGGCCAGCGCGGTCATCGGGTCTCCTTGTGCACAACCTGTCGTTACAGGTTCGGATTCGGCTAATGTAATGACAGCCGCGGAGGATGTCAAAGCACCCCGCATCGACGACGATCAGGAGTGCCATGACAGCCGCCACCTCGCCCGATCGCACCGGCGTCGTCATCGTCGGCAGCGTGACCGCAGACGTGACGACCTTCTCGACCAGGCTCCCCGCCCGGGGAGAGACCATCCTCGGCGACGAGTTCACCCTGATGCTCGGCGGCAAGGGCGCGAATCAGGCGGTCGCCGCCGGACGATCGGGGGCCCGCACGAGCTTCGTCGGATGCGTGGGAGACGACCTCTTCCACGACCTCGTCGTCGACGGGCTGAGCGAGGCCGGGGTCGACCTCACGCACCTGCGCACGGTGCCGGGGCCGACGGGCATCGCGCACATCCGCGTCGACGCCTCGGCGCAGAACGACATCGTCATGGTGCCTCTGGCCAACGCCGCGCTCAGCACCGAGCAGATCGACGCGGCGCTCGAAGCCCTCGCGCCGACCACGTCGGTGCTGCTCACCCAGCTCGAGACGCCCTCGGCGCTCACCGCGCACATCACGTCACGAGGACGCGAGCACGGCATGACCGTCATCCTCGACCCCGCCCCCGCCGCTCCGCTGGATGACGCCGTGTGGGCGAGCATCGACATCGTCACCCCGAACGAGACCGAGGCCTCGGTGCTCAGCGGCGTCGAGGTGACGGATGCCGCGTCGGCGGAGATCGCCGGACGCTGGTTCCTCGACCGGGGCGTCGGCGCCGCCGTGATCACGCTCGCGGGTCAGGGCTCGTGCGTCGTGACCGCAGCGGGAGCATTCGTCATCCCGCCCTTCCCTGTCGAGGCCGTCGACACCACCGCGGCCGGCGACGCCTACGCCGGGTATCTCGGCGCCGCCCTCGCCAACGGCTGGGAGCTGACGGATGCCGTTCGCCTGGCGACCGCCGCCGGAGCCCTCGCCGTCACGAAGCAGGGCGCGTCGCCCAGCCTGCCGCTGCGGGCCGAGGTCGACGCCTTCCTGGCCGCCCGAGAAGCCCACTGACATCCCCGAGGAGACATCATGCGCAAGACAGCGACGACCATCAACCCCGCACTCTCGCGCGTGATCAGCGAGACCGGCCACACCGATCTGCTGGTGGTCACCGATGCCGGCCTGCCCATCCCGCCCGGATCCGAGCGCATCGACCTCGCCTATCGTCCCGGCGCTCCGGCCTTCTTCGACGTGCTCGACACCGTGCTCGCCGAGCTCGTCGTGGAGGGAGCGACGGTGTCGGCCGAGGTCGCCGAGAAGAGCCCTGAGGTGCTGGCCGCGCTGCGCGAGCGCTTCGCCGATCAGGACTTCGAGATCGAGCTCATCCCGCACGTCGACTTCAAGAAGCTGACCCACTCGGCGCGCGCGTTCGTGCGCTCGGGAGAGTTCACCCCCTACGCGAACGTGATCCTGCACGCGGGAGTGGCGTACTGATATGAACGACACGATCGACCGCCACTCCGCCGCGCCCATGTACGACCAGCTGCGTCAGCTGATCGTCGACGGCATCTCGCGAGACGGCCTGCAGCCCGGCGACCCGCTGCCCGGCGAGCACCGCCTCTGCGAGCGTTACGGCATCTCGCGCACCGTGGTGCGCCAGGCGTTGGCCCAGCTCGAGCACGAGGGGCTCGTCGAACGCGTCAAGGGCAAGGGCACGTTCGTGTCGCGTCCCCGCACGAGCGAGAGTCTGGTGCACACGCTGATCGGCCTCTACGACGACGTCGAGCGCCGCGGCGGGCACGTGCACAGCGACGTCCTGCGCCACGAGCAGACTCTCGCCGACGACGAGATCGCGGCGGCACTCGAGGTCGACCCTGGCGCACCGGTCGTGGTGCTCGACCGTCTGCGTCACGTCGACGGCGAACCCTGGTCGCTCTCGACCACCTGGATGCCGGATGCCGTCGGCGGAGTCACGCTCGGCGTCGACCTCTCGGAGCGGTCCCTGTACCGCCTGCTCGCCGATCACGACATCGTGGCGACCAGCGGCGTCCGCTCGGCCGAGGCCACCGTCGCGACCCACGAGCAGGCGCAGCATCTGGGGGTGAGCGCCGGCTCCGCCCTGCTGCGACTGCGCAGCGTGAGCCGTTCCTCCGACGGCACGCCGATCGAGTACTTCGTGGCCCATCACCGCGGCGACCGCTCGCGCTTCGAGTTCCAGCTGCAGCAGGAGCAGTCGCAGGCGTCGCTGCTGCACGTCGACGGCGACGGCAGCACCTCGCGCGCCGGCACCGTCCGCTAGCCGCATCCGCGCGCGGCATCCACTCACAGGTGGGTCGGCCGGGCACAGGTCGCGGACTAGCCTGGAACGAGAGCACGCATCGCACGGGGCGATGCGATCGGGGGGAAGACACGATGGTCGACGACGCGCATCCACCGGCATCCGACTCCGATCCGGTCATCCCTCCGCCGCCTGCCGCGGCGCCGGGACAGCTCGGATCCTCCGTCCCGCTGGCCCCGCCGCTGGGCGGGATCCCCGGGCCGCCCGCGCCGCTGCCGCCGTACGCCTCTGCCTCCCAGCCGGGGCAGCATCCGCAGATGGCCGCGTACCCGCCGCCGCACCCGGGGCAGCCGTCGCCTCCCTACGGCGCCGCATATGCTTCCCCGTCCGCGCCTCCTCCTCCGCGTTCAGGACGGACCGTCGGCATCGTCATCGCAGCGGTCGCGGCGTTCGTGCTGATCGTCGTCGTGGGCATCGCGGTGGCCGTGAGCCTGCTGCTGAGCTCGCGCTCCGAACCGGCGACCGCGCCTCCGGCCACGAGCAGCACGGGAGAGCCCGCAGCGCCTTCCGAGGCACCGCAGGGCGACCCGGACTCCGACGGCTCGGGCGACGCCGATGCCTCCGCCATCGCCGACGCGCTCCAGGCGAAGATCGACGAGTACAAGCGCCTGCGCGACAGCGGCGCGCTCTGGCAGAGCATCCCCGACACCGAGTTCAACCGCACGGCCGTCTCCGCCTTCCTCTACTTCCTCACCGACATGAAGGTCGCCACCATCTGGGGTGTCGACGATGCGCAGGCGCAGGAGTACGAGGAGCGCATGACGATGCTCGAGGAGCGTCTGCTCGCCGAGCAGCCCCTCGGCGACGACATCCAGATCACCCTCGAGGACGAGGTCTTCACGTACGACGGCGAGACGGGCGAGGGCGGCTACACGCCCCGCTAGAGGAGCGTTACGCTCGAAGCATGAGCGACTGGACCAGCACCGCGATCGCCCTGCTGGAAGCCGACGCCAACCGCAGCGCCGACACCCATCTGCACCTCTTCCCACTGCCACCCGAGTGGGGCATCGACCTGTACCTGAAAGACGAGTCGGTGCATCCGACCGGGTCGCTCAAGCACCGTCTCGCGCGCTCGCTGATCCTGTACGGACTCGTCAACGGACGCATCACCGAGGACTCCACTCTCGTCGAGTCGTCCAGCGGATCGACGGCCGTCTCCGAGGCGTACTTCGCGCGGATGCTGGGGCTGCCCTTCGTCACCGTCGTACCGCGCTCGACCAGCCAGGAGAAGATCGACCTCATCGAGTTCTACGGCGGACGCTGTCACTTCGTCGACCGCGCCGAGGACATGTCTCCTGAGGCTCAGCGACTGGCCTCCGAATGCCACGGCCACTACCTCGACCAGTTCACGTTCGCCGAGCGGGCGACCGACTGGCGCGGCAACAACAACATCGCCGAGAGCGTGTTCAGCCAGCTGTCGCAGGAACGCCACCCGATCCCCCGTTGGATCGTCGTGGGCGCAGGCACCGGCGGCACGAGCGCCACCTTCGGCCGGTACGTGAAGTACCGCCGCCACGAGACGCAGATCGCGGTCGTCGACCCCGAGGGTTCGGCGTTCTACGACGGATGGGCGGGCACCGTCGACGCGCCGGCCGGACGCCCCAGTCGCATCGAGGGCATCGGCCGCCCGCGCGTCGAGGCCTCGTTCGTGCCCAGTGTGATCGACGAGATGATCCGCGTTCCCGACGCGGGGTCGATCGCCGCGATCCGGATGCTGCGCGAGCGCACCCTGCACTGGGCCGGAGGTTCGACCGGCACCAACCTGTACGGCGCATTCCAGCTGATCGCGCGCATGCGCGCGGCGGGCGAGACCGGCAGCATCGTCACGCTCATCTGCGACAGCGGCATCCGCTACGCCGGCACGTACTTCAACGATGAGTGGGTCGCCGAGCAGGGCTGGGACCTCGACCCGCATCGCACCCGCCTCGATCACTTCCTCGAGACCGGGGTCTGGGTCGACTGACCCTCGTTCCGCTTCCATGACTCCGGAGATCCGGGCAGGTCACCCGGGAGAACACGCTTCCTCGGGTTCGAGCCGCCACATTCTCCGGAGTCACGGCACGTCGCGGGCCGAGGCGCTCCGGCTACGCTGGCCGCATGACTACTCTCATCCTCACTGTCGCGGGTGCCGATCGCCCCGGACTCGTCGCAGCCGTCGCCGATGTCGTCGATGCCCACGGCGGAAACTGGGAGAACAGCTCGCTGGCCGAGCTCGCGGGCGCCTTCGCCGGAGTGATCGAGGTCTCGGTCGCCGCCGACCGTTCCGACGAGCTGCAGACGGCGCTCCGCGGACTTCAGGGACAGGGGCTCCTGACGCTCGCCGTCCTCACCGGAACGCCTGATGGCGACGCGGAGGACGAGCAGCGACTCGAGATCCGGGTGCTGGGCAACGACCGATCCGGCATCGTCCGCGAGGTCTCGAACGTGCTGAACGCGCACGAACTCAGCATCGAGGAGCTCGCGACCGAGACCCGGGATGCCGCGATGGCCGGCGGCCGTCTGTTCGAGGCATCCGTGATCGCGCGGGTTCCGTCGTCGGTCGACATCGATGCCCTGCGTCGCGACCTCGAGCGCATCGCCACGGAGATCCAGGTCGACATCACCCTCGCCTGACCGCGGCGTCCCCTCCGCCCGATACGCACACAGCACCCAGCGCCCCGCACGGCCCCCGAGGCGACCGCACGCCCGTGCAGACCGAGGCGAACTGTGCAGAACGGGAGAAATGAGAGGGCGAGGGCGATCGTCGTCACTCAGGGCGACTCGACGGACGATCCTTCGGCGCGCAGATCCGTATCGGTGTACCGGCGCACCCAGTACTCGGTCTGAGCCACGTGGGCGGATGCCGCAGCCGACGCCGCGACCGGGTCCGCCGCCGCGAGTCCGCGGAGGATCGCCCGGTGCCCGGCATCCGAGTGGAGCTTGAGTTCGGCGGCGTCGCCGGCATCCGGGATCCGATAGGCCCGCGAGCGTGAGCGCAGCACGTCGATCAGGCTCGTGAGCGCGTCGTTGCCGGCGACCTCCGAGATCGTCATGTGGAAGGCGTGGTCGAGGCGGGAGTGGTCCTCGAAGTCGTCGCTCGCCTCGATCTCATCGAGCACGCCGCTGAGCGTCTCGATCGTGGCGGCGTCGATGCGGGCCGCGGCGAGCGCAGCCGCGTGGGGCTCGAGCACCCGGCGAAGCTCCGTCAGTTCGAGCACCCCGGCCATGGGCAGGAGTCCGACCGTGAGAGAGAGGCTGCCGATCAGGTCGGCGGCGCGCAGCTCGCTGACGTAGCTGCCCGAGCCGTGCCGGGTCTCGAGCACACCGAGGGCGGCCAGCATGCGGATGGCTTCGCGCAGCGATCCGCGTGAGACGCCGAGCGTCTCGCACAGCTCACCCTCGCTCGGCAGACGGTCGCCGGGGCGCAGCTCGCCGTCCGCGATCAGCGCGCGCAGCCCGTGCAGCGCTGTGTCCAGTGCGCTCATCGTCATCCTCCTGACACCGCCCGATCCCCTGCTGAGTCTGTCGGACGCAGACCCTTCGTCAAATTCGTATGACAACTATGTTTCATCCTCGCCTTTTCGTAGCCATTTCGAAAGCCGTGTGGCAAAGTTGTGCAACAACTCCCCCACTGCACCGACGAGGACCGATGCCCGCACCACTCTTCCCCGCACCGCTCACGCTGAACTCCGGCATCCGAGCCCGTGATGCGTGGCCGCTCGATCCCGACGTGATCCACCTGAACCACGGCTCGTTCGGCGCGGTCCCCACGGCCGTCGTCGAGCAGCAGGATGCCCTGCGACGTCGCGCCGACCTCAGCCCGGTCGAGTGGTTCCCCCGCATCGCCGAGCGGGTGCGCGACGCTCGCGAGCGCACGGCTCCGTTCCTCGGCGCCCATGCCGAAGACAGCGTCTTCGTCCCGAACGCCTCCGCCGCCGCGACCGTCGTCTACAACGCCCTGCACCTCGAGCGCGGCGACGAGATCCTCGTCACCGACCAGGGCTACGGAGCGATCACCATGGGCGCGCAGCGCCTGGCCCGCCGCTTCGGAGCATCCGTCCGCGCCGTCGAGCTGCCGCTGCTCGCCTCCGACGACGAGGTCGTGCAGCGCTTCGCCGACGCACTCACTCCGGCCACCCGCCTGATCGTGGTCGACCAGATCACCTCGCCGACCGCGCGGATGCTGCCGACCCGGCGCATCGCCGAGCTCGCGGCGGAACGGGGCATCCGCACCCTCGTCGACGGCGCTCATGCTCCCGGTCTCGTCGCCGATGCCGCCGCGGTCGCCGGCGGCGACTGGTGGTTCGGCAACCTGCACAAGTGGCCCTGCGCCCCGCGCGGTTCCGCCCTGCTCGTCACGAACGCCCCCGACCGCGACGACCTGTGGCCGCTCATCGACTCGTGGGCGGCGAACGAGCCATACCCCGAGCGCTTCGACACCCAGGGCACGATCGACGCGACGACCTATCTCGCCACCCCGGCGTCGATCGAGTTCATCGAGTCCGAGTTCGGGTGGCACAACGCCCGCCAGGCGATGGCGCAGATGGCGGATGCCGGGGCCGAGATCATCGCCGAGGGCCTGCGCCCCTACGGCGACGAAGACCCCCTCACTCCGTTGCCCTCGCCCGTGCCGTCGATGCGACTCGTGCGTCTGCCGCTCGGACTCGGCTCGACCCGCGAAGAGGCCGATGCCCTGCGCATGGACCTGCTCGACGAGACCGGCGTCGAGACCGCGTTCACCAGCTTCCGCGGCGTCGGCTACTTCCGCCTGTCGGCGCACCTCTACACAGAGGCGTCCGACTTCGAGGCCTTCGTCGAGCGCTGCATCCCGCAGATCCTCCGCCGTGCCGGCATCCGCACCGCCGACTCCATCATCGTCTCCTGACCCGACCCACCCCTCCACCCACCACCCGACCCACCACCATCACCAACTGAGAGGCACCTCGTGAAGAAGAACAGAATCTTGACGACCGCCGCGGGAATCGGCACCGTCGCCGCACTCGCGCTCACCGGCTGTTCCGCAGGCGGCGGCGAGTCCGCCGACGGCACCGTCACCCTGCAGATGGTCGAGAGCCTGACCAATCCTGCCCGCACCGACCTGCTGCGCGGACTCCTCGACGACTTCGAGAAGGAGAACCCCGACATCAAGGTCAAGCTCGTCTCGCCGCCCACCGAGCAGGCCGACGCGAAGATCCAGCAGATGCTGCAGTCGGGCAAGGGCGTCGACGTCCTCGAGGTCCGCGACATCACCGTCGGACCGTTCGCGAACAACGGCTGGCTGCACGACATCTCGGCCGACCTCGAGAAGTGGGACGGCTGGGATGCCCTCACCGACAACGCGCAGTCCGCGTCCGTGGCCGCAGACGGCAAGAGCTACTTCGTGCCCTACGGCTTCTACGGCCTCTCGCTCTTCTATCGCACCGACCTCGTCGAGGAGGCGGGCTTCGACGGCCCGCCGCACAGCTGGAAGGATCTGCTCGAGCAGGCCAGCGCCATCCAGGACCCCGCGAACAACATCTACGGCTACGCGTTCCGCGGTGGCCAGAACGCGAACAGCAATGTGGTCGCGGCTATCGAGGCCTACACGATCGACGGCCTCGACGTCGATGACGCCTTCCTGATGGAGGACGGGTCGACGATCTTCGCCGCTCCCGAGGCGCAGGAAGCCGTCGACGACTACTTCGACCTCTTCAAGGAGGCGTCGCCGCCGTCCGCCGTGTCGTGGGGCTACCCCGAGATGGTCGCCGGTTTCACCAACGGCACCACGGCGTTCCTGCTGCAGGACCCCGAGGTCATCGCGACCGTGCAGGACTCCTCTCTGACCGAGGATCAGTGGGACACCGCCCCGCTGCTCGTCGGCCCGTCGGGCAAGGCCGCGCAGCCGCTGGCCGTCGCCGGCTGGGGCGTCGCGGAGAACAGCGAGCACCAGGATGCCGCGGTCAAGCTCGTCGAGTTCCTCTCGTCGGCCGAGCCGGCCACCGAGTTCGCGCAGGCCAACAGCCTCGTGCCGATCATCTCCGAGGCAGCCGATGACGAGTTCTACTCCTCGGGCCCGTGGACGAGCTACGTCACGATGACCGAGGACCCCGAGACCTACGTCAACGTCAAGCAGCCTCGCGGCGTCAGCTGGTGGACCGAATGGATCCAGAAGTCCGACCAGGACGTGCAGAACGTGCTGCTCGGCAACATGTCGACCACCGAGCTGCTCGAGTCGTGGGACACCTTCTGGACCGAGAAGTACGCTGCGGAAAAGGGCTGATCCGTGACCCGGACCACTCTCGAAGGGGGCTCCGTCGGCACCGCCGGCGGGGCCTCCCCGGCATCCCGCCGGCGCCGCCCCTTCCGTGGCCGCCACGCGCTGACGCTGCTGGCCTTCATGGCCCCGGCGATCGTGTTCGTGTGCTGGTTCACCTACTGGCCGATGCTGCAGGGCGCACGCATGGCCTTCCACGACTGGAACCTGTGGGATCTCACCTCCACCCCGTGGGTGGGTTTCGACAACTTCGTCACCGTCTTCCAGGACCCCGCCTTCCCGATCGTCGCCTGGAACTCCGTCCTGTGGGTCGTCGGCTCGCTCGTGCCTCAGCTCGTGATCGGCTTCCTGATCGCGCTCGCCCTGCGCAAGCGCTTCCGCTTCCGCGGCCTCTACCAGGCGCTCGTGTTCTTCCCGTGGGCCGTCTCGGGCTTCCTGATCGGGATGCTGTTCCGCTGGATGTTCAACGCCGAGTTCGGCGTCGTGAACGACCTGCTCATGAAGGCCGGCCTGATCGACGCCCCGCTGCCCTGGCTGGCGGATCCGAAGCTCGCGATGTTCGCGGTCATCGTCGCCAACATCTGGTACGGCGTGACCTTCTTCGCGATCATGATCCTCGCGGCTCTGCAGTCCGTGCCCGATGAGATGCTCGAGGCCGCGAGCCTCGACGGCGCAGGCAAGGTGCGTCAGCTGTTCTCGATCATCATCCCGTACATCTCGATGACGCTGCTGCTGACGATCCTGCTGCGCATCATCTGGATCTTCAACTTCCCCGACATCATCTACGCGATGACCAACGGCGGGCCGGCGAACCAGACCCACATCATCACGACGTGGATGATCAACTACACGCAGCAGGGCAACTACGGCATCGCGAGCGCCATCGGACTCATCGTCGTCGCGTTCCTGTTCGTGTTCTGCGCGTTCTACCTCATGGCGATGCGGAGGGTCCAGCGATGACCATCACCGGAACCACGGTCACCGAGACCCGGCGTCTCACCGTCCCCGACATCGCGAAAGCACCGCGTCCGAAGCGCAAGGTCTCGGTCGGCGGCGTCGTGCGCGTCGTCGGTCTCGCCCTCTGGCTCGTCATCACGCTCTTCCCGCTGTACTGGATCGCGCTGACGTCGTTCAAGTCGCCGGGAACGATCAACTCCTTCCCGATCGAGTACTGGCCCAGCGAGCCGTCGCTCGACAACTACGTGAGCCTGTTCGAGCAGAGCTCGTTCGGGGTCTTCCTCGGCAACTCGGCTCTGGTGGCGACGATCGCGGGTGCGGTCGCGACGCTCATCGCTCTGCTCAGCGCCTATGTGATCGCGCGCTTCGAGTTCCGCGGCAAGGGGACGGTGCTGGTGGCGTTCCTGCTCACGCAGATGATCCCCGCGTTCATCGCGCTGGGCCCGCTGTACTCGATGATGACCGACCTGGGCCTCGTCGACACCAAGCCCGGCCTGATCCTCGTGTACATCGCGGTCTGCATCCCGTTCTCCACGGTCATGCTGCGCGGTTTCTTCGAGAACGTGCCGGACGCGCTCGAAGAGGCGGCGATGATCGACGGATGCTCGCGATTCGGCGCGCTGTTCCGAGTGCTCGTGCCGGTGATGACCCCGGGCATCATCGCGGCCTTCATCTTCAACTTCGTCAACTGCTGGAACGAGCTGTTCCTGTCGGTCGTGCTGATGAACACCGACGAGAACCGCACCGTGCCGTCGGCGCTGAACGGGTTCATCTCGACGTTCAACATCGACTGGGGCTCGATGAGCGCCGCAGCCGTGCTGACGATCCTGCCGACCATGGTGATGTTCGCACTCGCGAGCCGCTGGATCGTGCAGGGCCTGACCGCCGGCGCCGTCAAGGAGTAAGCGCGTCCGGATATGACGAAGGCCGCCGCCCCTCAGGGACGGCGGCCTTCGTCATGCATCCGTCAGACCAGGCGGGCCTTCGGCGACACCGAGTAGGTGGCCTCTGCATCGCGGTTGACCGTGTCGCCCAGTGCGGTGTCGATCGCCGCGAGCGTGTCGGCGTCGAGCGTCACGCCCGAGGCCTTGACCGTCTCGGCGAGCTGCTCGGGGCGCGAGGCTCCGACGAGAGCTGCGGCGACGTTCGGGTTCTGCAGCACCCAGGCGATCGCGAGCTGCGGCATCGACAGACCGGCCTGCTCGGCGATCGGCTTGAGCTTCTGCACGGCGGTGAGGATGTCGTCCTGCAGGAACCCCTTGATGAAGTCGGAGCCGCTGTGCGGATCCGTCGCGCGGGAGCCCTCGGGAACCGGCTGACCCGGCAGGTACTTGCCCGACAGCACGCCCTGCGCCATCGGCGACCAGACGATCTGCGAGATGCCGAGCTCCTCTGATGCGGGCACGACCTTGCCCTCGATCACACGGTGCAGCATCGAGTACTGCGGCTGGTTCGAGATCAGCTGCACGCCGAGCTGCTTCGCGAGGGCGTGCCCCTCGCGCAGCTGCTCGGCCGTCCACTCCGAGACGCCGATGTAGAGGGCCTTGCCCTGGCGGACGACGTCGGCGAACGCCTGGAACGTCTCCTCGAGCGGAGTCTCGTAGTCGAAACGGTGCGCCTGGTAGAGGTCGACGTAGTCGGTGCCGAGTCGCGTCAGCGAGCCGTTGATCGATTCGAGGATGTGCTTGCGGCTCAGCCCGGTGTCGTTCGGACCCTTGGGGCCGGTCGGGAAGTAGACCTTCGTGAAGATCTCGAGACCCTCGCGGCGCTGACCCTCGAGCGCCTTGCCGAGCACGACCTCTGCCGCGGTGTTCGCGTAGGTGTCTGCGGTGTCGAATGTGGTGATGCCGGCGTCGAGCGCCGCGTGCACCGTCTTGACGGCGGCGTCGTCGCCGACCTGCGAAGCGTGCGTGACCCAGTTGCCGTAGGTGATCTCAGAGACCTTGAGACCGCTGTTGCCGAGATAGCGATAGTTGACCATGCCATAACGCTACCGGCCGTGGCAGGCGCCGGGCCCGGATCTCCGTGACCGGTCTCAGACCGACGGACGCGAGGCCGGCTCCGGACGCGCACGCCCTCTCGCGAGTGTCGCCGCCAGGATCACCCCCACCGTCAGGGCTACCCCCGCGATCACGCTGACGACGAAGAACGGCATCACCCCCGGGAGGAAGATCCCGCCCGCCACCATGAAGGTGTCCGCCATCCCCATGCCGGGTCCGAAGGACGCGACGAAGAGCCCTGGCCCGCCCAACATCAGAACGCTGAGAAGCGTGATGGCCGGAATCGCGGGGTGTGCGCGAGCTCTCACCGCGATCGCGGCGACGACCACGGCGATCAGCGGGCCGATCGCGAGGATGGAGATCGTACTGGCCTCGTTCAGCGACTCTCCTGCACTGTGCATCTCGGCCTTGACCTCTGCGAGAGAGAGTCCTGGCGCCGCGGCAAGCGGTGTGAACACGAGGATCTGCAGTGCGGCCAGGCCGGCGTAGATGACCACGACGGCCACTCCGACCGTGGACACGATGATCGTCTGACGCCGTCTTCTCATGCCGTCACGCTAAAGGCGCTCGCTGAGAGCAGCCCGATACTCCCGCCACGCGACACCGGTGCCACCCAGCGGGCATCCACCCGGCATGACCAGACGGCACCGACTGCAATCGGAACCAACGCTGCAGGCGGTCAGACGCGCGGTTCGACCAGCTGCTCCTGCTCGGCGAGGGTCTGCGCCTGGGCGCGCTTCTCGGCGAGCTCGCGCTCCTGCGCCGCGTCACGCTCTTCGGCGGCCTGCGCGGCCTCCTTGCGCTCGGCGCGGGTCTGCGGTTCGCCTGATCCGGCATCCGCCTGGATCCCCTGCGACTGCACGGTGACGATCGCCGCGCGGTCGCGGAACCCCTCGGCGGTCACCTTGTCGAGCGCCACCTGCTTGCGGATCGCCACGGCCTTCTCGTAGAGCGACGGGTCGCCGTAGGAGGTGAGCACCTTCACGAGCACGGGCAGCAGCTCGATCATGAAGAACAGTGCGGCGATGAGGATGTGCGCCCACAGGATCGTCGGCTCCTTCTCGCTGAGCCTGTTCAGACCGCTGATCTGGCTGAGCAGACCGATCGCGCCCGCGTTGCCGGACGCCACCGATTCGGCGCGCGCGTTGTACGCGGCGAGCGCGGTGTCATAGCTGTCGCGCGCGGCGGGCAGCTGAGACTGCGCCTCTTCACGGTTCTGCGACTCCGACGTGCTGGTGTTCTCCTTGGCGGCGGTGCCCGCGGCTGCCAGCTCTTCGTTGGCGGTGCGCAGCTGCGCGGCGAGCGCGTCGTAGGTCTGCTGCGCCTCGGCGAGCTGGGCCTGGGCGGCATCCGAGCTCGCGCCCTCGCCGTTCACACCGGTGCAGCCGGGAACCGTGCCTGCACCTTCGCCGGTGAGCTCGCACTGGTAGAGGATGCGGGCCTGGTCGATCACGGCCTGCTGCTCGGTCATCTTGGCCGTGAGGTCGTCGACCGTGGCCTGCGCGGCCGATTCGGTCGCCGACGACGAGTCGGTGCCGGCGACGATTCCGGTCGCCGCCTGGTTCTCGAGCTCGGCGACGCGGTCGGATGCGGCGTCGAGCGCCTTCTTCTCGGGGCCGGTCTCGAGTGCATCCTGGTCGGCCTGCGCCTGGGTGATGTTCGTCGAGGCGACCTCGCGCGCGATGTCGTTGTGGAAGATCTGCAGCACGAGCGGCTCGGCGACGACGAAGCCGATGATCGCGGCCATGATCACACGTGGGATCGCGAGGCCGATGAGCTTCCAGACGTTGCGGGTCGACGTCATGGTCGAGGTGAGGAAGCGATCGAGGTTGAAGATGATGAGCGCCCAGACGACCGCCAGCGGCACGGCCAGCCAGATCGCGGCCTGCACGCCCGTGGTCAGTGCGAACAGCATGGAGATCGCCGAGACCAGTGCGGTTCCAGCCAGCACGAAGAACATCTGCACGAAGCGCGGGGTCTCGCCGGGGACGCGGTCGAGGATCTCGCCCTCGGCTCCGCCGAGGATGGCGAGCTTGCGCAGACGCGACCCCGGCACGCGCGGTGCGCGCTCGCGCGGCTGACGCCGGGGCTTGGGCTCACGCACGGGACGGGCGGATGCCGCGGCATCCTGCTCCTGCTCCGGCGCATCGGGCACCTCGGGTGCCTGCTGCGGTTGCGGCAGATCGGCGCCCGTGGGCTCGTACGCGCGCAGGAAGTCGAGGTCGTCCGTGTCAGCGTTCGGGTCGCTGTCGAGGATGATCCGACCCTGCGAATCGAACCGTCCTGGGCGGTGAGCGGAATAGGGCATTCCGACAATCTACGAAATGTCGCCTGTGGAAAACGTGCACGAACCCTGTGTTTCCGCCTCCGCGGGCCTCGTCAGGGTCAGCGCGGCAGCATGCGGACGAGCGCATCGGCGCTCGCGGCGAGCGCGTCGTCGAGCGAGAAATGTCCGGCGGCGCACAGCGTTCCGAGTCCGTGCACGAGGCCCCACACTCCGGTGACGCTCTGCGCGTCGAGGCCCGCCGCCACGGACGCCTCCGACAGCAGCTGCTCGAGTTCATCGATCAGGGGGGCCATGGTCTCGCTCGGCTCACCGGGGATGCACACCGTCGGGTCGTAGATCACGTCGAAGCCGTGCGGATGCTCGACCGCGTAGCGGATGTACGCGGCACCGCCTTCGATCACGGCGGATGCGGAGTCCGGCGCCTCCTCGATCCCGCCGCGCACCGCGGCCACCAGGTCGGCCATGCTGCGCTCGGCGAGGACCTTGAGCAGACCGCGCCGGTCGGAGAAGTGGTGGTACGGGGCGTTATGGCTCACGTCGGCGGCGCGGGCGACCTCGCGCAGGCTGATCTCCCCCGCGGGCTTCTCGGCGAGCAGCTGCATCGCCGCCGCCTCGAGGGCGTGGGCGAGGTCACCGTGGTGATAGCCGGATCGGTAACTTGACACAAGCAACATTGTTGCTTATCTTGACAGTGTCCACCACTGCTTGACACTGTCAACATAGGAGCGCACATGTCATCCGCACTGATCATCGACGGCCACCCCGATGCCGGATCTCTCACCGCAGAACTGGCCCGACGCTATGCCGCCGCGCATGGCGACGCCCGTGTCCTCGCTCTGCGCGATCTCGACTTCGATCCGTCGCTGCGCTTCGGCTACCGCCGGCGCATGCAGCTCGAGCCCGACCTGATCGACGCGAAGCGCGCACTGGCCGAAGCACGGACGGTCGTGGTGTTCACCCCGCTCTGGTGGGGGTCGGTGCCCGCGCTGCTGAAGGGGTTCTTCGATCGGGCGCTGCTGCCGCAGCAGGAGTACCGGTACTCGAAGCTCGGGATGCCCGAAGGCCTGTTGACGGCCGCGAACGGACGCCTGTTCCTGCTGGCGGACACCCCGTGGTTCCTCACGCCCTTCACGGGGCTCCCCGCACAGACGCACGTCGCCCGCGGGACGATGAGGTTCTGCGGCATCCGCTCGGTGCGCACCACGCGGATGCTGGGCGCCAAGGACGCGAGCCCCGCGCGCATCGAGTCGTGGCTGTCGCGCGCCGAGACTCTCGGTCGCCGCGACGGCCTTCGCGATCGCGGCACCGGCCCTCAGGCCATGGCGGCGGAGGCAGCCTCGTCTTCGGTCGTCGCGACGAGCTGACCGCAGGCACCGTCGATCTCCTTGCCGCGAGTGTCGCGGAGGGTCGTCGGGATGCCTGCGTCGTTGAGGCGGCGCACGAACTCGTTCTGCACCGAGGGCTCGGACGACGTCCAGATCGAGCCGGGCGTCGGGTTCAGCGGGATCGGGTTGACGTGCACCCAGCCGCGGCCGCGCTCGTTGAGCTTGTCGGCGAGCAGGTCGGCGCGCCAGGCGTGGTCGTTCATGTCCTTGATCAGCGCGTACTCGATCGAGACACGGCGGCCGGTCTTGGCGTAGTAGTCGTAGGCGGCGTCGAGCGCCTCGTCGACCTTCCAGCGGGAGTTCACCGGGATGAGCTCGTCGCGCAGGTGGTCATCCGGTGCGTGCAGCGACAGCGCGAAGGTGACGGGAATGCCCTCGTCGGCGAGCTTCTTGATGGCCGGCACGAGTCCGACCGTCGACACCGTGATGCCGCGCGCGCTCATGCCCAGGCCGTCGGGCTGGGGCGCGACCATCGAGCGCACCGCATCCATCACGCGCTTGTAGTTGGCGAGCGGCTCACCCATGCCCATGAAGACGATGTTCGACACGCGCTCCATCGAGTGGTCGTCGGCCTTCTTGCCGCCGAGACCGCCCTCGGCGATCAGGCGGTTGGCGCGGACGATCTGCTCGATGATCTCGGCGGTCGACATGTTGCGGGTGAGACCCGCCTGGCCGGTGGCGCAGAACGGGCAGTTCATGCCGCACCCGGCCTGCGACGAGACGCACAGGGTGATGCGGCCCGGATAGCGCATGAGAACCGACTCGACCAGCGCGCCGTCGTGCAGACGCCAGAGGAACTTGATCGTGTCGCCGCGGTCGGTCTCCAGGCGGCGCACCTCGGTGAGCAGCGGCGGCAGCATGCCGGCGACGAGCTGCTCCCGGGTGTCGGCCGGAAGATCCGTCATCTCCGCAGCATCCGACGTGTAGTGCCGGAAGTAGTGGGTCGAGAGCTGCTTCGCGCGGAAGCCGGGCAGGCCGAGCTCCTTGACCTTCTCGACGCGCTCGGCGGGCGTGAGGTCGGCGAGATGCACCGGCGGCTTGCCGCGCTTCGGGCTCGCGAACTGCAGCAGCGGCCGCCCCTCGGCATCCTTCTGCTGCGTCCATCCCTCGGTCGCAGGACGCACCTGCGGGGTGCCGGTCGAGCGGACTGCCCCCGAACGGGACGACGCGGGTGCCGTGGCGGGGCGCGTCTCGCGCGTGCGGGGAGTCTCGGTCATACCTCCAGGGTACGCGGTGCCGGGTGGGAAGCGCCTGGGGCGCCGGCCCCGGCGTCCCTAGACTGACCCCATGGACATCATCATCGCTGTCGGCGCGGTCATCGCAGCTGTCGTCGTGGGCGTGGTGATCATCGGCGCCGCCCTGCGCTCGATGCGCCCGAAGGCACCGGAGCCGCACGTGTTCACCCCGTCGCCGACGATGGCCCGATCCGTGGCATCCGCTTCGACGTCGACCGCCTCGGCATCGCAGCTGACGCCTGCGGCGATCGCCGAGATCGATCGTCTCGTCGCCGCCGGGCAGAAGATCCACGCGATCAAGCTCTACCGGCAGCACACGGGCGTGCGCCTGCAGGAGGCCAAGGACCGGATCGACCACTGGTCCGTCAGCACCACGGCACCGCACCTCGCGGCCGTCTCGAACGCCTCGGCCGCCCACTCGTCGATCACGGCGACGCCGTCGTCGGTGCGGGGCGCGCTGCCGGCGTCCGTCGCCTCCGAGGTCGACAAGCTCATCGCCGCCGAGCAGAAGATCCAGGCGATCAAGCTGGTCAGGGAGCACACCGGGCTCGGCCTCAAGCAGGCGAAGGACGTCGTCGAGGCCTGGCCACACCCGCGCCACTTGTAGTTACAGGCTGCGGTCGGGGAGAATGGAGCCGATCCCCCATCGAAGGAGTCTTCGCCATGCCCGACCGCCTCTCCCGCGTCCGTTCCGCCGGCGTCCTCGCCGTCTTGCGCGCACCCTCGCCCGAGCTCGCACTCGAGGCGTCCGAGGCGATCATCCGCGGTGGCGTGACCGGCATCGAGGTCACCTTCTCGACCCCCGACGCCCCCGCGGTGATCCGCGAACTCATCGCGCGCCACGGCGACGCGGCCTACATCGGCGCGGGCACAGTGACGACTGCCGAGCAGGCCGCCCTCGCCGCCGATGCCGGTGCGGAGTTCCTCGTCAGCCCCGGAACCCTGCCCGCTCTGACCCGAGCGATGCTCGAGACCGGCCGCGTCGTCATGACAGGTGCCATGACCCCGACCGAGGTCATGGGCGCGCTCGAGCTCGGCGTCGACGTGGTCAAGATCTTCCCCGCGTCCCTCGGCGGGCCCTCGTACCTCGGCGCGCTGCGCGGACCGTTCCCGGATGCTCCGCTGATGCCGACAGGAGGCGTCAGCCCCGACAACCTCGCCGACTGGTTCCGCGCCGGAGCCGTGGCGGTCGGAGCGGGCGGCGACCTCGCGAACGGCGCCTCGCTCGCTGCATCCGACTGGGCCGACATCGAACAGCGCTCGGCCCGCTTCGCCGCGGCGCTCGCTGCGACCCGCAGCTGAGTCGGCCGATGACCCGGTGATCGAACTCGCACCCCTCGCCTGGGCGGCGCTCGGCCTCGCCGCCGTCACGATCGGCATCTCGAAGACCGCGCTCCCCGGCGGCAGCATCCTGGCCATCGCACTGTTCGCGACCGTGCTCCCCGCGCGCACGTCGACCGCCGCGATGCTCCTGCTGCTCATCGTCGGCGACGTGTTCGCGTTGATCACCTATCGCCGCCACGCGCACTGGCCGACGCTGCTGCGCCTCGCGCCCGCCGTACTCGCAGGGCTGCTGGCCGGCTTCGCGTTCCTCGCGCTCGCGGGCGACGGCATCGTGCGTCGGGCGATCGGCGTGATCCTGCTGGCGATGATCGCAGTCACCCTGTGGCGGCGATGGCGGCAGGACCGGGCGGATGCCGCGTCGCCCGCACCGGGAGGCATCGTGCTCTCGGGCGTCTACGGCACTCTCGGTGGCTTCACGACCATGGTCGCCAATGCGGGCGGACCCGTGATGTCGATGTACTTCCTCGCCACCCGCACGCCCGTGCAGGTGTTCCTCGGCACCTCGGCCTGGTTCTTCGCGATCATCAACCTCGTGAAGATCCCGTTCCTCGCGGGCCTCGGCCTCTTCGAGGGCCACGTGCTGCTCATGGATGCCGTGCTCGCGCCGCTCGTGGTGCTCGGCGCTCTGGGCGGCATCCGCCTCGCGAAGCGCATGAACCAGGTGCTGTTCGACCGCATCGTGATCGTGCTGACGATCGCCGGTGCCGTCTACCTGCTGTTCTGACCGTCTGCTCCCCGCGGCAAGACCGCCTCAGTCGAGGAAGATGTCGGGGAACAATCGGTCGTCGGGAGTGCCGGGGACGGCGGCGTAATGCGAGAAGTCGGTCACGCCGTCGGCCTCGAGCACGTCCTCGACGATCAGGGTCTGACCGGTGTATTCGGCCGCGGGCTTGAGCAGCACCGCATAGGCGGCGTCGGCGTAGATGTCGGGCGTGCGGCTCGCCGCCATGACCTTGTCGCCGCCGAGCAGGTTCTGCACCGCGGCGGTGGCGATGGTGGTGCGCGGCCACAGGGTGTTGGCGGCGATGCCGTCGCGGGCGAACTCCGCGGCAAGGCCGAGCGTGACCATCGTCATGCCGAACTTCGCGAGCGTGTATCCGGTATGCGCACCGAGCCACTTCGGTGTGGGGTTCAGGGGCGGCGACAGCGACAGGATGTGGGGGTTCTCGGCGTCCTTGAGGATCGGCACCGCCGCGCGCGAGAGCATGAACGTGCCGCGGACGTTCACGTCCTGCATCAGGTCGTACTTCTTCGCGCCGAGGTCGAGCGAGCGCGAGAGGTCGATGACGCTGGCGTTGTTGATGACGATGTCGATGCCGCCGAACTCGCCCTGCGTCTTGAGCACGGCCTCGGTGATGTCGTCGTCGTCGCGCACGTCCCCGACGATCGGCAGCGCCTGACCGCCCGCCGCCCTGATCTGGTCGGCGGCCGTGTGCACCGTTCCCTCGAGCTTCGGATGCGGGGTGTCGGTCTTCGCCAGCATCGCGATGTTCGCGCCGTCAGCCGCGGCACGCAGCGCGATCGCGAGTCCGATGCCGCGGCTGCCGCCGGACATCAGGATGGTCTTGCCTGCCAGTGACATGGATTCTCCTTGGAGCGTCGGGGCTTCGGGACTGCGGGGTTCGGGCTTACTTCGGTGCCATGCGGATCGCGCCGTCGAGGCGGATCGTCTCGCCGTTGAGGTAGCCGTTCTCGACGATCTGCTGCACGAGAGAGGCGTACTCGTCGGGGCGTCCGAGACGCGAGGGGAACGGCACCTGCTGGCCCAGCGAGTCCTGCGCCGCCTGCGGCAGGCCCATCAGCATCGGGGTCTCCATGATGCCGGGAGCGATCGCGCAGACGCGGATGCCGTAACGAGCGAGCTCGCGAGCGACCGGAAGCGTCATGGCGTGCACGCCGCCCTTCGAGGCCGAGTATGCCGGCTGGCCGATCTGCCCGTCGAAAGCGGCCACGCTCGCGGTGTTCACGATGACACCACGGTCGCCGGTGTCGGTCGCGTCGTTCTTCGCGATCACGGCGGAGGCCTGCGACAGGACATTGAAGGTGCCGACGAGGTTGATGCGGACGATGCGCTCGAAGTCGGCGAGCACGGCCGGGTTGCCCTCGCGGTCGAGCACCTTCGCCGGCGGGGCGATGCCCGCGCAGTTGACGACGATCCGCAGCGGAGCGGCGGCCTGCGCTGCGGCCACGGCGGCAGCGGCATCCTCAGCGCTCGTGACATCTCCGCCCGAGAACACCCCGCCGAGGTCTGCGGCGATCTCGGCACCTGCCGACGAGGGCAGGTCGAGGATGGTGACGACGGCGCCGGCGGCGGCGAGCGTTCGCGCGGTGGCGAGGCCCAGACCGGACGCACCGCCGGTGATGAGAGCACTCGAGCCCTGGATCTGCATGCGGTTCTCCTTCGAAACGTGTGCGACTCAGTGTCAGCTTAGCTGATTCCGAGTTTCAGGCGACACATCACGAGAGGCCTCGCGACGGTGTCGACCCCGAGCCTACGCCGCGCACGTCGAAGGGGCGGGCCCATGACGGCGCCGCCCCTCCGGAGTGACTCGCGAGATCAGACCTGGATCTGCGCGGCGATGCCCTTCAGCTTGTGGCGTGCGAGCGCGAGGTTCGCCGACGCACTGTTGAGCACGAGGTAGATGAAGAGCCCGCTCGCACCGGTCGTGTTGAGCACGTTGATCAGGTGATACTGCGAGCTCAGGGTGATGAGGATGTCGTCGATCTCATCCGTGATGCCGAGGTCGCGCATCGTCGCCAGCTTGGCGCGCACGACGTTCGAGTTGCCCGCGGCGGCGATCCCCAGGTCGAATGAGGGGTTGCCGCCCTGGGCGAGTGCCATTCCGCTGCCGTAGTCGACGATCGCGGCGCCGGTGGCGCCCTCGATGGCCAGCAGCTGCTGCAGGGCGTCGTCAAGTGAACTCATGTTGTACTGCTCCTCTATGGTGATGCGTGTGCTCTCGACGCCGGCGTCAGGTGCCTGTGCGGATGCCGGAACGTCGCCGCTCCAGATCCACTCGACGAACTGGTCGAGATCCCGTTCGCCGGATTCCTGCGACGAGATCGCCGGAGCCTTCGGCAGCCCGACCGCGGTAGCGTGAGCGGCATCGGAATCGGCACCGGGTGCGACCTCGGAAGCCGCGGATGCGGACGAGGAGGCATCGGCATCGCTGCCCTGCCGCCGCCACCACTGTGACCGGGACGAAACGCGCACGAAGACCTCTGATGTGTCGAGTGGGATGGATGATGCGGCCGCCGACGGCGACCGCGACTGAGACTAACCGCGTCCCGCCGCCCGGAGCCGGAAAAATACACGCATACCGATATACGTTCGAACATGAGATGAGCGCCCCATGAGCATCCCCTCCACGACGACGGAGATCCCGCCGATCGTGCGGTCACTGGCCGCGGGCGCCGCGCTCACGCCGGTATGGCTGAACGGCATCGGCGGGCTCACCTTTCGCACCGACGACGGGCGCTACATCAAGTGGGGCCCGCATGACGCCGAGGCGAACATGCGGGACGAAGCGGAGCGGATGCGGTGGGCACGGCGTTGGATCGCGGTTCCCGAGGTGATCGATCAGGGTGAGGACGCCACGCACGAGTGGCTCGTCACGGCTGCACTCCCGGGCCGCAGCGCTGTGGACCCCCGATGGATCGACGACCCCGAGACCGCCGTTCGCGCGGTCGGAACCGCGCTGCGCGCGATGCACGACTCGCTGCCCGTCGAGCAGTGCCCCTGGACCTGGAGCCCCGCATGGAGGATCGCGAACGCGGTCGAGCGCGGCGTCACGGTGCCGGCCGACCTGCACGAGCCGCCATCGGCTCAAGTACTACCGCCGACTCTGGAACGAGACCTGAGACTCGACTCAGTCGGTCGGCGAGGCGTCCTCGTGCACGGCCACTCGGATCTCCGAGATCCGGCGACGATCGACGGCCGTCACGCGGATCGTCGCACCGGGCACCTCGACCGAATCACCGACCACCGCGAGGCGGCCGAGCATCTCGGTGACGAAGCCCGCGACCGTGTCCGATGCGCCACGGGGCAGCGCGATCCCGGTGATCTCGGCGAAGTCCTGCAGATTGAGGCGGCCGTCGAGTGCGCCGCCGGCGTCCGGCATCCGGTCCTCCGTGTCGTACTCGTCGAAGATCTCGCCCACGACCTCTTCGACGAGGTCCTCGAGCGTCACGATGCCGTCGGTGCCGCCGTACTCGTCGACCACGACGGCGATCTGGTGACCGGCCGCCCGCATGCGGGTCAGGGTGGGCAGCACGCCCGCGGTCGAGGGCACGTACTCGACGGGACGCATGAGTCCGAGCACCGCGCGCGTCGGGTCGTCGGCGGCGGCCTCGAAGAGGTCGCGCACATGCACGAACCCCACGATGTCGTCGAGCGAGGCGTCGATCACCGGGTACCGCGAGAACGGCAGCTCGCGCACGTCCGCGATGGCCTCGGCGAGCGTCGCGGCGCCGTCGAGCGCGACGACCTCGGGACGGGGCCGCATGACCTCGCTCACCTGACGTCCGCGCAGCGACAGCACGTCGTCGAGGATGCGTCGCTCGTCGTCGGGGAGGCTCTGATGCGTCGCGACGATGTCGCGCAGCTCCTCCTCGCTGAGCTCGTCCGCCGCCTTGTGCGGGTCGCCGCCCAGCAGACGCACGACCGCATTCGTCGACACCGACAGCAGCCAGATGACCGGCCTCATGACCACGGCGAAGCCGTCGAGCACCGGCGCGACGGCATACGCGAACTGGGCGTTGCGCTGGATGGCGAGCCGCTTGGGCACGAGCTCGCCGAGCACGAGCGACAGGTAGGCGATCACGAGCGTCAGCAGCACGGTCGAGAGGGTGAGAGCCAGCGGAGCGGCGACCCCGACGTTCTCGAGCAGAGGCGCGACCGACGGGGCGATCGAGGTCGCACCGTAGGCGGCCGAGGCGAAGCCGGCGACCGTCACGCCGATCTGCACCGCCGAGAGGAAGGTGTTCGGGTTGCGAGCGAGGCTCGCGACCTTCTCGCCTCGTCTGCCACGAGCAGCGATCGCATTGATCTGACTCTCACGCAACGTGACGAGGGCCATCTCCGTCGCGGCGAACACGCCGCCGACGAGGACGAACACGAACACCAGAGCGATGTTCACCGCGAGGTCGCCCATCAGCGGGTCACCTCACGAGGTGCGGGGGTGCCCGAGGTCATTCGGGCGCCGGGTCTGTCGGGGTCTGCGGACGCGTCGGAGCGGCGCGACTGGTTCACGAGTGTTCCTTCTGGGTGTCGGTGGTGAGCGGTGCAGAGCTGGACGGATCAGGAGCGTCGAGCGCGTCGCGCTTGTCGTCGCGTCGCGTCTTCATGAGGCTCGCGACGGTGGCGACGGCGATCGTCGCGCCGATGAAGACGAGCGAGAACCAGATCGGGATCTCAGGCGCCCACAGCATCGGCTCGCCGCCGTTGATGAACGGGAGCTCATTGACGTGCATCGCGTGCAGCACGAGCTTGACCCCGATGAACGCGAGGATCACCGCGAGGCCCTGCGCGAGGTACACGAGGCGCTGCAGCAGGCCGCCGATGAGGAAGTACAGCTGGCGCAGGCCCATGAGGGCGAAGGCGTTGGCCGTGAAGACGATGTAGGCCTCTTCGGTCAGACCATAGATGGCGGGGATCGAGTCGACCGCGAAGATCAGGTCGACGAAGCCGATCGCGATGATCACGAGGAACATCGGCGTGAAGAATCGCTTGCCGTCGCGCTGCACGGTCAGGCGGTCGCCGTTGTACTCGTCGCTCACCGGCAGGATACGGCGCACGAAGCGCATGAATCGGCCGTTGGCCGGGTTGTGGTCGCCCTGTGCGAACGCCTGGCGGTAGGCCAGGAACAGCAGCAGCGCACCGAAGAGGTAGAAGATCCAGGAGAAGTTCTCGATCAGCGTGGCGCCGAGCGCGATGAATCCACCGCGCATGATGAGCGCGATGACGATGCCGATCATCAGCACCTTCTGCTGATAGATGCGCGGCACGGCGAAGCCGGTCATCACGATGAGGAACACGAAGAGGTTGTCGATCGACAGCGCCTTCTCGGTCAGGTACCCGGCGAAGTACTCACCGCCGTACGTCCAGCCCGACACTGTGCCGATGCCGACGCCGAACAGCAGGGCCAGACCGATGTAGAACGCCGACCAGCGAGCGGACTCGCCGATGGTGGGCTCATGGGGCTTTCGCACGTGGGCGAAGAACTCGTACACGAAGAAGGCGATCGTGACGGCGATCGTGATGATCCACACGAGGGGGGTGATGTTCAAGGAGGTCTCCAGAAGACGAGGCGTGACGAGGTCGACGCCAAGGTCTTCTCCATCCTCGAGAACGAGGACCGGGGACCCGGGATGCAGGGACATCCGTAATGACGAGCCGCCCGTGGTGGAGTACTCCCCTTGGGTTCACTCGATGCTAGCGAATACATCGGCATTCCAGCTATGAGAAAGCTGAGTGGATGCTGCCAGGTCCGGTGGTTCGGGCGGGCGTCCGGTCGTGGTCTCGTCAGGCGGTCGGGCCGAGGATGAAGTTCCACGCACCCGTGAGCACCGCCGCCGCGATCGCCACCGCCGGGATCACCGCCGCGACGACGACCAGCGCCGTGTCGCGTCGGTCCCACCTCGACTCCCGCGCCCACGAACGCGGTGCCGAGCCGCCGAAGCCGCGAGCCTCCATGGCCGTCGCCAGCGACGATCCACGACGGATCGCCAGCACGAACAGCGCGAACGCCATGCCGAGCGCACGACGGACCCGCCCCTCGTCGGCCACCCCGCGCGCACGCCGTGCGAGAGACAGCGCCCGCCAGTCGTCGACGAGCAGTCCCAGCATCCGCATCCCCGCGAGCGCGCCGACGACGAATCGCGCCGGAAGCCTCACCCGCTGCGCGAGGTCGTCGGCGAGGTCGGTGGGGTCGACCGTGATGAAGAGCACCACCGCGGGGAGTCCGATCGCGAGCACGCGCACGGCGGTCGCCGCAGCGAGCGCGAGCGACCCGTCACTGATGCGCATGACGAGCCACTCGACATGCACGGTGCCGCTGGTCGCGCCGTAGAGAGCGATCGTGACCGCGCTGAGCGGCGCCGCGATCCACAGCACCGCGGTGCGGGTCCAGAACTCCTTCGCACGCAGGCCTGCGAGCATGAGCAGAGGGATCTCGAGCAGCAGGGCGACGGATGCCGACACCACGTCGATCGTCAGCACGAGGGGCAGGGCGATGAGAAGCGCCGCGATGAGTTTCGCGAGGGCCGAGCGCGGGGCGATCGGACCGGATCGTTCGACGCGGGCGGTCAGCGGATCGATCATCGTCCCACCTCGATGCGCCGAGCGTGCAGAGCCTCGAGCACGGTCTCGTCATGACTGATCGCCACGATCGCCGTGCCCTCGTCGCGCAGACGTGCGATCAGGCCGACGAGTTCGGCCCAGGTCGTCGCATCCTGCCCGAAGGTGGGCTCGTCGAGCACCAGCATCCGGGGCCGCGTGGCGAGGGCGGCGGCGACCGTGAGCCGCCGCTTCTCTCCGCCCGACAGGGTGTAGGGATTGGCTGCGGCGAGCGAGGTGAGCCGCAGTCTTTCGAGCAGGTCGTCGACTCGGGAGGCGATCTCGGCGTCCGGCAGCTTCAGCGCCCGCGGCCCGACCGACAGCTCGTCGCGCACGGTCTTGGCGAGCAGCTGGTGCTCGGGCGTCTGCATGACCGATGCGATGCGCGTGAGCAGCGCGCGCGACGACCAGTGGATGGGATCCGGCTTCTCTCCGGCGGCGAGGGGCGGCAGAGCGGCGACCCGACCTTCTTCGGCCGGGATCAATCCCGCGAGCGTGAGCCCGAGCGTCGATTTGCCTGCGCCGTTCGCGCCGGTGACCCCGAGCACCTCTCCGGCGCGCACATCGACGTCGAACGGACCGGCGACGGCGAGCCCGCGCCTGCGAGACACAGTGAGACCACGGGCCTCCAGCAGCGTCGCTCCCGGCCGCTGCGCCGGTGCGGGCGGGACGGCGGGCGGGTGCCCGGGAACCCAGACACCGGATGCCGCGAGCTCCGCGCCCCGAGCGCCGAGGACCGCGTCCGGGCTGCCGTCGGCGAGCACGACCGTGCCGTCGGGCTCGGCGCCGAGCACGATCACCCGGGTCACGATTGGCAGCCAGATGTCGATGCGATGCTCGATGACCACGAGGGTCGCACCCGTCGCATCGAGGGCGGCGGCCACGGCATCCCGTACGTCCCGCACCCCTTCGGGGTCGAGGTTCGCCGTCGGTTCGTCGAGCAGGATGGCACCCGGTCGCATCGCGAGCACGCCGGCGAGGGCGAGGCGCTGCTTCTGACCGCCCGACAGCGCGGCCGTGGATCGATCGAGGGCGACGTCGAGCTCTACGGCGTCCAGCGCCGCGCGCACCCGCTGCCAGATCTCGTCTCGGGGGACGCCGAGGTTCTCGCAGCCGAAGGCGACGTCGTCGCCGACCCTCGCGAGGATCGTCTGCGTATCGGGATCCTGCAGGACCATCCCGACCCGACCCCGGGCGTCGGTGGGCGGCACGCCGTCGACGAGCAGCGCACCGTGCGTCTCGCCCTCATCCGCACCGCCGAGCACCCCGCCGAACCCCTGGAGCAGCGTCGACTTGCCCGAGCCGGAGGCGCCGAGCAGCAGCACCCGCTCCCCCGGCTCGATGCGCAGGTCGACGTCGCGCACCGCCCAGCGCCGTCGCGTCGCGTACCGCCACCCCCAGCCACGGGCTTCGAGGGTGGCGGGCGTCGTGAGCGAGCTCACACCCGTGCGGTGACCTCGCGGCCGGCGGCGAACCGGCTGAGGGCGCCCGTGGCGGCGAGTCCTCGGGCGATCAACCACGCCCCGAGCCCGGCGATGACCGCACCCGAGATGGTCGTCGAGACGATGTAGACGCTCGTGAAGAGCGTGTCGGCGCCGGCGTACCAGAGGATGCGGTCGTTGATGCCGCAGGCGAGACCCGCACCGGCACCAGCCAGCATCGCGACAGGCAGCCGCCAGACGCCGTACAGGAAGATCAGGAACACCAGCTCTGCGCCGAGACCCTGTACGAGGCCCGAGACGATCGTGAGCGGGCCCCACGCGTTGCCGACGAGTGCTGAGATGATCGCGGCGACCAGCTCGGTGTACAGAGCGGCACCGGGCTTGCGGATGATCAGGCCGCCGAGCACTCCGGCGATCAGCCAGGGGCCGGCGAGCAGGCCCTGAACACCGGGGAGCAGCGGCGTCAGGATGCTGCTCGGCACCTCGTAGCCGACGTTCCAGAGCAGGAAGATCATCGCGCATGCGACGGCGATGACACTCGCCACGACGATGTCGACGACCCGCCAGCGCCAGAGCTGCGGGCGACCGAGGCCCGTCGACGACTGCGTGGCCGATGCCGATCCCGTGGTGGATCCGGACGTGGATGTACTCATCTGTGACTCCTCCCTGCGCTGGCATGACCCAGATCAGGTTCGACGGTCGAAGCGCGATTCGCTCCCTCTCAGCCCGGCTCGCCGGACTCCCGTGGTTGTACCCACGATCTTACCCAGAGGCGACACCCCTCGTCCTCTCCCGATGCAGCGACACGGATCCCCGCACGAGTTCGGTACCGTGAGGAGGTGACCGCTCCCGATTCCGCCGAGGCCACCGCCTCCGCCGTTCCTGCGGATGACGACGTCTCTGCGATCTTCACTCCTGAGGCGACTCCCCCCGCGCAGTGGGCGGAGGAAGACAGCGGCGGCACTCCCCTGACGTGGGTCGACCCGGTCGACGTGGCCCAGCACCCGGCGACCGACGCGCTCGATGACGCGCCGGCCGTGGAGAGCGGCGGTGCGCTGCTGACCGGAGCGCACCTGCGCCCGGCGATCGCCCGGCCCGGCGTGCTGGTGCCGCTCGGCGTCCTCGTCGGCTTGCTCGGCACCTACGCCGGATCGGCCATGCTGTGGCCGTTGCACGAGGTCGCGCCGACGGTTCAGGCCGTCGAACTCGCCCCCGTCGCGGCGCCCGCTGCCGCGATCACCTTCCCTGCCCAGGGAAGCGCTGCCGTGGGGATCGGCGGCATCGGTACGACGTCGTCGTCGCTCGACGCTGCCGCGATCGCAAGCGTCACCAAGGTCGTCTCGAGCTTGATGGTGCTCGAGCGGATGCCCCTCGCCGTGGGCGAGCAGGGCCCCGAGTTCTCGTTCACGCGGGCCGACAACCTGGCCTACTGGGACTACCGCCGCTCCGACCAGTCCGCGCTCGACGTGCCCGTGGGGGGCACTCTCACCGAGTTCCAGCTCCTCCAGGGAACGCTGCTCGGATCGGCCAACAACTACATCGACCGGCTCTCCGCGGAGATCTGGGGTTCCCCTTCGTCATTCACCGCCGCAGCAGCTGTGTGGCTGCGCGACCGTGGTCTCGACGACATCACGATCATCACTCCGTCGGGCTTCGACGACCGCAACCGGGCCACACCCGAGTCGCTCGTCGCGTTGGCCGAGATCGCGATGCAGAACCCCGTCTTCGCCGGCATCGTCGGCACTCCGTCGGTCGATCTTCCGGGCGCGGGCACGGTGGTGAACACGAACGGGATGCTGGCGGACCCCGGCGTCGTCGGCGTCAAGACCGGCACGCTCGGCGACAGCTGGAACCTGTTGACCGCGAAGGTCGTCACCGTCGACGACACGACTGTGCATCTGTACGCGTCGGTTCTCGGTCAGGCCGACGACGCGCAGCGCCTCACGGAGACCCGTTCGCTGTTCACGCAGGTCGAGACGGCGCTGGAGCAGCAGACTCCCGCCGTCGCCGAGGGCACGGTCGTCGGCACCGTCACCACGGCGTGGGGCGCGAGCACCGATGTCGTCACGGATGCGGATGCCGATGTGGTTCTGTGGAACGGCGCCGTCGCCGAGGCCTCGACGGACTTCTCACTCGGCGACAGCCGCGAAGCGGGCGACGAGGTCGGCACGATGACGAGCGTCGGGCCGTTGAACACGGTGACCACGTCGCTGTCGCTCGCCGACGATGTCGATGCCCCGAGCCCGTGGTGGCGACTGACCCACCCCCTCGAACTCCTCGGCATCACGGCCGACCAGCGCTGACGCGTCGTCCCTCCAGCGAAAGCTCGACGGACGCAGAACGCCTCGCCGCCCGGGATTCGGGAGGCGAGGCGCTCTGTCGCTTCAGGGGCTCTGTCGCTTCAGGGGCTCTGTCGCTTCAGGCGCGTGAGGAGCCTCCGGCATCCGGCCGTTCGACCACTGCCTGTGCGGCCGCTGCCTCGGCGGCGGGAGTCTGCGCCCCCACCGAGACGCCGACCTGTGCCGACGCAGCCGCGTCTTCGGCGTCGCCGCTCATGACGACCGGAGTCGAGCCGGTGAGCGCGTCCTCTGCGTCGATGTCGGTCGCCGCCTGTTCGAACTGCGACTGGTAGAGCCGCCAGTAGGCGCCCTGCGCGGCGATGAGCTCGTCGTGCGTGCCCTTCTCGACGATGTCTCCGTGCTCCATCACGAGGATGAGGTCGGCATCGCGGATGGTCGACAGGCGGTGCGCGATCACGAACGACGTGCGTCCCTGTCGAAGCGCCGCCATCGCGTGCTGCAGCAACAGCTCGGTGCGGGTGTCGACCGCCGACGTGGCCTCATCGAGGATCAGGATCGACGGCTGGGCCACGAACGCTCGCGCGATCGTGATCAGCTGACGCTCGCCCGCCGAGACGTTCGACGCGTCTTCGTCGAGCACGGTGTCGTAGCCCTCAGGGAGGGCATGCACGAAGCGATCCACATAGGTCGCCTTCGCCGCTTCGAGAACCTCGTCGTCGGTCGCGGTCGAGCGTCCGTACCGGATGTTCTCGCGGATGCTCCCGGCGAACAGCCACGGGTCCTGCAGGACCATGCCGGTGCGAGAGCGCAGCTGGTCACGCGTGACCTCGGAGATGTCCTGACCGTCGAGCAGAATGCGCCCGCCGTTCAGTTCGTAGAACCGCATGATGAGGTTGACGAGAGTGGTCTTGCCCGCTCCCGTCGGACCGACGATCGCGACCGTCTGACCGGGCTCGACCCGGAACGAGAGGTCGGTGATCAGCGGACGGTCGGGAGTGTACGAGAACGCGACGTTCTCGAACTCCACGACGCCCTTGCCGTCGGCGAGCTTCGGAGCATCCGCGTCGTCCGCTTCCTGCTCTTCGGTGTCGAGGAGCTCGAACACCCGCTCGGCCGATGCCGTACCGGACTGCACTACGGCCGCCATTCCACCGAGCTCGGACAGCGGCTGCGTGAACTGCTGCGAGTACTGGATGAACGCCTGCACGTCTCCGAGACGCAGCTGCCCGTTGGCGACCATGAGACCGCCGAGCACCGCGATGCCCACGTAGGTGAGGCTGCCGACGAAGGTCATCGCCGGCATGATGATGCCGGAGAGGAACTGCGCCTTGAAGCTGGCCTGGAACAGCTCCTCGTTCTCGCCCTGGAACTTCTCCAGCGCGTCCTGCTCGCGACCGAAGACCTTGACCAGCGCGTGACCGGAGAAGGCCTCTTCGACGCGAGCGTTCAGACGCCCGACCTTGCGCCACTGGGTGCCGAACGCCTTCTGCGAGCGAGGACCGATGACGCCGAAGATCACACCCATGAGCGGGAGCGCCACGAGCGCGACGAGAGCGAGCTGCCAGGAGATCGAGAACATCAGGACCAGCACGCCCACGACCGTGAGTACGGCCGTGATCGCGCCGGACAGCGACTGCTGCATGGTCTGGGTGATGTTGTCGATGTCGTTCGTCACGCGCGAGATCAGATCACCGCGCTGCACCTTGTCGAAGTACGACAGGGGCAGACGGTTGATCTTCGCCTCGACCTGCTCGCGCAGACGCCACATGGTGCGGACCATGATGACGTTGATGACGTAACCCTGGATCCAGCTGAGGAAGGCGGCGGTGACATAGATCGCCAGCACGGCGATGATGATCCACCGCAGCGCGTCGAAGTCGACACCGTCACCGACACGGAAGGCGCCGAGGGCCTCGACCTGATTGGCGAAGTCGTCCTGCCCTCCCTGGCGGAGTGCCGCGACGACATCGACCTGCGGAGTGCCGGCGGGGAACCCGGGGAAGTCCCCGTTCGCCTGCGCGAGCTGCACGGAGATGAAGCCCTTGTAGATGAGGTTCGTGGCCTCACCGAGCACCTTCGGCGCCGCGACCGTGAGCACGACGCCGACGGCGCCGGCGATCGACACCAGGATGAACCAGACGGCCGACGGCTTGAGCAGCCCGATCATCCGGCTGAAGCTCTTGCCGAAGTTGTCGGCCTTTCCGGGAGCGACGCTGTCCCAGCCGCCGCCGTCCTGGCGCGCCTTCTCGGCGAGCTCGGCCTCGTACTTCTCTTCGTCTGTCAGCGCCGGCTCGACCGCAGTGGTCGTGTCCGCAGCCTTGGCCGCGCGACCGCGGCGGGTCCGGGGAGCGTCCTGCTCGCTCATGCGTCCACCCCCAGCTGCGATTCGACGATCTCTCGGTAGGTCGTGCTGGTCTCGAGAAGCTCCTCGTGCGTGCCGACGCCGACCATGGTGCCCCCTTCGAGGACGACGATGCGGTCCGCATCGGTGATGGATGAGACGCGCTGCGCGACCACGATCTTGGTCACGTGCGGCAGTTCACGCCACAGCGCCTGCCTCAGTCGGGCGTCGGTGGTGAGGTCGAGCGCGGAGAACGAGTCGTCGAAGACCAGGATCTGCGGCTGACGGACGATCGCGCGGGCGATCGCCAGGCGCTGACGCTGACCGCCCGAGACGTTGGTGCCGCCCTGGGTGATCCTCGAGTCGAGCCCCTGGGGCATCTCCTCGACGAAGTCGCGTCCCTGAGCGATCTCCAGCGCATGCCAGAGCTCTTCATCGGTCGCGTCCTCGCGGCCGTACCGGAGGTTCGAGGCCACCGTTCCGGTGAAGAGGAACGGACGCTGCGGAACGAGGCCGATGGTCGCCCACAGCGACTCGACGTCGGCATCGCGCACATCGGCGCCGCCGACGAAGACGGCTCCGCCGGAGACGTCGAAGAGTCGTGGGATCAACGACACGAGGGTCGTCTTGCCGGCACCGGTCGATCCGACGATCGCCACCGTCTCGCCGGGCTCGGCCGCGAAGCTGATGCCCTTGAGAACGGGAGAGTCGGCGCCCGGGTAGGTGAACTCGACGCCGTCGAAGGCGACCGAACCGGGTGTCGGGAAGTCGGTCACGCCGTCGGCCGGCCGCACCATGCTCGACTGCGTCTCGAGGACCTCGCCGATGCGCTCGGCCGACACTGCCGCGCGCGGGATCATGATCGCCATGAAGCTGGCCATGATGACGCCGCCCATGATCTGGCCGATGTACTGCATGAAGGCGAAGATCGTGCCGACCTGCACCGTGCCGCTGTTGACCTCGATGCCGCCGAACCACACGACCGCCACGATCGTGACGTTGAGGATGAGCATGAACAGCGGGAACAGCAGGACGAACAGCGAGCCGACCTTGCGGCCGACGACCATGATGTCGGTGTTGGCACCGCGGAAGCGCTCTTCTTCGATGCCCTCTCGGACGAAGGCACGGACCACGCGCACGCCGGTGAGCTGCTCGCGCAGCACGCGGTTCACGGTGTCGAGCTTGCCCTGGTAGCTGCGGAACAGCGGAACCATGCGGCTGACGACGAGACCGGCGACGATCAGCAGCAGCGGGACGGACACGGCGATGAGCCAGCTCAGGCCGATGTTCGTCTGCACGGCGAAGATGATGCCGCCGATCGCGAGCAGCGGCGCGGTGACGAGCATCGTCGCGCCCATCATCGCGAGCATCTGCACCTGCTGCACGTCGTTCGTGTTGCGCGTGATGAGCGAGCCGGCGCCGAACTGCGACACCTCTCGCTCGGAGAATCCGCTGACCTTGGCGAAGACGTCGGCACGGATGTCGCGCCCCGCACCCATCGACGCGCGAGCCGCGAAGTAGGTCGCGATGACCGACGCGATGATCTGGCCGAGCGAGACGGCGAGCATGAAGAGCCCGGTGCGCCAGATGTAGGCGGTGTCGGACTGGGCCACGCCCTTGTTGATGATGTCTTCGTTCAGGCGTGGGAGGTAGAGGGTGGCCAGAGCGCTGGCGAATTGGAACACCAGCACGGCGACGAGCAGCCACTTATAGCGGGCGAGATAACGGAGGAGGATTTTTCCCAGCACAGGCGGACTTTCTAGGAAGGATGAATCGGCGGATCTCCCGACGGGCGGACGCAGGCCGACGATCGCGCACATGCAAGGGTGGCACGAACTCCAGACATTCGTATCCCCCTGTGGGCGGACCTTCGCTCACAGCGAACCATTTCGGGCGCGGCCAGCGGTTTATGCACCGCGGCGAACAACCGCGGATATATCGAAATGCTCTAGAAGAGGGGGTCTTCGGGCGTGAAGTGTCGAGCGTCGGCGCCGGGGTCTGCAGGCAGTTCGGAGATCGTCGCCGGGTTCCACTTCGGATTGCGGTCCTTGTCGATCAGCTGCGCCCGGATCCCCTCCACGAGGTCGGGATGCCGCAGGACGAACCACATCACGCGGCGGTACTCACCCTCCAGGGCGGCACGCAGGTTCGGCAGCGCACGTGCTTCCCGCACGGCGTCGAGCGTGACGGCCAGCCCGGTGGGCGCCAGGCTCTCGAGCAGATCCGCGGTCGCCGCGGCATCCGGGGCCTCGTCCGCGCGCAGCCGCGACACGATCTCCGCGACCGTGTCGGCGGAGAACGCGTGGTCGATCCATCCCCGAGAGGCCGGAAGCGTCGACGGATCGGGAGTCTCGTCGAACAGCAGCACGATCTCGGCCGGACCTGTCGGATCGGCACGATACGCGAGCGCCTCGCGCAGCGCGTCGAGGCGATCGGAGGGCACGAAATGGTCGGCGAAGCCGAGCAGTACGGCATCCGCTCCGTTCATCGACGCCCCCGTGAGCCCGAAGTACTCGCCGAACCGCCCAGGAGCGCGTGACAGCAGCCACGTGCCGCCCACGTCGGGAGTGAAGCCGATCCGCGTCTCCGGCATCGCGAGCTTCGACCGCTCGGTCACGATGCGGATGGCCGCGTGGCCCGACAGTCCGACGCCTCCGCCCATCGTGATGCCGTCGGCGACGGTGACCACGGGCTTCGAGTACTCTGCGATCATCGCGTTCAGCGCGTACTCTGCGCGGAAGAACTCCGCCGTCTCATCGGATCGGCCCTCCACGATCTGCGCGTGCAGTCCCCGCACATCGCCGCCGGCGCACATGCCTCGGTCGCCTTCGCCGTCGATCAGCACGATCTGCACATCGGTGTCGTACCGCCACCGCTCCAGCGTGCGCGTGATCTCCTGCACCATGCCGAAGTCGAGCGCGTTGATCGCTTCCGGTCGGTTCAGGGTCAGCCTGCCGAGGGCTCCCTCGGTACGGACGAAGACCCGGGAAGCGGCGCTGGATTCGGTCACGATTGCCAGGCTACCCGGTGGATTGAGCCTTGCATCCGGCCGTGTCTGTACGGTAAATGCACGATCCGGCGGCTTTTCCGGCAGGATAGACAGAACTGCCCACTGCAACGAGAGGTCGCAGATGCCCGACGGACAGGTGCTCGAGTTCACGCACGTCACGAAGCGGTTCAACGACGTGACGGCGGTGTCCGACTTCTCCGCGCGGGTCGAGCCCGGCGTCGTGACCGCTTTCCTCGGCCCGAACGGCGCCGGAAAGACCACCACGCTGCGCATCCTCCTCGGTCAGGTGCGCGCCACGAGCGGCACCGCCACGATCGGCGGAGTCGCACATCCTGAACTGCGTCACCCGCTGCGCACCATCGGCTCCGTCCTCGAGGAGACCGCCTACCGCCCGCGGCGTTCGGCAGCCCGCCAGCTGACCATCGCGGCCAAGGCCAACGGCATCCCGCTCTCGCGTGTCGACGAGGTCCTCTCTCTGGTCGGGCTCGAGCACGAAGCGGAAGGACGCATCGGCAGCTTCTCGCTCGGGATGCGGCAGCGGCTGAGCGTCGCGCACGCGCTGCTGGGCGACCCTGGCGCGCTCGTCTTCGACGAGCCGGCGAACGGGCTCGACCCCGAGGGCATCCGGTGGATCCGACTCCTCCTGCGCCGCCTCGCCGATGAGGGCCGCACGGTTCTCGTCTCCTCACATGTGCTGAGCGAGATCGAGCAGGTCGCAGACCACGTGCTCGTGCTCTCGAAGGGTCAGCTGGTCCTCTCGAGCGGCATCGAGAAGCTGGCCGACCCGTCCGCCGGATCCGTGGTCGTCGACGCCGAAGATCGCGCCGCCCTGAAGGCGGCGCTCTCGGCCGCCGGCCTCGAGGTCGAGGTGCTCCGCTCGGGTCTCACGGTCCGCGGCAGCAATGCCGGCGCCGTCGGCGCCATCGCCGCATCGGCCGGCATCGCTCTGGCGACCCTGGTGCAGCGCGGCCCGACGCTCGAAGACGTCTTCATCGAGCTCGTGCGCGGCGGGAGACTCGCCCCGCAGGCCATCACGGCTGCACCGGTCATCGAGTCTGAGACGCCGGTCGCGGAGGCGACAGCGCCGCTCGCGGCGGTCCCTGCTGCGTCCGACTCGTCCGACGCCGTTGCGTCCGAAGCCGACGCCGCCGAAGCCGACTCGTCCGATTCCGGTGCGTCCGATTCCGACGCCGAACGCGCGGAGGCCGATGCGGCCGACGTCGAGGCTGACGCCGCCGCGGATGCAGCGGATGCGGCTCGCGACATCGAGTACGCCGCGGCGGAGCTCGGCTACGCAGCGGACGCCTCGGATGCGAACGACGCCGAGGATGCGGCTGATGTGGCCTCCGACGCCGCGCATGCGGGCGGTGACGAGGTCTCCGGCGACGACGACTCGACGGGGGAATCGACCGAGCACGAGACCCCGGCCGAGGAGCAGCCTCAGCCCTCCTTCGACGACATCCTCTTCGGCACGACCCCTGTCGATGCTCCCACCGATCCCGATGTCCCCTCGGCGGCCGAGAGCGGCGCGGAGGAGCACTCCGGCGTCGAGTTCTTCGGCGAGGCGCACGACTCCGAAGACGCGTCGGAGTCGTCTGATGACGTCGCCGCACCGTCTGACGATGACCCCCGATCCGCGGCCGTCACCTCGATGCTCGCTGCAGCAGCGCGCGCGTACTACGAGGACGAGCCGAAGGACTATCCGCTCGGAGACGCCGACGCATCAGCCGACGCGCAGGCGACGACGGATGCTGAAGGCGAGCACCACGAGGGCGAGCACCACGAAGGTGAGCACCACGAAGGTGAGCACCACGAGCACCACGAAGGTGAGCACCACGAGCACCACGAAGGTGAGCACCACGAAGGTGAGCACCACGAGGGCGAGCACCACGAGCACCACGAAGGTGAGCACCACGAAGGTGAGCACCACGAAGGTGAGCACGACCGCTCCTGAGGTCGCTCCCCCATTGCGAACGCCCTCCGCGCCATAAGGCTGCGGAGGGCGTTTCCCGTTCCGTGACGGTCAGGCGGGACGCGGGCGGATCACTGGGCGGCGGCTGCCCTTCGAGACCGGCGTGGGCGAGGTCGCCACGATCTCCTCGACGTCGGCCGGCTCATCCGACACATCGAGTCGGAGCGCTTGGGTCAGGGCGAGGCCGTGCCTCGTCGTGAGGATCAGACGCCGGTACTGCGCATCCCCGGAGAGATCGATGACCACGCTGGGACGACGTTTGCGGATGAGGACGAAGTCGACGCTGCCTGCGGCCTTCCACGTGCCTGCGGCGAGCACTCCGGGGATGTGCGTCCCCGGGTTCGGCACGCCACGCAACCAGGTCCACGCATCATCGATGAGCTGGACCTTGGTGATGGTGTCGCGCACGAGCCGCACGTTGTCCCGGTGGAAGCTCGCCGCACGCTCGATCGGCGAGAGCACGATCTCGAGTTGCGTCTGGTCCAGCAGCAACGTCACCATGCGTCCAGTCTGCCAGCGGCACCCTTCCAGATGTCTGTGTCTTGTTCACAGGAAGGCAACGATCCGTTGTCGGTTCCCACGATTCCACCCCTTTTCCATTCCGGTGTTCCGCTCGACTTTCGAACAAATCTACTAGATTCGGAACAGGACATTCGCCACCGACCCCGGCCTCGAGCAGCGTGCAGAGCTTCTCGACTCCTGGGTCGAGAAGCGGCGGCAGATTGTCCGGCTGAAGGACGAACAGCCGGTCGCATCGCTCAGGGCAGCATCGAGTATGCCTTCACGGGTGCGGCATTCCTCGAGCGGGGCCACCCGCGCGTCCTGGAGGCCTTCCGCGAGGGAGCCGTCACGGCGGCTGGGGGTGGGTCAGCTCCGCTCAGGCAGTCGCGGCGGCATCAGCTGCGGCGCGCGCAGCCACGGGCAGAGCTGCCTCGATGCGCTGCAGCTCTTCCTCACCGTGAGCGGCGGTGAGGAACCACGCCTCGAACACGCTCGGAGGGAGCGCCACGCCCTGCTCGCGCATCGCATGGAAGAACGGGGCGTACCGGAACGACTCCTGCGCCTGAGCCTCGGTGTAGTCGCGAGGTGCAGATCCGCGGAAGGAGGCGCTGAAGAGGTTGCCGGCATGGGCGACGGCGTGGGTCGCACCGGCCTCCGTGAGCGCCTCATCCAGGGCGCGGGAGACTCGCGCTGCGGCCGCGTCGACGGTCGCGTACACCTCCGGCGTGGCGAGGCGCAGCGTCGCGAGACCCGCGGCGACAGACAGCGGGTTACCCGACAGCGTGCCCGCCTGGTAGACGGGTCCCAGAGGAGCGAGAAGGTCCATGATCTCCGCACGGCCTCCGAGCGCAGCCAGCGGCATCCCTCCGCCGACGACCTTGCCGAAGGTGATGATGTCGGGCAGATAGTCCTCGCCGGCGGCCGCCTGGAGCCCCCAGAAGCCCGCCGGGTGCACGCGGAAGCCCGTCAGCACCTCGTCGAGGATCAGCAGGGCGCCATGCGCGTGAGCGGTCTCGGCGAGCAGGCGGTTGAACCCCGGCAGCGGCGGAACGACACCCATGTTCGCCGCTGCGGCCTCGACGATCACCGCTGCGATGCGCGGGCCGTGCTCGGCGAACACAGCTGCCAGAGCGTCGGGATCGTTGTAGTCGATCACCAGCGTCTGAGCCGCGATGGGCGCAGGCACACCCGCGGAACCCGGAAGCGCGAGCGTCGCGACACCGGAGCCCGCCGCGGCGAGCAGACCGTCGGAGTGCCCGTGATAGTGCCCGGCGAACTTCACCAGCAGGTCGCGTCCGGTGGCGCCGCGGGCGAGGCGGATCGCCGTCATCGTCGCTTCGGTTCCGGTCGACACGAGCCGCACCCGCTCCACCGGCCGAACCTCCCCGAACCGCACGCGGTCGGCGATCAACTGAGCGAGCTCGACTTCGCCCTCCGTGGGAGCGCCGAACGAAAGGCCTCGGGTGGCCGCTTCCTGCACGGCGGCGACGACCTCCGGCTGCGCGTGGCCGAGCAGCGCCGGCCCCCAGGATGCCACGAGGTCAACGTAGCGGTTGCCTGCGGCATCCGTCACCGTCGCGCCGCTCGCCGAGGCGAGGAAGCGCGGCGTGCCGCCGACCGAGCCGTACGCGCGCACCGGCGAGTTCACCCCTCCGGGGATCACCGTGCGGGCAGCGGAGAACAGGTCGTCATTGCGGTCGGTCACAGCACACTCCTCAACGATGCGCGGACCTCTCCCGGCATCCCATCCAGGCTAATGCGCCGACCTGAGGGCGGGACTCAGATCGACGGGGCTCTCAGCGAAGGCGTGCGCGACTCAGCCGCGCAGCCAGCGGGCGGCCTCGGTCGCCCAGTAGGTCAGGACGACGTCAGCACCCGCACGGCGGATCGAGAGCAGCGACTCGAGGACCGATGCACGACGATCGATCCAGCCGTTCGCAGCGGCCGCCTCGATCATCGCGTACTCACCGGAGACCTGATATGCCCACACAGGAATGTGGACGGTGTCGCGCACCTCCCGCAGCACATCGAGGAACGCCATCGCCGGCTTCACCATGACGATGTCGGCGCCTTCCTCCTCGTCGACGACGGCCTCGCGCACACCCTCGCGACGATTGCCCGGGTCGAGCTGATAGGTACGACGGTCGCCCGTGAGCTGCGAGTCGACGGCTTCACGGAACGGGCCGTAGAACGCGCTCGCGTACTTGGCGGCATACGCGAGCAGCAGCACGTCGGTGTAGCCGTCCGAGTCGAGCGCCTCGCGGATGACCGCGACCTGGCCGTCCATCATCCCCGACAGACCGAGCAGCTGCGAGCCGGCGCGGGCCTGCGAGAGCGCCATGGAGGCGTACCGCTCGAGGGTCGCATCGTTGTCGACCGACCCGTCAGCTGCGAGAACGCCGCAGTGACCGTGATCGGTGAACTCGTCGAGGCAGAGATCCGTCTGCACCACGAGTGCATCGCCCACCTCGGCGGCCAGCGCCTCGGTCGCGACATTGAGGATCCCCTGGGGGTCGTCGGCGCCCGAGCCCTGAGCGTCGCGCACGGCGGGCACGCCGAACAGCATCACACCGCCGACACCCGCCTCGGCAGCCTCGGTCGCGGCGGCCCGCAGAGAGTCGAGCGAATGCTGCGCGACCCCCGGCATCGATCCGATGGGCGCGGCCTCGGTGAGTCCCTCGCGGACGAACAGTGGAAGCACCAGCTGACGAGGCTCGATCGAGGTCTCGCGCACCAGTCCACGGACTGCAGCAGACTGGCGGAGGCGGCGCAGTCGTACGTCGGGAAAGCTCACGGTGCCAACTCGTCCGCCGCATGCGGGAGGGTGTAGCTCGACACCGCGTCGATCAGCGCGTCCACAGTCTGACGGTCGGCGACGACGGTGATCGGCAGACCTGCCCGATCGGCATCCTTCGCGGTGCGCGGACCGATGGCCGCCAGCAGCGTGTCGTCCGGGATCAGCGGGAACTGCTCGCGCACCTGCTCGGCGACCGAACCGCTCGTGATCAGGATCGCGTTGATCCGTCCGTTCTCGACATCACGCTTGATGCGCTCCGTGACCGGGACGCCGACCGTGCGATATGCCACAACGCTGTCGACATCGTGACCGGCCTCCTGCAGGAGGACGCTGAGCACGGGCTTCGCGATCTCGCTGCGCAGCGCCAGGATGCGACGAGGCTCGGTCTCGAGGGCGATGAGCTGCTCGGCCATCCCCGCGGCCGAATTGTCTTCGTCCGGCACCATCGCGACTTCGTAGCCGACCGCCTGCAGGGCGGCAGCGGTCGTCTCGCCGACGGCCGCGATCTTCGTGCGGCGCGGGACGATCGCGCGGTGCGCGAACATCACGTCGACGGTCGTCGCACTCGTCACCGTCAGCCAGTCGTACTCTCCATCCGCGAGCCGGGTGAGAGCGACGTCGAGGGCTGCCTGGTCGGTGGTGGCGGCGAAATTGATCAGCGGTGCCACGACGGGCACCGCGCCACGGGAGCGCAGACTGGCGGCGACACCGTCGCCCCACGGCCCTCCGCGGGGTACGAGGATGCGCCAGCCGTCCAGCGGTCGGTCCTGCTTCGAATTGGTCATGATGAGGAATGCTCTCGGGAGACGAGGTCGGCCGCCCCTTGCTCGAGCAGCCGATGGGCGACAGACAACCCGATCTCGCGTGCTGCGTGCATCGGGTCTGCACCACCGGCAGCATCCGCTCCATTGCCGCTGCCGTTCCGACGAATATACTCCCCGTTCACGGCTTCGGTGACGTCGAGGCCGATACGGCGCCCACCGTCGGTGGCGTAGACGACTGTCCTGATGCGGATCTCGTCGCCCTCGACGACCGCATGTGCGGCCATCGGCGCCTGGCATCCGGCATCCAGCCCCTCGAGAACGGCGCGCTCGACGGTCACCGCCAGACGCGTGTCGAAGTCGTCGAGCTCGGCGAGCGCGACGAGCAGCTCTGCGGGGGCATCCGTGCGCGTCTCCACAGCGAGCGATCCCTGCCCCGGCGCTGTCGGCCATTCGGAGAGGCCCAGCTCTTCGCGGCGCAGCGGGGAGTCCGTGCCGAGGCGCGACAGACCGGCCGCAGCCAGGATCACCGCATCCAACTCGCCGGAGGCGACCCGCTGCAGACGAGAATCGACGTTGCCGCGGATGTCCACGACCTCCGCGTGCGGAGCCCTCCGGTGCACCTGCGCGATGCGCCGGGGGGATCCCGTGCCCACCTTGCTGCCGGAACGGAGCTGGTGCAGCGGTGTGCCGCCGCGAGTGATCGCGACGTCGCGCGCGTCCTCACGCACCGGGGTCGCTGCGATGACGAGACCGTCGGGGATCGCGGTGGGAAGGTCTTTGAGCGAATGCACGAGGAAGTCGCACTCGCCGGCGAGCAGGGCCTCTCGCAGACGCGTGGCGAAGATGCCCTGACCGCCGATCTCCGACAGAGACGCACGATTCGTGTCGCCCTCGCTGGTGATCGGCACGAGCTCGACGGGCCGCCCCGAGATCTTCTCGAGCGCGGCGGCGACGTGCCCCGACTGCGCCTGGGCGAGCGCGCTGCGGCGGGTGCCCAATCGGATCGGGGAGGAGGTCTGACTCTGAGTGTTCATCGTCGACCTACTGCAGCACGTCCGCGATCTCGTCGAACCGGAGACGTCGACCCGTGTAGAACGGGACCTCCTCCTTCACGTACAGGCGCGCGTCGGTGTAGCGCAGGTCGCGCATGAGATCGACCAGCTCGGTGACCTCGTCGGCTTCGAGCGGCAGGATCCACTCGTAGTCGCCCAGGGCGAATGCGGCGACCGTGTTCGCGATGACACCGGTGAATGCCGCTCCCTTGCGTCCGTGATCGGCGAGCATCTTCCGGCGCTCCTCTTCGGGCGCGAGATACCACTCCGGCGTGCGGACGAACGGGTACAGGCACAGCCAGTCCTTCGGCTCCACGCCGCGAAGGAATCCCGGGACGTGAGCCCGGTTGAACTCGGCATCGCGGTGCACGCCCATGACGTTCCAGACCGGCAGCAGGGTGCGCAGCAACTCGGTGCGGCGGAGGCGGCGGAGAGCCTTCTGCAGGTCTTCGGCAGTGTCGCCGTGCAGCCACACGAGCAGATCGGCGTCCGCCTTCAGGCCCGAGACGTCGTAGAAGCCGCGGACCGTGACGCCGGAGTCCTCGATGTACGAGACGATCGTCTCGAGCTCCGTAGAGTCGGACTCGGTGACAGCCACATCGGGGTTTCGTCGCCAGACTGCCCAGAGGGTGAAGCCGGACGGGTTCTCTTCGCGCGCATCGGACATGGATCCAGTCTGCCCCCTTTGTGAAGCACTCGCGAACGCGAGTCAGGATGCGAGGATTTCGGCCTGCGGTCAGCGTGAGAGCGCGCGGGCGATCGCCCAGACGGCACCGCCGACGATCACCGCGACGCCCACGGCTCCCGCGATCGCGGCCGCGGGGTTGCGGTCGGCGAAGACCCTCGCCTTCGCCGCGGCGCGCTTGGAGGCCGTGTCGATGCGCCGGGGGAAGTTGCCCTTGACCTCGATCGCCGCGAGAGCGGCCTTCAGCTCCGCCCGAGCCGACTGGACCGGGTCGACGATGCCCGCCGGAACCGCCGTCTTGGGCAGAGGCCTCGTGATCTCAGAGTTCGTCATTGCCGGCTTCCTTCACGAGTCTGATGTCTTCGCCCACCGCTTGCGCGGGGTTCTTACGAGCGAGCACCTTGCGGAACTTCAGGATGCCGAGCAGCGCGAACAGCAGCACGGCGAGGATCAGGATGCCGAGCACCGCCAGGGCGGACAGCCAGACCGGCCACCACGACGACAGCCCGGCGATCGCGAACACCAGGATCACCGGCACGGCCCAGAACAGGAAGAAGAGAGCGACGAGGAACCAGACGGAGCCGATTCCTGCGTCCTTCGCCGTCTTCGAGATCCAGGTCTTGGCCGCGTTGATCTCGGCTTTGACGAGGCTGCTGATGAGCTCGGGAAGATCGCCGATCAGGGACAGCAGGCTGTCCTCGGCGCGATCGCGGTATCCGCGGGGCATGTCAGCTGCCAGACTTCGCGGCGGTGGAGCCGGGCGTTGCCGGCTTCTTGGCCGCGGGCTTCTTCGCGTCTTCCTTCTTCGCGGCGTCCTTGACCTCTTCGACGGCGTCCTCGGTGGCGTCGACGATGTCGTCAGCGGCCTTGCGCCCCGCAGCCACGGCGGAGTCGAGTCGCTGCCCAGCGGTCTTGTCGCCACCGCCGGCCGACTTGACGACCTTCTGCACGCCGGTCCAGATCGCACCGGGCACTGCCGCCGCCTTGTCGCCGACGTAGCCCTTGACCTTGTCGACCTGCTCCTGCACCGGGTCGAGGTTCCAGACCTTCAGCCACTGCGTCTTGATCTGCTCGTACCTCTCGCGGCCCGCGCGGGTTCCGAGCACGTATCCCACGCCGATTCCTACGACGAGTCCGATCTTCCCCTTCATGGGGTCTCCTCACGTTGTTCCGGTGTGAACGCCTGGGGCGAACCGACGACTCGGAGCCGCCTGCAGGTGTCCAGCGTAGCCCCGTATGCCGATTTCGGCATCTGTCACGCAGAGGGTTGACAGCGGAGCGACTTTCGGGTTCGTGCGACGGCGTCAGTCCCAGAGCAGCGCCCGACGAAGCCGGTCCGCCTCTTCGCGCGCGTCGGGGATCACCTGGGCGAGACCCGTGCCGGCCAGCCACGCGCCGACGGCGGCGAGCCCGTGCACGCCCTGCACAGCCGACCTCGCGGCCTCTCGGCGCGCACCGGAGCCGATGATCGATGCAGGCTGCGACTGCACGTACCTCGCGCGGTGAGACGCCACGAGGTCGCCCTCCGCGAGCGGCACGCCGAGGAGAGCCGATGCTTCGCTCAGCGCCAGTCGAGCCGCGGTGTCGTCGTCGAGCGCGGTGGTGGCGGCGGGTTCGCCCTGGGCTCCGAACGAGACCCGCACGACGTGCCGGGGGCCGGCCGCGGCGCGCACCCAGTCCCACTTCGCACTGGAGTGGGTGAGCGCCTTCGCTGTGTGACTGCCGGGGACGGTCAGCACGCCGGTGCCCCGTGGAGCACCCGCCAGTGCCGACGGCTCCAGCAGCAGTGTGACGATCTCGATCTCCGGAGCATCCGCCGGCGCGGTCTCCGCCAGTGCGGGCACGCTCTTCTCGAGAAGTCGCCTCGCGGCGGCCTCGGAGGTCGCGACCACCACGCCATCTGCGGCGAACTCGATCTCCTCCGCGTGAGCGTCGCCGAGAACGGCGTCTGCCACGGGAGCGACGTCGGCGTGAGCCTTCACCATCCACGCCTCGGCGGTGCGCGTCAGCTGCGTCACCCGCGCGCCGGTGTGCACGACGCCACCGAGCTTCTCGATATCCGCGACCAGCGCCTCGATCAGCACCGTCATACCGCCGTCGAGCCCTTCCACGGCCGCGCCGGGCGCGAGCGCGGCACCCTCGCGACTCGCGGCTCCGCGCGCCTTCGCAGCTCTGTCCGCGCTCTCCTGCCGCATCGTCTGCACCGCCCCCGAGAGCGATCCGACGCGGGTGAGTGCGGCGTTGAGTCCGGGGGCCGCGATGTCGACGTCGACGTCGTCAGGCGAGGCTGAGTACACACCGGTCGTGACCGGAGCGACGAGACGATCGCGCACCCTGGCTCCCATGCGCGACGACACCAGTCTGCCGAGGCTCTGACTGTGGCCGATCGTCAGCGGCGGGCGAACGCGATCCAGGTACGCACGCCATGCGCCCGACCACCCGATGATGCGGCGGACGTCCTCCTGGAACGGATTGCCGGGGATTCCGAGAATCCCGCCGACGGGCAGCGGTGCCGCGCCGATGCCGGGGATGCCAGCGAGCCAGGCGCTCCCTGCCGCGGGCGCGACGATGCGGTCGGCGAGGCCGAGCTCCTCGATCAGAGCGCGCACACGGCCGCCCCTCGTCGCGTAGCTCTCCGCGCCGGCATCCACCACCACGCCGTCGAGCTCAGCGCGACGGATGGCGCCGCCGACGGCATCCGTCGCCTCGAGCAGGGTGACGCGCATGCCGACCTTGACGCACTCCCGGGCAGCGATCAGGCCGCCGATGCCCCCGCCGATGACGACGATGTGCCTCTCCGCCGCCCTCGCGGCGAGGTCGGCCGGTTCGGCGCGGGGCGTCTCACTGTTCGCTGGCTTCGACGTCATGCGTCAATCCTTCCATCCGCCGGGAAACGGCTTCCAGCATTCGGCCGGACAAACCCGTCACGCCTCGGTCTGCACCGCGGATTCCCGCCCGGTGCCGCGCTTGCGGACCTCACGGAGCACGATCTGCTCGGGGCACACGGTAGACAGGAAGTCGCCTACGGAGAGGGCCAGCCGCTCGCCGACGAGGGAGTACAGGATGCGATTGGCATCACGACGCTCGCTCACGAGACCCGCCTGACGGAGAACGCCGAGGTGCCGCGAGATCGTCGGCCCGCTCGACGAGAACCGCGAGGCTATCTCACCCGCTGCGAGCTCGCCCTCTTTCAGATCCTGCAGGATCTGGCGCCTCGTCGGGTGCGCCAGAGCCGCGAAGACGTCCGACGCACTATCTGTCATGGGTGCAATCTAGCACTGACGCTATATTGCATCCTCGTGAAGCTCGGCCGTGAAGCGCTCTGAGACTCAGATCGAATGGACCAGCTCGACGATACGGGTGAGCTGATCGGGGTCCGCCTCGGGCGGCACGCCGTGCCCGAGGTTGACGATGTGTCCCCTGGCGGCACGCCCGCGCTCGACGACGTCGCGCACATGCGCCTCGAGCACCGGCCACGGGGCTGACAGCAGTGCCGGATCGATGTTGCCCTGCACCGAGACGTCGGGGCCGAGGATCGCGGCGGCCTCGTCGAGCGGCATCCGCCAGTCGACACCGACGCCGTCGGCGATGCCGTCCAGGCGCATGTCGGCGAGGAAGGGCCCGGTGCCCACGCCGAAGTGGATGCTCGGCACGCCGATGGCATCGAGGGCGACACGCGAATGCGGTGCCACGTACGCGCGATAGTCGGCGGTGCTCAGCGACCCGGCCCAGGAGTCGAACAACTGCACGACGGATGCTCCGGCATCCCGCTGGATCTCGAGGAACCGGCGTGAGACCTGCGCGAGCCAGCCCGCGAGGCGGTTCCACGACTCCGGATCGGCGTGCATCATGGCCCGCGCCCGCAGGTGCTCCTTCGACGGGCCGCCTTCGACGAGGTACGCGGCGAGAGTGAACGGAGCACCCGCGAATCCGATCAGGGGGGTGTCGCCGAGCTCGGCCGTGACGATGCCGACGGCCTCGGCGATCGCGGTGCCGTCGAGCGACAGCGGGTCGATCGCTGTGATGCGATCGACATCGGCGGCAGACCGCACGGGGTCGGCGAACACGGGGCCGCGTCCGGGCTCGATCTCGACGTCCACCCCGGCGAGACGCAGCGGGATGACGATGTCACTGAAGAACACGGCGGCGTCCACGCCGTGACGACGCACGGGCTGCAGCGTGATCTCGGCCGCGAGATCGGGGGTCAGGCAGGCGTCCAGCATGCGCGTGCCGACGCGCAGCTCGCGGTACTCGGGCAGCGACCTGCCGGCCTGGCGCATGAACCACACGGGAGCATGTTCGGGGCGGGGGCCGGTGAGGGCGCGCAGCAGCGGAGCGTCGGAGAGGACCATGCGACCATCCTCCCATCCGCCGCCGGGCCGACCTGCATGAAGCCTCAGGTAGAATCGTCATGTGCTGCTGGTTGTCACGGCGAGTCACAAGACCGCCTCCTTCGAATTGCTCGAACGCCTGAGCCGCACCCCCGATGACGTCGCCTCCACGGTCGTGGACATGGCGTCCTGCGTGCAGGGTGCGGTCGTTCTTGCTACCTGCAACCGCTTCGAGGCCTACGTCGAGATGGACGAGCCCGTCACGGCAGCGGGTGCGATCGGTGTCGAGGCGGTGCTCGAGGCTGTCGAAGCATCGACCGGCATCCGCGCGTCCGAACTCGACGGCGCCTACGAGGTGCACTCCGGTCGTCGAGTGGCGGAGCACCTCTTCTCCGTCGCATCGGGACTCGAATCCGTCGTCTCCGGCGAAGGCGAGATCGCCGGTCAGGTGCGTCGCGCCCTCAAGTCCGCGCGCAAGGAGGGCACCACCTCGCCCGAGCTCGAGCGGCTTTTCCAGCGCGCGAGCCAGGCGCAGCGCAAGGTCAAGAACGTCACAGCCCTAGGCCGGGCCGGCCGCTCGCTCGTGCGCCTCGCCCTCGAACTCGCTGACAGCCGCATCGCCGACTGGTCGACGGAGCGCGTGCTGCTCGTCGGCACCGGTGCCTACGCAGCCGTCACCCTCGCGACACTGCGCGAACGGGGAGCCGTCAACATCTCGGTGTACTCACCCTCGGGCCGAGCCGAGAAGTTCGCCGCGAAGCACGGCATCCGCCCGGTCGCCGCAGAGGACTACGCGCGCGTCGCCTCGCGCTCGAGCCTGCTGATCACCTGCACGACGGCGACCGCTCCTGTGCTGACACCTGAGCACCTGCAGGCGCCGACCGGCATCGCACCCGAGGGATGCCCCGTCGCGTCGCACAGCCAGATGGTCGTCGACCTGGGCATGCCGCGCAACGTCGACCCCGCTGTCGCAGCGCTCGAAGGCGTCGCGCTGCTCGACCTCGAGACCATCAGCCTGCACGCACCGCTCGAAGAGCTGCAGGCGACGGATGCCGCACGCACCGTGGTGCGCGAAGCAGCTGACACGTTCCACGTCGTCGGCAGCCGACAGAGCGTCACGCCGTCGGTCGTCGCCCTGCGGTCGCATATGTTCGCGCTGCTCGAGGCCGAGATCGGCCGCGCTCGCGCACGCGGCGATGAGGACGGCAGGGTCGAGCAGGCGCTTCGCCACCTGACCGGCGTGCTGCTGCACGTGCCGACCACCCGCGCCCACGAACTGGCCGCTGCCGGCCGCGCGGACGATTTCGCGACTGCACTCTCGACGCTGTACGGCATCGAGCCGGTCGAGTCCGCGCTGTCGTCCGATACCGACGGCGCCGCGACCGCCTGAGCCGCGCTCCTTCTGCACGGGAGCCCTCTGCGGTGGTCTTTCCACAGCGCTCGGGAGAAGCACGGCGGTCGCCCCGGCGGCCACTTCGATGCTTCATATCGTCGAACCCACGACAGCGTCGATCACGCGGCGCAGACTGGGGGAATGCTCGTGGATCCGAACCTGATCGGCATCATCGTCGCCCTCTTCGGCGTCACCGCCACCGTGCTCGGCGGCGTCTCTCGGATGCTTGCAAAGCAGGCCAAAGGGCTCGAAGTCCGGTTCGACAGGATCGACGAGCGATTCGACAGGGTCGATGAACGGTTCGCGAGGGTCGTAGGCGACATCGCGGAGCTCCGCACCGAACTCAAGACCGACATCGCCGAACTCCGCACCGAACTCAAAGGCGACATGGCCGAACTCCGCACCGAACTCAAGGGCGACATCGCCGAACTCCGCACCGAACTCAAGGCCGACATCGCCGAGCTCCGGTCGGAACTGAAGCAGGACATCTACGACGTCAAGACAGAGCTCAAGGCCGATATCGCTGATGTCCGAATCTCGGTCGCGCGTCTCGAGGGCCCCCTTCCCAAGCTCCAGCGCATCTGACTCCGGCATCGGAGCGAGTCGGTGCCAGACTGGATGCATGGCCCTTCACATCACCGGAGACACCGCCGCAGACGCGCTGCTCACCGACAGTCCGCTGGCCCTGCTGGTCGGGATGCTGCTCGATCAGCAGGTTCCGATGGAGACGGCCTTCGCCGGTCCCCTGAAGATCGAGCAGCGCACAGGCGCGTCCGACGCCACCACGATCGCGGCCATGGACCCGGACGAGTTCCTCGAGGCGTTCAAGACGACGCCCGCCGTGCACCGGTTCCCGGGTTCGATGGCGGCACGCGTGCAGACCCTGTGCCAGGAGATCGTCGATCAGTGGGACGGAGACGCCTCGGCGATCTGGACCGACAGTGATCCGTCGGGCGCCGAAGTCCTGAAGCGACTCAAGGCCCTTCCCGGCTTCGGCGAACAGAAGGCGAAGATCTTCCTTGCTCTGCTCGGCAAGCAGTACGGCTTCACCGGCCCGGGATGGCGGGAGGCCGCCGGCGACTACGGCACCGAGGGTTCGTACCGCAGCGTCGCCGACATCGTCTCGCCCGAATCGCTCACCAGAGTACGAGAGCACAAGAAGGCCATGAAAGCTGCGGCGAAGGCGAACGCATGAAGCCCACGGGCGATGACGTCGCAGGTCTCATCGCCCGCTCCACTCCGGCGGTCCGCCGCCGGGATGCCGAGACGCTGACCGCGATCATGCAGGAGATCACGGGCCGCGACCCTCAGACCTGGGGCACGATCATCGGATTCGGAAGTTGCCACTACCGGTACCCGACCGGCACCGAGGGCGACAGCGGCCTGCTCGGCTTCGCCCCGCGTAAAGCTGCGACCACCATCTATCTGTTCGACGGCGTCGATGCGCACTCGGGCGCGCTCGAGAACCTCGGCCCGCACAGCACCGGCGTCGGATGCCTCTACATCAAGGACCTGGAACAGATCGACCTCGACGTGCTCCGCGGCATCCTCGAGCGCTCGCTCGCCTGGGTAGAGGCGGGCGGCACCGATCAGGTGCAGCTGACCGTCACCGGCTGACGCGAGAGGCCCGCCGTCCTCTCGGACAGCGGGCCTCTCGTTCCGGTGGTCCGCGCGTCAGGCGCCCTTGAGACGCTCGGCCAGGTACTCGTGCAGATCGTCGATCGAGACGCGCTCCTGCGCCATCGTGTCGCGGTCGCGCACGGTGACCGCACGGTCGTCGAGCGAGTCGAAGTCGATCGTGACGCAGAACGGTGTGCCGATCTCGTCCTGACGGCGGTAGCGACGGCCGATCGCGCCCGCGTCGTCGAAGTCGACGGCCCACGAGCTGCGCAGCGTGTCAGCGACCTCGCGCGCCAGCGGCGACAGGCGCTCGTTGCGGCTCAGCGGCAATACGGCGGCTTTGACAGGGGCGAGACGCGGGTCGAGCTTGAGCACGGTGCGCACATCGGTGCCGCCCTTGGCGTTCGGCACCTCTTCTTCGCGATACGCGTCCACGAGGAACGCCATCATGGCGCGAGTGAGGCCGAACGAGGGCTCGATCACGTAGGGCGTGTAACGGTCGCCGGTGGCCTGGTCGAAGTAGGTCAGGCTCTGGCCCGAGGCTTCGCTGTGGCTCGACAGGTCGTAATCGGTGCGGTTCGCGACGCCCATGAGCTCGCCCCACTCCTTGCCCGTGAAACCGAAGCGATACTCGACGTCGATGGTGCCGGCCGAATAGTGCGCGCGGTCATCTTCGGGAACGTCGAACTGGCGCATGTTCTCGGGGTCGATGCCCAGATCGATGAACCAGTTCCAGCACGCCTCGACCCAGTGGTCGAACCACTCCTGAGCCTCTGCGGGCGGCGTGAAGAACTCGATCTCCATCTGCTCGAACTCACGGGTGCGGAAGATGAAGTTTCCGGGCGTGATCTCGTTGCGGAACGCCTTGCCGACCTGGCCGATGCCGAACGGCGGCTTCTTGCGGCTGGCGGTGAGCACGTTCGAGAAGTTCACGAAGATGCCCTGAGCCGTCTCGGGGCGCAGGAAGTGCAGCCCGGACTCGTCGTCGACGACTCCCAGGTAGGTCTTGACGAGACCCGAGAACGACTTGGGCTCGGTGTACTGTCCCTTCGTGCCGCAGTTCGGGCACGGCACATCGGCGAGGCCGTTCTCCGCCTTGCGGCCCTTGCGCGCCTCGAAGTCCTCGATCAGGTTGTCGGCACGGAAGCGCTTGTGGCAGCTGAGGCACTCGACCAGCGGATCGGTGAAGGTCGCGACGTGACCGGACGCCTCCCACACGCGCTTGGGCAGGATGATGCTCGAGTCGAGGCCGACCATATCGCCGCGGCCGCGCACGAACGTCTGCCACCACTGGCGGCGGATGTTCTCCTTGAGCTCGGTGCCGAGGGGCCCGTAATCCCACGCGGACCGCGAACCGCCGTAGATCTCACCCGCCTGGAAGACGAACCCGCGGTGGCGGGCAAGGGCGATGACCTTGTCTAGACGGGACTGTTCGGCCACGGTGGCTCCAATGGTCGGCGGTGGGAAAGCCCGTGATCACGGGCACCTCAATCTTATCCGCGACCGCTTCGCGTCAGGACCCCGGCGAGGCCAGGTGTGCGGCGCTCAGGCCGTGAAGAGGTAGCCCTTCTCGACATCGAACCCCGAGAGAGCGAGGCCGCTGCCCAGCAGCCCCTCCATCTGCGCGCGCAGCCGCGTGCGCCACTCGTGCGCCGCCTCCGGATCCTCGATGCGCATGGTCTCGATGTCCGAGGGGATCTCGAGCGTCTCGACGATCGCGTCGGATGCCGGTGGCTTCGCGATGTCGGCGAGAGCCCACTCGACGTCGAGTCGGTCGCTCTCGTCCCCGGCATCCCCGCCGCCGAAGATGCCGTAGCGGTTGACGGAGTATCCGGTGACACGTGCGCCGAGAACGGTGAGGAAGAAGTGCGCGTTGCGGGCGACGAGCGGATCGAACGTCCAGGTGATGCGGCCGACATCGCGCGAGAACGCCCACTGGCGCTGGTGCTCCTTGAGCTCGCGCCCCCACCCGCGTCCGCGGTAGTCGGGCAGCAGTGCCGTGATGTGCGAGTGCATCGCCCGGCGTCCAGGTGCGCCGAAGAACGCGATCGACGCGCCCACCATCCGCTCTTCGCCGCTCTCCGCGTCGAAGAGGCCGACGACGTAGTTGCCGGATTGCTGCAGGGCGCGCAGCGTGCCGGCGTCGATCACGCGCTCGGGGCCCCGGATGGAGTCGAGCAGGCCCTGCGCGTCGATGATGAGTTCAACGGTGTCCAGATCACGGATGGTTCGCACGCCCCCAGTCTGCCCCTCCGGTCGCCGTTTTCGGAATCGAGCGACGCGAACGGTCTGGGAGCCATGCCGCGAGCGGGCGTACCGTGGAGGGATGTCAACCAGCGATACGACCGCCGAGAAGTCCGACACCAGGTTCTTCGGGCAGCCCTGGGCGCTCGTCCACATCTTCGGAGTCGAGATGTGGGAGCGCTTCAGCTTCTACGGCATGCAGGGAATCCTGCTGATCTACCTGTACTTCTCGGTCACCGAGGGCGGCCTCGGACTCTCGCAGGCCGTCGCCGGCGGCATCGTCGGCGCCTATGGCGGGTCGGTCTACCTCTCGACCATCCTCGGCGCGTGGATCGCCGACCGGATGCTGGGGTCGGAGCGAGTGCTGTTCATCAGTGCGATCGTGATCGTCGGCGGGCACGTCGCCCTGGCCCTGCTTCCCGGGTTCATCGGAGTCGGCGTCGGGCTCGTGCTCGTCGCCCTCGGATCCGGTGGCCTCAAGGCGAACGCCACGTCGGTCGTCGGAACCCTCTACAGCGCCGACGACACTCGCCGGGATGCCGGATTCTCGCTGTTCTACCTCGGCATCAACCTCGGGGCCTTCCTGGGCCCGATCCTCACCGGCATCCTGCAGTCGTCGCTCGGATTCCACTATGGCTTCGGCCTCGCCGCGATCGGGATGACGCTGGGGCTGGTGCAGTACTCCTTCGGCCGCAAGGCGCTGCCGGACGAGGCGCGCCGCGTGCCGAACCCGCTCCCCCGGTCGCGCTATCCGCTGGTCGCGATCGTCGCGGTCGCAGCCGTCGCGCTCATCGCGGTGCTGGTGCTCATCGGCGTGATCCAGGCCGACAACCTGGCGGACATCGTCATCATCGGAACCATCATCGCGACGGTCGCGTACTTCGCCGTCATCCTCAGCAGTCGGCGGATCGACGGCACCGAGCGCTCCCGCGTGTGGGGATTCCTGCCGCTCTTCATCACGAGCGTCGCGTTCTGGTCGCTGTACCAGCAGCAGTTCACCGTGCTCACGGTCTATTCCGACGAGCGCCTCGACCGCAACATCTTCGGATTCGAGATGCCCGTCTCGTGGGTCCAGTCGATCAACCCCGTGTTCATCATCATCCTCTCCGGCGTCTTCGCGGCGATCTGGACGCGCCTCGGCCCGCGTCAGCCCTCCACCCCGGTGAAGTTCGCACTGGGAGCGATCATCATGGGTGCGGCGTTCCTGCTGTTCCTGCCGTTCGCAGGCGGCGGCGCCAACTCCACGCCCCTGCTCGCGATCGTCGGCATCCTCTTCGTGTTCACCGTGGCCGAGCTGCTCATCTCTCCCGTCGGGCTGTCGGTCACGACGAAGCTCGCGCCGAAGGTGTTCCACACCCAGATGGTGGCGCTGTTCTTCCTGTCGATCGCACTCGGCACCGCGATCTCGGGCTGGCTCGTGCAGTTCTACGACCCGAAGAACGAGGTGCCGTACTTCTCGATCCTCGGCGCGATAGCGATCGTGGTCGGCCTCGGTCTGCTGTTCGCCGTCAAGCCGGTACTGCGACTGATGAAGGGCGTGAGCTGACGATCGCATCGGTCTCGCGCCTCCGGTGTCGCAGACGCCGATAGCCTGAAGCGATGGGAGAGAACGAAGATCGCGCGCGCAGAAGACTCTCCCGAACACCACCCAAGTGGGCCATCGTCGCCGTCCTGGCCTTCGCGGGCCTCTGCTCGTCGTTCATGTTCACGCTCGTCGTGCCCCTGCAGGCCGAGCTGCCGCGCCTGCTGAACGCGTCTCGCGAGGACACCACCTGGGTCGTCACGATCACGCTGCTCGTCGCCGCCGTCGCCACTCCGATCTCGGGCCGGCTCGGCGACATGTACGGCAAGCGCCGAGTGGTGATCGTGCTGCTCGGACTGCTCATTATCGGCTCCCTGATCGCCGCGCTGTCGGGCTCGATCATCGGAGTCATCATCGGTCGAGCGCTCCAAGGCGCGGTGACGGGTGTGGTGCCGCTCGGCATCGCGATCATGCGCGACGTGCTGCCTCCCGAACGCCTGGGCACGGCCGTCGCCCTGATGAGCGCGACCATGGGCGTCGGAGGCGCGATCGGGATGCCGGTCGCCGCGCTGCTGGCCGTGAACGCGGACTGGCACTGGCTGTTCTGGCTCGCCGCGGCTCTCGGCGTCGTGGGTCTCGCGCTGGTGCTGCTCGTGATCCCCGAGGATGTGCTGCGGTTCCCCGGACGCCTCGATGTGCTCGGCGCCATCGGACTCGCGATCGGACTCACCGGCATCCTGCTGTTCGTGTCTCGCGGTGCCGAGTGGGGCTGGACGGCACCGCTGACCCTCACCTGCATCATCGGCGGCGTGGGCGTACTGCTCGTCTGGGGCTGGTACCAGCTGCGGACGAACGATCCGCTCCTCGATCTGCGGGTCGCCGCGCGCCCCGCCGTGCTCTTCACCAACATCGCCGCGATCGGGATGGGCTTCGCACTGTTCGCGTCGAACGTGACGTTCCCGCAGCTGCTCGAGGGCCCCGCGGCCTCGGGTGCGGGCTTCGGGCTCGACATGGTCTCGGCGTCGCTGATCATCATGCCCGCCGGCCTCGTGATGATGGTGATCTCACCCCTGTCGGGATGGCTCGAGCGCACCGTCGGACCTCGTCCGCTGTTCACCGTGGGCGCGGGAGCCATCGTCCTCGCGTACGTCTTCGTGCTCCTGTGGTCGAGCGAGGTGTGGCACATCCTGGTGGGCAACCTGCTGATCGGCGTCGGCATCGGCTTCACATTCGCCGCCATGCCGATGATCATCATGCGGTCGGTGCCCGCGAACGAGACCGGCGCCTCGAACGGACTCAACGCCCTCTTCCGCTCGGTCGGCACGTCGAGCGCCTCTGCCGTGATGGGCGGCGTGCTGGCCGCGATGAGCATCGACGTCGGCGGGGTATCCGTGCCGACGAGGGCGGCGTTCGACGTGTGCTTCTGGCTCGCGATCGCCGCCGGAATCGTCGCTCTCGTCCTGTCGCTGTTCATCCCCCGCCAGCGCTCGTCCGAGCAGCACCCCTCGCTGCCGGGCTGACCGCGCACGCACACCGCGCACGCCGGCGCCCGCAGTCCACGAACGGTCGGGTCAGAGCGCCCGCGGATCGGGATCCGTCGGCGATGGCGTCCGCAGCCGATCAGGGGCGGGCCAGGAGAGCACGTACTGCTGCGTGGCGGGACGAGTGATGTCGCCGAAGTCGTCGACCTTCACCACGATGCGCCCCGATCTCCCCTTGCCATCGGGCGTGACCTCGACGATGCGCACGCGCAAGGGGCGCTCGGCCTCGCCCTCGAGCATCCACGGGTCGGCGAGCCACGCGATCCCGTGGTCCTCCAGGGCCGCCTCGGCGTCGAGCCACTCCGTCGGCCCGGACACCGCGCGCCCGAGCACATCGATCGCGACCCAGGCCTCGCCTTCCGGATGGATCCAACCGAGCAGTTCTCCGTCATCACGACGATGCGGGGTCCAGTCTGTACGGGGCATTGCTCGATGCTAACCGCGGCCGACGTCGCGTCGGGCGTGGAATGCGATCAGTGGGTGTACTCCATGAGCTCGACCCCGAGGACGCGGAAGGCGTCGTGCGCGCGGAGTCGGTGCGTGATCGACAGATCGTCGAAGCAGACGATCAGGGAGTAGGCCACACCCGCGCGCGGCCCGGCGAGCACTCCCGCTTCGGCACGCACGCCGCGGTCGCGGCCGGTCTTGTTGATGAACAGCAGGCCGTGCGCGTCGTGGTCGTGTGCGAACGGGTCGAGGCCGGTGGCGGATGCCACCAGGCTCAGATCCTGATTGAGGCTCAGCCACTCGGACACCTGAGCGCTCACCGACGCCCCCACCACCTGGGAATTCACGAGTGCCGAGAAGAGACCCGCGAACTCGCGTGCCGAGCCCACGGCGACGTGCGGAGCATCATCGGGGCCGCGCTCGTCACGGAATCGATCGAGAACCGCGGTGCGGCGCAGTCCGAGAGCCTCGATGCGCTCGCGCACCCGGTCGTGGCCGACCCGCTGCAGCAGAGCGTTGACCGCGATGGGGTCGCCGGCCGTGGCCGCGAGCACGGCGAGGTCTTCGAGTGGGAGGGCGGGCGCGTGCAGGTGGCGCCAGAGCCCCGACGTCGACACCGGATCGACGGCGGTGCGCTCGACGATCTCGAGCGGATCGAGTGTGCCCGCCTCGAACGCGGCCGCCACCTCGATCAGCAGGGGCACGACACCGAGTCCGGCGACCGGCATGGTCACATGGTCGTCGCCCGCGAGGACGTGCGTGTGGTTGTCGAGATCGACGACATGCACCGATACCTGGGCCCCGGCATCCGCCAGCTGTTCGAGCGCCCGCAAGGTCGAGGTGAACGACCTGCGCCCTGCGGCAGCACGGCGCGGCAAGCGTCGGCTGGTCCGCTGAGAGCGGCGCAGCGAGGCCAGTGGCGGGCCGTCGGCAGGCTCGGAAGCACCCACGCGTGATCCTTAACAGGGGGGTTGGATTGGCGGGATGCTGCGGTGTCCATCCGCCGCAGCACGGATATCGTAACCCCGCCAGGTGAGGATGCCCTACATACTCCGGTATACGGTCATCAGAACGTCATCCGGCAGACAGCAGGGCACCCCGACCCGGCGCGATCGCCGAGGCCGGAGCGCTCACCAGATGGTCACGCGCGAGTCCTGCGGCAGCCACAGCGCGTCGGTCTCGGTCACGTCGAACGCCTCGTAGAACGCATCGATGTTGCGGACGATCTGGTTGCACCGGAACTCGTTCGGAGAGTGCGGATCGATCGTGAGCAGGCGCAGCGTCTCGGCGTCGCGGCTCTTCTGCTGCCAGACCTGCGCCCACGACAGCAGGAGGCGCTGCACGCCGGTGTAGCCGTCGATGACCGGCGCCTCGGCGCCGTCGAGTGCGATCTCATACGCCTTGAGCGCGATGCCGAGACCGCCCAGGTCGCCGATGTTCTCACCGATCGTCAGCGCGCCGTTGACGTGGTGCTCGGCGGCGAGTCCCTCAGGCACGAGTTCGTCGTACTGCGCGATGAGGGCCTTGGTGCGCTGCTCGAACGCGGAGCGATCGGCATCCGTCCACCAGTCCTCGAGCTTGCCGTCACCGTCGTAACGGCTGCCCTGGTCGTCGAATCCGTGACCGATCTCGTGACCGATGACCGCGCCGATGCCGCCGTAGTTGGCGGCCGCGTCGCGCGACGCGTCGAAGAACGGGTACTGCAGGATCGCCGCCGGGAACACGATCTCGTTCATCGAGGGGTTGTAGTAGGCGTTGACCATCTGCGGCGGCATGTGCCATTCGTCACGGTCGATCGGCTTGCCGACCTTCGCGACGTTGCGGTCGTGCTCGAAGATCGCCGCACGGCGCACGTTGCCGAACAGGTCGGCGCGGTCGATCTCGAGGCTCGAGTAGTCGCGCCACACGGCAGGGTGCCCGATCTTCGGCGTGAAGGAGTCGAGCTTGGCGAGTGCGCGTTCGCGGGTCTCGGCCGTCATCCATTCGAGGTCGGTGATGCTCTGCCGGTAGGCCTCGATGAGGTTGCCGACGAGCTCATCCATCGCGGCCTTCGCCGTCGGCGGGTAGTGCCGCTCGACGTAGACCTTGCCGATCGCCTCGCTCAGCGCGCTCTCGGTCACCGAGACACCGCGCTTCCAGCGCTCGCGGATCGAGGGGACGCCGGTGAGCTCGGTGCCGTAGAACGAGAAGTTCTCCTGCACGAAGTCGTCGGTCAGATACGGAGCCGCGGCATGCACTACCTGGGCGCGCAGCCAGGCCTTCCACTCGTCGAGACGCTCGGCGGTCAGCAGCGACCCGAGGCCTTCGAGGAAGCTCGGCTGCGAGACCACGACCTCGGCGAACGCCTCGGGGTGGCCGGGAGCGACGGCATCGCGCCACGGCTCGAGGTCGACACCGGCGAGCTCCTGGATCTCGGCCCAGGTCTTCAGGTTGTACGTGGCGACGGCATCGCGGCTGCGCACGTTGTCCCAGTGGTGCCCGGCGAGCTCGGTCTCGAGGGCGATCGAGCGGTCGGCGGTGCCCGCGGCATCCGCGACTCCGGCGAGCGCGAGCAGTCGCTCGAGGTGCGCGCGGTACGCCGCTCGGGTCTCGGCGAAGGTGTCGAGCCGGAAGTAGCTCTCGTCCGGCAGCGACAGGCCCGACTGCACGACCACCGGGAGGTAGCGCTCCGGGTTGCCCGGGTCGCCGTCGACGTAGAACCCGATCAGGTGCGCCCGGCCGTCGCGATCGTAGGCGCCGACCGTACGCAGGAACGCGGGGACGCCGTCGATCGCGTCGATCTCGGCGAGCGTCTCGGCGAGGGGCGTCACCCCGGCGGCGGCGATGCGCTCGGTGTCCATGAAGCTGGCGAACAGGTCGCCGATCTTGCGGGCGAGAGTGCCGGGCTCGGCATCCTGCGACTCCTCGATGATCGCCCTGACGTCCTTCTCCGCCTGCTCGGCCAGCAGATGGAAGGACCCCCACCGCGCCTTGTCGCCGGGGATCTCGGTGCGGGAGAGCCAGGCGCCGTTGACATGGCGGTAGAGGTCGTCCTGCGGGCGGATGTCGGAGCTGAACTCGGAGGTCTCAAGGCCAGAGGGAAGCACGTCGGTCATGCCGACCAGCCTATGCGTCGCTCCGACATTCGGGGGGACGGGTCACGCCCTGCGCCGGAGGCCGAACCGTCGTCGCCGGGGCTGCTCCGGCGTCTCCGCAGCACGCGCCGCGAAGCGCGCCGCACGTCGCTCGGCCCACGCCGCCACCTCGGCGTCGATGTCGCGTGGACTCGTGACGACAGGCGGACCGCCCTGCAGCTGGCGTCGGGCCTCGAGCACCCGACCGTTGAAGTCCTCGAGCACCGACCGCACGTCGGCCTCGCGACCGAGCAGGTCGAGCTGGTCGTCGAGCTCGCGATCCTCGGTGCGCAACAGGATCGCCGGCGGACCGAGACCCGTCAGGTTCTCCTGCTCGATCTTGCGTCGGATCCACCAGTCGGGGTCGTGGTGCGTTCCGAGTCCCTCGAGGGGCTTGCCCGCACCGGGGAGATCGTCGAAATCGCCCCGGCGGATCGCGACCTGGATCGCCGTCTCGATGAACGCGGCTCGATCCGTCGCTGCTCCGATGCCCGGCTCTGCACCGGACTCGCTGTCGTCCTCGCCGTCCCCCCGGCTTCGCTGCCGCGCACGGTACCGCGCCGCGGCCTCCCGTGGATCCGTCATGATGCACCTCCGTCGCATCCTGGTCCTTCCAGGGTACGACCGCACCGGATCCGGAGGGCGGAGCGGGCGTGCTGCACCGCCTGCTGTCCGCGCCAGCCCATAGGCTCGGAGGATGACCGAGCGCACTCTCAACCGCGAGATCCTGCGCCTCGCCGTCCCCGCGCTCGGCGCCCTGATCGCAGAACCGGCGTTCCTCATCGTCGACGCGGCGCTGGTCGGACATCTCGGCACGACGCCGCTCGCGGGCCTGGGCATCGCGGGTGCGGTGCTGCAGACGATCGTCGGACTCATGGTCTTCCTCGCCTACTCGACGACCCCGGCGGTGGCCCGACTGTTCGGCGCCGGCAGACCGGGCGAGGCCGTCTCGGTCGGCATCAACGGCATGTGGCTCGCCCTCGCGATCGGGGCCGTGCTCGCCGCCGCAGGCGCGGCATCCTCCCCCTGGCTGGTCTCGCTGTTCGGCGCGAGCGACGCCGTGGCCGCCGATGCCAACGCCTATCTCGTCGTCTCGATGTGGGGGCTCCCGGCCATGCTCATCGTGTTCGCCGCGACCGGGCTGCTGCGCGGGATGCAGGACACCATGACTCCCCTGTGGATCGCCGGCCTCGGGTTCGGGGCCAACGCGCTGCTCAACGTGGTGTTCATCTACGGGCTGGGCTGGGGCATCGCCGGCTCGGCGGCCGGCACGGTCGTCGCCCAGTGGGGCATGGTCGGCGCATACGTCCTCGTGATCCGGCGGCTCGCGGCGAGGCATGACGCATCGTTGAAAGCCCGACGGGACGGCATGGGCAGCACAGCGCGCTCGGGCGGCTGGCTGTTCCTGCGCACCGTGAGCCTGCGCGTCGCTCTGCTCGCGACGGTCGCCGTCGCCACCGGCATCGGCACCGAGGAGCTCGCCGGATGGCAGATCGTCTTCACGATCTTCTCGGCGGCGGCATTCGCGCTCGACGCGCTGGCGATCGCCGCACAGGCGCTGATCGGCAAAGAGCTCGGTGCCGGCGACGAGCGACAGGTGCATCGGGTGCTGAAACGCACCGTGGCCTGGGGCGCGTGGTTCGGCGTCGTGGTCGGGGCTGTCATCGCTGCACTCTCCGGAGTCCTCGGGATCGTGTTCACCGGCGACGCCGAGATCGCGGCGCTCGTGCAGCCGGCACTGCTGATCCTCGCGCTCGCGCAGCCGATCGCCGGGGTGGTGTTCGTGCTCGACGGAGTGCTGATGGGGGCGAACGACGCGCGCTACCTCGCGATCGCCGGCGGCATCAATCTCGTGCCGTTCCTCCCGGCGCTCTGGATCATCGCCGCGAGCGGAGTCGATGCGTCAGCGGGCCTCATCTGGCTGGCCATCGCCTTCTTCGGCATCTACCTGCTCGCTCGGCTGGGCACTCTCGGCTGGCGCGTGCGCTCGGGTCGCTGGGTCACCGCCGGCGTCTAGCACTGCACGATCGCTGCGACTCCGGACGTCTACACGTATCCCGGAATCTCGGGAACTGAGGACGCCGCGAGGGATCAGGCGTTCTCGAGCTCGGCGATCACGATCTTCTTCATGTGCATGAGCGCCTGAATCTGCTCTGGCCTCTGCTGGAGCAGATCCAGACCGGCCGGCACGACCTGCCAGCTCACTCCGAACCTGTCCTTGCACCAGCCGCAGGCCTCCGAGTCCGGCACGGCCGATAGGGCTTGCCAGTAGTGGTCGATCTCGGCCTGATCCTCGCAGCCGATCACGAAGGAGATCGACTCGTTGAACGCGAACTCGGGGCCTCCGTCGAGGCAGCCGAACGGCGAGCCGTTCAGGGTGAAGTCGCCGTTGAGGACCTTGCCGCTCATCCCCTCGAAATGTCGATCGAGCGATTCGTCGGGGTACAGGACCACCTGGTCGATCGACGAGTTCGGGAACACCGAGACGTAGTACTCCATCGCCTCCTGCGCCCGCCCGTCGAACCAGAGAAACGGGCGGATGGAACTGATCGCTGCCATGTCGACCTCCTCAGATCGGCACTCACGCTACGCCCGAGCAGGCATCGTGTCGAGAGGGTCCGACGCCGCCGTCAGCCCGCATGCCTCCGGCACCATTCGTACATGATCACCGCGGCGGCCGCGCTCGCGTTGATCGACCGGGTCGAGCCGTACTGCGTGATCTCGATGTGGGCGGATGCCGCGGCGAGCGCGGCATCCGAGAGACCCGGTCCCTCCTGACCGAACAGCAGCACGCAGCTCTGCGGCAGATCCGCGCGGTCGACGGGCACTGCGCCCTCGACGTTGTCGACGGCGACGATCGGCAGGCCTTCGGCGGTCGCCCAGACGGTGAAGGCCTCGACGTCCTCATGGTGCACGACGTGCTGATAGCGGTCGGTGACCATGGCGCCCCGCTTGTTCCACCGGCGCCGGCCGATGATGTGCACGGTGTCGGCGAGGAACGCGTTGGCGCTGCGCACGATCGAGCCGATGTTCATGTCGTGCTGCCAGTTCTCGATGGCCACGTGGAACGGATGCCGCTTGGTGTCGAGGTCGGCGACGATCGCGTCCATCCGCCAGTAGCGGTAGCGATCGATCACGTTGCGCGTGTCTCCGACGGCCAGCAGCTCGGGGTCGTACTGCTCCCCCGCAGGCCACTCGACCTCGCCGCCTGGCCAGGGTCCGACCCCGTATCCGGGCTGGGCCGACGATCCGCCTGTCTCCGCTGCATCCGCGGGCGCCTGCTCATCCATCCCGCCAGGCTATCCGGCGCATCCGCAACAGAGATTTAGGTACGCCGAAATATCCGCTACGATTTCGGCATGCCGAAAAATGCTGTCGTCGAGAAGGGGCCGACGCCCACCCGCGCCACCGCGCCCCGCAGCCTCTGGCTCCTCGGACCCGCGCTGGTCGCCGGTGTCGCGTATCTCGATCCGGGCAACGTCGCGAGCAACATGACCGCCGGCGCGCAGTATGGGTACCTGCTGGTCTGGGTCGTGGTGGCGGGCAACGTGATGGCCTGGCTGATCCAGTACCTGTCGGCGAAGCTCGGCGTCGTCACGGGGCAGAGTCTCCCCGAGGTGCTGGGTGCGCGCCTCACGAGGCCGTGGGCCCGTCGGGCCTACTGGCTGCAGGCCGAGCTCGTCGCGATGGCGACAGATCTGGCCGAGGTCATCGGCGGCGCGGTCGCCCTCTACCTGCTGTTCGACATCCCGCTGCTGCTCGGAGGGATCATCACCGGCGCCGTGTCGATGGTCCTGCTGACGGTGCAGAGCCGCCGCGGCGCTCGGCCCTTCGAGTTCGTGATCATCGGGCTCATGGTGATCATCGCGGTCGGCTTCGTCGCCGGGCTCTTCATCGCACCGCCGGATGCCGCGAGCATCGTCGGTGGCCTGGTGCCCCGTTTCGAGGGCACCGGATCGGTGCTCCTCGCCGCCTCCATCCTCGGCGCGACGATCATGCCGCACGCGATCTACGCGCACTCCTCGCTCACGCGCGATCGGTTCGGTGCCGCCGCGGCGCACGGGCCGACGGAGACTGCGCGAACCGAGACCTCGCGCATCCGTCGCCTGCTCACGGCGACCCGCTGGGACGTCTCGATCGCGATGGTGATCGCGGGCACCGTCAACCTCGGCATCCTGCTGCTCGCGGCCGCCAACCTGGCAGGTGTCGAGGGGACGGATTCGCTCGAAGGCGCCCATGCCGCGCTCGCCGCGGGACTCGGGCCTGTCGTCGCGACCTTCTTCGCGGTCGGGCTGCTGGCCTCCGGTCTCGCCTCGACATCCGTCGGCGCCTACGCGGGAGCGGAGATCATGCACGGCCTGTTGCACGTACGCATCCCGCTTCTCGCGCGTCGACTCGTGACCCTGATCCCCGCGCTGGTGATCCTCGGCATCGGCTTCGATCCCACGCTGGCGCTGGTGCTCAGCCAGGTCGTCCTCTCATTCGGCATCCCGTTCGCGCTGATCCCCCTCGTCGCGCTCACCGCGCAGCGTCGCACGCTCGGCGTCTGGGCGAATCGCACCTGGACGACGGCGGCGGGCATCGTGGCATCCGTTCTGCTCATCGCGCTCAACGGCGCCCTGCTCTGGTTGGTGCTGACGGGCGCCTGAGCGACCGGCCTCGCGCGCGCAGCACGACTCTTGCGCGCAGAACCGCCCCGAGCCGGCACGGGAAGAGTCGACTCGGGGCGGCGTCCTGTCACCGCGCCGTCAGCGAGAGCGGAGAGTCTCGGTCCACTGCGAGGTCGCGCCGTCGGCGATGCGCCATCCGGGCTCGGGGACGGCGACGACGGTCACCTCTCCCGTCACCTTCACCTTGCCGCCCCGCGCCTCGACCCTCTCGCCGTTCACGTAGTAGCTGATGCCTGTCACGTTCTTCGGCACCTTCACCTCGTCGCGGGAGGTGCCCGGCTTGTCGGTGAAGGTCGGAGCCTTCGGAGTCGTCGGCGCGGTCAACACCGGCACCTGCGACCAGTCGATGTCGCTCGCCAGGTAGTACGAGGTGTACGCGGGCTGGTTGTAGGTGGTCTGCTGACGCGCGGTCTCGGCCCGGTACTGCACGTCGTGCATCAGCGTCGTGAGCTTGTGCGCCGTCGGCTCGGTCGTCGTGAAGAACCGCAGCGCGCTCGAGTCGACGGTGCGCACGAGCAGCTCCTCACGCCAGTCCCCCAGCACATCGGCGACGAGCGACGGGTTGCCTTTCGTGCCGTTGTTCGTGAGCGTTCCGGTCGCGGTGACCAGCGTCCCGCGGGTCCAGTCGTCGATGGTCGGCGTCTGGGCGCCGCTGCCGTTCACGAGCTGCGTCGTCAGGTCGCCCGCCCAGCGGATCGACATGTTGGTGCCTGGCGTCTCCGGCTGCAGCACCTCGCCGGTCGCGCTCAGGAGTCCGCTGCCCTCGGTGCCGCCTGGCATGCTCGACCACACCTCGATACCCGGCACGTCGGGACGCACGTCGCCGATCATGGCGCGACCCGTGTCGCGACCCGAGTACGCCCCGAACAGGGACTCTCCCGTCGCGGCATCACGCATCACCGACCCGTACGGTGCGCTCGTCGCACCCTCGTGGGCCGTCCAGATCTCGAGGCCGGGGCGGCTGGGATCGATATCGGTCACGTGCATGGCGTCGCCATGGCCCAGGCGCACGGTCGCCCCGGGGTCGGCGCTTCCCTCGGGGAGCACGTCGAACGAGCTGTACAGCAGGCTGCCGTCGTCGTCGATCGTCGCCGATCCGTAGACGAGCTCCTGCTTACCGTCGGCATCCACGTCGGCGAAGCTCAGCGAGTGATCGCCCTGCGTCGTGATCGTGCCGAACTCGGGGTCGGTGCCGTCCCGGCCGTGCGGGGAGTCGTTGAACGGGTTCGTCATCGGCACGTGGCCGCTGTCGACGCCCCACCGCTCCGTGAGGCGCTTGCCGTCCCAGTCGAAGGCCGCGACGGTCGTGCGCGTGTAGTACCCGCGAGCGAAGACGGCCGACGGATGCTGCCCGTCGAGGTATCCGACGCCGGCGAGGAAGCGGTCGACGCGGTTCGCCGGCTCGATGCGCGACATCGCGTAGTCACCCCACAGCAGTCCGTCGTCTCCTCGCTCGGTCGGATACGGGATGGTCTGCAGCTCCTTGCCGGTCGCGCTGTCGAAGACCGTGAGGTACTCGGGTCCGTCGACGATGAAGCCCTCGAACTCCCGCAGCAGGTTGCGCGCGCTGCGGCTCGGCGCGTACACGTCGATGAAGGTGGTCGCCAGTTCCTGCGCGGCCTCCGGCGAGAGCGGGTAGTCGTGCGTCACGGGCATGCCCCACGCCTCTTCGAGAGTGGCCGGCCACTGGCCCGACACGACCTCCTCGCGGTCACTCCACCCGAGGAACATCTCGACCAGACGCTGCTCGTAGTCCGCGGCACTCAGGCGGTAGTCGTCGTCGTTCGAGTACCCGGCCTTGCGATCGTCCTTGGGGAGAGTGATGTATGACTCGCTCGCGACCGAGCCGTCGTCGGCATACTGCACCGACTTCGTGCCGGGCGCCGTCTTCAGCATGGTCTCGGACCGGCCGTCGCCGTCGAAGTCGTAGACGAGGAACTGCGTGTAGTGCGCTCCGGCGCGGATGTTCACGCCGAGGTCCAGGCGATTCAGCAGCGTTCCGTCGAGCTCGTAGGTGTCGAGATAGACCGGCCCGGTGTAGCCGCGCTGCGAGACGTCCTTCGAGTTCGAGGGGTCCCACTTCACGACGTACTCGTACTGCCCGTCGCCGTCGACGTCGCCGACGGAGACATCGTTCGCCGAGTAGGTGTAGGCCTCGCCCTTCGGCGTCACCCCGTCGGCCGGCTTCTGCAGGGGCAGGTCGTGGTGACCGTCGGCCCAGGCGGTGACGGATGCCGACGCGGATGCCGTCAGCTCGATGCCGCTCACGATGGGGACGACGGAGTACTCCGAGGTGGCGGAGCCGCTGGCATCCGCGTAGTTCGTGCTGTCGGTGACCGTGGCGACCTTCGCGCCGTCGCGATAGACGGCGAAGTCGGGGCCGGCGAGGCCGGTCTCGGTCGCGCCCGTCGTCTCGGTCGCAAGGAGTCGCCAGCTGAGGAAGACGCCCTCGGCGGTCGAGACGGCGACGAGTCCGCGGTCGAGCGACTCGAGTTGCGGTGCCTGGGTGCCGTGATCGTGGCGACCCGCGGCCGGGGCTGCGGGTGACGCCGCTGCCGCGCTCTGCGCACCACCCGCGACGAGGCAGCCGGCGGCGGCCACCGCCACGACGGCGCGGAATGATCGGTGTCGGATGTTCATCATCGAAATCCATCTCTGGGCCTGCAGCCCGCTCGGATAGCGTTTTCCCGTGCCCGGTCGAAGCTACCGCCGCGCTCCTCTCGCGTCAAGGAATCGGGCCCGATTGACACGATTCACAGCGTCCGCGGCGCCCTCGCCAGGCGATTAGGCTCGAAGGATGTCTGCCGAACCCGCGCGCCGCACCGTCCGCATCCTCACGTGGACCGGCATCGCGACCGGCGTGATCGGGGGCCTCCTCGTCGCCTTCCCGACCGTGCTTCCGTTCGGCGGCCCGTGGGTGCAGCTGGTGCTGGGCATCGCGACGCTGGTGCTGGCCTTCCGCGCCCGCAAGATCGGCATCGCCGAGATCGAGGGGTTCGACGGCCGCCTCTCGCTCTTCGCCGCTCTGCTCGGCTTCCTCATCGTGTTCTTCGCCGGCCAGGTCGCCTTCGGCATCCTCGTCGACGTCGCGAACCCCTGATCTAGGCTGGACGAGTGGCATCCCCCGCAGCAGACGACTACCTGAAGACCGTCTACGCGCACACCGAGTGGCAGGACGCGCCGATCACCCCGTCGGTGCTCGCGGCGAAGCTCGGCATCGCTCCGTCTTCGGTGACCGAGATGGTCAAGAAGCTCGCCGCCGCGGGCCTCGTCTCGCACGTGCCCTACGGTGCGGTTCGGCTGACCGATGCCGGCACGCAGCGCGCCCTGGCCATGGTGCGACGCCACCGCCTGATCGAGACCTGGCTGGTGCAGGAGTTCGGCTACGGCTGGGACGAGGTGCACGACGAGGCCGAAGTGCTCGAGCACACGATCAGCGACCGCCTTCTCGAGGGCATCGACGCACGCCTCGGCCGGCCACGATTCGACCCGCACGGCGACGCGATCCCAGATGCCGCGGGCGTCGTCGAACGCGAGCCCTTCATCCTTCTCGCCGACGCGCCGGTGGGTCACGTCGGCCGCGTGCTGCGCGTCGACGACCGCGACCCCGAGCTGCTGCGCGCCCTCGAGGCGGCTGGCGTCGCCGTCGCGGCGAGCATCACGACCACGGACCAGGGCATCGAGCTCGACGGCGTCGAGACGACGCTTCCTGACGGCGCCGCAGAGGTGGTCTGGCTCAGCGCCTGACAGCCTCGCCACAACCTGACACCTGCCCGTAATCGCCGCCCCATAAGCTGTGCACATGGCACACCGCGACAACATCGAATGCTGGCTGACCGACATGGACGGCGTGCTCGTGCATGAGAACGACGCCATTCCCGGCGCGTCCGAGCTGCTCGCCGGGTGGGAGCAGAACGACATCCCGTACCTCGTGCTGACGAACAACTCGATCTTCACGGCACGAGACCTGTCGGCCCGCCTCCGCGCCAGCGGACTCGTCGTGCCCGAGGAACGGATCTGGACCTCGGCGCTGGCCACCGCGGACTTCCTCGCGCAGCAGCTGCCGGGCGGTTCAGCTTTCGTGATCGGCGAGGCGGGAATCCTCACGGCCCTGCACGAGGCCGGGTTCATCATGACCGAGACGAATCCCGACTTCGTGGTCGTCGGCGAGACTCGCAACTACTCGTTCGAGGCGATCACCAAGGCGATCCGACTCATCATCAAGGGCGCGCGCTTCATCGTGACGAACCCCGATGCGACGGGCCCCTCGGCCGACGGAGTCATGCCGGCGACCGGCGCGATCGCGGCGCTCATCACCAAGGCGACGGGCAAGGAGCCGTATGTCGTCGGCAAGCCGAATCCGATGATGTTCCGCTCGGCGCTCAACAAGATCGGCGCGCACTCGAAGAAGACCGGCATGATCGGCGACCGGATGGACACCGACATCATCGCCGGCATCGAGGCGGGGCTGCACACCGTGCTCGTGATGACCGGCATCAGCGACGAGGCCGAGGTCGAGAAGTATCCGTTCCGGCCCGACGAGATCGTCGACTCGGTCGCCGACCTGCTGCCCACCGTCACCGAGTCGATTCCGACGCTCGACGAGGACTGACGTGGGCGCGCTCGACGAAGGAGAGCGGGTCGTCGCAGCGGATGCGGCCGCCTGGCGCGCCTGGCTCGAGGAGCATCATGAGCGCATCGCGGGAGTCTGGCTGCTGAGCGTTCGCGGCAACCGGGCCGGAGGTGTCGGATACGACGATGCCGTGCGTCAGGCTCTGTGCTTCGGATGGATCGACGGTCCGGTGCGCACCTTCGACGACCAGACGGTGGGCCAGTGGTTCTCACCCCGACGACGCGGCAGCGGATGGGCAGCGACGAACAAGGCGAGACTGATCGACCTCGAGGCCGCCGGACAGCTCGCACCGGCCGGCATCCGCGTACTCGAGTCCGCGAAGGCGGACGGGTCGTGGACCTTGCTCGACGGCCCGGAAGCCGGGATCGAGCCGCCCGAACTGACGGAGGCGCTGGATGCCCTGCCCGCCGCGCGGGCCCACTGGGACGCCTTTCCGAAGTCGGTCAAGAAGTTCGGCCTGACGCACATCGCGATGGCGAAGCGTGCCGAGACGCGGTCCGCTCGGATCGCCAAGATCGTGGCGGATGCCGCGGAGGGGAAACGCCCATGAACCAGTCCGACCTGCTGTTCCTGGTGATCTTCCTGATCCTCCTCAGCACGCTGACCGTGTGGGTGGTGCAGTTCTTCCGCTCCCGACGTCGTGGAGGCGGCGGGGGCGATGGGCGCGCCGGCTGGTGGGAAGGCCCCTGGGACGACGACGACCGCAAGCGCTGAGCGCCCCGATCCCTCGATCAGCGCAGCGTCAGGCTGCGCACTCCATCCACGGGCTCCGGCATCCGCAGCGGACCCGCACCGGGTGTGATGGTGCCGAGGATTCGGGCTTCCCGCGCTCCGGTGCCGCCGGGCGTCACGGCCGCGACGCCATGCAACGTGCACCATCCGATCAGCGCGAACAGGATCGCCTCCTTGCTGTCGACCGGGGCGCCGAGCTCGTCGGCGAGCACCACCTCGATGTCGGGGAGCGCCTCACGCAGACCCTGCATGATGAGCGGGTTGTGGCACCCGCCACCCGAGACGGCCAGGAAGCGGATGCCGGCGGTGCGGATGTCGTGTGCGACGGTGCGGACCGTGAGCTCGGTGAGCGTGCGGATCAGGTCTGCCGGCGCGATGCCGGGTCGCATGCGGTCGACGTGCGCACGCACATAGTCGAGGTGGAAGTGCTCCTTGCCCGTGCTCTTCGGGGCTGGGAGGGAGTAGTAGGGGTCGGCGAGCAGCTCGGCGAGCAGCACATCGTCGACGGTGCCGGTGCGAGCGATCGCGGCATCCGCGTCGTAGCCTCGGTCGTTCAGCCCCTCGGCGACGACCACCGCGTCGACCAGTGCATTCGCCGGGCCGATGTCGTAGGCCGACAGACCGTCGGGACCGACCACGGTCACGTTCGCGATGCCGCCGAGGTTCACCGCCGCCGAGACTCCCGCCCGACCGCGCAGCAGCAGCTCGTCGAGGAACGACACGAGAGGTGCACCGTGGCCGCCCGCAGTGATGTCACGGATGCGCACGTCCGACACCACGGGTGCGCCGACCCGCTCGGCGATCCACGCCGGCTGCCCGATCTGCAGGGTGCCGAGCGCGTGGCCGTCGGCGACCCAGTGGAAGACGGTCTGGCCGTGCGTGCACACGGCATCCACTCCCCCGACGACGTCGGATGCCGTGGCGGCGACCTCGGCGAAGGCCTGGCCGATCAGGGTGTCGAGCTCGCAGACCTCGGCGAACGTCGTGGGCGCCGGAGGCAGCGCCGCGACGAGTCGGGCCCGCAGGTCGGGGGCGTACGGCACGCTGTCTTCGTGCAGCACCGTGCCGCGCAGCGCTCCGTCGCTCTCTGTGAAGTCCACGACCGTGACGTCGATGCCGTCGTGTGAGGTGCCCGAGAGCAGTCCGAGTACGCGCATGCGTGTTCCTTCCGTCGCCTGCTACGAGCGTAGGCCGGATTTGTTAGGGAGGCGAACGGAAAGCGTCGATCTTTTCTGCACGATCGTCTTCTGGACCGCGTTCTCCCCCGTGCCCGAAGGATGACCCGCACCGCCGTCGGCCCCGGTCGTCGCCCGCGTAGCATTCTGCGAGACCCCACCCTCCACCCCCAGAATGGGAGCATGTTCGTGTCCGCCGAGATCATCACGATCGTCATCAGCGCCGTCGGCCTCCTGCTGGCTCTGGGCGGCACCATGTTCGCGGGCTTCGCCTGGTGCATCCGCCGATCCGACTCCCTCCGCACCGATCTCGTCGGCGTCGAGACGTCGCTCGGTACGCGTATCGACGGAGTGGAACAGAGGCTCACGGCACGCATCGACGGAGTCGAAGAGAAACTCACGGCACGCATCGACGGAGTCGAAGAGAAACTCACCGCACGCATCGACGGCGTCGAACAGAGGCTCACGGCACGCATCGACGGAGTCGAAGAGAAACTCACCGCACGCATCGACGGAGTCGCCGCCGACGTCACCGAACTCAAGGTCGCGGTGGCCCGACTCGAAGGGCCGCAGCGTCACCTGATCGTCGCGGGGCGCTGATTCCCCGGTGACCGGCAGGTCAGCGTAGGACGAGCGCCGCGGCGCCGATGAGCGGCCCCTCGTCGCCGAGTCCCGAGCGCACGACCCGGGTACGCCGCGAGTACTCGTGCGCGGCACTGGCCGTGAGCGCCTGCTGCACGAGGTCGATGTAGTCGGCGGACACGCGAGAGAACCCGCCGCCGATCGCGACCATGTCGAGGTCGACGAGGGTCGCGGCATCCGCGAGCGCTTCTCCGACCGCCTTCGCCGACCGCTCGATCGCGGCACGGGCGATGGTGTCGCCCGCGGCGGCATCCCGAGCCAGGTCCTCGCCGGTGGCTCCGGTCCATCCCTGTTGCTGAGCCCAGGCGGCGCTGGCGGGCCCCGAGGCGATCTCCTCGAGGGTGAGTCCGCCTTCGCGACGCACCTGTCCGAGATGCCCGGCATTGCCGGTGGCTCCGGGAATGTACGCGCCGTTGACGACGAACCCTCCGCCGACGCCGGTCGAGACGACGATCGACAGCGAGGCACCGGCATCCTGCGTGGCACCGAGCCAGGATTCCGCCAGGGCGAGCGCGCCACCGTCATGGCCGAGGATGGTCGGAACCTCCCGGCCGAGTGCAGCGGATGCCGCCGAGCGCACCGACTCCGCGAGACCGAAGCCCCGCGCGAGCGGCATGTTCACCGGCATGATCGCTCCGGCGGCACGGTCGATGGGTCCGGCGCTTCCGGCACCGGCTCCCACGAGGTCGGCATCCGCCGGCACAGCGGCCAAAGCGTGGGTCACGATCGAGATCACCGCGTCGTTCAGCGACTCGAGCGTCGCCTGGCGCCCGGTCGCCTGTCGCGAGCGGCTGCCGCCGACGAGCACACCGTGCTCGTCCACGAGCGCGGCCTCCATCTTCGTGCCGCCGACGTCGACGGCCAGCGCGTAGCGGGTCACTGGGGGTCGAGTCCGAGGTCGTCGAGGTCGAAGGCGGCACGCCATTCGAGGCCCTCGGCTTCGATCGCGGCCTGGGCGCCCGTCTTGCGGTCGACGATCACGGCGACGGCGACGATCTCGGCCCCTTCCTTGCGCAGCGCCTCGACGGCCTTGAGCGCGGACTGCCCGGTGGTCGAGGTGTCTTCGAGCACGACGACGCGCTTGCCGGCGACGTCTGCACCCTCGATCTGGCGACCGCGGCCGTGGTCCTTCGGCTCCTTGCGCACGACGAACGCGTCGAGCGGCTTGTCGGCGGCGACCGAGGCGTGCAGCACCGCGTTCGCGATGGGGTCGGCGCCGAGGGTCAGGCCGCCGACCGCCACGACGTCGAGGTCGCCGATGAGGTCGAGCATGATGCGACCGATCGCCGGTGCCGCGCGGTGGTCGAGGGTGAGCTTGCGCATGTCGACGTAGTACGTCGCCTTCTTGCCGCTCGAGAGCGTGAAGTCTCCGTGGAACACCGCCTCGTCCTTGATCAGGTCGAGAAGGGTCTGGCGGTCTGCGTCGAGTGCGGTCACGGCATCCAGTGTAGGAGGCAAGGCCTAGGCTTGACGCATGCGCTTGGCCACCTGGAACGTCAACTCCATCCGCACCCGTGTCACCCGCACCGTCGAGTTCGCCGTCCGAGAGGACATCGACGTGCTGGCGATGCAGGAGATCAAGTGCAAACCCGAGCAGTTCCCCTACGGGCCGTTCGAAGAGGCCGGCTACCACGTCGAGGTCCACGGCCTGAATCAATGGAACGGCGTCGCGATCGCCAGCCGCCTGCCGATCACCGACGTCCGCACGTCTTTCGACGGCATGCCGGGCTTCGCCAAGGGACACGAGGGACCGGATGCACCGCTCGAAGCACGTGCGCTCGGCGTGCTCGTCGACGGTGTGCGCGTGTGGAGCCTGTACGTGCCGAACGGCCGCTCGCTCGACGACCCGCACTACGCCTACAAGCTGCACTGGCTCGAGGAGCTGAAGAAGTCCACGGCGGCAGAGCTCTCGGCGAACCCCGAACTGCCGCTCGCTCTGGTCGGCGACTTCAACATCATCCCGTTCGACGCCGACAACGGCGACCCCGACATCGTCGAGGGCGTCTCGACGCACGTCTCGCCTCAGGAGCGTCAGGCCTTCTTCGCTCTCGCCGACGCGGGCCTGACCGATGTCGTCCGCCCACTGCTCCCCGAGGGCTACACCTACTGGGACTACCAGCGTCTGAAGTTCCCTCGCAACGAGGGCATCCGCATCGACTTCATCCTCGGCTCGAAGACACTCGCCGAGGCGGTCACCGGAGCGTCGATCCACCGCGAAGAGCGCAAGGGCGAGCAGCCCAGTGACCACGTCCCCGTGGTCGTCGAGTTCGACCTCGGCGGGGCCGAGGAAGACGACGACCTGCCGATGATCTTCTCCTGAGACTGTGACCGTCCGCCTGATCGCGACCGATCTCGACGGGACACTGCTCGACTCCTCGGCATCGGTCACGCGGCGCACCCGCGCGGCCCTCGACGCGGCGCGCGCCCGTGGCATCCACGTCGTCCCGGTGACCGCTCGCCAGCCGATAGGTCTACGCGCGCTCGCGGACGGCGCGGGCTTCGACGGCTGGGCGCTGTGCAGCAACGGCGCCTACGCGACACATCTCGTCGACGGACGGATGCTGTTCGCGGAAGAGCTTCCGGCAGAGACGATCCGCACCCTGGCCGAGGCGCTGCGCGCCAGCATCCCCGGACTGCTGTTCGCGAGCGTGCGTGAGGGCGGCGAGACGTTCGTCGCGCAGCACGGCTATGCCGAGATCGCCGATCTCGCCGACCACAAGCGCGATCCACGCACGATGGGCGGCGTCGAGCTCGATCATGTGCTGGCCGCACCCAGCCTCAAGCTCGTGATCCGGCACCCAGAAATCGCCCCGACGGCGTTGTTCGAGGCGCTGCGCGACCTCGGGCTGACCGGTTTCGAGGCGACGCTCTCAGGCGCCCCGTTCGTCGAGGTCATGGCCGAGGGCGTGACCAAAGCCACCGGGCTCGCGCGCCTCTGCGAGCACCTCGAGATCGACCGCCGCGATGTGATCGCTTTCGGCGACGCCCTCAACGACGTCGAGATGCTGCGCTGGGCCGGCCACGGTGTGGCGATGGCCGGCGCGACGGACGTCGTGCAGGACGCCGCGGATGAGACGACCACCTCGAACGACGACGACGGGGTGGCGAGGGTGATCGAGCGGGTGCTCGGCGCCCGCTGAGCCAGCGGACAGTGAGAACCCGGCGCCTTTCGCCGCGGCACCGGGTCCTCGTCGTCAACGCCGTCAGCTGCGCACCCGCCGACGACGCACGAGTGGCCGCGTTGAGTTGAAGCTATCGGATCGCCACGCAGGAGGGAAGAAGCGGGCGATATACCGTTTCAGTCATCGAAGGTGCCGACCTCGGGCACCCGATCCGTCCGTCCGTAGCGCAGCAGCAGCACTCCACTGTCGTCGGCGACCGGCGCCTCGAGCAGCCGCAGCACCGCCGGCTCGGCGCCGTCGTCGAAGACCTTCTTGCCCGTGCCGAGGAGGATCGGATAGACCCACAGGTTGAGCTCGTCGAACAGACCCTCGGCCAGCAGCGAGTGCGCGAGGTCGATGCTGCCGATCACGTGCACCTCGTCGTGCCGCTCGCGCATCGCGGCGATCTCCGCGGCGAGATCGTCTCCGACGCGCTCGCTGCCCTTCCACGACAGATCGAGGTCGGCATCCCGTGTCGCCACATACTTCGGGACCCGATCGAAGAGCCTGCCGATCTCCCCCGACGGACCGTCGGTGTGATGCGGCCAATACGCGGCGAAGATGTCGTACGTGCGGCGCCCGAGCAGCAGCGCATCGAGTCCCTGCATCCCCCGCTGCACCTGGGGCCCCATCCCCGACGACGGATACCCTGCCTGCCAACCGCTGAACTCGAAGCCTCCGGACGGATCCTCGTCGATGCCGCCCGGCCCCTGTGCGACGCCGTCGAGGGTCATGAAGAGGTCGATCAGAATGCGTCCGGTCATCAGAGTGCTCCTTCGCACGAGAGGGCGGCGATGTTCACAGTATGCGCTCGTTCTGCTCGGTGGGCGGGGTCGACTCTTCCTCTCCCCAGCGGCCGAGAGCCTCGATCGCCTCCCGCAATGCGACGCCTCGCTCGGTGAGGGCATAGGCGCGCGTGTTGTGCCGCAGGGGCAGTCGCCGCAGCACTCCGGCCGCTTCGAGCTCGCGCAGACGTGTCGCGAGGATGTTCGTCGGAGCTCCGAGCTCACGCTGCAGATCGCCGTATCTCTGCGGCCCGTCGAGCAGCTTCTCGACGATGAGAAGGGCCCAGCGGGCACCGACGACGTCGAGGGCTGCGGCGAGGTCGCTCACGCGCCCGGATCGGCGTCCGGCTTCATCCAGAACGGCGAGTAGTGATAGCCGTCCGGATCGTCGAACTGGCGCTGATACATGAAGGGGTAGTCGTCGGTGTCGCCGATCCGACCGCCGGCGGCAGCCGCGCGGTCGACGAGCTCGTCGACCGCCTCACGACTGTCGAGGTCGAACGAGACAGTGACCTTCGAGGGGGTGTCAGGGCCGCCGATCATGTCTTCCGTGCCGCCGACGCTCGCATACATCTCGCGACTGCCGAGCATCACGTACTGCTCGGGCGCGATCATGAAGCACGACACATTGTGATCGGACATCTCGGCGTTGAGGGTCCAGCCGAGAGCGGTGTAGAACGCGGTGGCCCGGTCGACGCTCTCGACGGGGCAGGTGATGAAGAGGCTCATGCGCCAACACTTGCAAAATACAAGTGACGCGTCAAGAGCTTCTGCGGTCCCGCCGCAATCCCACCAGCGCGAGCACTCCGGCTCCAGCCGTGAGCGCGGCCACCGCCGCGAGACCGAGGCCGGGGACGGATGCCGTCGCCACGGCGCCCGCCACGAGAGGACCACCCGCATCTCCCAGCTCGCGCCCGAGTTCGGCGCTGCCCATCGTGCGGCCCATCCGCTCCGGCGGGGTCGATGCGGCCAGGTGCGAGAACGCGATCGGCGTCGCGACCCCGACGCCGATGCCGACCAGCAGCGCGGTGACGACGAGCGCGGCCGGAGTCTGCGTGACCGCGGCGAGCGCGATGCCGGCCGCGATCAGCGCCAGGCCGCCGACGGCGCCTGTGCGCACCGAGATGCGCCCGCGGTCATGCGCGGCGCCCACGAACGGCTGAGCCACGCTCGACGCGATCGCGAGCACGGTCACGATGGCCATGCTCCAGACGATGTCGAGCCCGGCCTGCCGCCCGAGCAGCGGGAGGAATCCGACGGCGACCGCCAGGGCGCCGGTCGTCGCCGCCAGCACCAGGGTCGGGACGAGGAATCCGGGCGCGATCAGCTCTCGACCGAGATCGACGAGCGTGACTCGCTTGCGGGGCAGCACGGCGACCCGTGGCACCGCTGCAGCGACCCACAGTGCAGCGCCGAGACCGAGCACGGCGAGCGCCCAGAACAGCGCGGGCAGGCCGCCCCAGACCACGAGCACGGCGCCGATCAGCGGACCGAGCGCGTAGCCGAGACTCTTCCACGAGCCGTAGCGACCGAAGTACTTCCCGCGGGTGGCATCGTCGGTGAGCCGGGCGACGGCAGCCGACGACGACGGCGAGAAGGCTGATGCCGCCGCCCCCTGCCCGAATCGACCGATGACGAGTCCGAGCATGCCGGGAACCACGGCGCCGACGACCGAGAATGCCGAGAACGCGAGGAGGCCGCCGATGATGACAGGGCGCACGCCCACCCGGTCGCTCAGCGCGCCGAACAGCGGCTTGAGCAGCACCTCGGCGAGGTCGTAGAGCGCGAGGGTGAGCCCGAACGCGAGCAGCGTCCACCCGATGTCCTCGGTCTCCGCGCCCAGCGCCGCCGCGATGCCGTGGGCCCCGAAAGCGGTGGTGAATCCGGCGAGGTAGAGCGGGGCGAGGCGGGGCTTCGCGGTGTGCGGAGTCGAGGTCACGCTCGATTCTCGCAGGATCGCGTGTCTGCACGTCACCACGGCCCCGCCACGATCCCCCGTGCGGGGGATGCCGCCGCATCCGCCCCGGCTCTACGGTAAGAGGATGCCTGCAGCGCCGTTCACCCGCATCCCCAGCGTCCGCGAGCAGCGCAGCGACCTCGTGCTCGCGGCGGTCATGTTCGTCGGCGCCGTCCTCAGCGCCGCTCTCTCGACCGTGGCCGACATCTACGGCGACACCCGGGCCGAACCGTGGACGGCTCTCGTCTACGCGGTCGCGGTCACCGCACCGCTGGCGGTGCGTCGGCGCTGGCCGGCCCCGGTCGCGATCGCCGTGTCGCTGGCATACTTCCTCGCCATCTCGTTCCAGGTGCCCGAGATCTATGTCGGCAACATCGCCATGTTCGTGTCGCTCTATACGGTCGGCGCCTGGATGAACAACCGCCGGGCCGCGATGATCGTGCGCGTCGGCATCATCCTCGGCATGTTCGTCTGGCTGATCATCACGATGTACCGCGAAGCCATCGAAGAGGCGGCGAAGGCCGAGGTCGCGGCGGGACTCCTGTCTCCGTACCTCGCGTTCATGCTCATCCAGCTACTGCTGAACGTGCTGTACTTCGGCGGCGCCTACTACTTCGGCGAGCGCTCCTGGCACGCCGCACGCGAACGCGCGGTGCTCGAGCAGCGCACGGCCGAACTCGAGCAGGAGCGCGAGGTGACCGCAGCGCAGGCCGTCGCCCTCGACCGCGTGCGCATCGCCCGAGAGCTGCATGACGTGGTCGCCCATCACGTGTCGGTCATGGGCGTGCAGGCGGGCGCCGCTCGTCTCGTGATCGATCAGGACCCTGCGAAGACCACGAGCATCCTCAGCGGCATCGAGGACTCCGCGCGCGATGCGATCCACGAGCTGCGGCAGTTGCTCGAGACGCTTCGCACACCCGGCGGCGAGACGGCGGATGCCGCGTCGACCGTGACGCTCGACGACATCCGCTCGTTGGTCGACGCGTCGTCGGAGGCGGGACTGCCCACCGACTATGCGGTGATCGGCACCCCGAGGCCCGTGCCCTCGGTCGTGTCCGTGAACCTGTATCGCATCACCCAGGAGTCGCTCACGAATGCTCGGCGTCATGCCGGCGTCGGCGCGACCGCCGATGTGCGCGTGCGCTACGACGATGACGGGGTCGAGGTCGAGATCGTCAACACCGGTCGCGCCGTGGCCGCGCTTCGCCCCGGACTCGGTCAGCTGGGCATGCGCGAGCGCGCCGCGGCATCCGGTGGCACGCTCGACGTCGCTCCTCGCGCGGCGGGAGGTCTGCGGGTGCGGGCTCGAGTTCCGCTGACCGGCGCCGGCGGCGCGCAGGCCGCGTCGCCGATCGAGACGGGTGTCTCCTCATGAGCGGGTCCGACGCACCCATCCGCGTTCTGCTCGTCGACGATCACGCGATGCTGCGAGCCGGATTCCGGACGATCCTCGACACTCAACCCGACATCACGGTGGTCGGCGAGGCGGCGACCGGCGCCGACGCCGTGGCGCAGGCATCCGCTTTGCGCCCCGACGTCATCACGATGGACGTGCAGATGCCCGACATGGACGGCATCGAGGCCACTCGGCGGATCGTCGCCGACCCGGAGGTCGGCGCGGCCATCGCGATCGTCACGACGTTCGATCGCGACGACTACCTCTATCAGGCGCTGGACGCCGGTGCGAGTGGCTTCCTGCTCAAGAACGCCGGCGCCGAGGATCTCATCGCCGCGGTGCGGGCCCTCGCCGCGGGCGACGGGATGCTGGCACCCGAGGTCACACGACGCGTACTGGCTCGGTTCACGACGGCCCCCGGACCGGCATCCGCACCGGCATCCGCCTCCGCGCCGTCGCAGGTCGCCGCGACCGTGCTCGCCGACCCGCTCACCGACCGTGAGGCGGAGGTGCTCGTGCTGCTGGCCGATGCGCGCAGCAACGCCGAGATCGCGAGCGCCCTGTTCATCGGAGAGGCGACGGTGAAGACGCACGTGTCACGCATCCTGCAGAAGCTCGGCGCGCGCGACCGCGTGCAGGCCGTCGTCCTCGCGCACCGGATGGGATTGGCGTGACCTCGACACGCGATAGCCTCTGACGCATGCCGACCGCCGCGCCTCTCTCCCGACCGATCCTGGCCGGGGTGGTCACCGCGCTGGTCGGGTTCACGAGCTCGTTCGCCGTGGTGCTCACGGGCCTCAGCGCCGTCGGAGCGACCCCCGAGCAGGCCGCCAGCGGGCTGCTCGCGGTCAGCCTCACGATGGGGCTCGCCTGCGTCGTCCTCGCCTGGCGATATCGGATGCCGATCACCGTCGCCTGGTCGACTCCCGGCGCCGCCCTCCTCGCCGCCACCGGAGCAGTCGACGGCGGATGGTCGGCAGCCGTCGGCGCGTTCCTCGTCACGGCCGCGCTCATCCTGCTCACGGCGCTGTGGCCCGCTCTCGGCACCCTGATCGCCCGCATCCCTCCGTCCATCGCGCAGGCCATGCTCGCCGGAGTGCTCCTGCCCCTCTGTCTCGCACCGATCACCGGCCTCGTGGCGAATCCGTGGGGCGTGGTTCCCGTGGTGATCACGTGGTTGGTCTTCGCGCGTCTCGCGCCGCGGTGGGCCGTGCCGCTCGCCTTCGTCGCGGCAGCAGTCGTGGTGGCCGTCTCGTTGGTGCAGGAGAGCACGGCAGTGGATGCCGGACTCCTCGTCCCCCGGATCGAGCTGACCGCCCCCACGTTCACGGTCGGCGCTCTGGTCGGGGTGGCGCTGCCGCTGTTCATCGTGACGATGGCCTCGCAGAACGTACCGGGCATCGCCATCATGCGCAGCTTCGGCTACGAGGTCCCCTGGCGTCCGGCGATGCTCGTCACGGGTGTCGGCACCGCGATCGGCGCGACGGCAGGCGGCCATGCGATCAACCTCGCGGCGATCAGCGCGGCCCTCGCCGCTTCACCCGACGCCGATCCCGACCCACGGCGCCGGTGGGTCGCCGGTGTCTCGACCGGCGTCTCGTACCTCGTGCTCGGCGGCTTCTCGGCAGCGTTCGCCGCACTGGTGCTGCTCGCTCCCGACGCAGTCATCCCGGCTGTCGCGGGGCTCGCGCTGTTCGCCGCCTTCGGGTCGGCGGTGCAGCAGGCGATCGACGACCCCGGCGAGCGCATCCCCGCCGTGGTGACCTTCCTGGTGGCGGCATCCGGCATCGCGGTGCTGGGCGTCAGCGCCGCATTCTGGGCTCTCGTGGCCGGACTCCTCGTGCGCACCGCTCTGCACGCCGGCCGTCGCTGACGCTGCGGAGAAGGCGCTCGGCTACCGTGGACGCGTGACAGTTCCCACGCCTGCTCCTGTGCCGTCGGCCGGTGCTCCCGCCGGGTCCTTCGACGCCCGCGCCCTGCTCGATCCGGTGAATCCCGCCGAGGTCGACGCGTTCGCACGCGCCCAGCGCACCGCTCATCCCACGTCGGCCGCACGGATCATCGCCTGGGTCGGCGTCGGATTCGCGCTGCTCTGCGTCGTTCCCATCTTCGGGATCATGATCCTCGGCCTCGGCTATGCGGTCGGTCAGGAGGCGGGGGTCGCCGTCGCCGCGCTCATCGGGCTCGTGCTTCTCGCCGGCATCGTCGTCGGCGTCGTGATGCTCGTGCGCCGCAGCATCCGCCTGCGCAACATCACTCGCTTCCGCCTCGCGCGATTCGCCCGGGCCAACGCCATGAGCTATCTCGACCGCATCGACGAGCCGCCCCTGCCCGGCATGATCTTCTCGTCGGGCTCGAGTCGGATGTCGACCGACGTGCTGCGCGGCGTGGAGCCGCGTTTCGTCGAGTTCGGCAACTACCAGTACACGACCAGCAACGGCAAGCAGTCGACGACGCATCGCTGGGGATACGTCGCGGTCAAACTCGACGTGCCGCTGCCGAACATCGTGCTCGACGCGCTCGGCAACAACACGCTGGGCAGCACGCTCGCTGGCGCCTTCAGAAGCGACCAGCGCCTCTCGCTCGAGGGCGACTTCGACCGCTACTTCTCGCTCTACTGCCCGACGGGCTATGAGGTCGATGCGCTGTACCTGTTCACCCCCGATGTGATGGCGCGCTTCATCGACCACGCCGCGCAGCTCGACGTGGAGATCGTCGACGACTGGCTGTTCCTCTATGCACGACGCGATGTCTCGACCCTCGACCCGGCCACCTGGGCGTGGCTGTTCGGAGCCGTCGGGGCGCTTCTCACGAAGCTCGACCAGTGGGCGCGCTGGCGCGATGACCGGCTGCGGCTCACGCAGCATCCGGGATCCCCGGCAGCACTGCAGGGTCCCGGGCAGATTCCAGGGCAGCATCCGGGCCCTTATCCGGGAGCTCCCGCCCTGCCGTTCGCTGCGCCCGCAGGGCTGCTCACTCCCCCGCCGCCGGGCGTCGCCCTGCCCGGCCAGCGCCTCCGGCGACGCAGCCCCTGGCTGATCGTCGGGATCATCGTCGGCGTCATGTTCGTCGTGACCATGGCCCCGTTCGCGCTCGGGATCCTCTCGGTGCTCTTCCTGCGCTGACGCGGGCTCTCCCCCGCACGGCGGACCACCGTCGCCTCCCGCGCTGCGCAACTCCGCCCGCAGATCCGCCACGTGGGGGATGCCGCGGTCCCGCACCGCGCCATAGCGTGAAGGCATGACCACAGGAAAGCTCGTACTCACCGGCATCACCAAGAGCTACGGCTCTCGGCGCGTGCTCGACGACGTCTCGTTCGAGGTGGCGCCGGGGCGCCTCACCGGGTTCGTCGGCGGCAACGGCGCCGGCAAGACCACGACCATGCGCATCGTCCTCGGGCTGCTCGGCTCCGACGGGGGCACCGTCGCACTCGACGGTCGGCCGCTGTCGAGCACCGACCGGCGCCACTTCGGCTATATGCCCGAAGAGCGCGGCCTCTACCCGAAGATGAAGGTGCTCGAGCAGATCGTCTACCTCGCCCGTCTGCACGGCTTCAGCAAGGCGGATGCCGAGTCGCGCGCGACCGCGCTGCTCACCGAGCTGGGACTCGGCGAGCGCCTGGGAGACACGATCGAGTCGCTGTCGCTCGGCAACCAGCAGCGCGCGCAGATCGCCGCCGCTCTCGTGCACGACCCCGAGGTGCTCATCCTCGACGAGCCGTTCTCGGGCCTCGACCCGCTCGCGGTCGACGTCGTCGCGTCGGTGCTCCAGGCGAGCGCCGCCAAGGGAGCGTCGATCCTGTTCTCCTCGCACCAGCTCGATGTGGTCGAGCGGCTCTGCGACGACCTGGTGATCCTCGCCGGCGGCACGATCCGCGCGGCCGGCTCGCGCGACGGGCTGCGCGCTCAGCACGCCGGCGACCGCTACGAGCTGGTCTCCGCCGGGGATGCCGGCTGGCTGCGCGCCGAGCCCGGCGTGACCGTGATCGATTTCGAGGGCGGCTACGCCCTGTTCGACGCCGAGGACGCCGACACCGCGCAGCGCGTGCTGCGCACCGCCGTCGAACGCGGAGACGTCGCGAGCTTCGCCCCCAAGCATCCGTCCCTCGCCCAGATCTTCAAGGAGGTCATCCAGTGAGCGCCTCGAACACCACCGGGTCTGCAGGCTCGCCCTCACAGGCATCGATGATCTGGCTCGTCGCCGAGCGGGAGATCGGGTCGAAGCTGCGCAGCAAGGCGTTCCTGATCTCCACCGGAATCCTGCTGCTGCTCGCCCTCGCCGGCATCGTGATCGGGGGCTTCGCGAGCAAGAACACCGATGCGATGCCCGTCGCAGTGACCTCCGAGACGGCATCCGAGGTGTCGGCTCTCCCCGCGGTCGAGATCACCGAGGTCGCCGACCAGGCCGCGGCCGAAGAGCTCGTGCGATCGGAGAAGGTCGACGCCGCGGTGCTCCCCGGCGACGGACCGACCGGGGTGACGATCATCGCTCTCAAGGACGCACCGACCAGCCTCGTGTCGGCGCTGTCGCAGGCACCCGACATCGAGATCCTCGAACCGGCGACGACGAACCCGCTGCTGCGGTACTTCATCGCGATCGCGTTCGGAGTCGTCTTCATGGGTGCGGCGGCGACCTTCGGCGGCACCATCGCGCAGAGCGTCGTGGAGGAGAAGCAGACCCGCGTGGTCGAGATCCTGCTGTCGACCATCTCGGCCCGCACGCTGCTGGCGGGCAAGGTGATCGGCAACACGATCCTCGCGATGGGGCAGATCCTCGCCCTCGCCGCGGTCGCCACCATCGGTCTCATAGCGACGGGTCAACGCGAGGTGCTGTCGACCCTCGGCGCACCGATCATCTGGTTCGCCGTGTTCTTCCTCTTCGGCTTCATCCTGCTGGCGGCCCTGTTCGCCGCTGCCGCATCGATGGTCTCGCGTCAGGAGGACATCGGCTCGACCACCACCCCGATCACGATGCTGATCATGGCGCCGTACATCCTGGTCATCTTCTTCAACGACAACCCGCTGGTGCTGACGATCATGTCGTACGTGCCGTTCTCGGCTCCGGTCGGCATGCCGATGCGGCTGTTCGTCGGCGAGGCGCAGTGGTGGGAGCCGCTGCTCAGCCTCGTGATCCTGCTCGCCAGCTGCGTCGCGGCGATCATGATCGGCGCGAAGATCTACGAGAACTCGCTGCTGCGCATGGGGTCGCGGGTCAAGCTCGGCGAGGCGCTGCGCGGCTGAGGTCGCTCGGACATCCCTCCATCGACGAGGCCCCACCCCGCAGACGTCTGCAGGGTGGGGCCTCGTCGTTCAGACGGTCACAGTCCGGGATCAGATCAGGCCCTCCGACAGGGTCGTCGGGTTGCCGAACCGGTGGTTCGTGATCGAGACGGCCTGCTCGTGCAGGAACGGCAGCATCTCGACGCGACCCGCGCCCGTCACGGCGTGCGACCAGACGGCGACATCGGGCGTGCCGCCGAGGGCCTCGAACAGGGCCGACGCATCGCCGCCGACCAGGCGCACGCGCTGCCAGGTGTGCTCGGCCTTCGCCGCGGCCTTCGCGTAGCGCTTGACCCAGGCGGCGTCGTTCTCGATCTTCGGAGTCACGCCCTGCGCGCGCAGCGCCTTCTCGACGCGAGACGGCAGAGCGGATGCCGACACCGTGAACGGGCTGCCGCTGCGCAGCGCAGCGGCGATCACGCGGATGCCGTCGGCGAGCGACGCCGCCTCGGCGATGCGCACGTCGACGGCGACCGGGCGGTACCGGAACACGTTGCGCTCGACACCGAGACCGGACTTGTCGCTCACGGCGCCGAACTCGTCGACCCAGGCACGCTCGTCGGACGCGGCGGCGCGATGCAGCCACTCGATCTCGACGGCGCCGAGGTCTGCACCCGCAGCGGCGAGCACGGCCTCGACGGCCGAGTTCACGGCGGCGCCGGGCGCTGCGGCGGGAAGTTCGGCCGGGGCCCACTCTCCGAGGCCGAACAGGTAGTTCGGGCCACCGGCCTTCGCGCCGGCACCGACCGCGGAGCGCTTCCAGCCGCCGAACGGCTGACGCTGCACGATCGCGCCGGTGATACCGCGGTTGACGTAGAGGTTGCCGGCCTCGACCTGGTCGAGCCAGGTGGCGACCTCATCGGAGTCGAGCGAGTGGATGCCGGCGGTGAGGCCGTAGTCGACGGCATTCTGCAGACGGATCGCCTCGTCGAGGTCCTTCGCGCGCATGATGCCGAGCACGGGTCCGAAGAACTCCGTCAGGTGCGTGGTCGAGCCCGGAGCGACGCCGATCTTGACGCCGGGAGTCCACTGACGCCCCTCGTCGTCGAGCTTCTTCGGCTCGACGAGCCAGCGCTCGCCCTTTTCGAGAGTCGTCAGCGCCGTGAGCAGCTTGCCGTTCGCCGGCTCGATGATCGGTCCCATCTGGGTCGCCGGGTCGTCGGGCAGGCCGACGCGCATCGAGGTGACGGCGTCGACCAGCTGACGCTCGAAGCGCTGCGAGTCGGCGACCGAGCCCACGAGGATCGCGAGCGATGCCGCCGAGCACTTCTGCCCCGCGTGGCCGAACGCGCTGCGGGCGACGTCGGCGGCCGCAAGGTCGAGGTCGGCCGACGGCGTCACGATGATCGCGTTCTTGCCGCTGGTCTCGGCGAGCAGCGGCAGGTCGGAGCGGAACGAGCGGAACAGCTGCGCCGTCTCGTAGGCACCGGTGAGGATGACCCGGTCGACCTCGGGGCTGGCGACGAGGCGCGTGCCGAGATCGCGGTTCGCGAGATCGACGAGGGCGAGCAGGTCACGCGGCACACCGGCCGCCCACAGCGCCTCGACCATGACCGCGCCGCAGCGCTGCGTGAGCTTGGCGGGCTTGATGATCACACCGGAGCCCGAGGCGAGGCCGGCGAGCACTCCACCGGCGGGGATCGCGACCGGGAAGTTCCACGGCGGCGTCACCACGGTGACCTTCGACGGGACGAACTCCGCACCCGAGACGTTCTCGAGGTCGAGGGCACGCTCGGCGTAGTAGTGCGCGAAGTCGATCGCCTCCGAGACCTCCGGGTCGGCCTCGGCGATGGTCTTGCCCGCCTCGTGGGCCATGATCTCGATCAGCTGGCCGCGACGGGCTGCGAGCTCGTCGCCCGCGCGGTGCAGCACGGCCGCACGCTCGGCGGCCGGCAGGGCGGCCCACCGCACGGCGGCGGCGGATGCGGCGGCGAAGATGCCGTCGAGCTCGTCGGTCGTCTCGACCTTGGCGAGAGCGATCGAGTCGAGACCCAGAGTCGACTCCACCGACCGCACCAGGATCTCGCGACCCCAGGTGCGGTTCGCGGCGATCGCCGGGTCGCTGTCGGGCTGGTTCTCGAAACCGGTGGTGACCTCACCACCGGCACCCGCGGCGGCCTCGGCCGCACGGTCCTGCACGCGGTTCGACGAGGGCACGGAGCGGTCGGCCTCGAGACCGGCCAGGGAGCGCTCGAAGCGCTCACGCTCGCGAGTGAGCAGTGCGGGGTCCGATGCCAGCTCGAACACGGCCGACATGAAGTTCTCCGGGCTCGCGTTCTCCTCGAGGCGGCGCACGAGGTACGCGATGGCCACGTCGAACTCGGCCGGGTTCACCACGGGCGTGTAGAGCAGCAGCTGACCGACGTCCTTGCGGACGGCCTCGGCCTGACCCGTCGCCATGCCGAGGAGCATCTCGTACTCGACGGCATCCGTCACCCCGCGGGCCTGCGCCAGCAGCCAGGTGTATGCGATGTCGAAGAGGTTGTGTCCCGCGACGCCGATGCGCACGGCATCCAGTCGCTCGGGCGTCATCGACCAGTCGAGCACCCGCTTGTAGTTCGTGTCGGAATCCTGCTTGGTGCCGTAGGTGGCGAGCGGCCAGCCGTGCACCGCCGAGTCGACGTGCTCCATGGCGAGGTTCGCGCCCTTGACGACGCGCACCTTGATCGGCGCACCGCCCTTCGCGCGGCGAGCCGAGGCCCACTCCTGGAGATGCTGCATCGCGCCGAGCGCATCGGGCAGGTAGGCCTGCAGCACGATCCCGGCCTCGAGGTTCTCGAGCCCGGGCTGGTCGAGGATGCTGGTGAACGCCGCGATCGTCAGGTCGAGGTCGCGGAACTCCTCCATGTCGAGGTTGATGAACTTGGTCTTGCCGGCGGCCTCCGAGGTCGCGGCGAGCTCGTACAGCGGGGTGAGCTTCTCGACGACGTCGGCCACAGCCTCGTCGAACGACCACATCGACAGCTGGCTGACGACGCTCGACACCTTGATCGACACGTAGTCCACGTCCTTGCGGGCGAGGAAGTCGTAGGTGCCCTGCAGGCGGCGGCCGGCCTCACGCTCGCCGAGCACCGCCTCGCCGAGGAGGTTGAGGTTCAGGCGGTTGCCGCTCTTGCGCAGCTTCGCGATCGCCGGGCCGAGCTTCGACGGCGTCGCGTCGAGCACGAGGTGCCCGACCATCGCGCGCAGCACGCGGCGCGAGATCGGCACGACGACGCCGGGCAGCTTGGGCGCCCAGAAGCCGCCGGTCTTGATCGCGGCGCGGAGGTAGCCGGGCAGCAGCGAGGGCGTGATGTCCGAGAGGTCGGCGAGAGCGCGGCCGGCGACACTGAGGTCTTCCGGGCGCATCACGCCGTCGACGAAGCCGACCGTGAAGGCGAGTCCGTTCGGGTCCTTGAGAACCTCGGAGAGACGCTGCGCTGCGGGCTCGACGGGGTGCGTCTCGCTCTCGGTGAGCCAACGCTGCACGAGGGCGGCGACCTCGTCGGTGCTCGGCGTGGTGTCGGGGGTGGTGGTGTCGGCGACGACAGTCATCGGGGTGAGCCTTCCAGGGGGATCGCACACCCGGGAACGTGTGCGGCTCGATCATTGTCAGCCTCGCCGGTAGGCTACGTCTATCAACCGATTCGGGACCATTCTGTTCAGCCGGAGTGAACGATGGGGACGACTCCGAAAGGCTCAGGATGCTCGACGTCAACCGACTGCGGATGCTGGTCGAACTGTCTCGTCGCGGCACGCTCTCGGCCGTCGCCGATGCGCTCTCGTACAGCAAGGCTTCGGTGTCGCAGCAGCTCAGCGCCCTCGAACGAGACGTCGGCGTCCCGCTGCTCCGCCGGGTGGGGCGCGGCGTGCAGTTCACCCCGCAGGGCACCGTGCTCGTGGCCGAGGCGATCGGCATCCTCGATCAGCTCGAACACGCCGAGGTGGCGGTCGCCGAATCGCTCACCGAGGTGACCGGCACCGTGCACATCGCGGTCTTCCAATCGACGGCGCACTCCCTGCTCCCCGGGGCGCTCAACGCGCTGCGCGAGCAGCATCCGGCCCTGCGCGTCGAGGTCACCGAGAGCGATCCCGAGACCGGGCTCGTCGGCGTCTCGAGCCGCGACTTCGACCTGATCCTCGCCGAGCAGTACCCCGGTCGCACCCGCCCGATCCACGCCGACCTCGATCGGGTGGTGCTCGTGCACGACTCCATCACGCTGGCCAGGAAGCCGGGGACCCGGGATGCCGAGGACGCCGTCGCCGCGCTCTGGTCGACCAGGGATGCGCCGTGGGTGCTCGAACCCGCGGGCACGGCGTCGCGAGCCTGGGCCGAGCAGCTGTGCCGCACCGCCGGCTTCGAGCCCGACGTGCGCTTCGAGGTCGCCGATCTCACGGCGCACGTGCGTCTGATCCGCGCCGGTCTCGCCGTCGGACTCCTTCCCGAGCTCGTGTGGGCCGGCGAGGCACCGACCGTCGCGCTCACGCCGCTGCCCGATGAGCCACGTCGGGAGATCTTCTCCTCCGCTCGTCGGGTATCGGCCGCAGCGCCGTCGATCCGTGCGGTGCGGCGAGCTCTCGCCTCCGCCGCATCCCGCAACCTGCTGGACTGAGCGCGGATCGTCCCCCGACGTCATCTCGCGTCATCGGGAATATGCGTTCACATACATCTGTTGAGACCCTCGTACCCGGACGAAGGAGTCCGATCGACTCCTTTTCGAAAGGCACTTCCGTGAGCACTCCCGTGATCGACCGCACCGCCCCCACCGAGCACCCCGTCCTCGACGTCCTCGCCGGCCGCTGGAGCCCCCGCGCCTACGACGCCGAGACCACGATCGACGACGCCAAGCTGAACGCCGCCCTCGAGGCCGCACGCTGGTCGCCGTCGGCCTACAACCTGCAGCCGTGGCGGTTCATCGTCGCTCGCCGCGGCACCGCACTGTTCGACCAGGTCGTCGACTCGCTGGTCGAGTTCAACCAGCTCTGGGCCTCGAAGGCCTCGGCGCTCGTCGTCGCGATCGCCGAGACCGAGTCCGAAGAGGGCAAGGCGATCAGCCACGCGGTCTACGACCTCGGCCAGGCCGTCGCGCACTTCTCGGTGCAGGCCCACCACGAGGGTCTTCTCGTGCACCAGATGAGCGGCTTCGACCCCGAGGTCATCCGCGAGTTCGCCGACCTGTCGCCGCGATTCTCCGCCCTCACCGTCATCGCTGTCGGTGAGCTCGGTGACGCCGCCGGTCTTCCTGAAGGACTCCAGCAGGGCGAGGTCGCCCCGCGCGTGCGTCGCCCGATCGACGAGACCGTCATCCTCAGCGCCTGACGCATCGCCCACGGGCGACACACAAGAGGGGCGGATGCCATGGCATCCGCCCCTCTTGTCATGCCCGGGGGTGACCGAGGCACATGGCCGGTTCCTACTCGTCGAGCAGCTCGGCGTCGATCACATCGTCGTCGTCGGATCCGAGATCGGGCTCGGGTTCGGGTGACGTCGACGTGAGCATGAGCCCGCTGCCGTCGACCGCGACGTCGACCCTGACCAGGTCGCCGTCGTGCACTCCGCCCGAGAGGATCGCCGTGGCCAGCTTGTTCTGCACCTCGGTCTGGATGAGACGCCGCAGCGGCCGGGCGCCGAACATCGGGTCGTAGCCGCGCTCGGCGAGCCACGACCGCGCGTCGGGCGTGACCGCCAGAGTGAGTCGCCGATCGCGCAGGCGGTCGTGCAGCTGGTCGATCGACAGCTCGACGATCTGCGCCAGGTCGTCCTGACTGAGCGCGGAGAACATCACGATGTCGTCGAGACGGTTGAGGAACTCGGGCCGGAACGCCTGGTGCACGAGCGCCATCACCTGCTCGCGCTTCTCATCGGGCGACAGCGTCGGATCGATGAGGATCGGCGAACCGAGGTTCGAGGTGAGGATCAGGATGACGTTCGAGAAGTCGACCGTGCGGCCCTGTCCGTCGGTCAGTCGACCGTCATCGAGAACCTGCAGCAGCACGTCGAAGACCTCGGGGTGCGCCTTCTCGACCTCGTCGAGCAGTACGACGCTGTAGGGACGCCGTCGCACCGCCTCGGTCAGCTGACCGCCCTGCTCATAGCCCACGTACCCGGGAGGGGCTCCGACGAGCCGGGAGACGGAGTGCTTCTCGCCGTACTCCGACATGTCGATGCGCACCATGGCGCGCTCGTCGTCGAACAGGAAGTCGGCCAGGGCCTTCGCCAGCTCGGTCTTTCCGACACCGGTCGGGCCGAGGAACAGGAACGATCCGGTCGGGCGACCGGGGTCGCTGATGCCCGCACGCGAGCGCCGCACGGCATCGGAGACGGCCTTCACGGCATCCTTCTGTCCGATCAGGCGCTTGCCGAGCTCGGATTCGAGGTGCAGCAGTCGCTCGCTCTCACCCTGCAGCAGTCGCCCGACGGGGATGCCGGTCCATGCGGCGATCACGGCGGCGATGTCCTCGTCGGTGACCTGCTCGTTGACCATGCGACCCTCGGTCGACACCGTCGCCTCGGCCTGCTCGGCCTCGGCGATGTCGCGTTCGAGGCGCTTGATCGTCTCGTACTCGAGCTTCGAGGCGCGCGTGTAGTCGGCCTCCCGCATCGCGAGGTCGCGCTGGGTGATCGCATCGTCGAGCTGCTTCTTCAGGTCGCCGACACGGTTGAGGCCCTGGCGCTCGCGCGCCCAGCGGGCTTCGAGCTCGGCGAGCTGCGCCTCCATGCCCACGAGCTGCTCGCGGAGGGCCGCGAGCCGCTCTTTCGACGCGGCGTCCTTCTCGCGCTTGAGCGCCAGCTCTTCGAGCTTCATGCGGTCGACCTGACGCTTCAGCTGGTCGATCTCGACCGGAGACGAATCGATCTCCATCTTGAGCCGCGACATCGACTCGTCGATCAGGTCGATCGCCTTGTCAGGAAGCTGCCTGGCCGGCAGGTACCGGTTCGACAGTGCCGCGGCGGCGACCAGCGCGCTGTCGGCGATCGTCACCCCGTGATGCGCTTCGTAGCGGCCCTTGAGCCCCCGGAGGATCGCGATGGTGTCCTCGACCGTGGGCTCACCGACGTAGACCTGCTGGAAGCGACGCTCGAGAGCGGCGTCCTTCTCGATGAACTCGCGGTACTCGTTGAGAGTCGTCGCGCCGATCAGCCGCAGCTCGCCCCTGGCCAGCATCGGCTTGAGCATGTTCGACGCCGCGACCGAGCCTTCGCCGCCGCCCGCGCCCATGAGCACGTGCAGCTCGTCGATGAAGGTGATGATCTGCCCGTCGGATTCGGTGATCTCCTTGAGGACGCTCTTCAGCCGCTCCTCGAACTGGCCGCGGTACATCGCCCCGGCGACGAGGGCCGAGATGTCGAGCGACACGAGCTCCTTGTCCTTGAGCGACTCGGCGACGTCACCCGCCACGATGCGCTGGGCGAGCCCCTCGACGACGGCCGTCTTGCCGACGCCGGGCTCGCCGATCAGCACGGGGTTGTTCTTCGTGCGACGGGTGAGCACCTGGCTGACTCGACGGATCTCGCTGTCTCGCCCGATCACGGGGTCGAGCTTGCCCTGTCGGGCACGGTCGGTCAGATTGATACCGAACTGCTGGAGGGCGGACTGCTGGTCATCGTTCTGGGGACTGCTCTGCGGGCTTGGCATGTGCTCCTCCTGGGGAGACTCCTTCGGGTCGGCATCCACAAAGTTGAGTGGATGTGACTCAAGTTTAGCGCATTCTGCGCGCGGCATCCAGGATCACGCGGGCGACCTCGCGCTTCGATCCGGCGGCGGATGCCACGACCTCACCTCCCGCCCCGACGATCTCGACCGCGTTGTCGCGCTTCTCGAAGCCGTGATCGGCGTTCGCGAGGTTCACCGCGAGCAGGTCGACGCCCTTGCGCTCGCGCTTGCGGCGAGCGCGCTCGCGACGTTCGTCCGCGTCCTCCGAGGTCTCGGCCGCGAAGGCGACGATGGTCTGCCCCTGCGGCGCACGGCCGTCGGCGCGGGATGCCGCGAGCGCGGCGACCACGTCCTCGTTCTCGACCAGGTCGAGGTGCGTGAGAACGCCCTGCTCCTTGGTGAGCTTGTGCTCCGACACCGTCGCGGGGCGGTAGTCGGCGACCGCGGCGGCCATGATGACGATGTCGGCAGCCCCGGCGGCATCCTTCATCGCGTCGGCGAGCTCGGCCGCGGTCCCGACCTGGACGACCCTGACGGACGGATGCCGGGCATCGGCCAGCACATCGGCTGAGATGTTGGCGGCGACCAGCGTGACGTTCGCGCCGCGGGCTGCGGCGTCCACCGCGAGCGCGATGCCCTGTCGGCCGCTCGACCGGTTGCCGAGGAAGCGCACGGGATCGATCGGCTCCCTGGTGCCGCCCGCGGACACGACCACACCCAGCCCGCCGAGGTCACGCGGCGCGAGGAGCGCGAGGGCCACCTCGAAGATCTGCTCCGGCTCCGACATGCGGCCGGGCCCGCTGTCGCCGCCGGCGAGCTCGCCGTCGGACGGGCCGACCAGGTGCACTCCGCGCGACCTCAGGGTCGCGATGTTCGCCTGCGTGGCGGCGTTGCGCCACATCTCGGCGTGCATGGCCGGCGCGAGCAGCACCGGAGCCTCGGTCGCGAGCAGCGTGGTGCCGAGCAGGTCATCCGCGATGCCCGCGGTGATCTTCGCGATCGAGTTCGCCGTCGCGGGGGCGACGACCACCAGGTCGGCGTTCTGGCCCAGTGCGACATGACGCACCCGCGCGACGTCGTCATGCACGCTCGTCGTGACCGGATGCCGGCTCAGAGCCTCCCACGTCGGGGTGCCGACGAATCGCAGGGCGTCCTCGGTCGGAACGACGGTCACCTCGTGTCCGGCCTTGGTCAGCAGACGCACCAGGTGCACTGTCTTGTATGCGGCGATGCCACCCGTAACCCCGACGACGATGTTCACGGTTCGATTCTGCCCCAGCATCCGACGTCGCGGGCCCGGGACTGCGACGCGCTTCTAGACTGGATCTCGTGTGCACCGTGGTGATCGATGTGGCCGGATCCGAGACCGCGCGACTGCTCGCGGTGCGCGATGAAGACCCGCAACGGGAGTGGGATGCCCTCGGCGAATGGTGGCCGGACGCCTACCCCGGGGTCTCGGGCATCCGCGACCGGCGTGCCGGTGGCGCGTGGCTCGCAGTGAATGCGGCGGAGAGACGACTCGCAGTGCTGCTGAACCGCGCCGACGTCGTGGATCTCGCGGCAGACGTCGCCGTCTCTCGCGGTTCGCTCGCCCTCGAATCGGTCATGGGGCGGTCCCCGGTGGCTCCGCTTCCCATGCACGGCTTCAACCTGCTCGAGGTTCGGCCGGAGGGAGCCCGCGTGCTGAGCTGGGACGGCGCGGAGCTGCGCGAGACACCGCTCGGCGACGGCATCCACATGATCGCGCACGACGACCTCGACGACCTCGGCACTCCCCGGATCGCGGCGTGGCTGCCGGAGTTCCGGGCGCTCGGGCCCGCGGCCGACAGCGGCGACTGGACCGGCGAGTGGACGACCCTGCTCGCCTCGTCGGCGCGGTTGGACCCGGAGGACGATCGGGCGATCATCCGCGACAACCGTCCGCACGGCTACCCGACCCAGTCGCTGCTGTACTGCACCGCCGCGGTCACCCCCGACGGGGTCGACGTCGACTATCGCGCGCTTCCCAGCCCCGGCCACTGGGATCATTGAGCAGCGAGCGTCACTGAGCGCAGCGTGCGGCGCTGAGCGCAGCGTGCGTCGCAGCGTGCGTCGCAGCGTGCGTCGCGCGGTGCCGCGCTCAGGCCGCAGACGACTCGCCGTCGTCGGCGCACGAGAAGCGCGCACGGTAGGCCGTCGGGGTGGTGCCGAGCACCCGCGAGAAGTTCTGCCGAAGCACGGCCGCCGACCCGAAGCCGCACTCGTCGGCGATCTGCTCGAGCGACAGATCGCTGCGCTCGAGCATCCGCTGGGCGTGCAGCACACGCTGCCGCGCCAGCCAGGCCGCCGGAGTCGCGCCGTACTCCGCCTTGAACCGTCGGGCGAACGTGCGGGGAGACATGAGCGCGCGGGCCGCGAGCTGGTCGACGCCGAGATCGTCGCGGAGGTGCGCGACGGCCCAGTCCGCGACGGCGGCGAGCGAATCGTTCTGCGCGACGGGGATCGGACGGTCGATGAACTGCGCCTGGCCTCCGTCGCGCTGCGGCGGCACGACCATGCGACGGGCGATGCGGTTGGTGAGCTCGGCCCCGAGCTCGATCCGCAGCAGGTGCAGGCAGGCGTCGATGCCCGCCGCTGTGCCTGCGCTCGTGATGATGCGGTCGTCCTGCACGAAGAGCACGTCGGGGTCGATGTCGATCTCGGGATACATCTCGGCCATCACGTCGGAGTACATCCAGTGCGTGGTCGCCCGACGCCCGTCGAGCACTCCGGCGGCGCCGAGGATGAAGGATCCGCTGCAGATCGTCAGCACCCAAGCGCCGCGCGCGACCGCGTCGCGGGCGACCTCGAGGAGCAGCGGGTCGATCTGCGTCCAGTACTCCCGGGGAACCGGACACAGGATGACGAGGTCCGCTTCGTAGGCGAACGACAGGTCGTGCTCGACGTTGATCGAGAAACCGAGCTTCGACTGCACGACACCGGGGTGCGGAGCGACGACCCGGAAGTCGAAGTTCGGGACCCCGTCGTTCGACCGGTCCAGTCCGAACGCCTCGCAGGCGAGGCCGAACTCGAACGGCGCGAATCCGTCTTGGACGACGCAGGCGACGGTCTTCATCATGGCGCTCTCCCGGTTTGGCAGTTTTCCTACGTGCAGAGTCTATTCTGCCACTCGTGGCAGATCAACAGTGATCGTAGCGTTTCTGCCATGTTCCTCATCATCGCACTCATAGCCCTCGCCGTGTGGGCTCTCGTGTCCACGGTCATCGAACTCCGCCGCGACGGATACCGACGCGTTCCCACTGACTGGTCCCGCGTCGCCGATCGAGACGCGCTCGACCGAGCGGAGACCGGGCGCGTCTATCGCTGAACCGGAGCGGAATCTCCCTGCGCGCCGGCATGCGCGGCTACGCTCGTGTACATGAGCGAGCCCCAGCAGCCTCCCGCGCAGCCACACGGAACTCCCCCTGACTACGCGGGCTCGCACTATCCGGCGCAGCCGACACCGCAACCGACACCGCAGCCGACACCGCAGCCGCCGCAACCGCAGCACGCGCCGCACGACGGCCAGCCGCACGCCGGACAGCCCTACCCCGGACAGCAGCATGCCGGACAGCCCTATGCCGGACAGCGCTATGCCGGACAGCCGTACCCGGGCGAGCAGCGTCCGTCCCAGCCCGGAGCCGGCCTCGGGCGCACCGCCTTCCTCCTCGCTCTGGTCTCGCTCGCGATCGGGCTTGTCGTCACGCTGTCGTACCCTCTGATGTTCCGGATGACGGGCGACCCCTTCGCGATCGGCGCGTTCTCGGCGATCGGCAACGGACTCGTGCTGGTCGTCGCCGTCGTCGGACTCATCCTCGGCCTGATGTCGGTGCGACGACCGGGGCCGAAGATCCTCGCCGGCATCGCGATCGGCGTCACCGCATCGCAGCTCGTCGGAATCGTCATCTCGTGGGTGTCGAATCTCTTCTACGCACTTCCCTTCTGACCGTCCGGAGAATCGATGAGCGACCAGCAGCAGAACCCAGACGCCCCCCAGGATTCGGGCAGGCCATATATGCAGCCCGGCCAGCCGTACGCGCAACGCGGCCAGCCCTACGGACAATCGGGCCAGCCCTACGGACAGCCCGCCCAGCCCTACGGACAGCCAGGCCAGCCCTACGGAGTCGCGACGCCGCCGTACACATCAGGGCAGACAGCACCGCGGCCCGGGAGCCTCGGTCGCACCGCGTTGATCGTGGCGGTGAGTGCCGCGGCCGTGGGGCTCTTCTTCCAGATCGTCACCCCGTTCATGTACATGAGCGTCGGCTACCAGTTCGTCGATCTGCTGTCGAACCTCGTGAATCTCATCGTGCTGGCCGGCGCGGGTGCCGGTCTGGTGCTGGGACTCATCGCGCTTCGGCGCCCGGCACCTCACCTGCTCGCGGCGATCGCGATCGGCGTGGGCGGCAGCGCCGTCGTCGGCACCCTCGTCTCGTGGGTGTCGAACCTGTTCTACTACTTCGGGTTCTGAGTGCGAGACTCGGCCGCGAGCACGCGGTCGTAGACCTCGATCATCGCGGCGGTGCGCGACGACTGACGGAACGACTCCGAGACTTCGCGCATGGGCAGAGGTGCGGTGCCGGCAGCGATGTCGGATGCCGCGCGGCGCAGCGTCTCGACGAGACCCGCCCGTCGCTGGTCCTCGGTGCCTGACGCACCCGGGACAGCCCAGAGACCGCCACCCAGTTCTGCGGCGATGTCGGGGTCGCTGATCACAGACGGCGTGCCGAGCGTCGCCGCCTCGAACGGCGTCATCCCCTGCGTCTCGAAGCCGATCGAGGTCTGCACGAGCGCGTCAGCGGCGGCGATTCGCGCCAGCGTGTCGGGATAGCTGAGCTTGCCGGCGAATCGGACCGTCGGCAGGTCCTCGACGATCTTCTCGGCCGCGGCTCGCTGGGCGCCTCCGCCGATGATCTCGAGATCGGCATCGACTCCCGATTCGACGAAGGCCTCGAGGAAGGGGAGCAGTCGCTTCTCGGGGCTCATGCGCCCGAGCCAGACGAAACGGGGGCGCCCCGGTTCACGCTCGCCGGGCGCGGCGGCGAGGGTCGCGTCGCGGATGTCGTCGTCGATGCCGTTCCACACCACATCGACCGGACTGAATACCCCATGCTCTTCGAGGCGTCGGGCGAAGTGGGTCGACGGTGCTGTCACCGCTGACGCGCCGCCGGCGATTCCACGCAGGAACGCCCAGCCGTCACTGCCGCCGATCGTCGGCACCACCCCCGCGAGCGCCCGGCGCCGCCAGATGTTCAACGCAGAGAGCACCGGTCCATGCAGCGGGGTGACCGCGGCGATCCCCACGTCCACGCGGTTGTGCATGGTGTGCACGACGGGAATACCGTGTCGAGCCGCATATCGGTGCCCGATGAACGCACCCCAGAAGTCCGCCTGGACATGCACGAGATCCACGGGCGGTCGATGCGTCAGCGCCCGATCGAGGAAGCGATCCGTGCGGCGTCCGGGCCAGCTCATCGAATACTCGCGGTCGACGGTGATCGGCACCGACGGCAGGTCGACGTTCGAGGGATCGGTGCCGCCTGCAGCCCGCGATCCGTGCATCTTCGGTGCCACGACGGTCACGGTGTGGCCTGCGCGCTCGAGGAACTCGCGCTGCAGCCGCATCGACACCTGCGCCCCGCCGAGCGAGTCGAGGTGCTGATCGCCGAAGAAGACGATGTGCATGGCGGGTGCCGTCACTCGGGCAGGGGCTCGTCGCGGTACAGCGCCTCGAAGGTGTCGAGCGTGCGGTTGATGTCGTGGATCGCGACGCCGTCGAGAGATGCCTGCTGCATGCGGGCGTACTCCCCGGGTGACGCGGTCAGCACATCGGTGAGCCGCGCCGCCAGGGCATCGGCATTGCCCGGTTCGAACAGGTAGCCGTTCTCGCCGTCGTGCACGAGGTGCGGCAGTGCGACGGCATCCGCCGCGACGATCGGGAGCGCTGAGGCCATGGCTTCCATCGTCGCGATCGACTGCAGCTCGGCGATCGAGGCGATCGTGAAGACCGAGGCACGCGAGAGCAGCGCCCGCAGTTCCTCATCGCTGGTGCGTCCGTGGAACGTCACGCGGTCGGCGAGGCCGAGTTGGTGCGAGAGATTCTCGAGCTGCTTGCGCTGATCCCCGCCCCCGACGATGTCGAACGTGGCGTGCAGGGCGGGGTCGAGCTTCGTCATCGCCTGCAGGATGACCTCGACCTGCTTCTCGGCGGTCAGTCGGCCGACGAAGATGATGCGATTCGCGTCACGGGGCGCGACGACCGGCGTGTACTGGGTGCGGTCGATGCCGCAGCTGACGGGAATGACGTTCTCGACGGCGACGGTGCGCTCGAGGAAGTCGGCTGCTCGACGCGTCGGCGTCGTGATCGCGCGGGTCAGTGCGAAGGTGCGCTTCGCGTCTCCCCACGCCCACCGCAGCACGAGATCGTCGATGAACTTCGGCATCGTGGTGTGGTCGAGGATGTTCTCGGCCATCACATGGTTCGTCGCGATCACCGGGATGCCCCGCTCGTGAGCAATCCGCGAGAGGCCGCGACCGATCACGATGTGCGACTGGATGTGCACGACGTCGGGCTGCACATCGTCGATGATCTTGCGGGCGTAGTGCTTCACGCGCCACGGCCAGACGAAGCGCAGCCAGTCATGCGGAGCCCAGCGCACCGAGGGCAGTCGGTGAAGAGTCATCGGCTCGCCCTCGATGACCTCCGTCCGCGCGGGCGTGCGGCGGTAGACCAGGTTCGGGGCGACGACATGCACGTCGTGGCCGCGCTGCACGAGACCGGCGGCGAGGCGCTCGGCGAAGCGCGCGGCACCGTTGATGTCGGGCGCGAAGGTGTCGCATCCGATCAGGATGCGCAGTGGACGGGGTCCCGTGTGGGGAGCGACGTCGGAAGCACTCGTCGGATCGGAGGTAGAGGAGGACATTCTGCCTTACGGTACGGCGGCCAGGGGAGCCCGATCGGGCGCTCGCCACTCTACCCGAGGGGCTTGTTCGAGCTGCTGAGGCATACCGGCATCCCTCAGCCTCACCCCCTACCGTGGAGGCATGCGACTGACTGCCGACGCCGACCCGCAACTGTGGATCCCCGTGACGGATTCGCTCGGATGGAGGGGGCGCCGGCACCGCAAGGCGGCGATCCGGATGCTGTTGGGGCAGGTGAACTCGGCGATCGGCGCCACGCAGCGTCCGGGTTCGCGGCTCGGCGCCTGGGCGATGAGCCAGGCGGCGCCGATGCTGATGCGCCGGGCGGACGGGCGCGTGCTCGTCTGGACCTGGAAGGCGGACCCTGAGCTGGTCGTGGCGATGGCGACCGCGCAGGCGCTGACTCCCGAAGTCCGGATCGCCCGCGCCTCGATGCCGATGGACTACGACGACACCCAGTCCTTCTCGAGCCGCTGGCTGGGCACGGGAGAGAAGCTCGTCGTGGCGATGCCGCCGTCCCCTGCATCTCCGCCGTTCGTCACCTACACCTGGGACACCGGCACGCACCTGGTGACGTTGACCGCGATGTGCAGCGACCGCGAACGCTTCGGCACGCTCGACGGTGCGCTCGATGACCTCGCGCGCAGCATCCGGGTCGCCGATGAGGTCACGGGCGGCGAATCTCCCGAGGTGCTCCGCCTCGGACCCGCCTGAGCTCGATTCTCCCGCCCGAGCGGCGGTTGCCAGAGTTCGATCGCGGGACCTTCCCGGGTCGTGGATGCGGGCGAAGGTGCCATATTCGGCTGTTCTTCTCCGGTCAACGCCGTCAGGTCAGACCCGCATAGGGGCAGCTCGAACGTGCACGTTCCGCAGGACGCTGAGCCTCGGTGTGCGCCATCGTTCGTCGGGATCCCACCATCCCGGTCCTCGTACCTGCGGGACCCCGTCGTCCATGCGGATCTCCCACCCCGAGGTCCCGAGGGATCGGTGGTGCCACCAGCACAACGGCACCCCGTTATCGGTATGCGTCGGACCACCCCTGGCATGCTCGACGACATGGTGGATCTCGCACCAGGATGCCGGAACGTGGCACCCGGGAATGAGGCACTCCTTGTCGCGGGCGATGATCGCCCGCCGCTGATGCACCGTGAACACCCGGTCTGTGGTCGTGATCCCGATGATCCTGCCCTCATCCACCAGCACCCGTTGAATCGTCCCCGTGCATCCGACGTGCGCGGCGACGGAGACCGGGACGTGGGCACCGGATCCGGCGATCGTCGCCCACCCACCGTTTCCGCCCGCTCCGCCCATTCCGCCCTTTCCGCCCATTCCGCCCATTCCGCCCACGAGATCCCTCGCGTCGACGTTCACGACGAGGACCGGCGCCGCTCCACCGAGGGTGGGCATGTCGCTGTGTCGCGCGGCGATCCCGAACACCATCGCGAGAGCGTCGTGACGCTTCTGCGACGCGGTGCGGTCATCGAGCACACACCGCGGATCCGAGTTGAACGGATCCCTATCGTCACCGTCTGCACCAGCACCAGCACCCGCACCCGCTCCAGCGTGGGTGTCGGCGCCCTCGCTCGGGGCGAAGTGCACTCCGGGCATGGGCGCGCCGCCACCTTTGGGGTTGAGGATCGCGTCCAGGATCAGCTGCAACTGCGCCGCGACCTCCGGGGTCAGATACCCGCGGATCGCGTGCACGCCGTCCGTGAGACGACCGATCGTGATGCCCCGCCGGCGCCGGGAGTCCTCATCCTTGGGTTCTTCCCCATCGGGGTCGAACATCGACGCGAGATCCTCGGCAAGAGCTTTCAAGTCCTGCGGGGTCGGCGCCGGACCCGGCTCATCAGCCTCCAGGCCCTCCCCATCAGCGTCGACCACGACGCCGTGGCCGCGAGCACACCCCGCCAACGCGACATCCGCCGCCAACCGCTGATCGACCGTCAGCCGATCCCACACCTTCTCGATCGGCCCCGTCGCCGCAAGAAACCCGGCCACACCGACCACCCCATCCAGCAACGCGAGACGCAACTCCGACCACCGCGCCGGCATCCTCTCCCCCGCCAGACTCACCGGACGCCGCACCAGATCGACGACCCTGCCGACCCGGGACGCGCCCCGCACATCCACCGACACCGCCCGCTGCAACAGCTCATTCAGGCCCCGACACCCCGCCGAATGCGGAAAGTCGGCGGCGTCGCCCGTCGCGATCGTCTCGACAATCACGGCCTCCGCGCGGCGGAAGACAGCCCCCGCACCCTGCAGAACAGTCACCCGATCCGCATCCGACAACCCCGCCAGCGCGTCATCGGACAGCACCGTGTCGAGGTCGGCGATGACCCGATCCAGAAGCTCCGCAGTGCTGTTCATACCCCCAGTCAACCCGGGGCCACCGACATTCGAGACCCGAAACCACCAAGAATTACCCCAGATCAGGTACGTATTCTGATCTCCCAGAATGGCACAGAGCAGGGTGCATGCCATCAGGCGACGCCTATTGTGAACAGAGGTAACAATGTAATAGGGTAACCACATGGAACCCCTCTTCGTCGACCGCCTCCTTCAGATCGCCGACCTGTTCCAGAAGGACATGGCCCGCGCGTTCGCCGGCACGGATCTCACACCGACCCGTGTGCACCTCCTGTGGGTCCTGCAGCACACCGGTCCGTCGACGCAGCAGACCCTCGCCACCCTCTGCGGGGTGACACCTCGCAACATCACCGCTCTCGTGGACGCACTCGAGGGCTCAGGTCACGTCCGTCGCACCCCCCATCCCTCCGACCGCCGCGCCGTGCTGGTCGCGCTCACCTCGACCGCCCTCGAGACGATGTCGCAGATGCAGGAGGAGCACGCGCAGCTCAATGAGACGCTGCTGAACGCGATCGCCCCCGACGACCGCGCCGCGGTCGAGCGTGGCCTGACAGCGGTCGCCACGCATCTCGAGAACCTCGTCACCTCCGCGGCGAGCGCACCCGCACCCGCACCCACACCCGCACCCGCACCCGTACCCACACCGGTGCCGACACCGGCACCGGCACCGGCACCGGCACCGACACCGACACCGACACCGACACCGGAGGGCACGCCATGACCGAGCATCTGCAGACGACCGCTCCGAGCCCGACCCCGATCGCGCGCATCCTCGCCTTCCTCCATCGCGCATGGGTCGCCGAGCTTCGCGTCTACTCGAGCATCGCGCGTGCGATCGCCCGCCGTCCCGCAGTCCCGAAGGGCGGCACGGGGATCGGCTATCACCGTCCCGTGCTCACCGTGCTGTTCATCTTCATCGGCCTCTCCGCTGTCGAGATCCCGATCCTCGACCTGATCGTGCATCAGTGGCCCGTCGTGCGGATCACTCTGCTGGTGCTCGGGATCTGGGGCGTCACCTGGATGGTCGGTCTGCTGTGCGCGATGCTCATGCGCCCGCACGCCGTGGGGCCCGACGGCGTCCGGGTGCGCAGCGGACTCGAGCTGGACGTGCCGATCGGCTGGGCCGACATCGCATCGATCGCGATCAGTCGTCGCGTCGATGAGCCCAAGCAGCCGCGGGTCATCGGTCCGGAGTACGCCGAGCGGATGCAGGACGAGACCAACATCGAGATCGAACTCGAACGCCCCGTCGCGATCCGGCTCCCGGGCCTCGCGCCGAAGGGCGGAACTCATCAGGTCGACCGCATCCGCCTGTGGGCCGACGACCCGCGCGCGTTCCTCGACGCCGCCCGCCCGTTCCTCGTCGCGGCCTGAACGAGGCCTGATCGCGGAGTGGTCAGTCCAACCCGCGGTCCGCGAGCCACTGCTTCGCGACGAGCACCGGAGCCCGCACCAGCCAGGCGTCCGCGATGATCTCCGCCAGCCGGTCGCGCTCGATCGCATCGAGCTGCACCAGCACACCGGGGTACCCGTCGAAGTGCGGAATGGAGAACAGCCCTTCGGGCTCTGCGGCGAGCAATGCCGACTTCTCATCGAGGCTGCCGACTCGCACGCCCAGCACCGGTCCCTCCGGCCAGTCGAGCCCGAGGTCGGCGAGCTGCCGCAGATCGACCTTGCTCGGCCCGCGCACCCAGGCGATCTGACCGCTCGCCAGGCGCCAGGAGGGCTCGCCGGTGTGTCCGCCCACACGCTCGCTCACACCGGGGAGCGCGAGAGCGATCTCACGGACATCATCGACGGTCGCCATCCGCCCATCGTCCTCCCGTGAGGCGGCCGCCACAATGGCCGCATCCGCTCGCCGCCCCTCGGGTGGCGTTCAGCGCGAGTCGCGCTTCGCCTGTCGACGCGCACCCTGGGCGCGACTCGAGGCGTCTCGCTTCACACCACCGGTGGTCTGCTGATGCTCCCGCATCCGTCCCGCTCCTGCGCCCTCATCGAAGGGCGCCTCGGAGCCCGGTCCGCTCCATCTGCCCTCACGGGCGCGGGCCAGGCTCTCGTCCTTGAGCTCCTCCGCCTGTTCATGAGCCACGCGAGCGAGTTCTGCGCTGATGATCGAGAGCGCCTCCTCGAACACATAGGCCCGGCCGCGGGCCTTGTCCGACCCGGCGGCTGCGGCACCTCGACCGCCCGCCTGCTCGACGCGCTCCGCCGCACCGCGTCGATAGTTCGTCGTGTGCTTGTTGCGGGCCCGCCTGACCCGTTTGTGCAGGGCGAGCAGGCCGTCCTCGTCGAGTTCCGCCAGTCGCTCAGGCTCGAGCTCGCGGATGAGGTCGCGCTCCTTGTCCTTCAGAACCCACAGGTACTGATCCATGTCGTACTCCTTCGGTCGGGGCTCCCCATCGGCCACTCGTGTAACCGAGTATCCGCTCGGGGATCCCCGCCCGCCATGGGTTCTTCCGCGGAGGACGCCGGTTGGAGGACATCCTCCCGACTGCCTCAGCGCACGATGCGCAGCGTCCGCACCTCGAACGGCCGCAGGCGCAGCTCTCCGCCGACGCGCGGGTCGTCGATCGCATCCTCGATCAGCGAGACCTCACGGATCTCCCTGTGCTCGAAGTCGGCGACCAGCGAACCGACGGCGCGGCGACCGAGCGCCTCGTAGAGACGGACGATGACGTCACCGGAGCCGTCATCCGCGAGCTTCACGCCCGACACCACGATGCCGTCGCCGTCGACGGACACGAGAGGTGCGACTTCGCGCTCGCCGTGCACGACCGTCGGCGCGGTGTTGAGTCGGATGCCCTCGGTCGTCGCGATCGCCGCATCGGCTCCGATCACGAAGCCGATCGTGATCTCGTGGTGCCCGTGATCGGTGTCGGGATCGGGGAACCGCGGTGCGCGCAGCAGCGAGAGCCGCACGGTGGTCGCGACCGCGTCGTCCGAGACCTCGCGCGAGGTGTCGTACCCGTAGATCGAGTCGTTCACGAGCGCTACGCCGAAGTCCTGCTCGCGCACCAGCACGAAACGGTGCATCGAGGTCTCGAACTTCGCAGCCTCCCAGCTGGTGTTCGTGTGCGTCACCCGCGACTGGTAGCCGAACTGCGTCTCGGCCTCGGTGTGTGTGGCCTGGATGTCGAGCGGGAACGCGAGCTTGAGCAGCTTCTCGGTCTCGTGCCAGTCCACGTCGTTGCGCAACAGCACGGTGCGCTCGCCCGGCGCGAGCGTGATGGTCTGCTCGATCGTCGACTCCGAGAACGCACGGGTCACGATGACGGTCGCGACCCCGTCGACGACGGATGCCGAGATCGACGCGACCGCGGTGAGGTCGTCGACGCTGTTGCGGTAGTAGCGATCGATGTCCCAGGCGTCCCACATGTTCGGGAAGTCCTGGTGCAGCTGGAACAGGTTCGCCGCCCGCCCCTCGGCCACCGCCTCTCGGCCCGACGCCTTGTCCACCGCCGAGACGACGAGTCCCTCGGCGGAGATCAGCACGGAGACCAGCTCGTTCTCGAGTCGCCAGCCGCCGTCTTCTCCTGCGAGCAGGACGGATGCCGGGGCCGGCGCCTCGACGAAGCCGGCGCCGAGGGCACGACCGCCGCCGACCGAGGTCGGCACGAACCGCAGCTCGCGCTCGCCTTCTCCCGCGAGGGAGCGGCGCGCGGCGTCGGCGAGCGCCTGCGCATCGGCGAGCACGCGCGAGAGGACCTCGACGGCCTCACGATGCACCCAGGCGATCGAGGTGCCGGGCAGGATGTCGTGGAACTCGTGCAGCAGCACCGTCTCCCACAGGCGGTCGAATTCGGCCTGGGGATATGCGGCGCCGGTGCGCACGGCATCCGTCGCCGCCCACAGCTCCGCCTCGACGAGTGCGTGCTCGCACCACCGGTGCAGCGCCTTGGTGGCGTGCTGGCTGGTGAGCGTTCCGCGGTGGAGTTCGAGATAGAGCTCGCCGACCCACACGGCCGGGTTCGGCAGCTCGGCCCTGGCCGCCTCGAAGAAGGTGTCCGGGTGCTCCCAGACGACCCGCGCGCTGCCTTCGAGGTTCTCGAGGCGCTTCGCCTTGCCGGTCATCTCGCGCGTGGTGCCACCGCCCCCGTCGCCCCAGCCCACCGGTGCGATCGACCGCGACGTCACGCGGTTCTCCTTGAACTGACGAGATGCCTTGGCGACTTCCATGCCACTCAGCTGCGAGTTGTACGTGTCCATCGACGGGAAGTGCGTGAACACCTGCGAGCCGTCGATGCCCTCCCAGAGGAAGCTGTGGTGCGGGAACACGTTCTGCTGATTCCACGAGATCTTCTGCGTGAAGAACCACTCGAACCCGGCCCGGCGCATGAGCTGCGGCAGCGCGGGCGAGTATCCGAAGCTGTCCGGCAGCCAGACGCCCTTCGAGCGGATGCCGAACTCGCGTTCGAAGAACCGCTGACCGAACGAGAACTGGCGCACGAGCGACTCGCCGGACGGCATCACGGTGTCGGATTCGACCCACATGCCGCCGAGCGGCAGGAATCGCCCGTCCGCGACCGCGGCCTTGACCCGGGAGTAGACCTCGGGCCGGTGCTCCTTGAGCCACGCGTACTGCTGCGCGCTCGACATCCCGTACAGGAAATCGGGCTGCTCGTCGATCAGCGTCGCCATCGACGACGTGGTGCGGGCGACCTTGCGGATCGTCTCGCGCACCGGCCACAGCCAGGCCGAGTCGATGTGCGCATGTCCGATCGCCGAGATGCGGTGGGCGCTGGCCTCGGCGGGCGCCGCGAGCGCCGGCGCCAGTCGAGCTCGGGCATCGGCAGCGGTCTCGACGATGTGCTGCAGGTCGAGCACGTCGAGGGCGTCGTCCATCGCCTGCAGGATCTGCATCCGTCGCGGCGAGGTCGCCGGCAGCTCGGCCTGGAGCTCGAACAGGACCTCGAGGTCGAGGGACAGCTCGAACACCTCCTGCTCGAAGACGGCGAGGTCGATGCGGCGGGTGCGATAGAGCGGTTCGCGGGAGGACGTGCGGATGTCGCCCTCCTGCGTCGGCAGGAAGGGGTGGTAGTCGAGCAGAACCGGGTTGGCGGCCGCCTCGAGGTAGAGCTCGACCGGCTCGTCGCCGTGCGCGGTCTCGGTGATCGGCAGCCACTGATTGCGTGGGTTGATGCTCTTCACCGGTGTTCCGTCCGGCCGGTAGACGAGCGCCTCGCACTGGAAGCCGGGCATGTTGATGTCGAACCCGAGGTCGATGACGGCCTCGACCCGACGGCCCGCCCAGTCGGCGGGCACTGCGCCGGTGATCTTGAACCAGGTCGTCGACCAGGCAGGACCCCACATGCTCGGCACGGATGCCGGGGCGAAGTCCAGTGCGAGCCCGTCGGCGGGACTGATCGGCTCGCCGGGGATCTGGTTGACCTCGACGGTGAGGGGGACGGCGGCCGAGTGGACGGCCGGGCGGATGCGCTCGTCGAGCACCCTCTTGACGCGGCCGACGGTGAGCGAGGTGTCGTCATGCATGTATCTGGTTCTCCGGGCTCGACGGTGAGTGGTGCATAGGCGGTGTGCGCGACTGGAGCCCGATTCTCGGGCAGGTGCCGACAATGCTATCGGATTTACTAAAGCGATCTAGTAAATCTCGCATCGAGCGTGTCAGACCCCTGTCGTGCGGCTACCGAGCGGCTAAACCGATCAAGTAGTGTGAGGCCCATGACCTCGGCCAAACGCGTCACCATCGCGGACATCGCGCGCATGGCCGGAGTCTCGCCCGGAGCAGTCTCGTTCGCGCTCAACGGACGCCCGGGGGTGAGCGACGAGACGCGCCAGCGGATCCTCGCGATCGTCGAGGAGAACCACTGGCAGCCGAGCTCGGCGGCACGCGCCCTCGTGGGAGCCCGTGCCAACACGGTCGGCTTCGCGCTCGCACGCCCCGCCCGTTCGCTGGGCTCCGAGGCCTTCTTCACCGACCTCATCGCGGGCATCGAATCCCGACTGTCGGAGAGCAAGGTCAGCCTGCAGCTGCGGCTGGTCACCGACATCGCCGAGGAGATGGAGGTGCATCGGCAGTGGCGCTCGTCGAACCAGGTCGACGGCATCATCCTCATCGACCCCCGCGACGACGACCCGCGCAGCGACCGGATCGCAGCCCTCGACGCCCGCGCCGTGTTGATCGGCTCCAAGCCCTCACCCGACGGAGCGGTGCCGAGCGTCTGGATCGCCGACGACGAGGTGGCCGAGACCCTCTTCTCGTACCTCGCCGCGCTCGGACACACCCGCATCGCCTACGTGGCGGGTCCCGCCGAGCTCGAGCACACCCGGCTGCGTGCCGAGGTGCTCGATCGCATGGCTGCGGACGGCGTCTCGAGCGAAGTGATCACGACGGACTTCTCCCCCGCACGCGCATCCGCGGTCACGCGATCGCTGCTCTCCGCGAGGCCCCGCCCGACGGCGATCGTGTACGACAACGATGTGATGGCCGTCGCCGGCCTCCGCGTCGCTCAGGAGATGGGCCGCGCGGTGCCCCGCGACGTGTCGATCGCCTCCTTCGACGACTCCGTCATCGCCGGCCTGATCAATCCGTCGATCACCGCGATGACCCGCGACACGTTCGAGCTCGGCGAGCAGGCCGCGACACTGCTGCTGCAGCAGATCGTCGCCGGGACCAACCTCCCGAGCGCGCAGGGCCCGACGCCGACGCTCACCGCCCGCGAGAGCACCGCCCCGCCGACGGCCGCGTCCTGACGGAGCCCTTCGGCCGCTACGGCGTCGCGCTCAGCCGCTGACGACGGTGTTGACGGAGCCGTAGGGGTCGACACCGCTCGTCGACAGATCAGGACGGATGAGGTGACGGATGCCGCGCGCGGCGAGCGCCGCGTCGTCGCGCACCGTCTGAGACGTCACGAAGGCGGGGTCGAGCCCGCGCTCGCAGGCATCCACCCACGCCTGGAACACGGCACCGCCCGGGCTCAGCGCCGCCCGGCTCACCGGCACCTCGCGCTCGTCGACGTCGACGACGATGGCCGTCTCCCGCTCCGGCGTGGCCGCCCGTTCGCGCAGTTCGGGGATCAGTTCGGCGAACCGGCGGCCGATCGGCTTGGCCGCACCGCTCTGATCGACCAGGCCCAGCGAGTACTCCAGTTCGGGGAAGTCGCCGAGCTCCCGGCTCACATCGTGCGAGCACCACCAGGTCACGCCCCAGAGGTTCTCGGTGCGCACCGCGGATCGCAGGGTCGCCTCGAGGAATCCGGGCATCTCGCGCTCGTCGAGGCAGTTCGACGGAGCGCCGACCTCCTGCAGCCAGACCGGTCGATCCCGATCCGTCGCGAAGGCGCGCGAGAGCTCGATGAGGTACTCGGCGTGGCGGTCGGAGGCGACCGAACGGCCGCCGTAGCGCTGAGCCGTGCCGTTGAAGATCCAGGAGTGGATGGTGGTCATCTCACCCAGCCGAGACGCGTGCGCGGGCGTGAAGCCGTGCCCGTCCATGTACCAGACCGCGTCGTACTCGCTGTGCACGTGCGAGAGGCCGGGGGCCGCGCCCTCGGCCGCGGAGAGCAGCGACTCGATCCAGTGCCCTGCCTCGTCGATCGTCACGGGCCACGGGGACGGGTGCGTGTGCGCCGAGAACTGGTTCGTCTCGTTGCCGAGCGTCAGGCCGAGGAAGTTCGGCGCATCGCGTAGCGCACCGGCCAGCGTCTGAACGAGGTCGACCTGCCCGCTGAGGGCCTTCGGATCGGTGAACATGTTGCGGTCGTGCCAGGTGTACAACCATGACGGGACGAAGTCGAAGCTCGACAGGTGCCCCTGGATCACGTCGACGCTGACGTCGAGCCCGAACTCGGCGCCGATGTCGACCATCGAGCGGACGTCGTCGATCGCCTTCGGGCGGATCAGAGTACGGTTCGGCTGCAGCACCGTCCACAACGGGAAGACCCGGACGTGATCGAGACCGAGCTCGGCGAGCGCCGCGAAGTCCCTGCGCACATCGTCGGGGGTGAAGTCGAGCCAGGAGTGCATCCAGTCCTTCGACGGCGTGTAGTTCGCCCCGAATCTCAGGCGAGCATCGAGAGCGCGGCGCTGCGTCATGTGTCCGGACCTTTCCGACAGAGCCCTCCGACGAGGACGTGGTCGCACCACTATAACGCTTGAGCAACAGACCGCTACCCGGAATACCGCGGCCCGCCGATGCACGAAGCCTCGAGACCTTGACAGCGACGGGATCGGATGGTTTCATCTGCTAAAGCGTTGTAGTCCGTTGGACGGACACCGCCAATCGCCCGCCTCGAGGAAGAAGCACGATGAAAGTTCCCGCACGCATTGTCGCTCTGGCAACATTCACGATCGGCGCCATGGCGCTCGCCGGCTGCACCGGAGGCGGTGCCACATCCGATGCCGACGGACCGATCGACACCTCCGGCGAGCTGAGCGGGACGATCCAGTTCCAGACCTGGTCGCTGAAGAACGAGAAGTTCACGCCCTACTTCGAAGACCTGATCGACGCGTTCGAGAAGGAGCACCCGGAGGTCACGGTCGAGTGGCTCGACCAGCCGGGCGACGGCTACCAGGAGAAGATCCTGAGCCAGGCGAACGCCGACACGCTGCCCGACGTGCTGAACCTGCCGCCGGACATCGCCTACCCGCTCGTCGCCGCCGGCAAGCTCGTCGACCTCGAGACGGCCGACCCCGACCTGAAGTCGGCATACAACACCGGCGCATGGGACGCCTACAGCCAGTACCCGGGTGTCGAGGGCACGTACGGTCTGCCCTGGTACCTGTCCAGCGACGCATCATGGTGGAACCTCGCTCAGCTCGCCCCCTACGGCGTCACCGAGGAGAACCTCCCGACGACGGTCGACGAGCTGCTCACCCTCGCGAAGGACGTCGCGACCGAGTCCGGCGGCAAGGTCCAGCTGCTGTCATCGATCCCGGCACTCGACACGTTCACGTCGGCCGGCATGGAGGTCATCAACGACGACGGCGAGTTCGACTTCAACACCGACGAGGCCGCGGCCATCATCGAGAAGTACGCCGACGCGTACGCGGCCGGAGCCATGCCGGCCGAGGCGCTGACCGGCGACTACGGCGGAAACGCCGAGGCGTACATCCAGGAGAAGGTGGCCTTCACGACCGGTGGCACTGGTTTCACGACCGACCTCGCGAAGGACGCGCCCGCCCTGCTCGAGAACACGGTCGCCACGCAGCGACTGGGCATCCCGCCGCTCTACGTGCAGGGACTGAACGTCTCGGCCGACTCCGACAACAAGGAGGCCGCCCTCGCGTTCGCCGAGTTCGCGACGAACGAGGAGAACCAGGTCGCGTTCTCATCGCTCGCGGTCGGCACCGCACCCGGCACCTCCGCCGGCGGCGACGCCGTCGTCGAGAACATCTCCTCGTCGATCACCGACGAGAAGCAGCTCTCCGCGATCGACACCGTGTTCACGGCCATGGAAGACGCCAAGGCGATCCCGTTCCAGTGGACCTCCGACATGGCGACGTACATGACCCAGCAGATCGCGCTCGCCGTCAACGGCGAGGCCGACGCGCAGGAGCAGCTCGACAAGATCGTCGAGTACGCCAACGCGAACCGCGTGGACCAGTAAGCCATGAGCGCGCACACCAGCATCCGGAGCCGGAGGACGACCATGCGATCGCACCGGTGGTTCACACCCTGGCTGCTCCTCGGCCCCGCCGTCGTCTGGGTGCTGGTGTTCGCGCTCTGGCCGTTCCTCAACACCGTCTTCCTGAGCTTCACGGACGCACGTCCCCTGCGGACCCCCGAGTTCGTCGGCGCCGCGAACTACGAGCGGATGTTCGGCGACGAGATGTTCTGGAACGCCCTCACCACGTGCATCATCTACGTGGTCGTCTGCGTGCCGTTGCTCACGATCCTTCCCCTGCTGCTCGCCCTGCTCGCGCAGAAGAAGCTGCCGGGCATCGCGTTCTTCCGCACCACCTTCTACTTCCCCGTCATCGCCTCGGTCGTCGTCGTCGCCCTGATCTGGACCTGGCTGTTCGACAGCCGCGGCATCATCAACCAGACGCTCGAGTTCCTCGGCCTCGTCGACAAGCCCATGGCGTTCCTCGTCGACCGGTGGCTGCTGCTCGGCTGCGCGATCCTGCTCACGGTGTGGAAGGGTCTGGGCTACTACATGGTCGTGTACCTCGCCGCGCTCGGCAATGTCGGCAAGGAGCTGCACGAGGCGGCCATGCTCGACGGCGCCGGCTCGTTCCGTCGCTTCCTGTCGGTGACGATCCCGTCGGTGCGCGGAGCGATGCTCCTCATCGCGGTGCTCATCGCCGTCTCGGCGATGAGAGTGTTCGCCGAGCTCGACGTGCTCTCCAAGAGCACCGGAGGTCCCGGTGGATACGACATGTCGCTGGTCATGCTGATCCGCCAGGTCGGCTCCGGCCTGAACGGCAACATCGGCTACGCCTCGGCGATCAGCGTCGCGCTGTTCCTCCTCACCCTCATCCCGCTGGCCGCGATCGCCTTCATGAATCGCGAGAAGAAGGCGAAGGTCTCCGCATGAGCACCCTCACTCCGCCCCGCATCGACGACGACCGTCGCCCTGACGATCAGCCGGCTGCGACCACGCGCGAACCCATCTTCCGCCGCCGCGGTTCCGGCGACTTCAGCAAGCCGACGCTCGGCGGGCTCATCGGCCGCTATGCGCTGCTGCTGCTCGTGCTGGTGCTCGTCATCGGCCCGTTCCTCTGGCAGCTCTCGACGTCGTTCAAGGGTCCGCAGGAGAACATCTACTCGTTCCCGCCCAACCTGATCCCCCGCGAGCCGACGCTGCAGAACTACGCCACGGTCGCCGAGATCGTGCCGGTGTACCTCTACGCCTGGCACTCGCTGCTCGTCTCGGTGGGTACCGTCGTCAGCAACGTGGTGCTCGCGACCTTCGCCGGCTACGCCCTCGGATGCATGCGGTTCCGCGGCAAGTGGATCGTCATGGCCATCCTGCTCTCGACCCTGCTCTTCCCCGGCGAGGTCACGGTGACGAGCAACTTCCTCACCATCCGCTCGCTCGGCCTCGCCGACACCCTGTGGGGCGTGTTCCTACCCGGCGCCATCAGCGCGATGAACGTGCTGCTCGTGGCCACCGCCTGCCGCATGATCCCGAAGGACGTGCTGGACGCCGCGACGGTCGACGGAGCGACGACCTGGCAGCGCATCCGTCACATCGTGTGGCCGAACATCCGCGGCATGGTCTCGGTGGTCGCGATCTTCGCCTTCATCGGCGCCTGGGACGACTACCTCTGGCCCCTCATCGTGCTCTCCGATCCGTCGAAGTACACGCTCACCGTCGGCATGGCCTACCTCAACAGCAGCTTCTCGGTCGACCCGCGCCTGATCGCGGCGGGCACCATGATCGCCCTCGTGCCGATCGTCATCATGTTCTCGTTCACGCAGCGGTTCTTCTTCAAGGGCGTGCAGGAGGGCGCGGTCAAGGGGTGAGCGACGCCCAGCTCACGCCCGCCGACGGACCCGCCGATCCTCCGTCGTCCCGCCCTCACGCCGGCGTGCTCCGCGGTGAGGTGTTCGCCTACTCGTTCGATCCGTCAGCGGGCGAACAGCGGATCGATGTTCCCGGACTCGCGGACGTCGCGATCAGCCCAGACACTCTGCTGCACTGGGCGTTCTACGCAGACGGCGACGCGGCGACCCTGGCTCCGCATGCCGCCCTCGCGGTGACCGTCGATGTCCGCGGAGACGGCGCGCGGCTCGGCGAGACAGCCGCCGTGCGTGACCGGTACGACTTCGCCATGACCGCCGATGCCCAGTTCGCGGCGCGCTGGAGCATGCCCGAGCAGTGGAACGCCGACACCGTGTCGCTGGCGCCGATGCTCTCCGGCTCGGCCCCGCGCACCTCCGCCACCGTCGAGCTGGTGCTCGGCAGCGGATCGCTGGCGGGGATGAGCGGACTGCCGCCGCGCGTCACGGGATTCGTGCAGGTCCTGGTCGAGGAGCAGGTCGAGCAGCAGCATGCCGTCGCCGACCCGCCACCGGTCGAGCGAGTGGACACTCGTCGCGGCAGCCACTCGGGCCCGCGCTTCTCGCGGGGCAACACCATCCCCGCCGTCGCCGTGCCGCACGGCTTCACCTTCGTCACCGCGGCGACCGATGCCTCGGACACGCGCTGGCCGTATCGGCCGAGCATCCACGACGATCCACCCGGGCGACGCCTCGAGGCCCTGCAGTTCTCGCACCAGCCGAGTCCGTGGATCGGCGACCGCTCGGTGCTCCAGCTCATGCCGTTCGACGGGCATCCGGCCTCCGAGCGCGCCGCGCGCCGCCGGTGGATCGCCCCGGGCACCGAGCGAGCACGCCCCCACGAGTACGCCGCCGATCTCGGTGATGGTCTGCGCGTGGAGATGACCGCGACGTCGCACACCGCCGCCTTCCGCGTGCATGGCGCAGACACTGACGCGATCGTCGGCTTCGTGATCGATCAGCCCACCGATGACGGCGAACTGCACTGGACCGACGGCGGTGGCTTCGAGGGGTGGACGCCCGAGGGATCCGAGGACTGGGGCAACTCCCCCCGCTGCTACTTCGCGGGCGCCGTGCTGCATGGCGAGGGCGACCCTGCGACGAGTCTGCACGGCGCCCTCGACGACGACGGACGGGCGCGGGTCGCGGGCTACGTCGCCGGCGACGGGTCGCTCGAGGTGCGCGTGGCCGTGTCGTTCCTGTCGGTGGAGCAGGCCAGGCGCAGTCTCGAGATCGAGTGTCCTCCGGGCATCGCATATGACGAGTTGCGAGCGGAAGCCGCAGCCTCCTGGAACCGGGTGCTGGGCCGCGTGACGATCCCGCCGCTCGACGCATCCGAGACCCCGTATCGCCGATTGGCCGACGAGGAGAATCGAAACCGGATAGCCGCCGCATTGCATCGGATGCATCTGTATCCGAACTCCGCCGCCGAGAATGCCGGCACGGCAGAGGCGCCGCGGCATCGCTTCGCCGACGTGTTCGCCCCACGCACGCCGTTCGGGGAGAGTGAGACGAGCGCGCCGATCGTCGACGGCGAGCTCATCGTGAACAACGGCTATTGGGACACCTATCGCACCGAGTGGCCGGCGCTCGCGCTGCTCGATCCCTCGCTGACCGGCAGACTGCTCGACGGCCAGCTCGAGCAGTACCGTCGCGGAGGGTGGATGGCGCGGTGGAGCGCGCCCGGATATGTCGACAGCATGGTCGGCACCTCCAGCGACCAGATCTTCGCCGATGCCGCCCGGTGGGGCGTGGCGTTCGACCGGGCGGAGGCGTTCGAGAGCGGATGGCGCAACGCCTGCGAACCCGGGCCCGATGCGCGACGCGGCCGCAAGGGCATCGCACGCGGACGCTTCACCGGCTACATCTCGTCCGAGGTGCCGGAGGGCATGAGCTGGACCGTCGAGAACGCGGTGAGCGACGCGGCGCTGGGCCGGTTTGCCGAGCAGCTGGCCCTCGAAGCCGAACGCGCAGCCGCTCCCGGCTCCGACCGCGATGCCCCTCGCTACCGCTCGTTCGCCCGCTATTTCGCCAACCGAGCGCGGTCGTATCGCACACTCTTCGACTCGGAATCCGGGTTCCTCCGCGGCAGGGATGCCGACGGCGACCTCGCCCCCGAGTTCGACCCGCGCACCTGGGGAGGCGACAACGTCGAGACGAACGCCTGGGGCATGTCGGTGGGCGCCGTGCACGACGGCGCCGGCCTCGCCGCGCTGCACGGCGGACGTGGGGCCTTCGGACAGCACCTCGACGCGCTCTTCGCCGAGCCGGAGACCGCCGACGAGCGATTCGGCGGGGCGTACGGCACCGTCATCCACGAGCAGCGCGAGGCGCGGGCCCTGCGCTCGGGCATGTGCGCGATCTCGAATCAGCCCGCCCATCACATCCCCTTCATGTACGCGTTCAGCGACCGGCCGTGGCGAGCCGGCGCGATCGTGCACGAGCTGGCCGGGCGTCTCTTCGCAGGCGCCCACATCGGACAGGGCTTCCCCGGCGACGAGGACAACGGCGAGATGAGCGCCTGGTGGCTGTGGGCCGCGCTCGGTCTCTACCCGCTCGAGCTCGCGTCCGGCGTGCTGAGGATCGGCTCGCCCCTCTTCGACGACATCCGCGTCGATCGCGCGGACGGCCGCTCGCTGCGCATCCGCTCTCATCGCCGAGAGCCGGGAGCGCACGTGCTGCAGCGTGCCCGGCTCGACGGGGTCGACCTGCCCAGGGCCGAACTTCCCGTCGACGCCCTCGCCGGGGACGCCCTCGTCGGGGACGTCGAGCTCGAACTGGTCTTCGGAACCGAGCCCGCGGATGCTCTCGAGACGGGTGATCGGATGACGGATGAGATCGCACCCTGGTGCCGCGATCTCACGGCAGACACAGGAGACGTCATCGCGTCGGCATCCGTCATCGATGCGGACCGCCTGTTCGACGACGGCGACCCGAGCGACCGGAGCGACCCGAGCGGTTCGAGCGGCGTCGTCCTGGCGGCCGGCGAATGGGCAGGATGGCGTTTCGCCGAGCCGCGCGCGGTCTCCGATCTCACAGTGACGATGGCCACCGGCGCCCCGTCGTCTCGGCTGCGATGGGAGATCCTCGACGCGGACGGATGCTGGGCGGCGGCTCCGACCGCCTACGACGCGGAGCTCCCGGCCGATCGCACGACCCCGTTCGAGCTGGTGTCGCGCGTCGTGACCCCGGCGATCCGCGTGCGAGCGGATGCCGAGGTCACGATCCGTCAGATCGAGGTCTTCGACCTCGGGTGATGGCCTCGAGCGCGGGTCGTCACTTCGACAGGACGAACGAGAGCTCGGTGACGTTGCCGGCGACGTCGACCACCTGCAGCGTGTTCTCCCCCATGACCGCACCGAAGACACCGGGCTTCACGAAGTTCAGGTCGCTCCACGCGTTGTCCGCGAGGTCCTTGACGACCCCGTTCACGGAGAGCCGGTCGATCTTGCCTTCGTCGAAGAGCTTGTAGCTCACGCGCTGGTAGCTGCCATCGGCCTCGACCTTGGTGAATCGCGCGCCGTCCTTGATCGTGACGGTCGGCGGGGTGGTGTCGCGAGGCCCCGCCCGGTACTCCGTCGCCTCGCCCTTCAGCGCCTCGGTGATGCCCGAGAGATAGGCCGACTGATCGGTCGCGGTGAGGTTGTAGGCGACATAGACGCCGTAGCCGTCGGCGACCGTGCGGGTCGCGAAGTCCTCCGCCGTCGCGGCGCTCGTGTTCGAGAGGTCGATCGCCGCTGCCCCGAGTCGGGTGCGGTCCTCCAGCCCCGGAACGGTGGGCGCGTCATAGGTCGGGTAGTACGGGTTCCAGGCGTAGTCGAGCACGCCGGCCGCGTCGAACAGCGTGAAGTCGGTCGTCGTGTAGCTCGGACCGATCGCATACAGACTGATGATCTTGTCGGGTCCGAGACGGTCGCGCAGCGCCGTGGCCAGCCATCCGAACGACTGCGGGTTGGGCTGCGGGGTGCCGTTCGCCCCGTATTCGGTCCACTCGTCGTCGAAGTCGATGCCGTCGAGACCATAGGTCGTCACGGCGTCGGCGAGCTGCGCGGCGAACGCATCCGCCTGCGTATAGGAGGTGAAGTTCGCGAATCCCGCACCCTGATGGTTGCCGAGCACCGAGAGCAGCACCTTGGTGCCGTTCTCCTGCACCGGACGGATCTGCGTCTCGGCGTCGTCGAGCGTCTCGGTGACCCGCTCGTTGAAGTGCAGGTACGCCTTCTCGCCGTCGTAGTTGATGTTGGCGGCGAAGATCATGGCCATGTCGATGGCGGCGTCTCCGGACTCGGCAAGGGTGTAGTCGGCGACGTTGGCTAAATCGTTCGAGTTCACCTCGACGTACACGGCGAGCTGCGGGTCGACCGGCTCGGTCGTGTCGGCGGCGGCACCCGCGGTTCCGGCGAGTATGCCGGCAGCAGCGGTGGCGAGCACTCCGAGACCGGCGATGCCCTTTCGGAACCGGTGATTCCTGACGTTCTGGCTCATGACTGATCGTCTCCTTCGGCGTCGTTGTCGAATCCGGTCGCGCCGTCGCGACCTGTCGCCGACTATAGCGCTTAAGTGATGTGACGGGAAGGCAGAGAAGAAGGGGCGGATGCCGCAGCATCCGCCCCTTCTCGACCGCCTGGATCCCTCCGCTCAGATGGTCACATCTCCGACGAGATTGACCTGGATGCCCATGCCCGCGAACATCGCGGCCTTCGCGATCAATGCCTTGTCGGCCGTCTCGGCGTCGGGCGCATAGACGAGCTGCGCGTGGTTGGCCTTGTGGCGGGCCATGAACTGGTCGCGCGAGATGCCGTGCAGCACGACGTGCGCGATCGGCCACTCCGGGTTCGTGGCATCCTTGCGTCGCTGCGTCTCCTCCGCAGGCAGCTCCACCACGGAGGCGCGGAAGATGTCGGCCTGCAGGATGCCGTCGGCTATGAACACGCGCGACAGCACGATCTCGCCGGGCTTCGAGACGCCGTTGATCGTGGCGCCGCCCGCAGGGAAGAAGACGTGACCCTGTCGCCAGCCCTCGGCGTTCTGCCATCCGCCGAGATGCGAGGCGGGCACCGAGCCCGAGATCTCGTAGACCCAGACGAACTCTCCGTCGAAGTCCTCGCCCCAGCGCACGTCGTGCAGGGTGTTGTCGGGCACCAGACCCATGGCGCGCCAGACGCGGTCGGTGACGAGGGCGTCGACCGCCACACCTTCGTCAGCCTCGTTGAAGTGCGGGAATGCCCGGCCGTCGTGCAACACCCGCGAACCGTCGCGAGAGGTGACGGGAGGACGCTCGGTCGAATTCAGGATGCCCTCGGCGAGGTCCGATGCAGGGACGAGGTCCTTCAGGCCCTGCTGGTACTGGATGCCGACAGCGTCGAGCCCGAAATCGTCGGCGATGCGGAGTGCGGCGATGTACATCTTCAGCTGCCACTGCACCTGCTCACGGGTCAGCTCGGTGGCGGCATCCTCGCCGTAGCGGAAGGTCATGCCGGCGTCGATCAGCCAGTCGTAGGCGGCATCCGCCTCATCCTCGCCGACCTCGAGCATCTCGGCGTACAGCGCGGACTGCGAGAGGCGCTCCTTGTAGATGCCCGTCTGGTTGAGCAGCTCGTCGTCGAAGATCGCGTTGTACATGCCCATGCAGCCCTCGTCGAAGACGCCGATGATGGCCTTCTCGGCGCGCAGCTCGGCGGCGAGCGCCTCACCCAGCTGCTTCTCGGGGCTGTCCGGCAGCTCGGGCAGAGGACGCACATGCGAGGCGTCATGGGTGATCGACCCGGTCTCCGTCCACTCCCTGATGCCATCCGTGAACCAGTCGTCGGTGAAGTCGACCGACCAGATCGTCGAATAGGGCTTGCCCATCTTGGTGAGGCCGGCATTGAGGCCGAGGAGTCCGACCAGGCCGGGCCAGTCCCCCGCGAAGTTCGCGACCGTGAGGATCGGCCCCTCGTGCGTGCGCAGTCCTGCGAGCACGTGGTGCGAGTACTGCCACACGGCCTCGGCGACGATCAGCGGAGCATCCGTCGGGATGTTCTTGAAGACCTCGAGGCCCATGCGCTGGCTCGAGATGAAGCCGTGGCCGGTCTCGGGATCGACGTCGTTGGCTCGGACGACGCTCCAGCCGAGCTGTTCGAAGACGCCGGTGACGCCCGCTTCGAGCTCGACCTGCACGGGCCAGCCGCCCGTGTTCGCGGCTTCGCGCAGGTCGCCGGAGGCGATCAGGTACGCGGTCTTCGGCGCGGACACCGGTCGGGATGCCGTCGTCGGCAGGGTATAGGTCATGACTCGCGTCCTCCTTGATCGCACGTGTCCTGCAACTGTACGTGAAATCGGTTTCAGCACGCAAGCACCCGGACCGGGCGTCGTGTGCGTCAGCGCGTGGCGGTCGCCCCGGCGCGGGCGGGCTGGACCTCGGCCGGCAGCACCACGATGCGCGACGGACCGCCGGCCCCACCGATGCGCTCGAGCAGCATCCGCGCCGCCCGGACTCCCATCTCGCGCGCCGGGAGGCGCACGACGGTCACCGCTGTGGGCGAGAGGGTGGTGAACGGCAGCGAGCCGATCACCGCCACGCCGACCCGCGGCGGGGTCAGGCCGTGCTCCGTCAGCACCTGGATCGCACCGACGCCGATCAGGTTGTTGCCCGCCACCACCGCGTCCGGCGGCTCCGGGAGCGCGAGCAGCTCTTCCATGGCGCCCCTGCCTCCGTCGACGCGGAAGGTCGCGAAGCGCAGCAGCTCATCGGCATCGACCTCGGGGGCGCGCGCCGCGAGCGCAGACCGCCAGCCGGCAGCGCGCTCTGCGGCCGTGTCGATCCCCTCTGGACCGCCGATGTACGCGACCCTCCGGAATCCGGCGGCGAGCAGCGCTTCGGTGGCCGATGCCCCGGCCTCGCGATTGGCCATGACCACACCGTCGACGTCGTAGACCGTATGCCGATCGACGGCGACGACGGGGCGCCCCGTGTCGAGGATGCCGTCGAGCCTCGTGCGTTCGGACGCGGGGGCGATGATCACGCCCGACATGTGCTCGGAGACCGCGATCTGGAGGTAGGTCGTCTCCTTCTCGGGCTGCGAGTCGGAGTTGCAGAGCACGACCGAGTATCCGGCCTCGGACGCGACGTCCTCGACGCCTCTGGCCATCTCGGTGAAGTAGGGGTTCTCGATGTCGGGGATCACCAGCCCGATGACCTCGGACCTCTGCCGCCGCAGATTGCGAGCCGTGCGGTTGGGCGTGAAACGCAGCTGCTCGGCGGCCCGGCGCACCGCCTCGACCTTCGCGGCGGAGACGCTGGTGCCGTTGAACACCCGCGAGACGGTGGCGGGCGAGACCTGCGCGAGTCGAGCGACATCGTAGATCGTGGCCATCGGCACACTGTAACCGGTTTCAGGTCGCCACGGAGAGTTCGTCTGCGCCGGCGCGTCAGTCGGCCAGCATCCGATCCCGCACCTGCCTGCGCAGGACCTTTCCGATGAGCGAGCGGGGCAGCTCGTCCACGACCGTGATGCGCTTGGGCACCTTGTAGGGCGTCAGCCGCGTGCGGCAGAAGTCGCGCAGCGCACCGGTGTCGAGCACAGCTCCCTCGCGGAGCACGACCGCAGCGGCGATCTCCTCTCCCCCGCTCGACCGCGGAAGGCCGACGACCGCGGCCGCGACCACGTCCGGGTGCGCTTCGAGCGCGTCCTCGACCTCGCTGGGCGACACGTTGAAGCCGCCCGTGATGATGAGCTCCTTGAGGCGGTCGACGATCGTGACGAAGCCGTCGACCGAGACCTCGGCGATGTCGCCTGTGCGCAGCCATCCGTCAGCCAGCAGGACATCGGCGGTGTCGCCGGGACGGCGCCAGTACCCCTGGAAGACCTGCGGGCCGCGGATGAGCAGCTCGCCTCGTTCGCCGACGGGCAGGTCGACGTCGGTGTCGGCGGGGTCGACGACGCGGATCTCGGTGCTCGGGAAGGGCACTCCGACCGTGCCAGGGCGCCTGCTCCTGCCCATCGGGTTGCCGAGCGCGACGGGCGAGCTCTCGGTCATGCCATAGCCCTCGACGAGCAGACCGCCGGTGGCCTCCTCCCACCGCTGCACTGTCGCGACGGGAAGGCTCATCGCCCCGGAGATGGCGAATCGGACGGTCGAGAGGTCGATGGTCCCCCGCGATGCGGCTCGGGCGAGCTGGTCATAGATCGGCGGGACCGCGGGCAGGAACGTGGGCGGACTGGTGCGGGCCGCCTTCGTGACCAGGCCGAGGTCGAACGTCGGGAAGAGCACCAGCTTCGCGCCGATGCTCATCGCGAAGGTCAGGCACAGCGTCATGCCGTAGGCGTGGAACAGCGGCAGCACGCCGTAGAACGTCTCCTCGCCGTCGACCAGACCGGGCACCCATGCCTGGCCCTGCATCGCGTTGGCGCGCAGGTTCGCGTGAGTGAGGATCGCGCCTTTGGGCGTGCCCGTGGTTCCGCTCGTGTACTGCAGCAGGGCGGTGTCGTCGAGCGTCGGGCCGGCGACCTTGCGCGAGAGCGGCCGATGGTCGACCAGCTTCCTCCAGGCCACTGCTCGCCGTGTCCGCGGGGTGGCCGTCAGCTTCGCGCGCGCCGCGCGCGCCTTCGGGATGGGCAGGCGCAGCAGCATCCGCTGAGCGGCGGGCATCGCCTCGGTGAGGTCGACGCTCACGATGTGCTCGACTCGCAGATCGGAGGGGAACTCGGCGATCGTGTCGACCGTCTTGTCCCAGACGATCGCGACCTTCGCTCCGTGATCCTCGAACTGGTGCCGCAGCTCCCTCGCCGTGTAGAGCGGGTTGTGCTCGACGACGATCGCTCCCAGGCGCAGCGCCGCGTAGAACGCCACGACGTGCTGCGGGCAGTTCGGCAGCACGAGGGCGACCCGGTCACCCTTGTGCACGCCCAGGCGCCTCAGCCCCTCGGCAGCGCGCGCGATCCGGTCGCCGAGCTCGCGGTAGGTCGTGACTGCACCGAAGAACTCGAGCGCCGGTCGACGAGCGAAAGCGGCGATGCTCGCCGACATCATCTCCGGCAGCGTCTGCGTCGGAGCGTCGATCTCGGCGGGCACACCGTCCGCGTAGGAGTCGAGCCATGGCCGGGATTCATACGGGGAGTCGGACATGGGTCCATCCTGCCCCGACCGGCTGTGAGCCGGCCCGCCCCACGCGGCGCGAGATGCGAGCGGCTAGCTGTGCGCCGCCACCACCTGCGCGACGGCGCGACGCTCGTCGTCCGTCGGTTCGGCGATCGCCATGCGGCAGTGGGTGTCGACCACATCGAGCACGCGGTAGGCCTCTTTCATCCGCGCCATGTCGCCGCCGATGAGCGACACGACATCGTCGACCGCGGCCTGAGCGACCGCGATGGCGTCGGCATCGCCGGAACGGCCGGCGTCGGCCAGGGCACGGAAGGGCTTCGGGGTGACCGAGGAGACGCCCGAGACGACACCCTGGGCACCCACCTGCACGGCCGCGATCAGGTCGCGGTCGGCGCCGGTGTAGAGGTCGAAGTCGACGGGCACCGCGGCCCTGTAGGCGGCGATGTCGTCGAGCGACAGCTCGCTGATCTTCGCGCCCACGATGTTCGGCAGCGCGGCAAGCCGCGTCAGCAGCTCGACCGACACCGGATTCCCGCTGCGCGCGGGATAGATGTAGACGTAGAGACGACCGTCGCCGATCGCGCTCGACAGCGCCTCGTAGTACTCGAAGATCGACTCGTCCGTGGCCTTGAGGTAGTAAGGGGTGAGGGCGGCGAATTCGGTCGCACCCAGTCCCTTCGCGATCTCTACGAGACGCAGCGCCTCGAAGGTGCTCGGCTGGCCGACGTGCACGACGACGCGCATGCGGTCCTTCAGCTCGGCCAGCGCGGCCTCGACGATCGCCGCGAACTCGGTCGCGTCGACGGCAGGGAACTCGCCCGTGGTGCCGAGGACGAAGGCGCCCTCGTTGCCCGATTCGGCGACGAAGCGGAAGATCGCTCGCGATCCCTCGAGGTCGAGTGCGCCGTCGCTGTGGAAGGCTGTGGGCACGGCGGTGAGGATGTCGTAGCGGGTCACTTCTCGTTCTCCTTGGAGTTCTTGCGGGTCTTGCGCGGGCGCCTCGTGGCGGCCGGGACGCTGCGGACGGTCGATGTGAGCAGGTCGGGGTCGGCGGCGAGCTCGCCGTGCGCCTTCTCGATCTGCTCCCGGCTCTCGGCATCGAGGATCGAGTCCTCGAGTGAGCCGCGCTCGGCACGGGGTGTGCGGGCCGCGCGGATCGCCGGCATGACGATCGAGAGCACGGCGAGCGCGAGCAGCACGATCGCGATGGGACTGACGACCTCGAAGAACGGCCGCGTGGGCAGGATCGCCAGCGTGCGAGCCAGGTTCTCCTCGGCCAGGGGGCCGAGCAGCAGGCCGAGCACGATCGGCCCGGCCGGCACCTGCATCCGCTTGAGCAGCACTCCGATGACACCGAACACGAGCATCGTGACGACGGTCGACAGACTGTTCGAGGTGGCGTACGTGCCGATGATGCAGAAGATCAGGATGCCGCTCCACAGGTAGGGCTGCGGCACGTCGAGCAGCTTCACCATGCCCTTCATGCGCACGAGGCTCAGCCCGAGGGAGAGCAGGGTCGCGACGAGCATGATGCCCACGATCGAGACGACGAGGTCGGGGCGGTTGGTGAACAGCGTGGGTCCGGGGGTGATGCCCCAGATGATCATCGACCCGATCATCACCGCCATCACCGAGTCGCCGGGGATGCCGAGGGCCATCGTGGTCGTGAGGGAGCCGCCGAGCGTGGCGCTGGACGCGGTGTCGGACGCCGCGACGCCCTCGATCGAGCCCTTGCCGAACATCTCGGGGTGCTTCGATGCCTTGCGGGCTCGTTCCCATCCGATCAGACCGGCGATGTCGCCACCGGCTGCCGGGATGAGCCCGACCCCGAGACCGACGGCGCCGCCGACCGCGGTGGCTCGACCGCTCTGCTTCAGCTCGGCGCGATTCGGCCACCAGCGGCCGAGGCTCGAGATCGGTCGCACGTGCGACTTGCGATACGTGAGCAGCTGGTCGAAGAGCTCGGCGATGCCGAAGAGTCCGATGATCACGGCGATGAAGTTGACGCCCTCGACCAGCTCGAGCACTCCGAAGGTGAATCGCTGGTCCGCCGTGGCGGCATACGTTCCGACGGTGCCGAGCATCAGGCCGAAGAGACCGGCGAGGATGCCCTTGAGCATCGACTTCGACGAGATCCCGATCATGATCGCGATGCCGAACACGACGAGCGCGAACAGCTCGGGCGACTTGAAGTAGTCGCGGGCGAAGCTGGCGATCGGCACGGCGGCGACTGCGAAGAGCACGAGGGAGGCGAGGATGCCGACGGCCGAGACGATCGCCGAGATCGTCAGCGCGAGACCGGCTCGCCCCTGCTTCGCCATCGGATAGCCGTCGAGAGTCGTCGCGATCGACGCGGGAGTGCCGGGGGTGTTGATGAGGATCGACGGCACGCGGTCGCCGAAGTTCGCGGCGACGTAGATCGTCAGCAGCACCGCGAGGCCCTGCACGGGCTCCAGCGTGAGCGTGAATCCTGCGGCGAGAGCGACCGCCATGGTCGCGGTGATGCCGGGGAAGGCGCCGACCATGAAGCCGAGCAGCAGCCCGACGAGCATGTACAGCAGGATCGAGATGTCGAGGAGCGAGTTCAGCCCCTCCATGAGCGCGTTCACAGCGGGATCCTCAGGAGCATGCCGAACACCACGTAGACGAACGCGGTGACGGAGACGGAGTAGATGATCAGGCTCAGCCACCGGCGGTGCCCGTAGAGGAGCATGAGAGCGGCCATCAGCACGGCGGCGGCGATCGGGAAGACCTCGATGCGGTAGCCGAAGAGGATGACGGATCCGAGCGACCACACCGCGATGAAGGCCCCGGCGATCAGCAGGGTGGCGATGACGCGGACCACGCCGCCCGGCTGGATGCGGTCGAGGTCTTCGCGGCCGGGAGCGGGGCGGGTGATTGCCAGAGCCAGGATCACGAGCGAGACGACGACCGCCGTGACCGCGAGGACCATGGGCCAGAAGCGCGCGTCGATCTGTCCGGGCAGTGCCTCTCGGCGCAGCGGGATCTGCGTGGCCAGGAAGAGATAGCCGGCGCTGAACGCCAGGGCGACGGCGCCGAAGACGATCTCGAGCGGTCGCGAGGGCGGTGCCCCCTGGTGCGCGTCCTGCTCGATCGCAGGAGTGACATCGGCGTGGGACATGGTGCTCCTTCCCTGGTCTGACGTGCGGCGACGGACTGCGGGGCCGGCGTGCGGCCGACCCCGCAGTCGGAGCCGGTCAGCCCAGGAGGTCCTTGAACAGGTCGAACTGCTCGTTCACGAACGTCGTCCACTCGGCCGAGTCGCGGTAGACCACGAGGTTGCCGGCATCCTTCTGGAACTGCTGGTAGGTGTCGGACTCGACGGCCTCCTTGACGGCGGCCTCGAGCTCGCTCTTCACGTCATCCGGCAGGCCCTTCGGGGCGTAGATGCCGCCCCAGCCGCCGAAGACCACGTCTTCGCCGATCGCCTCGTCGGCTGTCGGCACGTCCTCGGCGTCGGGGTGACGCTCGTCGTTGAGGACTGCGAGGATGCGCACGGCCTCGCCCTGCGCGAGAGCCTCGCCCAGGCCGGACACGGCGGCGACGGTCTCACCGGAGGCGGCGGCGGCGACGGCCGTCGCTCCACCGTCGTAGGGAACCGGCGTGAACGCGGCACCGGTCGCGTCGCCGAGGCCGATCGTCGCGGCCTCCCAGATGGAACCCGCGCCGGAGTTGGCGACGGTGACGGCGCCGGCCTCGGCCTGGGCGACCAGGTCTTCCAGAGTCTCGATGCCGCTGTTCGCGCCGACCGTGACGACACCGGGGGCGAGCATGATCTGGCCCAGCAGGTCGAAGTCCTCGGGCAGCACGTTCGCGCTCTGCGTGGTGTTGAGCATCGCGATCTCGACCGGGGCGAACCCGATGACGTAGCCGTCCGGATCCTGCGATCCGACGTACTCCATCGCGAGAGCCCCTGCCGCACCCGGCATGTTCTCGGGGATCACGCTGACGCCGAGGATGCCCTCGAGCTCGGTCGCGAGGGCACGCGACGACAGGTCGGATCCACCGCCCGGGTTCGCCTGGATGATCAGACGGATGTCATTCTCGGGAAAGGCGGATTCCGCGTCTTCACCCTCTTCGACCTTCGTGCAGGCCGACAGGACGAGAGCGGTGGCGGCGACGGCCGCGAGAGCGGCGGCGGCCCGGGTGATGCGCTTGCGGGGCATCTTTGCTCCTCTACGTGGGTCGACCTTGTTGTCGACCCCCTGACCGTATCAGTGTTGACTGTTAACAGTCAACACTGATACCGGTATACAACTCTCCGCCACCGCCTGTCATCAGCGCCCCGGCAGGTGCGAGTATGAGAGCAGCTACGAGGGGAGCGGAGCAATGTTCGATGAACGCAGACGCCAGCAGGCACTGGAGGAACTCGGGATCCTGGACACACCACGGGATGAACGAGTGGATCGGGTCGCCAGGCTGGCTCAGCAGATGTTCGGTATGCCGATGGTGAGCGTCTCGCTCCTGGACGGCGACCGCCAGTGGCGCAAGTCGGAGATCGGACTCGGCGGGCGAGAGGCGCCCCGACAGGATTCGTTCTGCGACTACACGGTCGGCCAGGACCGCACGGTGGTGATCGAGGATGCCAGCGCGACCGAGAACTTCGCGGCGAATCCGTTCGTGGTCGGTGATCCGCACCTCCGGTTCTACGCCGGGCACCCGCTGCACGCACCCGGCGGCGAACCGGTGGGAACGCTGTGCGTCCTCGACACCGAGCCGCACACCTTCTCGGAGGCGCAGCGCGACCTGCTGCGCGACCTCGCCTTCTGGGTGCAGACCGAGCTCGCGGCCGACGCCGAGCTCGATCAGGCCACTCTGATCCAGAGCGCGCTGCGACCGCACTCGCTCCCCACCATCGCCGGCTACACGATCGCGGGCGGGGGCGCCTCGCGTGGCCGCCTGGCGGGTGACTTCTACGACCTCCGCCTCCACGGCGGCGCGCTGCGCATCACCCTCGCCGACGCGATGGGCAAGGGCACGGGTCCCGCCATCGTCGCCGCGGGCGTGCGCGCCTCACTGCGCACCGCTCCCGAGCGCAGCATCGCCGAGGCCGTCGCCGACGCCGACCGGCTGCTCGAGGAGGACCTCTCCGAGACGACGATGTTCGTGACGGCGGTCCACGCCGAGCTGCAGCCCGAGACCGGCGATCTCGAGGTGATCGACGCCGGGCACAGCCTCGCGTTCATCCTCCGAGCCGACGGCTCGTGGGAGCACCTTCGCTCGACCGGCCTCCCCCTGGGGATGGGCGCCGCCCTTCCGGACCAGGATGCTCGGGAGTCCCGGAGCACGCGCCTCGAACCCGGAGACGCCTTCGTGTGCTGCAGCGACGGCCTGCTCGACGTGCTCGACGCCGATGACCCGTTCGCCCACGTGGCCCGCGTGCTCGACGCGCTCGGTCCCGATGGGGCGATCAACGAGGCGCTGCAGCTCATCTCGGACGATCGAGCGACCGACGACATCACCGTGGTCGTGGTGCGGCGCGACGCATGACCGCCCGCTTCGCCGCGATCCGCATCATCGCGGTGCTGTCGGTGCTGCTCGGTGTGAACTACGTCGCGTGGCGCTGGCTCGAATCGGTGAACTGGTCGGCGTGGTGGATCGCCGTGCCCCTGGTGATCGCAGAGACCTACAGCCTGATCGACACCTTCCTCTTCTGTCTCACGATGTGGCGGGCCAAAGAGCGGCCGGCTCCCGTGTCGCCGCCTCAGGGCACGGTCGACGTGTTCATCGCGACGTACAACGAGCCGATCGAGCTCGTGATGACGACCGCGCGAGCAGCGCGCGGGATCGCCTATCCGCACACCACCTGGATCCTCGACGACGGTGCCCGACCCGAGCTCGAGCGGGCCGCCCGCGACGCCGACATCGGCTACCTCACCCGCTCCGACGACTGGATGGGCAAGCCCCGTCACGCGAAGGCGGGCAACCTCAACAGCGCGCTCTTCGAGACCGACGGGGAGTTCCTCCTCATCCTCGACGCGGATCAGATCCCCGATCCGCTGATCCTGCACCGCACGCTCGGGTACTTCGCCGACGACCCGGAGGTCGCCGTGGTGCAGACCCCGCAGTGGTTCGTCAACGTCGACGAGGCCGATCCGCTCGGCAGCCAGGCGCCGCTGTTCTACGGCCCGATCCAGCAGGGCAAGGACGGCTGGAACGCGGCGTTCTTCTGCGGATCGAACGCCGTGCTCCGTCGCGACGCCCTGATGCAGCTCGGCATCATCGGCTACGTGCGCGAGGTGACGGACACCGCGGCTCGCGCGCTGCGCACCTCCGAGACCCTGGTCGAGAAGGAGATGCGCTCGGCATCCGATCCCGAACTCCGTCGCGAGCTTTTCGCACTGCACGTGACGATCGGCCAGAGCCGTCGTGATCTCGCCGGCGGGGCGCCCGTGCGCGAGGTCGCCGACGCGGTGCTGGCTGCGGTGCACAACGCCTCGGTGATCCTGGTCGCCAAGGATCTCGCCGGCATCAGATCCGACCTCGCGGAGCTGGGCTCCCTGCCGATCGCCCACGATGCGCAACTCGACGCGATCGTCGTCGACGAGGCGGGCCTGACGGCGCTCGCCCAGTCGGATCTGTCGCCGATCACTGCTCTCGACGCCGTACGAGCGCTGCTCGACGCTCTCCGCCTCGACCGCGGCGACGAGGCGCAGCCGATCCTTCCGCTCGCCACGATCTCGGTCACGGAGGACATGGCCACCGCGATGCAGCTGCACTCGCTCGGCTGGCGCAGCGTCTACCACCACGAGATCCTGGCGAAGGGCCTCGCGCCCGAGGATCTGCGGACGATGCTGACGCAGCGCCTGCGCTGGGCACAGGGCACGCTGCAGGTGATGCTGCGCGACAACCCGCTCGCGAAGCGCGGACTGTCGATCGGGCAGCGGCTGATGTACTTCGCCACGATGTGGAGCTATCTCTCGGGGTTCGCCGCCGTGATCTATCTCACGGCGCCGGTCGTCTACCTGGTGTTCGGCGTGCTTCCCGTGACCGCCTGGTCGGTCGACTTCTTCGTGCGGTTCCTGCCCTACTTCCTCGTCAACCAGCTGCTGTTCCTCGTGGTCGCCAAGGGGCTGAGAACCTGGCGCGGGCAGCAGTATTCGCTCGCGCTGTTCCCGGTCTGGATCCGCGCATGCTGGACGGCGTTCGCGAACGTGGTCTTCGGCCGCCCCCTGTCGTTCGCCGTGACGCGCAAGGACGGACGGGATCCGCGAGGAGTGCCGTGGCGCGAGATCTGGCCGCAGCTGACCGCGATGGTCGTGCTCAGCGTGGCGCTCGTGATCGGCATCACCCGCGTCGTCATCGGAACGGGCGACGGCACCGGCACCCTGGTCAACACGGTGTGGGTGCTGTACGACCTCGTCGTGCTCAGCGTCATCATCCAAGCCGCCCGCTACCGCGGACCGGCCCGAACCCTCGAGGAGGAGAACCATGGATCTCAGCACTGACATCAGGGACGGCTTCGCCGTGATCTCCCTGTCCGGACGCCTCACGGCGACGGGAGCACCGCTGCTCCGCAAGGCGGTGAACGACCTCGTGGCCGGAGGCGAGTCGAGGATCGTGATCGACATGGCCGACCTGCAGTTCGTCGATTCGTCGGGCCTGGGAGCCCTCGTCGGCGGTCTGAAGAGCGCCAGGGTCGCCGGCGGCGATCTGCGCATCGCGGCAGTGCCCGAGGCGGTGCGGACGGTGCTGCACCTGACGAACCTCGACCGCGTGCTGCTCGACCACCCGACACCCGAGACGGCGTTCGATGGGCGTTGAGGAGCGCCGGGCGCACGTCGCGGGCCTCGCCGGCCCCGCCTTCGTCGAGCACGTCCTCGACGCCCTGGACGCCCTCTGGGAGTCCGCCCCGCATGTGGCGCCGGAGGACCGCACGCTGTTCGCACTGGCGGTCAGCGAGGTGTCGACGAACATCGCCACGCACGCTGACGCGCAGGGCGAGCCGGATGTCGGCATCACCGTCGAGGTCGACATCGAGGTCGGCGCCGACGACCTCGTCGCGACCTTCGTCGACACGGCCGATCCGGCCAGGATCGACTGGGATGCGGTCACGATGCCCGGCGTCGACAGCGAGAGCGGACGCGGCCTCGCCCTGTCGAGCGCTGTGCTCGACGATTTCGAGCACAGCGGCGATGCGACCGGCAACACCTGGGTGCTGCGTCGTCGCCTGACGCCTCCCGCCTGATCCGGACGGAGATCTGTCGGAGACCGTCAGAGATCCGACGCGCAGGCGCCGTCAGGCGGGTCGGTCGGCGAGCTCGCTGAGCATCCGGTCGCGTGCGCCGTCGAGGTGGGCCGTGAGCACCGCCGCAGCCTCGTCGGGGCTGCCGGAGCGCATCACCTCCATGAGCTTCATGTGGTCGTCGGACGACTCGTGGAGGTCGTCGTCGTGGTTGATGGTCACCTCGAGGAGCGACGCGAAGGTCGGCAGGTACTGACTCCACGCGCCCTGCAGACGCGGATGGTCGGCGAGGACGTAGATCTCGGAGTGGAACTCGAGGTCGGCGGCGACGAAGGCGGCGTGATCGCCCCTGTCTGCGGCCTGACTCATGCGATCGACCGCAGCCGCCATCGATGCCCAGCGCTCGTCGTCTTCCACCCTCATGGCGCGCGACAGCGCGAGCTGCTCGAGGGCGCCGCGCAGACTGTAGAGCTGATCCACGTCGTCCTGCGAGAGCCCGGTGATGTACACGCCCCGAGGGCGCTGCACTTCGACGAGCTTCTCGAAGCTGAGCTGGGTGAGGGCGTCGCGGATCGGCCCCCTGCTCACCGAGAACTCCTCGGCGAGGGCCTCCTCGGTGATGCGCGCGCCGGGCGAGAGCTCGCCGCGCACGATGCGCTGACGCAGGACCTGCGCCACCTGCGCGCCGAGGGACTCTCCGCGCTTGACGGTCTGTGTCACGGTGACCTCCTGTTAACTGTTGACAGGATACACACCGACGGGGGAACGCCCCGTGGGGCGCTCCCCCGCACGCTCAGCTGAGCCAGGCGGGAACCCGACCGCGCAGGAAGGCGCCGTCGAGCGAGAAGCGGCCCGCACCGGTGAACGCGAGCGCGAGGGCCGCGACGCCGAGAACGGCGACGAACTCGTAGCCGCCCTCGCCGACCCAGAGGCCAGCCGGAAGGCACCGCGAACAGGGCCACGATCATGTCGATCGCGAGCAGGATGCCGACGGGGCGCGTGAAGAGTCCCAGCGCCAGCAGGATGCCGCCGATCAGCTCGATGAAGGCGACGACCGGAGCCGCGATCTCGGGCAGAGGGATGCCCATGCCTGCGAAGCTGCCGATGGTTCCAGAGAGGGTGTACTCGAAGATCTTCTGCGCTCCGTGAGCGGCGAAGACGGCGCCGACCACGACGCGGAGGACGAGCAGTCCCAGCGAGGCGGCGGCAGAGGGGCGGGTGGTGTTCGTCATGAGGAGGTGTTCCTTCGTGGCAGGACACCGCGCGCCAGGCGCGGAGCAGGGGCGATCCCTGCATCCACGCTATGAAGACGACTTTTCCGTCTCCTGTACGAGTCGCGGGGCAGACGCCCGCCCCGTTCTCTTCCGTAGACTCGCCGGATGGCATGATGCGCGATATACGGGAACATCGGGCACAGCCGGAAAGGGGCAGAGGCGAAGGTGAGGGCACGATCGGTGTTCGGCGTGCTGCGCCTGACGACAGCAGCCGTCTGCACCGTCGCCCTCGTGCACCGCCTCTTCTGGGGTCTGAGCTCGCGGACGATCGCCGGCGAGAACTTCTTCGCCTATCTCACCGTGCAGTCCAACTGCGCCCTCGTGGTCGTGCTGCTGATCGGCACGGTGCTCGCCTTCATCCGGGCGACGGACCCCCGCTGGTTCACCGTGGCTCTGGCCCTCGTGCTCACCTGGACCATCACGGCAGGGCTCGCCTTCGCGCTCATCGTCTGGCAGGCGGGTCTGCGCGGCATCCGCGTCGACGTGCCCTGGTCGGACCAGGTGCTGCACTTCTACCTGCCGGCCTGCACCGCCCTCGCCTGGGTGCTCACCCCCGGGCACCGCGGGGTGCCGTGGTGGGTGGTGCCGACGGCGCTCACCTTCCCGCTGGCCTGGGGCGGCGTCACCATGTGGCGCGGACCGTCGGTGGGCTGGTACCCGTATTACTTCCTCGACCCGCGGCAGGTGTCCGGCCCGCCCGAGTTCCTGATCACCAGCGCAGTGGCCCTGGCGATCTTCGCTCTCGTCGCGACGGTGATCGTGCTCGTCAGCAGGATGCGACGGCGCGGCCACGAGCGGCCGGAGGTCTGAGCACGCTCGAGCCGGCGGGATCAGGCTCGCGTGCTCAGGCAGGGGGCGAGCAGGCTCGTGCGATCAGGCAGGGGCGCTGAGGAACGGCGCGAGCGACGCGATCGCGGCCTCGACCGCCTTCTGGTCGTTCAGCTCGGCGAATGTGCCCGCCGCTTCTCCGCCGACGATGCCCACCACGACGTTCTCGCCGGTGGCCGGTGCGAGGTTGATCCACGTGCGGATCAGCGCATCGCCGCCGACCACATGCCAGAGCGTGGCGGCGGAGGCATCCGCTGCATCGGCGCCTTCCTCGGGCTCGGGCTCGGGCTCCGCCACGATCAACGGATCCTCGAAGCGCAGCCACACCGTCTCGATGCGCCCCATGCCGAGTTCGGCGATCGCTCCGCGGTGACCGAAGGGCAATGCGGGAGAGAACTGCAGGCCCTCGCTCTTCAGCACACCGAGCGGCACCGTGATCAGCACGCGGTCGAACGACAGCGATTCGCCCGAGGCGATGCCGAGGCTGACTCCCGCTTCGTCGTAGGCGACGCGACTGACCGGCGACGAGAGGCTCAGCTTCGCACCCTCGAGCAGCCCCTCGATCGCCGGGGTGAGGTCGCCGAGTGGCGCCAGCATCTCGTCGACCGGCAGTCGCGGGGGGAACCACGTCGAGACATCGGACGCATCGGCGCCGGCACTGGCGGCCACCGAGGCGAGCAGTGCTGCCAGCCCCGGCTCCTCGAGGTCGGCACCCGCCGCCGCGAGCGCGTCGTCGAGAGACGCGTCGGTCAGGCCCTGCTGGGCAGTCGCTATGGCGGCCTGCACCGGCTCGATCGGCACGGGCTCGACGTCGCCGTCGGTGGACCGCCACAGCGAGCCGGTGACCGGAACCGTGCGGATGTCGAGGGCGTTGAGAGCGTCGAGCAGGACATCGTCGGAGGACCCGAGAAGCCAGCCGCCCAGCTGAGCGGGGAACGGCCAGGCCTTGTCGTCGACCACGGACTGGACGCGTCCGCCGACGCGGTCGCGGGCCTCGAACACCGTGACCTGCAGCCCCTCGGCGACGAGGCGGGCTGCGGCGGCCGCACCCGCGAGTCCTGCACCGACGATCGCCACACGCTCACCGCTGTCGGCCGCGCGGAGGAGCTGATCGGCGGCCCGGTCTCCAGATCGGAGCGCAGCCGCGATCGTGCCCGGCGAGTCGACATCCGTCGCCTCGCCGGAGATGAACAGGCGGTCGTCGATCGGCTCGGCCAGCGCCTCGCGGGCACTCGCCTGCGTGCCGACGGGAGTGAAGCTCGCGGCGCCCAGCGCGAACGGGTCGGTCGTCCAGGAGCTGCGGGCGAACGCCGCGGGCGTGATCGACCCGGCGGTCGGCTTCGGAGTCGGCGAGCGATCGGGCGTGGGAGACGGCGCCGGCTCGGGCGTGCAGGAGGCCAGCAGGACTCCCAGGACACCGGCTCCGGCGCCGATCAGCAGTGTGCGACGCGTCATCCTCATCGTGTCGCAACGATACCGCGCGCGGGTGGACGACGCGTGCCGGCTGCACCCTGCGAGCCGCGAGCTGTCAGCCCCGGCCGCTGCCCGGATGCCAGAGCACGACCTCGGCCGATCGACGCATGCGGCGACCACTGGGCATCGGGATGACACCGGCGGATCCTGCTGCGAAGACGCGCATGCCCGGGCGGTTCTCACGCTCGGCGCGCAGAGCGGCGTCGAGTTCGGCGACGCGGCGGCGCAGCATCCGGTTCTCGTCTTCGAGGTCGAGAAGGCGTGCGATCGCAGGAAGGCTGACGCCTTCCGACGACAGCTGAGCGACTTCGCGGAGCTGCTCGATGTTGCGGGTCGAATATCGGCGTGAGCCGCCGGACGTCCGGCCGGGCACGACGAGCCCGATGCGGTCGTACTGTCGCAGGGTCTGCGGGTGCAGCCCCGAGAGCTGGGCGGCGACGGCGATCGCGAACACCGGGGTGTCGGCATCCATGTGCTGGTCAGCCATGTTCCCTCACCTCTTCCTCGGTGTTCGCGTTCGTCATCATCAGGTGTTGCGGTTCTCTAGCGGCGGGCCTTGGCCATCAGGTCGGCCCGCGGATTCTCCGAGGGCTCGAGCGCCTGGAACTTCTCCAGCGCCTCCCGAGCGGCTTCATCGAGGTGCGACGGCACCGCGATCTGCAGCTCGGCGAGCAGGTCGCCGGTGCCCTTCGAGGTCGTGACCCCACGCCCCTTGACGCGCAGAACGCGTCCGGACGGCGTACCGGGCGCGACACGGAGCTTGACCGTGTCGCCGCTCAGAGTGGGAACCTCGATGGTCGCGCCGAGGGCGGCCTCCGTGAAGGTCACCGGCACGATGACGCGCAGGTTCAGCCCCTCACGGGTGAAGACGGGATGCGGTCGCACAGCGATCTGGACCACCACGTCGCCGCTCTCGCCGCCGTCGGGCGAGGGACGCCCGCGACCGCGCAGCCGGATCTTCTGACCGTCGGCGACGCCCGCGGGGATCTTGACCTTGAACGGCTTGCCGTCTTCGCCCTGCAGGGTGATCGTCTCGCCCTGCACGGCCGTCACGAAGTCGAGCGTGGTGCGCGCCGTGACGTCGGCCCCCTTCTGGGGTCCGCCGAAACCGCGGTATCCGCCGGAGGTCTGCCCGAACCGACCGGAGCCGAACGAGCCGCCCTGACCCTGGTTGAACATCGCGAAGATGTCCTCGAAGTCGGCGGACTGCTGCTGCCCGCGCCCCTGCTGCCCGAACCGGCTGAAGACGTCTTCGAAGCCGCCCGCGCCCGCGCCGCTCGCCGTGAAGCGTGCGCCCGAGCCCATCGCGCGGATCTCGTCGTACTCCTTGCGCTGTTCGGCGTCAGAGAGCACGGAGTACGCCTCGCTGACCTCTTTGAACTTCGCCTCCGCCTTCTCATCACCCTGATTGGAATCGGGGTGATACTTGCGAGCGAGCTTGCGGTACGTCTTCTTGAGATCAGCGTCGCTGACGTCCTTCGTGACCCCGAGGGTCTTGTAGAAGTCCTTGTCGAACCAGTCCTGGCTAGCCATCGATCACCTACTCTGCGGGTACGGCGACGACGACCTTCGCGGGACGCAGCTCGACGTCACCGAGGCGGTAACCCACCTCGACGACCTCGAGCACCGTGGTCTTGTCGGCGCCCGGGGTGGGCTGCTGGAAGATCGCCTCGTGACGCTGCGGGTCGAATTCCTCGCCCTTCTCGCCGTACGAGACGACACCGAGACGCTCGACGACCGCACGCACCTTGCCGGCGATGACGGCGAAGGGAGTCCCCTCGACCAGGTCACCGTGCTGCGCGGCGCGGTCGAGATCGTCGAGCACGGGGATGAGGCCCTTGGCGGCCTCGCCCTTCGCGCGCTCGATCTCGACCTGGCGCTGCTCTTCGGTGCGGCGGCGGTAGTTGGCGTATTCGGCCTGGAGGCGCTTGAGGTCGTTCAGCAGCGTCGACTCCAGGTCGGCGAGCACAGCATCCTCTGCTGCGGCCTCGCCGGTCTGGGTGGCGCCGAGGATGTCATCGACCGTCAGATCGTCGGGGGCGCCGTCGACCGGCGTCTCGTCGGATCCTTCCGCGGCCGCGGCCTCGCGCGAGTCGGGATTCTGCGGCGCGGGGCCGGATGCCTGAGCATCCGACCCCTCGCTGCGAACCTCGTCGTCACCTTCGAAGTTCTTGTCCGTCATGATTACTTCTTCTCGTCCTCGTCGTCGACGACCTCGGCATCGATGACGTCCTCGTCGGAGGAGGTGTCATCGGCCGGAGCCTCGCCCGCGGCGTCGGCGCTCGGAGCGCCCTCTGCCTGGGACTGTGCGTAGATGGCCTCGCCGATCTTGCCCTGCGACTGGTTCAGCTTGTCGAACGCGGTCTTCACGGCCTCGTCGTCGTCGCCGGCCAGAGCCGTCTTCAGAGCGTCGACGTCGGCCTTGACCTCGGTCTTGACGTCTTCGGGCAGCTTCTCGTCGTTCTCGGTGATCAGCTTGTCGATCGAGTACGCGAGCGTCTCGGCCTGGTTGCGGACCTCGGCGGCCTCGCGGCGCGCCTTGTCCTCAGCCGCGTGCTCCTCGGCCTCGCGCACCATGCGCTCGATGTCCTCCTTCGACAGCGACGAGCCGCCGGAGATGACGATCGACTTCTCCGTGCCCGTGCCCTTGTCCTTGGCGGACACGTGCACGATGCCGTTGGCGTCGATGTCGAACGTCACCTCGATCTGCGGGATGCCGCGGGGAGCCGGGGCGATTCCGGTGAGCTCGAACGTTCCCAGCGGCTTGTTGTCGCGGGTGAAGTCGCGCTCGCCCTGGAAGACCTGGATCGCGACGGACGGCTGGTTGTCGTCTGCCGTGGTGAAGGTCTCGCTGCGCTTGGTCGGGATGGCCGTGTTGCGCTCGATGAGCTTGGTCATCATGCCGCCCTTGGTCTCGATTCCGAGGCTGAGGGGCGTGACGTCGATGAGCAGCACGTCCTTGCGCTCACCCTTGAGGACACCGGCCTGGAGGGCTGCGCCCACGGCGACGACCTCATCGGGGTTGACGCCCTTGTTGGCCTCCTTGCCGGTCTCGCGCTTGACGAGCTCGGCGACGGCGGGCATACGGGTCGATCCACCCACGAGCACGATGTGATCGATGTCGGCGACCTTGATGCCGGCTTCGCGGATGACATCCTCGAACGGCTTCTTGGTGCGGTCGAGGAGGTCCTTGGTGAGGTCCTCGAACTTCGCGCGGGTGATGGTCTCGGAGAGCGAGACGGGACCCGACTCGGTCAGCGACAGGTACGGCAGGTTGATGCTGGTGCTGGTCGAGGAGGAGAGCTCCTTCTTGGCCTGCTCAGCCGCCTCCTTGAGACGCTGCAGCGCGATCTTGTCGCCCGAGACGTCGACGCCCGTGGTCTCCTTGAACTGCTTGATCAGGTGGTCGACGAGACGCTGGTCCCAGTCGTCACCGCCGAGGCGGTTGTCACCCGCGGTGGAGCGCACCTGGATCGTCGAGAAGTCGTCGTCCTTGCCCACCTCGAGGAGCGAGACGTCGAAGGTTCCGCCACCCAGGTCGAAGACCAGGATGAGCTCGTCTTCCTTGCCCTTGTCGAGGCCGTAGGCGAGGGCTGCGGCGGTCGGCTCGTTGATGATGCGCAGGACGTTGAGGCCCGCGATCTCACCGGCCTCCTTGGTGGCCTGACGCTCGGCGTCGTTGAAGTACGCGGGGACGGTGATGACGGCATCCGTCACCGTGTCGCCCAGGTAGGACTCGGCGTCGCGCTTGAGCTTCTGGAGGATGCGCGCGGAGATCTCCTGCGGCGTCCACTTCTTGCCGTCGACGTCGAACGTCCAGTCGGTGCCGACGTGACGCTTGACGGATGCGATGGTGCGGTCGACGTTCGTGACGGCCTGGCGCTTGGCGGTCTCACCGACGAGCACCTCGCCGTCCTTCGTGAATGCGACGACCGAGGGGGTGGTGCGGAAGCCCTCGGCGTTGGCGATGACCTTGGGCTCGCCACCTTCGAGGACACTGACGACGGAGTTCGTCGTACCGAGGTCGATTCCAACAGCACGTGCCATGTGATTCTCCTTTGTTGCTGAGGTTGATGTGGGTCTGGAAATCCGGGGCGATCAGGGAAACCTGAGTCGCGATGACTCAACTGTACTCCGACCTCCCGAGGCTGTCAAATGAAGTTGATATGACCCGGCTCAACTTTGCGACCAGGCGCGCACATTCGCGCCCGAGGCGCCGCGAGATCCTCGAAACACCGTCGTCACACGGCTCGCCTACAGTCGCACCATGAGCCGCCCCATCCTGCTCGCCGTCTCGCACGGCACCTCGGATGCCGAGGGTGCCCGGGCGATCGCCGACCTGGTCGATGCGGTCGCCGCCGCGCTTCCCGACGTCGAGGTGCGCAGCGCCTTCGTCGACGTGCAGCAGCCCGATGCCGCCGACCTCCTTCCGACGATCGAGGGGCCGGTCGTGATCGTGCCGCTGCTGCTGTCGCGCGGCTTCCACGTGCACCACGACCTGCACGGGATGGCGGCGAAGAAGCCGGACGCCGTCGTCAGCGAAGCGATGGGACCCGACCCCCGGCTCGCCGAGGTGCTCGCGGATCGACTCGCGGCAGCAGGTGCGGCATCCGCCACGTCCGCCGACGCGGCACGGCTCGAGCCGGTGATCCTCGCGGTGGCGGGCTCTCGCGACCCCGCGTCGGTGACGGATGCCGAGGCCATGGCCTCCCTGCTCTCGCTGCGACTCGGCGCGAAGGTCGAGCTCGCCTATCTCGCGGCCCGGCAGCCCGACCTGCCCTCATCGATCGCCGCGCACCCCGACGCGGTCGTCTCGACCTATCTGCTCGCGCAGGGCTTCTTCTTCGACCTCACGATCAGGCAGACCGCAGGACGCTCGGTCACCGCGCCCCTGCTCGACGGCGTGACGGTGCCGCAGCCGCTGATCGACCTCGTCATCGCCCGATACGACGAGGCGGCGGCTCGACTGCCCGCCACTGCCGCACGGTCATGACCCCGAACACGCCCTCCCGAGTCGGCACGGTCACGCTGGTCGGTGCCGGACCCGGCGACGCGGGCCTGCTGACTCTGCGCGGTCTGCGCGCGCTGCAGCAGGCCGATGTGATCGTGGCCGACCGTCTCGGAGCCCGGGCCGTGCTCGCGCAGCTCGCCGAGGACGGAGTCCTGCTGGATGCCGAGGTGGTCGACGTCGGCAAGCTCCCCGGTCACCACCCGGTGCCGCAGGACGGCATCAACGCACTGCTCGTCTCGCTGGCCGGGGACGGGCGCCGCGTGGTGCGGCTCAAGGGCGGCGATCCGTTCGTCTTCGGCCGCGGTCGCGAAGAGCAGCTCTTCTGCGAGGCTGCCGGCATTCCCGTCGAGGTGGTCGCCGGGGTGACGAGCGCGGTCGCGGTGCCCGGCCTCGCCGGCATCCCGCTGACGCAGCGCGGAATCGCCGAGACGTTCACCGTCGCCAGCGCACATGATCAGATCGTCGCGCTCGGTGGCGGACGCGACCACACCGTCGTGCTGCTGATGGGCGTGAACACGCTCGGCCATTCGGCGCACGTCCTCGCGGCCGGCGAGCGCGGCGGGGACTGCCCCGTGGCGATCATCGAGGACGGGTTCGGCGCACGGCAGCGCGTCACCGTCGGCACGCTCGCGACGATCGCGCATCTCGCCGCCGAGCGGCAGGTGCGCTCCCCCGCGGTCGTGGTCGTCGGCGACGTCGTCATGCTCAGCCCGCACGCCGAGGCCCCCGCGAGTTAGGCGACCCTCAGCTCCGAGGTGGCAGACTGAGGACGTGCGAATTGCTGAGGCGGACACCTACGACGTGCTCGTGATCGGCGGCGGCCCCGCCGGCCTCTCCGCCGCCCTGAATCTCGGCCGTTCGCTCATGCGGGTGCTCGTGGTCGACGCCGATCGCCCGCGCAACGCCGCCACGCTGAACTCCCACGGCTTCCTCACCCGTGACGGAGTCGCCCCTCACGAGCTGCGTCGCATGGCCCGCGAAGAGCTCGCCGCCTACCCGAACATCGAGGTGCGCACACGCGTCAGGGTGCTCGAACTCCGCAGGACGGATGCAGGTGCGGATGCCGATGCAGCCGGAGGGTTCACGGCATCCGTGGGGCGCAAGGATCCCACCGACGTGGTGACCGCCCGGACCGTGCTGCTCGCGACGGGCCTGCGCGAGACCCTCCCCGACGTCCCCAACCTCCGCGGGTTCTACGGCATCAGCCTGTTCAGCTGCGCCGCCTGCGACGCGTGGGAGCTGCGCGGCCGACGACTCGCGCTCATCGGCGAGACCCCCGACATCGCCGAGCGAGCCCGCCTCATCGCGCGCTGGACCGAGGATCTCACGATCTTCACCCTCGGAGCCGACACCGTCAGCCCCGCCGAAGAGGCCGAGCTCGCCGCCTCCGGAGTGGCCGTGCAGCGGCATCCCATCGCCGAGCTCGTCGGCGACCGCGGCCGCATCGAGGCGATCAGACTGACCGACGGCACCGTCGTCGCCGTCGAGGGCGGCTTCGTGCGCCCCGAATGGGAGACCGATCTGTCGTTCCTCCGCGGCTTCGCGCCTGCCATCGACCACGACGGGCACCTCGTCACCGACCGCTCGGGGCGCACCGACGTCCCAGGACTCTACGCCGCCGGCGATGCGGCGATCCCCGGCCCTCAGCAGCTGATCGTCGCCGCGGGGGCCGGCGCGAGGGTCGCGTCCGTGATCGTGCATGACGCGGTCGGGATCGCGACAGCGCACTGACTCGGTGCCTGCAGCGAGGGCTAGGCTGACCGGCATGACGCGCATCTCGCAGGTCTCGCCGCTCGTCCGCCTCGCCGCCGCCTCGGTGGTCGCGCTGGCCGTGCTGCCGCTCAGCGGGTGCCTGTATGCGCAGATCCCGGTGAATGTCCCCGACGGCGACGGACCCGATCCCTCCCCGACCGCGATCCCGTCCGAGCAGCCCTCCGACGAGCCCTCCGGCGATCTGCCGTCGTCGATGACCTTCGCGGACGGCGCAGACATCCCGGCGAGCGCCTACATCCAGTGGGGAGACGGCTTCGTCGTCGACGACGGCTGGAAGATCGTCAAGCCGGACGACGGCAACGGAGGCTGGACCTACGGCACGGTCGACGACACGTGCACCGCGCAGTTCTGGCAGGGACTCATCCCCGATGTGCCGACCGTGGCCGGCGATGACAGCGTGAGCTCCGATGCGATGCTCGCCGTCATCCTGGGCGAGGCGGATGCCGCCGCGATCACCCCACTGTCGACCACCGGAGGCTTCAGCTACCAGGTCGGCGGCAATGCCGAGGTCGAGAACCGGCAGGTCCTCGGGCAGGAGGCCGACCGCCAGTGGGCGATGGCGGCGCGCGCCTTCACCGCGACCGGGGTCGGACTCTACGTCATCGTCGACTGCACCGGTGGCGACATCGACGCGACGATGGCCGAGGTGATCGACAAGAACGCCGTCGTCATCTCGTGAGCCGGGCCTCGGCTCACTTGCCGCCGGGCGGGCCGACCAGCAGCAGGATCACGTACAGCGCGACGATGCCGACGGCGAGCAGGATCGCGAGCACCCACGGGCGACGCAGGAACCAGCGCATGAGGCGGTCGTACCAGCGCGCGTCGCGCGGGTCGTCGGCCTGCTCCAGGCGCCAGTCGCCGGCCAGCCGACCGGTGCGGTGCAGCCAGATCTCCATCGGGATGGTCGCGTAGGGCACGATCGCACTCGCCACGGCGAGGATCGCGACGCCGAGGTGCCAGCGCTGATTGAGCGCGACGAGCACGGCCGTCGCCGCATAGGCGAGGAACACGAACCCGTGGATGCCACCGCCCACCGTCACGACGATGCCCGGCGCACCGGCGGCACGGGCGATGATCGCCGAGATCAGAAGGGTCCAGGTGATCGCCTCCGCGATCGCGAGAACTCGGAACAGGCGGTCGGGTGTGCGGAACACGGGACTCCTCGGGTGGGGGTCCTTCAGCGTATCCGGAATAGCTATGAGAGCCCGGGCGTTGCCGAAGGCATGGTGACCGTCGACTCCGCAGCCCTCGGGCAGGTGCTCGACGCCGTCGACCTCCGCGTCGGTGTCGCCCGTCGCGTCGCACTCGCCACCGGCGGCATCCTGCCGATCCCCTCAGGTGCCGCCACCCTCGTGTACATCGCATCGGGTTCGGTGCACGGGCACCCCCCGCTGACCACCGGATGCCGCCTCGACGTCGACGACGCGGCCCAGCTCGTCGCGGTGGACGATCGCCCGCTGAGCGCGAACCTGGTCGCGGGAGACGCGTTCCTGACGCTCGGCCGCGCCGCGATCGCCCTCGAAGCCGACGGGACGGCCGACCTGGTGGTCGTCGACCTGGAGTTCTCGGACAGCGCCTCGATGATCGCCGCGCTTCTTCCCGATCCGATCACCGTCATGTCGTTCGCCGCTCTCGAGCCGGCGGCGGCCGCGCTCGCCGGCAGCATGGGCCCCTCCGACCCCGCCACCTGCCCCTCCCGTCAGGGCGATCCCGTGATCTGCCGGATGATGGCGCAGACCGTTCTGCTCTCGGTCATCCGTGCCTGGGCGGCGAACGGCTGCGCACCGGCCGGCTGGCCCTCGGTGTCGAACGATCCGTTCCTCGACCGGGTGGTCGAGGCGATCCACGAGCAGCCCGGACGCGACTGGACGGTCGAGCGCCTCGCGAACGTCGGCGCGATGTCTCGGTCGGTGTTCGCCGAGCGGTTCCGCAGCGCGATCGGACGCTCACCCGCCGACTACGTCACCGAGGTGCGCGTCGACGCGGCGAAGCGGATGCTGAGCGAGGGCCGGTCGATCAGCGAGATCTCTCGCGAGTTGGGCTACGCCTCGGATGAGGGTTTCAGCCGTGCGTTCCGCCGCCGCACGGGGATGACGCCCTCGGCCTGGCGGGCATCGCAGCTCACCGCCGTTCCTGCCTGAGCCCGGCGACCGCCCTGCCGGGCACGGCGAGACGGCTCAGAGCCGCGCCGCCGCGGTGCTCATCCGGTTCGACGCACCGAACAGCACGGCACCGAGCAGCAGAGCCGCCGCGCCCACGACGTAGACGACCTCGACGCTCAGCATGTCGACGAGCAGGCCGCCGACACCGGCGGCGATCGTGATGGCCCCCTGGAACCCGACGACCACGAGGCTGCCCCCGGCCTCGAGGCGATCGGGGGTGCGGTGGCCCACCCAGGTGTTGATCACGAGCAGCCAGGAGGAGAAGAAGAACCCCCAGACGAGCACGACGATCGCGATGCCGAGGACCGATCCCGACAGGAAGATCATCGACAGCACCGAGGCCGCGATCACGAGCGGCGCGAAGACGGCGAAGAAGGCGAACGTGCGGTCGACGAAGAACCCGAGACCGAGGTTGCCGGCGAGACCGCCGACGCCGAAGAGCGCGAGCAGCAGGATGATCGTCGAGCCGTCGACCTCGGGGATGCGCTCGAGAGCCAGTCGCACGTACGTGTAGGCGAGGAAGTGCCCGAGCACCACGAGCACGTGTCCGACCATGCCGAGTGCGATGCCGGGGCGGCGCACCGTGTCGACCAGGAGTCGGATGCTGGACGCCTGCTCCGCCGGCACCGAGGGCAGCACGAATCTCAGCGCGACGGCCAGCAGCACCATGAGCACACCGGCGATCGCGAACACCGTCTGCCAGTCGACGATCTCGCTGAGCATCACGCCCAGCGGCACTCCGGCGACGGTGGCGAGCGAGACGCCCGCGGACGTGAACATGACCCCTCTGCCGAGATGCTCGGGTCCGGCGAGGCGCACGGCGACCGTGATCGACATCGCCCAGAACGCGCTGATCGCGGCCCCGAGCAGGAATCGGGCGAGGAGGACGATGATCAGGTTGGGCGCGACGGCGACGATGAGGTTCGACACCGCTGCGGCGAGCGCCATCCAGACGAGCAGCGATCGGCGGTCGAGGCGGGGGAAGATGAGTCCCACCGTCGGTGCGACGATCAGGCCGACGAGAGCGGTGACCGTGACGGTCTGTCCCGCCTGACCGGGGGTCACGCCGAGCGCATCGGCCATCTCGGTGAGCACGCCGTTCGGCAGGAACTCCGCCGTGACGAGCAGGAAGCCCATCAGCATGAGCACGATGAGCCCGCCGTAGCGGATGCTCTCGGTGCGGGCGGTCGTCACGGGCACGGGCGCGGTCGTCGTCATGGTTCCACACTCGCAGCGCTGCGGCCCCTCCGCCCGACGCGGCGTCCACGGCATCCGACCATTCGTCCGGATCGGGTCTGGACACCGGTCGGCTCCGCACCCTAGGCTCGACGACGCACCGGGGTTCTCCCGGAAGGCCAGAGCGAGAGGAGTGGATGACATGACCACCGTCTCTGTCGTGCCCTTCGCCGACATCCTTCCTCTCGAGGCCTCCCGCTCCTGATCCGCGCGCGGCCTCCCTCTTCAGGAGCCACACCGTGTCTGATCTGTTCGCTTCTTCCGAAGCATCCTCTTCCCGTCTCTCCGGTGCGTCGACCTTCGATGCCTCCCCCTTCGAATCGGTCCCGACGTTCGCCGATGTCGAGCCCGCCGACGGCCAGCGCTGGACCACCTGGCCGGCGATCACCCCCTCTGAACGTGGGCCGCTGCCCTGGCCGGCCTGGGTGGTGACGAGCGCCGGCGCGCTCGACACCGAACTCGGCATCCTGAAGACCGGCAAGGAGGCCGACGTGTTCCTGCTCGAACGGGCGGTGCCGGATGACCCCGCCCAGCGCACATTGCTCGCCGCCAAGCGCTACCGCGACACCGATCACAGCAGCTTCCACCGCTCGGGCGTCTACACCGAGGGCCGCAGCACCAGGAACACCCGCGACACCAGGGCGCTCGCGAAGAAGAGCGATCACGGCCGGGCGGTCGCCGCCCTGCAGTGGTCGTTCGCGGAGTTCGATGCGCTGTGCCGCATGTGGGAGCTCGGCGCGCCGGTCCCCTACCCCGTGCAGGTCAACGGCACCGAGCTGCTGATGGAGTTCATCGGCGACGCGAGCGGGGTCGCGGCACCCCGCCTGGCGGCGGTGCGCAGCGACCGGGACGACCTGGCCGATCTGTACGACCAGATCGTCGACCTGATGCGGATCTTCGCTGCGGCGGGCTTCGCCCACGGCGACCTCTCGGCGTACAACCTGCTCCTGCACGACGGCCGGGTGCGGGTGATCGACCTGCCGCAGATCGTGGACATCATCGCGAACCCGCGAGGCCTGGATCTCCTGCACCGCGACTGCGTCAACATCTGCGACTGGTTCACCCGCCGCCGTGTCGAACGCGACGCCGAAGAGCTGTTCGCCGAGCTGCTCGCCGCGTCGTACGCGTGAGGGCGGCGCGCCTCGCACCGGCACCCGGCGCGCCGTCACCGTCCGTTCACCCCGCGCCGCCAGACTTCGAGCATGAGCGAATCCCCGCAGAGCGGCGCGGTGCCCGAGCCCGCTGCGACGGCCAACAGCGGCGCGGTCGGCGTGATCGGCCTCGACCTGCGCGGCGAGACACCGGCCCCGAAGAAGCAGGTCTACTCGTGGGCGCTGTGGGATTGGGCGACGCAGCCTTTCAACACCGTCATCCTGACCTTCATCTTCACGGCCCTGTACCTCACGACCGAGGCTTTCCTGCCGGCGTCGATCGCGGGCCTCGACGCCAAGGATCCGATCCGCGAAGCCGCTGAGGCCGATCTCGCCTCGGGGCTCGGCCTCGGGTCGACGATCGCCGGCATCGCGATCCTCCTGATCGCACCGGTGCTCGGTCAGCGAGCGGATGCCGCGGGGCGCCAGAAGCTCTGGCTCGGGATCGGCACCGGCGCGCTCGTCGCCTGCATGTTCGGCCTGTGGTTCGTCGAGCCGACGCCCGCGCTGTTCTGGCTGGGCGTCGCATTGATCTCGGCCGGCTCCGTGTTCGGCGAGATCGCTGCCGTGAACTCGAACGCGATGCTCGTCGGCATCGCGAACCCCAAGACCGTGGGCCGCATCTCGGGGCTCGGATGGGGGTTCGGCTACATCGGCGGAATCATCGCTCTCGTCCTGGTCGTCATCTTCTATATGCTCGACTGGTTCGGCCTGCCGGAGGACGGGGGGCTGCCCTTCCGCATCATCGCCGTCGGCTGCGCGATCTGGGCGATCGTCTTCTCGATCCCGATCTTCCTCAACGTGCCGGAGCCGTCGCTCGGGCGCCCCGAGCGCAAGGTCGGCTTCTTCGCCTCCTACGGACTTCTCGTGAAGGACGTCGTCGGCCTCTACCGCAACCCCGAGACCCGTCAGACGTTCTGGTTCCTGCTGTCGAGCGCGGTGTTCCGCGACGGACTCGGCGGCGTCTTCGCCTTCGGGGCCGTCATCGCCAGCCAGGTGTTCGACTTCGCCTTCCTCGATCTCGTGATCTTCGGCATCGCCGCGAACCTCATCGCGGGCGTCTCGACGATCATCGCCGGCCGCTACGACGACCGCTTCGGGCCGAAGCGCATCATCCTCATCTCGCTCGCCTCGATGGTGATCGCGGGGCTCGCCGTCTTCTTCCTCGTGGATGCGGGCACGGTCGTGTTCTGGATCGGCGGCCTGCTGCTCTGCGCATTCGTCGGTCCCGCGCAGGCGGCATCCCGGTCGTTCCTCGCCCGCATCACCCCGGCCGGGCGCGAGGGCGAGATCTTCGGCCTCTACGCCACGACCGGGCGGGCGGCGAGCTGGATGGCATCCGGTGCCTGGACGCTGCTGATCGTGCTCTCGGGGTCGACGTCGTACGGCATCCTGGGCATCGTGCTGGTGCTGATCGCCGGGTTCCTCCTGCTGCTGCCGGTGAAGGCGACACAGCGGGCCTGATCCGATGGCCCGCGGACGTCGTAGCCCCGGGAGTAGCCTGACCGCGTGACGGTCATCATCGCTTTCCTCGCCAACATCCTCGTCGCGATCGCCAAGACGGTCGCGGCCGTGATCACCTCTTCCGCGTCGATGGTCGCCGAAGCCGCGCACTCGTGGGCGGATGCCGGCAACGAGGTCTTCCTCCTGATCGCCGACCGCCGTGGTGCGCGGGCGAAGGATGCCCGGCATCCGCTGGGCTACGGGCGCGCGGCGTTCGTCTGGTCGTTGATCGCGGCGTTCGGCATCTTCACCGCCGGCTCGATCGTGTCGATCATGCATGGTGTCCAAGAGCTGTCCGAGACCGGCCCGGTCGAGAGCCCGACCGTCGCGTACACCGTGCTCGGCATCGCATTCGTGCTCGAGGGCGCGTCGTTCACGCAGGCGATGGTGAAGTCTCGACGGTTGGCACGCGAGCGCGGATCGTCGACGTGGGACTACGTGCTCGACACCAGCGACACGACGCTGCGGGCGGTGTTCTTCGAGGACCTGGCGGCTCTGATCGGCCTCGTGATCGCGGCCGGCGCGATCGCGATGCACCAGGTCACCGGCGTCGCCGCATGGGATGCGATCGGGTCGATCCTCGTCGGCATCCTGCTGGGTGTCGTGGCGGTCATCCTCATCGGGCGCAACATCGCGTTTCTGGTGGGCTCCAACGCGTCGCCCGCGCTGCGTGATCGAGTCGGGCGGGCGCTGCTCTCGTCGCCGCAGATCCAGCGGCTCACGTATCTGCACATCGAGTACGTGGGCCCGAACCGCCTGTTCATCGTCGCCGAGGTCGACCTGACCGGTGACGCGCGCGAGCACGATGTGGCTCGAAGCCTGCGCGCGATCGAGCAGCAGATCGAGGCGCACGACGTCGTCGAGACGGTGGTGCTGTCGCTGTCGGTCGACGACGAGGAGTCCCTCGAGTTCGGGACAGCTGTCTGAGTTCATCCGGCACACGCGAAGAGTTCATCCGGCACGCGCGAAGACGGGCGGCCGCCGCGTTCTGCCCTGCGCCGAGGCGCTGAGTCTTGGGGTGCGCCATTGCTGTGCGGGGTCCCACCACCTCGGCCCTCGCACCTGCGGAATGCCGTCATTCATCCGGATCTCCCACCCGGACGTTCCCAGACTCCGGTGGTGCCACCAGCACAACGGCACCCCGTTGTCGGTGTGCGTCGGCCCGCCCCTGGCGTGTTCGGTGACGTGATGGATCTCGCACCAGGATGCCGGGACATGGCACCCGGGGATGAGGCATTCTCTGTCGCGGGCGATGATCGCGCGACGTTGATGCACGGTGAACACCCGATCGGTCGTCGTGATCCCGATGATCCGACCCTCGTCGAGGAGAACTCGCTGGATGGTGCCGGAGCATCCGACGTGGGAGGCGACACTCAGAGGCAGTTGGCCCCACGCACCGCTGACGCTCGCACGCCCGGTGCCGTTCACGAGGTCGTTCGCATCCACCGTCACGACCAGCACCGGTGCGGCGCCTCCGAGTGCGGGCATGTCTCGATGACGGGCGGCGATCGCCAATGCCGCGGCGAGAGCATCATGACGCTTCTGCGCCGGCGTGCGGTCATCGATGACGGCACGCGGATCGGAGTTGTACGGATCCTCGTCGCCGTCTGCCGCATCGCCGTCTTCCGCGTCACCGCGATCGGCCGCGGGCGTGAACGCGACGCCGGGCATCGGCGGCCCGTCCCCCTTGGGGTTGTTCAGCGCATCGAGGATCAGCTCCAACTGCGCGGCGACCTCGGGCGTCAGGTATCCCTTGATCGACCGCAGCCCGTCTCGCACCCGCCCGAGGGTTATCCCCCGACGCCGGGCAGGCTCATCACCCGGCCCGTCTCCATCAGGGTCGAGCAGCGCGACCAGCGTCTCAGCAAGCAGCTTCAGCTCATCGAGTGTGGGCGCCGGGCCACGGACCTCCCCGTCGGGGCCCGCCTCGGCGTCAGGTCTGATGCCGCGAGCCGCGCGAGCGAGACACGTGTCGGCGTCGAGCCGATCAGCGGCACCGATGCGATGCGACACCTTCTCGATCGGCTCTGTCGCGGCGAGCATCCCCGCGACTCCGATCACCCCATCGAGCAGCGCCTCTCGCAGCGCCGGCCAGCGAGCAGGCAGCCGATCGCCGGACACCAGATTCACGTCGCGGCGGACCAGAGCGACCACCTTGCCGACGCGCGTCGCCTCTCGCACGTCTGTCAGCAGGGTGCGCTGCAGCAGTTCGTTCTGGGTGCGGCACCCCGTGGCATGCGGGAAGTCCACCGCATCCCCTGCGGCGATCGTCTCGACCACCACGGCTTCGACCCGCCGGAACGCCGCGCTCGCAGCCTGCAGCACCTCGACCCGTTCTGCATCCGTAAGCCCCGCGAGCGCGTCGTCGGACAGCACCTGATCGAGGTCGGAGACGACCTGGTCGAGAAGGGCACGAGTGCGGGATGACATGACTCCATCACACACGGGGCCACCGACATTTGAGCCCTGAAGTCAGCCTCTTTTCGGCGAGGTCAGAAGCATATTCCGGAACACTGGACATGCATTCCGGAACACCGGCGAGCGCCTACCCACACCGACCGCCAGTACCGCCACGCGCCAGTCAGTTCTCCCAGTTGTCGGCGAGCTTGTTCAGCAGCGTCGCGAGCTGATCGCGCTCCTCATCCGTGAATGCGGCGAGCGCCTTGCCGAGCGCCTCCCGCCGCTCGCCGCGCATGCCCCGAGCGACCTTGCGCCCTTCGTCCGTCAATGCGATGCGCGTGCGCCGCGCGTCGTCGGGGTCGGCCTCGCGGCGCACGAAACCGTGAGCGACCCCCTGTTGCACGAGCCGCGAGGCCCGGGGCTGATCGACTCCGATCGCCGCGCCGAGATCACTGACGCTGAGAGGAGCGGATGCCGCGGCGAGCGCCTCGAGCATCCGCATCCGCGCCGGGCCGCCGAAGCGTCCGGACGGGTCGTTCGCCCACGGCGGCATGCCGGGGTGCACAGGGTGCCCGCGTCCGTGACTCCCCTGCTCGAAGTGGTCAGGGTGGGGTCCGCCGTGCCAGCCGTGCGGCCCGCCCATCCCTCGCGATCCGCGACCACGGTCGCCGGGGCGCCTTCCGCGAAGGCGCGACAGGGCGCGGGCGATGGCCTCGGCGGGGTCGTTCTCTGCGGCGCTCACAGATCGATTTTACATGCGACTTGACATGGATCTGCACTACATGTCACACTACATATACATGCATAGTGACAAGCACATGCTCCATGACATCTAAGGACTCCACCTATGAACACCTCTGACACTCAGAACACAGACAGCACCTCCCGCCCCTTCGGCTATTGGCTGAAGGCCGTCGACCGCCTGATGGCGGCCGAGTTCGACTCCGCTTTCGACGGCGAGCATGCAAGCCGCCGCGACTGGCGGATGCTGAACATCATCGACGGCACCGCGCCGGCCCGCCGCCCCCTCAACGCACACAAGCTGCACAGCCTGGTCGAGCGCGGCTGGGTCGTCGCCGACACCGACAGCGACCTCGGCTGGACGCTCACCGACGACGGCCGCACGGCGAAAGACCGGCTCAGTGACGTCGCCGACGGCATCCGCGCCAAGGTCACCGACGCGGTCGGGCCCGAAGACCTCGAGACCACACTGGCCACGCTCGAGCAGATCGCTCGCGCGTTCGGTTGGGACGAGCAGACGCCTCTTCCTCGTGGACGCGGCCGTCGCCGCGGCTTCGGCCGCCACGGTTTCGGACCCGGATTCGCCCCGGGGCGCGGTTTCGGCCGCCACCACCGACACCCGTTCGGGCGCGATCACGGTGTCGCACCCGACTTCGCGTCCGAGCACGAGCACGACCACGAATCGGATGCCGAGTTCCGCCGCCGCGAGTGCGGTCACCGCGGACACCCGGGCCACGACCGCTTCGCGGACGCACGCCGCTCACACCACGGCCACCACGGCCACCCGCGTGACATCGCGGAAGACCGTGACCACCGCCATGGTGGTCACGGTCACGGTGGCTTCGGAGACGTACGCCACGGCGAGCACCGCGTCGCCCGCGCGGCGCAGCACGCCTACGAGCGCGGCTTCGACGCCGGCTTCTCCCGCGGCCGCGACGCCTGAGGCGTCACACCCGCATCCGCTGTACCCAGAACGCCCCGTTCGCTTCGGCGCACGGGGCGTTCCCGCGCGTCGGAACCGCACCCCGAGGCAGCTCAAGCCAGGAGAACAGCGCCGACCCCGTCGCGAGCCGCGGAGAGGCGCCTAGCGCAGAGCGGGCAGAACGACCTCGTCGACGAGCTGCACCACCGCATCCGATTCGAGTGCGCGCCGCCGCAGGCTGACGCTGCCGAACGCGGCGCGAAGGTCAGGCGCCCGGTTCCTCCGGGTGGAGCAACCGGGAGGCACCGAGAATCTCGATGCCGAGCAGGTGGCCGTCGCGATCGAAGTCGAGAAACAGCTCACCGGAGATGTCGTCGGGCAGGTTCACCGCGACGGTTCTCGCGACCTCGCCATCCGCGATCGCTGCGCCCACCGTCACGTACGCGGCGTCGACCTCAGGGTCGCGTCGCAGCTCACCCACGCCACAGAGTCGCGGCGGCGGCGGCGACATCCGGGGCACCCGCCGACTGCGCGAACGACACCGTCGTGCCGAGGTAGACCGCACCGGCGATCGCCGCCGCGAGCAGCACGATGAGGAATCCGAAGATCACCGCCGACAGCGCGCGGTATCCCCCGGATGTCGGCACCTCAGGTGCCACCGACGGCTGCGCCCAGTCGTCGGCCACCGGCGCCGGCTGATCGCCCGTGAGGATCGCCGGCTTGGGCCGCGACCGGCGAGTGCTGGGAAGCATCGCCTCGGGCGGAGGCGGCGGAATGACGGCATCCGGAATCTCGGACTCCGCGGGAGGTGGCGGGATCACCGCATCCGGAACCTCGGACTCGGGCGGAGGCGGGGGAATGACAGCATCCTCCGGTCGGATGTACGGATCTCTGCTGTCACTGCTCATCTCAGCCCCCTACGGCTCCGACGTCGGTCGTGCCGACGTCCGTCTTGTGGAAGTTCTGGAACGAGCGGGAGGCGGTCGGCCCGCGCTGCCCCTGGTAGCGGTTGCCGTACGGGCCCGAACCGTACGGGTTCTCGGCCGGCGACGTCAGCCGGAAGAAGCACAGCTGACCGATCTTCATTCCGGGCCACAGCTTGATGGGCAGCGTCGCGACATTCGCGAGCTCGAGCGTGACATGCCCTGTGAAGCCCGGGTCGATGAACCCGGCAGTCGAGTGCGTGATGAGCCCCAGGCGACCGAGCGACGACTTGCCCTCGAGGCGAGCCGCGATGTCATCGGCCAGGGAGACCTGCTCGAACGTTGCACCGAGCGCGAACTCACCGGGGTGCAGGATGAACGGCTCGTCGGGGTCGACCTCGATCAGCCGAGTGAGTTCCGGCTGATCGACCGACGGGTCGATGAACGGGTACTTGTGGTTGTCGAAGAGACGGAAGTACCGGTCCAGCCGCACGTCGATGCTCGACGGCTGGATCATCTCCGGCTCGTGCGGGTCGAGACCGATGTGGCCGGAGGCGAGTTCTGCTCTGATGTCGCGGTCGCTGAGAAGCACGGCCCCAGCCTAGTTGGCACACGCCGCCGACACTTTGGCCATGACGGATCAGGCGGGTAGGCTTGCGTTCACCCGCTCCTCGGATGCGGGTACGGGGCTGTAGTTCAATGGCAGAACTTCTGCTTCCCAAGCAGATAGCGCGGGTTCGATTCCCGTCAGCCCCTCCACAGGACCCCCGGCTCGCCCGGGGGTTTTCTCTTGCCATCCGTTTCCTCCTCCGCTCCGAACAGGAGCAGATGGGCCCGTTCTCGCGCGCCCGAGAGGAGTTCCGATGATCGAATCGTCGACCCCGCCGCTCGCCGACCTCGACGGGTACCGCAACGTCACCGACCTGCTGGTCGCACGCGCAGCCGCAGCTCCCGATCACGTCGCCTTCGAGGTCAAAGGCGCGGATGCTCGAGGACCGTGGCGCCCGATCACGACTCGGGAGTTCCTCACCCAGGTGCGCGCTCTGGCCAAGGGCTTCATCGCCCAGGGCGTGCGGGCCGGCGACCCCATCGCGATCATGGCGCCGACGCGCTACGAATGGGCCGTCGCCGACCTCGCCTCCTGGTTCGCCGGCGCCGTCGTCGTGCCGATCTACGAGACGTCATCGCCGTCGCAGGTCAACGCCATCGTCGCCGATGCCGGCGTGCGCCTGGCGATCGGCGGCACCACGGAGCACGCGGTGCTTCTTCGGGCGGCGCTCACGCAGACCGGACGGAACACTCTCGGCGCCTGGACGATGGATGCCGCGGCATCCGGCACGCTCTCCGACCTGGTCGCGCGGGGCGTCGACGTCGCCGACGACGAACTCGAGGCTCGCAGGACCTCGGCCTCGCAGGACGACCCCGCGACGATCGTCTACACCTCGGGCACCACGGGCGAGCCCAAGGGCGTCGTGCTCACGCACCGGAACTTCCTCGGGCAGGTCCTCAACATCGCCGCCGCGTATCGCGAGATCGTGAACGAGCAGGGCAACACCGTCATCTTCCTGCCCCTCGCCCACGTGCTGGCGCGCGGGCTGCAGCTGATCTGCCTGGCCAGCGGCATGCGCATCGCGCACCTCTCCGATCCCTCGACGGTCGTCGCGACTCTCGACACTCTGCGCCCGACATTCCTGGTCGTCGTTCCGCGGGTGCTGCAGAAGATCGAGGCGGCAGCCGCCGCCAAGGCGTCCGATAAGGGTCTCACCGCCGTGTGGGAGAAGGCTCGGGCGACGGCGATCGCGTGGGGCCGGCGTGCCGAGCGGGTCGACGCGGGCCTCACCCCCGGAACGAGCCTCGGGCTGCGCCTGCGTCACCGCCTCTACGACGCCGTCTTCTACCGCCGCCTCCGCGCTGTGATGGGCGGGCGGGTCGACTACATCCTCTCCGGCGGAGCAGCGCTCGACTCGGAGCTGTCGCTCTTCTTCCGCGGCATCGGCGTCCCTGTCATCGAGGGCTACGGCCTGACCGAGACGACCGCTCCCCTCACCGGCAACCTGCCCGGTCGCATCGCGTCGGGCAGCGTCGGCTCGCCGCTTCCGGGACTCACGGTGCGCATCAGCGACGAAGGAGAGGTGCTGGCCCGCGGGCTCGGCGTCTTCAGCGGCTACCGCAACCCCGCGCACGACGACGGCGCCTTCATCGACGGATTCTTCCGGACGGGCGACCTCGGGCGCCTCGACAACCAGGGCAGGTTGATCCTCGACGGCCGCCTCAAGGACGTGATCGTGACGTCGAACGGCAAGACGATCGTGCCGACCCGCTGGGAGAGCGTCGTCGAGGCGGATCCGCTGGTCTCGCACGCGGTGATGGTCGGCGAGGGGAAGCCGTATCTCTCGGCGCTCCTCGTGCTCGACCCCGAGCAGACCCGGGCATGGGCGGATGCCGAAGGCCTCAGCATCCCTCTCCTCGCCGAGACCGACATCCGCGCCGTGACCGAGCCGACGCTGCGCGCCCGCCTGCAGCGCACCGTCGACGCCGCCAACGCGCTCGTCGCTCGCAGCGAGCAGGTGCGCCGTTTCAGCGTCGTGTTCGCCGACCTCGACGACCGCGGACTCGTCACCCCGACCATGAAGCTCAAGCGGAGCGTCGTGCTGCATCGCGCAGCCCTCACCGTCGAAGACCTCTACCTCTGACAACCGGAAAGAACATCATGTCCTCCCCCACTTCCTCCGCACCGAAGTCATCCCGGTCCTCGCTGATCGCGATCATCGTCGCCCTCGTCATCGGCGCCCTCGTCGCACTTGCCGGCAGCCAGGGCGGCGCGACCGTCGGCGGCATCCCGCTGTTCGCCATCGCCGTCGCCGCGGCCTTCGCGATCCAGATCCTCGCCTTCATCCCCGCGATGCTTCTGCGCACCGAGCGGTTCTTCGACCTCACCGGCAGCCTCACCTTCCTCGCCATCTCCGTGGCCCTCGTGCTGATGACGCCCATGCCAGATGCCCGCAGCTGGATTCTCGCGGCGATGGTGATCCTGTGGGCGGCACGCCTCGGATCGTTCCTCGCGATGCGCGTGCACAAGGCCGGATCCGACGGCCGCTTCGACGAGATCAAGGGATCGCCGGTGCGCTTCCTGCAGGTGTGGGTGATCCAGGGTGCGTGGGTGTCGATCACGGCGGCTGCGGCATGGATCGCGATCAGCACGGATGCTGCGGCACGAGCGCCCATCGGATGGCTGACCGTCGTGGGCATCGTCGTGTGGCTGCTCGGCATGACCATCGAGATCGTCGCCGACGCGCAGAAGTCGGCGTTCCGCGCCGACCCGAAGAACAAGGACGAGTTCATCCGCACCGGCCTGTGGTCGCGCTCGCGGCACCCGAACTACTTCGGCGAGATCGTCATCTGGGTGGGCGTGTTCCTGACCGCCGCACCCGTGCTCGGCGGGTGGCAGTGGGTCGCGATCCTGTCGCCGCTGTTCGTGATCCTGCTGCTCACCCGCGTGAGCGGCATCCCACTGCTCGAAGCGCGCGCCGAGAAGAAGTGGGGCGACCGCGCCGACTACGTCGAGTACCGCGAGAACACGCCATCGTTGATCCCGCGCCTCACCCGGCCTGCCGTGCGGGAGCGTGCTGCGTAGAAAGCGCGGAGACCCGTTTCACGCGCGGGCAGCCGCCCTCAACGCGCGCAGATTGTCGTCGACCGTCCGGATGACATCTTCCGCCGTCGTGTCTCCCGGCCGTCGACTGACCTTCAGCCCGAGTCGCTCGACCTGACCGGCGGAGGCGAGCGCGGCGGCGGCATGGGCCGCATCCAACAGCGAACCGGATGCGGGATCCGCTGCCGCGAGCGGCAGGTGCCCGTCCGTCCAGGCTGGGCCATAGGGGCCGTCGATCGCTGCCGACCCCGAGAACGTCAGCCCGGCGAGCCGACCGGTCGCCGCCGCATCCGCGATCTGCCCGGTCACCGCGTCGGCGTCGCGCGTCTCGATCACCGAGCGCCCCCAGTTCAGCCAGAGCGCCAGCGGAGCGTCGACCGAGAGCATCGCGCCGAGCTCGTCGTCCAGCGTCAGGAAGCCCTTCTCCCACGGGTGACCCGGCACCGCGGCGTCGCAGTGCTCGATGACGAGCCGCGCTCCCGCCCAGTCCCATCCGGTGATCTCGGCGAGCGATGCCGCCAGATGCGCTCGATCTCCTCCCCCTTGCGGAGCGGTGTGGAGCGCGACCAGAGCGACCGACGCATCGGTGTCGTGGTCGATCCGCCGCACGTCTCGGGCGACTGCGCGCAGGTCGGCGATGGCGGCGCGACGCCCGTCCTCATCCGGGGAGGCGATGCCGTAGCGGGCGTCGGCCGCACACCGCTTCATCACCCATGGCAGCGGGGTCACCGCGAGCTCGGCCGCGGCAGGCACGTGGCGCAGGAACCACCCCGGATCATGAGGGTGCAGGCCCCCGATCCACGGCACCTCGAGCCCTACGACATCGGGCAGCGCGCAGAGCGCGGGCAGGAGTTCGGCCTCGAGATCGGGATCCCAGGTCGCGTGCGCGGGAGACACCGCGTAGGAGCTGACCAGCAGCGGTGCGAGCGGCTCGTTCATGACACCAGGTGGCGGTGCGCCTGAGTGTGCCGGTAGTACTCGGCGAGCGCGAGCCGCGACGCGGCCGCGTCATCGACGAGCACGGTGACGCGTCGGTGGTGTTGCAGGATCGTCGCGGGCCATCGGGCCGACACCGCCCCTTCGACGAGCTGCGCGACGGCCTCTGCCTTCGCCTCACCGGTCGCGACGAGCACGATGCGTCGCGCGTCCATGATCGTGCCGAGCCCCTGCGTGAGGCAGTGATACGGCACCGCGTCGACGTCGCCGCCGAAGAAACGGGCGTTGTCTTCACGGGTCTGTGCGGTGAGCGTCTTCACTCGGGTCCTCGACGCCAGCGACGAGCCGGGCTCGTTGAACGCGATATGCCCGTCCGTGCCGATGCCCAGGATCTGCAGGTCGACACCGCCGGCATCGCGGATCGACTTCTCGTAGCCGGCACACGCCGCGTCGAGATCAGCGGCGTCACCGTCCGGCCCGCGCACCGCGCCGGGGGCGAGATCCACGCGCGAGACGAAGTCCTCGTCGATCACCGTGCTGTAGCGGCACGGATGTCCCAGGGGCAGTCCGACATACTCGTCGAGCATGAACCCCCGAGCGCGCGCGAGGGAGAGCTCCCCGCGCTCGACGCGCTCGGCGACCGCGTCGTAGATGCGCAGCGGACTCGATCCCGTCGCGAGGCCGAGCACGGCATCCGGCCGAGCTGCGATCAGGGCGGCGATGTCGTCGGCGACGATCTCGCCGATCTGGGCTTCGGGTGCGATGACGACGTCCATCAGCTCTCCTCGGTGAGTGCGGCGACGAACCATGACGTGATGGTCGCCGGGTGGGTGATCGCGGTGCCGACGCACACGGCGAACGCCCCGGCGGCGGCCGCTGCAGCCGCCTGCGCAGGCGAGTGGATCCGCCCCTCCGCCATGATCGGGGTGCTGCAGCGGGCGGCGAGGAGCGAGATCAGCTCGAGATCCGGCCCCTCGGTCTTCGGGCGCTCGGCCGTGTAGCCCGAGAGCGTCGTGCCGAGGATGTCGACGCCGGCCCGCTCGGCCGCCAGGGCGTCGTCGAGCGAGCCGCAGTCGGCCATGATCAGGGCGTCCGTGTGCTCGCGGAGCGCCGCGACCGTCTCGGCGAGGCTCTTGCCGTCCGGCCTGGGCCTGCGGGTCCCGTCGATCGCGACGATGTCGGCACCTGCGTCAGCGACCGCCTTGGCGTGCTCGAGCGTCGGGGTGATGAAGACGTCGGCGTCGCCGTCCTTCCAGAGCCCGATCACCGGCACGGTCATCCCGGCGACGGCTCTGATGTCGTCGAGGCCCTGCACCCGGATGCCGGCGGCTCCGCCGACGACCGCCGCCTGCGCGACCTGCGCCATGGTGCGGGGATCGCGCATCGCCTCGCCGGGGTAGGCCTGGCACGAGACGATGAGGCCCCCTCGCAGCCGGTCGAGGATGTCGATGGATGTCATATCGCCCTCCAGGCGGATGCTGCGGCGCCCCGCAGGGGCGCGTCGTCACCGAGCGCGCCCGGCAGGATCGGAGTGGACTGCAGTGCATCGATGGCGTCGTCCGCGTACGCGCTCAGCATCGGCGTCCACCATGCGTCGCCGATCTTCGGCACTCCCCCGGTGATCACAATGCGCTCCGGGTCGAGGATGGTCGCGGCGCCGGCGAGCGCGCGCCCGACGGCAGCGGCGGACTCTCCGATTGCACGGATGGCGATCGGGTCGCCGTCGGCTGCGGCGGCTGCGACCCCGCGGGCGTCGATGATGTGCGGATCCCCGCCCAGCCACCGGAAGTGCGCGTGCAGACCGATGCCGGAGCCGATGGCCTCGAGATGCCCCATGCGACCGCAGGGGCAGCGCAGATGCTCGGCCCCCGGGGTCGGCAGGTGGGCGATCTCGCCGGCGACGTGGTGTGCGCCGCGCACGGCGCTGCCGTCGAGGATGAGCCCCGCCCCGACACCGGTTCCCACGGCGACGACGAGCACGCTGGCCGCACCGGCCGCCGCCCCGTGCCGGTACTCGCCCTCGGCATGCGCGTCGACGTCGTTCTGCACGACGACCGGGGCGCGGGGCACCAGCAGGTCGCCCAGCGCCTCGCGCACCAGCTCGGCGACGGGGGTGCCCGGCCAGTCGGCGAAGGTGTCGGTCGCCGAGACGATCGTGCCGGTGACGGCGTTCACGACCCCGGCCGCGCCGATCCCGACGCCCGAGAGACGCGCGGGTGATCCGTCGAGAAGTCTCTGCGCCAGACCGGCGACGGTCGAGACGACCGCCGCCGGTCCTTCCGCTGCTCGCGTGGGCGCCGTCTCGGTGCACAGCAGCATGTCGCCACGATCGGCGAGGGCCGCCGACATCTTCGTGCCGCCGATGTCCACCGCCAGCACCACCTCGCGCGACTCCGCTGATCCGACATGATGCGCTGATCCGACATGATGCGCTGGCACGAGACGATGCGCCATCAGGAGACGACGACCGGCAGCATCCCCTGCTCCGAGAGGATCTGACGGATGCGCGTGACGGTGTCGGCATCGAGCGACTGCACGGTGTCGGCCATCGTCGCGTGGTCGATGATGCCGCGGGCGTGCATGGCGGCCTTGAACGCGCCCACTCCGGTCGCGTCACCCGAGAGGCCCTGCGGTGCGAAGACGATGTCGAACGCGCGGTTGATGCGCTCCTGCTCGGTGCGCGCCTCCGCCCAGTCGCCGCGCTGCGTGGCATCCCACAGCCTGACGTAGCCCGCGGCCTCGACGTTCGCGAAGCCCGGCACCACGCCGTCGGCTCCGGCCAGCGCCATCGCGTCGACGACGACCTCATGACCGGTGAGCAGCTGCAGCGGACGCCCGGCGGCGTCGTTCGCGGCGATCAGACGGCGGAACGAGACGTCATCGCCCGAGGAGTCCTTGACCCCGTGGATGACTCCCTCGGCGCCGAGTCGCACGAGCAGGTCGATGCCGAGCTTGGAGTGCACCCGCACGGGCACGTCGTACGCCCACAGCGGCACGTCTATCGCCGCGGCGATCGCCCGGAAGTGATCGGCGACCTCTGCGGCGGAATTCAGAGTGTAGAGCGGTGCCGTCGTGACGATCGCCCTTGCCCCGGCCGCCACCAGACGACGCGCGGTCTCGATGATGCGGGGAGCAGTCAGCTCGATCGCACCGGCGATGATCGGCACCCGATCGGCGTTCACCCTGACGATCGTGGTGAGCAGCTCGACGCGCTGGTCGTCGGTGAAGTAGGCGGTCTCGCCCGTCGACCCGAGCGCGAACAGACCCGAGACACCCTCGGCGATCAGTCGCTCGACGAGACGCTCGAGCGAGACGTGGTCGATCGTGCCGTCGGGCAGCAGCGGGGTGGCGACGGGCGGGATGACACCGGTGAAGGTGACGGAGGAGGATGCAGCAGTCATTGTGTTCCGGTCGTTTCAGTTGGTCGGTTCGAGCAGCGAGGGCGCGGCGCCCAGCAGCGTTCTGGTGTAGTCGTCGGAGGGCGCCTCGAACACGCGGGCGGCATCGCCGAACTCGACGACCCTCCCCCGGTTCATCACGGCGATCTCGTCTGAGAGGTAGCGGACGGTCTGGATGTCGTGCGATATGAAGACCATGCCGAGCCCGAGCTGCTCCTTCAGGTCGGTGAGGAGGTTGAGGATCTGAGCGCGCACCGAGACGTCGAGCGCCGAGGTGGGTTCGTCGGCGACGATGACCTGCGGATCCAGCACCAGTGCCCGGGCGATCGCGACACGCTGACGCTGACCACCCGAGAGCTGGCTGGGCAGTGCCTCGAGTGCCGAGGCCGGGAGCCCCACGAGTCCGATCAGATCGCGTACCTTGCGGTCACGGCTCGAGGTCGTGCCGATCCGGTGCACCTGCATCGGGTCCAGCAGCGCATCGCGCACGGTCATCCGAGCGTTCAGGGCCGTCGCCGGGTCTTGGAACACGACCGACAGGATGCGGCCGAGCCGTCGGCGCACCGCCGGGGTGAACGACGTCACGGTCTCGCCGTCGAAGACGACCCGGCCGCTCGTGGGCTTCTCGAGGCCGACCAGCACCTTGGCGGAGGTGGACTTGCCCGAGCCCGACTCCCCCACGATCCCCAGGGTCTGCCCCCGCTTCACGGTGAGCGAGACACCGGCGAGGGCGTCGACGTACTTCGGCCGGAACAGCGACGACGCACGTGTCTTGTAGCGGACGTGCACGTCCTCGAGCTCGATGACGGTGTCGTTCATCGTCCTGCTCCGATCGCGTCGATGGGCGCATCGTCGGGATGCGCGGCGTAGTAATGGTCGGTTCCCTCGATCCGTCGACGCACCGGCTCGACCCCCGCATAGCGGGTCGGGTCGGACGAGCGAGGAGCGAAGCGGTCGCCGGCGGGGAAGTCGCGCGGAGACGGGACGACGCCGGAGACCTGGTGGAGCCTGTCGGACCCCGCCTCGATCGACAGCACGGCGCCGAGGAGACCCTGCGTGTACTCGTGCACCGGCTGCGTCAGGATCTCTCGGGTCGTGCCCTGCTCGACGACCTGCCCCGCGTACATCACCGTGATGCGGTGGGTGAGCTCTGCGACGAGCGCGAGGTCGTGCGAGACGAAGACGAGAGCGAAGCCGAGCTCGCGCTGCAGCCGCATCAGCAGCTCGACGACCTGCGCCTGCACCGTGACGTCGAGAGCCGTGGTCGGCTCGTCGGCGATCACGAGGCGCGGGTCGCGGGTGAGCGCCATCGCGATCAGCACGCGCTGCCGCTGACCTCCCGACAGCTCGTGCGGATATGAGGCGAGCGTGCGCGCGGGGTCGAGTCCCACCAGCTCGAGGAGGTCCTCGGCCGTGCGGGTGCCACCCCTCGAGGTGAGCTGCTTCATCTGCGAGCGGATGAGCATCGCCGGGTTCAGCGAGCTCAGCGCATCCTGGTAGATCATCGCGATGTCGTGGCCCCGCAGCGCGTTGCGTCGCTTCGGGGTCATCTGCAGCAGATCCTGGCCGTCGAAGAGGATGCGTCCTCGAACGTCGGCCTTCGGGTCGAGCAGGCCCATGATGGCCAGCGAGGTGATCGACTTGCCGCAGCCCGACTCGCCCACCAGCGCCATGGTCTCGCCGGGGCGCACCGTGAAGCTGACATGGTCGACCACGTCGACGTCACCGTGCCGCGGGAACGAGATGCAGAGGTCCTGCACATCGAGCAACGGGGTCTCGTCGCCCGCGTAGACGAGCCGATCGGTGCGGGAGAGCTCGCGCTGCCGCAGAACGGCGAGCCGCTCGGAGAGAGGCACCGCGGGTGCCACCGGCACCAGCACGTCCGGCACGCCGCTCGGAACGGAGAGATTGACGGCGGTGTCGACCGTGACGATCACATTCGTGTCGTCGTGGCCTGCGGCGGCCTCTTCGAGCTCGTGCGTCGACTCCTCGGTGTTCGCGGCATCGGCGGTGATCTTTCGTGCCCGCGGCGACACCATCGCATCGGTCATCCCCTCGGAGAGGATGTTGAGGCAGAGCACCGTCAGCATGATGAGGATGCCGGGGAAGAAAGTCGCCCACCACGCCCCGCTCATCAGCAGGTTGCGACCGGCGGCGATCACGTTGCCCCACGACGGCTCGGGGTCGGGCACGCCGGCCTGCAGGAACGACAGCGACGCCTCGAAGACGATCGCGTCGGCGACGAGCACGGTCGCGAAGACGAGCACCGGGGCCATCGCGTTGCGGGCGACGTGCTTGGCGATGATCCTCGGAGTGCCCGCGCCCATGACGCGCACGGCTGAGACGTAGTCCTCGCCGTACTGATCGAGGATGTTCGCGCGGATGATGCGGGTGAGCTGCGGCACATAGAGGAAGGCGATCGTGAGCACGAGCACCGGCAGCGACTTGCCGAACACCGCCACGAACACCGCGGCGAGCGCGATGCCCGGGAAGGACATCACCACGTCCATCACCCGCATGAGGGTCTCGGAGATCCACCGAGGGGCGGTGGCGGCGATGGTGCCGAACACGCAGGCCGCGGCGAGTGCGACCAGGGTCGCGCCGAGCCCGATCACCAGGGAGTACCGGGCGCCGTACACCAGTCGGGAGAAGATGTCGCGGCCCTGGCGGTCGGTGCCGAACCAGTGCTCCGCGCTCGGCGGCTGCACCGGGGCGCCGGAGGCCAGCGGATCGAACGGTGCGATCAGGGGCGCAGCGATCGCCGCCAGGGCGATCACCGCGAGCACCACGATGCAGATCAGGGAGCCGAGGGACAGCCCGCCGAAGCGGAGCCCCGGAAGCGAGAGTCGTTCAGTCAGTTTGCGTCGCATGTCACACCGCCCGGATTCGGGGATTGATGAGCACGTACAGGAGGTCGACGATGATGTTGATCACCACGAAGGCCAGTGACACTGCGAGAGTCACGCCCTGCACGAGATTGGGTTCGTTGTTGGTCACGCCGTTGAGGATCAGCGTGCCCATGCCGGGGATCGCGAAGATGATCTCGATCACCACCGCCCCGCCGATGAGGTAGCCGATGCGCAGACCGAGCACGGTCACAGGCGTGATGAGCGCATTGCGCAGCACGTTGCGGCCGACGACGATCGTGCGCGGGATCCCGGCGCCGAGTGCTGTGCGCACGTAGTCTCGGTCGAGCTCTTCGACCATCGACGTGCGTACGACCCGGGACAGCTGACCGATCACCGGAACGGCGAGCGCGATGGCCGGCAGCGCCATGCGGGCGAGCCACCCTGCCGGGTCGGCCCACGGATCGGGCAGGGGACCGGACGCGGGCAGCACGTTCAGCCCGAGGGTGAAGAGCTGGATGAGCAGGATCGCGAGCCAGAACGAGGGCGTCGACAGCGACGCCACCCCGATGATGCGGATGAGCTGGTCGGGCCAGCGGTCACGATAGACGGCGGCGAGGACGCCGATCACGAAGGCGACGATGACGGCGATGAGGAGGCCGAGGAAGGTCAGCGCCAGCGTGACGGGGAACGCACGGACGACCTCGTCGATCACCGGAAGGCTCCGCGCCGAGTAGGTGCCGAGGTTGCCCTGCAGCAGTCCCACCAGGAAGGTGAAGTAGCGCACGAGCAGCGGCTGATCGAGGCCGTACTGCTCCCGGTACGCCTGCAGCGCCTCCGGGGATGCGGTCTCGCCGAGCGCGGTGCGTGCCGGGTCGACGGGCGAGAACGACATCACGAAGAAGACGAGGAACGTGATGCCGAGGATCATGAACGGCAGCTGCAGCAGCCGTCGTCCGATGAGGCGGAGCGTGTTGGACACGTGCCGCTCCTTCCAGGTTCGGGGAGGTGTGGCGGGGATGCGCTCGGGCGCGCACCCCCGCCGTGGAGACCGGGACTACTTCGCCGCCACGCCGACGTCGAGGAACGACAGGCCGGTGGTGGGGACGGGAGCGAAGCCGATCAGCTCCTGGCTGCTCCACGCTGTCGGCAGCTTGCGGTGGAACAGCGGGTAGAGCACTGCCTGGTCGGAGAGCAGGTCGTACGCCTCGTCCCACGTGGCCTGCTGCTCGTCGCCCTGCTGCCGCACGGCGGAGTCGAGGAGCGTCCGCAGTTCGGCGTACTCGGGCGAGTCGGCCCAGTTGGTGCGGGTCTGGGTCCAGACGTTCTCGCCGTACCACCAGTTCATCAGCAGGTCCGGGTCGACGCCGAAGACCGATGGGTCTCCGGGTGCGATCGCGACCGTGTAGTCACCGGAGTCGACCTTCTCGTACATGGCGGCCGACTGCCCGATGTCGAGCGTGGTGTCGATGCCGATGGCGTCGAGCGACTCCTTGATGAGCGGCGCGACCTCCTTCACCCAGCCGGTGTCGGTGGTGAGCAGCGTGATCGACAGGTCGTCGACGCCCGCTTCGTCCAGCAGCTCCTCGGCCTTCTCGGGGTCATAGCTGTAGACCGTCGAGGCCTCGTTGTAGTTCGGGTACGTCTCGGGCAGGAACGAGGTCGCGGGGGTCGCGTTGCCGAGCATCCCGGTCTCGATGATCTTGTCCATGTCGAGGGCGTAGTGCATCGCCTGGCGCACGCGTACGTCGTCGAAGGGCGCTGCCTTCGTGTTGAACATCATGAACAGCAGCCCGAAGGATTGCACGCTCTCGACGTCAGCCGCGGATGCCAGGGAGTCGACGTCGATGTACGGCACGTCCTCCATGGCTTGGATCGTGCCCGTCGACATCGCCGTGACTCGGGCGGAGGCGTCGGACAGCAGGTTCCAGTTCATGCCCGCAGCGAGTGCCGGGTGCGGGCCGTTGTAGTCGTCGTAGCGCTCGAAGACGAGCTTGTCCTCGGGCACGGCGGAGACGAGCGAGTACGGGCCCGAGCCGACGGGGTTCGCTCCGAAGCCCTCGGGATCTGCCTCGACGACCGCCTTCGGAACGATCTTGACGACGCCGAGTCGCTCATTGATGAGCGAGAACGGGTAGTCGGTGGTGATCTGCACCGTGTCCTCGTCGACGGCGGTGACGGTGTCGACGAAGTCGATGAAGGTGCGGAACAGTGAGTTGTTGTCGGGGTTCAGCACCCGCTCGTAGCTGAAGACGACATCCTCGGCAGTGACGGGGTCGCCGTTCTGAAACGTCGCTCCTTCGCGCAGATCGATCTCGTACGTGGTGTCGTCGACCTGGGTCGGGAGGTCCGCGGCCAGCGCGGGCGCCGCCTCCTGCGTGACGGGGTCGAGGTCGACCAGGCCTTCGAAGACATGCCAGTTCGCCGAGACCGTGACGGCGCCGGAGGCCACCATCGGGTCGAAGCTGCCGTTCAGCGTGTACGAGATGCCCGCTTCGATGATCGCGTCCGCGTCGATGTCGCCGGCGGATGCGCTCTCGTCGGCTGCCGGGGTCGCGCCGGCCGCGCAGCCGGCGAGGACGACCGACGCGGCGACGGTGCCAGCGATCAGTGTCGTGAATCGACCCGCACGGCGGCGGGTGACGTGTCGGTTCATGTGTGCTCCAGGGTGGGTGGGGGACATCTTGAGGACATCTGATGTCTGATGTACTCTAAACACACGTTCGATCGAATCACAAGAGTGAGATGATCAGAGCGTTTGCGTCGGGACGAGAGGGAGACCAGATGAAGTCCACCACGAGTAGGGCATCGCGGATGCGGCGCTCGACGACGGCGGATCAGATCAAGCAGCTCATCATCGCCCGCGGGCTGACCCCCGGCGATCCGCTCCCGACCGAGACCGAGCTCTGCGAAGAGCTCGATGTGTCGCGCTCGTCGGTCAGGGAGGCGATCCGCACCCTGTCGACGCTCGACATCGTCGATGTCCGGCACGGCCACGGCACCTACGTCGGCGCGATGTCGCTGGATCCGATGGTCGAGGCGCTGGTCTTCCGAGGGGTCCTCTCACCCGAAGGATCCCTCCAGTCTCTGCGCGAGGTGGTCGAGGTGCGCCTGGCTCTCGACCTCTCGATGGCCGAGCGCGTCGTCGCGGCCGCCCAGGTCGACGAGGGTGGAGAGCTCGATGAGCTCGTCGCCGAGATGGTCGACAAGGCGAGCCGAGGCGAGCACTTCCTCGAGGCCGACCGCCTGTTCCACACTAAGCTCTTCGACGCGATCGGCAACCGACTCGTCGGCCAGCTCGTCGGCGCCTTCTGGGATGTGCACACGGCCGTACTGCCCCAGCTCGACATCGATCAGCCCGATGACATCCACCAGACTGCGGTCGCGCACGGCGACATGCTCGCCGCCGTCCGAGCAGGCGACGTCGACGCGTATCGCGAGGCGGTGATCGAGCACTACCGTCCGCTGCAGCGCGTGCTCGCACAGGCCGGCGCTGCGCGCGCCTGAACCCAGAGCCACGGCGCGCTCGTGGAGCTACGGGGACGGAGGAGCGCCTCTCACGCGAAGTCGAGCTCGCCGCGCACGATCGAATCGCCCGAGTGCGCAGGATCGCCGTCGACCGGCTCGAAGGAGATGTCGACCAGGCGGTACTCGTCGAGGTCCACGCTGTCGGGGACGCGGAACGTGCCCGAGGACTCGTCGAGCACCCCGAGGCTGATCAGCGCCTGCCCGTCCTCGCGGATCAGCCACACCTCGCGGTAGTCGCCGGCGACGAGCTCGTCGCCGTCGAGGGTCACTGTCAACGTGCGCCGGCCGTCGCCGTCGTCGTCGATCCGGGCCTGTCCCTCCGCATCGGGGTGGTCGGGGAACGCGGCGAGCTCGGCCGAGGCGATCACGGCAGAGGAGGGCGTGAGGGTGCGGGCGATCCATACTCCGGCGCCGATCGCGACGACGAGCGCCATCGACGCGGCGAGGATCCACATGGTGGCCGACGAGCGGCGGCGTGGACGGACACGAGCCCGGTGTCGCGGCGCAGCCGCTTCCGCAGCATCCGCCTCAATCGCGGTCGCCGGACCGGCCGCCGAGACCGGTGCCGATGCAGCCGGTGCCGATGCAGACTCCGATTCCGATTCGGGCGGGTGGACGTCGGATGCCGGGTCGGCAGCAACCGCCGAGGTCAGCCCGAGTTCGCCGTGGATCCTCGACCAGACGTCGGCGGGCGGGGATTCCAGGTCGCCCTCGACGACGCTGGAGCGCGCCACGAGCGCCACCCGCGACATCGCAGCGACCTCGGCGGCACAGTTCTCGCACTCGACGAGGTGTTCCATGTCGGCGTCGGATCCGGCCGGTTCGCCCATCGCGATCAGGGCGATCTTCTCGTCATCGAGATGTGACACGGTTCACCTCCAATCGGTCGCGCATGCGGGCAAGGCTTCGGCGGATATGGCTCTTCACGGTGCCGAGCGGCATCCCCATTCTGCGTGAGATCTCTTCGTGGGTCAGGTCATCGTAGAAGGCCAGTCGCATGACGGCCTGTGCATCCGGCGCGAGCTGCTGGAGCTCGCTCGAGAGCAGCAGCGTCTCGGACAGATCGATCGATTCGGAGACGAGGGCGTCGGGCGGAGTGAGTCGTTCCATCTCGGCCTGCAGCTGCTGCACCTTGGCGCGCGCCTCGAACGTGTCGGCGATCCGGCGCCGCGCGATCGTGATCAGCCAGGTCGACAGTCGCGCCTTCGACGAGTCGTATCCGGCACGCGAGTTCCACGCCGACACGAAGGTGCGCTGGGTGACATCCTCGGCATCCCCCCGATCGCCGAGCGAGCGCAGCGCCAGGGTGAAGACGACCGGCGACCACCGCCGGTAGAGCTCCGCGAGCGCCTGCTCGTCGCCCGCGACGAAGCGCCTGTCGAGCGCCGCTTCGGCTTCGGTGGTCTCATCCACCCGGAGTCTCCTCTCCATGGTGATCACCCCGCCTCATCGCGGGACCGCCACCGCGACCACGTTATCGCGGTAGTGCCCGGTCTGGCTGTCGAAAGGTCCGCCGCACGTGACCAGCACCAGGGCCGAGGGGCCACCACGCTGGAAGAGCTCGTCGGTCGGCAGTGCCGCCTTCTCGTAGTAGGTCAGCGACTGCACCACGAACTCGCGGCTGGTGCCGTCGGCCGCCGTGATGAGGATGGTCTCGCCGGCGGGCACGTCCCGCAGGCGAGCGAGCGGTCCGATCGGATAGTCGATCGCGTCGACGTGCGCTGCGATCAGAATCCGGCCGCTCGTGCTCGTGGCATCCGCTCCGTATCGATACCAGCCGGCGATGGCCGGGTCGACGGGCAGCTCCATCTGTCCGGTGTCGGCCACCCCGACGTCCGTCACCGGCATGTCGATGGCGAGCGACGGGATGGCCAGACCCACGGGAGCGACGGATGCGGTCGGGGTGGGGAGAGCACCCGGCCGCACGGCGACGTCTCTCGTGGGAGTGGGAGGGACGGGCGATGGAGTCGTGGGGGGCGACTCCGTGGAAGGAGGGAGATCCGCGCCCGCCCCTCCCGGTGTGCATGCCACGAGGTACGCCGCGGTGACCAGGGCGCCGAACGTCATGATGACGCGGCGCAGGCGGGCCGTCCGCAGCGTGCCTCGGAGCATCAGCGCACCGTCTGGCGGCGACGGACGATCAGGCCCGCACCCACGGCGGTCGCGATCGCGAGGGCGACGAGACCCGCCGAGAGGAGGGCGTTCGCCGAGGCATCCTGCTCTGCGAGGTAGCCCGCGGTGCCGGAGGGCACTCCGTCGGGGTTCGAGTGGAGTCCCGAGATCGTCTGAGCGGCGATCGCGAGGTTGCCGTCTTCGGCACTGCCCCACGCGTAGACGATCGTGTTGACGCCCTCTTCGATCGCGACGTCTGCCGGACCGATGACCGGGTCGGTCGTGCCGGTCAGAGCGACGGCGGCCGACACGGTGCCCGCGGGGAGGTCGAGCTTGGCCTCGTTCGGGTTCGTAAGGTTCTCGATCACGGGCGATCCGCCCGCGAGGATGTCCACCGCGGGCGCCGCGGCGGTGTGACGCACGGTGAGTCGCCCCTGGCCGGGAGCCGTCTGCGAGATGTCGTTGGTGAAGAGGTTGAGGCCGGGTTCGCCCGCTTCGGTCAGGTGGGCCACGGCGGTGTAGTTCCCGCCCGCTTCGAGAGCGAGGGTCGCCGGGCCGAGGATGGGCGCGCTGGCGTCGGCGGCATCGGGAGCGGTGAGCGCCACCTCGTACGAACCGGCGGGCAGCTCGAGCGGTCCGGCGAGGTCTCCCGGCGCGAAGTCGTCGAGGGTGAGCTCGCCGTTCACGTACACGTCGACGGGGGTGTCGGGGATCGCGTGCAGCACCGAGAGCTGTGCGGCCTGGGTGGTGGCGGCGCCGGCCGGCATGGCCAGACCGAGAGCGGTGATCATTCCGACGGCGAGGCCGGCGGCGACTGTCTTGCGCATCTGTTCCTCCTGTACCCGGACCGCCCTGTGCGGCCCTTCATAGGAGTTGTTCTCCGGGAGCGCCGGGTTTGGATGCACCTGGATGAAGATTTCTCAGATCGCCGTGTCGATGTCCGTTCCGGTTATCCGAGCAGCCACTGCTGCAACGGGTACACGAAGTAGAGCAGCGAGAAGGCCTCGTAGAGCGCCCCGATGATGAGCAGCGCGAGGGCGGGCAGGCTCAGCCAGCCGATGTGCTGGAGTCCGCGCAGGTAGGCCGCGCGTCGATTCCGCGCACCGATCGCCTGTGGGCGAACCCAGTACCGGCCCAGCAGGAACGCGCCCAGCAGCAGAAGGATGTAGGCCTGCAGCTCGATCACGAGAGTCAGCGAATGCGGGATCAGCGCGACCCACCCCTCCGGCGTCGTCGGCACGAGGGTCACTCCGGTCGTCACCGACCAGACCGCGAACGTCGCGAGTCCGAGGAACGGCACGACGAGCGAGGGCAGCAGGATCGTGAGGGCGCCGAGCCGCAGGGTGTTGACCGCCAGGATCGTCAGCGCGAAGAGCCAGGGACTGCTGAGCAGAGAGGTGACGAGGCTCGCTGTGCCGTCGTCCTCCAGCGCCTGGGCGCGGCCGGCGACCAGGTCGGGGAAGAGCAGCCCGAGGATGAAGCCGATCGCGAAGGTGCCGTAGGCGAGCGCATTGAGAAGCGCGTAGACGCGGAGGTTCGAGCGGATGATCTGGAAAGGCCTGCGGATGAGTGTCATGGGTGCTCCCGTCGATGGACTAACACGGTGTGTTAGTAAGGGACGCACGCCACGCTAACACACTGTGTCACCGGGGGTCGTGGAGAATGGGATGATGACCGCCGACCCGAGCATGCTGCCGACGAAGGACCGCATCCTGCACGCGGCACTCACGATGTTCGGCGAATCACGCGGCGCGAAGCTCAGCGTCCGCGCGGTCGCAGCGCGGGCTGGCGTGAGCACCGGGTCGTTGCGCTTCCATTTCCCGACGCAGCGGGCGCTGCTCGACGAGGTCCTCCGCGTGGTCTACGAGGTGATCGCACCGGACGACCCGATCCACGATGAGTCGCTGACCGCGAAGGAGCGGCTCCTCGCATGTCTGAGGCAGGTGCTCGCTCCGTCAGGCGTCGGGGCGCAGGCACGCGAGGCAGCCACGATCCTGCACCGGACCTTCATCGAACCCGAGCTCACGGACGAACTCCGTGATGCCTACCTGGCCATCGAGCGCGAAGGGCAGCGCAGGGTCGAGCACTGGCTGTCCGTCCTCGAAGACGAAGGCTCACTCCCGGCCGGAGACAACGCCACGCGCGCGCGTTTCCTCAACTCCGTCCTCGCCGGCCTCGCCCTCGAACGGGCGCTCCCCTCGGACGAATCGATCCTCGGATCCGAGACGAACACGCTCACGATGGCGGTCGATGCCGTGTTCCGCGACGACTAGCGAGGGCTCAGTCCGCCGCCGCCTTCGCCGCGCGCTTGGCCTCTTGGAAGACCCGGATCGCCTCGTACCGCTCGGCTGAGCGAGCCTGTCGCTTCTCGCGCTGCTCGTCGCGGTCCTTCGGGGGTGCGGTCGTGACGAGGTCATCGAGCAGATGTCGCACCGACTTCTCGATCTCAGCGACAGCACGGTCGAACACCTCCCTGTTGGCGCGGGAGGGGGCGTTCGCACCCGAGATCTTGCGCACGAACTGCACTGCGGCCTCATGGCATTCGTCATCGGTGGCCGGCGGGGCGAGGTTGTTCAGAGGAACGATGTTGCGGCACATGCCTGCCAGGGTAGAGCGCTGAGCGCCGGAGTCAAGAGGCATCGGACCGACGACTTCCCCACCTATCCTTCCGAGCAGGCCCAGCCCCACCCGGAGGGGTGGTCAGCCGCGGGCGATGGCGGCCAGTTCGACGCGCGACGCGACGCCGGACTTGCGCAGCAGGTTCGAAACATGGAACTTCACCGTGTTCTCGCTCACGTTCAGCGTCTCGGCGATCTCGCGGTTGCGGCGCCCCGCCGACACCAGTCGCAGCACATCGCGCTCTCGCGGGCTGGCGTCGATCGCATCCGGCAGATCGCCCGGCTCGGCCGGTGGATCGAGAGGAAGGCGGATGCCGACCTCCGACCCCCATCCGGGTGTCGAGGCCACCGACAGGTCGCCTGACAGTGCAGAGACCTGCTCGGCGATCGGGCGAAGTGCGTCGTCGTGCGTCGTCAGGTCTCCTCGGCCATCATCGCGGATCGCGATCAGCAGGTTCAATCCGTCGCAGTCCCATTGGATGCGCACGCGTCGCGTCTCTCCGCGGTCGACGATCGCCAGCACGGTGCTTCTCACGATCGAGCGCGCCGAGTGGGCGATCACCCCGGGGAGCGCGCGGCCGTTGGCCGGGGGCTCGACGAACTGCACGTCGAGTTCGCTGTATCGCACGAGCGGGCGCAGATCGCCGCGCAGACGCTCGAAGGCGCCCGTCACCGGCTCGAGTCCTGCTCCCTGCTCATCGTTGTGCGTCCGCAGTCCGACCAGTGCACCGGCCGCGACATCGACCGCGATCGTGCGTGCCGCCCGGTCGTCGAGCCGCTGCGAGCGCAGCGTCGCGAGCAGGGATTCGAGGGTGAGGGCGTAGCGGTCCCGCTGCTCGGCGAGGGCGAGCGCGTGGTCTGCGGCCAGTCGGCGTGATCCCGCCGACCCAGCATGCTCTTCGATGCTCATGATCACCTACTCTATTCGTCCCTCTCCCTTCGGGTAGGTGGAACGGTCCCGAGGCGGGAGCGCCCGAAGGTCGCGCGATCGCAAGAGTGGAGACATGCCTCTCACCGCCACGATGTCGCCCGGCGCCGCCATCTCCCTCATCGCCAACGAGCTGCTCCGCGTCGCGGAGCGCACGAGCGTCGCGAACGCGCATCAGCTCATCGATCTGGCAGACCTCGTCGTCGATGCCCGGCGCGTCTTCGTGCTCGGAGCCGGCCGCTCAGGGCTCGCCCTGCGAATGACCGCGATGCGCCTCATGCACCTGGGACTCGACGTGCATGTGGTGGGCGACACCACCACTCCGGCAATCGAGGCCGACGACCTGCTGCTGACGGCGAGCGGGTCGGGAACGACGGAATCGATCGTGCGAGCCGCGCAGCGCGCCTCGTCGGTCGGGGCGCGCATCGGCGCGCTCACGACCGCAGCAACGTCGCCCCTGTCAGAGCTCGCCGACGTCGTCGTGCGGGTGCCTGCCGCCCAGAAGCTGGACCGCACGGCCGACGCCTCGCACCAGTACGCGGCGAGCCTGTTCGAGCAGGCGGTCGTCGTCATCGGCGACGGGCTCTTCCACGCCCTCTGGCAGCGCCAGGGCACCAGCGCCGACGACCTCTGGCCGCGCCACGCGAACCTGGAATGAGCGGCTGCCGCCCCACCATCCACCCCGCAGAACGAACGGAACACCCATGAAACTGCAGTTCGCCATCGACACGCTCAGCACCGAGAAGGCCCTCGAGCTCGCCGCCGCCGCGGCCGCGCACGTCGACATCCTCGAGCTCGGCACCCCGCTGATCAAGAGCGAAGGCCTCTCGGCGATCACCGCCCTGAAGAGCGCCCACCCCGACAAGGTGATCTTCGCGGACCTCAAGACCATGGATGCCGGTGAACTCGAGGCCGACATCGCCTTCGGCGCGGGTGCGGATCTCGTGACGGTGCTCGGCGTGGCCGACGACAGCACGATCACCGGCGCGGTGAAGGCCGCGAAGAAGCACGGCAAGGGCATCGTCGTGGATCTGATCGGCGTCGCCGACAAGCCCGCCCGCGCGCAGCAGGTCATCGGCCTCGGTGCCGAGTTCGTCGAGATGCACGCGGGTCTCGACGAGCAGGCGCAGGACGGCTACTCGCTCGACAGCCTGCTCACCGACGGCACCGCATCCGGCGTCGCCTTCTCCGTCGCGGGCGGCGTCAACGCCTCGAGCATCGCCGCCGTCCAGGCATCCGGGGCGCAGGTCGCCGTCGCGGGCAGCGCGATCTACAGCGCCGAGAACGTCGGAGACGCCGCCGCCGAGCTGCGCGCCGCGATCAGCTGACGACCGCACAGAGAGGGGCCGACCGGCGATGCCCGGTCGGCCCTTAGTGCGTCGAACGCCCCGACGGCGCCGCTCTAGACGACGCGGGCCGTCACGAGCAGGTACTCCCACGGCATCCGACCGTCCGCGAGGTGACGATCGCCGAGGTCGGCGAGCGCATCATCCAGCTCTGCTCGCCGCTGTTCGTCGTCGCCGATGCCTCGGTACGCCGCCGCGGTCGGGCCGTAGAAGTCCCGGAAGAAGTCCCGGAACTCCGCACCCGACGCGAACCTGTCGACCGACAGCTGCCGACGCTGCGTCGACAGCTCGGCCACGCGGTCTCCTAGGAGGGCGCGTACGTGCTCCTCGTCACCCCAGAGCGGCGGCGGCTGCACACCGGCAGGCGGCGCGGGGACGAACTTCTTCAGCGTGGCGAACAACTGTCCGACGAACCCCTCGGGCGTCCAGTTGATCAACGCCAGCCGTCCATCGGCGCGTACCACCCGCGTCAGCTCGCCGGCCGCCACCTCGTGATGCGGCGCGAACATCACGCCGACGCACGAGAGCACGGCATCGAAAGAGTCGTCCGCATAGGGCAGCGCCTCGGCATCCGCCTCCTCGAAGGCGAGTTCGACGCCCTGCCGTGCAGCATCCTGCCTGCCGATCTCGAGCAGCTCGGGCGTGAGGTCGCTCGCGACCACGGATGCACCGGTGCGCGCAGCTTCGATCGACGCGTTGCCGGTGCCGGCGGCGACGTCGAGCACGCGATCGCCCGGCCCGATGCGGCTCTCGGCGACGAGCACCCGACCGAGTTCGGGGATCACTTCGCGCGCGACGGCCGAATAGTCGCCGAGCGCCCAGACGACTCTGTGCTTCGCCTTCAGCGCGCGGTCGGCGTCGGCCTGGAGGTCGGTGGTGGTGGTGTTCATGGTGGGCTCCTCTGCCTTGTGATCCTCACGCTACGAACCCCGCGCAGACCGCTCTAGTATCCGATCTGTACCGGGTCTATCGTGAGGTCCGTGGGCGCCCCCTACTACCAGTTCTGCCCCGTCGCCAAGGCGATGGAGCTGCTGGACGAGCGGTGGACGATGCTCCTGCTGCGTGAGCTTCTGCTCGGCACCGAGCACTTCAACGAGCTACGCCGCGGCCTCCCCCGCATGTCGCCGACGCTGCTGTCCCATCGACTCGACCAGCTGCAGCGTGCCGGCCTCATCGAGCGGATCGCCCAGGGTGCTGACGTCCGCTACGTGCTCACCGTCGCGGGTGCCGAACTGCGTCCGGTCGTCGAACAGCTCTCGGCGTGGGGGGTGCGCTGGATCGGCGAGCTCGGAGACGCCGACCTCGACCCCAAGCTGCTGCTGTGGGACATGCACCGCAATGTCGATCACGGCACCGTCCCCGATGCGCGCACGGTGATCGCACTGCATTTCACGGACGCGAGGCCGGCGCAGCGCCGGTGGTGGCTGGTGATCCACGACGGCGAGGCCGACGTGTGCGACGCCGACCCCGGGTACGACGTGTCGGTCGAAGTGCGCTGCACGCTCCGAGCGCTGACCCGGTTCTGGCGCGGGGACATCGAATGGACGACGCTGCTGCTCGCCGAAGACGCCACCGCGACCGGCCCGAACGACCTGCGGCGAGCGCTGCCGTCGTGGTTCATCCGCCCGGGATATGCCGCGGTGCCGCGGGTGGGCGCGCCGGTGGTGGCGGGCGCGAGCGCCTAAGGGCGTTGGTCTCGCCGTGTCAGTAGAACGTGCCGTTCTCGTCGAGCACCGAACCGCCGTGGGCCTGGATCAGCGCACCCGTCGTGTCGAGCCAGACCTCACCGGGACGGATGCTGTCATTCACGGCCATGGAGAGAAGCCTTCGGTGGCGACGGTCCACGTCGGTGGGAACCCGTGCGTGGCGAGCATCGAGACGGCGGCGAGAAGCGAGCCGTTGCCTGGCAGGTAGATCGGGAGGATCGAACCCATCTGACTGTTGTGCCCGACCGCGGTGAATCGGTTCTTCACCTCGTCGCGCATCAGCGCATCGATGGCGACGTCGGCCAATCCGAGCCGGGAGGCGGTCATGGCGAGCACCGGGAAGTCCCACCCCCACGCCGACGGCCACTCCCATGTGCGCAGGACGTCGTCGAGCGTCGCGCGCATGATGCTCGGGTCGATCACAGGCGTCGATGGCAGCACTCCGAACGCGGCCAGCAACGACGGATGATCGTCGCGACGAAGGTACGGCGCGGTGGCGATGGCCGTGTAGCGCCCGTTCTCGACATGAGGCGTTGTCAGTCCGTTCTGCACGGCGGACCAGTCCTCTCGTCGAGGTTCACCCGCACGCTCGCGCCACCGCTGGGCGATCTCCAGCCCCCACCACCAGTACGCGAGCTCGTACGTGGGATCTTCGGTGGTGGTCACGTCATAGAACTCCTGCGCCGGCATGAGCGGCGCGAGCAGGTGGAAACGGCCGCCACGCTCTTCTGCGAAAGCGGCCATGAACTCCGCAGTGCCCACGACGAGATCGCCGAACTCGTCGATCAGCGCGGCGCGCTTCACCGCGTCCGACGCTCTCCACACGAGCTCCAGCAGGTAGAGCACGTGCGGCTGCTGCCAGACGAGGAAAGAGCCGATCGGGTCGGGGCTCTCCCTCCCCTCCGGGCCGACCTGCTTGGGCCAACGGATCCCCGGATAGCCCTGCCCGTCGGCAGTCGCCCGCGCCCGGTCGGCGATAGCGCGATACCACCCGAGGCTGCGTTCGAGCAGCTCGGGGCGACCCCAGGTCGCGAAGTGCGCGGCGTGCCAGAAGTGCATCTCCAGATGTGACTTGCCCGACCAGGAGTTGGTGATGAGTCCGGTCTCCGACGGCGGCATCACTCCAGCGGAGTTCACGGCTGTGAGGTACTGCGAGAGCACGATCCGGCGTTCGAGTTCTGCAGCGCGAGCATCGTCCGTTCCGGCGAAGTCGACCGCGGCGCCCGAGTTCCAGAAGCGCTCCCACGAGAGCGCCGAGGCCGAGGCCACCTCGTCGAAGGTGGGCAGTTCTCGGGCGCTCTCCTCGGTGAAGCGGACGATGAGGTCGAGATCGTCGCCGTCGGATCGCAGCTCGAACGCATGAGCTGCGATCCGACTGATGCTGCCACCGGTGAAACCGAGTTCGACCCCATAGGCCGTGTCATCGAGGGTGCGGATGATCCGGGCACCGAGATCAGTCGACTCGAGGGCGGACTCGTGGCGCTCCGGCGAGGACCAGTCGGAGGTCTGGAAGAACCCCGGATGTGCGTAGGGGAAACGCAGCGCGACCCTCAGCCGTCCGTCGCCCATCAGCGGAGAGTGGATGCGGAAGGCCACGAGCGACTCGTCGGGGGCCGACACCGTCTGAACGGATACGGGTTGCCCGTCGAAGACGAATGCCGAGCGGATGACCCCTGACCACAGGTCGAGCGTCTGCCGCGTGTCCCGCAGCGCCTCAGGGCCCGTTGCCGGGTCGTCGAACGCGAAGCCGATGCGACCGAGATCCAGCCGCTGCGGGTTCGCGTTCAACCAAGCGCCGGCCCGGTTCTCGTCAGCGACCTGGCCGCGCATCGCACCTTCCATGTCGTGGCGGTCGGGGTAACGCACAGCTCCTCGGCGGGTGAGGTGCTCGGACATCGCGTCGTCGAGGACGAAACCCTCGGGGTTGGGCATCTCGTGCCATCCCCAGGAGCTCATCGTCGCCGTGTTGACCGCGACTCGGCCCTCCCTGACCGCCAGGGACTGATCGTGGAACGCCGTGAACGTCTGCATGCCCGTGATGTCGGCGGTGTAGGCGAAGTCGCCGTTGCCGACCGTGAGAACGTGCTCGGGGTCGGGCGTGCTGACGGTGACGTCGTGACGGCTCACGACCTCGCGCCGGTTGATCGCGACGCCCATCAGCGCGCTCCCTCCGCCAGGCGCGCCCGAGGGAAACCGATGCCGATCGCGCCCCCATCGCTCGCGGCGACTTCGCCCAACCACGCCAGACTCGGTTTCGGTGTGCGCGTGAAAGTCTCTCGATCGACGGAGATGAGACCGAACGTCGGCTCCCAGTGGCCCCATTCGAAGTTGTCGAGCAGAGACCAGTGCAGATAACCGCGCACATCGATACCGTCATCGATCGCGGTGGCCAGTCCGCGGAGCGCCCCTGTCGTGTATGCGATTCGACGATCGTCGTCGGCCGTAGCCAGCCCGTTCTCGGTCACGAGAATCGGCACGCCGCCGGTCACTTCCCAGGCGTGCCGCACGGCCGATTCGAGAGCATCCGGACGGTAGTAGGTTCCGACCAGCGTGTTCTCCGGTCCCGGCTCCGCCGCCACGAATCCCTGCGCATCGATCTCCTGCGTCGAGTAGGCCTGCACACCGATGAAGTCATCGTCGCGCGCCGCTCGGAGATAGAGATCCTCCCGTGCGTGACGCTCGGCCTCGAGGTACACCTCGTTCTCGGGCTTCGCCCACAGATTGAGATTCGCCAGCGTCCATCCGACCCGGGCGCTGGTGCGCTCCTTCAGCACGGCGCGCGCAGCGAGGTGAGCCTCGACGAGCCGTTCACCGACGTGGAGAGACGGACGGGGAAGCACGAACCCTTCGCCCGGCTGCACCGTGGGGGTGATGAACGACGGTACGGCGTCCGGGTTGATCGATCGCGACATCAGCACCATCAGGGCGAGCATGTTGGGCTCGTTGATCGTGCACACCCAGTCGACGCCGTCGAGGATATCCACGACCCGGGTCACATAGGCCGCGAACCGGTCGATGGCGGTGTCCCCCAGCCACCCGCCCTCTTCGACGAACCAGCGCGGACTCGTGAAGTGGTGAAGGGTGACGACGGGCGTGAGACCGAGCCCTTGTGCGGTGTCGATCATGCGGCGGTAATGTGCCAGCGCCGCTCGTGAGTACTCTCCCGCGATCGGTTCGACCCTCGACCATTCGATGCCGAAGCGGTAGGCGGTGAGACCGGCATCCGCCAACAGCCGCATGTCTTCTTCATACCGGTGATAGCTGTCGACCGCGTCGCCGCTCAGGCCGAAGTGCGGCATCAGCTGCTCATAGAGCCACCAGTCGCTGTTGACGTTGTTGCCCTCGACCTGGTGCGGCGCAGTCGCCGCACCCCAGAGGAACGCGGAGGCGGTGTCGGTCATCTCGGAGATCCTTCGTGCGTATAGCGATTCAGCGGACGGACTTGACGCGGAGGATGACGAATCCACCGATCACGACGAGCACGGCTGCAGCCACATAGAGCACCGAATAGTTCGGTCCTCCCTCCGTGGCGATCAGCGTCAGGACACCGGACGCGACGAGTGGCGCCAGCGCCTGGGGGATGGTGGTGGCGAACTGCGTGATGTTGACGAAGCGACCCGCTTCGGTGTCCCTTTCGGGAAGCACGTCGAGGAACAGCGCCTGATCCACCGCCGAGAAGACCCCGATGCTCAGGTTCGTCAGCAGCGAGCCGATGATGAGCAGCGTGAAGTCGGGCGCGAGGACCATGACGATGGCTCCGATCCCGAACAGGATCGCGGAGCCCAGGACGAACGGCTTACGACGACGAAGCCTGTCAGACAGGAACCCACCGGCGAAGACTCCCACGATGGTGCCCAGGATGCCGATCAGGCCGACGGTCGCGACGGTGTCGCCGATCTCGATGACGGGAATGTCCAGGCGCTGTGCGAAGAAGTAAGCCGTGTAGGTCGTGTTGAGCGTGAGCCCGAAGAAGAACAGGAAGCGGCCCAACCAGTTCCAGGCGAAGTCGGGGTAGCGCTTCGGGTTGAAGACGTACCCCGAGAGCACGCCCTTCACCGAGAGGGGTCCGTCGAAGGTCAGCGAACGACTGTCGGCGTCCTTGTAGAACAGCACGAAGACGAAGACGAAGACGAGCGCGACGGCACCGGGGACGAGGAAGAGGAGGAACGGCTGAGTGGCGAATCGACCGCCGACCACCGCACCGACCACAGGCGCGACCATCGTCACGAACCCGGTGATCGCGGCGACGCGTCCTCGCTGCGACTCGGGCAGCTTGTCGGCTTGAATCGTCGTGAAGAGGTTGGCGGCCTGGCTCAGACCGATCTGGGCGATGATCCACCCGAGACCCAGCACGAGGACGTTCGGGCCGAGAGCCATCACGGTGAGACCGACGAGTCCGAGCAGTACACCGCCGATGAGCCAGGGACGGCGGCGCCCGAAGCGTGATCTTGTGCGGTCGCTCAGCTGCCCACCCAGCGGCCCGACCAGCAGCGCGGCGAGCGAGCCGATGCCGAGCAGCAGACCGAGGTACTCCGGGTTTTCGGGCGCGAGGACGTTGACCCGCAGAGCGAGCGAGATGGCGATCGGGGTGACGAATGCGAGGTAGGTGCCGAACAGGCCGAGTGCGAGGAGGGCGATGAAGGCTCTGCTCACCCTCTCGCGCACGATGAGGGTGCCTGTCTCGGTGAAGACCGGCTCCTCGGGGACGGTCGCTGCGTTCAGCAGCGGGTCGCTGACTCCTGCGGTCACAGGGGTGGTCCCCGGTGCGGTGTGGTCGTCGGTGCTCATGGTGACTCCTTTGTCTGGCGTGCGTGGCGTGTGTGCGGGTGTCTGGTGAAGGTGCGGGGTCGGTCAGGATGCCGTCAGGGCGACGCTCACTGGATTCGCGAACTCGGACGAGACAGTGACCGTGATGTCTCCGGTGCCGATCGGACGGATGATGGCGAGTGCGCGCCCGTCGAAGGTGTGATGCGTGTCGGCCGAGAAGGTCTCCCGGGTTGCCGGTGCGCCGCTGCCGAGAGCCTGCAGCACGGCCGCGCCCTCGACGGTGACCGTCACGGCCTGATCGCGGGCGGCGTGCACCGTTCCGGTCGCATCCGTGAGTGCCACCTCGATGAAGCCGAGATCGGTGCCGTCGTGGCGGAGCACAGCACGCTCGACCTCGACCGAGAGCCGCAGATCGCTCGACGCGCTGCGAAGCATGCTTCTTCCCGTCTCGACTCCGTCGGTATACGCGACCGCTTCGAGCGTTCCCGGGTTGTACGTCGTCGTGAAGGCGGCACGAAACGGCGCGGGGTCTCCCACCCGGCTGCGGCCGATCACGGCCCCGTCGAGCAGGAGCTCGACCTCGTCTGCGTCGCTGTACACCTCGACCTGCACCGGGCGCCCCTCGAATCCGGCCCAGGACCAGCTGTTCAGCGAATCGGTCCACGACCAGGGCGTTGCCACGGCGACCGGGACACCGTGGACGGCGGGTCGTTCGACGGCGATATACGGTTCAGACCGCAGGCCGAAGACCGTCTCGCGGAAGTAGGAAACCGGACGCCGCGTGCCGATGATGTCGATGTCGCCACACCAGGCCGTGAGTTCGGGGAATCCCCCCGAGAAGCCCGATGTCGGGGCGGTGTCGCCCGCCTCGGCGGAAGGCAGGTACCGGACGGTGCCGAGACCCGTCTCGCCCAGGTAGTCCCAGCCGGTCCAGGTGAAGTCCCCGATGACTCGCGGGTCGGCCTGTACGAGCTCCCAATTGCCGGCGATCGAACTGGGCCACGTCTCGGTGCCCACGATGATCCGGTCAGGGAAGCGCTCGCGGTCTTGGACGTATCTGGCGTCGGAGTAGTTCATGCCCGCAGCGTCGAGCACCGCGAACGACTCCTCCGTGCGCTCGGTCGCCGCATCGGAAGACTGGATATGACCCATCATCTGGCCGAACCCCGCCATCATCGTGTTGACCCCGCCCGCCGTCTCAGGCGCACTCGCCTCGCGACGCGCCTTCATCTGCGGCACGATCGTGTCGAGCATCGCCACGAACGGATTGATGCCGTTGGTCACGAATCTCGTCGAGTCCAGCGACCGCACCTTCTCCGCGAGTCGGCGACCCCAGGTCGAGCCGATCGGCGTTCCGGTCTCGGGGATCTCGTTGCCGATCGAATAGAAGATCACGCTCGGGTGGTTGAAGTCCTTCGCGACCAACGCCTCGATGTCGCGCTCCCACCACTCGGGGAAGTCGAACGAGTAGTCGTAGTCGCTCTTGGCCGATGTCCAGACGTCGAACGTCTCATCCATCACCAGCATCCCGAGTCGGTCGCAGGCTTCGAGCAGCGCGGTGCTCATCGGGCAGTGCGAGCTGCGGATCGCGTTGAACCCCGCCTCTTTCAGGCGGGCGATCTTCCGTTCCTCCGCGGCGCGCATCGACACCGCGCCGAGCGGGCCGTTGTCGAGATGGATGCAGGCGCCGCGCAGCTTCACGACCTCGCCGTTGATGCGGAGGCCATGGCGGGGATCCAGCTGCAGTGATCGGATGCCGACGACCGCGTTCTCCTCGTCGACCACGCGCTCGTCCACGGGGTCGCGCAACGTGATCAGCACGTCGTGGAGGTTCGGCGCGTCGACGCTCCACAGCGCCGGATCCTCGAGGAACAGCCGCCGCCGAACGGTCGCGCGACTGCCGGGCAGCAGAGTCACGGGCGAGCTTCCCGCTGCGGCGATCTCGCCCGATGTCCCGACGACGTCGACCTCGAGGCGGTACGTCCGCGTCAACGCACCGCTGTTCTCCACGACGGCGGCGATCTCGACCACAGCGCTGTCGGTGTCGACACTCGGCGTGCTCACTCTCAACTCGTCACGCACGATGTGCACCGCGTCCTTCACGACGAGATGCACATCACGGTAGATGCCCGCTCCTGCATACCAGCGACTGTCGAGGTGGGTACGACACTCCACTCGGATCTCGTTCTCGGCCCCGAAGACCAGGAACGGGTCGATCCGCACCGAGAAACGGGAGTAGCCGAACGCCCGCTGTCCGGCGAGGTGACCGTTCACGTAGACGGCTGCATCGCGGTACACGCCGTCGAACTCGAGCCGCATCAGACGGCCAGCGAGCTCGGCAGCAACCTCGAGCGTCCTCCGATACTCGAACGCTCCACCGGGAAAGTACCCGCTGGTCTCTCCTCGCGGCGCGTCAGCGCGGCGCTCCTGCGCGATGAGCGCGTCATGCGGGAGGTGCACCGAAGTCCATTCGGATGCCGAGCTGCCGCCGAGCTCCTGGAAGGCGGTCACTTTGCTGCGATATGCCCAGCCGTCGGTGAAGAGGAAGCGACCCGTCGACGCTCGCCGGTCCTCACGACTCTCGACATCGTCTCTTGCGATCGACTCTGACAGCACAGCATCCTCCTTGACGTCCGCCAAAATACCCAGGCATGGCGGTTTTCATGAAGATAGCACGAAATACGCCACAGATGGGTAATTTCATTCGAAGTACTCTCGAAGGTGCCCGGGACGTCGTCGAGAGGACCGGAGCGGTCAGGAGAAGACATGACGAACGACGCCACACACGGGGGCCGCGGCCCCTACGCGAAGAGCGCAGCCGTGCGTCAGCGGATCCTCGAGGCGGGGATGCAGGGCTTCGCACAGGTCGGCTACTTCGCCACCTCTCTCAATGACATCGCGGACCGTGCCGGCATCAGCCGCCGCGGTCTCGGACACCACTTCCGAAGCAAGGAGGAGCTTCTCACCGAAGTGCTGGACCAGCGCCAGGACGAGGACGCCGAGCGCATCCGCGACACCCGAGGGATCGACTCACTGGCCGCCGTGCTCGAAGTCTCGACCCAGAACGCCGACCGCCCAGGCCTCATCCAGCTGTACAGCCTGCTGCGCGCGGATGCCACGGCGACCGAGCATCCGGCGCACGAGCATCATCGCCTGCAGTACGACCGCCTCCGGCAGTATCTCGCCCGCGCGTTCGACGAGGTGCGCGGCGACGGGGAACTCAGGTCGGACGAGGACTCCGACACCCTTGCGTCGACCTATCTCGCACTGATGGACGGGCTGCAGATCCAATGGCTCTATAACCGCGACAACACGGACATCGACCGAGTGCTGCGGGCGTATCTCCGGAGCGTGATCCCCGCTTTCCCGACCGCCCGGGACGCCCGTCGAGAGCCTGACACCGCCGCACACTGACGGCGCGTCGGGATCTACTCCTCGCCGCTGTCGAGGAAGACTCCGACATGGTTGCCGTCGAGCACGAACTGCAGCGCTACGCCTGACGGGAAGCGCTCGGCGAGCTCGTCGGGGGTCTCGGAGTCGAACGGCACCGCGACGGTCGGCGGGAATGCACCCACGCCGCACGCCACGTACCGTTGGCCCTCGAAACTCCAGGACGTCTCGGTGAAGTCACGCACATCGGGCAGCTGGTCGTTCCTGACGACATTGAGACAGACGTTCTCCGACGAACGCTCTCCCGAGTCGGCGTACCACCCGGGCGTCAGGAAGACCGTCAGGCCGGAGAACTCGGCCGATGCCGCATCCTTCTCCGCGCCGAACCACCCCGGCGCGATCATTCCGGATCTCGTGAGCTCGAGCGTCTCGATCTGCGGCGCACCCGCAGACGACGACACGGGCGGGACCACGGCGAAGGCGTAGGCGATCGACGCCGCGAGCGCGGCCGACGCCGCCACGGAGGCCACCCACAGCGGTGCTCGCCACCTCGCCAGGCGCCCCGGCCACCCGGTCACCCCGTGCGGGGCCGCGGGTGCGACCGATTCGTCCCACGTGGACTCGTCGTCCAGTCGGTCGAGCAGGTCACCGCTCTCGCGCGATGCATCGGCCGAGGGATGCACGACCCGCAGCTCGGCGCGCTCCGAGTCGGCGACGGAGGCCACAACGGATGCGGCGCCAGCGGCCTGGGATCCCGCCGCGCCCCCGGTCGACGCCGCGCTGCGCGAGGATTCGAGCTCCTCGAGTCGGCGGACCGCGGACGGGTCGCTCGCGATGTCAGCACGCGGACCGTAGGCACGAGCCCATAGCTCGCGAAGCTCGTCATCAGCGGCAGCATCCATCCCCGGCATCGTCTCACGGCATCCTCGCCGCGCACAGCAACGGGCGGATGGAGCGTGACACCGCTCCATCCGCCCGCGCCGGGGGTCTTACTTCTTGAATGCGTCCTTGACGTTCTCGCCGGCCTTCTTCGCGTCGGCCTTGACCTGGTCGGCCTTGCCTTCGGCGGCGAGCTTGTCGTTGTCGGTCGCGTTGCCGATCGCTTCCTTCGCCTTGCCGGCGATGTCCTGAGCGGCGTTCTTGATCTTGTCATCGAGTCCCATGAGGAGCTCCTTTCGTGAGGGTGATCGTGACGGCGGGAGGATTCCCGACGTCTTATCGCCGTTGCGTGTCGCGACCGACGATAAGTCTGTGGAGGGGTGTCAGCGGCGGACCTTGTCGAGTGCCTTCTCGGCCGCCTTCGCCGCCTTCTTGGCCGCCTTGGCGCGTTCCTTCTTCGCCTTCGGGTCGTTCCACATGCGCACCAGCTGGTGCCGCACGGACTCGCCCTTGTTCACCTGCACGGTCGCTGCCCGACTGCCCACGACGTAGGCGACGAAGGCGATGGCGCCGATGAGGAGGATCTTGTTTCGCATGGTGCTGTCCTGCTTCCTGGGGTGGTGGGGGCGAGGTCCGAGGTTCACGACAGACGTCGCTGGTCGTGCGCGAGCCGCGCCCGGAGGCCGGTGTGGATCGAGACGAAGGTCGCGCTCTCGCGGCCGGTCAGGGTGGCGAGGTTGGTGAGCAGCTTGTCGATGTGGTCGACCAGCTCACGCGGATCGGTGTTCTGCCGGGGCGTGACGGCCACATGCAGCACCGGCTCTCGACGGATGTCGTTCGCGGTGACCTGCGACGACAGGATCTCCGCTCTCCCGGCGAGGGAGTTCTTGACGGCATCCGACACGAACGACTCGGTGACCGTGACACGTCCGAGCGGGTTCTGTGCTCCGCTCGAGCGGAAGGCGGTCTTCGACCGGCGGCCCGAGATGCTGGTGAGGGCGACGATCAGCAGCACGATCACGATGACGATCGCGGCCACTGCGCCGATGCCGATCCACGAGAGGCTGCCGCCGGCGATGGCCGTGGCGGCGATCGCCTGGTCGAGCCATGAGCGGGCGTCCGTGCCGGCCGACGTCCAGATGTCGGTGGCGGTCGGCCAGCTCATGATGGCGATGCCGAGAGCGCCCAGTCCGAGGAAGAGCAGACCGATGATGAGCAGCAGGGTGCGGTTCAGCGCACGGTTGGTGTTGTTCACAGCTCGTCTTCCTTCTCGTGGGGGCGCTCGATGCGCACGCGGGTGCGGACGCTGCGGGTCAGCCGGTAGGTCTGCAGCTCTGCCTCCGTGGCCGACTGCACGGCGCCCTTGTCGAGGGGGATGCCGGCGCCGGGGCGCACGGTGACGTCGACACTGCGGTGGCCGACTCCGACGGTGATGCTCTCGCGAGCCAGGCCCGTCTCCTCCGAGAGGTGCTGGGCGAGCGCGCTGGCGATCACGCCGTTGTCGACGACGACCGCCCTGTCGCCCGCCTCGAGGGTGTGCCGTGACAGGCGACCCGGAGTGACGGCCAGCACGACGAGCACGACGCCGATCAGGGCGAGCACGACGCTGCCCGCTATCACGAGTCCGGCCGGCTGTGCGGTGGGCAGGCCGACCAGCCATCCGCCCGCCGCGGCGGGACCCAGCAGGAGAGCGGGCTGCGCCGCGAGGCTCAGCACGATCTCGAGCCCGATGTAGGCGAGGGCGAGGATGAGGAGGATGACCGCGACGAACATCGCGACGGTGCGCGGCGAATGCGTCTCGCGTCGGACGACGCGACGAAGAACCGGGGTGCTCATCGCACTCGTCTCCTCTCTGGGATGGTGGCACCGGTGATGGTGAGGGTGATGCGGGTCACGTCACGTCCGAGAAGACCACTGAGACTCTCCTGCAGCTGCTCCTGCAGCTGACGAGCTCGGTCGAGGACGGGGACGCTCTGGGAGATCGCGACGGTGTCGTCGAGATCGGGGATGGGAAGCGGGGTCGCTATGCGCACGGCGATCCCGCCCGGGTGCTCGGCGACGTCGACCTTCACGTCACCGCGCGGCACACCGATCAGGGTTGCGGACGCCTTCTCGGTGACCGTGCGGTAGACGCGTTCCTTCACGTCGATGCGCCCAGGGACGGTGGCCTCTGCGGTGGCGGCCCGCGCGGGGCCGCCACCGGCGGCGAGGTGCTGGTCGACGCGCATCAGGAGGTGCGCCGCCCTGTGAAGGCGTCGGCGAGACCGCGGACGTCGAGCTTGCCGGAGGCGATCCGGCCGATGACGGCTCCGACGCCTGCGAACAGGGCCATGAGGAGGAATCCCCAGAACCCGAACAGCAGAGCGGCCAGGGCCAGGAGTGCGCCGATCAGGGCGCCTGTGGTGGTGGGGGTCATGAGACTCGCGACTCCTCGTTCTCCTGGTTGTCGTCACCGGGGACGTGCACGTCGTTGACCTCGACGTTGACCTCGACGACCTCGAGACCGACCAGGCGGCTGATCGCACCGGCGACGGCGGCGCGCACGTTGCTCGCGACCTCCTGGATCGGGGCGGGGTACTCGACGACGATGGTCAGGTCTGCGGCGGCCTGCGTCTCGCCGACCTCGACCTTGACGCCCTGCGTCAGGTCGGTGGCGTTGACGGCGTCGCGGATGGCGCCGAAGGCACGTGCTCCGCCACCGCCGAGCGCGTAGACACCGGCGACCTCACGGGCGGCGATGCCGGCGACCTTGGCGACGACGCCGTCGGCGATGACCGTCTTGCCCGCGGCATCCGAGTCGGCGGGGACGCGCGACGTCGAGAATGCCGACGTGCGGTCGACGCGCGAACCCGAGGCAGCCGGCTTCGGTGCGGTCGACGTCTGAGCGAGCTCCTTGTCGGCGGGGCTGGTGGGGGTGTTCTGATCCTGAGTTGCCATGACCATTCCTTCGTCTCACGATGTGCCGGCCGGGCCGTGGTGGCTTCGCCGGGAGCGTGTGTGGGTCGCTCACAGATAGGACGAGCGCCGAGCGGGATTCGTCACAGATTCGTCGGGAGAATCTGCGAGACGGCGCCCGAGCGGCGATCGACGGCAGAGAACACGCGGTCGCTGGCTGTGCAGGCACTGGCCGTCGCGGGCCGGGACCGCGAGGATGATCGGATGAGCCACGACTCCCCCACCACCGCCCTGCTCGTGATCGACGCGCAGGAATCCTTCCGCCAGCGACCCGACGAGTGGGCGGCCACCGCCAACCCGGGCGTCATCGACAACATCTCCCAGCTCGTCGCGTACGCGCGTCGGTCGGGAGACGCCGTCGTGTGGGTCACGCACTCCGAGCCGGGCAGCGGAGGAGTCTTCGATCCGGCCAACGGCTTCGTCCGGGTGGTCTCCGACCTCGACCCGCAGAGCGACGAGATCGCCGTGACGAAGACCACCGTCAACGCGTTCACATCGACCGATCTCGAAGATCAGCTCCGGCGCCGCGGCGTCCGCCGGGTGGTCGTCTGCGGCATCCGCACCGAGCAGTGCTGCGAGACGGCGGCCCGGATGGCGGCCGACCTCGGCTTCATGGTGGAGTTCGTGACGGATGCGACGACGACCTCGGCGATCGAGGCGACGGACGGGCTCGCGGCCGTCTCGGGCGACGAGATCATGCAGCGGACCGAGAGCATCCTGGCGGCGCGCGGATTCGCGACGATCGTCCGCACGGCCGACCGGGTGGGTGTCTCCGCCTAGGTTGGAGGACATGCCCTCGCCGCTCGCGCTCCCCGACCTCACCGGCCGCACGATCCTCGTCACCGGGGCGAACGCGGGCATCGGATACTGGTGCGCGGAGATCCTGGCCACGCAGGGTGCCAGGGTGCTGCTCGGATGCCGATCGGCAGAGCGCGCACAGGTGGCCGTGTCGTCGATCCGCGCGCAGGTTCCGGGTGCCGACCTCGACATCGTGCCGGTCGATCTCGGGTCGTTGGTGAGCGTCGCCTCGGCGACGGCATCGCTCGACGAGCGGCTCGATGCGGTGATCTGCAATGCCGGGGTCAAGGCGGCGGATCGCAGCGCCCGCACCGCGGACGGACTGGACCTCATGGTCGGCACCAACGCGATCGGACACTTCGCCCTGGTCGCCCAGCTCGACCGTCTGCTCGCCGACGACGCTCGGGTCGTGGCCGTCGGATCGCTGGCGCATCGCTTCGCCGAGATCGACCCCGGCACGCTCTCTCAGCCGTGGACGGGTGCGTCGCTGCGTCAGTACGGCCGCTCGAAGGCCGCCCTGATGGCCCTCGCCTTCGAGCTGAACCGCCGGTGGCGGGGCACGGCGCGGTCTGCGCTGTGTGCTCACCCCGGTTACGCCGTCGATCCGCTGACTCCGCACCGCGACGGACTCGCCGCGGTCTCACCTCTGACGCGCGCCCTCGCGTCGGTCAGCCGCCCGCTCGTGCAGGGCAAGGATGCCGGGGCCGCGCCGATCGTGCATGCTGCCGTCGCGGCCGATGCCACCGGCGGCGATTATTGGGGTCCGGGCGGGCTGCTCGAGTTCCGCGGGGCGCCGAAGCGGGTCGCCGCGAGCGCCCAGGTCCGGTCGGTCGACGTCGGCGCGGAACTGTGGTCGGTCGCCGAGCACCTCTCGGGCGTGCGCTTCACGATCTGACGATCTGACGGCGGATCAGGCGAGCTCCTGGAGTGTCGCAGTCATGTCGCCTCCGGCATCCCCGGTGTTGACCGTTCCCTTCGGCTCGAACAGGATCGCGTGCACCTCGTCCGTCGCCTTCGGGCAGTGCTCGACCCCGCGCGGCACGACGAAGACGTCGTTCGGGTGCAGAATCACGTCACGGTCGCGGAGCTGGATGGTGAGCTGGCCGCTCACCACCATGAACAGCTCATCGGTGTCGGGGTGGGTGTGCCAGACGAATTCGCCCTGGAGCTTGACGACCTTGACGTCGTAGTCGTTGACGCTGGTGAGCCGGTGCGGCTGCCAGTGCTCGGTGATCGTCGAGAGGGCGTCGTGGACGTTGCGCACATCGTCTGTCATGCTCACGAGCCTAGCCACCGGCTGGCCACGGCCCCCTCCCGATGAGCAGCGCTCACACGGCTTCGGCATCCCTCGACGGGATCTCGTCGATCGATCGATACACGGGCAGCCCGCGCTCGAGCGCGATCTCGACGTCCTTGTCGGCGCCGGCGGAGTCTCCCGGCAGGCGCAGCACCGCGTCGCAGTGCTGCAGCAGTCGGTGGGCCGTCTCGTACATGACGTCGCCCTCGGCGGCATCCGTCTCGTCCATGCCTCGGAGGATCGGCAGGGCGACCCATTCGCCGATCATCGGCACGTGGCCGAGACGGTGGATGGGGGCCGCGACCTCTTCGAGGACCTCGAGGTTGCGGGCGATCAGGGCGGGGTCGCCGCCCGTGCCGGAGCGGTAGGGGCCGGCGATGAGAATCAGCAGTGGTGTGTTCATGGAGAAGACTGTAACGTTAACCGTGCAGGAACGTGCAACTTCGTGAATGAACGGGATGGAGCTTCGGATGCTGAGTGCGCAACGAAAGGATCATCTGCGCGAGATCCTGCGCAGAGACGGTCGCGTTGTGGCGAAGGACGTCGCCACCGATCTCGGCGTCTCCGAGGACTCGATCCGTCGCGATCTGCGCGAGCTCGCCGACACGGGCGAACTCGTCCGCGTCTATGGCGGCGCTCTGCCGGTTCCGCCGGCCGATCGGCCCGTCGACGAGCGCTCGTCGCTGGCCACCGAGAGCAAGGAGCGGGTCGCCCGCCGCGCCGTCGAGCTGATCCTGCCGGGCTCGACGATCGTGCTGGATGCCGGAACCACGACGCTCGCGATGGCCCGCATGCTGCCGTACGGCGCCGACCTGACCGTCATCACCCCCAGCCCGGCGATCGCCCTCGCCGTCGCCGAGCACTCCGACGCCCGCGTCGTGATCATCGGCGGCGAACTCGCCCGCTTCTCGATGGTCGCGAGCGGCCCCCTCGCCATGGAGGCCGTGCAGCATCTCGCCGCAGACCTGTTCTTCCTGGGCGTGACGGGCGTCGATCCCGTCCACGGCCTGACCACCGGCAACCTCGACGACGCCGCCACCAAACGCGCGATCGCCGCGCGCTGTGCGCAGACCTACGTCCTGGGCAGCGAGGAGAAGATCGGCGCCATCTCGCGCTTCCCGGTTCTGAACGTCGACGCCATCACCGGTCTCGTGGTCGACCCTCAAGACGCGAACCCGGTCATCGGCGATCTCGCAGAGGGCATGCCGGTGCTGCGCTGACCGGTGTCAGGTGATGGTCGCCGCCACGATCGTCGGCGTCATGATCGCCACCATCGCGGCCGTGATCGCATCGTTGACCGCCTTGGCGACGGCATCCCCTGCCTGCGAACCTGCCGTGAGCTGCTCGATCCGCTTCTTGAGGTCGCGCGAGGACAGCCCGCCGCACTCCTCGCGCAGGATCGCGTGCGCCGCGTTGAGATTCTGCAGGATCGCAAGCAGCGCCAGGTCGGCCTGCGTCGGAGCACCCGTTCCGGCGATCACCGCGGCGAGCCGCGCCCTCAGCGCCTGCTCGGGTGTGGAATCGGATTCGGGAGTGCGTGCCGACCCCCAGCCGAAGAATCCGCGCTCCCCTCTGACGAGCACGCCCTGCACGATGAGCGACTCGACCACGATCTCGAGCGGATCGAGCTTGGGGCGCACCACGAGCGACTGCAGCCGCTTGCCGCGCAACGGCACGAGGCGCTGCAGTGTCGTATCGAGGATCGGGTTGCCCGTCGGGTCGGTCGACACGATCTCGACGACCGGGTTCTTCTCGTCCGACACCGCGATGCGTCCGTGCAGGGCGAGGTCGACGATCACGGCCGCGACCTCGCCGTACAGGCGGTTCACGCTCACCGCGCTCTCGACGCGGCCATCAGGCCGGAGAAGCAGCATGTGGAGTTCCTCGACGATCAGCATGCATCCACGCTATGACCGGCCACCTCACGACGGCATCCCCCGGACGGATGATTCCGGAACACCCCCCACACGCACGAACGCCGCGCCCTCCGGAGAGGACGCGGCGTTCGATGAAGAGTGGTTACGCGCCGATCTTCTTGGCATCGTCCGCGTTGAGCACGCGGAAGAGCAGAGCCGCGATGACCGCGCCGACCACGGGGGCGACGATGTAGAGCCACAGCGAGGCCCAGTCGAAGTACCCGCCGACCGAGAGGCCGAGGGCCACCGCCGGGTTGAAGCCGCCGCCCGAGATCGAACCGACGGTCGCTGCGCCGACGAACACCGTCGCCCCGATCGCGAGGCCGTAGAACGAGTTGCCCTCGGTGTCCTTCGAGGTCGCGGTGTTGAGCACGACCCAGACGAGGATCAGCGTGAACAGCGCCTCGACGAAGAAGGCGGGTCCTACCTCGACGACCAGAGCCTCGCCACCGGCGGGCCACACGGCGAAGCTGACCAGCGCGGCGAGCGCGCCACCGACGAACTGCGCCACGAGGTAGGCGATGAAGTCGACGACGCTGAGGCCGCCACGGATGAAGACGCCGACGGAGACCGCCGGGTTGAGGTGAGCGCCCGAGATGTGGCCGGTCGAGAAGACGAGCACGGCGAGCGTGAAGCCGATCGCGAGCGGAGTCAGCGGGCTCTCGCTGTTGATCGCCGCGATGATCGTGAGGACGAAGAGGAACGTGGCGATCGCTTCGGCGAGCGCCTTTCGGGGAGTACCGGACATGAGAAGTGCTCTTTTCTGAGAGGTGAGGGAAGGCGACCCCCGTCCGCCTGCGCACTCCAGCCGACGCACCCTCCGATAACGCCCCCGAATCTAGCGACGGCAGTCGGAGTCCGGGCGTACGCCGCGCTGGCGCCTGTGAAATACCTGAATGCGATGCGACGGCATGTCAACCCCGTCGCCACATCGGCACGCTTGTCCGTACTGTTCCGGGATGACTTCCGACACCGCCACGACGCCGGAGGAGCCCACTCGCCTGCGTCGCGCCATCACCGGCCCCCTGCTGTTCGCCTTCATCCTGGGCGACGTGCTCGGCGCCGGCATCTACGCCCTGATGGGTGTGCTGTCCGAGAAGGTCGGCGGGATGCTGTGGGCACCGCTGCTTCTCGCTCTCCTGCTCGCGCTGCTGACCGCGGGGTCGTACGCCGAGCTGGTGACCAAGTATCCGCGCGCCGGCGGGGCATCCGTCTTCGCGGAGCGCGCCTTCCACAGCCCCGTCGTCTCGTTCCTGGTCGGGTTCAGCATGCTCGCGGCCGGCGTGACGAGCGCCGCGGGCCTGGCGATCGCGTTCGCCGGCGACTACCTCGGCACGTTCTTCGACCTGCCGACCATTCCGGTCGCGATCGTCTTCCTCGCGATCGTCGGAGCACTCAACGCCCGCGGCATCCGTGAGTCGCTCGGCGCGAATCTCGTGATGACGGCGATCGAGCTGAGCGGTCTCGTGATCGTGATCGTCGTGGTCGGGATGTTCGTGGTCGGCGGCGGCGGCGACGCCTCGCGGCTGGCTCAGACGCCCGAGGGGACGCCCGTCGCCCTGGCGGTCCTGTCGGGAGCGGTGATCGCCTACTACTCCTTCGTCGGCTTCGAGACCTCGGCGAACATGATCGAAGAGGTCAAGAATCCGCGGCGCACCTATCCGCGAGCCCTCTTCGGCGCGCTCTTCACCGCCGGTGCGGTGTACGTGCTCGTGGGTGTCGCGAGTTCCATCGCGCTGCCGGCTTCCGAGCTGCAGGAGTCGAGCGGACCGCTGCTGTCGGTCGTCGAGGCCGCGGGTGCCAGCATCCCCTCCTGGCTGTTCAGCCTGATCGCCCTGATCGCGGTGGCGAACGGCGCACTGCTCACGATGATCATGGTGAGCCGCCTGACCTACGGGATGGCCGAGCAGAACCTGCTGCCCGCCGTGCTCGGCCGGGTGCTGCCGAATCGAAAGACCCCGTGGGTGGCGATCCTCACCACGACCCTCGTCGCGATGGGACTCACGCTCGTCGGCGATCTGGCGACGCTCGCCGAGACCGTCGTGCTGCTGCTGCTCTTCGTCTTCCTCAGCGTCAACGTCTCGGTGCTGGTGCTGCGACGTGACCGCGTCGAGCACGATCACTTCCGCATCTGGACGGTCATCCCGGTGCTGGGCATCGCCTCGTGCATCCTGCTGCTCACCCAGCAGCGAGGGGTCGTCTGGCTGTTCGGCGCGATCCTGCTGGCGGTCGGCGCCGTGCTGTACCTGCTCGCCCGCTGGGGCCGCAACCGCTCCGACCGTCGCGACCACGACGGAGCCCCGTCATCCACCACCACGAAGGAGAACGATGAGCACGCCTGACCTCACCCCCGACGCCGATGACGCCATGACGAGCGAGGAGAAGCGCCACGACCAGCTGACCGCGGCCCCTGATGCCACCGAGGCCGATGCCGCCCCGCGCATCGAGGTCTCGGAGCACGAGGGGAACACCCGCATCGACATCCTCCCCGATGCCGCCGTGCGGCCGGGACCCGGACCCGGGGTCGAGGTCGACGACGAGCCCGAGCAGTAGGCGGAGCGGCGGCGAGAACTCGCGCGGGATCGCCCCCGCGATACTTCAGCGTTCCGATATATCACGACTCACCCCTCGATAGCAAGCTCCGAGCGTATGCTGACTCCGAGACCGCCTCCGCGGTCTCGGAGTCGGTGACCCGGACCCCGTCACCACGATCGGGGGGACGCCATGAGCATCACCACAGATCCGAGCACCGACACGCGGTCGGATGCCGAGCTCGCCGACGCGACGCGGAGCGGAGACGCCCGAGCGTTCGCCGTGCTGTGGCAGCGCCATTCCGAGGCGGGGCTCCGCGCGGCCCGCGCAGTGACGCGTTCCATCGACCCTGACGACCTCGTCAGCGAGGCCTTCACGAAGACATTCAGCGCGATGCAGAACGGCGGCGGACCGACCGATGGCTTCCGGGCGTATCTCTACGCCGCCATCCGCAACGCCGCCGCGACGTGGGGCGGCAAGCAGAAGGACATCCCGATCGAGTTCATCGAGGAGATCCCCGATGAGGCCCCCGACGCGATCGAGCAGCTGTCGGACAAGACGATGCTCGCGGCGGCGTTCAAGAATCTGCCCGAGAACCACCGCACCCTGCTCTGGTACCTCGAGGTCGAGGGCATGAAGCCGCGCGAGATCGCTCCGCTGATGGGACTGACTCCGAATGCCGTGTCGGCGCTGGCTCTCCGCGCTCGCGACGGATTCCGCCATGCCTGGCTGGATGCGCTCATCGCCGACCCTTCCCGTCCCGAGGAGTGTCGCTGGGCGTGCGGGCGGCTCGTTCGCCGCTCTCGACGCCCGGTGAGTCGGCACGAGCGCCCCCGCCTCGAATCCCATCTCGAAGGGTGCGCCGGCTGCACGATCATCGCGCGAGACATCGACACGGCCTCGTCGAAGCTGCGAGCCGTGCTGCTGCCCCTCGCACTCGGCAGCGCCGGGGCAGCCGCCTACGCCGCTCTCGAGCCCGGCGCGGCAGCGAGCGCCTCCGTCATCGGACCGTCCGCCGCCCTGCGGACCCGCCGCGTGCTCACCATCGGGATCGCCGCGGGAAGCGCGGTCGCCCTCGCGGCGACGGTCGCCGTGGCGATGGTCGGCCCCTGGTCGCAACCGGCGGCAGACGGCGACCGTGGTGAGGCGTCCGGGCCCGCCGCCCGACCCATCGCCCCGACTCCCGGTGCCACACCCGCGACGGACGACGACACGTCACCGACGCCCCCACCTGTCGCACCGCTCATTCCTGCTCCGGTGGAGCCGCCAGTGCAGCCGGTCGTCGAGACGACTCGGCAGGACACACCTGTGCGCGCCGTTCCGGAGCCGCCGAGCGCCCCGGTGGCCGCACCGCCGGCGGCGGGCCCTCCGGTGACCAGACCCCCCGTGGCGACCCCGCCGGTCGAGGTCCCGCCGGTCGAGATCCCGCCCGTGTTCGCGATCGGTCCGGACGGGTGGGACACCAGCAGTCCCCTCGCGGCCTCGGTGAGCGGCACCGGCATCCCCGGCAGCACGGTCGCCGTCATCGACGAGCTCGGATCCGTCCTCGCCCAGGCGCCGGTCGACGACGACGGTGAGTTCACGCTCTCCGTCGCGGGAGGCGAACTGAGGCAGGGCATGACGCTCACGGCCCAGCACACCTCACCCTCCGGCGACGTGGACCTCAGCGAGCCGGTCGGCCCCCTCGCATTCCCCGTGCCGGTCATCTCCGGTGACCAGTCGAGCCTCCACATCGACCGGGCGGATGCCGACGCCGACGGCGCCCAGGACGACGCGCTCGTCACTCTCGAGGGCATCCCGGGCGGCTGGGTGCAGGTCGCCGTCGACGGCGTCGTGGTGCCCCACCTCATCGCCATCGACGAGGTGACCTCCGACGACTACATCCCCGACATCCATCTCGGATTCCACCTGCTCACCCTGCGATACGTCGATGCGGAGTCGGGCGTCACCGGTCCTGGAGCCGAGTACGCGGTCGTCGTCACCCCGGGCGGCAAGTGACGTCCGGGCACGGATCCGACCGGAATATTGGTTGCGGCGTCAGGAACGGGCGTCGTCAGCGTCTTGATAGTGGGACGAGGAGCCGGCCCTGGGGACCTGAGTCGACTTCGTGTCCGAGAGCTCGCGTTCCCCTACGGACGCGGCACTCGCGGGTGGGGCTGCTCCCCAGTCCCACCCGCATTCCCTTCCGCACCCGTGTGGGGCCTACAGCCAGCCCTTGCGCTTGAACGCCCAGTAGAGCCCGACGCCCATCGCCAGCATCAGAGCGACCGCCATGGGGTATCCGAGCGTCCAATGCAGCTCGGGCATGTGGTCGAAGTTCATGCCGTACACCGTGCCGACGAGCGTCGGGGCGAACAGGATCGCCGCCCAGCCCGAGATCTTCTTGACCTCGTCGTTCTGGCGGATGCTCAACTCGGTCATCCGCCGCATCTCCTCGTTCTGCCGCCGCGCCACGATCGTGGACTCGACGGTCAGCGCGTTGTCGAGCACCGTGCGGAAGGTGTTCGCGCGCTCCGACACGCGCAGGGTGTGGTCGAGCACGTCGCGCAGGTACCGCTGCAGTTCCTCGTCGACCTCGTACTTCGTCGAACCTCGCAGCAGCGAGTCCAGCATGCCCGCGAGAGGCTGCACCGCGCGCTGGAAGTCGATCACCTCACGACCGAGTTCGTAGATGCGCTGCGTCGCGTCGACCTCGTCCTCGAAGAGCTGGCTCTCGATCTCGTCGATGTCGTTCTCGAGTCCCGACAGCACGGGTGCGTACTCGTCGACGACCTCGTCGAGGATCGCATAGAGCACCGCCTCCGGACCGAGCTTCAGCAGACCGGGGTCGTCTTCGAGTCGGCGTCGCACCCGCCCCAGGTCGGGAGACTCCGCGTGGCGGATCGTCACCACGAAGTCGGGCCCCACGAGCACATGGATCTCGCCGAACTCGACCTCCTCCGCGGCATCCAGATACCGGGCGGATCGCAGCACCATGAACAGCACGTCTCCGTACCGCTCGAGCTTCGACCGCTGGTGACCCGAGAGCGCATCCTCGACGACGAGAGCGTGGATGCCGAACTCGTCGGCGACCTCGCGGATCTCGGCCTCGCTCGGCCGGTACAGACCTATCCAGCTCATGCCGCCGCGTTCGCGCAGCACCTCGAACGTCTCACTGAGGCTCCGCGGATTCTCGGTGCGGACACCGTCGACGTAGATCGCGTTGTCGATGATCGCCATCGGCGTTCCCTTCGTCGGTATGCCGCGGCGGTCGTGCGCCGGGCCCTAGGCGGCCGGCGGTGCGACGCAGGCGACCGCCGAGTCCGTGATGGCCTGGTGATACTGCTCGGCCGTGAACGGAAGCCCGAACTCGGGAGCGGTCTCACCCGCGGCTGCAGGCACCTTGGAGGCGATCGCCGCGAGCTCCCACGCCAGGTACATCGCGGTCGTCGCGCCGGTCGTCGAGTTGTTCAGCGACACTGCGACCGTGAAGCCCGTCTCGGGGTCGGAGAACGCCGACGTCTGATACCCGGGAGTCCAGCCCGCCTGTCCGACCATCGAGCCGACGAGCAGAGCCCCGCCCGTGGCCTGGAGCCAGGAGGGAGCCTGGGGCCCCTGCGGCAGGGGAGCTCCGAAGCGGTTCGGCTCGTCCTTCGTGCGCAGCTTCTGCGCGGCTTCGGCCTGGGCGTACCGACCGAGATCCTCGATCGTCGACACGACGCCGGAGTCGGTGTAGCCGGTGCTCGACGAGAGCGTGGTGATGTCGACCGGGGCCGCACAGTCGTACCCGCCTTCGACGGGTGTCAGGTAGTGCCCGTTCATGACCGGTCCGTCAGAGGGCGGGGCCGGGGCCGGCGAAGGCAGCGACGTCGCCGAGAGACCGAGCGGCTGGGTCACGTACTCGGCGATCAGCTCGGAGGCCGTGCGGCCGGACGCCCGCTCGAGTGCGAGTCCGAGCAGCAGGTAGCCGGCATCCGAGTTCGTGTAGGTCGTCTTCGGAGTGGTGCGTGGGGCGCCGAGGCCGTACGCCGCGAGCTCCAGGGGCGCCCATACGCGCTCGGGGGTGGTGAACCATGCGGCCTGCGCAGTCGCCTCGGACGAGCCGACTCCGCTCGTGCTGTTGCACAGGTCGAGCAGCGTGATGTCCTTCATGTCAGCGACGCCCGAGACGTGGTCGGGCACGGGGTCGTCGAGATCGACCACGCCGTCATCGGCCAGACCGTAGAGCACGTCGCACGTCATGAGACGCGTCATGTCCGCGATCCGGAAGGACATGTCGGTGCTGATCTCTTCGTCGCCGCCGGGGGTCTGGGTGCCGAGGCCGGCGACCCAGCTGCCGCTCCACGGAGCCCACACCCCCACGACGGCGCCCGAGGCACCCGATGCGGCGAGCGCGTTGGTGACGGCCGCCTCCATGGCGGCGACCGTGTCGTCGGGCAGAGGACCGTCGACCTGGGACGGAGGCTGGTAGCTGAACTCCGGTTCGGCCGTGCAGCCGGTGAGGAAGAGCCCGAGCGCGGCTGCGCCGGCCACTGCTGCGCGGAACGTGCGCGACGAGAGAAGCTGCATGAAAGGGGACCCCCGGAAGACGTGTCTCCCGAGTCTAGAACGCCCATCCTGAAAGAAAGGCATCACCGAACGCCGTTTAGGGTGATGACCATGCCCCACACGTTCGATGCCGACGTCGTCTCCGCGATCCTCCGCCACATGAACGGCGACCACACCGATGACAATCTGCTCATCACGCGCGCCTTCGCGCCGGCCGGAGGGTCTCAGTCGGACGAGATCACCGACGCCGTGATGACGGACCTCGACGGCGACGGCGGAGTATGGAAGGTCACCCGCTCCGGCGAGGCCTCCGAGCTTCGCATCCCCTGGCCCTCCGGTCCGATCACGGAGCGCCCCGCCGTGCGCCGCGAGGTCGTCGCGCTCTACGTTCTCGCCTGCGAGAAGCTCGGGGTCGAGCCGCGTCCGCACGCATGACGCTCGGCTCACCGAGGGGTTTCCTTTCAGGTTAGGCGACCCTTACACTGGGCACATGTCCGAGATCCTCTCCTTCTCCGCAGCCCTCCGTGAGCGCTCCTCCGGTTCGCACTCGCGCAGCGAGGGTGCCGGCTTCATGTCCGACCTGCTCAAGGGCGAAGGATCGCGCGAGGACTACATCGCGCTCGTCGCGCAGCACTACTTCATCTACGAAGCCCTCGAGGGCGCGGGCGAGCGCATGCGCCAGGACCCCGTGGCATCCGTCTTCCTCAGCGACAAGCTGACCCGCCTGCCCGCGCTCGAGGCCGACCTCGAGTTCCTCCTCGGGGCGCACTGGCGCGATGTGATCGTCGCGCTGCCGACCACGCAGCGCTACGTCGAGCGCATCCGCCAGGTCGGGGCGACCTGGGCCGGCGGCTTCGTCGCGCATCACTACACGCGCTACCTCGGCGATCTGTCGGGCGGCATCTTCATCGGACGCGTCATGGCACGCCGCTTCGGCTTCGAGACCAACGGCATCGGCTTCTATCTTTTCGACGACATCGCCGACCCGTCGGCGTTCAAGGACGTCTACCGCGAGCAGCTCGACTCCGCCCCCTGGGACGACGCCGAGCGCGAGCGCGTGATCGACGAGGTCCTGCTCGCCTACCGGTTCAACACCGAGCTCTTCGAAGACCTCGACCGCGCACGCGTCGCCGCCTGACGACGAACGGGCTCAGCCCTTCCCGACCTCGGGAGTGGATGCCGCGAGCCACGCGTCGCGCATGAAGCGGCGCACATCCTCGTCGACGCGGATGTCGCTCGGGCGCAGCGCCCTCGACAGGTAGAGCCCGTCGAGCGACGTGAGCCGAGACAGCGCCACATAGGTCTGCCCTGGAGCGAAGGCGCCTGAGCCGAGGTCGATGATCGCGCGGTCGTAGGTCTTGCCCTGCGACTTGTGGATCGTGACCGCCCACGCGAGGCGCAGCGGGAACTGGGTGAACTCGGCCACGACGTCACGGCTCAGCTTCTTGGTGCTCGGCTCGTAGGAGTATCGGAACCGCTCCCAGACCGCGGGCTCGACATCGACCTCTTCGCCGTCGATCTCGACGCGCACGATCTCTCCGAGGATCCGCACGACCGTGCCGATCGTGCCGTTCACCCACCGCGGCGGCTCGCCCGACATCGAGGTGTCGTTGCGGAGGAACATCACCTGCGCGCCGATCTTGAGCTTGAGCTCCGACTCGGCCGGCAGCGACGCCTCGCCCTTCCCGAACTCGCCGCTGACCTCGGCGCGCGCCGTCTGCTCCTTGCCGGGCAGCGCTGCGAGGTGGCGGCTGTTGATGGTGTTCACGATGTCGTTGCGGGTGGCGAGGGTGATCATCGGCACCTCTCCCGGCTCCGGGTCCGGCGGTGTGCGCGCGCCCTGCGTGTTCAGCACTCCCGCGATCTCCGCGGTGACCCGCCCGTACCGCACCGCGTTCAGCATCGCCTTGAAACCGTCATCCGACTGCCGGTGGATCTGCACGAGCTCGCGCACGTGCAGCTCGGCCCGGGTGTCGACGGCGAACAGTCCCCCGTCGTCATCGTCACCCTCACCGCCGGCCGGACCCGCCCAGACCTTGGCGTCGAAGAACCAGAACGAGCGGTAGTGGTCCTTGACGTAGCGCAGCTCGTCGCCGCGCGGCGGCACGGGAGCCAGCTGATACGGATCGCCGAACATCACGATCTGCACTCCGCCGAACGGGATGCCCCGCTTGCCCCGCGCCTGACGGAGCGAACGGTCGATCGCATCCATCAGGTCGGCGTTGACCATCGAGATCTCGTCGATCACGAGCGTCTCGATCGCATTGAGGATCCGTCGCGTGTTGTCGTTCTGATCGATGTCCGAGTCGCCGATCAGTCCGATCGGCAGCCGGAACAGGGAGTGGATCGTCTGACCCTCGACGTTGAGCGCGGCGACGCCGGTCGGCGCGCAGATGGCGATCTGCTTCTTCGTGTTCCACGAGAAGTACTGCAGCAGCGTCGACTTGCCGGTGCCCGCTCGACCGGTGATGAAGACGTGCTCGCTGGTGTCCTCGATCAACCGGAACAGCTCTTGCTGCTCTTCGGACAGGGCGGGAAGCGACACGGTTCTCTCACACGGACGGAGGCGGGAATGCACGGCGAGACCGTGCCTCCCCATGCTACGTGGCGGCGCCGCCCGGCATCCGAGGAACACAGCGATCGCGGCCGACGCACACCGACTCACGCACGGCGTCGTCCCAGGCCACGCTTCTAGACTGACGCCATGCAGCAGGTCGAGACGAAGGCGCCCCGGCGCTCGCGCCTCGCTGCCGATCTCGCGCTCCTCGCGGTCGTCGGCCTCGTGCTCGTCGCCGCTCTCGGTGCAGGTGGAGCCACCCTGTACCAGCAGTTCTACGGGCCGTCGGCGTTCGTCGTGCGCTACCTCGACCTGCTCTCGGAAGGACGAGCGGCTGACGCTCTGCGCGTGCCCGGCGTCGCGATCGATCGGGAGACCCTCGAGATCGCCGGCATCGGAGCCACGGCGTCGGAGGCGCTGCTGCGTCACTCGGCACTCGCGCCGCTCACCGACGTGGAGGTGCAGTCGGAACAGGCCGACGAGTCCGGCAAGACCGAGGTGACCGTGTCGTACGAGGCGAGCGGGCACGCCGGCACCACCACCTTCACCGTCGAGCAGGACGGCTGGGCGGGGGTCACCCCCAACTGGCGCTTCACGACGAGCCCGCTGGCCGTGGTCGAGCTCACGGTGCGCGGTGCCGATCAGTTCGCCGTCAACGGCTTCGAGATGGATCGCCGCCAGGTCTCACCCGCCGGGGCGGAGGCCGCACCCCTCGATCCCCTTCCCCTGCTGGTCTTCACGCCGGGGCTGTACTCGGTCACCGTCGACACTGCGATCGCGGAGTCCGAGGGCATCGGCGTCCTCGCCGACACCCCGCTCGCCACCACGCCCGTCGACGTGCAGACCGAGCCCACCTCGGACTTCGTCGCGGTGGTGCAGCAGCGGGTCGAGGAGTTCCTCACCACCTGCACGACGCAGGAGGTGCTGCAGCCGACCGCCTGCCCGTTCGGCCTCGAGGTCTCCAACCGCCTCGCCTCGCTGCCGAAGTGGTCGATCGCCGCACAACCGCAGGTGAGCGTCGTGCCCGACGGCGGACACTGGAAGATCCCCCCGACGGATGCCGTCGCGCACGTCGACGTCGAGATCCGCTCGCTCTTCGACGGCTCGGTTCAGGAGCGGTCGGAAGACGTCCCGTTCCAGGTGAACGGATCGATCACGATCCTCCCCGACGGCAAGGTGTCGATCCGGGTCGGATCCCCCGACGAGGAGTCCACGGGCTGACGCCCGCCGGGAGCACGGTCACCGCGCGTCGCGCTCCGCCTGACGCAGGTCGCGCTCGGCGAGAGCCGCGAGCTTCTGGTTGTACTCCTCGAGCTCCGCCTCGCCCGTGCGGTCTGCATGACGGTCGCGGCGCTTCTGCAGCTTGGTGTCGCTGCGGCTCCACTGGATCGCCACGGTGATCGCGAGGATCAGGGTCGGGATCTCTCCGATCGACCACGCGATGCCGCCGCCGATGTACTGATCCTCGATGGGCGTCGGGCCCCAGGTGCGCCCCATCGACCCGAACCAGTCGGCGACCATCAGCCCCTCCTGCATCATGATCGCGACGCCGAAGAAGGCGTGCATGGCCATGATGGCGATCAGGGTGATGAGGCGCCCCGGGTAGGGCAGACGGTAGGGCACCGGGTCGGCGCCGACCAGGCTCAGCACGAACAGGTAGCCGGAGATGAGGAAATGCGCGACCATCCACTCGTGGCCGAGGTGCTCGAACATCGACCAGCGCACCAGGTCGGTGAAGTAGAACGCCCACAGCGACAGGATGAAGATGCCCGCCGCCACGAACGGGTGGGTGACGACCTTCGAGAACGGCGAGTGCACGGCCCACATGATCCATTCGCGACCACCGCGGGTGCCGTCGTCGCGCTTGTGGATCGCTCGAAGGGCCAGCGTGACCGGCGCCCCCGAGACCAGCAGCAGCGGGATCGCCATCGACAGCATCATGTGCCCCAGCATGTGCACGCTGAAGAGATACTCCTGATACGCGTTGATCGGGCCGCCCGTGACCCAGAGCAGCATCAGCATTCCCAGCACCCAGAACACGGTGCGGTGGATCGGCCAGCGGTCGCCACGGAGCCGCAGTCGGCGCACGCCGGCGAGGTAGAGGAAGAGGCCGAACCCGGCGGCCACCAGCCAGAGCACGTCGATGTCCCACGCCGTGAACCAGCGGTCGATCGTGAACTCCGGCGGCAGCGGGGAGCGGGTGAGGTTCTCGGCGGGGGTCTGCACGAACGCCGCCTCCTCGCCGGTGGGCGGGGGCGTGCGCGCGAGCGCGGCGGCAGCTCCCGAGGCCAGACCCATCAGAGCGACCTCGCACAGCACCAGCATCCAGAACCAGCGCGCGGCTCCGTCGTCCTCGAGCCGAGGGATCAGGCGGGTGCGATACCAGGCGCCCAGCATTCCCATACCGACGAGGAGCACGACCTTCGCGAGCAGGATGGTGCCGTACGGCGTCCAGAGCTGCGAGATGTCGCCGAACGAGACGACGGAGCGGGCGAGACCCGAGATCGCGACGACGGCGAACGCGGCGATCGCGAGACTCGAATAGCGGCTCACCAGCTGCGCCGTGCCCACGCCCGAGCGGTCGCGCAGGATCACGACGAGCAGCAGGCCGCCGAGCCACACGGCCGCGCCGATCGTGTGCAGCAGGATCGAGTTCACCGCGATGTTGTGACCGGCGAGCTCCCCGGAGTGACCCTGCGTCGCCAGCGGAAGGAAGGATGCCGCGGCGAGGATCGCCGTGATGAGCGTCGGCGTCCACGTGCGCCACGCGAACGCGAGCACGGTGATCACCGAGCCCATGATCGTGGTGATCAGCCAGGACTGACCGAGCGGCAGCTGCAGCAGGAATCGTCCGAGCTGCTCACCGAACTCGCGCTCGGCGCTCAGCTGCGGGTTGAAGGCCGCCATGAAGGTGAAGAATCCGCTGATGCCGGCGGTGACCGTGAAGACGGCAGCGCCGGCCGAGGCCGTGTTGAGCGCCGTGTCGAACGACTTCTCCTCGCTGCGCAGGGCGAACAGCGCCAGCACGAGCGAACCCAGCATCGCCGCGGCCGCGATGTTCATCACGAGCTTGACGATGGGGGTGGCCCAGCGCACGAAGGGACCTGGATCCTGCAGCAGCAGCGGAGCCGCGCCTCCGCCGATCACGAGAGCGAAGATCACGCCGATCAGTCCGGTCGCGAGCAGGATGCCGATTCCGGCCGCGCGATACGCGGAGCGGGTCGGGGTCTGCACGGCGCGGGCACTCACCCCTCCAGCCTAAGCCGCGGATCCGGGGAGGACGCACGAAGGCCGCCCCCGACGGATCGGGAGCGGCCTTCGAAGAGGTGCGGTCTTACTTGACGGCAGCCTTGAGCTTGGAACCAGCGGTCACCTTGACGCGGTGGCCGGCCGGGATCTTGATCTCGGCGCCGGTCTGCGGGTTGCGGCCCGTGCGAGCTGCGGTCGCGACCTGCTCGAACGAGATCCAGCCCGGGATCGAGACCTTGCTGCCCTTGGCAACAGCGTCGGAGACCGAGGAGAACAGCGCGTCGAGGACACCCGAGACGGTGGCCTGGCTCTGGCCGGTGGCAGAAGCGATGCTCGCGACGAGCTCGGTCTTGGTGATGGACTTGTCAGCCATGTCATCCTCCAGCGACGAGGTTCCCGTCGCATCGTTGTGGTTCAGAGGGCTGCTGCCCTCCGTTGGTCGAGTGACCGCCTTGAATGTACCAACCACCACCCACATTTCCGCGTCATTTCGCGGGTTTTGGGCTTTTCGGCGGCGTGTCGTGGGGCAGAAGTGACGAATGTGACTCGTGGGGCATCGATTTCAGCGCGCCCGTCGGCCTCATCGTGGGAAGGAGATCTCTTGCCGCGAAGGGGCGGAATCACCGTTCGGACCCTTGCGTGAGAGAGATCTCCTTCGCTCGGCGCGCGCAGATCAGCCCGGGCGACGACGCGTCTCAGGTCGGTTCGGCCGTCGTCGTGGCGGTCGGGGATGCGTCGTCGGCCGTGGCGGAGGCCATCGCGGCGCGGCGCTTCGCACGACGGGTGCGGGTCTCCTTCGACAACGGATACCGGGCGTCCAGCCGGGGCTCGAGGACGATCCGACGCAGCGCAGTGAGGATCACGTACCCGCCCACCCAGTAGGACAGGAACAGCACGAGTCCATACGAGAACGTGAAGCTCAGCAGCGTGCACACGATGCCGATGCCGACATAGAGCCAGGTCCAGGCGTGAGCGATGCGATCACGCGCGGCCTGCTGGTCATCCGTGCGCTGCTGCAGCGAATCGACCCGGCTGCTGAGTGCCTCATCGTCGATCGTGGCGAAGAGGTCCCGCACCGGCACCTGCAGCGCATCCGCGACCAGAGACAGCGTCTCCAGGCTCGCATCCTGTCCGGCTTCCAGGCGCTGCACGGTTCTGAGTCCCACGCCGCTCTCGGTCGCCAGTCGTTCCTGAGTCCACCCCTGCGCCTGGCGCAGTTCCGTGATTCGTGTCGTGTTCATGTTCTCCATGCTCTCCAGCGGCCCCGATCCGCCGCCACGCCACCGAGCCGCCAGTCAGCCGCCAGCTGGCCGCCATCGACCCGCCGCCATCCGCCGCCCCGTCGCCGCGTCAGAGCGGGCGGTGGGCGGCGACCACCGAGCGCGCGGTGCGCTCGAACGCCGGCGTGACCCGCTCGTCTCCGTCGAGGTACCCGCCGACGAGCGCGGCGTCGCGCAGCAGCACGAGGGACGCCGCGACATCGACGGGGCTCTCGAGGCCGGCCTGCTCGGCGACGGCCTGGAGCGTCGAGCGGAACCACTCCCGGTGCTCGTCGATCAGCAGACGGACGGCACCGTCGGCATCCGGATACTCCGCTGCCGCGTTGATGAACGGGCAGCCACGCGTGTGCCGGAGGCGGATGTCGGCGGCGATGCCGTCGATCACGGCGTCGACCAGCTGCGCAGGATCCGTCACCGCCTCGCCCGCGTCGGCGAACATCGCGCGGAGCATCTCGTCTTCGTTGCGCAGGTACGCGAGGACGAGGTTCTCCTTGCCGCCGAACTGGTTGTAGAGCGTCGCCCTGGTGACCGCGGCCTCATCGATGATGCGGTCGACGCCGACCGCATGGATCCCCTCTTCGTAGAAGAGCCTGGTGGCGGTGTCGATCAGCCGGGTGCGGGCTGCGCTGGGCCGCTTCGGAGCCGTCGTCAGAGCGGAGGTGGAAGTCGTGGTCTTCATGATGATCCCTCTCATCGTGTCATCCGATTCGGGTTTTCGGGAATAGGTTGTGCTAGATAGAACGTTCGGTCTACTATCAGCGTAACGCACTCGCACCGGGCGGGGCAGACACAGGAGAAGAAACGATGAACAGCACTGACAAGACCCCGATTGTCCTGATCCACGGACTCTGGATGACGCCGAAAAGCTGGGACACGTGGGCCGAGCGGTTCCGCGCGCAGGGCCACGAGGTGATCATCCCGGGATGGCCCGGGATCGACGACCGCTCCGTCGAGGACATCCGCCGCAACCCGTCGGCCCTCAAGGGGATCGGCCTGAAGCAGATCGCCGACAACTACGAGCGCATCATCCGGGCGCTTCCGGTCAAGCCGATCATCATGGGCCACTCGTTCGGCGGCGTGCTCACCCAGATGCTCGCCGACCGCGGCCTCGGCGCCGCCTACGTGGGCGTGGCCCCGGGACAGACCGCCGGCGTCACCGCACTGCCCCTCTCGACCCTGTGGACCGGAACGCCGATCCTCTCCAACCCCTTCGGCATCAACGGAGCCAAGCCGCTGTCGAAGCGCCACTTCCACTTCACGTTCGGCAACGACCTCCCCCGCGCAGCATCCGACGCCCTCTGGGAGGAGTACGCCGTGAACTCCTACAACAAGGTCTTCTTCGAGGGCGTGACCTCGGTGCTCAACGAGAAGGGCGGAGTCACCCACGTCGACTACGCACGCGCCGACCGCGCCCCGCTGCTCGTCATCACCGGCGAGATCGACCACGTCGTGCCCCCGGCCATCGGACGCGCGATCGTGAAGAAGTACCACTCGTCCGGCAGCACCGCCATCGTCGAGTACAAGGAGTATGCGGGCCGCACCCACCGTCTCGTCAGCCAGGACGGCTGGGAGGAGATCGCCGACTACGCGCTCACCTGGGCGGTGGAGCACGCGACAGCATCCGTCGCCTGATGCGAGGCGCTGCGGCGCCTCGGAGCGCATCCGCGATACCGAGAGCGCCTCGATGTGCGAAGGAGATCTCGCGCAGCGAAGGACTGGATGAGGCATTCGGTCCTTCGCTGGGTGAGATCTCCTTCTCTGCAAGCGAGGACATCAGCCGAGATGCCTTCCCTGAGCGACAGCATCCATGATGATCGCCTGCACTTCTGGCCAGCGAGCCATGATCTGCTCGTACCCGAACCGCAGCACGTGATAGCCACGGAGCATGAGCTGTGCGTCATGCTCGATGTCAGCCGTCCGCTGTGCTCCGACGTGTGTCGCTCCGTCGATCTGAATCACCAGGCGCTCGCCGATCAGGAGGTCGACACAGTGTCCGTGCAGCCACGCCTGCTGCACCATCGCAAGACCCAACCACCGCAGCCTCGACACGAAGATCGTCTCGAGACCCGAGTCCGAGAACGGCCTGGCGGATTCGAGCAGCTCCCGGGCGGCGGGCGGCAGCTCGAATCGCGACAGCACACGCTCGTCGACGAGCCCCTTGTTCAGAGCCGACTCCCAGATCACCAGGGCGGTCTCTCTCGGCTGGCAGCGCGCCACCACGGCGAGGGTGTTGACGAGCCCGTCGACGGTGGAGTCGGGGTCGCGCTGAACCACCGGGCGCGACCAGTGGACGACGACCTGCGACGGCACCCGCACGCGGGCGGCATTCGGGCGGGCAGCCACGTGGACAGACGATGCGTTCGGCACCCACAACCCCATGCGCTCGGCTGCGGTGACGCAGGTGATGACGACCCCGCGAGTCGCGGCGCCCACGACGATCGGGTCGGCGTCGGGCAGCGCAATCCATCCTCGACGGATCGATCTCACCGCACCGAGCTCCTTCGCACGGCGCAGTGTGTGAGCGCTCACCCCGAGTGACCGAAGTCGCTCGACGCGCGCGACCCCACCCTGACGTTCGAGCTCGGTGACCGCATCCATCAGGCGATACTCCCCCGTGGTCGGCCCCCGTGGAGGCCGCGCACCCGGCCCCTGTAGAGAACCGTGAACTCGGCCCCTCTGTGCAGAGCGACTGCCGCGAAGGAGATCTCATGCAACGAAGGAGCGAATGGCGCAGCATCCCCTTCTCAGCGAGAGATCCCCTTCGCAGCGAGCGCCGCAGGCCCGGGGACAGCGAAAGGGGCGAGGATCCGAAGATCCTCGCCCCTTTCGGCTTGTCTGCTGAGACTTACCAGCTGGACTTGGTGACACCGGGCAGCTCGCCACGGTGTGCCATGTCACGGAAGCGGACGCGCGAGACGCCGAACTTCGTGAGGACACCGCGGGGGCGGCCGTCGATGACGTCGCGCGAACGCACGCGAGCCGGCGACGCGTTGCGCGGCAGCTTCTGCAGGCCGACGCGTGCGGCCTCGCGGGCCTCGTCGGTGGCGTTCGGGTCGACCAGGGTCTTCTTCAGCTCGGCGCGACGCTCTGCGTAACGCTCGACGATGACCTTGCGCTGCTCGTTGCGAGCGATCTTGCTCTTCTTAGCCATTGATCAACGCTCCTCTCGGAATTCGACGTGCTGACGGATGACCGGGTCGTACTTCTTGAGCACGAGGCGGTCGGGGGTGTTGCGGCGGTTCTTCTTGGTCACGTACGTGTAGCCCGTACCTGCCGTGGAGCGCAGCTTGATGATCGGACGTACGTCCTGAGCCTTCTTGGCCATTAGAGCTTCACACCCTTCGCCTGGAGATCCTTGACCACGTTCTCGATGCCGCGGACGTCGATCACCTTGATGCCCTTGGCGGACACGTTGAGCGTGATCTTACGACCGAGCGAAGCGACGAAATAGGTCTTCTTCTGCACGTTCGGGTCGAAGCGACGCTTCGTCCGGCGGTGCGAGTGCGAGACGTTGTGACCGAAGCCGGGAACAGCTCCTGTCACCTGGCACACTGCTGCCATGATGTGACTCCTTCTATACCGTGAGACCGGACGGTCTCACCCAAGATCCCTTGTCTGCGCGCCACCCCGCATCGCCGATCTCTCGGCCGAAGAAGGGGAAGCACGCGAACTACGCACAGGAGTGTGCGCAGACAAACAGTCAGTTTAGCACGACCCCGAGTCAGACCCGGACGACCTCGAGCAGCAGCGCCGCCCCCGGCGCGAGCAGGGGCAGGGGCACCCCGACCGTCTCGAAGAACGCGCCGGTCGCCTCGATCCCGGCATCCAGCCAGGCGGGATCCGAGACCTGGTGCCGCGTCGCGGTGCCCAGCTCGTCCCGCACCCGCAGCCGGTAGCGCCCGCCGGGCTGCAGTCCGGGGATGCGGGTGCGCGGCGTGAACGCGTCGACCGACGCACCCTGCCGCACCCACGCGAACACACCGCGGGAGCCGTCGACCGTGACGACGCCGTGCAGCAGCGTCTCGTCGTCGACCTCGTCGCTGCGCACGGTGACGCCGGAGTGCAGCAGCGGCCGCAGCTCGCGATAGAGCGCCGTCCAGCGGGCCAGCGCCTCCCGCTCGTCATCCGTGCACCGCGTGATGTCCCACTCGATGCCGGCGTGCCCGAACAGCGCGGTGGCCATGCGGAACGGCAGGGATGCCGCGCGATGCGTCGTCTCGGCGACCGGCGGACCGACGTGAGACCCCACGACCTCCGGGGGCACGAGAGTGCCTGTCCAGCGCTGGATCTGCTGCCGTTCGATCGGATCGTTCGAGTCCGAGCCCCAGACGCGCTGGGTGCGCTGGAGCACCCCGAGGTCGACGCGGGCTCCGCCGCTCGCGCACGACTCGATCTCGAGAGAGGGATGCCGCTCGCGCAGCGCGTCGAGCAGGGCGTAGAAGGCGGCCGTCTGAGCATGCACGGACGCGCGGCCGGTGTGCGGCGACACCGCGGCGTGCAGGTCGCGGTTGTGGTCCCACTTGATGAAGTCGATGCCGATCTCGGAGACCAGGGCGTCGATGCGCTCCAGCAGGTGGGCCGCAGCATCCGGGTTCGCCAGGTCGAGCACCTTCTGATGCCGCCAGGTGGGCGCGTCGGGCGCGGCCTGCAGCACCCAGTCCGGATGCTGCGCGGCGAGGTCGGAGACCGGGTTCACCATCTCAGGCTCGAACCAGAGACCGAACTGCATCCCGAGACCGTGCACCTGATCGGCGAGCGGCCGCAGCCCCTCCGGCCACTTGGCGTCGTCGATGAACCAGTCGCCGAGTCCTGATCGGTCGTCGGGCCGTCCGCGGAACCATCCGTCGTCGAGCACGAACCGCTCGACGCCGACGGATGCCGCAGCCTCGGCGAGCTCGATGATCTTCGCGGGGTCGTGGTCGAAGTACACGGCCTCCCAGGTGTTGAGCACGAGAGGGCGCGGCGTCGTGGGGTGTGCGGAGAACGCGCGGACGGTCTGATGCAGGCGGGCCGACACGGAGTCGAGCCCGCTCTCGCCGTAGGCGAGGAACACCTGCGGCGAGACGTAGGTCTCCCCCGCGCCGAGCCGGATCTCGCCGGGCAGCAGCAGTTCTCCCCCGCCGAGCACCGCCCCGTGAACGCCGGCGCCCTCGGGGAGCCTCTCGACGCCGACTTCGAGGTCCCCGCTCCACGCGACGTGCGCGGTCCACAGTTCGCCCCGCCGGAAGCCGAACCCGTCGGTGCCGATCGCGGTCAGGTACGGGGCGTCGTGGCCACCGCGACCGCGGCGCACCTGACGCAGGTGCGCTCCGTGGCGCAGGGCGCCTCGCTGTGGTCGCCGCTCGCCCGTCCAGCGTCCGGTGTGATCGAGCACCTCTGTCGCATGCGCGGGGATCGGCAGCAGGATGCGCGCGGCGAGCAGGTCGAGCGGCTCGGCAGCATCCGCCGTGCTCGTCACCGACACCTGGGCGGTGAGCACGCCGACGGCATCCAGCTCGAGATCGAGGACGACGGATGCGCCGGCCGCGGCATCCGCGAACTCCCCGCGCAGCGATGACTCCGTCGCCTTCCACCCGGTCGAGCGCAGCAGCGGAGCGCTGTGCAGCCCGCCGCGGTGCCAGGCGAGCGCCGGGGCGCCGGACCATCCGTCGGCTTCGACGGCCAGCAGCGGGAAGGTGCGCGAGGCGTCGAACGAGCTGAACGTCACAGCCCCGGTCGACGACACCGCGAGTGCGTCGAGGTCGGCGGTGTCGAGCGCCGCGCCCCAGTGCAGCAGTCGCGCACTCGTCGTGTCGATGACGACGCTGACGCCGGCCGAGGTCAGGTGGACGAGTTCGCTCATTGCCGCTCCAGACGAAAAGGGGGAGGCCCGCCCGTGAGCATACGGGCGGGCCTCCGAGAGGTGTTACTCCGTGACGGGGATCGATGCGGCCTTGAGCGCGTCGATGGTCGCCGTCTGGCCCTTCTCGATCGCGTCGAGCAGAGTGCCGTTGCCCGAGACCGCGGCCTTGAAGCCGTCGGACACGTCCGAGTAGGTCTGGGTCATGGTCGGGCCCCACGCGAAGTCGGGCGAGACCTGGGTGGCGGCGTCGGCGAAGACGTCGTAGATCTTCTGTCCGCCGTAGAACTCGACGCCCTCGGCGTAGACCGGCAGCTCGAGACCGGCTGTCGTGGCCGGGTAGAGGTTGGCGGCCTCGGCGAGCGCGGTCAGCGCCTCATCCGACGTGTTGAGCCACAGCGCGAACTTCGTCGCCTCGTAGACGTGCTCGCTGCCCTTGAGGACAGCGGTCGACGACCCGCCCCAGTTGCCGGCCGCGGTGCCGCCGGCCTCCCACTGCGGCAGCGGTGCGACAGCCCAGGAGCCGGCGGTGTCGGGGGCTCCGCTGGAGATCGAGTTGGCGCCCCAGACGGCGGAGTTCCAGGTCCAGACCTGACCGGAGTTGTAGGCGTTGTTCCACTCGTCGGTCCAGGCGGGAACCGTGGCGACGAGGTCGTCGTCGAGCATGCTCTGCCAGAAGTCGGCGACCGTGGTGGTCGCGTCGTCGGCCAGCGACACCGTCCAGCCCTCGTCGTCGCTCGAGAACCACTGAGCGCCGTCCTGCCAGGCGAAGCCGGCGAACTGGTTGATGTCCGACTGCGAGAAGTTGGTGATGTATCCGCCGAGGTCACGGATCTTCACGGCCGCCTCGCGGTACTCGTCCCACGTGGTGGGGATCGCGATGCCGTTCTGCTCGAACAGGTCGGCGCGGTAGAACAGCGCCATGGGGCCAGTGTCCTGCGGAACGCCGTAGACGCCCTCGGTGCCGAGGGTGACCTGTCCCCAGGCCCAGTCGACGAACTGGTCCTCCGCGGCGACGACGTCTTCACAGGCGCTGAGGTCTTCGAGGCCGTCCTGCACGAGGAAGTTCGGCAGCGCGTCGTACTCGATCTGACCGAGGTCGGGCGCATCGCCGGCCTTGATCTGGTTGAAGAAGTTCTGGTACGTGCCGCCGTTGCCGTTCGGGCCGGTCTGCACGTCGACCTGGATCTCGGGGTTGGCCTCGTTCCAGATCTCGACGACGTCTTCGATGCCGGGGATCCAGGAGGTGAACTCGAGCGTGACGTCGCCGTCCGCCGGGGTGCACGCGGCGGCTTCACCGCCGGTGCCGGAGCTGTCTCCGCCGGACGCCGAGCAACCGGCGAGCGCGAGTGCCGAGATGGCGATGACAGCGGCTGCCTTCATCTTCGAATGCTGCATTTCGATCCTTTCGTGGATGCGATGGGGGTGGTGCGGTAGGGATGGTGCGGTGGTGCGGGCCGTCCGGTCGGTCCGGGCGGCCGCCTGCTCACTTCAGGGCGCCGGCGCCCAGTCCGTTGCGCCAGAAGCGCTGGAGCAGGAGGAAGGTGACGATCAGCGGGATGACCGACAGCAGAGCGCCGATCAGCACGAGACCACGGAGTTCCGGCAGCTGGTTCAGCTGGTTGTTCCAGTTGTAGAGACCGAAGACGACCGGGAAGAGGTCTTCGGATCGCAGCATGATCATCGGCAGGAAGAAGTTGTTCCAGATGGCGACGAACTGGAAGAGGAACATCGTCACCAGCGCGGGCGTCATCAGTCGGATGCTGACCGTGAAGAACGTGCGGATCTCCCCCGCGCCGTCGAGCCGACTCGCCTCGAGCAGTTCGTCGGGAACGGAGGAGGCCGCGAAGATCCGCGCCAGGTAGACGCCGAACGGACTCACGATCGACGGCAGGAACACCGACCAGAACGTGTTGGTCAGCTGCGCCTGGCTGAAGATGAGGAACAGCGGCAGCGCGAGGGCCGTGGCCGGAACCAGCACTCCGCCGAGCACGATGTCGAACATCAGGTCGCGGCCCGGGAACCGGTACTTCGCGAGGGCGTAGCCGGCCATGGCGGCGAGCAGGGTCGCGATGGCACCGCCGAGCGCGGCGTAGAGCACCGAGTTCAGCAGCCAGCGCAGGTAGACGCCGTCGCGGTAGGCGAACAGCTCGGCGATGTTGTCGAGCAGGTGGAAGTCGGCGAACCACAGCGGGGCGGTGGTCAGGATGTCGCCGGTCTCCTTGCTCGACGCGACGAGCAGCCACCACAGCGGCAGCAGGAAGTAGACCGTGAACACGGCCATGATCAGCATGGCGCCGGTGCGGGAGATGCCCGATTCGCGAGCACCCTTTCCGCGCGGGGCCTGTGCGCGCGAGCCCCGACCGGGGGCGACGATCGTCATGGTGCTCATGCGTTCTGCTCCTTGCGCTGCATGTACTTCATGAATCCGAACGACAGCACGAACGTCGTCACGGCCAGCACGACCGAGAAGGCGGCCGCGAGGTTGGTGTTCGGGATGGATGCCGTGGCGTAGACGGTCATGTTCGGGGTGAACGTGCTCGTGACCGCCGAACTGAACGAACGGAAGACCTGCGGTTCGGCGAGCAGCTGCAGCGTGCCGATGATCGAGAAGATCGCGGTCATCACGATCGCCGGGCGCACCAGCGGGATCTTGATCGACCAGGCGATGCGCCACTGTCCGGCGCCGTCGAGGATGGCCGCCTCGTAGAGCTCCTGCGGGATCGAGAGGAGCGCCGAGTAGATGATCAGCATGTTGTAGCCGACGTAGACCCACGTCACGACGTTCGCGATCGACCACAGCACGAGGTCTGCCCCGAGGAAGTCGATGTTCTTGGTGATCGCGGTGAACGGCGAGAGGTTGGGCGAGAACAGCGAGCCCCACATGATCGCGGCGATGACACCGGGCACCGCATACGGCACGAAGAACGCGAGGCGGAAGAAGCGCTTGCCGCGGACGAGCGGCGAGTCCAGCAGCAGCGCGAACAGCAGGGCCAGGCCGAGCATGACCGGCACCTGCACGACGCCGAAGGTCAGCATCCGCCCCATCGATGCCCAGAAGGCCTCGTTCTGGAAGACGAGCACGTACTGCGTGAAGCCGCCGAACACCTGCTCGGCCTTGCCGAAGGTGCCGTCGCGCTCGACCACGAGCAGGGACTGCCAGAACGCGTAGGCGATGGGGACGACGTAGAACAGCGCGAACAGCACGCCGAAGGGCACGATGAGGAACGCGATGGCGCCCTTGTGCGGGATCCGTCGGCGGCGGCCCGGCGCCTTCGGCGCTGAGGCGACCGCCGGAGCGGCGAGCGTGGTGGTCATACATCCTCCTTGATGATGCGGACCGCACCGGCCGGCACCAGGCCGGTGGCGCGGGCGTCGGTGACGAGGTCGTGACCTGCGGCCGCGACCTCGGCATCCGTGGATCCGTGGTTGATGACGAACAGGAACGAGCCGGCATCGCCGGTGCGGCGCACGATCTCGACGTCGGGTCCGGCGCCGGGGACGGGCGCGGCACCCGCGGATGCGGCGAGCCGTGCGATCAGTGCGCGGTAGTCCTCGCGAGCGGGCTGGGTGCCGAGGAACCAGGCCTCGCCCGCTCCCGTCGCGCGCCGCGTGATCGCGGGGCGTCCGGCGGCGGGGCCGTCGACGAACGACGCGATGACCTCGGCATCCGTGGCCTTCAGGCGCTCGCTCCACACTGTCGCGGTCGTGCCGTCGGTCAGGGTGACGGTCTCGTCGGGACGCAGGGGCGTGAACTCCTCCGAGCGGATGCCGAGCAGGTCGCGGAACGCGCCGGGATAGCCGCCGGTGCGCACTCTGTCTTCTTCGTCGACGATGCCGCTGAAGAAGGTGATCAGTGCTGTCGCGCCGTTCTCGACCGCGCGGGCGATCGCCGCGGCATCCGCATCGCCGATGAGGTGCAGCGCGGGGACGATCAGCAGGCGGTGGCCGTCGAGGTCGGCGCCGGGGCGCACGACGTCTGTCGTGATGCCGGCATCCGCCAGCGCGGCATGCGCGGCATGCACCTGGCCGAGGTAGGTCAGCGCCTCGCTCGGACGGCCCTCGTTCTCGGCGGCCCACCAGCTCTCCCAGGAGAAGAACAGTGCGGCGTCGGCGACGACGCGCGTCCCGGCGACCTCGCCCAGGCGATCGAGGAGTCCGCCGAGCGCGACGACCTCGCGCCACTGGTCGGAGTCCTCGCCCGCGTGCGGCACGAGTGCCGTGTGGTACTTCTCGGCGCCCTGGGTCGACGCACGCCACTGGAAGAAGCAGATGCCGTCGGCGCCGCGCGCGATGTGCGCGGCGATGTTGCGCTGCAGCTCACCGGGAGCCTTGGCGAGGTTGTAGGGCTGCCAGTTCACTGCGCCGGTCGAGGTCTCCATGAGCAGCCACGGCGCACCCTGGGCGAGGCCGCGGGTGAGGTCGGCGGCGAACGAGAGCTCGCCTCGCGCGTCGTCGAGGCGACGGTCGAGGTAGTGGTCGTTGGCGATCAGATCCATCTCGCCCGCCCACGACCAGTAGTCGAGATTGCGGATGTGCGCGGTGACCATGAAGTTGGTCGTCACCGGCACGTCGCTCCGCTCGCGCAGGATCGCCGCTTCGGCGCGGTAGAGCGCGAGCTGCTCGTCGGAACTGAAGCGCTGGAAGTCGAGGATCTGCCCCGGGTTGCGCAGCGAGAGGGCCTGAGCGGGCACCCGCACGTCGTCGAAGTCGCTGTAGCGCTGGCTCCAGAATGTCGTGCCCCACGCGCGGTTCAGCGCGTCGATGTCGGCGTACCGCTCGCGCAGCCAGCCACGGAAGGCCTCGGCGCTCGTGTCGCAGTAGCAGAGCGCGTTGTGGCAGCCCAGCTCGTTCGACACGTGCCAGAGCGCGACGGCCGGGTGGTCGCCGTAGCGTTCGACGACACGGGTGACGACCTCGGCGGCGTACGCGCGGAAGAGGGGCGAGCTCGGGCAGTACCCCTGACGACCGCCCTGCTGGAAGACGGTCCCGTCTTCGCCGACCGGCAGGATCTCGGGATGCTGCGCGGTGAGCCACGGTGCGGGCGAGGCCGTGCCGGTGCCGAGGTTGATGCGGATGTCCGCGGCGTGCAGCAGCGCGATGATCTCGTCGAGCGCCGCGAAGTCCCACACTCCCCTGGCGGGGTTGATCGACGACCAGCCGAAGATGTTGATCGCCACGAGACCCACGCCTGCCTGCTGCATGAGGCGCACGTCGTCGGGCCAGACGCTGCGGTCCCACTGCTCCGGGTTGTAGTCGCATCCGAAGACGAGGCCGCGCCCTGCGGAGAGGGTGGCGATGCGGTCGGACACAGCGGCGGCCATCGGTGACGCTCCTTTGCGGATCATGTGTGCACGTGCACAGTCCGCTGCGTCGAAACAGCGATCGGGATTTCTGTGAACGTGCACACATCGTCGCATGTCGTGGCGAATCCCGTCAAGTCCGGGTCGATAGGCTGTCGATCATGAGCACTTCCGCCCGTCGTCGCAGCACCGTGCACGATGTCGCGCGCGTCGCCGGAGTCTCCAGGGGAACCGTCAGCCGCGTGATCAACGGCGGCTACGTGTCGGACGCCGCGCGCACCGCGATCGAAGAGGCGATCCGGGAGGTCGGCTACGTGCCGAACACCGCCGCCCAGAACCTCGTGCGACAGCGCACCCAGGCCATCGCGTTCATCGTGCACGAGCCGCACGCGCTGTTCCTCGAAGACCCCAACATCGGCGCGATCATGCTCGGCACGAACGAGACTCTCTCCGAGGCGGACTACCAGATGGTCTGCCTCGTGGTCGACTCGGTGCGAGACACCGAACGCGTCGCGCGCTACCTCAATGGCGGGTTCGTCGACGGCGCTGTGATCGTCTCGGCCCGAGCGCAGGATCCGATCACCAAGGCCGTGATGCGACTCGACCTGCCTGTCGCCTACGTCGGCCACCCACCCGACGTCGATGCCGCCTGGGTCGGCGTCGACAACCGCGGCGCCGCGCAGGCCGTCACCTCACGTCTGCTGGCGACCGGTCGCACGAGGGTCGGCATGATCGCCGCCGCCCTCGACCGCGACTCGGGCACCGATCGACTCGCCGGATTCACCGACGCTCTCGGCGACGACTTCGATCCGGACCTCGTCGAAGAGGTGCCGCTGTACTCCTACGCCGACGGAGCCGCCGCCATGAGGCGACTGCTCGACCGAGCACCCGACATCGACGGAGTCTTCGCCGCGTCCGACGCGGTGGCCGCCGGAGCGATGTGGGCGCTGCGCGAAGCGGGACGGCGTGTGCCGGATGACGTCGGCGTGGTCGGCTTCGACAACAGCACGTGGGCGACGCGCACCACCCCGCTGCTCTCGACCGTCGACCAGCCGGCCGAAGGTCTCGGGGCTGCGGCCGCGGCATCCGTCCTCGCGCAGCTGCGCGACGATCAGCGTCCGCGCGAAGGGATCATGCTGCCGACGCCCGTGGTGTGGAGAGACTCGGCCTGAGCGCCCCTCCCCCAGCGGAACGGCGAGACCGTCGGGTCGCCGGAGATCCAGAAGCGCCAGGGGAATGCCGCGGTCCCGGCGATGCCGGCCACACCGACCCTCGGCCCGGTCGCCACATCGGTCACCGGTTCGTCACGCAGCCACAGCTCGGCGCGGGCGCCCGCGAACTCCGCTCCGGTGATCGCGTCGATGCCGTCGTGGATCGGATGCCGCAGGCCCGCCGACTGGCCGAATCGCCCGGGCCCGCGCGCGAGGTCGCGCAGCGCAGTCGCCGTCAGAGGGGGCGTCGCACGGCGGCGCACCGCGACGGCATCCGCCCCGTGCACCACCTCGCCCGCACGCAGCAGGATCCCGCCCGCCTGACCCTCGGGGCCCGAGACGACGTTCACGCACGAGTGGATGCCGTGACTCAGATAGACGTACAGGTGCCCCGGCTCGCCCCACATCGTCGCGTTGCGTGCGGTGCGCCCCATGCGCGCGTGCGACCCGGGGTCGGCCGCGGGTCCCGTGCCCTGCCCGTGATAGGCCTCGACCTCGGTGAGTCGGAGTCGCACCTCGGAGCCGGCCACGACGGTGCGCAGCTCACCGCCGAGCAGCAGCGGAGCTACCTCGACCGGCAGCCCGCTCAGCTCGGCGCGGGTCGCTCGGTGCAGGGCATCCGTCGGCATGGGCTCAGAACTGGGGGGCCGTCTGGCACCACGAGGCGTCGAAGCCGGTGAGCGCCACGATCTCGTCACCCGTGCGCAGGTCGAGCAGGTGCGTCTCGAGGTTCTCGGGCAGCGGCAGCAGCATCTGGTCGTAGGGGTTGTCGGCGAGCTCCGGCGCTATGACGACCGCGGCGTACTGGCCGCTGGGCGACGCGCAGGCCTGCAGGATCGAGTCGGTCGAATCGACCTCGACGAGCGGTGTCGCCGCGCCCTCGTCGTTGACCCGGATGACCGCCTGACCGACGGGCAGACCGTTCTCGTCGCGCGACACCACGTGGCGCAGCGTGCCGCCGGGGTACGGCGTGATCGTGATCGCGGTGCCGTAGTCGGGAGTCGATGCTTCGAGCGGCACCTCCGACCCGTTAGCGAGGTTCAGCTCGACCACCGTGCCGTCGAGTCGCTCGACGATCGCCGTGTACGTGCCCCGCGAGATGCCCTGGATGGTCGTCGCGAGTCCGAGGGACTGCACTCCCGCATCGGTCGAGCGGTCGACCAGCGAGAGCGCACCGTCGAAGTCGATGAAGAGCACGGCGGAGCTGTCCGGCACGAACTGCCAGACGAAGATGTTCGCCTCCTTGCCCCCGACCTCTGTCACCACCGGTTCGTCGTCGCCGCTCAGCGATTGGGTGACGAGCACGCTGGCGCGCCCCTCCGTATCGCTGAGCTCCTTGTCGGAGTAGCTGTAGCCGACCAGACCCCCGCGGTCGGAGACCTGGATCGCCCCGACGTATCCGACACCGGGCAGCTCGAGCTCGCGCTGATCCGTCCCGTCGCGGTCCATCACGAGCAGCTTCGAGCCCTCGTCCTCCTCGACCGAGACCACGAGCTGCGACGACGTCGCACGGAAGTCGTTGATCTTGTCGGCCGCGAACACGGGCTGTGCCTTCTCACCCGACAGGTCGGTGCGGAAGATCTGGTCGTTTCCGTCGGGGTCTCGGCGCAGCAGGAAGATGTGGGATGCCGGAGTCGAGAAGCTCGTCGACAGCGTGGCGCTCGGGCCGCCTCCGGCGCCGACCGCATCGGCGACCTTCACCGTGTACTCGGTGTCATCGTCGAGCGGCACGGTGAAGCGGATGCCGATGCCGCGGCCCGCGGCGTCGAGGGTGAAGGGCACAGCGGGGTCGACCGTCACCTGCGATTCGTCGATCGCGGCGAGGGACTGGTTCGCGGTGAGGATGACCCGGCTGCCGGAGGTCTCGATGGCCTCGGTCGGGTCGACCTGCACCTCGGTGATGCGGGGTCCCTGGGTGAGGCTGACGACGCCGAGTCCCGCCCCCACCAGCACGAGGATGCCGAGCACAGCGCCGAGCGCCAGCAGGAACCGGCGGTCGCTCGGGGTGTCGGACTTCTCGGGCTTCGCGGGCTTCTCCGGCTTGGCGGGCTTCTCGGGCCTGGCGGCCTTCGCGGGCTTGGCGGCCTTCGCCGGCTTGGGCTTCTTCTCGGCCTTCGGCTTCTTCTCGGCCTTCGGCTGCACCGGCGCCGGGGGCGCGTAGTCGGTCGTGGAGTGAGCCGCGAACGACGTCGTGGACTCCGCATCAGGCGGGACGAAGGTCGAACGCGTCGGCCGTTCGCCGCCGGCCCCGCGAGCCCCGCGAGCCGCAGGCGAGACGACAGGCGTGTCGGTCGCAGGAGACGTTCCGGCTCGCTCTGCCCCGCCGCCCTCGTCCGGCGATTCGGCGGTGGGTTCGGCTGCGCCGGCGTCGCTCACCGACGGCGACGGGGAATCCGCGGCAGCAGCGGCCGCGTCCGCCTCGCGGGCGGCGCGCAGCTCGGCGCGCGTGCGCGGCACCGCCGGGAGGTCGGGGCGCTCGTCGTCAGTACTCATACGGGTCCTGAGGCTCGTCGATCGCGGTGACGGTGGTGGGCTCGACGTGCAGCGAGCCGTCGGCATCCGCCTTGACCGTGCCCTCGACCTCGACCCACTGGCCGGTGTCGAACTCTCCCGCATCGATCGTCACCGGTAGCGTCGCCGGCTGCGCGTCGATCACGCAGTGCGTGATGACGAGGCGCGTGAGGTTGACGCCGTCGGCATCCGTGGGGGTGACGAAGCCGGTCAGCGTGACCGTCTTGCCGTCGTAGGCGGCGGTGTTGGTCGCCGTCGCGAACACGCTCGCCCAGTCGCCCACCCCGAAGGTCGCGGTGTCGGCGACCCCGAGGGTCACATCGTCGGCCCCGGCGAACAGCGCGGTCTGCTCTCCGACCCGCGACATCGCCAGCTCGACCGACAGCGATGCGGGCGGCAGCACGAGCGCTGCGATGACGACACCCGAAGCGACGACACCTCCGGTGACCGTGCCCACGAGGGCGAGGCTGCGGCGAGGCGACGGCTCGGCATCCGCATCCGTGCCGTGTCCGTGATCGTGTCCGTGGTCGCCTTCTTCGCCGAGCGGCAGGGTGCACGACCAGATCGCTCCGGCAAGCGTCACGACGGCCGCGGCGCAGGCGAACCACACCGACTCGGGGCTGATGTAGAGATTCAGGCGACCGGTCAGGCCGAGTCCGAGCGTGACGACCGAGATCACCGTGGCGAGACCGATGCCGAGCCAGCGGGTGCCCAGGGCACGGGCGCGCGAGCGGGCCTGCGTGGGGTGCGCGTGATCAGACAAGGACGTTCACCCCGATCCCGATCGCGAAGGCGGCGAACAGCACCACGCCGACGATCCCGACGAGGGTGCGGGTGGTGAAGGTCGTGCGCATGAGAGCGAGCATCTTCACGTCGACGAGCGGGCCGACGAGCAGGAACGCCACGAGCGCGCCCGACGAGAAGGTGGAGGCGAACGACAGGGCGAAGAAGGCGTCGACGTTCGAGCAGATCGCGACGGTCATCGCGAGGGCCATCATCGCCAGGATGGACAGCACCGGGTTCGAGCCGATCGCCAGCAGCACCTCGCGCGGGATCAGCACCTGCACCGCTCCGGCGAGCGCCGATCCGATCACGAGCGCGGGCATCACGGCGCGCAGCTCGACGAGGAACTGCGTGAGGCTGCGGCGCACCGGTGTGCCGTGCTCGTGCGTGACGCGGTCGCAGGTGTCGATGAACCGCTGGGTGAGCAGCGAGTCGGGCGAGGGGTGGCGGCTGTAGATCCAGCCGATGAGGTTGGCGATCAGGTATCCGCCGATGAGACGGGCCACCAGGATGCCGTCATCGAAGCCGAATGCCGCGTGCGTGGTGAGGATCACGATCGGGTTCACGATCGGGGCGGCGATCAGGAACGTCAGCGCCTCGGCCGGTGCGAGCCCGCGCATCATGAGACCGCGGGCGAAGGGCACGTTGCCGCACTCGCACACCGGGATGAGCATGCCGAGCAGCGACAGCACCGCACGCCGGGCCCATGCGCGCTTCGGCAGCCAGCGGTGGATGACGTCGGCGGGCAGCCACACCTGGACGACGATCGACAGCAGCACGCCGAGGATCACGAACGGCAGCGCCTCGATGAGCACGCTCAGGGCGAGGGTCAGGCCGTCCTGAGCCCTGCTGGGCAGGCTGGCGGTGAAGAGCGACGGAAGGAACCGGTCGATCAGGAAGAGCGCGAGCACGATCGCGGCGCCGAGGCCGACCCCGATCCACGGCGAGCGCGGCGATCGGGAGGGCCGGTGCGAGTGCACCGTCCGTGGAGCGGCCTGGGTGGTCACGCGTTCGCTGCCTCTTCGGCGTCCCGCTTGTTGGTGCAGGAGGCGCACAGCCCGAAGATGTCGACCACGTGTGCGGCATCCGTGAAGCCGTGGAGGGCCGCGGTGCGGTGCGCCCACTGCTCGACGTCGGTCGCCTCGATCTCGACCGTGAGTCCGCAGTTGCGACAGATCAGGTGGTGGTGGTGGCCCTGCGTCGTGCAGGCGCGGTAGAGCGCCTCGCCTTCGGGGCTCTGCAGCGAGTCGGCGTCGCCGGCTGCGGCGAGTCCGGCCAGGGCCCGATAGACCGTGGCGAGGCCGATGCCGGTGTTGTCGTCGCGGAGCGAGGCATGCAGATTCTGCGCGCTGACGAATCCTCGCGCGTCGGCGAGGGCTTCGCGCACGCGATCGCGCTGCCAGGTGTTCCGCTGAGCCATACCCACGATTCTAGGCGCGCCGCCCTTGCCGGGCCCTGGGAACGTCAGGCCCGCACGCGGCGCACGCCGCCTCGGGCGCGCTGGATGATCCAGCACACGACGTAGATCGTGAACGACAGGGTCGTGATGTACGGACTCACCGGCAGCGTGCCCGCGAGGGCGAGCAGGATGCCGCCGACGGCCGACACGAACCCGAAGAGCGCCGCGAGCAGAGGCACCGCGACCGGCCCGGCCGAGACGCGCATGGCGGCCGCCGCGGGAGTCACGAGCAGCGCCATCACGAGCAGGGCGCCGATGATGTGCACGCTGACCGCGACGATCAGACCGAGCAGCACCATGAAGAGCAGGCTCACCGCGCGGGTCGGCACACCGCGGGCCGCGGCCGACTCGGGGTCGAGCGAGTCGAAGCGCAGCGGGTTCCACATGAGCAGCAGCCCGAGCAGCACGACGATGCTGATGCCGAGCAGCCACCCGAGGTCGGGGCTCGAGACCGAGACGATCTGTCCGGTCAGCAGACTGAAGCGGTTGGCGCTGCGCCCGTCGTAGAGCGACAGGAAGAGGATGCCGAGGCCGAGGCCGAACGGCATGAGCACCCCGACGATCGAATTGCGATCTCGGGCCCTGGCCCCCAGGACGCCGATCAGGATCGCCGCCACGAGCGCACCGCCGAGGGATCCGACGACCACGCTGCCCCCGAAGAGCAGCGCTGCGGCGGCACCCGCGAACGAGAGCTCGCTGACGCCGTGCACCGCGAACGCGAGGTCGCGCTGCATCACGAAGACGCCGATCAGTCCGCCGACGATGCCGAGCACCGCACCCGCGATGATCGAGTTCGCGAGCAGGGCGACGAGCTCGCCGTAGTCCTGGAACGAGAACACGTCACTCCAGTCGACCGCAGGCACGATGCCGGTGATGACGGTCATGCGGCACCTCCGTGGTCGTGGTCGTGCAGGTGGTGGGGCTCGGCATCCGGCACCCCGACGACGACGAGTCGGTCGCCGGCGCGCAGCACGAACACCGGGGTGCCGTAGAGCTCGGTGAGCACGCGGGTCTGCAGCACCTCTTCGGGGGTGCCGAGCACGAAGCGACCGCCGGCGATGTACAGGATGCGATCGACGCGGCCGAGGATCGGGTTGATGTCGTGGGTGACGAACAGCACGGCGGCGCGGCGATCGCGACGCTGGCGATCGATGATGTCGGTGATCGCGACCTGGTTCGCGAGATCGAGGTTCGACAGCGGCTCGTCGCACAGCAGCAGGGCGGGTTCGTCGGCGAGCGCCTGACCGACGCGCAGTCGCTGCTGCTCACCGCCCGACAGGAGGCCGACCCGGCGGTCGGCGTAGTGCGCGGCTCCGACCGAGGCGAGCAGCTGATCGACCTTGGCCTTGTCGCCGCGGTGCGGGATCGGGAAGCCGAAGCGGCTGCCCTGCACACCGAGCGCCACGAGGTCGCGGGCTCGCATGCTCGTGTCGGGAGCCAGCGAGCGCTGCTGCGGGATGTATCCGATGCGCGGGTTGCCCTTGCGCACCGGCCCGCCGGCGACCGAGATCTCGCCGGCCGACAGCGGCTGCAGGCCCAGGATGCTGCGCAGCAGCGTGGTCTTGCCCGAACCCGACGGTCCGAGCACGGCGATGAACTCCCCGGGCTCGACGGTCAGGTCGAGGCCCGACCACAGTTCCCGATCACCGCGCTGGAGGGCGGCTCCCCGCACCTCGAGCACGGGGTTCGACTTCTCGGCTCCTGCCCGCGCGTCGGCGGCGGCGCTCACGACTGGAGCGCGTCGGCGAGGCTCTGGATCGCGTCACTCATCCACTCAGAGTACGACGATCCTTCGGGCAGCAGCTCCGTGAACGCGACGAGAGGGATGCCGGCGGCGGTCGCGGCATCCTCGACGCGCTGCGTCTCGGCCCCGCCGGTCTGCGCATTGGTGAGCACGGCTGCCACGTCGCCGCTGTCGACGACGTTCAGGGTCTCGAGCAGGGTCGCGGGGGCGACATCGCTGCCCTCCTCGACCGACTCCGCGAATCCCTCGGGGGTCACATCGGTGAGTCCGGCGGCGGTGGCGATGTAGCCGGGCAGCGGCTCGGTGATGATCACATCGGCGCCGGCGGCATCCGTCTTGAGGGTCTCGAGGTCGACTTCGAAGCCCTCGAGGTCGGCGACGATGTCCTCGGCGTTGGCGGTGAACTCCGCCTCGCCGTCGGGGTCGATCGCGGCAAGCTCATCGGCGATCGCCTCGACCACGTGGATCATCGTGTGCGGGTCGAACCAGACGTGCTCGTTGAAGCCCTCGATGTGATTGTGGCCCTCATGCCCCTCTTCACCCTCGGCGTGGTCGTGATCGTGCTCTTCCTCGGTCGCGCCCTCCTCATCGGAGTGACCCTCGTTGCCCGGGAAATCGTGCGAGAACTCGACGGCGCTGACGATGTGCGGGTCCTGGGCATCCTGCAGCAGGGTGTCGATGAAGCCGTCGTAGCCGCCGCCGTTCTCGATCACGAGGTCGGCCTTCTGCACCGTCAGGCGGTCACGGGCCGAGGCCTCGTACGAGTGCGGGTCCTGCGTGGCCGAGGTGATGATCGAGGTCACGTCGACGCGGTCGCCGCCGATCTGCTCGGCGAGCGAACCGTAGACATTGGTGCTCGCGACGACCGTCACCGCTCCGCCGTCGCCGCCCTCTCCCGCAGCGGGGGTGGTCGAGCATCCGGCCAGCGAGAGTGCGGCGACGGATGCGAGGGCGAGGGCGACGAACGGCTTCTTCATGTCCCCCACTCTAAACGCTAATGAGAACCATTATCAAATCGGCGGGCTGGGGTGGCACGCTTCACGATCGATTGCAGGGCCGACGCACGGATGCAGGAGGAGAAACCGTGTTCTCGCCCTGCATCCGTGCTTTCGTCCTGCGATCGGATCCGGTCAGCCGATGAGACCCGGCGCGATCCACACGGTCGAGTCCGCCGGGACCGCCCCGTCGACCACCGTGCCGAGGACGACATCGGCGGCATCCGCTCCGAGGTCGAACGGCTCGGTGCCGAAGTTCGTCACGATCTGCCAGCCGTTCGGGCGGGCGAAGCGCAGCACATCGGGCCGGCCGGTCTCGATCCACTCCAGGCTCTCCTCGGTCTGCAGCTCGTGCCGCAGCCGCAGCGCCTCCCGGTAGAGCGAGAGCGTCGACGACGGATCGGCGGCCTCGACATCGACCGCGGACTCGGCGAACCACGCGGGCTGCGGCAGGTGCGCCTCGGCGGATCCGAAGCCGAACGACGGTCCGGATGCGGTCCAGGGCAGCGGCACGCGGCATCCGTCCCGTCCCAGTCCGTCGAAGACGGCACCACGGAAGAACGCCGGGTCCTGACGCTGCTCGGGCGCGACGTCGGCGACCTCGTGGAGGCCGAGCTCCTCGCCCTGATACAGGTAGGTGCTGCCGGGGAGCCCGAGCAGCAGCAGCGTCGCAGCGTGCGCTCGGCGAAGACCCGCCTCGCGATCGAGCTGATCCTCCGGCCCGCCGGCCGCGACCCACTCGACCCCTTGCTTCACTCCGGTGCGCCCCTCGAGCGGCGCGAGACCGTAGCGCGTCGCGTGGCGGGTGACGTCATGGTTCGACAGCACCCACGTCGTCGACGACCCCGTGGCCTCGGACTGCGCGAGGTTGTCGGTGATGATCGTGCGGAACTGCGTCGCGTCGAAGTCGGCGACCAGCAGGTCGAAGTTGAACGCCTGCCCGAGCCCCTCGGCCGAGGCATACCGTGCGCGACGCTCGGGAGTGCTGACCCAGGCTTCGGCCACGGCGGTGCGGGGCGGGTCGTACTCGTTGAAGACCCGGCGCCACTCGGCGTAGATCTCGTGCACGTCGTCGCGGTCGTGCAGCGGATGGTTGCCGTCGTGCGGGAGCAACTCGAGATCGGCGGTGCTGGGCAGCGGCTCGGTCAGATCCTTCGTCAGCATGTGGGCGACATCGATGCGGAAGCCGTCGACCCCGCGGTCCGACCAGAAGCGCAGCGTCGTCAGGAAGTCCTCGCGCACCTCCGGGTGGTCCCAGTTGAAGTCGGGCTGTTCGGGGGCGAAGCTGTGCAGGTACCACTGGCCGTCATCGACCCGCTCCCACGCCGATCCGCCGAACGCGGCGGTCCAGTCGGTCGGCGGCTCCGCGCCGTCGGGACCGGATCCCTCGCGGAAGATGTACCGCTCGCGGGCCGCCGAGCCGCGGCCTGCGGCGAGCGCCTCCTGGAACCACTCGTGCAGGTCGGACGAATGGTTCGGCACGATGTCGACCACGACGCGGATGCCGCGCTCGTGCAGCGCCGCGACCATGTCGTCGAAGTCGTCGAGCGTGCCCAGGCGCGGATCGACGTCGCGGTAGTCGGCCACGTCGTAGCCCCCGTCTGCCAGGGCCGACGGATAGAACGGGCTGAGCCACACGGCGTCGATGCCGAGGTCGCGCAGGTAGTCGGCCCGCGAGACGATGCCAGGGATGTCACCGAGGCCGTCGCCGTTCGCATCGGCGAAGCTGCGGGGGTAGATCTGGTAGACGGCGGCCTGGCGCCACCATGCGGCCGTCGTGTCGTCGCGGGTCTCGGTGAGAAGCGCATCGGTCATGAGGGGTGTTGCTCCTTCGTGTTGCGGTCTGGGGTGTGCGACGTGTCAGCCCTTGACGGCGCCCTGTGTGACGCCCTCCATGACGAAGCGCTGCGTGAACAGGTAGGCCAGGATCGCCGGGGCCATCGCCATGAGGTACGAGGCGAACGACACGTTGTAGTTGTTGCTGAACTGGGTCTGGAAGAGGTTCTGCCGCACCGGCAGCGTCTGCAGCGCGGGATCGGAGATGATCAGCGACGGCATCATGAAGTCGTTCCAGGCGTAGAGGAAGGCGAAGATGCCGACCGTCGCGCTCATCGGCGCCAGCAGCGGGAAGATCAGCTGCCAGAACGTCTGCCAGGTGGTGGCGCCGTCGATGCGGGCGCTCTCTTCGAGCTCGATCGGGATCGACCGCAGGAACGCGGTGAACAGCAGCACGCTGAAGCTCAGCTGGAACATCGTCGCGAGGATGATCACGCCGAACGGGTTGTCGAGTCCCACCCAGCCGGTCAGCTGGATCTGCGGCAGCGCCACCACGGGGAACGGGATGAACATCGCGGCGAGCAGGTAGAAGAACGACCAGCGGAACAGGCGGTGGTCCCAGTTGCGGACGATCGCGTACGACGCGAAGGCCGCGAGCACGATCGTCGCGATCACGGTGCCGGCCGTGACCAGCAGCGAGATCCCCGCGCCGACCGGGAACTTCGTGAGATTCCAGGCCTCGACGAACCCGTCGATGCTGAAGGGCGCCGGCAGCGAGAACGCGTTGCCGTCGACCGCCTGACCCGTGGTCTTGAACGCCATCGAGATCGTGACGTACAGCGGCAGCAGCACGGTGACGGCACACAGGATCAGGATGATCGTGCCCGACCAGTTGACACGCTCCATGCGGACGCGCGGCTTCTTGCCCGAGGTGGGGATGGTGGTGAGTGTCTGCGTCGACATCAGAGTGCGTTCCTTCCGCGGGTCAGCGAGAGCTGCAGCAGGGAGATGAGCACGGCGACGATGAAGAAGATCGTCGCGTTGGCCATCTGGTAGGCGTAGTCGCCGCCGTTGAAGCCCGCGATGATCGTCATCGCGACGCTGCGGGTGGCGGTGCCGGGACCGCCGTTGGTGAGGCCGACGATGATGTCGTAGGCGTTGAGGAAGCCCTTGAAGCCCAGGATGACGTTGATCACTACGTACCCCGCGACGAGCGGAAGCGTGATGCGGAAGAGCTGCTGCCTCTTGTTCGCTCCGTCGATGCTGGCTGCCTCGTAGACCTCGCCCGGCACCGAGAGCAGGCCGGCGATGTAGATGAGCAGTGTGCCCGGAACCGCCTGCCACGCGGTGACGATGACGATGGCCACCCACGCGAGATCGGGATTCGCGAGCAGACTGGTCGAGAGCCACGGGATGCCGGTGGCGGCGCCCGCGGCAGGGATCGAGTTCGAGAACAGGAAGTTGAAGACGTAGGCGATGATGATGCCCGAGATCACCATGGGGATCACGAAGATCGTGCGCAGCCCCGTCTTGAACCGGATGCGGGAGGTCAGCCCGACCGCCAGCAGGAACGCGATCACGTTGACGACGATCACCGTGGCGATCGAGAAACCGAACGTGAACAGGTAGCTCTGCAGGATGGCCGGGTCGCTGAACATCGCGATGTAGTTGGTCAGCCCGTTGAAGCTCCACTCGCCGATGCCGATCGAGTCGGTGAAGCTGAAGAAGATGCCCATGATGCCGGGCACGGTGATCGCGAGCGTGAAGATGACCAGCGTCGGCAGCAGGAACAGGTAGTAGATCGGCTCGACCTTGCGGGTGCGGCGACCGAGCTTGCGGGTGCCTCCCGTGATGATCGCCGTGGTGTCGGTCGTGGGGGTGTTGGGCTTCGTGATGGCGCCCGCCGTCGGCCTCGACGACGAGGGGTTGGGGGCTGCCGGGTTGGGCAGAGCGGTGTTCGTCATGGCGTGGACTCCTCTGTCTCGCCGGATGCTGAGTCCTCACCGGAGGCGTTGTCCTGGGTCGACGGGATGGGAGCGCGGAACGCGATCCTCGCCCAGTCGGCATCCATGGTGCGCAACGTGGAGGTCGGGGACGCGCCCAGCACCATCGCCTGCGCGTAGTTGAAGACCGGCAGGGTTCGGGGCACGAGCACCGAGGGTCCCTGATAGATCTGGCCGTTGTCGTAGTACTCGATCATTCCCTCGATCCGAGGGTCGTCCGGCGCCGGTGCGTCCTTCGTCGGGGTGAACCCGAGCTGCGACGCGTTGTAGGCCTCGATGTTCTCGGGCTGGAACAGGTACTCGAGGAAGTCACCTGCTGCCTCCTGGTGCTGCGACCCCTCGGGGATCATCGCGGCGAGGTCCATGTTGACGCGCACGCCGAGGTCGGCGGGATCGTCGGTCATCGGCAGCGGGAAGGTGCCGAGGTCGAGGTCGGGAGCCGTCTTCTCGATCTCGCTGAACGCCCACGGCCCCTGCAGGTACATCGCCGCCTCGCCCTTGCCGAATGCGAGATTGCCGTCGCCGTATCCGCGGCTCGCGGCATCCGCGTTGGTGTACTCGGTCGCGAGGGTCATCATGCGGTCCATGGGCTCGGCGAAGTCCTTCTCGAACGACACCTCGGAGTCGGGACCGACCTCGGTACCCTCCTCCGCGAGGGTGTCGAAGAAGTCGATCACGTCGACCGAGCCGCCGGCGGTGTAGTCGTACCAGCCCTGCGCGACGGTCCAGTCGTCCTTGAAGGTGGCGTAGAAGGGGTCGATCCCCGCCTGCTTCAGCTGATCGCACACGGCGAGCAGCTCGTCCCACGTCTGCGGGACCTCGAGGCCCTGCTCGTCGAAGATCTGCTTGTTGTAGATGACCGACGCGCCCATCACCGAGTACGGCAGCGCGCTCGTGCGCCCCTCGCACGAGCCGTACTGCTCCATGAGCGGCTGCAGGTCGTCGCGGATGGTCGAGGCGGCCTCGGTGTCGGAGAGATCCGTGAGCGCGCAGCGCTGCACGAACCGGGCGATCTCGTAGTTGTAGTTGGCCAGCATGATGTCCGGCGGGTTGCCGCGCACGAAGCTCGCCGACACGACGTCGACACCCGAGGTGTCGATCTCGACGCGCACCTTGTCCTGCGAGGAGTTGTACTCGGCGACGAGCTCTGTCATGAACTCGATCGCCTCGCGTTTGCTGAACGTGAAGCGGATGGTCTCGGTTCCGCCGGCCGTCGAGCAGCCGGTCAGAGCCGCTCCGACCAGGGCGAGCGCGGCCGCACCGGCCACCAGCTGCGCCGGGCGTGGGGGTTTCACAGACACCGTCGTCCTTTCGTCCTGTAGATCCGCAGACTAAATCTAGTGAGCGAATTTACTTCGATGAACGGTACTCTCTCATCTGGACGAGAGTGAGGTCAAGGCCCGTGACAGAAGTCTCCGCAGGTCTCGGCACCGGACGAGCCAGCGTCGGCGCCATCCTCGACTTCGCCTGGGCGGCCGGGGAGTTCACCGCGACCGAGGCGATGGCGAGCACCTCGCTGACCCGTTCGACAGCGATCGACGGGATCGACACCCTCGTCGATGCCGGGGTGCTGCGCGAGCTGCCCAACGCCCGCGCCGCCGGAAGCTACCGCGCAGGACGCCCGGCGCGACGTTTCGTGCTGGCATCCGACCTGGGCGTCGTCATCGGGGTGGATGCCGGAGACACCCACCTCGCGGTGACCGTCGCCGACCCCACCGACCACACTCTCGTGCACCACCGCACCGACCTCGACCCGACGCAGACCGCGGCGGCACGCCGCGCCACGATCCTCGACCAGATGCAGCACGCGCTCGCCGAGGCCGAGGTCTCGCGCGAGGCGGTGCTCGCGATCTGCGTCGGCGTCGCCGCGCCCGTCGACCGGGCGGGCATCTCTCCGCCGCATCCCGAGGGCTTCTGGGAGCGCACGAACCCCGGTCTCGCCGAGGCGCTCGCCGACTGGGCCCCCGTCGTGGAGATCAAGAACGACGCACAGCTCGCCGCGATCGCCGAGGGCTCGGCCGGCGCAGCCATCGGATGCCGTGACTACGTCGCCCTGCTCGCGAGCGAACGCTTCGGCGGCGGCGTCGTGGTCGACGGCCACGTGCTGCACGGCGCTCACGGCGGAGTCGGCGAGGGTGTCGTGTTCGACCACATCATCGGCGTCGGCTCGGCCTTCGGTCTGCGCTACGCCCTGCAGGATCAGGTGCGGGCGGCAGTCGAGAGCGGCGAGATCTCCTTCGAATCCCCGATCGGGCGGCTCGCACGCGAGGATCGCATCGACCCCCGCGCCGTGCTGACGGCGGCGGCAGCTGGCGATGCCGATGCGCTCCTGGCCACCTCCCGCGTCGGCGCGACGCTCGCCCGTGTGGCCGGCGTGCTCGGCAGCATGTACGACCCGTCCCGCGTGATCGTGTGCGGGGCGGTGGCCGAGAGCATCGCCCCCGTTCTCACGGCTGCGCGCGAGGTGCTGCCGGCCCAGCTGCACCTGCCGGCACCCGAGATCCTCGCCTCGACGCTGGGCGCCGAGGTCGTCTCGATCGGCGCCGTCGCGACCGCGCGCAGGGCGGCGCGCGAGGTGGCCGTGCCGCTGCTCGCGGAGCGGCGGCTCAGCGCGGTGAGCTGACGTCGTGCGAGAAACAGAGCCGCAGCGCTCCCCGTCATCGATCGAACTGCTCCTCGACGCAGAGGCCGAGGCCGTGGTCCGGGCCGAATGGGATGCTCTCGCGGCGCGCGGCCTGTCGAGCCTCGCGGGGCACACGTCGGCGAGCAACCGCCCTCACATCACGCTGGTCGCACGCGTCGACCTGTCATCGCCCGGACCAGATGCCTTCGCCGGCATCACCTCGTTCCCGATCACGCTGGGCGCCCCCCTGCTCTTCGGCTCCGGAGATCGCCGTGTGCTGGCGCGGAGCATCGTTCCCCGTGCGGAGTTGATCCACCTCCGCGAGACGATCCTCTCCGCCGTCGGGCCGGGTGACGATGCCCCGCATACCGCTCCGGGCGAGTGGATGCCGCACGTCGCCCTCGCCCGCCGGTTGCGGGTCACCGACCTGGCGGACGCGCTGGATATCATCGGCGACGACATCCACGCTCACGCGCGCAGCGTGCGGCACTGGGACCCCGCCACCGCGCAGATCACTGCGCTCGCGGAGCTGCGTCAGGCGTAGTCGCTGTCGTCGACCGGGGAAGGCGCCGGCCCCAGGCTCTCGATGGCACCCCACAGCCCCTCCGGGACCTCCGCCTGCTCCAGCTCGTCGAGCTGCTCACGACGATGCGGTCTCGACACCCCGACGACCGTGGAGTCGACCAGCGGGGACCGCAGCGAGTAGTGCAGCGCCGCGGCAGCCATCGACGTCCCCTGCTCCGCGCACACGTGCTGCAGACGCTCGGTCCACCTCAGCAGCTCCTCGCCGGCCGGCCGATAGGCATACTGCGCACCGGAATGCGGGCCCTTGACGAGCAGTCCCGAACCGAAGGGCGCAGCGTTGAACACGGCCATGCCGCGTGCCTTGGCGTCGGCGAACACACTCTCAGCCGAGTGATCCACGAGCGTGAATCGGTTGTGGATCAGCACGGCGTCGAACACCCCCGTCTCGACGTACTTCGCCATCAGCGGGACCGGAGCCGCCGCCACACCGATCGCGTCCACCACGCCGGCGCTCCGCAGTTCGATGAGCCCCTGCACCGCGCCGCCGATCGAGATCGTGTCCTCGAACGACACCGAGTACGGGTCGTGCAGGTGCAACAGCGGAAGCCGGTCGACCCCGAGCCGCGCGGTCGTCTCCTCGAACGAGCGGAGGACGCGGTCTCGGTCGAACACGCCCGTCTCAGGGTCCTGATCCACCTTCGAGATGACTCGCGAACCGTCCATCCCCAGCTCGCGCAGCGCGATGCCGATGACGGCTTCGGATCGACCGGCCGAGTAGTTGTTCGACGTGTCCACGAACCCGTGCCTGCTCGTGAGCAGGTCGATGGCGACATCGACGGCCGCTCTCTCCTCGGCGGATCCCGGCTCCGAATGCCGGCCGAGGCCGGAGGTTCCGAGGGTGATGGCAGTCGGTTCGATCCTCATCCGCGTTGAGTCCGTTCTGTCGGGGCGGTCATCACGGTTCTCCGCCACTGTATCCCCGCCGTTCGCCTCACTCCACGAGCAGTGCGGGCTCCTCGAGCACGGATGCCACGTCGGCGATGAAGCGGCTCATACCGTCGCCGTCGATCACGCGGTGGTCGAACGAGCCTGCGACCGTGGTCACCCAGCGGGGGCGCACCTCGCCGTCGACGACCCACGGCTTCTGGCTGATCGTGCCCATGGCCACGATGCCCGCCTCGCCGGGGTTGATGATCGGGGTACCGGCATCCATCCCGAACACACCGATGTTGGTGATCGTGATCGTGCCGCCCTGCTGGTCGGCGGGGCTGGTCTTGCCCTCGCGCGCCGTCAGGGTGAGCCTGTTCAGAGCGCGGGCGAGGTCCTTCATGCTGAGGTCCTGCGCGTCCTTGATGTTCGGCACGAGCAGACCGCGAGGCGTCGCCGCGGCGATGCCGAGGTTCACGTAGTGGCGCACCGCGATCTCCGCGCCGCCCTCGGTCTCGATCCACGCGGCATTCACCATCGGGGTGCGGCGGGCAGCCCAGATGACGGCGCGGGCCATGATCAGCAGCGGCGAGACGCGGATGTCGGCATAGTCGGGCGATGCCTTGAGCCTCTTGACGAGCTCCATCGTGCGGCTCGCGTCGATCTCCTTCCACACGGTGACGTGCGGAGCGGAGTACGCGCTCTGCACCATCGCCGACGAGGTCGCCTTGCGCACGCCCTTCACAGGGATCGACTCGGTGCGGTCGTCGGACACCGGGGCGGATGCCGGCGCTGCCGACACTCCACGGGCGAGGCCCGCCGGCGTGCTCTGCGGTGCGGGCACGGTCTCTTCGCGCACGGCGCCCCACTCGGGCGTCTCGATGTTGCGGAAGACGCTGGCCTGCGAGGCGTGGGTCATCACGTCGTCGCGAGTCACCTCGCCGTCGGCTCCGGTGGGCGTGACCGTGGTGAGGTCGACGCCCAGATCGCGGGCGAGCTTGCGGATCGGCGGCTTCGCGATCACGCCGACCGACGAGCGCACCGGGCGCTCCGCCGGACGCTTGCGCCGCGACGTCGCACCGCCGCCCGTGCCGTAGCCGACGAGAACCGACCCGCCGCCCTCTTCCGGCGCGGGGGCCTCCGCGGTGGCGATCTTGCCGGGTCCGGCGTCGTCGCGCGCATCGGTCACGAAGGTGATGATCGGCGAGCCGACCTCGACGGTCGCGCCCTCGGCGGCGAGCAGCTCGCCGACGACTCCGGCGTGCGGCGACGGCAGCTCGACGAGCGACTTGGCGGTCTCGATCTCGCAGATGACGTCGTTGATGGCGACGGAGTCACCCGGCGCGACCTTCCATGCCACGATCTCGGCCTCGGTCAGGCCCTCGCCCACATCGGGGAGGTTGAAGTTCTGCGTGCTCATGTGCGGTCCTTTCGGAACGGTGAGATCAGGGTGAGATCAGTAGGCGAGCGAACGGTCGACGGCCTCGAGGATGCGGTCGGCGTCGGGGAGGTAGGTGCCCTCGAGCTTCGCGGGCGGGAACGGAGTGTCGTATCCCGAGACGCGGAGCACGGGAGCTTCGAGCGCGTAGAAGGCACGCTCCATGACGGTCGCGGCGATCTCGCTGCCGATGCTGACGAAGCCCTGGGCCTCCTGGGCGTAGACCATGCGTCCGGTCTTGCGCACCGAGCTCAGGATGGGCTCGTAGTCGACCGGAGACAGCGACCGCACGTCGACGACCTCGCAGCTGGTGCCCTCGGCCTCGGCGAGCGCGGCCGCCTGCAGCAGGGTCGTGACCATGGCTCCGTGTCCGACGAGCGTGACGTCGGATCCGGTGCGCACGACGCGAGACGAGTGCAGCGGGGCGGCGGACGCGTCGAGCTCGACCTCGCCCTTCTGCCAGTAGCGGCTCTTCGGCTCCATGAAGATCACCGGGTCGTTCGACGCGATGGCCTCCTGGATCATCCAGTACGCATCGTTCGGCGTCGACGGCGACACCACCCGCAGGCCGGGGGTGTGCGCGAAGTAGGCCTCGGGGCTCTCCTGGTGGTGCTCGACCGCTCCGATGTGCCCGCCGTAGGGGATGCGGATCACGATGGGCAGGCTGATCCTGCCCTCGTGGCGGTTCGTGAGCTTGGCGAGCTGGGTCGTGATCTGGTCGAACGCGGGGAACACGAACCCGTCGAACTGGATCTCGATCACAGGACGGAACCCGGCCATCGCGAGCCCGATCGCGGTGCCGACGATCCCCGACTCGGCGAGGGGGGTGTCGAGCACGCGGCGGTCGCCGAAGTCGCGCTGCAGGTGCTCGGTGACGCGGAAGACACCGCCGAGCTTGCCGATGTCCTCGCCCATGAGCAGGACCTTGGAGTCGTCTTCGAGCGCCCGGCGCAAACCCGAGTTCAGCGCCTTGCTGAGGGGCATCGTCTCGAGGGTCATGCGTGCACCGTCCTCGACGTCGTGAACTTCTGCGGCCATACGCACGTTCGGCGGCCACTGCGCGCAGCGCGGGCCGCGAAAGTCGCTCCTGGCCGAGAATCCTGAAGGCAATCCATCACTTGCCGTCTCCTTCGAACGATGCCTCGTAGCGCGTGTGCCAGGCCTTCTGCTCCGCCACGAGCGGATGCGGGTCGCTGTACACGTGATCGAAGATCTTGTCTGCGGTCGGCGATCCGAGCTCGACGCTGCGTGAACGCAGGTCCTCGGCGGCGTCGGCCGCCTCGGCATCCACGTCGGCGAAGAACTGCCCCGCCGCTCCCCTGTTCTCGAGGAAGGCGCGCATGCGGTCGATCGGGTCTCGCAGCGCCCACGACTGCTCTTCGTCGGAGCCGCGGTACTTCGTGGGATCGTCGCTGGTGGTGTGCGCGCCGAGACGGTACGTGACCGCCTCGATCGCCCGGGGACCCTGGCCGCTGCGGGCTTCATCGAGAGCGACGCGCGACACGGCGTAGCTGGCGAGGACGTCGTTGCCGTCGACGCGGACGCTGGGGATGCCGTAGCCGGCGCTGCGCTCGACCAGCGGCACCCGCGACTGCGTCGCGACCGGCACCGAGATCGCCCAGTGGTTGTTCTGCAGGAAGAAGACGGTGGGAGCCTGGTAGCTCGCGGCGAAGACCATCGCCTCGTGCACGTCGCCCTGGCTCGACGCCCCGTCGCCGTAGTAGACGATGACGGCTTCGTCCTTGTCGACGTCGCCGGTGCCGGATCGACCGTCGAAGCTCAACGCCATCGCGTAGCCGGCGGCGTGCAGCACCTGCGAGCCGAGAACCAGGGTGTAGAGGCGGGTGTTGCCGTTCTTGGGGTCTGTCGGATCCCAGCCGCCGTGCGAGACACCGCGCATCAGCTTGATGATGTCGACGGGGTCGACGCCGCGGATGCGCGTCACGGCGTGCTCGCGGTACGACGGGAAGAGCGTGTCCTGGGCGCGGGCGGCGCGGGCCGAACCGACCTGGGCGGCCTCCTGCCCACGACTCGGCGGCCACAGCGCCAGCTGTCCCTGTCGCTGCAGGTTGGTGGCCTGGGTGTCGATCGCGCGGATGACCACCATGTCCCGGTAGAACTGCTCGAGCTCGGCGTCGCTGATCGCCTCGATCAACGACAGATACTGCTCAGCAGCCGGACTCGGCGTGAAGCGGCCATCCTGATCCAGGACGCGGACGAGTTCAGTCTCTGACGAGGTCACGACCCCCACGCTACCCGCGCGCGCATGCCCGGTCACGCATACCTAGGACGTCCTCGCATCTGCCGGGAACCCGGAGAAACGGCGGAACGGCGCGGATCAGCGCAGTGACGATGCGACCTCGAGCACGCGCGCCACGGACGCCTCCTCGCCCACGGAGATGCGGATGCCGTCACCCGGGAACGGGCGCACGATGAGGTCGGCGGCGACGAATGCGGCGGCGACCTCGTCGGTGCGCTCGCCGGTGGGCAGCCAGATGAAGTTGGCCTGCGAGTCGGGCACGTCCCAGCCCTGCCGACGCAGCCCCTCGAGCAGGCGCGTGCGGCGCTCGACGATCACCGCGACGCGCTCGAGCAGCTCGGACTCGGCGTCGAGGCTCGCGATCGCGGCGTTCTCGGCTGCCGACGTGACGGAGAGCGGGATGCCGGTGGTGCGCGCGGCATCGAGGACCTTCTCGTTGCCGATCGCGTATCCGATGCGCAGGCCCGCGAGTCCGTAGGCCTTCGAGAAGGTGCGCAGCACGACGACGTTCGGATGCCGCTCGAACACCCGCTCGGCGAGACCGTCGACCGCCCCGGGCACCGTCACGAACTCGGCGTAGGCCTCGTCGAGGACGATCAGCACATCGGCGGGGACGCGCTCGACGAACGTCGCGAACTCGTCGCTCGTGATGATCGGACCGGTCGGGTTGTTCGGGGTGCAGAGGATGACGGCACGCGTGCGCTCGGTGACCGCCTCAGCCATCGCGTCGAGGTCGTGACGGGAGTCGGGCGTGAGAGGCACCTGCACCCCGGTCGCGCCCGCGACGAGCGGCAGGCTCGGATAGGCCTCGAACGAGCGCCAGGCGTAGACGACCTCGTCACCCACGGAGGCGGTCGCGAGGATCAGCTGGTGGAGGATCGAGACGCTGCCCGCAGCCACGTGCACCTGGTCGGGCTCGACGGCGTACCGTGCACCGAGTCGTACGCGAAGGCGGCCGGCGGTGGCATCCGGGTATCGGTTGATGGGCGTCGTGTGCTGCAGCGCCGCGGCGACCGACGGAAGCGGCTCGAACGGGTTCTCGTTGCTCGAGAGCTTGAATGCGTCGGGGCCCGCCTGCTTGCCCTGTCGATACGGCGCCAGGGCGGCGATGGCGGGACGGATGCGCGGAAGGATCGGGTCGGTCACAGTCATGAGTCTAGATTCCGCGGCGCTCCCGCGCCCCACATGGAAGACTGGACGGACTATGCGCTTCATCATCCGAGTCGTCGTCAACGCGTTCGCCCTCTGGGTCGTGACGCTGATCCCCGCCCTGCAGGTGCAGATCAGGGCGTTCGCGCCGGGCGAGACCCTGCAGCTCGTGCTGACCCTGCTCGCGGTGGCCGCGATCTTCGCGCTCGTGAACACCGTCATCGGCACGGTGGTGAAGATCGTCGCGTTCCCGCTGTACATCATCACCCTCGGACTGATCGGCTTCGTGATCAACGGCTTCCTGCTGTGGCTCACGGCGTGGATCACGAGCGGGTTCGGCTGGGGTCTCACGGTCGGCAGCTTCTGGTGGGGCGTGCTCGCCGCGCTCATCATCTCGCTGATCAACGGTGTCTTCGGCTTCATCCTGCGTCCGCAGAGCAAGAAGCAGCGTCGGGACTGACGCCTGCCGGCGCACCTCGCGCGGCCGTCATCCGACACGCTCGGCCTGATACTCGGTGCGCTCGACCACCTCGGCGGTGTCGAGCTCGCGCCAGAACTCGTGCATCGCATCGATTCGCAGGTCGCTGAGCTCATCGGCCATCTCCGCGGTGTCGATGTACGTGTCGAGGTGGTGCGCGTCGACCGTCAGGTCCCCGAGGGTGTCCTGCGGGGTTCCTTCAGTGAGCAGGGTGATGCTGTCATCCGACCCGGTCCCCTCGGGCGATCCTCCGCCGGCCAGCCCGGAGACCACGTCGTCGGAATGACGCAGCTGGATGATGGTCTGGTCGTCATCCAGGGTCGGCTCGACCGGGCTTCCCGCCGTGATCTGCATCTGCACGTCGAACGGACTCTCCATCGCGAGGTGAGCGGCGACCATGGCCGATTGCGAATGGGCGACGACATCGACCTCATCGCCCGGCTGCGCCCCCGCCGCCTCGAGCGCCTCGATCGTCGCCTGATACGACGCGGATCTCTTCCCGGTGTAGAGCTCGGCGTTGGACTTGGAGTCCCACGGCTGCGCACCTCCCCACGCGACGCTCTGCGTTCCTTCCAGGTAGGCGACGAACTTCGTGGTGCCGTCGGCGAAGGAGTACTTCTCGACGGCGACCTGCGCTCCGACGGCGACCGGCATGCGCCTCAAGGCTCCGGCCAGGCCCGAGGGCGCCCCCTGGGGCGAGGACGTCTTCACCGGCGAGACCGTGACGGGGTCGGCCGTGCCCTGCAGCCTCTCGCCGGGGAGCACCTTGCCGAACCCCGAGAACGCCCCGACGAGCGCCGCGGTCCCGAAGACGTGGTCGTACAGGGCGGGCGTCACGAGGTTGCCCGTGAGGCCTTCGAATCGTCTGGCGCGCCACTGAGCGACGAGGTCGTCGGCCATCTTCGAGATGCGTTCGTCCGACGCAGCAAGACGATCGGCTCGTCGTGTCAGCCGCTGCGCCGTGCTCGGATCGGTCTGCGCGAGCATCTCGGCCTCCGCTCGCAGTTCGACGTATTCGTAGGCATCGGCCATGAGAAGGGTGGACTCGGCGGTCTCCTGGCACTCGGAGCGGAGTCGAGCTACGTGCTCGCCCGACGCCCACAGCCCCACCGTGTCGACGTGCTCGCTGAAGCCGGGAGTGTCGACGATGATCCGATGCGCTCGCATGATGGCCGAACGCGCATCGTCATAACGGGAGGCGACGGCATCGATGCGGTGAGCGACATCGCGCAGCACGTCGGGGTCGACGGCGATCGCTCCCCCGTGGTCGATCGTCAGCCCTGTCATGAGACGTCGATCCGTTCGGCCTCTGACTCACGGCTGCGCATCTCGGATGCCTCGACGCGTGTCCTCCGTCGGAGATCGTCGAGCGAGTGCTGCATCGCGCGCACCCCGTCGGAGTGCCAGTCGGTGTCGGCGGTGAGGACGGCGAGCGATGCGCGCACGTCGTCGAGCGCCTCGACCGCGCTGCGAAGCGCTGCCACGGCGCGGGACTGGGCCCAGGCGGTGTCTGCGGCGCCGGTCTGTGCGAGTGCGAAGGAGTACATGCGCCCAGCATCCGCGATGCACTGCCGCTGCGATGTGCGGACGCCCCTCGGATCTCGGGCCTCGTGAGCAGTTGGCTCGGTCGCGGCACCGGTGCAGAACGGGTGCGCCCGCCCGGCCCGGGATCTCCGGCATCGCGCGATCGGGCTGCGACCGGCAGAATAGGACGGTGACATCCCCGGATCCCTTCCGCGTGATCTTCGTGTGCACGGGGAACATCTGCCGTTCTCCGATGGCGGAGGTGGTGTTCCGCGATCTCGCGGAACGTCAGGGTCTCGGCTCGCGGATCGTCTCCCGCAGCGCGGGAACAGGAGATTGGCACCTCGGCGAACGGGCCGACCACCGCACTCTCGATTCCCTCAGCCGCCGCGGCTACGACGGCTCACTCCACCGCGCGAAGCAGTTCACCTTCTCCTCCTTCTCGGAGAACGACCTCGTCGTCGCCCTCGACCGCACTCATGAGCGCATCCTGCGCGAGTGGGCCGCCAACGAGGACGAGGAGGGCAAGGTCACCCTGCTGCTCGCCTTCGACCCCGACGCGCACAGCCAGGATGTCCCCGACCCCTACTACGCCGGCGCCGAGATGTTCGATTCGGTGCTCGGTATGATTGAGACCGCGACTCGCGGGCTGTTCCGCCAGCTCGAGCCGGCTCTCCGCCAGCCCCGCACGCCCCGCACTCCCGGGGCCCGATCAGGAGGACTCCCCTGACTTTCCAGCCTTCGCTCCCGCCCCAGCCGCTGAGCCCCCTCGACGGTCGCTACCGCGGCGCCGTCACCGGCCTCGCCGACTTCCTCTCGGAGGCCGGCCTCAACCGCGCCCGTGTCGAGGTCGAGGTGGAATGGCTGATCGCGCTCACCGACCGCTCGCTCTTCGAGACGAGCCCCCTGTCGGATGCCGACAAGGAGCGCCTGCGCGCCCTCTACCGCGACTTCGGCCAGGCCGAGATCGACTGGCTCGCCGAGAAGGAAGCCGTCACGCAGCACGACGTGAAGGCGATCGAGTACCTCGTGCGCGACCGCCTGTCGGCCCTCGGCCTCGACGCGATCGCCGAGCTCACCCACTTCGCCTGCACGAGCGAGGACATCAACTCCGCGTCCTACGCCCTGACTGTCAAGCGCGCGGTCGAGGAGGTCTGGCTGCCGGGTCTCGACGTCGTGATCGCGAAGCTCCGCGAGCTGGCCGCCGAGCACGCCGACGCCGCGATGCTCTCCCGCACCCACGGTCAGCCGGCCACTCCGTCGACCATGGGCAAGGAGCTCGCCGTCTTCGCGTGGCGTCTCGAGCGCGTGCGCGCGCAGATCGCGGCATCCGACTACCTCGCCAAGTTCTCGGGCGCGACCGGCACCTGGTCGGCGCACATCGCCGCCGACCCCGACGCCGACTGGCCCACCATCTCGCGCGAGTACATCGAGGGCCTGGGTCTGGGCTTCAACCTGCTGACCACGCAGATCGAGTCGCACGACTGGCAGGTCGAGCTCTACGATCGCGTGCGTCACGCCGGCGGGATCCTGCACAATCTCGCCACCGACATCTGGACGTACATCTCGCTCGGATACTTCGCGCAGATCCCCGTCGCGGGCGCGACCGGATCGTCGACGATGCCGCACAAGATCAACCCGATCCGGTTCGAGAACGCCGAGGCCAACCTCGAGATCTCCGGCGCCCTGCTGGCATCCCTCGGACAGACCCTCGTCACCAGCCGACTGCAGCGCGACCTCACCGACTCGACGACGCAGCGCAACATCGGCGTCGCGTTCGGCCACTCGCTGCTCGCGATCGACAACCTGCGTCGCGGTCTGAACGCCATCTCGCTCTCGCGCGACGTGCTGCTCGCCGACCTCGACGTGAACTGGGAAGTCCTCGCCGAAGCAATCCAGACCGTCATCCGCGCGGAGGTCGTCGCCGGCCGCTCGTCGATCAGCGACCCCTACGCGCTGCTGAAGGAGCTCACCCGCGGTCACCGCGTGGGCGCCGCGGACCTGGCGGAGTTCGTCGAGGGACTCGAGATCGGGGATGCCGCGAAGCAGCGTCTGCTCGCCCTCACCCCCGCCTCGTACACCGGCATCGCCGAGCAGCTCGCGAAGTAGCGCGAACGAGCGGGTGCCGCTGAGGCATCCGCTCGTTCGGTGCGGGGCCAGAAACGCACCGCGCGCGCGATGCGGGGCCAGAAACGCACCGCAATCGGCCGAATCGGATGCGAAAGTGACCCCGCAGCCAAGCGACCCCGCAGCCAAGCGACCCGCAGCGAAGCGACCCCGCACGAAACTGACCCGGCGCCGGGTCACGAACGCCGTGCGGGCTAGGGCCGGGGCTCTCCGGAGTGCGCGCCCGCCGGGTCCCGCGGCATGAACGCCGCGGCGATCAGGGTGAGCACGGCCACGACGGCGGCAGCGATGAACACCCAGACGGATGCCGAGATGATGGTCGCCGGGTCCTCGGGCCCCGCGCCCTGCGCGATCACCGAGTTCGAGATCGCGCCGAACACGGCCACCCCGAGCGCGCTGCCGGCCGAGCGGGCGAAGGCGTTCATGCCGGTCACGGCACCGCGCTCGCCCCAGCCGACCGAGGCCTGAGCCGCGATCAGCGTCGGGGCGGCGCTCCAGCCGAGGCCGAAGCCCAGGACGAATGCCACGGCGGCGATCGAGAACGGATTGGGCCAGGGAGAGACCACCGCCAGAGCGATCGCCGCGACCGCGGTGATCGACATGCCGGTGAGCGCTGTGCGTCGGAAACCGATCCGCATGTACAGCCGGCCCGCGTTCGCGGCGGCGAGCGGCCAGCCGAGGGTGAGCGCCGCGACGGCCAACCCCGACAGCAGCGGCGCGATGCCGATGGACCCTTCCAGATATGCGGGTGCGAAGCTCGTCACGCCGGTCATCAGGGCGCCGATGCCCAGGGAGACGATCGTGGTCGTGAGGATCAGCGGCCGCGCCGCCAGGCGCAGGTCCACGATCGGCTCGGCTGCGCGACGCTCGACGAGGCCGAAGGCCACGAGCGCCGCGGCGCCGAGTCCGAAGCAGACGACACTGGGGATCGACAGCCACGCCCAGGCGTTGCCGCCCTCCAGCATCCCGAGGATCAGACCCGTGAGTCCGACCGTGAGCAGCACGGCACCGGCATAGTCGATGCGATGACGCTGCGTCCGCTTCTCTTCGTGATACCGCCGCAGCAGCATCCATCCCGCGATCAGACACAGCGGGATGTTGACCCAGAAAATCCACCGCCAGGCGTCGAGCTGGGCGAAGATGCCGCCGAGCGCCGGCCCGACGACAGAGGAGATCGCCCACACCGAGGCGATGTACCCCTGCACCTTGGCGCGCTCGGCGACCGTGTAGATGTCGCCGACGATCGTCATCGACATCGGCGCGACGGCACCGGCGCCGAGGCCCTGGATGATGCGGAACACGATCAGGGCGGTCATGCTCCAAGCGAAGCCGGAGAGCACCGACCCGAGCAGGAACAGCGCGATGCCGAGCAGGATGATCGGCTTGCGGCCGACGGTATCGGCGAAGCGCGAGTAGATCGGCACGCTGACCGCCTGTGCGAGCAGATAGACCGAGAAGAGCCAGGGGAACTGCTGGTAGCTGCCCAGATCGCGCACGATGCTGGGCACCGCGGTAGCGAGAATCGTCGCGTCGATCGCGATCAGCCCCGTGGCGAGCATGAGGGCCCCGAGCACCGGGCCTCGTTCCGACCTGAGTCCGATGGAGGCGCGGTCGATCGAGGCAGTCACTACAGGGACAAGCCGTCGCAGCCCGGGACTATTCCGGTCGCGATGGAGAACCTTGCGATCCGGTCAGGAGGAGCTTGCGATCCGGTCAGGAGGAGGACGTGCGGCCCGGCTTGTCGGCGCCCGGCTCGTCGGGAGTCTCTGGGTCGAACAGCACGGGGCGGTCGACCTTCTTGGTGACCTCGGCCGGGTCGACCACGAGGATCAGCATCGCGAGGAACAGCAGCGTGACGATGAATGCGCCGCCGCCGACCACCAGGCCGAGCGCGATCGGCGTGAGGCCGTCGTAGGTGCCGTTCGCGATGGCGTTGTTCACCCGGGCGGTGAAGGCGCCGGTCGACACGAGCGTCACCACCGCGGCGAAGACACCGCAGCCGAGAGCGATGCCCAGCAGGTGCAGCGGGCGCAGAATGTCGCGTCGGGTGGGCTTCTCGTCGCTCATCGCTCTCCTCCGTGCCCGGCGGGGGCGGGGTCGTTCTCGATCGTGGTCCCGGCGGCGACAGCATCCGCTCGCTTCGGGGTCAGACCGGCGATGCCGAGGAAGACCGCGACGATGGCCGCGTATCCGCCGAACATCCCGACGCCGAGGATGATGCCGGTGAGCTCGAACGCACCGGCTCCCTCGATGGCGTACGGCTGCACGAAGCCCGCCGGGATCGCGATCAGGAGCACGGCCAGCAGCAGGCCGAAGGCGCCGAGGGTGATCGAGTCCCGTGCGGTCGCGTCGCCGGCCTTGCGAGCGCGGAGTCCGACGACGAGCTCGAGGATGCCGGTCGAGACCGCCCAGGCGATCACGACGACGAAGAAGAGGTCTTCGGTACGCCATGCGGGCACACCGGCGGTCATCCCGGCGACGAAGCTCAGCAGGGCGAACACGACGGACGGCCAGCGCTGACCGGCCGGGTAGACGAGCCACGCGGCGACGATCATCACGAGGCCGGTGGTGAGCACGAAGCCGCTGAAGACGGAGAGACCGACGGCCGCCGAGTGATCGGGCGAGAAGGTGATCATCACTGCAGCGGCGGCGGCGAAGAGCGCGCGCAGCAACTGGAGGTGACGCACGGTGAACGCGCGGGCGGTGGCAGACATGAAGATCGAGGGTCCTCCGGGGGTGTTCCCCCCAGTCTACGCGGGGGCGCTGAGTGGGCGCCGACACCGGAGAGGTGTTCGCGGGGCCCGATGGATCTCCCCAGATCGATCATCAGGCCCCGCGACAGAACGCAGCGACGGGGGCGACACTGCGTCAGGCCGAGTGGTCGCGAGGTCGGGCACCCTGCTCACGACTGCTCAGCCGATAGACCCCAGAAATAGCACCTCGTCCCCTACGCGATGCTGGTGTGGTCGTATGCTCACTCTAGGGCTCGATTCTTCACATACCGGAGGGGGTGCTGTGATGAGCATGGAAAGTGGTCTGCGCCGATATGCCGATGTATTCGCAGCGTCCTTCCGCGACGCGATCAATGCGCGTGGATTGACTCTGGCGCGGCTGCACGAGCAGCTGCGCGCCCGCGGCAACAGCGTGTCCATGGCGACGCTCAGCTACTGGCGGTCCGGAGCTCGGCGCCCCGAGGGTGCCCAGTCGATGGCCGCGCTCGGCGACATCGAGCAGCTGCTGCACCTCGAGCCCGGCTCTCTCACCGCCCTGCTCGGCACCACGAACCGCACCGGTCCGCTCGGACCCAACCTCTTCCCGCTCGACGAGCAGGAGCTCGAGGACGCCGTCAAAGAGGCGTTCGCCGCTCTCGGCGCGGAGTACCCCGACACGTCGCGCGAACTCACGACCCACTCGGTGACGGACGTGGATGCCGCGGGCAACGTCTCGTACTCGATCACGCGCAGCATCGTGCAGTCGACCGTCGGCACCGTCGCGTCGATCCCGTTCCTCGAGATGACACCGGGCATCAGCACTCCCGCCCCGTTCATCGAGGCGGTGGCGGGAGGACGCATCGCTGCCCGGTACTCGCACCCGAACGGCGAGGTGCACGGCGTCCTGTTCGAACTCGACGTTCCTCTGACCGCTCCGAGCACCGCGATGGTCGAGTGGTCGGTCGCCTATCCGCCGGACTATCCCCCGCAGCGCGAGACGGGCCACGCCGTCGCCCGGCAGACCAGAGAGCTGCTGGTGTGGACGCGATTCCACCCCGACGCGCTGCCCGACCGGATCGAAGAGCGCGTCGAGACCCCGGACGGCTCGAAGCTCACCGAGCTGTCGCTCGAGGGCCGCAATTCGGTGCACCAGGTGCGACGCGCATTCGGACCCGGACTGCTCGGCGTCGCCTGGAGCTACGCCGACGGGCGCTGACCGCGCCCGTTCGCGGGCTCAGAGTCGACCGACTCACCCGGGCTGATCGCCGACCGCGACCGGACGCCCCGGAGTGTTCGACCACTGGCTCCACGAGCCGGGGAAGACTTTCGCCTCGATGCCGATCTCATCCAGCACCAGCGCGGTGTGCGCCGCCGTGATGCCCGAGCCGCAGTAGGCCGCGACGGGCGTCCCCTCGCTCACCCCGAGGGCGGCGAAGGTCGCCTGAAGGGTGTGCGTGTCGAGGATCCGGCCCTCGGCATCCAGATGGGCGGCCATCGGGACGTTGAGCGCGCCCGGAATGTGCCCGGCGATCGGATCGAAAGGCTCGTGCTCTCCCCGATAGCGCTCCGGCGCGCGCGCGTCCAGCAGCACACCGGTGTCGACGAACGAGGCAGCCTCGTCGATCGAGATCGCATCGCCGCCGATCTCGTCGAGGACGACGTCGCCGGGCTCGGCCTGCACGTCATCGTCGGCGACCGGAAGGCCGGCGGCCGTCCACGCGCGGATGCCGCCGTCGAGGACGCGCACGTCGACACCGCCCTGACGCAGCAGCCACCATGCTCGTGACGCACTGACTCCCTTGGCGTCGTCATAGGCGACGACGACGTCACCCCGGTTCACACCCCACCGCCGGGCGGCATCCTGGAGCGTCGCTGTGGAGGGCAGGGGGTGCCGGCCGTCCGAGGGCTCGCCGTGGGTGGCGAGCTCGGTCGCGAGCGGCACGAAGACCGCCCCCGGGATGTGGCCCGCGAGGTAGTCCTCCCGGCCGTCGGGCCGGTCGAGTCTCCAGCGCACGTCGATCACACGCACGGGGGTCTCGGACGTCAGCAGATCGCGCAGTTCGGTGGCGCTCACGAAGTTGCTCATGATCCGAGGCTAGCGAGACGCCGTCCGGATCGCGCAGCCGCCCGTATTCCGTCGACATATCGGGCCGACCGGCGATTCGAGACGGCGGTCGGCGCGGCGCTAGGCTCGTCCCGGCCGCGTCGAGAAAGGACAGCATGTCCACTCGATTCCGCTTCATGAGCCTGCGCCGACAGGAGGTCGCCCTCATCGCCGTGACGGCGGTCTGGGGCAGCACATTCCTCCTGGTGCACTGGGCGATGCAGCACTCGGGGCCGTGGTTCTTCGTCGGCATCCGGTTCCTGGTCGCCGGCGCGATCAGCATCGTCATCTTCCGACGGGCGCTGCGCGGCATCCGCTGGCGCGACATCGGCGCCGGGGTCGCGATCGGCGTGATGATCTATCTCGGATACGGATTGCAGACCGTCGGGCTGCAGACCATCGATTCGAGCACCTCGGCGTTCATCACCGCGATGTACATCCCTCTCGTGCCGCTCGCGCAGTGGGCCGTCTTCCGCAAGCGCCCACCGGCCATGGCGTTCGTGGGCGCCGCGCTCGCGTTCCTCGGACTGCTGCTCATCGCGGGACCCGATGCGTTCGCCCTGACCCTCGGGGCGGGCGAGATCCTGACGCTCATCAGCACCCTGCCCATCGCGGCCGAGATCATCCTGATCAGCGTGTTCGCCGGCCGGATCGATCTCGGCAGGATCACGATCATCCAGCTCCTCACCGCCGGAGTGCTCGGCATCCTCACCATGCCGGTCGTCGGCGAGGGCCTGCCCGAGTTCTCGTGGATCTGGGTCGGCTGCGCAGTCGGACTCGGAGCGGCGAGCTGCGTCATCCAGCTCACGATGAACTGGGCCCAGAAGTCCGTGTCCCCGACCCGCGCGACGATCATCTATGCGGGCGAACCGGTCTGGGCGGCCGTGATCGGGCGCATCGCCGGTGAACGCCTGCCCGTCGCCGCGCTGATCGGCGGAGCGCTCGTGGTGCTCGGCATCCTCGCCAGCGAGCTCAAGCCCGTGCGTCGTCGTTCCGCGGAGTAGTGCGCCAGCGGGAATATCGCGGGCGTCGGCGCGTTGCACCCGACATGATTGAAACTTCAACCGTCGTTCCGGTCGCCACAGAGCGGACGCGGGTGCGCGTGCCGATGCGCTTCGCCGACGGGTTCTCGACCACGGCGGATGTCGTCACGTTCGACGGACTGATCGACGGCCGCGAGCACCTGCTGCTCGGGCTCGGCGACTGGAGGGCCGCCATGGAGCGCGCGGCCGACGGCGGCGACGCACCCCTCGTGCGTCCGCACAGCGAATGCCTGACCGGTGACGTGTTCGGTTCTGAGCGCTGCGACTGCGGCCCGCAGCTGCGTGAAGCCGTCGAGCGCATCGCCGAAGACGGCGGGTTCCTGCTCTACCTGCGCCAGGAGGGTCGGGGCATCGGCCTCTACGCCAAGCTCGACGCGTACGCGCTGCAGGATGCCGGCCTCGACACGTACGAGGCGAACGTCGCACTCGGCCGCGGAGAAGACGAACGCGACTACACGATCGCCGCGCAGATGCTGCAGGCGGTGGGCGTCGACAGCATCCGTCTGCTGAGCAACAACCCCGACAAGGCGGCACAGCTCGACGCCCTCGGCATCCGCGTCACCGAGCAGGTGCGCACCGGCGTGCACCTGTCGGACGCGAACCACCGCTACCTCGAGGCCAAGCGCGACCACACCTCGCACACGCTCGACCTGTCAGCCGCCTGATGAACGCGCAGCTGGCGAGCGAGCGGAGGCTCGACGATGCGGAGATGCAGACGTGGCTGCCGACCATCCGGTTCGTGCAGCTGCTGCCGCAGGTGCTCGATCGCACGCTCAAGGCCGAGACCGGGCTCAAGCACTCGCACTACGCGATCCTGGTGACCCTCGCAGGTCAGGGTGATCGCGCGATCCCGATGACCGAGCTCGCGCAGATCGCCGGGCTCAGCCGCTCACGACTCAGCCACGCGATCGACTCGCTCGAAGACCGCGGCTGGGTGACGCGCACCTCGTGCAGCAGCGACAAGCGCACGCTGACCGCTGCGCTGACGGATGCCGGTCGTGACCTGCTGCGGGCGGCGGCGCCCGTTCATGTGGCGCAGATCCGCGAACTGATCCTCGACCCTCTGACCGCAGAGGAGAGGGAGCATCTCGGCACGATCACGGCCAAGCTGCTCCCCGGCGTCGCCGCCGCTCTCTAGGTCACGCCTCGGGGATCTCGCGCCCGAAGGTCTCGAGCGTGACGTCCTCGGGCTCGGGGCCACGGCGCACACCGGTGTCGAGCGCATCGATCGCGGTGAGCTGATCAGCGGTGAGCTCGAAGTCGAAGACGTCGAAGTTCTCGGCGATGCGGGCGGGTCGCACCGACTTCGGCAGCGCGGAGCGACCCTGCTGCAGGTGCCAGCGCAGCATCACCTGTGCCGGCGACTTGCCGTGCTCGGCGGCGATGGCCGTGAGCGTCTCGTCGTCGAAGACGGATGCGCCGTTGGGGCGGTAGGCCGTGATGCCGCCGATGGGCGACCACGCCTGGGTGACGATGCCGGCCGCGGCATCCGCCTGCTGCACCTCGCGCTGCTGGAAGTAGGGGTGCACCTCGATCTGGTTGAGCGCGGGGACGATGCTCGTCTCCGCCGCCAGCTTGTCGAGGTGCTCCACCATGAAGTTGCTGACGCCGATGGCGCGCACCCGACCGTCGGCGAGCAGGGTCTCGAGCGCCTTATAGGCACCCAGGGTGAGGTCGAAGCGGGTCGGCAGGGCCTGGTGCAGGATCAGCAGGTCGAGCTGATCGACCCCGAGCTTGCCCGTCGACTTCTCGAACGCGTGCAGGGTCTCGTCGTAGCCGAAATCGCTGATCCAGACCTTGGTCTCGATGAAGACCTCGTCGCGCGCGATACCGGTGCGGCGGATCGCCTCGCCCACCTCGCGCTCGTTGCCGTACGCAGCGGCGGTGTCGATCAGGCGGTAGCCGGTCTCGAGAGCGGTGCTGACGGCATCGACCGTCTCGTCCGGAGCGGCCTGGAACACTCCGAAGCCGAGGGCAGGCATCTCGATGCCGGTGTTGAGCGTGATGTTCATCGTCATACCTCCAGTGTGCGCGTCCGCTCACACGCGAGGGAGAGTCCACCAGTACCTCCCTTCGTCGCGACAGGGGGCGTACCGTCGCATACATGGACACCCGCAGCGAGGTGCGCGAATTCCTCTCGTCGAGGCGCGACCGCATCACCCCCGACCAGGCCGGCCTCCCCGCATTCGGCGGCAACCGGCGTGTGCCGGGGCTGCGCCGTGAAGAGGTGTCGCTGCTCGCCGGCGTCAGCGTCGACTATTACACCCGGCTCGAACGGGGCGATCTGTCCGGCGTCTCCGACAGCGTGCTCGATGCGCTCGCCCGTGCTCTTCAGCTCGACGAGGCCGAGACCGCGCATCTGTTCGATCTCGCCCGCACCGCGAACGCCTCACCCGTCGCCCGCAAGCCGCGCAAGAAGGTCGAGACGCTGCGCCCCAGCATCCTGCGCCTGCTCGACGCGATGACCGAGGCGCCGGCGATCGTGCGCAACAACTACTTCGACTACCTCGCGGCGAACGCGCTCGGCCGCGCGCTCTATGCGCCGCTCTTCACGACCCCGGTGCCGAACAGCGCCCGCTTCGCCTTCCTCGACCCGGCCGCACAGACCTTCTACCCCGAATGGGAGCGAAACACCCAGGAGCTCGTGGCCGCGATGCGCGGCGAAGCGGGGCGCAACCCGTTCGACCGCAAGCTCACCGATCTCGTCGGCGAGCTGTCGACGCGCAGTGAGCGGTTCCGCACCCTGTGGGCGGCGCACAACGTGCGCTTCCACCGCAGCGGTGTCAAGCGCATCAACCACCCGGTCGTCGGCGAGATGGAACTCACCTACGAGGCGTTCGAGCTGCCCGCCGATCCGGGCCTGCAGATGTCGACGTACACGGCCGAGCCGGGAACGGCATCGGCCGACAAGTTGCGGATGCTGGCCAGCTGGGCGGCGACCGACGCTGCCGATGGGACCATCGGTGCGCCTTCAGAGCGCACCGAGGCCTGATTTCTGCTCTGAGCAGAACCGCTCGAATCGTGCGCTGACGGCGGATTATCGTGAGGCATGGCCGACCTCGTCCCGTTCCCTCGCGCACCTCGCTCTGCCCGCCCTCGTCCCAGTGAGCCCGAGCCCCTATGGCGCCAGATGGTCGGCGATCAGCTGCGCCGTCGACGACACGACCGGGACGAGACCCTGACCGAGACGGCAGGGAACGCCGGAGTCTCGCCGCAATACCTCTCCGAGGTCGAACGGGGACTCAAGGAGCCGTCGAGCGAGATGATCGCGGCGATCGCCGGGGCCCTCGACACCTCGCTGATCGAACTGACGAGCGCCGTGGCCGACGAGCTGCGCCAGGCGACGATGGCTCCGGCATCCGCTGCGGTGTCCGCCACCCGCGGGGCCTTCGCCCTCGCCGCCTGACGGCTCGTCTCGTCTGCCCGCCCGTCTGAAGGTCCGTCTGCAGGTCCGTCCGTCTGCAGGTCCGTCCGTCTGCAGGTCCGTCCGTCTGCAGGTCCGTCCGTCTGCAGGTCCGTCCGTCTGCAGGACTTCGGCGCGGATGCAGGACCAGAACGGCAGAATCATCCTGCATCCGTGCCCCGATCCTGCAGACGAACGCCGTGGCCCCTCAGTCCGCCCGCTCCCCCAGCACGGTGTCGACCAGACCGTAGTCCCGGGCGGCGGATGCCGTGAAGACGCGATCCCGGTCGGTGTCGGCGCGCAGCTCGCTCAGCGAGCGTCCGCTGTGCCTGGCGAGGATCGACTCCATGTCGGAACGCACCCGCACGACCTCGTCCGCCGCGAGGATGAGGTCGGGGATCGCTCCCCGCGACTGGCCCGCCGGCTGATGCAGCACGATGCGGGCGTGCGCGAGAGCTGCCCGCTGTCCCGGAGCCCCTGCCGCGACCAGCAGCGCCGCCGGCCCGATCGCCTGACCCACACACGTCGTCGCGATCGCCGGACGCACGTGCTGCATGGTGTCGTAGATCGCGAGCGCCGCCCCCGGGTCGCCACCTTCGCTGTTGATGTAGAACTGGATGCCGGAATCCTGGCTGTCGGCATCGAGGTGCAGCAGCTGCGCGATCAACGCGTTGGCGACTCCGGCGTCGATGCCGGTGCCGAGATAGATGACCCGCTCGGCGAGCAGGTGCGAGTAGACGTCCATGACGCGTTCACCGCGCGGATGCTGCGCGATGACGTTGGGGATCGTGTAGCCGCTCATGCGCCCGCCCCCAGCCCGACCCGGGCCCGACGACGCGGCATGAGATCCGCGAGCGAGGCGACGATCTCGTCGATGAAGCCATAGTCCTTCGCCTGCTCCGCCGTGTACCAGCGGTCGTGCAGCGAGTCCTCGAAGATGCGCGCCACGGGCTGTCCGGTGTCGGCCGCGATCAGCCCGAGCACGGTGTCGCGCATGTGCCTCAGGTCGTCGGCCTGCGTCTCGAGCTCGCCCGCCGAGCCGCCGATCCCCGCCGAGCCCTGATGCATGAGGATGCGCGCGTGCGGGAGCGCCCTGCGCTTGCCCCTCGCCCCGGCTGAGAGGAGGAACTGCCCGGCGCTGCACGCGAGCCCGAGTGCGAGGGTCGACACGTCGTTCGGCACGAGGGTCATGAGGTCGCGGATCGCGAGCATCGCCGGCACGGAACCACCGGGCGAATGGATCCACAGGGCGATGTCGGTCGTCGGATCCTCCGCCGAGAGGGTGAGCAGCTGCGTCATGAGCAGCGTGCCGTTGTCGTCGTCGAGGGCGCCGTCGAGCACGAGCACTCGTTCGTGGAACAGTGCCCGGCGGGCCTCGGGGCCGAACTGCGGGATGGGGTTGTCTTCGCTCATGGCCCCAGCATCCGCCGCCGTGTCGGAGTGCGGGCGAGTATCCGCTCGCGGCAGATCGGCCCAGAGCAGATAGGCCCAGAGGAGATCGGCCCCAGCAGATCCACCTGTGCAGATCGGTTCGGCATCCTCGCGTAACACCCCCGACTCACGCGGCTCCTACCCTCGAAGCATGGCGAAGCAGAAGACACCCGAGTGGCAGTGGTCCGAAGACGGCATCAACTTCCGCACCCGCAAATGGGTGAAGCCGGAAGACCTCAACGCGAACGGATCGCTGTTCGGCGGCAGCCTGCTGAAGTGGATCGACGAAGAGGCCGCGATCTACGCGATCGTGCAGCTGGGCAACTATCGGGCCGTGACGAAGCACATCTCCGAGATCAACTTCGAGGCCTCAGCCGTGCAGGGCGACCTGATCGAGATCGGCCTGCAGGCCACGCACTTCGGCACCACGTCTTTGACCATGCGCGCCGTCGCCCGCAACATGATCACGCGCAAGCGCATCCTCACGATCGAGAAGATCGTTTTCGTGAGCCTGGACGACGACGGGATGCCGACGCCGCACGGATACGACGAGATCACGTACAACCGCGATCGGATGCCGACCGAGCGCATCGCCACGGGGACGATCCGCCTGCCCTAGCCGCGGCTCCCGCCCGCTCGTCCGCCCGTGTGCGGGCCTCCGTTCAGGAGGAGATCTCTCGCACCGAAGGACCAGGCAGTGGATTCGGTCCTTCTGAGCGAGGGATCTCCTTCCGCACGTGCGGGGGTCAGAGGCCGGCGTCTGCGCTCGGTGCGAGGATGGAACACGTCTGCCGAGCAAAGGAGCCCAGAATGAGCCGCAGCGCCACCGCAGCCACGACCGCGATCAGAGAGATGCGCGACTTCCTGTTCGCGAACGCGACGGACTACGCCGCGGCACGCGAGGGGTTCGCCTGGCCTGCGCCCGCTGAGTTCAACTTCGCGCTCGAATGGTTCGATGTGATCGCCGGCGAGTCGCCCGACCGCCCGGCGGTGCAGATCGTGTCAGCCGACCTCAGCCTCGAGTCGTGGACCTACGGAGAGCTGTCGAGCCGCTCCGACCAGGTCGCCGCCTGGCTCACAGGACTCGGCATCGGGCGGGGCGACCACGTCATCGTGATGCTCGGCAACACCATCGAGCTCTGGGAGGTGATGCTCGCCATCACCAAGGTCGGCGCGGTGTCGATCCCCACCTCGACGCTGCTCTCGGCATCCGACCTGGCCTACCGCGTCGACCACGGACACGCCCGCGCCATCGTGACGCTCGGCGGCCTGGCCGAGCGCATCGCCGACATCGACGGCGACGTCCTGCGCATCGGGGTGGGCGAGGGCATTCCGGCCGGGTGGACGCGCTTCGACGATTCCGCCGACGCTCCGACGACGTTCGAGCCCGACGCCGCGACCCCCGCCGATGACACGGCTCTGCTCTACTTCACGAGCGGCACGACCAACCGTCCGAAGCTCGTGCAGCACACCCACGTGTCGTACCCGATCGGGCATCTGTCGACCATGTGGTGGCTCGGTGTGCGCCCCGACGACGTGCACCTGAACATCTCGTCGCCGGGTTGGGCGAAGCATGCGTGGTCGAGCTTCTACTCGCCCTTCCTCGCCGAGGCGACCGTGTTCGTCTACAACTACGACCGCTTCGACGCGAACACCCTCATGCAGGTCATGGACACGCATCATGTCTCGACGTTCTGCGCGCCGCCGACCGTGTGGCGGATGCTGATCCAGGCCGACCTCGGGCGCTTGACCCACCCGCCGCGCGAGCTCGTCGGAGCCGGCGAACCGCTGAACCCCGAGGTCATCGACCGGGTGCAGGAGGCGTGGGGAGGCACGATCCGCGACGGCTTCGGCCAGACCGAGATGACGGCCTGCGTGGGCAACTCCCCCGGTCAGGTCGTCAAGATCGGATCGATGGGACGACCCCTGCCCGGATACCCCGTCGTGCTGCTCGACCCCGCGACCGGTGAGCTCGCCGAGCACGAGGGCGAGATCGCGCTCGACCTGGCGCATCCTCCGGTGGGGCTCATGGCCGGGTACTACGACGACCCCGAGAAGACGGCCGAGTCGCGCGTCGGCGGATACCACCACACGGGCGACATCGCCCAGCGGGATGCCGACGGCTATCTGACCTACATCGGCCGGGCGGACGACGTGTTCAAGGCGTCCGACTACAAGATCTCGCCGTTCGAGCTCGAGTCGGTGCTGCTGGAGCAAGACCTCGTGATCGAGGCGGCGGTGATCCCGAGCCCCGATCCGACGCGGCTCGCAGTCCCGAAGGCGTACGTGTGCCTGCGCCCCGACGCGGCCGGATCCGACGCCGAGGCCGCGCGATCGATCTTCGCCTACGCCCACGACCGGCTGTCCTCGCACCTCTGGGTGCGGATCATCGAGTTCGTGCCCGAGCTGCCCAAGACGATCTCCGGCAAGATCCGCCGGGTCGAACTGCGCGCGCGAGAGGCCGAGCGCGTGGCCTCAGGAGACGAGGCCGCGCAGCACCGGGATCGCGACTACCGCTGAGTGCGGCTCAGCCTGCGAGCGCAGGCTGACTGCCGGTGCTCGGCGCTTTCGTGGAGCGCGCCGGGACCGTCGGCTCGGGCGCGTCGACGACAGCCTGGATCCGCGCGGCGCGGGCGACCTCACGGGCAGGCTCGCCCGCGTTGACGATCCCGCGTGCGACGGCTCCGATCACCAGCATCGCGACGAGCACGATGCCGGACACGAGCAGCGGCGTCCACTGATTCGCGAACGATGCCGTGGTGCTGAGCATCGCGCTCGGGATCCACAGTCCTACCGCTCCGCCGGCGAGACCCGCCGCTCCGCGCATGATCGCGACTCCCGCCACGATCGCGCACAGCGCCGCGAGCACGGCCCCCACCACTCCGATCGGCACCAGTATCGATGCCAGTTCGCTTGCCACCCTTGACGATGTCATCACGACCCCCCGGTCCGCGGAACCTCCGCATCACCAACATTACGAAGTGTCGGCATTCTGGGCATCCATCTGAAGGATGATGTTCCTCAACCGTGACGCGTTGTTCAGCGGCGCTTCAACCGTGCGAACCGTGTCCTCTTGACCACTCGCACCGGCTGGGTGACGACCGCGTCGACGACCATCGAGCCGTCGGTCGGGCCGATGATCGCCATCGCCGACGTCTCGGTGGACTCGATCGGGTCGACCGGCATGCGGGCGAGCGACCGGTGAGCGCGCACGTACGCGGGCACCAGCAGCACGATCGCGCCGAGCCAGGCGAGAGGGTTGCTGAGCGCGACGCCCTCGAATCCGATGAGCGCGCCGAGCACGACGGCCGCTCCCACGCGCATCACCAGCTCGATCACGCCCGTGACGGTGGGGATGAGGGTGTGGCCGAGGCCCTGCAGCGCCCCGCGGAGCACGAACAGCACACCGAGGGCCCAGTACCCGCATCCGTTGATGATCAGCATGAGGTGCGCGAGTCGCACGACCTCGTCGGACCCCTCACCGACGAACAGGCGCACCATCGGCGTGCCGAACGCGATGATGATGACGCCGAGTGCGATGCCGGCGGCGATCGCCATCCAGGTGCCCTCGACGACCCCTCGACGGATGCGGTCGGGGCGGCGCCCGCCCAGGTTCTGCGCCGTGTACATCGACGACGCGAGACCCAGCGACGAGAGGAAGGCGACCGCGAGGCCGTCGACGCGGGATGCCGTCGTGTAGGCCGCGACGGCATCCGAGCCGAGCGTGTTCAGCGCCACCTGCACGGTGAGCGTGCCGATCGCGATGATCGATGCCTGGAATCCCATCGGCAGACCGAGGCGCAGGTGCTCCCTGAAGTCGTCGCGGGTGACTCGCCAGTCGGCGCGACGCAGGTGCAGCATCGGCAGGCGACGGCGCACGAACTCGAGGCACAGTGCGACGGAGACGGCCTGGGCCACGACGGTCGCGAGGGCTGCGCCGCCGACTCCCCACTCGAGCGGACCGACCATCAGGATCACGAGGCCGACGTTGAGCGCGCACGAGACGGTCAGGAAGATGAGCGGTGTGCGCGAGTCGCCGATCGCCCGGATGATCGCCGAGAGGTAGTTGAAGAACATCGTCGCGCTCGCGCCGATGAAGCTGATCTGGGTGAAGACCGTCGCCTCGGGCATGAGCTCGGCCGGCGTCTGCAGCAGCTCGAGCACGGGCCGGGCGATCAGGGGCGCGACGATCGTGAGCACCACGCTCGTGATTCCGGTCAGGATCACGCCGGTCGCGACCGAGCGGCGCACGGCGGCACCGTCACCCGCTCCGAACGCCTGCGCGATGGGGATCGCGAAACCGCTGGTCAGACCCCAGGCGAAGCCGATGAGCAGGAACAGCAGGCTGCCGGTGGCGCCGACGGCTGCGAGGGACTCGACGCCGAGGTGCCGGCCGACGACGACGGCGTCGGCGAACTGGTACATCTGCTGCACGACGTTTCCGAGCAGCAGGGGAATGGAGAACGACAGGATGACACGCCACGGACGGCCCGTGGTCAGAGAGGTGGCCATGAGAGAAGAGGCTCGCAGAACTGGGGGATGATCGGGGGTCGTACCAGGATATCGAATCGATTCGGTTGGATGCCATCCCCGATCGCCAAGTACGGTCGGAAGGATGCCGCAGCGGGACGCGGCACGGAACACCGGAGGTTCGAGCGATGACGACAGAGAAGACAGGCGGATCCGTCGGGGTGGACGGGTCGGCCGACGGCGACGAGCAGCACCTGAAGCGGGCACTGAGCAACCGGCACATCCAGCTGCTCGCGATCGGCGGCGCGATCGGCACCGGCCTGTTCATGGGCAGCGGCAAGACCATCTCGGTCGCGGGCCCCTCGGTCATCTTCGTCTACATGATCATCGGCTTCATGCTGTTCTTCGTCATGCGGGCGATGGGCGAGCTGCTGCTCTCGAACCTCAAGTACAAGTCGTTCAGCGACTTCGCCAGCGACCTGCTCGGCCCGTGGGCGGGGTTCTTCACCGGATGGACGTACTGGTTCTGCTGGGTCGTCACCGGAGTCGCCGACGTGATCGCGATCGCCGGCTACACGGATGCGCTGTTCCCCGGCATCCCGTTGTGGATCCCCGGCGTGCTGGTGATCGTCATCCTGCTCGCGCTGAACCTGCCCACCGTCGCCGCCTTCGGCGAGATGGAGTTCTGGTTCGCGCTCATCAAGATCGTGGCGATCGGGGCGCTCATCATCACGGGTCTCGTGATGATCTTCACCGGCTTCCAGCACGATGCGGGCACGGCGAGCTTCGCGAACCTGTGGGATCACGGCGGCATGTTCCCGCACGGGTTCATGGGCTTCGTCGCCGGGTTCCAGATCGCTGTCTTCGCGTTCGTCGGCGTCGAGCTCGTCGGCACCGCCGCGGCCGAGACGAAGGACCCCGAGAAGAATCTGCCGAAGGCGATCAACGCGATCCCGATCCGCATCCTGCTCTTCTACGTCGGCGCCCTCGTCATCCTGATGGCCGTCGCGCCGTGGACCGAGTACGTCGCGGGCGAGAGCCCCTTCATCGCGATGTTCGCTCTCGCAGGCCTCGGCATCGCCGCGACCGTCGTGAACCTCGTCGTGCTGACCTCTGCCATGTCGAGCGCCAACTCGGGCATCTACTCGACCTCGCGCATGGTGTTCGGGCTCGCACAGGACGGCGATGCGCCCCGGCTGTTCGGACGCCTGTCGAAGCGCCGCGTGCCGCAGAACGCGCTGTTCCTGTCGTGCATCCTGCTGCTGTCGGGTGTCGTGCTGCTCTACGCCGGCAAGGACATCGGCACCGCGTTCGACATGGTCACCACGGTCTCGGCGGTGTGCTTCATGTTCGTCTGGACGATCTTCCTGTGCAGCTACCTCGTCTACCGGCGCCGGCGGCCCGAGAAGGTCGCCTCATCGAGGTTCCGGATGCCGGGCGGCATCTTCATGGTCTACGTCGTGCTCGCGTTCTTCGTGTTCATCCTGTGGGCGTTGACGACACAGCCCGACACGTTGACCGCGCTGCTCGTGACCCCGATCTGGTTCGTGCTGCTGCTCGTCGCGTGGCTGTTCGTGCGGAAGTCGCAGAACCACCTGACCCGGCACGCCGCGCACATCGCCTACCTGCGCGACGACTCGGCGGAGTAGTCGCGACGGCTCGGCGTTCACAATTCAGCATGAGCCGGCCGATTCCTAACGAAACGGCCGGTTCTGCGGTGTCCGGGACTGTTCGTGCTGAATCGTGAACGGCGGCTGCCTGTGGGAGGTTCCGACAGGCCCTCCCTCAGCAGCGAGCGTGCGCGTAGCGTCGGCCCTGACGAAAGGACTCGACATGCACACTCGCACACTCGGACAGGGCCTCGAGGTCTCGGCAGTCGGACTCGGCTGCATGGGGATGTCGCAGAGCTACGGACCCAATCCCGGCAGCCGCGACGAGATGATCGGCGTGCTGCGGTCGGCTCTCGACCTCGGCGTCACGTTCTTCGACACCGCGGAGGTGTACGGGCCCTATGTCAACGAAGAGCTCGTCGGCGAGGCGCTCGAGCCGATCCGCGACCAGGTCGTCATCGCGACGAAGTTCGGGTGGCGCATCGAAGACGGCAAGAGCGTCGGGCTCGACAGCCGCCCCGAGCAGATCCGCCGCGTCGCGGAGGCATCGCTGCGGCGCCTGCGCACCGACGTGATCGACCTCTTCTACCAGCACCGCGTCGACCCGGACGTGCCGATCGAAGACGTCGCGGGCACGGTGTCGGAGCTGATCGCCGAAGGCAAGGTGCGTCATTTCGGGCTCTCCGAGGCCTCGGCATCCACCATCCGACGCGCGCATGCCGTGCAGCCGGTCACCGCGCTGCAGAGCGAGTACTCGCTGTGGACCCGCGATCCCGAAGCGGAGGTGCTGCCGGTGCTCGGTGAGCTCGGCATCGGCTTCGTACCCTTCAGCCCTCTGGGCAAGGGGTTCCTCACCGGCACCGTCGACCAGACCACCTCATTCGCAGACGGAGACATCCGCGGCACGATCCCCCGCTTCAGCGAGGAGAACCGGGCGGCGAACCAGTCCCTCGTGAGTCACGTCACGGCACTCGCCGAGGCGAAGGACGCATCGTCCGGCCAGATCGCGCTGGCCTGGCTGCTCGCCCGCGAACCGTGGATCGTGCCGATCCCCGGCACCCGCCGCACCTCGCGCATCGCCGAGAACGCGGGAGCGGCGGCCGTGGCGCTCTCGGCAGACGAGATGGCGGATCTCGACCAGCTCGCCGCTCGCGTCGGGGTGCAGGGCGACCGCTACAACCCGCAGCAGATGTCGTTCGTCGACCGGTGAGCCCGCGCCGGCGCTGGGTAGTCTGAGGCGGATGACTCCGCCCCGCAGGTACCCGGCGACGATCGCCGCGCCTGTGGAGCACGAGCTCGTCATCAAGAAGTCGCGATTCATCGCGACCGTCGAGCCGGTCGCCTCAGTCGACGAGGCGGATGCCGTGATCGCACGGCTGCGGAAGCGGTGGTGGGATGCCCGGCACAACTGCAGTGCGATGGTCACCGGACTCCTCGGAGACCAGGCACGTTCGTCGGACGACGGCGAGCCGTCGGGCACCGCGGGCGTGCCAATGCTCGAGGTGCTGCGCAGGCGAGAGCTGACCGATGTGGTGGCCGTGGTGACGCGGTACTTCGGCGGGGTCAAGCTCGGCGCCGGCGGCCTCGTGCGGGCATACTCCTCGGCGGTCTCGGAGGTCCTCGACCTCGCGTCGCCGGTGCACCGGCAGTCGCTCACGCAGGTGATGTTCGACGTCTCGCACGCGGATGCCGGGCGCTACGACAACCTCCTGCGCGACTGGGTGCTGCACCACGGAGCGACGCTCGGCGACGCCCGCTATGCAGCGCTGGCGACGTTCGAGGTGTGGGCGCCAGCGGACGAGGTCGACCGTCTCGTCGAGGACATCGCGGCGGCGTCCGCCGGTTCCGTCGTGCCGGTGACCGGCGTGGAGCGCATCGTCGACGTCCCCGGCTGATCCACAACAGCGCCCGGATATTCTGGATGACGCGATCTCGGAAGGAGAGCGATGTTCGACAGCCCGCTCTCGGCTTCCGCCTACGAGATCCTCGGGGTGGACCCCACCGTCGACGACGGCGAGCTGCGGCGCGCCTATCGTCTGCGACTGCGCCAGACCCACCCCGACACCGGAGGGGACGCGGCCGTCTTCATCCAGGTGCAGCGCGCGTGGGAACTCGTCGGCACGCCCGAGGGCCGCGCGGCCTATGACCGTCGCTCCGGCGCCCACCCCGGCATCCCCGCCGAACCGGAGTGGAACGGCTGGCGGCCGCAGTCGGCGACCCGCACCGACACGCGTCCCCGGGCGCGGTCGTACGGCCACCCCGGCGGATGGCGTCGAGAGCGCTACCTCTCACTCATCCGCGAGTGGGCCGGCCGTGGCGTCGAGGTTCCCGATCCCTATGACCCGGCGCTCGTGCGATCAGCGCCGCGAGACCTGCGACGGCTGCTCGCCGATGCGCTGGCAGAAGAGGCGACCGCCCGCACGGTGAGCGCCCTCGGAATGGGATTCACGGTCTGGCACGACGTCGCGACCGGCGCCGACCCCGACGACAAGCTCGACCACGTCGTGCTCAGTCCGTCGGGTCTCTACGGCGTGATGTCGGAGGACTTCGGCGGCGTCGTCGGATTCCGCCGCGGCGAGATCACCGGCCCGAGCCTCGGCACACGCGCGCCCGTCACCGCGGCGCTCGGCCGCATGCGCACCGTCGCGAAGGCCGCCAAGGTGAAGTTCGGCGGTCTGATCATGGTGCTCCCCGACGACGACCTGGCACAGGCCGTCACGCCTCTGGGCAGCAGTCGCGGGGTGCCCGTCGTGGTCGTGCGGCGCAGCGCCCTGGCGATGGTGCTGCGCCAGGGAGTGCCCGGCGCACGAGCGATCGGCGGCAACGAACTGTTCGACGTCCGCACCCGACTGCAGCAGACCGTCACCTTCGTCTGACCCTGGTCGCGCCCTGTCGGCATCCGTCCGGCCCTCTTGACGGGCGTCGTCAAACCGGTTTACACTCGCTGCACCCGCACCTGTCAAACCGGTTAAACCGACGCCTGGCGAAGATGCGGACGATCAGCCCGATGTTCCACGAGGAGGTGGCATGAGCCGCACGACGATCGCCGACGTCGCCCGCGAGGCGGGAGTCACCAAGGCCACCGTCTCTCACGCGATGAGCGGCAAGCGCCCCATCTCCGACGACACCAGGGCGAAAGTGCTCGCCGCCGCGGAGAAGCTGAACTGGGTGCCGAGCCAGAGCGCCCGCGCGCTGGCCACCCAGAAGGCCAACGCCCTCGCCGTGGTGCTGGCCCGCGACCCCGAGGTCATCGCGAACGACTCGTTCTTCCCCGCGTTCATCGCCGGCGTCGAGTCCGTGCTGGCCGAGACCGAGACCGCCCTGATCCTGCAGGTGGTTCCCGATCGGGCGGCAGAGGAACGCGCCTATCGCTCGCTCAGCCACGGGCGGGCCGACGGCGCCCTGCTCCTCGATCTTCGGAACGACGACTGGCGCGTGCCGCTGCTCGAAGAACTCGGCCTGCCGGCCGTGCTGGTCGGCGCCTACGAGCAGCCGACCCGCTTCTCGTGCGTACGCACCGATGACGACGCCCCGGTGCGCGAGATCATCGCCCACCTGCGCGCCGAGGGGCATGAGCGCATCGCGCACGTGGCCGGTCCTCTCGACTACGTGCACTCGCGGGTGCGGGCGGATGCCTACATCGACGCCGTGGGCGGAGACGCACTGCTGCGCGAGGGCGACTTCACGGCATCCAGCGGTCGCGAGCGCACCACCGAGCTGCTCGCGCTTCCCGAGCGACCGACCGCGATCCTCTACTCCAACGACACGATGGCGATCGCCGGGTTGTCGTACGCCCGCTCGAGCGGACTCAGCATCCCCCGCGATCTCGCGATCGCCGGCTTCGATGACGACCACCTCTCGGCCCACCTCTCCCCTGCGCTCACGAGCGTCTCGTCGGGTCCTGCCGCACGTGGCCGCGCGGCAGCCCGCCTGCTGCAGGCCGACATCCTCGGCGCCGAACCGCGCACCGAGGTCGTCGACTGCAACGTCGTGCACTTCCGGGAGAGCACCACCCGCTAGACGATCACCCGAACCATCGCGTCAAGGAGGACAACATGAAGAAGAAGATCCGCGCAGCAGCGCTCTTGGGAGCCGTCGCACTGGTCGCCACCGGATGCTCGTCAGGAGGCGGGGGCGGCGACGCCTCGGCCGACGGCACCGGCTCCATCGACATCTGGCTGTCGAACAACGAGCAGGAGGTCGCCTGGGGCACCGCCGTCGTCGACGCCTGGAACGCCGAGCACCCCGACGAGAAGGTCAACGCCCAGGAGATCCCCGCGGGCTCGTCGTCGGAAGAGGCCATCACCGCCGCGATCACCGCCGGCACCGCACCCTGCCTCGTCTACAACGTGGCCCCGGCCGCCGTCTCGGGCTGGGTCAAGCAGGGCGGACTCGTCGACCTCAGCACCATGGAGGGCGGCAGCGACTACATCACCGAGCGCGGAGGAGAGGTCGACTCGTATGCGACCGACGGCAGCTTCTACCAGCTGCCCTGGAAGTCGAACCCCGTCATGGTCATGTACAACAAGGCGCTGTTCCAGGCCGCGGGCATCGATCCCGAGGACCCGCAGATGAACACGTACGACGCGTTCATCGAGGGGTCCAAGGCGATCGTCGCCTCCGGTGTGCAAAGCGCCATCTGGCCGGCTCCGACGAGCGAGTTCTACCAGCCCTGGTTCGACTTCTACCCGCTCTACCTCGCCGAGACCGACGGCACCATGCTCGTCGAAGACGGCAAGGCGACGGTCGACTCGGATGCCGGCCGCGAGGTCGCCGAGTTCTGGAAGACGTTCTATGACGAGAAGCTCTCGCCGAACGAGGCGTCGACCGACGATGCGATGTCCGCCGGCACCACCGCCATGCAGCTCGCCGGTCCGTGGGCGATCCCCTCGTACGCCGAGACCGTCGACGTCGGGTTCATGCCGGTCCCGACCAGCGACGGCCGCGAGAACCCGACGACCTTCGCCGACTCGAAGAGCGTCTCGATGTTCACCGCGTGCGAGAACCAGGGCACCGCGTGGGAGTTCCTGAAGTTCTCGACGAGCGTCGACAGCGACGGACAGCTGCTCGAGGCCACCGGTCAGATGCCGATGCGCACCGACCTCACGGAGACCTACGCCGACTACTTCGATGCGAACCCGAACTACGTCGCGTTCGCCGAGCAGGCCGAGGCGACGGCCGACGTGCCCAGCATCCCGAACTCCGTGGAGGCCTGGCAGGCGTTCCGCGACGAGTACTCCGCCGCCGTGATCTTCGGCAAGGAGTCGATCGACGACTTCCTGAAGAACGCCACGACGAAGATCGACGACCTCGTCGCCGAGTGATGAGTCTGCGATGACGCTCCGAGACGACGCCGTCGCGGACGTGGCCGGGGGCACTTCAGCCCCGGCCCCGTCCGCGGGCCGGCCACCGAGGGCGCGGTTGCGCACCCGACTGCTGGGTGCGCAACCGATCGGCGGCCTGTTCGCCCTGCCGTACCTGGTCTTCGTGCTGGCGATCTTCGCGTTCCCGCTGGGATTCGCGGTCTACATCGCCTTCCACGACTACTTCTTCACCGCGCCCAACGTCGAGGTCGAGCGACCGTTCGTGGGCTTCGACAACTTCGTGACCGTGCTCACCGACCCGAGAGTGCTCGGTTCGTTCCGCAACACCCTGATCTTCCTCGTCATCAACGTGCCGCTCACCGCCGTGCTCTCGCTCGTGCTGGCCGCGGCGCTGAACACCGGCATCCGCTGGGTCGCCGCCTACCGCGTGGCGTTCTACGTGCCGTATCTGACGGCCAGTGTCTCGCTCGTCGGCGTGTGGATGCTGCTCTTCTCGGGAAACGGTCTGATCAACACGATCCTCGGCCCGCTCGCCCCCGATCCGTCGTGGCTCGTGAACAGCGGGCTGGCGATGCCGATGATCGCGCTCTACGTCACGTGGAAGCAGCTGGGCTTCTACATCCTGCTGTATCTCGCGGCGCTGCAGAACGTGCCGAAGGAGCTCTACGAATCGGCCGAGACCGACGGCGCGGGAGCATTCTCCCGATTCTGGAACGTCACGGTTCCCGGCGTCCGTAGCGCCACCACGCTCGTGCTGATCCTGTCGATCATCACCGGAGCCAACCTCTTCACCGAGCCCTACCTGTTGACCAACGGCGGTGGCCCCGACGGCGCCTCGTCGACCCCCGTGCTGCTGATCTACCAGCTGGGCATCCAGCAGCAGAACCCCGACACCGCGGCAGCGATCGGCATGATCCTCGTGATCCTGGTCGGGATGCTGTCACTCGCCGCCAACCGCGCGACCAGGGAGCGATGACCATGAGACGCACGCGTTCACTGCCCCGCATCCTGAGCCTCATCCTGCTCACGGTCGCGGCCATCGGCTTCGCCTTCCCGTTCTACTTCATGCTGGTCGGGGCCTTCCAGGAGAATCCGACGAACTCGCCCAGCGAGCTCTTCCCGACGAGCGGGTGGACGGTCGAGAACTTCCTCGCGATCGACTCCCGCATCGATCTCGCGGGCTCCCTGCTCAACTCGCTGATCTTCACGGCGGGTGTGCTGCTGGGCACCGTGGTGTTCGGGCTGCTCGCCGGATATGCGATCGCGAGGCTCGACTTCCGCGGCCGTGGCGTCATCTGGGTGCTCATGCTGCTCGTGCAGATGGTGCCGTTCCAGCTGCTGATGATCCCGCTCTACGTGCAGATCACCCGCAACTACGGGCTCGGCGATTCATACATGGGCATGATCCTGCCGTTCCTCATCAACACGACCGCGGTGTTCATCTTCGTGCAGTTCTTCAAGGCGCTGCCCGTCGAGATCTTCGAGGCGGCGCGCATCGACGGAGCCGGCGAGATCCGGCTGTTGACGTCCGTCGCGATCCCGCTGATCAAGCCGGTACTCGTCACGGTGGTGCTCGTCACGTTCATCGGCCCCTGGAACGAGTTCCTCTGGCCGTTCCTCATCACGAAGGACGCGTCGCTGCAGCCGCTCGCCGTATCGCTCGCCAACTACATCTCCAACGTCGCGCAGTCGACGGCGAATCCCAACGGGGCCATCCTCGCCGGCGCCACGGCGCTCGCGTTCCCCGTCGTCATCCTGTTCATCGTCTTCCAGCGGTTCTTCCGAGCCACCGACCTCGGCGCCGCCGTCAAAGGCTAGCCAGAAAGGCATCCCATGTTCACCGGAGCAACCTTCCCCCTGGGCCCCTTCGTCCCCTACGAGGCCAATCCCATCCTTCGACCGAAAGGCGACAGCTGGGAGTCGGCCAATCTCTACAACCCGGCCGCGATCGTCGACGGCGACGAGGTCGTGCTGCTCTATCGGGCGCACGCCGACGACATCGTCTCGCACATCGGCATCGCGCGATCGAGCGACGGCGTGAACTTCACCCGCGAGGACGCGCCGATCCTCTCCCCCTCAGAGGACTACGAGCGCTTCGGATGCGAGGACCCGCGCATCGCGCTGATCGACGGCACCTACTATCTGACCTACACGGGATGGGACCGACGCAGCGCCCAGCTCTGCCTCGCCACCTCGACCGACCTGCGCACCTGGACCAAGCACGGCCCGCTGTTCGACGACTTCGACACGTTCAAGACCATGGATCCGCGTGGGTTCAACTGGTCGAAGGCCGGCGTGATCGTGCCGCAGAAGATGCACGGCAAATGGTGGATGTACTTCGGCGAGGGGGCGATCTACTGGGCGACCAGCGACGACCTCATCCACTGGACGCCGGGCACGGCCGACACCGATCCGATGTACTCGCCGACCCCGGGCACCTGGGACGAAGCGCTCGTCGAGATCGGCACCTCGCCCGTGCTCGCCGACAACGGACTGCTGGTGTTCCTCACGAACGGCGCGACGAGGGTCGTGCATGACGACGGATCGGTCGACGTCGACTACCGGTGCGGGCAGATCGCGATCGACCCCGACGAGCCGACGAAGGTGATCGCCCGCCTGCAGGAGCCATGGCTGAGGCCGCAGACATTCGAGGACATGAACGGCCTGGTGTCGAACGTCACGTTCGTCGAAGGACTCGTGAAGTTCCGAGGCAAGTGGTTCGCCTACTACGGGCAGTCCGACACGACGCTGGCCGTCGCCATCCACGATCCCGCGCAGCCGTGGGGCCGGGCACTGAGAGACGCGAACGAGGAATGAGAGCATGTCCATCTCCCGACGCACGTTCCTGACCGCCGCAGCCGCGACCTCTGCACTCGCGCTGCTTCCGCTCGACCCTGCCGGAGCGCACGCCTCGGCGCCCGCCCCACCGCCGCTCGGATCTCGACCGATCGGCGCGGGTGGAGGCGCGCGGCTCACGAACCTCGCACACCTGCGCTTCCTGCTCGCCGAGGTTCCCGTGGTGGCGAGTACCACGCACACCACGTTCGGCATCGACGCCTCACCCCGCGTCCTCGCACCGTGGACCTATGCCGACACCGACGGTGCGGGCGGATTCCGTCCGGTCGGTGGCGGCACTCGCGACGCCGTGACCGGGTACTGGACGCAGGGCGCCTACAACGCGGATGACATCGCGCGAGCGGCGATCGTGTTCCTGCGCGCGTGGAAGGCGACCGGCGACGCGCAGGCCCGCGACGAGGCACGCGATGTGCTGAGGTCGCTGGCGTTCCTGCAGACGACGAGCGGGCCGAATGCCGGCCGGGTGGTGCTGTGGCAGCAGGAGGACGGCACCCTGAACCCCAGCGCGATCCCCGTCGAACTGCCCGACCCGTCGGACTCCGCCGAGTCCTACTGGCTCGCTCGTTCGGTCTGGGCATTCGGCGAGGGCTATGCGGCGTTCCGGCGGGAGGATTCCGAGTTCGCGGCGTTCCTGCTCGCACGGCTGCATCTCGCTCTCGACGCGCTCGGTCGCGAGTCTCTGTCGCGTGCCGGTCACTGGGTGCGCAGCGACGGACGGGATCTGCCCGCCTGGCTGATCGCCGGCGGCGCGGATGCGACGGCCGAGGCCATGCTCGGGCTCGCTGCGGCGACCGAGGCCGGAGATGCGCGCAGCCGTCAGGCTCTGCAGACCTACGGAGAAGGGGTGGCCGCGATGGCCACCGACCCGGCGAAGGGATGGCCGTTCGGCGCCGTTCTGCCGTGGACCGGATCTCTCGGTTTCTGGCATGCCTGGGGCGCTGCCGCACCGGAGGCACTGGCTCGCGCGGGTGCGCTGCTGCGCCGCCGAGAGTGGACCGCCGCGGCCGTGGCGGACGCGGGGACGTTCACCCCGCAGGTGCTCGCCTCGGGCGGACCGCACAACGCCTGGGCGCCGCTGCCCGCGGAGGCGCAGATCGCGTACGGCGCACACGGCCGCGTCGCGGGCGCCGTGCAGGCGGCGTCCGTCGGCGGAGAAGGTCTGCGCGTGCTCGCCGGGCTGACTGCCAGCTGGTTCTTCGGGGCGAACACCGCAGGCGTCCCGGTGTACGACCCGGGCACCGGCGTGACGTTCGACGGCGTGGAGACCGACGGGCGCGTGAATCGCAACTCGGGGGCTGAGTCCACGATCCACGGGCTGCTCACGATGCTGCTGCTCGACGCGAACCGCGACATCGCACGCATCGCGACATCGATCACCGGCCTGTCCTCGTTCTCGGGACTTCGGGTGATCGATGCCGAGGGCGCTCGGCTCTCGGCGGGCTGCGAGGTCGTGCGGCCAGAGGGCGGCGCGTGGATCGGCGAGGGCAACCTCTCGGGAGCCGCGTATGTGCGGGTTCCCGCGGGCGAGTCGGTCGAGTTCGATGTGACGGAGGCCGGCGGCATCCTGCACGGTCTCGTCTGGAGACAGAAGGCGGATGCCGGAGAGGCGGTGTGGGAGGTGTTCCGCGGTGGCAGGCGGCTCTGGAGCACGCGAACCCCTGCCGGAGGAACGGGCGATCGCGGCCTCACGGAGGCCGACGGGATGCTCGTTCCCCAGCTGCTCGGTGGCGATCTTCCCGCCGATGCGGTGACCGTCCGGTGCACGAGCACCGGCGATCTGCGGCTCGACGCTCTCGTCATCCAGCCGGCGGTGTCCACGGCCGTGTATGCCATGGCATCCGGTTCCGCGGTGCTGTACGCGAACGGCGCTCGGCGCGATCAGCGAGTCTCGCCCCTCGCTGCGGGATCGGGCCGAGCCTACGAGGCCGACGGGTCGCAGCGTGGCCAGGCTGTGCAGGGCGGCAGGGTTCGCGTGCGCGGCGGAGGTTTCACCATCACGCGGTGAGGGCGCGGGGCTGTGCCGTCGGCACGCGTGCGGACTACGGTTGCGGTGTGCCTGCGCTTCCCGAGTACGACCCGCTGCCCGATCGCCCCGCCCCCGACAATCCCTCGGGAAAGCTCGTCCTCCTGCGCCACGGCGAGACGGAGTGGTCGAGGGCCGGCCGCCACACCGGCCTCACCGACATCCCGCTCACAGCGCGGGGTGAAGACCTCGCTCGCGCTGCCGGGAGGCTGGTCGCCGACTACGACTTCTCGCTCGTCCTGTCGTCACCCCTCGAGCGCTCTCGGCGCACGGCCGAGCTCGCGGGGCTTCACGCCGAGGTCGATCCGCTGCTCGTCGAGTGGGACTACGGCGGATACGAGGGTCGCACGACGAAGGACATCCGCGAGGAGCTCGGCTACGACTGGAGCGCCTTCACCCACGGTGTGATCCGGGGCGCGACGCCGGGCGAGACCGTGGAGGAGGTCGCCGCCCGCGCGTCCCGCGTGCTCACACGGGTGCTGCCGGCGCTGACCGAGGGCGATGTGGCACTCGTCGCGCACGGCCACTTCCTCCGCATCCTCACCGCCGTCTACCTGCGCCTCGCTCCGCGCTTCGGCGCGCAGATCACGCTGGATGCCGGATCGGTGTCGGTGCTGAGCTTCTATCGCGAGCAGCCGGCGATCCTGACGTGGAACTACGGCCTCGAGTTGCCCCTCGCACCGTCGGAGTCCTGACCCCCGCAGCGGAACGAGAGCACTGGAAACTCACGGCACGGTGACGAGCGAGATCGCATTGATCGTGGGAGCGCCGTCGAGAGCGAGCTCGAACCTCACCCCGGTCCGGGCATTCGTGACGTCGAACGCGATCGTCTCGTTCGTGCACGCGATCGGCTCCGACGGCGATCCCTCATCGAGTTCACTGACGGTGAGCACGATCGTCCCCTCGCCTCGGCATGCGAACTGCGCCTGATAGGTCCCCGGTTCGAGCGATGTGAAGCTGGTGACGTCGTTGGCCGAGCTGTTCTCGCTCATCCATCCGGAGAAGCCGAAGACGTATCCGGGCGAGTCCGACCCCGGTACCGCGGTCTGCGCCCACTCGGGGATCTCGTCCACGGGCAGCGGAAGCTGCGCCTCGTCGGAGTCGGCATCCTGAGTCGCCGTCGACGCGGAGCCGCTCGGAGATGGCGAGGGAGACGTCGATCCGGTCGCCGACCCCGACGGCTCTCCCGTGCATCCGGCGAGCGCGATGCCCGCCATCAGGACCAGTCCGATCGTCGCCGCTCTTTTCCTGAACATCCCTCCACGCTACGGATGAGCCAGGATGATGCAACCGCCGCGCCCGACACGCCATTCTTTTGAGTTACTCAAAATAAACGGTAGAGTCGGGGCCATGGAGACAGAACTCGACTCGGCACTTCGCGGTGCCGGGCTGCGTGCGACCGCGGGCCGCGTCGCCGTGCTCGAGGCACTGGAATCCATGGCCCACACGGATGCGGAGCGGATCTTCCGCACCGTGTCCGACGTGCTTCCGACGACGTCGATCCAGTCGGTGCACAACATCCTCGCGGACCTGACGACGGCGGGCCTCATCCGCCGGATCGAACCGGCAGGCTCCGCGGCGCTCTACGAGCGGCGCATCGACGACAACCATCACCACATCGTGTGCACCCAGTGCGGTGCGATCGGCGATGTGGACTGCGTCGTCGGCGAAGCGCCGTGCCTCACCCCGTCTTCGGCGGGGGGATTCACCGTCCAGACAGCCGAAGTGACCTTCTGGGGCCTGTGCCCCAGTTGCCAGAACGCCGCGCAGTAGCATCCGACGCCGATCCCGGGCACCCGGGATGATCGTCGTGTCTGCGTGCAGAAGGAGAAGAACATGACCGACCCATCGACCACCACCCAGACGGGCACCCCCGTCGCGAGCGACGCGCACTCGCTCACCGTCGGAGCTGACGGCCCCACCGTTCTGCACGATCGCTACCTCGTCGAGAAGCTCGCGTCGTTCAACCGCGAGCGCGTGCCGGAGCGCAACCCCCACGCCAAGGGCGGCGGAGCCTTCGGAACGTTCACCGTCACCGAGGACGTGTCGGCCTACACCCGTGCCGCGGCCTTCCAGCCGGGCGCTCAGAGCGAGACGCTGCTGCGTTTCTCGTCGGTCGCCGGCGAGCAGGGTTCGCCCGACACCTGGCGCGACGTGCGCGGTTTCGCGCTGCGTTTCTACACGCCCGAGGGCAACCTCGACATCGTGGGCAACAACACCCCGACCTTCTTCCTGCGCGACGCCATGAAGTTCCCCGACTTCATCCACTCGCAGAAGCGTCTCGGCGACTCGGGTCTGCGCGACGCCGACATGCAGTGGGACTTCTGGACCCTCTCCCCCGAGTCCGCCCACCAGGTCACCTACCTCATGGGCGACCGCGGCCTGCCGCGCAGCTGGCGCCACATGAACGGCTACGGATCGCACACCTACCAGTGGGTCAACGCCGCCGGCGAGCGCTTCTGGGTGCAGTACCACTTCCTGTCGAAGCAGGGCGTCGAGGCGATGAGCGCCGAAGAGGCCGAGAAGCTCGCCGGATCGGATGCCGACTACTACCGTCGCGACCTGTTCGACGCGATCGCTCGCGGCGACGCCCCCTCGTGGGACGTCTACGTGCAGGTCATGCCCTACGAAGAGGGCAAGACCTACCGCTTCAACCCGTTCGACCTGACGAAGACCTGGTCGAAGAAGGACTACCCGCGCATCAAGGTCGGCACGTTCACGCTCGACCGCAACCCGCAGAACTTCTTCGCCGAGATCGAGCAGGCCGCCTTCTCGCCCGGCAACCAGGTTCCCGGCACGGGCATCTCGCCCGACAAGATGCTCATGGCTCGCGTGTTCGCATACTCGGATGCTCAGCGCTACCGCATCGGTGCGAACTACAACCAGCTGCCGGTCAACCAGCCGCACGCGGCCGAGGTGCGCAACTACATGCACGAAGGCCAGATGCAGTACAAGTTCAACCCGGCCGAGCACCGCGTCTACACGCCGAACTCCTACGGCCCCGCCGGCGGACCCACGGCTGACCCCGCTGCCGGTGTCGAGGCGAGCTGGGAGTCGGACGGCGAGCTGATCCGCGCCGCCGCGACCCTGCACCTCGACGACGACGACTTCGGTCAGGCGGGCACGCTCTACCGCACGGTCTTCGACGACGAGCAGCGCGCGCGCTTCCTCGACACGCTGACCGGCCAGGGACAGGGCATCACGATCGACGCGATCCGCGAGCGGTTCTTCCAGTACTGGACGAACGTCGACGCCTCGCTGGGCGACGCTCTGCGCGCTCGCTTCTGAGCCGCCTCCGCTGAGGACCGAGACCCACCGTCCCTTCGGGGCCGGTGGGTCTCGGCGTCTTCGGGCATCGCAGGGGGAGCACAATGGATGCCGTGGCTGTTCCTCTCTCCGACCTGACCCAGATGCCCGCACCCCAGCAGGTGCACGCCGCCGATGGCACTCGCCTCGCGACCTACACCTGGGGTGATGTGGATGCTCCCGTGGCGGTGATCGTGCACGGCTTCGCGTCGAGCGCCCGCGACACCTGGGTGCTCACGGGGTGGGTGCGCGAGCTCACGAAGGCGGGGTATCGGGTGCTCGCGCTCGATCAGCGGGGCCATGGGCTCAGCGAGAAGCCGCACCAGGCCGACGCCTACGGCATCCGCACTCTCGCGACCGACGTCGAGACGGTCATGGACATGTATCTCGTCGACGAGGCCGTCTACGTCGGATACTCGCTCGGGGCCCGGGTCGGCTGGGAGGTCGTGCGCGATCTGCCCCACCGGATCGGCCGCGCCGTGCTCGGAGGGGTGCCGGACGGCATCCCTCTCGCGCGGCTCGATCTCGACCAGGTGCGCGCGTATCTCGCCGACGGGACGCCCGTCGCGGATCCGACGACGCAGAACTACATCGCGCTGACCGAGCGCGTGCCCGGCAACGACCTCGGCGCGCTCGTGGCGCTGGCCGAGGGGATGCGGTCGTCTCGGACGATCGATCCCGACCCGTCGAACGCGCCGGCGAGCCCGATCCTGTTCGCGACGGGGTCGAAGGATGCCATCATCGAGGGCTCTCGCGCCCTGGCGTCAGCTGCCCCGCAGGGACAGTTCTTCGAGATCCCCGATCGCAACCACTTCAACGCACCGGGATCGCGCGCCTTCAAGGAAGCCGCGCTCGCTTTCCTGTCGGAGAGCTGACCGCGGGGCGCCACGCCTGCCCACTCGTAGCGGAGGAGATCTCAGGCAACGACGGATGCTTCTCAGCATCCGCTCCTTCGATCCGCGAGATCTCCTTCATTGCCGGAGCGGCAGCCGTCTGCCCGAGCACTGACCGCGGGCACGAGAAGAGCCCTCCGTCTCGGGGAGACGAAGGGCTCTCGGGGTGACGGTCAGACCGTCGCGTTCTCTTCGCGCTTCGGCAGCACCCATCCCGCACGCGGGAAGTGGCAGGTGTAGCCGTTGGGGTACTTGATCAGGTAGTCCTGGTGCTCCTCTTCGGCCTGCCAGAACGGGCCGACGGGCTCGATCGTTGTCACGGCCTTGCCCGGCCACAGACCCGAGGCGTCGACGTCGGCGATGGTGTCGCGCGCGACGGCCTCCTGCTCGGGGCTGAGCGGGAAGATCGCCGAGCGGTAGCTCGAGCCGATGTCGTTGCCCTGGCGATCCTTGGTCGACGGGTCGTGGATCTGGAAGAAGAAAGCGAGGATGTCGCGGTACGTCGTCTTCGTGGGATCGAAGACGATCTCCACAGCCTCGGCATGACCCGGGTGGTTGCGGTAGGTCGCGTGGTCGTTGCTGCCGCCGGTGTAGCCGACACGGGTGTCGAGCACGCCGGGCTGGCGGCGGATGAGGTCTTCCATGCCCCAGAAGCAGCCGCCGGCGAGCACGGCGGTCTCGGTCCCGGGGGTGCGGGTGATTGTTCCGGTGTCGGTCATGAGTTCTCCTCGGAGTTCGGGGTGGGGAAGAGGTGACGGTAGCGACCGTACCCCTCATCTTCCAGGCTGTCAGCCGGGATGAAGCGCAGGGCGGCGGAGTTCATGCAGTACCGGAGTCCTCCTGCGTCTCGGGGTCCATCGTCGAAGACGTGCCCGAGATGGCTGTCCGCGCCGCTGGAACGCGCCTCGGTGCGCTTCATCCACAGCGTGCGGTCGGTGCGCGTGGTCACGGCGTCGGCCTCGATGGGCTTGGTGAAGCTCGGCCATCCGGTGCCGCTGTCGAACTTGTCGGTCGACGCGAAGAGCGGCTGACCCGAGACGACGTCGACGTAGATGCCGTCGTCGTGAGTGTTCCAGTACGCGTTGCGGAAGGGCGGCTCGGTCGCATCCTCCTGCGTGACCTCATACTGCAGGTGCGTGAGGTCGCTGACGGCCTCGGGGGTCTTGCTGTACTCGTTCGACATGGTCTGTCTCCTTGTCCGACGCGGCTGGCTGCAGCGTCATAGAAGAGAACCAGGAGGATGCCGGTTTTGGTCCCGCGGGACTGTGAGCGCGCTGTGAGTTTGTGCGCAGTCGATAGAGTTGCTCCGCTACATAGACACCAGGGAGACACACATGTCGGTTGGACTGCTCGCCGTCGTCGATGACATTCTCAGCGCGGCGATGAAGGCTTCGGCCAAGGCCGCCGGCGTCGTGATCGATGACGCCGCCGTGACCCCGCAGTACGTGCAGGGCATCACGCCCGCGCGCGAGCTGCCGGTCGTGGCGAAGATCGCCCTCGGATCTCTCGCGAACAAGTTCGTCATCATCATCCCCATCGCACTGCTGCTCACTGCCTTCGCGCCGTGGGTGCTGCCGTATCTGCTGATCCTCGGTGGCGCCTACCTCTGCTTCGAGGGGGCCGAGAAGGTGCTCGAATGGTTCGGCGTGCAGCACGGCCATGCCGATGAGAGCGCCCGCAACGAGAACAAGCTCGTGTGGGGCGCGGTGCGCACCGACCTGATCCTGTCGACGGAGATCATGCTGATCTCGCTCGCCAACCTCGAGGCCGGCCTCGACATCTGGACGACCCTCGCGATCCTCGCCGTGATCGCGCTGCTCATGACCGGCGTCGTCTACGGTGCAGTCGCCCTGCTCGTGAAGATCGACGACATCGGTCTGAAGATGGCGAAGAACCCGTCCCAGCGAGTTCGCCACACGGGCACGCGCATCGTGCGCTCGATGCCGGCGGTCTTCCGCTTCATCAGCATCCTCGGCACCGTCGCGATGCTGTGGGTCGGCGGGCACCTGCTGCTCGTGAACCTCGGCGAGGTCGGCGTGCACTTCGGCGCCGACATCCTGCACGGCATCGAGCACTTCCTCGAGCCGGCCGGCGGTGTCATCGTCTGGATCGGCGACACGCTGTTCTCGGCCATCGCGGGCCTGATCGCGGGTCTGATCATCGTGGGGATCATCCTCGGGATCGGTCGCCTGATCGGCAAGAAGCCGAGCTTCCACGAGGGCGAGGAATCGCCCGCCGACGTGCACGTCTGACACTGACGCCGCTGTTCGAATCTCAGTCGGTATGCCGACATGCGATCCGGGGCGCGACTCACTCGCCGCGCACGTGATCCTCGGTGCGCAGCCATTCGTCGAACGTGATCGCTCCCTGCAGAGCATCGGCGTCGCCGCGCAGCGACCCCGATGCCAGCCCTTTCCCGTACGCGCCGGGCAGCCGCACCCCGAGAACCAGCCGCCGCACCCCGTCGAACGCCAGCTGTCGTCGGGCCAGATCGAGCAGGACCTCGTCCCGTGGCCCCACGAGATCGCGCGCACGCCCCGCTGCCGCACCTGAGGCGACCCGAACCAGGTGCGCACCGACCTCGCGCGCCGCCACCGGCCGCATGAGCAGCTTGGGCATCACTGCGATCGGCCCCGACATCCCCGAGAGCAGCTGTCCCAGGAACTCGTGGAACTGCGCCGCCCGCGCGATCGTGAACGGCACAGTGCCCGCGGCCACCGCCCGCTCCTGGGCGAGCTTGCCCGCGTAGTAGGACGAGTCGATCCCGTCGATCCCCACGATCGACAGTGCGACATGATGCCCCACACCTGCCGCCTCCTCTGCGGCGAGCAGATTGCGCGTCGCCGTCTCGAAGAAAGCCACAGCCTTCGCCGCCGAGAGGGTGGTCGTGTTCGTGACGTCGATGACGGCATCCACACCCTGCAGCGCGTCGGAGAGTCCGACGCCCGTGATCACGTCAGCGCCGGCCGAACGCGCGAGCACGACGACCTCGTGCCCCGCGGCCCGCCCCGCCTCGACGACGTGGCCACCGACCACTCCCGTTCCTCCTGCGACTGCGATCCTCATCCGCGCTCCTCTTCGTTCCCGCGGCATGTCCGCGCCCAGCGTGCGCCCACCGCGCACCGTCCGCAAGAGATGACGAGACGGCATCCGAAAGTGTGAGGTCTCACACTCCGCAGCCCTGCGTCGTCATATCCTGCGAGAGCACCCGCGCCAGCGCACCATCGAAAGGCACCCCATGGACGACGACCTCGACGACGTCTTCCGCGAGCGTCGCCGCCTGCTGGCCCTCGGCTATCGGATGACGGGGACGCTGGCGGATGCCGAGGATGTCGTGCAGGAGACATACCTGCGGTGGTACCGGCTCGCCGAGGCGGAGCGCGAGGCGATCGCGAACCCTGCGGGCTGGCTCACGACCGTCGCCGGCCGTGTCGCCCTCGACCTTCTGGGCTCCGCGCGGCGCCGGCGAGAGCAGTACGTCGGGCCGTGGCTGCCGGAGCCCGTCCCGGCCGAGCTCTTCGCGGGGGCACTCGGCTCGCACACGGCATCGATGTCCGAGGATCCCCTCGATCGCATCACCCTCGACGACGACGTATCGACTGCGCTGCTCGTCGTGCTGGAGGCGATGACTCCGGCTGAGCGCGTCGCCTTCGTGCTGCACGACGTCTTCGCCGTGCCGTTCGACGAGATCGCCGAGGCCGTCGGCCGGTCCTCCGCCGCGGTGCGGCAGCTCGCGGCATCCGCTCGTCGTCACGTGCGCGAGAGTCGGGCGATCGCCGTCCCTCGCGCCGAGCACGACAGGGTCGTCCGCGCCTTTCAGGACGCCACACGAACCGGTGACGTCGTCGCGCTCGCGCGGTTCCTCGCCCCCGACGTCGAGCTGCGCAGCGACGGTGGCGGAGTGGTCAGCGCAGCCCGCAACGTCGTGAGCGGCGCCGACAATGTCGCGCGCTTCCTGCTCGGAATCGCAGCCAAGAACCCGCACTTCACCGTCGAGGAGAGGCAGTTCGGCGAGGGTCTCGGCCTGGTGTTCCGCGACGGAGGGAAGGCGCACTCGGTCATGAACCTGCACGTCGAAGACGGCGTGATCGATCAGCTGTGGATCGTCCTCAATCCCGCCAAGCTGACGCACTGGCGACTTCACACCTGAACCGACGCGGCGAGCCCTCCGAGACTCCGTGGACCCGGACCGTCTGCAGGGCTGCCGCATGGATGCAGGAGGATCCGAGGGATCTCGCCCTGCAGACGTGCCCCGGTCCTGCACGCGGCACACGAGGGAAGCCGCGGCGAGCCCTCGGAGACCGACCCCACCCCGGCATCCTGCTACCGTCGTCCCGTGCGCACCCGAGCGCAGATGCAGGAGACCCGATGAGCGACCACCAGATCCGGGATGCCGAGACCGCCGACGTCGAGGCGATCACCGCCATCTACAACGACGCGGTGCTGACCACGACCGCCATCTGGAACGAAGAGGCCGTCACGGTCGACGACCGCACCGCCTGGTTCGCCGAGCGCACCGAGCGCGGCTATCCCGTGCTCGTCGCCGTAGACGACACCGGCGTCCTCGGCTATGCGACGTTCGGCGACTGGCGCCCGCACAGCGGCTACCGCCACACGGTCGAGCACTCCGTCTATGTGCGCGAGGGGCAGCGCGGGCGCGGCATCGGCAAGGCGCTCATGATCGAGCTCATCGACCGCGCGCGACGCCTCGGCAAGCACGTCATGGTCGCGGCGATCGAGAGCAGCAACACGGGGTCGATCATCATGCACAAGCGCCTCGACTTCATGCAGGTCGGACGGATGCCGCAGGTCGGCGCCAAGTTCGATCGCTGGCTCGATCTCACCTTCCTGCAGCTGGTGCTCGATGAGCGCCCGTTCCCGGACGAGCGCCCGTGAACCCGCTGCTCTGGCTCGCTGACGCCTTCAACTCGCAGTGGGTGCTCCCCGGCGGTCAGGTGCTGCTGATCCGCGAAGTGGTCGGCAACGCGTTCGGCCTGGCGAGCGCCCTCGGCGGCATGCAGCGCAAGATCTGGGCGTGGCCGGTCGGCATCGTCGGCAATCTGCTGCTGCTCACGGTCTTCCTCGGGTCGATCCTGAATCCCGACCACGAGCTGCCGCATCTGCTCGGCCAGGCCGGGCGTCAGATCATGTTCATCATCGTCGCGATCTACGGCTGGGTGCGCTGGCGCCAGGCCGCCTCGAACGGTGGGCGCGTGACCCCGCGATGGGCGCCCAACAGCGCCCGCATCGGCCTGGTGCTCGTGATGGTGATCGGCACGATCGCCCTCACTCCCCTGTTCCGCGCGCTCGGCTCGTGGGAGCCCGTGTGGGCGGATGCCTGGACCTTCGTCGGCTCGCTGCTCGCCACCTACGGCATGGCCAAGGGGTGGACCGAGTTCTGGCTCATCTGGATAGCCGTCGACATCGTGGGCGTGCCGCTGCTGTTCAGCTCCGGCTTCTACGCCACGGGCCTGATGTACGTGTTCTACGGCGTCTTCACCGCGGTCGGATTCGTCGTGTGGTGCCGCGCGCAGGCGAATGCCAAACCGCAGGTCGACACGATCATGCCGGATCCCCGACCCATCACCTCCACCATGAAGACCGTCGACCGCGACCGCGACTGACCCGCCCCGACCACTCGGCGAATGTGTCGGCGCATGTCACCGGGGTGGCCGGGAGGTCGATCGACGGGTTTGCTGGTCCCCATGACCCGTCAGATCCGTTTCAACGCCTTCGACATGAACTGCGTCGCCCACCAGTCGTCCGGCCTGTGGCGGCATCCTGACGATCGATCGCGCCAGTACAACACCATCTCGTACTGGACCGACCTCGCGAAGCTGCTCGAGAGCGCGACCTTCGACGGCATCTTCATCGCCGACGTCCTCGGCACCTACGACGTCTACGGCGGGACGAACGAGGCGGCGATCCGCAACGGCGCCCAGGTTCCGGTCAACGATCCGATCCTGCTCGTCAGCGCGATGGCCGCCGTCACCGAGCACCTCGGATTCGGCATCACCGCCGGCACCGCCTTCGAGCACCCGTACCCGTTCGCGCGCCGTCTGAGCACCCTCGACCACCTGACCAACGGACGTGTCGGCTGGAACGTCGTCACCGGCTACCTGCCCAGCGCCGCGCGCAACATGGGCCAGGAGGACCAGCTCGCGCACGACGACCGCTACGACCATGCCGATGAATACGTCGAGGTGCTCTACAAGCTCTGGGAGGGGTCGTGGGAAGACGACGCGGTCGTCGAGGACCGTGAGCGCGGCATCTTCACCGACCCGTCGAAGGTGCACCCCATCGGCCACGAGGGGAAGCACTTCAGCGTTCCCGGCATCCACATCTCCGAGCCGTCACCGCAGCGCACGCCGGTCATCTACCAGGCCGGAGCGAGCCCCCGCGGCGTGCGCTTCGCGTCGGAGAACGCCGAGGCGATCTTCGTCGCCGCCCCGTCGAAGGAGGTGCTCGCCGGCACCGTGAAGCGCATCCGCGACGCACTCGAAGAGGCGGGCCGCGACCGATACGACGCGAAGATCTACACGCTGCTCACGGTCATCACCGGGGCGACGAGCGAGGATGCCGCGGCGAAGCACGCCGAGTACCTCTCGTATGCGAGCCCCGAGGGCGCGCTGACGTTCATGTCGGGCTGGATGGGCGTCGACCTCTCGCAGTACGCCGAGGACGAGCCCGTCGGCAACGTCGAGTCGAACGCCATCCAGTCGGTGCTGCAGCACCTGAAGGAGGAGGCCGACCTCGGACGCGAGTGGACCGTCGGCGACTTCGGACGCCACAACGCGATCGGCGGCCTCGGCCCGACCATCGTCGGCTCGGGCGTCGAGATCGCCGACGAGCTGCAGTCGTGGGTGGAGGAGACCGACATCGATGGCTTCAACCTCGCCTACGCGGTCACTCCCGGCACCTGGCAGGACGTCATCGAGCACGTCATCCCGGTGCTGCGCGAACGCGGCGTCTACCCCGAGGAGTACACGCCGGGCACCCTCCGCAACAAGCTGCAGGGCAAGGGCGACCGCGTGCAGGACACGCACCGCGCCGCGAGGTATCGGATCGGGGCGAACGTCCCGGTCGCCTGACCCTCAGCGACCTTCGGTCGGGCGCGGTCAGTCGGCCTTCGAGGTGAAGAGCCCGCGCAGCACGAGGAACACCACGACCGCGACGACGAGCACGATCGCCAGCTTGGCGATGAACCACAGGATCGAGAACAGCGCGCTGACGATCCACCAGGCGATCACCACGGCGAGGACGACGCCGACGATGGTCCAGAGCGAGTTCTTGTTCATGGTTCCAGCCTAGGCGGCGCGGCGACGTCACAGATCCGGACGCTGCGGCATCCGCCCTTCCGCATCCGATGCGTCGCCGTCAATCCCCTTCCCGTGCGCTGATCACCGGGGTGAGACTGCAAGCATCCGACTCTTGGGAGCATCTCCATGTCTGCGCCAGCACTCACTTCGTCCGCCGTTCACGGCATCACCGCGAGAGGTCCCCTCAGCGACGCCGTCATCCGCCGACTGACCGGCGAAGACGCCGACGATCTCGGTGCCAGGGCCGAGGCTGCGCTCGCTTCGACCGATGACGTCGTGCGCGACGACGACATCCAGCTCGCGCTCTTCGTGCTCTACGCCTCGTCGTACGGGTCGCTTCCCGAGCTCGACCCCGCCCTCGAGTGGGATCCGGCGTTGATCGCGACACGGGGAATCCTCGAGCACGCGTTCGAGCGGGCACTGCGGGCGACTGTCCCGATGCCCGAACTCCCCGAGCCGACCGTCGATGCCGTCGGGCGGGCCCTCTTCGCCCTCGCCGAGGCCGACACGGGTCCCAGCCTGTCGCGCTACGTCGCGAAGAAGGCGACGGAAGAGCAGATGCACGAGTTCTTCATGCAGCGCTCGATCTACACGCTGCGCGAGGCCGACCCGCACTCGTGGGCGATCCCGCGCCTGCACGGGCGTGCGAAGGCGGCGCTCGTCGAGATCCAGTCCGACGAGTACGGCGGCGGGCGGCCCGACCGCGTGCACGCGACGATCTTCGCTCGCGCGATGCGCGGCGCCGGACTCGACGACACCTACGGCGGATACGTCGACGACGTACCGGCCATCACGCTCGCCTCGCTGAACTCGATGTCGATGTTCGGCGTCAACCGGCGCCTCCTCGGCGCCATCGTCGGACACCTCGCCGCGTTCGAGATGACCTCGTCGATCCCCAACCGCCTGTACGCCGACGGCCTGCGGCGCCTCGGGTTCGGTGAGGACGTGACCGACTACTTCGACGAGCACGTCGAAGCGGATGCCGTGCATGAGCAGATCGCGGCGCGTGACCTCGCCGGCGGGTTGGCCGAGGATCACCCCGAGCTGCTGCCCGACATCATGTTCGGCGCGGCCGCCTGCCTGACCGTGGACGGCTGGGCAGCGGGCCACATGCTCGACTCGTGGACGCGCGGAGAATCCTCGCTGCGGCCGAGGGACGCACGATGAGCGCGCGCGAGGATGCCGTCACCATCACCGCCTACCCCGACGGACCGCTGCTCGTGCGGGGCGCGGCGGTGCTGGAGTCATCCGACGGCGAGCCGATCGAGGTCACGCGCCGCACGGTGGCGCTGTGCCGCTGCGGCCTCTCGACGATCAAGCCGTTCTGCGACGGCACCCACAAGGCCGCGGGGTTCCGCACCGACGCCTGATCTCAACCCGTCGGTCAGTGCCCGACTGCCGGCAGGCATCCGCCGTCCATGATGACGCCGCCGATCTCGACCGTGAGCACGTCGGCCGAGACCTCGCCGAAGATGCATCCGCCTTCGGGAGCAGCTGCACCGAAGGCCACGGCCCGCTCGTCTCCCAGCGTCTGGACGTAGGCGAGGCCGGCGTCGGCGAAGACCTCCTCCACAGCCGCGACCGACAGGCCGCCGGAAGTGCGGAGCGACTCGAGGCCGGCGCGGATGTCGTTCGCCGGTTTCTCGGCGGCGGCTCGGCTCTCCTCCGAGAGGTCGACGCGATCGCGGTAGCGCTCGTTCTGCGCCATCGCGTCGTCGGGGTCGTAGGGCGCGCAGTCCGGAGGCAGATCGACGCCTTCGATCTGCGGGCACGCTGCCGTGGGAGTGGGACTCGGAGATGCAGACGGCGATGCGCCAGGCGGGCCGGCGGTGGCCGTCGCGCACCCTGCGAGCATCATGGTCGTCGCAACGACGAGAAGCAGCCGTGCACCTCTCGACCTGTCCCCCCGGAGTCCGGTCATTCCCTCATGCAACCACACGGGAGCTCAGTGGCCAATGGTCATTCCGTGTGCGCCTCCGCTCACTGCGACAACGCCCCGGGGTGCAGGCCGGATGCGGCGATGAGGCGCGACGACCGCGCTTCAGCCCGGATTCAGCGTGCGCCCGCCACACTGGAGGAATGCGGATCCTGGTGGTTGACGACGAGCTGCGGTTGGCCGACGCCGTACGCCGGGGACTCGAGGCCGAGGGCTTCGCGGTCGACGTGGCGAACAACGGCGTCGACGGGCTCTGGCGTGCGCGCGAGAACCGATACGACGCGATCGTGCTCGACCTCATGATGCCCGGCATGAGCGGCTGGAAGGTGTGCGAGGCCCTGCGCGCCGAGGAGAACTGGACGCCCGTGCTGATGCTCACCGCCAAGGACGGCGAGTGGGATCAGGTGGAGGCCCTCGAGACCGGCGCCGACGACTATGTGACGAAGCCGTTCTCCTTCGCGATCCTCGTCGCCCGCATCCGCGCCCTCGTGCGCCGGGGAGCCGTGGCCCGCCCGGCCGTCCTCGAAGCCGGAGACCTGAAGCTCGACCCCTCGTCGCACCATGTCTGGCGGGGCGAGACCCCGGTCACGCTGACCGCCCGCGAATTCGCCGTGCTCGAGCACCTGATGCGTCATCGAGGTCAGGTGCTCTCGAAGCGCGAGCTGATCGACGGCGTATGGGACGACGACTTCGACGGCGACCCCAACATCGTCGAGGTCTACGTCGGACACCTGCGCCGCAAGCTCGACAAGCCCTTCGGACGCGAGGCGATAGAGACGATCCGCGGTGCCGGCTACCGATTGGCGGCCGACGGTGGCTAGGCGCTCATTCCGATCGGTGCGCGCCCGGACGACCCTCGGCGCGACGCTCGTCGTGGCCGTCGCCCTGCTCATCGGGGCGTTCTCGTTCTACGGCATCCTGAGCTCCAGCATCCACGCGAGCGCGGAGCGTGCCGCCGAGCAGCGCCTCGACGAACTCGCCGATCGCTTCGACGGCCCCGGCGGCGGACCAGGCGGCGAACGCGGGATCGACACCCTCGACGACGAGATCGTGCAGATCATCGGCGGCGACGGATCGGTGCGCGCCGCCAGTGAGGATGCGCGCGACGAACTGGGGTCGACCGCTCTGCCCGTCTCCGACGGCGCGCAGACCCTGACGATCGGCGGCGAGCCCATGCTCGTGGTCTCCGACGGCATCGAGGACGACGACACCCTCGTGCTGGCGGTGTCGATCGAAGACGGGGTCGAGACGCTGTCGACGGTCGCGCTGCTGCTCGCGGTGGCCGTGCCGCTGCTGCTGCTGCTCGTCGCCGTGACCACGTGGCTGGTCGTCGGGCGGGCCCTCCGACCGGTCACCCGCATCCGCGAAGAGGTCGACGGGATCACCGCCGAGCACCTGCATCGGCGCGTCGAGGTGCCGCCGTCATCGGACGAGATCGCGGCGCTCGCGACCACCATGAACCGGATGCTGGATCGCCTCGACGCCTCGGCGACGGCGCAGCGCCGTTTCGTCTCCGATGCGTCGCACGAGCTGCGCTCCCCGCTCGCGACGATCCGACAGCACGCCGAGCTCGCGCAGGCCCACCCGGCCACCACGAGCATCGGCGAGCTCGCGGAGGTCGTGTCCGATGAAGGACTCCGGCTCCAGGGCATCGTCGAATCGCTGCTGCTGCTCGCCCGGCTCGACGAGGGCGGCGGCACGCACGACGAGGCGATCGATCTCGACGACCTCGCGCTCGCTGAGGTGAGGCGGCTGAGGTCTCGCGGCGTCGAGGTCGACGGCTCCGGCATCCGTGCGGCCCGTGTCACCGGAGACCCCCGCCTGCTCGGTCAGCTGCTGCGCAACCTCGCCGACAACGCCGTCCGGCACAGTGCGGCTCGCGTGGCCATCAGCGTGATCCCGCAGGATTCGTGGGTGTTCGTGACCGTCGAGGACGACGGCTCCGGCGTGCCGCCCGACGAGCGCGAGCGCATCTTCGAACGGTTCGTGCGGCTCGACGAGGCGCGCAGCCGGGATGCCGGAGGCAGCGGTCTCGGCCTCGCGATCGTGCAGGGCATCGCCGTGGCCGGCGGCGGCACCGTCTCGGTCGACGCCTCCCGTTGGGGCGGCGCGCGCTTCGTCGTGGGCCTGCCCCTCTCGGACTGACACTCTCTCGGCATCCGGGCCGTCCGCAGGACCTGACGCCTCAGCATCCGGGCCGTCTCCAGGACCTGGCACCTCAGCATCCGGGCCGTCTGCAGCACCTGGAGCCACAGCATCCGGGCCGTCTGCAGGACCTGGCACCTCAGCATCCGGGCCGTCTGCAGGACCCGAGCACGGATGCGGGAACAGGATCCATGTCTCATCCTGCATCCGTGCCCGGATCCTGCAGGTGGTACGTGTCACTGCGGCCGAGACGCCCCTGCTTCCTGAAGACGCCTTCAGGACGCTTCAGGGTGGCTTCAGCACTGCCGCGAGAGCATCGAGACATGAACGACAAGAACCCGACCCCCGACCAGACGCCCGAGAACCTCCCGACGAACGCGACTCCCCCAGCGCCGCCCGCACCCCCCGCGCCCACCGCGACGCCGTCCCACGATGGTGAGACCGTTCCCGTCGCGCCGCTCGCGGCTGAGAACGCCGCCCCGGCATCCGCGTCCGCAGCTCCCGCGAAGCGCGGTCGCAAGCGCGCTCTGCTGATCGGCGGCGGAGTCGCCGCTGCCCTGATCCTCGCCGGTGGAGGCGTGGCCGTCGGAGCAGCCATCGGGGACGACATCGGCGACGACGACGACCGCCCCTCGGTCTCGGACGGACCCCGCGACGACGACGGAGACCGCGGTGGACAGCCCGGCGATAACCGTGACGACAGCGACAGCGACAGCGACGATCAGGGCTCTCCGCAGGGCGGCGGCCCCGTGACCGGGATCGGCACGGACTCGGCCGACGAGCTCGTGGACATCGCGGATGCCGCCCGCGGAGCCGCCGAGGGCGACGTCACCTCGATCGACGCGAAGCGCGACGGCACCTGGGAGGTCCAGCTGACCGCCGCGAACGGCAGCGAGACCGAGGTGCGAGTGGATGTCGACCTCGCCGCCACCGTGATCTCGACCGAGCAGGAGGACGACGACACGGCTCCGACCCACACCCTCGACGAGGCCGCGATCCGTGCCCTCGTGGATGCCGCACTGACCGAGGCCGACGGGATGATCACCGACCTCGACGCCGACAACGACGAGGTCAGCCCCTACGACGCGTCGGTGCTCACCAGCGACCGCCGCTCGATCGACATCGACTTCAGCGCCGACTACGCGGTCGTCGGCACCGACATCGACGACTGATCGCCCTCGTCGTTCTTCGAGCCGCCGGCCCTATGGGGTCGGCGGCTCGACGCGGTTTCAGCCAGACGTCCCGGCAGCGGAACCCGGCTCCCGCAGGCGATTCCCCGCGTAGCGTCATGATCCGTCACTCGTCGGGTCTCTCTCAGTGAGTTCGGTCGCCATCGCGCGCCGACGTTGCGGACACCGGGGGGATCCATGCCAGTCACGGCGCACACCTACTTCTACACACCCGCTCGAGCGGACTCCGTCGTGCAGGCACTGCAGCACCTCGTTACCGACCTGAAGCACGTCGAGCGGCGATACTTCGACAGCCGTTCGGTCGCGTTCAGCACCCGCGGGTCGCTGTTCGAGGCACCGGCCGACGTGACGATCGTGACGACTCCCCTGACGACCGGCGGATCGGATGTGAGGATCGCGCTGCAGACGACGACCCGGCGGACGGCGAGCCGCCGGTCGCTGACCACCAGGGCCGCCGACCGCCTCAGCGTGCGGATTCAGAAGGCGCTGGGCTGACCGCGAGCCAGACGTATCCGAAGGGTGGGATGCGAAGCCGCTCGTGACGCGCGCCGGTGAGCAGATCCGTGCCGCTCACCGACGGCAGATCGACCGTCGCGTCGCTGACGTTCACGACCGCCGTCACCTCATCCGGGGTGCCGGCCGCCCGACGGATCACGAGCACGCGGTCGTCGAGCGACTCGATGTGCTGCGACGCGAACGGAGAGAACGCGGCGATCTCGCGTCGTACCGCCAGCATCGCCTGCACGCCGTCGAGCATGCCCGCTCGACGGTCCGAGACCTGCAGCTCCTCGCGCAGACGGTCGGCGTCGAGCACCTCGCGGTTGATGCGACGCGCGATGTCGCTCTCCTGCACTCCCGCGTGGTCCTGCTCGGACCCGAAGAGCGAGTGATGGTAGATCGCGGGCACTCCGACCACCGACAGCAGGATCGCGTGCGCCGCGAGGCCGCGGGTCACAGCCGATGCGTCGGGGTCGGGGTCCTGCGGATCGACGAGTGCCTCGAGGTAGTTCGTGTTCAGCTCGTAGACCCCCTCGCTCCCGTCGGGGCGGCGTGCCATCGAGACCCGGCCACCGCGGGCCAGGGTGCGCTCCACGAGCAGGGCACGATCGTCGTCGGTCAGCAGTCCTTGCGTGGGGCGCAGTCCGATGCCGTCGTGACTGGCCAGGAAGTTGAACCAGGTCGCGGTGTCGCTCACCGGTCCCACCCTGCTCGCCCAGGCGGCGAGCGCCGTCGCCCGTCCGGTCACGAACGCGTGCAGCACCAGTGGCGGTAGAGCGAACTGGTAGACCATGTTCGCCTCGTCACCACCGTCGCCGAAGTAGGTGATGTTGTCGGCGTGGGGGACGTTGGTCTCGGTGAGCAGCATCGTGCCCGGTGCGAGCTCGTCGACCAGTGCGCGCCAGATGCGGATGATCGCGTGAGTCTGCGGCAGGTGGATGCAGGTGGTGCCCGACTCCTTCCAGAGGTAGCCGATCGCGTCGAGGCGCACGGTCGTCGCCCCGTGAGCGAGGTAGCCGAGCAGGATGTCGGTGAGGTCGAGCAGCACCGCGGGCGTGCTCGGGTCGACGTCGATCTGGTCGTCCCCGAAGGTCGTCCAGGCACGGGCCGTCGAGCCGTCGGGCCGCGTGTACTCGTGGACGAGCGGGGTGGTGCGCGGACGCACGACGTGCGAGACGTCGAAGTCGGGAGCGGGATCGAGGAAGTACCCGGCGAACCGCTCGTCCCGCTCGAGCCAGCGGCGGAACCAGTGCGACGAGCTCGAGATGTGGTTGGCGACGAAGTCGAGGGCGAGGGCGTACTCCTCACGCAGGTCGGCGACGTCATCCCACGTGCCCAGCGCCGGGTTCACCTCACGGTGATCCAGCACGCCGAAGCCGTCGTCCGAGGTCCAGGGGTAGATGGGCAGCAGGTGGACATCGCTGATGACGTCACCGATGTGCTCCCGCAGCACTCCCGCGAGGGTGTGCAGCGGCGCCTCGCCGGCCCGCCGGAACGAGTCGCCGTAGGTGATCAGGTAGGCGGTGCTCTGATCCGGACGCGCCTTCGCGGCCGGCGACAGGCGGTCACGCCAGGTCTCAGCGAGCTCGAGCAGCGCCGCGAGCACCTCGGGCGCGGCATCCGGATAGAGCTGCGCGATCAGGGGGGCCAGGCGCTGCTCGAGCTGGATCTTGGTCTTCATGCCACCGACTCCTTCAGAAGCTCGCGGACGAGGTGCATGCCGCGTGCATCGAGACCGTCGATGCGATCGGAGAACCCTCGGATCCCGGGCGCCGCGAGAACCACCTCAGCCCACTCGTCTCGGAGGGCGAATTCCGGTCGCGCGACGAGGCAGTCGGGGTCGTTGACCCAGAACCGGCCGTGCTGCCACGACCTGGCCTCGAGCGACATCCGCCCGCGGAGTCCCTGCGAGCCGTCCTCACCACCCTCGTGGAAGGTGTCTCCCGAGACCCGCATCGCGTCGACGAGTCCGACGCTCGGGAGGATCGGAGCACCGCACCCGAGCATGAAGGCGTCGTCGCCGAGCACCTCGCGGATGAGCTCGAGCCCTGAGCGGTAGGCCGAGATCGGCGTGGCGTCGGCATCCCACCGTGCCCCCGGGATCGCCCCGGAGTAGAGGAAGTCGAGCTTGACGTAGTCGATCCCGAGATCGCGGATGTCGCCGAACACGGTGGCCAGGTATTCGCGCAGTCCCGGATGCGTCAGGTCGAGCCCACGGAGGTCGTCGCCCCAGTTGCGCCCCGCGTCGCCGACGAGCCACTCGGGGTGCTCCCGGGCGACGGTCGAGCCGGCGCCGACCGAGAAAGGCGCGGCCCAGATGCCCGCGCGGCGCCCGGTCTCGCGGATCGCATCGACCGCGGAGGCGAGTGACCCGAATCGGGGGTGCGGCGCGGTCCACTCGCCGGTGCCGAGGCTCCAGCCGTCATCGATCTGCACCACGTCGACGTCGAGCCCTCGATCGTCGATCGCCCGAAGGTTCTCGATCACGTCAGCAGCCCGCACGTCTTCGAAGTACTGGTACCAGGTGCACCACACGCGAGGTGACCGAGCGGCGGTCCGGGCACCGGCGGCTGCGCCGAAGCGGTCACCGAACGCGGCGAGCGCAGAGGGGCCCGTGTCGTCGCCACCGGCATCCGGAGTCCACGACGAGACGTCGGCGACATCGCCGATCGCGTCCACGATCACCCGGTCGCCGTGCCAGCGGGCGCGCAGTGTGGGCACCTCGCGGCGGGCGTCGAGCGTGCCGAAGACCCGAGCGGGAGCACCGTCGCCCGGATCGACGACGAGCAGCCCTTCGCCCTGAACGGCATCCGTCGCCACCTCGGTTCCCGGCCGGAAGCGCATGGCGTGCTGCCACGGCTCGGCCGGCCGGAGGATCGGGTCGCCCTGGCCGTGCCACGTGGTCGGGCTCCAGCTCTGCCAGCCCTCCGCGTACACCCGGGCGTCGGGCCCGACGGGGATCTCATCGAGGACGCTCACGCTGCTCCACTCCGCCCGGCGAGGGCTGTCGTCAGTTCGAGGTCGTGGGGGCGCACGGGTGCGCCGTCGAGTTCAGCGGATTCGACGGCGGCGAAGGTCGCGCGCACCGTGGCGAGGACGTGCTCGGCCGAGTTCTCGGGTTCGCGCTCCTCGTCGATCGCGCACTGCAGCTCGCCCATCGCGCCGGCGAATCCGTCGGTGAACCACTGGCCGTCGAGGTCGAACTCGGTGCTCTCCCCGTCGCGCTCGAGCACCAGCCGGTCGGAGCCGAGCAGGATGCTGCCGCGGAGGGTCCCTTCGGTCCCGTGGATCCAGAACGGGCACCCGCCGGCGTCTGTCCGCGCGTTGCCCACGATGCGGATCGATGCGCTCGCCCCCGTCGACGTCTGCATCCGCAGGTCTGCCCCCCACGGGTTCCGGGCGGCGGCGGGCTGGCCGGGAACGCGGTGGTCGCGGGCCGCGATCTCGACCACCCGGGATCCTTCGAGCCAGCAGCGGGTGATGTCGACCCAGTGCACGAGGTAGTCGTTCAGGAGCATGTGCGGCACGTCGTCGAACGGCGTGCCCTCGAGTGGCGGCAGCGGCTTGTCGTGCAGATGCGTGACCCCCACCACTTCTCCGATCCGGGCGTCACGGATCAGCAGAGACGCGAGGCGCCAGGCCGGAGCCCACCGCGCATTCTGATTCACCGCCACGCGGATCCCCCGTTCACGCGCATCAGCGAGCACCTCGCGCAGACGCGGCAGATCAGCGGGGTCGCTGATGAGCGGCTTCTGGGCGAGGACGTGCTTGCCCGCTGCCACTGCCGCGGCGATCAGCTCGACGCGACCGGTCGGCCCGGTCGCCAGATCGACGATGTCGACACGGGGATCCGCGAGCAGCGCCTCGACGGACTCGTGGACGGTCTCGATGCCGAAGTCCGCGGCGAGCGCTTCGGCGTCACCGCGAGTCCGCGACGTCACGGCCACGACAGGGAGGCCCCACGCGCCGTATGCCGGAAGGTGGGCGCTGCGGGCGATCGCCCCCGCGCCGACGATGCCGATCGCGCGACGCCGGTCCGGGACGAGCGGGCGATGGTCGGGGATGCCGCTCACCGGAGACGCTCGGGGGCGGCGTCGAAGCGGAGCAGGGCCTGCATGATGTCGGGGTCGCCTGCGTCGAGCCTGTCGAAGACCGCGGCGACATCGGCCGACGGCACGATGTCGGACACGAGCGCCCCGGCATCCACCGATCCGTCGAAGATGAGCGCCATGACGGTGCGCACGAGACGAGCCTGGTCCCATCGGCCGCCGAGCGCGACAGGCACTCCAGAGATCTGGCTGGCGACGATCCGCACGCGGTTGTGGTGGAACTCCTCCCCCAGGCGCAGGTGGGCAGCTCCACCCTGATAGAAGCCGGAAGCGGCGACGAGCCCCTCGGGCCTCACCGCTCGGATCGCCTCGTGCAGGGCGCGATCCGTGCCGGACAGCTCGATCGCACTGTCGGCCCCGCCGCCCGTGATCTCGCGGATCGACTCTCCGGCGCCACCCTCCCGCAACGCGTCGACCGTGTGGCGTGCGCCGAAGACCTCGGCCATCGCCAGCCGGGTCGCGAGGGTGTCGACCGCCGTGACCCGACCGCCTGCGAGGGTGGCGAGGCGAGTCGCGAGCAGGCCGATCACGCCCTGTCCGAACACCGCGACCTGCTCGCCGAGCCGCACGTCGGCGGCGAGCACGGCATTCAGAGCGATCGCTCCCACCCGCGCGAAAGTCCCCAGCACGGGATCGGCGCCGTCGGGCACGAGCCGCCCCACGACCGCGGATGCCGGCACGACGGCGTCACTGCGGTGTCCCCAGATGCCGTGCACCACGTCTCCGACCCGCACTCCGCTCACGTCGTCCGCGACCTCGGTCACCTCGCCGACCTCGGAGTAGCCCCAGCCCGAGACCGGGTAGCCGAAGCTGGGCTCACCCGGCACGAAGAGCCGTCGGTCGGCGTCCCACGTGGAGGTGAGATACGGGTTGGTGCCGCGGTAGGCGGTGAGCTCGGTGCCGGCTGAGATGCCCGAGTACCAGGTGGAGATCCGCACGCTTCCGGATGTCAGCGGCTGCGGCGCGATCTCGACCAGCTCGACCTCTCGGACGGCGGAGAACTGCACGACGTGGGGCACGGGGGGCCTTCTTTCCAGCGGGGACTCAGCCCTTCTCCGCACCGGCGGTGAGGCCTCCGACGAGGAGCCGCTCGGAGGCGAAGAAGAGGATGATGATGGGCAGGGTCAGGATCACGGAACCGGCCATGAGCACCGTGGTGGGAACCTCGATGCTGCCGGAGAGCTGGGAGAGGCCCAGCGAGACGGTCCACGAATCGCGCTTCTCGACGAGGAACAGCAGAGCGAAGAGGAACTCGTTCCAGGCGATCATGAAGATGAACAGTCCGTTCGACACGATCGCGGGCATGGCGAGCGGGATGCTGACCCGGCGCATGATCTGGAACCGGGTGCACCCGTCGAGTGCCGCAGCCTCCTCGAGCGAGACCGGGATCGTGGCGAAGTAGTTGCGCAGCGTGTAGATCGACACCGCCGCGACCTGTGACACGTAGACGATGAGCAGTCCGACGAGCGAGCCGCGCAGCCCGATCTGCGTGAAGAACACGAACAGCGGCACCGCCAGCAGGATCGCAGGGAAGAAGTACACCGCGAGGAACAGGCCGGACACCTGACGGCGACCGAAGAAGGCCAGTCGGCTGACGGCATACGAACCGGGAATCGACACCAGGAGCGTGAGCACGACCGTCGCGAGAGCGACCAGCAGTGAGTTGCGCATGAAGACGATGAAGCCCTGCCCGCCGGCGTCCACGGGCGCCAGCACGTCGAGGTAGGTCGAGAAGTCGAGCTCCTCGATCGTGATCCACAGCGCGCCCGGGTTCTGCAGCAGCGAGTCGAGCGAGCGGAAGCTGAGCAGCACCATGTAGTAGAACGGCACGACGGCGGCGAGCACCAGCAGCACGATGACGATCGGGCGGAGGATGCGGAAGAGGGCGTTCTCGAAGCCGTCGCGGTCGAATCCGCGTCTGGCGGGCCGGGCCTCGGTGACGGCGTCGGTCGTCGCACTCATGCCTGCTCCTCCTGTCGGCCGAAGATCTTCAGATAGACGCCGACGAGCACGGCGAGAATGGCCGCGAGCACCAGGGCCTGAGCGGCGGCGGCGCCGATGTCACCGCGAGCGGTGAGCAGGTCGAACACCCGCACCGAGACGACCTCGGTGCCGGCTCCGCCACCCGTCAGCAGGTAGATGTCGTCGAAGTTGTTGAACGTCCAGATGAAGCGCAGCACGCAGAGCACTGCGATCGTCGGCAGCAGCTGCGGAAGAAGAATGTGCCGGAAGCGCTGCGTGGGGGTCGCGCCGTCGACCCTGGCCGCCTCGTCGAGCACGGCCGGGACCGCCTCGAGTCGGGCCGTGAGGAAGAGGAAGGCGAACGGGAAGGATCGCCAGGCTTCGAACAGGATGACGGTGATCAGCGCCATCGGCAGCTCGACCTCCCACCCGAAGATGCTCACGGGCAGGGCGCGGTCCGAGAGGAACGCGATCGCCTCCTCCCATCCGAGCACGGTGGTGCCGAACCAGTTCACGATGCCGAACTGCGGGTTGAGCATCGTCGACCACACGAACGTCGCGGCCACGACCGGGGCGACGTACGGCAACAGCAGCGAGGCGCGCACGAGGCCGCGCCCGCGGAACGGCTTGCGCAGGGCGAGGGCGGCGGCGAGGCCGATGCCGATCGCGAGCGCCGTGCCGCACACGGCGTAGACGACCGTGGTCCACAGCGCGCTGAAGAAGCCGGGCGACGTCAGCACGTCGATGAAGTTGTCGAGGGTGTAGTCGCCGATGATCCCGGTGCCGCGGATGTTGATCAGGCGGACGTCCTGGAACGCGAGGGAGATCGCCCAGATGATCGGCAGGAAGACGGCGACCAGGATGATGATGAAGGTCGGCGAGATGAGCAGCAGCCCCGCCCGGTTCTCCTCCCGACTGTGCCTCGACCCGCGCCGCGGCTTCACCGCGCCGGTCGGTCTCGGCGGCGTGGTGCCGGGCTCGGGGCGCTGTGCCCCGAGCCCGGACCCCTCGACGACTCTGCTCACTTCAGCGACTCTGCGATCGAGCGCACGGTCTCGGCGGCGGTCGACGCGGCGTCAGCCGGGTCACCGCCCTGGGCGACATCGCTCACCGCCGTCGCGACCGGAAGCTCGCCCTGCAGCGCGCCGAGCAGCGAGCCCTGGCCCTGGGTGATGCCCCAGCGGGCGAGATCCTCCGGCCCTGCGGCCACAGCATCGAGGACCTCGGGTGCGTAGAAGTCGGACAGAGGAGCCTTGGTGTCGACTCCGGCTGGAAGCGTCGCCCACATGTCGGAGAACATCGTCGGATCCTCGGGGGTGCCGGTGCGGACGGGAACCTTGCCCTCGGGCGCGATCGCGATCCAGGGCTCGTAGCCATCGCTCATCATGTACTCGACGAACGACTGCGACGCGTCGGTGTTCGCTCCCTCGGTGATGGTCCACGAGGTGATCTCGCCGAACTGCGCCGCGGCATCGGAGTCGGGTCCGGCGATCGACGTGACCACGCCGGTGTTCGCCGCGAGGAAGGCCGGGTCGGCGAGGCACTCGGGGCACGATGGCTTCGCATCCTCACGCAGGCCTGCCAGCTCGTCGAGCACGAAGCTCGACCAGATGAACATGGCCGCGTCGCCCGCGAAGTACGTGGCGCGGGTCGTGTCGACGTCCTGCGCACCCGGCACCGAGTAGTCGCGGGTCAGCTCGCCATAGAACTCGAACGCGCTGACACAGGCATCCGAGTCGAGCTCGACGTCACCGTCTTCGTTGACCAGCTCGCATCCGTTGCCGAGCGCGATCTGCTCGAAGGTCTGCTCGGTGAAGGCGTCGCCCGGGGCGGTGGCGCCGACGAAACCGGCGACCTCGGGCGAGTCGAGGGTCTTCGCGGCCTCGAGGATCGATCCGTACGAGTCGGGGACGTCCAGGCCCGCGGCCTCGAAGAGGTCGGTGCGGTAGAAGAGCATCTGGGTCCACGACTCACTCGGGATCGCCAGGCTGGTGTCGCCGTCGGAGGTCAGGGCGAGCGCGTTCTCGGAGAACGTCGACGCGTCGAGCGCGTCGATCGTCGCCGCGACGGCATCCGTGTCGACGAACTCGTTGGCCGACAGCGTGCGCACCTGAGGCAGCGAGATCCCGCCGATCACGTCGGGCAGGTCGCCGGCCGCGGCAGACGAGGTGATGAGCTGGGCGAACTGGTCTTCCGCGACCGAGACGACCTCGACCTCGATGCCGGTCTCGTCGGTGAACGCGTCGACGATCTCCTGTGTGGCGGCCACCCGATCGGGAAGGTCCTCCTGCAGCCAGAAGGTGATGCCGGCATCGCCGCCGTCGTCGTCGCCGGAGCTCGTGCATCCGGTGAGGGCGAGCGCCGTCACGCACACCGCGGCCAATGCTGCTGCTGTCGCACGGGTATTCACTATGCGCCTCCTTGCGCTGGAAATGCAGGACTGAGCCGTCGGGTCGACTCCCATTAAGACTAAAAGCTAGACATAAGTCGCCTAGCTGTCAAGCATTAAGCTGAACCCGTCGTCAGGAGGTTCGATGTCCGGTCCCGGGGAAGTCCTCGATCTCATCAGAGAGCGCCGCGCCTTCACGCGCGGCGATGTGCTCGACGTCACCGGGATGTCGCGGATGACCGTCGCCACGCGCATCGACGCGCTTCTCGAGGCGGGACTCATCATCGAGTCGGGAACCGAGAAGGTCACCTCGGGTCGACCGTCACGGCGCCTCGAGTTCAACACCGCTCACGCGCACGTCATCGCCGCCAACGTCGACACCACGCACACCACCGTCGCCCTGACCGATCTCGCCGGACGCGTGACCGCCGAGGAGCGCATCGAGGTCGCCGTCGCCGACGGACCCGACGCGACCCTCAACGCGATCGCCGAGCACGCCGAGCGACTGCTGTCGCAGGCCGGCATCCGCCGCGAGGATGTGGCTGCGATCGCGCTCAGCATCCCCGGTCCCGTCGACCCCGACACCGAGCGCCCCTCGCAGCCGCCGATCATGCCCGGCTGGGACGCCTACCCGATCCCCGATCACCTGCACGACGCCCTCGGCGTCCCCGTGCTGGTCTCGAACGACGCCGACGCCGCCGCACTGGGTGAGCAGCGCGCAGCGCATCCCGATTCACGGTCCCTGTGCTTCATCAAGGTCTCGTCGGGCATCGGAACCGGCATCGTGCTGGGTGGCCGGGCATACCGCGGCACCGACGGAGGGGCGGGCGACATCGGCCATGTGAAGATCGCCGGGCACGACGACCTGCTGTGCCAGTGCGGAGCGCACGGATGTCTGGCGGCCGCGGCATCAGGCCGAGCAGTGGCCAGGGCGCTCACCCAGCTCGGCAAGCCCGCCTCGTCAGCCTCGGATGTCGGCACCTACCTCGCTGACGGCGACCCCGATGCCGCGCGACTCACTCAAGAGGCGGGTCGGGTGATCGGCGAGGTCGTCGCGACGGTCGTCTCGCTCCTCAACCCCTCGGAGGTGGTGCTCGGCGGGATGCTGGCATCGCCGCCGCTGCTGGCCGGAGTCCGCGAGACCCTCTATCCCCGATCCCTGCCCCGCGCGACCCGGCACCTGAGCATCAGCCAATCGACACTGGGCGAGAAGGCGACAGCCGTGGGGCTCGCGGCGATGGTGGTGGAGCGCGAGTACTCGGCATCCGCGGTGAACGCGGCGCTCGCTCGCAGCTGAGCACCGCCGGATACCATCGGAGTCATGACGAATTCCGGTCCGATCGACGATGTCTCCATCGGCGGCGAGATGATCCGCCTCGGCCAGTTCCTGAAGTACTCGGGACTGCTCGACTCGGGCGGTGACGCCAAGGAGGTCGTGATCGACGGATTCGTGAAGGTCAACGGCGAGGTCGATCGACGGCGCGGACGCCAGCTGCATGACGGCGATCTGGTCACCTTCGAGGGCCGTACCGTTCGCGTGCGCCCCTGATCACGCGGGCCGCTTCCGGTCACTCCCGCGTCGTGTAGCGGAGGAACATCACGCCGCTGTCGAAGCGCCGATCCTCGGCGAGCTCCAGGTCGACGTGCACCCCGTCGGGGAAGAACGGCTTGCCACCACCGACGATCGCCGGTCCGATGAAGAGACCGAACTCGTCGACCAGTCCCGCGCGTATCGCCTCGGCGGCGAGAGTGGGGCCGTCGACGGAGAAGTCGCTGTCGGACTCAGCCTTCCACCGCGCGATCACCTCCGGATCGAACGTGCGCTCGAGCCGCGTGCGCTCGCTCGACACCTCTGCGAGGGTCTTCGAGAAGACGACCTTCTGCGCGGCCTGCCACACCCGCGCGTAGTCGATGCCGACCTGCGGCTGATCGGGTTCGAGATGAGCGGTCTCCCAATAGACCATGGTCTCGTACATGCGCCGCCCGTAGAGGTAGGTGCCGACGTCTGCGAACTGCTTGTTGATGAAGTCGTGCAGGTCGTCGTCGAGCGCCCAGTCGAACCCGCCGTCCGGCCCGCTGACGTATCCGTCGAGCGACGTGATCATGGAGTAGATGAGTCGGGCCATGCGGCGAGGCTACTCCCGGCGTCCGCACGGGTCGACCCCTTCTCGGCGGCCTCTCTAGCGACCCTCGGCGTGAGACGCAAGGTGCTGGCCGACATTCCGACGTCGGCGCACGCTGGAGCCATACCCCCAGACCAGCGACCGAGAGGAACCCCCATGTCTCGCGACCAGTACACCTTCACCAACCCGGCCGAGCTCTACTCCGACATCGAACCCGAGAAGCAGCACATGCCGGAGCCCGGCCTCGATGCCGACCTCGGTCCGAAGGCCGACCTCGGTGAGGAGAGCTACCGCGGCACCGGCCGACTGACCGGGCGCAAGGCGCTCATCACCGGCGGCGACTCCGGCATCGGCGCGGCGACTGCGATCGCCTTCGCACGCGAGGGCGCGGACGTCGCGCTCTCGTACCTGCCCGAAGAGGAAGAGGATGCGGCACGCATCGCCGGCATCCTCCGGGACGCCGGCGCGACCGTGGCGCAGATCCCCGGTGATCTCCGTGACCCCGAGTACTGCCGCACGCTCGTCTCGGAGGCGGTCGGTGCGCTCGGCGGCCTCGACATCCTCGTCAACAACGGCGGCAAGCAGATCTACAAGGAGTCGCTGACCGACATCACCGACGAGCAGTTCGACGACACCTTCAAGACCAACGTCTACGCGATGTTCTGGATCACGAAGGCCGCGCTGCCGCACCTCCCGGCAGGCTCGACCATCATCAACACCACGTCGATCCAGGCCTACTCGCCGTCGGGAATCCTCGTCGACTACGCATCGACCAAGGCCACGATCAACGCGTTCACGAAGGGCCTCGCCGAGCAGCTCGCGCCGAAGGGCATCCGTGTGAACGCCGTGGCACCGGGACCGATCTGGACGCCGCTGCAGCCGAGCGACGGACAGCCGCAGGAGAAGCTCCCGGAGTTCGGGGAGGACACCCCGCTCGGCCGCATGGGCCAGCCCGCAGAACTCGCCCCCGCCTACGTCTTCCTCGCCTCCGCGGAGTCGAGCTACGTCGCCGGCGAGACGCTCAACGTCAACGGCGGCATGCCCACGCCGTGAGTCGCTGACCGCGGACGCCCCCTCCCGAGCTCGCTTCGGAGGGGGCGTTCGCGTGTGCGGCGGGGCCGGGGCGATGTCGGTGGAACCAGGCAGTATGTCGGTATGGCAGACGGATACGACCTCGACTTCCTTCCGACGCGAGTGCCCCTGCCCGGGCCGGCCCGCGATGCGACGGAGCTGACCTACCCCCACTTCAGCGTGCTGCTCGACCGCGAGCGCCGCCTGGCCGCCGTGACGGGCGTGAACATCGACGGGGCGCTGCTGCGCGAGCTGCCCCGCACCGGGGACTGGCAGCTCGACCCCCGAGTCGATGCAGCACTGCAGACCGGACCCGAGGTGTATGCGCGCAACGACCTCGATCGCGGCCACCTCGTGCGCCGACGCGACCCCGGCTGGGGTGATGTCGACGACGCTCGGGCGGCGACCGAGGCGACGTTCTTCTATCCGAACGCCGCCCCGCAGGCCGCCGGTTTCAATCAGTCCGCAGAGCTCTGGCTCGGTCTGGAAGACCACGTGCTCGAGTATGCCGAGACGACGGATCAGCGGATCTCGGTGTTCACGGCCCCTGTGCTGGGAGACGACGATCCGCCGTACCGCGGCATCCGCATCCCTCTTCTGTTCTGGAAGATCGCGGCGTGGCAGGGCCCCGACGGTCTGTCAGCGGCCGGGTTCGTGCTCGATCAGTCAGAGCTCGTCGAGTCACCGGACGGTCTCTCCGCGGTTCCGCCGCTCGGCGCATTCCGCACCTTCCAGGTTCCGATCACCGAGATCATCCGGGTGACGGGGCTGGATGTCGGCCCGCTGCTCGATGCCGATGTGCTCGACCGGCGCAGCGCCCGATCGACCGAGTGGCGGGCGCTCGCCTCGGCATCCGACATCACGCTCTAGCCGTCGCGGCGTCGGTTCCAGTGGGTGAGCTTGTCGGGGTTGCAGACGACCCAGATGCGCGAGAGCAGCCCTGATCTGCTCTCGACCGACACCGCCGCGACGACTGCGCCGTCTCGTTCCAGCACGAGTCCAGCGGAGCCGTTGATCGACGCGATCGAGACCGTGGGGCCGGTCGCCACCAGTGCCGCCAGCTCCGCGGATGCCGTGTGGGTCCCGTCGACGGCGGTCGACGACTGCGGCATGCGACCTCCGCTGTCGATGATCATCACCACGTCAGGGTGCAGCATCGAGCGGATGCCGGCGCGGTCGCCCGCGGCGAGCGCCAGCCGGAGTTCTTCCACAGCGATCGGTTCGGAGGCATCCCGAGGTCGCCGGCCCAGACGAGCCGGATGCCGCCCGCGAGTCATGTCGCGACCGCGGTGATGTGTCCGAGCTTCTGGGGACTCATCACCCAGAGCAACTGCTCGATCCCTTCGTCGGACGCCGTGACGGTGACCATCGTGGTGACTTCACCGTTCTCGACGAGCGTCGCGGCGGGCTGACCGTTGACCTCCACCCACCCGATCGACTTGCCCGTCCAGAAGTGGTGCGCGAAGGCAGCCACGAACTGCGCCACGCGGCCACGACCGATCACCGGGATCCGCGCCGCCAGCTTCACCCCGTTGCCGTCGGTGTAGCTGACGACGTCGGCGGCGAAGAGCTTCTCGAGCTCCCGGGCATCGCCCTTCCGCGCGGCGGCGAGGAAGGCCTCGAGCAGGTGACGTTGATGCGAGGGCTCGACGGTGATCTGCTTCGCCGAGGCCAGGTGCGCGCGAGCCCTGCTCACCAGCTGTCGAGCGCTCACCGCACTCGACGAGATGATCTCGGCGATGCGGGGATACGGATAGTCGAACGCCTCGCGGAGGATGTACGCCGCACGCTCGGTCGGGGTGAGCTTCTCGAGCGTCAGCAGGATCGCGAACTGCAGCGCCTCGGCGCGCTCGGCGCCGAGCGAGGGATCGTCGTCGGTGTTGACCGGTTCAGGCAGCCACGGCCCGATGTAGGTCTCCCGCTTCACGCGAGCCGACTGGAGAACGTTGATCGACAGACGCGTCGTGATGGTCGTGAGGAAAGCGGCGGGTTCCTGCACCTGGGTCCGGTCGGTGTTCTGCCAGCGGATCCAGGTCTCCTGCACGATGTCCTCGGCGTCGGCCACGGTGCCCAGCATCCGGTAGGCGATGCCGAACAGTCGGCGACGCTGGGCGGCGAACACCGAGACCGCGGTGCCGAGGTCTCGGATCGACCCGCTGTGCTCGTCACGTGTCTCGGTCACGTCTTCACTCTGCACCAGAGGTCGCCGCATGCGCACTCCCCTTTCCGCGCCGTCGGCGCTCCCACTCACAGTTCTGACCGGAGAGCGACGCGATCTGTGACGAATCCTGGCGATTCCGTCACAGCCTGGTCTCCCGGCCGGTCAACCAGGTACATGCGGGCTCGTCCGCATCACTCGATCGGAGGAGCGACATGAGGATCACAGTCATCGGCGGCACGGGGTTGATCGGCACCCGCGTCACGCGCATCCTGAAGGGCGCGGGACACGACGTCGTCGTCGCGTCCCGCGCCACGGGGGTGAACTCATTCACCGGCGAGGGGCTCGACGACGCTCTCGCCGGCGCATCCGCGGTGGTCGATGTGTCGAACTCGTCGTACACCGACGAGGCCGGTGCGCAGGAGTTCTTCTCCACCTCGACGATGAACCTGCTCGCCTACGGCGAAGCCGCGGGCGTCTCCCATCACGTCGCCCTGTCGGTCGTGGGCACCGACCGCCTCGCACGCGCGCAGGGCGGATACTTCATCGCCAAGCATCAGCAGGAACGCCTCATCGCGGCATCCGGTCGCCCGTACACCCTCGTGCATGCGACGCAGTTCTTCGAGTTCATCCGCAGCATCACCGACCACGCCCTGCGCGAGGGAGCCGCGCACATCGCCGATGTGCTCGTGCAGCCGATGGCGGCCGACGACGTCGCGAACGCGGTCGCAACGGCAGCGCTCGGAGAACCCCGTGTCGGGATGATCGAGTTCGGCGGCCCCGAGGTGTTCAGCCTGACGGAACTCGCGGCACTCGACCTGCGGGCGAGACAGGACGATCGGGAGGTCGTCCCGGATCCGCTCGGAACGTACTTCGGCGCGCATCTCGCCGCCCGCGACCTGCTGCCGGAGATGACCGCGACGATCGCTCCGACGAGGTATCACGACTGGAGGGTGAAGACGCCCGCCAGCATCTGAGAACCCGAGGCGTCACATCTTCGGGCACTCAGCGGTCATACCTGGCAGACGCCACCCGGGCGTCGTCACTGAAGAAAGGTTTGGACATGGCAGAGATCGTCGTCATCGGAGGCACCGGCCTCATCGGCTCGAAGGTCGTCGCGAAGCTGACGGAGCACGGCCACGACGCCGTCGCCGCATCGCCGAACACCGGCGTGAACTCGCTCACCGGCGAGGGCCTCGCGGAGGTTCTCGTCGGAGCCCACACCGTGGTCGACGTGTCGAACTCCCCCTCGTTCGCCCCCGACGATGTGCTGGAGTTCTTCACCACGTCGACTCGCAACCTGCTCGCCGCTGAGGCCGCGGCCGGTGTCACCCACCACGTCGCTCTCACGATCGTCGGCACGAACCGCCCGCAGAACATCCCCTACTTCGCGGCGAAGGTCGCGCAGGAGACGCTGATCCGTGACTCCGGGATCCGATACTCCCTCGTGCACGCCACGCAGTTCTTCGAGTTCGTGGGAAGCATCGCCGACATCTCGACCGACGGCGACACAGTGACGCTGCCCGGGGCGCTGATCCAGCCGATCGCCGCCGAGGATGTCGCCACGGCAGTGGCCCGTGCTGCGGCCGGTGAGCCGACCGGGGACATCGAGATCGCAGGCCCGGAGGCCTTCGGCATGGACGAGTTCGCGCGCCGCGCCCTGGCCTTCCGCGGCGATCCTCGCACGGTCGTGCGTGATGACGCTGCGCCGTACTACGGTGCGCAGATCGAGGAGCGCACCCTCATCCCGGTCGACGGGGCGCACATCTTCGAGACGACTCTCGAAGAGTGGCTGCCGCTGAACCCGCCTCGCGAGTAGCGGCGGCATACCGGTCGACAATAGGTCTTGCGCGGCGCTTCGGCCGGTGTCACGCTTGCGTCACAGCTCTGTCGCGCTGTAACGCGACAGCTGGGGTGCCGCTCATCGGCGGCATCGGATGGGGCGCCCTTTCTGCTACCTCCCCCGTGGTGGGGGCGTCCCGTCCTCCCCCGACCTGCGAGGGAGCGCGACTCAGTTGAAGTCGCCGCCCGGTGCCATGTCGTGGAAGCGCGAGTAGTGGCCCTGGAAGGCCACGGTGATCGTCGCGGTCGGGCCGTTACGGTGCTTGGCGACGATCAGGTCGGCCTCGCCCGGACGCACGTCCTTGTCGTAGACCGAGTCGCGATGCAGCAGGATCACCATGTCGGCGTCCTGCTCGATCGAGCCGGACTCACGCAGGTCGCTGATCGCGGGCTTCTTGTCGGTGCGCTGCTCGGGACCACGGTTCAGTTGCGACAGAGCGATGACCGGAACCTGCAGCTCCTTGGCGATGAGCTTGAGGCTTCGCGAGAACTCCGAGACCTCCTGCTGACGCGACTCGACGCGCTTGCCTGACGTCATCAGCTGCAGGTAGTCGATGATGACCATCCGCAGACCCTCACGCTGCTTGAGTCGACGGCACTTCGCCCGGATCTCGACCAGCGTCATGTTCGGGCTGTCGTCGATGTAGAGCGGAGCGTCGTTGATGCGTCCGCGGGTCGCGGCGACCGTGGTCCAGTCCCGCGGGTCGAGGTTTCCCTTTCGCATGTTCTGCAGAGGGATCTGCCCCTCGGCACTGAGCAGACGCATGGCGATCTCGCTCTTGCCCATCTCGAGCGAGAAGAAGACCGAGGGGAGGTTGTGGCCGATGGAGGCAGCGCGGGCGAAGTCGAGCGCGAGCGTCGACTTACCCATGGCGGGACGAGCGGCGACGACGATCATCTGCCCGCCGTGCAGGCCGTTGGTGAGCTCGTCGAGCTCCTTGAAGCCGGTCGGGACACCCGTCATCGACCCGTCGCGACCGCTGGCGGCCTCGATCTCCTCGAGCGCGGCGTCGACCGCGATCTGCAGCGGCACGTAGTCCTCTGCGGTCTCGGAGCCGGTGATCGAGTAGATCTCGGCCTGGGCGTTGTTGACGAGGTCGGTCGCGTCGCCCTGTCCGTCGTAGCCGAGCTGCACGATACGCGTTCCCGCATCGACCAGACGACGCAGGATCGCCCGCTCCGACACGATGCCGGCGTAGTAGCCGGCGTTGGCGGCGGTGGGGACGATCGAGGTGAGCGTGTGCAGATAGTCGGCACCGCCGGCCCGGCTCAGCTCTCCCGTCTTGATGAGCTCGTCCGTGACGGCGACGACGTCGGTCGGCTCGCCGTGCGAGTAGAGCGACAGGATCGCCTCGAAGATCAGCTCGTGCTTGGGGATGTAGAAGTCGGCACCCTTGAGCGTCTCGATGACGTCGGCGACAGCATCCTTCGAGAGGAGCATTCCACCCAGGGCGCTCTGTTCGGCGAGAGTGTCGTGGGGAGGCGTTCGCTCCTGTGGACGCTTGCCTCCGAGGCGCTCCTCTGAGATGTCGGCGATCGACACGCTGCTCCCTTCGATGCGACGGTTCTTCCGGTGTGCTCGGTGCCGACTGCGTCGGTCACGCGATGCGAATCAGCTCGAGAAGGGCCGTCCGCACAGCAAACCAGGCACTTCCGACATCGGGTCGCTGGACCACGCTACGAGCGGGGGTTTTCGGTCGCAACACGGCCTGTGGATAACTATGTGGAAAGCGTGCGAACAAGTCCGGAGAGTCTGTGCAGAACGCATGTGGATAAGTCGGTGGAGTACCTCGAAACACAAGTTTCTTTTTACGTCTGATCTGGTGTTTGTAGTTTCCCCACCCTGTGGATGAGATCGTGGTTCAACCGGGCATTGAAGGTTCATCGAATCCGGGATGGGATGTGTAGAACCTGGGGAAAGTCAAGCCGAGATTCCACCGGGCGCGTCACAGTGCGCAACCCTCCGAAATGTGCGCGATATGTCATCGTTTCCGAGCGGAACCCTCTAGACACGGCGATATACCGGGAGTATCGTCACCCGCTATCGACGTACTGTGCGTCGAGGACGAACGATCGCTCTCGGGGGAGGGAAGTCGACGTGAACGCTCAGGCAACCCGCCGCGGCCTACCTGCCGTCGCTCTCTGGGGTGGCGTGGGCGCGATCGCGTGGGCCGCGATCACGATCCTCACGGGCGGTTCGTCCGCGAGCGCGGACGACGGATCGAACGACTCGCTGCTCGACGGCGTCTCCTCGATCGTGAGCGAGACCGTCTCATCGGTCGAAGACACCGTGACGTCGGTGACCTCGCCGATCGTCGCGCCGGTCGAGCCCGTCGTGACCGAGGTCGTCCAGCCGGTAGTCACCCAGGTCGTCCAGCCGGTCGTGACCGAGGTGGTCGAGCCCGTCGTCACTCACGTCGTCGAGCCCGTGCAGCAGGTGGCACCTCCGGTCGTCGAACACGTCGCCGAGACGATCGCTCAGGTGCCCGTCGTCGGCCCTGCAGCGTCGCCGATCATCGACGCCGCCACCGACACCGCCGGGGCCGTCATCACTCCCGTGACCGATCTGCTCGACGGATCCCCGGTCGCCGAGATCGTGGCCCCGGTGCAGGATCTGATCGCCGAGTTGCCGATCGTCGGAGATCTGGTCGACGATCTCGGAGTGCCGCCGGTGATCGACGATGTCGTCGGCGTCATCGACGCGACCACCCCGACTGTCGGCACGGTGGTCGAGAACACTCTCCCGCCGGTGCTCGAGGCCATCACCCCCGCACGCCCCGGATCCTCCGGATCGGACCCCGACCCCGGTCCGATCGGAACAGCGCCGCTCGGAACGGTTTCCCCCCTGGCCGATGAGCCGACACGCGGTCACTTCTCCACGTCCGCGGTGCGCCAGCCGGTGATTCCGTCGGCCGGGTCCGACCTCCCGCCTACGGTGTCCGTCGCGGCATCCGAGGTGAACGAGCCGGCAGCCGACGTCGAGGAGTCCCCCTCTGCACCGCCCGCCGGAGCCCCCTCCGCGCCTACTTCCTCCGCCGGTTCGAGCGGAGCATCCTCATTCACCCCCGCGCGCCTCAGCGATGCGGGAGTTTCTGCGTTCCGCACTGTGGAGCGCACTTCCGGTGCATCCGACGACGTCCTTCCGACGTCTCTGGTCGCCGACACCGACGTCTCTCCTGACTGACGGGTTGTCCGGTCGTTCCTCGTGAACGACAGATGCCGTGCTGCGCGCGCACATGCTCTTCGCGTGCACCCATCCAGACACACCCACTTCCAGTCAGGAGAAGGTCATCATGCGTACATACATCAAGCGGGCCCTGTGGGGCACGCTTCTCGCCGGCGGGATCACCCTGCTCGGCGCAACAGCCGCCAACGCGGCAGACACCTCAGGAGAAGACGGGCTGCTCTCGGGCACCCAAGCGGATGCGGCGATCTCGGTGCCCGTGACGGTCGTCGGCAACGCGGTCTCACTGCTCGGAGACACCTCCGCCCAGCAGACCTCGGCGCCCGCTTCGTCTCCGGCTCCCGCTCCCGCACCGGCCGCCACCACCACGAGTGGCGATTCCGGCACCGCATCGGGCACTCAGGCCGTCGTGGACGTCGTCGTGCCTGTCACGGTGACCGACAACGCGATCACCGTGCTCGGAGACTCGTCGAGCGACACGGCGGCCGCTCCGGCTGAGGCTCCCCAGGACCCCGCTGCCGCTCCCGCTCCCGCGATCACGACGAACGGCGCCGACGGCGTCCTCTCGGGTACCCAGGCCCTGCTGGACGTCGACGTTCCGGTCACCGTCTCAGGTAACGCGATCACCGTGCTCGGCGACAGCGAGGCAACGGGCCAGGATGCTGCAGCCCCGGCATCCTCGGACGGCGGCGGCGCGGGATCGACTGAGCCGACCACGTCGGGCGACGACGGGGTCGCAAGCGGCACCCAGGTCGTCGCACCCATCACCGCACCGATCGACGTCACCGGTAACGCCATCGCCATCCTCGGAGACAGTGAATCCACCGGCGGCACCACCACCGGCACCCCGTCCGGAGGCAGCAGCACCGGAGCGGAGACGTCCGGAGACGACGGGGTCGCAGGCGGCACCCAGGTCACCGCACCCATCACCGCACCGATCGACGTCACCGGCAACGCCATCGCCGTCCTCGGAGACAGCGAATCCACCGGCGGCACCAGCACCGGCACCCCGTCCGGAGGCAGCAGCACCGGAGCGGAGACGTCCGGAGACGACGGGGTCGCAAGCGGCACCCAGGTCACCGCACCCGTCACCGCACCGATCGACGTCACCGGCAACGCCATCGCCGTCCTCGGAGACAGCGAATCCACCGGCGGTACCAGCACCGGCACCCCGTCCGGAGGCAGCAGCACCGGAGCGGAGACGTCCGGAGACGACGGAATCGCAAGCGGCACCCAGGTCACCGCGCCCGTCACCGCACCGATCGACGTCACCGGCAACGCCATCTCCATCCTCGGAGACAGCGAATCCACCGGCGGCACCAGCACCGGCACCCCGTCCGGAGGCAGCAGCACCGGAGCGGAGACGTCCGGAGACGACGGAATCGCGAGCGGCAGCCAGGTCGTCGCACCCGTCACCGCACCGATCGACGTCACCGGCAACGCCATCTCCGTCCTCGGAGACAGCGAATCCACCGGCGGTACCAGCAGCACGGGCACCGCAGGAACCCCGACCACCGGCAGCACCACCGCCGGAGACGACGGAATCCTCGGCGGCACCCAGGTCACCGCACCCATCACCGCACCGATCACGATCGGTGGCAACGCCATCTCCGTGGTCGGCGAGAGCACGGTGACGCCGCCGACGACGGACCCGGGCACTGATCCCGGAACGGACCCGGGAACCGACCCCGGAACGAACCCCGGCACCGACCCCGGCACGAACCCCGGCACCGACCCCGGCACGAACCCCGGCACCGACCCGGGAACGGACCCGGGCACCGACCCCGGAACGAACCCCGGAGTCGACCCCGGAACCACCCCCGGAATCGGCATGAATCCCGGAACGGTGACAGCCGTCGGCACGGGCGCCACAGCAGCCGCTGCCGCGAGCGGCACAGCTGCGACGGCATCCGAGCCCATCGAGGGACTGGCCGCCACAGGTGGTTCGTCCTCGATCGCCTTCGTGTCGCTCGCCACTCTCCTGCTCCTTCTCGGAGCGGGGATGCTGCGCCGCCGCCGTGTGACGGCGTAGCCGCAGACCCCGGCGGTGTCGACGTCCTCGGGGGAGGAGATGCGACACCGTCGGTGTGCGGGTCCCGCGACGCCCCGCGCAGGTTCCCCAGACCTGCCCGCGTCGGCGATGCCGCACAGTTCACGGATGCCCCGCGTCCCCAGCGCGGGGCATCCGTCGTGCCCCGCCACTCCCCCGAGCGAGTGCGCCCCGACAGCCCCGCACACGCAGAACGCCCCCTGTCCCGAAGGACAGGGGGCGTTCGAGAGCGTCGCGCCTTACTTGGCGGCGACGACCTGCAGCGTGATGACTGCGGTCACGTCGTCGTGCAGACGAACCGTGGCCTCGTGCTCACCGGTCGTCTTGATCGCCGACGGGATGTGCACCTTGCGCTTGTCGATCGAGCCGAGACCCGCGGCTGCGACAGCATCCGCGATGTGATCGGTCTTGACCGAACCGAAGAGACGACCCTCGTTGCCGGCCTTGACGGCCAGGCGCACCTTGGTGTTCTCGAGGGAGTTCTTCAGTGCCACGGCCTCGTCGCGGTCGTGGATCGCGCGAGCCTGACGAGCAGCCTGGATCGAAGCGACCTGCTTTTCGCCACCGCGGGTCCACGCCGTAGCGAAGCCCTGGGGGATGAGGTAGTTGCGGGCGAACCCGTTCTTGACCTCGACCACGTCACCGGCGCTACCAAGCCCGGCGACCTCGTTCGTGAGAATCAGCTTTGCCATCTCGTTACCCCTTACCGGCCGGCGCCAGCGTAGGGCAGGAGTGCCATTTCGCGTGCGTTCTTGATCGCGGTGGCGATCAGACGCTGCTCCTGCACCGAAACACCGGTGATACGACGGGCACGGATCTTGCCGCGCTCCGAGACGAACTTACGGAGGGTGGAGACATCCTTGTAATCGATGACTCCGACCCGGATCGACTTCGCGGGAGCGGTGGGCTTGCCACCCTTCCGCGGCTTGCGGCGGTCGCCGCTCGACTTTCCAGCCATTGTTTTTCCTTAATTATGAGTCGGATGCCGAAGCATCCGGAGATCCTGTTTCAGAAGGGGGTGTCGTCACCGAAGCTGCCCGGAGTGCTCCAGGCATCTGCGCTGGTCGACGAGCCGGGCGTAGACCACGGCTCTTCCGACACCTGCTGCTGCTGTGCGGGACGGGACTGTCCGCCACCGCCGCCGCCACCGGTCGACGCCGCACGGGTGACCTGCGCGGTCGCGTACCGAAGCGAGGGGCCGATCTCGTCGACCTCCAGCTCGATCGCGGTGCGCTGGTTGCCCTCGCGGTCCTGGTAGGAGCGCTGACGCAGACGGCCCTGCGCCATGACGCGCATGCCCTTGGTCAGCGAACCCGCCACGTGCTCGGCGAACTCGCGCCAGACCGACGCGCGGAGGAACAGCGCTTCGCCGTCCTTCCACTCGTTGGCGGCGCGGTCGAAGTTCCGAGGCGTCGAAGCGATGGTGAAGTTCGCCACCGGCAGTCCGTTCTGCGTGTAGCGCAGCTCGGGGTCGGCCGTGAGGTTGCCCACCACGGTGATGACTGTTTCGCCGGCCATCGGACTCAGGCCTTCGCAGCCTTGGCGGCCTTGCGGGCAGCCTTCTCTTCAGAGCGCTTGGCCTCCGAAGCGACCATCGCCTGAGCTTCCTCAGAGCGAAGGACCTTCGTGCGCATGATCTGCTCGTTCAGCTTCAGCTGACGGTCGAGCTCCTGCGTGGCCTCGCTGGTGGCGGTGAAGTTGACGACGGCGTAGATGCCCTCGTTCTTCTTCTGGATCTCGTAAGCCAGACGGCGCTTGCCCCAGATGTCGACCTTGTCAATCGAGCCACCATCGTTGGTGATGACCTTCAGGAACTTGTCGAGCGTAGGGGCGACCTGGCGCTCGTCGATCTCGGGGGTCAGAATGACCATGAGTTCGTACTGGTGCGTCACTTACCCACCTCCTTCGGACTAGAACGGCTTCCGGGACTTTCCCGGAAGCAGGAGGGTGTGTGCACGTCATCCGCCGAGCCACCCGAGTGGGTGCCTGATGGCAGACAACCTTGACAGTGTAGCGGAGAAACCTTCGGAGTGCCCCCACGCGCATCACCTCGCACTTGGCATGCTGGAATGCGTGCGTGCTGACTCTCGGTGCGCACACGACCGAAGGGGGAACGCCATGCGCGTCAACAAGTGGGGGGTCGGCATCGTCCTGGCCGCCACCGTACTGCTCACCGGGTGCACCGCGGGTGCCGAAGAGCCCGCCGATTCGGAGCCGACGTCGGCCGCCGAGGAGACGCCTGCTACCGACGGTGCCGCATCCGATTCCGACTGCCCCGAGCTGTCGGAGGGTGCGACGGTCGACGGAGCCGAGCTCGGCGCCTGCATCACCGAGGCGATGACCGACACCGCCGGCTATGCCGCCAAGACGTCGATCCTGGGCATGGACACCACCGCCCGGTTCAACCCCGAGACGGATGCCGTCGAGACGATCACGCCCATGGGCTCGCTCATCCTGATCGGCGACGACGCATGGGTGAAGACGCCGACGACCGAGTGGCAGGTCGCCGACCCGAACTCGAGTGACCCGATCGTCGCTGCTCTCAGCAGCGGTGCCGCCACGGCCGCGGGCACCGACCCGGCCACCGCCGCCGGCGCCCTCACCGGCGAGTTCACCGTCACCGGGACCGGCACGCGCCTGGGTCAGGACGTGTACCTCGTGAGCGGCACGTCCGAGGCGCAGGGCGTCGCCGTCGACGTCGTCTTCGAGGTCACCGAGGACTACGTCGTGCTGGCCACGAGCGGCAGCACCGAGGCCGCGGGCCAGATGATCGAGACCTCTCTCGAGATCACCGAGTGGGACGTCGAGCAGGACATCGTCGCCCCGCTCTGAACCACGAGCGGATGCTGCGGGCCGGGGCTGACGCCTCGGCCCGCAGTGCGTTCCGGGTCGATTCCCGTCCGGCGCTGGGGTCGGGCGATTCGGAGGAGATCTGCGATCGGGAGGAGCATCCGGCTCGGAGCATCCTCCCGTCCGCGGATCTCCTCCCGAACGACCGAGCCGACAGCGCGGCTCAGTCGAGGACGGGGGCGATCTCCGACCAGACAGTCCGCTCGTTCGTCGAGGGGGCGACCGGGATGCGGCCCGCACCGTCGGGCTCGGGGATCGCAGCGAGCAGGGCCTGCGTGTACGGATGCTGCGGTGCAGACCACACACGGTCGGTGGCCCCGGCTTCGAGCACCCGCCCGGCGAACATCACGAAGGTGCGGTCCGCGATGCGGCGGACCACGGCGAGGTCGTGCGAGATGAACAGCATCCCCGCGCCGGATTCCGCGACGAGGTCTCGCATGAGCCCCGCGACGCTGGTCTGGGTCGATGCGTCCAGGGCCGAGATCGGCTCGTCGGCGACGAGCAGCGACGGCCGCGCGGCGAGCGCTCGCGCGATCGCGAGTCGCTGCTTCTGCCCGCCCGAGAACTGGTGCGGGAATCGCGTCGCGACTTCGGTCGGCAGGCCGACGCGGTCGAGCCACTCGGCGACCGTCGACCCTTCGGCACCCCGAGCCCGAGCCGTGGCGATGCCGTCGGCGATCTGATCGCCCACGCGGCGACGAGGGTTCAGCGAGGTCGACGGATCCTGGAACACCATCTGGATGCCGGTGAGCGCCAGGTCGCGTCGACGGATGCCGAGCGGCTTCACGGGAGCGTCACGGAAGCGCACCTCTCCCCCGGCGAGCTTCTCGATGCCGACGACCGCGCGGGCGAGGCTCGACTTGCCGCTGCCGGATTCGCCCACGAGCGCGACGGTCTCTCCGGGGGCGACGGTCAACGAGACGCCGTCGACGGCGACCACCGGAGGACTCCCGGGGTAGCGCACGACGACGCCCTGCGCGTCGAGGACGGCGACTTCACTCATCTCGGGCCTTCTCTTCGGCATCCTGCACTGCCGACTCCGGCAGCACCGGATCGAGCAGCGCGGGATCCGCGTCGGCGGTCGCGATCTTCGACCCCGGTAGCGCCGCGAGCAGCGTGCGAGTGTATTCGTGCTGCGGGTCGCGGAACAGCGTCTCGCGGTCGGCCCGCTCGACGATCTGCCCGTTCTTCATCACGGCGACCTCGTCGGCGATCGCGCTCATGACGCCCAGGTCGTGGGTGACGAGCAGCACCGCGAGGTTGCGCTCGGTCGCGAGGTCGCGCAGCAGCCGCAGGATGCCGGCCTGCACCGTGACGTCGAGTGCGGTGGTCGGCTCATCGGCCAGCAGCACCTCGGGGTCGCACGCGAGGGCGCACGCGATCGCGATGCGCTGGCGCTGTCCGCCGGAGAACTGGTGCGGATAGCGCTTCAGCGCAGCATCCGGGTTCGGCACCTGCACGGTCTCGAGCAGTTCGATGGCCCGAGCCTTCGCCGCCTCGCCTCGCAGTCCGAGGTGCACGCGCATGTGATCCGTGAGCTGGCGGCCGATCGGCAGCTGCGGGTGCAGCGACGCCGAGGGGTCCTGGAAGATCATCGCGATGCGCCTGCCGCGGATGCGGTTGAGCGCCCGCCGGCGCATGCCCACCAGCTCCTCCCCCGCGAGCGTGATCGATCCGCCCGTGCGTGCCTGCCGGGGCAGGAGTCCGAGGACGGCCAACGAGGTGAGCGTCTTGCCGGATCCTGACTCGCCGGCGAGACCGTGGATGCGTCCGGCCTCGAGGTCGAGAGAGATGCCGTGCACGAGAGGACGACCGATGTCGATCGTCAGGTCGCGGATGCTCAGAGCACTCGTGGGGGCCGAAGCGCTCATGCTGCCGCTCCCTTCGCGGAGGCCACATGCTCGGCCTGCTTCTCGTGGGTGACCTCGGCCGTCGGGTCGAGGATGTCGCGCATCGCATCACCCAGGAAGTTGAATGCCAGCACCACCGTGAGGATCGCGAGTCCCGGGAAGACCCCGAGCCACCACGCGTCGAAGTTCTGCATGGCCGCCGAGATCATGGAGCCCCATTCGGCGGTCGGCGGCTGCGCGCCGAGACCGAGGAACGAGAGTCCGGACAGCAGCAGGATCGCGGCGCCGATGTCGAGCGTCGCGAGCACCAGCACGGGGCCGGCGATGTTCGGGAGGATGTCGATGAACAGCGTCCGCAGCGGCGAGTGGCCGAGCAGGCGGCCCGCGATCACGTAGTTCTGGCCGCGGAGGCCCAGCACGATGCTGCGGGTGACTCGCGAGTACTGCGGCCACGAGACGACGATCGCCGCGATCACCGCGTTGAACAGCGACGGGCCGAGGGATGCCGCCACCACCATCGCGAGGATGACGGTCGGGAACGCCATGAACAGGTCGGTGATGCGCATCAGCGTCTCGTCGACCCAGCCGCCGAAGTACCCGGCGACGGCGCCGACCACGGTGCCGATGATCATCGCGGCGATCACGAGCATGAGCGCGAGCGGCAGGCTCACCGTCGCACCCGTCATCAGACGCGAGAAGATGTCGCGGCCGTTGCCGTCGGTGCCGAGCAGAGTGTCGATGCCCGGCGCCTGCAGTCGTGGCAGCACCTGAGCGTTGGGGCCGTACGGCACCCACCACTGCGCGGTGAAGGCGACGATGATCCAGGCGCCCGCGATCACGGTGCCGATCACGCCGAGGGGCGTGCGCCAGGCGCGCGGCCAGCGGAAGCGGAACCGCCAGGGGCCGGATGCCGAGTCGATGCGGCTCATGCGATCCTCACTCTCGGGTCGAGGACGCCGTAGAGCAGGTCGACGACGAAGTTGATGAGGAGGTAGATGAACCCCACGACCAGGCCGACTCCCATGATGCCGGGCAGGTCGAGGTTGGCCGCCGAGTTGTAGGCGTAGGTGCCCAGGCCCGGCCAGGCGAACACCGACTCGACGAGCACGGTGCCCGAGAGCAGGGATCCGAAGGCGACGCCGACGACCGTGAGGATCGGGAGGGATGCCCCGCGCAGGACGTAGTCGAGGATCACGCGCATCGCCGGAAGGCCCTTGGCCCGGGCAGCACGCACGTAGTCGCTGCCCAGCACCTCGAGCACGGAGGTGCGGATGAAGCGGGTGAGCAGGCCGATCGTCACGAGCGACAGCACCATCACCGGCAGCGCCAGGTGGGCGAGCGCGTCGGCGAATCCGACACCGTCTCCGTTGAGGAGGTAGTCGACCGTGTAGAGCCCGGTGATGCGGGGCGGCGGCGTGATCGACGGCGAGATGCGACCCGAGCCGGGGGCGATGCGCAGCTCGAGGAAGAACACGTAGAAGCTGACCAGCGCGAGCCAGAACGTCGGCACGCTCAGACCGATCAGCGTCACGATGCGGATCACCTGATCGGTGACGAGTCCGCGCCGGTAGGCGGCGAGGGTGCCGAGCACGACGCTGACCGCGAGGCTGAGGATGATGGCGCCGATCGCGATCTCGATCGTCGCCGGCACCGCGGTGGCCAGGTCGCTGGTGACCGGTCGCCCGGTCACCAGCGATGTGCCGAGGTCTCCGCGAAGGAGATTCCCCATGTAGATGAAGTACTGCACGAACAGCGGCTGATCGAGGCCCTGGGCCTTGATGAACGCCTCGCGCGTCTCGGGATTCTGCGATGCTCCCTCACCCAGTGCCGCCGACACGGGGTCGCCGGGCACGAGGTTCGTCAGTGCGAAGGTCACGATCGTGACCCCCACGAGAAGGAGCAGCGAAGTGCCGATCCGGCGAAGCAGGTATCCGACGAGCGGCGACCTGCGACGCTGTGCTTGCCGTCGCACGGCCACCGTCGTCATGAGTCAGCTCCGATCAGCCGGCAGGCGTGATCTCGGCGATGTCCATCTCCCACACCGAGTTGTACACGGCGCCGGTGACGGCATCCGCCGTGGCGATGTTGCGACCGGGGACGATCAGCGGAACGAAGGGACCCTCGGTCTGCATCGCCTCGGCGAAGGAGGTGAAGGCCTCGCTGCGCTGGGCCTCATCGGTAGCGGCGGCAGCACCGGCTGCGATGCCTGCGATCTCGGGGTTCGCCTCAGCCGCCCAGCCGGCACGCAGGCCGACCTTCAGACCGGGAGCGAACGGAAGGAAGTTCGCCGAGTCGGCGTAGTCGGGGCCCCAGAACCACAGGCCGAAGCCCTCGGTGCCGTTGACGTACGCGTCGAGCTCGGTGGCGAAGGGGGCAGGCGCGAGTTCGACGGCGATGCCGGCATCCTCGAGCTGAGCCTGGACGCGCTCGGCGAGCGGGGTGAACTCCACACCGCCGACCGGGTAGTCGTTCGGGAACTGCAGCTTCAGGGTCTGACCCGTGTAGCCGGCCTCGGCCAGAGCAGCCTTCGACTTGTCGAGGTCCTGCTCCACACCGCTGTCGAGGGCGCCCTCGAATCCGGGCGGGATCACTCCGGTCGCCTGCACGGCGCCGGCACCCGCGAGCTCGAGCAGCGCGTCGTAGTCGAGCGCGTAGCGGATCGCCTCGGCGATCTTGACGTTCGCGAGCTCGCCCGCGACGGCCTCGGACTGGTTGAGCAGCAGGAAGATCGTCTGGCCCGACGGCACCGACTCGACGTTCAGTCCGTCGCCGAGGCCTGAGACCTGGTCGCCGTTGAGGTCCATCGCGACCATCGAGTCGCCGCCCTTGAGGTTCGCGAGCTGCGTCGCGCTCTCCGAGACGTTGCGCACGACGACACGGGCGTACTCAGACTCTTCGTCGCCGTTGTACTCGTCGCTCTTGGTCAGCACGACCTGCGACGAGAGGTCGAGGGTGTCGAGCACGAACGGTCCAGAGCCGGCGGAGGTTCCGTCGAGGAACTCCTGTGCGCTGTCGGTGCCGTCGGTGGTTCCGCCGTTCTCGATCACGACGTCGGAGTTGACGATGCCGAGCGCCGGGTTCGCGAGGATCGCGGGCAGCTGCAGCAGCGGTGTCTCGGAGGTGATCGAGATCGTCTTCTCGTCGACCTCGGTGATGGTCAGACCGCCCAGGAGGAAGTTCGGCTTGGCATCGGTCATGCCCTGGATGCGCTGCAGGGTGAAGACGACGTCCTTCGCCTCGATCGGCGAGCCGTCGGAGAAGACGCGGTCCCCCTCGAGCGTGAACGTGAACTCGGTCGCCTCGTCGTTCTGCTCCCACGATGCGAGGCCGGGGACGGGGGTCGAGACGTCGGAGCCCTCGAAGTCGACGAGCGTCTCGTAGAGCGCCTTGGCGATCATGTTGCCGGTCGGGTCGTAGGTGTGACCCGGGTCGGCGGTCTCGATCGAGAACGCGGTGTCGATGACGAGCGAGTCGGAACCGGAGGATTCTCCGCCGTTGTTCGCCGAGTTGCCACCGGAGCAACCAGCGAGGGCGAAGAGAGCGACGGCTCCGATCGCGATGACGGACGTGCTGCGACGTGACGACATATGGGCCTCCAGGGGCGAGGAGTTTCATCGGGTTCGGTCGACGCCGGGTGGACGACCGGTGATCAGATTCGCATTGTATGGGACTATGTGTCCAGCAAGAATGCAGACGTCATCACAGTCTGTCCAAGACCCCGCCCGTGAGGAGCATTGTGTCCACCAAGAGCGACGAAGCCACGAGGCAATCTGGACGAAGTGCCGCCCCACTGGACGACATCGGATACAGAATCCTCGAGACGCTGCGTGATAACGGTCGTATCTCGATCGCCGCACTGGCCGAGACCGTCGGGATCTCGCGGGCCAACGCCTACACCCGCGTCGAGACGCTCATGCAGGACGGAGTGATCACGGGATTCAGCGCCCGCGTCGACCAGTCGAAGGCCGGGCTGTCGATCGGTGCGCTGGTCTTCGTCACCGTGCACCCGCAGGCCTGGGCGTCGTTCCGCGAGAGCGTGCTCGAGATGCCCGATGTCGAGTGGTGCGCCATCACCACCGGCGAGCACGACGCCATGCTGCTGATCCGTGCGGTCGACGTGAGCGGCGTGCACGAGTTCACGACGGGTGTCATCGCGCAGCTGCCCGAGGTGCGCACGGTCGTCAGCGTGGTCGTGCTCGACGAGGTCATCCGCCGGTCGTTCCTGCTGCCGAGCGACCTGCCCGAGCGCGACCTGGCCACGCCGCTGGGCATGACGCGGTGGACGCCGGCGACGCCGGGCCGCGACATGCTCCCGCCACGCTGACCCGCGGCGGAACGAGCCGTCAGGCGGCTGCGGGCTCTTCGCAGACGCTGAGCTGCGGCAGTCCGTGCATCTCGTAGTGCTCGACGAGGCGGATGCGACCGTCATCCGTGAGCTCGAGCCGGCTCTCCCCGTCTCCGGTCACGACGGTGCCGTCGGAGACGAGCACGTGCACGAACGAGACCCAGATGGTGTCGCCGGTGCGGGTGCCGACGAAGCGCCCGAAGGTGACGGTGTCACCGGAGTAGTCGCCCCAGATCGCCCCGTCCTTCTCCCAGTACACGAACTCGCTGGGCGATTCGGGATCCACGGCCGAGGTGGTCGACGAGACCATCAGGAACCGGCGGCCGTCGAGGGAGGGGATGGTTGCAGTCGTGCTCACCCTCCGATTATGGAGGGGGTGGCGGCGACTCTCACCTCGCCTCGTGAACCGTCTGTGCCGGCCGCCGGACGGGCGCGCGGAGCGAGACGAATTCCGCAGAGAGGCTCCCCGGCGCGCCCTTTCGTCTGACCACACGATCGGGGTCGAGGTGCCGCATCGCCGCGGAGACCTCGGGAGACGGGAAGGGCCCGGGTACCGTGGGTCGCATGCACTGGATGCCTGACACCTCTGCCGGAGACTGGCTGCGCGAGCGTCTCGACGACCCCTGGAACTCGACGATGCACGCCGTGGTGCCGCACGGCTTCCCCGCGTATGCGCGCATCCTGCACCCCGCGATCGTGCGTTCGCTCCCCGACCGACCGGTGCCGACCTACGACGACTACGACCGGATGCCGGAGGCCGAGCGACAGTCGCTCCTCGATCGGTTCATCGATGAACCGGCGACATGGGCGCAGACGGCCGCCGCCTTCGGCACGACGCTGCATCCTCTCGCTCAATGGCAGCGGATCGTGCGCACTCCGCCGGAGACCGACTGGAACGCGCGGATCTCCCCCGACGGGCGCGAGTTCACCGCGCCGATGGACGGCGTCGTCTCACCCGAGATGCTCGCGACCGTCGTGGGTCATCTCGTCGCGCATACCGCGACGCCGGATGCCGGATTCGCCGCGCTCTGGGAGGGCACGGGCGGGCTGCTGGGTCACCTCGGACACGGCCCCTCGCGCACCTTCCTCACGTTCGACGACGACCCGAACCACCGGGCGATGCTCGACCGCAGCATCCGCGATCCGCTCAACAACGCGTTCCGCAAGCCGACGTGGCAGGAGGGCATCCTGTCGCGCGAGGTCTCGGAGGGTCCGCGGCTGCAGCTGCGGGACCGCGATCACGTGCTGTTCCGTGGTGCGCCGAGCACGTTCGCGCGTCGGGACTGGGTGCTCGACGTGCCGTGGCGGGATCGCGAGTCCGAGGAGCACGGGTTCGCGCCGGCCGCGCAGAGCCCCAGCATCCTGTGGCCCGACGATCACGCCTGGGTGCTCGTCACCGAGGTCGACTACGACTCGACGATCATCGCGGGGTCCGCCGAGCTGATCGCCGACCTCATCGCCGACGACCTCCTCGAGGTCTTCGCCATCCCCGAGAACGCCGAACTCACGTGGGACTCCGACGAGGTGAACCGATGACGGCACCGCAGCCGGCCGCATCGTTCGACGCCCGCCCGCTCACCGATCCCGTCGACGCCCGGGCCGTCAGCACCTTCAACGCCGAGCTGCGCTCGCGGGGCAAGATGGGCGGCTCGGCCACGACGATCGTCGCCTTGGTGATCTTCGGCATCGCGTTCCTCGCGGCCATGACGGTCGTCGGCGCGACGATGGTCTCGCTGCTCACCGACGCAGGGTCGTCGTCGTTCGCCGGCATAGGGATCCTCGTCGCCGCGGTCGTCGGGATCACGATCGCCACCGTCGGCTGGCGCCGATCCCGCATCGCGCGGTACCGCCTCGACGCATTCGCCCGGGCGAACGGCATGACGTACGAGGCCAGGGTCGCCGATCCTGCCCTTCCGGGCATGCTGTTCGGCCTCGGACGCTCCCGAGAAGCCACCGATCTCGTGCGAGGCGCGAAGCCTCGCTTCGTCGAGTTCGGCAACTACCGATACACGACCGGGTCGGGGAAGAACTCGACCACCCACCGCTGGGGCTACGTCGCCGTCAAGCTCGATGTGCCTCTGCCGAACATCGTGCTCGACGCCAAGGGCAACAACGGCTTCGGGTCGAATCTGCCCGCGTCGTTCCAGCGCGAGCAGCGCCTCTCGCTGGAGGGCGACTTCGATCAGTACTTCACGCTGTACTGCCCCGAGGGGTACGAGCGTGACGCGCTGTATCTGTTCACGCCCGACATCATGGCCAGGTTCATCGACAATGCCGCCGAGCTCGATGTCGAGATCGTCGACGACTGGATGTTCCTCTATACACAGCGCAAGGCGTCGACCCTCGACCCTGCGACCTGGGCGTGGCTGTTCGGAGCCGTCGGCGCCTTGATGACGAAGCTCGATCAGTGGGAGCGCTGGCGCGATCAGCGTCTGCGGCTCGAGAGTGCGGCTCCGGCATCTCCGTCGCCCGCCCTCGCACCGGTGGGCGCATCCGCGAGTCTGCCCTTCGCTCCGCCGGCCGGTCTTCTCGCTCCCCCGCCAGGAGTCGCGCGTGAGGGACGCCGGCTGAAGCGCAGCTTCCAGTGGGTGCCGATCGTGTTCCTCGTCGGCTTCGCACTGATCTGGTTCTGGTTCAGGTCGTTCTGAGGGAACCCCCGAGGGTGGGTTGTGGGGGTGGGTGCTGACTGGGGATCAGCGCTCCCACCCCATCCCCCCTCGGGATCAGAAGAAGATCTGACTCTCCCTCCGCAGGACGGTCGAACCGTCCACGCGCGGGTCAGCTGGGGACTGACGACTCTGCGCGTATATGAGTAATGGTATACCGGTATACGTTGCATTCCATTGCGTCCGAGAGACTCGACCGAACACGTTGCATCCGGTCCAGAAACGTGCGAAATGAGGGTCTGGGGCGCCTTTCCGACACCGCATTCGTGCATACCCTCCTCGCACCGTGATCTCCGTTACCCAGAGTGACGCGTCCGGCCCCACCCCCGTCTGCATGCAAGAGAATGGAAGGTGATGTCTGAACTCGAAGATCACACCCAGTGGCAGGCCGATCGCCGCGCCTCCGTCACCTCTGCGACCGGCAACCTCGCGCTGATCGAGACCCGCTGGACGGGCGAGGCTCCCGATCTGGATGCCGAGCGGCAGGCCTCATCCGACACGGTGACCGTGACGCCGATCCAGCGCACGAACATCGAGACCGGGGAGGCCGAGCACGGGCTGCGCGTGTGGGATGCCGAGTCCCCCGCCATCCGCGCCTTCGACCGCATCGACACATACGAGTACGACCCGGCATGGGTTCTCGAGGGACACTTCACGCCGGTCTCCGGCGATCGTCGGGTGTCGTTCGAGCACATCCGCGACAACGGCGGCACGCGTGAGCTCGTCGTCCCCGGCGACATCCACTTCGTGCTCGACGGCCGCGCGTACGACCTTGCGGCCTTCGACGACGGCGGCACGCTGCTGCTCGTCTTCGGCGACGAGACGAACGGTTCCGAGACCTACGGATCCGGCCGCTTCCTCTTCGTAGAGCTCCGTGACGACGAGGGCACCGTGGTGCTCGACTTCAACCGCGCCTTCGTGCCGCCGTGCGGATTCAGCGCCGAGTACAACTGCCCGCTGCCGCCGGCATCCAACCGCTTCCCCCTGCCTATCCGAGCAGGCGAGAAGAACGTCGTCTTCCGCGACGGCTTCGACATCTACGCGGCGTGACGCCGCGCACCCTCACCCTGGAGCACTCATGAGAAGAACCCGCATCCTCGGCGCGCTCGGCGCCGTCGCCACGCTCGCCCTCGTGGCCGGCTGCGCGTCGGGCGCCACCGACGACGCCGCGAGCGAAGACGCCACCATCTTCATCGGGTCGCTGTACGAGCCCACCAACCTGAGCAACACGCAGGGCGGCGGCCAGGGTGTGACCGAGGCACTGACCGGCAACGTCTACGAGGGCCTCTATCGCCTGACCGACGACGGAGAGGTCGAGCCGCTTCTCGCCGAAGACGCCCAGGTGTCGGATGACGGCCTGACCTACACGATCACTCTGCGCGACGATGTGACGTTCCACTCGGGTGACCCGCTCACGTCCGCCGACGTGAAGTCGAGCATCGAGGCCGTCACCGCCGAGGACTCCGTGTCGGCGCGCAAGTCGAGCTTCACGACCATCGCCGACATCGCGACGCCCGATGACCAGACCGTCGTCTTCACGCTGTCGCAGCGGTCGATCTCGTTCCTCTACAACCTCAGCTACGTCTGGATCGTCAACGACGAGGCCGGTGACATCACCGGCACGGAAGACGGCACCGGCCCCTACACGCTCGACGAGTGGAAGAAGGGCTCGACCCTGACCCTCGAGCGCTGGGACGACTACTGGGGCGAGCCCGCCAAGAACGGCGAGGTCGTCTACACGTACTTCACCGACGCGACCGCAGAGAACAACGCTCTGGCCACCGGCGAGATCGACGTGATCACCAGCGTGCAGAGCCCGGACTCGCTCGCGCAGTTCGACAGCGACGACTACGTCATCAGCGAGGGCACCTCGACGACCAAGGAGCTGCTCGCCTTCAACGACCGGGTCGCCCCGTTCGACAACGCCCTCGTGCGCAAGGCGATCTACTCGGCCATCGACACCCAGAAGCTGCTCGAGTCGATCTGGGGCGACTACGGCACGCTCATCGGATCGATGGTGCCGCCCACCGACCCCTGGTACGAGGACCTCACCCAGGTGAACCCGTACGACGTCGACCTCTCGAAGGATCTGCTCGCGCAGGCCGGCTACGCCGACGGCTTCACCTTCACGCTCGACACCCCGAGCTACGACCCGCACCCCGCCGTCGCGGAGTTCCTGCAGTCGCAGCTCGCCGAGGTCGGCATCACGGTCGAGATCAACACGATCAGCGCCGACGAGTGGTACACGAAGGTCTTCAAGGAGCAGGACTTCGAGGCCACCCTGCAGGAGCACGTGAACGACCGCGACGTGGTCTGGTACGGCAACCCCGACTTCTACTGGGGCTACGACGACGCCCAGGTGCAGCAGTGGGTCGCCGAGGCCGAGCAGGCCGCCACGACCGACGAGCAGACAGCTCTGCTGAAGCAGGTCAACGAGAAGATCGCCGAGGATGCCGCGAGCGTATGGTTGTACCTGTACCCGCAGATCGTGGTCGCCTCGAGCGACCTCAGCGGTTACCCGGTCAACGGCCTGAACTCGCAGTTCTTCGCCTACGACATCGTCAAGTCCTGACGCGCGAGGGGGATGCCGCGTGTCGGCATCCCCCTCTTTCATCCTGAGAAGCCATGCTCGCCTACCTGCTGCGCCGCCTCGCGTTCCTCGTGGTCTCGCTCGTCGTCGCGATGATCGCGATCTTCGTGCTGCTGCGGCTGCTCCCGGGCGACCCGGCGAACGCCCTGCTCTCGGTGAATGCGACACCCGAGCAGATCGCCGCCGCCCGCGCACAGGTCGGCTCGGATCAGCCCCTCCTGCAGCAGTTCACGACCTGGGCCGGTCAGCTCCTGCGCTTCGACCTCGGTGAGTCGTTCCTGAGCTCGCGTCCGGTCGGCCCCGACATCGCCGATCGCCTCGCCGTGACCCTCCCACTCACACTCATCGCGTTCACCGCCGCCCTTCTCGTCTCCCTGGTGATCGGCATCACCGCCGCCGTGAAGTCCGACCGCTGGTACGGCATCGCGCTCTCGGGATTCGCGCAACTGGGTGTTGCCGTGCCGGTGTTCTGGGTGGGCGTCGTGCTCGTCTGGATCTTCGCGCTCGGCCTCGGCCTGCTGCCGTCCGGCGGATTCCCGCGCGACGGCTGGGAGGATCCGGCCGACGCGCTGCGGTCTCTCGCGCTGCCGGTGACGACGATCGTGATCGTGATGAGTGCATCCCTCAGCCGTTACGTGCGCTCCGCCACCCTCGACGTGATCGGCAGCGATTACCTCCGCACCGCGCGCGCCGGCGGGTCGGGCATGTCCGAGGCGCTGCTGCGTCACGGAGTGCGCAACGGCTCGGTGCCGGTCGTCGCGGTCCTCGGCATCGAGCTGTCCACCACGCTGCTCGGCGCGGTCGTCGTCGAGAGCGTCTTCACTCTTCCCGGTCTCGGGAGTCTGCTGCTGTCGGCCATCGAACAGCATGATTTCCAGGTCATCCAGGGCGTCCTCGTCGTCAGCACGCTCTTCGTGCTGCTCGTCGGGTTCGCCGCCGACATCGTGCAGCGCCTGATCGATCCGCGACTGCGCACGAGCGTCTCGGGCAACCGATGAGCCGCGTCGCCGAGCAGCTGATCACCGGATCCGTCCCCGTGCGGAGGCGGCCGAAGGCGACCCTGCTGATCGGGCTCGTACTCACCGGCATCATCGTGCTCATCGCGCTGGTGTCGCTGTTCTGGCTCCCCTATCCGCTCGCCGACACGAGTGGAAGTCGTCTCGAGGGGCCGAGCGCCATGCACCTGCTCGGCACCGATCGGCTCGGCCGCGACCTGCTCTCGCAGCTCATGTGGGGTGCGAGGATCGCCTTGATCGTGGGCATCTGCTCGGTCGCGATCGCCGCCGTTCTCGGCGTGATCGTCGGACTGATCGCCGCCTTCTCGCGGCCATGGGTCGACGACACGCTCTCCGCCGGACTGGACGTCGTGATCGCCTTCCCGGTGCTGCTGCTCGCGATGCTCGTCGTCGCGGTGCAGGGAGCGTCGCTGTGGTCGGCGGTGCTCGCGATCGGACTGGCGATGTCGGCGGTCGTCGCGCGTCTCACCCGCATCCTCTCGCGCCGCGTGCTGCAGGAGCAGTACATCACCGCCGCACGCACCAGCGGCACGGGTGTGCTCGGCATCGTGTTCCAGCACGTGCTGCCCAACATCGCACCGACCCTCGCGGTCAGCCTGGCGCTGCAGTTCGGTGCCGCGGTGCTCGCGGAGGCGAGCCTGTCGTACCTCGGGCTCGGTGCCCCGCCGCCCAACGCCTCATGGGGTCGGATGCTGCAGGAGGCGCAGGGCACCGTGCTCACCGCGCCCGTCGGCGCGATCGCCCCCGGCATCGCGATCATCGCCCTCGTGCTCGGGGTCAACTTCCTCGCCGACGGCCTGCGCGATCTCGCCGACCCGACCCGCAGGAGGAGCCGATGAGCATTCTCGAGGTCGCAGGGCTCACCGTTCGCTCCGGATCCGGGGCTCTCGTGCGCGATGTCTCGTTCTCGCTGCAGCCCGGCGAACGCCTGGGGCTGATCGGCGAGTCCGGGTCGGGCAAGTCGCTCACCTCGCTCGCGGTCACCGGCCTGCTGCCGGATTCTCTCGTCTCGTCCGGGTCGGTGCTGCTCGACGGGCACCAGGTCGTCGGTGCGCGGGATGCCGACCTGAGGCCGTTGCGCGGACCGGTCGCCCAGATCGTGTTCCAGGAGCCGCTCACGGCGCTCGACCCTCTGATGAGGGTCGGTCGCCAGATCGCCGAGCCGCTGCGTCGTCATCTCGGCCTGCGCGGCGCGGAACTGCGGTCGGCCGTCACGGCGGCGCTCGATGAGGTGTCGCTGTCGGAGCCGCGATTCGCGCGCGCCTACCCGCACGAGCTGTCGGGCGGTCAGCGCCAGCGTGTGGCGATCGCCATCGCCTTGGCCGCCCGGCCACAGCTGCTCATCGCAGACGAACCCACCACCGCGCTCGACGTGACCGTGCAGGATGCCGTGCTCACGCTGCTCGAGCGACTCGTCGCCGAACGCGGCATGGCGTTGCTGTTCATCAGCCACGACCTCGCCGTCGTGTCTCGCATGGTCGACCGCATCGTCGTGCTGCGCGATGGTCTGGTGGTCGAGGAGGGGGCGGTCGCCGAGGTGCTGCGGCGCCCCGCGGAGCCGTACACGCGGATGCTGGTCGACAGCGCTCGCGCGCTCGATGCGTTCCTCGATGCGAAGGAGGCTGACGCATGAGCCTCCTCGAACTCCGCGGTGCCGGCTTCGCCTACGGATCGCGCCGGGTGCTCGACGACATCTCGCTGAGCCTCGACGAGGGAGACTCGCTCGGCCTCGTGGGCGAGTCGGGTGCGGGCAAGTCCACGATCCTGCGGCTGATGCTCGGGCTCTCGGCACCACGCGATGGACAGGTGCTCTTCGACGGTGCTCCCCTGTCGCTGCGCGACCGTGCGCAGATGCGCCGCTTCCGCGCGAGCGTGCAGCCGGTGTTCCAGGATCCGTACTCGTCGCTCGACCCCCGTCAGCGCATCGACCGCATCATCGGCGAGCCCCTGCGTTCACTCGGCCTCGCCTCCGGCGCCGACGCGCAGCGCCGTATCGCCGAGGCCCTCGAGTCGGTCGGGCTTCCCGCCGACACCGCCCGCCGATACCCGCACGAGTTCTCGGGCGGCCAGCGTCAGCGCATCGCGATCGCCCGAGCCGTGGTCTCGCGCCCGCGCGTGCTGCTCGCCGATGAGCCGGTGAGCGCCCTCGACGTGACGACGCGCGTGCAGGTGCTCGAGCTGCTCGACCGCCTGCGTCGAGAGAACGGCCTGTCGCTCGTGATGGTGTCGCACGATCTCACCGCGATCGCGTCAGCCTGCGACCGCACCGTGGTGCTGCAGAACGGCCGCGTCGTCGAACAGGGCGCCACCGCATCCGTGCTGCACGCACCGCAGGACCCGTACACCCGGGCGCTGGTCGACGCGGTTCCGCGACTCCCCCGCTGAGTCGCGGCAGTCGCTCGTCATGGATGGCTGGCCGTTTCACGGATGGCTGCCCGACCGTCGGGGTGTCTACAGCCAGCCGACATCGTCCAGCAGGGTGGCCGCAGACGACTCCGTGGTGTCAGGCTGACGCGTGCCAGGCCCCTCGGAGTGCGACCACAGAATGGGTCATGTCCGAGTCAGGGAGATGCACAGGTCCATCGGAGATGTCCACGTTCTGAAGCGGGTCATCCGCCAGATGTTGCGGGAACACATGGCAGTGGAGATGCGGGGCCCGATGTCCCATCACCAGGTAGTTGATCTTCCGCGGGTCGAATGCCCTGTCGATGGATCGGCCCGCTCGTTGGACGTCGCGCCAGAACGCGCTGAGCTGGCCGGCATCCAGCTGACCGAGGTCAGTGAGATGCTCACGGAGGATCACGACGGTGTAGCCGGGATGCGCCTGGTTTCGTACCAATCGGACGTGAGTCATCTCGGTCGAGGCCACCAGGATGCTGTGCTCGTTCTCCGGCAGATGTGCGTCGGCACACATACCGCAGACCTCCGGGTCCACGAGTTCGGCCCACTCCTCATCCGTCCACCACATCGGCCCATGGTAACCAGGCGCGAGGGCGGCCACGGTAGAACTCACGGCATCCCGGCCATGCTTTGGCTGGTTGCTCCGGCAGCCTGTCGCGGTTTCGCCCGGATGGATCCGCGAAATCGACTCCACTCACCGGGGCTGAAATCCGTATCGCTTCATCGTCTCCTCAGTCGTGCGCAACTCACCGGCCGCTGACTGCCTTCGTGCGTCTTCAATATCCTGACCGATGCCTGGCTGCGACAACCAAAAGTCGACGAGAGGCGATACGCAGTCCTTCAACTCACTCCTGTATACGCGCTGCATCTCGCCTTTCTAGTCCGATGCGCTGCCAACAGAGGCATACTTCTGGCCACATTTCCCTCAGCTCCCCGAATGCGCGAGGCCGAAGTACTCAAGCTCCGCATCGTTCAGCATCCGCGAGCGGATCAGGAACCGCATGCCTGTGGGACCCTCGACCGAGAAGCCGGCACCGCGGCCCGGCACGACGTCGATCGTGAGGTGGGTGTACTTCCAGTACTCGAACTGCGATTCCGACATGAAGACCTCGACCGGGGAGTCGAGCCCCACATCGAGGGCGCCGAGCAGCACATCGCTCGGCCCGGTGATGAACATGCCGACCGGGTAGCACATGGGTGACGAGCCGTCGCAGCATCCGCCCGACTGATGGAACATCAGGGGTCCGTGCTGCACGGTGAGATCGCGGATGAGGGATGCCGCGGCATCCGTCACGTCGACTCGCTGATAGGTGCCGATGCTGACCATGGTCCGAGCCTTCCTGCAGGTGGTTCCGGGCGGGCGCTGCCGGTGCAGCGCCCGCCCGGAGGTCGAGCTCAGAAGAAGCCCATCGGGCCTTCTGCATACGAGACCAGGAGGTTCTTGGTCTGCTGGTAGTGGTCGAGCATCATCTTGTGGTTCTCGCGACCGACGCCCGACTGCTTGTACCCGCCGAACGCCGCATGCGCCGGGTACTGGTGGTAGGTGTTCGTCCAGACACGACCGGCCTCGATCGCCCGTCCCGCGCGATAGGCCGTGTCGCCGCTGCGGCTCCACACTCCCGCACCCAGTCCGTAGAGGGTGTCGTTCGCGATCGAGATCGCATCGTCGAAGTCATCGAACGAGGTGACCGAGAGCACCGGGCCGAAGATCTCCTCCTGGAAGATGCGCATGTCGTTCGTGCCCTCGAACACGGTCGGCGCAACGTAGAAGCCTTCGCTGAGGTCGCCGCCGAGATCGACGCGGTCGCCACCCGTGAGCAGTCGCGCGCCTCCCTGCTTGCCGATGTCGATGTAGCTGAGGATCTTCTCCAGCTGATCGTTCGATGCCTGCGCTCCGATCATCGTGGCCGGATCCAGCGGGTTGCCCTGCACGACCCTGCCGACGCGTTCGAGGCCGTCGGCGAGGAAGCCGTCGTAGATCGAGCGCTGGATGAGCGCCCGCGACGGGCAGGTGCAGACCTCTCCCTGGTTGAGAGCGAACATCGTGAAGCCCTCGAGCGCCTTGTCGTAGAAAGGGTCGGCGGTGTCGCGTGCGACGTCCTCGAAGAACACGTTCGGGCTCTTGCCTCCCAGCTCCAGGGTGACCGGAATGAGGTTCTGCGACGCGTACTGCATGATCAGACGCCCCGTCGTGGTCTCACCCGTGAACGCGACCTTGCGGATGCGCTTGTGCTGCGCGAGCGGTGCACCCGCCTCGATGCCGAAGCCGTTCACGATGTTCACGACGCCGGCGGGCAGCAGATCGCCGATGATGTCGAAGAGGAACAGCAGGGATGCCGGCGTCTGCTCGGCCGGCTTGATGACGACGCAGTTGCCTGCGGCGAGCGCCGGCGCGAGTTTCCACACGGCCATGAGGATCGGGAAGTTCCACGGGATGATCTGTCCGACCACGCCGAGCGGCTCGTGGAAGTGATACGCGACGGTGTTCTCGTCGAGCTGGCTGATGCCGCCTTCCTGCGCCCGGAGCACTCCGGCGAAATATCGGAAGTGATCGACAGCGAGTGGGATGTCGGCGGCGAGCGTCTCGCGAACGGGCTTCCCGTTCTCCCAGGTCTCGGCGACGGCGATCTCCTCGAGATGCTGTTCGATGCGGTCGGCGATCCTGTTGAGGATCACGGAGCGCTCCGCCGGGCTGGTCTTGCCCCAGCTGGCGAAGGCCTTCCAGGCGACATCGACCGCGCGGTCGATGTCCTCGACGGTGCCGCGGCCCACCTCGGTGAAGGGCTTGCCGTTGACCGGGCTCACGTTGTCGAAGAACTGGCCCTTGACGGGATCCACGAACTCTCCGCCGATGTAATGGCCGTACCGCGGACGGTAGGTAGCGAGGGCGCCCGGCTGACCGGGAGCGGCGTAGGCGGTGGACACGTCTTCTTCGACGATGGTCATCGGGACTCCTTCGACGGGCCGCGGCGTCGGTGCTGCGGGCTGTGTCTCGAAGGTAGGTCGTCAGAGGTTGCGCCCCGATGCGCAACGTTGCGGATGGTTGCACGCGGTCGGCAGATGTCCGAGACAGACCGGACGGTTCAGCTCTCCTCTATCCGTTCGATGCGGGCGACGAGCCCGGCGCGCTTCGGCGAGCGCGCCGGAAGCATCTCCAGAGCGAGTCGCAGGGCCGCGGCATCGCCCTGTCCCTCCGGGATCTCGGCGTACTCCAGGAGGACGTCGAGGCTCGCCTCCGACAGCATCGTCTCGCGCAGCGCCGCTCTGACGGACTCGCGGAACTCCTCGACTCCCGGCGATGTGGATTCGGGAAGGACCGGACCGCGGTATGCGGTGAGGGCGACCCGATGGGCACCTCGGTCGAGCAGCGAGAGGACGTCGTGCGCGTCCGTCTCGAGCACCACCGGCAGTCGATACGGCCGCGACTCGGGGACGAGGCTGGGGGCGTGCTTCTCGAGCACCTTGCGCAGACGCACCATCTCCGGCCGCAGCGTGTCGGCCGACGCGTCCGGTCCGTAGACGAGTTCGCTGAGTCTCTCGGCCGACAGCCCCTGGCGATGCACGGCGAGCATCAGGAGGATCGCGGCATGACGAGCGCTGAGCTCGATCACGGATTCCTCGAGTTCTGTCTCGGTCTCGAGACGTGCCCGATCGCGTCCCAGGACGTGCAGCGTCGCCCGGGTCGTGGGCTTCGCCCGCGAGGAGATGGTGATCGGACGGTGCGACTCGCTGCGGGCCCGCAGTCTCGACACGAGCAACTCCGACTCGACCGCGCGCGCTGTCGCATCGACCAGCAGCCTGGCCTGCATCGAGACGACCTCGTGTCCTCCGGTGATGTCGATGACCCCGAGGACACGCCGCGTCTCGGGGTCTCGCACCGGAGCCGCCGTGCACGACCACGGATGCACCAGCCTGTTGTAGTGCTCAGCACCGCGGATCTGCACCGACTGTCCGAGCGCCAGCGCTGTGCCAGGAGCTGTCGTGCCGACGGCGTCCTCGGCCCAGTTCGCGCCGGCCACGAAGCCCATGCCCTCGGTGAGCGATTGCAGCTTGCGATCGCCTTCGATCCACAGCAGCCGTCCGGCCTGATCTCCGACGGCGACGACGACACCGGAGTCCCCCTCGGTTCCCGGCAGCAGCAGGGCTCGGATCATGTCCATCGCGGACGCGAGCGGATGCGCGAGTCGATAGGCCTCGAGCTCTTCGCTCACGAGTTCGATCTGCGGGGCCCCTTCGGGGCCGACGCGCCCTCGCCAGGATCGCACCCACGATTCGCGGACGAGAGGTCGCACCTCCTGCAGGCGCTTGTCATCGAGATTGCCGGCGATGAGCTCTTCGTGTGCACGCTCGATCAGAAGACGAGAGGCCTCAGGCGGCCCTTCACGTGACACCTGCCACGACGCGACCACGGGCGTCTCCGATCGTCGATGGTGGAGCGTTACCTCAGTGTAGGAGCCGGATGCCGTCGGCGGTACCCGCGATATTCCGGTCACGCGTTCCGGGTGCAGGCTTTCGCACAGGCCGCCGAGGTCGACGAACTGGAGGAGTGACGAGTCGTCTGGGGGACCCCTCATGGGGACGCCCGCGCCCGACCGCCGCATCGCTGTCGATGCGGCTCGATCGGCTCAGACCCGGGCTGCCCACCATTCACGGAGCCGCTGCTCGGCGGCATCCGCTCCGATGACGCCTTCGTCGAGGCGCAGCTCGAGCAGGAACTTGTAGGCCTCGCCGACCTCACGACCGGGCGTGATGCCGAGGATCTTCTGGATCTGGTTGCCGTCGAGCTCGGGCCGGATGGAGTCGAGCTCCTCCTGCTCGCGCAACGCCGCGATGCGCGATTCGATGTCGTCGTAGGCAGACGCCAGTCGTCCGGCCTTGCGCTTGTTGCGCGTCGTGACGTCGGCGCGGGTGAGGATGTGCAGCCGCTCGAGCAGGTCGCCGGCGTCGCGCACGTAGCGCCGCACCGCGGCATCCGTCCACGCGCCCTCGGCGTATCCGAAGAACCGCAGATGCAGCTCGATCAGCGTCGATACCGACTCGGTCGTGTCGGTGTCGAAGCGCAACGACTGCAGGCGCTTGCGTGCCATGCGCGCCCCGACGACGTCGTGATGGTGGAAGGTGACGACTCCGCCGTCCTCCAGCTTGCGGGTGCGGGGCTTGCCGATGTCGTGCAGCAGCGCCGCGATCCGCAGGGCCACATCGGGCTCGGCACCGGGGTGACGCGAGTGCTCGAGCGAGATCGCCTGGCGGAGGACCGTGAGGGAGTGCTCGTAGACGTCCTTGTGATGATGATGCTCGTCGACCTCGAGTCGCAGCGCACTCACCTCTGGCAGGAACTCCTCCATCAGACCGGTGTCGACCAGCACGCGGATGCCGCGCACCGGGTCATCCGTCTGCATCAGCCGCACGAGCTCCGATTGGATGCGCTCGGGACTCACGATCTCGAGGGTGGCGCGCAGCTGCGTGATCGCGTCGGCGGTGTCATCGTCGATCCGGAAGCCGAGCTGGGCGCTGAAGCGCGCGGCGCGGAGCATGCGCAGCGGGTCATCGCCGAACGAGACCTGAGGGTCGGCCGGGGTGCGCAGTACCCCGGCGACGAGGTCTTCGACTCCCCCGGTCGGGTCGACGAGCGTGATGGCCGGCACCAGCAGCGCCATGGCGTTGACGGTGAAGTCGCGTCGGTGCAGATCCGCGTCGATCGTGTCGCCGAACTCGACGGTGGGCTTGCGGGTCACACCGTCGTAGCTGTCTGCGCGATAGGTCGTGACCTCGACCTGCTCACCCTGCACACGCGCGCCGATCGTGCCGAACGCCCGACCGATGTCCCACTGGGCCGTCGAGATCGGCCTGACGATGCGCAGGATGTCGTCCGGCATCGCATTCGTCGTGAAGTCGAGGTCGTGGGTCGGCCTGCCGAGCAGCGCATCGCGCACGGGCCCCCCGACGACGGCGAGGTCGAAGCCCGCCTTCTCGAAAGCCTCCGCGAGGGTGCGGACGACCGGATTCTCGGCGAGCGCGCCGAGACGGGCGAGGCCGTCAGCCATGTTGAGCATGGGTTCCAGCGTACCGGGGTACGGGTGTCACCCGCGGGCCGCAGTCCGCGCCGAGCGGACGTCAGAACAGCGGGTTCTCACCCTTGGCCTGCGCGACCGCGCGAACTCGCGCCTGCACGAGCCGCACGAGAAGCGTGCTCAGCAGGAACCCGCCGACGACGGCGACAGCGACGATGAACCAGATCCCGATCTCGGGATCGATCAGCTCGAAGCCGTAGATCGCGACAACGAGCAGAAGCAGCACCGGCCCCTCGATCAGCGCGAATGTCACGAACAGCCGCGTCTGACGGCGGCCGAAATCGGCGTTCACGGCACGGACGCGCGCCTCGATCGACGACTCACCTGCGTAGCTCATGCCCCCACGCTACCGGCGTCGCATTTCGCCTCACAGTCCCGCTCTCGTGCTCGGCATCGCCCGAGTCCTAGGATCGGCACGTGGCCGCAGAAGCGAACGAGTCCCCCTCAGCGCCTGACACGTCCCGGCGCGGGTTCCTCAAGATGGGCGGCGCCGCACTGGCCGGCGTCGTGGTCGGCGGCGCGGCGGGCGCTGCGATCGGCGCGAACGCCGCGAACCAGCGGAAGGGTTTCGCCACTGAACCTGATCCGTTCGCCGCACTGACTCCCCGCAGCGAACCCGGATTCGATCATCTGGTCGTGGTGATGGGTGAGAACCGCTCGTTCGACAACCTGCTCGGGTACCTCTACTCGAAGGAGTCGCTTCCGACAGGCGAGAAGTTCGAGGGTCTCGCGTTCGGGACGCACAGCAACACGGCATCCGACGGCACGGTCGTCGAGGCGCACATCTACACCGGCGACACCGACCGGATCATGAGCCTGCCCGATCCCGATCCGGGCGAGGAATACCCCCACGTCAACACGCAGATCTTCGGCACCGTCGACCCGAAGGACAACGCCGACCTGTTCGTCGACCAGATGACGGCCCCCTTCAACGCACCTACCCACGGCGAGAAGGCGACGATGTCGGGGTTCCTCGAGGACTACATCATCAACTTCCGCCGTCTGCGCAAAGGCGTCGAGCCGGCCCCCGACGAGGCCGCGCACATCATGGGCTCCTTCTCGCCCGAGATGCTCCCCGTGCTCTCGACCCTCGCATCGGAGTTCGCGGTGTTCGACCACTGGTACGCCGGGGTGCCGTCGCAGACGTTCTGCAACCGGTCGTTCTTCCACGCGTCGACGTCGCACGGCTTCGTCACGAACCAGGCCGGCGGCGGGTACCGCAAGTGGCTCGATGCGCCCGCGGCCCCGACGGTGTTCAACCGTCTGGAAGACGAGAAGGTCAGCTGGAAGATCTACATCGACAAGATCCAGCTGGTGTCGTTCACCGGGATGCTGCACGCTGCCGTGCTGGAGAAGTACTGGCGCACCGAGCACTTCGGCACGATGGAGGACTTCTACGCCGATGCGAAGAACGGCACCCTTCCGGCGTATGCGTTCATCGAGCCGCGCATGGTCTACGACCACAACGACTTCCACCCGCCGTTCGGGTCGCCCCGTGAGAGCGAGGTCGACGGCGAAGCGGTCTACGACAGTGCCATCTCGGACGTCCGGGCCGGCGATCGGCTGATCCACGACATCTACGAGGCGGTGCGCACGAGTGCGTCGCCGCAGGGGTCGAACGCGGTCAACACCCTGCTGCTCATCACGTTCGACGAGCACGGCGGATGCTACGACCACGTGCCTCCGCCCGCGGCGACGAAGCCCACGAAAGACACCGGGGCGGGTGAGATGGGCTTCACGTTCGATCGACTCGGATGCCGAGTGCCCGCGATCGCCGTGTCGGCCTATACGAAGCGCGGCACGATCGTCCACGACGAGATGCACCACGGATCCGTCACGGCCACCCTCTCGCGGCTGCACGGATTGAAGCCGCTCAACGACCGCGACCAGTCGGCGAACACACTGTTCACCGCTGTGAACCTCGACGCACCCCGGCATCCGGCCGACTGGCCCGTGACCACGCCCGCCTACACGCCGCCGAATCCCGAGCAGCGCGAGCCGAAGCCCGGTGAGGCCGACCAGATGAAGCCGCTCACCCCACCCGCCCGCGGCCTGCTCGGGCTGCTCCTCGCCAAGTACGGCAAGCCGGGTGAGCCGGAGCCCGAGACGTTCGCCGACGCCTATCGCCTGCTGCACGAGCACGGCGACGAGCTGTTCGGGCCCGCGAAGGGTTCCTGATCTCGGGGGGGTGGATGCCAGCATCCAGCCCCGGTGTCTCAGTCGCGGTTCGAGCGGCGACGAGAGATCAGGAAGAGCACAGCTCCGACCACGAGCACCGCGGCGCCTGCGGCGGCCCAGACGAAGGTCTCGGAGCCGAGCCCTGTCGCAGGCAGCTGGCCCGCCCCGGTGTCGGGCGGCGTCGTCGGCTGCGTCGGTGGCTGCGTGGGCGGGTCCGTCGGCGTGACGACCGCGGCGGAGACCGTGAAGGTCGGGCCGACGAGCGCCTCTCCCGCAGCCGTCACGACGAAGGTGGCCGTCGCCGGACCGATGATCGTGCGTCCCTCCGGAGCGGTGATCGTCAGGTCATACGTGTCCGGCGGCAGGTCGACGATCTCGTAGGCGCCGTCGGCGTCGGTGGTCACCTCCTGCGAGATGTCATCCGATTCCACCGTGAGGACCACGCCGGCCAGAGGGTCGCCCTCGTCCGTGAGCACCGCGCCCGAGATCGATCCCGGGCGGGCGAGCTCGAAGTCGATGCCCGCGAGGTCGTCCGTGGTGAGCTCTTCGGTGCGAGTCGTCGGTCCGGTTGCGATGTACCCGTCGGGGGGCGTGATCGTGATCTCGTACTCTCCCGCCGGCAGTCGCGGGAATGTGAAGGTGCCCTCGTCGTCGGTGACCGTCGTGACCGTGTCGACGCCGTCTGAGGCGGCGATCGTGACATCGGCGATGCCCGTTCCGTCGACCCGCACCGTGCCGCTGAGGTCGGGGTTCTCGACCACGACCAGCTCCTCGAGGACGATCGGCTCCTCGCTGTCGTCCGGGACGATGATCTCAGCGGTCTCGGTCGTGGTGAATCCGGGCGGAGGAGTGATCTCGACGGTGTGCGGACCGGCCGGAACGCCCTCGATCAGGAATCCGCCGTCCGCGTCGGTCGCCACCGGCTCGACGCCGTCGATCGTGATGACGGCACCGGGAACCCCGGCGTCCTCCTCGTCGACGACGCGTCCGGAGACCGCGACAGGCACGATGTCACGCACCTCGAAGTCGGCACTGCCGTCGTCGGTCGTGAGGTCGACGGCCTGCGCAGACGGCGACACGGCGATCTTGCCCTCCGGGACAGTGACCGTCACCGTGTATCCGTCGGTCGCGACGAAGCCGGGGAAGGAGTACGCACCGTCGGCATCCGTCTTGGTCGTGGCGACCACATCGCCGTTCGCATCCGCGAGCGCGAGAGCGGCCCCCGGCAGCGGGCCGTCGGCCTGATCGGTGACGGTCCCTGTGATGTCCCGTGCGATCGATGCGAACCACGTCTGGTAGATCGGGAATCCGGAGCGCTGCGTGAAGAAGAACGTGAGAGAGGTGATCGGCACCGACGGCTCGAACCAGGCCGCCGAGCCGCTCGTGTCAGACGCGGCCGCATTGCCCGTGAGGGTCTGGGTCGCGGCGTCCCAGGCGGGAACATCCGCGGAGTCTCCCGAGCACGAGGGCTTGCCCGCGATGCCGGGGGCGCAGTAGTTGAAGCCTCCGTTGAAGCCGAGATCCTCGGCGGTGAGTGTCTGACCGTCGACGCCGATCGCCTGGATGCGCACGGAGTCAGCATCGATGTCGCCCAGCACGAACGTCCAGCCGGATGTCGGCGTCGGCCGTGCGAACGAGTAGGTCGTCGTCGAGGGGCTCGTGGGGCTGTCGACCTTCGGCCGCAGGTTCAGATACTGCTGATCGATGCTGCTGCCGTACTTCTCGCCGACGGGGGTGCCCTGAGACAGCCAGGTCGATGCACCCGAGATGATTCCGACCTGCCCTGCGCGCGAATCGCTGGTCATCGTCGCGGTGAGGGCGGGTTGCGCTGCCACCTGCACGGTGGTGGTGTACGCGCCGCCCACACCGGTGAGCGGCTGCCAGGTCGACCATGTGGTGGTGGTGGCTGCGGCCGCCGGCATCGCGCCGACAAGCACTGCGACGAGGACGATGGCTCCGGCCAGGAATCCGCTCTTGGGCGCTCGCATGCGGCCAGGCTATCGATATATCGGCTCGCCGGTCGAGGAAAAAGAAGGGCGGATGCAGTTCGCATCCGCCCCTTCATCCGCCGTTGCGGTCGATCGTCAGACCGGATCTCCCTGCACGGGACCCTCGGTGTTCGGCTTCCAGCCGAGCGCCGGGGCGACATGGGTCGCGAACGCCTCGAGCACGTGGAGGTTGTATGCCGGGCCCAGCTGGTTCGGGATCGTCAGCAACAGAGTGTCTGCCGACATGACGGCCTCGTCAGCCAAGAGCTGCTGGATCAGCACGTCGGGCTCGGCCGCATACGTCTTGCCGAACGTCGAGCGGAAGCCGTCGATGATGCCGATCTGGTCGGCGTTCTCCTCGCTGCGCAGACCGAAGTACGCCCTGTCCATGTCCGAGACGAGCGGGAACACGCTGCGGCTCACCGAGACGCGAGGTGCTCCGGTGTGTCCTGCCTCCTTGTAGGCGGAACGGAACAGGTCGATCTGCTCGCGCTGCAGCTGATGGAACGGCACACCGGTCGCCTCGGTGAGCAGGGTCGAACTCATCATGTTGAGACCCTTGCGGCCGGTCTCCTCCGCGGTGGCGCGGGAACCCGAGCCCCACCAGATGTGGTCGCGCAGGGTGGGCGACTGGGGCTCGATCGCGAGGTATCGGCCGGCTCCCACCATGCGGGGGTCGCCGGGGGCGAGACCCTCGCCGTCGATCGCACGGAGGAAGAGGTCGAACTTCTCGCGAGCGATGACACTGCCGCGCTCGGGGTCCTCCTCGTCGTGGAAGCCGAAGGTCTCGTATCCGCGCAGCGCCGTCTCGGGTGACCCGCGGCTCACGCCGAGCGCGATGCGACCGTCGGCGATCAGGTCGAGTGCCGCCGCCTCCTCAGCGAACTGGAACGGGTTCTCGTACCTCATGTCGATCACGCCGGTGCCGACCTCGATGCGCTTCGTACGCGCAGCCATGGCTGACAGCAGCGGCATGGGCGACGCCGCCTGGCGAGCCCAGTGGTGCACGCGCACAGAGGCGCCGTTCACGCCGATCTCGTCGGCACCCTCCGCGATCTCGATGGTCTGCTTCAGCATGTCCCCCGCGGTGCGGGTCGCCGAACCGGGCACGTCTGCATAGTGCCCGAAGGAGAGGAATCCGAAAGCCTTCATGGTGTATTCGAACGCATATATGCGAGCGGGTATTCCTGCATCACTCCCCCGGGATCAGCAGACCGTCGAGCACGAGCTGGCGGATGCGGGGCTCGAGGTCGGCCCACAGGTCGACGAGCGGCACCTCGAACAGGTCGGCCAGAGCTGCGACGATCTGCATCACCGTGAGCTCGCCGTCGCAGGCCCCGACGAGAGCGGCGAGCGCCGGGTCGACCGCGATGGTCCGTGCGAAGCCACCGCCCTGACGCAGTTCGATGATGCTCGGATCGTCGTTGCCCGGAAGCAGATGTCGTGCCTCGGTGACATCCGGAGCGACGATCAGCGTCGTAGGCAGTCCTTCTGCGAGCACGTCGTGCGCCGCGAGACCCGAACGCAGCGCCCCGCCCACGTTCGAGACGGGCTGTGCGACGCGCTCGAGACGACGCAGGGGCGCTCCGCCGCCTGCCGGCCGCCGCACCAGGATGTAGCCGAATCCGACGGCGGTGACGCCACGCGCGGCGAAGTCATCGAGCCATGCGGTGAGCAGCGGGGTGAACGCGGCATCGCGGGGCGTCGTGCCTCCGTCGCGGATCCACAGCTCTGCGTAGCCCAGCGGCGACAGCTCTTCGCGCTGGATGACCCACAGATCGAGGTCGCCAGGAACCCACGACGAGAGGCGATCGAGACCCGCGCGTCCACTCAGCGATGCCTGGCCACCGCGCGACTCCCAGTTGCCGAGCAGCTGTGCCACGCCTCCCGGGGTCAGGAAAGACGGAACCGCACGGAGGAACTGCTCGACGAGCGCGTCACCGACGAGTCCCCCGTCGCGATACTCGTACTCGGGGACCCCTTCCGCGCGCGGGGTGATCACGAAGGGCGGGTTCGACACGATCAGGTCGAACGCCTCTCCCCCGACCGGCTCGAACATGCTGCCCGATCTGAACTCGATGTTCGAGACGCCGTTCAGCTGGGCGTTCAACTCGGCATAGGCGAGCGCTCGCGCCGAGATGTCCGTGGCGACGACGGATCCTGCGTGACGAGCGACGAGCAGTGCCTGGATGCCGCATCCGGTGCCGAGATCGAGGGCACGGTCGACCTCGATCGGCATGATGACCTCGGCCAGCGTGCGGGAGGCGCCGCCGACTCCGAGCACGTGATCCGCGGGCAGCGCGCCGTCGAGCGCCACCTCGTCGAGATCGCTGGCGATCCACCATTCGCCGATCCCGTCGGCGTCGACGAACGACTGGGGACGCAGCAGCGCAGTGGGGATCACCTCGTCGCCCTCGATCCTCGCGAGGCCGAGGGCCACGAGGCCGTCCGCTCCGAGTCTCGGGAGAGCCGTCGTCACCGCGGCGATCGGCTGCGGCATCCCGAGCACCAGCAGCCTGCCGAGGGTCGCGAGCACACCGTCGTCACCGGCGATCGCGCGCAGGATCGGCTCGCGCATGCCTCTGGCCAGCGCGTCGTCCTCCTCCTCGCCCCACAGGCGACGGAGCGGCTCCGAGCGGAGATCCGCGGCGTCGAGATCTGCGGCGAGCGCGGTGCTGCGGAGCGGATCGGGCGTGGGGGCGAGGGTGTCGGACACGGCCGTCACTCTACGCGTCTTCAGGGTTCTCATTCAGCCAGCGGCCTAGAATCACAAGGTCACCACTCACGAGCAGCCTGGGATCCCGGCGTTCGAGGAAGACCTTCATGACCGCGACCATCTTCGAGAACGGCCTCCGCACGCGCCTGCAGCGCCTGGCGCGCGGGTCCGTCATCTCGGCGATCGTACTCGGCCTGGTCAGCACGGGCGCAGGCAGCGCGGTCGCAGCCGCCGATGACGAGTCAGAGGCGTCCTCCGTCGAGCTCCTGTTGTCGGCGGGGGTGCGCGGAACGGTCGCCCCTGGCACAGCGACGACGGCCTCGATCACCGTGCAGAACGACGCGAAGTCCGAACTCTCCGCCGGACGAGTCACTCTGGAGATCAACCGCACTCCGCTCGCGGACGAAGCCTCGGTCACGACGTGGCTGAATGACTCCGACGCCACAGGGGGTTTCGACCAGCTCGGAACCGACACCGTCGCACCGGTCGACGCCGAGAGCTCCGCGACCACGAGCCTCTTCCTGCCTCCCGAAGTTCTCGGCGACCTCGCACCGGGTGTGTACCCGCTGCGCGCGACGCTCAGCGGAGCGCAGAACGAGGGTCAGGATGCCGCGCGAACGGTGACGTCGACATCCGTGCTCGTGGTGACCGCTGCTGCGAATCCGCCCGTCGCCGTGATGGTGCCGATCACGGCGACGCCCTCCGACGGCGCCCTTCTCACCGCGGACGAGCTCAGCGCTCTCACCGCGCCCGACGGCGCACTCACCGCGACGATCGAGGGTGTCCGAGGGACGTCCGCGACCCTGGCGATCGACCCGGCGATCCCCGCCGCCATCCGCGTGCTCGGCTCTTCGGCGCCGCAGAGCGCGCGCGAGTGGCTGCGACTTCTCGACGCTCTGCCCAACGAGCGGTTCTCTCTGCAGTTCGGCGATGCCGACGCCACCACACAGGCGCAGGCGGGTCTTCCGGGACTGCTGCAGCCCACGACGCTCGCGCCGTTCCTCACCCTCAGCAGCTTCACCGAGCCTCCGGACGAGACCCCCACCGCGACTCCCGCGCCGACTCCCGCCTCGCTGCCGACGGATGGCAGCGCACCGACTCCCGTGCCGACACCGAGTGATGAGCCGAGCCCTCAGCCCACCGACGGTCCGGTGCTGCCCGACGACGCACAGCTCATGGCCGTCGAGGGGTCGACCCCCGGCATTCTGTGGCCCCGCAGCGATGTCTCCGCCGCCGATCTCGACACGTTCTCGACCTACCTGAGCGGCGGCGCGGTCACTGTCCTCTCCTCTGCAGCGGTCGGCGGTGCGGTCGGCGCGCACGCCGCGATCGATTCGCACAGCGTGCTGGTCGCCGTGGATGCCGCATCGGATGCTCTGTCGCAGGCGGCGAGCGAAGCCGACGACGCCGCCCGTCAGCAGTCGCTGGCCGAGGCGAGCGCTTATCTCGCCCTGTCAGCTCAGGCGAGTCCGACGACGCCGCTTCTGATCGGACTCGACCGCGACGAGACCCGCACCGCTGATGCGCTCAGAGAGGCCGTCTCATCGGTCGACTCCCTCGGGTTCGGTCTCTCCGAGGTCCTCGCGATCCCGGCGACACCGTCGACCCTCTCGACCGAGCCCAACCCGGCACGAGCCACGGCCCTGCAGGGGATGCTCGACAGCGAGGTCGTGCTCGGCGAGTTCTCCACGATCCTCGACGACAGCCAGCTTCTGCTGAGCCCCAAGCGCATCCAGATCATGCGGGCGACCGCGGTCGGCCTGACGGACAAGGGCTTCTCAGAGGCCGTCGCCGACGTGAACGAGCAGACGACCGAGACGCTGAACGCGGTCGACATCCCTCCGGCGAGCACCATCCAGCTGCTCTCCGCCAACGCCGACCTCCCGTTCTCGGTGCGCAACGACCTGCCGTGGCCGGTGAACATCGAGCTCACAGTGAAGCCGAGCGATCCGCGCCTCGAGGTGCAGTCCGTCACGCCGTGGACGATCCAGCCCGGCACGACGACGAGGGTGAAGGTCCCCGTGTCGGCCCGAGTGGGCAGTGGCGAGGTCACCCTGACGCTGTCGCTCTCGAGCCCCACCGGTGTGCCGATCAGCCAGCCCGAGCGCGTGCGCGTCTCGGTGCGGGCCGAATGGGAGACCATCGGGCTCGCCGCATTCGGCGGTCTGATCGTGCTGCTGCTCGGTCTCGGCATCATCCGCACCGTCCGACGCCGGCGGCGTGAAGCCCTCGCCGGCGACGAAGAACAGGCGACCTCCTCACCGGATGCCGTCGAGGAGCTGAATGAGTAGTCTCGGCCGCGCCAGCGCACTGATCGGGGCCGGAACGCTCATCTCGCGCGTCACCGGGCTTCTGCGAACCATCGTCCTCGTCGGCGTGATCGGCTCGGTCGGTGCGGGCGCCGCAGACGCCTTCGCGATCGCGAATCAACTGCCGAACAACGTCTTCTCGCTCATCTCGGTGGGCGTGCTGACGGCGGTGATCATCCCGCAGATCGTCAAGGCGACAGCGGATGCCGACGGCGGCAACGCCTTCATCTCGAAGCTCTTCACGCTCGGCACCGTCGTGCTGGTCGTCATCACGGGTATCGCCACGATCGCCGCGCCCTGGCTCGTGTGGCTCTACGCCGGCAAGGAGGGTTCCGCGGAGTTCCTCGCGCTCGCGACGGCGTTCGCGTACTGGTGCATGCCGCAGATCCTCTTCTACGGGCTCTACGCGCTGCTGGGCGAGGCGCTCAACGCACGGCGGATCTTCGGGCCCTTCACCTGGGCGCCGGTCGTCAACAACATCGTGTCGATCGCAGGCTTCCTCGTCGTGGGCGCGCTGTTCGGCGGCCCGCTCACCCGCGTCTCCGACTGGACTCCCGAGATGATCGCCGCTCTCGGTGGAACGGCCACGCTCGGCATCGTGATCCAGGCCGCGATCCTGCTGATCTTCTGGCGCCGCACGGGTCTCGCGCTCCGCCCCGACTTCCGTTGGCGCGGCGTCGGACTCGGCAACGTCGGACGGCTCGCCGGATGGACGTTCCTCATGGCGCTGACGAGCCTCGGCGCCGGACTCGTGCAGACCCAGATCCTCACCGAAGCCTCCGGACGAGGCGCGTCCGTCGCCACCTTCCAGTACGCCTGGCTGATCTTCATGCTCCCGTACTCGATCATCGTGCTGTCGATCGGCACGCCCTACTTCACGCAGATCAGCGAGCACGCGGCGGCCGGCAGACATGCCGAGGTCCGCGCAGACATCGCCCAGAGCATCCGCACCCTGCTCTTCTTCATCGCCGTCGCCGTCGCCGCGGTCGCCGCGGCAGCGATTCCGGCGTCGCGAGTCTTCACCAATCAGGCGTCGCACGCCGAAGAAGCGGCGCTGGTGCTGCTCGCCTTCCTCGTGTGCCTGGTTCCGCTGACGATCCTCTTCATCGTGCAACGCACCTTCTACGCCTACGGCGACACCCGCACGCCCTTCTGGTTCACGCTGTTCCAGTGCTGTCTCGTGGTCGTCACCGCTCTGGTCGCGCAGTGGCTGCTCGCCGCCGAGATCATCGAGGTGACCATGCTGGCCGCAGCCATCGCGCTGGGCCAGTCGATCGCGAGCACCCTGCAGATGATCGTGGCCAGCTGGCTGCTGCACCGCAAGATCGGCGGACTCCAGATCCGCACCTGGATGACCGCTGTCGTCCGCTACGCCGTCGCTGCCGTTCCTGCCGGGTTCGCTGGGTGGGGCGTCTTCCTCCTGCTCGGCGGCCCGACCGGGTGGACCACGTCCGACAAGATCCAGGGAGCCATCGGCACCTGCATCATCGGCCTCGCCGTCGTGGTCGTCTACATCGGCATCCTGGCTGTCCTGCGCGCTCCGGAGCTCAAGGTCGCGAGCGGCATGCTGCGGCGTTTCCTGCCGGGCCGCTGAGCCCCCTCGCGCGGGAATGTCGCGCGGTTACCATTGGTTGAAGCAGTCGAACGTCTTTCGGCGTCTCAGCATCTACGACGGAGAGCACATGCGTCAGGTCATCATCATCGGTTCCGGTCCCGCCGGATTCACCGCCGCCATCTACGCGGCGCGCGCGAACCTCAAGCCGCTGCTCATCGCGAGCACGGTCGAGGTCGGCGGAGAGCTGATGAACACCACCGAGGTCGAGAACTACCCCGGCTTCCCCGAGGGGATCCAGGGCCCCGAGCTCATGGCGAAGTTCCAGGAGCAGGCTGAGAAGTTCGGCACCGAGGTCGTCTACGACGACGTCACCGAGCTCGACCTCGCCGGCCCCGTCAAGAAGGTCACCCTCGGCAGCGGGACGGTGCACGAGGCCCAGTCGCTGATCTACGCGACCGGCTCCGCCTATCGCAAGCTCGGCATCGAGGGCGAAGAGCGCCTGTCGGGCTACGGCGTCTCGTGGTGCGCCACCTGCGACGGCTTCTTCTTCCGCGAGAAGACGATCGCCGTCGTCGGCGGCGGCGACTCGGCGATGGAAGAGGCCACGTTCCTCACCCGCTTCGCCGAGAAGGTCTACGTCATCCACCGCAAGGACACCCTGCGCGCCTCGAAGATCATGCAGGAGCGGGCCTTCGCGAACGAGAAGATCGAGTTCGTGTGGAACAGCGAGGTCGCCGAGATCCTCGGTGGCGACTCCGTCACGGGCGTGCAGCTGCGCAACACGGTCGACGGCACGCTGAGCGACCTCGCGCTCGACGGCCTGTTCATCGCGATCGGCAACGACCCGCGCACGCACCTCGTGCACGACAAGCTCGAGCTGACCGCCGAGGGCACCATCTGGGTCGACGGCCGTTCGTCCGTCACCTCGGTCCCCGGTGTGTTCGCCGCCGGCGACGTGATCGACCCCACCTACCGTCAGGCCATCACGGCCGCTGGCTCGGGCACGGTCGCCGCTCTCGACGCCGAGCACTTCCTGGCGGACCTCGAAGACGCCTCGGTCGAGTTCCCGGCCGCCGAAGCCGCTGAGATCATCACCGCCTGAGCGGACGGGAACACTTTCACCTCGCCCGCTGTTGTAGCAGGCGAACCTCGAATCAAGGAGAACTCTGATGAGTGCAAAGGCTACGAGCCAGGCGACCTGGGAGCAGGACGTTCTGCAGGCCGAAGGTCCCGTCCTCGTGGACTTCTGGGCCGAGTGGTGCGGACCGTGTCGTATGGTCGCCCCCGTTCTGGACCAGATCCAGGCGGACAACCCCGACAAGATCACCATCCTCAAGCTGAACGTGGACGAGAACCCGCAGCTGGCGATGAAGTACCAGATCACCTCGATCCCCGCGATGAAGGTGTTCCAGGGCGGTGAGGTCAAGACGACCATCATCGGCGCCAAGCCGAAGCCGGCCCTCGAGCAGGACCTCGCGGCTTTCATCGGCTGATCCTGCAGTCTTCAGGGCCGTCACCCCTCCGGGTGGCGGCCCTTTCTCGTACCCAGCCGCTTCCGTCCCCATCTCTGAGACGAGAGCCGACTACTTGTCGGAGATCCGCACCGGAGGAAGTCCTCGAGACGCGCGAGCGCGGTCGACGAGCTCCTGGATGATGGGCGACTTCGCGGTGTTGTAGGTCGTCCTCCCCCTCGCCTGAGCGGCGACGGCGTCGCACTTCGCATGCGCGTAGCGATCGGCATCCTCCGGATGCTCCAGAAGCCAGTCCCGCAGGATGCGCTGGTGCACCGCATCCCACTCCTCCTCGACGAAGAAGTGCGCGATCGCGATCCGTACGCCGTCAGATTCGCGGATCATGACCGGGTGCGTGCGCACAGCGCTGCCCAGGCGCCATCCTGCGGCTTCCAGAGCGGGCGTGCGCGCGTCGAAGTCGCTGCGATCGACGATGCGGACGGCCAGGTCGATGATCGGCTTCGCGCGCATGCCAGGGATCGCCGTCGATCCGATGTGCTCGATCAGCCACTCCGCGTCCGCGACCGTCTGAATCTCAGCGGCGAACGCCTCGAACTGCTTCGGCCACTCCGGGTCGTAGGAGACGAGCATCCGCGGCACGGTGGGAGCCTAGGAGGCGTCGGCCACGGACGGGTCCCAGCGTCGGTGCCGCTGCTTCTCGTTGAGAAGGCCCCAGACCGCCGGCGTGAGCTCGGGGTACTCCAGCGCGATCTGACGCAGCACCCGGTAGTGCCGAGCCGCGTTCGGTCGCACACCGTCGTTCGCGGTGATGTTGTCGGCTCGCAGCAGGTAGACGACGAGCTCATCGACGCTCGGCAGCTCCTCCATGAACTCCCACGGATCTTCCCCGCCGAGGAGCCTCTCCTGGATCAGTACGGCGAGTTCGTCCGACGCTTCTGCTCTCAGCACTTCGAGGCTGGCGCGGCGCGGAACTGACTCGGTCATGCTTCCAGCCTACGTCGCCCTGCGGGTGCCCCGGCGCTCCACCTTCAGCTCGTCCGTCATCTCCTCAAGCTCGCGACCCTTGGTCTCGGGCACCTTGAAGTACACGAAGAAGAACGACAGCAGCGCGAAGAACGCGTAGAAGCCGTAGGCGAATGTGAGGCCGATCTCGGCGAACACAGGGAAGGTGGTCGAGATGAAGAAGTTCGCTGCCCACTGGGCTGCTGCCGCGACCGCGAGTGCGCCGGCGCGGATCGAGTTCGGGAAGATCTCTCCCAGAAGGACCCAGACGAGCGGACCCCAGGTGGCACCGAAGAAGACCACGAAGCCGTTCGCGCAGATGAGGGCGACGGTCGCCCACGGGTCAGGCAGGGTCGCTGTGCCCTCGGCGTTCAGCTCACCGAACGAGAAGGCGAGCGCCATGAGGCCCAGCGTCACCGTCATACCCACAGAGCCGACGAGAAGCATGATGCGTCGGCCGACCTTGTCGACCAGCAGGATCGCGATGATGGTGACCACGATGTTCGTCACCGACGTGATGACGGAGGTCAGCAGGGCGCTCGACTCATCGAAGCCGACGGACTGCCACAGTGTCGTCGAGTAGTAGAAGATGACGTTGATGCCGACGAACTGCTGGAACACGGAGAGCAGGATGCCGACCCACACGATCGGCTTGAGCCCCAGACGACTGCCCCGCAGGTCGCTCAGCGACTCCTTGCGCTCGGTGTCGATGGTGCTGGTGATCTCCTGGATCTTCGCGTCGACGTCAACAGCCCCCGTGACCGTCTCGAGCACCTGGGACGCGCCTTTCAGATCGCCCTTGCGCACGAGATATCGCGGCGATTCGGGCAGACGGAACGACATGATCCCGTAGACGAGTGCGGGCACCGCCTCGATGATGAACATCCATCTCCAGGCGGTGAGTCCCCACAGAGGCTGGTCTGCGGCACCCGCGAGGCCCGCCAGCCACGCGTCGGAGAGCAGAGCGGCGAAGATTCCGGTGACGATGGCGAGCTGCTGCAGAGAGCCCAGTCGACCTCGCACCCGGGCAGGCGAGACCTCGGCGATGTATGCGGGAGCGATGACGGATGCCGCACCGACACCGAGACCACCCACCACTCGCCAGATGATGAGGTCGACGACACTGAACGCGAGTCCCGAGCCGATGGCGGAGACGAAGAACATCGCCGCCGCGAAGACCATCACGGGGATTCGCCCGCGTTTGTTCGCAATCGGTCCTGCGAACCACGCACCGACGGCACACCCGATCAGGGCCGACGACACCGCGAAGCCCTTGAGCCCGACCCCGAGGTCGAAGCCCGAGACGTTCCCCGCGAGAGCATCGACGGCGCCGTTGATCACGGCGGTATCGAATCCGAAGAGGAAGCCACCGAGTGCTGCGGCGATACTCACCGCGATGACGCGGCGTTGGAACTTCACTGGACTCGCTGCTCCGGACATGACTCCCCCTCATCGACGAGATGTCGAGAGTCTACGACCGCTCAGGGGTCGACCGGCGGAATCACGCCGGACCGTACCCCGATTCGCCCAGTTCACCGAGGATGCGGTTCAGATCCTGAATCGATGCGAAATCAATGATGACCTGGCCTTTTCGAGCTCCCAGCGACACCTTGACGCGAGTGTTGAGGCGATCCCCGAGGTTGCCGGCCACCTCGTCGAGGTATGCCCGTCGAGCGCCCGGAGTCGGCTTCGCCGTCCGGCCGGGTGCTGCCGGCTCCGTCTTCGCAGCGACCTCGGTCGCGCGCACCGACAGGTCCTCGTTCACGACCTTGTCGGCGAGACGCTGCATGGCCTCGGGTGACTCCAGGCTGAGGATCGCGCGAGCGTGTCCAGCCGTCAGCACCCCCGCCGCCACACGCTGCTGCACGGGAACGGGGAGCTTGAGCAGACGGATCGTATTGCTGATCTGAGGGCGCGACCGACCGATCCGCGTGGCGAGCTCTTCCTGGGTGATCCCGAAGTCCTCGAGCAGCTGCTGATATGCCGAGGCCTCTTCGAGCGGATTCAGCTCGGAGCGGTGCAGGTTCTCGAGCAGAGCATCGCGCAGGAGATCTTCGTCGGCGGTCTCGCGGACGATCGCCGGGATCTTCTCGAGGCCCGCCTCCCGCGCGGCGCGGGTGCGCCGCTCCCCCATGATCAGCTCGTACTCGCCGTCGCTGTTCTTGCGAACGACCACCGGCTGCAGAACGCCGAACTCACGCACGCTGTGCACGAGCTCTGCGAGGTCTTCGGGGTTGAAGTGCGTGCGCGGCTGACGCGGGTTCGGCACGATCTTCTGCGGATCGACCTCGACGAGGTGGATGCCGGGAACGACCTCGAGGTCGGCTTCTGCTGCGGGCTGGTCACTGGTCTGCTCCGTCGCCGGGCGCAGATTGGCTCCGGGGAAGAACACATCCACGGGACGCTCGGACTGATCAGCCGTCGGGATGAGGGCTCCGATGCCCCGACCCAGTCCAGTGCGCTTCGCCATCATTTCTCCTTGCTCTGCGTCGCCGTGCGCGACGCGATCTCGACAGCGGCCTCGCGATACGCGACGGCGCCGGCGGATTGCCCATCGTAGGCGATCACGGTCTGACCGAAACTCGGTGCCTCCGACACCCGCACAGAACGCGGGATGACGGTGTCGAGCACCTGTTCGGGGAAGTGCGTGCGGACCTCGTCCGCCACCTGCTGCGCGAGTCGCGTGCGTCCGTCGAACATCGTCAGCAGGATCGTGGAGAGGTGCAGTCCGGGATTCAGGTGCTTCTGGATCATCTGGATGCTGCCGAGCAGTTGACTCAGACCCTCGAGCGCGTAGTACTCGCACTGGATGGGGATGAAGACCTCGTTCGCCGCGGTGAAGGCGTTGATCGTGAGCAGCCCGAGCGACGGAGGGCAGTCGATGATGACGAAGTCCATACGGTTGTCGACGAGATACTCCTCGAGCGCACGTCGCAGTCGATGCTCCCGTGCGACCTGCGCGACGAGTTCGATCTCTGCGCCGGCGAGATGGATGGTGCTCGGTGCACAGAAGAGGTTCTCGTCCTCGGGACTCTGCTGCACGATGTCGGCGAGCGGGGTGTCTTCGATCAGGACGTCATAGACGCTCGGAGTCTCGGCGTTGTGCGGCACTCCGAGCGCGGTCGAGGCGTTGCCCTGAGGGTCCAGATCGATCACAAGGACCCGTGCGCCAAGACCCGCGAGTGCAGAGGCGACATTGACGGCGCTCGTGGTCTTACCTACGCCGCCCTTCTGGTTGGAGACCGTCAGGATGCGGGTGTCTCCGGCGAAGTCGATGGACACGGTCTCGAGTGCTCTGCGTCGTGCGGAGAGGTCGGCGAGTTCCCGCGCGAGCGGCGTATCCATCCCGAAAGAGTCCTTCGGTGATGCCTTTTCGGGCTGTTTCACGTGAAACATCCACTCCTTTCGGGGCCGTGTTCCACTCTAATCGCTGCGGCAGACGTTGCCTTCTCGAATCCTTACTGAGTCGTGCAGGCCGGTGATACCTCGTCCGGACGTGCCGTTGCGGAGAGAATGGCACTTTCGCCTTCTGGCCTGGGTGTTCATTGTGCCGTTGAACGTCCTGACGCACCGGAGATAGGCGTACACGCATGGAGGGACGACGTCCACGCACTGCACCATCTGTCGCGCCTGCGACAAGTTCGTGTCGGTCATTTCGTGGGCGTGAGGAGAGGGGAGGGCTCTGTGCTCGGCCCACACGGATGTCCTGCCCTCTGTGAAAGAGGCTGTCCACGAGCGGCTTACGGGACTCGACGAGTCCCCCGTCGCTGAGGCCCCTCGTTTCGGGGAGACCGACCGGTCGCACAGAACTCGTCAGCGTCCTTCACACCACTATCGCGTGGAACCGGATCCTCCCCCGGTGCGCCGAGGTCCGTGGTGACGGTAGACAGCCGCATAGTTTCACGTGAAACATCTGACGCACCTCGGCCTCTATCAAGATCGTAGGAGCTGCTCGATCCGGTCGACGACGGCGGTCAGCGGTTGAGTTGCGTCGATCTCGGACGTGCATGTCGCCCGCAGTAGCGGCTCCACGGCTTCGAGGTTCGTGCGAATCTCGTCTTGCTGCACCGTCGTCGAGCCGTAGGGATTCGAAGATCGCCGACCAACACGATCGAGCATCACCGAAATAGGCGCTGACAGGAGCACCACATGGTCGAATCGGTCGTAGAAGGCACCCTGATTCGACACCGTGCCAGACACGATGACTTCAGTGCTCTCCCCGAGAAGCGCACCCATCAAGACCTCGTCCCACAGTCCCGACTCGGTTGTCCACGGTCCATAGTCGGTATCGACGACGGAGTATCCCCGCTCCCCCAGTACGTGCAGCGCGCTGGACTTGCCGACGCCGGACATCCCAGTGATGAGTATGCGCACCATGCATTCACCATATCGATGTTTCACGTGGAACATTGCCGACGTGAGTCACAGGAGCGTTCTACCCGGATCGCGTGCAGCCTGACGCGATTGCCTCCGCGCCCAGAGCTGCTCCGGCTAGCCGATTGGTAGCGGGCCCCCACTCTTGCTTCGGGTTATGCGCCGCATCCAGCCGGCGCATAACCATGAGCCGCGACGGGTTTCGCTCCGCTGCGTGAGCGCCTGTGCTCATTGCCTCAGGGTCGTGTCACCAGTGAACCTCACCTCGGGGTCACCCACGCGCAGATCACGTACTCATCAGAGACGCATCGGGCACGCCACGCGCGGCTTCACACAGCCGACCCGAGTCGGATGACGAAGGGTAGCGCCGTGGTCACGTGAGACCGACTATTCGAGGTCGAGCCCCACCCATCGCCTCACGAGTTCAGCGGTGTTTCACGTGAAACATCTGCTCAGACGGACCCGACAGAATTACGTCGTGCGCGTGCTGCACACTCGTCAAGGACTGGGACGACGCGCGTCGACGCCCCCGCTCTTCGCTGCAAGCATCGCTCTAGAGTCAGCTCGCCCACCTTGGGTCCGGTGAGGATCTAGTGCGTGGCGTCGATCCGCAAGGAACCGCAAGCGTGAAACACCACTCACGGTGTTTCACGTGAAACGTTCGTCTACTGAGTCCCGTCTACTTTTCCCTTGCGTCATACTGACGGCAACTCAGCACGAGCCATGCCCACCGCCTGGCCACAGTTGCCGAGCTCGGGTGGTGCACGGATACCCCGCTGAACTGGGATTTATCCGGGATCCCTGCGCGAGACCGCCGCACCCGACGTCGGGGTGCACCTCGCCGACATCGGCGGCAGGGGCGCCAGCGACGACTGCGGCGTGCCATTGCGCTGCACTCTCCGGCCCGCTGCTGCTCGGGCTCGACACCGAGCCTCGCGCCAATTCAGGGGGCTTCTGTCGTTCATACTGGGGACGGCCGCTCCCCGGCCAAAGAATCCCCGCACAATCAACACCCCCGATGCCATGTCACATCAGTGCGCTAGCGACTGGACTGCGGGCGGGGCTTCGCAAATCTACTCACTGGGATCGTCAGACGATCACTAGTCTTTTGGGCCGTCCATCCGACTGTTTCCGGCAGGCAGTAGCGTTGCGCCACTAGCGTGCCTTCGATCGCCACGTCGCGGCTGTCCCCCGAGACCCTCCCCTGTTCCTGCCTTCACGCGGTCGCAATCATCCAAAGCCATCACCACCCGCCGTTCAATGTTTCACGTGAAACACTTGTGCCTGCCGCATAACGCGACGCGGTCAGTCCGAGGATAGGTGTCCATTCGTGCCGTCGAAGGGTGGTCGTTCACTCCCGCACGCCGCAAGAAATCCCGGTAAGACTGAGCAGGGTGGTGCCAGGTCACCATGTCGTCCGGATGTTTTCAGCGGTAGCAGGGCAGGGATGCTGCCTGACCGGTTCCGCCGCGATGCCCCGAGTGAAAGTTCCAGTTATGTTCGGCCGCCCCACCACGCCTGGAGCAGACGGTCCCGCTCCTCGGCGCCATGATCTGGTTGTCAGCTCGCAACGCTCCCCCGGCGGATGGTCTGGACCGGGATGACACCCGTAGGCACGCCAAGGGCACCGCGATCCGTTCCGTGGCAGCGACGAAACGACTGTTTCACGTGAAACATACGACTCCTGGGTGGACCGGCTCCCCTGTCCACAAGCTCTGAGTGCCGCACGTGGGTTCCACCACGCGCGGACCCCACTCAGTAGTCAGAACGCCCAACAGACGGCACACGGCACACGCCACACGGCGGAGTAGCGCAGGTCAGATCACGAGAACGCAGATCAGAACAGGAGAAATCACTGCAGACCGCACGGTGTAGTGCGGTCTAGGGCAGTTCAGTGAGGTGAAGTCCGCTGCTGTGAAGTGACGTGGGTCGAAAAGCAAAGATCCAGACCCGGCGCCAAGAAGAAGGGTGGCTCGCAGCACCGCTCCCCCGCGCAGCGGCGAGCATCGCAGCGCACAGCAGCCGTCCGCAGTGCCTCGAAGTGCGGCTGAGTGGCACAGATCAGACCAGCGAGCGCAACGCCCTCGTGACCCGGACCACCGCAAGTTGTCGGCGGAATCCCTTCACCCCACCTCGGCCCGCCCCGACTTACCCCCGCATGGCAGTCGTCGAACCATGTTTCACGTGAAACATGGTTAGGACCCCCGCTCCTTCCCCGAGTGGCGAACACTCTCATTGCGAGCACACGGGGACAGACCCATTCCGAATTCCGACACCGGACACGTCTGCTGTGAAGCCTGATCTGTCGTGCCACACGCCCACGTTCCGTTACCACCGACCGTGATCCCGGAACAGTCTTTGACGGCGAGGGCAGAGTGCCGGCGGCTATCCGGCACTGCTGACCGTATCCAGCAGCGCTTAAGAGCCTCGTCACGTCGCAACGGAGCTCCCACACAGGTGCACGACCAGGGTCGGAAGAAAACCCTTCTCATCAGCCATAAACTCGAATCGTGGCACGATCGTCGAGGGACTCTACCGGCCTCGCGCGGTGACCCGGTCTGGCGCAACCGGACGAGCCCCGACAATAGATCTCATATGCTGCAGAGGCAGATCACAATAGTGCCTGGCCCATGACCACCGTGCGTGGCCAGGTCACCCACCACCTGCGCTCTAGCGCGCGGGTACATCTCGAACGCGGAATGTAGGTCCATCCCCCGACGAAGGTCAGCTTCCTAAGCCGCGGCATCGACCCGTCAGCGGACGACTGCCCTCACCACGCGGGTCGTTTCGGGCAGTACGTTCTCGCCGAGAGTCTCGACGCGGACGTCCGACAGGCGGAACTTCTTGATCTGCTTCTGCGCTGCTTCGATCTCGTTGGCGGCATTCATTCCCTTGAGAAGGGTGAGTTCGCCTCCATCACGCACGAGCGGAGCGGTGAGCGGGATCAGCGTCTTCAGAGCACTGACCGCACGAGCTGTCACGACGTCGAAGCTCGCAGGAGTCACCTCCTCGGCACGCGCGCGCAGAACTTCGACATTGGTGAGCTTCAGCTCGGCGACCTGCTCGTTCAGCCAGATCACCCGGCGCTCCATCGGCTCGACGAGCGTCCAGTGCACATCAGGTCGCGCGATCGCGAGGACGATACCGGGCAGCCCCGCACCCGAACCGATGTCCGCGACCGAACCGTGGAACAACGGGGCGGCGATGACACTGTTCAAGATGTGCCGGGACCACAAACGCGGGAGCTCGAGAGGACCGATGAGTCCTCGCTCCTCGCCATGCTGAGCGAGAGCCGCCGTGAACTGCCGGGCCAGCTCGATCCGATCGCCGAAAAGATCGACCGCCACCGACGGTTCGATCTCCAGGTCACTCACGACCGCATCCCGCTGGCCTGACGTCGCATGTGAGACGTCAACGGCGACGGAGAACGGTGTGGCGGTCGGCACCCTCGCCGTAGGACTCGGAGACGAGACCCTGATCGGCCGCGATGTCGTGCACCAGCTTGCGCTCATAGCTGGACATGGCGGGCAGCGATGCCTGGGTCGCTCCATCGTCGAGCTTGGCTGCGGCGGCGTTCACGAGCGTCTCGAGCTGACGGCGGCGCGCATCGCGCGATCCGCCCACATCGAGGATCAATCGCGAGAACGAACCCGTCTTGCTCTGGACCGCAAGACGCGTGAGCTCCTGAAGCGCCTGCACCGTGTCGGGTGCAGACAGGAGCGCCAGTCCGTCTCCCTCAGCCTCGACCGATACATATGCGCGGCCCTGCCGCACGTCGAGGTTGAGGTCCCCATCGATGTCGGCGATGTCGAGCAGCTCTTCGAGGTAGTCAGCGGCGACGTCGCCCTCGTTCTCGAGCTCTGCGACCGTGGGCTCCACGGTCTCGGTCACGTTGTCGGTCGTCACGAACCGCTCCCCTTCTTCTTCGAACGCTTCTTGCCCACCGGCTGCTGACGCTTGGGGGCCTGCGCCTTCGCGCGCTCCGCCTCTTCGAGCAGACGCTGCTGCTCTGCTTCGTATGCCGCCATCGGGACGACCTTGCCCGAGGCGTCGATCGCCTTGCCCTTGCGAGCAAGACGCTCTTCACGAGCCTTCGCCGCTTCAGATCCGGGAGTCGGCATCTCACGGATGACGAGGAACTGCTGTCCCATGGTCCAGAGGTTCGAGATGAACCAGTAGACGACCACGCCGAGCGGGAAGAAGATGCCCGAGAAGATGAAGCCGAGAGGCAGCACGTAGAGCATGATCTTCTGCATCTGGTACGCCTGGCCGGTCTTGGCTTCGGGCGACAGGTTCTTCGAGATGATCTGCAGCTGCGTGAAGAACTGCGACGCGATCATGAGCACGACGAGCGTGACCAGGATGATGATCGCTGTGGTGTTCCCCGCGTCGACCGCGTTCCCCAGCGTCTCGTGCAGCGATGCGACACCGAAGAGCTCGGCGTTGTAGAACTGCTCGGTGAGCTCGGCGTTCAGCAGACCGACGCCTCCGACACCCAGGTTGTGGTGCTTCGAGACGTCGCTCAGAACGCTGAACAGCGAGAAGAAGATGGGCATCTGCACAAGAAGCGGAAGACAGCTCGACATCGGCGTCGTGCCGTGCTTCTTGTAGAGCGCCATGGTCTCGCGGCTCATGGCCTCGCGAGAGAGCTGATCCTTCTTACCCCGGTACTTCTCCTGAACTTTTCGCAGCTCAGGAGCAATTTCCATCATCTTTCGCTGGCTCTTGATCTGCTTCACGAAGAGCGGGATCAGGGCAGCACGGACCACGATCACGAGACCGACGATCGACAGCACCCAGGTCAGACCGGATGCGGCAGGAAGACCGACGGCCGTGAACAGCCAGTGCCAGGCGACGAGCACGAGCTCGACGACCCACTTGAGGGGCCAGAGGATGGTTCCGATCAGATCGAAGCCGCCGGAGGCAGGCTCCGGCGAGGGTGTTGCGCTGGCGAGCAGAAGGTCAAGACCCACCGATCAATCCTTTCGGGCAGGGACGACGAAACCGTGAGCGGTCAGGTCATAACGGAAGTGTTCGTGCGGACGGACGTCATCGACGCCGCCGTGGCTCCAGGGATTGCAACGAACGATGCGCCACGCCGAGAGCGCCGCTCCCCGCACTGCGCCGTGCTGTTGCACCGCACCTACAGCGTAAGCGGAACAAGATGGGTAATAGGCGCAGACATCTCCATACATCGGGGAGATCACCTTGCGGTACCCGGCGAGGAACCCCAGGACGAGATTCCGGGGGATCAGCGGGATGCTGCGGATCGCGTCACCGGCATGAAGCTGAGCGGAGCCGATCGAGGATGCCGGAAGAGCGGTCATGGCCGCTGCCCGAGACGATCCAGACACCGGTTCACGTCCGCACTCAGCTCGGCGTAGGTCGCGGTCGCGGATGCAGGAAGGGCACGGATGACGACATCCGTGCCCTCGGGGACCCGCGTCAGCGCGTCCGCACACACGGCTTTGAGTCGCCGGCGCACGGTGTTGCGCACCACAGCGGTGCCCACCTGCTTGCTGATGATGAATCCGAACCTCGCGGCTCTGCTCTCGCCCGTCGTCAGCATCGAGGTGACGACCTTGGCTCCGCCACAACGGGATCCGCGTCGAACGACCAGTCGATAGTCGCTCCCGCGGGTCACACGATACGGGCGGGCGAGCACAGCGATCTACGCGGAGAGCTCGGTGCGGCCCTTCGCGCGACGAGCCGAAAGGATCGCGCGGCCGGCGCGGGTACGCATACGAAGACGGAAGCCGTGCTTCTTGGCGCGACGACGGTTGTTGGGCTGGAAGGTGCGCTTGCTCATGGAATCACTCCGGGAATGCTGCCACCGGGATCATTTTGACCGGAGACATAGGGATCTGCCGTTCAGGCATAAGTCAACCGATTAAGGGTACGTCTTGACGGCGCGCAGAGCAAATCTGCGCGCTTCGACCACCAGCTCAGGCACGATCCGCACAGCTATTATCCACAACCCTGCGGCATGCACGTATGAGCAACACGCGCGCGGATTCCCGTAGGCAGGTTGCCGTTCCCAGCCGTGGTGACTACCGTGGCATCCGAAGTTATCCACAGGCGGGCCGCGTCATCCAGACAGCCCGTCGTCCCCTCAGCACGGAGCGTCATGTCATCACCTGCCCAGCCCGACGTTCCGATCTGGACCACGGTGCAGGAGCTCCTCGAGGCGGACGACCGAGTCACTCCTCAGCTCCAGGGATTCCTCAGCCTCGCGGTTCCGGCCGGCGTGATGGCCGCCACCCTCTATCTCGAGGTCCCGAACGATCTCACCGCCGCGCAGATCAACAAGAGGCTGCGGCTTCCGATCATGGAGGCCCTCTCCCACATCGGCGATGAGGTGACGTCGTACCGCGTGGTCGTGAATCATGAGCTCGCCGAGCAGCCGACGGCGCCCATCGCGGTCGCCGACTACGGCCGCCAGGAGCAGATCCGCGTCGAATCCCCGATGGAGCAGCCGACGCAGCTGCGCCACGAGTCCCGCCTGAACCCGAAGTACACCTTCGACAACTTCGTCATCGGGCAGTCCAACCGGTTCGCCCATGCCGCTGCCGTCGCCGTCGCCGAAGCGCCGGCCAAGGCGTACAACCCGCTCTTCATCTACGGCGACTCGGGCCTCGGCAAGACGCACCTGCTGCACGCGATCGGCGACTACGCCCAATCCCTCTATGCAGGGGTCAAGGTCCGGTACGTCTCCAGCGAGGAGTTCACGAACGACTTCATCAACTCGATCGCGAACAACCGAGGTGCAGCCTTCCAGGCCCGCTACCGCGATGTGGACATCCTCCTGATCGACGACATCCAGTTCCTACAGGGTCGCGCGGAGACCCAGGAGGCGTTCTTCCACACCTTCAACACGCTGCACGACCACAACAAGCAGGTCGTCATCACCAGCGACGTCGCGCCGAAGCATCTCACCGGCTTCGAGGATCGCATGCGCAGTCGGTTCGAATGGGGCCTGATCACCGACGTGCAGGCGCCCGACCTCGAGACGCGCATCGCGATCCTCCGCAAGAAGGCGCAGAGCGAGGCGCTTCATATTCCCGACGATGTACTCGAGTACATCGCCACCGTGGTGTCGTCGAACATCCGTGAACTCGAGGGTGCGCTGATCCGCGTCTCCGCATTCGCCAGCCTGAACCGTTCGGCCCTCGACATCTCGCTCGCCCAGACGGTGCTCCGCGACATCATCGACACGGCAGAGGACAACATCATCTCGCCGACCGACATCATCACTGCGACCGCGCAGTACTTCAAGCTGACGGTCGACGACCTGTACGGCTCCAGCAGATCTCAGCAGATCGCCACATCGCGCCAGATCGCGATGTACCTGTGCCGCGAGCGGACGAGTCTGTCCCTGCCGAAGATCGGCCAGCTGTTCGGCAACCGCGATCACACCACCGTCATGTACGCCTACAAGAAGATCAGCGAGCTCATGAAGGAGCGCCGTTCGATCTACAACCAGGTGACCGAGATCACCACGCAGCTCGGTCGACGCTGAGTCCACGCCGCCTCGAAAAAGGGGGTCGTAGCTTCCGATAGGAGGCTGCGACCCCCTTTGCGTGCGTGTGAGCGGCATACGACGGAGCAGATCGATGCCAGTTTGCACATGTGGATAACTTGTGGATGACTCGCCTGCAGGTCGGGACGAATGTGTGTGAAACCGTCGAACCTGTGGATAACTGTGGGAGACGGTTCGACCCGACGGATGCCGTCCACCCGCGGATTCCTCAGGGATTCCACAACTGACAACCGTGTAGTTCCCTACTCGCGTCTGCTTTCCACCGAGTTATCCACAGTATCCACAGGTGTTAACACCGTTAAGGAGTTAATTCAATTCAGGGGCGATCCGATCACCAGAGGGTGGGGAAAGTCCGACAGGCCCGAGCTTTGATCCGGTCGTAGGGATACTCCCGAGATGGGGGCTAGCATGGGAAGCCCTGCACTGGCAGGACCGATGACGACACGTCTCAGAACGACGACAAGGGAGCACCCGTGAGGTTTCAGGTCAACCGCGATGTCTTCAGCGAGGCCGTGTCGTTCGTGGTCAAGCTGCTTCCGCAGCGCAACCCGCAGCCCATCCTCGCCGGAGTCCTGATCGAGGCAGACGGCTCCGGTCTCACGCTCTCGGCGTTCGACTACGAGGCATCCGCGCGCACGACAATCGAAGCCACCGTCGACACACCGGGCACGATCCTGGTGCACGGTCGACTGCTCTCCGACATCGCCAGCCGCCTTCCCAACGCGCCGATCGAGATCGCCGTCGAGGACGACGGCAGCATCACGGTCACCTGCGGCTCGGCGCGGTTCACCCTCGCAGCCATGCCGGTCGAGGAATATCCGTCGATCCCCGAGGTGTCGGGTTCCTCCGGCGTCGTGCCCGCCGACGATTTCGGCACCGCGATCAGCCAGGTGGGTTTCGCCGCCTCGCGCGACGATGTCACACCGGTTCTGACCGGAGTGCAGCTCGAGGTCTCCGGCCAGACGCTCAGCCTCGTGGCCACCGACCGCTACCGCGTCTCGCTCCGCGACGTGCCGTGGGACGGCGAAGCGGTCGAAGCCAGCGCACTGGTTCCCGCACGCACTCTTCTCGAGGTCGGAAAGACCTTCGGTCACGCCGGCACCATCCAGATCGCGTTCTCGGGAGCGGGCGACCGCGAGATCATCGCGTTCACGGCCGGCAACAAGACGGTCACCTCGCTGCTGATCAAGGGAAACTTCCCTCCGGTCCGCCGTCTCTTCCCGGAGCAGACCGAGCACTACGCGGTCGTGAACACCGCAGACCTCGTCGAGGCCGTGCGCCGTGTGTCCCTCGTGCTCGACCGAGCAGCTCCGCTGCGCTTCACGTTCACGTCCGACAGCGTGACGATGGATGCGTCGGGCAGTGAGCATGCGCGTGCATCCGAGTCCGTCGACGCGATCCTCTCGGGTGGCGACGACGTCACGCTCGGCCTCAACCCGCAGTACCTCATCGAGGCGCTCGGCGCGGTCAAGAGCGAGTTCGTCCGCGTCACCTTCACGTCGAGCGACAACGCGAACAAGCTCAGCCCCGTGCTGATCACGAGCCAGACCTCGGTCGACCAGGCCGGTCTGGATTCGTTCAAGTACTTGCTGCAGCCGAACCTGCTGCTTCGCTGATCCTGCGACGGGCGCGCTTCGCGCGGCGACGGCAGTGTCAGAGCCCGAAGGTAGGCTGACAGCGTGATTGTGGAACACCTGAGCCTGGTCGACTTCCGCAATTACGCGACCGCGGATCTCGCTCTGCACAAGGGCCCCAACGTCCTCGTCGGGCGCAACGGCCAGGGCAAGACCAACCTTGCAGAGGCTGTCGTCTTCCTCGCCACTCTCGGTTCGCACCGGGTCTCGTCGGATGCCCCGATGGTGCGCGAGGGTCAGGATTTCGCGATCATCCGCGCTCGCCTCTCCCACGGCGAACGCAAGGTGCTCATCGAGGTCCAGCTCAACAAGCAGGGCTCGAACAAGGCGCGGATCAACGGCTCCCCCTCGAAGACCAATGAGCTGCCTCGCTACGCCCATGTGGTGCTCTTCGCTCCCGAGGATCTGCAGATCGTCCGCGGCGACCCCTCGTCTCGGCGTCGTTTCGTCGACCAGCTGCTGATCCAGCGCACGCCCCGCATGTCTTCGGTCCTCGCCGATTACGACCGGGTTCTCAAGCAACGCAATGCGCTTCTGAAGTCGGCCAGGGCGCGTGGCATCAAGGGCGAGGCCCTGAGCACCCTCGATGTGTGGGACGACAAGCTCGTCTCCCTCGGTGCCGAGATCATCACCGCGCGACAGCGTCTCGCCGCAGATCTCCAGCAGCCGGTGGCCGAGGCGTACGCGGCGATCGCGGGCGAGGATCATCGCCCGCAGCTCGAGTGGGCTCTGTCGGTGCGCGGAGCGGATCCGGAAGAGGGTGTCGACGCGCCGGCCGAGACCTCCGGAGACATCGCCGAGATGTTCCACGCCGCACTTCTCGCGAAACGGTCGAACGAGCTCGACCGCGGTCTCACTCTCACCGGCCCTCATCGCGACGACCTCGTGCTGCGCGTTCGTGGCCTTCCGGTGAAGGGGTATGCGTCCCACGGGGAATCCTGGTCGGTGGCCCTCGCGCTGCGCCTCGCTTCCGCCGAGCTGCTGCGCAGCGAGTCTCCTGCCGGCGATCCCGTCCTCATCCTCGACGATGTGTTCGCCGAACTCGACGCCGATCGCCGTCAGCGGCTGGCCGCTCTCACTGCGGGCTATGAGCAGGTGGTCGTGACGGCAGCCGTGGAGGAGGACATCCCCGAAGTGCTCCATGCCCACGTGGTGCGGATCTCGGCGGGAACGATCAGTGATGAGAGGGAGGTGGCAGATGAGTGAGATCGCACCCGATCCGGCATCCGAGACTCCCGAGACCGTCGCGACCTATCTGCGCCTGCGCGGACTCGCGCCGAGTTCGAAGACGTGGAAGCGCAAGCGACGCATCGTCACCGATGACGACAACGCGCCGTTCACGCCCGGCCGCGACCCCGGACCGCTCGGAGCCGTGCTCGACAAGCTGACCCGGGACTCCGGCTGGCAGAAGACTCTCGCCCGTGAGGACCTGGTCAGGCAGTGGTCCGACCTCGCAGGCACGGACACCGCCAAGCACTCCGAACCCGTCTCCCTCGAGCGCGGTGTGCTCACGGTGAAGTGCGACTCGACCGCCTGGGCGAAGAACCTGCAGTACATGCGGGGAACGATCCTGACGGAGATCGGCCGACGGTATCCGGACGCCGGTGTCGAGAACCTCCGCTTCATCGGACCGGACGTACCCTCCTGGAAATGGGGTCCTAGAGTCGTTCCAGGACGGGGCCCGCGCGATACCTACGGGTAGGACACCACGGATGGGGTCTGAAACGCTCAGAGGGCCACACGCGGCCGCTGAGCCGCATCTCGCCACGAAAAGCCGCTAGACTGGGGATTCGTGATATCGATGTGGAGAATGCCCTCTGATGACGCCTGAATCCCCCGCTGACGGGACGGAATCGACCAACGGGGGAACCCCCGCGACCGAGGGCAAGATCTCACCCAAGGTGAAGCAGCCCGGTGAGTACGGTGCCGACTCGATCCAGATCCTCGAAGGTCTCGAAGCCGTCCGCAAGCGCCCCGGTATGTACATCGGTTCCACGGGACCGCGTGGTCTGCACCACCTCGTCTACGAGATCGTCGACAATTCGGTCGATGAGGCTCTCGCCGGCTACGCCGACACCATCTTCGTGACGCTGCTCGAAGACGGCGGCGTCCGCGTGGTCGACAACGGCCGCGGCATCCCGGTCGATCCCCACTCCTCCGACCCGACGAAGTCCACGGTCGAGGTCGTTCTGACCATCCTGCACGCCGGCGGAAAGTTCGGCGGCGGCGCGTACGCCGTCTCCGGCGGTCTCCACGGCGTCGGCTCGTCGGTGGTCAACGCCCTGTCGACGCGGTTCGACGTCGAGGTCAAGCAGAAGGGCTTCGTCTGGCGGCACAGCTTCGCGAACGGCGGCGTCCCGCAGCAGCAGCTCGAGAAGGGCGAGGCGTCCGACGACACCGGAACCAGCATCACGTTCTGGCCGGACGCCGAGATCTTCACCGAGACCACGAACTTCGAGTACGACACCCTGCGCACGCGCTTCCAGCAGATGGCGTTCCTCAACAAGGGCCTCCGCATCGAGCTGTCCGACGAGCGTCCCGATTCGGCTTACCAGGTCGAGGTCGACGGACAGCCGACCCTCACTCAGCCGAACGACGTCTTCTTCTACGAGCGCGGTCTCGTCGACTACGTCGAATACCTCAACAAGGTGCGTCACGCCGAGGTCGTCAACGACGAGATCATCGCGTTCGAGTCCGAGGACACCGAGCGCAAGATCTCTCTCGAGGTCGCGATGCAGTGGACCACCTCGTACACCGAGAACGTCTTCACCTACGCGAACACGATCAACACCCACGAGGGTGGCACGCACGAAGAGGGCTTCCGTGCAGCGCTCACCACGCTCGTCAACAAGTACGCCAGGGCGAACAATCTTCTCAAGGAGAAGGACGACAACCTGTCGGGCGACGACGTGCGTGAAGGACTGACCGCGGTCATCTCGATCAAGCTCGGCGAGCCGCAGTTCGAAGGGCAGACCAAGACGAAGCTCGGCAACACCGAGGCCAAGGCGTTCGTGCAGAAGGTCGTCGGCGACCAGCTCGGCGATTGGTTCGACCGCAACCCGATCCAGGCGAAGAACGTCATCCGCAAGGCGATCGATGCGGCCACCGCTCGTCTCGCAGCGCGCAAGGCCCGCGAGACCGCTCGTCGAAAGAGCGTCTTCGAGTCCGCCGCGATGCCCGACAAGCTCAAGGACTGCACGAGCAAGGATCCCTCGATCAGCGAGATCTTCCTCGTCGAGGGTGACTCGGCAGGTGGCTCCGCTGTGCAGGGTCGCGATCCGCACACGCAGGCGATCCTCGCTCTGCGAGGCAAGATCCTCAACGTCGAGCGCGCGCGTCTCGACAAGGCCCTGGGCAACAAAGAGGTCCAGGCGATGATCCAGGCCTTCGGCACCGGAATCGGCGAAGAGTTCGACATCGAGAAGGCGCGCTATCACAAGATCGTGCTGATGGCGGATGCCGACGTCGACGGCCAGCACATCACGACGCTGCTGCTCACGCTGCTGTTCCGCTACATGCGCGGACTGATCGAGGCCGGCTTCGTGTACCTCGCGATGCCGCCGCTCTACCGTCTCAAGTGGACGAACCAGCCCCACGAGTACGTGTTCAGCGACGCCGAGCGCGACGCGCTGCTCAAGTTCGGACTCGACAACGGCAAGAGGATCCCGAAGGATGCCGGCATCCAGCGCTACAAGGGTCTCGGCGAGATGAACGCCAAGGAGCTGTGGGAGACCACGATGGACCACAGCACCCGGACGCTCCGCCAGGTGACCATCGAGGATGCCGCAGCGGCCGACGAGATCTTCAGCGTGCTGATGGGTGAGGACGTCGAATCGCGACGCAGTTTCATCCAGCGCAACGCCAAGGATGTCCGCTTCCTCGACATCTGACGCGTCCCGCGCCTGCATTCGTTCCCATAACGACCGGAATCGACAACACACATGACTGACGAAGTACGCCCCGAGCCGGCACACGACCACGGCAAGATCGACCAGGTCGACCTGCAGTCCGAGATGCAGCGCAGCTATCTCGACTACGCGATGGCCGTGATCGTCGGCCGTGCGCTGCCCGACGTGCGCGATGGACTCAAGCCCGTCCACCGACGCGTGATCTACGGCATGTACGACGGCGGATTCCGCCCCGACAAGTCCTTCTCGAAGTGCGCTCGCGTGGTCGGCGAGGTCATGGGTCAGTACCACCCGCACGGTGACTCGGCGATCTACGACGCCCTCGTGCGTCTCGTGCAGCCCTGGTCGCTGCGCTACCCGCTGGCCCTCGGCCAGGGCAACTTCGGGTCTCCCGGCAACATGGGTGCCGCGGCGCCCCGGTACACCGAGACCAAGATGGCCCCCCTCGCGCTCGAGATGGTTCGGGACATCGAAGAGGACACGGTCGACTTCACCGACAACTACGACGGCCAGACTCAGGAGCCGACGGTTCTTCCGGCCCGCTTCCCGAACCTCCTCGTCAACGGGTCGGTGGGTATCGCGGTCGGCATGGCCACCAACATCCCTCCGCACAACCTGCGCGAGGTGTCGTCTGCCGCCCTCTGGGCGCTCGACAACCCCGGCCTCCCCCGCGAAGAGCTGCTCGAGGGTCTCATCCAGCGGATCCCCGGCCCCGACTTCCCCACCGGCGCGCAGATCCTCGGCACCAAGGGCGTGCACGAGGCGTACCGCACGGGTCGCGGTTCGATCACCATGCGCGCGGTGGTCAACGTCGAGGAGATCCAGGGCCGCACGTGCCTCGTGATCACCGAGCTGCCGTACCAGGTGAACCCCGACAACGTCGCCGTGAAGATCGGCGACCTCGCCCGTGACGGCAAGATCACCGGCATCGCCGACATCCGCGACGAGTCGTCCGACCGCACGGGTCAGCGTCTCGTGGTCGTGCTCAAGCGCGATGCGGTCGCGAAGGTCGTGCTCAACAACCTGTACAAGCACACGCAGCTGCAGGAGAACTTCGGCGCGAACATGCTCGCGATCGTCGACGGCGTGCCGCGCACGCTCGCGATCGACGGATTCGTGACCCACTGGATCACGCACCAGCTCGAAGTGATCGTCCGACGCACGCGCTTCCGTCTCGCCAAGGCAGAGGCTCGCATGCACATCCTGCGCGCCTACCTCAAGGCGCTCGACGCTCTCGACGAGGTCATCGCTCTCATCCGTCGATCGCAGACCACGCAGGATGCGAACGAGGGACTGCAGAAGCTCCTCGACATCGACGACATCCAGGCCCAGGCCATCCTCGACATGCAGCTGCGCCGACTGGCCGCCCTCGAGCGTCAGAAGATCCTCGACGAGGCCTCGGAGCTCGAGCGGCTGATCGGCGAGTACCAGGCGATCCTCGTCGACGAGTCGCTGCAGCGCGACATCATCCGCGAAGAGCTCACCGGCATCGTCGAGCGCTTCGGAGACGACCGTCGCACGCACATCCTGCACGGCTTCGACGGCGACGTCTCGATGGAAGACCTCATCGCCGAAGAGGAGATGGTCGTCACCATCACCCGCGCCGGCTACATCAAGCGCACGCGCAGCGACAACTACCGGTCGCAGCACCGCGGCGGCAAGGGCATCAAGGGCGCCCAGCTGCGGGCCGACGACATCGTCGAGCACTTCTTCGTGACGACGACGCACCACTGGCTGCTGTTCTTCACCGACAAGGGTCGCGTCTACCGTTCGAAGACCTACGAGGTTCCCGAGGCCGGCCGCGATGCGAAGGGAACGCACGTCGCGAACCTCCTCGCCCTGCAGCCCGACGAGAACATCGCGCAGGTGCTCGACATCCGCGACTACGGGGTCGCCGACTATCTCGTTCTCGCGACGCGCGACGGTCTGGTCAAGAAGACGCGTCTCGACGCGTACGACACCAACCGCCAGGGCGGCGTCATCGCGATCCGCCTGAACGACGAGGACGAGCTGGTCTCGGCTCTCATGGTGAATGCTGAGGATGACATCCTGCTCATCAGCCGCCGCGGCATGTCCGTCCGGTTCAGTGCGACCGATGATGCGCTGCGACCGATGGGACGCGCGACCGCCGGCGTGAAGGGCATGAAGTTCCGTGAGGGCGACAGCCTGCTGTCGGCATCCGTCGCCGCCCTCGGCCAGTTCGTGTTCGTGGTGACCGACGGCGGCTATGCGAAGCGCACCGCCATCGAGGAATACCGCGTCCAGGGACGTGGTGGATTCGGCATCAAGGTCGCCAAGCTCAACGACGATCGGGGCACTCTCGCGGGTGGTCTGATGGTCTCCTCCGACGACGAGGTCCTTGTGGTTCTGTCCAGCGGCAAGGTGGTACGCTCTGCCGTGGCCGAGGTGCCCGCGAAGGGCCGAGACACCATGGGAGTGGTGTTCGCACGGACGACGGAAGCCGACCGGATCCTCGCCATCGCCCGCAACGGTGAGCGGGGCCTCACCGAAGAAGACGAATCGGATGAGGCTGCGGTGGACTCCGAGTCCACGGCCCCCGAGACGAACGAGAACCCTGAGGAAGCAGACGCATGAGCACAGTAGCCGACAAGCTGGCGAAGAAGTCCACGCGCAAGACCGGTGGCAAGCAGGTGCGCCTGCGCCTCGTCTACGTGGATTTCTGGTCGGCCGTGAAGCTGTCGTTCCTGGGCGCTGTGGCGCTCGCGATCGTGACGATGGTGTCGTTCTTCCTGATCTTCCTCGTGCTGCAGGCGACCGGCATCCTCACGCAGGCGGATGAGTTCATCGGAACCATCACCGACAACTCCGTGCGGATCTCCGAGGTCGCCGGCCTGCCGCAGGTGATGGCATTCGCCGCGGTGGTCTCGATCCTCAACCTCATCGTGTTCACGGTGCTGGGTGCGGTCATCGCCGGGATCTACAACGTCGCCGTGAAGGTGACCGGCGGACTGCTGGTCGGGTTCATGTCGAACTGATCGTCAGGATTCGAGGAGGGGCGGATGCGAACAGCATCCGCCCCTCTTCTGTTCTCCGACGGAGTAGGGAAAACCCGAACCCGGGTCTCCGGTTGCCTCGGTGTCGGCCGGATCGGGGCCGCCGTACCTTTGAACCATGACGACACACACTGCCACGCCACCACCGGCGACGGCCACGAAGCCGCCGTTGCGCATCGTGCTCTCTATCCTGCATCTCGCGGGAATCGGAGTCATCGGCGGCTTCATCTTCGCGACTCTTTCCGGACTCCTCGGCACCGGCCTCGGCCTGCTCTTCGCGGCGGGCGTCGGCATCGTGCTGCTCGTCGGGCTCGTGTACGCCCTGTTCGGCGTCGGCTGGTTCGAGGTCGCGCGAGTCAGCGCTCTCTACAGGTCGCCCATCACGCCGCTCAGATGGCGCCCTCGGGATCGCCCCGGGTTCGCGGGCTGGTTCCGCTCGCTCGGCCGCCAGGCCATCGACGGCCGCATGTGGAGGGCCCTCGCGAACTTCGCGATCACCGCCGTTCTCGGCTGGATCGTGCTGCGGCTCGCCTTCGGCCTCGTCTGGTCGATCGCCATCTCGTTCGCTCCTCTCACGGGAACGGATGCCGTGATGGGTCCGTTCGGCGGGGGCGGCATCGACCCCGCGTGGGCACCGCTCATCGGGATCCTCGGAGTCGCCGCGTGCCTCGCCGGAATGATCGGACTGGCGCTCCTCAACCGCGTGCTCTCACTCGCCATCGTCGTTCGCAGCCGCGAGGCCGAGCTCACCGAGCGAGTGCGCACCAGCACTGCTCAGCGTGAGGGCGCTGTACGTGCCGCGGATGTCGAACGCACACGTATCGAGCGTGACCTGCACGACGGCGTCCAACCGCGACTCGTATCGGTGGGCATGACCCTGGGGCTCGCCCAGCAGAAGATCGACAACGACCCGGATGCCGCGAAGGAGCTGATCGCCGAGGCGCACACTTCGACCAAGGCCGCGATCACCGAGCTGCGTCAGCTGGCCCGTGGCATCCATGCATCGGTCCTCGACGACCGGGGCCTGGACGCGGCGCTGTCCGCCCTCGCCGGCCGCTCGCACATCCCCGTCCATCTCGATGTGCGAATGGACGGCCGCTGCAGCCGTGAGGCCGAAGCCGCGGTCTACTTCTCGATCGCCGAGTCGCTCACCAACGCCGCGAAGCATTCGCGGGCCAGCGAGGCACGTGTCACTGTCCGCCTCCGCGACGGAGGGGTGCTCTGGGCCCGCGTCGAGGACAACGGCATGGGCGGCGCCCAGGTGCAGCCCGGCGGAGGCCTCGACGGCATCGCGAATCGCATCCTCGCAGCCGGCGGAACCTTCCGCCTCGAGAGCCCCGTCGGCGGACCGACCAGCCTGGAGGTGAACGTGCCATGCGCATCCTGATCTGCGAGGACTCCGTCCTGCTGCGCGAGGGACTCGTGCGACTGCTCGAGGACGCCGGACACAGTGTGGTCGCGGCTCTTCCCGACACCAGCGGTCTCAGCGAGGCCGTCATCGAGACGGATCCCGAGCTGTGCATCCTCGACGTACGGCTCCCCCCGACCTTCACCGACGAGGGCATCCGCGCGGCGCTCGGACTCCGGGACACCAACCCCGCGCTTCCGCTGCTCGTGCTCTCTCAGTACGTCGAGGAGCGGTATGCGTCGGACCTCATCGCCGCACAGGGCGGGCCCCTGGGATATCTGCTCAAGGACAGGGTCGCCGACGTCTCTGAGTTCCTCGCCTCCGTGCAGCGGATCTCCGAGGGTGCCACCGTGCTCGACCCCGAGGTCGTGGCTCAGCTGCTCACCCGCCGCAACCGCGACGACCGGATGCAGCGTCTCACCGAGCGCGAACGGACCGTGCTCGCACTGATCGCCGAGGGCAAGTCGAACCAGGCCATCGCCGGTCTGCTCTTCCTCTCGGAGGCGAGCGTCGAGAAGCACATCACCGCGATCTTCCAGAAGCTGGGCTTCGAACAGGGCGAGTCGGGCAACCGACGCGTGCTGGCGGCCCTGGCACACATCGAGAACACGGGCGGCTCGACGCCGACCGGACAGACAGGACTGGGACGATGACCACGAACAACGACGACTACCAGGGCGGGCACACGCCCCTTACTCCCCCGCCGGCATCCGCGCCGCAGGGACAGGAGCCCACACCGGCACCGGCACCGGCGCCCGCGCAGGCGCAGGCGGCACCGGCCGATGCCGGCCGCTCTTCGGGGACGACGGCGATCATGATCGTCACGGCGATCGTCGGAGGCATCGCGCTTCTCGGAGCGGGCGGGTCGGCGGCTGTCGCCGCCACCGGCAGCATGATGGCCTCCACTCAGGGCAGCGACGCCGTGCTGACCGAGGATGCGTCCGGCATCGACACGCTCGACCTCGACGTGGATGCCGGCAACATGCGCATCGAGTTCGGTGACGTCGATGAGGCCGAGCTGGCAGTGACGAACGCTCGCGGCCCTGCCTGGAGACTCGAACGCGAGGGCGACGAGCTGATCGTCCGCAGCCCGGAGTTCCGCTTCGGATGGTGGTTCGGCGAGTGGTTCGGCGACGACCAGTCGGCGGTGCTGACCCTGCCTGAAGAGCTGAGCGACGCGCAGCTCGATGCCGACCTCACTCTCGATGCGGGCAGTCTCGATGTGGTCGGAGACTTCGGTGCCCTCGACGTCACGGTCAACGCCGGTGCGCTCGATGTCGAAGGTGCGGCGAGCAGCCTCAGCATCGACATGAGCGCGGGTCGTGCCGATGCGATGCTCGACGGCGTCGACGCGGCCGATCTCAGTGTGTCGGCGGGCGACCTCACCGTCGAGCTGACGGGCCGGGCACCGTCTGCGACGACGATCGACGTGAGCGCGGGCTCGGTCGATCTCACGGTTCCGGATGAGTCGTACTCGATCATCCAGGACGTCAGCGCCGGATCGCTCGACGCGAAGGTCGATCAGTCATCCGGCACCCGGAACACGATCGACGTCACACTTGCGGCAGGCAGTGTGACGATCCGTCCGGGCCGCTGATTCCGATCGAGGGCGAGGGCGCGCCGGTGCCCTCGCCCTCGATTGGGTATTTCGGGAAATCTCCGGTAAAGTTTCGGAGGTTGACGGGCCCATAGCTCAGGCGGTTAGAGCGCTTCACTGATAATGAAGAGGTCCCAGGTTCAAGTCCTGGTGGGCCCACTCCTCAACTAAATGAATACCCTCACGGGGCCTTAGCTCAGTTGGTAGAGCGCCTGCTTTGCAAGCAGGATGTCAGGAGTTCGAATCTCCTAGGCTCCACACTGTGTTGAGACAGTTCGAGAAGGCCCCGCCATCGTGCGGGGCCTTCTCGTTTTCGCATGTCTCCACAGGTGTTAACAACCCTGTTAACAACTGCTCGCGTGGTGCCATCTGAGTGCACAGCTGTGGATGGACCTGTTAACAACGAGGGCGATGCGGCACCCGCCTCTCACTAGACCTCCTAGATATCAACCCCCCTCCGTATTCTCAGGTCGAGGGCGTAGCGTGCTGGAATGACCGACGGGGAGACGATGATCCAGACCGAGATCGTGTTCGATGGATCGAGCTACCTGCTCGCCCAGGATCAGAACATCGATGATCTGCGAGAACGTATCGAGTCAGCCACGAAGACCGCCGGCACCTTCGTCGACATGGTCGTCGTCGGCAACCGGGCAGTCAGCGTGCTCATCACCCCGACGACGCAAGTGACGATCAGTGTGGCGACTGTGGCATATGACCCCCGCGACACCGGTGACGTCGACTTCCCGTACACCGGTCTCTACGACGAGCTCTGACTCCACGCGTCTGAGCGGGTGATCAGAGGTTCGGCCCGCGGACCATGCGCACCGGGCCTCTGGCGTCGTCGATGGACACCTTCTCGCCCTTCTGCGTCACGACGATCTCATCGCGCTCGGCGAGTGCAGCCGCGATTCGGCGGACGTCCGACATGGTCGAGCGCCACGAGTCCCCGCCTACAGTCCGAGCGACGTCACTCGGACAGATCGAAGACTCGCCCCGCTTGCGGATGAGCGCGCGCATCGCGGCCGCGATCCTCTCGTCGAAGTCGTCGCCGGTGCGGTTCTCCCACCAGGGCGCCCCTCGTTCCCCGAGAGCGGTCTTCGCGTCCTGCACCCGACGTCGTGCGTCCGGCTCCTGCGCCTTCACCGCGCGCCGCGCAGCCATCAGCTCGTTGACCAGCTCCTGGCGGAACGTCTCGGGGATCGAGGGGTCGGTCGCGCGCCACCGCCGGCCATCGATGACGACGTGATGACCGTCGGGCGTGCGCTCCGGGCCGCTCGCACCGCTGCCATTCGCGCTGTCGTCCGAGGTCATGCAGCCAGTCAATCCGACCATGATCAGGTCGACCAGGGGCTTGACCGGACCTGGGTACCCCCGATCGGGAGGAGATCTGCGCTACGGAGGACGAGTCGACGGACAAGCGCCCTCCCGTGTGCGGATCTCCTTTCGAACGGCTCTCGCTCGGAGGTCAGACGGCGCGCAGGTCGTGCGGGGCGACGTTGAGACGCTCGCACCCGTCGGCGGTCACGACGACGATGTCCTCGATGCGCGCGCCCCATCGGCCGGCGAAGTAGATCCCGGGCTCGATGCTGAACGCCATGCCCTCACGCAGCACGAGATCGTTGCCGGGCGCGATGTAGGGCTCTTCGTGTACCGAGACGCCGATGCCGTGACCCGTGCGGTGCAGAAAGGCCTCGCCGAGCCCCGCCTCGGCGAGTACGGACCGCGCCGCGGCATCGACAGCCTCGGCCGTCGCGCCGGGGCGCACGGCGTCGACAGCGGCCTGCTGAGCGCGGACGAGCACGGCGATGCGATCGGCGGCTTCACTGTCGGGTGTGCCGACCACGTAGGTGCGGGTGCTGTCGGAGTTGTAGCCGCTCGGCACGGCGCCGCCGATGTCGACGACGACGATGTCTCCGTCCTCGATCATGCGGTCGGACACCTCGTGGTGGGGATCCGCGCCATTGGGCCCGGAGCCGACGATGACGAACTCGACGGTGCGGTGGCCCTCGGCCACGATGGCCTCGGCGATGTCGGCCGCCACCTCGCGCTCGGTGCGCCCCGCCCGCAGCCACTCGGGCACTCGACGATGCACGGCGTCGATCGCGGAGCCGGCACGCCGGAGCTCGGCGACCTCTTCAGCATCCTTGATCATGCGTCCCTCACGCAGCACCGGGGTGGCGAGCTCGACGCGCACGTCGATCCGGTCGGCGAGCGGGATCACGTGCAACGCCGGCAGAGCGTCTGAAACTCCCACTCGCGTGACTGCGCCCAGGGCGGCGGCCACGAGGTCGTAGGGATTCTGTCCGTCGACCCAGTCGGAGACGGCGAGGCCGAGCTCACCCACCGCCGTGGTCCTGACCTTCGCCAACTCCATGCGCGGCACGATGACGGTGGGAGCGATGCCGGGTCCGAGCACGAGTGCGGTGAGGCGCTCGATCGTGTCTCCCTCGACGCCGACCAGATACTCCAGATCAGGGCCCGGACCCACCACTATCCCGTCGAGACCGGCGTCAGCGGCAAGCGCTGCTGCGCGATCGAGTCGAGCGGCGTACACGGAGGCGGGGAACGGCAGTGTGCTCACGGCATCCACGCTACTGCGCCGGCCGTTCCCCGGGAACGGCGACTCAGCTGACGGCGAGGAGGATGCGCTCGGTGAGAACCTTGCGGTTTGCGGCCGAGAGATCGAGCAGCGCGTATGCGGTCGGCCACATCGTGCCGTCGTCGAGGTTCGAGATCGGCTCGAAACCGAATGTGCCGTACCTGACCTTGAACTTGCTGGCCGGCTGGAAGAAGCAGAGCACCTTGCCGTCCTTGCCCCATGCGGGCATGCCGTAATAGGTCCGCGGCATGAGCTCGGGAGCGACTTCGGTCACGAGGTCGTGGAGCGCCTTCGACAGCTCTCGATCGTTGTCATCGGGAAGCTTCGCGATCGCCGCCTCGAGGTCTGCGACACCCTCGGCACGCACCTCCTCCGGGGTCTTCTTGGCACGAGACCGAGACTTGCGTTTGTCGGCCGCGGCCTCCTTCATCGCCTCGCGCTCTTCGGCACTGAAGTTCTTCTCGTTGTCAGCCATGGCCGACTCCTTTCACTGTGTGATCTGCGATGAATCTCACACTACGGATGCGGCGCACTGCTGTGCTTCTTGATTCGTGATCGATGTCTCGGGGTCGAGCGTGACGAGCCGGACGCCTCTCGAGGCGAGGTTTCGTCCAGGATCGTCATGCGCGTACCCTCCCTGAACCCCGGCCACTATGGTGGACGCATGGATATGCGGGTCGCGGCATACGCGGTCGTCACCGATGACGACGGTCGCATACTTCTCGCGCGCTGGACCGAGGGTCGTCGAGTGGCATGGACGATGCCCGGCGGAGGGCTGGAACCGGGTGAGGCTCCCGAGGACGCCGTGCGGCGTGAGCTGCGCGAGGAGACCGGCTACACGGTCAAGGTCGGCGAGCTGCTGGGCATTCATTCGAGGGTGATCCCGGCGAGCCAGCGGGTGAACCAGTCGGATCAGCCTCTGCACACCCTGCGCATCGTCTACCGGGCGTCGGTGACGGGCGGCAAGCTGACATTCGAGGCCGATGGCTCGACCGACATGGCCGAGTGGTTCCCACTGAAAGCCGTGAAGGAACTGCAGAGGGTCAAGCTGGTCGACATCTCGCTACGGATGGCCGGCATCCTCTGACTCAGTCGCGGGCCTCTTCGGGCACCGAGATGTCGGCGACTGTGGCACCGTACGCGGCGATGAGGTCATCGGCATCGACGAAGAGGCTGTAGCCGTGAGCGCCGGCACCCATGGCGATCCGCTGCCCGACGATCGACTCGTCGGCGAAGACCGGCCAGTCCGTGGCGCTGCCGATGGGCACGATTGTTCCGCGCTCGTAGCCGGTCGCCGCGAGGGCGAGATCAGGCTCGGGCAAGCGGAGCTTGTTCACTCCGACGACCGCACGCAGCTTCGGCCACGAGATCGACCTGCCGCCGGGAACCAGCGCGAAGAGATACGTGTCGTCCGACCGCTTGACGACGAGCGTCTTGACGATGCCGGAGGGCGGGATGCCGAGCAGCTCAGCCGCCTCGAAGAGACTGCGGGCGGCAGGACGCTCGCGGATCTCGATATCGAGCCCGCGAGCCGCTGCGGCGTCCCTCACCCGGGCATGGAGATCCCCCGGCTCAGTGGCCGGGGGCTCCGATGTCGAGGTCACGCGTCAGGTGCGGAGAGCGGGTCGTCGGCGACCCAGAGCTCGTCGTCTGCGCGCAGTGCCTGCCACGCGGCGTAGAGAACGCCGGCCGCTGCGGCGACTCCGAGGATCAGGGCGATGACCGAACCGACGCTCGGGCCCTTCGGCTCGGGCTGAGTGGCCTTCCTGACCTTCTTCACGACGCCTTCGCGCTTGGCGTTCGCGACATCCCACGCGGTGAGCGCGGTGCCGACGACTCCGCCGACGATGGGGACGACCTTGTCGTCCACCACGTGGTGACCGAAGCGGACGCCGCGGTCGACGACCGGTGCGACGCGACGGTTGTAGGTGTCCTGGACGACAGGACCGACCTGCTCGCGACCGAAGTGGCCGAGCTGACGTCCGGCTTCACGCGCGACGTCGGCGGCGTGGCCGACGAGGACCTGCTGGTTCTCCCAGAGCTGGTTGGCGTCGTTCTGAAGACGACGCAGCTCCTTCTTCCGCTTGCGGCTGATGCTCACGATGCTCTCCTGTCGATTGGAGTACGGATTCCCCATCTTGCCACGCGACCGTGTATGGGGCGAGGGAATCGCCGAACCCTTGCGTCGGAGGCCGATGAGCGCTAGACGCGGGCCAACTCATGGGAAGCTCTGCGAGAATGGACCCATGGCTCACGCTTCTCATGTCGCAACCCTGCACACCAACCACGGTGACATCGTCATCAACCTCTTCGGCGACCACGCCCCGAAGACGGTCAAGAACTTCGTCGGCCTCGCCGACGGCACCCAGGAGTGGACGCACCCCGCCACCGGCAAGCCGGGCGAGGGTGCTCTCTACAAGGACGTCATCTTCCACCGCATCATCCCGAACTTCATGATCCAGGGCGGCGACCCGCTCGGACAGGGCGTCGGAGGCCCCGGATACAACTTCGACGACGAGATCAACATGGAGCTCAACTTCAACGAGCCCTACATCCTCGCCATGGCCAACGCCGGTCTGCGTCGCAACGCCATCACGGGCAAGGCCGAGGGCACCAACGGCTCGCAGTTCTTCATCACGACCGACCCCACCCCCTGGCTCCAGGGCAAGCACACGATCTTCGGCGAGGTCGCCGATGACGCCTCCAAGGCTGTCGTCGACGCGATCGCCGCTGTGCCGACGGCTGCGGGCGACCGTCCCATCGAGCCGGTCGTGCTGCAGTCGATCGACATCGTCGCGGCCTGACGCCGACGCTGGCCGATCCGGATGACGACGCCTGAGTTCGCGGACAACCGCGACAACTTCTGCTACCGGCATCCGGATCGGCAGAGCTTCGTGCTCTGTCAGCGGTGCCTGCGCACGATCTGCCCCGAATGCCAGACGCAGGCGGCTGTCGGGGTCATCTGCCCCGAGTGCATGGCCGCAGAGCGAAAGAACCGCACTCCCGCCCAGAAGCGCGCCGAGCGTCGCTGGGGCGGGCGCGGCACCGCGCTCTCCTCGCGCGGCAGCGGCAAGCCCGTCGTCACGTACTCGCTGCTGGCGATCACGTCGTTCATCGGGCTCCTTCAGCTCATCCCGGGTGTGGGACAGGCGATCACGGGCCAGCTGCTCTTCGCGGCGGGCTATCTGTATCCGGATCTGTCGCTCATGCCGTTCGAACCGTGGCGGCTTCTCACGGCGGTGTTCGTGCATGGCGGTTTCCTGCATCTCGCGCTCAACATGCTCGCGCTGTGGATGCTGGGTCAGAGTCTCGAACCGGTGCTCGGCCGAATCCGCTTCCTGTCGCTGTACCTGATCAGCGGGCTCGGCGGTTCCGTCGCCGTCGCACTGCTCGCGCCCGGAACCGCGACGGTGGGCGCATCCGGCGCGATCTTCGGCCTGATGGCCGCCTTGCTGATCATCGGACGGCACATCGGGGCGAACGTGACCGGCATCCTCGTGATCCTCGGCATCAACTTCGTCGTCGGCTTCGTGTTCTCTCAGAACATCGCCTGGCAGGCGCACCTCGGCGGGGCGATCGTCGGTGCGCTCGTGGCGTTCATCCTCACGAGGACCCGACGGCGTGAGCAGCGGACGCTACAGATCGTGCTGCTCGTTGCCGTCGTCGTCGCGCTCGTCCTGATCGTCGCCCTGTTGGTACCGTTCCTGATCACGACGGTTTACTCCTGATCAGAAGTTGTTAACAGGGTTGTTGACCGATGTGAATAACATCTGTGTAATTCTCCCCATGTTGGGGATAACCTGTGGATAACTCAGAAGAAGGCCCCTCTCGCCAACGCGAGAGGGGCCTTCTTCGAAATCGGTGGGGCGGGCGTCAGCGCCAGCGTGTGGTCATCAGGAAGCCGATCAGGGCGATGCCCAGGCCGATCGCAAGGTTCCAGTTGTCGAGCCCCGGGATCGGGAACTGCATGCCCGAGATGTAGAACACGAGGATCCACACGAGACCGAGGAGCATGAAGCCGACCATCACCGGCTTGAACCACACGGCGTTGGGTGCGGCTTCGCCTTCGCTGCGCGGAGCTTCGGGTTCTTCGGTCTTGCGGTCGCGTGCCATTCCCACAGTGTACCCAAGAGTGTCATATCGCGCGGAAAACCAGGGCCGCAGGGCGGGAGTACAGGTCTGGCGGATAGCATGTCGCCATGACTGCATCCGTCGTCTCGGGGGAGCGACGTGCACACCGCCGCCGCCCCCGGTCGCGCGCGACCTTCACCAGCGTCCTCGGCGAGCTGCTGCTCACGGGCGGAGTGATCGTGCTTCTCTTCGTCGCGTGGCAGATGTGGATCGGCGATATCATCATCGCGGCCCAGAAGAACGAAGAGGGTGCGGCGGTCTCGCAGGAATGGGCGAACGCACCCACTCCCGAGCTCCCACCGGTCGTCGAGACCGACGACGGGGCGACGGTGTTCGAGCCCGTGATCCCCGCCGCTCCGGCCGACACCGAGCTCCTCGGCCAGATGCACGTGCCGCGCTTCGGTGCCGAGTACAACGTCGGCATCTACGGCGGTACGACCCGCGCGCGCACGCTCGACAAGCTCGGGATCGGCGTCTACACCGACTCGAAGATGCCCGGTGAGGTCGGCAACTTCGCGATGGCCGGCCACCGCACCACCTGGGGCAAGCCCTTCAACCAGCTCGACAAGCTCCAGGTCGGCGACGCGATCGTCGTCGAGACGCCTGACGGATGGTTCACGTACCGCTTCCGGACGCTGGAGTACGTCAAGCCCACGCAGACGGACGTGCTGCTCGATGTGCCGCAGATGCCCGGCGTCGCGACGGGGGAGAAGTACATCACGCTGACCGCCTGTTCGCCGCTGTACTCCCTCGCCGAGCGCATCGTCGCCTACGGCGTGTACGAGAGCTTCCAGCCCCGCGCCGAGGGTCCGCCCGCCGCGCTCACCGATCCACCGCCTCCGCCGGCCGCGCCGTCGATCTAGCCGAACGGAAAGAGACGACCCATGTACGCCGCACTCTGGCGCATCCTCCCCGGCCCGTGGTGGCTGAAGCTCTTCATCCTCCTCGTGCTCGTCGCAGCGGTGCTCTACGGGCTCTTCTGGTACGTCTTCCCCTGGGTGAGCCCGCTGATCACCCCGGGCGAGGTCGACCTCGAATGACCCGCGTGCTCGTCGTGGACAACCACGACAGCTTCGTGCACACGCTCGTGGGTTACCTGCGCGAGCTCGGTGCCGACGTCGCGCTGATCGAGGCGGATACCATCGATGCCGCTGAACTCGCGGTGATGCTGCCGGACTTCGACGCGCTGCTGCTCTCTCCCGGCCCGGGCACCCCTGACGATGCCGGCGTCTCCGTCGACGCCGTGCGGCTCGCCGCGAGGATCCGGATGCCGCTCCTCGGCGTCTGCCTGGGGCATCAGGTGATCGGCGCCGCGTTCGGCACCACCGTTTCAGAGGCGCCTGAGCTGATGCACGGCATGGTGTCGCCGGTCACGCACGACGGATCAGCGCTCTTCGCCGGCATCCCGTCGCCGTTCGACGCGGGCAGATATCACTCCCTCGCTCTCGCGGAGACCGACCTGCCGGCTGACGTGGCCGTCACAGCGCGCACCGCGAGCGGCACCGTCATGGCACTGGAGCACACCCGTCTGCCCATACTCGGGGTGCAGTTCCACCCCGAGAGCGTGCTGACCGAAGGCGGATACCGTCTGCTCGCCAACTGGCTCGAACTGTGCGGCGACGCACATGCCGTGGCACGCTCAGCGGCACTGCACCCGCTGTCGGGCCCCGACGCTCGTGTGGATCAGCCGGCGGCGACGCAGTAGCGCAGTTCGACCGTCGAGCCGATCGCCACGTCTCCCGGCGCGGCCGACATCGACGACACGGTGGGCGGTTCGGTCGGCGTGCAGTCGATCAGCTCGACCGGACTGGGCGTGAGGCCGATGCGTTCGAGCTCAGCCTGAGCCGCTTCCATCGTCCACCCGGTGACGTCGGTGAGGGTGACCCGGCCGCTCGCGACGACGAGATTCACGATGGTCTGCGGTGCGACCTCGGTGTCGGCCGCCTCGCTGGCCTCCATCACCGTCTCGGCCGCCAGCCCCTTGTCGTTGCGCTGGATGACCGTGCCCAGTTCGAGCCCTGCCGCCGCGAGTGCGTCCTTGGCGGCCGTCAGAGAGAGGCCCTCGAGCATCGGGACGACCACCGTCTCCTTGCCGGAGGACACGTAGACCGTCACGGAATCGCCCTCGCTCACGGCGGTGCCGGACGCAGGGTCTGTGCGGGTCACGTTGCCCTCGACGATGTCGTTGCTGGACTCGAGCACCAGCTTCGAGGTGAGATCGAGCTTGCCGAGATCATCCTGGGCGCGCTCGGACGAGACGTTGACGAGATCAGGCACCACGCGCGAGCTCGACGGCACGTCGTCCGGGCGCATGCTGAGCGTCCAGACCCAGAACAACACTGAGGCGAGAAGCACGGCAAGCAGTGCCACACCCGCCCAGATCCACGCGACGGGCGGACCCGACTGCGTGCGAGCCATGGTGGTGTCGGTGCTCAGCTGGCGGAGCGACCGGGCGGTCTCCTGCGCGGCACGCGGATTCGGTCCGTACAGCTCGCTCGTGAGCGCGCCGAGCTCCTTGCGGCTCGGCGCATGGCCGGAGACCGCCGAGTCGAGCGCAGCGCGGAAGTGCGCGGCATCCGGGTATCGCTGGTAGGGATCCTTGGCCAGCGCGCGCAGGACGATCGGGTCGAGCGCGCCGGGGGAGTCCTCGTTCACCTCGGTCGGAGGGACCGGAGTCTCGCTGACGTGCTGGTAGGCGACGGCCACAGGGGATTCGCCGCGGAACGGCTGACGGCCGGTGAGCAGTTCATAGAGCACGACGCCGGTCGAGTAGAGGTCGGCGCGTGCGTCGACCGGTTCGCCCTTGGCCTGCTCGGGTGAGAAGTATGCCGCGGTGCCGATGATCTGGGTGGTCTCGGCGACCGTCGATGACGAGTCGGACACGGCTCGGGCGATGCCGAAGTCCATGACCTTGACCTGGCCCTTGTCGGTCACCATCACGTTGCCAGGCTTGATGTCGCGGTGCACGACACCCGCACGATGCGAGTAGTCCAGTGCCTCGAGGATGCCGTCGACATAGCGCACGGCGTCGTCGACGGGAACCGGGCCCTTGGCGATGATGTCCTTCAGCAGCGTGCCGCTGATCAGCTCCATGATGATGTACGGAGGCTCATCCGTGCTGCTGTCGGTCGTCGAGGGGTCGCCGGCGTCGTAGACGCGGACGATCGACGGGTGCGACATCCGCGACGCGGACTGGGCCTCGAGACGGAATCGCGTGCGGAACGCGTTGTCGCGAGCCAGTTCGGGGTCGAGGATCTTGATCGCCACCGCACGACCGAGCGTCAGATCGTACCCGCGGTACACCTTCGCCATGCCGCCGTGCCCGATGAGCTCGTCGACGCGATAGCGACCCGCGAGAACGCGTGGCTCTGTCGACACGTAGTGACCCCCCTGATACGACCTTGTGGATGCTCCAGCCTACGGCGGGAGCGGGTTATTCGCCTGAGTCTCCGCCGTCTGCGTCGCCTTCATCGGCGCCCGGCGCGGCGGGCAGGATGACGACGCCCGGCATGGCATCCGACTGCTCGGACGGCATGTCGCTGCCGCAGAAGACGCGGAACGTGGCGGTGATCGACTGTCCGGCCGTGCCGGGGACGATCTGCGTCGAGAGCACGCTGGGTCCGAAGCTGCGGATGGACTCGCCGGCGTTGCCGCCGGAGAACGTCGCGTTGGTGAGCGTCACCTCGAAGGCCGATCGCGCCGGGGTGCCCGAGGGGCACTCGAAGCTCGGCCAGTTGAGGGTCACGGGCTCGCCCTCGGTGGCGGTGCCGGCGATGGTCGGGGTGCCCGAGGGCTTGCCCACCTTCACCTGCTCCTTGAAGGTCGTCAGCGTGATGGCCGTGCCCTCGGGAACGTTGCCGCCGGGCTGCACGGACTCGACCGTGCCGACCTGGTTCGCGTTGGGAGCGATGGTGTTGCCCACCACGCACTCGGCCTGGAGTCCGGCGTTGGCGGCAGCGGTCTGCGCGGCATCGCACTGCATCCCCACGAGACCGAGAGCATCGACGTCCACGAGCTCGGGCTCGGGCGTCTCGGTCTCGGTCGGTGTCGGCTTCGGGGTCTGCGATACGGTCTCCGACTGGGTCGGCTCGGGATCGGGGTCGCCCTGATTCATCAGGGCGAACACGGTTCCACCGAGCACGATCACGAGCAGTGCGATGAGAGCGATCAGCGGCCACGTCCAGGGGCTGCGCTTCTTCTTCTTCTCGGCTTCCTCCTCGGCCTGCTCGCCGGTGGGCAGCTGGGCCGTCGTGGGGAGGATGCGCGTCGTGCCGTCGTCGCCCGATGCGGTGAGCAGCCGGGTGGCGTCGTCGGAGGCGACACCACCGGTCGCGATGGCCGGCACCGCGATGGCAGCGGAGTTCAGGTCGCCTCGGCGCAGAGCCTGGGCGGCGCGTGCCACGGTCGCCGACGACGACGGGCGGTCGGCGGGCTTCTTGGCGATCATCGCCATGACGAGGTTCTGCACCGGGATCGGCACGGTCGGCGGCAGCGGCGGAGGCTGCTCGTTGATCTGCGCCATCGCGATCGCGACCTGCGATTCACCCGTGAAGGGCCGCTTGCCTGCGAGGCACTCGTAGGCGACGATGCCGAGCGAGTACGTGTCGGTCGCCGGTGACGCCGGGTGCCCCGACGCCTGCTCGGGCGAGAGGTACTGCACGGTGCCCATGACCTGGCCGGTGGCCGTCAGCGGCACCTGGTCGGCGATGCGGGCGATGCCGAAGTCCGTGATCTTGACGCGGCCGTCCGGCGTGATCAGCAGGTTTCCGGGCTTGATGTCACGGTGCACGAGACCTGCCGCATGCGCGGCCTGCAGAGCGGATGCCGTCTGCGCGACGATGTCGAGGGTCTTGTCGGCGCTCAGGGCGCCGTCGCGCTCGAGCACGGTCGAGAGGGCCTCGCCGGGAACGAGCTCCATGACGAGGTAGGCGCTGCCGTTCTCCTCGCCGTAGTCGAAGACGCTCGCGATGCCCTCGTGGTTGACGAGTGCGGCATGGCGCGCCTCAGCGCGGAACCGCTCGAGGAACCCGGGGTCCCCCATGTACTCGTCCTTGAGGATCTTGATGGCCACGGTGCGACCGATGACGTGATCCGTCGCCTCCCACACCTCGCCCATGCCGCCGATCGCAATACGCGACTGCAGCTCGTAGCGACCACCGAACGACACACCCTGCGTCGGTCTCATCTGCCCAGCACCGCCTCTATGACCTTCTTTGCAATCGGAGCGGCGATGGTGTCGCCGGATCCTGACTGCCCTTGTCCACCGCCGTCTTCGACGAGGACCGCTACTGCCACCTCGGGGTCGTCCGCCGGCGCGAAACCGGTGAACCACAACGTGTACGGCTTGTTATCGTTCTCGGTCGTGCCGGTCTTCCCCGCCACATCGACCCCGTCTATTCTTGCACCCTGCGCAGCGCCGTTTGAGACGCTCGCGACCATCGACGCCGTGATCTGATCGGCGATCGTCGCATCGGTCGTCTGACCGAACTGGGTGTCGTCGTACGAACGGATGACCGAGAGGTCGTTGCCGATCACCGTGTCGACCAGACGGGGGTTCATCACGACGCCGTCGTTCGCGATGCCGGCCGCCACCATCGCGATCTGCAGCGGCGTCGCGGTGACCTGTCCCTGGCCGAATCCGGTGAGGGCGGTCTGCGCGTCGTCGAGGGCACGCGGGTAGCTCGACGGAGTCGATTCTAGCGGCGTCGAGAAGCTCCGATTGAAGCCGAACTTCTCCGCCATCTCGCGGATCGCGTCATCGCCGAGCTCGACGGCGAGCTCGGCCATCGGGATGTTGCAGCTCAGGCGGATGGCTTCGGAGATCGACACGGTGTCTCCGCTGCCGCACGTGCCGCCCCAGGCGTTCGCGACCGTGTTCGTCGAGCCGGGCAGCTGATAGCGGGCCGGGTTCGGGAGCGTCGAGTCGGGCGTCCAGTTGCCCGACTCGTAGGCCGCGGCCGCGACGACGAGCTTGAACGTCGAGCCGGGAGGGTTGAGGTCGCCGGCGATCGCTCGGTTCGAGAGGGGCTTCGTGGGGTCTTCGTCGAGCTGGTCGTAGGTCGCGTTCGCGGCATCCGCGTCGTGCGTCGCGAGCTGGTTGGTGTCGAACCCGGGGGTCGACACCAGTGCGAGGATGCGCCCGGTCTTCGGCTCGATAGCGACGACCGCGCCGTTGAGGCCCTGCAGAGCGTCGTATGCGGCGCGCTGCGCGGCCGTGTCGAGGGTCAGCTCGACGCTGAATCCGCTCTGCGGCTGACCCGAGAGGATCCGCTCGATCTCGGCGAAGAAGGCGCTCGATCCCGTTCCCGACAGGTCGGCGTTCATCGCCCGCTCGATGCCGGTCGCCGACTGCAGCGCCGGGTTGAAGTACCCGGTGACAGGGGCCCACATCGCGGCATCCGTGTAGACGCGCTGGAACTGGTAGCGGTCGTCCGAGGGGGTCGAGGAGGCGATCGCGACGTCGTCGACGATGATCGACCCGCGCTGGATCTCGTAGCTGTCGAGGAGCGTGCGCCTGTTGTTCGGGTTCTGCCCGAGGGCGTCGGCCTCGACGACCTGGATCCAGCTGGTCGCGGCGAACAGCGACAGGAACATGAACAGCATCACGATGCTGAGACGGCGGAGTTCTTTGGTCATGTCAGCCGATCACCGCCCGGGGTTGGCTGCGGACGCCGTCGGAGATGCGCAGCAGGATGGCCACGATCAGCCAGTTGGCGATGAGCGAGGATCCACCGGCGGCGAGGAACGGCGTGGTCAGACCGGTCAGCGGGATGACCCTCGTCACGCCGCCGACCATGATGAACACCTGCAGCGCGATGGTGAACGAGAGGCCGATGGCGAGCAGCTTGCCGAAGTCGTCCTGACCCGCCAGTCCGATGCGCACGCCACGGCTCACGAAGACCATGTAGAGGCAGAGGATCGCGAACAGCCCGATCAGGCCGATCTCCTCGCCGAGGCTCGTGATGATGTAGTCGCTGTGGGCGAGGGGCGTGACGTCGGGGCGTCCCTGACCCCAGCCCGTGCCGAGAAGGCCGCCGTGCGCCAGCCCGAACAGGCCCTGCATGGGCTGGAAGCCGGCGCCGTCGGGGTCGACCTTCTCGGGGTCGAAGAGGAACAGCCAGTTGACGAAGCGGCCCTGCACGTAGCTGAGGATCTGTGTCGCCACCGCGACACCCGCAGCCACGAGGGCGAGGCCGATGAGCACCCAGCTGGTCTTGCCGGTCGCGACGTAGAGCATCGCGACGAACATGCCGAAGATCAGGGTTCCGGTTCCGAGGTCGCGCTGGATGACGATGATGCCGAGCGAGATCGCCCACACCACCAGAACCGGTCCGAGTTCGCGCATGCGCGGCCACATGATGCCCAGGAACTTCGTGCCGACAGACGTCAGGCTCTCCCGCGTGCGCACGAGATAGCCCGCGAAGAAGATCGCGAGGCAGATCTTGGCGAGCTCGCCGGGCTGGAAGGCGAACATGCCGCCGAGCGACACCCAGACCTGGGCGTTCGCATCGGGGATGCGCAGGCCCGGGACGAAGGGGAGCAGCAGGAGCAGGATGCCGGAGAGGCCGAAGATGTAGGTGTAGCGGAACAGCACCCGGTAGTTGCGCAGCAGGATCACGCACGCGATCGCCCCGGCGAGGGAGATGCCCGTCCACGCGAGCTGCTTCGTCGAGTAGGCGTCCCACCCCGTGAGGGACTTCGCGATGTCGATGCGATAGATCATCGCGATGCCGAGGCCGGTCAGCAGCGTGGCGATCGGCAGCAGGAACGGGTCGGCGGCCGACGCGACGGCACGCAGCACGAAGTGCACGGCGAAGGCCAGCACGGCGAGGCCCCCGCCGATCGCCAGGATCATGGGGTCGATCAGACCCAGAGCACCGAGCTGCACGAGCGTGAGAGCGCCGCCACTGAGAGCGACGGCGAAGAGCAGCAGCCAGAACTCGCGGTTGCGCTGCGTCTGCGGCATCCGCATTCTCTTGAGGGCCTTGATGACGCTGGTGTCGGCCGTGACGTCGGTGGTCATCCTGCGTCCTCCGTCGGCGTCGCGGTGGGCAGGGGAGTGGGCAGCGGGGTCTCGCCGATCACGCGGTCGGCGCCGGCCTGGAGTCGCGCGACGATGGCCTCGGCATCCGAGAACGACCGCGCCGTGATCGTGCGCTCCACGGAATCACGCTGGTACGGCGGGAGGTTGGCGAGGAGGATGTCGGTGTCGCGGAGCGGCGTCGACAGGGTGATCGGGCCGATGTTCTGCTGCACGCCCTGGTAGATCACGACACTGTCGTCGTCGGCGCCGACGAAGTAGCGCGTCTGCGTCCAGCTGTAGGCGGCGAAGGCGGCGAACACGAGCATCGCGACGACCACCAGCATCCCGGCGATCCATCCGAGACGGCGGCGCTTGGCGCGTCGACGATCCTCTTCGATGAGCTCCTCGAGGTATTCGGGGGCCGGCTCGAAGTGGCTGGGCTCGTTCGCGGCCTGGCGTACCGGGTGCAGCCAGTTGCCGCGGGGCGCGCGCACCGGAGGAACGGTCACGTTGGCGGGGTTCGATGCCGAGCCGACGATCGTCGCCGTGCCGGAGTGCATCGCGTGCTGACCGCCGACCTCGACGAGGACGATCGTCACGTTGTCGGGGGCTCCGCCGTCGAGCGCCTGCTTGAGCAGGTTGTCGGCCGTGCGGCCAGGCGCCATGCCCATGCGCATCGCCTTGAGGATGTGCGCCTCGTCGACGACGCCCGAGAGGCCGTCGGAGCACAGCAGCCAGCGGTCGCCCGGCTGGGTGTGCATCACGAACATGTCGAGCTCGGGATCGGCGTCCATGTCGCTCAGCACGCGCATGAGCACCGAGCGACGCGGGTGGTATCGCGCCTCTTCGGGGGTGATGCGGCCCGAGTCGACGAGTCGCTGCACGAAGGTGTGGTCGGCCGTGATCTGCGTCACCGCGTCATCGCGGTAGAGGTAGATGCGCGAGTCGCCGATGTGGCCGATGACCGCGTAGTCGTCGACCATGATGACGGCGCTGAGCGTGGTGCCGAGTCCGGCGAGCTCGGGACGGTCCTTGGCGGCGCGGATCAGATCGCCGGCCGCGGTGGTCGCGGCGGCCTGCAGAGAGGCCTGTGCGTCGTCGACCGACGAGTACGGCTGGTCGAGCGGCTCCATCCGGTGGATCGCGATGCTCGAGGCGACGTCACCGCCGGCGTGACCGCCCATGCCGTCGGCGACGACGAAGAGATTCGCCCCGGAGTAACCGGAATCCTGGTTGTTGGAGCGGACCTTCCCGGTGTGGGAGATCGCGGCGCTCGAGCCTTCGAAGACCATGCCGGGGTCAGGCTCGCAGCTCGAAGGTCGTGGCGCCCACCTTGATGGGGGTGCCGAGGGCGAGGGCGACGGGACCGCCGGTCACGCGCTGGCCGGCGACGAAGGTGCCGTTGGTCGAGTCGAGGTCCTGGATGGCCCAGCTGTCGCCGCGCAGCATCAGACGTGCGTGGTGACTGGACGTGTAGTCGTCGCGGATCACGAGGGCGGATTCGCTGGAGCGTCCGATCGTCAACGTCTCGTTGCCGAGGGGGAGCTCGAGCCCCGCCTTCGGACCGGAGGTGATGACGAGCCGCTTGGCCGTCGCGACCGTGGCGGGACCAGTGCTGGGCTTCGACGACGCGGGGCGCGAGGCCGGGGCGGATGCGGGCGACTGCGTCGGAGCGGGAGTCGCCGCGGCGACCTCGGCCGGGAGCTTGCGGACCTTCATGCCGAACAGATCGGCGCGCAGCGAGTAGACGACGCCGAACACGAAGAACCACAGCAGCAGCAGGAAGCCCACGCGCAGCAGCAGCAGGACGAGTTCACTGGGTGTGCTCACGAGATGGCCCCGAACGCGCGGGTCGCGTCGTCGTCGCGCGGCCGGGGCGGGCGCGACGGGGTGGCGACGGGAACGATGCGGAACACCAGGTCGGTGCGTCCGATGGTCAGGGTGGTGTCGGAGGGGAGGGCGGCTTCGCGCACCTTCTGGCCGTCGACCTTGGTGCCGTTCGTCGAGCCGAGATCGCGCATCATGGCGCGCTCTCCGTCCCAGAGGACCTCGACGTGCTTACGGCTGGATCCGGCGTCGGCGATCGTGATGTCGGCATCCGTTCCGCGGCCGATGACGGTGCGTGCGCGGGTGAGCGAGTGGCGACGGCCGTCGACGTCGATCACGGCCTGCCACTCGACGCGCCCCTCGACGGTTCCTGAGCTGACGTTGACCGTGCCGGTCGCGATCTTGTCGTCACCCTCGAGCGAGATCGAGAGCGGGCCGGAGAAGCTGTAACCCTGCGACTTCGCGTGCTTGGTGAGAAGCGCGTGCAGTTCGTCGGTGAGGGCTCCACCGAGCCCCTGCATGCGCTCGGCGTCGTCGGTGCTGAGGCGCACGACGAAGTTATTGGGCGCGATGATGCGGTCCCTGCTCACCACAGCCGCTTTGGTGTCCGCTTCGCGCCGAAGGGCGGAAGCGATCTCCACGGGCTGGATGCCGCTGCGGAAGGTCTTCGCGAAGGCGCTGTTCACAGCGCGCTCGAGACCCTTCTCAAAGCTGTCAAGTAGTCCCACTGGGCTCCTCTGGCATGCCGACCGGTAGGCACATCGTAGCGAGGTGTGCTGGGTGAACGCCCTCGCGAGGCGGGAAAACGCCGAGATTCCGGGGGAGTGGGGGAGTGGGATGCGCCGGATGCAGGAGCTCGGCACGTCTGCAGGACCGAAGAACATCCTCTCGTCCGGCATCCGTGCCCGACTCCTGCAGACCGCGGCGACGCCGGTTTCATCGATGGGCGAAACGCGTGATATCTTTGGGAAGTTGAGTTCTTCGGAGCCCGACATACTCGCGCGAGTGGCGGAATGGTAGACGCGCTGGCTTCAGGTGCCAGTGTCCTTATGGACGTGGGGGTTCAAGTCCCCCCTCGCGCACAGCGAGCAGTGAATGAGAGACAGGCCCGGTTCCTTTCGAGGAAGCCGGGCCTTTCTCATGCATCGGCAGAGGTGTCGGCGGGGCGTCAGCCTCGGATCGACCGCCGAGCGGCTTCGAAGCGCACCCAGTCGTGGTCGGATGCCGGCGTCAGCTCCCACTCCTCGACGGGGCCGCTCTCCCATGCCGTCGCTGCCACTGCACCACCGGCATCGGTGAGATCCGTCACCACGGCGGCATCGAGCCGGCCTCCGGCGAGCAGCTTGTCCTGCGACGCCTTCTTCACCCGACCCCACCACTCAGGCTCAGGTGTCGCGGTGAGCACCTCGCCCTTCTTCAGGACGGCGGCGACCTCGTCGGCGCCACTGTCGGCGGAGTCGTCGACGACGAGAACGGGCGGGCGCTTCACGCCCAACGCCGCCATCACCGCCTCGCCGAGGGAGTCGTAGGCGCCGGCGCTCGCCCAACGGCCGTCGAGGGTGTGCTCGATATGGAAGCTCATGGATGAAGGCTACTCACGGTGTGCGGCCGACGCGCCGAAACTCCTCGCTTATTTTGAATGACTAAAAATAAGATACGGTGGGGAGACGACGTGGTGCCGGGGTTGCAGCCCCGGCACCACTGTCCGTGAGACACCACCATCCCTGACTGAGGAGGCTCGCATGAGTCACGAACACGCCCCAGAGTACCCACGCCAGACGCCCTCCATGGAGAAGTCCCTCGGACGGGAGGGGCGCGAGCGCATCATCCGCCAGGCGCTCGAGCGCATCGACGGGGCGCCCGCGCCGACGGTCGACATGATGCAGGCGGCGATGGGGACGGAGTCACGGATCCGCCTCGTGCACGACGTCGTCCGCGCCTACCTCGACGAGCACCGGTTCACCGACACGAAGGACTGGGCTCAGAGCCTTCGCGAACGATCGTCGCGCAGCGATCAGAAGGCGGAGGCGGTCTGAGATGCGAATCGACTCGATCATGCCTCTCTCCCTGTCTGCTTTCGCACAGCACGAGGCCGTCCAGCGCATCACACCCGCCGACCTGCTCGCCACTCCTCCTCGACTGACCGACTCGGCTCGTTTCGTCGGGCGGGTGGACTCGGGTGGTCTCGGCAGCCCGCGCTACTTCGTCGGGGAGTACCGCGACGGGGCCATGCCGAGCGCGCTCGTCCTCGAGTACGGCGCCGCGTCCGCCGGCGACGGGCGATCGACCCGGGTGTGGAGCCTGGCCGACCGGCGGGGCACCACGCCCGACTACCGCCTCATCCACGACGACTCCTCCCGGGGGTATGTCACGGTGTGAGCGACCGGGCTCACAGCACCCTCGCAGGACTCGCCGCCTCCACGTGTTGGCGCTCAGGCCCCACTCGTGATGGTGTGAGCAGGTGAGATCGCCAGCTTCCCCCCACAGCGACGACCAGAACGACGTCATGTCAGGCTCCGAACCCGCGTCTCGACCACGTCGTCGGCGCGGTCGAGTGATCGGCTGGATCAGCGTCGCCGTCGTGGCCGCCCTGGTCGCCGTGGGCGCCATCGCCTACGGGCAGCTGCAGGGCAACGTCACCACGGCGCCCATCCGCTCGGACGACGGTGAGAGCGAGCCCGAGCTCGCGACGGGCGATCTGAACATCCTGCTGCTCGGGTCCGATTCCCGGGCGCTCGAGTCCGAGGGCTTCGGCGAAGACGACGGCACCGAGCGCAGCGACGCGATGGTGATCGCTCACATCTCGAGTGACAACACCCGCATCGACGCCGTGCAGCTTCCGCGCGACACCGTCGGCGACCTGCCGGCGTGCGACGACAACGGGCGCGGGTCGTATGGCGGCGGCTGGGGGATGCTGAACTCGGCACTGCAGTACGGCCCGGCCTGCTCCGTCGCGGCGGTCGAGCAGCTGACCGGTCTCGCGATAGACCACTTCGTGCAGATGGACTTCGAGGGATTCATCGGCATGGTCGACGCGATGGGCGGCATCGATGTGTGCCTGCCGGAGCCGCTGCAGGACGGGCACGCACGCCTCGACCTGCCCGCCGGCCCCCAGTCGATCAACGGCGACCAGGCACTCGCACTCGCTCGCACGCGCCATGCGCTCGCTCAGGAGAGCGACATCGCCCGCCTCGGGCACCAGCAGATGGTGCTCTCGGCGATCGTGCAGAAGGCCACCAAGTCCGCCGTGCTCGTGCGCCCCGACCGGCTCTACGCGTTCCTCGATGCCGTGACGTCGTCGATGACCGTCGACCCCGGTCTCGGAGCCCTGACCGATCTCGCCGGCCTCGCCGCGCGGGTCGCGAATGTTCCGCTCAGCAGCGTCACATTCCTCACCATGCCGACGACCGAGGCCCCGGAGGACCCCAATCGCGTCGTGCCGACCGCGGACGCCGACGTCATCTTCCGGGCGCTGATCGACGACGTGCCGATCGTGCTCACCACCGACGAGGTGCAGCCCGAGGCGCCGGTGCGCACCGCGCCCGTGCAGATCCTCAACGGTGCCGGTGTCAGCGGTCTGGCGTCCCGCGTCTCCGATGACGCGACGGGCTACGGATACACCGTCGCCGGCATCGCCAATGCCGACCCGGTCGACCTCACGACCATCACGGCCGCAGACACCCCTGACGCCCAGCAGACGGCGCAGGCGCTCGCCGCAGAGCTCGGCATCCAGGTCGTCGTCCAGGTCGGAGACGTCGACGGCGTGCAGCTGCTGCTCGGCGCCGACTACGAAGCACTCACCTCGCAGCCCCGCGCCACCCCGGTGCCACCGCGGCCGGTGGATGCGGTGAACCGCAGCGCCGACACCGACCTCTGCGCCGCCTGAGGCGTACCCATCACGCCTCCGTGGCGTGCGCGGTGTACGACGACTTTCCTTATTGGAAAGTGGCCCGGCTCACCGAACAGGACCGGCAGACTGGAGAGGACTTCCTTCCTCTTCGTCAGGAGACGCAATGCCGGAACAGCCTCGCCGAACCCCCAGCCAAGCCGTGCTCAGCGTGCAGCAGGTCGAGCAGGTCAGCCCCGACCTCGTGCGCATCACGGCCGGAGGCGACGGGTACGAGGCCTTCACCGACAACGTCTACACCGACAAGTACGTCAAGATCCTGTTCGCCGACCCTCGCCACGGGCTCACCCCTCCCTACGATCTCGCTCAGCTGCGGGAGCACAGCCCCGAGAAGCTGCCCACTCCGCGCACATACACGGTGCGAGCAGCGGATGCCGAGCGCCAGCGTCTCGTCATCGACTTCGTCGTGCACGGCGATGAGGGTGTCGCCGGTCCGTGGGCTCGACGTGCACAGGTCGGGGACACGCTGGTCGTCAGCGGCGCGGGCGGCGGCTACCTGCCCGAGCCGGGAGCGCCGTGGCATCTGCTCATCGGCGACCACACCGCGCTCCCGGCGATCTCGTCAGCCGTCGAGGCGATGGACTCGGATGCCGTCGGGCACGTCATCCTCACCGTCGCCGACCCCGGCGACCGCATCCTTCCCGATGCTCCATCCGGAGTGGCGGTGCGATGGACTGAGTCCGATGACGAGCTGCTGGCCGTCCTCGCGGAGCTGGCCTGGTCGGACGGGCACCCCGGTGTGTTCGCGCACGGGGAGCGCGGAACCATCAAGGCCGTTCGGGCCCTGCTGAAGCAGCGCGAGGTGCCCAGAGAGTCGTTGTCGATCTCCGCCTACTGGGCGCGAGGCCGCGCGGAGGACCAGTTCCAGGCCGAGAAGCGGGAGCCCATCGGTCAGATCGAGTAGGCGCCGAAGCGCCGTCAGAACCCTTCGGGCTCCCGCGGCGTGTAGGCGCCCTCCAGCTCTGCGAGCTCGGCGGCTTCGAGTCGGATGCTGACGGCTGCGACCGCATCGTCGATGTGAACGGCCTTGGTCGCGCCGACGATCGGGGCGGTCACCGCCGACTGCTGCGCGACCCACGCGAGTGCGATCTGCGCCCGGGAGACGCCGCGTCCCTCGGCGACGCGAGCCACCGCATCCACGATCGCCCGATTCGACTCCTCCTCGCGGTGGTAGAGCGTCGCGCCGAAGGCATCGGTCGCCGTGCGCGTGGTCGTCTCATCCCACTCCCGCGTCAGCCTGCCACGCGCCAGCGGAGACCAGGGCAGCACGCCGACGCCCGAGTCGAGGCAGAACGGATGCATCTCCCGCTCCTCCTCGCGCTGCAGCAGGTTGTACTGATCCTGCATCGAGACGAAGCGCGTCCAGCCGTTCTGCGCAGCGACACCCTGGGCCTTGGCGAACTGCCACGCCCACATCGATGATGCGCCGATGTAGCGAGCCTTGCCCGAGCGGACGACGTCGTGCAGCGCCTCCATGGTCTCTTCGATCGGCGTCTCGGGGTCCCACCGGTGGATCTGGTAAAGATCGACATACTCGGTGCCGAGGCGCGTCAAGCTCGCGTCGATGCCCGACAGGATGTGCCCGCGGCTGAGTCCGGCCTGATTCGCGCCCGGGCCCATGCGCCCGTGCACCTTCGTCGCGAGCACGATCTCGTCGCGGCGCGCGAAGTCCTTGAGTGCACGGCCGACGAATTCCTCGCTCGTGCCGTCGGAGTACACGTCGGCGGTGTCGAACGTCGTGATTCCTGCCTCGAGAGCCTGCGCGATCAGCGGGCGGCTCGCTTCCTCATCGAGCGACCATCCGTGTGCGCCGCGGTCCGGTGCGCCGAAGCTCATGCATCCGAGCACCACCTTCGAGATCTTCACTCCGGAACGGCCGAGCCTGACGCTGTCTGCTGTGTCGAGCATCCGAGATCTCCCTCGAGTCGTGGTCTGCGATCGATGCTCTCACGGTCACGCGCGGTGCGGGGTCGTCGATCACAGGAAGACGCGGAGGTAGTCGCCGATCTTCTCGCCGCTGTCTTCGGGGACGACCTCGACGCTGAGTCGGGCGCGCACGCCGGCGGTCTCGACCTCGATCGGCATCGCCCCGCATCCCATGACCGGCCCGTTCTCGACGCCGTCGATCACCAGGCAGACCCTTCCGAGCCCGCTCTCGTCACTCGCCTCGACGGCGTAGAAAGTGTGCCCTTCGGAGTCCTCGCCGAGCAGGCGCGCCGTGTCGGGGACCACCGTCGCGATCTGGTCGGACGTGACCGACTCAGGCAGGCGGGCGGATTCGCCGCTGGCGAGAAGGTCGACCGTCGGAGCGTTGACGCAGCCGGCCAGAAGCGCGACCGCCCCGAGCGCGAGAGCCGCGCTCACCAGTGGACGGAGGCACGAGCGGTTCATGACCACACCATAGGGGCGACCGGGTGTCGACACAATCGAGCAGCCCGCCGAATCGGCCCGGCCTGTGACGTCACCCGTCGGGATCGGGGCGGGAATGATCCTCGCCCTCCGCCGGGCTGTCAACCGCCCTGCGCTCGCCGCGGATCGGACGCATCATGAGAGCTCGGACACCAACCCTGGAGGGCATCATGTCGAACATCGACGCTTTCGCGAACAGCTTCCCGCCGGACATGCCCGGCATCCCCCGAGTCGACGACTTCTCGGACGGCACCTTCCCCACCGATACCGACCAGCCCGAGACCCAGGGCGACGACCCGGTCGACGCCGAGCTGGGCGACGACGGACAGGGTGACCTGGCTCCGGAGGACGAGGGTCTGCATCACAGCGGAGACGCGCCGACCGACCTGCGGGACGGCACCGAGTGAGCGGCCGCGGCGAGGAGTCCGGTCAGGATCTCGGCGGTGCAGAACCCTCCGAGGAAGGGATCGCCGCGCTGATCGAAGATCGCAACGCGGACGACCCCGACCAGGTCGGAGAGACTCCCGCCGGAAACGCTGGCGCCGACTCGGGCGGTTCCGGTGCGGTGCGCGTCGACCCGTCGTCGGAGTCATCCGTGCAGGACGAGTCCATCCACAACGACGAACCGGGTATCGGAACGCGACGCTCGGGCGACTGACCGTCGCCATCTGTGCGACGACCGCAGTGAAGGAGATCTCTCTCGACGAAGGGTGAGCCGTCGGCATCCGTCCTTCGTACTGTGAGATCTCCTTCCCTGCGTGTGCGCGCAGTCATAGGATGCTGCGGGTGAGCGACGCACTGGATGACGGCCCCTTCTTCCACGGCACCAAGGCAGACCTGCGACCGGGCGACCTGCTGACCGCCGGATATCCGTCGAACTACCGGCCCGAGATCGTGATGAACCACATCTACTTCACCGCCGTGGCCGACGGTGCGGGGCTCGCCGCCGAACTCGCGCCGGGTGATCGCGAGCCGCGGGTCTACGAGGTCGAGCCGACCGGGGACTTCGAGAACGACCCGAATGTGACCGACAAGAAGTTCCCCGGCAATCCGACCCGTTCCTATCGCAGCGCGGAGCCGCTGAGGGTCGTCCGCGAGGTGCTCGACTGGACCCGCCTCTCGGCCGAGGCGCTCGCCGCATGGCGCGAACGGCTCGCGGCGCTGCACGCCGACGACCGCGCGGAGATCATCAACTGAGCGCCGGCGCGGGGCGTCTCAGTGTCGGACCAACCGCCGGGCGAGCGATCCGAGGACGCGGTCGATGATGACGAAGACGAAGCCGACCGCGACGAGAGCGACCGTGAGGGCGATGATCCACTGAGCGACGCCCGCGACCCCGAGCACGTCGACATCCATGAACGGGTAGGGATACGCCTGTCCTGGTGTGAACTCGCCGCCGAGCGCACCGTAGACGAAAGCCCAGGTCAGATACACGTAGGGGAGCAGCGTCCACAGCAGAGGATCGATCCACCGGAACGATCCCTTCGGCACGAAGACCAGCCAGTCGACGATCACCAGCACGGGCGTGATGATGTGGATCAGGTTGTCGGTGAGTGAGAAGATCTCGGCGTCGCCGTCGGCGAACCTCGAGGGAACGAGCACGATCAGGTAGATCAGCATGGTCACGGTGATCGCGAACATCACCGCTCCGCTGCCGCGCGCGCTGGGCGTCGATGTGCCGAACCGTCCGCGCTGACGCAGATCGCCGACCGTGCGGACGAGGAGGAGCAGCACCCACGCGAGACACAGGAGGTTGCTGACCATCGTGTAGAACAGCAGGGTCGTCCACGCCGGCTGACCGGTCAGGATGTCGGAGTGCCGGATGACACCGGTGAGGATGATGGCGAGCGCCACGACCCGGTAGACGAGTGCGGCCGGTCGGAAGTTCACCGCGGCGCGGGAGAACAACGGGGTGCGACGGGGCACGGACTCCGGGAGGGCGGAAGCCGTGGACAGGGAGGCGACGGCTTTGGACATCCTTCGAGGCTACGCGTCTTGAGGCGGCGTCAACGCCGATTCAGCGGCGCACCGGGTCGGAGCCGGCGTCGAGGAAGCGCTCGAGGTCGCGCAGAGTCGGTGCCGCCTCCCAGTCGCCGGGAACGAGGCAGGCCATGGCGCCGCAGGCATTCGCCCGGAGCAGGACCGCATCGACCGCCTGGCCGTCGAGCAGGGCGCTCAGATACCCGGCCACGAACGCATCGCCCGCACCGACCGTGTCGACCGGCTCGATCGTGAACCCCGGCGAGTCGACCACCGATCCGGCGGTGAGGACCGAGGCGCCGTCAGGTCCCTGCTTGAGCACGGTCGTCGCGCATCCGGCCTCCCGCAGGCGTTCCGCGGCATCCGCTGCCGAGGTGCCGGGATACAGGATGGCGAACTCCTCGTCGCCGCCGAAGACGATGTCGGCACGTTCCGCGAGTTCGCGCAGCACGGACCCGGCGACATCGGGCGACGCCAGGGCCGACCGGTAGTTGATGTCGAAGCTCACGATCGTTTCGGCTGCCCGAGCACGATCGATGGCTGAGTGGACGGCGGACCGGGCCGTCTCGGACAGCAGCGGAGTGATCCCGGTGATGTGCAGCAGCGACGCGTCCTCGACCCACCCGTCGGGCAGGTCCTCCGGTCGCAGCCGCGATCCGGCTGACGCCGCACGGTAGTAGTGCACCGCGGTGGATGCCGCAGACGGGCGCTCCTTCACCATGAGGCCGGTCGCGGCATCCGGGTCGACGATCGCGCGCACGTCGACGCCGTCACCGCGGATCTCTCGGACGATGCGCTCGCCGAGAGAGTCGTCGCCGACGCGGCCCAGCCACGAGGTCGTGACTCCGAGTCGCGCGAGTCCGATCGCGACGTTGCTCTCAGCACCGCCGATGCCGAACGCCATCGAGTTCGCATGACGCAGCGAGCCGATCTCGGTCGTGCGCACGAGCGCCATCGTCTCTCCGAGCGTGACGACGGACGGCGACGAGGTGGTCACTCGGCGCTCCGCGCGCAGACGTCGACGAATGACGCGGCGCGCTCCCGCAGGGCATGCAGGTCACCGCCGGCGAACGCGTCGCCGAGCAGCGGCCCGCCGACGCTCACCGCCACCGCACCGGCACGCAGCCACGCCTCGGCCCCGGCAAGATCGACTCCCCCCGAAGGCACGGCGACGAGGTCGGGGAAAGGGCCGCGCAGATCCTTCAGGTACGCGGGTCCGACCTGCCCCGCGGGGAACACCTTCACCGCGGATGCTCCGGCAGACCACGAGGCGAACAGCTCCGTCGGCGTGAGTCCGCCCGGGACGATCGGCACACCGGCATCCGTCGCGTGTGTGACGAAGTCGCGCGAGGTGATCGGGGTCACGATGTAGGCCGCCCCCACCTCGATCGCCCGTGCCAGGTCCACGGCGTTCGTGACGGTGCCGATGCCGAGGTCGATCGTGTCGCCGAACCGCGCGAGCAGGTGCGGGAAGTGCTCGAACGTGCCCGGTGTGGTCAGCGTCAGCTCGACGCTGCGGATGCCGGCATCGACGAGCACGTCGAGCACGGCGTCGTAGTCCTCCGCCCGCTTCGCGCGGGCGACGACGATCAGGCGCGAGTCGACCGTGCGCGGGGGCAGGGCGACCCGTCGCACGTCACCAGTCATGGACGGTCCCGTCGAGCAGACGGTTCACCGGCAGGTACGCCTTGGTGTACTCGTGGCCCGCCGCGGCATCCTCGTCGAGGTCCACACCGAGACCGGGCTGGTCGCCGGGGTGCAGGAAGCCCTTGTCGAACGTGAACGAGGTCTGGAACACCTCGAGCGTCTGCTCGTTGTGCGGCATGTACTCCTGGATGCCGAAGTTGTGGATCGCCAGGTCGAGATGCAGTGCCGCGGCCATGCCGACCGGCGAGATGTCGGTCGGCCCGTGGATGCCGGACTTGATGCCGTAGATCGCGGCGAAGTCGAGCAGCTTCTTCATGGCCGTGATGCCACCGGTGTGGGTCACCGCCGAGCGCACGTAGTCGATCAGGCGCTCGGTGATGAGGGTCTGATAGTCGAAGACCGAGTTGAAGACCTCGCCGATCGCGAGCGGCGTGGTCGAGTGCTGACGCACGAGCCGCAGGGCGGTCTGATCTTCGCCGGGGGTGCAGTCCTCGAGCCAGAACAGGTCGTAGGGCTCGATGTCCTTCGCGAAGCGCGCGGCCTCGATCGGCGACATGCGGTGGTGTCCGTCGTGCAGGATGCGGAGGTCGGTGCCGAAGTCCTCCCGGATCTGCGAGAAGATCCCCGGCATGTGGTTGAGGTAGTTGCGGGTGTCCCAGGTCTCTTCGCTGGGGCGGTCGCCCGAGCGCTTGGCGGGCTCGTAGTCGTAGCGCACGCCGGGGCCTGCGGCAGAGACGCCGTAGATCTGCCCGAGGCCGGGAACACCGGTCTGCACGCGGACGGCGGTGAAGCCGAGCTCCTCGTATCCGGTGATCGCGTTCTTCAGGGCGGCGTAGTCGGTGCCCGAGGCGTGCGCGTAGACGCGGACGCCCTCGCGGCTGGCACCGCCGAGAAGCTGGTACAACGGCATCCCGGCCTTCTTCGCCTTGATGTCCCACAGTGCCATGTCGACCGCGGCGATGGCCGCCATGGTGACGGGCCCGCGACGCCAGTACGGGCCGCGGTAGAGGTACTGCCAGGTGTCTTCGATCCTGTCCTCATCGCGACCGATCAGCATCGAGGCGACGTGGTCGGACAGGTACGAGGCGACGGCGAGCTCGCGGCCGTTCAGAGTGGCGTCGCCCAGGCCGACGATGCCGTCGGAGGTCGTGATCTTGAGCGTGACGAAGTTGCGTCCGGGGCTGGTGATGGTGACGTCGACGATCTCGATGGTCATGTCGTTCTCTCCTGGAGGTGCGGAATGAGGTGTGGGGTGCGGGCGTTCGGGCGCCCGCACCCCTGGTCGTGAAGAGCGGTCCGATCAGATCGCGTCGCGCGGATCGGTGAGGTCGCGACCGGCGACCTCCGGCATCCAGATCGAGGCGATGAGCGCGCACAGCGTGAAGATGAACAGCATGATGATGATCGGGATGAACGAGCCGGTGACGGCCGACACCCACGCGGCGGCGATGACGGGGCCCGCACCGGTCGCGACGATGGCGGCGATCTCGCGTGCCATGGCCGTGAACGTGTAGCGGTTGCGGGATCCGAAGAGCTCGGGGAGCGTGAGGTTCTCGAGCGACGCGAAGCTCATCACCGCGAGGTTGTGCAGCACCACGTAGCCGACGAAGACCTGCACGGTGTCCTTGCTGCTGATCATGAGCATGGTCGGGACGATGATGATGAGCGCGATGATCGCCCACACCATGTACATGCGCTTGCGGCCGAAGCGATCGCCGAGCCAGCCCGACAGGGGCACCGTGATGAAGGCGACGAGCGACGAGACGATCACGGCGTTGACGCCGATCGAGCGGTCGAGCAGCAGCACGACGGTGATGTAGCTGATCAGGTAGGTCTGGATCATGCCCGAGTTGCCGGCCTGGCCGAAGCGCAGCAGGAGCGCGATCGAGAACGCCTTCCAGGGCTTGCGGTTCATCGCCTCGAGCGTGCGGATGTCGTTGGTCTCGGTGGCGAGCTTCACGACCTCTTCACGCGAGAGCGCCTTGCCGTCGACGACGTCGTCGCGCTCTTCGAAGACCGGGGTCTCCTTGAGGTTGAAGCGCACCCAGATCGCGAAGAGCATGATGACGGCGCTGGCGATGAACGGGATGCGCCACGCCCAGGCGATGACCTCGTCTTCGCTGTACGCGACGAGCAGGATCGCCCAGATGCCTGAGGCGAGCAGGGTTCCGCAGTTCGTGCCCAGTGCGACGAGCGAGGCGATGATGCCTCGGCGCTTGGCGGGGGCGTACTCGGCGAGCATGACGCCCGCACCCGAGATCTCGGCTCCGGCTCCGAAGCCCTGCGCGATGCGGAGCAGCACGAGGAGGATCGGGGCGAGGACGCCCACCTGCGAGTAGGTCGGAAGGAATCCGATGAGGGTGGTCGCGAGACCCATGAGGAGGATCGTGTAGAAGAGGACCTTCGTGCGACCGGTCTTGTCGCCGAGGCGGGCGAAGAAGAATGCGCCGACCGGGCGGGCGACGTAGCCGACGCCGTAGGTGGCCATCGCGGCGACCACGGCCACGGCGGGGTTCTCGGACGAGAAGAACAGATCGGCGAAGACCAGGGCGGCTGCCAGCGAGTAGAGCTGGTAGTCCATGAACTCGAGGGCCGTGCCGAGCCATCCGGAGATGGCGGCGCGCACGAGGTCGCGCACCGACCTCTTCGCGGCAGGATCGGCGACCGTGGCGGTCGTCTGCGGTTCGGACATGGGAGGTACTCCTTCGGACCAGGATCGGGTGGGGTGCGCGGGGAGCGCGGAGGGTGTTGCTAGAGGGCCAGCAGGACCTTCGCCGAGGCGGACGAGTCGCGAGCGAGTTCGAAGGCCTGGACGGCGTCGGATGCCGGGAGGACGTGCGAGATGACGGAGTCGAGGGCGTCGGACTCGGCCAGCAGCGCGACCGCGTCGTCGATCTCGGTCGAGAAGCGGAAGGCGCCGCGGATGGTGAGCTCCTTGGCGAGCATCGGCGCGAGGTTCACTCCGATGTCGGCGTTCGGCAGCATCCCGACCTGCACGATGGTGCCGACGCGGCGGGCGGCGCGCACCGCCTGGGTGAGGGCCACTCCGACGCCGGAGCATTCGAACACGATGTCGTAGGACTCGTTCTCGATGGTGTCGCGACCGACGAGCGAGACCTCGGTCGCGCCGAGGGACGTCGCGCGGTCGAGAGGCTCTTCACGCACGTCGCTCGCGCCGACCACCGCGGCGCCCGCGTGGAGTGCCGCAGCGACGACGAGGAGTCCGATGGGTCCCGCGCCGATCACGAGCACCCGCTTGCCGGTGATGTCTCCGGCGAGGCTCACGGCGTGGATCGCCACGGCCAGCGGCTCGGCGAGGGCTGCGCGCTCGAGCGGGAGGGATGAGGGGAGCACGCGCAGCATGTGGTCTTCGACGATCAGCAGCTCGGATGCCCCGCCCTGCCGGTGGGGGTTCGCGGCGGCGCTGCCGAAGTAGTCGCCGCCGGGACGCAGGTGCGGGTGGTCTTCGAGCCCGGGGACCTCGGCGCCGTAGCGCGCGGGGTGCACGGTGACGGGGGTGCCGGGTTGCAGGCGGCCGGACGGGTCGAGGTCGACGACACCCGACAGCTCATGGCCGGGGGTGAGCGGCTCGCGGATCGTGTACTCGCCGTTCGCTCCGTGGAAGTAGTAATGCAGGTCGGAGCCGCAGATGCCGACGAAGTTCACGCGGAGGCGGACCTCGCCGTCGCCGGGGGTCGGGACCTCGCGGTCCTCCCAGCGGATGTCTTCCTTGCCGTGGATGGCGAGAGCCTTCATGGTTGCAACTCCTCTGCGCGGGTGAGTGATGGTGTGGTGGTCTGGGATGCCGAGACGGCATCGGCGATCGCGGCGTCGACGCCGCGCCGCTGGATCGTGTCGACGAGCTCGCCGACGCGCGCGATGAACGCATCCTGTGATCCGAGTCCATCACCGAACAGGTGCAGCTCGCCGATCACGCGCTGTGCGAGCTCGCGGCCGCTGCGCGCGGTCGCCGCGAATCCCGCCAGGCGTTCACGGGCGCCGTCGGTCATCGCGGCGGCGTGCAGGCCGGGGTCGAATCCGGGCAGCGGCGCGATGCACGACAGGTATCCGGCGACCGTGAGGGCGATCAGGTGGGGCATCCCGCCGTCCCGCAGCGCCCGCAGGGCGGGCTCCGGGATGCGCTGGCGCAGCTTGACCGAGCCGTCCGTACCGACCTGGCTGGTGCGGTGACCCAGGGCGCTGTTGGCCCACCGCTCGAACAGCTCGCTCTCGTAGGCGCGGATGTCGACGCCGGACGGAACCTCGATCGAGGGCTCGTACTCGTCACGCAGCACGGCGCGCGCCGCGCTCTCGATGCCGTCGAGCCCGATGGCCTCGGGGATCGTCCCCACTCCGCTGAGCGCGCCGAGGTAGGCGATCAGTGAGTGCGTGCCGTTGAGCAGTCGCACCTTCATCTGCTCGTAGCGTCCGACCTCGTCGGTGAACACGGCGCCGCCGGCCTCCCAGGCGGGGCGCCCGCCGGCGAAGCGGTCTTCGATCGCCCACATCGTGAACGGCTCGGCGGGCACCGGGATGTCGTCGCGGGCGCCGAGCAGGGTGTCGACGCGGGTGCGCAGCTCCGAGGTGGTTGCGGGCACGATGCGATCGACCATGCTCGAGGGGAACGACACGGCGCGGTCGAGGAAGGCGAGGGTGTCGGCGCCTTCGGATCCGGGCAGCTCGTGCAGGAACTCTCGGACGAGCTTCTCGGTGTGGGCGCCGTTGGCCGAGAGGTTGTCGCAGCTGAGGATCGAGATCGGCGCTCCACCGGCTGCGGCACGGGCCTGCAGGCCACGGGCGAGCTGGCCGATGGTCGAGCGGGCGGCACCGCCGCGGAGGTCGGACCGCACGGTGTCGTCGTCGAGGTCGAGATGCTGCGTGGCGGGGGAGTAGCTGTAGCCGTTCTCGGTGACGGTGAGGGTCACGATGCGGATGCCGGGGTCGGCGATCTGTGCGACGACGCGCTCGGGCTGCTCGGCGCCGACGAAGGCGTCGGCGTGCACACCGGGGATGGTGAGTGACGTGGTGCCCGGGGCGATGGTCGCGACCGTGTAGAGCATGTCCTGGGCGTGCATCGCGTCGACGATGGTGCGCGAACGCGAGGCGACACCGACGATGCCCCAGTCGCCGCCCGCGGACTGCAGCGCGGCTGCCGTATAGACCGCCTGGTGTGCCCGGTGGAAGCTGCCGAGGCCGAGGTGCAGGATGCCGGGGGCCGTCGGAGCGACCAGCGGGGATGCGGTGGCAGAGGTCGTGCGGCGCAGGGCCGGTGCTGGGATGCTCACGCGGTGGCTCCTTCGCTCGGGGCCGCGCACCGCTGAGGGTGATCGGCGTTGATCGTCATGCAAATCAGTGTGCAGTGTTTGTACAAACTTGTCAAGCAGTTTTACATCGAGGTGGAGGATCGTAGGATTGCCTGCGAGGGCGGGAGAACGACATGGCAGCGACGCTGACGGATGTGGCACGACGCGCAGGCGTGTCCATCGCGACCGCATCGCGTGCTTTCGGGGAGCCCGATCGCCTCGCCCCGAACACCCTCGGCCGCGTGCTCGAAGCGGCGGGGGAGCTCGGTTACGCGGCGTCGCAGTCGGCCACCGCCACGCGCACCTTCGGGGTCGTCGTGCCCGACGTCGCCAACCCCGTCTACACCACTCTGCTCAAGGCGATCCAGGGGCAGGCATGGCACGGACGCCATCGCATCGTGCTCTTCGACGCCGACGAGGACCTGCGCCGCGAACGCGAGCAGATCGAGCAGGCCCGAAAGCTCGACGGCATGCTGCTGTGCTCACCCCGTCTGCCCGACGCCGACGTGCTCGACCTCGTCGGAGACACCCCCTACGTCGTGGTCAACCGGCAGATCGACGGCGCACCGTGCGTGCTCATGGACACCGAGCACGGACCTGCGCAGGCGATCGAGCACCTCGCCGCCCTCGGGCACACGCACATCGCCTACGCCGCCGGTCCGCGCGGATCATGGGCCGATGTGCGCCGCGCCGACACCGTCGCGCGAGCGTGCGAGCGCCACGGCATCCGTCTCACCGGGCTCAGCCACCATGCCGCGTCCATTCAGGGCGGACGGGCCGCAGCCGCACCGGCGGCGGCGAGTGGCGCCACGGCCGTCATCGCCTACAACGACCTCGTCGCCCTGGGACTCGAGGCCGGATTGCTCGAGCTGGGCAAGCGGTGCCCCGCCGACATCAGCATCGTCGGCATCGATGACATCGACCTCGCGGGTGCGGTCACCCCGGCGCTCACGACGGTGCGGATGCCGATCGAACGCAGTGGCGCGCTCGCCGTCGACCTGCTTCTGCAGGCGATGAACGGCACCGCGATCGACGACGTCGTGACCCTCGGGTCGCAGCTGATCGTGCGCGCCTCGACCGCTCCGCCGCTTGACGACTCCCGCTGAGTCGCCCACCGTCGCACCGTGTCCGACAGGTGAGTACCGCGGACTGCGGCCCGTGTCAGCGGAGAATGCCCTTTCGGCGGGCCGCCGAGACCGCAGCGGTGCGTGAGGTGACATCGAGCTTCGAGAAGATGTGCGCGAGATGCGATTTCACGGTCGTCTCGCTGACGAAGAGCTCGTCGGCGACCTCGCTGTTCGAACGTCCTGCGGCGACGAGCTCGAGGACCTCGATCTCGCGGCTGCTGAGGCTGACGCGCGGCGCGCGCATGCGATCCAGCAGGCGGGAGGCGATCACCGGCGCGAGAGCACTCTCTCCGGCGGCCGCCGCGCGCACGGCGGCGGTCAGCTCGTGCGGCGGGGCATCTTTCAGCAGATAGCCGCTCGCACCGGCCTCGACGGCGCCGAGGATGTCGGCATCCGAGTCGTAGTTCGTGAGCACGAGCACGTAGGGCGGCGCTTCGAGCGCCCGGATGCGTCGCGTCGCATCCACACCCGTGGTCGCCGTCTGAGAGCCGAACTGGAGGTCCATCAACACCACGTCGGGATTCTCGCGCTCCGCGCAGGCGACCGCTTCATCAGGCGTTGCCGCCTCCGCGACCACCTCGAGATCCGGTTCCAGGCTGAACAGGGCATGGAGACCGGCTCGGACGATGGGGTGGTCGTCGGCGATCACGAGGCGGATCATACGAACTCCGTGAGGGGGAGGTCGACGGTGAGCGTCGTTCCCCGCCCGGATGCCGTGTCGATCACGAGTCTTCCCCCGAGCTGCTCCACTCGCTCGGCGGTGGCGCGCAGACCGAACGAGTCGGACTTCTCAGCGGTCCCCGGCGCAGGGAGCTCCGCGTCGAATCCGTCTCCGTCATCTTCGACCGTGAAGCGCAGGTGGTCGTTCACGATGCCGATGGTGACCGTCGCCGTCGTCGCGTGAGCGTGCTGGATGACGTTGGCGATGGCTCCCTGCGTGATGCGCAGCAGTGCCGTCTGCAGGTGCATGGGCAGCACGACAGCGTCGGACACCCGCACCTGGACATCGAGTCCCTGCGTCGCCCACTGCGTTCGCGCCAGTCGGCGCAGCGCCCCGCCGAGGGTCTGGTCGTCGAGCTGGGGTGGGGTCAGCTCACGGATGAATCGCCGAGCCTCGACGAGGTTCGCGGCGGCCGTCTCGCGCGCGAGCCGGATGTGCTCGATGCCCGGTCGGGTGTCATCGGCGCGTTCCGCGGCGTGCAGCAGCATCTGGATGCTGGAGAGTCCCTGCGCGAGTGTGTCGTGGATCTCGCGGGCGAGCCGGGCGCGCTCCGCGAGGACCCCCGACTCGTGTTCGCGCGCGGCGAGCTGTCCGCGGGTCGCCAGCAGTTCGCTGACCAGAGCCTCGCGCTGCTGGGCCTCTCTCGCGAGGGCCTGGTAGCCGAGGCCGATCAGGAGGGCGACGCCGGCGCCGACGAACGGGCCGACCACGCCGCCGACGCTCCACCCGCCGTGGATGCCGAGGGCGCAGACGGCGACGATCGTCGCGGTCAGTATCGCCGCCGATCCCGCCCAGCGCCCCAGAAGGTGCAGGAACAGGAAGAACAGGGGGAACACGAGGTAGGCGGCGTCGGCGCTCACCCACAGCAGGCCCAACCACTCCGCCGAGAGCAGGGCGAGCCAGATCAGTGACGTCAGCCGTCGTCCGCGGGAGAGACGAGCGAGCAGCACACCCGACGCATACGTCGCGCCGACGATCAGCGCCAGGACGATCGCGGACGCGCTCGACTCCGACGGGTCGAGCACGGCCCGCGCGATGACGACCCCCGTCAGGGCGAAGAAGAGGACGTGGAGACCGGTCCGCAGACCCACGAACACCGGGGTCAGAGCGGTATGCGCCATGGCTCGAACTCTACGCCGACGAGCGCACCGCGGCATCGTCCGAAAGGACGATCGAGGCGTCCTCACTCCGGGTGCGAAAGGCTCGTCGAGTGGCCGATGACGTCGAATGGGCCGACGGCGAAAGTGGAATGGTCACCGCATCGGAGACAGGAAAGGCACCACAATGTTCGTCGCGTTACGCGATCTCCGCTTCGCCAAGGGGCGATTCATCCTCATCGGCTCCGTCGTCGCCCTCATCACCCTGCTCGTCGGGTTCCTCAGCGGACTGACGGGGGGCCTCGCCATCCAGAACGTCTCGGGCGTGCTCGCGCTCCCCGCAGACCGCATCGTGTTCTCCGCACCCTCGGGCGGCGACGGTGCGGCCAGCTTCGCGGACTCCGCCATCACCGAGCAGCAGACGAACGACTGGGCGCAGACGGCAGGGGTGACCGACGCGCGCCCCCTCGGCATCAGTCAGACCCGCGCCGAGACGGACGACACCCGGGCGGCGATCGCGGTGTTCGGTGTCGAGCCCGGCTTCGACGCTGCCGCCCCCTCCGAGAACGGACGGCTGCGCCTGTCGGTGCCCGCGGCGGACGCGCTCGCCGCGAAGGTCGGCGAGCAGATCGAGATCGCGGGCGTCTCCTACGACGTCGAGTCGATCGAGGGAGATGCCTGGTACAGCCACACTCCGGTCGTGCAGATGACCCTGCAGGATTGGCAGGCGTACTCGGCATCCACCGGAAACCCCGGCGCCTACGCCACGGTCCTCGCAGTCACGGGAGCCCCCGACTGGGATGCCGCGGATGCGGCGAACGACACGATCTCCGAGACGACGCTCGGATCGCTGACGGCACTCAGCGCCTTCCGCTCCGAGATCGGATCGCTCCTGCTCATGGTCGGCATGCTGTTCGGCATCTCGGGACTCGTCATCGGGGCGTTCTTCACCGTCTGGACGATGCAGCGCAAGGGCGATGTCGCCGTCCTCAAAGCGCTCGGCGCGAGCACGCGCTCCCTGATCCGAGACGCGTTGGGGCAGGCGCTGATCGTCCTGCTGGCGGGCATCGGCATCGGGCTGAGCATGGTCACCGCGCTCGGCCTGCTCGCGGGCACCGCCCTCCCGTTCCTGCTGAGTCCTGTCACGACCATCCTTCCGGGCGGCATCATGATCGCCCTCGGCCTCGCAGGCGCCGCCTTCGCCCTGCGCTCCGTCACCTCCGCCGACCCTCTCACCGCCCTCGGGAGCAACCGATGATCCGCCTGAACGACATCACTCTGACCTTCCCCGACGGTGACTCGCGGGTGACCGCCGTGGACGGTGTCTCACTCACGGCTCACCCCGGAACCGTCACCGGCATCACGGGGCCCAGCGGCTCGGGAAAGTCCAGTCTGCTCGCCGTCGCCGGCACTCTCCTGCGTCCGGACTCCGGCGAGATCCTCATCGACGGGAACGACGTCACGGCCCTCAGTCCGGCCGAGGCGACGCGTCTGCGGCGGGACCGGATCGGGATCGTCTTCCAGCAGCCCAACCTCATCCCCTCTCTGACGGCCCGAGAGCAGCTGAGCGTCATGAACGAGCTCGGCGCCCCGCACAGCCGACGCCGTCGCGCAGAGGCGTCCGCGCATGCGGATGAGCTGCTCGCCGCGGTCGGCCTCGCCGAGCACGGTCACAAGAGGCCGCACCAGCTCTCCGGCGGACAGCGTCAGCGAGTCAACATCGCGCGAGCGCTCATGAACGATCCGAGCGTGCTTCTGGTCGACGAGCCCACCAGCGCTCTCGACCAGGAGCGCGGAGCGAAGATCATCGACCTCATCCTCCGACTCACCGATGAGCGCAACACCTCGACGCTGCTCGTCACCCATGACCTCGTGCACCTGCCGCGCATGCACGGGGTGCTGCACCTCGTGGACGGTCGCGTCACGCGGTAAGCGGACCCGGCGACCGGGTGAGATGGGTATGAGGCGATCCTGTGACCGCGGAGTACGCTCGCTCGTGTGGGGCGGATCACGACGCGGAGACCGATACTGAAGCTCACTCTCGGGGAGGGAGCCGCTCGGCGTGCCGACACGCTCGCCGTCGAGGAGCCCTTGGAGATCCGGGTCGCAGGTTCGCCGCTCGCCATCACGATGCGCACTCCCGGGCATGACGTCGAGCTCGCGGCGGGGTTCCTCGTGTCCGAGGGGATCATCGCCCAGGCCGAAGACTTCCATTCGGCGATCCACTGCGGTGGCCCCGGCACCGGTGGACAGGAGAACACCTACAACGTGCTCGACATCGGCCTCGCTCACGGCGTCGCGCTTCCTGACCCCGAGGCCGCTCGGCGCTTCTACACGACCAGCTCCTGCGGGGTCTGCGGCAAGGCCAGCATCGACGCCGTCCGCACGGTGTCGCGGCATCCGGTGTCCGTCGACGATGTCCAGGTCGGGGCCGAGCAGATCGCGTCGTTCCCTGATCGGCTGCGCGCCGAGCAGGCGGCGTTCGACAAGACCGGTGGTCTGCACGCCGCCGCGCTGTTCGACGCCGACTCGGGTGAACTGCTCGTGCTGCGCGAAGACGTCGGGCGTCACAACGCCGTCGACAAGGTAGTGGGGTGGGCGCTGCTGAACGACCGGCTTCCCCTGCGTCGGCAGATCCTCCAGGTCTCGGGCAGGGCGAGCTTCGAACTGGTGCAGAAGGCCGCGATGGCCGGCATCCCCCTGCTCAGTGCCGTCTCGGCCCCCTCGTCTCTCGCCGCCGAGCTCGCCGAGGAGGCCGGGGTGACGCTCATCGGGTTCGTCCGAGGGCGTTCGATGAACATCTATACGCACGCGCATCGGGTGCGCCTCGACGGGCTCGCACCGTCTGCGCACGCCGAAGAAGGGGCACGCCATGCTCGATAGCCAGGGACCCATCGGCACCGCGTTCGGGCTGATGCCCGCCGAGCCGCGTCAGGGCGGATACGGCCCTCGCACCGATCGACCGTGGTCGCGCAAGCCGTACCGGCATCCGGCCGCCGGGTGGGGAGCCGCCGTGTCGGTGGGGCGGGTGGTGCTGGATCAGCGAGAGCCCATCGCCGGACCGCTCGCGATGCTGCAGATGAACCACCCCGTGTCGGGCTACGACTGCCCCGGATGCGCGTGGCCGGACGACCCGGGCAATCTGAAGCTCGACATCTGCGAGAACGGCATCAAGCACGTCACGTGGGAGATGACGCGCAAGCGCGTCGACCGCCGGTTCTTCGCCGAGCATTCGGTCACCGAGCTCGCGACGTGGCCCGATTTCGACCTGGAGGACCAGGGTCGTCTCACCGAGCCGATGGTCTACGACGCCGCCACCGATCACTACGTGCCGATCTCGTGGGACGACGCCTTCGCGCTCGTCGGCGACGAGCTGCAGGCGCTCGACAGTCCCGACGAGGCCGCGTTCTACACCTCGGGGCGTCTGAGCAACGAGGCGACCTTCCTGTATCAGCTGATGGTGCGCGAGTACGGCACCAACAACCTGCCCGACTGCTCGAACATGTGCCACGAGGCCTCGGGACGCGCGCTCAAGGCGTCGATCGCGACCGGCAAGGGCACTGTCGACATGCACGACTGGGACGACTGCGACGCCCTCTTCGTGCTGGGCGTGAACGCGGCATCCAATGCTCCCCGCATGCTCACCGCGCTCTCGGATGCCGTGAAGCGCGGCGCGCAGGTCGTGCACGTCAACCCGCTCGTCGAGGCCGGGGCGACCCGGACGATCGTGCCGCACGACTTCGTCGACATGGCGCGCTTCGCGGCGACGGACACGAGCACCATGAACCTGCAGGTGCGCCCGGGGGGCGATCTGGCGCTGATCCGCGGCATGTCGAAGGTCGTCTTCGAAGCCGCCGCCACCGACCCGTCGGTGCTGGACAGCGAATTCCTCAGCACTCTGACGAACGGCATCGACGAGTACCGCGCACTGGTCGACGCCACGAGCTGGGCAGATCTCGTCGTTCAGTCCGGCCTCACGGAAGAGCAGATCCGCGCCGCCGCTGCGGTCTATCTGGCCTCGGAGCGCACGATCATCAGCTGGTGCCTCGGCGTGAGTCAGCACGAGCACGGCGTCGACACGGTGCGCGAGATCGTCAATCTGCTGCTCCTGCGCGGCAACATCGGCCGCAAGGGGGCGGGCCCGTCGCCGATCCGCGGACACAGCAACGTGCAGGGCAACCGCACGTGCGGCATCGATCACCGGCCGACGGAGGCGTGGCTCGACCGCCTCGCCGAGGTCTGTCGCATCGAGCCGCCGCGGCATCCGGGGCTCGACACCGTCCGCACGATCGAGGCGATGCATGACCGGCGCGTGAAGGTGTTCGTCGGCATGGGCGGCAACTTCGTGCTCGCTGCGCCCGACACCCCGTTCACCGCGCAGGGGCTCGAGAAGTGCCGCCTGACGGTGCAGGTGAGCACGAAGCTGAACCGCAGCCATCTCGTGCATGGCGAGAAGGCCCTGATCCTGCCGTGTCTCGGCCGCACCGAGCGTGACCAGCAGGCGCAGGGCCCGCAGGGCGTCACCGTCGAGGATGCGATGAGCATGGTGCACCTCTCGAGGGGACGCAAGCAGCCGGCATCCGCCTATCTGAGGTCGGAGCCGGCGATCATCGCCGGCATCGCGAAGGCGACCCTGCCGCACACGGCGACGCCCTGGGATTGGTACGTCGGCGACTACGACAACATCCGCGATGTGATGGCGAAGGTGCTGCCGGGGTTCGAGGGCTTCAACGACCTGATCCGCGACCGGCACGGGTTCCGCATTCCGCAGCCCGCCAGGGACCGCGTGTTCGAGACGCCGTCGGGCCGTGCCGAATTCTCCCTGGCTCCACTGCCGGACGTCAGCCCCGAGTCCGCCGACACCCTCGTGCTGCAGACGGTGCGCTCGCACGACCAGTGGAACACCACGATCTACTCCAACGACGACCGGTACCGAGGCGTCAAGAACCTGCGCGAGCTCGTCTTCCTGCATGAGGACGACATGCGCGATCGCGGCCTCGTCGAGGGCGATCTGGTCGACATCGTGTCGACGTCGAAAGACGGGTCGACACGGATGCTGAAGGCGTTCCGCGCGGTTCCGTACGACCTGCCGCGCGGCAGCGCCGCCGGGTACATGCCGGAGATGAACGTGCTGATCGGTCGCAAGGACTTCAGCGTCCAGAGCGACCAGCCGCTGATGAAGAGCATCCAGGTGACGGTCTCGCGCGCGAGCGTGCTCGCCTGACTCAGGCCTCGGCGGTCACTGACTGAAGCGCGTGCACGACGGGGGCCAGCTCGGGCTGCGTGACCGCCTCGCCGAGAGCACGCTCGAGGGTCTCGTCGTGGATCGGATGCGCGTTCTCGTAGAGCGCCAGGCCGGCCGGGGTGAGCTCGGTGTAGATGCCCCGACGGTCGTCGGCGCAGAGGATGCGGGTGAGCAGCCCGCGGTCTTCGAGCCGTGTCACGAGACGCGTCGTGGCGCTCGGGCTCAGCGCGGTCGCGCGGGCGAGCTGCTGCATGCGCATGTGCCAGCCGTCCTGTCTGCTGAGGGCGTCGAGCACCGTGTACTCGACGACGGACAGGCCGACGGATGCGCCCAGTGCCTTCTCGAGGTCGGCCTCGATGATCCCGTGCAGAGCGGCGAGCGTTCGCCAGCCGCGTGCCCGGATCTCGACAGCGTCGTCTGAGATGCCCACAGTGACCTCCGAAGTAGTTGCTTGCGCGGGATAGTTGCGTATGCAATGATTATCCCTCGTGACGCAATATCCCGCGTCTGCAACTACTTTAGCAGAGGACCACGGAGCACACCCATGCCACTCGGACTCATCGCACTCGCCATCGGCGCCTTCGGGATCGGACTCACCGAGTTCGTGATCATGGGGCTCCTCCCCGACGTCGCCGCGGACTTCGGGGTCACCGAGGCCACGGCCGGCTGGCTCATCTCGGGCTACGCGCTCAGCGTGGTCGTCGGTGCACTCGGCCTCACCGCCGCAACGACCCGTCTGCCCCGCAAACCGGTGCTGCTCGGCCTCGTCGTGCTGTTCATCGTCGGCAATGCGATCACCGCCCTCGCCCCCGACTACACGACCGCCATGATCGGACGCATCGTCGCGGCGCTGTGCCATGGAGCGTTCTTCGGCATCGGATCCGTCGTCGCCGCCGACCTCGTCGCCCCCGAGAAGAAGGCGCGGGCGATCGCGATCATGTTCACCGGCCTCACAGCGGCGAACGTGTTCGGTGTTCCGTTCGGAACCTTCCTCGGACAGCAGTTCGGCTGGCGGTCGACGTTCTGGGTCATCTCCGCCATCGGCATCGTCGCCTTCGCGGGCATCGCTCTGCTGGTCACGGCACCGAAGACGGCAGGCCAGCAGGTGAGTCTGCGCGGCGAGCTCCGGGCCTTCCGGTCCGGACAGGTGTGGCTCTCGCTCATCGTCACCGCGCTCGCCTTCGGCGGCATGTTCGGCGCCTTCACCTACATCGCCTACACGCTCACCGGGGTCACGGGCTTCGCAGACACCACGGTGCCGTGGCTGCTCGTGCTCTTCGGCGCCGGGCTCGTCGCGGGCAACTGGATCGGCGGACGCCTGGCCGACCGATCGATCGACCGCACGCTGCTGATCTTCATCGCGGCTCTGGTCGTCGTGCTCGTGCTGTTCGGCTTCTTCGCCTGGTCGCAGCCCGTGACCATCACGATCCTCGTTCTGATGGGCGCGTTCGGATTCGGCACGGTTCCGGGGCTCCAGAGCCGCATCATGCACTACGCCGGCGGTGCACCGACCCTCGCCTCCGGCGCCAACATCGGCGCCTTCAACGTGGGCAACGCCCTCGGCGCGTGGGCGGGCGGCCTCGGCATCGCCGCAGGGCTCGGCTACACCTCGCCGATCTGGATCGGGGCCGCGATCACCGCATCCGCCCTGGTCGTCATGGTGATCGCCGTGGTCGCAGCCAGGAAGCCGTCGCCCGCCCCCACCGGCACGCTGCAGACCGTCGCCGCGTGACCACCCGATTCGCAGAGAGAGAAAGAAGCACGAGCATGAACGCTCCCACCGTCCCCACACTCACCCTGAACAACGGCATCGAGATGCCGCAGCTCGGATACGGCGTGTTCCAGGTGCCGGATGCCGAGACCACGGCCGCCGTCGCTGCCGCCCTCGACGCCGGGTACCGCAGCATCGACACCGCGGCGATCTACGGCAACGAGGCCGGCGTCGGGCGTGCGATCGCCGAGTCGGGCATCCCTCGCGACGAGCTGTTCGTGACGTCGAAGGTGTGGATCTCCGACCACGGATACGACGCCGCCCTGCGCGCATACGATGCGTCCCTCGAACGGCTCGGCCTCGATCACCTCGACCTGTACCTGATCCACTGGCCGACGCCTGCTCTGGCGACCTACCCCGAGACCTGGCGTGCGCTCGAGAGTCTCTCCGCGGACGGGCGCGTACGAGCCATCGGCGTCTCGAACTTCGAACCCGAGCACCTCGCGCGCATCGCCTCCGAGGGTGGCGTCGTGCCCGCCGTCAACCAGGTCGAGCTCCACCCGGCGCTGCAGAACCGAGCGGTCGCCGAGGCGAACGCTCAGCGGGGGATCCTCACCGAAGCATGGAGCCCGCTCGCCCAGGGCGCCGTGCTCTCCGATCGCTCGGTCGTCGAGATCGCCGAGCGGCACGAGCGGACGCCGGCCCAGATCGTGCTGCGTTGGCACCTGCAGCAGGGACGCATCGTGATCCCCAAGTCGGTGACCCCCGCTCGCATCGCTGAGAACCTCGACGTGTTCGGGTTCGAGCTCGCCGACGACGAGCTGGCCGCGGTCGACCGCCTCGAGCGCGACGGTCGCACCGGCCCCCACCCCGCCGCGTTCAACGGCTGAGGTCCTCGGGGCGAATTGCGGGCGCAGTGGTCACTGCGCCCGCATGAACTCCTCGGCCGCCTGCACCTGAGCGGCGGAGGGGCGGATGCCGGTGTACAGCACGAACTGCTCGAGGGCCTGCAGGGTCGCCACCTCGGCGCCCGTGATGACGGTCTTCCCGGCCGCGCGCCCTGCGGAGATCAGAGGCGTCTCCGCCGGCAGGGCGACGACGTCGAACACGACGGATGCCGCCGCGATCTGCTCCTCGGTGAACGACAGCGCGTGCTCGTCCGCGCCTCCCGCCATGCCGATCGGTGTGATGTTCACGATGATGTCGGCGGTGGCGGCATCCGCATCCGCCGTCCAGGCGAAGCCGTAGAGGTCGGCCAGCCCTCGACCGCGCTCTTCGTTGCGGGCCGCGATCGTGACGCGGCTGAATCCGGCGTCACGGAAGGCGGCGGCGGTGGCCTTGGCCATCCCGCCTGAGCCCCGCAGCAGCACCGATGATGCAGGGTCGAGCGAGTTGCGCTCGATCAGCTGGGCGATCGCGCTGTAGTCCGTGTTGTATGCGGTGAGCACCCCGTCATCGTTCACGATCGTGTTCACCGAGTCGATCGCCGTCGCTGAAGGGTCCATGCGGTCGACGAGCGCGATGACGTCTTCCTTGAACGGCATCGAGATCGCGCACCCGCGGATGCCGAGACCGCGCACGCCGGCGATCGCCTGGCCGAGGTCGGTCGGCGCGAAGGCCTTGTAGATCCAGTTCAGGCCCAGCTCCTCGTAGAGGAAGTTGTGGAATCGCGTGCCGTTGTTGCTCGGGCGTGCAGACAGCGAGATGCACAGGGTCATGTCCTTGTTCAGCATGGTCACCGCACCAGGCTACTCGCGCAGTCCGTCCCGTCACTGCCACCGATGACGACGATCGTCAACCCCCCTTGGCGGGATCGAACGGACTCCCCTAGGGTGAAGGTGCATGCACAGGGGATTGATCGTCTCCGTCTTCCCCAGAGACGGGCTGCCTTCCCCAGAGGCAAAGGCGATCCGTGCATGCGATTGGGCCCTCTCGAGTAGTTCTGTCCCCAACGGACTGCTCGAGAGGGCCGCTGTCGTTTGTCTCCATCTCACAAATTTTGCTTTTGTCCCCCAAATGGGGGACAAAAGCAGGCGCGAGGGGTTAGGCTGGAATCTGACGCACCCTCCGGTCGTCTTCGGCCCTCATCGCTCCCCCCGCGGTGAGGGCCACACCATTTTCTGAGGGTCTCCATCTGCCCTGTCATGTGACCGCGGACGACCGCTCATGCAACATTTGGGTTACGGGCTGACATCAGGACTTCCGCTCAGCGCGTGCTCCACTAGCGTGGAGCACGTCGGGGCATCCTGCGTCGGCTTCTTTCCAGCAGAACAGGCAGTACATGAGCACCCAGGGCACGGTTAAGTGGTTCAACTCGGAGAAGGGCTTCGGCTTCATCTCCCCCGACGACGGCGGCGCTGACGTTTTCGCGCACTACTCCGCCATCGAGTCATCCGGCTACCGCTCTCTTGAAGAGAACCAGCGAGTCGAGTTCGACGTGGCGCAGGGCCCCAAGGGCCTGCAGGCTGAGAACATCCGTCCGCTCTGAGAGCGGACGTCATAGAACTCCCCGACCGGAGGTCTGCACTCGTTGCGACCCCCGGCGGGGAGTTCTGTGCTTTCCGGCCGGATCACCCCGGCCGGGTGGGCCCCCGGTCGGCCGAGGTCAGTGCAGCAGCAGCGCGCGCAGTTCGTCGGCCGATGCGGCGCGGAACGCGGCCTCATCGCCTTCGTGCGTGTCGCTGAAGCCCCACTCGACGAAGATCACCGGCACGCCGTTGGCGTTGCCGCCCTCGACGTCGTGATGGCGATCGCCGACCAGCACGGGGCGTGAGATGTCTGCACCGCGCTCGGCCAGACGGCGCAGCGCCTCGGCGACGATGTCGGTCTTCGAGGCGAGCGTCGCCTCGTCGGGCGTCGCACCCACCGTCGTGAGGAAGTACGGGCGCAGTTCGAAGAAGTCGACGATCGCATCGACCTGGATCTCGGGCTTCGAGCTGGCGGTCGCCTGAGGCACCCCTGCCGCGTGCAGATCGCGGATGATCTCGGGCACGCCCGGGTAGGTCGCGACATCGGTCGTGTATCCGTCGGCCTTGCCGAGTGTCCGATAGAAGGTGACCGCCTCGGTCGCCTGCTCGGGGGTCATCGCCGCCTGCGCCTGAAACGACTCGAACATGGGCGGCCCGATCCAGTGCACGAGCTGTTCGCGCGTGGGAGCAGGGTGACCGAAGTGCGTGAGGGCCACGTTCAGACGGCGCAGGATGCCGACCGACGCGTCGGCGATCGTGCCGTCGACGTCCCAGAGCACGCACGAATAGGGGGAAGAAGCCATACCTTCCAGCCTATGGGCAGTGCACGACGCGACCGACCGCGGTGGACATCTGTGCAGATGGCCTCAGAACAGGCGGGGGATGCCGGACTCGATGCCCTTCATGTCGTCGTAGTCGAGCACGAGGCAGCGGATGCCGCGGTCCTCGGCGAGCACCCGCGCCTGCGGCTTGATCTCCTGCGCGGCGAAGACGCCCTGCACCGGCGCGAGGTGCGGGTCGCGGCCCAGCAGCTCGAGATAGCGGGTGAGCTGCTCGACGCCGTCGATGTCTCCGCGCCGCTTGATCTCGACAGCGATCGCCGCGCCGGCGGCATCCCTCACGAGCAGGTCGACGGGACCGATCGCGGTCGGGTACTCGCGGCGCACCAGGGTCGCGCCGTCGGAGATGCGCTCGACCTGCTCGGCGAGCAGGCGCTGCAGATCGGCTTCGACGCCGTCCTTCTGCAGACCGGGGTCGACGCCGAGGTCGTGGTTGGTGTCGTGCAGGATCTCGTAGATCTGCACGCGGAGCGCGTCGCCGGTCTTCTTGTGCGTCACTCGCCATACTTCGGTGACACCGGCGATGGACTCCTCCTCGCCGGGTTCCTCGGCCGCGAGGGAGCACGGCGGGCTCATCCAGTTCAGCGGCTTGTAGCTGCCGCCGTCGGAGTGCACGAGCAGACTCCCGTCTCCCTTGTGCACGAGCAGACGCGTGGCGAGCGGGAGGTGGGCATTGAGGCGGCCCGTGTAGTCCACGGAGCAGCGGGCGATGACGAGACGCACCCGTCGAGCCTACTTCGTCGGGTCGACTCGTTCTGCTGATGTCAGCATCAGCGCCGAAGTTTCCACATCTGCGGCGGATCGACTCCCGTCGTCGATGCCATCGGACTGGATCCTGACATTCTGGGCGGACAGGTCAAGGATGAGGAGATGACGGTGTCGATAGAGCTCGTGACCATGATCGTGACCGTCGCGACCACGCTGCTGGGGCTTGCCGCAGGCTTCGGATGGATGATCACGCGCACGGATGCGCGGTTCGAGATGTTCGAGCAGCGCATGGATGCGCGGTTCGAGAAGGTCGAGCAGCGCATGGATGCGCGGTTCGAGAAGGTCGAGCAGCGCATGGATGCGAGGTTCGAGAAGGTGGACGTCGAGCTCGGAGAGGTGAAGATCGCCATCGCCCGACTCGAAGGCCCGGCACCGCGTCTGCTTGTCGCCCGCTGATCTACGAGGCTGACTTCGCGGTGACGGGCGGCGTCGACATCTCGTCCTTGCGGAGCGGGCGCGCGGCACCCGAGAACAGGCCGGACAACACGACCAGGCCGACGAGGATGTAGAGCGTGTTGAGCAGTCCGATGTGCTCGCTGATGAAGCCGAGCACGGGCGGGCCGCCCAGGAACGAGATGTAGCCGATCGTCGCGGCTGCGCTCACTCGCGCGGCCGCCTTGGCGGGGTCGTCTGCGGCGGCGGACATACCCAGCGGGAAGCCGAGAGAAGCGCCGACGCCCCACAGCGCTGCGCCCACGAAGACGAGAGGAAGGCTGGGGGCGAGGATGAAGAGCAGGATGCCGGATGCGGCGGCAACCGCGAGGATGCGCAGCACGGCGACGCGGCCGAACCTGTCGACCAGTGGGCCTCCGAAGACGCGGACGACGGTCATCGCGACCGAGAACGTCGCGAGCGCGGCGGCGCCCAGTGCGGTGCCGCCTCCGTGGTCTTCGGCGACGCCGAGGGCGAGCCAGTCGTTGGCGCCGCCCTCTGCGAACGACATGCCGAGCATGACGACGCCGATCGCGTAGGTGCGCGGCTCGCGCCAGGCGGACATCGCGACGTGCATCCGCTCCCGCCAGTGAGGCTTCTCTGCGTCGTCGGCCGCGGGGTCGAGTGCCTCTTCGCGTCGCGGCACGTTCGCGATGCTGGCGATGCCGATGGCGGCGATCGCGACGGCGATCACGAGCGTATGGGTGAAGACGTCGATGTGCAGCTGTGCGGCAAGCGCCCCGAGCCCGGCGCCGATCACGGTGCCGAAGCTGAAGAAGGCGTGGAAGAGGGGCAGGATCGTCTTGCCCGAGTGCTGCTCGATCGCGGTGGCCTCGACGTTCATCATGACGTCGACGCAGCCGTTGCCGAGTCCGAACAGCACGAGACCGATCAGCACCACGGAGTACGAGCCGAGGACGTTGGCGCCGATGCCGATGAGGGCCACGCCCGAGGCGAAGGTGAAGATCGACACCATCATGCCGAGGCGCGCGCCGGTGCGTGCCATGATCGCGGGGCTGGTCGAGATGCCGATGATCGAGGCGATGCCCGCGCCGAGCAGCAGCATGCCCACCTGAGCCTTGTCGACCTCGAGGGCGAGCTTGATGTCGGGGACACGGGACGCCCAGGTCGCGATCGAGAGACCGCTGGCGAGGAAGATCGCGAAGATCGCGGTGCGCCAGCGCACGTACTGCGATCGGGAGAGAGCCGTGTCCATGCGGATCAGCATATCGAATCGATTCGATGATCGGGAAGCCGGGGAGCTATCCTCGGAGTATGACGAGCCACGACAGCCCGCGCCGAGCGACGATCGCCGATGTCGCACGCGAGGCGGGAGTTGCCACGTCGACGGCATCCGTCGTCTTCAGCGGCAAGGCCAACGTCGCGCCGGCCACGCGCGAGCGGGTGCTCGCCGCAGCGGCGGCTCTCGGATATGCCGGTCCCGACCCGCGCGCCGCATCGCTGCGACGAGGACGCAGCGGCATCGTCGCGGTCGTTCTCGAGGGGCACCTGCGTGCGGCGTTCCTCGACCCGGTGACCACCGCCATGATGGACGGCCTGACCGATGGGATGGCCGAGCTCAGCGCCGGCATCCTGCTGATGCGCGACGAGCCGGGCGACGATGAGTCGTCTCTCTCGAACGCACCCGTCGATGCGGTCGTGCTGATCGGGTGCTCGGGGCGCGCCAAGGCGTCGCTCGACATCGTGCGCAGCCGGGGCCTGCCGGTCGTCGTGATCGAGGGTGACGCGGGGGAGGGCATCCCGAAGATCCTGCTCGACAACTCCGCGGCGGCCGCGGACGTCGCACGTCACCTGCGCGACCTCGGGCACCGCGACGTCGCACTCGTCACGCTGCCGCTCGACACCCGTCGCGAGCGGGGACCGGTCACTCAGGAGCGAATCGACGCGGCGACGGTGGATGTGACCATCGATCGCCTCGCCGGCATGCGCGAGATCTTTCCCGACGCGCCCGCGATCTCGGCCGGAGGCAGCTTCATCGACGAGGGGCTCCTCGCCGGACGGCATCTGCTGGCGGATGCCGAGACGCGGCCGACGGCGATCCTCGCTCAGAGCGATCTGATCGCCGTCGGCATCATTCGCGCCGCGGAGGAGCTGGGCCTGCGCGTGCCCGAAGACCTGTCGGTCGCGGGTTTCGACGGGATCGCCGCCGATGGGCTCGGCGACCTCGTGCTCACGACCAGCGTGCAGCCGGCGGTCGAGAAGGGGCGCGCCGCCGGAGAGCAGGTCGCGCGGATGCTCCGAGGAGAACCCGGCCAGACCCTGCACCTCACGTGCCGGTTCCGCGAGGGAACGACCACCGCGGCACCAACCCGCTGACCGGGTCGCTGCGGTCTCGCTCAGCTGCGCTGCGGCCCCAGGGGCAGGGTCTGACTGCCGAAGTCCAGGATCGAGTACCGGCCGCACTCGACCACACGCTCAGGCTGCACCGCCTGCGGAAGATCCCACGGCACGGTCTGCGAATCCTCGACGAGGAACGACACCTCGCCGACTGCGAAGTCCGTGCGGTTGACCAGCCACGCGTAGCCGTTGAGCTGATGATCGACCTGGACGAGGCGCGAGGGGTCTGCGACATGCAGTGCGGGCAGACGAACGGTCCAGAACTGTCCGGCGCCCGTGCGACCGGAGGCGTCGACCCAGTCCGTCACGCACGCGAGATCGGGGTCCGGCCGGGCGGCCGCGTCCGCCAGGCGCGGGATGCTGAGGCCGCCGACGACGAGAAGCACCACGCCGACGATGGCAGCTGTCGAACGACGCAGGCGGGCGGGGAGGCGAATCGCGCGAGGTGACGCGACGAGCACGAGCACCGGAGCGAAGACGAGAGGCTGCAGGTAGCGCGCGGCATGCGTGCCCAGCGCGATCGCCCCGACGACGACGACGATCGGTGCCGCCCAGGCCATCGCGGCGACGAGACGGGTTCCCGGGTCGCCCTGTTTCGCCGTTCTCGCGACGGCGAAGACGATGAGGGCGACGGTGACCAGCAGCCCGATCAGCCCGGGGAGGCTCTGACCGCGTTCGGCGATGAGCCGTGCGTAATAGTCGACCGACTCGTGCCAGTGGTCGGGCTGCGCGTAGCCGACGCCGGTGTTCGCGATCCATGCCGCGAACGGAATACGAGCCAGGAAGCCCGCGGTGGTGCCGGCGAGCAGCACCGCGATGAGGGCGAGGATCTGCGCACGCCGCGACGGCGACACGGCGGCGATGCCCAGGATGATCGCGAGGGGGAGGGTCGCCCACACCGCGTACAGCGGGTTCGAGAGAGCCGATAAGAGCGCGACGGCGCCGAGAGCGATCGACGGCGAGGCTCTGAGGCGGCCGTCGTCGATCACGCGCCGCACGATGCCGACCGTGATGACGACGCCGATCACGGTCGCCGAGTAGTAGGTGGTCGTCAGCTGCAGGGATGCGAGGTCGAGCGCCTCTCGCGACGCCGAGACATCGGTCATCGCGAGCATGCCGAACACCCCGAGCGCGACGACGGACCAGGTGACGGGCGCAGAACCCGCGCGGCCGCGGCCGGCGACGAGCCGGATGGCTCCATAGAGGGCGAGGAGATTGACGACCGCGCTGATCGCGAAGAGGCCGTTCACCGTCGCAGGCACGGCGGCGTCGATCGCGGTGAACGCCGCGGTCTCGGGCAGGAACAGCACGCTCGACATCGCCCAGTCGAGCGATTCTCCCGACAGCAGCGACCGCGCGAGCATCGCGACGACCAGTGAATCGCCGTCTCGGAAGAGCAGGTCGGACCGGGCTGACGACGCGACCACGGATGCGGTGACGATCGACACGGCGGCAGCGCACATCCAGCCGGCCAGCTCGCGCACCCACGTCCGAGTCACGGGGCTACTCTGCCACGAGCCCGCGGCAGACCCGGGCAGCGGGGCGGTCAGGAGACCTGCGACCTCAGATCCCAGACCTGCTCCAGGGGAGCGGTGCCCTCGGCGCCGTCTTCGTCGCGGAAGAGCTCGACGAAGCGACCGATGTCGGCCTGCCAGGCGTGGTCGGCCGGATCGTCCTCGAGCGCGGCGACCGCGGCATCCCAGTCATCGCACTCGACCAGGTGGAACAGGCGCCGGCCCGACCTCCAGATCGTCCAGTCGTGGATGCCGATGCGCGCGAAGGTCTCGGCGAGAGCATCCGGGATGCGGGCGTGGTTCGTGCGGTAGTCGTCGACCGCGCCGTCGCGGATCTCGGAGTGCAGAGCGATGCGCATGAGAGGGTCCTTCCGTCAGTCCCTGGGCTGGAACGAGATCGCGACCGGGGTCGTCGCGTCCGCCACCTCGACCAGGATGGCACCATCGACGCGTTCTGCGGTCACCGGATGCTCGCCGATCCGTGCGCTGCTCTCGTCGAGCAGGCCGTGCGGATCGGGGAGCTCGACGTGTCCGTTCCGGTCGACGACCGCGTGCACCGCGTCATCCGTGCGTGTCCAGCGCAGCCAGGGGTCGTCGGACGCCGGCATCCGCTCTTCCGGTCGCGCACCGAACACGGCGTGCCCGTACTGCCTGTTCCAGTGGCCGATGCCCTCGAGGGTCTCTCGTTGCAGATCGGGGATGCGCCCGGATGCCTCGAGGCCGATGTTGAGCAGCAGGTTGCCGCCCCGTGAGACCACGTCGACGAGCAGAAGCACGGCCTCGTGCGCCGACAGCAGGTGCTCGCTCGTCTCCCTGCGGTTGTGGCCGAACGAGAGTCCGATCCCCCGGGTGTTCTCCCACGCCTCGCCGACCTCGACTGCGGTGCCGTGCACGTACTCGCTGGTGCGGAAGTCCCAGTGGGACTCGCCCCAGCGATCGTTGACGACGCCCTCGGGAACCTGCGCGTAGAACGTCTGGAAGGCGTGGGCGATGCTCTTCGGCCCCGGCTCGATTCCCGCAGCCGGCCACCGGATGTCGCCCCAGAGGATGTCGGGACGATAGCGGTCGATCAGGTCGATGACGTGGTCGTGCGCATATTCCGCGTAGGCGAGGTCATCGGGGGCGGGGGCGCCGTCATGGTCGATGGGCGGCAGGTCGGAGAAGTGCCAGTCGAGACCGCCTGAGTAGTACACGCCGAAGCGGAGGCCGGCCGCGCGCGTCGCGTCGGCGAAGGCTCCGATGAGGTCCTGCCCTGGGCCACGGGCGACGGTGTTGCGCCCATCCGTTCCCGGTGCGTCCCAGAGTGTGACGCCGTCGTGGTGCTTGGTCGTGGGGATGAAGTATCTCGCGCCCGTCGCCGCGACCACGGCGAGCACCTCGTCGGCGTCGAACTCCTCGGCCTTCCAGGCATCGAGGAAGTCGTCATAAGGAGCCCCGCCGTAGACCTCCTCGTGATGCCGGTGGGTCGGCGAGCCCTCGATGCGCATGGTGTTGGCGTACCACTCGGCATAGGGATTGTGGGCGTACCACTCGTCCCGTGGCACGGCGCCGAGCTCACCGGTGGGCTCTGCCCAGGCGGGAACCGAGTACGGCCCCCAGTGCACGAAGATGCCCAGTGCGGCGCCGCGGAACCACTCGGGAAGCGGTCGCTCGAACTCGCGGTAGGCCTCGGGACGAACAGGATCGGTTTCGAACATCGCCATCGGTAGGCACCTTTCATCACACCCTTGTGAACGGTTTCGTCTATCACGTATCCTATAGGAAATCTTGAACTCAAAGGAGAGGTTCGATGACAGACGAAGGCTTCCGACGCCCCACAGAGCGCATCCCCGGCGGGGAGTGGTTCAGCGGCGCAGGCTTCGGCCTTTTCGTGCACTGGGACCAGGCATCGCAGCAGGGCATCGAGATCTCCTGGCCCCTCGTCGGACGCTCGATCATCCCGGGCGAGGATGCCGTGGAAGACGCCGTGACCGTGGCCGAGTACCAGGCGACGGCTCCGACGTTCGACCCCGTGAACTGGGATGCCGCAGATCTCGCGCGTCGTGCCCGCGAAGCGGGAGCCACCTACCTCGTCTTCACGGCACGTCACCATGCCGGATACAACATGTTCTTCACCGAGGAGTCCGACTTCGGCGTGCAGCACGGCCCCTTCGGTCGCGACATCACCCGTGAGTTCGTCGACGCCGTGCGCGCCGAAGGCCTGAAGGTCGGCATCTACTACAGCCTCCCCGACTGGAACCACCCCGACTATCCGGCATTCCGCGATGAGGACCGGCCGTACAAGCTCGAGCACTGGCCCGCCGCGGGCCTCGCCGAGTTCGCCGACACCCCCGACGCGACCGATCGCCACCGGCGGTCGAGTCCGGAGGAGTGGTCGCGCTACCTCGACTACGTGCGGGCGCAGCTGACCGAGCTCCTCACGAACTACGGGCAGATCGATCTGCTCTGGTTCGACGGCGACTGGGAGCGCTCCGCCGTCGAGTGGACGGCTCCGGCACTGCGCCGCCTGATCAAGGAGCTGCAGCCCGATGTCGTCATCAACGACCGCCTGCCCGGCCAGGGCGACTACCGCACCCCCGAGCAGGGCTTCCCGCTCACCCCGCCGACCGGTCCGTGGGAGCTGTGCCTCACGATCGGCGATCACTGGGCATGGCGCACGGGGCCGGACAACGAGAAGTCCGCGCGGTCGCTGCTCGTCACCCTCATCGACGTCGTCGCCCGCGGCGGCAATCTGCTGCTCAACGTGGGGCCCGGTCCCGACGGTGCGCTGCCGGCGGTCGAACAGGAGCGGCTGGGCGAGTTCGCGGAATGGATGCACGCGCACGCCGAGTCCGTGATCGGTGTCGAGCCCACCGTCGGCATCGACTTCCACGGGCCGACGACCGCGCGCGCCGGACGCCTCTACCTGCATCTGACCGCGGTGCCGGTCGACGAGATCATCGTGCGGGGCCTGCCCGTGCGTCGCATCACCCGGGTGCACCGCCTGGCCGACGATCTCGAGCTGCAGCATGACGCGAGCTTCGAGGTGCACGAGGCCTCGATCGCCGGCGACGACCTGGGCGAGCTGCGCATCGTCGCCCCCGCGCCGAGCGGCGCCCTGATCGACGTCGTCGCCATCGACTTCTCCGAGTGACCCGAGCACGACCCGAACCCCCGAGCAGCACCCCCTCACCCATCGCATCGAATCAGCATCCAATGAAGGAGGCAGACAGAATGAATGCACTCTCATCCCGACGCGCGAAGCGTCTCATCCTGACAGGCGTCGCGGGCCTCACCGCTCTCACCCTCGCCGGCTGTGCCAGCGGCTCGGGAGGAGGAGGCGGCGACGCCGGCGGCCCTCTCGTGCTCTACACGTGGGCCGCCAGCGAGGGCGATCAGGCGCAGTGGGCTGACTTCATCGACGGCGCCCAGGCCGAGGATCCCGACCTCGACATCACCGTCGAGGGGCCCAGCTTCTCGGACTACTGGACCAAGGTGAAGACCCGCCTCAGCGGCTCGAACCCGCCCTGCCTGCTGACCACGCAAGCGGCCCGCGCGCAGGAGCTCGGCGACCTGCTGATGCCGCTCGACGACCTGATCGAGAAGTCTGACTTCGACATCGAGAACATCGACGCATCCATGCTCAGCGGCATGACGGTCGACGGCACGATCAGGGCGATCCCCTACGACGCCGAGCCGATCGTGCTGTTCTACAACATCGAGGCGTTCGAGGCCGCGGGTCTCGAGCTGCCCGGCACCGAGTACACGCGCGATCAGTTCATCGCGGATGCGAAGGCGCTGACCGACGGCGACAAGAAGGGCCTCGCGCTCGCACCCGGCATCTTCATCCCGAACGCCTGGTCGCTCGCCGACGGCGTTCCGGCCGTGACCGAGGACGGCGAGCTCGACCTCACGAACCCCGACTTCGTCGACCAGATCCAGAGCTTCTTCGACCTGGTGTCGGTCGAGCAGGTCGCCAAGGCCCCCGAGGCGGCGGACGGCTCGGAGGTCTCGCAGCAGGCCTTCACCTCGGGCGAGGTGCCGATGCTGATCGAAGGTCCGTGGATGTACGGCAGCTTCGCCGACGCCGCCGACTTCACGCTCGGCGTCACGATCGTCCCGTCGACCAGCGGCGAGGCCGCCGCGATGACGGCGGGTTCGGGCTTCGGCATCGCGGCCAACTGCGACCGCCCGGACGAGGCGTTCGCGGCGATCGAGTCACTGACCTCGGTGTCGGTGCAGGAGAAGCAGGCCGAGGCGCGCGGCATCGTTCCGGCGCGCATCGAGGCGCTCCCGGCCTGGGCTGAGGGCAAGACCGAGGGTGCGGCCGAGGTCGTCGAGGCTCTGCTGGCCGATGCGACCCCGCAGCGCACCACCCCGACCTGGAACCAGGTCGAGACCCTGATGACCCAGTACGGAGTGCAGGGCTACCGGGGTGAGCTGACGGCGGAGGAGATCATGGAGACCATCCAGAACTCGGTCGCGGGCTGAGCGGATGGCGATCATGAGCGAGCGGAGAGAGGCCACGGCCTCCTCTCCCGTGCCCGGCGCGGCGGGAGTGCCCTTCGGCGCTCCCGCCCCGCGGGTTCCCCGCCCCCCGCGACGGCGCGGTCAAGCCTGGGTGGCGGTGGCCTTCCTCGCACCCGGGATGATCGGGTTCGTCCTCTTCATCCTCACTCCGCTGTTCGGGTCGGCCTTCATCAGCCTGTTCGACTGGAAGCTGTTCGGCAGCCCCGACTTCATCGGCTTCGAGAACTACGTCAAGCTGTTCCGCGACCCGACGTTCTACACGGTGCTCGGCAACACCCTGATCTTCGCGATCGTGTACACGGCGCTGAATCTGGTCGTCGCCCTCACCATCTCGCTGTGGCTCAGCACGCGCATGAAGGCGGCCGGGGCGTGGCGGGTCATCTTCTTCCTGCCCGTGATCACGCCCATGGTGGCCAACGCGCTGGTGTGGCGACTCCTGCTCTCGCAGGACGGTCTCGTCAACTCGATGCTCGCGACCGTCGGCATCGACGGACCGAACTGGCTGTCGGACTCGGCGTGGGCGCTGCCCTCGGTCATCGCGATGTCGGTATGGCAGTCGTTCGGCTACAACGTGATCGTCCTGTCGGCCGGACTCAGCGCCATCCCGAAGGAACTGCTCGAGGCCTCTCGCATCGACGGCACCTCGGCGTGGCAGCGACTGCGCTTCATCATCCTCCCGTTGCTCTCGCCGTCGCTGTTCTTCTGCTCCACGATGACGATGATCGGCGCGTTCCAGGTGTTCGTGCAGCCGCTCTTCCTCACGCAGGGAGGGCCGGGAGAGAGCACCAACACCTTCGTGCTGTACCTGTACCGCAACGGATTCGTCTTCGATCGGCTCGGCTATGCATCCGCTCTCGCGTGGATCCTCTTCCTCGTCGTGATGCTCATCACGGCCCTGCAGTTCGTCGGCCAGCGCAGGTGGGTGAACTATGAGTGACGTCGTGAGCCTGCCCCGTCGTGCGCGTCAGCGCCGTGAGTCGCTCAAGGAGTGGCTCAACACCGCGGCCATCGCCGTGGTCGCGCTGATCTTCGCGTTCCCCTTCATCTGGATGTTCCTCACGGCGCTCAAGCCCGAGAACGAGGTCTTCACCGCCACCCCGCAGATCTTCGGATCGGAGATCCGCTGGGCGAACTTCGTCGAGGCGTGGACCGTCGTGCCGTTCGGACGCTTCATCCTCAACGGCCTGTTCGTCGCGATCCTCGGCGCCGCCCTCTCGGTGATCGTCGCCGTGCTCTCGGCCTACGCCTTCTCTCGACTGCGGTTCAAGTACCGCGACAAGCTCTTCCTGCTGTTCGTGCTCACGCTCGTGCTGCCGCAGGAGGTGCTCGTCGTCCCGCTCTTCATCATGATCAACAGCTGGGGATGGAACGACAGCTACGCGGCCCTCATCATCCCGTTCGCCTTCACCGCGTTCGGCACCTTCCTGATGCGGCAGTTCTTCCTCACCATCCCCATGGAGTACGAGGAGGCGGCACTGATCGACGGCGCCTCGCGACTGCGCACCCTGTGGTCGGTGCTGCTGCCGCAGCTGGTCGCCCCGCTCAGCGTGCTCGCGGTGTTCTCGTTCATCGGCTATTGGAACTCGTACCTGTGGCCGCTGATCATCATCAACACGCAGGACATGGCCACCGTGCCCCTCGGGCTCGGCATGTTCACCGGTCAGTTCGGCACGCAGTGGTCGCTGCTCATGGCCGCATCGACACTGGCCGTCATCCCCTCGTTGATCCTCGTGCTGCTGCTGCAACGGCAGCTCATCAAGGGGGTCACCCTGGGCGGACTCGGAGGACGCTGATGACCACGACACACCACACCACGAAGCCCTTGCGGGAGGCCGTCGCGGACGCGACGGCCGGCAGCCGCATCGTGCACGCGGAGGCGCAGCTGTGCGACCTGCCCGTCGAGACCGAGCGCACGGATGCCCTGCAGACGTTCGTCAAGCAGGAGACCATCTTCGTGCGGCTGCGCACCGCCGACGGCACCGAGGGCATCGGCTACAGCTACACGATCGGCACCGGCGGCGGGGCGGTGCTCAGCATGCTGCGCGAGACGCTGCTGCCCGCTCTGATCGGGCTCGAGGCCGAGCGTCCCGAAGCGCTGTGGCTCGCACTCTTCGGCATCACTCGCGCCACCACGGTCGGGCCGATCACGGCACTCGCGCTCGCCGCGGTCGACACCGCGGTCTGGGATGCGAAGACCCGTCGCGCCGGACTCCCGCTCTGGGTCGCCGCCGGAGGCGCGTCGCCCTCCGTGCCCGTGTACGACACGGAGGGCGGATGGCTGCACTTCCGCACCGACGAGCTCGTCGCCCATGCGGTCGCCGCCAAAGAGCGCGGCATGGGCGGCGTGAAGATCAAGGTCGGCATGCCGCGAGGGCACCAGGACCTCGAGCGACTGCGTGCCGTGCGCGACGCGGTCGGACCCGGCATGGACATCATGGTCGACGCGAACCAGTCGTTCACGGTCGCCGAAGCCGTGCGTCGAGCCCGGCTGTTCGAGCAGGTCGACGTCTTCTGGTTCGAAGAGCCCCTGCCTGCGGAGGACATCGAGGGGCATCGTCTTCTGGCGCGCTCGACGTCGGTGCCGATCGCGGTCGGCGAGAGCATGTACTCGCTCGGTCACTTCCGCGAGCACCTGCAGCGTGGCGGCGCGTCGATCGTGCAGGCCGACGTCGCCCGGGTCGGCGGGATCACTCCGTGGCTCAAGATCGCGCATCTGGCCGAGTCCTTCAACGCCCCCGTCGCGCCGCACTTCCTCATGGAGCTCCACGTCTCCCTCGTCTGCGCGATCCCCAACGCGCTGTACCTCGAGCACATCCCGCAGCTGCGAGCGGTCACGACGGGCGAGATCCGCATCGAGAACGGTCGCGGGTGGGCGCCGACCCAGGCGGGCCTCGGCATCCCCTGGAACGATGACGCCCTGGGCCGGCTGATCGTGTCATGAGTGCGCCTGTCTCCACCGCAGCGAAGCCCGTCGCGATCGGACGCGGAGGGCTTCTCGCCCCGCCCGTCGCCTATGGGGCTGCCGCGCTCGGCAATCTGTACCGGGCGCTGGACGACCGGGAGTGGCCGCGCATCGTGCCGGCCGCGTGGGAGGGCGGCGTGCGGTACTTCGATGTCGCGCCGCACTACGGTCTCGGCCTCGCCGAGCGACGCCTCGGCGAGAGCCTGCGCGAGCTCCCGCGTGAGGAGTACATCGTCTCGACCAAGGTCGGACGCCTGCTGGTTCCGCAGGATGCCGCGGGCCGCTCGGACCTCGACAACCTGTTCGACGTGCCGGCGGATCATCGGCGCGTGCGCGACTACTCCCGCGACGGCGTGCTGCGCTCGGTCGAGCAGTCGCTCGAGCGCCTCGGACTCGACCGCATCGACATCGCTCTGGTGCACGATCCCGATGAGCACGAGCGCGAGGCGCTCGAGGGTGCCTTCCCCGCCCTGAGCGAGCTGCGGGACCAGGGCGTCATCCGCTCGTTCGGTGCCGGCATGAATCAGAGCGGCATGCTCACGCGGTTCGTGCAGGAGACGGATGCCGACGTCATGATGGTCGCCGGGCGCTGGACGCTGCTCGACCAGTCGGCCGCCGATGACCTGCTTCCAATCGCCCGGGAGCGCGAGGTGACGGTGCTGGCCGCCGCCGTCTTCAACTCGGGAATCCTCGCGACGGATGCTCCCGCTCGCGATGCCACGTTCGACTACGGCCCCGCGGACCGCTCGGTGCTCGCCCGGGCTCAGGCGATCGCCCGGGTCGCCCGGCATCACGGCACCACACTCCCCGAGCTGGCCGCACAGTATCCGCTGACGCATCCCGCCGTGGGCGCGGTGGTGATGGGCGGTGCCAGCGCGGAGCAGGTCGCGCGCAACAGCCGTCTCGTCGCACGCCCGGTCGCCGAGGCGGTCTGGGACGATCTGCGTGATCGCGGTCTGATCGCCGACGAAGGGCACCCCCTACGATGAGACTCATGTTCGGCGACGAAGAGGCACGCGGACCGAGGCCGCTTCCGGCGCGGCGCGCGCTCGTCGACGACGTGTACGACGCGGTGCTCGGCCTGCTCATGGACCAGGTCATCGAACCGGGAGCAAAGGTCAACATCGACGCGGTCGCCCGCGACCTCGACGTGTCTCCGACGCCCGTGCGCGAGGCGCTGACGCGGCTCGAGTCCGAAGGGCTCGTCGCGAAGCGGGCGCTGAAGGGCTATGTCGCAGCTCCTCTGCTCGACGCGGCGGGCCTGCGCGATCTGTACGACATGCGCGAGCTGCTGGAGCCGGAGGCGGCGCGGCGTGCATCGGCGCATCTCGACCACGAGACCGAGACCGAGCTGGCGGAGTCCGTGGTGACGATGCGTACAGCGTCGGCACCCGATGAGGACGAGCGCTTCCGCAACTACCGGCGGTTCATCGACGAGGATCTGCACTTCCATCACCTGATCGCGGAGAGTGCGCAGAGTCCGCTGCTGTCGGAGGCCATCGTGCGGCTGCGTGCGCACATGCACCTCTACCGGCTGAACTTCCGCCACGACTTCGAAGACGACACCGTGAGCGAGCACGAGAGCATCCTCGACGCGCTGCGCCGACGCGACCCCGAAGCCGCCGCCGCGGCGATGAGGATGCACATCGCGAACTCGTACGACCGTCTCGGTCCGGCGCTCGCTCGGCAGGCTGAGAACGCATCCGAATGAGCTGATTCTGCGTGCGAGATCGCGCAAATTGCCCGAAAATCCGGGGGAAACCGACCATTTGCATGGTCGGGCGCCGACATCATCGACCCTGAAGCGCGGAATATCAAGGTAAACTCGATATCGACACCCGCCCGCCCGCCTGCGCCGCCCCCGGCCGACGAGCTTTGAGGAGCCGCGTATATGCTGACGCTCCTCGCCGTGTTCCTCCTCGGGTCGATCCTGATGCCCGTTCTGGTGCGCTGGCTGGGATCCCAGGCATTCGCCATCGCGGCTCTCATTCCCGCCGCGGCATTCATCCACGCCCTCGTCCTCACCCCTCAGGTGCTCGACGGACCGACGCCCTTCGTCTCGGTCGCGTGGATCCCGCAGCTCGGACTGAATCTGTCCATGAACATGGACGTGCTCGGCTGGGTGCTGACGCTCATCGTCACCGGCGTCGGTGCTCTCGTGCTGCTGTACTGCCGTTGGTACTTCCATGACGACTCCGCCGGCATCGGCCAGTTCGCGGGCGTGCTGCTCGGGTTCGCGGGTGCGATGTACGGCCTCGTCCTGACCGACGACCTCGTCATGCTCGTGATGTTCTGGGAGGTGACGAGCATCCTCTCGTACCTCCTCATCGGGCACTACCGACGCCGCGCCGCCAGCCGACGAGCAGCACTGCAGGCGCTCCTGGTCACCACTCTCGGCGGGCTCGTGATGTTCGTCGGAGTCGTGCTGCTCGTGGTCGACGCGGGTACCTCGAGCATCCGCGAGATCCTCGAGATCGCACCCACAGGCGCCATCGTCGACGCCGCCGTCGTGATGCTCCTCGTCGGCGCGATCAGCAAGTCCGCGATCTTCCCCTTCCACTTCTGGCTGCCCGGTGCGATGGCGGCGCCCACTCCCGTGAGCGCGTACCTGCACGCCGCGGCGATGGTCAAGGCGGGTATCTACCTGATCGCGCGCTTCGCCCCGATCTTCGCCTTCACCGGTCCGTGGCGGCCGGTCATCATCTCGCTGGGCATCCTGACGATGCTGATCGGCGGCATCCAGGCGCTGCGCGAGACCGACCTCAAGCGCATCCTCGCGTTCGGCACCGTCAGCCAGCTGGGCTTCTTCTCGGTCGTCATCGGCTACGGCACCCAGGCGAGCGCGCTGGCCGGTCTCGCACTCGTGATCGCGCACGCGCTGTTCAAGTCGGCGCTGTTCCTGATCGTCGGCGTGATCGACCGTCAGCTGTCGACGCGAGACATCACCGAGCTGAGTGGCGTCGGGCGTCAGGCTCCCGTCATGGCGACAGCGGCATTCATCTCCATCGCATCGATGGCCGGCATCGCACCGACCCTCGGATTCGTGGCGAAGGAGTCGACCCTCACGGCGCTCCTGGACGACGCACTGCACGGCTCGCCCTGGGGGCTCGTCGCGATCATCGGCGTCAGCCTGGGATCCATGCTCACGGCGGCATATGGCATCCGCTTCCTCTGGGGTGCCTTCTGGACCAAGCGCGATGCGGCGGGCGATCGCCTCCCCGACACCGCCTGGCCCGACCCGCCCGTCGGATTCCTCTCGGCGCCGATCATCCTCGCCGGGCTCACGCTCGCCGCAGGCATCGGAGCACCGGCTCTCGACGTCGCGCTCCAGGGATACGCGCTCACAGCCACCCCGGGCCTCGATGCCGAGGGGGTCGCCGCGGAAGGACCCGGGCACCTCGCGCTCTGGCACGGTCTCGAGCCGGCGCTCGGCATCTCGATCCTGTCGATCCTGCTCGGCGCCGCGGTCTTCCTCCTCACGCTGCGCACCGGATGGGACCGCAAGGCGCGACTGATCCGCTTCACTGCCGCAGACGGCTACTACCTGGTCATGCGCGGTATCGACCGACTCTCGGTGCTGAGCACGACGCTCACCCAGCGCGGCTCTCTGCCGGTCTACGTCGGCACCATCTTCGTGGTGTTCGTCGCCGCCGAGATCACGGCGCTCGTCGCCAGCGACATCGATCGCTTCCAGCTCTCGGCCTGGCACACGCCCACGCAGCTCGTGGTCGCGCCGATGATGGCCGCCGCGGGCGTCATGGCCGTGCGCGCGCAGAAGAGATACACGGGCGTCGTCCTCGTGTCGATCACCGGCCTCGGGATGGTCGTGCTGTTCGCGACCAGCGGCGCCCCCGACCTCGCGCTCACGCAGATCCTCGTCGAGACCGTGACGATGGTCACCTTCGCACTGGTGCTGCGTCGCCTGCCCGCGCGGATGGGCGAGCACAACGCCTCTGTCGGGCGCATTCCCCGCGCGCTGCTGGGTGTCGGAGTCGGGCTCACGATGGCGCTGGTCGCGATCGTGGCGACCCAGTCCCGCGTCGCGGATCCGATCTCCGCCGCGTTCCCGAAGCTCGCGTACGAGATCGGTCACGGCAAGAACGTCGTGAACGTCGCCCTGGTCGACCTGCGCGGCTGGGACACGATGGGCGAGCTCTCGGTGCTCGTGCTCGCCGCCACGGGTGTCGCGTCTCTCGTGTTCGTCACGCACCGCGCCGACATGCTCTCCGCGACGAAGACGCTGCCCAAGGCGCGCCGCCGTCGCACGCTCAGCCGCCCGCTCGTCGAGACGACCGAGGGCGTGCGCTTCCAGACCGACGAGAACGAGAGCAGCCCCCGCGCCTGGCTCGTCGGCGGCCCGAAGATGAAGCCCGAGAACAGGTCGATCCTGCTCGAGGTCATCGTCCGCATCCTCTTCCACACGATCATCGTCGTGTCGATCTTCCTGCTCTTCTCCGGCCACAACCTGCCAGGCGGAGGCTTCGCCGGAGGTCTCGTCGCGGGCATGGCGCTCGTCATGCGCTACGTCGCCGGTGGACGCTGGGAGCTGGGCGCTGCCGCACCCACGGATGCCGGGCGACTGCTCGGTGCCGGTCTGATCCTCGCCGTCGGCACGGCGGTCGTGCCGCTGTTCTTCGGCTTGGCGCCGCTCACCAGCAACTTCTGGGAGTGGGAGATCCCCGGCATCGGCCACATGGAGTTCGTCACCTCGACCATCTTCGATGTCGGTGTGTACCTGGTCGTGATCGGCCTCGTGCTCGACGTGCTGCGCAGCCTCGGTGCCGAGGTCGACCGTCAGGCGCAGGAGTTCCGCGAGCGAGGGGTGACCCTCTGATGGATGTCTCCCTCACCCTGATCGTGATCATGGCCGTGCTCTTCGCCTGCGGCGTCTACGCGATGCTCGAGCGCAGTCTCACCCGCGTGCTGATCGGCTTCCTGCTGCTCGGCAACGCGACGAACCTGCTGCTCCTCATCGTCATGGGAGTGCCCGGCAACGCGCCCTTCTTCGGAACCGAGGGCGAGCTCAGCGACCCGCTGCCCCAGGCGCTCACCCTGACCGCCATCGTCATCACCTTCGCCGTCTCGGCATTCCTCCTCGCCCTCATCTACCGCTCGTGGCAGCTGGGTCAGGCCGACACCGTCGAGGACGACGAGGCCGACATCGCACTCCGTGAGCGCACCGATGCCGACGAAGACCTCATGGACGACGAGGCCGACGCGGCGGACGACGAGGCGACCACGGACTTCGTCGGCGTGCAGACGTCGCCGATCACCGTGCTGCACATGCGCGACCACGCCGCGATCAACGACGACGCTCCGACCGACCGGCCCACCCCGCCTCGAGCCGTGTCCGCGGCGTCCGACCAGGATCCCGATGTGGATGCCGGTCCAGGCGCGGCCGTCCTCGACAGGGAGTCGGCACCGCCCGACGACGACGCCGAGGACTCGACGCACTCGTCGGCTTTCCGGACGGATGCCGACACGCACGCGTCGGACGCCCACGAGACCGATGCGGCGGACGCCGCTCGAGATACGGCGGCTGACACGGCATCCGATGACAGCGCACCCGAGCACACCGACGATGGGGAGGACCGCCGATGAGCGCCCTCGTCCCCCTGCTCGTCGCCCTGCCGCTGCTCGGCGCCGCAGTGACCCTGATCTTCGGCCGCAACCCGCGCCTCCAGGCCTTCGTCACGGTGGCCACGCTCGCGATCGTCTCGGTCATCGCGGCCGTGCTGCTGGTCGTCGTCGATGCGGGTGAGCCGCTCGCGGTCTCGGTCGGCGGGTGGCCGGTGCCCTTCGGCATCGTGCTCTACGTCGACAGGCTCGCGGCGCTCCTCGTGCTCATCTCGAGCATCGTGCTGCTCGCGGTCCTGCTCTTCTCGATCGGTCAGGGTGCCGCGGACGGCACCGACGAGACCCCGATCTCGATCTTCAACCCGTCGTACCTGATCCTCGCGGCCGGCATCTTCAACGCCTTCATCGCGGGCGACCTCTTCAACCTGTACGTCGGATTCGAGATCCTGCTCGTGGCGTCGTACGTGCTGATAACGCTCGGGAGCACCGAGTCCCGCATCCGCACGGGTGCCGTCTACATCGTCGTCTCGCTGGTCTCGTCGATCCTGTTCCTCGCTTCGATCGCGATGATCTACGGTGCCCTCGGCACCGTGAACATGGCCCAGATCGCCGAGCGCATGACCGAGCTCCCGCAGGAGACGCAGCTCGTGCTGCACCTCATGCTGGTGATCGCCTTCGGCATCAAGGCCGCGATCTTCCCGGTGTCGTTCTGGCTGCCCGACTCGTACCCGACGGCACCGGCGCCCGTCACTGCGGTGTTCGCGGGATTGCTGACCAAGGTCGGCGTCTACGCGCTGATCCGCACCGAGACGCAGCTGTTCGCCGAGAACAGCATCGACACCGTGCTCCTGATCATCGCGTTGGCGACCATGATCGTGGGCGTGCTCGGCGCTGTCGCACAGGCCGAGCTCAAACGAATCCTGTCGTTCACGCTGGTGAGCCACGTCGGCTACATGATCTTCGGCCTCGCGATAGCGACCCCCGCGGCGATCGGCGCGACGGTCTACTACATCGTCCACCACATCATCGTGCAGACGACGCTGTTCCTGGCGGTCGGTCTCATCGAGCGCAGGGCGGGAAGCACGTCCATCCTGCGCGTGAAGGGGCTGCTCAAGGTCGCGCCCGTGATCGCGGTGCTCTACTTCATCCCCGCGATCAACCTCGGCGGACTGCCGCCGTTCTCCGGTTTCATCGGCAAGTTCGCGCTGTTCGAAGCCGCAGCATCCGTGGGAACGCCGCTGATGCTCGTGCTGATCTTCGGCGGCATCGTCACCTCGCTCCTCACGCTCTATGCGCTGATGCGAGCATGGAACCTCGCGTTCTGGCGCGAGGAGGACGACTCGACCGAGACCGAGGGGCGCATCTCGTACCTCGGCAACGCCCCGGCCGCGGATGAGCAGCAGGAGCGTCGCCGCATCCCCCGGATCATGACCATCGCGACCGCCGGGATGGTCGGGGTGACGATCGCGCTCACCGTGTTCGCGGGCCCGCTGTATGCCCTGTGCGACCGCATCGGTGCGGCGCTGCTCGACCCCGTCACCCTCGTGCAGCTGGAAGACGAGGTGGAAGGATGAGCCCCACCGAGACCGGCCGCCACTTCTGGCGGGACATCCGCGTGCAGCTGCCGTTCCTGGCATGGCTCGTCGTGCTCTGGATGCTGCTGTGGGGGCAGTTCACGGTGCTGGCGTTCGTCTCGGGCCTGGTCATCGCGGTGTTCGTCACCCGTGTCTTCCGGCTGCCCACCGTCGAGCTCTCCGGACGCATCAACATCTGGTTCGCCGCGTTGCTCATCGTGCAGTTCCTCTTCGCCGTGCTCCGCGGCGCTGTCGCGGTCACCCTGCAGGTGTTCGACTTTCGGCATCAGCCCGGCGCCGCGATCATCGCCGTTCCTCTGCGCTACGCCGACGACCTGATGATGACGCACGTGTCCGTGGTGTCGTCGCTGGTTCCCGGGTCGCTCGTCGTCGAGGCCGATCGCGACCGGCAGGTGCTGTATCTGCACGTGATCGGGGTGCGCAGCATGGCCGATGTCGAGAAGCAGCGCGAAGGCGTGCTGCGCTGGGAGCGACGGGTCGTGCGTGCGCTCGGAGCCCCGGCGCAGTACCGTGCCCTCAAGGCCGACGAACGTGCGGCGCGCGCCAGCGGAGGTGCCCGATGAATGTGCTGATGCTCGCGATCATGGTCGTCTTCGGCGTCGCCGCCATCCTGACGATCATCCGCATCGTGCGGGGGCCCTCGATCCTCGACCGGGCGGTGGCCTCCGACGTGCTGCTCACCGAGGTCATGTGCGTGCTCGGCGCCGAGATGGCCATCAACGGCCACACCCGCAACATCCCGGTGATGCTGATCATCGCCGCGGTCGGCGTCTTCGGCTCGATCTCGGTCGCCCGGTTCGTGGCCAGAAGGGACAACACGACACCATGAACGTGTTCGGTCTCGCCATTCCCGACGTGGTCATCGACGTCGCGGTGCTCGTGCTGATCCTGCTCGGCGCGATCCTCTGCCTGTCGGCGGCGGTCGGGCTGCTGCGATTCCGCGACGTGCCGTCGCGGCTGCACGCCGCGACCAAACCGCAGGTGCTCGGCCTCATCCTCATCTGCCTCGCGATCGCCCTGTCTCAGCGCACGGTCGGCGGAATCCTCTTCGGGCTCGCGCTCGTCGCCCCGGTCGTGCTCATGCAGTTCGCCACCGCGCCGCTGTCCGCGCACATCGTCGGGCGGCAGGCGTATCGCAACGGCACCACCGACGAGCGCAGCCTGGTCGTCGACGAGCTCGCCGAGTCGAAGCAGACCCCGCCGGCCGCCGGCTGATCGCACGCCCGCAGCTGCGCTGAGACGGACGCCACGCACGTCTTACGCCGGTGCGGGGCCGCTTGCGGTTCACAATTCAGCATGAGCCTGTGCCGGTGGGGCCGAAGGGGCTTCAGGGCTGCTCGATACGAGATCCATGCTGAGTAGTGAACGACACCGGTCATTGCTTCTTCTCCTACACGGAACCCTATTCCGTGCAAGTCATCCACTGTTGCTTGGACGACGCACATCGACACCGTCCCTTGTCTGCACACTTCTGCGATGGGGAATAAGCAGAAGACGGTCGTTCAGCGCGCGAGAGACACCTATTCGCGCACGGTCTTCAGTCGATCGGATCTGGTGCACCGAGGGCTCACGGGGCGTCTCATCGCCGAGTCAGTGGCCCGAGGAGAACTCCAGCACGTGCGCCGCGATCGATATGCGCTGCCGTCGACGCACCGGGACATCGTCGAGGCTGTCCGCATCGGCGGGCGGGTCTCATGCTTGTCTCTCCTCGCCCTTCTCGGTGTCTTCGTGTTCCGTTGCCGAGAGCTCCATGTGCTCGTGACTCCGGGTTCGTCTCGTCTACGTGTGGCGAGGGACGGAAAGGTCGTGCTCCATTGGAAGGCGCTGACCAGCGTTCGCGAGAGCCTTCATGCGGCTCCGTTGATCGATGCCGTCGCGCACTCCGTGCTCTGCCAGGCTCCGCGCGAGGCGCTTGCCACCTTGGACAGTGTGCTTCATCACGGACTCCTGACCCGCGAAGATCTGGTCACGATGTTCGCTGCTCTACCCGCCCGATTCCGCCCGCTGCTCGCACTGGTCGACCCGTCGGCGGGCTCGGGCTCAGAGACATTCATGCGGTTGCTGCTCCGGACGATGGGCGTCGCCTATGAGACCCAGGTGTACCTCGAAGGCGTCGGGTACGTCGACTTCGTGGTGGACGGCTGGTTGATCATCGAGTGCGACAGCAAGGAGTTCCACGAGGGGTGGGAGAAGCAGATGCAGGATCGCGAGCGCGATATCGCCGCGGCCCGACTCGGCTTCGTGACCGTCCGGCCCCTTGCGAAAGACATTTTCGGTGACCAGGCGTCTGTGAGGCAGGCTCTCGAGCAGGTCATCGCTGCACTCGGACCGAGGTTCGTAGACGCACGTCGTTCACAATTCAGCAGGAATCGCCGCGGAGCGGCGGTCGAGTAGCGGAATCACGGGGCTCACATGCGTTCATGCTGAGTTGTGAACGGAAAAGTGCGGGGCGGCGGGTCAGAGGCCGTCGGCGAAGCTCTGGATCAGGCGCGCGGCCGGCTCGGAGTCGCTGATCAACGTGCCGTGGCCGTGATCCGGGATGACCTGCAGATCGGCACCCGGGATCTCGTCGATGATCTCCTGGCACCAGGTCATCGGAGCGAGCGGGTCGTCTTCCCCGCGCAGCACCAGCACAGGCTGATCGATGCGCGCGAACGCCTTCTCCGGCTCGTGCACGATGGTCGCCCGGATCTTGCGGATGAGGTGGGGGCCGCCGCGCAGATATTCGCGGGCACCTCGCCAGATCACGAGCGGGCGCTCGCCGACCAGGTCCGTGAGGAGATAGCTCGCCTGCGCTGCGACGTTCCGTGCGGCCTTGTTGACGGTCGGACCGGCGAGCACGACGCCCTCGACGAGGGAGGGATGCCGGGCGGCGAGCTCCGCGGCGATCTGACTGCCCATCGAGTGCCCGATGACGACGACGGGGCCCTCGTCGGCATGACGGAGGTACGCGGCGACGAGGTCGGCGTGACGCTCCATGGTGAAGGTGCGAGCGGGCTCGGGTGCTTCGCCGAAACCGGGCAGGTCGAGTGCGATCACCCGGCCTTTCAGCCGCTGTACGACGTCGAGGTAGACGCTGCGTCCCATGCCGATGCCGTGCAGCAGGAGGAAGGTGTGCGGTCCGTCGCCGAAGGTCTCCGCGATCAGCGTCGCGCCCGCGTGCTCGAACTCGAGCAGCGTGACGGGGGTGCCCTTCGGGGCGAGATAGCTGGAGACCACACCTCAACGCTAACCGAGTGGGACCCCTGCGACGAACCGGGATCCACGCATGCCGTATGCCGGTGTGCGACGAGGGGCGAGCCTGCGTCGTGCGAGGATGAAGGGTGTCTTCGCCGAACCCCGATCCCGATCAGATCGAGTCGGAGGGCGAGACCTCAGGCTCGACCAAGGGTGTCATCGCGCGCATCGCCGACGGGCTGCGCGATCCGGTGCTGCGCGCGCTCGTCGCCGCGACGGCCGTCTCACGCATCGGCCGCGGCGTCTTCCTCGCGGTCACCGTGCTGTTCTTCACGCAGATCATCGGCCTCTCGCCCGCGCACGCCGCGGTGGTGCTCGCCGTGTCGAGCGGATGCGGGGTGGTCGGGTCGCTCCTCGGCGGCTGGCTCGCCGATCGGTGGAGCGCCCGACGCCTCGCCTTCGGCTTCGAGATGGCAGGTGGCGTACTGCTCGCCGCATACGCGTTCGTCGGAGACTTCGTGTCGGCGCTCGTCCTCGCCAGCCTCTCGGGCTTCTTCGACTCGCTGGGGTATTCCGCTCGTTCCGCGATCATCGCCCGGGGCTTCGCGCCGCACCGGCGGGTGCACGCGCGTGCGGTGCTGCGCACGGTCACGAACCTCGCGATCGCGGCAGGCTCCGGATTCGGCGCGATCGCTCTGGCTCTCGGCACACCCGAGGCCTACCGCGTCGTCATCGCCTGCGCGGGTGCCGTCTGCGCGCTCGGCTCGCTCTCCCTCCTGCGGCTGACATCGGCCGTCGACGCGCCGCCGCGCAGCCGGGCCGCGGCTCAGCTGACCGAGACGGGATCCATCGACACACACGCCACGGCCGCGGCATCCGCCGAGCGCAGGGACTGGAACCGCCGCTCGCCGTGGCGGGACCCGAGGTACCTGCTGCTGAGCGCGCTTTCGGCGATCTTCGGCATGCAGTTCGGAGTTGCGGAACTCGGGGTGCCGCTGTGGATCAGCGAGTACACGAATGCCCCGGATGCCACGTTCGCAGTGCTCCTGATCGTCAACACCGCGCTGGTCGTGCTGTTCCAGGTGCGTGCCTCCCGTGGCACGCACGACCTGCGGATCGCCGGCAGGGTGACGATGATCGCCGGCTGGCTGATGGTCTCCGCCTGCCTGATCTACGCGCTCGCCGCAGGGCTTCCGGCATGGGCGGCGATCGTCATCCTCATCGTCGGCATGATCGCGCACACGTTCGCCGAGATCCTGTCGCAGGCCGGGGCCTGGGGTCTCAGCTTCGAGCTCGCCGATCCTGTGCGAGCGGGCGCCTACCAGGGCGTGTTCGGCATGGGCTTCTCGCTCGGAGCCCTGGCGTCGCCGATCGTCGTGAACGCCACCGCGATCACCTTCGGCTTCGTGGGCTGGGTGATCCTCGCCGCGATCTTCCTCGCCGCAGCGATCGGCATCTGGCTCATCGCACGCCGCGCCGCAGCATCCGCCACGCCTGCTCCCGCCTGAGCCCGCAGAGCCGCCCCGGGCTAACCGGCCGGCGCCAGCACCAGAGTGTGACGCGTCGCCGCATCGACCGCCGCGTCGGTGAATGCCCACGGCCGCTGAATCCCCGCCGCCCAGTCGGACGTCTGATCGACGTAGTGCTCGTCGAACGCGTGTCCGGATGCGCCGGTGAGGTGGATCCAGGTCGAGGCGTCGAGATCGGAGAGGTCGACGACCATCCGCATCGACGGCACGGTGGTCGTGGCGTACGACGTGCCGAGCTCCCAGCCGGTGGCGTTGACCACGGACGCGCCGCCGCTGACGGCGTAGGGGCCGCGGTTGAAGAGGGCTTCGATCGGGGCGATGCCGGAGGACCCGAGGGTGTCGCTCGTGAGGGTGATCGCGTGCAGGTCGCCCCACCTCCATGCGGTGACGACGTCGCCCTGAACCGCCGAGAGCTCGTCGTACGCTTCCTCGGCCGACAGGGCGAGCATCTCGTCCATGCCCGCGACATCGATGCTCGGGTTGGTCCAGAGCGCGTCGGATGGGTCGTCGAGAAGATCCGCGACGACGGTGAAGAGTCGACCCTGGCCGTCGATCGGCAGGGGCTGGTCGCGTTCGGCGAACAGGTTCTGCACGAGGTTCGACCAGAGGACGTTCGCGTAGGCGGCTGCGGCCGACCCTGCGTCGTTCTGTGCGTCCCACGAGCGCAGCAGCGCCACGGCATCTGCAGTCCCCGCACCCGTCACCTCCACATCCTCCATCTCCGTTGCCAGTCGCTTGCCGATCCACATCTCGCTGTCCATCTGGATCTCCCGCATGTCCTGGGCGGTGAGCGGCGCGGCGGCGGCGCGTCGCTCGATCAGGTGCGCGATGCGATCGGCCCTGTAGCCGTAGTCCCAGTCCCGTGAGAGGAAGTAGGGGTAGTCGTCGGTGACGATCGCGTTGTTCGCGGTCACGATATACCCGGATGCCGGGTTGTATGACACCGGCAGTTCGTCGAACGGGATGAATCCGGTCCAGTCGTAGCTGCTGTCCCAGCCGGGCTGCGGCATCCATCCGTCGCCGGCCCCGCGCACGGGGAGGCGTCCGGGGGTCTGATAGCCGATGTTGCCTTCGACGTCCGCATAGATGAGGTTCTGTGCCGGCACATCGAACAGCGCGGCCGCCGCGCGGAACTCCTCGAAGTCCTGGGCGGTCGACAGAGCGAAGATCGCGGTCGCGGCCGTGCCGGGGTCGAGCGCCGTCCAGCGCAGGCTGACCGCGTACTCGGCTCCCTCCGGCGCGGTGCCGGTGGGCGCCGGACCTGCGGCGCCGCCGGCAGCGAGGCCCGGCTCAGGGTCGTCGGCGATCGCGGTGAAGTCGTCGGTGAGACCCGAGATGATCGGTCCGTGCACGGTCGACCGGATCGTGAGATCGATGTCGTCGCCCCCGGCCACCGCGATCGTCTCGGTGGTCTCGTCGATCGGCACCAGCGCGCCGTCGCGCCAGTACTGGTCGCCCTCGATCCGCTCGACGTAGAGGTCGGTGACGTCGGTGGTCAGGTTGGTGAAGCCCCAGGCGACCTGCTGGTTGTGGCCGATCACGATGCCGGGGAGACCCGAGAACGAGAAACCGCCCATGTCGAACGGGCAGTCGTCGGTGACCTCGCTGCACCGGAGCTGCACCTGATACCAGACCGAGGGGAGTGATGCGCCCAGGTGCGGGTCGTTGGCGAGCAGCGGTATGCCGGTGTCGGTGAGGTCCCCGGACACGACCCACGAGTTCGATCCGATCCCCTCGCCGACATCGCCGACGAGCAGGCTTGCCGCCTCGATCACGTCCGACGCCTCCTGCCACTGGATCGTCGTCGCCGCCTGCTGCATCTCGCGGTCGTTCCCATCGGTCGTGAACGCGGCGGGCTCGGCACCGGCCTCGGTGATCGGGCCGGTCGAGATCTCGGGGACGATGACGGGGTGATCCTCGAACGGATACGGCGGGTACAGCTCGTCGAGCGTCGTGGTGATCCCGGCGGCGTCGGAGGTCTCCGCCAGCTGAGCGGCCAGGAGTGAGCGCTCGACCTCGTCTTCGACGTTGCCGCGGAGATCCCAGGCCATCGCCTTGAGCCACGCCACCGAATCGGCGGCTTCCCAGGGCTCCGGCGCGTACTCCGGGTTCTGTATTCCGAGAACGGCATATTCGAGCGACAGCTCGGCGCCCGAGCGGGAGGAGAGGTAGGCGTTGACGCCGTCGGCGTAGGCCTCGTAGTAGCCGCGGGTGACGTCGTCCATCGCCTCGACCTCGGCCTCGGCGACCTTGCGCCAGCCGAGCGTGCGGAGGAAGGCATCGGTCCCGGCCTGCGATTCGCCGAACATCTCGGCCACGCGTCCCGCCGTGACGTGCCGGCGGAAGTCCATCTCAAAAAAGCGGTCCTGCGCGTGCACGAAGCCCTGGGCGTAGAAGAGATCGTGCGATGAGTCGGCGGTGATGGTCGGGATGCCGCTGGCGTCGCGCTGCACCGTGACCTCGGCCTGCAGCCCGTCGAGCGACAGGGTGCCGTCGGTCTGCGGGAACGAGCGCTGGATGGTCCAGGTCACGAAGAAGGCACCGGCGACGGCGACCACCACGATCGCAGCGACGACGAGGAACACGATGCGGCCGATGCGAGCACCCAGCGAAGGGCGCGACGGGTCGACGATCTCGGTCGAATGGGTTGTCATCTTCGAGAACTCTTTCGGGTGGCATGGCGGAACTCAGTCCCAGAGAGTCCCAGAGCGCGTCTCAACAGACGCTTCCGGAATACTACCCATAAAGCATTCGCGGGCGGGGGTGTTCTCGCCCCCGCCCGCGGCGTCAGCCGATCAGGCTCGGCTGCAGGTCGCGCAGCGTGCGCCGGTGCGTCATGCGCGTCACTCCGATGGCGGCGAGCAGCAACGCGCCGACCAGCCAGATGCCCAGCACCACCAGATCCCAGCCCGCCCGGCCGAGGTTGCCGCCGTACATCAGTTGCCGCATGGCATCGACGACGTAGCCGAGCGGCAGCACGTGGTGGAGCGCGGCCAGCGGGGCGGGGAGGGTCTGCCAGGGGAACGTGCCGCCCGCGGTGACGAGCTGCAGAACCATGAGCACGAGTCCCAGGAACTGCCCCACGGAACCGAGCCAGACGTTGAGGGCGAGGATGATCGCCGCGAAGGTCGCCGACGCGAAGATCATCACTCCCAAGGTGCCGACGGGGTTGTTGAACGTGAAGCCCAGGGTGATCGCCAGGATGCCCATGAGCCCCAGCATCTGCACCGCGCCGAGCATCGCCGGGGTGAGCCACCCGGCGAGCGTCACTCGGATCGGAGAGTGCAGCGCCGTGACCGCGCGGCGGGAGATCGGCTTCACGATGAGGAACAGGGCGTAGATGCCGATCCAGGCCGACAGTGCGGCGAAGAACGGTGCGAGACCGGCGCCGTAGTCCTCGGCGGAGGCGACCTTGTCGCTCGAGACCTTGACCGGGTCGGCGATCGTGTCGGCCTGCAGCGTGCGGAGCTCCGGCGTCGACACGGGGATCTGCTGCACACCGTCCGAGAGCCCGTCGCGCAGCTCGGCCGTGCCTGACGCGAGGGTGCCGAGCCCATCGCGCAGTTGGGCCGCGCCGTCGTTCGCCGCCGCGGCGCCGGTGGCGACGGTCTGCGCGCCGCTGGCCAGGCTCTGCGCGCCGCCGGCGAGCTGCGAGGCGCCGGATGCCACCGAGTCCGCTCCCGCGGCGAGCTGGTCGACCTTGTCGACCGCGTTCTGCACGGTCGAGTTGCCCTCCTGGAGTCGTGTCGCGAGGGGATCGAGTGTCGTGAGCACCCGATCGATCTGCTCCGGCGTCAGGCCCTGATCCGTGAGCATGGTGGCGATGTCCTCGCGCGCCTGGGGCAGAGCATCCGTCGCCTGCTGCACAGCGGATCCGGCCCGGTCCGCGACGTCGGCCAGCTGCCGGTTGCCGTCACTGACCTGCTGAGCCCCCGACGCCAGCGTCGCCGCACCACCGGCGAGCTCGGACGCGCCGCCCGCGAGCTGCGACGTGCCCGCAGCGAGCTGAGAGGTTCCGTCTGCGAGCGTCGCACTGCCGGTGGCGGCGGTGTCGGCGCCGTCGGCGAGCTGGGTCGCTCCGTCGACCGCGGTCACGAGGTTGTCGCGCACCTCGCTGAGGCCGGTGAGCAGGCGCTCTGCGGCCTCGCTGCCCACCATCTCGGCGACCGAGCTGCGGATCTTCTCCACCGCCTGCGTGCCCATCGACGACGCGAGGTAGTTGTTCGCGTCGTTGGTCTCGAGCTCGATGCGCGCCGGGTGGGGGTCGTCGCCCGCGGCCGAGGTCAAGGCCGACGAGAAGTCGGCGGGGATCGTGACGGTGAAGTCGACCGTTCCCTCCCGCAATGCGTCGGCGGCCTCGTCTGCCGACATCCGCTGCCAGTCGAACGCGTTGCCGTCGATGAGGTTGTCGGCGACGTCCTCGCCGTAGTTCACGGTCTCGCCGGTGGCGGCATCCGTTCCCGTGGTGGGCTCGGGGGCTCCGCTGTCATCGACGACCAGCGCGACGGGGACCTCCGGGAACTTCGCGTACGGGTCCTGGTTGGCCCAGAGGTACAGGCCGCCGTAGAGGATGGGCACGCAGACCAGCGCGATCAGGGCGATCACGCCCATCCTGCTCGCGGTGAGGCGCCGCAGCTCGGCGGCGATCATGGCGGGAACCTTCATCGCTCGCCTCCGTTCTCTGTCGTGTTCGGCTCGGGTTCTGCGGGTGGGTCTTCGTCGTCGGCCGGGGGAGAGCCGAGAGCATGCGCGTGCTCGGCGTCGGCATGCGGTGTCGCGGGGCGCTCGTCCGGGTCTTCCGCCTCGGGCTCTGGCTCAGGATCCGGTTCGGGCGCCGGCTCCGGCTCAGGGTCGGGCTCGGGATCCGGTTCGGGCACCGGCTCGGGCTCGGCCTCGGCCTCTGGCTCGGGCTCGGGATCAGAGCCGCCGGGCAGGTCGAGGACGAGCGGTTCGACCGGTCCGGACGCGTTGATCGCCTCGAGCTCGTGCATGCGCTCGAGGGCGACCGCGGCGGATCCGCCGATGACGACGAGCATCGCGTACCCGCGGTCGGCGAACTCCGACGCGATCCGCCACCAGCCGTCCGGGCTGCCGCCGTGACGGTCGGGCGAGACGAGCACGATTCCTTCGGTGCCCGTGCGGAGGATCGCGAGCTCGCAGAGGATGCGTACCCGTGCGGCGGGATCGACGTTGCCGATCGCCACGCCGGCGAGCTCTCCGAAGCCGAGTTGATTCAGCCAGCGCCGTGCGTGCAGCGGGGTGGCGCCGACGCCGGCGAACATGAGCTCTTCGCCGACGACGCCCGCGAGGGTGATGTCAGCGTGGGGATCGCTCACGTCGGGGGCGTCGACGAGCGCGATCGTGCGGCGCAGCGCGCGGTTGTCCGCGTCGCCGTCGATCGTCACGCGCCCGGTGTCCGGCCGCATCCGACCGCTGGCGATGAGGCCCAGCACCGTCGGGCGCTGCTCGGTCTCGGCGAGTGCGAAGCGCACGGCTCCGCTGTGGAACTCGAGGCTCGTCGTCGGCAGCGCCTGGCCACCGCGCCCCTTGCTCACGTCGTGCAGGGTGACCCTCATGCGCTGACCTCCTGTGATTCGACGATGTCCGGGTGCGCGCTCAACAGCTCGTCGGCCTCGCGCCACGAGAGTCCGGCGATGCTGAGTAGAGTGCGAACAGCGAGATCGGCTGCCCCGGTGCTCGATGCGTCGGTGCGCGAGACGACCGTGCGGGCGACCTCTTCGATGAGGCGGGCGAGGGTCGGGGCAGAGAGGTCTGTGCGGAAGCTGCCGTCCTCCTGTCCGCGCTGCGCGAGGGCGGCGACGGTGCGGCGCAGCGGGGCCAGGGCGTCTGCGGTGTGCTGCACGTGGGCTTCGTCGAGGGCGAGCGCGGCTGCGACCTGGACGTGCGCGGCCTCCTGCCAGAGTCGTGCGGCGAGGCGGGCCAGCGCGATGCGTGAGTCGGCGTCGGTGACGGATTCGGCGATCGCGTTGAAGCGCTGCGCTCCGACCGAGATCAGCTCGCGGATCAGAGCCTCTCGGTCGTCGAAGTGGCCGTAGAGGGTGCGGCGCGACAGGCCGGCGCTGCGGGCGATGACGTCGATGGACGCCCGCGGGTCGGTGGCGAGGGTCGCGCGGGCCGCATCGAGGATTCCGGCGCGGTTCTCGACGGAGTCGCGGCGGGGAGCACGGGTTGTCATGCCTCAATGATACGTAATGTGCACAGTAGTGTGCAAGATAACTCGGGGGACTCACAGGGTCTGAACGGTGGGCCGTTCACAACTCAGCACGGATGGGCACTTAAAGCCGCAATCAGCACCATGCGGACCCGAATCCCGGCGCTCATGCTGAATCGTGAACGGCGAGCGGCGGGCACAGACAGAAAAGGGGGCGGATGCCGCAGCATCCGCCCCCTTCCGCAGAACCCTTGACGTCAGTCGGTGCCGGAGTCGAAGGCAGCGCCCTCGGATGCGGTGTCGACCGCGTCGGCGAAGTTCTCGTCGACCTCCTCGACGGAGCCCGTGATCTCGCCCGACTCGCCGGCGGTGACGCGACCGACGAGCTCGCCGGTCGCGCCGCCGATGAGGCCGAGACCCGCGTACTGCTCGAGGCGCGAGCGCGAGTCGGCGATGTCGAGGTTGCGCATCGTGAGCTGGCCGATGCGGTCGACCGGGCCGAAGGCGGCGTCGCCGACGCGCTCCATCGAGAGCTTCTCGGGGCCGTAGGACAGGTTCGGCGAGGTGGTGTCGAGGATCGTCCAGTCGTCACCGCGGCGCAGGCGGATCGTCACGGTGCCCGAGATCGTGAGGCCGACCCAGCGCTGGATGGACTCGCGCAGCATGAGCGACTGCGGCTCGAGCCAGCGGCCCTCGTACATCAGTCGACCGAGGCGGCGACCCTGCTCGTGGTAGGTCGCGAGGGTGTCCTCGTTCAGGATGCCGTTGACGAGGCGCTCGTAGGCGATGAAGAGCAGCGCCATGGCCGGGGCCTCGTAGATGCCGCGCGACTTCGCCTCGATGATGCGGTTCTCGATCTGGTCGCTCATGCCGAGGCCGTGGCGTCCGCCGATCGTGTTGGCCTCCTGCACCAGGGCCACCGGGTCGGTGTACTCGACGCCGTTGAGTGCGACGGGGCGGCCGGCCTCGAACGTGACGGAGACGTCCTCGGTCTCAATCGCGACCGAGGGGTCCCAGAACTTCACGCCCATGATGGGGTCGACGGTCTCGAGCGAGACGTCGAGGTGCTCGAGCGTCTTCGCCTCATGCGTGGCGCCCCAGATGTTGGCGTCGGTCGAGTACGCCTTCTCGACCGAGTCGCGGTAGGGGAAGTCGTGGGCGACGAGCCACTCGCTCATCTCCTTGCGGCCGCCGAGCTCGGTGACGAAGTCGGCATCCAGCCACGGCTTGTACACGCGCAGACGCGGGTTGGCGAGCAGGCCGTAGCGGTAGAACCGCTCGATGTCGTTGCCCTTGTAGGTCGAGCCGTCGCCCCAGATGTCGACGCCGTCCTCCTTCATGGCGCGCACCAGCAGCGTGCCGGTGACGGCGCGGCCGAGGGGAGTGGTGTTGAAGTAGGTGCGGCCGCCGGAGCGGATGTGGAAGGCGCCGCAGGCGAGCGCCACCAGACCCTCTTCGACCAGCGCGGTCTTGCAGTCGACCAGGCGCGAGGCCTCGGCGCCGTACTCGAGGGCGCGGCCGGGGATCGACTCGATGTCGTCTTCGTCGTACTGACCGAGATCACCGGTGTACGTGTAAGGGACGGCGCCCTTGTCGCGCATCCACGCGACGGCGACGGAGGTGTCGAGTCCTCCGGAGAAGGCGATGCCGACGCGCTCGCCGACGGGAAGTGACTGGAGGACCTTGGACATGCTTCCCAGTCTATCGGCGGCGTGTCGGCTGTTTCGGACGGCGTCGGCCGTCAGCGGGCGACGCCGGCGTCGAGTGCCTCGGGCTCGGAGTCGAGCCGCACCAACTCGCGTCGCTGATGCGCGGCGTAGCCGGCACCCCAGCTCGTGAGCGCCTCGACGAGCGGCATCGATCCGCGCCCGAGGTCGCTGAGGCGGTATTCGACCTTGGGAGGCACCTGCCGGTAGACCGTGCGGAGGATCAGGCCGTCATCCTCCAGCTCGCGCAGCTGACGGGTGAGCACGCGGGCTGTGGGCTCGTCGAGAAGCCGGCTGAGCTCGCCGAACCGCAGCACCTCATGCTCACCGAGGAGGCTGAGGATGCTGGGCTTCCAGGCCCCGCCGAGGACGGCGATCGAGATCTCCGCGTCGCACGCGTCGCGCCACTCCCGGACGATCCGCTCGGTCTTCTCCCTCATCGGCTCCGCCTCCTGGTCGTCATGGTATCCATTCGGTCACTATCTACCCGGAATGACAGTACTTGTCTGAAGTGTACTCAGACCGGGAGACTGATGCGGTGACCTTCCCGATTCCCACGGCATCCGCTCGACCGCGCACGACCCTGCATCCGTGGCTCGCCATGATCCCGCTGCTTCTCGGCATCCTGATCGGGGCTCTCGCGATCAGCAGCATGTCGACCGCGCTGCCCGCGATCCGCGGCGATCTCGTCCTGTCCGACAGCGGCGCGCTGTGGCTCGTCGACGTGTACGCGCTGTCGCTGGCGGCGACCCTGATCATCGCCGCCAGGATCGGAGACGCGTTCGGTCGCAAGCGGATCGTGCTCGCGGGTCTCGCCGGCTTCGCGGTGCTCAACCTCGTCGGCGGATTCGCTCAGGACGGGATACTGCTCATCGTCGTCCGGGCGCTCCTCGGCGTCGCCGAGGCGTTCGTCGTGGCGGGCGTCGTCGCGACGATCGGGGCGCACTATCACGCACGGCAGCGCGTGCTCGCCTACGGGCTGTGGACCGCGACGTTCGGTGCCGGCAGCGCGCTCGGACCCGTGCTCGGCGGGCTGGTGACCGAGGGGCCGGGGTGGCGCTGGCTGCTGCTCGGAAGCGTGCCGCTCGCCGTCGTCGCCGGGGTGCTCGCGATCTGGCTCGTGCCGGATTCGCGCAGCTCCCGTCGCCCGTCGTGGGACATCCTCAGCATCGTGTCGTCGATCGTCGCGCTCGGGTCTCTCGTCTTCGCCCTGCACGAGGTGCTCGCCGCTCCCCTCGCCGCCGGCATCGCGGGTGTCATCGCCGTCGTGACGCTCGTCTTCTTCATCCGCCGCCAGCGTGCCCTCGCCGAGCCTCTCATCGACATGCGGCTGTTCGGCGTGCCCGGCTTCAGCCCTGCGATCGTGCGCATCCTGGCGAGCAGCGGGGTGTCGACGGCATCCGTGCTCCTGGTGAGCCTCCACCTGCAGGATGCGCGGGGCTTCAGCGCGGCCGAAGCCGGTATCGCGATCCTCCCGCAGGCGGTGGCGATCGCCCTCGGCGGGGTGCTCGCACCCCTGTTCCTGCGGTGGTTGACCTCGCCGACGCTCACCGTGCTCGCCCTGGTGGTGCAGGGGGCGGGACTCGCGTGGCTGTCGACGGGCGTCGAGCTGGTCGTGATCCCTCTGGTGCTCGTCGGCGCGGGGTTCGGAGTCGCGGCGACGCTCGCCGCCACCACGCTCTTCGACGTCACGACGGAGGACGACGCCGGTCAGGTGGGGGCGATCCAGGAGGTCGGGTTCGCCCTCGGCGGCGGTCTCGGCATCGCGGTGCTCGGCACGATCGCATCGATCGTCGGTTCGCGCGGCTTCCTCGTCGCCCTGCTGGTCGCGACCGTCGCGGTCATCGCCGCGGCCCTCCTGCCGCTGTGGAGACGCTCGCCGGTGAGCACTGCCGAGAACCCGGCCATCGATGCCCGCTGAAGGAAGGACACCCGTGTCAGCATCGCGCCCTACCGTCCACTGGATCTATGCCCACCCCCAATCGAGCTCGTTCAACGCGCGGCTGTTCCGAGATGGCGTCGACGCTCTCGCGCGCGACCACGATGTCGAGATCACCGACCTGTACTCTCAGGGCTTCGATCCGGTTCTCGCAGCGCCGGATCTGGGCGAGCCCCGAGGGCGTGAGGGCAGCGTCGTCGACCTGATGGGCGAGGCGTACGCCACGGGCCAGCTGCCGCCGGACGTCACCGAGGAGCAGCGCAAGCTCGCGGCCGCCGACCTCGTCGTGCTCCAGTTCCCGCTGTGGTGGTACGGACCGCCGGCGATCCTCAAAGGCTGGCTCGATCGGGTGCTCACCAACGGCTTCGCCTACGGCCCCGCGGATGCCGAGACCGGTCTGCCGCTGCGATACGGAGAGGGCCCGCTCGCCGGGCGTCGAGCCCTCGTGATCGTGACGGCAGGGGAGGACGAGCGCTCGATCGGAGAACGGGGCGTCAGCGGGGATCTGGACTCGCTGCTGTTCCCGCTGACCCACGGCACCCTCTGGTACACGGGCATCGAGCCGCTCGACCTGCACGTCGTCCACGACGCTGACGGGTTGGACGGGGAGCGCGTCGATCGCGAGAGCGCACGACTGATCGAGAGGCTCTCCGGAGTGGCGCTCGAATCGCCGAGCCGCCCGTACCGTCGGCTGCGCGATGGCGACTACCACGGCACCCGGGCGCTGCGATCGGACCTCCTTCCCGGGCGCACCGACCTCGGCATCCATCGCGTCGCGGTCGACTGAGGCAACGCGGCCCGACGCGCGCGGGCGTAGCTCTCCGCTTCTGCACGATCGGCCCCGACGGTGGCAGAGTGTCCGTGAAGGAGGACGGCATGGGTGGAGCGATCCTGTGGGGCGTCGTCGCGGCGTCGCCCCTCATCGTCGGCGCTGTTCTCGCTCTGCTGCGCACCTGGCCGCCGCGCTGGCTGGGCATCGTGCTCGGCTTCGGAGCCGGTGCCCTGATGGCCTCCATCGCCTTCGAGCTGTGGGAGGAGGGGCTGGACCTCGCAGGCCCCATCCCTCTCATCGTCGGCGTGGTCGCTGGCGCGCTCGCGTACTTCATCGCAGACCGGATCCTCGATGCGCGAGCCGCGAAGTCCCAGGAACGGGGAGCGGGCGTCCCGCTCGCGCTCGGAGCACTGCTCGACGGCATCCCCGAGCAGCTCGTGCTGGGAATCGGACTGGCCTCCGGAGAACCGGTGAGCATCGCGCTCGTCGTGGCGATCGTGGTCTCGAACCTGCCCGAGTCGATCGGCTCGGCCGCCGACCTGCTGAAGGGCGGCATGGCGAAGTCGCGCGTGCTGCTGCTGTGGGCCGGCATCTCGGTCATCTGCGCGCTGGCGACCGTCGCCGGATTCGCGGTGGCGAGCAGCACCGGCGACGACTTCCGGGCCGGCGCGAGCGGCTTCGCGGCAGGCGCGCTGCTCGTGATGCTCGTCGACTCGATGGTGCCCGACGCGCAGCAGAAGGCCAAGCAGGTGACCGGGCTCGCGACCGTGCTGGGCTTCGCGCTCGCCGCGGGGCTCTCGCTCGCGAGCTAGCATCACCGCGATGAGCCCGCCCGATAGGTCAGCCCTCGCGGACGACCCGGATGCTCACCCAACGGAACGCGGCGAGATCCGTGTCGCTGAGGTCCGTCGGGTCGCCGAGCTCGGAGCGAAACGTCACCGTCGTCCCGGTCCCCGCGCCGGCGCCGGGTGAGACTTCTGCCGGATCGGCCAGGATGCGCAGGTCCGTCGACGGGACTCCGTGGTGGTATTCCTGCACCCACCGCCCGTCAGCCCGCCGGTTCTCGTGGGCGAGGACAGAGCTGAGTGCCGCGACTGTCGACATTCCGCGGCGCGGCAGACCATCCGGCAGAAGCGGTGCCGAGGCAGATTCGAAGAAGCGGACATCCCGGGTGGCCATGACGGGCTTCCGCACGATGTCACCCCCGCCGTCGGTCCGCGTGTCGGTGCCGCGGCCATCGTCGGCGACCGACACCGAGCCGTCGCGAGAGATGCTCACGACGACATGGCCGATTCGCCCGAGCCCAGCGGCCTCGTCGTCCGCGTACGCGAGGACTTCGAGGATCTGATGGCGGCGTCCGCCGGGTTCGTACATGGCTCGTTCGTCGCGGATGCCGTGCAGGTGATCGACGTCGACATCTCGCGCCCAGTCATGCGTCGTGATGGTCCACGTGGCGCGATCCTCCGACTTCATCACCGCACTCTACCGATCCGCGGCCGGTCGGGGATGGCAGACTCGGCAGGGCTCAGAACCCGGGGTACTCCTGCAGCTTCTGCTCGAACTCGGCTCGGTCCGCATCGCTGAGCACGGCGCTCGCGATGACCACCATCTGCAGCCCCTCGAGGGGCTCGCCGGTGCGGGCGTTCTGCGCCTCGCGCGTCGTCAGGAAGTCGCCCGACGGGTCGTTCGAGAGGTCGAAGATGTTCGCGTAGAACCTCATCGGATCGGGGTAGTTCTCGGTGTAGTACTCCCACGTGTGCTGCTCGAGCGGGTCTTCGCTGCCGTAGAGCTTCGCGATCATCGACGGGTCGATCCCCGAGTACTCCCCGTTGAACGAGTACAGCGTGGGCAGACCGTGCTCGGCGACGACCGAGTCGATCGTCGACATGACCTCGAGCTTGAGGCTGTAGTCCTGGATCGGCTCGGTGGTGGCCCAGCCGGCGGAGGTGTACTCGATGAGCATCGATTCGCCGCCGTAGCCGTTGCGCTCCGGACGCAGATCCTCGTCGCCGACCTGCACCCAGTCGTATCCGTACTCGGCGGTGATGCGCTCGCGGATGTCGGCGAACAGGCTGTCCGCCTCGGCCTTCACCTCTTCGAGCGACTGCTGGGTGAGAGCGTCCTGCGGGTCGGTGCCCTTGATGCCCGGGTAGGCCTCTTCGTGCTTCTGCTCGTCGGTCTTCATGCCGTCGTAGCTGCCCGAGGCCGACGTCTGCAGTGCACCGATGCCGCCCACGGTGGCGACGTTGAAGATCAGCGTGACGGCGAGGGCGACGGCTGCCAGCGCGCGTCCTCGGGCGGTGAACAGCGCGCCGATCACGACGGCGACGACGACGAGCTGCAGCGTCAGCATCGTCACGCCGTAGACCGCGTCGGTCGCTCCGATCGCGAGCATGATGAGGAGGATCAGGGCGAACAGGATGCCGGTGATGAGTGCGATCCAGCCGAGTGCGTTCGCCGGCTTCTTCTCGGCGGAGGCGACCTCGGCTGCGGTCGCCGTGCCCGACATCGCCGGAGCGCCGGGATGCTGCACGACCGGCCCGGCCTGGCGGCGGGCGTTGCGATAGCCACCGGGCGGCGGCACGGGCGGCGCACCCTCCGTGCCGGCGACGTAGCGGGCCCGCTGCTTCTCGTGATCCATCACCATGGCTTGTCCGTTCCCGAGCCTCCGCCGTCGTCGCCCTGCTGCTGATCGCGCTCCTGCGTGCCCTGCTCGAGCTTGTCCTCGAGCTCTTCGAGCTTCTCGTCGGAGGGCTGCGGCTCCTGCTCCTGCTCCTCCTCCGGCGGCGGCTGCTCGTTCTGCTGCTTCTGCTTGAGGCGGTCCTCGAGGTCTTCCCTGCTCTGCTGCATGTCTCGGTCGGGTTCGGACGACTGCTCCTGCGCCTCGTCGCTGTTGCACTCCTCGGGCATCTCGGTCGTGATGGTGAGCGCCTCGCCGTAGAACTCCGCGGCCCCCGCGCCATCGCCCTCGGCGCGGGCGGCGTCGCCCATGCGCTCGAGGACGAGAGCGAGGTTGATGCGCACCGTGCACACCTCGAGGCCGGTCGCGAGGTCGAGCGATTCCTCGAGCTTCGCCCGAGCATCCGGCAGCTTCTCGGCGCCCGCCAGCGCGGTGCCGACGTTGAACGGCGCCTTGAAGGGCTCGAACCAGTTGAGGAACTCCTGCCCGCGGGCCGACGCCTCTGATCCGGCATAGTCATCGGCCACGTACGCGGTGATCGACTGGTGCGCGAATGCGTACATGCTGAGGATCTTGCCGACGAACAGCAGTGCGGCCAGCGTCAGCGGAAGCGTGCCGATCGCGATCCACCGTCGGATGCGGCGACGGCGACGATTCGAGGCCAGCAGCGCGGCGGCGGCCGACGCCCTCAGGTCCTCAGGGCTGTCGGACGGCGTCCCGCCGGCGCGTGTAGACAGATCTGTCATGCGGCACCTCCGTCGGTCGTCCGGCGTCGCGGCGATGTCGACGGCGCTCGCAGCAGACGCAGTCGGGCCACGAGCATGCTCGCCCTCGTGAGCTCCACGCCGAGCAGCGCCACGATCACGAGGGCGGCGACCCAGTAGAGCTCGGTCACGTTGCCCACGGTTCCGGACTCCGCGTAGGTGGTGGTGGTCGAGGGCGCCTCGGGCAGGGTGAGTGCGGCATCCGCGGTCCGGTGCTGGTACTCGACTCCGAGATCCGAGGCGATCGCCTCGAGGTTCCCCTCGTCGATCACCGACAGCGCGTTCGCACCCTCGTACTCGATGTATTCGCTCGACGAACCGTCCACGCCGCCCGTGGTGAGCTTCATCGGTCCGCCCTCCGCGGTGCCGTACCCGAGCGCGGCGCCGGCGTCGGTGAGCTCGGCGCTCCCGTCGAACGGCTCGGGGGCCGACGAGACCGTCTGCTCGCCGTCTCCGAAGTAGAACACCATGCGCGAGCGATCGGGCGACGACTCGGCCGCGTTCGACAGGGTGTCCGAGAGCAGCTGGTTCGCGATGCCGATGGAGCTGCCGCGCGACTGGCTCGTCACCTCGGGGCGCAGCACCTCGAGCGACGAGACGAGCGCGGTGGTGTCGGTGGTGAGCGGCATGCGGAGATCGGCCGTGGCGTCGAACGTGATCAGCGCGAACCGCGCACCGGGGTACTCGTCGACGATCGCCTGCACGTCGGCGCGGACGCCGTCGAGGCGAGGCTTGTCGCCGTCCCAGTCCTCGGCGACGATGCTCGCGGTGGTGTCGACGACGAGCACGATGTCGGTGTCGGTCGCGAGGGTCTCGGTGGCACCGCCGGGGATCCCCGGGCGCAGGAGCATGACGAAGCAGGCGAGCAGCATGACGAGCCGCATGGCCCAGAGCGCCCGTCCGCGGCCGGTCGCCCTGACCAGCGCCATCACGGCGAGGGCGGCCACGGGCGCGCAGAGCAGAGCGAGGAGGAAGACGTTCAGCACGGGCTGGAAGATCACAGTCTCACCCTCCACAGCACGACGATGAACGAGAGCATCGAGATCATCAGCACGACGATCCAGAGGTTCGGCGCGTCTGTCCAGACGACCTGCGCCTGACCCTTCAGCGCGGACGCCTCCTGCTCCTGCACCTGCGTGACGATGTCGCTCACGGTGGTGGTGTCCCGGAGGCCGTACGCCTGTCCGCCCGTGGCCTCGGCGGCCTTCGTGAGCTCGGCGCTGACGTCGGCGTCCTTGCCCTGCACCGGGTTGAGTGCGAAGACGCGCACGCCGTTCGATGCGGCATACGCGGCGGCCTCGTCGAGCGTCACGATCGAGGCGCCGTTGACCTCGTTGTCGGTCGCGAAGATGATCGAGCGCGACCGCTCGTCGTCGGGGTGGTCGAACGCCATCGCGCATGCCGCGAGGCCGTCGCCGATCAGCGAGGCGCCGTTGCCGTTGAGCGTGCCGACCCAGTGCTCGGGGACCGATTCGGTGAACTCGAAGCTCTCGCGGATGCTCTGCAGGTGGCTGCGGATGAACTCGTAGTCATCGGTCAGGGGGAAGATCTGCACGGGAGAGCTGTTGAAGATCGTGAGGCCGATGCGTTCACCCTCGAAGTCCTCGAGCAGTTCCTCGAAGACCGTGAGCACCTCGACGTCGACCTCGCTCATCGACCCCGAGACGTCGAGGCAGAGCATGATGTCGCGGCTCGTATTGACGGGCTGGATGGTCTGCGACGCCATCGGCCGGGCGGAGACGACCCCGGCCGCGAGGGTCGCGATCACGCCGATGAGCAGGATGCTCGACAGTGCGAGCACGCGGCGGTTCAACGCCTGGCGGAAAGTCGGCAGCGCGCGCAGGCGCTCGGCTCGGGCGACGCGGGCGCGCTCGTGGGCCTCGGTCTTCGCACCGCTGCGCAGCCCGATGACGATTCCGAGCGCTATCGCGATGACGACGACGGCCACGGCGACGAGGATGAGCCACCCGTTCGCTAGTGCCATGTGCGCACCACCGTTCGGGCCGCCTCGGCACCGGCGATCGGGTCGATCGCGGGACCGGGCCGGAAGATGCTGGGGTAGTAGTGGCGACCCATGGCGTCGACGAGCGCGGGATGGACCCCTCGAGAGACGAGGTCGTCGAGCGCGAGCACCGGTGCCTCGAGTCCGCTGTACTCGTTCACGAAGGTGCGCACGACGCGGCTGAGCTCGAGGTTCGCGTTGCGGGCGGACAGGGTGCGGGCGCGGTAGTCGTCTTCGATGCGCTGGATCCGGTCGAAGTACTCGACCCGCAGCTGCGACAGCACGTCGGTGGTGAGCAGGGTCGGTCCCTGGGCGTCGCGCGACAGCGTGAGGTCACGTCGCGGCCTGGTGAGCGCCACGACCACCCATGCTGCCGCGATCAGCAGCAGGAGGATGCCGAATGCGACCAGGATCCAGCCCCAGCCGTATTGGAAAGGCGGGTACAGCTCATCAGAGTCGGGCATTCGACCTCCGATTCAGCAGCTGGAGCAGCTGCGAGACGGCGTCGTCCTGACCCGCCAGCACGCTGTGGCTGATCTCCATCCGCTTGAGCAGCTCAGCAAGTCGCGCCGCGTCGGCCTCGGTCTGCGCGGCGAGCTCGCGGATGATGTCGGGATCGCCCTGCACGAAGTCCGGCACCTCCCACATGCTGTCGACATCGCTGCGGATGGTCGCCGTCGCGTGGTCGAGCACCGGATCGGCGTCGCTCACGGTCAGCCACAGGACGTCGTGCTGCACGCGCAGTCGGCGCAGCATCCGTTCGGTCTCCGTCGTGACCGGAGCCTCGTCGGTGATGACGACGACGATCATGCGGCGAGAGATCGTGCGCGTGACGTACGACAGCAGCGCGTCGCGGTCGCTGGCTGCCCTGCCCGTGTCGATCGACCGGTCGATCGTGCGCAGCGCGTGTTCCAGTGCGCCCTCGCTGCGGCCCGGCGCGCGGCGACGGATGCGGTCGGAGTCGCCGTAGACCAGTGAGAAGTCGTCGCCGTGCCGCAGTGCCAGCACGCCGAGCACGCCGGTGGCGAGGATCGCGAGGTCCTTCTTCGACTTCTCGTCGTGCGCGAGCGCGCCCATCGAGCGGCCGGTGTCGACCACGAAGAGGACCGTGTGCATCCGCATCGCACGGTGCCGCTTGACCAGAGGAGTGCCCAGTCGAGCCGTCGCGCGCCAGTCGATGTCGCGCACCTGATCGCCGTACTCGTACTTGCGCAGATCCTCGAAGTCGAGGCTGCGGCCGTGCAGCAGCGACGCGTAGGCGCCGTCGAGCGCGTGCAGCGACTTGCGCGACGAGTGGATGAAGAGCTTGCTCTTCACCTGGGCGATCAGGCTGGCCATGGCGGGTCAGGGCGTGGGGACGGACGCGAAGATCTGGTCGATGATCTCCTCGCTGCGGATGCCCTCGGCGTCGGCCTCGAACGTCAGCAGCACGCGGTGACGCAGCACGAGGTGGCGCAGCGAGCGGATGTCCTCGGGGATCACGTGGCTGCGGCCGTTGAGCAGCGCCAGCGCCCGCGACGCCTGCAGGAACGCGATGCTCGCACGCGGGCTCGCGCCGTACTTGATGAAGCGCGCGCGCTCCTCGCCGATGTACGGGGCGGGGTTCCGCGTGACGTAGGCGATCGAGACGATGTAGTTGCGGATCGCGGGGTCGACGTAGATGCGGCTCGCGACGTCCTGCAGCATGTGCACGTCGTCGAGGCTGATGGCGCTCGAGACGTGACGGTCGGGATCGAGCACTCCCGAGTCGATGCGGCCGAGGATCTCGAACTCCTCGGCGGGACTCGGGTACTCGACGATCTCCTTGAGCAGGAAGCGGTCCATCTGCGCCTCGGGCAGCTCGTAGGTGCCCTCCTGCTCGATCGGGTTCTGCGTCGCGATCACCAGGAACGGCTTGGGCAGGTGGTGGACCTCGCCGCCGATCGTGGTCTGGTGCTCCTGCATGGCCTCGAGCATGGCGCTCTGGGTCTTGGCGCTCGAGCGGTTGATCTCGTCGAGCAGCACGAAGTTCGCGTGCACCGGTCCGAGCACGGTGCGGAACGACCCGGTCGCCGCGTCGTAGATCTGGTTGCCCGTGATGTCGCTGGGCAGCAGGTCGGGGGTGCACTGGATGCGCTTGAACTGCGCCCTCACGGTGTCGGCGAGGGTGCTGGCCGCGGTGGTCTTCGCCAGACCCGGAACGCTCTCGAGCAGGATGTGCCCGCCCGCGATCAGCGAGATCAGCAGGCTCATGCGCAGACGCTCCTGGCCGACCATCTTGGCCGAGTATGCGTCGGACACGGTCTTCAGGACGGCGCTCGCGCGCTGGAGCTCGGCGTCCGTCGGCGCTTCGGACTTCCTGCTCGCCGACGGGGAGGCCGCGGGGGCCGCGGGGGCCGACGATTCGGCGCGGGTCGCGGGAGCGGGAGGAGCCGGCGCGGCGGCCTGGGCGGAGGGCGCAGGCGGAGGCGGCGGCGTCGAACCTGCGGAGGGGCCGGGCGCGTAGGGCTCGTTCATCGGTGTGTCTCCTCGTTCCCACGGGGGACGCGTCGACGACCCCCCGTCGACCAGCGTAACCGCATCGGCCGGCGCGGCTCCGGCCCCGGCGCGGATGGCGCGGCGGCGGGCCACGCAGGGGGGACGGCATCCGTGACTCGACATCATGGGATCTGATCCGGCCCGACGCGTATATCGGCGGAGCGACGGACGCGTGCTTAGCTGAGAACTCGATCTTCGGATGATGCGGGAACGATGAAGCAGCCCAGAACGATGCCGCGCAGTGCGCTCGAGTACTCGATCGGACGACCGTTGTGGGTGGCCGTGGTCGTGCTGAACGTGATCCTCGCGGCCGTCGCCACCTCTGCTTGCGCCTGGGCGTACCTGCACGACACCGGGTCCATGCGATCCATGATCGGCGTGCTCATCGCTGTCCCTTCGCTGTGGTGGGTGATCGCGGTGACACTCTGGCTCACCACGCTCTCTCGCCGGCGCGTCAGCGCGGAGGACATCAGTCGGGCGAGTGCGAGCGTCCCCGGGGGGATCCTCCTCCCCGGATCGAAGCTCGTGCCCGCGATGACGCTGGTCGCGGCGCTCGCCGCTGCGTCGACCTTCGCGGTCGTGGCGGCGACCGTCAGCGGTGTGTGGCGCATCATCTGGGCACTGGTCGCCGTGCTGCTGCTGGGTCCTGTCGTCAGTCACCTGATCTCACTGCGGCAGCCTCGGCGACTGTTCCTGCATCCCCGCGGACTCGGATCCGCGACCTTCCACCTGGATGCCGAAGTGCACTGGGACGACATCCGAAGCATCGACCTCGGCGTCGGCATGAACAACTCGATGGTTCTGAAGGTGGGTGTTCGTCCTGACGCCCAGAGCTATCGGGAACGGTGGCGTCATCCTTTCTCACGCAGGCGCGGCGTGATCGACATCGACCCGGCAGCGCTGGGGCTGGACGGGACACTGCTCTGGCTCGCCCTTCGTCTCTACGTACTCGAACCATCGACGCGGGAGGAGCTTCGCGGTGACCGTGTTCCGACTCGCCTCCTCGATCCGCGCGAGGCCCTGGCCACGACTCCTCAGCACGTGAGCGATCCGGTGCTCGCGACGTTCAGGACCGAGGGCGGAACCCGATAGCCGCAGCGTGAGCCGCTCCGCCTCGGGGCAGGCTTCTCGCCGCATCATCCTCGGGCGCGCGGGGACTCCTCGGCGTGCGTCGTGTCGGCGACGTCCTGAGAGGCGCCGCGCTTGCGGCCCACCCAGACGACCACGCAGGCCACGCCGATGATGGCGATGGCGATGCCGACGATGTAGCCGGCGACCCCGAGATAGCCGCCCGGCACGATGTGGGGGTTGAGGAACGGGTACGGATACCACCAGGCCTCGCCGGTGGCGGGGGCGATGATGAGATTCGCCCGGATCATCGTGTAGACGACCCACACGATGGGGAAGATCGTCGCTATCGCCACGGCACGCCAGCGCAGCGCGCGCCGCCGCGGAGCGAACAGCAGGTCGACCAGCAGGAACAACGGGAAGACGACGTGCAGCACCTCGTTCGACCAGGGGACCGTGACGCCCTGGGGCAGTTCGACGCCGCGGAGCAGGGTGTTGTAGACGATGCCCGTGACGATCATGTACGTGCTGACGCAGACGAGGAGGACAGCGAGCCAGCCGGGCTCCCGCTCCTCGTCGTGACGGTGGCGCAGCGCCCAGACCGCGGCGACGATCAGCACGATGGCCGCGAGCAGGTTCGACAGGATCGTGAAGAAGCTGAGGAAGTTCGCCGCGACCGTCGGCAGGTGCTGGCCCCACTCGGTGGTGGCCGCGAGAGCGTTCTCGACGCTGCGTGCGAGCTGGGCGATGATCGCCGCGAGTCCGAGCGCTGCTGCTGCCAGTCGGGCGTAGGGCCACCAGGTCGTCATTTCGCCTCCGCGCACACTTTATCGGTCAGTATGCCGGTTGACGCTAGCCTCGATGCCGTCACGTCACGCGGCGCGGCGTCCCCACTTCATCCGTGTCACGAGCACCCCGAGCAGGCACAGTGCACCGCCGACGAACATGAGCGGGGTCGGCACCTCACCGAGGATCGCCCACGACATGAGGATCGCGATCGCGGGCACGACATAGGTCGTCGCCGACGTCTGGCCGGCCGTGCTGCGCTGCAGGACGTACGCCCAGGTGGTGAACGCGATCGCCGTCGGGAAGATGCCGAGATACACCACCCACAGCGTCGAGCCGAGCGGGGCCGTCTGCAGTGCTCCGACCAGGCTGCCTGCCCACGGGAGCAGCGCGACCGTGCCGGCCACCGCGCCGAGGAACGTCAGCGTGGTCGCGTCGGACCCCGCGCTGAGCAGATGCTTCTGCAGCAGAGTGCATCCGGCGTACATCACGGCCGCGAGCAGCGCGAGCAGCAGCCCGGTGATGTCGGGACCCTCGCTCGTCGACGAGTTCATGCCGATCAGGACGACACCGAGGAAGGCGATCGGCGCGCCGATGATCAGCGGCTTCGGAAAGCCCTCACGCAGGAAGAGCCCGCTGAAGACCACCACCATGAGCGGCGCGAGGTTGACCACCATCGCGGCCGTGCCGGCATCGAGCGTGCGCTCGGCGGCATTGAGGGCCAGGTTGTAGACGCAGAACCACCCGACGCCCCAGACCGCGACGAGCCACCAGTGCCTCCGGTCGGGAAGACGGATGCCGTGGCGCACCGCGATGATCGAGAGCACGGCGCTTCCTACGGCCATGCGCAGCAGCGCCAGCGCGCCCGGGTCGAAGTGCGGACCGGCGCCGCGGATGCCGATGAACGCCGAGGCCCACAGCACCACCGTCACCAGTGCGGCGACAAGCACGAGTGGACCCTGTGTGCGGGGCTTCGTTGGGTTCAGGCTGTCGTCGCGACGCACGCGACCGGTCTTCGGCATCCTTCGATCCTGGCACCGGCCACCGACATCGGCGATGCGCCCGAGCGACAGCATCCGCTCGTTTTCCGCCACGGGCTGCTGCAGTCCGTTCGAGAGCGTCCGCCGCCCACAGCCCGGAGGGTCGGCGAACGACCTTCGATAGGATGGAGCCGCCCGAAGAGGGCCAGCTCATCAGCCGGTGCAAACCCGGCGAAAGCAAGGGGGATACCCATGCCAGGAATCGTTATCGTCGGCGTCCAGTGGGGCGATGAGGGCAAGGGCAAGGCCACCGACCTGCTCGGCGAGCGCACCGACTGGGTCGTCAAGTTCAACGGCGGCAACAACGCGGGCCACACCGTCGTGGTCGGCAATGAGAAGTACGCACTGCACCTGCTGCCGTCCGGCATCCTGTCGCCGGGCGTCACGCCGGTGATCGGCAACGGCGTCGTGATCGACCTCGAGGTGCTCTTCAGCGAGCTCGAGGCGCTCGGCGGCCGCGGCATCGACGTCTCCCGTCTGAAGGTGAGCGCCAACGCGCACATCATCACCCAGTACCACCGCACTCTCGACAAGGTCACCGAGCGCTTCCTCGGCAAGCGCATGATCGGCACGACCGGCCGTGGCATCGGCCCCGCCTACGCCGACAAGATCAACCGCGTCGGCATCCGCGTGCAGGACCTCTTCGACGAGAACATCCTGCGCCAGAAGGTCGAAGGCGCTCTCGATCAGAAGAACCACCTGCTGGTGAAGATCTTCAACCGTCGCGCGATCACCGCCGACGAGGTCGTCGAAGACCTGCTCTCGTACGCCGAGCGCCTGCGGCCGATGGTCGCCGACACGGGATACCTGCTCGACGAGGCCCTGCGCCGCGATGAGGTGGTCGTGTTCGAGGGCGGTCAGGCCACCATGCTCGACGTCGACCACGGCACCTACCCGTTCGTCACGTCGTCGTCGGCCACGGCGGGCGGCGCGTCCACCGGATCGGGCGTCGGCCCCGGAGCGCTCGACCGCATCGTCGGCATCGTGAAGGCCTACACGACCCGTGTCGGCTCCGGTCCGTTCCCCACCGAGCTGTTCGACGAGCAGGGCGAGTGGCTGCGGTCACGCGGCTTCGAGTTCGGCACCACCACGGGCCGTCCGCGCCGGGTCGGCTGGTACGACGCCCCGATCACCCGCTACGCGACGCGTGTGAACGGCATCACCGATCTCGTCCTCACCAAGCTCGACATCCTCACCGGACTCGAGCAGATCCCCGTCTGCGTCGCATACGACGTCGACGGTCGGCGCTTCGACGAGGTGCCGGTCAACCAGACCGACTTCCACCACGCGACGCCGATCCTCGAGTACTTCCCGGGGTGGAGCGAGGACATCTCGACCGCACGCACGTTCGACGACCTGCCGAAGAACGCGCAGGACTACGTCATCGCGCTCGAGGGCATGAGCAACACGCGCATCTCCGTCATCGGCGTCGGCCCCGAGCGCGACCAGGTCATCGTGCGTCACGACCTGCTCGACTGAGGCTGACATGACCCGGTTCTGGCTCGGCGGGTACGGACCCGCGATGGACGGCTCGGCCGACGGCATCGGCCTGCTCGCGGGCGACGAGAGCGCGCCCACCGCACTCGAGTATCGGGGAGCGGTCACGCAGACCCCCTCCCCGTCGTGGTTGGCGCAGCATCCGTCGCTCGACGTCGTCTACGCGGCGCTCGAAGGGGATGCCGGAGTGCAAGCGTTCGCGCGCAGCGGCGACTCGACGCTGAAGCCGCTCGGTGAGCCGGTCGCCGCGGGCGACGGCGTCTGCCACGTGGCGGTCTCGTCGAGCGGATCGTTCCTCGTCGCGAGCTGCTACGGCGACGGCCGGGTCGTCCGCATCGGCATCGACGCGCAGGGCCGCCTGGTGCCGGATGCCGTGAACAAGGCAGCCGAGCTGCGTGCCGCTCTCCTCGGCGAGCCGCTCGAGGCGGCGCCTCCGGCGGGCGTCGCGGCCGCGGCATCCGATCCGTACCCCGGCGAGCTCACCGCGACGGGTGAGGAGCGCGCATCGCACGCGCACTCGGCAGCCTTCCTCGCGGACGGGCGCATCGCGACCACCGATCTCGGCTTCGACCTGGTGCGGATCTGGCGACCCACCGGGGGTGGCCTGGTGCTCGATCACGAGGTCGTGTTGCCCGTCGGCACAGGCCCCCGGCATATGGTCGTGCACCCCAGCGGCCACCTGCACGTGGTGACCGAGTACTCGTGCGAGGTGTTCACTCTCGGCGCCGGGCGCGACGGCACGTGGGCTGTCGTGTCGTCGGTGCTCGCGAGCCCGATCGCCGAGATCGGCGTGGACTTCCCCGCCGAACTCGCCCGCAGCCGTGACGCGCAGTTCCTCTACACGGCCCTGCGCGGCAGCAACACGATCGCCGCGCTCCGCGTGCGCGGGGGAGGCGAGGCTCTCGAGTCGATCGCCCTCGCCGACTCGGGCGTGGACTGGCCGCGTCATCACGTCGTGCACGAGGGCAAGCTGCTGGTCGCGGGGCAGCGCTCCGACACCGTCGCGCTGATCGACCTCGACGAGCGCACGGGCGCGCCGCTCGGCATACGCCACCTCGCGCAGGCCCCGGCGCCGACGCACATCCTGCCGGTTCGCTGACGCGCCCGCCGTTCGCGGCTTGACCTCAACCATTGTTGAGGTTTTACGGTCGAGCCTATGACTATCGACACGGGTGCGGTTCCGACCGCCACCGCCCGCACCGGCATCCTGAGCGGCACCTACGCATGGATCACGATCGGCGCGTGCGCGCTCGTGTTCCTCGGAGCGTTCGAGTCCCTGGCCGTCACGACGGTCATGCCGGCGGTGAGCGCCGACCTCGCCGGCGAGCGCCTTTACGCCCTCGCGTTCGCGGGTCCGCTCGCGACCGGTGTGATCGGCATGGCGGTCGCGGGCAACTGGGCGGATCGCCGCGGACCCGTTGCCCCCCTCTACGCGTCGGTGGCGCTGTTCGTCCTCGGTCTGGTCGTCGCCGGACTCGCGCCGAGCATGGAGGTGCTCGTCGCGGGACGCTTCGCACAGGGGCTCGGCAACGGCGGCCTGATGGTGGCGCTCTATGTGGTCGTCGCCCGCGTGTATCCACGCGAGCTGCATCCGGCGATCTTCGCGGGGTTCGCCGCAGCCTGGGTCGTGCCGTCGCTCATCGGGCCGACCGTGGCGGGTGCCGTCACCGAACTGTGGAGCTGGCACTGGGTCTTCCTCGGCGTCGTGTTCCTCGTGGTGCCGGCGCTGCTCATGGTCGTCCCCGCGCTCCGGGGCCTCTCCGGCGACGGCGATGCGACGACGCCATGGGCCTTCGGGCGGATCGGATGGTCGGTGCTCGCGGCGGTCGCCGTGCTCGCGCTGAATCTGGTGGGCGATGTGCCGGGAGCGGGTCCTGTTCTCGCGGTCGTCGCGGTCGTCGTGGCGCTCGTCGCGGTTCGTGCGCTGTTGCCCGCGGGAACCCTCCGCGCCCGACGCGGCCTTCCCTCCGTGCTCCTCGTGCGAGGGCTCGCCGCCGCCGGATTCTTCGGCGCTCAGGTCTACATCCCCTATCTGCTGACCGACCGCTACGCGGTGTCGCCGACCATCGCGGGGCTCTCCCTCACCGGCGGGGCGCTGGCCTGGTCGGCGGCCGCCACCCTTCAGGGACGCTTGGGCGTCCGGCTCTCGAGTGCGGTGGCCGTGCGGGTCGGCACGGTCTTGGTCGTCGCAGGCGTCCTGCTGGCGCTCGTCGCCGCCGTGCTCGCCGCGCCGGTCGCCGTGATCATCGTCGCCTGGATCGTCGCCGGTGCGGGCATGGGGCTCATGAGCCCACGGACCAGCGCGCTGACGCTCGAGATGTCGGCACCCGAGAACCAGGGCTTCAACAGCTCGGCGATGACCGTCGCCGACTCGTTCGGCAGCGCGCTCGCGCTCGCGATCGCCGGGGTGCTGTTCACCGGCCTCGCGGGGGTGGGCGACCCGTTCGTCGCGGTGTTCGCTTTCGCGGGGATCATCGCGCTCGCCGCGGCGGTGCTCGCTCCTCGGGTGGCGCCTCGGGGTGCCTGACCGGACGTTCACAACTCAGGTCGCAACGCGCCCGACGGCGCGTCGCGGAACAACCACCCCGTGACTCGACGTTGGACTTGAGCAAGACTGGGCGACGGAGAGGTGCACCCCATGACTGCTGAGAAGACCGACGACTACGACCTGATCGTGCTGGGCGGCGGGCCGGTGGGCGAGAACGTCGCCGACCGCGCCGTGCAGAACGGACTGACCGCGATCATCGTCGAGAGCGAGCTGGTCGGCGGTGAGTGCTCGTACTGGGCATGCATGCCGTCGAAGGCGCTGCTGCGTCCGGCCCAGGCGCTGCGAGCCGCGCAGAAGGTCAAGGGCTCGGCCGAGGCGGTGACGGGGTCGCTCGACGTGCGAGCGGTGTTCGACCGCCGCGACTCGTTCACGAGCAACTGGTCGGATGACGGGCAGGTGAAGTGGCTCGACTCCGCCGGCATCGACCTCGCCCGCGGGCACGGTCGTCTGACGGGTGAGCGCGAGGTGACGGTGACGGATGCCGACGGCGGCACCCGCGTGCTCCGGGCCCGCCACGCCGTCGCGATCAGCACCGGATCGGATGCCGTGATCCCGCCCATCGAGGGCCTGCGCGACTCGTCCCCCTGGACCAGCCGCGAGGCGACCAGCGCAGAGGAGCTGCCCGAGTCGCTGGCCGTGATCGGCGGCGGGGTCGTGGCGGTCGAGATGGCCACGGCTTATGCGGCCCTCGGTTCGACGGTGACGATCATCGCCCGCAGCGGTCTGCTGGGTTCGATGGAGCCGTTCGCCGGGGAGCGCGTCGCGGCCGGGCTGAAGGAGCTCGGTGTCGACGTCCGCACCGACACCGGCACGACCAGCGTGACGCGAGGCGACGAGGGAGTCGAGATCGTGCTCGACGACGGGTCGACGGTCACCGCTGCCGAGGTCCTCGTGGCGACCGGGCGGTCTCCTCGCAGCGGCGACATCGGCCTCGACGTCGCGGGTCTCGAGCCCGGTCGCTGGATCACGGTCGACGACACGCTGCGTGTTCCCGGATCCGACTGGCTCTATGCGGTCGGCGATGTGAACGGTCGTGTGCTGCTCACGCACCAGGGCAAGTATCAGGCGCGAGCAGCGGGCGACGTGATCGCGGCGCGCGCCAAGGGCGAGGACGTCGACGATGCGGCCTGGGGTCGTCACGTCGCCACCGCGGACGGCGCGGGCGCCCCTCAGGTGACCTTCTCGTTCCCCGAGGTCGCCTCGGTCGGGCATACCGAGGCAGAGGCCCGCAAGGCCGGAACCGACGTCGCCGTCGTCGATTACGACCTGGGTTCTGTCGCCGGCGCGAGTCTCTACGAGGACGGCTTCGAGGGGCAGGCCCGCCTCGTGATCGACAAGGAGCGCGACGTGATCATCGGAGCGACCTTCGTCGGCCCCGAGGTCGCCGAGCTCGTGCAGACGGCCACGGTCGCGATCGTCGGCGAGGTGCCGATCGCCCGCCTGTGGCACGCCGTTCCGGCGTACCCGACGATCAGCGAGATCTGGCTGCGGCTGCTCGAGTCCTACGGGAGGGACTCGGCCTGAGCCCATCGGACGGATGCCGACGACGGACGCCGCGCGGCCCATCCGTTTCAGCATCCGCTCCGAACAACCGACGAGAGACTGGCGCGATCGGCGCGCCCGGAGCAGGATTGTTTCCCACATTGACAACCTCCGGCACAACCCCGGGCGAATGTCGCACACCTCTTATACGCTCGAACACACATCCGAGGAGGCAGGACCATGAAGGCTGTACTCGCAGGAACCGTCATCGCCGAAGCCGACGAGAGCGATCTCGCGCGCATCGAGGGAAACTGGTATTTCCCGCCGGCATCCATCACGGAGGGCGTGCTCGTCGAGAGCCCCACTCCGTACACATGCCCGTGGAAGGGCGCCGCCCAGTACTTCTCCGTCCAGGCCGGTGGCGAGCTGCACACCGACTACGCCTGGTCGTATCCGACGCCGTATCCGAGCGCCTTCGACCGTGTGGGCAAGGACTTCTCGGGCTTCGTCGCCTTCGACCCGCGGGTCGAGGTCTCTGCATGACCTCTGTATGCCGCAGTCGAGGCGCTGATGCGCGCCTCGTCGATCGATCGACCGGAGAGTAGTAAATCGTGATCGAGTTCCGCAACGTCACCAAGCAGTTCCCCGATGGCACGACCGCCGTGAAGGACTTCAGCCTGGTGCTGCCGTCCCGCAAGACGACGGTGTTCGTCGGATCCTCGGGATGCGGCAAGACCACTCTGCTGCGCATGATCAACCGCATGGTCGAGCCGACCTCGGGCGAGGTCGAGATCGACGGCGAGAGCGTGCTCGGCGGCGACCCCGTCGCCCTGCGCCGCCGCATCGGCTACGTCATGCAGAACTCCGGCCTGATGCCGCACTTCACGGTGATCGACAACGTCGCCACCGTGCTGCGTCTGACCGGCGTGAAGAAGGGGCCGGCGCACGAGCGCGCGCGTGAGCTGCTCAAGACGGTCGGACTCGACCAGTCACTCGCCGACCGGTATCCCAGTCAGCTCTCGGGCGGTCAGCAGCAGCGTGTGGGTGTGGCCCGCGGTCTTGCGGCGGATCCGAACATCCTGCTGATGGACGAGCCCTTCGGCGCCGTCGACCCGATCGTGCGCGCCGACCTGCAGCAGGAGACGCTGCGGTTGCAGCACGAACTCGACAAGACCGTCGTGTTCGTCACCCACGACATCGACGAGGCCTTCCTGCTCGGCGATCAGGTCGTGATCCTCGACAAGGGCGCGCGCATCGTGCAGGTGGGCAGCCCGAGCGAGATCATCGAGAACCCGGCAGACGACTTCGTCGCCTCGTTCATCGGAGCCGACCGTGGGCGTCGGGCCCTGCACCTCAAAGAGACCCCGCACGGCACCGTCGTGGTCGACTCCGAGGGGCGCACGCAGGGCGCGATCGTCGCGGCGGCCGAGACGTCCGACGGTCCCCTGGCGGGGCCGGATGCCGCCGCTCTCGGCGCTGTGCAGGGCGAGGGCGCGTGAACTGGGTCACCGACAACCTCGGGTTGATCCTCGATCTGACTCTGGTGCATCTGCGTCAGAGCATCATCCCGATCGTGCTCGGTTTCGTGCTGTCGCTCCCGCTCGGCTGGGTCGCGTGGCGTTTCCGCCTGGTGCGCGGCCCGATCATCGTGCTCACCGGTCTGCTCTACACGATCCCGTCGCTCGCGCTGCTCATCCTGCTGCCCTCGGTCGCCGGGTATTCGGCCCGGAGCGAGTCGAATCTCGTCATCGCGCTCACGATCTATGCGATCGCGATCCTGGTGCGCGCGGTCTCCGACGGTCTCGATTCGGTCGATGACGATGTGCGCCAGGCGGCGACGGCGACGGGCTTCGCCGCCTTCCGCAGATTCTGGGCGGTGGAGTTCCCGCTCGCCGGTCCGGTGATCCTCGCCGGACTCCGCGTGACGGCCGTCAGCACCATCTCGCTCGCCACGGTCGGCATCCTGATCGGCGTGACCAACCTCGGCTACCTGTTCACGAACGGCCTCGACCGGCGCATCATCGCCGAGGTGTTCGCGGGCGTCGTCGCCGTGGTCATCATCGCCCTCGTGATCGATCTGATCCTGCTGCTGATCGGTCGCGCGCTGATGCCGTGGACTCGCGCCGCCTCGAAGAAGGTCGCGTCTCGCCCGATCGCGCTGGGGGCCCCGGCATGAATCTCTTCGCCGAGGCCTTCGCCTGGATGCTCGCTCCCGAGCAGTGGACGGGAAACTACGCGCTGCCGAAGCTGCTGGCCGAGCACCTCGCCCTGACGGTGATCTCGGTGCTGATCGCCGCGGTGATCGCGGTGCCGATCGGCTGGCTGATCGGCCACACGGGCAAGGGACGCGAGGTCGCGGTCGCGATCTCCGGCGCGGCGCGAGCGATTCCCGCGTTCGGCCTGATGATCCTGCTCGTCCTCCTGCTCGGCGTGCTGCGTGTGCCGCAGGCGGCCATCATCACCTTCGTTCTGCTCGCGATCCCCTCGCTGCTCGCCGGCGCGTATACGGGGCTCGAGGCGATCGATCGCCGCGTGATCGATTCGGCCAAGGCGATGGGCATGACCGGCTGGCAGATCTTCTGGAAGGTCGAGGTGCCGCTCGGACTGCCTCTGCTCGTCGGCGGCCTCCGCTCAGCCCTCCTTCAGGTCATCGCGACCGTCACGATCGCCGCCTACGTGAATCTCGGCGGCCTCGGCTGGCCGATCATCCAGGGCATTCCCCTGCAGAAGTTCGATCAGGTGCTGGCCGGGGCGATCCTCGTGGCCACGCTGGCGCTGCTCGTCGACCTGATCCTCGCCGCAGCCCAGCACGCCGCGGTGCCGGCGGGGCTCCGTGCCGGCCGTCCCACCCGTCGCCGGTCGCGCGACCTCGCTCCCGCCGCGGCTCCGGCCACGGCCTGATCGCGCACCGGCTCCTCCGTCCCTACCGCGCAGTTCCACACAGCAGCAGTTCCACACAGCAGCAGTCCCCCACAGCAGTTCCAGAAAAGAGGAAGTCCATGTTCACAGCACGAGGCAAGCGCTCTGTCTTCGCCGTCGGTCTTGTCGCCGCGGCTGCACTCGCCCTGTCCGCCTGCTCGTCGAGCAATCCGCTCGACGAGCCGTCCGACTCCGGTGAGAGCTCGGGCAGCGGCGACACGATCGTCGTCGGCTCGCAGGCGTACTACTCCAACGAGATCATCGCCGAGATCTACGCCCAGGCGCTCGAGGCCGCCGGCTTCGACGTCGAGAAGCAGCTCAGCATCGGCCAGCGTGACGCGTACATGCCGGATGTCGAGTCGGGCGACATCGACGTCTTCCCCGAGTACACGGGCAGCCTGCTCGAGTACATCTCGGATGACGAGGTCGACGTCACCAGCCCTGACGACGTCTACGCGGCGCTGCAGGAGGCCCTTCCCGAGAGCCTGACCGCTCTCGACTTCGCCGAGGCGACCGATCAGGACTCCTACACGGTGCTGAAGAGCTTCGCCGAGGAGAACGACCTGAAGACGATCGGCGACCTCTCGAAGGTGACCTCCGAGGTCACGATCGGTGCGGCTCCGGAGTTCGAGCAGCGTCCGTACAGCCCGGCCAAGGCCAAAGAGGTCTACGGCGTCGACCTGACGTTCTCGGCCACCGGCCCGACCACGCTCGAGTCGCTGCTCGCCGGCCAGATCCAGGTCGCCGACATCTACACCGCCGACCCGGCTTTCGAGACCGAGGAGATCGTCGCTCTCGAAGACCCCGAGAACCTGATCATCTCGTCGAACGTCGTGCCGATCGTCTCGAGCGACATCGCCGACGACGTCTCCGATGTCCTCAACGCCATCAGCGCCAAGCTGACCGGCGAGGAGCTCGTCGCCCTCAACGTGCTCAGCACGGTCGAGGAGCAGTCCTCCGCGGACATCGCGAAGAAGTGGCTCGCTGACAACGACCTCGTCTGACCCGAGTCGTCCTCACAGAAGTGCCCGGCCCTTCAGGGGGCCGGGCACTTCTGCGTCCAGGTACTGCCTAGACCCTGGCGTCCTGCCGGGGTATCAGCACCTGTTTGATCACGATGAGGATGGATGCCGCGACCGGCACCGCCACGAGAGCGCCGAGCAGGCCGAGCAGCGTGCCGCCGGCGAGGGCGCCGATCACGACGAGGGCACCCGGAACGGCGACGGCCTTGTTCATGACGCGCGGGGTGATGACGTAGGCCTCGATCTGCATGTACACGAGGTAGATGAGGGCGAAGACGAGCGCTGCCACAGGGTTCGTGAACAGGGCGAGGCTCGTGCCGATGATCCAGAAGATCACCGATCCGACGAGCGGGATCAGCGTGATGCAGAACGCGACCGTCGCCATGAGCGGCGGGAAAGGCAGGCCCAGGAACAGATAGAGCAGGAAAGCGAGCACGGCGTTGCAGAACGCGAGCACGACCATTCCCATCACGTAGGCGCCTACGGAATCGGTGATCTGCTCGGTGATGTCGCTTGCGCGAGCGCGGTCACGTGCGGGAGCGAGACGGAGCATCCCCGACTTGATCGACGGCAGTGTCGCGACGAAGTAGAGCGTGAGCACGAGCACCACGATGATGCCCGAGATGGCGTTGGCGATCGAGGCGCCGACCTGCAGCGCTCCTCCGCCGATCGCGGCGATGTTTCCCGGGTCGGTGAGGAACGTCTGCACATCGGCGACGAGGTCCTGGAACTGGTCGCCGAACTGGGCGTCGAGCGTCGCGTAGATGTCGCTGCGGGTGAACTCCTGGATCATCCCCGGCACCGACCTCACGAAGCTCGCGACCTGGTCGATCACGACCGGCAGCACCATCCACACGACGAGACCCGCCACTACCACGAGCCCGAGGATCGCGACGACCACCGAGATGGCGCGAGACAGCCCGCGCCGCTCGAGGAAGCGCACGGTGGGGTCGAGGCCCAGGGCGGCGAACAGTGCCAGAGCGATGTAGATGAGCACGGTCGACAGGTTCGCGACGGCCAGACCGAGCACGATGGCGGCGAGGCCGCCGATCGTCACCAGGAATCCGAACACGAAAGGCCGGTCGATGCGCGTCCAGAACGAGCGGCTCGGAGTCATCGGCTCGACGACCCCGTGACGAACTGCCGGCGACGTCTTCGGCGTGGGCGGGGAGATCGCCGGAACGGTGGTGTCTTCTGCGGGGGAGCTCGCGGACCCCGGAGTGTCGGCGGATGCTTCGGTGATCGACGCTGCGACGTCGGGTGCCGAGGAGGGTTCGGATGCGGCAGCAGACGCGCTCTTCGACGGGTCCTGCTCTTCTCGGCTCATGTGCTCACGATAGCGGCCGAGCGCGGGTCCATCCGGGAGGCATCCCCCCTTCAGGGTGGGGTCGTTCTGCCGCGTGTTTCCGTAGAGTAGGGGGCATGACCGCCGCCGAAGACCCCCGAGCTGAACTCCTCCGACTGCGTTCGAGCATCGACAACATCGACGCCGCACTCATCTTCATGCTCGCCGAGCGCTTCCGCGCCACGCAGCAGGTCGGTCAGCTCAAAGCCGAGCACGAGATGCCGGCATCCGATCCGGGTCGCGAGGAACAGCAGGTCGCGCGGCTCAAGGCACTCGCCGAGCAGGCGCATCTCGATCCGGAGTTCGCCGAGAAGTGGTTCAACTTCGTCGTGGCCGAAGTGATCCGCCATCACACCGAAGCCGCCGAAGGACGATGATCCGGCCTTCCGAGCGAGTGACAGTGTGTGCAGCACTCACTCGCCCGGGGACCGAACTAAGTTTATTGAATAAACTATGACCGAGGGTACGCAGAACCACCAGGTCTGTCAACTGATTCCTGCACCGGGACCGGCACCATGCTGAACGGCGATGACGCACTCGACACCCAGGCCTCGGTCCGCCGCGCGAACCTGCGCCGTGCGCTGCAGCTGGTCTTCCGCAACCCGGGCTCCGAGACCCGGGCGGGGATCGCCCGAGCCACCGGCCTGACCGCGGCGACGGCCTCGTCGCTGGTCGCCGAGCTCATCGAACTGCGGCTGGTCGTCGACGGCGAGCAGGCCGCCAGCACGGGCGGCAAACGCGCGACCACGCTGAGCATCGAGGCCGAGCATCACGTCATCCTGGTGCTCGTGATCCGACCGACCGATGCGCGCATCGCTCTGGTCGCGCTCGACGGCACCGAGGTCGAGACGCGGCGAGTCGCGTTCTCCGATGAATCACGGGTGCGAATGCTCGACGCTGCGCTGACGGAGATCGCCGCCGAGTACGCCGGACGGCTGCTCGTCGCGGGCGTGCAGCTTCCCGGAACGACAGACGGCCGCCGCGTGTTCGAGAGCGTGCAGCTCGGATGGACCGACGTGCCGCTCGCCGAGCGCTTCGAGCGCCTGCTCTCGGTTCCCGTCCTTCTCGTGAACGACGTCGATGCCGAAGCGATCGCCGAAGCGGCCCGAGAGGATGAGTCGTCCGGATACCGGCTGTTCATCCACATCGGCACCGGGATCGGTGCGGCGGTGACTCTCGACGGCGAGCTCGCACCGGGCCCACGAGACCGCGCGGGCGAGATCGGTCACGTCCAGGTGCAGTTCGGCGAGGATGCGCGCGTGTGTCGCTGCGGACGCCAGGGATGCCTGGAATCGGCGTCGTCGATGACGGCGATGCTGGGCGACGACTTCGATGACGCCATGGATGACGAGGCGATCACCGCGCTGGCCGCGTCTGCCGATGAAGAGAAGCTGGCTGAGGGCGCACGCGCACTCGCGCGCACCATCAAGCTCATCGCCGCAGTGCTCGACGCGGCCGAGGTCGTGATCGGGGGGCCGGCGCGCGCGCTCGGAGACCCGTTCCTCGGCCTCGTGCAGGCGGAGATCGACTACACGGCGACGGGCACCGCGAACGTTCCGGTGCGTTTCGCGGATGCCGACGCGTCGATCTCGACGGGGGTCGCACAGGTGGCGCTGTCGAGCGCGCTCGGGGTCCGCTGGAGTCCCGCGCAGCTGCGCGCGGCATCCGTTCCGGCATCCTGATTCGCGGATCGGCAACGACGCATCGGAGGGTGCGGGATCCCGCTCAGCGCGAGGCGATCCCGACGAGAGCGGCGACGAGCCCGGCGATCACCAGGACGACGATCGCGAGGATGTGCACCACCTTGCCCACGACGAGCATCGGCAGGTCGGGTCCGACGTACGACGCGGGATTGAAGAGCGTGCCGCGTGCGCGGAAGCTCCAGCGCATGCCGAACCCGATGCGCCGCAGCGCGTGCGACGGTGCGGCGAACGTCTGCCCGCGCTCTTCGCGTGATGCCTTCCACGCAGCCTGCACGGCATACCAGGCGATGACGAAGAACGGCATCGCGAGAGACACGGCCCAGGCGATGAGCGCGACGCCGATCACGGTGCCCATCCCGGGGTCGAGCTCACGGATGAAGAACAGCCCGAGAGCCGCGAGTCCGACGGCCACGGGCACCAGCACCACGCCCCACCCCCACCCGGGGTGAGCGTCTTCCGTCGGCCGCCTCTCGACGCGCCCCGCATCCTGCCAGGTCATGTGATCCCCCCCGTCTCACCGCGCCGGATGGCGGAGTCGACCGTGCCAGAGTACCGGGAGCGGTCGGTTCCTGTCGGTGGAGAGGATGCTGAGCATCGCGAGAGGATGGGGTCATGACACGCATCCTCGTCACGGGCTCCACGGACGGTCTCGGCCGCGCGACGGCCGCCGCACTTCTCGACCAGGGCCATCGGGTGATCGTCCATGCGCGCAGCGCGGATCGAGCAGCCGCCGTGTCATCGCTGACGGATCGCGGTGCCGATCTCGTCATCGCCGACCTCACGGATCGCCGCGCCGTCAGGGATGTCGCCGACGAGCTGAACGGGGGAGCGGAGGTCGACGCGGTCATCCACAACGCCGGTGTCATCTCGGGGTCCGGCATCCTGCCCGTCAACGTGGTCAGTCCCTACCTGCTCACCGCGCTGCTGCGCACGCCCACACGTCACGTCTACCTCAGCAGCGGGATGCATCGCGGCGGCTCGACCGATCTCACAGAGCTCGACTGGGACGGCTCGCGGACGACGGCCAGCTACTCCGACAGCAAGCTGTTCGTCACGGCTCTGTCGGCGGCGGTCGCCCGACGGTGGGCGCCTCGCGTCGCGGCCGACTCGGTGGATCCTGGATGGGTGCCGACGAAGATGGGCGGTGCCGGCGCCCCCGACGACTTCGATCTCGGGCATGAGACGCAGGAGCGCCTCGCGACCGAGCCGCGTCTCGACGTCACCGGCGGATACTGGCACCACGGCGAGCGGCGCACACCCCACCCGGCCGTCGACGACACATCCTTCCAGGAGCGGCTCCTCGCGGCCCTCGCTGACGCGACCGGGGTCGAGCTGCCTGCGCGGTAGGCGTCAGAGTCGAGGTTCCCGTCGCAGTTCGTGCCGCTCGCGGGTGCGCCCGGCGGCACGAACTGCGAACCGGACGCCCCGCGACGGGCCCGAGGTCTACTTGACGCTGCCGGCGGTCAGGCCGCCGACGAGGCGCTTCTCGATGAGCATGAACAGGATGACGACGGGCAGGATCGCGACGATCGAGACGCCGAACACGTACTGCCAGCTCGTCTCGTACTGACCGACGAACTTGGTCAATGCGACCGAGAGCGGCTGGTTCTTGTCGGTCGAGAGGATGACGAGCGATGCGGCGAACTCGTTCCAGCAGGCGACGAACGTGAAGACGATGGCCGTCACGATGCCCGGCCAGACGAGCGGCAGGTTGATCTTGAACAGCACGGTGAAGCGCCCCGCGCCGTCGATCTGGGCGGCCTCGTCGATCTCCTTCGGGATGCCCGCGAAGAACGAGTGCATGATCCACACCGCGAACGACAGGTTGAACGCGGCGTTGATGAAGATCATCGCTGCCCACGTGTCGCTGAGTCCGAGCACCGTGAACTGGCGGAACAGGCCCGAGGTGAGCACGGCCGGCTGCAGCATCTGCGTCACGATCACCAGGAACAGGAAGACCATGCGCCCGGGGAACTTGAAGCGGGCGGTGTAGTAGGCCGCGGGCAGCGAGACCAGCAGCACGAGCAGCGTCGCGAACACGGCGATGATGATCGTCGAGATGAGGTTGTAGGGCAGCGGCGTCTCGGGGGTCGACCACATCGAGATGTAGTTCTCCCAGTGCCACTCGATCGGCAGGTACGTCGGGTCGACCGAGCGGATCTGCGACTTCGTCTTCACGGAGCCGAAGAACATGATCAGGTACGGCAGCACGAAGATCGCGAGCACCAGGATGCCGGCTGCCATGCGCAGGATGACGCGGGGAAGCGTGACCTGGTCCTCGGTGTAGCGGCGCTTGCGTCCGGGGATGCGAGGGGCGGCGTCATCGCCCGCGGTGGTGACGAGGGCGGTCTCGGTCAGGGTCATGATCAGACCTCCTTCATGGGCTTGACGGCCTTGACGTAGATCGCGACGATCACGATCACGATGAGGAAGGCGACGACCGAGAGTGCGCTCGCGACGTCGACTTTCTTCTGCAGCTCGATGTACTTGAAGATCATCGTCATGATCGTGTCGGCGCCGTATCCGGGGATCGACCCGGTCATCACCTTGAGGATCGGCAGCGAGTTGAAGACGTTGATGATGTTGATGAGGATCGCGACGGCGAGGGCGCTGCGCAGCTGGGGCACGACGACCGTCCAGTAGGTGCGGGTCGCGCCGGCGCCGTCCATCTTCGCGGCTTCGAGGGTGTCGGCCGGAACCGTCTGGAGGCCCGCGAGGATCGTGTAGGTCGTGAACGGCAGCGAGACGAAGATCGCGATCACGATCGACCAGGCGAAGGCGGTGGCCGGGTTCTTGGTCCAGCCGTAGCCGACCGCGTCGTCTGCGAGCCCGATGTCGTAGAGGAACTTGTTGAAGACGCCGAAGTACGGCTCGAGGCTGTAGTAGAAGACCATCGTCGTCATCACGACGGATGCCGCCCAGGGCACGATCACGGCCATGCGGACGATCTGGCGACCGGGGAAGGCCTTGTTGAGGATCTGCGCGAGCCCGAGCGAGATCATCACGGTGAAGGTCACCACCGCGACGACCCAGATGATCGTGCGGAACATGATCGGCCAGAACTCGGCGAACGTGAACACGGTCACGAAGTTGTCGAAGCCGACCGAGCCCTTGTCGAGGCCCGAGAGCGAGATGTCACGGGTGGAGTTGAAGAACATCACCCCGGCGGGGAACAGGACCACGCCGATGATGAGGAGCAGGGCGGGCGCGATCCAGGGCAGCGCCTGGAGCAGGTCCTTCCCTCCCGGCTTGCCGCGGGCGGCGCCCGATCGGCGGCCCGGGGTGCGGGGGCGGCCGGTGGCCGCCCCCGCGAGGTTCGAGGATTCTTTCGTCTGGCTCATGGGATACCCGAACCTCTCCGTCTGCGGGGCTCAGCCCGCGTCGACCTGTGCCTGGATCTCGGCCAGGACGTCCTGGGCCGGCTTCGACTGCAGCTGGCCGAACAGCGACTTGAAGGCGCCGTCGGTGGCCGACCACTTCTCGTTCGTCGACGGGTAGAACTGCGCGTCGGGCAGGACCTCGAGGAACGGCGCGAGCGCCTCCTCACCGGCGAGCTGCTCGGCACCGGACTTGGTGACGGGCAGGAAGCCCTCTGCCTGCACCCACGGCACGTACACGTCTGCCGAGTAGTAGTAGTCGAAGAAGGCGGTGATCGCCTCCTGCTTGTCGCCGTCGTTCTGGAAGGCCATCAGCTGGTCCATGACGCCGAGGGTGAAGGGCGAACCGTCCTTCGTCGGGATCGGGACGATCGAGTAGTCGAGCTCGGGGTTGCCCTCTTCGATCTGGCCGACCGTCGGCGGCAGGCCGACCTGCATGCCGATCTTGCCCTGGATGAAGATGTCCATCAGGGGCGAACGCTGCGTCGAGCCGGGGTCGGCCTGCGTCGCACCGGCGTCGATCATCTTCTTGATCTGCTCGGCGCCTTCGAGGTTCTCGGGGGTGTCGATCGTGATCTCGGACGCGTCGCCGAACGATCCGCCGCCGCCCCACAGCCACACGGCCGCTTCGGCCTGAGCCTCTTCGGAGCCGAGGGGCATGCCGTAGCCGGCCACGCCGCCACCGAGTGCCGACACCTTGGTCGCAGCGTCGAGCAGCTCGTCCCAGGTCGTCGGAGCCTCGACGCCGGCCTGCTCGAGCAGCGCGTTGTTGACGAACAGCGCACGGGCCGATGCGATCAGCGGCAGGGCGTAGGCCGTGCCGTCGACCTCGGCGTTCGCGAGGAACGCGTCCTGGAAGTCGGAGTAGGTCTCCTCCGAGACGACGTCTTCGACCGGGTAGAGCAGTTCGTCGCCGACGAATCCGGCGAACGGACCGCCGTTGTAGATGTCGGGAGCCTCGCCGGCCTGGATCTTGGTGGAGACGACCTTCTCGAGGTTGTCCCACGACTGCACCTCGAGGTCGACCGTGATGTCAGGGTTCTCCTTCTCGAAACCCTCGATCACGTCTTCCCACAGGCCCTTGGTGGCGTCGGAGTAGCTGGGGACCAGAAGGTTGAGCGTCGTCTCGCCCTCGGCGTCTCCGCCGCCTCCTGTCGAGCCGCCGAACCCGCACGAAGCGAGCGTGAGCGTGGCGGTGGCCGCAAGAGCGACAGCACCGAATCGCAGTGACTTCTTCATGTGTATTGCATTCCTCACTGTGTAGGTGGTGCACAGTCGCAAGCACAGCACGCGACGGTGCGTGTGATCGCCTCCCCCGGTGGCGGGACGATCGGTTCAAGCCGGGTCGGCTCGAGGAACCCTCCATGGACCGGATCTCCGGAGGGGCGGTGGAACTTGTTCGATTATTTGTCAGGAGAATAAACAAATCAAGAGGAACCTTGCAACGATTCCTAATGTCGACATACTATGATCGAATAAGCCGCTAAACAATCACAAAGTTGCAACATCTGGTCCGGAGGGCCCGACATGACCGAACTTCTGCCCGGCGCACACATGCGCGAAGAACTGAATTCGCAGCCCGAGACCTGGGCCCGCGCGGCGGATCTCCGCGACGCGCAGGCGCTGCTCCCGGCATCCGGAGCCCGCATCGCCGTCGTCGGCTGCGGAACCTCGTGGTTCATGGCGCAGTCCTACGCGTTCCTCCGCGAGACCGCGGGCCAGGGCGAGACCGATGCGTTCGCCGCATCCGAGTCGTTCGTCGACCGCGGCTACGACGCGGTCGTCGCACTGACGCGCTCGGGCACGACGACCGAGGTGCTCGAGCTGGTCGAGCGCATCAAGGGCCGCGTGCCCACGATCGGCGTGATCGGCGACGAGACATCGCCGCTCGTCTCGCTCGTCGACGACGCCGTGCTGCTGCCCTTCGCCGATGAGAAGTCGGTCGTGCAGACCCGCTTCGCGACCACGGCCCTGGCACTCTTCCGTGCCTCGCTCGGTGAAGACCTCACCGGCGCGATCGCCGATGCGGCCGCCGTGCTCACGGCGGACTACGACGACGAGCTCCGCGACGCCGAGCAGTACTCGTTCCTCGGCCGTGGGTGGACGGTCGGCCTCGCGCACGAGGCCGCGCTGAAGATGCGCGAGTCGTCGCAGTCGTGGACCGAGTCGTACCCGTCGATGGAGTACCGCCACGGTCCGATCGCGATCGCCGCCCCCGGCCGCGTCACCTGGCAGTTCGGCGAGGCGCCCGAAGGCCTGGCCGCGCAGGTCGAGGCCACCGGAGCCCGCTTCGTGCAGCATCCGGTCGACCCGCTCGCCGACCTCGTGCGCCTGCACCGCGTCGCCCTCGACAGGGCCGTCACCCGCGGGCTCGACCCCGACCAGCCGCGCAACCTCACGCGATCCGTCATCCTGGATGCATGACCCGACCCACCAGCGGAGCGATCGATGACCAGCACTGAGGATGCCGCGAGCATCGCCGATGTCGTGAGCGACGCGTCGGGCGAGCGGCTCGCCGCCGCGCGCCCGCTCGGTCACGGCGCGCCGGTGCTGGCGTTCGACGTGGGCGGCACCGACATCAAGTCGGCGCTGTTCGATGCCGACGGCACGGCTCTCGGCCTCCGCCGCACGCCGACCCCCGTCGCCGAGGGCGACCGCACGGAGGTGCTGATCGAGCGCCTGGGCGTGCTCGCCGCTGAACTGCGGGCCGACCACCCAGGTGTCGTGCCGCAGGCGGCAGGACTCGTGGTGCCGGGGATCGTCGACGCGGAGGCCGGCCTCGGCGTCTTCGCGAGCAATCTCGGCTGGCGGAACTCGCCGCTGCGCGACCTCGCGTCGGAGAAGCTCGGTCTGCCCGTCGCGTTCGATCACGACGTGCGGGCGGCGAGCTGGGCCGAGCACCGCCTCGGCGGCGCCCGCGCCTACTCGAACTCCGTCGTGCTGGTCATCGGCACGGGCATCGCGGGCGCCCTGTTGGTGGGCGGCGAGCCGTACACCGCCGGCGGTTACGCGGGCGAGATCGGCCACTCGCCGATCGCCGACGGACCGGTGTGCGCGTGCGGTGCGCGCGGGTGCCTCGAGGTCGTCGCGTCTGCCGGCGCCATCGCTCGCCGCTATCGCGAGGCGACCGGAATCAGCCCTGACGGCGCGAAGGACGTGATCGCCCGCGCGGCGGCCGGCGACCGCGTCGCCTCCGAGATCTGGAACTCGGCGCTCGACGCCCTCGCCCTGTCCCTCGCGCAGCTCACCGCCGTCATCGCCCCCGAGGCGATCGTGATCGGTGGTGGACTCTCCCGCGCCGGGGGAGCGCTCTTCGACGAGCTGCGGGCACGACTGGCGGAGCGTCTGAGCTTCCATCGCCTTCCTGAGCTCGTGCCGGCGGAGCTGTCGGGCAATGCCGGCATCCTGGGCGCGGCGCTGCGCGCGAGGGAGCTGGCATGATCCTCACCGTCACCCCGAACCCCGCGCTCGACCTCACCTGGCACGTCGAGCGACTGACCCTCGGCGAGACCCACCGAGCGGATGCCGGTGCGGTGCGTGCCGGCGGCAAAGGCTTGAACGTCGCCCGGGTCGCCCACGCGCAGGGCGCCTCGGTGCTCGCCGTGTCGACGGCCGGCGGTCGCAGCGGTGTCGAGCTCGCCGCAGAGCTCGGGGCCAGCGGCGTGCCCCATCGCCTGGTCACCGTGGTCGGAGCCACGCGGCAGAGCATCGCGCTGGTCGACGAGACCCTCGGCGACACGACGATCGTGAACGAGCGGGGCGTGAACCCCTCCGACCCCGAGTGGGCTGCGATGCTGGGCGAGGTCGTCGATGCGCTTCCCGGCGCGCGCGTGCTCGTGATCTCGGGCAGCCTGCCGCCCGGGGCGCCGCAGACGCTGCTGCCCCTGCTGATCGGCACGGCCCGGGATGCCGGTGTACCGGTGATCGTCGACACGTCGGGGCCCGCTCTGCTGCACGCGGCGGATGCCGGAGCATCCGTCCTCAAGCCCAACGCGGCCGAGCTCGTCGAGGCTACCGGCATCACCGACCCGGTCGACGGCGCGCGTTCGCTGATCGAGCGCGGCGTCGACCTCGTGCTGCTGTCGCTCGGCGCCGAGGGCATGCTCGCCGTCACGGCCTCCGACGTGCTGCATGCGCGCCTCGATGCCCCGCTGGCCGGCAACCCGACCGGTGCGGGCGACGCGGGAGTGGCCGCGTGCGCCGTGCTCTACGCCGACGGCATCCGGGATCCCGCAACGATTCTGCGACGCGCCACCGCGTGGTCGGCCGCCGCTGTGCTCATGCCGCTCGCCGGCGAGATCTCCGACGACTGGCAGGCGCTCGAGCAGCGCCTCGTCGTCACCCCCTACAACTCCGCCCTTCGAGAGGACCCCCTGTGACCCTGGTCTCCGCCCGAGAGCTCGTGACGGATGCCGCAGCCCGCGGCGCCGGCATCGGCGCCTTCAACGTGATCCACCTCGAGACCGCCGAGGGGCTCGTACGCGCCTCTGCCGACGCCGGACTGCCGGTGATCCTGCAGATCTCGCAGAACTGCGCCGACTACCACGGCGGCCTCGAGCCGATCGCTCTGGCGACGCTCGCCGTCGCGCGGCGCGCGCAGACCCCGGTCGCGGTGCACCTGGATCACGCCGAGCGCCCCGAGCTCGTCGACGAGGCCATCGCGCTGGGCTTCGGCTCGGTCATGTTCGACGGCGGTGCGCTGCCGTACGACGAGAACGTGGCGCTGACCGCTGCCGTCGCCGAGCGGGCGCACGCGGCAGGCGTCTACGTCGAGGGCGAGCTGGGCGAGGTCGGCGGCAAGGACGGCGCCCACGCACCGGGCGTGCGCACCGACCCCGACGAGGCCCGCGCGTTCGTCGCAGCGACCGGCGTCGACGCGCTCGCCGTCGCCGTGGGGTCGTCGCACGCCATGACGGACCGCACGGCATCCCTCGACCTCGAGCTGATCGCGCGGCTGAGGGACGCACTCGACGTGCCGCTGGTGCTGCACGGATCATCCGGGGTAGCCGACGCCGTGATCGCCGACGCCGTGAGGGCCGGCATGACGAAGATCAACGTCTCGACGCACCTCAACGGATTCTTCACACGGGCGATCCGCTCGACCCTCGACGCCGATGCGAAGCTCGTCGACTCGCGCAAGTACCTCACCCCTGCGCGCGATGCGCTCGCCGGGGAGGCGGCGCGGATGCTGCGCCTGTTCGCCCTCGAGTCCACCGAGGTGGCGGGGTGAGTCACGCGATGCCGGGCAGGATGGTGACATGAAGCGCGCCGCCCGACTGAACGCGATCCTCGACCTGCTGGCCGCGGACGGCGAGGTGAACGTCGACGAGCTCGTCGAGCGCTTCGGAGCCTCGGCCGCCACGACGCGCCGTGATCTCGACTCGCTCGCCGAGCAGCGTCTGCTCACGCGCACCCACGGCGGGGCGGTCGCCCACTCGGTCGCCTACGAGCTGCCGATCCGCTACAAGAGCCACCAGCGCTCGCAGCAGAAGGAGAGCATCGCCCAGGCCGCCGCCGCCCTCGTGGCGCCGGGCATGGTCGTCGGGCTCTCGGGCGGAACCACGACCACCGCCATCGCCGCAGCGCTCGCCGCTCGCGACGATCTCGCCGCAGGCCCGGGCATCACGGTCGTCACCAACGCCGTGAACATCGCCGCCCAGCTCGCCACCAGACCCGACATCAAGGTCGTCGTGACCGGCGGGGTGATCCACTCGCGCAGCTACGAGCTGGTGGGTCCGTTCGTCGAGCAGCTGCTGCGCGGAGTGCGACTCGACATCGCCTTCATCGGGGTCAACGGGATGGATGCCGCGGCCGGCGCCACCACGCAGGACGAACGCGAGGCAGCCGTCAACCGCATGATGGCCGAGCGCGCCCGCCGAGCCGTGGTCGTCACCGACAGCAGCAAGATCGGCACCGTGGCGTTCGCGGCCGTCGGCGGCCCGGAGCTGTTCCCCGTTCTCCTGACCGACGACGGTTCCGACGACGCCGCGCTCGCCGCGTTCCGCGACGCGGGGTACGAGGTCATGACGGCCTGACCTCCCGATCAGTCCTCGGACCTCACAAGCAACGCGGTGCCGGACTCCTGGTGGGGATGCCGCGACCCCTCTCGCGACATCCCCGGAGTAGATGGTGTCCTGTCGTCCCCTCACACTCCCCAGTGCACGAGGGTTTCCCCAGTTCGACTGCGCCTCCCTCGCGCTTCGTTTCCGAAGCCCTTCGCTGGCACCTTCTGGAGATAAGGAGCGGGTCACCGATGTTCTGATACATCGACTGGAGAAAAGTTTCAGAGTCCGCTTCCGTGGCACTGGAAAGGCGCGCTGAGGCCTGTGGACTCGGATGCCGCGGCCAGCGCGTCCGCGGTTCTGGCACCGGTGGCCAGCTCGGAGTGCACGGCCCCGAGCAGCTCGCAGGCGACGTCGTCGGCGACCACGACAGGAGCGGCGATGACGCAGCCGGTGCCGGCGTGCAGCCAGACGCGCGTCATGCCCAGCGCCTCCTCACCCCAGCGCACCGACGAGCGGCCGAGTTCGCACGCCGAGAGCACGACGGTCTCGGGCGGGCGCGAGATCAGGTCGACGTCGTACCCGAACAGGGTGCCGTCGACGAGTTCGAACCCTGAGAACAGCGGGTTGTCGACCGCATGACGACCGTGGGCGGCGATGTGCAGCACGTCGACCTGCTCGGCGAGCTCGGTGACGGCACTGACCCGCGCGCTGTCGCCGGTCAGCATGCTGGCTCCTGCCCACGCTGCGGCGGCCCGGCGCACCTCCTCTTCGGCGCGCGAGACGCGGGGGCCGGTCGCGAAACCTGCCCGGGAGGCCTGTGGCGGGCGGCGATCGGAGCCGCCGAGCAGGCGAGACACCGACGTCGCGATGGTGAACGGAGTTCCGCGCATTCCCGGGAGCATCGCCCACGGGATGCCGCCCAGGATGCCGGGAACCGTCAGGGCCAGACGTGCCGCTCCTCCCGACGCCGCGCGCGCAGGTGCCAGGAGGGCCTCGTCGAGTCGTCGCAGTCTGTCGTCGAGCGAACGCGCCACGACGTGCGCCATCGGCCCGCCGTGGGTCAGAGCCGCCACGTCGAGGTCGGCGCGGAGTCCGTCGAGCGCGGCCTCGATGCGCGGCAGCGCCAGCTCGACGATCGACGAGCCGGATGTCGTCACGACGACGCACAGCAGCTCCTCGCGCGTGAAGACGTAGGCGAGGATCGCTGTGTCATCGTCGAGTCGCGCTCGGGTCTCGGAGAGACCCAGGCGTTCGTGGCTCTCGCCGACGCCGGTCGACGACCACTGGCGGTCACGTACTCGATCCCGCAGCTCGCGCACCCGGGCATCCGTCGTCCAGTCCGACCCCGCGAGGTCGGCGCGCAGCATCCGCAGCTCGGCGAGGTCGGCCGACAGTTCGGCATCGTGCGGCGGGCGCACCGGTGCGACCTGCTGGCTGAGATGCCTGGCACGCTCGGACCACTCGAACAGCACCTCGGGATCGCGCGATCGCGCGGCCGCGGCGAGACCGGCGAACATCAGCTCGGTGCCGTGCATGGCCACCGACGCCTGCAGGTCGAGCGCTCCGAACGACTGCTGCCACGTGGTGAGCAGGTCGAGGCCCTCGGCGGCGGCCCGGCGAGCATCGGCATCCCTGCCCCGTGCGGCGGCACGCACAGCACGCACCTCGTGCGCGCGCAGACGCAGCGGCGTCGGGGCGTCAGGGGTGAGTCGGGGCAGGCGACCTCCGTCGGCCAGCCGAGCGGTGAGCGACACCGCAGCCGCTTCGGTGCGGAATCCTCCCCGGGTGAGCGCGTCCACCGTGCGCGAGAAGTCCTCGGCGGCCGGCGGCTTCTGAGGTCGGGTTCGCAGCTGCGCCTCCAGCCGCACCGCGTCGGCGCGGGCGGCCCAGCTCTCGCTTCCCAGGCCGGCGAAGCGACGGGATGCGGTCGCCGCGGCACGCTCGGCCGACGAGGCGTCGTGCCGCAGCAGCGATCGGGCGAGATGGAACTCGGCCTCACCTCGCGCCTGCCGCATCCGCTGTGCACCGAATCGCACCGCGACCGTGCCGAGCAGTTCTTCGGCCTCGGTCGTGAGGCCGGCATCGCGCAGCACCTCGGCCCGATCGAGGTCGCTGATCGCGGCGGCGAGGTCGCTGGTCGCGGCGAGGATCGGACGCGATCGGGTCATCAGCCCGAGTGCGGTGACGAGGTCGCCGCCGAGCAGCGCGGCGTAGCCGAGATTGTGGCGCGCTTCGGCCAGCGGCTCCTCGGCTCCGTGGGCCTCATAGGCCGCGATGGCCCGCTGCAGATCGGCCGTGCAGGCGTCGAGCCGGTGCCTCTGCATACTGACGATCGACCGGCTCATCAGGCAGTTGGCGCTCTCGATCGAGCCCTCGTCGAGGCCGTCTATCGCCCTGGTGAGAAACAGGTCGGCGTCGTCGAGCCGTCCGCCGTGCATGAGCAACGTGCCGAGTTGGCCGTTCGCGAGGGCGACTGTCTCGTCGCTGAGGCCCGGCCGTGACAGCGCTTCGCGCGACAGTCGCTCGGCTTCCACCGGCTGGCCCGTCTGGGCGAGCACGTAGGCCATGGTCCCGTCGATGCGGGCACGCAGATCGGCGTCGTCCGTGCGCGCCGATGCGGCGGTCAGCGCACGCCGCGCCTGGGCGAACCGTCGGGAGTTGGCTGCGTCGACGCCGCGCTGATGCAGCTCGAGAGCAGACAGGGGCATTGCACCAGAATGCCGGTATGTCTGGCCTCAGGGAAGGTGTGCTGTGATCCGACGCGCGCGGCTACCCTCCCGTCACGGGTGAAGGCAGGGTTTTGAGCACGGCGGAGACGGCCTTGGCCGCAGCATCCGCCGTGACGCCCTGTGCCGGCACGGAGCCCCACTGTGCCGCGATGCGCCCCGCGACATACGGAGCCGCGAACGACGTGCCGCTCCAGATCGAGAAGCCTCCGCGGTAGTCGTCCGGGTCGATCGTCTCGCGCCGCAGTCCGTCGACGTCCGCTCTGGTCGTCGCCTGCTCGCCTCCGACGAAGGCGGGTGACGTGCTCACGACGGCGGCGCCGGGGGCGTAGACCTGCACCCAGGGGCCGACGTTCGAGAACAGCGCGACCGACCGGCCCGACGGATTGAGAGCCCCGACCGACACATGCGGCGCAGCGTGATCACGGGAGATGCCGTTGTCGGCACCGGGCCACGGCCACAGCGATGCCGGGAACGACGGCCGGTCGATCGCGTCGTTGCCCGCCGAGCACACCACCACGCACCCCAGCTCTCGCGCCGCGGTGAGCAGCGCGTCGAGGGTCCGGCTGAACTGACCGTCGACCGGGGTCTCGTGGTAGTACCCGAGCGACAGGTTGAGCACGTCGATCGGATGCCCGGTCGACGGGTCCTCGCGGTGTCGCCGCAGCAGCTCGACGACCTGCGCGACGGTCGTCAGGAAGGTGCTCTCGTCGATCACGCCCAGTGCGCCGGCCATGCGGATCGACAGGATGTCGGCATCCGGCGCCGTCTGACGGATGATGCCCGCGATGAACGTGCCGTGCCCGGCGACGGCGTCGATCTCGCCGTCGAGCTGCCCGTAGAGATCCGGATAGACCTCGGGGTCTGCGTCGTCGGTGAGTCCGATCGGCACGCCGTCGATCTCGATGTGGCGGGTGACGATGTCGTCCGGCAGCCAGTCGTGCACACCGCATCCCGTGTCGAGCACCGCCACCACCGGACGTCGGCCGCGCTTCGGGGCCGCCGTGCGCCGGGGAGCCGGTCCGAGCCAGGTCACCGGCTGGCGCGCGCCGCGCCCCGGCTCGAGGTAGTCGTCGCTGCCTCCGGCCCCTCCGCCCGCGCCGCGCACCGGGTTGGTGCGGCTGAACGGGTTGGTGCGGCTGAAGGGATTCGTTCGGCTGAACGGGTTGAGTCCGACGGGGTCGATCGACAGCACATGCTCGAGGCTGGTTCGCGGCATCGACGTGCCGGAGCTGCGCCGCGCGCGCTGCAGCACGCGCCAGGCGTCCGGCGGCACCGGGGACTCGCCGCGGGTCGGCTCGTCGGGAGTGGTCAGGCGAGCGCGCAGGAACCCCGGCACGCCGGGGACCAGCGGATCAGCCGCGCGCAGAGCATCCGGCGAATCGATCTCGAGCATCCAGCCGAACGAGCCGGCAGCATCGCGCAGCTCGCGGATCTCCTCGTCGTACTCCTCCTGACCGTTCTCCTGATCCTGCGTGATCAGCAGCCGCTCCTGCAGATACGCGGTGGGGAACGCCCTGACGCCCTCGACGGGTTCGACCGACGGGTCCAGCGCCGTCCCCCGTCTGATCGATCCCTCGGCCCGGTCCTGCCAGCTCCACCCCTTGGGCTGCTCCATCGTCGATCCTCTCCTCGCGGGCGGACCCGCGTCCTCTGCGGGATGAGCCCGCGTCCTGTGCGGGGGACCCCGCGGTGTGTGCGGGTCGGCCCGCTTCCGGTGAGTGAGGTCCTGCGTGGTGCGGGAGTCGCCCAGCGGTGGTGTGCACGGGTCGCCCCGTCATGCGCGGGTCGCCCCGCGGTGGATCACAACTCGAACTGCGGGGTCGACAGAGTGCGCTCCTGGTCGCCGACCGTGGTGCTCAGGCGCACGCGGGTCAACCCGTCGGGCACGTCGTCGAACAGGAAGCGGCCGGTGTCGTTCGCGGTCGTCGTGCGGATGCTCTCGCCCTGAGCCAGTTCGATCGCACCCGAGATCGAGTCGACCCAGCCGTCGACCCGGTGCGCACCGCTCGCCGTGCGCGTGACGTGCAGCAGGATGCTGGTGGTGCCGTCGCTGAACTGCAGGGTGAGCGCGTCGGCGTCGCCGCGAACGGCTCCGAGCGGTTCCTCGATGAGGGTGAGCAGCGCGTACTCCTCCGACAGCCCCTCGGCTGCCACGGCCGCGATCATGCGGTCGATGAGGGCGGCCGGCATCGGGTCGACGTCGCGCCAGAGCGAACGCAGCTGCGCGAACAGCTCGGCATCCTCATGGTTGTCGCCGCCGTTGGCGCGATCGTTCTCGCTCATGAGCTGCCCTCCGTTCGTGGTGTCGGTGCGTCGAGCAGCTCGCGCAGCTTCGCGAGGCAGCGCTGGCGGGTGGGGCCGATGCTGCCGACCGGCATCGCGAGATCGGCGGCGAGGCGGGCGTAATCCGGTCGCTCCTCGAAGGCGATCACTCGCAGCAGTCGCTGGCATCGGTCGGCGAGGAGGTGAACCGCTGCCCACAGCCGTCGCTTCTCGTCGCCGACGGTGGCGTGGTGCTCGGCCGACTGCTGCGTGGGAAGCAGTGCGTCGAGAGCATCCGACTCGGTCGTGTCGACCCTGTTCTGGGCCTTCCCGGCACGCCAGGCCTCGCGGCGAGCGGTGGTCGTCAGCCAGGCCGACACCGCTTTCGGATCACTGATCGAGCGGTGCCCGCGAACCAGCTGCAGCCACGTGGTCTGGACGACGTCTTCGGCCAGTGTGCGGTCGAGTCCGTAGGCGCGCACGACATGCCAGAGCACAGGCGTCATCAGCCGCACGAGGTCGTCCATCGCGCGGCTCTCGCCGTCCCGCCATGCGTCGAAGAACTCGGCGGCACGCCTCCAGCGTGCTGCTCCGTCGTCCGGTGCAGGATCGAGGGCGGCGCCGTCGGGTGCGCCGTCGATCATGAGTCCCATTGTGATCACACCGGTAAGGAGCACGGCAAGAGGCTCCTGATACATGGACTCGGTATGTTTTTTCGGGGTTCTGGCGGGATTCCGTCCCGGGGAGACGGATGCCGGGTGTCCGGCGACCCGTGCCGCGGGCGTTAGCGTGGAGTGGTGATCGCTCTCGCCGTCGTGCTCTTCCTCAACGCCGCCTTCAACGTGCTGGTGTGGCCCCGTTTCTACAAGCGCGTCGCGACCGACCCGCGGGCACGGGATACCGACGGCAAGGCGACGGCGTTCCTCAAGGTGCACGCCGTGCTGATCGCGATCGCCCTGGTGCTCGCGCTCGTCTCGGTGATCGTCGGCATCGCGGCGCTCGCCGGAGCGCTCTGACGATCAGCTGCGGGTGACCGGCTGCTGGAGCTCGGTGATCCAGTCGGCCTGATCTTCGGACTCCGACTGCAGATAGACCTCACGGCAGGCGCCCTGCGCCGTCGCCCCGTGCGCGGCGATCGCCTGGTTCAGCGCATGCCAGCTGTCATCGATCGTCGCCATGGTGCCGAGGTGCGTGGCGGTGAACGCATCGTCGACGGCGGGAAGCTCGACGATGACGAGGCCGTCGATCGCCGGCCCGTCATAGGTGAAGCCGACCGTGATGCGCACGCCGTGCTTGTTCATGTCGTACTCCGCGATCGGGAGCCCCGGCTCTCCGCCCGACGCGACGATCGCATCGGCCACCTGATCGAACAGCGGACCCACCACCCCCGCGACCTCGGGCTGTGAGGCGACGCTCTGGGTCAGCGCCGCGAGGCGGACGTAGGGAAGGGGCTTCTCGGTGATCTGCTCGGCGGACATCGTCGTCTCCTCAGGTCGTGGGTGCGTGCCGCCGATCCTACGCAGGGGCACGGACATCGGCTACCGTCGTCGATCCGGTCGCTCGCCGGATCCGACTATCCCGCCTCGTCGTCCGACTCGTCCTCGTCCTCGTCCTCGTCGCGGTGGCCGCTGAGGATCAGGATGCGCCGCAGGTGCATGGCCGCGAGCACTCCCGGCCCCATCGAGCGGCGGGCGTCGATGGTCCGGTCGTCGACGGTCTCGAGCAGCAGCCTCACGGCGCGCGCGGCCTCACCCCTGACACGGTGATCCTCGGGCGACAGGGGATCCTCTTGGGCGATCACCTCGGCGACGGCATGGCACGCGTTCGACAGCGGTTCGGGCAGCGCCGCGTCGAGCACCAGAGCCCCTGGGCGATCCCATATGGTGTCGGCGATCTCGTCCGAGATGTCGCGGATCAGATGCGCGATCCTGTCGAGCCGGGCGAGCTCGGCGTGGATGTGTCGCGTCTCCCCCCGTCGTCCCAGCGCCCGTGGGTTGCCTCGCCGGCTGTCGTCGGCCTCCGACAGGGCCGTGCGCAGCTCCGACGTCGTGTCGGCGAGCGAGGCCGCATCATCGGCCCACTGCTGGTGCTCGGGCGGCCACGACTCCGAGACCGCCGACCCGATGTCGTGCAGGTGCTCGCTCAACTGCGTGCGGAACGCGTCGACCTTGGCCGCGGCGGCGAGGGTCAGCGGCGCCGGCGCGATCACCAGGTTCACGAGGAGTCCGACGACGACGCCGACCGCGGTCTGCACCAGGTATCCGATCGAGTAGTCGTCAGCATTCTGGCCGCCGATGATCAGCACGAAGAGCGCGGCCATGGGCACGTACTCGCGGCCGACGCCGAACCACCCCGTTCCCGAGACCAGCACGCCGATGCCGACCACGGCCGGGATGGTCCACCACGTCGGGCCGACGGTGAGCACGACGATCGCTGCCAGCCCGATGCCGGTGGCGAGTCCGAGCAGGGTCTGCAGCCCCGACCGCACCGACCCCATCAGCGTGGGATACATGCTCACGAGGGCGCCGAGCGGCGCGTAGTACGGGTACTCGTCGGTGACGCCGGGCATGTGCGGGGCGATCAGCCACGCGAGTCCGACAGCCAGAGCGGTCTTGGCCACGAGCAGCAGCCGGGCCGGGTCGACCGCTTCGCGCAGTGAGCGCACGATGCCGGGACGGCGCGCGCGCATTCGTGTCCTGATGTTCGTCACGGCATCCTCTCGTCATCCTCCCCGAAGGGTGACGCTAGCCGCTCGGCATCCGTTCACGCATGTGCTTGCGTCCGGCGGCGAGGGCGAGTAGCGGTCGCGACGCGTCGACGCCGGCCGCCCCTCTTCGGAGCGACCGGCGTCGAGCGACCAGCGGGCGATCAGGGGATGGCCCGGCGGAACGCGAGGAACGAGATGCCCGCCAGCACCGCGGTCACGACGAGACCCCACAGTGCGAGACCGAGAGCTCCGGCGTCGAGGATGCCCCGCCACACCTCGTCCCACAGCTCGAGCCTCGTCGCGAGGAACGCGAGACCCACGAGCACGAGACCGAGCCCGACGCCCGCGATCGTGAGCACGGTGGGTCCCCAGCTCTTGTAGATCGTCGCACCGGTGAAGCCGACCACGAACAGGAACAGGGCGAGCGTGAAGTAAACGGTGAACGCTCCGAGCGGACCCGCCTCCCACAGCCACGGCAGGTAGAACACGTAGCCGTTCACGCCGTAGCCGTTCGTCAGCGTCTCGATTCCGCCGCCGATCAGGAAGACGACGCCCATGAGCGCACTGCCGAGGATCGCGGTGAGCAGCGTGCCGAAGAAGAAATCGCGCCGCGTGATGCTCATCGCCTGCGAGAACGGGAAGGTGAGTGTCATGGCCGAGAGGCCGATCGCGAAGAAGTACCAGAGCGGAGCCTGGCCGCCACCGCCGTACTTGGGGGTGTCGACGGGGATCATCGCGTAGATCAGCACCGAGATCACGACCGCGGAGCCGAGGATGATCAGCGGCACCCAGATGAACGTCTGACGGTTGATGAGCTGCAGACGGATGACGTTGAGTGTGCGTCGCATCAGCGCACCTCCTCTTTCGCGACGGAGGCTCTGGTGGCTGCGCCCGCCTCGGCCTTCTGGGTCAGACGGACGATCAGCTGCTGCAGCGACACCGGAGCCAGATCGAGACCGGATGCCGTGAGCTCGGCGCGCTCGGCGGCCGACAGCGCCCCGAGCGCGGTGACGGATGCCACTCGGCCGAGCGCCTCGCGGTGCAGGACCTCACGGTCTGCCGCCCACGCGTCGACCTTGACCGCATCGCCGACCACGGTGACGGCGCGGTCGCGCACGGCATCCGTGTCTTCGTTGAGGAGGATCTTGCCGTTGTCGATCACGATGACCTTCTCGATGAGGTTCGAGACCTCGTCGATCAGGTGCGACGAGAGGACGATCGTGCGCGGATGCTCGGCGTAGTCCTCGAGCAGGCGGTCGTAGAAGATCTGCCTGGCGACCGCGTCGAGCCCCAGGTACGGTTCGTCGAAGAAGGTGAGCTCGGCGCGCGACGCCAGGCCGATGATGACCCCGACGGCCGAGAGCTGTCCGCGGGAGAGCTTCTTGATGGTCTGCTTCATCGGCAGCTGGAACTGCTCGATGAGCTCGTCGGCCAGCTCCTGGTTCCAGTTGCGGAAGAACAGGCTCGCCGCCTTGAACGCGTGACGCGGGTAGGCGTCATCCGGATACTTCTGGCTCTCGCGCACGAAGCAGATCCGGTTGAGGACGTGCGTGTTCTCGTAGGGGTGCTCGCCGAAGACGCGCACGGTGCCGGAGGACTCGAAGTTCTGCGCGGTCAGGATCGACATGAGCGTGGTCTTGCCCGCGCCGTTGCGGCCGAGCAGTCCGTAGATCGCGCCGCCCTCGAGGCTGAGCGACACGTCGTCGAGCGCGTTCTTCTCCTTGTAGTGCTTGGTGAGGTTCTGGACCTCGATGACGGCGGTCATGCGGTGGTCTTCCCTTCTGTCTGGTCGTTCTGCTGTGTCTGGGTCGCGCGCTCGTGCAGCAGCGCGACGAGGTCGTCGGAGCCGAGGCCCAGTGTGCGGGCCTCCGCGATGAGCGGTTCGATGTAGCGGTCGGCGAATGCGGCACGGCGCTCGCCGAGCAGCAGATCCTTCGCCCCGGCGGCGACGAACATGCCGATGCCGCGGCGCTTGTAGAGCACTCCCTTATCGGTGAGCATGGCGACTCCCTTCGCTGCCGTCGCGGGGTTGATCCGGTAGAAGCCGGCGAGCTCGTTCGTCGAGGGCGCCTGCGATTCCTCCTCGAGAGAGCCGTCGAGGATCGAGTCCTCGATCTGCTCGGCGATCTGGAGGAAGAGCGGCTTGCCTTCTTCGATCACGAGTCCTCCGCTGGTTGGTGGGTTAGTTACTAGAGTAGGTAACCACTGAACCGCGGGTGTGTCAACAGTTGTTTCAGGCAGGCTGGTGCGGTGGGGAGCGCTCAGCCGCGCAGGTCCCGGGCGCGCAGCGCGACGGCCGAAGCTGCGGCGAGGACCACGGCCAGGCCCCAGGTGAGCGCGAGTCCACCGGCATCCACGCCCTCGGCGAGGGGCGGCTGACGGTACACCCAGGCGTAGGGCGAGAGCGCGTTCAACCACTCGAGGTCATCGGACTGCTTCGCCAACGCCTGCAGGATGTATCCGAGCACGGCGATCCCTGCGCCGGCGCCGGTCGCCCAGATGCGGCGACCCGTCGCTGCGCCGGCGAGCAGAGCGGCGGATGCCGTGAGGAACGAGAGTCCGGTGAGCGCGGCGCTCGCTCCGACGATGCGCCAGCCGTCGAGGCCGAGCTCGGCCGAGTCGTTCAACGCCCAGAGGACGAGCCCCGAGAAGACGCCGAGCCACAGCAGTCGCACGAGGACGGCGAAGGCCGACTCCAGCGCATACCGGCCGCGGCCGATGCCGTGCGCGAGGTCGAGTTCGGCCCGTCCGCTCTCCTCCGCGCCGGCGATGGCCGCCGACCCCCACGTCACTGCTGCGATCGTCAGCAGAAGGAAGCCGATCAGGCCGAAGAACGTGCTCTGCGCGTATCCGGCGCCGGTCGCGATCTGGTCGTACCCGAGGGTGTCGACGAGTTCCTTCGGCAGCGACGAGATCATGGCCTCGAGCTGGCCGTCTCCGGCGAGGCTCGGGTACAGCGGCAGATAGAGGAACAGCACCGCGGCGAGGCCGGCGGTCCATCCGAGCAGGCTTCGCCAGGACTCGCGCAGGCTGCGTCGGAACACGGGCAGGATGCCGTTCATCGCTGCTCCCCCCTGTCGCGCCGCGATCGTCGGGTCGCGGGTCGGGCCGATGCCGGAGTGACAGAGGAGCCGTAGAGCCGCAGCACGGACTCCTCGAGATCCGGCTCCTCGACGGTGAGGTCGCGCACCTCGAACGGCGCGAGCGCCTTGATGAACGGGTCGATCGCGCCGTCGACCGTGCCGGACAGCTGCAGGATGCCGTCGGCATCGTGCGCGTCGATGCCGGTGAGCCCCGGCACCCGTTCGAAGCCGGCGCGCGCGGCCGCGGCATCCGTCGTCGCGAGCTCGACGCGCACCCGGCGGATCGAGCCCAGTCGCAGCGAGGCGACGTCACCGTCGGCGACGACCCGTCCGTTCGCGAGGACGGCGACTTCGTCGGCGGTCTGCTGGATCTCGCTGAGCACATGCGAGCTCAGCAGCACGGTCTGCCCGGCATCCTTCGCCTCGCGGACCATCTGCAGGAACTCCCGCTGCACGAGAGGATCGAGGCCGCTGGTGGGCTCATCGAGGATCAGCAGCTCCGGACGATGCATGAACGCCTGGATCAGCCCCACCTTCTGCTTGTTGCCCTTCGACAGGGTGCGCACCGGACGTGACAGATCGACGCCGAGACGGTCGCCCAGGTCGCGTGCGGTGCGCAGGGTCGCGGCGGAGTCCCGTGAACCCGAGACCTGAGCGTAGAACGCCAGCATCCGGTGTCCGCTCGTGCGCCCCTCGAGGTGCAGCTCGCCCGGCACGTAGCCGATGCGCCGTCGCAGAGCGGCACCGCCGTGACGCGGGTCCTCGCCGAGGATGCGCACAGTGCCGGAGGACGGACGGATGATGTCGACCAGTGTGCGGAGCGTGGTGGTCTTGCCCGCGCCGTTCGGTCCGATGAGCCCGAACACGGTTCCCGGACGTACTCGGAGGTCGAGCTCGTGCAGCGCGACGCGGCTGCCGTAGCGCTTGTGCAGACGTTCGATCTCGATGGTGTCGGTCATGATGCGTCTCCTTCCGGGGTGGGACCCTCTGTTCCGAGGGCTTCGCGCGCACCGTCGAGCAGCGCGGTCGTCGAATAGATGCCGTGGGTGAGCAGCTCGAGTGTGGGCAGCGTCGTGCGTCGCAGCCCGGCCGGGCTCAGTTGATCGGTGCCCAGGGCCCGGGCGATCTGAGCGCGCATCACCACCGGCGCCAGGCCGATCAGGGTGAGGGTCAGCGTCGTCATCTCGGGGTCGCTCATCGGCTCGAGCATCCCCGCCTCGCGCTGCTCGGCGAGCACATCGCGCGTCCTCGCGAGGAAGCTGTCGAACAGCCGATCCGCTGCCGGAGAGCCGTCGATCAGCATCCGGGCGAGGTAGTCGATATAGGGCCCGTATCGGCCGAGGTCGTTCAGCGCGGTGCGGATGCGGTCGCCGGTCGGGGCCGTGATGAGGTCGTGCTCCTCATCGGTGAAGACGCCGACGACGTAGTCGTCGCACTCCGTGCGCAGGGCGTTCTTGTCGCCGAAGTGATGCACGATCAGCGCGGCGCTGACTCCGGCCTCCGTGGCGATCGCGCGAAGGCTGGTGGCATCGAACCCGTTGCGCGCGAAAGCGGCGATGGCAGTGTCGCGGATGCGGGCACGAGCGGTGAGATCGTCGGAAGCTGAACGCATGTACAGCACACTAAACAGATGTTCAGCCGCGGTCAAGAGGGGTCGCTCGTACTCTGGAGGAGTGGACTTCCCCTACAGCCGCCTGCGCCGCTGGCCCGACGTCGAGGCCGACAATCTGCAGGCGCACGACGCGACCGACCTGCTGCTCGTCGAGCGCGCGCTGGCGCCGGAGTTCTCCGGTCTCTCGGGGCGCGAGATCGCGGTGATCGGCGACGAATACGGGGCGATCACGCTCGCGCTGACGGACGGCGGACTCGACGGCATCCGCGTGCATCAGGACCTCGCGACCGGGCGACGCGCGCTCGCCCGTAACGCCGACGAGCTCGGGCTGACGGGATTCTCCACTCACGAGCTCGACGCCGCTCTGCTCGACGGCGCGCGGCTCGTGCTGCTGCAGCTGCCCAAGGCGCTCGCCGAGCTCGAGGAGATCGCGGATGCCGTATCGCGTCGGGCCGCCCCGGATGTGGTGCTCGTCGCCGGCGGGCGCGTGAAGCACATGACCATCACGCAGAACGAGGTGCTCGCGCGGAGCTTCGAGACGGTGCAGGCGCAGCGCGCCGAGCGGAAGTCGCGGCTGGTGGTCGCGTCCGAGCCGCGGCCGGCCCCCGCTGAGCCGCCGTTCCCGGTCGCGGAGCGGCATGACGGGCTCGTGCTCGTCGCGCACGGCGGCGCGTTCGCGGGGGCGAAACTCGACATCGGCACGCGGGTTCTGCTCGAGGTGCTCGGTCTCGATGAACAGCCGAGCCCGGCTCCGATCGTCGTCGACCTGGGCTGCGGGACCGGCGCGCTCGCCGCCTCCTACGCCCTCGCGCACCCGGAATCCCGCGTGATCGCCACCGATCGATCTGCGGCGGCCGTCGCCTCGGCGCGCGCCACGATGGTCGTGAACGGCGTCGACGATCGAGTCGCCGTCATGCACGACGACGCCGGCTCGGAGATCGCCGACGCGACCGCCGACGTCGTGCTGCTCAATCCGCCCTTCCACCTCGGCAGCAGCGTGCACACCGGGGCAGCGACCCGACTGTTCGAGGCCGCCGCCCGCATCCTCCGCCCCGGCGGAGAGCTCTTCACGGTCTTCAACTCGTCGCTCGGGTACCGCGCCGAACTGACCCGGCTCGTCGGGGCGACCGAGCAGCTCGCGCGCACCCCGAAGTTCACGGTCACGCGCAGCATCCGGCGCTGATCCGTCGCCGACTGGGCGTCGTTCGGTCACACGCACTTCCCGCGGCCGAATGCTCGGGATCGGGCCGACGCAGGCGCGAACGGCCGACCGAAATCGCCGACCAGAACCGCGCCGCGACCGCGTCCGAAACCCGCGCAATCCCCCGGTCAGCCGACGAAACTGAACGGCACTAGGGATCGTGGATTTGCCCCTGACCGGCCATTTCGTTACGTTGGTTGGTGGGCCTGACGGCCCGAAGACCAGTCCGCGACCACGTCCTTCATTCGAATGTGCTGTGCTGCGAAGAGGCGTGGACGTACGGTCGATGCTCTATCGCGGTGGATCCGAAATCCGCCGTCCGCGCCGCCACAGCTCCAACTCGAAACGGCCGGGAGGATCACCCGGGCGTAACCGAAGCAGGCTCAGCCACCCGAAGGCGAGCCGCAGGGGAAACGTGTCCGAAATCGCTCTTGAAGCGCGCAATCTGTACAAGGTGTTCGGGAAGAATCCGAGCAGTGCCGTCCGTCGACTCAAGGCCGGTGAGAGCAGATCCGCCGTCGGCGACGCAGGAACCGCCGCCGTCATCGACGCCAGTTTCACCGTGAACCGCGGCGAGATCTTCGTGATCATGGGGCTCTCCGGTTCCGGCAAGTCCACCATCATCCGCATGCTCAACGGCCTGCACGATGTGACCGACGGATCCGTCATCGTGAACGGCGACCCGATCACGGGCATCCCGTCGTCACGGCTCCGCGAGATCCGCCGCGACCGCGTCTCGATGGTGTTCCAGCACTTCGCCCTGCTGCCGCACCGCACGGTCGCCGCGAACGTCGCCTATCCGCTCGAGCTCAAGGGCGTCGGCAAGGACGAGCGACTGAAGAAGGCCGAGGAGATCCTCACCCTGGTGGGTCTCGAAGGCCAGGCCGACAAGCTCCCGTCCGAGCTCTCGGGCGGCATGCAGCAGCGCGTCGGCATCGCCCGTGCGCTCGCCGCCGACTCCGACATCCTGCTCATGGACGAGGCGTTCAGCGCCCTCGACCCGCTGATCCGTCGCGAGATGCAGGAGCAGCTCCTCGAGCTGCAGGAGAAGCTGCAGAAGACGATCGTCTTCATCACCCACGACCTCAATGAGGCCATGTTCCTCGGCGACCGCATCGCTGTCATGCGCGACGGTCGCATCGTGCAGATCGGCACGCCCGAGGACATCCTCACGGACCCCGCCAACGACTACGTCGAGCAGTTCGTGCAGGACGTCGACCGCGCTCGCGTGCTCACCGCCGCGAACGTCATGGAGCGCCCGCGCCCGGTCGTCGCCGAGACCGCCGGCCCACGCACGGCGCTTCGCCAGATGCGCGACGCGTTCATGTCGGCCACCTACGTGACCGGTCGCGACCGCAAGCTGCTGGGAATCGTCACCGACCGCGATGCCGTCAAGCTCGTGCGCCAGGGGGTGTCGACCCTCGACTCCATCATCAAGCCGGCGCCGCAGAGCGTCAGCAAGGACGAGGTGCTGATGAACCTGTTCATCCCCTCCGTCGAATCGCCGCTGCCTCTGGCCGTGGTGGATGCCGAGGGGCGCCTCGTCGGCGTGATCCCACGCATCACCCTGCTCGCAGCCCTGGGCCCCGGGCCCGGTGCCACGGGCGAGCTCACCCTGCCGCTTCTTCCGATGCCGCAGGCCGAGATCGATGCCGTGCTCGATGACGGATGGACGGCCGAGCCGCTGCCGGTCGCGACGACGACGGAGGAGGTGCGCTGATGGATGGTTTCCGCATTCCTCTCGGTAGCTGGGTCGCAACGGGAGTCGACTGGATCAAGACGAACCTCGACGGTCTGCTCGACGTCATCTCGTTCGTGGTCAGCTTCCTGGTCGACGGCCTCACCCGCGCCCTGCTGAGCCCGCATTTCGTGGTCATCATCCTGATCGCGGCGTTCATCGCGTGGCTCGTGCGCTCGTGGCAGCTCGCGATCGGGACGATCGTCTCGTTCGGTCTGATCGTGGCCATGGGCCTCTGGGTCCCCGCGATGCAGACGCTCGCCCTCGTGCTCGTCGCCGCGGTGATCGCCGTGCTGATCGCGGTGCCGCTGGGCATCTGGTCGGCCCGCAACGCCACCGTGCGCGCGGTGCTCAAGCCCGTGCTCGACTTCATGCAGACGATGCCGGCGTTCGTCTACCTGATCCCGGCGATCGTGTTCTTCAGCATCGGCGTCGTGCCCGGTCTCGTCGCCACCGTCATCTTCGCGCTGCCTCCGGGTGTGCGACTGACCGAGCTCGGCATCCGCGGAGTCGACTCCGAGACCGTCGAGGCCGGTCAGGCGTTCGGCGCCAAGCCGGGTCAGATCCTGCGCGGCATCCAGCTCCCGCTCGCGATGCCGACGATCCTCGCCGGCGTCAACCAGGTCATCATGCTCGCGCTGTCGATGGCGGTCATCGCCGGTATGGCGGGCGCCGACGGCCTCGGGAAGATCGTCGTCGAGGCGATCTCGACCATCAACATCGCCAAGGGCGTCGAGGCCGGTCTGGGCGTCGTGCTCATCGCCGTCTTCCTCGACCGCGTCACCGCGGCCCTCGGCGACCTGGGCAGCAACCGCTCGTCGCTGCTCGGGATGCTGGCGCGTCGCCGCACGCAGAAGCGTCTCGATGCCGCATCCGCCGAGGCGGACACGACGGCGACGGCATCCGCTCCCGCATCGGCCGACGCGGCCGACGCGCTGGATGCCGACGCCGAGGCCGAGCGACTGAAGGCCTCCCCGCGCCGCGCCCCTGTCGGCGGCGGCGTGCACTGACTCATCCCTTCCGCACAAGAGAACACGCAGTACACAGCAACACAGCACCTTATATATACGGAACGAGAGACATACACATGAAGAAGAAGATCCTGACCATCGCGGCGATCGGCGCCGCAGCGACACTGACCCTCGCCGGCTGCAGCGGTGACGGCATGGGCGGAACCGGCGGAGACACCGGCGGCAGCGAGTCCGGTTCGGGCGACAAGGGCACGATCACCCTCGGGTTCCTGCCCTCGTGGACCGACGGACTCAGCACCGCATACCTGCTGCAGGACCAGCTCGAGAAGATCGGCTACACGGTCGAGATGAAGACGCTGACCGAGGCGGGTCCGCTGTACACCGGCCTGGCGCAGGGCGATGTCGACATGTACCCGTCGGCCTGGCCCGAGCTGACCCACGCCGAGTACATGGAGACGTACGGCGACGACATCGAGGACCTCGGCGCGTACTACGACAACGCGAAGCTGACCCTCGCGGTTCCGGAGTACTCCGACCTGAACTCGATCGAGGACCTCGCGGGCAAGGGCGCAGAGCTCGACGGCAAGATCTACGGCATCGAGCCGGGTGCCGGCCTCACCGCGCAGACCCAGAAGATGATGCCGGAGTACGGTCTCGACGGCGAGTACGAGCTCGTCACCTCGTCGACCGCGGCGATGCTCACCGAGCTGAAGTCGGCGACCGACAAGCAGGAGGACATCGTCGTGACGCTGTGGCGTCCGTTCTGGGCCAACGACGCCTTCCCCGTGAAGGACCTCGAAGACCCCAAGGGTGCGATGGGGGAGTCCGAGGCCCTGCACTTCCTCGGCACGAAGGGCTTCGCGGAGGAGTTCCCCGAGGCCGCCGAGCTGATCGAGCAGATCAAGCTCGACGACGAGCAGTACGGTTCGCTCGAGGACATGGTCGTGAACGAGTACGGCGAGGGCAAGGAAGCGGATGCCATCGACGCGTGGCTCGAGGAGAACGGCGACCAGTTCGACTGGGTCGTCAGCTGACCTGACTCACGAGAACGAGTCCGTCCTCACGCGGGTGGACTCCCCTCCGATGGGCGGAGGATCTGTCACGGATCCTCCGCCCATCGCTGCGTCTGGGCGGGTGTATTGATGTACCGAAACAGCGGCCATGCACCCCCGTCACGATGTCGCGAGCCCCACGTCTTGTGAGTGCCGTCGAAAGATCGACGACACCCCAGACATGCTTCGCCGGGGCTGATTGCCATGCGCATCCGTCCGTTGCTCGGATCCCGGAACTCCTGCGAGATATCCCTGTGATTCGAGGACCTCATGACAGCACCCGCACCGGCATCCGCACGCGTACCCCGAGGGCGCCGTCGCCTCCGAACGATCCTCGGAGTCGCGCTCATGGGCGCGATCCTGCTCGCCGGCGGGCTGCCGATGACGCAGCAGCCGGCAGAGGCCATCGAGGAAGCGCTGAGCACGACGCGCACCGCGACGAGCGCGACCATGAACTACCGCGGCGGAGTCACGGCCACACTGACGGTGAACCCGGCCACCACGAAGTCGGGCTCGGCCGGCGTGCAGTTCCTGGCGACCACGCCGCACAACGGATACGGCGCGACCAACGCGATGTTCGCGCCCGGCCTGGACGTCGCGACCACGCCGACGGTAGGACTCGAGGCGGGCGCCGGCATGTGCGACGGCCTGGACTTCTCCGGCTACTGCGCGAACAAGAACGGCACCCTCACCGTGGCATTCAGCCGCGCGGTCACGGATCCGATCATCGACATCTCCGGTCTCGGCGGCTACGCCCAGTGCGTGGAGGAGCGTAATACAGCCGACACGTTCTGCGAGATCATCACCGGCAACGGATTCACGATGAAGACGGATGCCGATGGTGACCGCACAGCCGCGGGCTGGATCGCCATGCAGATGGACATCGTGACACCCGGAGTGACCTTCGCTCCGATCGCCGGCGCGCAGAACCTCAGCGTCACCCCCACCACGCTCACCGCTGCGACGAAGACGAGCAGCTCGCGGTGCAACACCATGCTCCCCACTGCGGCCGAGCTGGCTGGGCGGACGATGACCAGCACCGCGCTCGCCGGCTGCGGCTCCGTCGTGCTGAAGGGCACCTTCCAGACGGTCACCATGAATCTCGGCACGCACATCCAGCGGGCGCCGGCGGCGGATGGCTGGGCGAACGGGTACAACACCTACGACCCGGGCAAGAGCCTCGGCGACCTGATCCGACTCTCGATCCGGCTGCACGAGGACATGGGCGACGCGCCGAGCAGCTACGACGCCGCTCAGGCCGCGGTGCACGTCCAGGGTCCGCTGCGCCTCGGTGCGGGCATCACGTCGGATGCCGACGCGACGGCCAAGCCGACGCTCTCGCCGAACGCCGGTGCAGGAGCCTCGCTCGACACGGATGACGCGATCGCCGACGGCATCCGGGCTCCGCGCGCGATCCGCGGCACCGCGTACTCGTTGCCGATCCCGCTGTCGGGCACCACGTCGCCCGGCACGGTCGCCGGATGGATCGACTTCAACAAGAACGGCATCTTCGATGCGACCGAGCGGGTGCAGGCCGCCTTCCTCGCCGGTGCGACCTCGGTGAACCTCTCGTGGACGGTGCCGGGCACGGCCGTCGTGGGTGACACGTACCTGCGTCTGCGCACGTCGTTCACCGCTGCGGAAGTGGCTGACCCGCGAGGCATCTCGCAGTCCGGTGAGGTCGAGGACTACATCCTCACCCTCGCCGCGGCGGCACCCGCGATCGAGGTCGTCAAGCTCGTGAACGGCGACGACGCGAACACCGCGCCGGGAGTCGCCGTCGACGCCGGATCGGCGATGAGGTTCGAGTTCCGGGTCACGAACACGGGCAATGTCGTGCTGACCGCCGTGCAGCTCGCGGATGACGTCATCGCGGCCGCCTCGATCCTTCCCGTCGGCGCGTGGGACGGCACGCTCGATCCGGGGGAGTCGGTCGTGTTCACCGCGACCTACCCCGCCCCGACCACGGGCGGCGTGCTGCACAAGAACACGGCGACCGCCTCAGGGCAGCCGGCGTCGGGCGGGGCTCGGGTCACGGACACCGATCCGGCCCACGCGACCACGCGTGAGGTGCTGGCCTCGCTCATCGTCGAGAAGCTCGGCGAAGACGTCAACGGCGACTGGGTGCGTATGGACGGGTCGGGGTTCCGGCTGCTCGCCGACGCCGCGGGGCTTCCCGGTGCGCCGGTGACTCCCGGGCTGATCGCCGGGGCCGAGGTCGGGCTGTTCACCGCCGCGGGCCTGCGCCCTGGCACGTACTGGCTCGAAGAGACGACGGCGCCGGAAGGGTTCTCACTCCTCGCCGAGCCGGTGAAGATCATCGTGTCGGCGGCCGGTGTGCTGTCGATCGCCGACGGCCAGTCGAGTCCGCAGGTCACCCTCGCCGGCAGCACGGTGTCGGTGCGGGACGTGCCGGTGTTCGAGCTGCCGGCCGCGGGCGGAACGGGGACGCACGGCTTCACGCTCACCGGAGGTCTGCTGATCGCGCTCGCGATCGCGGGCGTGGTCGCGCTGGAGATCCGTCGGGCACGGCGTGGGCGTCGCGAGGAAGTGCTCGACGCCGTCAGCTGACCCGGGTCGAGTCGTCGGCGATCGGGAGGAGATCTGCGGTCGGGAGGGGGGTCCCCGGTGGATCCTCCTCCCGATCGCCGTTCTCCTCCCGATCGCTGGTCGTCTCCCGACACGGCGACTCCCGACACGGCGCCACCCGACACGCGCAACCCCCTCTTCGACCTGTCGCACCCGGGGTTAGCCTGTGGCCGTGGACGGGTTCGCGGCGGTCGACTTCGGGTTCGCCCGCGAGGTCCTGCAACGGGGCGTCGCGGCGCTCTATCTCGTCGCGTTCATCTCGACTCTGAACCAGTTCCGACCGCTGCTCGGCGAGCACGGGCTGCTGCCGGCACCGGCGCTGCTCGACTGGATCGGGCAGAAGGAGTCACGGCGGCGGATGCTGCATCCGACCCTCTTCCTCCGCGTCCGGTACTCCGACCGCAGGCTCGGACTGCTGTGCGGGGCAGGGATCGTCGTGTCCGCGGCGCTGGTCGTCGGCATCCCGCAGTGGGGTCCGCCGTGGGTGCCGATGCTGTGCTTCCTCGCGCTGTGGCTCGGATACATGTCGGTGGTCAGCATCGGTCAGACCTTCTACTCGTTCGGCTGGGAGATGCTGCTGCTCGAGGCGGGGTTCCTGGCCGCCTTCCTCGGCTCGAACGATCAGCCTCCGCCGACCGTCGTGATCGTGCTGTTCTGGTGGCTGCTGTTCCGTGTCGAGTTCGGTGCCGGCATGATCAAGATCCGCGGCGGGCGGGAGTGGCGTGATCTCACGGCGCTGATGTATCACCACGAGACGCAGCCCATGCCGGGGCCGCTCAGCAGGCAGGCCCATCTGCTGCCCCGGTGGTTCCATCGCGCCGAGGTCGTCGGCAACCACGTCGCGCAGCTCGTCGTGCCCTTCTTCGTGTTCGCTCCGCTGCTGTCGGTCTGGATTCCCGGGCCCGTGCCCCAGATCGTCGGGGCGGTGGCCGCGGCGATCATGATCGCGACGCAGGTGTGGCTCGTCGCGACAGGCAACTTCGCCTGGCTGAACTGGGTGACGATCGTGATCGCCTTCTCGGCGATCGGACTGCCGGGGGTGGGCGCGGCGCCGCGCGACGATGCGATGGACGACACGCTGTGGCCCGGCATCCCGCTGTACTGGTTCGTGCTCACGGCGGCCGTGGGCGTGCTCGACGTGGCGCTGAGCGGGCCCGCCCTGCGCAACCTGTTCGCGCGGCGGCAGCTGATGAACGCGAGCTTCAACCGGTGGCAGATCGGCAACGCCTACGGAGCGTTCGGCACGGTCACGAAGCAGCGGGTCGAGATCGTCGTCGAGGGATCGGTCGACGACGACGGTCTGCTGTGGCGCGAGTACGAGTTCAAGGGAAAGCCGGGCGACGTGCGACGCATCCCGGGGCAGTTCGCGCCGTACCACCTGCGCCTCGACTGGCTGATGTGGTTCCTGCCGCTCGGCCGTTCGCTCGACGACTGGTTCACGGTCTTCCTGCTGCGACTGCTCGAGGCCGATGCTCCGACGCTCGCTCTGCTGCGGTCCGACCCGTTCGACGGTGAGCCGCCGCGGTGGGTGCGCGCCGTGTCATACCGCTACCGCTTCGCGACGCGGGCCGAACGGCGCGACGGCGCCGGGGTGTGGGTGCGCACGCGCCAGTCCGTCGTGCTCGGTCCCCTCGGGCTGCGGTAGGCCGCGGCGCACCGCATCCGGCATCCGCATCCGCATCCGGCATCCGGCATCCGCTGCCCGGCATCCGGCATCCGGCCTCCGGCATCCGCAGCGAAGGGGATCACGTGTAACGAAGGACAGATGCGGTGATCCCCTCCGTCGGAGCGCGAGATCTCCTTCGCACGCTAGGAGCGATTCACGCGGGCTATGTTGGATTCTGTTGGATTCGAGCATGCCCATCGGAGGTCTGATGCCCGCCGCCGCGCGTCACGATGCGATCCTCCGCGAGCTCGAGATGCGCGGCTCGCTGTCGAGCGCCGCGCTCGCCGTGCGGCTGGGGGTGACGACCATGACCGTGTGGCGTGATCTCGTCGCACTCGAGGATCGTGGGCTGCTGGTGCGCGTCCATGGTGGCGCGCTCTCTCTCGCCGTGGCGCAGCAGCAGTCCCGCGACAGTGAGCGCGGCGATTCGCGACCGAGACCCGTCGCGACGATCGGGATGATCGTGCCGACGACGCAGTACTACTTCCCCGAGGTGATCAGGGGAGCGAGTCAGGCCGCGCATGAGTCGAACTGCCGACTGGTCGTCGGCGCGACGAACTACTCCGAGGAGGAGGAGTTCCGCCAGGCCGAGCGTCTGATCGCGAGCGGAGTGGATGCCCTGATGATCACCCCGCAGGACACCCTCACCCCCGACTCGCGACTGCAGCGGATGCTGGCTGAGACCCATCTTCCCGTGGTGATGGTCGAGCGTTCCGTCGAGGATCCTCTCGCCGGACGACTCGAGTGGGTCCGCACGGATCATGCCCACGGCGCGGAGGTCGCGGTGCGCCACCTCGTGCAGCAGGGGCACCTCCGGATCGCGCTCGCCGCCAGGCCGTCTGCGACGGTCGCCGGGCTGGACGCGGGGTTCCGGCGGGCGATGGGATCGCTCGATCAGCACTCCACACGCGCCCTCCGCCGCGATCTGTCGCACCCGCAGCTCGGCGACAATGCCAACATCGCCGAGCTCGGCGATCTGCTCGACGACTGTCTGTCCGAGGGGGTCTCCGCAGCGATCCTCCTCGGCGATGCCGACGCGATGGCCTTTCTCGATCTGGTGATCGAGAAGGGCCTGCGGGTGCCCGAGGATTTCGCCGTGGTCGCCTACGACGATGAGGTCGCGGCCTTCGCGACGGTTCCGCTCACGGCGGTCGCGCCACCGAAGCACGAGCTCGGCCACGCCGCGGTGAGGTTGTGCGTGGATCGGCTCAAGCAGCCCGAGGGGGCCGCGCATACACCGGTGCGGATGGCGCTGCTGCCCGCCCTGGTCGTCAGGGAATCGACCGTGCGCCCCGTCTGATTGTTAGGTTCTGTTAGAAACCGCCCACTTCGGTTGGTGAATCGTTCGGCGTGACGAATGATCGAACTCGCACGGTCAACGATTCAAAGGAGAACCCGCGATGTCCCTGCATCGAACTTCCCTCTCTGTGGTGGCTCTCGCCGCCACCTCCGCTCTCGTCGCAGGATGCGCGGCCGGAGGCCCCGCCGCAGACCCCGTCGCCACCGAGACCCCGACGGGCGAAGTCACGTTCTGGTCTTTTCTCAGCGGCATGTCCGACGTGGCCGCCGCGTTCAACGCGAGCCAGGACGACATCACCGTCAACTTCGAGGAGATCCCGAACGGGGCGAACGGCGGCTACACCAAGCTCTCCGCCGCCATCGAATCGGGCAGCGGTCCCGACGTCGTGGGCATCGAGTACGACCGGCTGCCCGGTTTCGTCGCGGCTGAACAGCTCGCGCCGGTCGACGGCCTCGTCTCGGGCGACGTGCTCGGCGAGTACGACGAGCAGGTGCGCAACCTCGTCTCGTTCGGCGACGCCGCCTACGCACTCCCCTACGACGCACCGCCCATGGTGATCTGGTACCGCCAGGACGTGCTCGAGGCCGCCGGCGTCGACGTGCCGACCACGTGGGACGAGTTCGAGGACGCGGCACGCGCGGTGAAGGCCGTGAACCCCGACGCCTACCTCACGAGCTTCTTCACCAACGAGCCTCAGCTGGCGCCGATGTCGTGGCAAGCGGGCGCCGAGTGGTTCTCCGTCGAGGACGACAGCTGGAAGGTCGCCATCGACGACGACGAGTCGCAGGAGGTCGCCGACTACTGGCAGCGCCTGATCGATGAGGGACTGGTGAAGAAACAGCTCGGCTTCAGCGATGAGTGGACAGCCGATCTGAACAGCGGCGTGGTCAACGCGTGGGTGGGCGGATCGTGGAGCGCCTCGGCACTGAAGACACGCACCGAAGCCTCCGGTCAGGAGGGCAGGTGGATCGCCGCGGCCCCTCCCTCGTGGGACGGCGAGCCCAGCGGTGCGCTGAGCGGCGGAACGAGCTTCGCGATCCCTGAGAACTCCGACAACGCAGCGGCTGCGGCCGTGTTCCTCGAGTGGCTCGTCACCTCGCCGGATGCGATCGAGGCGCGTGGTGCCGTGGGCACCGCCTACCTCGCCTACCCCGGACTCAACGATGTCGCGGCATCCGTCGCACCGACGGACTACTACGGCAACGACATCTACGAGGTCTTCGATGAGGCATCGGCGAACCTCGGCGAGTGGGCGTGGGGGCCGAAGTACGACCTCACCGCCACGGCGCTGAAGGACTCGGTCACGGCGTCGCCGACGCTGTCTGACGCGCTCACCTCGACGCAGAAGTCCACGGTCGACGGGCTCGAGAAGCTCGGCCTCGACATCACGGAATAGCCGGTGCATCGTCGGGCGGGCGTCCACGCACACCCGCCCGACGATACGGATCGAAGGACACAGACCATGACGACTCAGGCATCCGCCACGAGGCGCACCGCGGAACGCACCGCACGGCGCACCGCGCGGAAGACGATACCCGGAACGGGCGGACGCACCGCATCCGTCTTCCTGATCCCCTTCTTCCTCCTCTTCGCGCTGACGATGATCGCCCCGGTGATCTATGCGATCGGCATGAGCCTCTTCGCCGAGAAGCGCAGCGGACTCGGCTTCGGAGGCGCGACGGTCGAGTTCGTCGGGCTCGGCAACTACGTCGAGGTGCTGAGCGACTCGACGTTCACGGACGGTTTCGGTCGGCTCGCGATCTACTGCCTGCTGTACGTGCCGACGTTGCTGGCTGTCGCTCTCGTACTGGCGCTGCTGCTCGACTCGGCAGTCGCCTACGCCAAACGGGCGTTCCAGCTGCTGCTCTTCCTGCCGCACGCCGTTCCCGGTGTGATCGCCGCACTCATCTGGGCGTACCTCTACACGCCCGGCGTCAGCCCGATCGTCAAGGCGCTCGAGTCCGGCGGCATCGGCATCGACTTCCTGTCGGTGCAGCTCGTGCTTCCGTCGATGGTCAACATCGCCGTGTGGGAGTGGGCGGGCTACAACGTCATCATCCTGTTCACCGCGCTTCAGGCGGTGCCCCGTGAGATCCTCGAGGCGGCCAAGGTCGACGGTGCCGGGGAGATCCGCACCGCGCTCTCGATCAAGACGCCTCTGGTCTGGCCCGCGCTCGGGGTCGCGCTGCTCTTCACGGTGATCGGCTCGCTGCAGCTGTTCACCGAGCCGAAGATCCTCTCGTCCGCCACGACCGCGGTCACCAGCACCTGGGTGCCGAACATGTGGGCCTACGACGCGGCGTTCAACCGCAACAACCTGCCGCAGGCGGCTGCCGCCTCGATCATCCTCGCCCTGCTCGCCGGTCTGCTGTCGTGGGTCGTCACCCGATTCACCTCGAAGGAGCCGACGCGATGACCGCCGTGATCGATCGACCGACATCGCACTCTCCTCGCTCGACGAGTCCGACAGGCACACGCCCGCGGCATAGCGGACGTCGCACCGCCGCGAAGGTCGGCGTCAACGGACTGCTGGTGCTCGGCTCCGCCTACATGGTGCTGCCGCTGCTCTGGCTGGTGTTCGCGGCGACGAAGGATGCGGGGGAGCTCTATTCGGGCAACGCCTTCGCCTTCGGCAGCGATCTCGTCGTGAACCTGCAGCGACTGCTCGCCCAGGATGACGGCATCTTCGTGCGGTGGCTGGGAAACAGCATCCTGTACGCGGGGATCGGAGCCGTCGTCGGCGGGTTCGTCTCACTGATGGCCGGGTACGCGTTCGACAAGTTCGAGTTCCGCGGCAAGCGCGGGCTGTACGCGTCGGTGCTCGTGGGCGTTCTCATCCCGAACACGGCCACGGTGATCCCGCTGTATCTGCTTGCCGCATCGATCGGCCTGACCAACACGATCTGGGCTGTGCTGATCCCGACACTGTGCAACCCCTTCAGCGTCTACCTCGCCCGCGTGTTCTCCTCGGGCTATCTGCCCGCCGAGACGCTCGAGGCGGCGAGGGTCGACGGGGCGGGGCCCATCCGCAGCTTCCTCCAGGTCGGGATGCCGATGCTGGTGCCGGGCTTCGTCACGATCGCGCTGTTCCAGTTCGTGGCCATCTGGAACAACTTCATGCTCCCCCTGATCATGCTGCAGAACCGCGATCTCTTCCCGTCGAGCGTGGGCATCGCGCTGTGGCAGAGCCAGGTGCAGCAGAACCCCGAGTTCTCGACGCTCGTCATCGCCGGCTCGTTCGTCTCCGTGCTCCCCCTGATCATCGCGTTCGTGATGCTGCAGCGGTTCTGGCGATCCGGCCTCTCGGCTGGGAGCGTCAAGTGAGCGCTCGGCGCCCCGTGATCGCCTTCGCGATGACGGCGTCGGTGCGCGAGCGGGTGTTCCCCGAGAGGGTCATGCGCGACTATGAGACCATCGCCGATGTCGCCGGTGTCCTCACCGAGTTCACCTCCCACCCGGCCCGCGCCGTGCTGGCGCAGGCCGAAGTCCTGGTGACCGGGTGGGGAGCGCCGCGCATCGACGCCTCGGTGCTCGACCAGGCCCCTCGCCTCGAGGCCGTGCTGCACGCGGCGGGCACGGTCAAGCCGTATCTCGATCCCGTCGTTCTCGAGCGCGGTGTGCGCGTGAGCTCCGCCGCCGCGGCGAACGCGGTGCCGGTGGCCGAGTACGCCGTCGCGATGATCGTGCTCGCGGGCAAGCAGGTGCTGCCGATCGCTCGCCGTTATGGCCGGGTGCAGGACGAGTTCGACATCGAGGCCGCATTCCCCGGACTGGGTAACTTCGGTCAGCGCGTCGGCATCATCGGCGCGTCGAAGATCGGTCGGATGGTCATCGACATGCTGCGTGCATATTCGTTCGAGGTCGTCGTCTACGACCCGTATCTGACGGAGGACGACGCCGCGGCCCTGGGCGTCACGTCGGTGTCGCTCGACGAGCTGCTGCGTACCAGCCGAGTGGTCTCGGTGCACGCGCCGTCGCTGCCGTCGACGTTCGATCTGGTGGATGCCGCGGGCATCGCCTCCATGCCGCGCGGGGCGACCCTGGTGAATACGGCTCGCGGAGAGATCGTCGACCAGCAGGCTCTGACGAGACGCGTGCTCGCCGGCGAGCTGTTCGCGATCCTCGACGTCACGGTGCCGTGGATCCTCGAATCCGACCACCCGCTGTACTCGTCCGACCATGCACTGCTCACGCCGCACATCGCCGGGTCGTACGGAGTGGAGCTCGAGCGCCTGTCGCGGGCGATGCTCGACGAGCTCGGACGGATCACTCGCGATGAACCGCTCGCGTATGAGGTCGAACCCGAACTGCTGGCCATCACCGCCTGACCGCGCGCGCCTCCTCCCCGACATTCGACGACGAACGCAAGGAGTCCCCATGTCCGAACCCCTGAAGCTGACCCGCCGCACAGTCCTGCTCGCCGGGGCCGGAGGGCTGCTCGCCGCGGCCGCCGGCGTCGGCTCCGCGCAGTCTGCGCAGGCCTCCCCGACCCTCTTCCCGGCGGGGCGCGCAGGCACCACGATCACCGAGATCGGGCCGGGCATCATGCAGTACTCCCTGATGAGCGGAGTGCTGCTCGACGGCATCTGCTACATCGGATCCCGCAACCTCGAGCCGACGGGGATCCTGGCCTTCGACGTCGCCTCCGCCGCTGTGACTCACTCGACGACGCTCGCGACCGGGCACAGTATTCAGGCGCTGACGGTGGATCCGGCGCGAAAGCTGCTCTATGCCGGCATCCTGCAGAAAGCCCCCAGCGCGAACAACCTCTATCGCTGGGATCTGACCGATCTCGCCGCTCCCGCTGTGGCGATCGGCCGTATCGGCGACCGCGACGTGCGCGACCTCGCCGTCGCGCCGGACGGCACCCTGTTCGCAGTCGGCGGCGGTGGCACAGGTGCTCCGGCGCTGTGGCAGTACGACCCGTTGACGGGATCGATCACGAACCTCGGCGTGCCCGACGCCAAGGCAACGCTCGCGCGCGCCGTCGCGGCGACCGATCAGACGGTGTTCTTCGGGGCCGGAAGCACGCTCGGGGGAGGTTCCGGAACGAGCAGGGCAGCGCTCTACGCCTTCGACCGCAGGGCGGCGACCTTCACGGACATCACGCCGACGGAGATGGTGAACGACCCCAGCATCCGCGAGCTCACGATCGCCGGGGACCGGCTGCTGGCGTCGACGGCGGGCTCGGTGGAGCCCACGAAGATCGCGGAGATCTCTCTCGCCGATCACACCTCGTACCGCGCGGTGACGGCGATCGGGACGACGGCGAAGAACTTCGCCGTTGCGGGCGGCGACGTCTACTGCGCGAACGACGCGGGGGTGCTGCGGTGGACGCCGGGCGAGGATGCGGTGCATCAGCTTCCGGTGCCCGTCGACCTGGGCGAGATCTGGGGACTCGACGTGCACGACGATGGACTCGTCGTCGTCTCGGGCTACGGTTTCGTCGCCGCTCTCGAGCTCGACGGCGCTGTGCGCGCCGAGTACGACCTGGGCGAGGCGGGCGCCCCGGTGAGCGCGCAGACCTGCATGGGAATCGCCGTCGGTGCCGGGTTCGCCTACGTGGGAGGCAACGGGGGCATCGCGCGGCACGATCTGCGCCGAGGCGGCGCGGTGAATCTGCGCGCGCCGGGAGAGGCGAAGGATGCCGAGGTCATCGGCGGCGTGCTCTACACGGGGCAGTACAACGCCCAGGGGATCTGGGCCTACGACCCGCGGACCGGGGAGCCGATCCACCGTGTCGCGGCGTTCCCGTCAGCCCAGAATCGCCCCCTCGACACCCACTGGGACGACAGTAATCGGCTGCTCCTCGTCGCCGCCCAGGCGGATACCGAGGGCGGTGGCTCGCTATGGACGTTCGACCCCCGGACGGGCGCGAGCACGCATGCGATCAATCCGATCGACGACATGCAGCTGGTGCGCGCGGTCGTCGCGGTCGACGGTGTCGCGTATCTCGGCGGCGACAACGCGCAGAAGACGGGGCCACGCGGGACGATCGTCGCGTGGGACCCGCTGGCGCACCGTGAGCTCTGGCGGATTGAGACGGGCGCGCCTCACGGCATCGCCGCGCTCGCCGCTCACGGGCGGTACCTTTTCGCGCTCTCGATCAAGGGTGCGCTGGTGGTGATCGATCGCCCGCGGCGGGCGATCGTCCACACCGGAGACCTCGCGGCCCTCGTGCCCGGATTCGCGGCGATGAAGGCGGCCCGCGGCGTGGTCTACGGCGTCTCGGACACGAACCTGTTCCGCATCGACCCTCGCACCTTCGAGGTGACGACGGTCGTGCCGGGCATCAATGGCGGCTGGTACAGCGGACCCCATCTCAACGTCGATGAGGACGGCGCGGTGTTCACCCTCCGCGGACGCACGCTGGTCAAGGTCGATGATCGGCCGCGGCACTGACGTCGCCCGCCCGTGTTCGGGGAACGGCAGTGCGGAGTCAGGAGGCGAAGCCGATCAGCCGACGCCGAGCGCGGCGAAACGCCCCGGCCGGGCGCGGGGCCCGGACGGAGCGTTCCGTCTCACTGCAGACGTTCAACTGACCTTCTTGCGGTACGAGATGATCGCGAACACGTAGGCGACGACCAGGATGCCGACGCACCAGGCGAGAGCGACCCAGATGTCGGTGCCGACCGGCTGCTCGGCGAACAGCGCCTGGATGGTGTCGACGATCGAGGTGACCGGCTGGTTCTCGGCGAACCACTGCACCGGACCCGGCATCGTGTCGGTCGGCACGAAGGCCGAGCTGATGAACGGCAGGAAGATCAGCGGATACGAGAACGCGCTCGCCCCGTCGACCGTCTTGGCGTTGAGCCCCGCGATGATCGCGAGCCACGTGAGCGCCAGGGTGAACAGCATCAGGATGCCGATGACGGCGAGCCAGGCCCAGACACTCGCCCCGGTGCGGAATCCCATCACGAACCCGACCGCGAAGATGATCGCGAGGGTGATGGCGTTCGCGGTGAGTGATGTGAGCACGTGCGCCCACAGCACGCTCGATCTGGCGATCGGCATGGAGTGGAAGCGCTCGAAGATGCCGCTCTGCATGTCGGTGAAGAGCCGGAACGCCGTATAGGCGATGCCGGACGCGATCGCGATCAGCAGGATGCCCGGAAGCAGATAGTTCACGTAGTTGTCGACTCCGGTGCTCGTCTGCAGAGCCCCGCCGAAGACGTAGACGAACAGCAGCATCAGGGCGATCGGGGTGACCGCCGTCGTGATGATCGTGTCGGGGCTGCGGAAGATGTGCCGCATCGAGCGGCCGGTGAGTGTCGCCGTATCGGCGGCGAAGTGCGTGCTCATGCTGCGTTCTCCTTTCCGGTGGTCGAACCCGACTTCGGTCCGATGAGAGTGAGGAAGATCTCCTCGAGGGTGGGCTGCTTCTCGACGTATTCCACCTTCGCCGCGGGCAGCAGCCGCTTGAGGTCGGCGAGGGTGCCGTTTGCGATGATCCGACCCTCGTGCAGGATCGCGATGCGGTCGGCCAGCTGCTCGGCCTCGTCGAGGTACTGCGTGGTGAGCAGCACGGTGGTGCCGGTGTTCGCGAGCTTCTTCACCACGTCCCACACCTCGATGCGGGCCTCGGGGTCGAGACCGGTGGTCGGCTCGTCGAGGTAGATCACCTCGGGATTCCCGACGAGGCTCATCGCGATGTCGAGTCGGCGGCGCATACCGCCGGAGTAGGTGCCGACCTTGCGGCCCCCGGCATCCGTCAGCCGGAACGTCGCGAGCAGTTCGTCGGCCACCGTTCCGGGGTCGGGCAGGTGGCGCAGCTGGGCGACGAGCACGAGGTTCTCGCGTCCGGTGAGGATCTCGTCCACTGCGGCGAACTGACCGGTGAGGCTGATGCGCTGACGGACGCCGAGGGGGTCGGCGGCCACGTCGATCCCCTGCACGGTGGCTGCGCCGGCATCCGACTTCAGCAGCGTCGAGAGGATGCGGACCATCGTCGTCTTGCCGGCGCCGTTCGAGCCGAGGAGGGCGAAGATCGTCCCATTCTCGACCTCGAAGTCGACGCCTCGCAGCACGTGGAGGTCCTTGTAGGACTTCTCGATGCCGCGAACGGCGATCGCTGGTGCGTTCATGATCGTGACTCCTTCTTCTTCGCGTCGTCGACCGCCGTGACGAGGCGGGCGCGCTCCTTGTCGATCCAGTGGGTTCCGCCGTACGCCTCGGCGTAGGTCTCGGCGAACGAGACGGGGTCGTCGCCGACGATGTCGTCGATCGGGGTGCCGTCGATGGCGGCGCGCTCCCACAGATCGGCGAGGTCGAGGAAGATCTGCACGAGGATGTCGCCGTCGGTGATGCCCCCGTAGTACATCGTGTAGCGGTGCTGGGCGTTGGCGACCGTGCGATACGGCTCGGGGAGGGCGTCGATGCGCTTCTTCGCATCGCGGTACTGCTTCTTCTGCTCGAGCGATCCGGTGAGCGCTTCGATCCACTTGGCGGCCATGTCAGTTCTCCTTGTTGTTCGTGTTCGTGCTGTTCGTGCTGTTCGTGTTCAGCTGTTCGATGTGCTCGGAGAGGAAGCTCCACGTCTTCCAGAACTCCTCGAGCTCCTGCGTGCCTGCGGCGTTCAGGGAGTACACCTTGCGGGGCGGTCCCTTCTCGCTCGGGACCTTCTCGACGTCGACGAGCTTCTTCTGCTCGACGCGCACGAGCAGTGCGTAGATCGTGCCCTCGGCGATGTCGGTGAATCCGTGATCGCGCACGCGGCTGGTGATCTCGTAGCCGTAAGCCGGCTGCTCGGCGAGGAGTGCCAGGACGATGCCCTCGAGTGTGCCCTTGAGCATCTCGGTCATCTGCTTGCCCATGAGAGCCTCCTTTCGTTGGTTCGGTACTCAGTGATGCTGGGTACCGGTACAAAGTAACACTGAGTACCGGTACTTAGCAACACCGAATACTGAACTTTCTCGGAAGCCTCCCGGTGGCCGCGTTGACGGTCGCGCTTCGTGCTGCGCGGGCTGCTGCCGCCCGGGTGGCTGAGCGATCCGCGGCCGGGCTCAGTCGCGAGCGCGGCTCAGTCGCGAGCGCGCCGCCAGGGCAGCAGCCGGTCGAGGAACCGCCGCGGCGCCTCGGACACCACCGTGGGCGGAGCGACGGCGAACTGCACGATCTCCTCGGCCCCGTGGTGCACCACCCGATACAGCGCGGTGCCGATGAGCACTCCGAGCGCGATCGACATGATCGACAGCAGCGCCGCCATGAAGTCGGCGAGGCCGCTGTCGGTGGCGACGGCCTCGGTGAGTCCGACGAGTCCCGCAGCGCCCGGGACGAGCAGCCAGAACGCGGGAAGGAACGTGATCTGCGCCGGGACGCCGCGGCGCAGCGAGGCGATCCAGAACACCACGAGTGCCATCGCCACGGCCCCGACGAATCCGCCCAGGGTCGCGCCGAGCAGCGCGGTGCCGACCCACTGTCCGATGTACGCCACGACGAGCGCCAGCAGCACCCACCCGAATGTCGAGGTGGGGGCCGAGAAGTGCAGATAGTTGCCGAGCGCGAACACCAGGATGCCGATCAGCGCGACCCACCACGGTAGGAAGGATGCCGCTTCGAGCGGCTCGTAGGAGCGCGATTCGACACCCACGACGGTGCCTGCCGCCAGGATGCCGAATGCCAGCAGGGCGAGCTGCACGAAGCCGTAGATCAGACGCGAGGCGCCCGAGATCATCTGCCCCGCCGCGAGCTCGACGGTCGCGGTCGTCAGCACGCCTCCGGGCAGGAAGGTGACCAGCGGGGCGATGAGCAGCCGGATCGGATCGCCGATCTCGATGACCTCGGCGAGCAGGAACACCGCGGCGGCGCACACGAACGCCGCGGCGATCGGCATCACGAGCTGCAGGGTGGGCGAGCGCACGAGCTTGAGCAGCCCGATGCCCGCACCCAGCACGAAGGCGACGATCGCGCCCTGCCAGGTGGGGGCGAGCAGCAGCGCCAAGCCGGTCGTCAGCACGGCATGCCCGAACGTGCGGGTGACCCAGCCCAGCCGTGGACGCATCGCCCCGATCTCGTTCAGGCGACGGATGCCGTCGAGCGGCGACACCGAGGCGGTGCGCGCCTGCGCGATCAGCTCGTACAGTGCCGCGATCTGGTCGAAGCGGAACGAGGCATTGGTCGCCGACCGGATCGCGACTCGCGACTCCTCGTCGTCGCCGGTCTCCACCAGGATGATGGTCGGCAGCACGACGAAGTCGGTGTCGTCGCCGCCATAGGCCTCGACGACCTCTGTCATCGTGTCGCGGATGCGGTCGACCGACTCGGCCGAGGCGTTCATGCCCTGCGCCACTCCCAGAAGGAACTGGCGCAGGGCCGAGCGGTCGAGCACGTCCGGCATGTCAGCGCGCGCTCACGTCACGAGAACAGGAACGACAGGGTCACGCCGACGACGATCGCGACGCCGATGTAGACGAGGTTGGGCAGCTGGAACGAGTGGTCGAAGACGAACCTGCCCATCTTCGTCGTGCCGGTCTGGTCGAATGCGACGGTGGCGACCTGACTGCCGTTGGCCGGCAGCGTGTAGATGCCCATGGTCGACGGCCACAGCCCGACGAGCAGCGGTGCGGGCAGCCCGATGGTGATGCCGATCGGGACGATCGCGTTGGTCGCGCTCGATTGGCTCGTGGTCAGCATCGCGACAGCGAACAGCGCGAGGGCGAACAGCAGCGCTCCGAGGAACGCCGACGATCCCGACACCACCGAGCCGAGGCCGTCGACGATCAGCGTCTGGTTGGCGGCGACGAAGGTGTTGGCGAGCCACGCGATGCCGAACAGGGCGATCGCGCCGACGATGCCGGCGGGGAACGTCGGCTGCTTCGGCACATCCGCAGCCTTGACCTTGCAGAACACGAAGATGAGAGCGGCGATGACACCCATCACGACCTCGATGATCACGGTCACGCTCAGACGCACCGGGTCGCCGGCGTCGTCGGTGCCGATCACGGGACGCAGCCCCTCGAAGAGCCCGAAGAGCACGATGACGCCGACGCCGATCAGGAAGAGCGTGGCAGACAGCACTGCGGTGCGCGGAAGCCTGCTGTCGTGCGCGTCGACCGTGGGCGGCTGGATCTGGTGGCTCTCGAGGCGCCGCTGGAACTCGGGGTCGTCTTCGAGGTCCTTGCCGTGGCGCATCATGACGAGCGCGGCGACGAAGAGCCCGGCGATCGACGCGGGCCACATGATCAGCAGCAGTCCGCCGAGATCGACTCCCTGCGGCGCGAGGAGCACCACCATCGACGCGGTCGCCGCCGAGACGGGGGAGCAGAGGATGCCGACCTGCGACGCGACCGCCGAGACGGAGAGCGCTCGTTCGGGGCGGATCTTCTGCTGGTACGACACGTCGTAGATCACCGGCAGCAGCGGGTAGAAGATATTGCCCGTGCCGGCGCCGACCGTGAAGAGGAACGACATCGCCGGGGCGAGGAAGACCACGGACTTCGGCTTGCGTCTGATCACCTTGGCGGCGATAGACACCATCCAGTCGATGCCGCCGGCCGCCTGCATGGTGGATGCGGCCGTGATCACCGTGATGACGATGAAGACGGCATCCACCGGGGCGTTGCCGGGAGCCTCTCCGAACACGAAGATGAGCACGGCGACGCCGACGAGTCCCCACACGCCCAGGCCGATCCCGCTGGTGCGGGTGCCCATGTAGATCGCGAGGATGACGACGATCAGTTGGGCGATCAGGATCCACACGTTGTCGTTCACGTCGACGGCCCTTTCGTGATCGGGGCGGATGCAGTGAGGATCTCGGTCGCGAGCTCGGTCTCGACGATCCTGCCGCCGATCGCCTCGACGCGCAGCGCGAGCGGGTTCTCGACCGGGCTGATCGCCGTGACGAAGTCGGAGTTCTCGAAGTGCAGCGACTGCAGGTTGCCGACCGCGTATCCGGTCGCGAGCTCACCGCTGAGCAGCGACGCGTGGAAGAGCGGTCGCCGCTGATCCTCGGCGTCGTAGTGCGGACAGAAGCTGCCGTGCAGGAATCCGAGCCCCTCGGGCAGCACCTGCAGGGTCGGACCGTAGCTGTCGGTCGTGCCGCCCTCGAACCAGCAGATGCCGCCGGCGCTGCCTCCGGTGAACACGACGTTCGAGTTCGGGTCCTCCCACATCTCGCGCATGATCTCGTCGAGGCCCTGGCGTTTCCAGACGTCGAGCATGTTCGCGGTGTTGCCGCCGCCGACATGGATGACGTCGAACCCCTTCACGAAACCGGCGAGGTCGTCGATCGATCGGTGGAAGAGGGGCAGATGATGCGGTGCGCAGCGGTCCGAGTCGTACGTCGCGTAGAAGCTCACGATGTATGCCGCGTCATCGCCCGTCGCCGTGCCGACGAACAGCACTCGAGGTCTCTCCTTGCGGGTGAGCCCGAGGATGTAGTCGTGCGTCGGATCGTTCCGACGCTCCATCATGGCCTTGCCTGCGCCCGTCGCCACCACATGAGACACGTCGCCACCCCCGCTGTCGTCTGCGAATGCGCTCAGCGTATTGGGGTTCGGGGCGCTGCGGGGGGTGATCTCACCCGGGCGGGGCGACCGCCGCGATCAGCCGTTCAGGCGCGCCATCGCGACCTGCGCCTCGAGCAGCGGCAGGGTGCGATCGGCCTCGGGCTGCGGGCAGATGTCGAGGGCGTTCGCGAGTTCGAGAGCCAGCGCGGCGTGACCGGCGGCGTTCGGATGGAACGGGTCGCCCATCAGCCCCCACGGAACACCGCCGTTGCCCAGCTCGATGAAGCGCGCGTGCTGGTCGACGAGGATCACGTCCTCGGATGCCGCGACGGTGCGCACGGCATCCGCGAACTCGGCGATCCGGGCGCGTTCGGGCGCGTTCGCCGTGTCGATGGTCGGCGGGGTCTGCAGCACGGGGATGGCCCCCAGCGCCCTGACCCGCGCGACGAACTCGCGCAGTGAGCTGGCGTAGTCGTCGGCTCCGATGACGACACGGGGCCCGCCGTCGGAGGCATCGTTCGTGCCGATCATCAGCGTCACGAGATCGGGTCGCCATGACGCGACGCGGCGGTCCCAGTCGTCGAGGATGTCGATGATCCGGTTGCCGCTGATCGCGGTGTTGATCACGATGTCGCGCACACGCCCGAGCTCGCCGCGGATCAGCTCGTGCAGATGTTCGGAGTAGCTGCGCCCGCCCTGCGTGTGCAGCAGCCCGTGCGTGATCGAGTCTCCGGTGATGACCCAGTTCAGCGGCTCGGCTCCGGCGAGGGAGGCCGCGATGCGGCGGAGGTCGGATGCGGCGGAGGCGGGGGAGTCAGCATTCGGCACGCCCTAGAGCCTAGCGGCGGCGAGAGTGGAAGACTGGTGCCATGTCCTCCCCACTGCTCGACACTCTCCTCGCCCGCATCGTCGACAGCGGACTGCTCGATGATCCGGTCGCCGAGAACGGTCTCGTCTACGGACGGGCCACCATCGATGCCGCCGGCGCGGTCGTCACCGTCAACGTCGACCCCGAGCTGGAGGACGACGAGGAGACCCTCGACGACGACGCGCTGATCGCGGCGATCACCCGCATCCTGTCGGTGTCCGAGACCCGGTGGCGGGCGGTGATCGACGAGGTCGCCGACGACATCGACGAGGCCGTCGACGACGAGCCGGTGATCGAGCAGGTCGACCTGCGCGACGATCTCGAAGCCACCTCGGTGGTGGTGTTCGCCGATGCCGTGCTGATCGCCTTCGATGCGCCCAAGCAGTTCCCGGACTCACGGATCCTGGTGCAGCTCGACGACGACCTCGAAGTCGCGAACATCGAGGTGCGCGACCGGGATGCCGCTGACGTCGAGGTCCTGGAGTTCGACGATCTCGACGAGCTGCTCGACAGGCTCAGCGGCGACGACCGCTGAGCCCGCCGCGGGTCACAGCCACTTCTTGTACTTGAACACCCCGTAGAGGGCGACCGCGAAGGCGGCCATCGCGCCGATCGCCATCGGATAGCCGTGCGCCCAGTGCAGCTCGGGCATGACGTCGAAGTTCATGCCGTAGACCGTGCCGACGAGGGTGGGCGCGAAGATGATCGCCGCCCACGACGAGATCTTCTTGATCTCGTCGTTCTGGGCGAGGCTCGCATCCGACTGCCGGCGTGCGACGAGAGCCGACTGCACCGTGAGGGCGTTCTCGAGGATCGCGCGGAACGAGTCGACCCGCTCATTCACGCGGATGACGTGGTCGAGCACGTCGCGGAGTGAGCGCTGCAGCTCTTCATCGATGCGGTACTTCTCGGATCCGCGGCGCAACCATTCCAGCATCCCGGCGAGGGGGTGCACCGCGCGCTGGAAGTTGATGACCTCCCGCGAGAGCTCGTAGATGCGCCGCGAGAGGGCGTCGTCGTCGCTGTCGCCGAAGAGCTGGTCCTCGATCTCGTCGATGTCATTCAGCAGCCCCGTGACGATGGGCTCATAGCCGTCGACGACCTCGTCGAGGATCGCGTAGAACACGGCCTCGGGGCCCATCGCGAGCAGGTCGGGGTGCGCCTCCATGCGACGACGCACGCCCACGAGGTCGGGCGACTCGGCGTGCCGGATGGTCACCACGAAGTCGGGGCCGACGAACAGGTGCAGCTCGCCGAACTCGATCGACTCCTGCTCGTCGCGATAACGGGCGGGGCGCAGCACGGCGAAGAGCGTGTCACCGTAGCGCTCGACCTTCGACCGCTGGTGACCAGAGAGGGCATCCTCGACGGCGAGCGGATGCAGGTCGAACTCGCGCGCGACCGAGGCGACCTCCTGAGGGCTCGGTCGGTAGAGGCCGATCCAGGCGATGCCGCCGTGGGCATCGAGCGACCGGTAGGTCTCGTCGAGGTTCTTCGGGGTCTCCACGCGACGTCCGTGGACGTACACGCCGTTGTCGATGAGGGCCATGGCTGGCTCCGTTCTCGCAGGCGCACGCCGGGTCAGAGGGGGCGTGCGCAGTATTCGTCAGGGGGCGGAAGACGCCGCCGACGGCTGCGGAGCAGGACGTGCAGGTGCGGAGCCGGAGCTCAACGCACGGATGCCGTCAGACGCGACGCAACGAAGGCGGCGTCGCAACTATCACCGGACATCGCCATCACCGCCTCTCGCGCTCTGAAGGGGTCATGTGACCCGGTGTGCCAGCATACTCCTGCCTGCTGGGGGTCGATCCACCCGTCCGGCTGCGTGCGCTCGTGGTTCCGGTCGCAACACAGCGGGGGAACGACCGGCGATCAGGATGCGGTCAGGCGGCGTCGATCCCGACGAGTTCGGCGCTCTTCTGCCACAGGGCCTCGGCCAGTGCGGCATCCTCGATCATCGGGTTCACCCGCCGGGTCAGAACGCGCTCGTCGTAGTACTCGCCCGAGATCCAGGTGTCATCCGGGGTGCCTTCGACGAACCAGCTGAGCGTGCTGCCGCCCTTCTCGCTGCTGATGAGCAGCAGGCGCTTGAGCGGGGTGCGGTAGACGAACCGCATGAGCGTGTTCGAGTCCGAGGCGAAGTTGGTCTGCACGGTGCCGGGGTGGAAGGCGACCGAGCTGAGTCCCTCGCCGTGGAACTTCGTGTGCAGGCTCTTCGTGAACAGCACGTTCGCGAGCTTCGCATCGCCGTAGGCGCGGTTCGCGCTGAAGTCCTTGCGGTTGTCGAGGTCGTCGATGTCGAGCTTGGCGAACAGCCGGTGCGCGACGCTCGAGGTGTTGATGATCGCCGCGCGACCGGTGCGCAGCTGCGGCAGCAGCAGGTTCGTCAGCAGGAACGGCGCCAGGTGATTCACCTGCAGCGTCTTCTCGAAGCCGTCGACCGTCGGGGTCTGATCGCCGAAGATGCCGCCGGCGTTGTTCGCGAGCACGTCGATGCCGCCGTCGCCCACAGCATCCGCGATCTTCGTCGCGAGCTCGCGCACGTCGTCGAGTCGCGCGAAGTCGGCGGTGAACCACTCGGCCCCGGTGTCCGCGGCGACAGCGCGTGTCTTCTCGACCGATCGTCCGACGACGATGAGTCGGTGGCCGGATGCCGCGAGCTGGCGTGCCGATGCCGCACCGATCCCGTCGGATGCGCCGGTGAGGACCACCGTCTTCGGGGTCACGACGTCGGCTCCGCCGCGCCGCGGCTGCGCCCGACGTACACGGTGTTGGACGACGTCCCCCCGGTGACCGCGTTCGCGAAGTCGACCACGTGGGCGACGGCGTCGTCGAACACGGCACGCATCTCGTCCATGAAGGCATCGTCGGGCGGATCATCCGACCACAGTGCGAAGACGCCACCGGAGGCGAGGTGCCGGTCGAGTGCGCGCAGGCCGGCCGCGGTATAGAGGTCGGCGTGCGTGGGGTCGAGCTGGTGGCGCGGCGAGTGGTCGACATCGAGCAGGATCGCGGAGTAGCCGCGGTGGCCCTCCGGGGGCGCTGCGCGGACCACGGCGAAGAAGTCGTCCTCGACCAGGCTCGTGCGCGGGTCGTCGACGAGTTCCGCCGACACGGGCAGCAGCTTCCGTCGGTGCCATCCGATCACAGCGCCGAGCCGGTCGACCACGGTGAGCGACGCCACCCGGTCGTCGCGCAGCGCCGCGACCGCCGTGTATCCGAGCCCCAGGCCGCCGACCAGCACGGAGAGGTCGTCGCCGGCGACAGCGGCCAGGCCGAGATTCGAGAGCTCCTCCTCCGCCACCGTGAACAGGCTCGACATCAGGTATTCGTCGCCGAGCTTGACCTCGTAGATCTCCTGGCCGACAGCGGGTTCGGTGCGGCGACGCAGCGTCAGCTCGCCGATCGGGGTCTCCTGCCAGTCGAGCTCTTCGAATCTCGTGATCATCGGGGATTCTCGCTGTCGTCGTTCGTGTTCGCGCGCAGGGGTGCAGACGCGTCAGTCCGGGCCGGGGAGTCGGGAGCTGTCGTCGGCGACGGCAGCCGGATCTTCTCGGGCTCCGGATCGGAGGCGGCCCCGGCGCGGGCGCGCGTCGTCGATGCGGCATCCGTGACGGTGCCCGTCGACGGATGTGCGGGGAGCTCGCGTGCGACCTGCTTCTCGAGCACCTGCACGGCCTCGTCGCTCAGCAGGATCAGGCCCTCGAGCTCGTCGCGCACTCGTCGGTAGGCGACGTTGCGCTCGGCCTGGGTGGCTGACTCGTCGACGGCGACCTTGAGCAGCTGCTGCGCGCGGTCGAGGCGCTTGCGCTCGGGTTCGGTGAAGGTCGAGTCGCGCAGCCGCCGGGCATCCTTCTCGGCGATCTCGAATGCGACGGCGTACGCACCGACGGCGTCGAGGTACTCCGACACCTGCTGCTCCGTCACGGCTGCGTCAGCGGAGAGCGGGCGCAGCGCATCCGCCGTCCTCTTGGCCCGCAGGAACGCCGCGACCAGAGGCTGGCGTCCGTCGCTCATGGCGGGGAAGGCGATGAGCTTCGCGACGTCGAGCTCGTAGTCGAGCCACCGCGCGGTGATCTCGTCGTGCTCGGAGAAGAGCCGCTCGAGCAGGGTGTTCGGTGCGACGGAAGCACGAGTGTCGACGAACGCCGGTCCCGCCTGCCTCGCCCGTCCGGTGCGGGCTTCGAGCTGAGCCGTCTTGATCTCGGCCTTCAGTCGCAGGGTCTCGATGCGACGTTCGTGGCGACGCTTCGAGTTGCGCTCCCACGCCTTCGCGGCGCCGCCGGCCATGCCCATGATGGGGAAGACGAGCCACCAGTAGTGCCCCGCGAAGTTCCAGAAGCCCTGGATGAACTCGTCCATGATGCCCTCAGCCTACTTCTCGGGCTGTGTGGCGGTGTGGGTATCGGCGGCGAACATCTCTTCCCAAATTCTTGGTCATTGCTATAGTCAATGCAATTGACTTGCGCAGTGAGTTCCGAGAGTTGGACGAAGATGACCCATTCCCGCACGCCGACATCCGTCGCGGTGGACTGCGACGGCATCCGGATCGCCGCCGACATCCGCGGCACCGGCCCGGCCGTCCTGCTGCTGCACGGGTACCCCGAGACGAAGGCGATGTGGGATGCCGTCGCCGGCGCGCTCGCCGACGATCACACCGTCGTCGCGGCTGACCTGCGCGGCTATGGGGACTCGGCCAAGCCGCGCGGTGCCTCGTACGCCAAGCGCGACATGGCGCACGACCAGCTCACCCTCATGCGCGAGCTCGGTCACGAGCAGTTCGTCGTGATCGGGCACGACAGGGGAGCGCGCGTCGGACACCGACTGGCCCTCGATCATCCGCATGCCGTCACCTCCTTGGCCGTGCTCGACATCGTCCCCACGCTGCACATGTTCGAGAACGTCGACCGAGAGATGGCGACGGCATACTTCCACTGGTTCTTCCTCGCCCGCTCGGACGGTCTGCCCGAGGTCCTGATCGGCGCGGAGCGCGAGACCTGGCTGCGCAGCCGCTTCACCGGCCGGCGGCATGACGGCGATGCGCTGCCCGAGGCGTTCGACGAGTACCTGCGCTGCTTCGACCTCGACACCGTCTTCGCGAGCGGAGCCGACTATCGCGCCGCCGCCACGGTCGACCTCGACCACGACCGTGCCGATCGGGCGGACGGGCGACGCATCACGTGCCCGGTGCTCGCGCTCTGGGGTGCGCACAGCTATGTCGGCCGCAACTTCAACGTGGTCGAGACGTGGTCGCACTATGCCGAACAGGTCAGGGGAGAGTCGATCGAGGCCGACCACTACCTCGCCGAAGAGGCGCCGACGGCCACGACAGCGGCGCTCCGACGCTTCCTCGCCGGCGTGGAGATGGCCTCGTGACCTCCCGCGACCGCGAGACCGAGCGTCTCGCCGAGCTCGTCATGATCGAGACTCCGACAGGGGATGCTGACGGCCTCGCCGCCGCTCAGGACCTCGTGCGCTCGTGGCTCGACCCGGTGCTGGGCGAGACGGGGGTGATCGAGACGGTCGACGGCATCCCGCATCTGCTGTGGCCCGGTGGCGAGACACCCTCGGTGCTGCTGATCGGACACCTCGACACGGTGTTCCCGGCGGGCACGATCGACGAGCGTCCGTTCCGCCTCGACGGCGACCGTGCCACGGGACCCGGCGTCTTCGACATGAAGGCGGGCATCGTGATCATGGCGGCGGCGCTCGAGAAGGTCGCGCGCCGCGGCGAGATCGCCGTGCTGCTCACGAGCGACGAGGAGGTCGGCTCGACCACCTCGCGTGCGCTGATCGAACGAGAGGCGGCGCGGGCCGGCACGGTGCTGGTGCTCGAGCCCAGCCTCGACGGCGCGCTGAAGATCGCTCGCCGGGGCGGCAGCATCTACCGGCTGGCGATCACCGGTCGTGCGGCGCACGCCGGACTCGAACCGTGGAAGGGCCGCAGCGCCCTCGTCGAGCTCGCCCACCAGGTGCTCGCGCTGCCCCTGCTGGCCGACGACGACCGGGGAACCACCGTGAGTCCGACCGTCGCGCAGGCGGGAACCGTCACGAACGTCATCCCCGAGCACGCCGAACTGCGCGTCGATGTGCGCGCGTGGACCCTCGATGAGCTCGAACGCGTCGACGAGCGGATGCAGTCGCTCGGCGCCCACACCGAGGACGTCGGCGTCGAGGTGTTCGGCGGCATCAATCGTCCGCCGATGGAGGAGAGCGTGTCGGCGGAACTGCTCGCCTGCGCTCGCCGCGTCGCGGATGCCCTCGGCCACCCCGAGGTCGAGGCGGTCTCGGCCGGGGGTGCGTCGGACGGCAACTTCACCGCGGCCGTCGGCGCTCGCACCCTCGACGGACTCGGTCCCCGGGGAGGCGGGGCGCACGCCGACCACGAATGGGTGTCGATCTCGTCGATGCTCGAACGGGTCGACCTGCTGGCCGGCATGCTCGACGACCTGGTCGGTGCGCGCGAGGGCTGACGCAGCATCCGTTCTGGGTCACGTCGCCGCTTCGGGAGGAGAACTGCGCTTCGGGAGGAGGGTTCCGCCCGGATGCTCCTCCGGAGGGCGAGTCCCCCTCCCGGGCGGCGGCATCCGCATCCGCACCGGTCGCCCGCGCGTTCAGAAGGAGATCTCCCGATCTGAAGGTCAGATCAGAGCAAGGAGCTCCTTCGTTGCGTGAGATCTCCTTCGCATCGCGCGAGCCCACGACTCGCCACGCGCGAGCCCACTCCTTGCACCGCGGGACCGCCGCGACCACGGCGCTGAGTCAGGCTCCTGGTGCGTGCCGCTCGATGCTCTCGAGCAGCAGGTCGAGCGCGGTCTCCCAGGCGCGAGGATCCCGGATGCCGGGCAGAGCGTCGCCGGCCCAGACGATCTCGGGGTACTCGGCGGGGTCGAGCCGGCGGTAGTCCATCTGCCAGGTCAGTTCATCGGCATCCTGCACGTCGGCCGGCAGTGCGGTGAGGGCGGCCTGGATGCTGGATGCCGAGCGGATGAGCTGGCCGAGCGCCCGCGCGTAGAGGGCGGACTGCTCGCGGTCGTAGCCGCCGCGGCGCAGAGCGCCGATCGAGAACTCCATCGACGCGAAGTCGGTCGGGCGGCGCAGCGCCATCTGCAGAGCGAACTCGGGATAGCGCATGTAGTGGTCGTGGATCAGGTGCGCCTGGGTGCGGAGGTCGGCGAGCCAGTCGTCGGTCGCCACCATGCCTCCGCTGTACGAGCGGGCACGCAGAGTGTCGATCAACGCGAGGAGCAGTTCGTCCTTGTCGCGGAAGTGCCGATAGATCGACGTCGGGTGCGCGCCGAGCTCCTCGCCGATCGACTGGAAGGTGAGTCGGTCGAGGCCTTCGCGCTCGACCACGCGATCGGCGGCGGCGACGATGATCTCCCGGCTCAGCGAGTCCCGCGCTCGCCGCGGCCGGGCGGCTGTCTTCGCTGGGGCCTTCGCCTTCGCTGAATCAGCGGCCTTCCGTGTCGTCGCCATCGAGAACTCCGTTCGCAGTCCGCGGCCCTGTCGACCGCGCAGACATCACGGTACCGCACCGCTGTCAGCCAGTCTGTCAGTGGCATCGACAATGCGACAACCCTGGCGGCGCCCGATAGCCACTGTTATAGTCAACGCCATTGGCAACGTGGTCAGAAGGAGTCAGGATGCTCGAGGTCCCCGCAGTTCCGTCCGATGAGGTGCTCGACGCACGGTTCGCCGTGCCCTACCTCCTCACCGCGCGGCCGGTGCCCGGCGACGCAGACCTGGCGCTGCTCGTCGAGAACCACCCCGACGGTGCGCGCGGCCGTGTCTGGCGGGCGCCGTCGGCACCCGGCGACCTGCTGCCCTTCCCCGTGAGCGTCGGAGCGATCCTCACCGCCGACGGCCAGTGGGTGATCGACCTCGACGACGATGGGGGGTCTGAAGTCGGCGGTCTCGTCGCCTTCGCCGTCGACGGCTCCGAGCGCGTCGTCCTCACCCCCGGCCGTGCGCCCTACGTGGTCAGAGGGCTCGAGTCGTCGTACGACGGCTCGCACCTCGTCGTGACGGTGGTCGACGAAGACGGATTCCACGTGCTCGTGATCCCCGCAGCACCCTGGGGCGAACCACGGGTCGTCTACTCGAACCCGATCGAGGCCTGGTACGGGCAGATCTCGCCGGGCGGATCGCTCGTCTCGGTCGACACGACGGCGCACAACCCCGGCATCCGGCGCCCGATGCTCACGGTCGTCGACGGCGCGACCGGCGAGACGGTGGCGACGCTCGACGACCTCCCGGCTGGCCCCGTGCGCGGCGTGCGCTTCGCCGCGGATGCGGGCGATGACCGACTGCTGCTGAACACCGAGCGCAGCGGCTTCTCGCGACCGGCGATCTGGAACGTCCGCACGGGCGAGCGCCAGGACTTCGACCTCCCTGAACTCGCGGGCGAGGTCGTCCCGGTCGACTGGCGCTCGCCGACCGGCAGGATCCTCGCGGTGCACGTCGAGGAGGGCATCCATCGCCTGATCGAGATCCATGAGAGCGATGGGCTGGCGAGGACGGTCCTCGAGGGAGGCAGCTTCGCCGACCCCGACGTCGCCGACCTGCATCCGTTCCAGTGGACGTCGTACTACGCACCCGACGGCGCGATCCGGGCCGTCCGGTCGTCATGGGACGTGCCACTGCACATCGACGAGGTCTCCGCCGACGGCGGCACCGCGCCTCTGATCGAACCCGCGCCCGCTCCGGCGGGGCATCCGCTCGCCTCGGCGATGGTCGAGAGCGCAGACGGCACCCGCGTGCAGCTCTGGTGGGCGCGACCCGAGGGTGCCGAGCCGCGCGGCACGGTGCTCGAGATCCACGGCGGACCGATGCTCGTGACGATCGATTCGTACAACCCGTCTGCGCAGGCGTGGCTCGATGCCGGCTTCGCGTACGCCTCGCTCAACTACCGCGGTTCCGTCACCTTCGGTCGGGCGTTCCGCGAGGGATTCTGGGGAGCCGGAGGCGACCGCGAGATCGAGGATGTCGCGGCGGCGATCGCATGGCTGCGCGAGCAGGGGCTTGCCGACCCGGTCTCGACCTTCATCACCGGCGCCTCGTACGGCGGTCACATGACGCTCCTGAGCGTCGGTCGCCTGCCCGACCTCTTCGCCGGCGGGCTCGCGCACGTCGCCGTCGCCGACTGGACGGCCGCGATCGCGGCGATGAATCCGGCGGTGCGATCGGTGTGGAGCTCATGGGTGCCGCCCGAGATGGTCGAGCGCTTCTCGGCGATCTCCTACCTCGATGACGTGACGGCATCCGTCTGGATCAACCAGGGATCCATCGACACCCGAACGCCCATCATCGGGGTGCAGCGCTACGTCGACGAGCTGGGCGCGCAGGGCGGCGACGTCGTGCTCGACATCTTCGAGGGCGGGCACGAGCCGACCGGTCTCGAAGCGGCCGCGGTCGACCAGCGTCGCATGCACCAGCTCGCTCTGCGGACGCTCTCGGGAGAGCGCTGGGATCGCTGATCTCACCTCTAGTCACGAACATTGACTAAAAGGCTTGCTATCTGTTCTGGGCAGTCCTAGAGTCAGACCACCACAGCACGACAGCACGCCCGAAGTGTCCCTCAGTAGCCCGATCACAGGAGATCCGACCATGTCGAAATCGCCCCTTCGCTCTGTTGCACCCGCCTCCCGTCGCGGCTTCGTCGCCGCTCTCGCCGTCGCCGCGCTCATCGGCTCGCTCACCGCCTGCTCGTCGTCGGGCACCACGCCGGAGCCCAGCGAGGTCGCGGTCGTCGACGGCGGCGAGATCGTGATCGGCGCCGAGCAGGAGCCCGACTGCGCCGACTGGATCGCCACCTGCGGCGGGTCGATCTGGGGCACGTACATCATGCAGATCCCGACGCTGCCCGGTGTCTTCCAGACGCGGCAGGTCGACGACGAATGGGTGCCGGTGCCGTCTGACCTGGTGACCGCCGAGCCCGAGGTCGAGGTCGCGGACGACGGCACCCAGACGATCACCTACTCGATCAACCCCGACGCGGTCTGGTCGGACGGGGAGCCGATCACCTCGGCCGACTTCGAGTACACGGCGCTGCAGATCCGCGACGGCGACGACATCTTCGACAAGACCGGCTACGACCGCATCGCCTCGGTCGACGCGACCGACCCGTCCACCGCGGTCGTCACCCTCAGCTCGCCCTACGCCGGATGGCGCACCCTCTTCAGCGTCTACGGCATCATGCCCGCGCACCTGCTCGAGGGCCAGGACCGCAACGCGCTCATGGCCGACGGGTACGACTTCAGCGGGGGTCCGTGGAAGATCGACGAATGGACTCGCGGCACCTCCGTGACGCTCGTCCCGAACGAGAACTACTGGGGTGAGAAGCCGCACCTCGACAAGGTGACCTTCCTCTTCCTCCCCGACACGACCGCCGCGTTCCAGGCGCTCAAGAGCGGCCAGGTCAGTGCGCTCTACCCCTCGCCGCAGCTCGATGCGCTGAACCAGATCGATGCAGGGCTGCCCGGCATCCAGTCGCAGGTCGATGCCCGCAGCGGCAACCTCGAGGCGATCTGGCTCAACAACTCGGCCGCTCCCTTCGACTCGGTCGCCGTGCGCCAGGCACTCGCCTACTCGATCGACCGCGATGCCATCGTGAAGCGCCTGTTCGGCAGCCTCGGCATCGACGAGGCCCAGCAGAGCTTCAACTCGCCGATGGTCGCACCGTTCGCGTCCGACGACTTCTCGCAGTACTCGCTCGACCTCGACAAGGTCGACGAGCTGATGGAGGGCGACGGCTGGGCGAAGGACTCCGACGGCGTCTGGGCGAAGGACGGTGAGACGGCGACGTTCGCGATCAAGACCCTCGCCGGCAACAAGCGCCGCGACCTCACGGTGCAGGTGCTGCAGTCGCAGCTCGCGGATGCCGGATTCGAGATGACCATCGACCAGGTGACGCCCGCGGACCTGTTCGGCACGATCGCCCCGCAGGGCGACTTCCAGGCCGGTATCTGGGCTCTGGTCGACACGTTCCCGGATCCCACTCTCAGCTCGACGTTCTCATCGGTCAACATCCCGAGCGAGGCGAACGGCTTCTCCGGCATCAACTTCTACCGCACCGACATCCCGGGCCTCAACGACCTGCTCGCGCAGGTCGACAGCGAGGTAGACCCGGATGCGCGCATCGCCGCCTCCCACGAGGCCGACGCCCTGATCGCCGAGAACGTGCCGTCACTGCCGCTGGACGCCGTGCCCAACGTGCTCCTGTGGAGCGACACGGTCGGCGGCCCGCTGCAGATCAACCCGGTCGAGGGCCCGTTCTGGAACCTGGCCGAGTGGGGCCTGGCCGGCTGAGCCGGCTCGGACAGGCAGAGCAGGACAGGAACGAGGCGACGTGATCACCTTCATCGCACGACGGGTGCTGTACTCGATCCCGGTGATCATCGTCGCCTCGTTCATCCTGTTCTGGGCGGTGCGCTCGACGTTCGATCCGCTCGCCAAGCTGCGCCAGGCGCATGACCCGGCCGTGATCGCCCGCGAGGTGGAGAGGCTCGGTCTCGATCGGTCGATCCCCGAGCAGTATCTCCTGTGGCTGCGGTCGCTGATCGTCGGAGACTGGGGCCTCAGCACCCGCACGGGAACCCCGGTCCTGCCGCTGATCGGCGATGCGCTGTGGCCGACAGTGCAGCTCGCCTTCTGGGGGCTGATCATCGCGGTGCTGATCGCCGGCGGCATCAGCGTCTACTCGGCCGTCCGCCAGTACTCGCTCGGGGACAACCTGCTCACCGGCGCCTCGTACATCGGCATCGCGATGCCGGCGTTCTGGTTCGGACTCATCCTCATCCAGACGTTCGCGGTATGGCCCAAGGAGGCGTTCGGGCTCAGCGAGCCGCCGCTCTTCTTCATCGGGCTGCACTCGCCGGGCGAGACCGGCGTGATCGATTACATCCGGCACCTGATCCTGCCCGTCGCCGCCCTCATGATCGCGCTCGTCGCATCGTGGAGCCGGTTCGGGCGGGCGGCGATGCTCGACGCCCTATCCAGTGACTACGTGCGCACGGCCAGAGCCAAGGGGGTGCCGCGTCGTCAGGTGATCTGGCGGCACGCGGTGCGGAACTCGATGGCGCCGTTCGTCACCGTCGTCGCCCTCGACGCCGCGATCCTCATCGGAGGTCTCGTCGTCACCGAGCAGATCTTCGCGATCCCGGGCATGGGGCGGCTGTTCCTGCAGTCGCTCGTCGCCGGCGACGTCTACGTGCTGCTGCCCTGGATGGTCGTGGTCGCCGTCGCGGTCGTCGTCTGCAACCTGATCGCCGACATCGCCTATGCGGTGCTCGACCCGAGAGTGAGGCTGTCATGAGCGGTGCGGGCATCGCCGGACGCGAGGAGATCCTCGCCGAGCAGGATCCGCAGAAGGCGCCCACCCGCCAGCTGCTCAGAGGGTTCCTGCATCACCGACTCGCGGTGACGAGTCTCATCGTGCTGGCCATCCTGCTGATCGCGTGCTTCGGCGCCGGCTGGCTCGCCCCGTACCCGCAAGGGCAGCAGGATCTGCTGCTCGGCCCGACACCCCCGTCGGACGAGCACTGGCTCGGCGCCGATGAGCTGGGCCGCGACTACCTCAGCGAGATCCTCTTCGCGGGGCAGATCTCGCTCGCGATCGGCCTCGCCGTCGCTCTCCTGGCGACGGTCGTGGGCACCGCCCTCGGGGCGATCGCCGGGTACGTCGGCGGCTGGGTCGGCGAGCTCATCATGCGCATCACCGACCTGTTCCTCATCGTCCCCGCCATCGCGCTGCTCGCGGTGATCCTGCAGGGGCTCGGGCCCTCGCCGACGACGATCGTCCTGGCGCTCACGGCACTCGGGTGGACGTACATCGCCCGCGTCGTGCGCGCCCAGGTGCTGTCGCTGCGGGAGAAGGACTTCATCGACGCGGCGCGCGGCATCGGAGCATCCGGATTCCGCATCGTCGTCTCGCACCTCCTGCCGAACCTCGCGGGCGTGATCGTCGTGGCGATGAGCCTCGCCGTCGCATCGTCGATCATCGCCGAGTCGACCCTGAGCTTCCTCGGGTTCGGTGTGCAGCCGCCCCAGACCAGCTGGGGCTCGATGCTCAGTCAGGCCGCGGGATATGTGGGCACACCCCAGGTGTACCTGCTGTACTTCCCCGGCCTGTTCATCCTCGTCACGGTGCTGTGCGTCAACTTCATCGGCGACGGACTCCGTGACGCCCTCGACCCGCAGGGGAAGAATCTATGAGCACCGCAGAGATCCTCCTCGAGGTCGACGACGTCGCGATCAGTTTCCCGACGGATGCCGGCCTCGCTCGAGCCGTCGAAGGCGTCTCGTTCGTTCTACGCACCGGAGAGACGGTCGGCATCGTCGGCGAGTCCGGATCGGGCAAATCGATGACGGCGATGGCCATCATGGGGCTGCTGCCGAAGAAGGCCGTCGTCACCGGATCGATCAAGCTCCGCGGGCGTGAGCTCGTCGGACTCTCGGATGCCGAGCTGCGTGAGATCCGCGGCAAGGACATCGCGATCGTGTTCCAGGATGCTCTGACCGCGCTGAATCCGGTCATGCGGGTGGGCGAGCAGCTGATCGAGGCGGTGCGGGTGCATCGGCCCGAGTCGACGGCGGCCGAGCGCAGGGCGCGGGCCGTCGAGCTGCTCGATGTCGTCGGCATCCCCTCGCCCGAACTGCGGGTCGACCGTTTTCCGCACGAGTTCTCGGGCGGCATGCGGCAGCGTGTGATGATCGCGATGAGCATCGCGAACGAGCCCGACCTGCTGATCGCCGACGAGCCGACCACCGCCCTCGACGTCACGGTGCAGGCGCAGGTGCTCGAGGTGCTGCGCGAGGTGCAGCGGCGCACGGGCACGACCGTGCTGCTCATCACCCACGACCTCGGCGTCGTCGCCGGCACCGCCGATCGGGTGCTGGTGATGTACGCGGGCGGGCTGGTCGAGACGGCCGACGTCGACCCGCTGTTCTACGAGACCGCGCATCCGTACACGGCGGGGCTGCTCGCCTCGCTGCCTCGGCTCGACCGCCGCTCGTCTCGGGACGAGCGGCTCTATCAGATCGCCGGGCAACCGCCGGTGGCGACAGCCTGGCCCAGCGGATGCCGCTTCGCACCGCGCTGCGCCCATGCGGTCGAGGGGCTCTGCGATGCCGTGGTGCCACCGCCGATCGAGGTGGGCGCCGGGCATACGGCCGCATGCGTGCGGGTCGACGAATGGCAGAAGGAGGTCGTGTCATGAGTGATCGCGTCGTGAGCGAGGTCGTTCGAGGAGGCACCGGTCTGACCGTCGAGGGGCTCGTGAAAGAGTACAAGGTCGGCGGAGGGCTGTTCGGGCGCACGCGCGACGTCGTGCAGGCCGTGTCGGATGTGAGCCTCTCGATCGATGCCGGCCAGACGTTCGGCCTCGTGGGGGAATCCGGGTGCGGCAAGTCGTCGCTCGGGCGCAGCGTCGCCCGATTGCAGTCGAGTGACGGCGGCACGATCCGGCTCGGCGGCGACGACATCACCGGCCTCGAGGGCGGGCGGCTGCGGGCGCTGCGGCGTCGGGTGCAGTTCGTGTTCCAGGACCCCTACGCATCGCTCAATCCGCGCAAGTCCGTGCGGGCCACGATCACCGAACCGCTCGTGATCCACGGACTGCACCGTGGACGGCACGAGCAGCGGGTCGAGGAGCTGCTGGCGCAGGTGGGGCTGAACCCGGCCCACGCCGATCGCTTTCCGCACGAGTTCTCGGGCGGTCAGCGCCAGCGGCTCGGCATCGCGCGCGCTCTCGCGGTGGAGCCCGAGGTCATCGTGCTCGACGAGCCGGTCAGCGCCCTCGATGTGAGCGTGCAGGCCGGAGTGCTCAACCTGCTCGACGATCTGCAGCGCGACCTCGGTCTCACCTACCTCTTCATCGCGCACGACCTGTCGGTGGTGCGACACCTGAGCGACCGCGTCGGGGTCATGTACCTCGGCAAGCTCGTCGAAGAGGGACCGGTCGATGAGCTCTACGAGCGGCCGCTGCATCCGTACACCCAGGCGCTGCTGTCGGCGATCCCCGTGCCCGACCCCCGAGCCGAGCGGGCGCGGGAGCGCATCGTGCTGACGGGTGACGTGCCGAGTCCGGTCTCGCCGCCGTCCGGATGCCGCTTCCGCACCCGCTGCTGGAAGGCCACCGAAGTCTGCGCCGAGGTCGTGCCCCTGCTCGTCGACCACGGCGACACCCACGGCGTGGCCTGCCACCACCCCGCCGAGCGGGACGTGCTCTGAGGTTCGCTCCTCCGTCCCCTCTGTCCGTACCCGGAAGGAATCCCATGACCACCACGCACCGCATCGCCGTGATCGCCGGCGACGGCATCGGCACCGAGGTGATGCCCGAGGGGCTGCGGGTGCTGCGTGCCGCGGCATCCCGCTTCGACATCGCGCTCGAGTTCGAGGAGTTCGACTTCGCTAGCGCCGCCTACTGGCAGAAGCACGGGCGGATGCTGCCGGAGGACTGGTTCGAGACGCTCAGCGGGTTCGACGCGATCTACTTCGGCGCCGTCGGCTGGCCCGATGTCGTGCCCGATCACGTGAGCCTCTGGGGCAGCCTCATCCAGTTCCGGCGTGCGTTCGACCAGTACGTGAACCTGCGGCCGTGCCGTCTCATGCCCGGCGTCGTCTCTCCGCTCGCCGGCCGCGAGGCCGGTGACATCGACTTCTACGTGGTGCGCGAGAACACCGAGGGTGAGTACTCGTCTATCGGCGGGCGCATGTTCGAGGGCACCGAGCGGGAGTTCGTGCTGCAGGAGACGGTGATGACTCGCACGGGTGTCGACCGGGTGCTGCGGTATGCGTTCGACCTGGCGCAGAAGCGCGGCGGCCATCTCACGTCCGCGACGAAGAGCAACGGCATCTCGATCTCGATGCCCTACTGGGACGAACGGGTCGCCGCGGTCGCCGCCGACTACCCCGATGTGCGGCGTGACCAGTTTCACATCGACATCCTCACCGCGAACTTCGTGCTGCATCCCGACTGGTTCGACGTCGTGGTGGCGAGCAACCTGTTCGGCGACATCCTCTCCGACCTCGGACCGGCATGCACCGGCACGATCGGCATCGCACCGAGCGCCAACATCAACCCGGAGGGGCTGTTCCCCAGCCTCTTCGAGCCCGTGCACGGCTCGGCGCCCGACATCGCCGGGCGGGGAATCGCGAACCCGATCGGCCAGATCTGGTGCGGTGCGATGATGCTCGAGCACCTCGGGTATCCGGATGCCGGGGCCGCCGTGCTCGGCGCGATCGAAGACGTGCTCAGCAGGGGAGCGGATGCTGCGCCCTTCACCCCCGACCTCGGAGGCACCGCGACGACGGTCGAGCTCGGTCGGGCGATCGCCGAGGTCGTCGGCGGGTAAGGGTCTGCGGCGTCCAGCTCTGCGGGGCGCCGATCAGAGGCCGAGCTTCTCCGCGCAGGCGACGCAGTGCGTGGCGAACGGGCGCACCTCGAGTCGCGCCTCGGGAATCGGCCTGCCGCAGTGCGCGCAGACGCCGTAGGTGCCGGCATCCAGTCGTGCGATCGCGTCGTCGACCTGCTGGAGTTCGGATGCCGCCGCGTCGGCGAGCCCGGTCAGCCGTGACCACTCGGACGAGAGCGTGACGCCCTCGGGGTCGTGCTCGTCGTCGTCGTTCGAGCCTTCGCGATCGTGCATCAGCTCGGCGAGGGTCGCCGCCGTCGATGCGACCCGCGCCGTCGCCTCGGCGCGCAGCATCTCGAGGCGTGAGCGGGCATCCGACGTCATCCGCACACTCTAGGCGGCACCTCCGACACCAGCCGTTCACTCAGCGTTCCGTTTCGAGTACGGCGGTCTCGTAATTGCCTGTCACCTTCGCGAGTTGGAATACCCATGTTCTCGGAATTCGGGAACGCCTCCTCCCGAAAGGTCATCATGCGCCGCCTCACCCTGCCCGCCGTCGGCCTCCTCGGCGTCGCCGCCCTCGCCCTGACCGGCTGCCAGAGCCCGTCCGCCGAAGCGGCCCCCGCCGACCCGAACGCTCCTCTCACGATCGCGACGATCCCGGTCGGTGACGACCCCACAGCCGAGAACCCCGTCGAGGTCTTCGCCGAGCTGCTCGAAGACGCCACCGGCCGCGACGTCGAGATCACCGATGTTCCCGACTACCTCAGCGTCGTCGAGGCGATCCGCGCCGACCACGTCGACATCGGCATCATGAGCGGCTTCCCCTCGGCGCTCGCCGTGAACACGGGCGAGGTCGACGCGCTCGTCGCCTTCCAGGGCGACGGCAAGCCCGTCTCGACCTGTGTGGTGCTGAACGACTCGCCGATCCAGACCGTCGAGGACCTCGAGGGCAAGACCGTCGCCTTCGCCGACCAGGCGTCGAGCTCGGGCTACTTCATGCCGGTGTACATGCTGCATGAGGCGGGCCTCGAGCAGGGCACCGACTACGAGGCGATCTTCGCCGGCGGACACGAAGGCAGCTTCGCCGCGCTCGAGCAGGGACAGGTGGATGCCGCCTGCACCGCGGTCATGCTGACCGAGCTCGGCGCGCCGATGTTCCCGTTCGCCGACGGGGAGTGGCGTGCGGTGGGTGAGAGCCCGGCGATGGACATCCAGGGTGCTGTGCTCGGACGTCAGTCGCTCGACGCCGAGACCCGCAAGGTCATCCAGGAGGGCATCGCCGAGGTCTTCTCGCCCGAGAACGCCGAGCGCCTCGGAGCGTACGGCGCCTTCGCCGCCGCCGAGCAGACCGTCGACCCCGACGGCTCGTCGTTCGCCTCGTTCGCCGAGATCGCCGCGGTCGCCGGTGTCGAGCTCAAGGACCTCAAGTGACGAGTCCCGCACCCGTCGTCGCTTCGCTGGAGAACGCGCGCGGTGCGTCCGCCGATCGGCATGTCGCCTCCCGACGCGCCGAGACGGCATCCGATGGTCTGGGATCGCCGACGGCGGAAGAGCTCCGCACCCCGACCGCCGAGCTGCGCCAGGCCCTGCCGCTCGTCACGGTGCGCGACCTCAGCGTCGCGTATGACACCACCACCGTGCTCGACGGCGTCGATCTCGACCTGTTCCCGGGCGAGATGGTCGCGCTGCTGGGCGCCTCGGGGTCGGGCAAGTCCACCCTGATGCGCAGTCTCACGGGCTTCGCGCCGATCTCGGCAGGGTCGGCGCGGGTCGCCGGCCACGACGTCACCAATCTCGCGCGCGGCGAGCTGCGCACCCTGCGGTCGGATGTCGGCCAGGTGTTCCAGCAGTTCAACCTCATCCCGCGTCTGAGCGTCATGACGAACGTGCTGGCCGGAGCCCTGCACGGCGCGGGCTCCATCAATCTGGTCGGCGGCTTCTCGAGCGCGCACCGTCGCCGCGCACTCGAGCTGCTCGATCGCGTCGGCATCGCGCACAAGGCCAACGAGCCTGCTCGCTCGCTGTCGGGCGGACAGCAGCAGCGCGTCGCGATCGCCCGCGCTCTCATGCAGCAGCCGAAGGTGATCCTCGCCGACGAACCGGTCGCGTCGCTCGACCCGAAGCTCGCCGACTCCGTTCTCGGTCTGCTGCGCGAGATCGCCACCGAAGACGGCATCCCCGTGCTCGTCAGCCTGCACGTGCTGCCGCTGGCCCTCGCGCACAGCGACCGCATCATCGGCCTGCGGCACGGACGGATGCTGGTCGCCGGCGCCACTTCGCAGCTGGATGCCGCGGCCCTTGCGCCGCTCTACGACGACGAGGAGCACGACGATGACGCTCACCACTGACCCCCGCTCCACGGCAGGGTCGGCAGGCTCAGCCGGCCCCGCCGCCGGCACGACCGACCGCTCGATCTCGAGGCCGACCCTCGACCCTGCCGAGCGCTCGCGGCTCGAGCGGGCGTTCCGGGTGCCGCGCGCGAGGTTCCTGCTCGGGCTGCCGATCGCCGCCCTGCTGCTGATCTGGTCGTTCAACGGCGCCGAGTTCAACTTCATCAAGCTGGGCGACGGCGCGGTCAACATGGGCGAGTTCCTGTCGCGCCTGTTCCCGCCGGACTTCTCGAAGATCGGCACGATCCTCGCGCTGCTGCTCGAGACCTTCCAGATGGCGGTGGTCGGCACCGTGCTCGGAGCCGTGCTGTCGCTGCTCGTCGCCTTCGGGGCATCGTCGAACATCGCGCCGAAGTGGGTCTACTACCCGACGCGCTGGGTGATGAACATCATCCGCTCGGTGCCCGACCTGGTGTTCGCGCTCATGTTCGTCTCGGCCGTCGGACTCGGTCCGTTCGCCGGCATCCTGGCCATGACCCTCGGCTCGATCGGGTCGATCGGCAAGATCTTCGCCGAGGCCATGGAGCAGGTCGACCGCGGACCCGTCGTCGCCATGGAGGCGGTCGGTGCCTCGAAGCGTCAGGTCATCCAGTACGGCATCCTGCCGCAGAGCGCACCGCTGCTCACGTCCTACACGCTGCTGCTGTTCGAGGGCAACGTGCGCGGCGCGACCATCCTCGGCCTCGTCGGCGCCGGTGGCATCGGCCTCGAGCTGACCACCGCCATGCGCATGTACGACTACGGCCACCTCAGCGCCATCATCATCTGCATCATCGTGCTCGTCACGGCGATCGACCAGGGCAGCGCCCTCATCCGAAGGAGAATCACATGACCATCGCCGACATCGACCTGGTGCTCAGCGCCCCCGTGAACCTGCGCGACCTCGGCGGCATCCCGATCGAGGGGGGAGTACTGCGGGAGGGTCTCGCGATCCGCACGGATGACCTCGCCTACGTCACGACCGAGATCGCGTCGCAGCTCGTAGCCGCCGGGCTCACCGCGATCATCGACCTGCGCTCGCCGCTCGAGGTCTCGGTCACGGGGCGGGGTCCGCTCGCCGACTACCCGGTCGCGTACCACCACCTGCCGCTGATCGCGGATGTCGGGGAGTCGATGAACCGCGACGCTCCCGAGCTCAGCCACGACGCCATGGGCCGGATGTACCTGCGCATGGTCGAGGTCGCCGCACCCCAGCTCGTCACCGCGATGAACGTGATCGCCTACACGCCGGGAACCGCGGCGTTCCACTGCGCGGCCGGGCGCGACCGCACCGGAGTCGTGGCGGCGATGCTGCTGCTCGCCCTCGGCGCGGCCGATGATGACATCGTCGCCGACTACGCCCTCACCGGCGGCAACATGGTCGCGATCATGCAGCGCACCGCACCCGTGATGGGCGCGATGTGGAAGGCGCTCGGCTTCGACGCGGATGCCGCCGGTGCGACGTCGTCGCTGTTGGAGGGTTCGATGGAGGTGTCGATGCGCACCCTGCTCGACACCCTCCGCGCGCAGCACGGCGATGCACTCGCTCCGCTGCGAGCGGCGGGACTGTCGGATGCGACTGTCGCGCGGCTCCGTGAGCGGGCGCTCGCCGCGTGACGACCGTGGAGCTGGAGGCTCGCGTCGCGAGCGCGGGTGACGCTGTCGGTGCCGTTCCGGTCGCCGTCGGAACTGCGGGCTCGACGTCTGCGGGCGCGAAGTCTGTGGGCTCGAAGTCTGCGGGCGCGTCGGATGCCGGGGCTGCGGTCCGCCGCCGCCCCGGCCGTCCGCGCGATGAGGACATGGACGGGCAGATCGTCGCCGCGACGCTCGAGATCATCGATGCGGGCGAGGACGTCACCGTCAGCCGCGTCGTCGCGCGGAGCGGAGTCAGTCGCGCTGCCCTATATCGGCGGTGGCCGTCGCTCACGACGCTGATCGCGGCGGCGCTCGACGTCGGACGCACCATTCCGCCCGAATACCCGGGCCATGTCGACCTGCGCGAGGCGCTGTTCGACGGGTTCGGGCTCGGTGACACCGGTGTGGCGCTGTCTGTCGCGGCATCCGGCTATGCGGAGGAACGATTCCGGCAGCGCATCCGACTCGTCATGTCGGATCGCGCACTGCAGAAGGCGTACTGGCAGTCGCACGTGTCGCGGCGGCGAGTGCCGCTCCTGAACGCGTTGCGCGCGGGAATCTCCCGTGGCGAGCTGCGGGCCGACCTCGACGTCGAGGCGTGCTTCGATGCGATAGCCGGCACCGCGTACTACCAGATCGTCGTGCGCGGCGACCGGATGGACGACCCTGCGGTGGCCGCTCGCCTGCGGGCCGCGGTCGAGACGATCTGGCGCGGGATGGTCGCCTGACTCACGCGTCCCGGGGACCCACCCGGGCATCCGGGTGAGGTGATGCAGACGGCGGGCTGCGTCACGAATGGCGGGAGCATCGCCCTCAGGAGATCTCAGGTACCGAAGGAGATCTCACGTACCGAAGGAGCATTCCTCGGATGGACTCCTTCGTTGTGCGAGATCTCCTTCGCAGGGACGCGAGCGGCAGTCACTGCCGCGACGTCAGCGGAAGGAGATCTCACGCGCCGAAGGGATCTCAGGCGCGGAAGGAGATCTCACGCATCGAAGGAGCATTCCTCGGATGGGCTCCTTCGTTGTGCGAGATCTCCTTCGCAGGGACGCCGAGCGGCCATCCGAGCGACAGCCACCGCCGCGACGTCAGCGCGCCTCAGGCGTCTCCGAGCTCGCCACGACCTGAACCGTGTCGGTCCTGACTCCCGGGTGCTCGCGCTCGAGCGCTGCACCCTCCATGTCGACGTTCGGAAGGATGCGGTCGAGCCACCGCGGCAGCCACCAGGCCGACCGGCCGAGCAGGTGCATGAGCGCTGGCATGAGCAGCATCCGGACGACGAAGGCGTCGAGCAGCACACCGAACGCCAGGCCGAAGCCGATCGAGCGGATGATGGTCGACTCCGAGAAGATGAACCCGCCGAAGACCGACACCATGATGAGCGCCGCGGCGACGACGACCGAACGTCCGGCCCGGAAGCCCTGGGCGACGGCATCCCGTGCCGAGGCTCCGTGCACGTACGCCTCGCGCATCCCCGAGGCGAGGAAGAGCTGGTAGTCCATCGCCAACCCGAACAGGATGCCGACGAGGATCACGGGCAGGAAGCTGAGGATGGGCCCCGGGCTGTCCAGGCCGATGAGGTCGGCGCCCCAGCCCCACTGGAACACGGCGACGATCAGGCCGTAGGTCGCGAACAGCGAGAGCACGAAGCCACCGGTGGCGATGATCGGCACGAGCAGCGAGCGGAACACGACGATCATGATGAGCAGCGAGAGCCCGACCACGACCACGAGGTAGAGCGGCAGGACGGCGGCCAGTGCCTCGGAGATGTCGATGTTGGTCGCGGCCTGCCCGGCGACGCCGAGGGTGATGCCGCCGTCGAGCTGCGGCAGCGCGCGGATGTCCTGCACGAGCTTCTCGGTCGATGCGCTGTTCGGGCCTTCGGCGGGGAGCACCTGGAACGCGAGCAGAGTGTTGTCGTCGGAGTTCGCGATCGGGGCGACACCCACGACGTCGTCCTGGTCGGCGATCTTCTGGGCGATCTCGACCTGCGTGGCGAGCAGGTCGTCGTCGCTCACCGCGTCGTCGAGGGTGGCTGTGACGAGCAGCGGACCGTTCGCCCCTTCGCCGAACTGCTCGTCGACGATGTGGAAGGCGCGGTAGCTGGTCGAATCCGACGGTTCGCTCGCGCCGTCGGGCAGTCCGAGGCGCATCGACATCGACGGGATCGCGACGATCAGCAGTGCGATCACGCTGACGAGCACGGTGACGATCGCGCGGAGCGTGGACATCCGCTTCACGGGCTTGCCCGCGGCGTGCGGCTGGCCGATCGTGGAGCGAGCCTTGCCGCTGAGCAGTCGTGTTCCGACGAGGCCGAGGATCGCGGGGGCGAGCGTGATCGCGACGAGCACGGCGACGCCGACGCAGACCGCGCCGACCGTGCCCATGAGTCCGAGGAACGGAACGCCGGTGACGTTGAGGGCCAGCAGCGCGACGATCACCGTGGTGCCGGCGAACACCACGGCCGTCCCCGAGGTGCCGGTGGCGAGGCCGATGGATTCGCGAACCGGAACACCGTTGAGCAGCTGCTTGCGGTGCCGGTTCACGATGAAGAGCGAGTAGTCGATGCCGACGGCGAGACCGAGCATGACGCCGAGCACGGGGGTGACGGATGCCATGTCGACGACGCCCGAGAAGGCGAGAGATGCGGTCACGCCGACGCCCACGCCGACGACGGCCGTCACGATCGGCAGTGCTGCGCCGATGAGTGTGCCGAGCATGACGATCAGCACGACTGCGGCGAATGCGAGTCCGATCGCTTCGCCGACGCCGAAGATCTCGGGCACGCCCTGCGCGATGTCGGTGCCGAAGTCGACCTCGACGCCCTCGATCGGCGAGGACTCGAAGTGCTCGATCGTGCCCTGCTTGACCTCTTCGGAGAGTTCGAGACGGGGGTCTTCGAACGAGACGTTGACGATAGCCGTCGAGCCATCCTCCGAGACGACGCCGATGCCGTTCGTGAGGTCGAGGAGCGTGGAACCGAGGTCGACCTTCTCGGCGTTCGCATCGAGTTCGGCGCGCGAGTCGTCGATGGTCTTCTGCTGCGCATCGAGCTGGGCTGCCTGCGCGTTCAGAGCCTCGATCTGCGCATCCAGTGCTGCGAGCTGCTGGGCCGGAGCGCCGCCCGCTTCTGCCTGCGACCGAGCCGTGGTCAGCTGGTCGAGACCGGCCTCGAGCTGCGTGCGACCCTCGTCGAGCTGCGTCTGACCGGCGTCGAGCTGCGCCCGGCCACCCTCGATCTGGTCCTTGCCGTCGGCGAGATCCTGCGCCTGCACGGCCTGCTGCTGCTGTGCGTCGAACGGGTCGATCACGGATGCGACGCCGTCGAGGTCTTCGGCGCTCTTCGCGAGCGCGGAGATCTCCTGCTTCTGCTGCTCCGTGAAAGCCGAACCGTCGGTCGTCTGATAGACCACCGTGCCCGTGCCCCCGGCGGTGTCGGGCAGCTTCTCGGCGAGCTGGTCGGTCACAGCGCCTGAGGCGGTGCCCGGGATGTCGAAGCTGTTGCTCAGCGTGCCGCCGAGCGTGAGGAACGCGCCGACACCCAGGCCGAGGATGATGACCCACGAGACGATCACCGTCCACGCCTTGCGTGCAGCGAACGAACCCAGGCGGAACAGCAGTGAAGCCAAAACGATCTCCTTCAGACGAATAGATCATACGGGGCGTCTCGTCTAGTGTTCTGTGGTTATCCTGAACGTGTGGTGAACGAGCATCGGAGCGGACCCGTGCGCAGCACGGCTGCCCGTGAAGCGATCCTCGACGCCACCGCTCGCCTCTTCCATAACCAGGGGTACGACCGTCTCACGATCGAGGGAATCGCGAAAGAGGCCGGCGTCGGCAAGCAGACCATCTATCGGTGGTGGCCGTCGCGCGGAGCCCTCATCGGCGAATGCCTCGCCGAGGGCCGCCTGATCCCCGTCGACTTCGTGGTTCCCGACACGGGAGACCTCGCCGACGATGTCGAGACCTGGCTGCGCAGCGTGCTGTCCATCCTCGAAGCGCCGGAGGGAGGGGCACTTCTCCGCTCGCTCGTGGCGGCTGCCACCGAGGACGCCGGAGTCGGCGCGCACCTCGGTGAGAGCCTCGGCGTCGAGAAGTACCTCGCCGAGCGCATCCGCGGCGGCATCCGCGACGGGCAGCTCGCCCCGGACGCACCGGTCGAGCAGCTGGGACGGGCGATCCTCGGGGCGATCATCGTCGAGTCCCTCGTTCGAGACGAGCACGACACCGACGCGATCGTTCGGCTGACGCGCTTCCTCTTCTCGCGATAGCGGCAGCGGGCGCGTGCGTGGTCATCGCGGCGAGACCGCTCTGCCGCCGCCGGTCTGGGCCTCCAGGCCCGAACGGTGGCCGTGCGCGAAGGAGCCGGGATCCGCGCCGCGGCGTCGCCGGGCGTGCGTCGTCGCCATCTCGTCGACCGCCTCGTCCACTCGGCTCCGGCGCGAGGTGAGAACGAGCTCGGTCCCCGAGCCGCTCTGTTCGACCGCAGCGCGGCGACTCTGCTCGATCCGGTTCATGGCGCCCGCGGCGAACCCCCGGAGGAAGCCGCTGCGCGCTCGACGTCTCCCCCTTTCGCGATGGCCGGCATACAGATCGCGATGCGCGATCCACCACGCGCGCATCGCGACCGTGGCCTGCACCTGCAGACTGGCGGTCAGCGTCTGCACCTGCGTCACATCCGACGAGTGCCCGACCAGAAGCAGGCCGGCGATCGGCGGGTACTCCGCCAGGATCGGGCGCACCGCGCCCAGCCCGTAGGCCACGCCGATGCCGATCTCACGAAGGTCCTTCGCGTAGACGCCGCGGAACAGCATCCTTTCGGTGACGATCTGCTCGCGCGTCTGCCCCAGGAGTCCCCGTCTTTCGTCGATCTGCGCCTGCTCGATCCCGTACTTCACGATCAGGCGCTCGGCGTGCTCGGTCAGAGCCTCGGCCTCTTCGGGCGTCGTGCTCTCGGCCTTGGCGAGCAGTTTGGCGATCAGGTCGAGCTTGGCTTCGGTCATGGCATCCCCCAATGGATCTGTGATGCCTCGGATCCTTCGCGGGGGTACCTACACTGCGAGGCCGAGTTCCGGGGACTGTGAAGAAACCCGGATGACGGATGCCGGTGCAGAAGTGGATGCCGCGAGGCCGGCCGGGCGCAGGTTCGGACCCGGTCGCCGACACGCAGCCACAGGGCCGGGGTCGCCGGAGTGCCGCCGGGCACCCCGAACCAGCGTCGGAAAGAGACCCGAGAAGAACTCGATTCAGCCCAGGATCAGCGTGATGACTGTCGCGCCGCCGCCACCCAGGATGAGGGCGATGATGACGGTCCAGGCGACGATGCGCATGCGGCGATTGCGCTTCTCGCCGAGATCGCCGTAGTCCTCGCTCAGACCGTCGCCGCTCATGCGCTGACCGGCTCGGTGACCGTGGGGCCGAAGGCGGCGGGCAGGGTGGCCTGCGAACGCTCGCGGATCTCGGCGATCGGCACGGTGAAGACGTCCTGCACCTCGAGCTTGTCGCCCTCGGAATCGGTCACGCCGATGCGCATCACCGGGTAGTCGCGGCCTTCGCAGAGTCCGCGGAACTTGACGTCGTCTTCACGCGGAACGGTCACGATGACGCGGCCCGTCGACTCCGAGAAGAGGGCGGATGCCGCATCCACACCGTCGCGCTCGATGATCTCGTTCAGCCAGACGCGTGCGCCGACGCCGAAGCGCGAGACGCCCTCGGCGAGGGCCTGCGCGAGGCCACCCTCCGACACGTCGTGCGCCGACGAGATCAGCCACTCGTCACGGGCGGCTCCGAGCAGACCCGCGAGGCGCTTCTCGCCCGCGAGGTCGACCTTCGGGGGCAGTCCGCCGAGGTGCTGGTGCACGGTCTCGGCCCACGCCGAACCCGAGAGCTCGGTCGAGGTCGTGCCGAGCAGGTAGATGTTCTGACCCTCGTCCTGCCATCCCGAGGGGATGCGGCGCGAGACGTCGTCGATGATGCCGAGCACGCCGACGAGCGGGGTCGGGTGGATCGGCACGTCGCCGGTCTGGTTGTAGAACGAGACGTTGCCGCCGGTGACCGGGGTGCCGAGCTCGTAGCATCCGTCGGCGAGACCGTCGACGGTCTGCCCGAACTGCCACATGACCTCGGGGTTCTCGGGAGAGCCGAAGTTCAGGCAGTCGGTGATCGCCGTGGGGACGGCACCGGTGACGGCGACGTTGCGATACGCCTCGGCGAGTGCGAGCTGCGCACCGGCGTACGGGTCGAGCTGGCAGTAGCGTCCGTTGGCGTCGGTCGAGATCGCGAAGCCGAGTCCCGACTCCTCGTCGACGCGGATCATGCCGGCGTCATCGGGGAACGACAGGGCCGTGTTGCCGAGCACGTAGTAGTCGTACTGGTTGGTGATCCAGCGGGTGTCGGCGAGGTTCGGCGAGGCGACCAGGTCGAGGAACTGCTCGCGAAGCACCTCGGGGTCGTTCGACCGCGGAAGGTTCTCGGCGGCATCCGCCTGCAGTGCGTCGATCCACGTGGGGTACGCGACCGGGCGGTCGTAGACCGGGCCGTCGACCGCGACGGTCGAGGGGTCGACGTCGACGATGCGCTCGCCCTGCCAGTCGATGATGAGGCGGCCGTCGCCGGTGACCTCACCGAGGACCGACGTCTCGACATCCCACTTCTGAACGACGGCGAGGAACGCGTCGAGCTTCTCGGGAGCGACGATCGCCATCATGCGCTCCTGCGACTCCGACATGAGGATCTCCTCGGCCGTGAGCGACGGGTCGCGCAGCAGCACGTTGTCGAGCGAGACCTTCATGCCGCTGTTGCCGTTGGCCGCGAGCTCGCTGGTCGCGCACGAGATGCCGGCTGCGCCGAGGTCCTGGATGGCCTCGACCAGCTCGTCACGGTAGAGCTCGAGGCAGCACTCGATGAGCACCTTCTCGGCGAACGGGTCGCCCACCTGCACCGCGGGGCGCTTGGTGGGTCCGGTGCTGTCGAACGAGTCGGATGCCAGGATGCTGGCACCGCCGATGCCGTCGCCACCCGTGCGGGCGCCGAACAGCACGACCTTGTTGCCGACGCCGGTCGCATTGGCGAGCTTGAGGTCCTCGTGGCGGAGCACGCCGACCGCGAGCGCGTTGACGAGCGGGTTGGCCTGGTAGACGGAGTCGAAGACCGTCTCGCCGCCGATGTTCGGCAGACCCAGGCAGTTGCCGTAGAAGCTGATGCCGCTGGTGACGCCGTGCACGACGCGAGCGGTGTCGGGGTGGTCGATCGCGCCGAAGCGGAGGGCGTCCATGACCGCGACCGGACGTGCGCCCATCGAGATGATGTCGCGGACGATGCCGCCGACGCCGGTCGCGGCGCCCTGGAACGGCTCGATGAAGCTGGGGTGGTTGTGGCTCTCGGCCTTGAAGGTGACGGCCCAGCCCTCGCCGACGTCGATGACGCCCGCGTTCTGGCCCATGCCCACCATGAGGCGTTCCTTCATCTCGTCGGAGACCTTCTGGCCGAAGCGGCGCAGGTAGTTCTTCGACGACTTGTACGAGCAGTGCTCCGACCACATGACCGAGTACATCGCCAGCTCGCCGGAGGTCGGGCGGCGGCCCAGGATCTCCTTGATGCGGGCGTACTCGTCGTCCTTGAGGCCCAGCGCTGCGTACGGCTGCTCCTTCTCCGGAGTCGCGGTGGCGTTCTCGACGGAGTCGGGGACGTGCTTGTGGGCAGGTGCAGGGGCGGTGGTCACGCGCACTCCTAGATGAGGGGCCGGCGGGGCATGGCCAGTCTACCGGGGGATGCCCTGGCCATCGGCCCGGGCGGACAGCGGGGTCTACGTCAGGAGCGGCCCGAGCTCCCGTGCGGCCGCGATGAGGGAGAGCGCGATTGAGTCGGAGCTGTCGATCTGCCGGCGCGGGCCCGAGTAGGAGAGCGCTCCGGCGAGCGTGCCGGAGGCATCGGTGATCGGCGCGACGAGGCAGCCACGCTGACCGTCGCGGGCGCGGATCACCCCCTGCGAGCGGAGTTCGGAGACCAGGTCACCGGCGGCGGTCTCCCCGCGCACGACCAGGGGCAGCAGGCCGAGGGCGTAGCGGGTGGGCTCCTGCTGCAGGCCCTGCCGATTCGAGAGGGGGAAGTCGGGGTCCTCATCGGCGACGACGACCCGGTCGTCACGATAGAGCACGAGGTGGATGCCGCCCCTCGCGCTCGCCCTGGTGCGCTCGAGCACGTCCCGTGCGGCGCGCGGGATGCGCTCGACGCCGATGCTGCCGGCCAGCAGCGCCACCTTGGTGCCCAGGGCGAATCCGGTGAGATCCGGCGTCCGGACGAGGTACTCGTCCTGCACCAGCAGGTTGAGGAGGCGATAGGTGGTCGCACGCGGCATCCCGAGCCGGTCGGCCAGCTGCCGCGCTGTGACGCCGGCACCCATCGCAGCGACGGCCTCCAGCATCGACAGCGCGCTGTGGATGGCGGCGGGCTGCCGGGCCGTGATCGATACCGCGTCGCCAGCCGTCATCCGTCGGCGTCCCCCGGTTCGCCCCCGTGTGCGCTGCCGCCGCCGATGCGGGCCACGCCGCCGAGAACGTGGGCGGCGACCGGCTCGTCGTAGCGCCCGACCTCGCCGAGAGGCGAGCGCCGTCGCCACCGGATCAGTACCGCGGCGATCAGGGCGAAGCCGAGGGCGAACCAGACCCCGGGGTTTCCCGCGGCCGCCTCCGCGACGAGATAGACCGTCAGGCATGCCGCAAGCGCCGCCGCCGCGCTGACGGCGGCGATGACGGAACCGACGGTGACCTCCCCGATACGGCGCAGGAACAGGGGAGCGGCGATGCAGACCAGCACGTAGGCGACGATGTAGCCCGCTGCCGAGATCAGCAGGACGGCCTTCATCGCGTCCCACGGTGACACGCCGGCCGCGACGATCACGAGCGGTGCGAGGACGATCGGCGGGACCGCGACGACGACCGCGCCGATCGGGGTGCGGTGGCGCCCGTGCGTGCGGCCGAGTCGGGCGGGGAGGACGCCGTCGCGGGCGAGCGCGAACACGATACGGGTGAGGGCGGTCGTCGAGGCGATCGCGCAGGCCAGACCCGAGGTGGCGATGCCGACGTCCGCCACGGCGGCCCATGCGGAGAGGCCGAAACGCGACGCGAGATCGTCGAGGAGCGCGACCGATGCCGTCCCCCCGATCGCGGCGGCTCCTGCGATCTGCGTGTAGGCGGCGATGAGGTAGAACACTCCGGCGACGCCGACGCTCCACACGATGGCGCGAGGGATGTTCTTCAGCGGCGAGCGGGCCTCGACGCCGAGCGTCGCGGAGCTCTCGAACCCCACGAACGCGGTGATCGCGAGAACGGCACCGCCGGCGACGCCGGCCACGGAGATGCCGTCGGCCGAGAAGATCGCCGCCGGTTGGAGCGGCCCGATGTGCACGAGGAGCACGATCATCAGCGACAGGATCAGCGCGACGGAGATGAGTTCGACGACGAGCGCGACCCGGGATGAGAGGCGGATGCCGCGAACGAGGACGATCGTGAGCACCGCTGCTTCGACGACGAGAGCGCCCAGGGCGATCGGCGTCGCGGCGAGCTGAGGCCACAGTCGGGTCACGAGCATGGTCGCATAATGGGCGCCGCCCAGAAGAGCGAAGATCGAGATGAAGGCATACCCGACAAGGATCGCTGCACCGGTCGCGAGTCCGCCCGCCGCGCCGAGTCCGCGCGCCGCGTAGGTGTACAGGGAGCCGCTGGCGGCGAACCGACGAGTGAACTGGTTGATCGTCCGAGCGACCAGGAACGTGATGATCATGGCGAGGGCCATCACGAGCACGGTGGCGCCGCCCGCCAGGTCCGCCACCAGCAGCACCGCCATCGCCGAGGCGGCGGCTGGGGCGACGGCCGCGACCGATTGCGCGAGGATGTCGGCGAAACCCACGGTGTGTCTGTCCAGTCCGTGCAACGGCGAGCGGGCGGCGAACGAGCGCACGGTCTGCGGGCGCTCGATCGCCTCTTCCAGTGCAGACATGGGGCCTCCGCCTGTCTCGTGATGGGAGGAGGCTACGAGCGGCCTGTTGCCGGAGCGCGTCTGCGATGTTTCACGCAGATGTCACCCGAATGAGACGGCCGGAGTTCCGGCGTCCCGTTCGCGGCGAACGCAGACGTCACTCCGGCGAGACGGGTGGGAAATCCTGCCGCGGCAGGGTGGGGGAACTGCTCCACTCCGCTTCTCTCAGAAGGGTTTGCACATGGTCCAGATTCAACCCAGCGCTACCGAGACCTCCCCGAAGAAGGTCCTGTCGGGATCGCTCGGTGCTACCGCGATCGTCTTCATGGTGGTCGCCGCCGCCTCGCCCCTGACTGTCATCGGCGGGTCCGCCCCACTCGGCATCCTGCTCGGCAACGGGGCGGGCTTCCCGGCGCTGTATGCGATCAGCGCCGTCGTTCTCGTGCTCTTCGCCGTCGGCGTCTCCGCGATGGCCAAGCACGTCCCCAACCCCGGGGCGTTCTTCACCTACGTCGGATACGGCCTCGGACGCTCGACCGGTCTCGCGTCCGCCTGGATCGCGATGCTCACGTATACGACGATCCAGGTGTCCGTGTACGGGTACATGGGCTACGTGCTGAGCTTCACTTTCGAGGGGTTCGGCATCACACTCCCATGGTGGCTGTACTCGATCGCCGTCGTCGCGCTCGTCGGGTTCCTCGGCTATCGCCACATCGATCTGTCCAGCAAAGTGCTCGGCGTCCTGCTCTGCGCCGAGGTCGGAATCGTCCTCCTTCTCGTAGCGGCGGTCGTGATCTCCGGCGGCCCTGAAGGTCTGAGCCTGGCTCCGTTCGAGCCGAAGAACGTCGCGAGCGGTTCCCCCGGCGTCGGCCTCATGATGGCGATCGCCGCCTTCATCGGGTTCGAGGCGACCGCCGTCTTCCGCAGCGAGGCGCGCGATCCCGACCGCACGATCCCCCGCGCCACCTATATGGCCGTGATCGGCGTCGGCGTGTTCTACACCCTCGCCTCATGGGGCCTCGTCATGGCGTGGGGCCCCTCGAACATCCTGGAGGAGGCCGCGGCCGACCCGGGAACGCTCATCCTCCGCACGATGTCGGCGTACCTCGGCGCCACCGGCGAGATCATCACGAACATCCTCCTCATCACCGCGATGTTCGCCTGCGTGCTGTCGTTCCACAACGTCGTCGCCCGTTACCAGTACTCCATGTCAGGCGCCGGCGTGCTGCCCGACCGGGTGGGCGCCGTGCACCCCCGGCACATGTCTCCGCACGTGTCCTCGCTCGTGCAGAGCATCACCGCGATCGTCCTCGTCGCGCTGTTCGCCGTTCTGCAGCTCGACCCGGTGCTGCAGGTGTTCACCTGGTTCGCCGGGGTCGCGACCGTGGCGATCGCCCTCCTGATGGCGGTCACTTCGATCGCGGTCATCGTCTACTTCGCGAGGACACGCAAGGACCGGAGGATCTGGAACACCGTGATCGCCCCCGTGCTCGGTTTCATCGGCCTGGTGCTCTCCGTGGTCATGATCGTCGTCTACTTCCCGATCATGGTCGGCGATGCGGATGCCACAGGCGCGCCCGTGTTCGGCGCGGTCAGCTGGAGTCTGCTCGGGCTGGTGATCGTCTTCCCCCTCATCGGGTACGCCCAGGCCGCGTGGATCAGAGCCCGCAGGCCCGCGGCATACGTCAAGCTCACCGACGCCATCGCCGGCTGAGGCGCACCATGAGCGCGACCGACACACTCTCCCCCGCCCCCTCGACGAGAAGGACCGTCATGCCCCTGCCCCACGTGGATTTCCTCTACCTCTCCGAAGCCGACATGATCGCGGCCGGAGTGACCGATATGCACCAGTGCGTCGACACCATGGAGGAGATGTTCGCACTGTTCGCCGCCGGCGACTACCGCATGACCGGTGAGAGCAACGACTCGCACGGCGCGATGATGACGTTCCCTGAGGCGTCGCCGTTCCCGAACATGCCGGTGCCCACTGAGGATCGACGGTTCATGGCGATGCCGGCGTACCTCGGCGGAGACTTCCAGACGACTGGCGTCAAGTGGTACGGATCCAACATCGCCAACCGCGAGAAGGGTCTGCCGCGGTCGATCCTCATGTTCACGCTCAACGACACCGACACCGGGGCGCCACTCGCGTTCATGTCGGCGAACCTGCTGTCGGCATACCGGACCGGCGCCGTGCCGGGGGTCGGTGCGCGGCACTTCGCCCGCAAGGACTCGCGCGTCGCGGGGATCGCCGGGCCCGGCGTCATGGCACGCACGGTGCTCCTGGCCTTCATGGATGCGTGCCCGCTGATCGACACGCTGAAGATCAAGGGGCGAGGGGCGGAGAGCCTCGCGCGCTTCCAGGAGTGGGTGCGCGAGGAGTTCCCGACGATCACCACGATCGAGGTCGTCGACTCGATCGAAGATGTCGTCCGGGGCAGCGACCTGGTGAGCTTCTGCACCACGGGCACCGGTGCCGGCGGCTCGGAGAGCTACCCCACGATCCAGCGGGAGTGGATCGCGCCGGGGGCGTTCTTCGCGATGCCGTCCCTGTGCAACACCGACGACTCGCTGCTGGACAGCGACATCACGAAGGTCGTCGATGCGTACGGCTTGTACGAGACCTGGTACGAGGAGTTCCCGAAGCCGTCGTTCGAGTACATTCCGATGGTCGGGCAGAAGTGGATGGATCTCGTGAAGGCCGGGGAGCTCTCACGCGACGAGCTCGTCGACATCGGCGATGTCGTCTCCGGAAAGCGGCCCGGTCGGCAGAGCGACGACGAGATCGTCATCATGTCGGTCGGCGGGATGCCGGTGGAGGACGTCGCGTGGGGGACGAAGGTGTATCGCAACGCCCTTGAGCGCGGCATCGGCCAGAAGCTGAACCTGTGGACCGAGCCGGCGCTCGCATGAGTGCGGCAGAGGTCATCCGGACCGTTGACGTCGCGGTGGTGGGTGCAGGCTCCATGGGATCGATGGCGCTGTGGCACCTCGCGAGATCGGCGGGGATGTCCGTGCTGGGCATCGAGCAGTACGGACCGGCGCACGGCCACGCGGCATTCGCCGGCGAGTCGCGTCTGTTCCGTGCGGCGAACAAGGAGGGCGCGCTCTACACGGCCGCTGCTCTCGAGGCCAGGGCGCTGTGGACCGAGCTGGAGCGTGAGACCGGCCGCCAGCTGCTGCTGAAGACCGGCGTCCTCGCGATCGCGCCGGAGGGTCATCCATTCCTCGCGTCCACGCAGCGGTCGATCGTGGAGGGCGATCTGCCGCACCGGTTCCTCGACGCCGCAGAGCTTCGCCGGGAGTATCCGCAGTTCACCGTCGAGGACGGCGACATCGGGATCATGGACCTGCTGGGCGGCGGGTTGCGCTCGGAGCTGGCGGTGGCGACCGCGCAGCGGGCCGCGATCAGGCGCGGGGCGGAGATCCTGTACAACACTCCGGTGCTCGGCATCGATGAGCGGGAGAGCGGTGTCGTGATCTCGACATCCGAGGGGATCGTCCACGCGCAGAAGGTGATCGTGACGACCGGTGCGTGGACGACGAGGATCGTGCCGGAGGTGCGCGATCTGGTGAGCGCCATCGCCATACCGCTCACGTGGTTCATGCCGGAGGACATCAGCCAGTTCACCCCGGATCGCTTCCCATGCTGGATGCGGGACCTGGACGGCGACCATGCCTTCGGCGTCCCCACACTCGACGGCTACTCGGTCAAGATCGCCCCCACGACCCGCATCGACACGATCGAGGACCCCGACACAGATCCCCGCGATCTGTCGCGTGAGCAACTGCGGAGATGCACGGCGATCGCCACCCGGATGTTCCCCGGCATCCTGCCCGAGGTGGTCCGGTCGTCCATCCACCCGGAGTCGGCGACGGCTGATCATGTCCCGATCCTCGACGTCTCCGAGTCGGGCCGGACCATCATCGGAGCCGGGTTCTCCGGCAACGGCTTCAAGTTCTCGCCCGCCTACGGGCGAGTGTTGGCGCAACTCGCCGAGAGCGGGTCGAGCGCGCTGCAGCACCCCCTGTTCACGCTCGGTCACCACCGGCGCCGTGCTCAGGCGCGCGCCGACGATCTTGTCCTCGCAGACGACTATCCGGTCCTCCAGGGCCACTGACACGAAAGACGGAACCGTTGATAATCACCAGCGTGAAGAGCGGCAGCAAGTTCGAGACCCTCGCAAGCTACTCGCGGGCCGTCGCGATCGGCGACTGGATCTTCGTCTCGAACACCGCCGGCATCGATTACGAGACGAGGACCCTGCCGGACACGGCGGCAGAGCAGCTGCGTCTCGCGATCGCCACCGTCGCGCGGGCGCTCGCCGCCGTGGATTCATCGCTCTCCGATGTCGTCCGGATCCAGGTCTTCGTTCCGGATGCGTCTGATCAGGACGAGACGATCGAAGTGCTCGGCGAGGAGTTCCGCGGCATCGACCCGGCACTCACCATGACGCGCAGCCCGCTCGCGGGCGAGTACAAGGCCGAGATCGAGGTGACCGCGCACCGCGGGGCGGGGGCGGCGAGGCGCACGCAGATCGATCTGTGAGCACTCGGCAAATCGGAGTGCGGGGTCTCGGATACGGTCAGGCCTGACCGGGTCAGCGGGCCTCGCCCGCGCCGGACAGGCGTCGCGAGAGGGCGGTCGCGGCGTCCGCCAGCGCGGGCGGTGCGACGACGCGGAACGGCGCGTCGAAGCGGGCGATCGACGCGAGGATGCCGACCCACGACCACGATCCGACGGTCACGCGGCACGAGCTGTCGTCGATCGGCTCGACGGTGCCGTCGCGGCCGATCCAGTGCGCGACCTCGCGGGCGGGCAGATCGAGCACGAGCTCTCCGATGCACGGCCAGCGGTCTGCGGCATCCGATCCCTTCGTCCGAGCTGCAAGGTAGGTCTGGGCGTCGGCGGCGGGCAGCTCGCGTGGCGTGAAAGCGGGGCCGGTCGGGATGCGCGGTGTCATCCGGTCGAGTCGGAAGGTGCGCCAGTCATCGGCCTCGAGGTCCCACGCGAGCAGGTACCAGCGGCCCTCCCGGGCGATAACTGCGTGTGGCTCGGTGCGCCGCGCCGGGCGGTCATGGTTCTCTCCGTAATCGAAGCGCAGCACGTGGTGGTCTCGCACCGCACCGCTGACGGCTTCGAGCACCGCCGGATCCACGCGCGTCTCGTTCTCGACCCCGGCGAAGCGGATGCCGTCGACCCGGTGCCGTAGGCGCGACGGCATCACCTGGCGCACGGTGGCCAGCGCACGAGCCGCGCCCTCGTCGATGTCGATCCCTGTGGCCGGCACGCTCTGCAGCGCGACGGCGATCGCGACGGCCTGCTCGTCGTCGAAGAGCAGCGGCGGCAGCTCGGAACCGGCGGCGAGGCGGTATCCGCCATCCGGTCCTTTGATCGCGCTGATGCGGTAGCCGAGCTCGCGCAGTCGGTCGACGTCTCGTCGCACCGTGCGGGGTGTGACGTCGAGGCGGTCGGCGAGCACCTGCCCCGGCCAATCGCGAGCCGTCTGCAGCAGGGACAGCAGGGCGAGCATGCGAGAGGAGCTGCCGGTCATGAATCCATTGTGCTCTGAGTAGAGGACCGAAACTGACCTCTTCTGCTGTGAGTGTTGGTCTCACCGGCATCCGCCGCCCACACAGATCCGAGGAGATCCCATGTCCATCGCGACCACCACCCACCTGAACTTCCGCGGCACCGCGCGCCAGGCGCTCGACTTCTACCAGTCCGTCTTCGGCGGCGAGGTCACGCGGGCGACCTACGCGGATTTCGGCATGCCGGCGGGAGCTCCCGGCGCCGACAAGATCGTGTTCGGCCAGGTCGAGAACGCCGACGGCTTCCGGCTGATGGCATACGACATCCCCGGCGCCGACGACGCTGACGCCACCGCGGGAACCACCTCGAGGCAGAACGGGACGACCGTCACCGACCGCACGTTCTTCCAGTCGCTGCGCGCCGATTCGCTCGACGAGCTCACCGGGTACTGGGACGCCCTCGCAGACGGCGCCTCGATCGTCGAGCCGCTGGCCGCATCGGCGTGGTCACCCGGATTCGGCATGCTGACCGACCGATTCGGCGTCACCTGGGTGCTCGACGTGCGCGCCGCCTACGCGGGCTGAGGCGGTCGCCGTTCATGACTCAGGAAGATTCGCGCTCGATCGGGCCGGAACCGGGGGTCTCGGCACGATCGGCCGCGTTCTTCCGGAGTTGCGGACCGCGACGCGCCTAGCCCTTGTCCGGCTTGCCCTTGTCGCCCTTGCCGGAGTTCCCGGAGTTCCCGTTATTCCCGGAGTTGCCTGAGTTTCCAGAGTTGCCGGAGTTGCCGGAGTTCTCCGAGTTCCCCGGGTCCACGGGCTCCGTGACCACCTCGACGGGCGCTGCGGGGGTGTCGATGGGGGAGGTCTCCGCCGGGGTCGACGCCGTGCGGGCGACGACGCCTGAGGCGATGCGTCCCAGCTCGGATGCCGGTGGCGCACTGAACGCCGCGATGCCGGTGACGATCGCTCCGGCGGCGAGAAGCCCCGCGGCGCCCGCGATCACGCGGGTGCGGGTGCGGGTGCCGGGGCGGGTGCGATCGCGGGTCCGCAAGCGGGGTGCGGGATCCGTGACCTCGGTCGCGGGGATCACAGCGGTCGCTCCGGTCGGCGCGGAATCAGCGTCGAGGGCCGACGACTCCGCGTCGACGCTCGCGGATGAGGCGGCGGATGCGGGACGCGGCGGCTGGATTCCGGCGCCCGCGTCTGGCGCTGCGGCGACGGCATCCGATTCCGCGCCCGCCGCCCCCGGTGTCGCGTCGACCGCCGGCTCCGTGCCGGCCGATGCGACGATGGCCGCAGCCGCCGCGGCGACGGCGGTGCCGTTGCTGTTCGCGGCGTAGTCGCGCAGCAGAGCCCGGGCGGCGCGCGCCACCTCGACGGCGGTCGGGCGTTCCTCCGGCTCGAGGCGTGTCATGCGGGTGAGGAGGTCGCGCCATTCGTCGGGAACCGTGTCGGAGATGGTCGGCGGGTTGAGCAGGCGAGCGACCGCCGCCGCGCGTCCGGAAGCGAGGGAGGGGTAGCCGGGGTATCCGCTGAGCGCCTCGAGAGCGACGAGTCCGAGCGAGAAGATGTCGACCGGGGTTCCGGGGTCGGCGTCGCGCAGCTGCTCCGGCGCCATATAGGTGAGTGTGCCGAGTACGATCCCCGGCGTGGTGAGGCGGGTGTCCTCGATGGAGCAGGCGATGCCGAAGTCCGCGAGTTTCGCCGCGACCGGACGGCCGGACCGGGCGTGCGCGAGCAGCACGTTCGACGGCTTGATGTCGCGATGCACGATGCCAGCGGCGTGCACGGCGGTGAGTCCCTCGGCGAGATCGCGGACGATGCGGGCCACGTCGCGCGGCGTCATCGGGCTTTCGGCCATGCGCGCGCCGAGGGTGGGCCCGTCGACGAACTCCATCACCAGGTACTGCGGACGACCGGGCACGAGCTGCGCGTCGTACAGCGTCACGAGCGACGGGTGGCTCAGCGAGGCGAGCAGCGCCTTCTCGGTATGCGCGCGCTCGATCGAGGCGACCGGACCGTCGCTCTCGTGGATCATCTTGATCGCGACGATGCGTCCGAGGTGGGTGTCCTCGGCGCGGTACACGGTCGCCATGCCGCCTCGTCCGACGCGGTCGTGCAGTACGTACCGTCCGTCGAGCAGTGCCGCCGTCGGCGACATCACTTCCAGCGTCATCACTTGCTCCTTGCAGATGCACCCGGGTCATGCATCGTTCGACATAACCACGGCTGACGGGAGTGCGTCATCGGGGTTGACGTATGGACGAAGAAGTGGATGCGGTCGATGATTCGCGTGCTCTCGCGCCGGGCGAGCGCGTGCGCGGAGACTGTCAAGGCCCTCCTCGAGCGTCGGCGGCCTCGGGTAGAAAAGAGTCAGATCGAAAGGATGTGGCATGGCCGCAGGTGACATCGAGACGTTCCAGCGAGACGGGATCTGGTTCAACCGCATCGAGGGCGAATCCCGCACTCTGGGGTCCAGCTTCGAGACCGAGGCCGAGGCGGTTCGAGTCGGTCGGGGTGCCGCAACGGCACGTCAGGTCAAGCACACCGTGCGTGTCGAAGAGGGGCCGTCGGGCACGGGCAACCTCTATGACTGGCACCCGCGCGATCTCATGAACTGAGGGCCGGTGACCGGCAACGACAGACACGGGCGGATGCTGTTGCAGGCGTGCCTCAACGGTGCGCGACCCGCGGCGCAGCATCCTGCCCTCACCGCCGATACGACCCTCGCCGGCGCCGACGCCGCGCGTGCCGTCGCGGCGGGTGCCCGCGAGATCCACGTGCACCCGAAGGATGCCGCGGGCGACGACAGCCTGCGTGCCGCCGATGTCGACTGGTGGGTGAGAGCACTGCGCTCGGCGTGCCCTGGTGTGCAGATCGGGGTGACGACCGGTGCATGGATCGAGCCCGATGTCGGGGAGCGCCTCGTGGCGATCCGCGAATGGAGCGTCCTGCCCGACTTCGCTTCGGTGAACTGGCACGAAGCCGGTGCTGACGAGGTCGCGGCGCTGCTCGTGAGCCGCGGCATCCGCGTGGAGGCGGGCATCTGGGATGCCACCGGACTCGACGCCTGGCAGCGCTCGCCCGTTCACGACGACACGCTGCGGGTGCTGGTCGAGCTGCCTGATGAGGCGGCGGATGTCGTGCGGCGGCACGCCGAGGGGCTCATCGCGCACGTGCGCCTCGACGACCCGGACATTCCGATCCTGCTGCACGGCGAGCAGCGGTCCGCCTGGCCGGCGTTCACCCTGGCGGTCGAGCTGGGCCTCGATTCGCGCATCGGCCTCGAAGACACCCTGCAGCTGCCCGATGGACGGACGGCACCCGACAACGCGGCCCTGGTGCGAGCGGCTGTGGCTTTCATCAACGCCTGAGTCGGGGTCCGGAGCCGGCTCGCCCTGCAGCCTCATCGTCACCCGCCGTCATGCGACTCGCGACCGATCCGCCGCTTCCTTAGGGTGGAAGCTCCCGCTGAGAAGGAGTACGCGTGTCCGAGATCCAGACCCGCCGCGCCGGTGCCGTTCGATGTCGGCTCGTGGGCTGAGGAACGCCTGCCATGACCGACCACCGCGCGCCCGCTGACCCGCATCCGTTCGACTCCCGCACGAGGTTCGACCTCGACCGGCCCGAAAGCCGCAAGTGGAGCCTGCACCCCGGCCACATCGGGGCATGGGTGGCGGAGATGGACTTCGGCGTCGCGCCGGTGATCGCCGACGCCATGCACCGCGCGATCGACGAGGAGAACCTCGGATACCTGTCGCCGCCGCTCGCCGCCCGACTCGGAGACGCGACGTCCGAGTGGATGCGCAGCGAACACGGCTGGGTCGTCGATCCGGAACGCGTGCATCCGGTCTCCGACGTGATGGCGGCCTTGAGGGTTGCCGTCGAGGAGTATGCCCCCGCCGGATCGCCCGTGATCGTGCCGACTCCGGCATATATGCCGTTCCTGACATATCTGCCGACCGTCGGGCATCCGGTGATCGAGATCCCCGGCGTCGACATCGACGGGCGCTGGCACCACGACCTGCAGCGCATCGACGAGGCATTCGCCGCCGGCGCCCGCACACTCGTGCTGTGCAACCCGCACAACCCCACCGGCACGGTCGTGGACCGCTCCGAGCTCGAGGCGCTTGCGGAGATCGTCGAACGCCACGGCGGACGGGTGTTCGCGGACGAGATCCACGCGCCGCTGCGCTTCGACGGGAGACCGTTCATCCCCTATGCGTCGGTGTCCGAGGCGACCGCCGCTCATACCGTCACCGGCACCAGCGCGTCGAAGGCGTGGAACATCCCCGGCCTCAAGACCGCGCAACTGATCACCTCGAACGACGCCGACCAGGAGCTGTACCGCCGCTTCGGGTTCTCGGTGCAGCACGGTGCCGCGACACTCGGTGTCGTGGCGTCGACGGCGGCATATCGGGAGGGCAAGCCGTGGCTCGACGGCGTGCTCGGGTATCTCTCGGAGTCGCGCCGCCTTGTCGGCGACCTCATCACGGAGCACCTGCCCGGCGCGGTGTATCGCGAGCCCGAGGCGACCTACATCGGATGGATCGACACGACGGCGCTCGAGATCCCCGGCCCGCCGGCCGCGTACTTCCGAGAGGAGGCCGGCGTCGTGCTGACCGAGGGCGCGCTGCTCGGGCGGGGATACGAGAACTTCGTGCGGATCGTGTTCGCGACACCTCGGCCGGTCCTGCGCGAGGCCTTCGCGGCGATGGGGGATGCCGTTCGCACTCGGTGACGCGTCGTTCGTCGCCTCGTGAGGGCGGATGCGTGGTCGGTTCCGCACCTCTCGTCGGATGCGTGGTCAAAAACGCACCGGAAACGCTGAGTCCCGATGCGTTTTTGACCCCGTACGCGCCGGGGTCGGTGGGCCGAACTGCGGCTCAGCCCCGGTCGCGCAGCGCCGAGGCGATCCGTTCGACCGCCTCGACCAGCACCGGACGGGGCATCGCGAAGACGAAGCGCGTGTACCCGATCGCGGCCACACCGCATGCGGCGCCGTCCGTCATCGCGACTCCGGCGTGCTCGCGGAACCACTCGCCGAGATCGCCCGTCAGCCCGGTCTCGCGGAAGTCGAGCAGGGCGATGTAGCTGCCCTCCGGCACGACCATCCGCACGCCGGGGAGCTTCTCGTCGACGAGCTGCGCCAGCGTCCGGCGGTTGCCGTCGAGGTAGTCGACCACGTCGTCGAGCCATTCGCGCCCGCCGGTGTAAGCGGCGATGTTCGCGATGACGCCGAGCGTCGATGTGCCGTGTCCGGCCCAGAATCCCAGGCTCTCCCAGAGTTCGGCGTCGGCGTCGTTCGAGAGGATGATCTGCGCGCACTTGAGGCCCGCGAGGTTCCACGCCTTCGAGGCGGAGGTCGCGGTGAGGGTGTGGGCTGCGGCGGCATCCGACACCGAGGCGTAGGGGATGTGCCGGGCCGGGGCGTAGACGACGGGCGCGTGGATCTCATCGGCGAACACGCGTCCGCCGGCATCCGTCACGACCGACGCGATGGCGAGCAGCTCGTCGCGGGTCGCGACGGTGCCGAGCGGATTGTGCGGGTTGCAGAGCACCAGCATCTCGCCGCCGTCGCGGAAGGCCTGGGCGACGGCATCCAGGTCCATGACCCAGCGTCCGTCGACCTCGATGCTCGGCACCTCGATGACCCGACGGTCGTGCATGGGCGGCACCAGCAGGAACGGCATGTATGCAGGAGTCGGCACGATCACGGCCGAACCCGGGGTGGTGAAGTGCTCGATCGCCAGCTCGAATGCGGCGATCACATCGGGCACGTGGTGCACGCGCTCGGCGGGGATCTCCCACCCGTACGAGTCGGAGTACCAGCGCGCCGTGGCCGCCGAGAGGTCCTTCGCGAGCTTCTCGGGCAGGTACCCGGTGACGCCGAGGTCGAGGGCATCCTTCACCGCGCCGGTGATCGCGGGGGCGAGGCCGAAGTCCATCTCGGCGACGAACGCGCCGATCGTGTCGGGGAAGGCCGTCCATTTGACGCTGCCCGCAGCGCGCAGGTCGTCTTGCGTGATCTGGTCGAACGCGGGGGAAGTCATGTCTCAATCCTTCCACCCGTCGGCGACACCGGGCTCGCGCGCGGCTCCGGATGCTGGGAGCGGGCACCGCTTCGGGTGCACAACTGGCCCCGCCTGGAGTCGAGCCGCGAGCGGGGTCACTTCCGCATCCGAGACCGCCGTTTCGGGTGCGCAACTGACCCCGCAAGGGGTCGAGCCGCGAGCGGGGTCGCTTCGGCGTCCGGAACCGCTGTTCGGGTGCACAACTGACCCCGCATGGAGTCGAGCCGGGAGCGGGGTCACTTTCGCACGACCCCGGCACGACCCCACGCCACTCCGCAACACCATTGAGCGTCATCAGTACCCGTGCCAGGATTGCCCCGACTCGGCCCACCGGGGCTGAGACGAAAGGATTCTCATGCAGCTGGCGATGATCGGACTCGGCCGGATGGGCGCCAACATCGTGCGCCGCCTCATGCGGGCGGGGCACGAATGCGTGGTCTATGACGTCAACACGGATGCCGTGCAGGCGCTGGTCGCCGAGGGAGCCACCGGTGCCGACAGCATGGCCGACGTGGCGTCGAAGCTCGAGGCGCCGCGCGCCGTGTGGATGATGGTGCCCGCCTCGCTCACGGGCATGGTGGCCGATCAGGCGGCGGAGGTGCTCGACGAGGGCGACATCCTGATCGACGGCGGCAACTCGAACTACCGCGACGACGTCCGTCGGGCGAAGGCGTTCCGCGAGCGCGGCATCCACTATGTCGATGTCGGCACGAGCGGTGGGGTGTTCGGACTCGACCGCGGATACTGCCTGATGGTCGGCGGACCCGATGAGGCCGTGCAGCGCATCGAGCCGGTGCTGCGCACGATCGCTCCGGGTGTCGGCGAGATCGAGCGCACGCCGGGCCGCACCGGAGACCTCACCCCCGAGGAGCAGGGCTACCTGCACTGCGGGCCGTCGGGTGCGGGGCACTTCGTGAAGATGGTGCACAACGGCATCGAGTACGGCATCATGGCGTCGATCGCCGAGGGCCTCAATCTGCTGCACAACGCGGATGCCGGGGTGCGCGAGGCCGAGCACTCGGCGGAGATCGCTCCGCTGGAAGAGCCGGAGTTCTACCAGTTCCCCATCGACACGTCGAAGGTCGCCGAGCTGTGGCGACGCGGATCGGTGATCTCGTCGTGGCTGCTCGACCTGACCGCTGCCGCGCTCGCCGACAACCCGCAGCTCGACGGTCTCGCCGGCCGCGTGTCCGACTCGGGCGAGGGACGCTGGACGGTTAAGGCCGCCGTCGATGTCGGAGTGCCCGTGCCAGTGCTCGCGGCATCGCTGTTCGAGCGCTTCGCCTCGCGCGATGAAGACAAGTTCGCCAACCAGGTGCTGTCGGCGATGCGTCTGCAGTTCGGCGGGCACCAGGAGCTGCCGGCCGGAGATGTGCTCGAGGCCGGATCGCGCAAGGCGGATTCCGACAGCGCCTGACCGCGTTCTCCCGGATCGTCGAGCGGGGCCCACGGAGGTTCAGGTCCACAACTCCGGAAGAAGCGGGTGCGCCCGGCGGCTCGGCCCCGGATTCCCGGGGAACCGATGCGTCGGCCCGCTCGTTCTTCCGGAGTTGTGAACCGGCGAAACCGCCGCCGTCCGCCCGAGCCGAAGCCCCCGACCCGAGAAAGGCATCCGATGACCGCCGCCACACGTCGAGCCACCCCGCACGACGCCGCCCGTCTCGCCGAACTCCTGCACGCCTTCAACACGGAGTTCGACACCGCGACACCGGGGATCGAGGTGCTCGCCGCGCGGTTGCGCACACTGCTGGGCGGAACCTCCACTTTCGCGGTGCTCGGCGGCGATCCGGCGGTCGGTCTCGCGCTCGTGACCCTGCGTCCGAACGTGTGGTCGGAAGGGCCGGTGGCGCTGCTCGATGAGATGTACGTCGAGCCCGCCCGCCGCGGTGGTGGTGTCGGCGGCGCGGTCCTCCGGCACATGGTCGAGATCTGCCGGGAACTCGGCGTCGCGGCGATCGAGATCAACGTCGATGAATCGGATGCCGCGGCGATGCGCTTCTACGAACGGCACGGATTCAGTGGCGTCGACCCCGATTCCGGCGAGCGGGCGTTCTACTTCTATCGGTCGCTGGAGCTCGGGGACTAGCTGCCGGGGCTAGAGGCGCCGCGCACCCCGGTGGCTATCCTGACGCCATGGATCCTTTCCTCACCATCGTCCTCTTCTACGTCGCCGGGTTCCTGATCGGCATCCTGATCCTGTGGCTCGTGATCTACACGGCCGTGCGGTCGGCCTTGACGTCGCATCGTCAGGCGCTGGCGGAAGAGGGACGACCGGCGCAGCGCTACTCCGGGCGCTGACGAATGGTCTCTGTCACGACCCTCTCGGGGTCGGACGCGGCAGGGCTCGACGGCGAGATCCTCGAGGCCTGGGCTCAGGTCTTCGGCCCGGTGGACTAGCGCTCAGTCGCAGGCGATGCCGTCTCCGTCGCGGTCGAGGTCGTAGATGTCCGAGCCGACGACCTGCACCGGGCCCTGCACATATCCGGGTCCGTCTCCGCTGCCGCCGGCGCAGTCGACGTCACTCGAGATCGGAACACACGCTCCCGTGTAGTTCGAGTCGCACCCTCCGCCACCCTGTTGGACGAGCGGCACGGGGGCGGGAGCGGGCGCCGGAGCCGCGACCGGTGCCGGCGCTTTGCTTCCGACCGCCGTGACCTCGTTCACCGGCTGCACGGAGATCGCCTCGCTGACGACCTCGCGCGACACCTCGACGCCGTCGACCAGAGTCAGGCGATAGGTGATCACCTTCACGCCGTTCACGCCCGCGGCGACGAGCGCCGTGGCGCCCTGGTCGAGCTGCGGGTCGTCGACCGTGGTCGCCGTGAACGGCACGGGCACCTCTTCGGTCGCGGTCTCGAACGTCGTCGGCGTGGGAGTGGGCGTCGGCGTCGGAGCCGACGTCGTCACCGCGGCGAAGGTCTGAGGTTCGGATGCCGTCGGGGCGGTGCCGCTGCTGGCACTCGCGATTCCGCCGCCGGTGACGAGCAGAGCGGCCAGGCCGAGGGCGATCACGCCCGACATCCGCGATCGGAGTCCTAGAGCCGGGAGGGGGCGCGCGATCATGACATAGAGAGCGACGCCGACGACGGCGGTGGCGACGAGCAGGATCGCGATCGGCGACAGGCGGGCGAGCGCGCCGCCGACGACGAGTGCGGCGACGATGATCCCGGGAGTGCGCCAACCGGTCTTGCGCTTCGCGGGTGCGGGTGCGGGTGCGGGTGCCGGCGCGGTGGCGGACGCGATCTGCGTCGTCGCGACAGCCGCCGGGGACGGAGCGGTCGAGGCGGTCCAACGATGGCCGTCCCACCAGCGCAGCTGGTGCGGATTCTCCGGATCGAGATGCCAGGCGGCAGGCGGCTGTGACATGAGAGTTCCCCTCGACGATGAGGCGACGAATCGCCGGCGCCCCCAGAGCGCCTCGACCTGTATATCGGTTGCTGTACCCGGCCGACAAGTAACGATTCACACCGGGCTGCCCGGCTCGGGCGGGAACCGCGGCGGCTGCCGATGCGACTACCGACGAGGGGTGCGTGCAGGCGGCGCGGCTCACTCTCCCCGAACGCGCTCCCACCCCGCCCAGTCCGGCCGATCCACGACACAGAACCGGTTGCCCTCGGGGTCTTCCATGATCACGTAGTCGGCATCGTCGGGCAGGTTGTCCCAGTGCACCTCCCGGGCGCCGAGTACGGCCAGGCGGCGCACCTCGGCATCCTGATTCTCGGTGTAGATGTCGAGGTGGATGCGGGGCGGCAGCACTCGCTCGGAATGGTGCGCATCGAGGGCGATGCAGGGGGCGTCCGCATCGCGCGGTTTCAGCACGACCAGTCGTCGGATGCCGGGTCTCGCTCGACATAGTCGAGGGGGCCGCCTGCCAGAAGCGCGACTGAGCGGGGAGGTCGTTCACGCGGATCACGATCGACACGATCGCAACATGCGGGTCAGGCGGCGTGGGTTCTTGCGCTCTGCATTCATCGCTTGCGCGCCCAAACACAGTCGGCAGCGACCTTGGAGCTTGCTGGCAAAAGCTTTCGCAGCAGAAAGGGCCGGGACTAAGAGTGTCCCGGCCCTGAAGTCTTTGAGCTGCTCGTGATCTGCCGTCTGGTCGCTACCAGTGGTCGAACTTCTTATTCCCCTCCAGATTCGTTGTCAGTGAGAACGTCATACGCGATACGAGCCGCCGTCGGCCCGAGCACCCGCAGGAGGAGACCGATGCGGCGGCCGGCTTCTCGGGCGTTGCGCCCGACGCGTGCAACTTCTGCATTCGATTCGTCCTTTCCGTTCTCGGAGTTGGAGTGAGACTCGGATTTCTTGTCGCTCACTTTGGGCCCCCTTTCGGGGTTGGGGCCGCGCATCTGTATCGCGGCCGGGACTCTCCCTCGTGCTTTTAGTCGCTAGCTCCAGGAAGCTGCACTTCACGGAGGGGAAAAGTCTCCTGAACTCCCTCGAGGGCCGAAGCCACGAGAGCGCGCAGGATGTCGGATCTCGAAACCCGGTAGCCGGCGCCCCGAAGGCTTGCTTCCAGCTTGTCGAGGTCATCAACGAGTGACTGCTCAGCACGAAAGCGAACAGGCACATCCAGCGGTCCGGAAGGATTAGAGATACCCACCTGACCGTAGAGATCCTTTACGTCATTCATCAGACTCGAGCGCCTCCTCGCGTATGGGGGCGGTAGCGCTGGGAGCCTGGTAGGACGGATATATTCATCAGTTTTTCTCCTTGTCATGCGCCGGCCCTTCCGGCGCGTATTCCACTGTATCCCAAGATCCCACGGGGGTCAACGTTGCTCGTACTCTCGATCGCGCGTCGGAGCGTGTCGCAGCTGTCGGAGATAGATGGCAACGCCGGCTTCACAGCCGCGTACTCTAAGTCCCACCCCGTACCACCCACCGCCCGCATCGAAGGAGATCGGCGAGATGAGACCACTGCGCTACTCGATCAACGTCACGCTCGACGGCTGCGTCCATCACGAGGCGGGGGTCGCTCCCGACGAGGAGCTGATGGGCTTCTGGACCGCCGAGATGGAACGAGCGGATGCCGTTATCTACGGTCGAACGACCTACGAGATGATGGAGGGCGCGTGGCGTCGCCCCGCATCCGGAGTCTGGCCGGACTGGATGAGCGAGTGGGAGGTCCCGTTCGCCGAGGCCATCGACCGCGTGCCGAAGTACGTCGTCTCGAGCACGCTGGACGCCGTCGACTGGAACGCCGAGCTCATCCGGGGCGACCTCGCTGACGCGATTCGCGAGCTGAAGCAGCAGCCGGGCGAGGGTCTGTCCGTCGGCGGCGTCACTCTTCCTCTGGCGCTCGCCGATCTCGGGTTGATCGACGAGTACATCTTCGTTGTGCATCCACTCATTGCCGGGCACGGGCCGCGGTTGCTCGACGGGCTGAACGGACCGCTCGAGCTCGACGTCGTGGATCGTCGGGAGTTCGGCTCTGGAGCCGTGGCCGTCACATATCGTCCGCGAACGTGACCGGAGCTGCGAGCGCCTGAGGGCTCCCCGATCTGCGGCCCATCCACAGTGCGGTGAAGCCCGCGTAGGCGCCGAATACCGCCATGGAGCCGAGCACCAGGATCCACGGGCCCAGCCCGTTCGGGTAGAGCAAGCTCATATAGATCAGGAACAGGGCGCTGCCCAAGGCGCCACCGAGACCGGCGCCGACGCTGATCTTCATGCGATCCGCTGGCGCGCCATCGGTGGTCGCCGAGACGCGCTTGCCGATGTACGCGCCGAAGGCTGAGGTCAGTCCGGATGCGGCGCCGGTGACGACAGTCGGCACCACGATGAGCAGGGCCAGCCAGTACCAATTGATCCAGTGTTGGTCGTTCCCGGGGCCGAGCGAGTCGGTGACGTAGGGCACGCCGTGGATGATCAGCATCGTCACGACGAAGAACACGAGTCCGAACACCGTGAGCGCGAGAGTCAACAGGCCCATTCTCAACGGCCCTCGTGTCTCCCTCATCCCGCGACTCTATCCAAGCTGCGCAGCCACACGCGTCGTCGCGCGGAGCCCGCGGTTGCGCCCTCAGCCATTGAGCGGGGCCCGCGAAGCGGCCCGAGACGAAACGCGCCACCCACACCCTCGGTAGCCTGTCCTAGTGCCCCGTCCCCGAAGTGAAGCCGCGCGCCAGTCTGTGCTCGAGGCGATGCGCGCAGCCGTCATCGCCGGCACCTACGAAGCGGTGACCATCGAGGGACTCGCTGAGACGGCCGCAGTCTCCAAGCAGACCATCTACCGGTGGTGGCCGTCGAAGGCGGCGATCCTCGGCGAAGCGCTGCTCGAGGGGGACCTGCCCGGAGCCGACCCTGCCGTCGCGATGAGCGACGACATCCGGGCCGACCTGCACGCCTGGTTCTCCGCGATGTCCGCTGGCATGGAGAGGCCCGAGGGCGTGGCACTCGCCCGAGCGCTGATCGCTGTGACGGCCACCGACCACGAACTCGGGCTCGCGCTCAACGAGCGTCTTGCGGCGCCGATCCGCGCGTGGGTCGCCGAGCGGATCGCGCGCGGACAGTTGGCCGGCGAGATCCGGGCCGACGTGGATGCTGACGCCATCGCCGACCAGCTCATCGCCATGGCGTCGTACGCGGCGCTCATCGGTCAGCCCTTGAGCGCAGAGCGCGTCGAGGAGACGGTGACGCGGCTGCTGCGCGGGATCGCGCGGTAGTGCTTTCGGGCCGCTCGTTGCGAAGCGGTAACGGCGGCAGTTTGTGGCAGGCTCGGCCGATACGTTTAGGCCGATGAAAACTCCATTGCGCCTCGCGACGGCTCTCGCTGCTGTCTTCCTTCTCGCCTCCTGCAGCGCTCCGGCCGCTGACACGACGACCGGCGCGACGTCGGCTCCGACTGAGCAGGTCGAAGAGGCAGAGGAGGCACCTGAGCCCGTCGATCTCGCCGGGGAGTGGAAGCAGACAAACTCCGGGGCAGAAGACAGCTTCCAGTCGGCCACGATCGCGGGGCAGACCATCGAAGTCTTCTGGAACAGCCCCGATATGCAGGCGATCTACTGGGCCGGAACGGTCGAGGTACCGACCGACGGGTCGACGTCATTCACCTGGGATTCCGTGAACGACAAGACCAAGACGGACAACGCTCTCATGGCGTCGAGCGATGACACGAAGACCTTCACCTATGCCGACGGTGAGCTTTCGTATGAGCTCACAGCTCTCGGCACGACGATGACGGTTCGCCTCGCGAAGCAGTGATCGGCTTTCTCTGATGCTCTCGCTGGACTGGATTCTCCGAAGCGCCGACGTCAGGCCCGACGAGGCCATGGTGATTCGCCATGCCTACGTGCGTGAACATGAGGACAGCGGGCTCCAGGGCATCCATGCCGACTCGACCGACGACGAGATCCTCTACTACACGAGCCGGCAGAGTGCGACGCAACGAGTCTTTCCCGTCACACCCCCGCAGTATTGGATCGTCTTCATCCGTGAAGACGGAGGGCGTGCTCGGTTCTGGGCCGTTGTCAAAAACCACGGTGAGGCTTGGAACGACGGCAGGCAGCGCGCTTTCACCCTGACGGTGTCGGAGCAGATGGCCGACCTGCGGAACAGGCTCGTCATCGGCTGGAAGTCTCCCCGCGCCTGGTGGATCAACGGGGGAACGGCCGCTCCGTACCCGGTGCTGGAGATCGCAGATGCCAAGCCGATTCCGTTCCCCGGGTTCGATGGCCTGGTTCTCGACTACCCCCAGCTTCAAGCGGTCATTCGTGACCACCGATACGCGTCGTGGCGCACAGCACTGGCTTCGGTGAAGGGGATATATCTGATCACCGACACGCGCGATGGTCGTCACTATGTCGGCAAAGCCGATGGGGCTGAGAGCATCCGTCAGCGTTGGGCGGTCTACGCCACGAACGGACACGGTGGGAATGTCGAGCTGCGGAATCTCGATCCTTCGACCTTCCGATACTCGGTTCTCCGCGTATTCGATCCGGCGACGCCCGAGCGCGACGTCAACGAGGCTGAGGATCACTACAAGCGTGCGCTTGACTCGCGACGTTGGGGATTGAACCGCAACTGAGCGCGGAGCCGTCGACGAGACGGTCGCTCGGCTGCTGCGGCAACCGCGCGGTAGGCAGTTCGGGCAAAGTCGATGGCGGATAACCTTGCCCTGAGTACTCGACGTCGACGACGGGAGCTGAAATGGTCATCGCTGACATCACCGTCGTTCCGGTGCCGACGGAACGCAAGGCCGCATATCTGGACTTCTCGAAGCGGATGGCGAAGGTCTACCGCGATCACGGTGCGATCAGTGTCGTGGACTACTGGCAGTCGAGCGAGTCAGCCGACCCTGGTGACTTCCATGCCGACGGGACCTCGTACGAATCGGGCGAGCTCAAGAGCATCGCCGACCTCGCGGGCACGACCGTCGGGGAGTCGGTTGTGGTCACAGTGACGAGCTGGTCATCGCGCGAGGCTCGTGACCGCGGGACGGCTGCCGTCACGAGCGATCCTCGTGTGCTCGAGACGCTCGATGAAGACCCGGTGTTCGACGGAGGTCGCGTGATCGGCGACAGCTTCGAGATCGCGATGACTGTTCAGCAGGAAGAGTGACGGGCTCCCGTTACGGGGTGCAGTAGGCGAGCATCGCGTCGGTCGCTGTGCGCATCTCCGTCGTCGCCGCGTCCAGACCCGTCATGTCACCCGCGATGGCCTTCTCGCCCTCGGCGGCGAAGGCGTCGATGCTCGTCGTCCACGAGTCGCGGAGGGTGACGAACTCGTCGGGTCCGTCGACTCCGCGGATGTTCTCGGCGACGCTCTTGACCTCATCGAGAGCAGCCTGCGCGGCCTCAGGGGTCGGCGAGCTGACGCTGCCGATCACACCGGTCACCTGCGCGGCCTGAGAGGCGACCTGACCACAGGCCGCGATGGTCGACGCCTGCGAACATCCGGAGAGCAGGAGGATGCCGACGGCGAGCGTCGCGAGCGCGGAGAGCCTCTTCATAGAGCCAGGGTAGGCGGGGGAGATGTGAGGTTGCGTCGAGCCCCAGGCGAGGCCCACGAACGTCACGGGCTTGCCTGCGGCTTCTGCATACGCGATCTCTCGTCGCGTCGATTCGCCGAAGTGCTCGCCCCGGTTAACGACTTCCACGCGATCGGCCAGGTCGATCCTGCGGAGGTGCAGTTCGCCGAGTGTGGCCTTCTGTTCGTCTGTGATCGGGCCGTTGATCTCGGTCGGCATGAGGACGATGAAGCCACCACGCGTCAAGGACTGGCTCACCGCTCGCATGTCCTCGGCGAAGCGCATGGAGCCGCAGATGCGGACGATCCTCGGGCGGGAGCCCACCGGTACGCCTTCTCACCCTGCGATTCTCGGGTGGGCGGTTGCGAAGCGGGCCGGACGCGGCTCGGAGCGCTGGAGACGGCTGGACCCGAGGAGCGCCGCAAGTAGCGTACGGACGGACGACAGTTGCAGATCCGCCGATACGCTGGGCCATACTGACGGAGGCGGCTCTAGTTTCGCCACAATGAATGGAGTGGTGATGGGGCTGCAAGATGTGCGCGACCGGTTTTTCTCACGTTTTCCAGTTGCACAAGCCGTCGACAGTGCTTTGCGCAGTACTACAAATCCCGTCCCCATGTTCTTCCTGGCTGCTTTGAAGGAGGACCCCGACTTAAAGGACTCGGGAATCACCCTCGGACGCTTGGGCTCGGACCTCGAAAGACGGTTCAGCATCCATGGTGAGGTTGCTTGGTACTTCACCCCCTGGGCAGACTTCCAAAGGCGAACCTTCAACGCGATCACCTTGCGCACACCCAAACTTGTGCGCACGCTTCAACTTGAGCACGGCGGCACGGAGCGGTACACCGCCTCGCGGAAGGCCATCATGGTTGTCTCGCCGGACCCGCAGATCAAACAAAAGCTGGCTGAGTGGCAGCGTGACTCGCAGGGCGAAGTTGTCTTGGTGCCTGTCGATGCACACAACACGAGCGATACTGAGATTCGTGCTTCGATCGCTCGCGGGCTGCGCGAGCGCCTCGGGGACAGGGACCTGTACCAAACACAGAACCCCGTAGTTGGCGACGACTTCTTTGGTCGCTCTGGCCTGCTCCGAGACATCACAGCAGCAATCCAAGGGGACCAGAACATCGCGATTCTGGGACTCCGGCGCTCGGGTAAGACTTCTGTCCTCCGAGAGTTACGGAGACAACTACTCACCCGCCGGGTTGTCGTTTCGATCGCTGACTTTCAGATGCTGGATGAAAAGTCCATTGATGAGCTCGCGGGCTCCATCGCTTCTAACCTCAACGAGGATCTAAAGCGTGCGAAGGACGCGGGCATAGACGTCTGGATCGGGACGGAATCCGAGCGATCAACCGAGCACATGACACTAACTAGGCTGTCCGATCGAATCAAACGAGTGGCCTCTCGCAACGGTGGTATACGGTTTGTCGTTGCCGTCGACGAGGTGGAGAGCGCTGCTGCGATCGCGAAGGTCAACCCGAACGCCGTCCGAAACCTGCTCGGTGCTCTGAGGTCCGCAGCCCAATCCCGGGAGAACGTGTCCCTCGTGTTCAGCGGTGTCGCCAACCGCATGTTTCAACGAAGTTCTCTGGATGACAACAACTCCGTGGACAACCCGATGTTTGGACAGGTGGCTAGTGTCCATCTGACGTCTTTCAAAGGTGAGGAGACGGCCAAGCTTCTGCGCGATCTTGGTGGCGCGATGTTGCTGGACTGGCAAGAGGACGCCATTGATGCCGCGCAGGCGATGACGGGTGGATACCCTTACTTCGTCCGCGACCTCGCAGCCGTCGTAGCAGCCCACGCTCGATCTCTGCTGCCGCTCGACCACGACATTGACTCGGACCGGGTGTCGATCAGTCTTGATCATGTCCGTCAGGTCGCAGATGACTGGTCGCATCAGGCGGCGGTCACGTGGAGGGGAATCGTCTCGGCTCTGAGAAACCACCATCCTGCGGCGGCCGACCTCTTGGACCAAGGGCTTAGTGAGACAGAGCTTTCTGACTGGATCTCCGCGGATGCTGATGCCCACCAGGCAGCAGATGATTTGATCGCGCTGGGTCTATTCGAACGGCAGCAGGACAAGGTAGTCCCCACTGAGACTCTGACCGCGTTGCAGGCTCTAGGCGGTGCGCCGAACACCCCTGCGCTGCCGATGTCCGCGCAGGATGCGTCCGTTGAGGAAGTTAGCCGCCTGATCGCGTCACCGGAGTCTCTCACCCTTGAGTTCAAGGAAACTAGTCGGATTGATATCCGAACCGGGGAGAAGGCTGCGTTTATCGAAGAGGCAGTCGTCAAGACAGTCGCCGGCTTCATGAACGCGGAAGGCGGCGACCTCCTGATCGGTGTTACGGATTCAGGGGCTGTGTCTGGGATGGACCGAGACCTCGCCGTATTCGACGGGAGCTTGGACCGATATGAGAGATGGCTGCTCATGAACCTGCTCGCAGAGAGAATTGACAAGGAGCTTGTCGCCAGCTCCGTTCGTGTTCGATTCATCACCGTGCGCGGGAAATGCGTAACGAGAGTGACTGTCTCCCCGGTCGTGGGCGCGGCTTGGGTCGACAACGAGATTGCCTACCGCAGAGTCGGAAATCAGACGGTCAAGGTGACTGGCGGAAGAGAGATTGCAGCCTTCCTCGCGAGGAAGTAGCCGGGCGGATTAGCGGCTTTTGGCACGGGCGATAGGACGCGCTGCGCCAGCCAGCCAGCCACTGAGGGCAACCTCGACCACGAAGTGATGAACTGCGCCATCCCCGTATCCATCGTAGCCATCCCCGTATCCACCGTGGCCATCCACTGCAGCGCGAGTGGCGGTGCTTACTGCACCGACCATCCACCATCCACCATGCGACGCCCGCACGGCGTCGATGATGTTCACCGCGTCGTCCGACAGCAGGAAAGTGATCGAAGCGGCGAGGTGCTCGGCGGTCGCAACGGTCGGGATCGCCTGCTGGAACGGGGCCAGGCGACCGGAGCCGTACTCCGACATGTTCGGGGGCATCGGGATGCCGGTGGCGACGCCGCCCGGTGCGACGGAGTTCACGCGGATGCCCTTCGGCCCGTACATGAACGCCGCGGACTTCGTGACATGCGGTTCTCGCTACGCTCGCTCGCGCGGCGTGACCCCGCGGGTTTCACAGCGGAAGGTTGACGGCAAGGTGATCGACCCTCCCTCGTTGAAGGGTGTGCTGGTACACGGTCGCATCTAGCGAGTCGTCGGACGGCACCCAGTCGCGCCACACGCGCACTCGCCCGCCGGACGTCGTGACGAGCCCAGCCTGGTCGGTCTCGATCTCGATCGAATCGACCACGAACAATTGAGTGCCTGGGAAGGCTCTTGCGTGGGTCACTTCGTTGCGCGTCAAGGTCACGGCACTCAGGGCCCGGCTGGAACCTTTGACCTCTACATGGGTTTCTCGACCGTCGAGCGTATTCCTCAGATCGTAGGGTTTGCCTACTTCGGTCAGTTCCACAGCCCCCAGCGACCTGAAATGGGCCATCGCGACCGAGACAGCATGCTTCTCTATTGCGACTCGAACGACAGAGTCAACAGAGAAGCCTTGTCCCGAGGGCGAACTCTCTGCGATCGAGCTTGCCCCGTCAGAGCCTCCATCGAGGCGAGTTCGAAGCCCCCAGCGACCTCGGCCAATCCTGTCGACGGAGAAGAAGACGTCGCCGTTGCGAGCGATGAATGCTGCAGAATCGGACGATGACTGTTAAATGGTCCGGCGGATGACTTCTTGCCAGGTTCTTGGACGGACGGGGCGTCGCGAGGCTACTACCGCGTAGATCTCCTGGTAATGCCCCTCTCCACCGAGCGCGCGCAGTGCATCGACGATCGATTCCCTCCACGACTGCATGCATCCACTGTATTCCGATATTCCACACGCATGAGATGGACGAGCTTGTCGACCGCGGTACTCAGGGCGCGGTTACTGAACCGACCACCCGCCATCGGATGCCAGCACGGCACCGTTGATGTTCACGGCGTCGTCCGACAGCAAGAACGTGATCGACGCCGCGAGGTGCTCGGCGGTCGCGACCGTCGGGATCGCCTGCTGGAACGGGGCCAGGCGGCCGGAGCCGTACTCCGACATGTTCGGGGGCATGGGGATGCCGGTGGCGACGCCGCCCGGAGCGACGGAGTTCACGCGGATGCCCTTCGGCCCGTACATGAACGCCGCGGACTTCGTGACGCCGATGATGCCGTGCTTGCTGGCCGTGTAGGCGTTGCCCGACGAGTTGCCGCGCAGACCCGCTTCGCTGGAGACGTTGAGGATCGAGCCGCGGCCGGCCTTCTCCATGATCGGCAGCACCGCGCGCATGAGCTTGAACGGGGCGGTGAGGTTGATGGCGATGACGCGGTCCCAGACGGCATCCGTCGTCTCGCCTGCGGGGGAGAAGTCGTCGTTGATGCCGGCGACGTTCGCGAGGGCGTCGATGCGGTCGCCCGCAGCGGCGATCACGGCGTCGATCGCGTCCTGCTTGGTGAGGTCTCCGGCGACGGTGATGATGTCGGCGTCCGGCAGCTCGGCCTTCAGCGCGTCGAGCTTGTCGGCGGCGATGTCGGAGGCGATGACGCGTCCGCCTTCGCGGGCGATGCGGGATGCGGTGGCCTTGCCGATGCCGGATGCTGCACCCGTGACGATCACGGTCTTGCCGGCGAAGCGACCGGTGGTGGGCTTCTCTGTCCAGCCCTCGGACTCATCGGCCTCGGGGATCTCTCCGCCGTTGGCTGCGCGCACCAGGTCGTCGACGACGGACTGCGGCAGTGCGCCCTGGCTCATCGCGACGAGCTGCTGCAGCGGCAGTCCGAGCACGGGGGTGAGGAGCTCGGGGTCAGCGCCTGTCTGCTCGAAGAGTGCGCGGATGAGCGGCCCGCCGGTCGGGTCGTTCATCCAGTCGCCGATGGTGGAGTGTGCGGTGAGGGCCATGGTGGAGCTCCTTGAGGCTTGGGTTTCGCAACGGTGCGTTTACTTATCAGTCTATGGGGCGCCGCGCCCGAGCGCTGGGTGTCTGGATGTCGGAGGGAAGCCGATCTTGGTTTCTTCTGAGGCGTAAAGGCGTCACCGCGCGGAGGCCGTGCGTGGTGTCACCCACGGCCGGTAGGTTGGAACAGGGCGGGGCAACGCAACAACATGCCTTTGTGCGGGGAAGGAGCAGCGATGACGGACGGTCATCGTTTCGCGCGGCTGGTGAAGTCGAAGCAGCGTGTCGCGGATCATGGGGAAGTCTTCACGCCAGGCTGGATGGTCGAGGACATGCTGAACCTCGTCAAGGCCGAGTCCGAGCGAATCGACTCCCGCGTACTTGAGCCGGCGTGCGGCTCAGGGAACTTCCTCGTCGCAGTGCTCGCGCGCAAGCTCGCTACTGTGCAGGCTCGCTATGGCAAGAGCGACTTCGAGAAACGGCACCACGCACTGCTCGGGCTCATGTGTATCTACGGCATCGAGTTGCTCGCCGATAATGTCGTGGAGTGCCGCGCGAACCTGGTCAAGGTCTTCGCGACGTACGTGGGTGTGGTGACCGGAGATTCCTGGTATCGAGCAGCGGAGGCTGTCTTGACCGCGAACATTGTGCAGGGCAACGCCCTCGAAATGACTACGGTCGGGGCATCACCGGACTCGCCAGGACAACCCATCGTATTTCCCGAGTGGGCATATCTCGGTCGCGGCAGGTTTCAGCGCCGCGACTTCCAGTACGAGAATCTCACTCAGCGCGCAGCGTTCCAGGCGGAGGATTCACTCTTCCAACACTTGGATGAGCACGAGATCTTCGCGCCCACGAAGACGTACCCCCAGATGACTGTCGAGGAGCTCGCAGCATGAAGCCGGATAAGGTCAACCCGCGCGAGGTCTTCTACCAACCATCTCGGCTGGTCGTTCCGCTCTTCCAGAGACCGTATGTCTGGTCGAAGGAGCGGCAATGGGAACCACTCTGGCAAGACATCGTCCGTCTTACCGAAGTGCTCGCGACGAAGAATCCGACGGCTACGCACTTCCTTGGCGCGTTCGTAGTTCAGCAGCTCCCACTGACCCTCGGCACAATGCAGGAGTGGAGTGTCATCGACGGGCAACAGCGCCTTACGACACTACAGATCCTCCTGGACGCGCTCCATGCCCAGCTCATGGCGAAGGGGCAGCCAACCCTCGCGGCTCAGGTGGAGCCGCTGATTGAGAACCCCGCGGCGTTCTGTCAGAAGCCCGAAGACCGCTTCAAGGTCTGGCCCACCAACCATGACCGTGCCGGCTTCGAAGCCGTCATGTCGGCGGTTTCGCCCGTAGACTACGGCACAGCCGTCGCCTCCCGCCTGTCCGAAGCTCACCGATTCTTCAGCGATTCGATCGCTACCTGGCTCGGGTGCGATCACGACGTGGACCTCAAGGCAAAGCTGCTCGTCGACGCGATCACCGGCCAACTCGAGATCGTCAGCATACGACTCGACCTCAACGAGGACGCCCAGGCAATCTTCGAGACGCTGAATGCTCGTGGCGAGCCGCTTAGCGCGGCAGACCTTATCAAGAACTTCGTCTTCCAGAACTATGTCGGGTCCGACGGTCATGTCGAGGCGGCTTACACCACCAACTGGGCCGAGCTCGAGACCCCCTGGTGGGTCACGCTCGTCACCGCTGGCCGCGTCACGCACCCGCGCGCATCGTGGTTCCTCTGGCACTGGCTGCGCGCACGGTTGCTGGCGGACTTCCCAATCCGCGAACTCTTCACGGAGTTCAAGGCTTACGTGACCGGCTATATCGCGGACGGGACGGGGGCGCTCGGTACGCTGCTGCCGGAGATCAAGCGCGCGGCCGACAAGTACCGTGCCGTGATGGAGGGCTCGCAGACGCCGAGTGGTGTGCTCGCTCCGGACGAGCTGTTCAGCTATCGAGTCGGGACTCTCGATTCGGAGGTCGTGCGCCCTTTGCTGATCTGGCTTGACGAGAAAGGTCAGGTAGACATCCCCGCCGTCGACAGGCGGAGAATCCTGGAGTTGCTCGAAAGCTGGTTTGTGCGCCGAGCGATCGTGAAGGCGCCGTCTCAGGGCGCAAATCGCTTGATCATCGAACTGATGGTGCATCTCAGTCGGCTGCCGCACGATCGGCTGGCCGACGCCACGGAGGCGTACCTTGCAAGCAACAACACGACCGTCGGTTACTGGCCAGACGATGACGAGGTCGCCGCCGCCCTCTTGGATGCTCCCGCGTATAACAAGTACCTCCGCGCGAGGCTCCGAATGATCCTTGAGGCGTTGGAGGACGACAAGCGCGGCTACCCAACCGGGAAGCAATACGCCATGAGTCCCATAACCCGCGCGACCGGCACGGTCGAACATCTAATGCCGCAGAAGTGGCGGGCGAACTGGCCGGCGGATCTGACTCCGGAGCAGGAGACGGTCCGCGATCGCAAAGTCCACGAACTTGGTAACCTCACACTCGTCACCGGCAAGTTGAACACGAAGGTGTCCAACGGGTCTTGGGCGAGCAAGGTGACGAACTTCCACGAGATCAACGACGTGCTGCTCACCAACGAAGCCCTGTCTATGGCAGGGTTTGACTGGAATGAGTCGGCAATTACGAGGCGGACGAGCAGCCTGATCGCCGCGATCCAGAGAATCTGGCCCGTCCCGGCTGGGCATGTGGGGCTACCGACTACTCAGCGGAGTGCTGTCGCGAGCGTATCGGTGGACGTTGCGCAGCTCGTGTCCGATGGCCTGATTGAAGCTGGGGCGGTGCTTCGGGCGCGATCGGCCGCTCTGGCGGACGTCGAAGCCGCTGTCGGACTGGACGGCAGAATCTTCGTCAAGGACACTCCGTACGACACGCCCTCCGGCGCCGCCAAGGCGATCAGTGTCGCCGGCGGACTCACTGGTTATATCAACGGTTGGACGTTCTGGGAGGTGGTGCTGACGGGCAAGAGCCTCGCTAACATCCGCACCGAGTACCTCGAGCGTCTTGGCGAGGACACCCCGGAGAACGACCCGGTAGAGCAGAGCCCCGCGATGTTCGTCGAAGCACCCGGTCCGGGACGGGAGCAGGGAATCGCGGCCTGGGCGCCGGCCGGAGTTGAGGACGCATGACCCAGGCGACATTCGCGCTCCGTGGCCGAAACCCGGATGTGCTGACCTGCATCGCGAATCTGTCGAACGACGAGGTATTCACTCCGCCAGAGGTCGCTAGTAGGATGCTCGACGCGATCGCTGTTGCCTGGGCGGATTCCCATGACGGAGCAAATATCTGGGCCGACTCACAGGTCACCTTCCTTGATCCGTTCACGAAGTCCGGGATTTTTCTCCGAGAGATTACGGTGCGGCTCACGGCAGGTCTCGTCACGGAGATACCTGATCTGCACGACAGGGTGGATCACATTTTGACGAAGCAGGTCTTCGGCATCGGAATCACTCGGCTGACCGGTATGCTTGCCCGCCGCAGCTTGTACTGCTCAAAGTGGGCGAACGGCAAACACTCGGTCGCGAAGTCGTTCACCAATGAGCAGGGCAACATCTGGTTCGACCGCACCGAGCACACCTGGACGGGCCGAAAGAAGGACAGGCAGGTTCACCCGACGAACGGTCACGGGATCACCGTCGAGGTCATCGGTACCGGGCGCTGCAAGTATTGCGGCGCGACTGAAGCCGAGTACGCGCGTGGCGGGGATCTGGAGTCCCACGCTTACGCATTCATCCACACCGACGACGTGAAGACGCTCGTCGCCGACCTTTTCGGAGCTGACATGCAGTTCGACGTCGTGATCGGCAACCCGCCGTACCAGCTGGGCGACGGCGGTGGAGGTGGAGGGGCATCTGCTACCCCGATCTACAACCTGTTCGTTGAAGCCGCCCTCGACCTCGAGCCGCGTTACGTTGCAATGATCACGCCCTCACGATGGTTCTCTGGAGGAAAGGGACTCGACGACTTCCGGGATCGCATGCTCGCGGACCATCACTTCGCCAAGCTCGTCGATTACCCGCAGCTCTACGACGTGTTCCCCGGCGTGAAGATCCGCGGCGGCGTCTCGTACTGGCTGTGGGAGCGGGATCACACTGGTGGTTGCGAGGTCGTGACGATGATCGGTGACGAAGTCATCGGTGAGCCCGCGGTCCGCGACCTGAGCGCCTATGACGTTCTGGTGCGCCGGAATGAGGCCGTTCTGATTCTCGACAAAGTGGCGGAGTACCGTGTCGACGGGCAGCGTGAGCCGAGTCTGGGGCATCGGGTCTCTGCGAGGAGGCCGTTCGGTCTGACGAATCAGCGTGGAAAAACAACTCCCGACGGCATCAAAGATCCAATTCTCATCTACGGCAACCAGCAAAGGTCGTATCTGGAGCGCAGCGCGATTAGGAGCCACGTCGACTGGGTTGATCAGTGGAAAGTGCTGCTGGTCAAGGCACACGGAACCAGCGGCCGAGATGACGTTACGATCCTCGGGGAGCCGATTGTGGCTGGCCCCGGTTCCGCGTGTACGGAGACCTACCTCGTGATCGGTGTGTGCCAGTCAGAGGCGGAGGCCCGCAATCTCGCTTCGTACATGCGCACTCGGTTCGTCAGGTTCTTAGTCTCACTGCGGAAGATCACTCAGAACATCACGCGAGACTCCTACCGCTTCGTCCCGCTATTGCCGATGGATCGTGAGTGGAGCGACACGGCGCTCTTTGATCGCTATCAGATCGACGCCGCCCAGGTGGCATTCATCGAGTCGCTCATCGCAGAACGACCGAGCGACGAACCCGCCATACCCGATGAGGGCGACGATGACTAAGCCCCTCGATGAGCTGATGCCGGAGCGGCCCGAGGGGCAGCCTCGGATCTACGCGTACGCGATCCACGATAAGCAGCATTCGGGCTGGCTGAAGGTCGGGCAGACTACGCAAGACGTGAAGACCCGGGTCGCGCAGCAGGTGAAAACCGCGGCCGTGAACAATTACACCATCGAGGTTGACGAGTCGGCGGTGCGGGGCGACGGCACGTTCTTTCGCGACCACGATGTGCGCCGACGACTGAAGGCGAAGGGGTTCGCGAACCCCATCCTGGAGTGGATGGAGTGCGGGGTCGCTGACGTGCAGACCGCCGTTACCGAGCTGCGTGAGGGCATAGTGATGAGCGGAACTCATCACGAAACGTTCCCTATGCGGCCTGAGCAGCGCAGTGCCGTCGAGAAGACGTTCGACTATTTCCACTCGTTGTGGAAAGAGGACATGCACGCGGTCCCGCGGTTCCTCTGGAACGCGAAGATGCGCTTCGGCAAGACGTTTACGTCCTACCAACTCGCGAAGCGGCTTGGCGCGACCAGGGTGCTGGTCGTCACATTCAAGCCGGCCGTCGAGGATGCCTGGGCCTCCGACCTGCTCTCGCATAAAGACTTCGACGGCTGGCAGTACGTGTCGAAGTCGTCCGGCGTCGACCTCTCGATCGTCGACAAAAAGAAGCCGCTCGTCTACTTCGGGTCGTTCCAGGACCTCCTCGGCCGTGACAAGAGCACCGGCCTGATCAAGGCCAAGAACGAGTGGATCCACGCCATCAACTGGGATCTCGTCATCTTCGATGAATACCACTACGGCGCCTGGCGGGACAGCGCGAAGGAGTTATTCGAGGGAGAGGACGACAAGGAAGCCGCCAAGGAGCTCGCCGGGGAGTATGGCGAGGGGCTTGAAACCTTCGATGAGGAGCTCGACGAGCTCGGCTCCGACGAGAAGGACTTCCTACCGATCACGACCCGGGCCTACCTGTACCTCTCAGGCACCCCTTTCAAAGCTTTGGCGACGGGTGAGTTCATCGAGGAGCAGATCTTCAACTGGACCTACACCGACGAGCAGAGTGCAAAAGCCAACTTCGCCGAGAAGCATCCTGGCAAGTGGAACCCGTACGGCGCGCTACCGGAGATGCGGCTGTTCACCTACCAGATGCCGGACGACCTGATTGCGGTCGCGAACGAAGGTGAGTTCGGGGAGTTTGACCTCAACGCCTTCTTCGCTGCCACCGGCGTTGGCGCAAACGCCTGGTTTAAGAACAAAGACGACGTCCAGAAGTGGCTCGACATCATCCGCGGCCAGCATCTACCAACGTCTATCGACGCGCTCAAGGGTGGCAGCCGTCCGCCGTTCCCGTACTCGGATGTGCGTCTGCTGCCGTATCTGCAGCATTCGTTCTGGTTCCTGCCGAATGTCGCCGCCTGCCATGCGATGGCGAATCTCCTCGCCGAGAAGCAAAACGTGCAGTACTGGGGTCAATATACGGTACTGAACGCGGCGGGCCCTGGCGCGGGCATCGGGCTCGAGGCCCTCCGTCCGGTTCGGAAGGCGATCGGCGCCGGGTTCGACACGAAAACGATCACGCTCTCCTGCGGCAAGCTAACGACCGGCGTCACCGTCCCTCAGTGGGCGTCCATCCTCATGCTCCGTAACCTCAAGTCGCCGGAAACCTACTTTCAGGCGGCGTTCCGTGTCCAGTCGCCGTGGTCGATCAAGAATCCGAATGGCGACGACCCGAACGAGGAAGAGATCCTCAAGCCGGTCTGTTTCGTCTTCGACTTCGCCCCGACACGAGCACTCCAACAACTAGCCGACTACGGCATCGGCCTCTCGCCGGGGGAGCCGAACTCGGAGCACGCCGTCGAGGATCTCGTCGCGTTCCTTCCGGTTCTCGCCTACGACGGAGCGAACATGATTCAGGTCGACGCCGGCAGCATCCTCGACTTCGCGATGGCTGGAACGTCGGCGACGCTGCTGGCGCGCAAGTGGGAGTCGGCGATCCTTGTTAACGTCGACAATGAGACGCTCAAGAAGATCATGAGCAATGCCGCCGCAATGGCGGCCGTGATGAACATCGAGGGGTTCCGCGCGCTCGGTAGCGAAGTCTTCGAGACCGTCGTCAACAAGTCCGAGTCTGTGAAGAGCACGAAGAAGACGAAGGGGGGCGATCTCACCCCGACGGAAAAGAAGGAGCTTTCCGACGAGGAGAGGGAGTACAAGTCCAAGCGAAAGCAGATCCAGGAGAAGCTGATCAAGTTCGCGACAAGGATTCCGGCCTTCATGTACCTCACCGACTATCGCGAGAACACGCTCAAGGACGTCATCACAAAGCTCGAGCCGGGCCTCTTCAAGACCGTGACCGGCCTCACCGTCGAGGATTTCGATCTGCTGGTCTCGCTTGGGGTGTTCAACGCCGCTCACATGAATGCCGCCGTCTTCGCGTTCCGCCGCTACGAGGACGCATCGCTGTCCTACACCGGCATCGCGTCGTATGACGGCCTAAAAAGGATCGGCCTATACGACACCGTGGTCGCCGTGGAGAGCTAACGGAGACCGGGTAGGCGAAGCTGATTTCGATGACGCATGCAGAGCGAATCGTCGAGCGACTCGAGACGTGGAGTGGTGGCGGCTTAGCGAACTTCCGCGCCACAAGAAGCGCCTGCGGCATCCATCCTCCCGAAGCCGCGCCAAATCCGGTCCGAACTTCCCGGCGGGCGACTCAGTAGGTCAGCTCGAGCCACCCTCGTTGCGCCAGACCATACATGTCCGGGTACACCGAAGACGTGTTTATGCCAAAGCGGCGGTCAAGTACATTGCGAATATCCTTCTTGGCTGGGCCCGGGATTCGGATGGTCAGTGTTGGCTTCGACCGTGGATAAGTCGGGGAGTCGAGCGAGTACATCCGCATGGGCACGGATGTAACTGCGCGAGCTTCGCCGAGGCGCCATGGGGGAATGTGGGTGTTATCTCCTGGTCGCTTCCGATAGAATCGACTGTTTCCCGACCCTGGGACGCCCCCCAGCAAGAAGCCCGAATCCTGAGCCGGAATTCTTTCGTTGTACGCGGGAGGGCGCCACACTCGCGGAAGCTCGATACGCCATCCGTCGGGCGGGGACGCCCAAGGAATATCACGCCCGCCCCACTCGCTCGAGAGCTGGATCTGCCGGTCAGTTACGTCAAACGCAATAAGACGACCGTCGACGTCCGCGACCTGCTTGCCGGCGGCGTACTTCGGCTCGACCGCGAACCAGAGCGCAATGAGCGGGTTGAAGGTTACATCCAGCAGACGCGTCGGGGCACCAAGATGCTGAAACTGCGCAAGTATTTCGAGAGCACTGCGATCGTCGAACCTCCACCGTGTTCGCGCTACCTCCAACATTTTCGTCTCGAATCGCACCATGTCGTCCTCGTCGACGGGCCCACCCGCCGCAGCGAGGTGACGATAGAGAGTGCTATGCGCCGTGTAGGACGCTCGCGACAGCCCTCGCCATGCGAGAGTTCTGTCTTCGCCAACGCGGCTATGCACTCGATCGATTTGCTCCATCATGGTGGCCCAACCGTTGATGGGGGCAGCCACGGACTCCCACGGGGCAAAAAACTCTTCGGCGGTCGGCATCGTTGCAACGATATCGCGCCACGCAAGCCTCGCGTACTTGTGGTCCTCGCCGTCAACCTGATTCCGTGTTGTTAGACCTTGCAACTTCAACAAGAACGCGCAAAAGTTGCCCACACATTGCAATCACGGCAGCGGGCCATCCCGGAGCGTTTGGCGTGAAACAGTAGGTCAAGATCAAGTCCGGAAGGAGTTGACTCGACTCGACGAAACTCTCGAATCCCTTCTCCGAGGCTCCGGGAGGCAGGCTACGGTGGAAGAGCGTCAAGCTGGCTGTCGATGCGACGGATCCGCGCGGCCGATCCCAGTGTGAGGGGAACTGAGGAACGCGCATCTACTACGACCGGACTACTGCGAGCGACCTAGGCATCAGACGAACGAGTTGTTCCGCTGATCGACAGGCGGCAGACATCGACCGACTGGGGGCAGGATTGTCTTGGGATCACCTTTTCGACTGGGTACAGGACGACGCGGTCTGGGAGTGGGTACGGACGGTGCTCGCCGCGCTGTTCGGTGCGGTGCTCGGTGGCCTCTTCACTCTTCGCGGTCAGGTGAAGGCCGCGGAGGCGCAAGTCGCACGCGATGAGATCGCACGGCAGAATCAGCTCGCCGATGCTCGGCGCGCCGATGCGCAGGATGATGCGAGGGTTCTCTTTCGTGCCTTCGTTGATTTGGAGCGCGACGTTCTTTCTGCGCCAGTCGGCTCGAGCAATGGAGGTAGTCCGTGGTGGTCAAGCGTGTGGCAGGGAATCTGGACAGCGGAGCGACGAAGCGAGTTTCGAGTTCTCGCCGAACTGATTCCAGAACATGAGCCACGCGAGCAGATCGGCGAGATTGTCCGATTCCTGAGTCTTGTTATCGAGTACTCGGGGGAGGGTGATGATCCAGGCGACTCCAACTTCCCGTTGCGCTCGCTGGCACACGGTCTCGCGTCTGAGGGGCTGGGTGCAATGAGCGCCTACTTGCGACACGACACCTACAAGTACCAACGTGACTCGCTATGGGAGGCACTGTATCGCGCCGATGCCGAGATGAAAGAGACGCTCAACTTCGACGTGTGAAAGATCCAGTTGAGTCTCGCGTATCTGTGCAGGGAAAGGCGCGCCCGGCTGCTAGCTGCGCTGACCAACACGCTACGCGGATGGGTTACACGCTCTTCCGCTTTCGCCCCCCAGCACTCCGAGGCGGGTTTGCCCGCGGATGCCCGTTCAGCCGAGTCATCACCCGCTCCAGCACCTCGACGTCCCCCTCATCCAATGATTCGAACAACAACCCTCGCACGACTGCGATGTGCCCGGGGAACACCTGCGCCAGCACCGCCTGGATGCCGGCACCGGATGACGCCGACCGTGGGGTGACGTCTGTGGTTGTGTTCGTCCGGAGTGATGCAGAGAAGCTCGCGGAGCTCGTGTCGCTCGTCGACAGCGGAGTGCTCACCCTCGAGGTGACTCGTCGCATTCCGCTGACCGAGCTTCCGGCGCTGCACGCGGAAGCGGTTGAGGGGCCGATCTCGGGCAAGGTCATCGTCGTCCCGTGACTCCAAGTCGCGCTGATTCACCGTGTTTGAGGGCGCAACGTGCTTCAAGCCGCTGCGCTCGCTCAACGCGGCCCAGTACTTCTCTCGACGAAGCCTGCGGAGGTCGTGACCCTGTTAGCGTGCTCCCGGAGGCATCCGTGAGTCAGGGTCGCGTTATCGAGGTTGTTGCTGCTGTCATCGAGCACGAGGGCATGTTTCTTGCGTGCCGTCGTCGGCCCGAGAAAGCAGCCGGTGGGAAGTGGGAGTTCCCCGGCGGGAAGATCGAACCGGGCGAGACCAACGAAGCGGCCCTCGTGCGGGAGATTCAGGAAGAGCTCGGCACCGCCATCGACGTGGTCGGCCCACTACGCACTGACGATACGACAGTTGGTAACAACATCATCCGACTCGTCTGTCTTCGCGCGCAGCTACGTGGTGACGTGCCCACGAACAGCTCCGATCATGACGAACTTCGCTGGCTGAGCCCAGGAGAACTGTCGGGTCTTGATTGGGCCGCGCCGGATCTGCCCGCGGTAGCAGAGCTCGCGGGCTCTACTCCTACTCGATGATCTCGAAACCGGTACCGTCTCGGACGATCAGGATGATTCCCAACTCGGACAGCAATCGCTCGAGGTGCGCGACAGGTCGGCTGGGGAGCAAGACCACTGGAACAGCGCTTCGGCCGGTTTCGCGAGCCAGGAGGGCGTAGTCGAGCACCTGCCCGATTGCGGTGCGCACGTACTCACGCGCCGGTGACTTCTTCGCCTCGACTATCCATCCCGACTCCTCGACGTACATATCGGGTTCGATCGTTGCGCCCGAAGCGCGGAGGCGAAGCCGCTGTGGTGTCTCGCTGCGGCCCTTTACCCAATTCCCGAAGTCTCGCTGCAGCTCGAACTCGATGCGGGGGACTTCTCTGTCAATGATGACGGAGGGGGCGCCGACAACGTAGGGAGAAGTTTCCGGTGCCGTCCACTCGGTCGCCTGGTGCTCCTCTGCCCCAGCCGGAGAAGTCGGTTCTAGTGCTTCGGTGTCAGCGTCAACTGGAACGAGCTTGAAGATGATTCCGTCGCGGAGCGTCCAATCGGAATCGCGGATTTTCTCGACGCTGTAGGCGGGTTCCCCTGTGGTGAACTCCCCGACGTAAGTGACTTCCGTGCCCCGCTTGGTGAACAGACGGATAGGCCGGTCGTTCTGCACAGCGTCCCTGAGGGCGCGGTTGCCGCGAACAAAGCGTTGATTCCCGTACTGTCCTTCGCCTGTGTACAGGAAGGAGCCATCCGCCTGGAGCCCCTCGTACTCTCCATACCCGTGTCGGTCGCCCCTCCCCGGATGTGTCACGATAAGGATGTCCCGGACAGACTTGGGCGTGATGATCCCGCTTTGCTGCTGCCCGCCGTAGGCCGCGTGAAGTTGGTGACGTTGGACCGTGTCGCCGATCTCCAACGTCCAGATCCTCGGATTGAGGTCTTCAGGCCGGCGGCCGAGTCGAGACCGAACGGCGTCGGCTTGAACATCGTCGAGCTCCCAGCGGGTGACGCCTTCGGGAAGCGTGCCATAGAGCATCAGCATCTCATCACGGATGCGCCGCTGGTTGAGATTTAGTTCTAGCGACAGCTGGGCCGGAGTAGTGCTCACGATTCGCAGCATATCGATATGCCAGAATCGCGCGCTCTTGCTCTGTCCTGCATAGGGCGGGGTAGACGCGAACGAGGGCCGCTATCGTGACGCGATTCCTCCAACCCGGGCCGTGCTCTTCGATCTCGATGGCGTCCGGCTCAAGCGGCTAAATCCGTGAGGTGTAACGAACACGCAACGCCGCCCGAATCGTTCACAGCATTCTGCCAGGATGAGCGCATGACAACACCGACTGAAACTCCCGCCGGCTGGTACGACGACGGCTCTGGCCGTCAGCGCTGGTGGGACGGTCAGCAATGGGGGAACTTCGCCGACGAGGCCGAGACTCGGGCTCCCATCGCGCCCCTCGATCCTGCCTTCACTGAGCCTGCTACGAAGAAGAAGCTCAATGTCCTCGCCCTCGTGTCCGCAATCGTCGCGGCCGTTGGCTTCATCTTTGCCTGCATCCCCGGCGCGCTGATCGTCGGCTGGATTCTGCTGCCGATCGCTTTCGTGCTGAGCATCGTCTCGTTGTTCCTCAAGGGGGACAAGAAGTGGCTCGGCATCGTCGGACTCATCGTTTCGATCATCGGAACTATCGTGGGTGTCGTCGTGTTCCTTGGAGTCATCGCGAACGCGGCGAATGACGCATTCGGAGGCGGCGACACCACGGTCAGCCAGCCCGAGTCGGAGCAGCCCGAGGAGGACGCAGCCGAGGAACCGGCCGAAGAGGCACCTGCGGAGGCCGCTCAGGGCTCCCGCGATAACCCGGCTCCGGTGGGGACGGAGATCAGCAACAGCGACTGGAGTGTCGTCGTCAACTCGGTGAACCCCGACGGAAACGCGGTCGTGTCCGAGGCGAACCAGTTCAACGAGCCGGCTCCGGCAGGCTCGCACTACGTGATCGTCAACTACACGGTGACGTACAAGGGTGCTGACTCTAGCTACGCGGCCGAGGTGATGCTCGACCTCGTCACTTCGACCGGGAACGTCGTCAACAGCTATGACGCTCTCGTGGTGCTTACGGACGGTATGGGCCTCGACGAGCTGTACACCGACGCTTCGGCGACCGGATCGCAGGCGTTCCTCGTGCCGGACGGGGAGACCTTCCTCGTGCGGGTGCAGCCTGGCATCCTCGCTGATGAGGCATTCATTCAGCCGTAATTCGTCTCCATGGCCAAAAGGCTCCGACCCCGCGATCAACCGGGTCGGAGCCTTTCGCTTCACTCCGAGCAGTGAGAACGAGGAAGGAACGCTATGCCCGTCGGTGAAGTCGAAGCTGCGGTATCTGCGATGGCAAGTGCTGACGGAATTGCACTCGTCCGCATGCCGCGGGTCGAATGGCTGAACACGCACGGCCACTTCGAACTCCCGCCGCAGGCTGCGGCTGGTCAGCCCGCGTTGCAGCGAGTGTTCGAAGAACTCGGGGGCGACGAGCGAGAACAACGATCAAAGCAACTTCGCACTCTTCCGAGCGACCTCTTCTATGTGGCGTCAGGAACGATGGTTGAGGTCGACGAAGTCCAGCACTTCACTTCGTTCCGAGCACTGACCATTCGGAAGGGTCTAGGCGCTGCAAGCGACATCGGGGCCGAGTACCTCGATCTCTGTCGAGAGTGGAGCTCGGTGGCCGATAAGTACCGCGCTTCCAAGACGGCGAAGGGTTTCCCGGGTCCTTTCGGGCGAGCGCGCCAGCGCGCGTACAACGACCTCCTGAGGGATCTCGTGGCACCCGCAATGGGCTACGGGCTTATCCGCGTCCCCGCGCCGAACTTGTCAGGGCGGGAGGCGTATAGCCTCGCTTCGGCGAAGCTTCAGCGACTTCGGTCCATCTGAGAGTTGTCGTGAGCGGATCGGCGGACAGTATGGTGATCCGATGCCTCCCATCCGAGCTGTGCTCTTCGACCTCGATGGCGTCGTCCGCCACTTCGACCCCGAGAACGTTGCCAGCATTGAGCGAGCTCACGAACTCGACCCAGGCTCGATCGAGGCCATCGCCTTCGCTCCACACCATCTCGAACAGGTGACGACCGGGCGCATTTCTCGCCGCGAGTGGGTTGAGCGGATCGGTGAAGAGCTCGGCAACGCTGAGGCTGCCGATGGATGGGGGAGTCAGCCCTTCCGCGTCGACGAGGAGGTGCTCGACCTTGTCGATGAACTGCGAGCGAACGGCATCCGCACTGCGATCTTGACCAACGGGACCGACACTATTCCGGACGAGGTCGCTTCGATCAACCTCGGCTCTCACTTCGAGTCTGTCTTCAACTCCGCTGAGATCGGGTGGACGAAGCCCGACGCGCGGGCGTTCCAGCACGTGCTCGATGAGCTGCAGCTCGCACCGCAGGAGGTGTTCTTCACCGATGATTCGGCGAGCAAGCTCGTCGGGGCGGAGGAGCTCGGGATGCTGACGCATCACTTCACGGGAGTGGCGGGACTTCGGGAGTCACTGCGCGCGTTGGGAGCACTTCGCACGGCTCGAAGTGATGCGTAGGTGGTTGACTCTGCGCGGTCTTGGGGCCACTGATCTGCCTGTTACCGCCCGCTGCGGGGCAGGGCCGTTGGAGTCTCAACGCTGTGGGGGCAGGATCAACATGGTGTCGTATGAGTGAACTTCACCGTTTGACGTCTCCGACGCTCGCGATCGTGTAGGGGCTGAGGTTCAGCGTGTCGCCCGCATACAGCGGTGTCAGGTACGCCTGATTCGTCGGCTCCACCGAGTGCAAGCTGCCGCGTCGAACCGCATTCAGCGCCTCGAACGAGTAGTGCCCAACGCAGAGCCGATCGCGGATTGCATTCTTGGAATCCCCCGGTGCGACCAAGTACGAAGCGAGAGTCCCATCCTCCGCGTAGCTCACTGTGCCTTCAGCTCCCGCCCGCGCGCCGAAATCGGCCATGGCCGCGTATAGGTCCACATCAAGCAGCTCATCGCTCAAGATCGTGGAATCGCCGCGGGGCAGCCGGCATTCCGGCGATTCTTCGGGCGCTGGCGTCCCGCTGGGCCCTGGCTCCGCGCTTGAACCATCCGCTGTTGTGACCGTCGCTGATTTTTCGACAGCTTCTGGAGCCAAGGCCGTACACCCGACGAGCGCTGCAGTGCAGAAGGCAGAGACGAGGGCGACCGTGAGGACGTTCGTGCGTTTCCACATGACCGCACGCTATCCAATGCCTGCACTACGACACCAGCTACCGCACATCCTCTACCCTCACGGCGTCCTGCCGCTGCCGGCCGGACGAGTAAGTTGAAGCCATGTTGCTCCTTCGAACCGGCCGCCTCCCGCTTTATGGCGCCGCCTTCGTCGTCTTGGTGCTCGGCAGTCTGACCGGTTGCGCTTCGTCCCCGAACCTAGGGGACGAGACCTCGACGGCACAGCCCTGGACAGCAACGCCGACGCCGACGCCGACGTCGACTGCCGCAGATGATGAAGCAACCTGTGCGGCGCTAGGCGACGTGCGGACCATTCTTTACAATTCGCTAGCCGCGTTCGAAACCGATCGCATGAGTCAGGACGAGCTGGACCGGTGGGCGGACCTCGCCTCTCGGGTTCTCAGCAACACCCCTAGTGCCGACCACGGGTCAATAGCTGACGCGGTCGACGCCGTGAAAGAGGCGGCTCCTGATGGGCAATCGCTTCTCGGGGCCTTCGCGTTAGGAGCGCATGACCCCACCGCGGACCTCGCGGCTGCGTGCGAAGCTGCCGGCTTCGCTGTTGTCATGTCCGGGTTCGTCGGCGGCTGACGGAAGGCTGACCAGGGCACAGCCCCTGCCATCCGTGTGACTATGGCCCAACCATTCTGACCGCCTCGCGTCCCGAGACGCATCCGACCCGCTCAGGGAGCGAAGGGGCGCTCCCGCCAAGAGATCCCCCGCCCGGCGATCCGCCTCCCGGCCTCATCCGCCGCAACCGGCTCCCCCACATCCGCCCCGACCTCGAGCCCCACGACCGAGTGCACGATCGTCCCCTCATACACGTGCACGAGGTTGTACCCCTGCGCGGCATCCTGCCCACGCGTAGCCCCGACCGGCTGAGCCAGATCCTGCCCGTACGCACTCGATGACGCGGCCGCCACCGGGATCCCCGCGAACGTGCCGAACGACGGGTGATGCACGTGCCCCGACAGGATCCCCCGCACATCTGACCCTGCTAGCACCGCAGCCAGCGCCGCCTGCTCGCGCAGCTCGACCGTCACCGCAAGGTCGAGCACGGTCGGCAGCGGCGGGTGATGGATCAGCAGCAGCGACCCCTCCGGCGCAGGCGTGGCCAACTCGGCCGCAAGCCACGACAGCTGCGCCTCATCGACCCGCCCCCAGTGCTGCCCGGGAACCGTCGAATCCAGCACGATCACCCGCATCCCACCGAACCACCGCACCTCGACCACAGCATCCGAACCGGCACCTGCGATACCGGACACCGGCGTTTCAAGATCGAGCCCCAACTCCGCCCGCATCGCCCCGCGCTCGTCGTGGTTGCCCATGGCCCACACGACCTCACACCCCAGCGCCTCAACCGCCGGTGCCACCAACTCCCGCAACCTCCGATACGACGACGCATCACCCCGATCCGCGAGATCCCCCGTGAACAGCAGCGCGTCAGGGCGAAGCCCGGAAGACACCAACCGGGCGAGCACAGACGCAAGGTTCGCATCGGCATCCGCCCCACTGCCATACAGCGGCGCGCGTTCACCGGGAAGGTGCGTATCGGAGATGTGCACGAAGGTGTGCGATGGGCGAGAGTGCTCGGTGAGGATCATTTCTCTTCCAGTGAGACGACGAACAAGTACAGGACAGAAGTCAGACGGCGGCGGCAGTCGACCCGGGCACGAGAGTTCCGACGAACGGCTGCCGCACGGTCTCCGAAGAGTCCGACTCAGCCCCCGATCCCGAGAGCAACCGCTGCATCGTCTCTACAGCCGCGGCCGCGACGGCCTCGACCGGAATCCGCAGCGTCGTCAGACCCAAGAGGTCAGCCCCGGGCAGGATGCCGTCGCACCCCGTAACGCTCACATCGCCGGGAACAGACAAGCCCGCAGCACGCAGAGCGCGCATGACCGCGAGCTGCCGATAGTCCGACGCGCACATGACGGCGGTCGCTCCGGAGCGCACGGCGTCCAGCGCCTCATCCACTCCATTGGTCGGCGCCGCCCCCGCAGACACCCGAGCCACCGAAGCCCCACCGGCGACCAACGTCGACTCCATCGCCGAAGCCCGAAGGTGCTCAGCGAACGAGACATCCTCCGCGCCGGAGAGCACCACCACCCGCCGATGCCCCAACGACAAGACATGCGACGCCAACATCCGCCCATGCTCCGGATCGTCATAGTGCGCGGTATGGATCCCGGAAGCCGTCTCAACCCGCCCCGCGCGCACGATCGGCACCTGGTCGGCGAACGGCTCGAGCTGCGCGGCCGTGATGCCACCGGTCGCCACGATCAGCCCGGCCACACGCATGCCGAGCAGCCGGTGCAGCGCATTGACCTGCTCGGCGCCCTGCTCGTCGGCGCCGATCGTCACGGTCACGAGGTCGAGCCCCCGCCTGTGGGCCTCATCCTGCAGCCGCGAGAACAGCAGACCGTAGGCCGGGTTGCTCGCATCGCGCAGCATCAGTCCGACGGTTCCGGTGCGGCCGGCGGCGAGCTCGGCGGCCATCGTGTTGCGCACGTATCCGAGGCGCTCGGCCTCGGCGAGGATCCGCTCCTGGGTTTCGGGCGCGAACCGCCCCTCGCCCTTCAGCGCCCTGGTCGCGGTGGCCCGGGAGACCCCGGCGGCCGCCGCGACATCACTGACCGTGACACGCAGCCCCGGACCATCCGAAGGCGATGCACCACTCACGCGCGCGCCTTCTTGGCCTTGCGGGGCGCTCCGGCGCGCGAACCTCGTCCATACACGAGATACATGGTGACACCCATGATGATCATCAGCAGCACTGTGTAGACGAACGTGATCGGCATCGCGTCGAGATTGTTCTCGCCGCGCGTGCTCTCTTGAATCGCCACACCGAGCGGCTTGAACAGCGGGTGGTAGAGGAAGATCGCCGCGTCGTAGTCGTCGAGCAGGCTGTTGAAGTTCAGCGCCGTGATCGCCGCGGCCGTGGGCAGCGCCAGCGGCACCAGCACCTTGCGGAACGTCGTCAGCGACTTCGCCCCGAGAATGCGCGAGGCGTCTTCGAGCGAATCGGGCACCGACGCGAACCCGGCCTTGAGCAGGCGCAGCGTGAACGGGATCTTCACGCAGATGTAGGCGATGAGCAGCAGGATCGGCGTGCCGGTCAGCACGAAGCCGCCCACGATCGCCCGCGGCTCGTCGAACGCGGTCACCAGGGCGAGCGCGATGAGCACGATCGGCAGGATCCACGGGATGTGCAGCACGTACTCGATCGCGGTGGTCAGCAGGTTGCGGTGCTTCTGCAGCATGCGCGCCACGAACAGCAGACCGCCGACCACGACGAGCGATGCGACGGCGCTGTAGACGACGCTGACGATGAACGGACGGATCGCCTCGGCGCTCGAGAACACGGTGATGTAGTTGTCGAGCGTGAAGCTGTCGAGGGTGATCGACCCGGCGAGGATGCTGCGCGCATCGACGAACGAGAAGATCACGATCAGCACGACCGGGATCAGGTAGATCACCCATAGCAGGTACGCGATGGCGTGCACGACGACGTTCGCGAACGGGTTGCGGATCTTCTGCTTCTGGATCGGCGTCGCCACCTTCGCGACCGAGAAGTACACGCCCGACTTCTCGAAGCGGTTCATGATCGCGAGCAGGATGATCGTCGCGATGCCGAGCACGATCGCCAGGAGAGCTGCGATGTCACGCGTGATCGGGCTGCGCGAGAGGTCGATGATCAGCGGCGCGACGGTCTGGAAGTCGGGCCCGCCGAGCACGAGCGGAGCCGTCAGCGCCCCGAGCCCGATGAGGAACGTGAGCACCGTGACGGCGAACAGCATCGGCTTCATCACCGGCAGCACGATGCGGCGCAGGATCGTCCAGGTCGAGGCGCCCATGAGCTTGGCCGCCTCGATCGACGCGTAGTCGACCTTGCCGAGGGAGGAGGAGAGGAACAGCATGTGGTTCGTCGTGGTCGCGAACGTCATCACGAAGACCACGGCGAAGTACCCCGAGAACCAGTCGCGGTCCATGTCGGGCCACCAGTTGACCATCATGTTCGTGAAGAACCCGAACCGGCCGTAGATGAAGTTGTATCCGGCGGCCAGCACGATGCCGCCGTAGATCAGGGTCGTGGCATAGCCGAGCCAGAGGATCTTCGCTCCGCGCACCTGGAAGTACTTCGTCACCAGCACGATGAACACACCGACCACGTTGACCGTGATCGACAGCGTGACCGCGAGCAGGAAGCTGTTGCCGAGGGTCTTCAGCGCACGCTCGCTGCCGAACAGCTTCTCGACGGCACGGATGCTGAACTGCCCGTCGGGGAAGAACGTGACCCCGAGCAGAGCGGCGTTGGGAAGTACGAGGAACGCCGCGGCGAACCAGATCACGATGATGCCCGTGATCCAGGCGAGGGGCGAGCGCAGCATCGCCTTCACGCTGCCGGGGCGCCCTCTCTTGTTGAGCCGCGGTCCCGCCGTCTGACCCTCGACGACAGCTTCGGTCGTCAAGGAGCCGGCTTCTCCGGTCACGGCCGCTGAGGGCGGGACCGCGGGGTGTGAGGGGTTCTGGGGGTTCCGAGCGTCCGACATGTCACGCCGCCGGATACTGCAGGATCCAGCGCGGATCGACGTCGACGCGCACTGCGTCGCCGGGGTTCCACTGGCGCGCGCTCGCCGCGGCGGGAACGCTGACGCGCAGCGCAGCATCCTCTGCCGTCACCGTGTAGACGCTGTGGCTGCCGTGGTACGTGCGGTCGACGATCGTGCCGGCGAGCGACGCGGATGCCGTCGAGCTGTCGCCCGCCTCGGCGAGATGCAGCTTCTCGGGTCGCACGTAGCTCTCGGCCGTGGCGTCGAGTCCGCCGCCGAGGCTCGTGATCTGCGCCGGGCTGAGACGGTTGTTCTCGCCGATGAAGCGGCAGACGAACGGCGTCGCGCTGCGGTCGTAGATCTCTTCCGGCGTGCCCACCTGCTGCAGCGTTCCGGCGTCGAGCACGGCGATGCGGTCGCTGAGCGTGAGCGCCTCTTCTTGGTCGTGCGTGACGTAGACCGTGGTCACACCGACCTCGTGCTGCAGGTCTTTCAGCTGTTCACGCAGCTGCACGCGCAGCTTCGCGTCGAGGTTCGACAGCGGCTCATCGAGCAGCAGGATGCTGGGGGTCAGCGCGAGAGCGCGGGCGATGGCCACACGCTGCTGCTGCCCGCCCGAGAGCTCCGAGACGTTCTTCTCGAGCTGCGACGGCGCGAGGCCCGTGCGGTCGGCGATCTCGTCGACGCGGCGGCGCTGCTCGGCCTTCGACGTCTTCTGGATCGACAGCCCGAACGCGATGTTCTCGCGCACGTTCATGCTGGGGAACAGGGCGTAGTTCTGGAACACCATGCCCACGCCGCGCTTCTCGCTCGGCACGCGAGTGACGTCACGGCCGTTGATGTGGATGCGACCGCCCGTCGGCTCGACGAACCCGGCGAGTGTGCGGAGGGCGGTGGTCTTGCCGCATCCGGACGGACCCAGGAGGGTGAAGAACTCACCCTCCTGGATCTCCAGATCGAGGTGCGAGACCGCGCGGTGATCGCCGAACGCGACCTCGACATCTTCGAAACGGATCATGGTGTCTTTCCGGCTAGTGCGAGAGGAGGGGTGGTGTCGTGCGAGATCAGCCGATGTACTCGAGCGTGACCTTCTCGACCCAGGCACCGAGGTTCTCGCTCACGAAGCCGAAGTCGATGTCCTGACGGTCGAGGGTGCCCATGAGCTCGACGACCTCGGGGTTGGCCTGCTCGACCGCACCCTCGTTGACGGGCATCGAGTTGAACTCGGCCGCGAACTCGCCCTGCACCTCGGCGCTGCCGAACCAGTCGATGAACTCCTGGGCCTTCTCCTCGTTGCCGGTGCCGTTGATCTGCGCGATCTGCTCGGTGACATACGGCACGCCGTAGTCGGGCACGATCATGCCGGTCTTCGTGCCGTACTCCTCGTCGCGCGCGGCGATGCCGCTCGAGGGCAGCACGCCGTAGTCGATCTCGCCACGCGTGATGCGGGCGTAGAGGTCGGTGCCCTCGACCGCGGGCGATCCGTTGGCGTAGTACGACTTCACCAGGTCCCAGCCCTCGTCGCTGACGCCGAGGTCGCCGTCTTCGTCGAGGTGACGCGACAGGATGCTGGCGAGCACGAGCTGCGGGGTGGCCTGGCCGAGCGCCGGGTTGACCTCGTAGCGGCCCGCGTACTCCTCGTCGGTCCAGAGGTCCTCCTCGTCGGAAGGAGCGTCGGTGATGGTGTTCTCGTCATAGACCGTGACAATGGCCTGCTCGACGAGCGGCCAGAACGCTCCGTCAGCGGGGTCGCCCGCATCGGCCGGAACCTCGCCGCTCCACTCGGGCTCGTAGGCGGTGATCGCCTCTTCGGCCTTGAGCTGCTCGAAGAACATGTTGTTCAGACCGAACACCACGTCACCGACCGGGTTGTTCTTCTCGGCGATGATGCGGTTGGTGAGGTCGGCGCCGCCGAGACCCACGATCTCGATGTCGATGCCGGCATCTGCGGCCTTCTCGGTGATCCACTCGCCACGGCCGTCGCTGTTCGAGTTCGTGTAGACGATGAGGGTCGCATCCGACCCGCCGTCGCTCGAACCGCCGTCGGACTCGGTGCTGCCGCCTGCGCAGCCGGTGAGGGTCACGGCCGCCACCGCAGCGATTCCCAGGAGAGACCAGCGCTTCTTTCGGATGTCGACCATGGTCGCCTTTCTCGTCATCGAGGTATGTCTGATCCGACTTTACCGCGATGTTGTGGTTTACGTACAACGAAGTGTCTGATTCTTAGCCGCGTTCGCGCGACCGCACTCAAGATAGGCGTCCGAGGTGAACGCACGGGGAGTGCGAAGTGAACTGTCGACGCTGTGCCTCGCCTGACGCCTGACGCCTGACGCCTGACGCCTGTCGCCTGTGCGGTGGGTGGTCAGTAATGCACCTGAAGCGGCCGTGAGGGATGCGAAAGTGGCCACTCACGCGAGGGGCGTGCGGTGGGTGGTCAGTAGTGCACCTGAAGTGCCCGGGAGGGGTGCGAAAGTGACCACTCACGCGCGGTCGAACCGAGGGCGAGCGTCAGGCGGAGAACGCCGGAACGGCCTCGATCAGCATCCGGGTGTACTCCTCTTGCGGAGCCGTGAAGATCTGCGCGGCATCGCCGCACTCCACGAGCGTGCCGTGCTTGAGCACGGCGACGCGGTCGGCGGTCTCGGCGACGACACCGAGGTCGTGCGTGATGAAGAGGTAGCTCAGCTCGCGCTCGCGCTGCAGTTCGTCGAGCAGCGCGAGGATCTGCGCCTGCACCGACACGTCGAGCGCCGAGACGGCCTCGTCGAGCACGAGGAACTCCGGGTCAAGCGCGAGAGCGCGGGCGATGGCCACGCGCTGCCGCTGGCCGCCGGACAGCTCGTCGGGGAACCGACCCAGCATCCCGTCGGGAAGAGCGACCTGCTCCGACAGCTCGACGGCGCGCTTCGACCGCGACGACCGGTCGCCCTCGCCGAACGACAGCAGCGGCTCGGTGATGAGCTGCTCGATCGTCATGCGCGGATTCAGGGAGTCGAACGGGCTCTGGTAGACCATCTGGAACCGCCGCCGCAGCTGACGCAGCTTCTCGCCCTTGAGGTGGGTGATGTCCTCGCCGGCGAACGAGATGGATCCCGAGGTCGGCTCCTCCAGCCGCAGCACGAGCCGCGCGAGCGTGCTCTTGCCCGACCCCGACTCGCCCACGACAGCGAGCGTCTCGCCGCGGCGCACCTCGAGAGAGACGGCGTCGACGGCGGTCAGCGTGCGGCGCTCGCCCTCGCCCTTGGGCAGCGGGAAGACCTTGGTGAGCTCGGAGACCCGGACGATCGGCTCGCCGCCGAACTCGATGCGGGCCTGGGTGGATGCCGTCCGCCGCTCATGTGCACTCAGCCGCGGTGCGGCGGCGATGAGCTTGCGGGTGTACTCGTGCGTCGGCGCGGTCATCACCTGCGCGGCAGGACCGGAGTCCACGATCTCGCCCTGCTTCATGACGACGACCCGGTCGGCCCGCTCGGCCGCCATGCCCAGGTCGTGGGTGATCAGCAGGATCGCGGTGCCCAGCTCCTGCGTGAGGTTCGCGAGGTGGTCGAGGATCTGCTTCTGCACGGTGACGTCGAGGGCGCTCGTCGGCTCATCGGCGATGATCAGGCTCGGCTGCGCGGCCAGCGCTCCCGCGATCAGCGCGCGCTGCTTCATGCCGCCCGAGAACTGGTGCGGATACTGCTTCGCCCGTTCGGCCGGATACGTCAGTCCTGCCATCTCGAGCAGTTCGACGGCACGATCATGCGCGTCGTGCTTGGTCGCGAGTCCGTGCACGAGCAGCGGCTCCGCCACCTGCACGCCCACGCGTCGCACCGGGTTGAGAGAGAGTGCGGGGTCCTGGGGGACCAGTCCGATCAGACGGCCCCGGATGCTGCGCCAGCGGCGTTCGCTCAGCGGGATCAGGTCTTCGCCGTCGAACTCGATGCGCCCGCCGGTGACCTCGGCGTTCGGCGCGAGGAGGTTCATGATCGACTGCGCGACCGTGCTCTTGCCGGATCCGGATTCGCCGACGATCGCGACCACTTCACCGCGGCCCACGCTGAGGTTCACCCCGCGGACCGCATCGACCTCGCGGTCGCCGATCCGATAGGCGACGCGCAGATCCTCGACGCGCAGGATGTCGTCACGCGCGGCGGGTCGGCCGCCGGGTGTCGGGTTCACGGCCTCGCTGGGTCGGGCGGACTCATCGGCGGTCGCGGCGATGTCCTTCGGCATGCGTCCTCCTCGTCGAGCACGGGTCGTGTCATCAGCACTGATCATCTTCTCGTTCACGCTAGGCGTGAGGATTCATCCCGATCAAGCACTACATCGGCATTGGGCAATGCGCCCACTGCATAGATCAGTCGTCGTGATCCACGTCGTCGATCAGGTTCAGCAGACGCTCGACGAGGGGATTGTGCGACTCGGAGTTCCACGCGATGTCGAGCTCGACGCTGTTCACCCGCGACGACGGATCGGCCTCGCTGATCGGCAGCAGCGTCACGGTGTCGGGAGAGATCCGCTCGGCCGACTGCGGCACGAGCGTGAACCCGATGCCGGCGCTGACCATCGCCAGCAGGGCGGGCACCTGCCCGGCGTACTGCACGATGTGCGGGTGCACCCCGCTCGCCACGAACATCGACAGCAGCAGGTCGTGGAAGTAGCGCGCGCCGCTCGGGGAGTACATGAGCAGCGACTCGTCCTTGAGGTCGATGAGCTTCACGGGCTCGGAGCGCTGCGCCAGTGCCGAGTCGCTGGGGAGCGCCACCGCCAGCCGCTCGCGGTACACCGCGCGGCTGCTGATCTGCGGTCGGGCGAGCAGTGGTCGCATCAGGCCGATGTCGACCGTGCCCTTCTCGAGCTCTTCCACCTGGTCGAGCGAGACGAGTTCGCGCAGCAGCAGGGTGACGCCGGGCAGCTCGGCCGACGCGCGCCGCAGCAGATCGGGCACCACGGCCTGCCCGGCCATCGCGGTGTAGGCGATCGTGACGGTTCCGGCGGCGCCCTCGCCGACCGAGCGCACATCCGAGACCGCCTTCGCCGCGAGGTCGATCAGGCGCCGCGCGTTGGGCAGCAGCGCGCGCCCGGCCTGAGTCAGCGCGACGCGACGGCTGGTGCGATCGAAGAGCCTCGTCGACAGCTCGCGCTCGAGCTGCTGGATCTGCCGACTGAGCGGCGGCTGCGTCATCTTGAGTCGGGTCGCGGCCGCACCGAAGTGCAGTTCCTCCGCGACGGCGATGAAGCATTCGAGCTGTACCAGCGAGATCATCGATCCACTCCCGACATTGATCAGTGCGAGTTTTGGTTTGTCCGCGCATCTGTCCCCACCATAGTGTCGGAGAAACTCGATGACGCGGAATCCGTCGAAGCGGAGTCCCGGAGTCTCACCAACGGAGGCGTGATGTCCGAAGAGCTCCTGCTGTCTGTCCCGGCTGCCACGCGGTTGTCCGAGAACGCGGTGCGGTCCGTCCGCATCACGCCGGTCGCATTCCACGACCCGCCGCTACTCAACACCGTCGGCGTGCACGAGCCGCTCGCGCTGCGCGCCATCGTGCAGGTGACCACCGAATCGGGCGTCGTCGGACTCGGCGAGACCTACGGCGACAGCGCGCACCTGCAGCGATTGCGGGTCGCCGCCGACGCCGTACTCGGCTGCAACGTGTTCGCCACGAACGACCTGCGCGCGCGGGTCGAACGCAGTGTGGCCGGCGACGGCGTGCAGGGCGGACACGGCATGTCGGGCATGGTCACCGGCACGAGCACCGGCGACCGTGTGCTCTCGCCGTTCGACGTGGCCGCCGTCGACATCCGCGGCAAGCTGCTCGGCATGCCCGCCAGCGAGCTGCTGGGCGGACGGGTGCGGGATGCGGTGCCGTTCAGCGGCTACCTCTTCTACAAGTGGGCAGGGCACCCGGGCAAGGCATCCGACGAATGGGGCGAGGCGCTGACGCCGGACGGAATCGTCTCGCAGGCCCGTCGCATCGTCGACACCTACGGCTTCACAGCGCTCAAGCTCAAGGCCGGTGTCCTCGCGCCCGACGACGAGATCGCCGCGATCCTCGCGCTGCGCGAGGAGTTCCCCGACCACCCCCTGCGCATTGATCCGAACGGGGCCTGGACCGTCGAGACCTCGCTGCGGGTCGCCGATGCGCTGAAGGACGTGCTCGAATACCTCGAAGACCCCACCCCGGGTCTCGAGGGCATGGCCGAGGTGCGCCGCCACACCGACCTGCCGCTCGCCACCAACATGTGCGTCGTCGCGTTCTCGCACATCGCGGATGCCGTGCGCCTCGGTGCGATCGACATCGTGCTCTCAGACCACCACTTCTGGGGAGGTCTCGAACGATCCCGACTGCTCGCCGGCTTCGCCGAGACTCTCGGGTGGGGACTCTCGATGCACTCGAACTCGCACCTCGGGATCAGCCTCGCGGCGATGACCCACCTCGCTGCGGCCACCCCGGGCGTCGGCTATGCGTGCGACACGCACTGGCCGTGGAAGCGCGAGGACGAAGACGTCATCGCGCCGGGCGCACTGACATTCCGCGACGGATCGCTGGCGGTGCCGACCGCACCGGGACTCGGCGTCGAGCTCGACCCCGAGGCGCTCGCGCGACTGCACAGGCAGTACCTCGACGGCGGCATCCGGGAGCGCGACGACACCGGCTACATGCAGCGCGTCGATCCCGGATACGTGCTCGAGAGCCCCCGCTGGTGAACGCGCCGCTGCGCATCGCGGTCACCGATCCGATCATGTCGGCGTTCGCCGACGATCTGCGCCGCACCGCGCGCCCGCACGAGTGGGTGTTCGCCGACCTCGACGTGCCCGGTTCGACGCGAGCGGCGATCGAGGGCGCCGACGTGGTGATCTGCTCGCGGCTCACGGTCGCAGAGATGGCAGGGGCCGATCGCGTGCGTCTCGTGCATGCGACGGGTGCGGGCGTCGACCGGGTGGAAGCCGGTGCCGTGCCCGACGACGTGCCGCTGTGCAACACCGGTCACCACGGCGCCGCGATCGCCGAGCACGTGATCATGACCGCACTTATGCTGCGCCGTCGCGCGATCGACGCCGATGCCGAGATGCGTCGGGGGGAGTGGCGGACGATCGCGACGGCAGGCGCCCCGTACCATCGCTCGCTCGCCGGCAGCACCCTCGGACTGGTCGGCTACGGCGAGATCGGCCGCTCCGTCGCCCACCTCGCGAAGGCCTTCGGCATGCGCGTGGTCGCGATGCGTCGGCATCCTGATGCAGGCGGCCCCGGAACCGAACTGCTCGATCAGGTGTACGGCGAGGATCAGCTGCATCCGCTGCTGCGGGAGAGCGATGTCGTCGTCGTCACCGCGCCCCTGACCGAGAGCACGCGAGGGATGATCGATGCCGACGCGTTCGCGCAGCTGAACGGCGACGCGCTGGTCATCAACGTCGCCCGCGGGGCTCTCATCGACGAGGACGCACTGTTCTCGGCCCTCAGCGAGGGACGCATCGGGGGAGCGGCGATCGACGTGTGGTGGGAGGCGCCGCAGGGCGCGCAGGCTCCACCCGTCGTGCAGAGATTCGCCGCGCTCGATCGGGTCGTGCTCACCCCGCACCACTCGGGCCATGCCCGCGAGGTCTTCACGGCGCGGGCAGCCGACATCGCCCGCAACATCGACCTGCTCGACGCGGGCCTCCCACTCGAGCGTCAGGTGCGCTGAGGCGGCTGGCCGTGGGCGGGTCGCTCCGGCATCCGCTCAGCCGAGCTCGAACAGGCGGGTGACGATCAGCGTCACCGCACCGAGAGCGGATGCTCCGAGAGCGATCGCGCGCGTGCGCCGGCGGTTGAGGAACCTGTTCACGAACCGCGACAGCACCACCCCCGCGACCGCGAACGGCGCCATCCAGGCCGCCGTGGCGAGCGCGTGCGTCGGCACCGCGCCCCACAGGAACAGCGCGACGAGCGACAGCGATGATCCGACGAGGAAGAACGCCGACATCGTGCCGCGCAGCCGCGGCCCGTCGGAGCCCTGCCAGATGATCGCCATCGGCGCCCCTCCGACCGACGTGGTCGTGCCCATGACGCCCGACAGCGCCCCGGCCACCGCCTGCGTCGTCCTCGTCACTCTCGGGCGCCAGCCCCGCAGCGAGACGACGACACCCAGCAGAACGACGACCGCGACCGCCCAGGAGAGCACGGTCGTCGACATCACGGTGACGAGACCCGCGCCGACGACGGTCCCGGGCACACGCCCCGCCAACGCCCAGCCGGCCCCGCGCAGATCGAGCGCCGCGCGATCCATCACCGCCACGATCAGCGTCACGACCATGGCCAGCATGATCACGAGCACCGGCAGCAGCGTCGTGTCGATCAGGGCGATGAACGGTGCGGCCAGCATCCCCATTCCGAAGCCGATCGAGCCCTGCAGGCAGCCGGCGACGAGGATGACGGCCCCCAGCAGCACGAACTCGAGCGGCGTCACCGCGGACTCAGCGACGCGGGGCGATCGAGCCGATCACGCGACGGCGCTTCTTGCTCTGCAGACGCCAGCGCTGGCCCGGGTCGGTCGCGAGACGCAGCCACGCGGCCAGGACGTTCGCGCACACCGTGGTGATGACGATCGCGAGACCGGGGAGTACCGACTGCCACCACGCCTCGGCGAGGTACTGGCGTCCCTGCGAGACCATGAGGCCCCAGCTGACATCGGGCGGCTGGATGCCGATGCCGAGGAAGCTCAGCGACGACTCGGCCAGCATCACGTAGCAGAACTCCAGCGTCGCCAGCGTGACCAACGTGGGCAGGACGTTCGGGACGATGTGGCGGAAGACGATGGCCTTGTTCGTGGCTCCGAAGTTCGTCGCGGCGTCGACGAACATCCTCGAGCGCAGCTCGGCAGCATCTGCTCGCGCCGTGCGCAGGTACAGAGGGATGCGGGTGATCGCGAGCACGAGCACGATGTTGGCCGCACTGGGGTTGAACACGTACAGGATCACGACGGCGAGCAGCAGCGAGGGGAAGCTCATGATGACGTCGGCGATGCGCATCGACACCGACTCGCGCCATCCGCGATGGAATCCGGCCCACATGCCCCAGATCGAGCCGACGACCGCCGACACGACCACGGCGGCCGCCGCGACACCGAGCGTGGTTCCCGCGGCGGTGATGATGCGGGCGAGCAGGCTGCGACCCAGCGAGTCGCTGCCGAGGACGTACTCCCAGCCGAGCTGGAAGCTGAACGGCGGCATGTTGCGCGCGCCGAGGTCCTGTCGCTGCGCCATCTCGCCGAACAGCGGCGGACCGATGATCGCGGTGAGCACGATGAACGACAGCACGATGGCGGCGGCGGTGGCGACCTTGTCCTTCAGCAGCAGCTGCCAGAGGTTGGCGCGACCCGACGAGCGGGCTCCGCGCGCCTTCTGCGTGAGGACGGTGACGGTCGATGCGTTGTCAGACATTCGTCAGCACCTCTGCCTTCGTGTCGGAGAGTGCCCCGGGACCGCGGCGACGGGCCTTGGCTCCCGAGGTCGGCCGCACGCGGGGATCCAGCAGCGCGTAACCGAGGTCGATGATGATGTTGAGGGCGAAGATCGCCAGAGCGGTGATCAGCACCGCGGCCTGCAGCACCGCGAAATCGCGCTGCAGGATCGAGTCGATCATGAGCTTGCCGATGCCCGGCCAGCCGAAGATCGACTCCACCACGACCGCGCCGTTGATGAGGCCGACGGTCAGGTCGCCGGCGACGGTCAGGGCGGGTGCCGCGGCGTTGCGCAGCGCGTGCTTCGAGACGATGTGCATCTGGCCGGCGCCGCGACTGCGGGCGACCTGGATGTACGGCTGCCCGAGCACGGTCACCATCGACCCGCGGATCACCTGGGCGAGCACCCCGACCGGTCGCAGCATGAGCGTCGCGACCGGCAGGATCCAGACGAGAGCGCCGGAGGTTCCGGAGGTCGGCAGCCAGCCGAGGGTGATCGCGAAGATCCAGATGCCGAGGATCGCCACCCAGAAGTCGGGCACGCTGGCCGCCGTCATCGAGAAGAAGCTCACGATGCGGTCGGCGATGCCGTTCGGCTTCAGCGACGCCCAGCTGCCGAGCACGATGGCGATGACGATCGCGAGGACCATCGTCACCGCGGCGAGCTGCAGGGTGGCGGGGAAGGCGCGCAGCGCCATCTCGGCGGCGGGTTCCCCGGTGCGCAGCGACTGACCGAAGTCCAGCTGCAGGACACCGAGGAAGTAGTCGCCCATCTGCTTCCACAGCGGCTGGTCGAAGCCGTTGCGGGCGGCGAAGTCCTCGCGCATCTGGTCGGTGGCGTTCAGCGGAAGGTACAGCTGCGACGGATCGCCGGTGAGACGGGCGAGCACGAAGACACCCAGTACGACGGCGATCAGCGGCAGCGCGCTCTGCAGGATCCGTTTTCTCAGGTAGGTCCACATGGTCGCCCGCCTCTCACTCTCGCTCGCGGTCAGCCCGCGAGCGAGACCTCCTTGATGCGCAGCTCGTCGCCGGTCGACGAGTTGGGCTCGTACGTCACGCGGTCGGCGAGACCGAGCATGACCGTCTGGTGCGCGATCGGGGCGAGGGCGACGACGTTCTCGCGCTCGTAGGCGAACACGTCCTCGTAGGCCGCCTGACGCTCATCGCCGGTCAGGGTGCGGGCCGTGTTGATGAGCTCGTCCAGACCCGGGTCGCCGAACTCGGCCTGCGCACCGCCCGTGAGCATGTACTGCTCGACCGTGAACTGCGCGTCACCCGCCTGGTTGCCGTGCTGGATGAGCATCGAGATGGGGCCCTCGTTCGTGACGAACGGGCTCAGCTGGTACTGCAGGTGCTGCGTGGTGTCGACCATGCGGAGCTCGACGTTGAGGCCGGCGGCGGCGAGCTGCTCGCGCAGGACCTCGCCGAGCTCGCTGACCTTCGGGAACTGCGCGGTGCGCACCGGCATGAGGATCTTCGTGTCCGTCGGGACGCCGTCAGCCGCAGCCTCCTCGACGAGGGCCTTCGCCTTCTCGGGGTCGTACTCCCAGGGCTCGAGGTCGGAGTTGAAGCCGACGATGCCCTCGGGGATCAGCTGCGCGGCGACCACGTCGCCGTCGGGGTAGAGGGAGGAGACGATGCCCTCGCGGTCGATCGCGTAGTTGATCGCCTGGCGGATGCGGATGTCGTCGAGCGGCGCCGTCTGCCCGGAGAAGCGCAGTGCGATCGTCTCGTTGTTCGGGTAGCTCACGCCGAAGTCGCCGATGCCGTCTTCGGCGCTGAGGCCGAGGGCGATGTCCGCCTCGCCGCTGGTGATCATCGCGGCACGGACGGTGCCCTCCGACCGCCACTGGTACTCGACCTCGGCGAACTGCGGAGCGTCGCCCCAGTAGTCGTCGTTGCGGTCGAGGGTGAGCTTCGTGCCGGCCTGCCAGTCGCCGATCGCGTAGGGGCCGGTGCCGATGGGCTCGCGCACGAACTCGGTGTTCGAGGTCTCGGGGGAGACGATCTCGATGAACGAGAGCTTCAGCGGGAGGATCGGGTCGGGGCTCGGGGTGCTCACGGTGAGGGTGGTGGCATCGGTGGCGGCGACCTCGAGGTCGTCGTCACCGAAGATGTAGCCCTCGACGTTGCAGCCGAGGTCGCCGTTCACGGCGCGGTCGATCGAGTAGGCGGCCGCTTCGGCGTCGAAGGGGGTGCCGTCCTGGAAGGTGACGTCGTCGCGGACGGTGAACGTCCACTCGGTGTCGCCGGTCTGCTCCCACTCGGTGGCGAGCAGCGGCTCGAGCTCTCCGGTCGACGGGTTGCGCTCGACGAGCGGCTCGGTCACCGTGCTGCGCACGACCACACCGGTCGACGTGAGGTTCGCGTCGCATGCCTCGAGCGTGGGCGGCTCCTGCGTGAGCACGACGCGGAGGGTGTCTTCGGGGCCACCCTCGCCGCCGCCTTGCGACTCCGAGTTCGCGACCGAGCAGGATGCGAGCAGTGCGATGGACGCGATTCCAGCGGTGACGGCGGATGCGCGGGCCGCTCTGCGTCGGGGGGAAGAAAGCTTCATCGGTTCCTCCAGGTAGGGGACGGCCGAGGCCCAGAGTGGTCGTCGGCTCGTTCAGAATGTCGCAGACCGCTTCCCGAGCGTCAACCGATGCGCGGCACGCATCGGCGAGCGGAACCGGGGCTCGGCGCTCGGCAGCGGTGGAGCGACATGCGGCGATCCGCGGGATTCCGCCGTTCTCGCCCGATGAATACAGCGGACGCATCAATCCATGCAACTTCGCTTATGGAACTGCATCGTTGACGGGTCGTAGTCTCGCGCCATGACGAACATCATCGATGCTCCCTCGCCCGTCGCCCCCGGCTCCGTCGCCCAGGCGGGGCCACTGCTCGACTCTCTCGAGCGGACGCTTCAGGACGAGTACTCCGTGGTGCGTCTTCCCGACGACCTCTCGACCCTCGATCCCGCGGATGCCGCGAAGGTGCGCGCCGTCGTCACGAGCGGTCGCAACGGTGTCCCGTCCGCTCTGATGGCTGCGCTCCCGAACCTCGAGATCGTCACCAACTTCGGGGTGGGCTACGACACGACCGATGTGGCTCAGGCGGTCGCACGCGGCATCCAGGTCACCCACACGCCCGATGTGCTCACCGACTGCGTCGCCGATACGGCCCTCGGGCTCATGCTCGACGTGTTCCGACGGTTCGGGGCATCCGAGAGGTTCCTGCGCGAGGGCCGCTGGGAGTCCGGCGGCTTCCCGCTGACGCGTCGGTTCTCGGGCAGCACGGTCGGCGTGCTCGGGCTCGGCCGCATCGGGCAGGCGATCGCCCGGCGCGCGGCGGCATTCGACGCGACGATCCTCTACACGACCCGACGCCCCGTCGAGGAGGTGCCGTGGGAGCACGTGGCTTCCGCCGTCGAACTCGCACGCCGATCGGACGTGCTCGTCATCGCGGTTCCCGGCGGCGCGGCGACCGTGGGGCTCGTGGATGCCGAGGTCATCCGGGCGCTGGGACCGGACGGGTTCCTGGTCAACATCGCCCGCGGCTCGGTCGTCGACGAGGACGCGCTGATCGCCGCTCTCGAGGCCGGTGAGATCGCGGGGGCGGGTCTCGACGTCTTCGCGCAGGAGCCGCACGTGCCCGAGCGGTTGATCCGCGACGATGTCACGCTGCTGCCCCACGTCGGCAGCGGAACGCACGAGACCCGGCGCGACATGCGAGACCTCACGCTGGCGAACCTCCGGGCGTACCTCGCAGGCGAGCCGCTCCCGACGCCGGTGCCGGAGATGTCTGCGCTTTGATGCAGGCGGCGCATTGATCTATCCACCATTTGGTTTGTAGGCGCATCGTTTCCCGCATAGCGTGACGATTGTTCAGATCCGAGCCGGACACCGGCGCGACACCCCAGGAGTGCACCGTGGCACGATTCACGCCCACCGAGCTGGCCGACCACCTTCGCGAAGGTCTCCTCTCGTTCCCCGCGACGGCATTCACGCCGGAGCTCGAGTTCGATGAGAAGCGCTACCGCGAGCACGTCGAGTGGCAGGCCGGATTCGGCGTCGCCGGTCTGTTCGCCGCCGGCGGCACCGGCGAGGGCTTCAGCCTCGATGCCGCCGAGTCGGCCGCGGTCGTCCGCGCGGCCGTGCAGGCATCCCGCCCCGAGGTGCCGGTGCTCGCGTCGGCCGGAGGCTGGACCCGCAACGCGATCGCGAACGCTCGTGCAGCCGAGGAGGCCGGTGCCGAGGGCATCCTCGTGCTGCCCCCGTATCTCACCGAGTGCGACCAGCCCGGTCTCGTCGAGCATGTCTCGGCGATCGCCGCAGCGACCCGTCTCGCGATCATCGTCTACAACCGGGGCAACGCGATCTACTCGGCCGAGACGATGGCGATCCTCGCCGACCGACACGAGAACGTCATCGGCTTCAAGGATGCGACGGCCGACATCGAGCACCTCGCCTCGGTCTACGTCCGCAACGGCGAGCGGCTGTTCTACCTGGGCGGGCTGCCGACGGCGGAGACGTATGCGCTGCCGCTGCTGCAGATGGGCATGAGCACCTACTCGTCCGCGATGTTCAACTTCGTTCCCGAGTTCGCCCTCGAGTTCTACCGGGACGTGCGTGCCCAGGACCGAGTCGCGGTGACCGAGAAGCTGGGACGCTTCGTGCTGCCGTACATCGCGATCCGCGATCGGGGCCGCGGCTTCGGCGTCTCGATCGTCAAGGCGGGGCTGCGTCTCACCGGACACGGCGTCGGACCCGTCCGCCCGCCGCTGCACGACCTGTCGGAGCAGGATGACGCCGACCTCCTGCAGCTTCTCGACCGCGCCGGGCTGCTCGAGTCCGTCCCCGTCTGATCCTCACCATCCCCACCCTCGACTCAAGGAGAGTGACATGACCGTTCCCGTCCTCACCGGGCATTCCTCGATCGCCGGGCGCTCCGTCGCCGGCACCGGCTCGGCTCTTCACGCCATCGCGCCCGACACCGACGAACAGCTAGATCCGCCCTACTCGCAGATCGACGTCGACCAGCTCCGCGAGGCGACGGCGGCCGCCGCCGAGGCGTTCGTGACGTTCTCGCGCCTCGAGCCCGAGGCCCACGCGGCCTTCCTCGAGACGGTCGCGGAGGAGATCGAGGCGATCGGCGACACGCTGATCGAGCGGGCGATGCAGGAGACCGGGTTGCCGCAGGCGCGTCTTCTCGGGGAGCGTGCGCGCACCACCGGGCAGCTGCGGCTGTTCGCCGAGGTCGTCCGAGCCGGCGAACACCGAGGCGTGCGCATCGATCCGGCGCAGCCCGACCGCACGCCGGTGCCCCGCGTCGACATCCGTCAGCGCAAGATCCCTCTCGGGCCGGTGGCGGTGTTCGGGGCGTCGAACTTCCCGTTCGCGTTCTCCACCGCCGGCGGCGACACCGCATCCGCCCTCGCAGCCGGCTGCCCGGTCGTGTTCAAGGCGCACAGCTCGCACCCCGGCACGAGCGAGCTCGTGGCGGCGGCGATCGCGCGTGCCATCGACGCCCATGGACTCCACCCGGGAGTGTTCTCGCACATCTTCGGCCCGGGCCGCAGCGTCGGACAGGCGCTCGTCTCCGACCCCGAGATCCAGGCCGTCGGGTTCACCGGCTCCCGCGAAGGCGGTCTCGCCCTCGTGCGCGCCTCGCAGGCGCGGCCGGTGCCGATCCCCGTCTACGCCGAGATGAGCTCGGTGAACCCCGTGTTCATCCTGCCCGGCGCTCTGCGCGGCGATGTCGGAGCGCTCGCCGCGGGGTACGTGCAGAGCGCGACCGGATCCAGCGGGCAGCTGTGCACGCAGCCCGGAATCGTCTTCGTCCCGCGGGGCGCGCAGGGCGACGCCTTCCTGCAGGCCGTATCCGAGGCGCTGCGCGCGGCCACAGGGCAGACCATGCTCTCGCCGAGCATCGCCGCCGCGTGGCGCGAGGGCGTCGAGACGAGGGACGCCAACGCGGAGATCCTCGCGAGGGGATCCGACGGAGAGGGTCCGCATGCTCCCGCGCCGGTGATCCATGCCGCCGACCTCGGATCGTTCAAAGAGAACCACGTGCTGCACGAGGAGATCTTCGGTGCGGCATCGCTGGTGGTGCGGTACGGCGATGTCGCCGAGCTGGTGCAGGCGGCGTCGCGTCTGGAGGGTCAGCTGACGGCCACGCTGCAGCTCAGCGCGGACGACAACGAGCTCGCGGCGGCGCTGCTGCCGGTGCTCGAGCGCAAGGTCGGACGCATCCTCGCGAACGGCTGGCCGACCGGGGTCGAGGTCGGGCACGCCATGGTTCACGGCGGACCGTTCCCGGCGACGAGCGACTCGCGCACCACGAGCGTCGGGACTCTCGCGATCGAGCGCTTCCTGCGGCCCGTCGCCTATCAGAACATCCCCGACGAGCTGCTGCCCGAGGCGCTGCGCGACGCCAACCCGTGGCACGTCCCGCGCTTCATCGACGGGCGGCGCGAGGCGTCCGCATGAGCGCCGCTCCCACCGTCGACAGAGTCGAGGTCGTTCCGGTCGCCGGCCACGACTCGATGCTGTTGAACCTCTCGGGCGCGCACGGGCCGTTCTTCACACGCAACATCGTCATCGTGACGGATTCGGACGGACGCGAGGGTCTCGGCGAGGTCCCCGGCGGAGAGCCGATCCGCCGCACCATCACCGAGGCCGGCGAGATGCTCTCGGGCCAGCCGGTCGGCCGATACCGTTCGCTGCTGCGGTCGATCGCGACGCGCTTCGCCGATCGCGACGCCGGTGGCCGCGGGCTGCAGACGTTCGACCTGCGCACCACCGTGCACGCCGTCACCGGCATCGAGTCGGCGCTTCTCGACCTCCATGCGCAGCACCTCGGCGTGCCGGTCGCCGAACTGCTCGGCGACGGTCAGCAGCGCGACAGCGTGCCGATGCTGGGCTATCTGTTCTTCGTCGGCGATGCCGACAGGACCGACCTCCCCTATCTGCGCGAGAGCGGCGACAGCTGGGAGAGCGTGCGACGCGAAGAGGCGATGACGGCCGAGGGCGTCGTGCGCCTGGCCGAAGCCGCCCAGCAGCGCTACGGATTCTCGGACTTCAAGCTCAAGGGCGGCGTGCTCGACGGAGAGATCGAGGCCGACGTCGTGACCGCCCTCGCCGAGCGCTTCCCCGAGGCGCGCATCACGCTCGACCCGAACGGCGGGTGGCTGCTGGAGGATGCGGTGCGCATCGGTCGACGACTGCGCGACGTGCTCGCCTACGCCGAGGACCCCTGCGGCGCCGAGGGCCGGTTCTCGGGCCGAGAGGTGATGGCGGAGTTCCGGCGGCGCACCGGACTGCGGACCGCGACGAACATGATCGCGACCGACTGGCGCGAGATGGCGCACGCGATCCGATCGGATGCCGTCGACATCCCGCTCGCGGACCCGCACTTCTGGACCATGGCAGGGTCGGTGCGCGTCGCGCAGCTGTGCAACGACTTCGACCTCACCTGGGGCTCGCACTCGAACAACCACTTCGACATCTCGCTGGCGATGTTCACGCAGGTCGGTGCCGCCGCGCCCGGCGAGATCACGGCACTCGACACGCACTGGATCTGGCAGGACGGTCAGCAGCTGACGGTCGATGCACCGCAGATCCGCGACGGCGCGGTGCGCGTGCCCGACCGGCCGGGGCTCGGTGTGACGATCGACCGCGTGCGGCTCGCCGAGGCCCACGAGCTGTATGTCGAGCACGGGCTCGGCGCCCGTGACGACGCGATCGGCATGCAGTACCTCGTGCCCGACTGGCAGTTCGACAGCAAGCGGCCCGCCCTCGTGCGCTGAGGCGCGTCCGGGTGGATCGCTACTCGAACCCGCCGGTCAACCGTCCCCGCATCCGCTGACTGCTCTCGTTCATCCCGACGATCTCGACGCTCTTGCCGAGCGCTGCATACTTCGTCTCGATCGCATCCAGGGCGGCGACGGTCGACGCATCCCAGATGTGCGATCCCGAGAGGTCGATCACGACATGCTCGGGGTCGTCGGGGTACTCGAAGAGGGTGGTCAGGTCGTTGCTCGAGGCGAAGAACAGCTCGCCGTTCACGACGTAGCGCGCGACGTCGCCCGAGACCGAGCGGTCGACCGAGCGCTCGACCGACACGAAGTGCGCCACCCGCCGCACGAACAGCGCGGATGCGACCAGCACCCCGCCGACGACGCCGACCGCGAGGTTGTGGGTGAGGAGCACGAGCACGACGGTCGCCACCATCACGAAGGTCTCGCTCTTCGGCATCCGCTTGAGGGTCGACGGCTTCACGCTGTGCCAGTCGAAGGCGCCGATCGCGACCATGATCATCACGGCGACGAGGGCGGCCATCGGGATCGTGCCGACGAAGTCGCCGAACACGACGACCAGCAGGAACAGGAAGATGCCGGCGCAGAACGTCGAGATGCGGGTGCGCGCCCCGGACGCCTTGACGCCGATCATGGTCTGGCCGATCACCGCGCATCCGCCCATGCCGCCGAAGATTCCGGAGAGCATGTTCGCCACGCCCTGCGCCCACGACTCGCGCGTCTTGTTCGAGTGGGTGTCGGTGATCTCGTCGACGAGCTTGGCGGTGAGCAGTGACTCCATGAGCCCGACCAGCGCGACCCCGAGGGCGAACGGAGCGATGATCGTGAACGTCTCCCAGGTGAGCGGCACGTTCGGGATGAACAGCTCGGGAAGGCTCTTCGGCAGCTCGCCCTGATCGCCGACCGTCGGCACGGTGATCGCGAACGCCAGCACGACACCGGTCACGATGACCACCGACACGAGTGGCGCGGGCACGACCCTGATGATCCTGGGCATCACGATCATCACGACGATCCCCAGTGCGACCAGCGGATACACCAGCCACGGCACGTCGATCAGCTGCGGGAACTGCGAGCTGAACACGAAGATGGCGAGCGCGTTCACGAACCCGACCATGACGCTGCGTGGGATGAATCGCATCAGCTTCGCGACGCCCAGCACCCCGAGGAGCACCTGGAAGATGCCCGCGAGGATCACGGTCGCGATGAAGTAGTCCATCCCGTAGGTCGGAGCGACCGGTGCGATCACGAGCGCGACGGCTCCGGTCGCCGCGGTCACCATCGCGGGGCGCCCGCCGAGGAACGCGATCGACACCGCCATGATGAACGACGAGAACAGCCCCACCTTCGGGTCGACGCCCGCGATCACCGAGAACGCGATCGCCTCGGGGATCAGCGCGAGACCCACGACCAGGCCCGCGAGCACCTCGCGCGTCAGCATCCGCGGACTCTTCAGCGCCTGGAGGACAGTGGGATTCGCCCGATAGTGGGCGCGATCGTCGACCGCGAGTGCAGACATGGGGATGCTCCAGAGAAGGTGCCCGGGGATGGGGCAGACGTTCCAGCGTAAGACCTCGGTCTCGATGCGGAGGATTTCTGCAGTACGGAGGGCGGATGCCGGGAATCGGCCCTCCGCATCGAGGATCCCCTCCCGATCGGCGGGGTCGCGGGGGGGTGGCGAGATCGCGAGGTCATTGCGAGCAGGTATCTGCGTGTTATGTGCAGCAGTATGACAAGGGCTGGGCGCGTTGGGATTGTCAAGATGCTCCGAGATTTTGCGCGCACCCGGTCTCGGGCGGATACTCATCCCATCCGCGCCGCCCTTCTCGGCCGGGGAATCGACATGCACAGCACCCCTGTTCTCGCCCCTGACACGACCATCGCCATCGTCGGCGCCGGTCGTCTCGGCGGCGTTCTCGCCCGGGCCCTGCGTGCAGCGGGCTTCGGCGTCCTCGGCCCGCTTCGTCGCGACGACCGGATGCCGGATGCCGATATCGCGCTGCTCTGCGTTCCCGATTCGGCGATCGCAGCCGTGGCCTTCGCCGCGCGACCGCATGCTCGACTCGTCGCGCACGTCTCAGGTGCGACGCCGCTCGCCGACGTCGACTTCAGCATCCACCCGCTGCAGACCTTCACCGGCACCGAGACGCCCGAGGTCTTCCGCGGAATCGGCGTCGCGGTCGACGGCCGCACACCCGAGGCGCTCGCGGTGGCCGAGCAGCTCGCCGCAGCGCTCGGTGCGACACCCTTCCGCGTCGACGACGCCCACCGCGCGGCGTATCACGCGGCCGCATCCTTCGCCTCGAACTTCGTGCTCACGGTGCTCGACGCCGCCGAGCGCCTCGCGGCTCCCTCCGGGCTGGATCGCGCCCACCTCGCACCGCTCGTGCAGCAGACGGTCGACAACTGGGTGGCATCCGGCGCGGCATCCGCCCTCACCGGTCCGATCGCTCGCGGCGACGAGGCGACCGTCGCGCGGCAGCGCGCAGCATCCGCCGACTTCGCCGACCTCTTCGACGCACTCGCCGCCGCCACCCGAGCGGTCGCCGACAGAAAGCCCCGGTCATGAGAATCCTCCGTACGATCGCCGAGGTGCGCACCGCGGTTCGAGACGCCCGCGCTGACGGCGGGACTGTCGGGCTCGTCCCGACCATGGGCGCCTTCCACGAGGGGCACCTCTCGCTCATGCGCGCGGCGAGGGCGCAGAACGACCTCGTCGTCGTCTCGCTCTTCGTCAATCCGACCCAGTTCGCCGCGAACGAAGACCTCAGCACCTACCCCCGCGACGAAGCGCGTGACGCCGCGCTCGCTGAAGCGGAGGACGTCGACATCCTCTTCGCCCCCGAGCCGGCCGAGATCTACCCCGACGGCTTCGCCACGAACATTCACGTGGCGGGCATCACCGAGGTGCTCGACGGCGCGAGCCGCGGCCCCCACCACTTCGACGGCGTCGCGACCGTCGTCACGAAGCTGTTCGGCATCGTGCAGCCCGACGTCGCGTACTTCGGGCAGAAGGACGCGCAGCAGGTGCTCGTCGTCCGGCGGGTCGTGCGTGACCTGAACCTCGATGTGCGCATCGAGGCGTGCCCCATCGTCCGCGAACCCGACGGACTCGCCATGAGCTCGCGCAACGTGTACCTCGACGCGGATGCTCGCGCCCGGGCGACCGCGCTGAACCGTGCGCTCGACGCGGCGGATGCGGCGCACCGTTCGGGCGACGGCGACGGTATCGGCGATGGCGATGGCATCCTGTCCGCTGCCCGGGATGTTCTCGCCGAGGCGGGAATCGACGTCGAGTACCTGGAACTCCGGGATGCCGAGACGCTTCAGCCCGTCACCCGCATCGACCGCGACGCCCTGCTGCTCGTCGCCGCCCGTGTCGGCGCCGCCCGATTGATCGACAACCACCTGCTGAGAGGGTTCACGCCATGAGCGCCCACGCCGCCCCGACGAAGCGACTGACCCTGCGCGATCTCGACGCCAAGAAGCATGCCGGCGAGCCGATCGTCATGGTCACCGCGTACGACTTCCCGAGTGCGCAGATCGTCGAGGAGGCCGGCGTCGACCTGGTGCTCGTCGGCGATTCGGCCGCGATGACCGTGCTCGGCTACGACAGCACCGTGCCCGTCACGATCGACGAGATGCTGATGCTGACGAAAGCCGTGCGGCGCGGACTCACGAAGCCACTGCTCGTCGGCGACCTGCCCTTCGGTTCGTACGAGGCGTCGGATGAGCTCGCCCTCGCGACCGCGCAGCGCTTCATCAAGGAGGCCGGCGTCGACCTGGTCAAGATCGAGCGCGGCGGCACCACGGTCGACCGTGCTCGAGCGCTCGTGAATGCCGGCATCCCCGTCGTCGGCCATGTCGGACTCACGCCGCAGACCGCGACCTCGCTCGGCGGATACCGGGCCCAGGGACGCACCGCCGAGGCGGCGCTCGCCGTGATCGACGACGCCCTCGCGCTGCAGGATGCCGGAGTCTCGCTGCTCGTGATCGAGGCAGTGCCGTCCGAGGTCACCGCCGCTCTCGCGCCCCTGCTGCGCATTCCGCTGATCGGCATCGGAGCCGGAGCGGATGCCGACGGCCAGGTGCTCGTCTTCCACGACCTGCTCGGCATCTACGCCGGCGGGGCCGCCAAGTTCGTCAAGCGCTACGCCGATGTGCGCGGTGTGTCCATCGCGGGGGTCGCGGCCTATGCCGACGAGGTGCGAGGCGGGCAGTACCCGGCGCCCGAGCACGGCTACGGGATGCCCGAGGGCGAGGCCGCGCGACTGCGCGACCTGCTCGCGCGGCGGTAGGCGTCGGCCTCCGGGGGGCTCGACGCCCGGCATCCAGTGCTGTCCTTCTCTTGCTGGCCATCGTCGATGCGGAGGAGATCTGCGATGCGGAGGGCCGTATTGACGATCCCATCCTCCGGTGCGCTGTTCTCCTCCGCACCGTAGGTGCGCTGCGGCCGTCGTGGCGGGGTGCCGCAGCCGTGCGGCCCGCGCGCTGCGAAGGAGAAATGCGCTTCCGAAGGAGAGAATCCCGGGATCTGGCCTTCCGAAGCGCAGAACTCCTCCGTTGCGTGGGTGCGTGTGTGTGTGTGTGTGTGTGGGTGCGTGGGTGCCGCGACGAAAGAGGTCCCCTCACGCCTCCCAGCGCAGGATGTCGCCGGGCTGGCATTCCAGCACTTCGCACAGTGCGTCGAGGGTCGAGAACCGCACGGCTTTCGCCCGCCCGTTCTTCAGCACGGCCAGGTTCGTCGGCGTGATCCCGATGCGCTCGGCCAGCTCGCCGACACCCATCTTGCGTCGCGCCATCATCACGTCGATGTCGACGACGACGGGCATCAGATGACCTCGTTGTCGAGCTCGGACCGCAGCGCCTGCGCCTCGACATCGCGGTCGATCGCCTGCCGCAGCAGCGCCTTCATCACCACGACCAGCAGGGCGACGCCGGCGAGCACCACGCCGGCTCCGCCGATGAGCGCGACGAGACCCGGAGCTGCCGAGCCCGGAGCGAGTATCGCCGCGAGGATCCACAGAAGAGCCGCGGCCACGAGGATCGCACCGATGATCACGTCGATGTAGCGGAACGACGAGGTCGAGAAGATCGATCCGCGACGCACCTTCGTGAGCAGCAACCACACGCAGACGCCGAAGACCTGCAGAGTGCCGACCCCGAGGACGACGATCGACACGAAGGCGATCCGTCCCCACAGCTCTTCCTCGGCGAGGTCGAGCCACAGCAGCGGCACGATGAGCGCCTGCACGGCCACGGATCCGACCAGCGCCAGCGCGATCACGACCCGCAGCACGATGATCGTCGACTTCGCCATGACTCCACCTCTCATCGAACAACAGCAGAAATCTATCGTTAATCGTTCGATTCGGCAAGGTGGATGTGCGGGGCGCGTTCGATGCGGAGGAGATCTACGGAAGGGAGGATCAACTTCGCGAGTTCGTCCTCCGGTGCGCAGATCTCCTCCGCTACGCAGGTTTGCTCCGGATGCCGGGGCCGGGCGCGCTCGGAAGGAGATCGCGCCTACCGAAGGAGATATCGGCGACATCCCTCCTTCGAGGCGAGAGATTTCCCTCGCAGTGAGGGTGGATGCGGGAGGGCAGCGCGCGCTCGGAAGGAGATCGCGGCTACCGAAGGAGGTGTCGCCGTCATACCTCCTTCGAGGCAAGAGATTTCCCTCGCGGTGGGGGTGGATGCCGGAGGCGGCGCGCGCTCGGAAGGAGATCGCGTCTACCGAAGGAGGTGTTGGCGGCATCTTTCCTTCGAGGCGAGGGGTCTCCTTCGCAGTCGGTGGGATGCCGGGGGCAGCGCGCGCTCGGAAGGAGATCACGCCTAACGAAGGAAGTGTCGCCGGCATCCGTCCTTCGGAGTGAGAGGGCTCCTTCACAGTCGGTGGGATGCCGAGGGCAGCGCGCGCTCGGAAGGAGATCGCGTCTACCGAAGGAGGTGTCGGCGGCATCTGTCCTTCGGGGCGAGAGATCTCCTTCGTACTGGGGGTGGATGCCGGAGGCGGCGCGCGCTCGGAAGGAGATCGCGCCTACCGAAGGAGGTGTCGGCGGCATCTGTCCTTCGGAGCGAGAGATCTCCTCCGCAGCGAGAGATCTCCTCCGCAGCGAGAGATCCCCTCCGACGCGAGAGACCTCCACCCAACAGAGAGCCGCTACTCCGCCCGACGCACCCGCAGCACCAGTGCGATGAGCGCGAGCGCGATGACCGCGACGCCGTACCCGACGCACACGGCGCCGAGTCCGAAGACTCCGACCAGCATCCCTGCGATGACTGCGGGCACGCCGAAGGCGAGGTAGGCGAGCAGGTAGATCACGGCGAACGTGTCGGCGCGGTCGGTCGGGGGGATGCGGGGTGCGAGTGAGGCGACGACTCCCGAGAAGGCGGTGCCGAATCCCATGCCGGTCACGGCGGTCGCGGCGAGGTAGAACGGAAGCGACCCGGTCGCGAGCGCCCAGAGCGACAGTGCAGTGCCGACGGCGAGGGCCGCGGTGCCGAAGATCACCGAGGTGCGCGGGCGCCGGTTGCGGAAGAGGAATGCGGTGACCGCGCCGACGCCGGCCAGCATCGCGACCGCGAGTCCCTGCCAGACGTGCGCCTCACCGCCGAGCTGGGTGCGCACGATGTTCGCGCCGAGTGAGAGGAAGAGCCCACCCGTCGCCCAGCCGGCGATGATCGCGGGGGCTCCGCGCCAGAAGTCCGAGCGGATGCCGGCCGGCACCGACAGTCGGAAGCTCAGCGACGCGAGTGCTCCCGGCCGCAGCGGAGCGGTCTCGGGTGCCAGGAAGAAGAGCCCCGCGAGCACGATGTACACGGCGGTCAGGGGTGCGAAGACGTCGAGCAGCGGCTGTCCGGTCACGTCCAGCGCGATGCCCGAGACGAGCGCGCCGAGGGCGAGGCCGATTCCGGGGCTGAGCGCGTTCCACAGTGCGGCGACCCTCGAACGGCCACCGGGGGCGAGGTCGAGCGCGGCGGCCGAGAGGGCTGCGATGAGCACGCCACTCGCCGCCCCCTGCAGGATGCGGGCGAGCATGAGCGTGGCGACCGTATCGGCATGCCAGAACAGCACCATGCTCGCGGCGAGCACCAGGAGACCGCCGATCGCGACCGGTCGCCGCCCGACATGGTCGGAGAGCGAGCCTGCGGTGAGCAGGGCGAGCAGCAGGGCGACCGCGTAGACGGCGAAGACGGCGCTGATGACGATCGCGTCGAATCCGATCTCTGCGGCGAGCACGGGGTAGAACGGCGACGGCGCACTCGCGCCCATCATCATCGCGATCTGCGTCACAACGGCCAGCGCGAAGCCGAAGCGCGGGCGACGGATCCGAGGTGCCGTCGCGGTCGTGTCGATCGGTGACGTGGTGGTCATGAGTGCTCCCGCGGTATCGGTTCGAGATTCATCGAACTATCGGAGCGTACTCGCGATTCCGCGATTGTTCAACTATTCTCGAACCATGCCAGGCGAACTCCCGCACCCCGAGCGATCCGAGATCCAGCTCACCGACGTGCTCTTCGCCCTCAGCGACCCCGAGCGTCTGGCGATCGCGCGACAGCTCGCCGACGGCCCGCTCGACATGGCCGAATGCCACGCGACCGACCCGAACCTGCCGAAGTCCACCAAGTCGCATTTCATGAAGGTGCTGCGCGAAGCGGGCGTGATCCGCAACGAGCCCAACGGCCGGCGACGGATGCTGACGCTGCGACGCGCAGAGCTCGACGAACTGTTCCCCGGCCTGCTGGAGTCCGTGCTGCGTTCGTGACCCGCAACCGCGCAGGCGGGAGCCCACCGCCTCAGCGGAAGTACGACGCGCCGTTCAGGTCGAGCACCGTGCCCGACGCCCACACCGCGGTGGGCGAGGTGAGATAGGCGACGGCATCCGCCACCTCTTCGGGCGTGCCCACCCGGCCGAACGGACTCTGACCGCGGATGCTGTCGCCCTGCTCTCCTTCGAGCTTCGCCGTCTGCCGGTCTGTCGCCACCATTCCCGGAGCGACCGAGGTCACAGAGATGCCGTGGGGTGCGAGCACCAGCGCCATCGATTGCCCGAACGCGTGCAGTCCTGCCTTCGTCGCGGCGTACGCGGGGTGGTCGGCCTCTCCGCGGAACGCGCCGCGTGACCCGATGTTGACGATCGATCCGCCGCTGCCCCGCTCGATCATGTGCTGAGCGACGAGCATCGTGACGTTCGAGGCGCCGAGCAGGTTCACCGAGGCCATGGCAGACCAGGCGCGCTGCCACTCGGAATACGTCGTCGAGTCGACGCGATGCTCGTTCGCCGCGCTCGGGGCCACGGCTGCATTGTTCACCAGGATGTCGAGTGAACCCAGGGCTGTGATGCCCTCCTCGACCACGCGCTGCGCCTCCGCCGGATCCCCGAGGTCGCCGCCCACGATCGCATGGTCCGAGCCTTCGAGCGAGGCGAGGGTCTCTTCCGCGGACGCGCGATCACGGCCGTAGTGCACGACGACCCGGTCGCCCCGTCGGGCGAAGGCCTGCGCCACTGCGCGGCCGATGCCGCGCGAGCTGCCCGTGATCAGCGCATGCGCCATCTCAGGACGCGACCTGCGTGCGACCGACCGCATGCACCGCCGGCTCGATCTCGGACCACACCGAGTCCAGCGAGAGGTGGAGCACGCCGGCGATCGCGGCGATGGTCGAGAAGGCGGGGGTCGCCACGCGACCCGACTCGATCTTGCGCAGGGTCTCGGGCGAGACCCCCGCCTCGAGGGCGACGCTCAGCATCGATCGCTCACCGCGCGCTCGCCGCAGCAGTGCGCCGAGGCGCTCGCCCCGCTCGACCTCGGCGGGAGTCAGGGGCATCCGAACCATCATGAGCCCATTGTAATACCGGGATAGTATTACCGGTATAGTTATTGGAATGACCGATGGCGAGCTGTGGAGAACCCCATGATCGAGATCCTGAACCGCGACGAACTGGCTCGTGCACGAGACGCGGGCGCCCTCGTCGGCGGCATCCTCCAGTCCCTCAAGGAGCGAGCCGCGGTCGGGGTGAACCTGCTCGACCTCGACCGCTGGACGAAGCAGATGATCGAGGATGCCGGTGCGCAGTCCTGCTACGTCGATTACGCCCCCTCCTTCGGCCGGGGGCCCTTCGGCCACTACGTCTGCACTGCCGTGAACGACGCGGTGCTGCACGGGATGCCGCACGACTACGCCCTCCTCGACGGCGACCTTCTCACTCTCGACCTCGCCGTCACGCTCCGGGGGATCTCAGCGGATGCCGCCATCAGCTTCGTGGTCGGCGACGGTGCGGCATCCGCCGACCTCGACATGATCGACGCGACCGAGCGTGCGCTGGCCGCCGCGATCGCCGCAGCCCGACCCGGCGCGCGCATCGGCGACCTCTCTCACGCGATCGGCACGGTGCTCGGCGACGCGGGCTACCCGATCAATCTCGAGTTCGGCGGCCATGGCATCGGTTCGACGATGCACCAGGATCCGCACGTCGCGAACGACGGACGCCCCGGCCGCGGCTACAGACTGCGCCCCGGCCTGCTGCTCGCACTGGAACCGTGGGTGATGGCCGACACCGACCGGCTGGTCACCGACGACGACGGCTGGACGCTGCGCAGTGCGACCGGATGCCGCACAGCCCACACCGAGCACACCATCGCCATCACCGAGACCGGGGCCGAGGTGCTCACGCTGCCGCGCTGACCCTCGTCACTTCGTGCGCGAGCCGCTCCGCACCCGACGCACAGCGCGGCCGGCCAGATCCTTGAGCCGGCCGCCGGGGTACTGCCTGCGCAGCTCGACGGCGCCGCCGCGTCCCGCGACCGGCGTGCACGTGCGGCCGGCGAGCAGGGGTGAGCGTCCCGCGGCGGCGAGCGTCGCAGCATCCGCTCGGAGGGGGACGTCGAAGGTCCACCCCGCCCGTCGCACGGTCACGAAGAGCTTCGCCCCGCGCGACTCGTCGTCGGGCCGGAACACCTTCAGCGGGTCGATCGCGATGCGGAGGGAGTCGAGGCTGCGTGGGTGGAGGTTCGCCACGCGACGCTCGATCGCCGCGGCCTTGTCGCGCCACACCAGCTCGACGTGATCGTTGGACATCTCCCGCTTGGCTTCGAGAAGACCGGTCGGAAGGCCGTCCATCGCGATCGGCAGTGACGTCATGACGCCCGTGCCCGGCTCGAACTCGAGTGCGTCCTGCCCGTCGCGGGTGATCGAGACATCGACGGTCAGATACAGTCCTCCGCCCCGCGACCACCGTGCCGACGTCACCACCGCCCGGCAGGTGAGCTCGGCCTCGAACCGCGCGAACGTCAGCAGGTCGGCGCGTCGATCGGCTCGCAGCAGTGCGGCCCGGATGCGGTTCGGAAAGGCCAGGCCCCCGTCGACGCCGGGTCCGAAGCGCCGTCGCGCGAGCGGGATGACGACGTCGAGCAGTCGCTGGCGATACTCCTCGGGGTACCCGGCGTACTTCTTGCCCGACACCCTCTTGAGGATTTTGCCGCGGAACCAGTGCCGCAGCAGCCGGTCGCGCAGTCGCCCCGGTTCGGTGTACCGCTCGACGAGATCGAGCACGGCCTCGAGATGCGGGAAGTACGTCTCGGGTTCGATCCGCGACGAACTGGCACTGCCCGCGTGCTTGACCCACGCGTAGCAGGGGCGGCTGGCGAGGATCGAGATCGTCGACGCCTCGAAGTACGCCCTCATCACGAACAGATGGTCTTCGAGGCGCACCTTGCCGTCGGGGAATCGGATGCGCTTCTCGCGCAGGAACGAGGTGCGGAACATCTTGTGCGGCGTCAGCATCTCGAGCAGCGGATCCTCGCCGAGGCGCGCACGGGGGATGTCGCGGCGGAAGATGCGACTCGGAAGCCGCCGGCCGATGCCGACCTCCCTGCCGACCACGACATCGGATGCATGCTCGTCGGCGTAGTCGCAGAGCGCCTCGAGGGCGCCGTCGTAGAGCCAGTCGTCCTGATCGACGAACTGGATGTACGTGCCGCGCGCATCGTCGATCCCGTGGTTGCGCGGTGTTCCCGGCCATCCTGAATGCGGCAGATACGCGACGCGCACGTAGGGACGATCACGCGCGATCTCGACCAGTCGAGCCGCCGTCTCCTCACCGGAGCCGTCGTCGCAGAGCAGCACCTCGAACCGGCCGCGATCGAGCGTCTGCCGATCGAGAGACGCGATGAGCTCGTCGAATGCCGCTCCCGGACGGAACACGGGAACGACGACGCTCACTCTGATCGAAGTGGACGGTGGGGAAACGGCAGGGGAAGACGACATCGACGGCAGTCAAACATCGTCGGCTATGGAGCGCACGGGGCTTGCTTTCAGCGCCGTGTGCGTGCAGTGCGTGCGCCGTGTGCGTGCAGTGCGTGCGGCGTGTGCGTGCTGTGCGTGTCAGTGGGATCGTGCGTGGGCCGCCGCGCGGCCACGGAGGAAGCCGATGACGCCGTCGTCGTCGGCGAGCGCGATCGCCCGCGCGTAGGCCTCACCGGCATCCTGTCCGGCCTCGGCGAGCAGCGCCGCCCGAGCCGCCCAGTACGGCTGGAATCCCTCTGCGTGGGCCGGAAGTGCGGCGAGGCCCGCCTCGGCTCCGTCGATGCGTGCAGTGACGACGGCGGCCGCGACCCGGGCACCGAGGGTCGGAGAGACCGCGAGAAGCGCGGCATACAGCATCCGCAGCGAGTCCCAATCGGTCGCCCCCGTGCGCAGCCGATCGCAGTGCACCGCCTGGATCGCCGCCTCGAGCTGGAATCGTCCCGGCGCACCGGTCGGCCGCGCTCGCCGCAGGTACGCCTCGCCCTCGGCGATCAGCGCCGCATCCCAGGTCTGAGGATCCTGCTCGTCGAGGGGGGTGAACTCGCGAGAGCGCCGCGCGAGAGTCAGCGTCGTGAGGGCGGCCAGCCCCCACGCCTCGGGCTCGTCATCGAGAAGCCCCGCCAGAGTGACGGCCAGGTACTGCGCCTCGCCCGCCATCGACTCGGCATCGCCGCGCCAGGTGAGCGCGGCGCATCCGTAGACCGCCTCCAGCACAGCGGGCAATCGTTCGGGCATCGAGCGGCGGTCCGGAATCGCGAACGGGATGCGGGCATCTCTGATGCGTCGCTTCGCCCGCACCAGGCGCTGTGCCATCGCCGTCGCCGGAACGGCGAACGCGCGCGCGACCTCGGCCGCCTCGAATCCGAGCACGGTCTGGAGCATGAGCGGCGCGCGCACGGCCGGGTCGATCGCCGGATGCGCGCACACGAACAGCAGTTCGAGTCGCTTGTCGCCGATCGCGAGCGGATCATGGTCGGCGAGCGGATCGACGCGAGCGCTCTCCTCGGCGAGGGGAGCGGATGCCGTCGCCGCGGCCGACTTCCACACGTCGCGCAGCCTGTTCCTCGCCACGGTCATCAACCACCCTTCCGGGTTGTCGGGCACTCCGGCATCCGGCCAGCGCCGCAGCGCCTCTTCGAACGCTCCCGACAGGGAGTCCTCGGCGAGCGCGAGGTCGCCGGACCGCGCCGCGAGCAGCGCGACCAGCCGGCCGTAGGAGGTCCGCGCCGCACTCTCTGCAGCGGCCCGGACCCCCTCGGGGATCATCGGTTCGGAGTCCAGACGCCGTCGACCGTGAACACGGCACCCGGGCGGATCTCGACCGCACCCCAGAACGCCGGCGGGGCCTGGCGGGCGAATCCGATCGCGGCATCCAGGTCGGGCACGTCGATGACGACCGTGCCGCCGAGCTGCTCTTTCGTGTCGGCGAACGGGCCGTCCTGCACCTGCAGCGCGTCATCGCGCACGCGAACGGTGGTGCTGACGGCCGACGGCTGCAGAACCTCGGCCGAGACGAGCACCCCTGCCGACTGCAGGGTGGCGGCGTAGCTCGCGAATGCGGCCTGGCCTTCTGCGAGCGCCTCGGCGCCCAGAGTCTCGGCATCGAGCTCTTCGTAGTGCAACAGCAGTGTGTAGCGCATGTCTCTTCCTCACTGTTCGACGGTCAGCGTACAGAGAGATGACGTTCGAGCAGCAGGCCGATCGACACATCCGCCGAAGTTCACCTTCCGGGCCGAGACTCCCACCCCACACTCAGCCTTAACGATATATCGTTGACTATCGCTCACCACTTCCGGGAGGTCATCATGAACAACGCATTCCCCTCGAACCCGTTCGGCGGATCCGGCTTCGGCTCGGGCCAGGGCGGACCCGCATCCGCGATCTTCGATGCCATGGAGCAGCTCCGCAAGTCCTTCGAGCAGCGCCCCAGCGGCGGCTCGCGCATGGCGAAGGGCGACGTCCGCACTGCGGTGCTGTCGCTGCTCACCGAGAAGCCGATGCACGGCTACCAGATCATCAACGAGATCGCCGATCGCAGCGGCGGATCGTGGAAGCCGAGCGCAGGCTCGGTCTACCCCACCCTGCAGCTGCTGGCCGACGAGGGCCTGATCGAGGCTCAGGAGCAGAACGGTCGCAAGACCTACTCGCTCACCGAGGCCGGCCGCGCCGTCGCCGCCGAGCACACCGAGACCCCCGCCCCGTGGGAGTCGCAGTCGAAGAGCGAGGGCTCGCACGACAACCCCCGCTACAGCGCACTGCCCAAGGCGGGCGTCGACCTCGCGGCGGCAGCCGCGGCCGTCGGTCGCAGCGGCAGCACCGAGCAGGTGCAGCAGGCGGTCGAGATCCTCGACGAGGCCCGCCGTAGGCTGTACTCGATCCTCGCTCAGGACTGATCGCACACGACACAGGGACGACACATGACGGATGCTGCGGCGCAGGGCGCCCATCGTGCCCGGTACCGCCGCATCCTGTCGTTCGCGGCGCGCGAGTTCCTCAAGGTCTGGTGGTTCGAGCTCGTGCTGCCGCGCTTCGGCATGAGCTCGATCGCCGAGCGCACCCGGGCGCCGCGCATGCAGCGCTTCGCGAAGCGGTTCCACGTGCTCGCGGTCGAACTCGGCGGCCTCATGATCAAGGTCGGGCAGTTCATGTCGTCGCGCCTCGACGTGCTGCCGCCCGAGATCACGAAGGAGCTCGAGGGACTGCAGGACGAGGTCCCGGCCGTGCCGTTCGCCGACATCCGTGCGGCCGCCGAGGCCGAACTCGGCCGTCCGCTCGCGGAGGCCTACGCCTGGTTCGATGAGACGCCGGTGGCTGCGGCATCCCTCGGCCAGGCGCACCGGGCCCGCCTCTCCGCACAGGATGCCGTCGACACCGGTCTCGGCGACGTCGTCGTCAAGGTGCAGCGCCCCGGCATCGACGAGATCGTCGCGGTCGACCTCGCGGCACTCCGCCGCGTCGCCCGCTGGGCGATGCGCGTGCGACTGGTCGCCGATCGGGTCGACGCTCCCGGCCTCGTCGAGGAGTTCGCGCAGACCAGCCTCGAGGAGATCGACTACCTGCACGAGGCCGCCAGCGCCGAGCGCTTCCGTGAGAACTTCGCCGGCGACCCGCGCGTCAGCGCCCCCGAGATCGTCTGGGAGCGGTCGACCCGGCGCGTGCTCACGCTCTCGGACGTCACCGCGATCAAGATCAACGACACGGATGCTCTGCGGGCAGCCGGCATCGATCCGGCAGAGGTCGCCGACGTGTTCGCCGAGGTCATGTTCGACCAGGTGTTCACGCACAGCTTCGTGCACGCCGACCCGCACCCGGGCAACATCTTCGTGACACCCGAGGCCGACTCGACGACCGGGCGCAACTTCCGCCTCACCTTCATCGACTTCGGGATGATGGCCGAGGTGCCCGACAACCTCCGCGACGGTCTGCGCACCCTGCTGATCGCGGTCGCCGGTCGCGACAGTCGAGGCCTGGTCACAGCGGCCCAGGAGATCGGCGTGCTGCTGCCCTCCGCCGACACCGCCGAGCTCGAACGGGCGCTCCGCGCGCTGTTCGCCCGCTTCGGCGGCATGGGCTTCGCCGAGCTCAGCAAGGTCGACCCTCGGGAGTTCACCGACTTCGCCGACGAGTTCGGCGACATGGTGCGTTCGCTTCCGCTCCAGCTGCCCGAGAACATGCTGCTGCTCATCCGTGCGGTGTCGCTGACCTCGGGCATGTGCTCGAGCCTCGATCCGTCGTTCAACGTGTGGGACGCCGCCGAGCCCTACGCCGGCCGCCTGCTGCGCGACGAGTCGGGCAACCTCATGCAGGACATGGCGCAGCAGGCCATGGAGACCGCTGCCGTCACCTACCGCCTGCCGAAGCGGATCGACGCGATCATCACCCGCGTCGACGACGGCAACGTCACCTTCGACACCTCGGCCCTCGAGCGCCGCCTCGACCGGCTCGAGGGCATCGCCCGCCGCATCGGATCGGGCGTGCTGTTCGCCGCGATGCTCGTCGGAGGCGCGCTGCTCGTCACGCCGCTGCCGCCGCTCGGCATCACCCTCATCTGCGTCTCGGCGCTGCCCCTGCTGCACTCGGTGTTCGGCGGTCGTCGCTCGCGCTGATGCGCCCGGAGTGCTCGCGCTGATGCGCCCTGGTGCTCGCGCTGAACGCGTTCTGGTGCTCGCGCTGACGCGCCCGGAGAACCCGGAGCATCCGGCATCCGCCCGGCGTGTAGGGCCCCGGAGCGCCGCGGATCGACCCGTTCATCTGGCCTTTCCGTCCAGGTCGCAGAATGCCGGCATGGGAGAATGGGTTCTCATGGACACTCCGGACGAGAAGACGCCCACGAGGAACGACCCTCCGAAGACCTCCACCGCCGCGATCAGGCAGGCCGCGAAGGCCACCGAGGCCGCGCAGAAGATCGTGCGCGACATCGCCGCGGTTCCGCCGCGCGGCGTGCACCCGGCGCTCGTGCCCGGCGTCTCGGTCGAAGAGACCGGACGCACCTACCGCACCGATCCGCTCGTCTTCGGCATCGCCGTCGCGCTGACCCTCGCGTTCATCGCGTGGGGCGTGTTCGCGGGTGACAACCTCTCGGGCACGACCTCGACCGTGCTCGGGTGGGTCGTCGAGTACTTCGGCTTCTTCTTCACCACGATCGCCACCGTCATCCTGGTCTTCATGCTCTTCGTCGGCTTCAGCCGCTACGGACGCATTCCCCTGGGCCGCGACGACGAAGAGCCCGAGTTCTCGATGTTCTCGTGGATCTCGATGCTCTTCGCCGCCGGAATGGGCATCGGTCTCGTCTTCTGGGGCGCCGCCGAGCCGCTCACCTTCTTCGAGAACCCGCCGCCCGGAACGGTCGAGGCGAACACCCTCGAGGCCATGCACACGGCGCAGGCGCAGGTGCTCTACCACTGGGGCCCGCAGGCGTGGGCCTTCTACGCGCTGGTCGGCGGCGCGATCGCGTACGGCGCGTTCCGTCGTGGCCGCACGCCCCTGATCTCGTCGATCTTCGCGCCGCTGCTCGGCGAGGGCCGCACCACCGGACCCCTCGGTCGCACGATTGACATCTTCTCGATCATCGTGACCCTCTTCGGCACCGCCGCGTCGCTCGGCCTGGGAGCCCTGCAGATCGGCCACGGCGTCGAGATCGTCAGCGGCATCGGCGAACTCGGCAACGGCGTGCTCATCGCGGCCATCGCCGTGCTCACCGCCTGCTTCATCGCCTCGGCGGTCTCGGGCGTCTCGAAGGGCATCCGCGCGCTGTCGAACATCAACGCGGTCGTCGCGCTGCTGCTCGCATTCTTCGTCTTCTTCGTCGGACCGACGCTGCTGATCCTCAACGTCATCCCCTCGGTCGCCGTGCAGTTCCTCGGTGACCTGCCCGAGATGGTCGCGCGGTCGGCGTCGCAGGGCGATGAGGCGCAGATGTTCCTGTCGAGCTGGACGATCTTCTACTGGGCATGGTGGATCTCCTGGTCGCCGTTCGTGGGCATGTTCATCGCCAAGATCTCGCGGGGCCGCACGCTGCGCCAGTTCGTCTCCGTCGTCATCCTGGTTCCGGCCGCCATCTCGCTCATCTGGTTCGCGATCTTCGGAACCACGGCGATCCAGCAGCAGATGAACGGCGCAGGACTGACCGTCGACCCGCCCGAAGAGGTGCTCTTCGGCGTGCTCGAGAACCTGCCGTTCCCGCTGATCACCAGCATCGTGCTCATCCTGCTGATCTCGATCTTCTTCATCACCGGCGCCGATTCGGCCTCGCTCGTCATGGGCACGCTCTCGCAGCAGGGCCGTCCCGAGCCGTCGCGCTGGGTCGCCGTGGTCTGGGGAGTCCTGGTCGGAGTGATCGCGGCGGTGCTGCTCGTCACCGGCGAAGAGGGCAGCGGCCTGAAGTCGCTGCAGAACGTCACGATCATCGCGGCGCTGCCGTTCGCGGTGATCATGGCCTTCATGATGGTCGCGTTCATGAAGGATCTGCGACGCGACCCCATGATCCTGCGCGAGCGCTATGCCCGCATGGCCGTGCGCCACAGCGTCATGGCCGGACTCGAGGAGTACGGCGACGACTTCGCGCTCGTGCCCGTCGAGTACGACCACTCCGAAGACGACCTCGCCTGGATCGATGAGGCCGACGTCGACGACAGCCTCGCCGAGGTCTACGCGACCGCGACCGAGGCGATCGACATCATCCCGGATGCCGGTGGTGGCGCAGCGGATGCCGGCGCCGATGCCGGCGATGCGAGTCCGGCCGGAGATGCGAGTGCGACCGGCGACGCGAGTGCGGCCGGCGATGCGAGTGCGGCCGGCGATGCGAGTGCGGGTGCGGCTGCGGACGCCGGGTCGGATGACGGGGGCGACCCTGCGGGCCTCGCCGAGCGTCCTTCCTGACGTCAGTCGCATTGTTGACCCCGCCCGCGCCGCCCCCGGCCCGGTGCGGGGTCAGTAACGCATCCGAATCGGCCGTTTCCGCTGCGAAAGTGGCCCCGCACGTGAGCCCCGGTGTCGAAGTGGCCCCGCACGCACCCCGCACGTGAGTCCCGGTGCCGAAGTGGCCCCGCACGCACCCCGCACGTGAGTCCCGGTGCCGAAGTGGCCCCGCCATGTGGGTGGGGCGTGAGGTTGCCCCTACCCGCGGGTTGCACCGTGGTGCGGGGTCAGTAACGCATCCGAATCGGCCGTTTCCGCTGCGAAAGTGGCCCCGCACGTGAGTCGCGATGCCGAAGTGGCCCCGCACGCACCTCGCGGGTGGATCCCGGTGCCAAAGTGGCCCCGCCACGCGGGCTGGGGGAGTGAGGTTGCCCCTACCCGCGGGTTCCATCGCGGTGCGGGGTCAGTAGCGCATCCGAATCGGCCGTTTCCGCTGCGAAAGTGGCCCCGCACGTGAGTCCCGGTGTCGAAGTGGCCCCGCATACACCTCGCGCGTGGGCCCAGAGGCTCAGGCGACGGGGGCCGTCTCGCTCGGGGCCGCCTCGCCGACACCCGCCTCGCCGACACCCGCCTCGCCCGCACCCGCCTCGCCCGCACCGGGCGCGACCGTCTCGACGGGGACGGATGCCGCGGCGGTGATCTTCGCCGCCATGCCCGCGAAGATGAAGCCGTGGAACGGCAGCACGGCCAGCCAGTACAGCCGTCCCGCGAGCCCGCGGGGGAAGAAGACCGCCCGCTGCTCGTAGCGGGATCCGTCGCCGTCGGGCAGTGCGCGCAGCTCGAGCCAGGCCTCGCCCGGCACCTTCATCTCGGCGCGCAACCGCAGCAGTCCGCCGCTCGCGGGCGACGAGTCGGTCTTGCGGCCCGGCTCCTCGACGGCTTCGACGCGCCAGAAGTCGATCGCATCACCGACCCGCGCCTCGGCCTTGCTGCGGCGTCCGCGGCGGAGCCCGACTCCGCCGACGAGCCGGTCCATCCAGCCGCGCACCGCCCAGAGGAACTTCGACGAGTACCAGCCGTTCGACCCGCCGATGCCGATGATCACCCGCCACAGTCCGTCGACCGGGGCCGACGTCTTCAGCTTGCGGGTGTCGGTGAAGACGGTGCGTCCCGCCCAGTCCGGGTCGCTGGGCAGCGGGTCGCTCGGGGCGCCCGAGACCTCGGCATCCTGCCAGCTCGTCTCGATGGTGTCGGCGTCGAGACGGCCGAGCGCCATCGACACGGCGGTGCGGTACGGGGTCAGCCCGCCGTCCGGGCGGGGGATGAGGTCATCGATCGCGCGGTCCTTCACGATGCACTCGTTCTGCAGTGACGCGACGAGCGGGCGCGCGATCGATCGCGGAACCGGGGTCACCAGGTTCACCCAGTGCGATGCGAGTCCCGGAGTGAGCACCGGCAGGGCAGCGATCGCGCGCTGGCGCAGACCCGCCTCGAGCGCATAGCCGTTCATCATCTGGCCGTAGCGCAACACGTCGGGTCCGCCGATGTCGGCGGCGCGGTTGACGCTGTCATCGACGCGCGCGGCGCCCAGCAGGTAGTGCAGCACGTCGCGCACCGCGATCGGCTGGATGCGGTTGCGCACCCATTTCGGCGCCGGCATGTACGGCAGCACATCGGTCAGGTGCCGGATCATCTCGAACGACGCGGAACCGGAGCCGATCACGACGCCCGCCTGCAGCACGAGCGTCGGAACGCCCGACTCGAGGAAGATCTCGCCCACCCGCACCCGGGAGCGCAGATGAGGCGAGAGCTTCACATCGTCGGGATGCAGTCCGCCGAGATACACGATGCGGCGCACGCCGGCCTTCGCCGCGGCATCCGCCACCGTGGTGGCCGCTCGTTCGTCGCTCTCCTCGAACCCCTTGCCCGCCGTCATCGAGTGGATCAGGTAGTAGACCACGTCGACATCGCGCATGGCCTCGGCCACGGCGTCCGCGTCGTCAGCAGAGCCCTCGACGATCTCGCAGTCGGCACCCCAGGGGAAGGATGCCGCGCGCGCGGCGTCCCGGGCCAGTGCGCGCACCCGGTATCCGGCGTTCAGCAGACGAGGCGTCAGCCGCCCGCCGATGTATCCCGTGGCGCCGAGCACCAGCGCGCGAGGCGCCGATCCGTCTTCGCGGGGGAGGGCGCGCAGGGCCTCTTCGTGTCCGGTGGGCTGGGTGAGCTCGGTCATGTGTCGAGCGTAGGCGTGATGACCGGAAATTTCACTAGGCTGGCGATTGACTAGTTCATCTAGTAATCTTTTGACGGAGGAAGGTGATCACATGTCGACAGCCACGCAGTACCCCACCCGTCGTGAGCTCCGGTCTCGGCGAATCCTGCCGAACGGTCCTGTCGACGTCGCCCCGCTGTCGGCACGTGCTGCTGTCGGCCGCTCCACCGGGCTCCGCAGCGTCCCGCTCCCCGCATCGCGCACGCCGTTCTGGAAGTCCGCCGGAGTCGTCGGCCTCATCGCGGTCATCGCCGCCGGCGCTCTGCCGCTGGCGGCATCCGCCCTCGACATCCCCCTGTGACCGCACGGCGCGGGCGCTCGACCACAGACCACCGCTGATAAGAGAGAGGAGCCCCCATGGGACTCGATGACAAGATCAAGAACACCGCTCAGGACCTCGCCGGCAAGGCGAAGGAGGCCGTCGGCAAGGTGACCGACAACGAGAAGCTCGAGGCGGAGGGCCGCGCCGACCAGGCGAAGGCCGACGTCAAGAAGGCCGGAGAGAACGTGAAGGACGCGTTCAACAACTGACACCGGTGAGCAACGGCGGGGAGGTGGCGCGAGCCACCTCCCCGCCTTCTGTGCGGCCCGACCTGCAATGGTCGTGCGGCGAGAGAGTGAGACAGCATGTCCGACCGCCTGAAGAATGACACGCCGAACCTGTGGCAGCGCCTGCTGCGACGGCTGCGTCCCGCCGCGGCAGAGCCTCGTCGGCTCACGGTCGAGGACGTCACCGTCGTCGACCGCCCGATGCTCCGCCGCGCGGTCGCCGGTACCGTGGTCGGCAATCTCATGGAGTGGTACGACATCGGCGTCTACGGCTATCTCGCGGTGATCATCGGGCGGGCGTTCCTGCCGGACGCATCCGCCGGGGCGCAGTCGCTCTTCTCGCTCGGCGTCTTCGCGGTCACCTTCGTCGCCCGTCCGCTCGGCGGCATCGTGCTCGGCCAGCTCGGCGATCGACTCGGCCGTCAGCGCGTGCTGGCCTTCACGCTGATCATGATGGCCGCGGCCACGTTCCTCATCGGCGTGCTCCCCGACTTCTCGGTCATCGGCGTCTGGGCGCCGATCCTGCTGATCGTGCTCAAGCTCGCACAGGGCTTCTCGACCGGCGGCGAGTACGCGGGCGCCACGACCTTCATCACCGAGTACGCGCCCGACCGGCGCCGCGGCTTCTATGCCTCCCTGCTCGACCTCGGCTCGTACATGGGCTTCGCCATCGGCGCCGCCTTCGTCTCGATCCTGCAGCTGACGCTGTCGGCCGAGGTCATGCAGGGCTTCGCCTGGCGCATCCCGTTCCTCGTCGCGCTTCCGCTCGGACTGATCGCGATCTACTTCCGGCTGAAGATCGAGGACACCCCGGCATTCCAGGAGGCACAGGACTCGGCGAAGCGCGCGGCCGACGACGCACAGGCGTCGGCGGATGCGCCCAAGGGCGTGCTCGCACTGATCCGCGCATACTGGCGCGAACTGCTGACGGCCTTCGTGCTCGTCGCCGCCGCCAACACCGTGGGCTACGCCCTCACCTCCTACATGCCCACGTACCTCACCGGAACCCTGGGCTACGACGAGGTGCACGGCACTCTGCTGACCCTTCCCGTGCTCGTGGCGATGGCGCTCTGCATCCCGCTCACCGGAAAGCTCTCCGACCGCATCGGACGCCGCAAGGTGCTGTTCATCGGCTCGATCTCGGCGATCGTGCTGGCCGTGCCGTCGTTCCTGTTCATGATGTACGGGGAGATCTGGTCGACGCTTCTAGGCCTGGTGCTGCTCGCCTTCCCCGTGACCTTCTATGTGGCCAACCTCGCCTCGTCTCTGCCCGCGCTCTTCCCGACGTCGTCGCGCTACGGCGGCATGGGCATCTCGTACAACCTCGCCGTCGCCCTGTTCGCGGGCACGGCTCCGGTCGTGATGGAGGCGCTCGTGCAGATGACCGGATCGTCGCTGGCTCCGGCGTTCTACGTGATCGGCACCTCGATCGCCGGCTTCATCGCCGTGGTGGTGCTCAAGGAGTCGGCGCGCAGGCCGCTGCCGGGTGCGATGCCGAGCGTGCAGACGATCGAGGAGGCCGTGGAACTGGTCGAGACGCAGGAGGAGAACCCCGACCTCGACCTCGACGAGCTGTTCCCCGAACGCCTCGAGAACGCCGTGGACGACGACGGAGAAGCCGGCGCTCGGGTCGAGGATCAGGTCGAGAAGGCCTGACCCGCGGCGGAGGGATCACTCGCCGGAGGGCTCGGACTCCTCGTGCGAGCGGATGACGTCGCGCAGCTCCTGATCGAGATCCGACGCCTCTTCGATGGCCGAGGTCATGCCGGCGAGGAATCGCGTCACGATGCCACGCTCGCGGTCGCTCATCTCGTCGACGAGCGACAGCATCCGCCGGTGCATCGCGCCGAGGGTCTCGCGCACCTCGTCGTCGCTGCTGACGGTGGGCACGACGACCCCGGCGCGGCGATCGGTCGGGTGCGGCTCGCGCTTCGCGTGCCCGCCCTTCTCGAGACGGTCGATGAGGGTCGTCGTCGATGCCGTGGAGATGTCGAGCATGCGGGCGATGTCGATCGGGCGCACGATGCGGCCGGCCCGCTGCTCGCGCAGCAGGAACCGCAGCGCGACCAGGTCGGTCTCGTTCATGCCCATCGACGCCCTGGTGCGGGCTCGCATGGCGGTCTCGGCCGAGCGGTAGCGGCGGAGCATGTTGAGCACGTCGACCGTGCTCGCGCTGTCGGAGTCGGGGTACCAGTACCCCGATCGGCCGAATTCTTCAGAGCGCTCCATCACGCCACCTCGCCGTCATCGCTCAGGGATCCCTCGTTCTCTCCATGCTCGCGCGCGAGCATCTCGATCGCGCCGGCTTCGACCTCGGCAGGGACGATCCGCAGCAGTCCGCCCGTGATGGCGTCGTGCTCGGCGGCCACGATCTGGTCGAGCCGCCAGGCGGGAACCGACGGGAACCGCGCTCGCAGGCGATCGAGCATGTCGGCGTACATGATGTACCCCGCATCCCCGAGTGTGAATCGCTCGACCATGACGTCCCTTTCCTGCCCGTGTTCTATCTTCGCACCCGATCAGAGTCCCTGGTGGCATTGGAATTCGCTAGGCCACCTCGTTACCTGTCTTTCGAGTAGCATGGAGGGGTCAGGGGGTGACACATGGCCAGCAGGACCGACATCAGAACGACGTCGACCGATCTCGTCGCTCGGGTCGACGAACTCCGTCGCGCCGAGGCGCAGCTGGGCCGTCGTCTCGCCGCGCTGCGCGCGCCCAATGACACCGATCGTGAGGCCATGAGGTACATCACGGAGGCGCCGGCGGATGCTCCCGCGACCCCGGGAGGACTCGCTGCGCACCTGAACGTGAGCACGGCCGCGATCACGAGCCTGCTGCGCCGTCTGCAGGAGCGCGGCCAGATCGTCGTCGCCCCGCATCCGGCTGACGCGCGATCGAAGGTTCTGCGACCCTCTCTGCGCGATCTCCACTCGCCCGGCGACGAGCTCACGCAGCGTATCGCCGCCCTCGCCGACGAGTTCACGCCCGAGCAGACCGATGCGATCTCACGGTTCCTGCACCGCTTGACGGAAGAGATCGGCGACCTTCCCTGACGTCTGACTGGGATTTAGCTAGGTAACCTAGTAATCTATTTCTCAAGCCAGTCTGAGCGTGAGGGAGAGAACATGGGTTACCTGACCTACGGAAGCACCGCCGCACCGATCGAGATCGACGACGAGCTGCTGACCCACCTGCGGCTGGTGATCGTGACCAAGCTGCGGCGCAACGAGTCCTTCCCCCTGACCCTCTCGATCGGCGACGGCGCCATCGAGACGCTCTGGGTGCACGCCTCCATCCCCCTCCGGTTCGCCATGGACGAGGAGCCGAGCATCGACCGCTCGCTGGTGGTCTCGATGATGAACGCGGCGAACTCGGCCGGCGGGCTCGACCTCACTCGGGCTGAGTTCGCTCCGGCGCTCACGGGGTCGCGTGTGCTGCACGCGATGACTGCGTGAGCCATGTCCGTACGAATCAAAAATGCCGCGAAGGCGGCGGCGAGCGCGCGGGTGCGAGGCGCCTCGCGGACGCGAGGGCTGTGGGTCGAGGTCGATCCCGGCTTCCACGTCGGCAATGACCGGCGCCAGTTCCTCGGATCGATCACGGGGACACCGCGTGAGGGCTTTCGGGCTTTCGGAGCGCAGTCCGACTTCATCGGCCAGTTCGACGACCTGGATGCCGCCAAGGCTGCGGTCGCTGCGGCATCCGTGATCGACGAAGAGCTCGCACAGGGCGAACCGCTGCTCCACTGAGGCTGATCGCGATCGCCGCACGGGTGGCATACGCGATGCGAAAGGCGATTTTCGACGACGTCCCTCGACGTGTACGGTCATTGCTATGACTTCGATCGAATCGATTCGACGGCCTGCTGTCGACCAGGCGTCGCGCCGAGCGCGCATCGCGGTCTCGGCGCTGTTCCTCACGAACGGCGCACTGTTCGCCAACATCCTGCCCCGCTACCCCGAGATCAAGGCTGCTCTGGGGCTCGACAACGCCGGGTACGGCCTCGCGATCGCGGCCTTCCCTGCCGGCGCGATCGCCGCGGGTCTTCTCGCCGCCGTGCTGATCCGTCGATTCGGCTCGGCGCGGATCGCCGTGTTCGGCACGATCGCCACGGGACTCGGTCTGCTCGCCGCCGCACTGGCGCCCTCCGGCATCCTCTTCGCCGTCGCCCTTCTGCTCGGCGGGGCATCCGACGCGATCACCGACGTCGCGCAGAACGCGCACGGTCTGCGCGTGCAGCGGCGATACGGCCGCTCGATCATCAACTCCTTCCACGCCATCTGGTCGATCGGCGCGGTTCTCGGCGGAGGCATGGCCGCTGCCGCGATCGCCCTGCAGCTGCCGCTCGGCGTGCATCTCGGCATCTCGACCGCGGTGTTCGCGGCCGTCGCCTTCACCGCGCTCTGGTTCTGCCTGCCCGGACGCGATGAGGAGGCGGATGCGGAGGCGACGGCCGAGCCGGTCGAGCTGGGCGGCGCCGTGCGCCGCGGAGTCAGCCCTCGCACCGTGATGATCATCATCGCGCTCACGCTCATCGCGATGGCCGGTGCCGTGGCCGAAGACGCCGGCAACTCGTGGGCGACTCTCTATCTGAGTGAATCGCTCGGCGCCGCGGCCGCCATCGCACCGCTCGGATTCATCGCGCTCGTCGGCGCACAGTTCATCGGCCGGATGCTGGGCGACGGCATGACCGACCGGTTCGGGCAGCGCGCGGTGGCCCGCGTCGGAGGACTGATCGCCGCGGCGGGCATGACACTCGCGCTCATCTTCCCGAGCGTGCCGGGAACCATCGCCGGATTCGCCGCCGTCGGCTTCGGCATCGCGACGCTCATCCCGGCCGCCATGCATGCGGCGGACGAACTGCCCGGCCTGCGACCGGGAGTGGGGCTCACGGTCGTGTCGTGGCTGCTGCGTCTCGGCTTCCTGCTCTCACCGCCGATCGTCGGGTTCATCGCCGACACCGAGAGCCTGCGGGCCGGGTTGATCGTGGCCCCGGCTGCGGCTCTGGTCGCGGTGCTTCTCGCCGGAGTGCTCGAGAAGCGCAGGGTTCGGGAGTAGCAGTTCGGGTCGGCCACGGAGGGCCGTGAGAGTGATGCGAAAGGGTGTTCGTCCTCCCGTATCGCGGGTTTTCGCAGTATACGTATTCAATCCTGAAAGTTTCCGGGAACATAGGCTTCCCTAAGTCGATTGCATACGTATACCATCAGCGTCATGGGACACATCAAGCATCGAGCACTGCCGGTACTCGCCCTCGCAGCAGTGGGCATGATCGCCCTCTCCAGCTGCGGCGCCGGGACCCGAACCGACAATGAGAACGCGACAACGGTGTCGTGCGACTACACGGCTCCCGAGGGCAAGACCACGGTCAACGTCCTCGCCTACAATTCCTCCGCCATCGACCCCTTCACCGACACCATGGTCAAGAGCTGTTCGACCGATGACGTGACGCTGAAGCACGATCCGATCGACTTCGGCGGGCAGGTGACCAAGACCACGGCCACCCTGGCCGGCGACACGGGCACCTACGACATCATCGAGACCTACGGATTCGTCATCCCCGGCTTCGGCGAAGAGGAGAAGCTCGTTCCGCTGAACGACCTCTGGGACAAGTATGGCGAGGACTACGGGCTCGGCGAGATCAGCGAGTCGATGGTCGAGGGCATGTCCTACGACGGCGACATCTACGCCATCCCGATGCAGGCGCAGATGTTCGTCATGGCCTACCGCACCGACATCTTCGAAGACCTCGGCCTCGACGTGCCGACCACCTTCGACGAGATGATCGCCGCGGCCGAGGCGATCAAGGCCGAGGGCCTCATGGACTACCCGATCGCGCTGCCCTGGCTCGCCACGGCCGACGTGACGACCGGCTTCGAAGGGGCGATGAACTCCCTCGGCGCCGACTTCGTCACCGCAGACGGCGAGGTCACGCTCGACGGACCCGAGGCGAAGCAGGCCGTCGAGGCGATGCTCGCACTCAAGCCCTACATGGACCCGCAGGTCACGACCTTCGACCAGCCCAAGGTGCAGCAGCAGATGTTCAACGGCACGGCGGCCATGTCGATCATGTTCTCCGGTCGCATGTTCGACCTGACCCTGCCCGCGAACTCCAAGCTGTCCGACTCCTTCGGATTCGCCGGTGCGCCCAAGGTCTCCGACGACGCCGAGTACTCCTACAACCGCCTCTCGATCGACGGCTGGTCGATCCCCTTCAACACCAAGCTCGACCACGACATGCTCTTCCAGATGATGGCGTCCGCCGTCAGCGAGGACGCGTCCACGGCATCCGTCCCCGCCGCCTACCCGGCCCGCGAGGGCATGGTGACGGAGGAGAACTCCCCGTACGGTGCCGCCGCCAACGACTCGATCGCGAGCGCCATGCCGCCGATCGTGTCGCCGGTCATCGCCGACATCACCAACGAGATCCGGCCGATCCTGGTCTCGATCCTCAACGGCCAGGTGTCCGTCGACGACGGGCTCGCCCAGATGCAGGCCGCCGGCGAGAAGATCGCCGGCTGACCCCGATCCGACCGTCCATGACTGTGGCCTGAGCGTGAGTTCAGGCCACAGTCCGTCCAAGGGAGGACGCACATGAAGGCACGCGAATTCTGGCTGCTCTTCGCTCCGAGCCTGCTGGTGATGGGTGCACTGCTCGTGCTGCCGCTGGTGCGCACGGTGCAGTGGAGCTTCGAGCAGGTCCGCTACGGCACACCAGGCACCTTCATCGGGTTGGAGAACTTCACCGACGCGCTGACGGACCCCCGTTTCCACAAGGCGGTGATGTTCACGGTCGCCGTCACGATCGTCACCACGGCGATCCTGCTCGTCTTCGGGTACATCATCGCCACCGGCATCAACCGCATCACCACGTCGCGTCCGCTCGTGCTCGGCATCATGCTCGTCTCGTACGTGCTGCCGAACCTCGTCGGCGCCGTCGCCTTCTCGTGGCTCTTCGACGACAACTTCGGCGGCGTGGTGAACCGCCTGATCGGCTTCTTCGGCGGGTCGCAGGTGCTCTGGTTCACCGACCAGGTGCCCAACGCGATCCTCGTGATCGCCAACACTGTCTGGCACATGCTCCCGTTCGCGATGCTGATCATCCTGGCCGGACTCCAGGGCGTGCCGAACGAGCTGAAGGAGGCGGCGAAGATCGATGGCGCCAACGGCTTCCAGACGCACCTCAACGTGATCATCCCGACCATCCGCGGAGTGCTCGGATTCGTGACACTGATCACGATCATGGATGTGCTGCGCATGTTCGACAACCTGATCCCGCTGTCGCCGCAGGCGCAGAACATCGGCAACGAATCGATCATGCTCTACGTCTACTCCGTGGCATTCGCCGATGGCGCCGAGAACCTCGGTCTCGGCAGCGCGATCAACGTGCTCACCATCCTCCTGATCCTCATCATGCTGATCCCGTTCATCCGGGGCATCTTCAAGGAAGCGAAGGCCGAACGATGAGTCTCACCTCCGCAGAACTCTCGACGAGGGCCATCGTCACGAAGGGCGTGCCGAAGCGCCGTCGCCGCGGCCCCAACCGCCCGCCGGTGATCACGGGGCTGCTGCTCGGCATCCTCTGCATCGTGATGCTGAGCCCCTTCATCTGGATGACGCTGTCGGTGACCAAGCCCACCGACGTCGCCTTCGCCAACCCGCCGGTGCTCTGGGACTACCAGCCGACCCTGCAGGCGTTCGTCGATCTGTGGCAGACCACGTACTTCGCCGACTACCTCGTGAACACCGTGGTCGTGGCGGTCGTGTCCACCGTGATCGCGCTGGCGATCGGCATCCCGGCGGCCTATGCGCTGTCGCGGTTCCCCAGCTACGTCTCGGCGCTGCTGCTCGTGCTCGCACTGATCTTCCGTGCGCTGCCCCGCTTCGCGGTGGTGCTGCCGATGTACGACATCAGCCGCGCGCTCGGCATCTACGACACCACGTTCGCGCTCGCGATCGCCCTCGTCGCGATCAACCAGCCGTTCACGATCTGGCTGCTGCGCAACTTCTTCGCCGAGATTCCGAAGGAGCTCGACGAGGCGGCCATGATCGACGGCTGCACCAGGATCGGGATGCTGCGCAGGGTCATGATCCCGCTGATGGGGCCGGGGATCCTGACCGCCGGCATCTTCGTGTTCCTGTTCGCCTTCCAGGAGTACCTCACCGCGCTCGTGCTCACCGACACCTCGTCGAAGACGGTGCCCGTGTTCATCGCCACGCAGCTCGGGCAGACCCTGCCGATGCTGCAGCAGGCGGGAGCGGCGTCGATGCTGTTGACGATCCCGGTGTTCGTGATCGCCTTCATCGCGCAGAAGTATCTCGTCGCGGGTCTCAGCGACGGTGCCGTGAAGGGCTGAGGTGGCTGCCGCGGTGCCGCCGCTCGTGCTCCTCGCGGGCATGAACTGCACGGCCGACCTGTGGACGGATGCGCGGTTCGAGGGGGCGGTCCGGCCGGTGCTGGATCGTCCCTCGATCGACGAGCAGGTGGCGGCGCTGCTCCGGGATCTGCCCGAGACCTTCGTGCTCGTCGGCCACTCGCTCGGGGGCATCGTCGGCATGGCTCTCGCCCTCGCCGCGCCTCAGAGGGTGGCCGGCCTCTGCCTCGTGTCGACCAATGCCAAGGCGCCGACCGACGCGCAGCGTTCCGGATGGGGCGGGTGGCTCACGGCACTCGACGAGGGCGTCGAGCCGCGCGCGCTGCAGGACGGCATCCTCATTCCTCTGCTCGGGGAGGCTCTCGTGCGAGAGCGGCCCGAGCTCGTGGAGCGGACTCTGCGCATGGGGGAGGAGACCGGTGCCGACCGGCTGCGCGCTCAACTGCGGATGCAGCTCACGCGCACCGACCTGCTCTCGCGGATCACCGGATTGTCGATGCCGACCCTCGTCGTCTCGGGGCTCGACGACGCCATCTGTCCGCCGCACTTCCACACCGAGATCGTGTCGGCGATGCCTGACGCCCGTCTCGTCACCCTGGATGCCGGCCACCTGCTGCCACTCGAGCGGCCGCGTGAGTTCGGGCGTCTCGTCCGGTCATGGATGTCGCAGCAGCGACTGGCCGGCATCGTCGTCTGACCTCGGGTTCGCTGCGCCTCGGCTTGTGGTGCTGCGGCAGTCGGGAGGGGATCCGCAATTCGGAGGGTGGAGGCGGGGGAGGTGACCTCCGTATCGCAGATCTCCTCCGGATCGACGGTGGGTGGCGGGGCGCGGGGGCGCGGGCGGCGCGGGATGCGGCGTGCGCTCAGCGCTCGGGCGCCGCGAGGCCGCGCAGATGCGCCATGAGAGAGGACGCGAGGTTGTAGACGACGAGGTCGGCTCCGTCGGCGAAGGCCGCGCTCGCCGCATCCCTCGTGCCGACGATGTCCATGCGCAGTGAACCGACCCTGGCCAGCGCCGAATGCACCACAGCGATCGCCTCGGGCACCGGTCGATCATCCGGTCCACTCGACGCCGCGAGGTCGGCGGGGCCGACCATGATGCCGTCGAGCCGTGGCACCGCGGCGATGCCCTCGACGTCTGCGACCCCGCCGGGCGATTCGATCATCCCGAGCACGAGAGTGTTCTCGAGCCACCAGTCGCGGTGCTCTGAGGGGTCGACGAGACCGAAGCGTCCGGCCCGGCTGTAGGTCGCGAATCCGCGCAACCCGACCGGCGGGTACATCGCCGCAGAGACCAGCGCCTCGGCATCCGCTGTCGTGTCGAGGTGAGGGGCGAGGATGCCCTGGGCTCCCTGGTCGAGCACCCGCAGGATCTGGCCGCGGTCGCCCTCGCCGACGCGCACGATCACCGGCACGCCGTGCACCTGGGCCAGCGCGATGTGCTGCCGCAGCGCGACGACGTCGGCGGGGCCGTGCTCGCAGTCGATCAGCACGAAGTCGAACTCGGCGACGGCGAGCATCTCGACCAGCTCTTCCGACGGCATCCGGAGCAGTGCCCCGATCAGCTTCTCGCCGGCGAGCGCTCGGGCTCGCAGCGACCGCATCATGCGACCATTCCTGCTGAGAGATCGATGTCGGCACCGCACATGCCCGGCATCCCGAGCATCGCGATGACCGCTGCGCCCACCTCTTCTTCGGTGACCATGCGTCCGAGCGCCGCGCGCGAGACGAACGCCTGCTCGGCGTCGTCGATGCTCGTGCCCGATCTCGCGGCCTCGAGGCGGAAGTTGCGCTCCATGCGCGGTCCCTGCACCGGGCCCGGCGACAGCGAGTTCACCCGCACACCTGCCGGTCCGACCTCGAACGCGAGCGTCGAGGTGAGCCCGATCACGGCCATCTTCGACGCGCAGTACGGCGTGCGGTGCGCGAGCGGACGCTTGCCCGAGACGGAGGCCACGTTGATGACGTCGCCGTCGCCGCGTTCGACCATGCCGGGCAGGAATGCCTTGCAGAGCAGGAACGTGCCGCGCACGTTCACGGCGAAGACCTCGTCCCAGTCGTCGACCTCGATGTCGGTGAGCGCTGCGACCGGACCCGGGATGCCGGCGTTGTTCACCAGGATCGACACCTCGGTGTCCGCCAGCTGCTCCCGCAGCCTGTCGACGGATGCCGGATCCGACACGTCGCAGGTCATTCCGCGTGTCCGTGAACCGAGGTCGGCGACGACGCGGTCGAGCTTCTCGGCGTCCCTCCCGACCACGACCACGTGCGCACCGGCGGCGTGCAGGGACCGGGCGATGGCCGCCCCGAGTCCGCTGCCGCCGCCGGTGACCACGGCCGTGCGACCGGCGAGGTCGGTCATCGCGACTCCGCGCCGACCGCCGCGTGACTCTCGTCGATCCAGGCGAACTCCGTGCCGGCGTGCCTCCAGGCGCGGGCATCGCCCGAGCGGGCATGACCTTCGAAGAGCTCGACCCGTGCAGCGCGGCCGCACACGGCTCCGAGCTCGGCCGACGACTCGGTGTTCTGGATCTCCTGATAGGTCACCGTGCGCAGGTACTTGCCCACCCAGAGTCCGCCGGTGTACCTCGCGGCGCCGAGCGTCGGCAGCACGTGGTTGGTGCCGATCACCTTGTCGCCGTAGGAGACGCAGGTGTTCTCGCCGAGGAACAGCGCGCCGTAGTCGTGCATCCGCGTCAGTGCCTCGCGCGGGTTCTGCGTGAAGATCTGCACGTGCTCGAAGGCGAAGTCGTCGGCGATCCGATAGGCCTCGTCGAGGTCGTCCGCGACGATCACCTGTCCCCAGTCGCGCCAGGCCGGGCCGGCGTAGTCGCGAGTGGGCATGCCGGGCAGGATCTTCTCGATCCAGTCCATGACCTCCTCCGCCAGCGCCTGCGAGGTCGTGACGAGCACGGCGGGGGAGTCGGGGCCGTGCTCTGCCTGCGAGAGCAGGTCGACGGCGGTGAAGAAGCGATCGGCGTGCTCGTCGGCGACGATGAGGATCTCGGTCGGGCCGGCGAAGAGGTCGATGCCGACCTCGCCGAACAGCTGGCGCTTGGCCTCGGCGACGTAGGCGTTGCCGGGGCCGGCGATCATGTTGACCGGTTCGATCGAGTCGGTGCCCACGGCCATCGCCGCCACCGCCTGCACTCCGCCGAGGATGTAGATCTCGTCGGCGCCGGCCATCTTCATCGCGGCCACGGTCGCGGCGGGGATCTCGCCGCGGATGGGCGGAGTGCACGCGACGACGCGGGGCACGCCGGCGACCTTGGCGGTGATGATCGTCATGTGCGCGGATGCCGTCAGCGGGTACTTCCCTCCCGGGATGTACGCACCGGCCGCCTGAACCGGAACATGCTTCTGTCCGAGGAACACCCCGGGCAGCGTCTCGACCTCGATGTCGACCAGCGAGTCGCGCTGGGCCTGAGCGAAGCGGCGCACCTGGCTCTGCACGAACTCGATGTCGGTGATCACCTGGGCGTCGAGCGTGCCGATGATCTCGGTGATCTCGTCATCGGAGAGCCGATACGAGTCGCGACTCCAGTTGTCGAACTGCTCGGCGTACCGCCGCACGGCGACATCGCCGTTCTCGCGGATGTCGCCGATGATTCCCCTCACCCGCTCGGCGACGTCCTGCTGAGCGGTGTCCGCGAACGTCTTCGTCGGCGCGGTCTTGAGATGCAGGGGCATGGCCCTTCCTTCCGTTGCATACGTATGTGCTGATTATGACCGCGTATGCATTCGGGCGTCAAGGGCGGTAGAATCCTGAGATCGAGGGGGAGGCGCCAAATGGTCGTCACGAGTCGTGATGTGGCCCGCTTGGCGGGAGTCTCGCAGCCGACGGTGTCTCGGGCACTGCGCGACGACGCGCGGGTGTCCGAGGCGACGAAGCTCCGGGTGCGCGAGGCGGCCCAGCTGCTGGGCTACGTGCCGAGCGAGGCGGGGCGTGCCCTGTCGTCCGGGCGCACGCGGCGCATCGGCCTGCTGCTGACCGATCTCGACAACCAGTTCTACTCGCACATCATCGCCCCGGTGCACCGCGAGCTCGAGACGCTCGGGTATCAGCTGATGCTGCACACCGAGTCGGCCGACAACGACACCATCGTCGAGCGACTGCTGGCCAACGGCCTCGACGGCGTGATCCTCGCGACCACCACCGTGGACTCCGTCGCGCCGCTGCGCCTCAAGGATCGCGGGCTGCCCTTCGTGTACTTCAACCGCACCGGCTCGTTCGTCGAGGCGGACGCCACGGTCGTCGACCCGGCTCCCGGCTATCGCGAGGCGGTTCGGCGTGCTGTCGCACTCGGGCACGCCAGGGTCGGCGCGGTGCTCGGACCGAGCAACACGAGCACGGCGCAGAGCCGCGAGGCCGCTCTGCGGGAGGCGCTCGTCGCCGAGGGTGTGACGCTGCCCGAGAGTCACGTGCGCCGGGTGCCGTACGGAGCCGCCGAGGGCGAGGCTGCGGCATCCGAGCTCCTCGAAGGGCCGGAGCGCCCGACCCTGCTGTTCTGCGGCAACGATGTGGTGGCATACGGTGCGCTCAATGCCGCGCACCGCGCCGGTCTGCGGGTGCCTGACGACCTCTCGATCCTCGGTTTCGACGACCTTCCCGAAGCGGCCTGGCCGATCATCGACCTCGCCACGATCGGCTACGACATCGCCGGCATGGCGCGCACGGCCGCCGACCTCATCGTGCGCCGCATCGAGGATCCGAGCGCCGAGCTCGAGAAGACGCGCTTCGAGTCCGTCTTCGTGCCGAGGCGCACTCTCGCGGCCGCACGCGCCGACTGACCCGCCTCTCGGCGATGATCACCGTGTGCGCAGGATCGTCTCTTGCGTTGTTTTGTGCATACGCATACACTGACGAGGAAGAAGCCAGCGATCACCGATGAACCGCAGCTTCGCATCTCGAAGGAGTGAAACGCGTGTCTCTCGACCCGGTTGCCTATCTGCCCTACCAAGACCCCGACGACTTCATCCGTGAGGTCACCGATCTGATCTGGGTCGATCGGTCGATCAGCTTCATCCGCGACAACTACGAGCCCGACTCGATCGTGCACGGCGCCTACGGCACCTCGACGACGCGACAGGAGGTCATCGAAGGAACGCTCATGCGCATCTCGGCGACACCCGATCGCACCGGCCAGGCCGAAGACGTGATCTGGGAGGCTCGCGGCGACGATGCGTTCCTCAGCTCGCACCTCGTGCTGTCGGGGCACCTGCAGACCTCCTCGCACAGCCGCACCATCGCGAACTGCCTGTACCGCAAGGGCCGCATGGTCGAGGAGTGGGTCGTGCGCGACTCGCTCGCCGGCGCACTCGAACGCGGCGACGACCTCGACGAGCTCGCCCGCGCCCAGGCCTTCCGCGGCTACACGGGGTCGTGGACCGAGCCGGCGCCCGCCGATCCGATTGCGAAGGGCGACTCGGGCGTGCGTCCCGACGACCACCGCTCCGAGGTCGAGACCGTTATCGACATGATCCAGACAGTGTGGAACGACCGCGACCTGCAGAAGGTCGAGAAGTTCTTCCACCGCGACCTCGTGCTGCTCACGGTCGGCAACCGCGTCGTCATCCGGCCCGAGGGCTACCGCCGCGCACTGCTGCGATTCCTCGAGTCGTTCCCCGCCGGGCAGTTCGAGATCCGTGACATCCAGACCAACTACGACGTCCGCTATGCGGGACTGCGCGTCGCGGTCACCTGGAAGTTCGTCGGCGATTACAACGGAGCCCCGAACTACGGCAGCCTCACCGGCAAGCCCGTCGACGTGCTCGGCATCTCGCAGTTCACCTTCCACCAGGGAGCCCTCGTCAAGGAGGTGCGCCTGTGGGACGACATCGCTCTGCGCGCCCAGATCGCGGGTACCCGCGGCGACGAGCCGGCAGCCTTCAGCAACATCTACTGATCATCGACTGATCGACAAGGAGAAGAAGAAATGAGCAACGCCATCGTCGACCAGGTCGACGTCATCGTCCCCGCGGACGAGATCGCACGCCGCACCATCCGCCGCACCGACTGGGTGCCGTGCAACTCCGCTTTCATCGACTGCCGCACTCCGGGATCCGACCGCAAGGAGAACTACTCCTTCATCGGCGCCGGCGTCTCGCAGAACGCGAGCCAGTACGTGAACCTCGAGGTGAATCACGGCTTCAACACCGGAGCAGCGGGGATGCCGAACGGCATCTCGAACAACCTGCATCTGCACTTCACTGCGGAGGTCTTCATCAACCTCGGCGGCGAGTTCCGCCTCCGCTGGGGTGTCGACGGCAAGCAGGGCGAATACATCAGTCACGACGGAGACATCGTGACGATCCCCACGTGGATCTTCCGCGGGTTCACGAACGAGGGGCCGGATGACGGCATCCTCTACACGGTGCTCGGCCGCGACGACAACGGCGGCATCATCTGGGGTCCGTCGGTGCTGCGCGAGGCGGAGTCCTACGGCCTTCACCTCACGGCCGACAACAAGCTCATCGACACGGTCGCCGGTGACGTGCTGCCCGACGATGTGCCGCTGATCACCCCGATGAAGCAGCACTACATCGACGAGCTCACGACCTACACGGTCGAGGACATGCGCGCGCGGGTCATCCAGCCCGGCGACCGCAAGTACTCGTCGGCGGCGCTGCTGTGCGCGGCGGTCGACGGCGGGCACGTCGAGCTCGCCACCGCCATCGGATACGGCATGAGCGAGAACCGTCGCCAGGTGCCGAACGTCACGGAACCCCACTCGTTCAACCTCGCGTGGGTGCGGGCCGAAGCGGGTCAGGGCGTGCTGCGCCACCGTCACGACAAGACGCAGGCGCTGCTGTTCAAGACCGGCCGCTGGGAGGTCACCCTCAACGGCGACCCGTCGACCGCCGTCACGCTGGGCGCCGGAGACACCTTCTCGGTTCCGGAGGGCAGCTGGCGCTCGTACGTCTGCGTCGAGGGCGACGAGTCCGGCACCGGCACGGTGCTCGTGATCAACGGCGGCGACGACCGCGTGTACCTCGAGTGGGCTCCGGAGGTCGTCGAAGCGGCGGCCGCCGCCGACTGGACCATCGATCCCAACGGCTACCTGGCCCCGCTGGGAGTGATGGTCACCGCCACGGAAGATGACTGAGAACGACGGGGCGCGAGGGGGTACTGCCCTCTCGCGCCCCGGCGCGTCCGTGACGGGATCGGATGCCGCTGAGCTGCGCGTCGCGGCGCTGTCGCCCGAGATCGTGCTCGGCGACGTCGACGGCAATCTCGACCGCATCCGCTCGGCGATCTCTGCCGCTGCTCGTCGGCAGGCGCAGCTGATCGTGCTGCCGGAACTCGCGACCAGCGGCTACGTGTTCGCGGACCGCGAGGAGGCGCACAGCGCCGCTCTCACCGCCGACGACCCGCGGTGGTCGACGCTGCAGGAGGCGATCCCCGCGGATGCCGTCGTCGTGGTCGGATACGCCGAAGCAGACGGGGAGCGGCTCTTCAACACCGCCGCCGTGCTCACTCGCGACGCGCGCCTGGCCGACTACCGCAAGTCGCATCTGTGGGGTGCCGAGAAGCTCGTCTTCGACAGCGGGTCCGAGGCCGGACTCGTCGTGGACGCCCCGTTCGGTCGTCTCGGCGTGGCGCTCTGCTACGACAACGAGTTCCCTGAGGTGCCGCGCCGTCTCGCGCTCGCGGGCGCGGATGTGCTCGCGCTGCCGGTCAACTGGCCGCTCGTGCCCCGGCCGGACGGCGAACATGCACCCGAGCTGATCCAGGCGATGGCGTCGGCGCGGTCGTCGCGACTGCCCGTCGTGATCGCCGATCGATGGGGGTCCGAGCGCGGCGTCGACTGGACCGACGGCACGGCGATCATCGACGAGCAGGGCTGGATCGTCGCGTTCCGCGCAGTTATGGGGGCGACGGCCGTGCTGTCGCTCGACGCCGCCCGCGGCAAGGCGCTGCCGCCGCACAACGACCTGTTCGCCGATCGGCGCGCCGACCTGTACTGAGTGGGTATGTGAAGCCCGGCCCTGTGCCGGATGCAGGACTTGAGCACGGATGCGGGGCGGGATCGCCGATCTGGTCCTGCATCCGTGCTCTCGTCCTGCAAACGGCGCGCGGTGGGGTGGCGAGGTGGCGCCGCCCGCCCACCCGGAGTCGGCCTCAGCTCAGTGCCGTGCGACCCTGATGCTCCGGCAGGCGTTCGCGCAGCATCCGCTCGGCGAGCTCGGCGAGCTTTTGCGTCGCGGGTGAGAGCAGCACGCCCGCTCGCTGCACCAGGGCGATCGTGTCGTGCATCGGCTCGGCGAAGGGGAATGTGCGGATGCCGGAGGGGAAGGCGTCGGACTCGGCGATCGAACGTGACACGATCGTGTCGGCCGTGCCTGCGGCGACCAGGCTGAGGGCCGTCTCGACGTGCTCGACCTCGACCGCCGGCTCGATGGTCAGGCCCCGCAGCCGTGCGCGTTCGAGCAGCTGGCGTCGGGTCGGGTCGTCCCACCCGGCGAAGGCGTCGTAGAGCACGAGCTTGGCGTCGGCGGCCTCCTCGATCGTGACCGGGCCGGCTTCCGGTGTCCGCGTGGCCGAGGCGTAGAGCACCTCGTCGCGAAAGAGCGGGCGCACCTCGAGGCCGTCTTCATCGACCGGCAGCACGAGCAGTCCGGCCTCGAGTTCGCCCGCCGCGATCGACCGGGCGACCTGCGCCGAGTTGATGCCGACCAGGCGCAACCGCACATTGGGATGCCGGTGGTGGAATGTCTCGGCCAGATCGGCGAGCGCGTAATAGGCCGCGTTGCGCAGCACGCCGAAGGTGCACGTGCCCCGCTCGAGCGAGGCCAGCGCCTGGATCGTGTCGATGCCGTTCTGCACCGCGCTGACCGCCTGCGCGGCGTGCGGCCGCAGTTCGAGCGCCGCGGCCGTCGGGACGAGGCGTCTGCTGCCTCGGGCGAACAGCGTGACGCCGAGTTCCCGTTCGAGGCGTGCGACCAGCTCCGAGACCGAGGCCTGCGTCATCCCGAGGGTCTTCGCCGCCGCCGTGAAGGATCCGTCGTCGAGTGCGGCGAGGAAGGCGGTGAGCTGGGTGATGGTCACACCCAATGGTAAACCCGATGGATCGTGCAGGATCATCAGGCTTGTCTCGTGGTTGCGAGCGGATCTAGCCTTCCTGCATGCGTTACTCCTCTGCAGTGCTCGCCCGCTTCGACGGCGACTTCCACCACCTCAAGACCCCGCTCATCGACGCACCCGCCGCGCAGCGCGACCCCGCCGTGATCGAGACGGTCACGGCCATGCTCGCCGACATCCGCGAGCGCGGCCTCGACGCCGTGCTCGACTACGCGCGAAAGCTCGACAACTACCAGGGGACCGACATCGAGCTCACCCCCGAGCAGATCGCGAGCAGCGGAGAACGCCTCGCCCCCGACCTGCGGGCGGCCATCGAGCTCGGCGCCGAGCGGACGCAGGCGTTCGCCCGCGCCTCCCGCGAGCACCTGACCGACTTCGAGACCGAGTTCGTTCCGGGCATCGTGACCGGCGCGAAGTACATCCCCGTGTCGCGTGTCGGCGCATACCTGCCAGCCGGACGCTTCCCGCTCACGGCCAGCGCGTTCATGACCGTGGGCGTGGCCAAGGCGGCCGGCGTGCCGACCGTCATCGCGTGCACGCCCCCGCAGCCCGACGGCGGAGCGAACGACGCCGTCGTCTACGCCGCGCACCTGTCGGGTGTCGACCGGGTGTTCGTGATCGGCGGGGTGCAGGCGCTCGCAGCCATGGCGTTCGGACTGCTCGGCGACCTGCCCGTCGACATGCTCGTCGGCGCGGGCAACGCCTACGTCGCCGAGGCCAAGCGCCAGCTGTTCGGCACGGTCGCGATCGATCTGCTCGCAGGCCCGAGCGAGGTCGCCGTGATCTCGGATGAGACGGCCGACCCCGTGCTCGTCGCCGCCGACCTGCTCGGGCAGGCCGAGCACGGGCCGAACTCGCCTGCGGCGCTCATCACGACCTCCGACGAGCACGGTCATGCCGTGATCGCCGAGATCGAACGACAGCTCGAGACGCTGGCGACGGTCGACATCGCCGGCGCCGCCTGGCGTGACTACGGCGTCGTCACCGTCGTGAAAGACCGCGAGACGGCGGTCGCTCTGATGGACGACCTCGCCCCCGAGCATCTCGAACTGCTCACGGCCGACGACGACTGGTACCACGAGAATCTGCGCAACTACGGCTCGATCTTCCTCGGGCCCTGGAGCACGGTCGCATACTCCGACAAGGGCATGGCGGGCACGAACCACGTGCTGCCCACGGCCGGCGGGGCCAAGCACAGCGCCGGGCTCTCGGTGTCGCGCTTCCTCAAGCCGCTCACGTATCAGCGCATCAGCCGTGCGGCCACGCCCGAGCTCGCGAACGCCGTGCAGGTGATCTCGGACTCCGAGGGCATGGCCGCTCACAGCGCCACGGCGACCCTGCGGTTGGACCGTCTCGGGTGACGGAGGGGCGTCGGGTGGCCTGATCCGGTGCCGACGGGTAGGTCGGTGCCGGATGCAGGACAGAAGCGCGGATGCAGGGCGAGATGGTCGATCTCGCCCTGCATCCGTGTTTTCGTCCTGCAAACGGCGCGGCGCGGACAGCGGCGCGTGGCGACCGAGCCTCAGGGGGCGGTGTAGCCGCCGTCGACGAGGTGGTAGCTGCCGGTGATGAAGCTGGCGGCGTCGCTGGCGAGGAAGGCGATGAGGTTCGCGACCTCGTCGGGCTGGCCGAGGCGACCGATCGGGTGCTTGCTCACGAGGAACGCCTTGGCCTCGTCGCCCATGGTGGCGAGCAGGGGGGTGTCGATGAAGCCGGGGCCGACCGAGTTGATGCGCACGCCCTGGGCGGAGTACTCGAGGGCAGCCGACTTGGTCATGCCCACGACGGCGTGCTTGGCGGCGACGTAGGCGGGGGAGTTCGCGAAGCCGACGCTGCCGAGGATCGACGCGATGTTGACGACGGAGCCGCCGCCGTTCGCGAGGATCGAGGGGATCTGCGCCTTCATGTTGCGGAACACGGCGTTGAGGTTGATCGAGATGACCTTGTCCCACGCGGCGTCGTCGTACTCGGCGGTAGGAGCGGATGCGCCGCCGATGCCGGCGTTGTTCACGCCGATGCGCAGCGGGGCGAGCGTGTTCGCGAGCTCGACCGAGCTGGCGATCCAGTCGGTGTCCGTCGCGTCTCCGACGGATGCCTCGGCGATGCCGCCGGCGGCGCGGATCTCCTCGACGACCGCGTTCGCGTTGTCCGCGTTCAGGTCGTTGACGACGACGGAGGCGCCGTTCTGGGCGAGCAGCAGAGCGGTCGAGCGTCCGATTCCGCTGCCTGCTCCCGTCACGATCGCCGAGCGGTTCGAGACGTCGTACTGAGCCACGAGTGACTCCTCTTCCGGACGGTCACGGTGCCGGGAGATCTTCTCGGACGGTCCGTCCTAGGTCTCCAGCCTACGCCTGTCTCAGGGAGATGGATGCACGTGAATGGATCCGTGCGCGTCAGCTCACACGGCGGATCGAAGCCCGCTCGATGACCGGCATGGGGATCAGCACGGCGTCGAGCGGCCGCTCGCCGAGCAGCATCTCGACCGCGGTGCGACCCATCACGTCGTACGGGAGCCGGGCGGTCGTGAGCCCCGGCCGCTGGAAGCTGGCGAGCTCCTCGTCGTCGAAGGAGGCGACCGAGATGTCGTCCGGCACCCTCAGCCCTCGCTCGGCGATCGCCTGGTACGTGCCGAACGCCACGCCGTCGTTGCCCGCCAGGATCGCCGTGAGGTCAGGGTGCGCGTCGAGCATCTGCAGGGTCCGCGTGTATCCGATGTCGGGGTTCCACTCGGGGACGTCGATGATGAGCGGATCGACGCCCGCCTCGGCGAACGCGGCGCGGATGCCGTCGAATCGCGAGCCGATGGTCACGGAGTACACGGGGGACGAGACCGCACGGGGATTGTTGCCGATCACGCCGACACGGCGATGCCCGGCATCGGTGAGCAGGCGCGCCATCGCGTGGCCCGCGACGCGCTCGTCGGGCAGGACCGAGGGGTGACCCGTCGTCGACGTGCCGTTGACGATCACGACGGGGACGTCTGCGGGCGTCTCGGGCACCTCGATCATGCGGGCGCCGAGGAGGCCGATCAGGATGCCGTCGACCCGGCGGTCGATCATCGCCTGGATCTCGTCGGCGATGGTCGCGTCGTCGCCCTCGGTCTCGGCGATGAGGACGGTGTGGCCGTGCTCCTTCGCCGCCGACAGCAGGCCGCGGATCATCTCGGAGGCGTAGCGGGTGACGGTGATCTGGTCGGAGATGAAACCCAGCGTCTTCGTCTTGCCCAGGCGCAGGCTCTGAGCCGCGGGATTCGGGCGATAGCCCAGCTCCTCGGCGGCGGCCTTGACCCGTCGCGCCGCGTCGACGGAGAGTCGCGACCCTGGTCGATCGTTGAGGATCATGCTCACCGAGGCCTTCGACATGCCCGAGAGCGCCGCGACGTCGGCGAGCGTCGGTCTGCGATCCACTCTCTTCGGCATCGGCGTCCTCCAGTCGCTGCGATCCAGCATAGGCAGTGGATGCCGAGCCCCGAAACCACCCGTGTTGAATTGATTTAGCAAAATCGTTGCGACCGCGATTCGACGATGCTACTCTCGGCGATGCTGAATCAATTTAGCATCGCAGCCCGGGACTCTCGATCCGTGCCGCGAAGTCATCACACAGGAGAGAACATCGTGGTTGATCTCACTCGCAGGGCTCTGTTCGGCGCGATCGGACTGGGCATCGTCGGCACCGTCGTCTCGTGGCCGAGGCTCACCGGATCGGACATCCCCGGGCGCGGCAAGGACACTCTGACGGTCGCCCTCTTCGGCACCGCGCAGGATGCGCTGGCTCGTCAGTCGCTGATCGACGGCTTCCAGCGCAAGCACCCCGGCGTCGAGGTGCGCATCGTCGCCATCCAGGGTCAGGACTGGAGCGAGTACTTCGCGAAGATCCTCACGATGATCGCCGCGGGCACGCCACCCGATGTCGTCACCGTCGCGACCGAGGGGGCGCAGCTCTTCGCCTCGCGCCTCGCGCACCCGCTCGACGACTTCGTGCGTCGTGACGCGTCCGAGATGCAGGAGTACTTCGATGACGTGAACCCCACCCTCATCGAGGCGTTCATGTACCAGGGCAGCCTCTTCCAGATGCCCGACAACTTCAACGCCGCCAACGTGTTCTACAGCACGACGGCCATGGAGCGCGCGGGGCTGGAGCGTCCCGCGGACAACTGGACGCTGGAGGACTTCCTCGGCACCGCCCGCGCGATGAAGAAGAGCGCCTCGGGGCAGTTCCTGCCGTACTTCTGGAACAACCGGCTGTGGGGCGGAGTGGTGCCCTGGCTGTATGTGAACAACACCAGCTTCCTGCATGAGGAGAAGGCGACCGGCGGCGACTGGCTCTGGGACCGCTTCTATCCGGATCAGCCGGCCCGCAGCGGAGGCTACGTGTGGAAGCAGGCCGACGCGCTCAACGAGCATGCGGTCGAGAGCTTCTCGGTGCTCGAGCGCATGGTCTCGGAAGGGCTCGCGGCGAACCCGGCGCAGGGCGGAGGCAACGAGCTGGTCTCCCTGTTCTCCACCGGCTCCGTCGGGATGACCCCGGCCGGCGGCTTCTGGGTGCGCGGCCTCGAGGAGGCCGGCGTAGCGAACGACGCCTACGACGTCACCTACTTCCCGAGGATGGCGGGGCAGCGGCACCAGTTCGGCGCGGGCGGCTACGCGATCATGGAGACCTCGCCGCGCAAGGACGAGGCGTGGGAGTGGCTCAAGTACTGCGTCTCGGTCGAGGGCATGACGATCGCGCACTCGAAACCCGACTCGTCGCTCCCCCGTCGCTCACTCAACGCCAAGCTCTACGGCGCGGGAGTCGGGCCGGCGCACTGGGACGTCTTCTACGACACGCTCGACAAGTTCCCCGACACGGGTCCGATGCCGGCACCGCCCCAGCAGGCGGCCGTCGAATCCGCCCTGCTGAAGAACGTGGTGTCGACCATCACGAACGGTCCGTCCGGCGTCCGCCGAGGACTCGAGACCATGCAGCGAGATCTCGAGCTCGCATTGGGGGGCAACTGATGTCCGAGAGCAGCACCCGCACCGTCACGGTGCCCACGAAGCTGCGTCGGGAGACCGGCACGGTCGCCCGATCGGGGCGCGTCTTCACCTGGGTCTTCCTCGCGCCCACGCTGATCGGGCTCGGCCTGTTCAACTTCGTGCCGATCATCGGATCGTTCGTCCTGGCGTTCTTCCGCTGGGACATCATCTCCGACCCGGTGTTCGTCGGGTTCGACAACTTCGTCGACCTCGCCGCGAACCCGACCGTGAGCGTCTCGTTCCTGAACACCATCGGCTTCGTCGTCGTCGCCGTCATCCTGCAGCTGTCGGTGGCTCTGGTGCTGGCGGTGCTGGTCCAGTCCAGGATGCCGAACTGGCTGCGCACGTTCTTCCGGTCGGCGCTGTTCTTCCCGCTGATCCTGTCGGCGGCATCCGTCTCGCTGATCATGGCGTACCTGTTCAATCAGGAGTTCGGGCTCGTCAATCAGACGCTCAACCTGATCGGCATCGCGGACGTCGGCTGGTTGACGACCGGCCTCGGTGCCAAGGTCGTGGTGCTGCTGGTCTACGTGTGGCAGAACTTCGGGTTCACGTTCCTGCTCTTCATCGGAGGTCTCGCGGCGATCCCGAGTGAGGTCTACGAGGCGTCCTCCCTCGACGGCGCGGCCGGGTGGACTCAGTTCCGCATGATCACGCTGCCACTAGTGAGCCCGACCCTGCTCGTCGCATCCGTGATGGCGATCATCAACGCGCTGCAGATCTTCGACCAGCCGTGGGTGCTGACCCGAGGGGGTCCCGGCGACGAGACCCGCACCGCGGTGATGGTGATCTACGAGTCCGCGTTCCGACAGCTCGACTTCGGCGGCGCATCGGCCATCGGCATCGTGCTGACCCTTCTCATCATGCTCGTCACGGCCATCCAGTTCCGGCTGAGCCGCCGATTCGTCTTCTACGGGTGAGGCCCATCATGACCACGACAGTGTCTTCGAAGCGTTCCTGGCTCTACACCCTCGGCACCGGCGGAAAGTTCGCCCTTCTCGGGCTCGCCGCCCTGCTGACCATCGGTCCCGTCGTCTGGACCCTGATCACGGCGCTCTCGCCGACCGACCCCGTGACCCAGGAGGTCAGCGTCGGGTTCGATGCGTTCGCCGACGTCTTCGCCAAGATCCCGATCTGGCTCTACGCATGGAACAGCGCGCTGGTGGTGGTGCTGGTCGCCGCCGGTCAGATGCTCTCGGCCGCGATGGCCGGGTATGTGTTCGCGAAGTTCGAGTTCCGCAGCAAGAAGCTGCTGTTCGCCCTGATCCTCGCGACGATGATGGTGCCGCTGCAGGTGACGATCGTCCCCGTGTTCATGCTCGTGAGAGGCATGGGTCTCGCCGACACGCTGCTCGCGCTCATCGTCCCCGCGCTCCCGACGGCATTCGGCACTTTCCTGATGCGGCAGTACTTCATGGGCATCCCGACCGAGCTGGGAGAGGCCGCCCAGCTCGACGGAGCGGGCCCCTGGCGCACGTTCTTCGGCGTCTACCTGCCGCTCGCGACCCCGGGTCTCGCGATCGTCGGCATCCTCGCCTTCAACTACCACTGGAACGAGTTCTTCCGTCCGCTGATCATGACGATCAGCGAGCAGAACTTCACATTGCCGCTCGGTCTGGTCACGCTGCAGGGCAACCTCGGCACGGGCAGCGTGTCGACGGTGCTCGCCGGAGTGATCCTCTCGATGATCCCCGCACTCCTGGTGTTCTTCTTCGGGCAGAAGCCGCTGCGCGAAGGACTCACCGCCGGCGTCGGCAAGTGACGCACGCCCCCATCACAGAGAAAGACGACTACCCCGGTGACCCCCACTGACTCTCCTCCGGTCCGCACCACGAGCCCGCGCACGCACTTCGCGCCGCGGAACAACTGGATGAACGATCCGAACGGACTCGTCTTCCACGACGGCATCCACCACCTGTACTTCCAGTGCAACCCGCACGGGATCTCGCACTCGAACGTGAGCTGGGGGCATGCGACGAGCACGGATCTCGCGCGATGGACCGAGCACGAGCCGGCCATCCTCTCGGACGACGCGGCGCAGATCTACTCCGGCTCCGTCGTGGTCGATCACGGCAACACCTCGGGATTCGGCACCGCCGAGGAGCCGGCCCTGGTCGCCCTCTACACGGCGGCCGCTGCAGGGCATCAGGCCCAGGCCCTCGCGTACAGCACCGACGGCGGATACGTCTGGACGAAGTACGAGGGCAACCCGGTGCTCGACCGCGGCACCAGCGACTTCCGCGACCCCAAGGTGTTCCGCTACGACGACGCCGACGGCGGGTACTGGGTCATGGTCGCGGTCGAAGCCCACGACCGGCAGGTGCTGTTCCACCGGTCCGACGATCTCACGACCTGGACGTATCTCTCGTCGTACGGCCCCGCGGGACCCGTCGGCGGGGTCTGGGAGTGCCCCGACATGTTCCGGCTCGCCGTCGACGGCGATGAGACCGACTCGCGGTGGGTGCTGCTCATCAGCCTCAACCCCGGGGGCATCGCGGGGGGATCGGGAACCCACTACGTCGTGGGGGAGTTCGACGGCACGACGTTCCGCGCGAGCGCACCGCATCCGACTCCCTCGCGGCGGCTGATGGTAGACCGCAGTCAATCACGAGACGAGCTCGAGGCGTACGGCTGGATCGACTTCGGCCCGGACTGCTACGCCGGTGTCACCTTCGACGGCCTCGCCGAGAGCGAGCGGACGCTGATCGCGTGGATGGACAACTGGGAGTACGCCGGCCGCATCCCCCAGGACGACTCGTCCGAGTACCGCACCGCGATGACTCTCCCTCGACGGCTCTCGCTCACCCGCGACCGCAGTGGCGTGGTGCGTCTGCGCCAGGCGCCGGCGGTCGACGCCGCGCCCGTCGAGTTCACCGAGCTCGGCTCGATGACGGGCCCGACCACGGTGTCCGAGCAGCTGCCGGATGCCGCGCGGATCAGGGTCTCGGCGGCGTTCGGAGACGCGCGAGGAGTCGAACTGCGCCTCGAGGGCGCGGATGCGGGTGGGGTCGTGATCCGTCAGGACCGCGCGAGCGGGCGCATCGACGTCGTCCGCCCCGAGCTGATCCCTCCCGCCGGGGTCGGCGGGTCGATGTCGATGCCCGCCACTCGCCCGGACGAGATCGACTGGGAGATCTGGATCGATCGGCTGAACGACAGGGTGTCGTCTCTCGAGCTCTTCGCGGAGGACGGCGTTCGGGTGCTCACGGCGCTGATCCCTGCCGCCGCGCTTCGCTCATGCGTGCTGGAGGCCTCGGGGGGAGCGCTCGGCGACGCCCGTGTCGCCGTCGCCGAGCTGCCGTGCTGACGACCGCGCGGTGCCTCGTCGTGGGGGAGGCGCTCGTCGACGTCGTCGGCGGTGTGCCCCACCCCGGCGGATCGCCGATGAACGTGGCGGTGGGGCTCTCTCGTCTCGGGCTCGCGACGAGACTGCTCACGCGGATCGGTGACGACCCGCACGGACGGATGCTGGGCGAGCACCTCGCCCGGGAGGGGGTCGCCGTCGTGCCGACGAGCATGAGAGCAGGGGAGCGCACGTCCCGCGCCGTCGCCGTGATCGGGGCCGACGGGGCTGCGGCCTACGACTTCGACATCGAGTGGGATGTGTCAGCGGAGGTCGCGATCGCAGAGGCCGCCGGCGTCGACGTGGTGCATGTCGGCTCGCTCGGCGCGGTGCTCGACCCCGGGGCGGATGCCGTCCGCGCGATGATCGACGCGGTGCCCGACGGCATTCTGCGCACCTACGATCCCAACATCCGGGGCGAGCTTCTCGGGCCGCGCGCGGCCGCGACCGAGCGTGTCGAGGCGATCATGGCGGCGTCGCACATCGTGAAGCTCAGCGATGAGGATGCCGAGTGGCTGTATCCCGGATGCCCGATCGATGACGTGCTCGCGCGGGTGATCGCGCTGGGTGCGCGGCTCGCCGTCGTCACCCGGGGAGGTGACGGGTGCGTCTCGCTCATCGAGGGAGGAGCGGGGCCGGTCGAGAGCGAGGCGCCGCCGGTCCAGGTGGTCGACACGATCGGTGCGGGCGATTCCTTCATGTCCGGCCTCATCCACGGCGTGGTCTCCGGCGGGCTGGCGCCAGCGCTCGCCGCCGACGCGTTCCATCCCGGCGCTCGCGATCTGACGCAGTTCGAACGCGTGACCGAGGCCGCGCTCGCCGGCGCGGCCGTCACCGTGTCCAGGCGCGGCGCGAACCCGCCGCGCCTGAGTGAGCTGGCGATCTCCTCGCGCTGACGCGCCGGCACTCCCACGCACCGCACGCACCGCACGGCCGGTTCGTGCGGTGCGATTTTCGTGCGCCCATCGTGGAATACCCGGAGAGGGTATACGCTTGTGTCTAATACCCCCCTGGGGTACTAGAACGAAGACAAGGAGACATGATGACGAAGAACGAGTTCCAGGTGACGGGCATGACGTGCGGCCACTGCGAGATGTCGGTCCGCGAAGAGGTCTCCGAAGTTCCCGGCGTCGAAGACGTCCAGGTGAGCGCTCAGAACGGCACGCTCGTCGTCACCGGATCCGCCCCGATCGACGAGACGCGGATCCTCGCAGCCGTCGCCGAGGCGGGCTATTCGGCGGTGCGGACGTCATGAACTCCGGCGCACGGCTCGGCCTCTTCGGGGCCGGCCTGGTGGTGGCGTTCGGCGCGGCCTTCGGCCTCGCCGGCGTCATCATCCCCGCGAGTGCCGTGAGTGACTGGACGAAAGGTGCGGAGATGGACGAACACGACACTCACGATGCGAGTGCCGCCGGTTCCGGCGAGGGCGAGAGTGCTCCGGCGGACGACCTGAAGGGGCTCTCCCTCGGGCTCGCCGGCTACGCGATGTCGCCGGTCGAGGCCCCGACATCGACGGGAGAACCCGGTGAGCTGGCGTTCCGGATCGACGACGCAGACGGCATCCCGGTGACGGCGTATGCCACCGCGCACGAGAAGCAGCTCCACCTGATCGTCGTGCGCTCCGACGGAAGCCAGTACCGCCACGTGCATCCGGTGCTCGATGAGTCGACCGGCACCTGGTCGCTGCCGTGGGAGTGGACGGATGCCGGCGCATACCGCGTCTTCGCGGACTTCACGCCGGCAGGCGCCGATGCGCCGTCGCTCACTCTCTCGCGCACCGTCGAGGTGGGGGGCGAGTTCGCACCCGTCGAGCCGCAGCCGACACAGGTCGCCGAGGTCGCCGGCTATACGGTCTCGGTCGACGGGGCTCTCGAGGCCGGGGCGGTGAGCGACCTGACGTTCACCGTGACCCGCGACGGCCGGCCGGTCACCGCTCTGCAGCCGTATCTCGGGGCGTTCGGGCATCTCGTGGCACTCCGGGACGGAGACCTCGCCTACCTGCACGTGCACGCCGCGGGCGCTGAACCCGAACCGGGCGAGACGTCGGGGCCGGAGATCGCGTTCGCCGCCGAGGCTCCGACTGCCGGGCGCTACCTGCTGTACCTGGACTTCCAGGTCGACGGCGCCGTGCACACCGCCGCGTTCGTGCTCGATGCCGCTCCGGCTGACGGCGCGCCCGAATCCGACGGCGACTCGCACGACGACGCGCACTGACCGTCGCTCATCGCCCCCACCGCGGCTGCCCGCTGCGACCCACAACGACATCGCACAGAAGGAACGAACATGAGCACGTCAGCACCCCCGACCACGGGGACAGGTCTCGAGCTGGAGATCGGCGGGATGACCTGCGCGTCCTGCGCGATGCGGATCGAGAAGAAGCTGAACAGGCTCGAGGGCGTCGTGGCGACCGTCAACTACGCGACCGAGAAGGCGAAGGTCACCGTTCCCGAGGGGTACGACCCGGCCGCGCTGATCGCCGAGGTCGAGAAGACCGGCTACTCGGCGTCGCTGCCGGCCCCGAAGGGGGCGGTGCGTGACGCCGGAGATCTCGACGCCGAGGACCCGGAGCTTCGCTCGCTGCGCACTCGCCTGATCGGTGCGGTCGTGCTGACCGTGCCGGTGATCGCGATGGCGATGATCCCCGCGCTGCAGTTCACGTACTGGCAGTGGGCGTCGCTGGCGCTGGCCGCTCCCGTGATCCTCTGGGCGGCCTGGCCGTTCCACCGGGCGGCCTGGATGAACCTCCGCCACGGCACTGCGACGATGGACACGCTCATCTCCCTGGGCACATCGGCCGCCTTCCTCTGGTCGTTGTACGCGCTGTTCTTCGGCTCGGCCGGCACGCCGGGCATGACCCATCCCTTCGAGTTCGCGCTCGCTCCGTCCGATGGAGCGGCGAACATCTACCTCGAGGTGGGTGCCGGTGTCACGATGTTCATCCTCGCCGGGCGCTATTTCGAGAAGCGGTCGAAGAAGCAGGCCGGCGCGGCGCTGCGTGCGCTGCTCGAGCTCGGCGCGAAGGACGTCGCCGTGCTGCGCGGTGGGGTCGAGGCCAAGATCCCGGTCGAGGACCTGCAGGTGGGAGACGAATTCGTCGTGCGGCCCGGCGAGAAGATCGCGACCGACGGCATCGTGGTGTCGGGCACGTCGGCCGTCGATGCGTCGATGCTCACGGGCGAGGCCGTGCCGGTCGAGGTCGCCGAGGGCGACGCCGTCACGGGCGCCACGGCGAACGTCGGTGGGCGGCTCGTGGTTCGCGCCACCCGGATCGGTTCCGACACGCAATTGGCGCAGATGGCCCAGCTCGTCGAGGACGCCCAGACGGGGAAGGCGGAGGTGCAGCGCCTCGCCGACCGCATCTCGGGTGTCTTCGTGCCGATCGTGATCGTGATCGCCGTCGTCACGCTGGGCGGCTGGCTCGGCGCCGGGTTCCCCATGACGGCGGCGTTCACCGCGGCGGTCGCCGTGCTCGTGATCGCGTGCCCCTGCGCGCTCGGCCTCGCGACGCCGACCGCGCTGCTCGTCGGCACGGGCCGCGGTGCGCAGATGGGAGTGCTCATCAAGGGGCCGGAGGTGCTGGAGTCCACTCGCACGGTCGACACCGTGGTGCTCGACAAGACGGGAACCGTCACCACCGGCAGGATGACGCTCGTCGACGTGTTCGTCGAGCCGGGCACCGACCGTTCGGATCTCCTGCGGCTGGCCGGTGCGCTGGAGGATGCCTCCGAGCACCCGATCGCGCAGGCGATCGCCAAGGGCGCGACCCAGGAGATCGGTGCACTGCCCGCACCAGAGGACTTCGCGAACATCGAGGGCAAGGGCGTGCAGGGCGTCGTCGACGGCCACACCGTCATCGTCGGCCGGGATTCGCTCCTCGCCGAGTGGGCGCAGGCGCTGAGCCCCGAGCTCGCCGCCACGAAGGGCCGCGCCGAGGGCGAGGGCAAGACGGTCGTCGCGGTCGGCTGGGACGGCCTGGCTCGCGGCATCCTGGTCGTCGCCGACACCGTGAAGCCGAGCAGCGCCGAGGCGATCGCCCGGTTCAGGGCGATCGGGCTGACGCCCATCCTGCTCACCGGCGACAACGAGGCCGTCGCCCGGCGGATCGCCGCGGAGGTCGGCATCGACGAGGTCATCGCCGAAGTCCTCCCGGCAGACAAGGTCGCGGTCATCACCCGACTGCAGGGTGAGGGGAAGACGGTCGCGATGATCGGCGACGGCGTCAACGACGCACCCGCACTCGCCCAGGCCGACCTCGGCCTGGCCATGGGCACCGGAGCGGATGTCGCGATCGAGGCGTCCGACATCACCCTGGTGCGCGGTGATCTGCGCAGCGCGGTCGACGCGATCCGGCTCTCGCGGGCGACGCTCTCGACCATCAAGACCAACCTGTTCTGGGCCTTCGCCTACAACGTCGCGGCCATCCCGGTCGCGGCGCTGGGAATGCTCAACCCGATGCTGGCCGGTGCGGCGATGGCGCTGTCGAGCGTCTTCGTCGTGGGCAACAGCCTGCGTCTGCGCGGGTTCCGCAGCATCGCCGCACGGTGACCCCTAGGCTCTCGGCGACCGCCGAGACACACTGAGAACGACACCCGATACGGGAGGACGGGACCCATGACTGCACACGACGCGCACGGAACCCCCGGGGGAGGCCACCAGGTCTCGCACGACGATCACGCTCGGAACGCGGACGGGGCTCACAGCGAGCACGCGGACCACGGCGAGCACGCGGACCACGGCGGGCACGGTGGACATGGTGGGCACGGCGGGCATGGCGGGCACGGTGACCACGTCGGTCAGTTCCGTCGCCTGTTCTGGGTCAATCTCCTGCTCGCCGTGCCGGTGGTGGCGTTCTCGCCGATGTTCGCGATGATCTTCGGCTACGACGTCGCCGGAGGGGCCCGGTTCATCTCGCCCGTGCTCGGCACCGTCATGTATGTCTGGGGCGGATGGCCGTTCCTCACCGGGGCGATCAGCGAGCTGAAGGCCCGCAAGCCCGGGATGATGCTGCTGATCGCCCTCGCGATCACAGTCGCGTTCTTCGCCTCATGGGGCGCGACGCTCGGCATCCTCCATCACGAGCTCGAGTTCTGGTGGGAGCTCGCACTGCTCATCGTCATCATGCTGCTGGGCCACTGGATCGAGATGAGGTCCCTCGCGCAGACGACGTCGGCGCTCGACTCCCTCGCGGCGCTGTTGCCCGACGAGGCCGAACGGGTCGAGGGCGACGAGATCGTCACGGTCGCACCCGCCGATCTCGTCGTCGGCGACGTGGTCGTCATCCGTCCCGGGGCGAGCGTTCCGGCGGATGGGCGCATCATCGACGGCACAGCCGCCATGGACGAGTCCATGGTGACAGGCGAGTCCCGCCCGGTCACCCGTGCGACCGGTGACACGGTGACCGCGGGCACGGTCGCGACCGACTCCGGTCTGCGGGTCGAGATCACCGCCACCGGGGATGACACCGCGCTCGCCGGCATCCAGCGGCTGGTGACCGATGCACAGAACTCCTCGTCGCGGGCGCAGCGCATCGCCGACCGCGCAGCCGCCCTGCTGTTCTGGTTCGCGCTGCTCTCGGCCGCTCTGACCGCGCTGGTGTGGACCCTCGTCGGGGATCCGGATGCTGCGGTCGTGCGCAGCATCACCGTGCTCGTCATCGCCTGCCCGCACGCGCTCGGCCTCGCGATCCCGCTGGTCGTGTCGATCGCGACCGAGCGCGCAGCCCGGGGCGGGGTGCTCGTCAAGGATCGCCTCGCGCTCGAGAGCATGCGCACCGTCGACGCCGTGCTGTTCGACAAGACGGGCACGCTGACGAAGGGCGCGCCGACCGTGACCGCCGTCGAGCCGACCGGTGACATCGACGCCGATCGTCTGCTGGCGCTCGCCGCCTCGGCTGAGGCCGACAGTGAGCATCCGCTCGCTCGCGCGATCGTGCGCGCGGCGGAGGAGAGAGGGCTGACGCTCTCGAAGGCCTCCGGGTTCACGTCGTCGCCTGCCGTGGGCGTGACCGCCACGGTCGACGGCAGAGAGGTGCGCGTGGGCGGGCCGAAGCTCCTCGACGAGGTGGGCGGCCGAGAGATCTCCGCCGCAGACGGGTGGCGAGACGAGGGCGCCATCATCCTGCACGTGACCGTCGACGGACAGGTGGCCGGCGGGCTGAAGCTCGCCGACGAGGTGCGACCGGAGTCTCAGCAGGCGGTCGACGCGCTCCACCGCCTCGGCGTCGAGGTCGTGATGATCACCGGCGACGCCCAGGCCGTGGCCGATTCCGTCGCGGCCCGGCTCGGCATCGACCGGGTGTTCGCGGGGGTGCGTCCCGAAGACAAGTCAGCCAAGGTGAAGGAGCTGCAGGCAGAGGGCAAGAAGGTCGCGATGGTCGGCGACGGCGTCAACGACGCCCCCGCCCTCGCTCAGGCCGACGTCGGCATCGCGATCGGCGCGGGGACCGATGTCGCCATCGCCTCGGCCGGGGTGATCCTCGCGAGCTCCGACCCGCGGTCGGTGATCTCGGTCATCGAGCTCTCCCGCGCCGCATACCGCAAGATGCGGCAGAACCTGTGGTGGGCGGCCGGATACAACCTGCTGTCGGTGCCGCTCGCCGCCGGCATCCTGGCACCCGTGGGATTCGTCCTGCCGATGTCGGTCGGAGCGGTGCTGATGTCGCTCTCGACGATCGTCGTCGCGCTCAATGCGCAGCTGCTCCGGCGCATCGACCTGTCGCCCGAGGCGAGTGTGCGGGGCGTGCTCGAGCGGGCCTGACGCGGGATCGCCTCGGTGATCCCGCGAACACCGAGATCTCACCGGCGCTTCAGCGCGGTGACGGTGCTCGATCGGCGGTGCAGACAGCAGCGGCCGCCCCGCCTGTGAGACGGAGCGGCCGCTGTGCGAAAGCGCGGTCTACGGGACGATGACTGCGCGGCCGCGGATGCTGTTCGAGGCGAGATCCTCGTACGCCTTCGGGCCGTCGTCGAGCGAGTACGTCTCGGTCTGCACGTGGATCTTTCCCGCGCGCGCGAGATCGAGCACCTCGATCAGTTCCGAGCGCGATCCCCAGTAGGGGATTCGCACGGCGGCGTCGTAGGCGATCGCGCCGAAGCCGAGCGACATGGTTCCGCCGCCGATGCCGACGATCGTCACGTCGGAATCGAGTGCGGCGACACTCTGCGCCAGAGCCATCGTCGGGTTCGCGCCCACGAAGTCGAACACGGCGTTGGCGCCCAGACCGCCGGTGATCTCGCGGATCTTGTCGGCGGCGGATGCATCGCTGATCAGGACGTGGTCTGCGCCCACTTCGGTGGCGAGCTCGAGCTTCGTGTCGTTCACGTCGAGGGCGATGACGGTGGCGCCAGAGATCGCCTTCAGGATCTGGATGCCGACATGGCCGAGCCCGCCGGTGCCGATGACGACGGCGAAGGTGCCGGCGCCGAGCTTGGGGAGTGAGCGCTTGATCGCGTGGTACGGGGTGAGGCCGGCGTCGGTCAGCGAGACGTTCTGCACGGGGTCGAGGTCGCCGAGCGGCACGAGGTGGCGGGCATCATCGACGATCATGTACTCGGCCATCGAACCCTGGCTGCCGAGGCCGGGAGGGCGGATGCCCTCAGCCGCGGCGTTGGTGCAGTAGTTCTCCATGCCCTGTGAGCAGTTGTGGCAGCGGCCACAGCCCCACGGACCGTAGACCGCCACGGCGTCGCCGACCTTCAGCGTCGAGTCGACGCCCTCTCCGATCTCGTGCACGATGCCTGCGCCCTCATGGCCGAGCGTCAGCGGCAGCGGATAGCTCTGCTCGAGGTAATCCTTCTCAGGAAGGCCCATGACGTAGTCGTCGGAATGGCAGACGCCGCCCGCAGTGATCTTGAGCAGAACCTGACCGGGGCCGGGCTGAGGAATCGGGATGTCGACGACGACAGGGGGCTTGCCGATCTCGACGTAACGGAGAGCTTTCATGTGCTTCTTCTTCCTGGCGCCCGAGCGGTCTGCCGCGCGGTGCGGAGGCGTGGGCGCTCGAGGCCGTCTCTTCCAGTATCCGCCCGGGGCGTGAGCGGCGGCTGTTGCGGCAGAACTGTCAGAATCGCGATGAAATCGGACTAAGTCCGATGTAAAGCGCTAAGTTCACTGCCTCACGAAGGGGCTGATCCGATCATACGGATCGGGTCGGACATCTCGCCTCACGGAGTTCTGAATCCCCATGGCGCGCATCTCGGCGACCCAGCGTTCCCCGTCGGCCAAGCAGGACAGCTCTAGCGTCGAAGCTCGTAACCCTGTTCGTTTAGTAGGTTGATTGCGATCTCGAGCAGCGTCCCAACGAACTCGATGAGGTCTGCAATCAGCTCCTCGTCTGGTTCGTACAGAGCCCCGCCCATCTGAGGCGTAGATGGGGGCGTCTCGATCGCGTGGCGCAGAGTGGTGATGAACTGCCCGTGCGCGTGGGCCGAGGTTATCGCCCAATAGTTGAAGGTCTGCAATGTGGGGCCCGGAACGCGACTCGCTATCTTCCTTGTGATCGAGGAGGGATCGATCAATGGTGCGCTGAGAACGTCTTCCGGATCGGATCCGAGGTTGCTCGCCGTGGTCCTGAGAAAACGTCCGAGTGCTGCTATTCCCTGTTCGGTCTTGTCATCCGGCGTTCGCGCTTTGCGCAGAGCGTTGGTCAGCTTCAGCCCGTGCCTGTGCTCGATACGAGCAATCTCAAGTGCCCTGCGGACTCTAGAAGGGGAATCGGTACCATCCAGAATCCAGATCACCTCCACGAGCCCCTCCAACACAGGACGGAACAAGGTGTAGTCAGCCTGCATATGAAGGAGCAACACGTCCTCTTCGGGGCTGGCGGCAAGCTCCGCCCAGGCGGATACGTGGTCTGCAACGGTGAGGACGAGCCCGGAGACTATGGCATGAGGGATGACGATGTTTCCTGCGAGGGCTTGATCTTCCTCCGCCATCGACCCCTTTCGAACCGTGGGCACTCCACTCTTGATCGCCGCCGCGAAGTCCCGGAATCCTTCGACAGCACCGCTGAGAGTCTGCAAGGTGGAACGCTGTGTCATAGCACTGAGCGTACGGGGGGATCGAGCGTCATCTGATAATCCGAGATCGCAGATTGCCGTCCTGGGGTGGTTCTACTTCTTGACGCGGTAGCCGAGTCTCTTCACGGCTTTCGCGAGGTACACGTTCGCACTGGAGGAGTCCAGTCGGGTGTGCACCAACGGCAGCTGCGGGAACGAGTCCTCGGCAGGCGAGAACAGCGTCACCATCGGGCCGAAGTCGATCGATGACACGTGGTAGAGCCCGTCGATGCTCGACCCAAGTTGGTCATGGATCGCATTCGCCCAGTTCCGTGTGTATCGCTTAGGCCCCATCTGGATCGAAGAGGTCGTCCCGTTGATTACAGGCCAGTTGCTGGTGAGATCCAGTAACCGAAGCTCACGCGTCGGACGCCAAGCCGCGAGGGTGTTTCCACGAACGCGCCGATTGATTAGTCGGCCCTTCTGAAAAACCTCGCCGAGAGCTGTCGTAGATCCAGCAGCTGCGTACATCACGCCATAATCAGCATGATGCTGCTGTGGCTCGGGATGCGGGTCAAAGCGCATGGTTCTGATCGGCCCGAAGTGCCGCAGCTCATCCCACGCCTGCGGGTGAGGACCTCTTGTAGCGAAGACCCGCCAGAGGATCCCATCGAATGATCTCAGGTGCTCACGAGCGTCGAGTGTGAGCGGCGCCGGGGGTGTTGCGGGGACTTTCGCGTTCGACGGGCTCACGTGATGTCGGCGTCTTCGAGGATGTCCACTACGGGTGCAGGATCCTTCGCGGCAGCCAGCCACTCGATCGGCGTCATCCATTCCTGGGGGTCGACAGACTCATCGCTCGACCGCAAGTCGTCTTGAGGTGTAGTCATGAAGCCTTCGACGTCGGCCGGATCCCAGTCGGACGGGATCGCTCGGACGAGCAGGGGAAGGTGGGGGATCGTCGAGACCTTTTCGCCGGGAATGAACTGCCATCGAGGGTAGAGGCGGATCCTTCCCGCCCGGAAGCCGTACAGGGTGTTCTTGCTCTGGCGGTGACGCACACTGGAGGCATCGATGCCGAGGAGCGCTGCGACTTCGGATGCGGTGTAGGTGTTGGTTAGGGCGCGCACGTGAGTCTCGCGTTCGAGTTTGGCGAGCCCACCGCTGGTGACGAATGCGGCTGCCTCGGCGAACTCCTCCGGAGTGAAATCGCCGGACTCGATCAGGAAGTCGGCTTGCTGCTCTGTGAGGCCCAGCTCGGTCGATTGACGGTCGGTCATGGCATCGGCGAGCTCGTCGATGAGTGCGTTGAACACGGATACGTCGACGTTTGACGTCTTCGCCACCTGTGCAAGGCGCTCAACACCGGCTTGTACGTCGGTCTTTTCTGGGGCCTTGGTCGCCACGACGAGCTTCGGTTTCCCGTCGAGGAATCGACCTGTCGCGGTGCCGCGGTTCACAGTCGTCTCGCGGGCGGCGACGCGAGCTGAGGAGGCACGGGTGCGACTCTTCTTCACAGCCATCTTGCCTCCTCGTGGCGGCATCTAGTTAGTGCGTACACGCATTATCTTACGCGCGCTTTTGCGTGTATGCATCCCCGTGTGGTGCCGAAGGTGAGAGCGGTCAAGCGCTCCTGGACCGGGAGCAGCGGCGTTGTAGGGGGCATGTCGTGCGCCTTCAAGGCGGCTCCCCAACTCTTGCCACCTTCCTGCCCGGCGCAACGCTTTCAACGCGTAGCAATCAACGAGGATGTCGTTGGCCTACGCTTGAATGCTTGCGTGGGGAAGAGCAAAAACACTCGTAGAAACAAGCGGCCTCGATCTCAACGGTCGGCGGTGAGCACCGTGCAACGGGAGCCAGACGCACTCGAACTGGCCTTGTCAGCGTACGATCCGGACGAGCTCTGGACGTTGATTTTCGCCGCCGCCACGTCCCCGGGCAACAGGCATCGGTCGGTGACATTGGGAAGCAGCTTCGCGGCTGCGCTACGAGCCTCCGCCGCTCCGGCGCCGGACGAGTACCAACCGCTGCCGTCGATCCAAGCACTGTCCGATCTAGCGGCTACCACCTATGGGATCGGACTGGAGCGTGAAGATTTTATCGCCACCGACCCCACCCGAACTGTCTTCCTCGCCGTCGGCGCTGAGCCGCTGCGCGCGGTGCCTGGCCTCACCGAACGGCCGGTCGCCGACCTCACGCGTGCGCTCAGAATGGCGGAAGCGGTAGACGGTCGCCTCCACCGGCGATTTCGATTCGGTATCGCGAACGTGGTGAACGTGGCGATGAGGTACGGCGATTTCTGCGTGCGCCACCTTGCGGACGCATGGGTACCAGCCCCGGACCTGGAGCTCAACGATGAGGTCTCATTGCCGGACGTTGAGTATGAAGCGACGCGGGCCTTCCTCAACCTGGATCCCCTCGACCACATCGAACTCGGTGAGGCTGACAAAAGGGCGTTGGAATGGATGACGAACTCCGCAAGTAGGGCCGCGTTCGACGTGGAGAGTCTCTCCAGTCCGTTCGAAAGGTTCCTTCGCTTTGCTGACACGGCGGGTGGACACCGATGGGTGCCGCCACTCTTCATCCCGGAGATCATGGCTCATGCCGCCCGAGAGCTGGTGTCTGCGCTCGACCGAGACAGCCAAGCACGAAAGGCCCTCCGGAGCTCTTGCCTGAACCAGATCCGTCAAGCCCTGTGGCGTTTCTCCCACCAGTTGATCGAACCCCCGCCCTCCAGCGAAGGCGCCGCCATCCCGCTTCGAGGGATTGACGTTCAGTGGTTGGTACCAGTGAATCCGTCCACTTTCATCGCCGTCTCGGTCATCTACGTCCCCGACCTGGGGGCCTCGCCGCCGCCATACATCGGCTCAGTGGAGCTGGCGAAACAGGTGAGGGCGCAATCCGGCCCTGTGCCGGTGCGGATGGCGGGCGGGCGACGCGGAACCATCAAGTCGGGCGCGGAGGTCATCCCGTTGACGGTGTTCGCGGCGCCCGGTCACATCGCTGTGCCGCAGGCGGTCGGCGAGGCAAAACTCGCGCTTGAAGACCTGACATGGATTGCGGAAACTGCCACGTCCGACGATGATCTTTACGCATTCGCGCGGGATCTGAGCGCTCCCGATTTCCCTGAGAGCTTCGGGTGGGAGGCGATCAACTACTGGGAGCCGTGGAAAGCTAATGGCAAGTCTTTTTTCAAGGGTGGTGTGGTACCCAATGCCGTCTACTTTGAAGCGCACGCGGGCGAGGCCGAGTGGGATCGAGCGGTAGAGCTATCGGATCTCGAAGTGGCGCTCATCGGGGTTGGGCTTCCACAGATTCGAGACCTCCGAGCGGCAGAAGTCGCCCCGGGGCCCGTCGCAAACGTCGCGATAATCGCAGGCGACCCCACGTATGACGCCACCCGCGGTGTCAACACCGCGCCGAGTGTTGACGGGTGGTCGCTCGCTCTCACCGAACCCCCCGTTGCCGTGGCACGGGGGGTTCTAGAGGCAGCATCTACCGACCACCGACGGTTCGTCTTCGACTTATGCGGCGGGCTAATCTACGGCTTCGCTGCGCTTGGTGATCGATGGCGTTCCGCGCACCAGGCGATCGATGTGCCCGGATACGTCCTCTACCTCCACGTATCGGAAGCAGTCCCGGGTGAATCGTCCGGCGTGGTCACGCCGTATCTCGACCCGCATGTGCGTGCCATCGACGAACCGGTCAACGTTTTGTGGCGCATCGATGTCGAGGGCTTCGCCGACTCAGCGAATGGAGATCCGCAGGCGGCGAATCTCCTAACAGCGGACGCAGTGTTCGATCTGCTCCGCGCGGGAGGCATGGATGTCGACACCGCAGCGGCGCTCCGCGACCAGTGGCGCACAGCGAAACCCTTTCTCATCTTGGAGATGAAGCAGGCACGGACCACTCTCAATCACCTGCCTGATCCGTGGCGTCTACGACCCTCTGACGAAAGCCGTATGGTTGCGGCGTTGGGGCGACGACTCCACGATGCCGGCGTTCAACCTGGCGAGTACCGAGCGGATGATGCGAATCGACTTATCCGCGAACATCTTGCGCCCCTTGCTCTCGAAACCCTGACTGAAGGAATCAAGAGCCACGATGGGAGCGAGGTGGTGCTGACGGGTATGGAGCAACTGGCGAGGGTGATGGACAGCGCCATTCATCAGCAAGACGATCTATCCCGAGTCGCAGCGAATCTCTCGACCGAATGGGATCCGCTCACCCGCACGGCCGAACTCTCGGCGGAGACACTTCAGCTTCGTCAATGTAACGAGATCGTGGTGGAAGCCGCCCTGCGCATCCTGGACAAGCCGGCGGCGACGAAGCCGATCACTCCTCAGGCATGGAGCGGTCTCCTTGCCGCCGCAGATGCGTACCTCACCGCGACCACATTGAGCGAGCGGATGTATCACCAAGTCGCGCCCGCAGTCATCACCCTCAGCCCGATGTACGAGCTGACCGTGGACGACGATCCGCATCCCGACGCATCGGCGTGGGGCCTACGAAACGACGAACTGACCCGTGCAGCTGCGGGCATTCGGCTGCACGGCACGCAAGACGACGACTCGCTGCAACAGGCGAACGAAGAAGACCACGTCGAAGATGCGTTCCAGCAGGCATGGGGAGCGACGTCGCAGGACATGTTCTCCACCCTCGCCGCGCTCGCAAAGTGGGAGACGTTTGAGCCAGGCAGGACGACTGCCCACGTCACCGTGGCCGAGGCCACAGTGTGGGTCTGTGATGCGCTGGGCTCGGGCGCGGATGAGTCGCAAAGATCGCGTGTCGAAGCTGCCATCGAGATGCTCACGAGCACGGCCGTCCAGATGCAAGCCGTGGAGTGGAAGCCCTGGCAAACGCGCACTCGGCGCCATCGGCTCCTCGTGCAACCGCTGGTGCAAGATTCGGATGGACGACTCATTGTCAGCCCCCAGTACCTGCTGACCTCCTTTCAGGTCTACTACCGCCACCTCCTCCAAGGGGTTCTTCCCTGGGCGGGAGACGTTCCTCAGCCTGTCAGCAACGCGCTTGCGGACCGCCGTGCGCGCCGCAATATTCGGTTCGAGAGATTCCTTCAGAACCGGCTAGAGGAACTCGGCTACACCACGGTCGCCCGCGTGAAACCCAACGACCACGCGCGGCTCGGCGTGCCGACTCTCACCACCGAGGTCGACCTCGTGTGCGGACGCCCTGGCGATAGCACCATCTGGTTGATCGAGGCGAAGGACCCTGCGTCGGTGCATGGATTCGCTGAGACGGCGCGACAACTGCGCACCTTCTTCCGCGACCAGGTAGGAGACCGCGGGACCAAGCCCAGCTACACAACTCAGCTCGCCCGCAAGGAGAGCGAACTAGCGCCCCACGTCGCGAGCATTGCGACGCGTCTCGGGATCGGCGACCCCCCTGACGGCGAGGAGTTTCACCTAAGCACCCTCTTCGTGACCCGAAACCTCACTCCGGCAAGCTACGTCGACGAGCAGTTTCAGGTTGAGACGGCGACGGAGTTTCTCGCAGCTCGAGGCCACACACATTAGACGACGTGTGAGCGGTGCGCGCTACGCCGTTGCGTTGCCACGAGCTCTATCGCCACTTCTGACCTTCGATAATCCGGGCCAGAGCTGCTACGTCGCCGCCACGCCTGAACCATTCCACAGGGCTGTGCTGACCGTCGGTGACCATGGTCGACTGCGGCGTCGCCATCAGAGCAGATACCGACATCCATCCCTTGTCTTTTACGATGTCGATGATCTCGGTTAGGTGCGGTAGGAGTTTCCCCGGCGAGGAGAGGCTGAACTGCCACGACGGAAAACGCCGGGACTGTGCAACATCGACCATGTACAACTCGCCGCGGTCGGCGGCAGCAAAGAGCGACTCTTCGTCCATATGCAAGAAGCCAGCGGCTGCGGAAGCAGATACGGTCTGGAGCACGCTCGTCAGAAGAGTGCTCGCTACACTCGCGAGAAGACCCCCGCGAGCAACTTCGATCGATGTCGCCTCGAGCGACTCTGGCGTGAACGCCTTGGACTGGATGAGATAGCTGACCTCCTGCGGAGTCAGCTCTTCCTGATCCGCGATCGGTCGCTCTGCGCGGAGCTGGTCAGTCAGCGCTCGAACGATGAAGTCCCCGTCCGCGTTCAACCGGCCGACGGCGTCGACGAACGCCGCGATCGCATCGGTGGATGGCTGTGCCTGCCAAGGGCGGGTTCGTGGCTGGCCTTTGGTTTCATCCATGTGCGACAGCGTAGATGAGCCTCCGCTGGAAGGGGAGGTCTCCCGGGGAATCGACGGCGCGCATCCCATAGAGCCGATGACAGTCGGCGAGATCGCAGACGTCGTCTGCTGGGCCCGGGCGCGCCTGCGGGTCTGGTTGGGGCGCGTTCGCTCGCTACCCAAGAGAACCCCGACGCTATCGAACGCCTCTGCTTGCTTGGTTCAACCGGATGGGAGAACAGCACTGGTGCAGAATGTCACTGGAGCGCCTGTTCGGCGTCGACGTTGACCCGGAAGGACTTCGTGGGCCACTACAACCTCAACCGAATGGGCTGGCAGCAATTCGAGCACATGCTCCAGGCGCTCGCGAAGGCTGAGTTGGGCAATGGTGTCAGGCCGTTTGGTTCAGGTAGGGACGCGCAGCGCGACGCTACGTTCGACGGCCGCGTCGACTTCCCGGTCGGGGCGGGCGCGAAATGGGATGGCTACGGCGTCATTCAAATGAAGTACAACGAGAAACCGGTCTCAACGACGGCTGACTGGCGGTGGTTCCTTGACGAGGTCCGCTCCGAGCTGCGTGGCTGGCTCGTAAAGAAGAGGGTCGGCGAGAAGACGCCGGAGTACCTGCTTTTCTCCACCAACGTCGTGCTGACCGGGACGAAAGACACTGGCGGTCGTGACCAGTTCGACCAGCTTCTTGCCGCCAACGCAGAAGACTTGGGGCTGCGTGGATGGTACGTGTGGGACTACGACGAGATTCGCGTCATGCTCGACACCCACACGTCTATTCGACAGCGATACCTAGAGCAGATCGTCACCGGCGACTTTCTTGCGCAAGTCGCCGAATTGCTCCCCGAGAAGACGGCTCTCGAGGCGGATCGGCTCGCTGGGCACGCCGTCGCCGAGCTGATCAACCGGCAATGGGTTCGAACGGGCGATGCGGGGTACAACGATGCGTCGAAAGTGACACTCGCGGACATTGCAATCGATCTGCCCTTCACGGCGGGCGTGACCGCGGACGCGGAAGGCCAGTCGCGGAGGATGACCGCCGCCGAGACGGTGCGCATCGGCGACCTCCACCTGTCAACCACCGCCGGCCGTGGGCCCCATGGGGTGGTCATCGTCGGAGGCCCGGGTCAGGGCAAGAGCACGATCGCCCAAGTGATCGCCCACACGTATCGTGTCGCCTTCCTCGCTGACACGAACGTCGAGGAGTACGGCGAGAGGGCTAAGCGCGCCTTCGATGGCCTCGACACACGGCTCAGGAAGGCGGGTATCCCGAACCCGCAGAAACGTCGATGGCCGTTCGTGATCGAACTGGCGAAGGCGGGGGCCGTGATCGCATCCTCCCCGTCGACGTTTTCGTTGCTCACCTACATCGCCGATTCCATACTGATTCGGGGGAAGAAGTCGGACCCGAGTGCGTTGCTGGACTGGTTGCGCACCTGGCCGTCATGCCTCGTGCTCGACGGCCTTGATGAGGTGCCTGACGCGAAGATCCGCAGCCGGCTCATCGAGGCGGTCACAGCGCTGGTGAGCGAGCTGAGCTCGGAGAAGGCGGACGTGCTCTTCGTCGCCACAACACGCCCACAGGGGTATCGACGGGAGTTCGACGACGCGTTTCCCTGCACGCAGATCACCCTGTCTGAACTCACCGAGACGGAAGCGATCAGCTACTCGGAAGCTCTCACCGCGTTGCGGGCAGCCAATGATCCAGACCTCGCTGAGCAGGTTGCACAAAGGCTCATCACGGCGGTCCACGAACGAGTCACGCAACGACTGATGACCACACCGTTGCAGGTGACGATCATGACGGCTCTCGCTGAAGAGGCAGTCGACCTTCCGACGGATCGATTCGAGCTGTTCGACCGGTACTATCGCGTCGTCTACGACCGTGAACTGGCGAAAAGCGAAGCCTTCACGGAACTGAAGTCGCTGCGCCCCCACATCGACCATCTTCACGAGCAGGCCGGGCTCAAGTTGCAGGCACGAACTGAGCGACCAGGGAACTCGGACGCTGTCCTCACGAAATCCGAGATCTCGCGTATTCTTCGCCACCGGCTCAGCTCGGCCGGATTCGAAGAGAGTGAATCGGAGTCGATCGCGACGACCCTCCTCAAACTTTCGACGGAACGACTGGTCATGCTCGTCTCTCCGAAGACATCGAAGTACGAGTTCGAAGTGCGATCGTTGCAGGAATATATGGCGGCTCGCGCGATCACCGATGGTGACGAACAGGTCGTCTTGCAGAACCTGCGCGAACTCGTTCCATCGAGTCACTGGCGCAACACGTGGCTGCTCGCGGCGGGACGCCTGCTGAAGCGTCGAGAGCACCTCATCGATGACGTCATCGACATCGTCGTTCGATACGACATTCAATCTGCCGAGTCGCCGATCACAGCCCTCGGCGCGAGCCTCGCTGGCGACCTCTACCTAGACAACTTCGGGATCGAGTTCCCGGCGACACGACGCAAACTCCTCAGCGCCGCTGTGAACCAGTTCGCAGATCTCGCTGATGGCATGCCGGCCGGCGTTGCGAACCTTCTGGCGACTGCGTTGGAACAAAGCGAGCGAGAGCACGCCATCGTGCTTGATGCCCTGCACGAGCTCAGCCGCGAGAACCCGTCCAACCTTGCCACCCGCGCATTGAGCGACAATCGCACCGGTATGTCAGATCTCGCCAAGCAGGCACGAACGACGTTGACCGAGGGTCGGAAGTACATTAGACCCGAACCCGGACCGATCCACGCTGATGCGGCGATCCTCGCACGTGCTCTCGCCCGGGCATCCAACCCAGGCGCGGAGGTCCTACTCCTTGTCGAGCAACTGCAGACGCCTGGTGCTGTCTGGCGGGGACGTTCGCTCGGAGTCTCGGTCGACATGCTGATTGCCCTTGAGAGAGACGCCGCTCGCCCCGCCCTTGCAGCTGCCGCGAAGAGCTTGTCTCAGAGCAGCCCGGCAAGCGCCGCCCTCAGTATCGAGCTCCTCCGGTTGCACGCCGCGTCGAAGCTTCGAGGCGACACGTTCGCAAAGTAGTCACACCGCCGTCGCGCACGACTCAAGCACAAGCACAGCTGAGAAGCACGCAACGTTCGGCAACTAGAATCATGCCGTGACCGCTCAGCCTGCACCGAAGCCTCGGCTCGGAGGTGCGCTCGAGCGCGGTGCGGCCGAGGAACTTGCCCGCACGCTGCGAGCTGTCGCCGACCCGACTCGCCTGCAGATCTTGAGCATCATTCTGGGATCCGCGGACGAACGTGCGACTGTCGGGCAGCTGGCGGACATGCTCGGTTTGCGGCAACCAACGGTGACGCACCACGTCCGGATACTCCTTGATGACGGGTTCGTCACGAGGGTGCAGGATGGCAAGCTCGGATGGATCTCCGTCCATCCCGAGCGTCGTGCCGCGGTCGAAGATTTTCTCCGATGAGCGAGAAGCACACGCACCGTGTCGGGCGACCACTCGACGAGCAGGCGGCTCGGGATCGCGCGGTGCAGGTCGCAGTACTCGGTAACCCCGAGACCCTGCGCACCCTGAGCGCCTTGGCATCCGGTATGCACGAATCTGACCTTGCCGGCGAACTCGGTATCGATTCCACCGGTGTCGATCAAGCGCTCAGGTCATTGCAGATGGCCGGTCTCATCCGGCGCGAGAAGAGCGATGCATGGATGCCAACGATCGACGCGTGGGTGCGTTTCGGACGTCTGCTCAGCAGCGATTCTCTGACAGCGGGATCCCCAGAGAATCCCGTGATGGCGCTTCCTCGTGCGGTTGGCACCGTGGTTGAAGACCTCGCGTATCGCTTCAGTTCTACGTTCAGTCGAGAAACGGTCGCAGGATACGTCGCTCAAAGCTATCGGCTGCTGAGCCAACGGACGCGGGTCCGTGAGCACCTGTTGACGATGACGGCGCGGTACGCCGCGGACCGCCTAGACGCTCTCGCCACGGCCCAAGGCCTGGTACTACGGGACACCCCGGAGGTGCTATTCGTCTGCGTGCAGAACGCTGGGAGGTCGCAGATGGCGGGGGCGTTCTTGCGGCATTTCGCGGGCGGACGTGTTCACGTGCGCACCGCCGGGTCTGCTCCATCGGACACAGCGCATCCTCGCGTGGCTGCGGCGCTGAGCGAAGTCGGGGTTGAGCTGTGGGGCGAGTTCCCCAAACCGCTCACGGATGAAGTCGTGCGTGCGGCGGACTACGTCATCACGATGGGGTGCGGCGACTCGTGCCCGATTTTCCCCGGGCGACGCTACATGGAATGGGATCTCGCCGATCCGCTCGAGCTCGATGATGTCGGTCTTCGCGCCGTGCGTGATGAGGTCCGCTCACGGGTTCTTGACCTTCTTCAGGAACTGGGCATCGAGGCTCAGGAGGCGAGCCGGTAGCCGGCGACGCGGACAGTTTCGATCAGCGCCTGTGCTGGTGCGAAGGCGGCCAGTCGCGAGCGGAGTTTTGTCATTGCTACCCGCACTGAGGCGTGGGGATCTTCGAGGTCGGATCCGAAGGAAAGTGCTAGAGCGTCGATGCTCACACTGTCTGGGTAGGCGCGGATGATCTGATGCAGCAGCTCGAATTCTCGTGCGGGTAGCAGCAGCGCGTGATCTTGCCAGCGCAGGCTTCTGTGCGAGACGTCGAGCGTCAATTCCCCGATACGCAGTGTGCGATCTGGAGGGGCGGATCGTGGATGCAGCCGTGACACTTCGCGCAGTCGGTCCGGGGTGACGGGGAGTCGGACGGTACCGCGCACTCCGGCACTCATCGCCGCTGCGATTGTCGCGGTTTCCGTCGCATCGGAGATACCCAGGAATAGGGCACCGTCGCACACGGGACCCGCGATCTGGATGATCGCGGCGAGCTTCTCGAATGGTTCTCCGCTGCCGAGGACGAGGGATGCGTGATGGTCGTGCGCGAGGTCAGCGAGCGCTTCGACGACTTCTGCGTGGACGGTAACGGGGACTCCCGCATGGCGGAACTCGGCAAAGCTCCCGCGCAGTACGTCGGGTCCGCGTCCGTGGAGCACGAACCGCGGGTTCCCATCCCTGCCGGTGTCGGTCATCCGAATCGTCCGCTGATGTAGTCCTCGGTCCGCTGGTCTTGTGGCTGTTCGAAGATGTTGCGGGTGAGGTCGTATTCGACGAGCACGCCGGTGCGGTCACCGGTGCTCTCGTCGGCGAGGGCGGTGAAGAATGCGGTGCGATCGGCCACGCGCGCTGCCTGCTGCATGTTGTGGGTGACGATGATGATCGTGTAGTCCTTGCGAAGCTCGTGCATGAGGTCTTCGATCCGAGACGTGGCGATCGGGTCAAGGGCGGAGCAGGGCTCGTCCATCAGGATCACGTCGGGTTGTACAGCGATCGTCCGCGCGATGCACAGGCGCTGCTGTTGACCGCCGGAGAGGCCGAACGCGGATTGCTTGAGCTTGTCCTTCACTTCGCCCCAGAGGGCGGAGCGGGTCAGTGCCTCTTCGACGAGGTCGTCCATGTTGTCGACTTTCATCCCGGTGACCCTAGGGCCGTAGGCGATGTTGTCGTAGATCGATTTCGGGAACGGGTTGGGCTTTTGGAACACCATGCCGATCCGCCGACGGACCTCGATCGGATCCACGGCTTTGGCGTAGATGTCCTCGTCTTGGAAGAGGACGGTGCCTTCCACGCGGGCACCGTCGACGAGGTCGTTCATGCGGTTCAGGGAGCGCAGCAGCGTTGATTTTCCGCATCCGGAGGGGCCGATGAGCGCGGTGATCTCGTTACGCCCGAACTCGAGGTTGACGCCGGTCACGGCCCGGAACTCGCCGTAGTACACGTTGACGTCTTCGCAGCGGATCAGGCCACTGGGGGTGGCGGCGAGCCGTCGTGTTTCGGCGGCATGGAAGTTCGTGTGCGTCGCTGTCGCGGCGCTGCCTGTGGGAGTGCTCATGGTTACCACCGTTTCTGGAACTTGTTGCGGATGAAGATCGCGAGCGCGTTCATCAGGATGAGGACGGCGAGCAGCAGGATGCTGGTGGCGCCGGCGAGTTCGTGGAAGCCTTCTTGCGGGCGGCCGGTCCAGTTGAAGATCTGGATCGGCAGCGTGGTGTAGCCGCTGAGGAGCCCGTTCGGGTCGAAGGTGATGTACACCAGCGCGCCGAGCACGAGCAGCGGGGCGGCCTCCCCGAGTGCGCGGGAGAGCGCGAGGATGGAGCCGGTTGCGATCCCGGGAACGGATGCGGGGAGCACTTGTCTCCACGTGGTCTGCCATTGTGTGGCGCCGAGTGCGAGAGATCCGTCGCGAATCTCTCGCGGGACCGCGCGCAGTGCTTCTCTGGTCGCGATGATGATCACCGGCAGGATGAGCAGTGTCAGGGCGAACGCCCCGCCGATGACGATGTTCTTGTTGGTGACGCCGAGCATCGAGAGGAACGCGAGCGCGAGGAGCCCGTACACGATCGAGGGCACTGCGGCGAGGTTCTGCACGTTGAGTTCGATGAACCGGTTGAACCACCGCTTCCGGTCGGCGAACTCTTCCAGGTGCACGGCGGCGGCGATCCCGAGCGGGAGTGTCATCACGGCGGTCGCACCGATCGCCCACACGGATCCGAGGATGGCGGGCCGGGCTCCGGCCTCGTCGGGGTCGGCGGAGGGGAAGTTGAACAGCAGCGCCGTGGAGAGCTTGTTCTGCCCGGTGAGGAAGATCGTGATCAGAAGGGTGATGAGCACCGCGAACGCGACGAACAGGGAGAGCCACAACAGCAGCAGGAACGCCAGTGCGCTCGGGCGCATCTCACCGTTGCGGCCGGTCGCGATGGGGGCCGAAGCGCGCAACGGCTGCGTCGCGGTCGTCGAGGTGGGGGACATCAGTAGGCCTCCCGGAAGCGGCGGACGAAACGGATGCTGATGAAGTTGATCAGCAAGGTGATGAGGAACAGCAGCAGCCCGACCGCGAACAGGGTGTTGTATTCGAGGCTCCCGACCCGGGAGTCGCCGAGCGCGGCGTTGGCGATGAATCCCGTCATCGTCTGCCCCTGATCGAGCGGGTTGGTGACGAGTTGCGCTTGGTTGCCGGCGGCGATGGCGACGATCATGGTTTCGCCGACCGCTCGGGAGATGCCCAGTACGACGGCCGCGACGATCCCGGACAGGGCGGCGGGGAACACGACGCGGAGGGTGGTCTGCATCCGGTTCGCCCCGAGCGCGGCGCTGCCCTGGCGGAGCGCCTGCGGGACAGCGGACATGGCGTCTTCTGCGATCGACGCGATCGTCGGGATGATCATCACACCCATGACGAGGCCCGCCGCGAGAACACTGAACGCCCCGGTTGGAAGGTGAAGCCAGTCCCGCAGGACGGTGCCTTGCACGAACTGCAGGGCGAAGAACCCATACACGACCGTGGGGATGCCCGCGAGGATCTCGAGCAACGGTTTGAGAACCTTGCGGACGCGGGGGCGGGCGTACTCGGCGAGCAGCGTTGCAGCCCCGAGCCCGAACGGCACCGCCACGAGCAGCGCGATGAGCGTGGTCCACAAGGTCGCGGTGACCAGAGGCAGCACGCCGAACGACGCGTCCGCGAAGCGTGGCGCCCACCGGGTGCCGAACAGGAACTCCAGGACCGGGACCTCGGCGAAGAAGCTCAGCGACGGGATAAGCAGCGCGATGAGGATCCCCACCGTCGTCACGACGGTGACGGCTGCAGCCAGGCGCAGGGCGAGCTTGATGAGGAACTCGCCGGGGCGGCGGCGGCCGGCGAAACTGCTGGCGGGGGCAGGGGCCCGGCCAGAAGCCGGACCCCCACGCCGTTCAATGATGGCGGTCATGGAGCGTGCGGTGCTCAGCCGAGCGAGGCGAGCTCGTCGGTGGCGGTGGTGACCTGGTCCTCGGTCAACGGCACGAACAGTGCACGCTCAGCGATCTCCGCGGAGTTGGCGACGTAGAAGTCGATGAACGACTTCACCTGCTCCTTGTCGACGTACGAGGCGTTGTTCACGTAGATGAACAGGGGGCGACCCAGCGGGGTGTAGGTGCCGTCCTGCACGGTCTCGGTGCTCGGCATCACGCCGTCGACGGCGACTGCCTTCACGACACCTTCGTTCTCTTCGACGTAGCTGAGGCCGAGGAACCCGATCGCGCCGACGTCTCCCGCAACGCCCTGGATGGTGATGTTGTCATCTTCGGAGGGGCTGTAGTCGGTGCGGATCGCACCGTCTTCGCCGTTGATCTCCTCGGTGAAGTAGTCGAACGTGCCCGAGTCGGTGCCGGCGCCGAAGAGCGTGATGGCCTGGTCGGGGAAGCTGGGATCGACCTGGTTCCAGTTCGTGATCTTGCCCTCCGCCTCCGGCCCCCAGATCAGGTTGAGCTGCTCAACGGTCAAGTCCTCCGCCCAGTCATTCTCCGGGTTCACGATGACTGACAGGCCGTCGTTGGCGGCGACGATCTCGGTGTACTTGATGCCGGCGGCCTCGCAGTCCGCAGCTTCCTCGTCCTTGATCGGACGCGACGCGTTGGACACATCCGTCTCGCCGGCGCAGAACGTCTTGAAGCCACCACCGGTACCCGACGTCGCGACCGAGACGTTCACGCCGCTCTCCTCATCGCGGAACAGGTCAGCGGCGGCCTCAGTCAGCGGGGCGACGGTCGACGAACCGTCGGTGTTCACCGAACCGGTCAGTCCGCCCCCGCTCGCGCCGGATCCAGAGGTGTCACCACCGGAGGGCTGCCCGCCGCACCCGCTCAGGGCTAGTGCCCCGACCAGGACCAATGCGGTGGACGCGAAGATCTTTGCTGTGGACTTTCGCACGTGTGCTTCCTTCATCTCAGGTATTCGAGGGATGAAGCAGCCGAGTCGCCGCTTCACATAGATGCTTGTCTATCCGACGTAGTTATAGAAGGCTATCTATATGAACGCGGGGTTAACGGGGGCGAAAGGGTTCGTTGATCTTCCCGCCCGGGTGTCGGATCGTGCCGTGATCGACGCGATGATCAGGTGCGCGGACGTCGCGCGCGTCAGTGAGGCTTCGCAGGCGGCGAGGTCTCGACAGAAAGGACTCACATGCACCTGGTCGTGATCGGGGGAAGTGACGCAGGAATCTCCGCGGCGCTCCGTGCCCGAGAGGTGGACGAATCCGCTGATGTGACGGTCGTCGTTGCCGATGCATACCCGAACTTCTCGATCTGTGGCATCCCTTACTACTTCTCGCGGGAGGTGCAACCGTGGCAGTCGCTCGCACATCGCACGCTTGCCGATCTGGAAGCGGCCGGTCTCCAGGTGCGCACCAACACGCTCGCGACGGGCATCAGCGTCAATGCCCGCACACTCACCGTGCGGAACAACGGTGGAGCGGAGTCCGCCATTCCTTACGATGCGCTCGTCGTCGGGACGGGCGCATCCGCCTCGACGGCGGGTATCCACGGGACCGACCGGCTCGGGCCTGCGGACGGGGTGCATACGCTCCACACGATGGGTGACACCTTCGCTCTTGAGAACTACCTCGATGAGCATCAACCGTCGACGGCAATCATCATCGGCGCGGGGTACGTCGGCCTCGAGATGGCCGAAGCGCTCACCATCCGCGGGCTCCAGGTCACGCAGCTGCAACGCGGACCCCAGGTGCTCTCCACCCTCGACACGGAACTCGGAGCGCTCGTGCGCGACGAGCTCGACCGCAACGGCGTCACGGTGGAAACGGGCATGCAGGTGCACGATATCGGCCGCGACAGCGGGCTCCTCGCGGTCCAGGGCACCCGCGACGGTGCCCCGTTCGTGCGTCGCGCCGAGCTGGTCCTCGTCGTGGTGGGTGTGCGCCCCAATGTGGAGCTCCTCACCGGAATCGGGGCACGAACCGGAGCCGGCGGCGCCGTCATCGTGGACGAACGGATGCAGACAGGGATCCCGCAGATCTGGGCGGGCGGGGACGGTGTGATCACCCGTCATCGCCTTCTCGGCGACACGTATCTTCCGCTCGGCACGACCGCGCACAAACAAGGGCGAGTCGCGGGCGCGAACGCGGTCGGCGCCGATGCGCGATTCCACGGCAGCCTGGGAACCCAGGTCGTGAAGGTGTTCGACCTGGTGGCTGCCCGCACGGGCCTTCGAGATCACGAAGCCGAAACCGCGGGGCATCGACCGCACAGCCACACCGTCACTGCCGACGACCACAAGCGCTACTACCCCGGTGCCACCCCCATCCACATCCGCGTGACCGGAGACTTCGAATCGGGGCGTCTCCTCGGCGCGCAACTGCTCGGATCGCGCAGCGCCGAGATATCCAAGCGCGTCGATACGTTCGCGACAGCACTGCACCACAGCATGTCCGTAGACGCGATCAGCGACCTCGACCTGTCCTATACCCCGCCGCTCGGCTCCCCCTGGGATGCGGTGCAGATCGCTACCCAAGCGTGGAGCACGTCAACCCGCGCAGCGGGATCAACGACCCCTGTCCACGCCGGTGCGTCTCGCAGCTCGGAGGCGGGCGGCATTGACCGGGCGGCGAGATCAGGTGAAGCGGGCGAAAATGAGTGAAAGCCCGGCGAACCCGACAGCAACCCATGCCATGGCGGAGTACGACCCCGTCGCCACCGCGATGAGCGGGCCGAGTGCGGGACCGACCGCACCGATCGCCGTGATCGGTGCGGCGAAGACACCATTGATCGAGCCGTAGTTCCGCGTGCCCCACCGGTCAGCGACGGCAGAGCCCTGCACGAGCGTCTGTGCACCGCGCACGGCTCCGACCCCCACGCCGATACTGATGAGCAGCCACGGCGGCCCAGGCACGATCGCGAGCAGAGCAAGCCCGATGACGCTCAGCCCCGCCGTCGCCGCCAACGCCACCCAGGGTGCGGCGGCGTGTGGGATGGCGACATACAGCAGTCGGCCGATCACCTGGCCGGCGCCGAGCAGCCCCAGCGCCCAAGCGGCGACCTCGTACGTCATCCCCTTCTCAGTGAACAGAGGAATGATCGCGAGTGTGACGCTGAACAGCGCCGCCGCCAAGGTGAGCATCGACGCCTCAAGCATCCAGAAGCGCCGCGTGCGCACCACGCTCGCCACCGTATGGTGATCGGCCGACGCATCATGGACGACGGGCGGCCAGGACGACTCGAGAAAGAACCAGTGCAGCGGTGTGGTCGTCACCACGAGGACGACGGCGAGGACAAGAAACACCGACCGCCAATCCATCACCGTCAGCAACACGGCGACGATAGGAGCGAAGACGGTCGACGCCAATCCTCCCGCGAGGGTGAGGATCGTCATCGCACCCCGGCGGCGGTCTCCATACCGGCGAGCGATCACCGTGAACGCGGCCTGGTACAACACCGCGGCCTGCGCGGTCCCCGCCACGATCCACCCCGCCGTGAACACGACAAGATTCGGCGCGGCCGCGACGATGACCAGCCCACCCGCACCGACAATGCTTCCCACGGTCATGATCATCCGAGGCCCACGCTCGTCGAGCCAGCGCCCGACAACGACGCCCGCGATCGCCGACGCAGCGAGTCCACCCGAGAACGACAACGTCACCAGCGCCACGGGCCACCCTGTCGCGTCCGCGATCGCGGGCGAGGCGACGATCAACGCATAGAACAGAACCCCCCAGCTGATGACCTGCCCCAGCGACAGCGCGACAAGCCGCCCCCCGAACCGGGAGCCCGGGGCCCGGGCCGTCACACCGAACGCAGGGTGTCCGCGGCGGCGTCCAGCGCCCCGTCGGTGATCGCGAAGTATGCCCACTTCCCTCGCTGCTCGCGGGTGACAAGCCCCGCGTCGGCGAGCAACTTCATGTGGTGCGACACCGTGCCCTGCGACAGTCCGACCGGCGCGGTGAGGTCGCAGATGCACGCCTCCCCACCGTCACCGGCGGCAATCAGCGACAACAGGCGCACCCGTGTCGGATCCCCGAGCGCTTTGAACACCCGTGCGACGCGCTCCGCGTCCTCGACCGTGATCGCTGCTGTCACCCGAGGGGCGCAGCAGGACGTCGAGGTGTCGAGGGTGGCAGGAAGACTCATGACACCAGTATCGCACGCATTGACAAACTTCGATAGGAGGAGCAGGCTATTCATATTGAAGTTTTTCGATTTGAGGAGATGTGATGAACGAGCTTCCCGTCGTAGTCATCGGCGCCGGCCCCCAAGGGCTTGCTGCGGCCGCCCACCTGACGGAGCGTGGCATCGCCGTGACGGTCGTTGAGCGAGGCGATGGGCCAGCTGCTGCGGTGTCCGAGTGGGGGCATGTGCGCCTGTTCTCCAGCTGGCCGGAACTCACCGACACGGCCGCCCGGCGTCTGCTGGAGCCGACCGGGTGGACCGCACCGCACTCGGGCTACCCCACGGGAGCCGAATGGGTCGCCGGCTACCTGGACCCGCTCGCCCGCGTCTTCGGTGACCGCGTCGTCTACTCGACGACCGTCACCGGTGTCGCCCGCAAGGGCCGGGATCTGATGGTCGACAGCGGCCGTAAGGGGCAGCCGTTCATCGTGCATACCCGGGACACGCAGGGGGCAGAAGGGCGGATCTCCGCGCGCGCCGTCATCGACGCCAGCGGCACATGGACGCTCCCGAACCCTGCCGGGGCGGACGGGCTGCCCGCGCTCGGCGAGCGGGCCGCGGTCGCGGCCTCACGGATCTCGTACCGCATCCCGGAGGATGTCTCCGCGTGTGCGGGGCAGCACCTGGTCGTGATCGGTGCCGGGCACTCCGCAGTGCATGCCGTCCTCCGGCTGAGCGAGCTGGCGCGCAGAACCCCAGGCACCCGGGTGACGTGGCTGCTGCGTCGCGGTACGACGGGCAACGTCTTGGGTGGTGGAGCGGGCGATGAACTGCCCGAGCGTGCAGCTCTGGGCACCCGAGCGCGCAAGGTGATCGAAGCCGGTGTTGTCGAGGTGGTGACGGGCTTCCGCGTCGCCGAGTTCCACGACGAGGCGGCGGGGCTGCGCATCGTCGCGGAGAACGGCAAGGAGGTCGACGGGGTGTCCCGCGTGTTCGCGCTGACCGGATTCCGCCCCGATGTGAGCATCCTGTCGGAGATGCGCATCGACCTGGATGCGTCCTTGGAGGCGGTCGCCGGGATCGCGGAAGAGATCAACCCGAACGTCCACTCCTGCGGATCGATCGGCGCCACCGGGGCCCGCGACCTCACCCAGCCCGAGCCGGACTTCTTCATCGTCGGCGCGAAAAGCTACGGGCGCGCCCCCACCTTCCTCGCTCTCACCGGGTTCGAGCAGGTTCGCAGCGTCGCCGCCCACCTCGCGGGCGACCATGCAGGCGCCGAGCGCAATGAGCTCGTCCTTCCCGACACCGGCGTCTGCGGCGGATCCGGAGACTTCGACGGGGCCGGCAGCAGCTGCTGCGCAGCGCCCGTCATCCAGCTCGAGCCCACCCGCGTCGCCGTCGGCTGACCGGCCGCTCGAACCACCACCCAGCGCCCCGCGGGGCGCAATCAACCCAAGGAGTACTCACATGGCCAACCAGCTGATCGAGAAGAACGTCACGATCGAAGACCCCCGCGACGGCACCCCGCTCGCCGTCACCATCCAGCTCGAGCTGGATCTGTCCGACTGTGCATGCACGCCGCGCACGCCCTCCCTGGGCAACCCAGTTGGATACGGCTCCAAGTAGACCTGGACGTCGAACCTCGGCCCCGCGAAGGGGAGCTCTTCCACCTCGGGCGAGCTCCCCTTCTGCATGTATCGCGGGACATCTGCCGTGAGTGGCTTATGGGGAGAACAGCGTCCGCACGCGGGGAATCACTCGTCTGTACGTCTGACGGACTTCCCCGTACGCGCTGACGAGTTCGAGGTCGGGCTGAATTTCTTGTCCTGTCCCCACCATGGCAGTGATGGCGTCAGCCCAGGTGGGGTGCAGCCCCGTCCCGACGGCCGCGCAGATCGCTGCCCCCATACCAGCTGCGTCACGTACACGGGGTGTGCGCACGGGTACCCCATATACGGCAGCCAGGATGCGCAGCATGAGATCCGATTCGCTTCCACCGCCGGTGACGATGAGGGAACGACGGTCTCGCCCGAGCGCGCGGCGCGCACGGGCGTCAGCGCTCTCGGTCTCGATCGCGAGCGCCTCGAGGATCGCCCGATAGATGTGGAACCGTCCCTGCGTGCCGTCGAAGCCGACCAGCGCCCCGCGCCGCCACGGCTCATCCGCGGGCGCGAGCCAGTCCAGAGCAGCGACGAGGCCGCCCGCGCCAGCCGGGACGTTGTCGGCACCGCGGTTGAGGTCATCTTCCGACGTTGCCTCGATGGACCCGGATACGACGTCGCGGAACCAGCTGACCGTCCACATGCCGCGTCGCACTCCGGCGCTTTCGTAGAGGTATCCGCCGGGCTGTGACGAGAAGTTCGTCCACACGTCTGGATGCGGTGGCAGCGGACGATCCCCTGGCGTCATGGTCGCGACGTACGTGCCCAGGGACAACAATGCGTCCCCCTCGTCCTGGAGCCCTGCACCCAGGGCTTCGACGGCCTTGTCGTTCGACGTCGCGATCACGGGGATTCCCGCGGGCAGACCGAGCAGCAGTGCTACCTCGGAGGCGAGAGTGCCGAGTGCCTCGCCTGGAGCGACCAGGTCGAACAACATCTCCCGTCCCAGACCCACACGCTCATACTCGGCGGCATCCATGCTCCAGGCCCAGTGTGCAGTGTCGATAGGCCAGCTGCCCTGTACGTTGCCCGCGGCATCCTGGCGCTCTCCGGTGAGCTTGTGAGTGATGTACCCCGACGAAGTTGTGACGTACACCGCCTCGTCGGTTTCACGCTCGTACGCGCGCGGCAGACGCTCGTCCATCCAGCTCATGACCGGCTGGGCGAGCGATCCGTCAGCGCGCAGCACGGCCCGGCAGAAGCGGATCGTGCACAGGCCGATGCCGCGGATCTCGGCCGGATCCCCCGCGAAGTCGGCGACCGCGGCGCGCGTCGCGGCGACGATCGAGTCCCACAGGTCGTCGTCCGGATGCTCCCATCGACCCGGCGCGGGCGACGAATACGGCCGCAGCGCGACACGGGCGCTCGCGTGCACGGTCCCGTCGCCGTCGACGATCAGGACCTTCGTGCTCTGCGAGCCGTTGTCGATCGCGACGACGTACCCCGCCGCCGACGCGCTCACGCCCGCGTCGCCATCTCGGCCTCGGGCGTGGCGACGTCGTCCAGGGGATAGATGGTCCCGCGGTTCATGATCCCGCGCGGGTCGAGCCCGTCCTTGAGGGTGCGCAGCAGCCGGTAGGCGCTGCCGTGCTCCTCATGTGTCCACGGCGTGCGGTACTTGCCGATGCCGTGGTGGTGCACCATGGAGCCGCCGAGGCGCAGTGCCTCCTCCACGACGATCGCGTTGAGGGGCTCGTGGTACTCGGTGATCTCTTCGCGCGGCTCGCAGGCGATGTCGTAGTCGTAGACGAAGTACAAGTTGGTGCCGGTCTGGTAGCTGTGCGAGGAGTGCGCGCCGAGCATCCGCAGGTCCGCCGCGCGCGGGAACTCGGTGCGTGCGCGGCGCATGACGGACTCGAACAGTTCCTCGACGCCTGACCAGTCGATCGATACCTCGGTCGTGTAGCCGAGGCGCGCCTTCTCGAGCATCTCGCGCTTCTCGGCGTCGATCTTGTCCTGCCCCCAATTGAGGTTGTCGAACCAGTTCTCGATCAGTGCGGGGTCGACCTTCTCGTGCGGGATGCTGGCGAAGATTTCCTCGACGCCGGCGGCTGTGGCGTCGGCCACGCCCTTCGGTCCTTCGGCGACGACCACGACCACGGCCTTGCCGTCGGCGAAGTGCGAGAAGTGCTGCGCGGCGTCCTCCTCGGAGTACGCGCGTGCCACCGACGGGCGGTAGCCGGCGACGATGATCTCGCGGAGACCTGCCACGCCCGCCGGGAGCGAGTCGACGAGGTACCCGAGGAAACGATTGTTCTCCGGCTGGTAGGTGAACACCTTGACGGTGACCTCGGTGATGACGGCAAGCGCGCCCTCGTTGCCGATCATGATGTGGCGGATGTCGGGTCCGGCGGCGCGTCGCGGCACGTTCTTGATGCGTACGACCTCGCCGTCGGGCAGCACGGCTTCGAGCCCGATCACCATGTCCTCGATCCCGCCGTACAGCGTGGAGAACTGGCCGATGGACCGGGTCGCGACCAGTCCACCCATCTGCGCGAGCGGCTTCGACTGCGGTGAGTGCCCCGTCGTGAGGCCCTGCGCCCGAAGGGTGTCTTCGAGCAGCTGCAGCGGAACGCCGCACTGGGCCGTGACCATCATGTCGACGGGGTCGATGTCGAGGATCGCGTCCATTCGCGAGCCGTCGAGCACGATCGAATCCTCGACGATCGTCTCGAGTCCGCCCTCGGTCGCGGTGCGGCCGGTGCGGGGCACGACGTTGACGAGGTTCTCGTCCGCGAACGCGAGGATCGCCGACACGTCGGCGGTGGACCGCGCGTAGGCGATCGCGGAGGGGATCGGACCGTCGAAGATGCCGTGCACGGATGTGTACTTCTTGAAGCGGTCGACGCTCGCCTCGCGCAGCGGCTGCGCCTCGGTCTCGACCTGGTCGGTGCCGAGGATCTCCTGCAGTCGGGTGACGATCTCCTCACGTGAGAGAGCGGATCGTGAAGTGACCATGGGGAAGGTGTCCTGTTCGTTGAGGGTGTGGGGGCGCCGCGGTCAGCGCACCAGGTAACCGCCGTCGACGGACAGCACGTGCCCGTTGACGAAGTCGGAGGCGGGGCTCGCGAGGAAGACGGTCGCGCCCATGAGATCGGCGACGTCCCCCCACCTCCCCGCCGGCGTGTGGTCGACGATGCGCCGGTTCGCCTCCGCGTCCCCACGCGTCTCGGAGGTAATCGGGGTGGCGAAGTATCCCGGGGCGATCGCGTTGACCTGGATGCCGTGTCCGCCGAGCTCGTCGGCGTACGCCTTCGTGAGCCCGGCGATGCCGTGCTTGGTCGCGGCGTACGCGGGAGATCCGAGTCCCCCGAGGAACGAGAACAGCGAGGCGATGTTGATGATCTTGCCCGAGCCCTGCGGGATCATCCGCTTCGCGGCCTCGTGCGACATTTCGAACGCGGCGGTGAGGTTCACCGCGACCATGGGGTCCCACTGCACGCGCCCGAACTCGGTGACGTCGGCGATGCGGCTGATCCCGGCCGAGTTGACCAGAACGTCCACGCCCCCGAACGCCTCGACGCATGCGTCGATCACGCGCGCGGGTGCGCCCTCCGCCGTGATGTCGACGCGGAGTTCCCGGTAGCCGACACCCGCCTCGGCGAGGAGAGCTGCGGTCTCGCCGCCGTCGTCGAACAGCGTCGGAACGAACATGTCGGCACCCGCTTTGGCGAGAGCGAGGGTGAACGCCTGGCCGAGACCGGTGTTGCCCCCGGTGACGATCGCCCGCTTGCCCCGGAGGGAGAAGTGGTCGAGGGAGAAGTCGGTGATGTGCACGGATGATCCTTCAGGAGTGGGTGCCGACGAAGGGATCGGCGATGCCGATGTAGGTCGTCTCGAGGTACTCGTCGATGCCCTCGAAGCCGCCCTCGCGACCGATGCCGGACTGCTTGACGCCACCGAACGGCGCAGCCGGGTTCGACACGAGTCCGGTGTTGAGGCCGAACATGCCGGTCTCCAGACGCTCGGCGAGGCGCAGCGCCCGGTTCAGGTCGCGGGTGTACGCGAAGCACACCAGCCCGTACTCGCTCGCGTTGGCGAGGCGCACGGCCTCGTCCTCGTCGCGGAACACGGTGATGGGCGCGACGGGTCCGAAGATCTCCTCCTGGAGGATGCGGGCGTCCTGCGGCACGTCCACGAGCACGGTCGCCGGGTAGAAGTAGCCGCGCCCCTGGGGGATGCTGCCGCCGAGTGCGATGCTCGCTCCGTCCTCCAGCGCGCCGGACACGAGGTCGGCGACCTTCTTGCGGGTCGACTCGTCCACGAGCGGCCCGAGGGTCGACTCCGGGTCGGTGCCGCGGGCGTTGACGTACCCTGCCATGCGTTCAACGAGCCGCGAGGTGAATTCCTCCGCCACGCTCTCGTGCACGAGGAAGCGGTTCGCGGCGACGCAGGCCTCGCCGCCGTTGCGGAGCTTTGCGAGCAGGGCACCCTCGACCGCGGCGTCCACGTCAGCGTCGTCGAACACGAGGAAGGGGGCGTTGCCTCCGAGTTCCATCGAGACGCGGAGCACCTGGTGCGCGGCGTCCGCGATGAGGCGGCGCCCCACTTCGGTTGATCCGGTGAACGAGAGTTTGCGCAGTCGCGGGTCGGTGATGAGCGGGCCCGTGACCGCGCCGGCGCGGGTCGTGGGGATGACGTTCACGACGCCGTCCGGCACTCCGGCCTCGCGGAGCACCTCGGCGAACAGGAGTGCGGTGAGCGGTGTGAGCGCGGCGGGCTTGAGCACCGAGGTGCAGCCGGCCGCGAGTGCCGGCGCGATCTTGCGCGTGGCCATCGCGAGCGGGAAGTTCCACGGGGTGATGAGCAGGCTCGGACCGACCGGTCGCTTCGCGACGAGCAGTCGGTTGCGGCCGTCGGGAGCGGTGGCGTATCGCCCGGAGATGCGGGGTGCTTCTTCCGAGAACCAGCGCAGGAACTCGGCGCCGTACGCGACCTCGGCGCGCGATTCGGCGAGAGGCTTGCCCATCTCGAGCGTCATGACGAGTGCGAAGTCCTCGGCGCGGGCCGTGACGAGCTCGAACGCCCGGCGCAGGATCTCCCCGCGCTGTCGCGGAGCAGTGGCGGCCCAGGCGGTCTGCGCCGCAGCAGCAGCGTCGAGTGCGGCCATGCCGTCCTCGGGCGTCGCATCGGCGACATGGGCGAGCACCTCACCCGTCGACGGGTCGTGCACCTCGAAGGTGTGGCCGGAGGTCGCTTCCCGCCACTGACCGCCGATCAGCAGGCCGGTGGGGACGGAGGCGATGACCTCGGCCTCGCGTGCCGCGGTCATGCGGGCATCTCCCGACGGAGGTCGCGGCCGAGTAGTTCCTCGTAGAGACGCACGGGCGTCATCTCCCCGGCGCGGTCGCCGTAGCTCGCGCGGGCTCGACGGAAGATCTGCTCGACGAGGGAGGACAGCTCGACCGGCATCCCGACCGAGCGGGCCAGATCGACGGAGAGACCGAGGTCCTTGCAGGCGAGGGCGATCGCGAAGCCCTCGTCGTAGTCGCCGTGGTCGAGGATCGACAACACGTCGCGTGAGACGAAGGTGCTGTTCGCGGGGCTCGCGATGAGCGCGTCCCGCAGCACGCCAAGGTCGACCCCCGCGGCGACGCCGACCGACAGCACCTCCGCCGTCGCGACCAGGTGGGAGAACCACAGCTGGTTGATCATGAGCTTCACGGCGTAGCCTGCGCCGGGCCCGCCGACGTGCAGGATCCGCTCCGGGTCCCCCATCGCCTCGAACACGGGACGCAGCCGCTGCACATCGTCGGCGTCACCACCGACGAAGATCTGCAGCATCCCGTTCGCGGCGCCCACTGACATCCCACTGACGGGGGCGTCGAGCAGGTGCAGTCCGCGGCCGGCGGTCGCGGCGCGCACACCGTCCAGCACGTCCGGCACCGAGGTCGACATGTCGATCCAGGTACCGCCGTCCGGCAGCCCCACCACGAGGCCGTCAGGCCCCGAGGCGACGGCCTCGACGTGCTTGGGCGTCGGCAGCATCGTGATGATGAGGTCACTGGCGGCGGCGACCTCGCGAGGGGTCTCAGCCCACCGGGCACCGCCCTCGATCAGGTCGGACGCCGACTCGCGGCGCAGATCGGTCACGACCAGCGGGAAGCCCGCGGCCTGCAGGTTGCGGGTCATTCCTGACCCCATGTTGCCGAGTCCGATGAACCCGACGGTGGGTCGGGTCCCGACCGGCGTTGGGTCGAGGACGGGGGTGGGAGAGCTCATGGGTGATGCGTGTCCTTTGTGGATCAGGCGGATGCGGTGGAAGGGGTGTAGAACGGATTGGTCGGCGCGTGCCGGGCTTCCAGCACGGCGTCGAGCTTGGGCAGGCCCGCCGCGCCGTTCGCGAGCGCGGTGCGTGTCGCCTCGCGGTTGTTGCGGTAGACCGTGTCGGCGTCGTCGGCCGCCGGATTGACCCACACTGCGGCGATGAGGGCGTGCGTGTCGGCAGCCTCGCGCGGGATCACACCGTCGGCGACGGCGTCGGCCACGCCCGCAGCGACTCCGGCCTGCGCCGGGCCCCAGATGAGGAGGCCGTGCTCGTCACCCGCCGGTGCGGCCTTCGTGACGAACAGCGTCAGGGGCTTCACCGGGAGGGAGGGGCGGAGCACCGCCACGAAGGGCACGTGCCCCTGGCTGGGGCTGGCGAGGGCAGTGGCCCACGCCGTCCCCGCAGGTCCCTCGCGGTGGCCGAGCACGGTGTTGATGTGTGCGGCGTTGACGCCGTCGCCGACGAAGCTCTCGCCGAGCTGGATGGTCGAGGTCATCAGATGAGTCCCTGCTCCTCGAGCCAGTCGATCGCGATGTCCTCGGGGTCCTCACCGTCGACATCGGCCTTGGCGTTGAGCTCCTGCATGACCTCGGTGGTCAGCAGCGGGCTCAGCTCGGCCAGCACGTCGGCGATCGCCGGGTACTCGTCGAGGGTGCTCTGCTTGAGCGTGAAGCCGCCCTGGTAGCTGGGGAAGAACTCCTTGTCGTCTTCCATCACCACGAGGTCGAGGGCGGGGATGCGGCCGTCGGTCTGGAAGACCTCGCCGAAGTTGCAGTCGTCGCCCTTCTGGGTCGCCGTGTAGATGACGCCGGTGTCGAGCATCGTGACGTTCGAGTCCGGGGCATCGAAGCCGTAGGCGGCCTTGAGACCCGGCCAGCCATCGTCGCGCGTCGAGAACTCGCTCTCGATGCAGAACGTCTGATCGGCGCTCGGCAGGGCTGCGACATCACTCAGCGTCTTCACGCCCAGCTCGTCAGCCTCCTTCTTACGGATCGCGAAGGCGTAGGTGTTGTTGAACGGCGCGGGGTCGAGCCACGCGATGCCGTTCTCGGCGTCCGCTCCCTTGACGGCATCGAACTGCGCCTCGGCGCCCTGCACCGGCGTCGTATTGCCGTTGTACGTGATCCACGACGTGCCGGTGTACTCCCAGTAGCCGAGGAACTGGTCATTCTCGAGCGCCTGACGCACGTTGGCGGAGCCGACGAGCTTCGTGTTGGCCTCGACGTCGGCACCGTGCGCATTGAGCAGTTCCGCCGTCATGTAGGCGAGGATGTACTGCTCCGAAAAGTCCTTCGAGCCAATCTCGCCAGTGAGACCTTCCAGCTCGTCGCCTTGGGCTCCGGAGCCTCCGCCGGCACCGGACGAGCAGCCGGTGAGGAGCAGAGCGCCGGCGGCGATGGCGGCGAACGAGGCGGTGGCGATGGTGCGTGTGTTCATTGCAAGTTCCTTTCGGGAAGGGAGTGTGCTGTGCATGTGAATTAGTGGTGGAGTGGTGGTGCTCAGAGGCCCTTGGGTCGAACGATGTCCTCCACGACGCCGGCGGCCCAGTCGATGAGCACGGCGATCGAGGCGACGAGGATCGCTCCGACGACGAGAACGGGATAGCGCTGCAGCTTCAGGCCGTTGATGATCATGTCGCCGAGACCGCCGGCGTTGATGAAGGTCGCGACCGTGGCCACACCGACCGCGAAGACGAGCGCGGTGCGGAGTCCCGCGAGGATCACGGGCGAGGCGAGCGGCAGCTCCACTCGGCGCAGAACCTGTGACGGGGTCATGCCCATGCCCCGGGCCGACTCGCGGATGCTGGGATCGACCTGGGCGAGGCCCGCGATCGTGTTCTGCAGCACGGGCAGGAAGGAGTAGATCACGAGTGCGAGCAGTGCCGTCGTGAATCCCGTCTGCCAGACGATTGCGAGCAGGATCACGACGCCGATCGCCGGCGTCGCCTGACCGATGTTCGCGATGCCGATCACGACGCCGCGGAACACCTTCGATCGGGAGCGGCTCACCGCGATGCCGGCGGGGATCGCCAGCACAGCCACGAGCACGGAGGCGATGATCGACAGCACGAGGTGCTCGCCGATGCGGGCCGTGATGTAGTCGGCGTTGAGCGTGCGCTGCTCGATCGAGTCGAGGTCGAGGCTCGACACCCACACGTAGGTGAGCACCAGCACGACCGCGACGACGATGAGCGGCATCAGGCGGCGCAGCAGCACGGGCATGCCGCGTCGGGGCGCGGACTGCGTGCGCAGCATCGTGGTCGCGGAGGGCACGACCTGGGGGCCGGTCACGGTCACGCCTCCTCGGCGCGACGCGCGGGGCCTTCGGAGCCCAGCGCTGCCGAGATGGCCGCCTGGTCGATCGAGCCGACGACCGCCCCGGCGCGGGTGACGTTGACGCGCGCGGCGCCGGTCAGCACCAGGGTGTCGAGGGCCTCGCGCAGCGAGGAGTGCTCGTCGACCGTGACGGCCGGGGCTGCGGCATCCGCGGATCCGATTCGCGCGTCCGTCACCGGGATCAGAGCGAGACGCTTCAGGGCGGCCCCCTCGCCGATGAACGATCGTACATAGTCGTTGGCAGGCTCGGCGAGGATGCGCGCCGGAGTGTCGAACTGCTCGATCTGGCTGCGATCGCTCAGCACTGCGATGCGGTCGCCCATGCGGATCGCCTCTTCGAAATCGTGCGTCACGAAGATGATGGTCTTGCCGATGTCGGCCTGAATGCGCAGGAACTCCGCCTGCAGCTTCTCCCGCGTGATCGGGTCGGTCGCACCGAAGGGCTCGTCCATGAGCATGACGGGCGGATCGGCAGCCAGTGCCCGGGCCACTCCGACACGCTGCTGCTGCCCGCCGGAAAGCTGACGGGGGTATCGCTGTGCGAACGTGCCCGGGTCGAGCTGCACGGTGCGCAGGAGCTCGTCCACGCGCTCGGCGATACGGGCTTTGGACCAGCCGAGCAGCTTCGGCACGATCGCGATGTTCTCGGCGATCGTGAAGTGCGGGAACAGGCCGATCTGCTGGATGACGTAGCCGATGTGCCGACGCAGCTCGTTGCCGTCGAGGGACAGCACGTCATCGCCGTTGATCCGGATCGACCCGGAGGTCGGCTCGATGATGCGGTTGATCATCTTCATCGTCGTGGTCTTGCCGCAGCCGCTGGGGCCGACGAACATGATCAGCTCGCCGGGCTCGACACGCATCGAGAAGTCCTCGACGGCGGGCCTCTGCTGACCCGGGTACTGCTTGGTGATGTGGTCGAGGACGATGTCGACGCCGCCCTGCTGCGCCGCGAGGGAGGTGAGAACGCCGGTGTTCGTTGTGATGTCAGGCACGGAGACCCCTTGAGGTGGTGAGGCGGGCGACGAGCACGAGGATGCCGTCGAGGACGAGCGCGAGGATGATCACGGCGACGGTGCCCGTGAGCGCGTAGTTGAGGGCGTTCTTCGAACCGAGCGAGCTCAGGCCCTTGAAGATGTACTCGCCGAGCCCGGGGCCGGCGACGTAGGCGGCGATCGCCGCGATCCCGACCGTGAGTTGGGCGGCGACACGGATGCCGGTCATGATGACCGGCCAGGCGATCGGCAGCTGCACCGTGAAGAGGATGCGGGTGGGGCCGAGGCCCATGCCCCGCGCCGACTCGAGCACCGAGACCGGTACTTCGCGGAGTCCCACGACGGTGTTCCGCACCACCGGGAGCAGCGAGTAGAAAACGAGGGCGACGACGGTCGGCAGCCACCCGAGGCCGAGGACGGGGCTCAGGAGGGCAAGGAGGGCGAGTGACGGGATGGTGATCGCGACAGCGGCGGCCGTGAGCACGGTGGTGCGGGCGATGCGACGGTTGCGGACCAGGATGCCGAGGCCGATGCCGATAATCGCCGCGAGGACGACTGAGACGACGACGACGACGAGGTGATCGCGGGTGAGCTCAAGAATGTCGTCCGCGCGACGCGTGAGGAAGGCCATGAGGTCTTCCCAGTTGAATCCGGTCAAGAGGGCTCCTGTCTCGTCGTTGAGGCCGGTACCGGGGATGAGACTCACGGTAGCCTTTGTGGCCATTTCGTCAAAGAGCGTTGTGTATATGGCAACCGCTGACGCTACACTCTTACCGTGACCACCACCTCCGGCGGCCCTCGCCGCAATTCCTCCGGCCTCGGACGCGACATCGAGATCCTCGAGCTGCTCGGCGGCGACGAGGCGTTGCGCTCCGGCGGACTCGGCGTCTCGCAGGTGGCACAGCTCACCGGGCGGGACAAGGCGGTCGTGTCACGCACACTCGCGACGCTCGCCGAGACCGGACTCGTCGAACGCGATGAGGAGTCGCTGCGCTACCTGCTCGGGCCGCGGCTATACGCCCTGGCGGCGCACACGGCCACGTCGACGCTCGTGCACGCCTCGCGCAGCATCCTGCGACGACTTGTGCAGTCCACGCGCGAGACGAGTCACCTGTGCGTGCTGCGCGGCGGCAACGTGCTTACGCTGCTTAGCGAGCTGAGCCCGCACGACGTGCGCACGACCGGCTGGGCGGGCACCACCACGGCCGCGTGGCGCACTCCCTCGGGTCGTGCGCTGCTGAGCGACTGGGACGAGGAGTCCCTCGCACGCTGGTATGACGACCACGGGCAGGATCAGCCCCTCGTCGGCCGTTTCGACCAGGCTGACCCCTCCGGATTCCCGGTTCTGGACTCTCCCCCGCCGGGCAACTCTCCGGTGACGGATCTCGCGAGCCTGCACACCGAACTCGGCCGTATCCGCGAGCAGGGCTACGCGCTATCGGACGAGGAGCTCGAGTTCGGGGTGGTGGCAGCCTCGGCGCCGATCATCGACTTCACGGGACGTATCGTCGCAGCCGTGAACGTAAGCGCCCCGAAGGCGCGAATCGGGCACCGCCTTGAGGCGCTTGGCGCGCTCGTCTCGCGAGCTGCGCGCGAGCTGTCGACGCGTCTAGGTATGGTCTGAACTCGCCGAAGGCGACGGCCGCGACGGCCAGAGGTATTGAGGTCGATGCAAGCCTGCCATGCTCTGAGGTGTACCGCCCAGGCGGGAGTGGTGATGAAGGTTGAGCGTGCCTGCGCTGCGAGGATCTTCCTTGAGGGGCCTGGCTACTCCAACAGTCGGGCTGCCAGTGCCCGCACCTTGAGATCGACCGAATCGCGCAGGTCACGAACCGAGTCGCTGTCCACGGACCAGTCCGCAGGGTCGGGGAACTCCCACTGCACGAGCTCGCCGGAGACCGGCCCGGGTAGTTCCAAGCCCGGCTTCATCAGCACCACCACATCAGCGTTCGCGAGGTCGTCCGGGGTGACGGCGCGCGGTACTGCCGCTGATGTGTCGATGCCGAGGTCGTCGAGGGTCGCGGCGACCGCGGGGTTGATCGCGGCAGCGGGGTGTACGCCGGCGCTGTCTGCGATCAGTCGATCGCCAGCATGCCGGGCCAGCAGGTGCGCGCCCAGCTGCGAGCGTCCCGCGTTGTGCGTACAGATGAACAGCACGGTCTGAGGGTCTGTCACGTCATCCTTCTCTCCTCCGGCGAGACACTCGCCGGATCGTTGGTATGACACCAGGCTTGCACGTTGCATTGATAAGTGTCAATATAGACGCATGTCGATTCAAGAGGTTGAGCTGATCATCATTGGATCCGGGCCCGCCGGGTATACGGCTGCGGTGTATGCGGCGCGGGCGGGCCTTGCCCCTGTCGTGCTTGCCGGTTCCGTCACCGCCGGCGGTGCGCTCATGACGACCACCGAGGTGGAGAACTTCCCCGGTTTCGTCGATGGTGTCCAGGGTCCGGAGTTGATGGAGTCGATGCGCGCGCAGGCTGAGCGCTTCGGTGCCCGCATCCTTCTCGACGACGCTGTCGCGGTCGACCTGGCAGGGCCGGTGAAGACGGTGCGCACCGGATCGGGTGACACGTACCTGGCGCGTGCGGTGATCCTCGCCATGGGGTCCGCGTACCGCAAGATCGGACTGGCCGACGAAGAGCGTCTCACCGGCCACGGGGTCTCCTGGTGTGCGACCTGCGACGGCTTCTTCTTCCGCGACCAGGAGATCGTCGTGGTCGGCGGTGGCGATTCGGCGATGGAGGAAGCTCTGTTCCTCACCCGGTTCGCGTCGAAGGTCACCGTGGTGCACCGCCGCGACACGTTCCGCGCCTCACAGATCATGGCGCAGCGGGTGCTCGAGCACCCGAAGATCGACGTCGCCTGGAACAGCGAAGTGGCCGGCATCCTCGGGACGGACAAGGTCGAGGCGGTCACGCTGCGCGACACGGTCTCCGGGGCGGAACGCGAACTCTCCGTGACAGGGGTCTTCGTCGCCATCGGGCACGACCCGCGCTCCGAGCTCGTCGCGGGCTCCGTCGACACCGACGCCGACGGGTATGTGCGGGTCGTCCACCCGTCCACCCGCACCACCCTCGACGGCGTCTTCGCCGCCGGCGACCTGGTCGATCACACCTACCGGCAGGCCATCACCGCAGCCGGTACGGGCTGCGCGGCCGCCCAGGACGCCCAGCACTACCTCGCGGCCCTCACGGACACCGCGCCCGCATTCGATGCCCAGGAGGTCCTCGCATGAGTGTCCCGATCGTGGTCACCGACGCCACATTCCACAACGAAGTCACCGACTCCGAGATCCCCGTCGTGGTGGACATCTGGGCCACCTGGTGCGGTCCGTGTAAGCAGATCGCACCGCTTCTGAACCAGCTCGCCGTCGAGTACGACGGGCGGGTCAAGATCGTGAAGCTCGACGCCGACCAGAACCCGGCCACGGTGACCGCCATCGGCGTCACCTCGATCCCCACGCTGGTCTTCTACAACCAGGGTGCGCGCGTTGACATGCTCATCGGCGCCCACGCCAAGCCCGTAATCGCAGAGAAGATGGAGGCGCTCCTCGCATGAGCACCGCAACCGCACCCACCCCCACAACGACGACCCGCCGCCTGTCGACCCTTGACCGATGGTTGCCGCTGTGGATCGGACTGGCTATGGTCGCCGGAATCCTCGTCGGCCGCTTCATCCCTGGCGTCTCCGACCTCCTCGCACACATTGAGGTTGGCGGCATCTCTGTGCCGATCGCTCTCGGCCTGCTGGTGATGATGTACCCGGTCCTCGCGAAGGTCCGCTACGACAAAGTCGCCGCTGTCACCGGCGACAAGAAGCTACTCATCTCCTCACTCGCTCTGAACTGGGTCGTCGGACCGGCACTGATGTTCGCCCTCGCCTGGGCGTTCCTTCCGGATCTCCCCGAGTACCGCACCGGCCTCATCATCGTGGGCCTGGCCCGCTGCATCGCGATGGTCGTCATCTGGAACGATCTCGCCTGCGGCGATCGGGAAGCCGCCGCCGTCCTTGTCGCCATCAACTCCGTGTTCCAGGTCATCGCCTTCTCCCTGCTCGGTTGGTTCTACCTCACCGTGCTCCCCGGATGGCTCGGACTGGACTCGCAGGGACTGGAGATCTCGGTCTGGCAGATCGCCCTCAATGTCCTCGTCTTCCTCGGCATCCCCCTGATCGCCGGCTTCGCCTCCCGCCTGATCGGGGAGCGTGCGAAGGGCCGCGACTGGTACGAAGAGAAGTTCCTTCCCAAGATCGGACCGTGGGCGCTGTACGGCCTGCTGTTCACGATTGTGTTGCTGTTCGCCCTGCAGGGCGAGCAGGTCACCAACCGGCCGTGGGATGTGGCCCGTATCGCCCTCCCGCTGTTGGCGTACTTCGCCGTGATGTGGTTCATCGGACTGTTCACCGGGAAGGCGCTCGGGCTCGGATACGCCCGATCCTCCACGCTGGCGTTCACGGCCGCGGGCAACAACTTCGAACTCGCCATCGCCGTCGCCATCGGCACCTTCGGGGCCACCTCCGGTCAGGCCCTCGCCGGCGTCGTCGGCCCACTGATCGAGGTCCCCGTGCTCGTCGGACTCGTTTACGTCTCCCTGTGGGCGGCCCGACGCTGGTTCCACACCAACCCGTACACCGCTGAAAGGATGTAGCCATGAACGTCACACTGACGACCACCGGCGACACCTGCAGTCCCGTCGCCACCCACGCGATCGGCATCGACGCTGCCACCTCGGTCGCAGCGACGCTAAAAGCGCTGTCCGACCCGCTCAGGCTGCGCATGCTGTCGGCCATCGCCTCCGATCCCCGCGGAGAATCGTGCGTGTGCGACCTGGCCGAACTGGCCGACGTCTCCCAGCCCACCGTGTCGCACCACCTGAAAGTCCTCAAAGACGTGGATGTCCTCGTCTCCGAGCGGCGTGGCACCTGGGTCTGGTACCGCATCAACCCGAACCGCCGAGGCGCGGTCACCGCTCTCCTGGACTCGTTCGCACCTGCGACCGTGAGTGAGCCGTGGAGCGTTGAGCACACGGATGCGAGCACTCGACCCGACTTCGACGCGCGCGTGACTCATCTTGCCGATGAGCTCGCCGCCGAGATTCCGGAGGTTGACGCGGACGTGGTGCTCACCATCGTCCGCGAGTCGTACACGTCCCTTGCCCGCACTGCTCGCGTCACCTCTGCATTGATCCCCTTGACCGAGAGGTTCGCCCGGCAGCGCCTCGCTGACCTCACCAGAGACCGCGTCTCTTCCGTCCCGCAGGTGCTGTTTGTGTGCGTCGCGAACGCCGGACGCTCCCAGCTCGCCGCAGCACTCGTGAATCAGATCAGCGGCGGCAAGGTCGTTGCGCGCTCCGCAGGGTCGAATCCCGCGGACGTCATCCACCCCCATGTGCGATCATTGCTCACGGACATCGAAGGTGACATTGCCGCCGATCGGTATCCCAAGCCGCTCACCGACGACGCGGTGCGCGCGGCAGATGTGGTCGTCACGATGGGCTGCGGGGACGTTTGCCCGATCATCCCCGGCGTTCGGTACGACGACTGGGCGGTGGGTGACCCCGCTCTCGCGTCTCGCGAAGGCGTCGAAGCGATCCGTGACGATATCGCCGCACGCGTCCATGTTCTCGTCGACGACCTTCTCCGCTAACCCCTCTACCGCCCATTCAGGAGCAAACATGACTGACACCACCGTCAAGCCGTCCGTCCTCTTCGTCTGCGTTCACAATGCCGGACGGTCGCAGATGGCGGCCGGGTTCCTCCGCGAGATCGCTGGCGACCGTATCGAAGTGCGCTCGGCCGGGTCCATGCCTGCGGATCAGATCAACCCCACCGCCGTCGACGCGATGCAGGAACTTGGTATCGACATCACCGCCGAGCAGCCCAAGGTCCTCACCACCGAGGCGGTGCAGGCCTCTGACGTCGTGATCACGATGGGATGCGGTGACGCCTGCCCGTTCTTCCCCGGCAAGCGCTACGAGGACTGGAAGCTCGACGACCCGGCCGGCCAGGGCATCGACGCCGTGCGTCCCATCCGTGACGACATCAAGGCGCGAATCGAGCAGCTGGTGAGCGAACTCGTCTAACGAGGGGAATGTGCTCGCCGATCCGGGATGCTTTCGTCAGTGATCGAATCGGGAGCTCGAGTCTCTCGATCACTCCCGATTCGCTCGTGTCAGCGTCAGCGCCAAACAGAGAGCTAGCGCTGGATGCGAGGAGGACTCAGCGCCACGAGTAAAACCCCAGACGAGGTTCGCATCGGGTCCTGTTACTACTTGCGACATTCGGGGCAGTGGGCGTGAGGTCTGCGGGTTCTGGTCTGAATCGTGGACGGCCACGAGTATCCGCACGCACAGATCCACATGACTTTTCGACCCGACCCGACGGTGACCTCGGTAGGAGAGAGGGCGTTCGCTGGGTCCCATTGCTTGGCGAGGTCGGGGCGCAGAGTCGCAAGGTCGTTCTCGCCAGGGATGGGCAGCTTTCCTGCGCAGTAGGGGCAGCCGTGGCCGCACGTCCGATTCTTGACTGTCGCCGGCCACGAGTGGTTGCGATGGCAGTTCCATGACACCTTCACGTGGGATGAGACTGTGACCTGATTCGGTGAGCAGTCGTTGCTGGGATCCCATTGAGCGGCGATGTCTGGCCGAAGCGTTGCGAGGTCGGTTGTACCAGGGATGGCAACGCGGCCGGAGCATGAGGGGCAACCTGAGCCAGCGTGTCGGTTGGCGACTGTCGCTGGCCAGGTGTGACCCTTCACGCAGCGCCATCGGGCTTCGTATTGGCTGCTGACGGTCACTTCGGACGGTGTCCGGTCGTTCGCGCCTGCTTTGTGGTCCCATTCCGAAGCCAAGTGAGGGTCGAGAGTTCCCAAGTCATTGAATCCTGCCAAGACGACGCGATTCGCGCACACGGGGCAGCCCGTCTTGTCCTTCGTACGGCCCCAGACGGGGAGTTCCCACCTGTGACCCAGCGCGCAACGCCATACTGCGGGGAAATCCGAACCCGCGGTGACCTCGCAAGGAGTCTTGGAGTTCACGTGGTCCCACTGTTCGGCGAGTTGAGGGTGGGTGGTGGCGAGGTCGTTGAAACCAGCGAGGGTGCGTTGGTTGGAGCAGTACGGACACCCGTGTCCTGAGCAACGGTCGCCGACAGCCGCGTCCCAGCTATGGTCGCAGGGGCCGCGCCACCAGACCACACGGTCTGATCCGGGGGTGACTGTCTCCGGTGTGATGGAACTGTCGTTGCGTTGGTAGTCCCACTCTGCTGCGAGGCCGGGGTGAAGAGTGACTAAGTCTGTTTCACCCGGTATCGCCCGGCTGCCGGCGCAATAGGGGCAGCCGCTTTTTAGCGTGGTGCGGGAGCGCACCTGGGCAGGCCAGGTGTGCTGTCGAGCCGCACACCGCCAGTTAATTTTCCGTGCGGAGGTGACGCTGACGTGATGGGGGCCCCCGCGGTTGACTCCTGGGGTGGTGTCCCATTCCGCGGCGATGTCTGGCCGCAGGGTGCCGAGGTCGGTATGTCCAGGCCAGAAGTCCATGCCGATGCAGTATGAGCAGTTCGTTTCGGCAAAGCCTCGCACGTGGGGGCTTGCTTCCCAGGAGTGCCCCTCTTCGCACAACCACCAGGCTTTGTGGGAGACATCTACTCCCGACCAGGGGTCTCGGGTGGGCGGGTTGCGATCCCAGTCCCATTCGGAGATGGCTTTCGGGTGTCGGAGGATCCATAGCGGGTAGTTGGCGGTGGCGTCGAGGATGCGGGGGACGTCGACGGTGTCGAGGGCGGGTTCCAGGGGGCGGAACTTCGTGGGGATGGTGTGGCGGCGGAGGGGTCGGAGCCAGAGAACCACCCGTTCGACGAGGATGTCGCTGTTGGCGATGCCCAACGTTGCGTTGATGTCGAGTCGTAGATCTGCCGCCGGCTGAGTGCGCCATCGTGCGCAGTGCGAACGATTGGACAAGATCTGCAGAACGCGCACCGTCGCGCGGTACAGATGTGCGCGGCGATCGATCTCGCGTACCGCGCTCATCAAGGACGGATCCTGCCCGGTCTCTCCGTTCTGGGCGGAGAGCATGTCGTTGTCGCGCACCATGGCCCACACTTGACTGTGCAGTTGCGTGGTGACTCGACCAGTAGCGACGAGTCGACGGAAGGAGAGTTCCGCGTTCCGAAGCGTGGGATCGAAGGGAACGATCACCTGGGTATCGAGTTCCGTTCCGGGACCGACCCACACCATCTGCCCCGGGTGTCGGAGACAGAAGTTTTCCCGATCGTGGGGAATCTGCTCGATCGTCTCCCCGGCACTGCATAGGCGGCACAGGAAGCGCTGCGGATAGGCCCGTGTGGAGTCCGGTTGCGCTAGACGTTTCATGCGGAGGTAATGACCGGCCGGGCGCCCTGCCGTCGCCTCGACCGTCCGAGCGGCCGCTTCATCGTCGATCCAGACGCGGTGGATGTTCGGTTGCGCTCGGCTGGTCAGCGCCCTCTCGGCGAAATCGAACGGCACTCCTGCGGCGTGGCATTGCCGCTGCGCGTAGGAGCGTGGCGTCTCAAGATGATGCCACTTGGGTCGTTTCGCCCACGCCTGCGTGCTGATCATGCGGCGTCCACCAAGTCGTCAAGGGTGACGTTGTGTGTGTTGAGCGTGGTGCGCCGGAGAGTGTCGAGAACCCCGAAGAGTCGCTCGCGGGTTACGGTCTCCGAGGTGCGCGATTCGTCGCGCAAGATGGACGCGACTAGGCGGTCCACGATCATCGCGAGAACGGCGAGTTTCCCGTCGGCGGCGTGGACTAGCGTGCCGGCGTTGCGGGTGAGAAGGCCGTGGGCGTGCCCGCATAGTGGTAGGAAGCTGTCGAAGGTGGCGACCCATTTGATCCATTGTTCGAAGTCCTCTTGGACGGCGGGGTCGATCTTGTCGAGTGTGACGAAGTCACATCGTGCGCTGACTTGCAGGCCGTCGCCCGTCTTGAATGCTTGGTCGAGATTGATTCCAACCAGGACGACGGTCGCACAAGACTCGTTCTGGAGGGCTTTGATGACACTGGAGGGTTCAGTCCCGCCGAGCTTGTGCGCTTCGTCAATCACGAGCAGCTTCGTGCCGTGACGGTGGAGGGCCTCGACGGCAAGCTTCCTCAGCCTGTCGGTGGCGATCTGTTTGGGGAGAACGATGGTGGGGGCGAGAAACTCCACGATCTGGGCAAGGAGAGCTTTTCCGGTCGAGTGTTCGGTCATCTCCACCCAGACGACCGGTGCGTCTCCGTCTCTGAGGTAGTCGGGGTGTTGGGCTGCGTGTCTGCGTTCTACGGATCGAGCCAACAGGAGAGCGAGCTCTGTCTTGCCGGAGAACATCGGCGCGGATATCATCAGCCCGCGCCGCGAGTTCTTCAGCCGAGGGTTGATCCGGATGAGGTCCTCCAGAATGCGAGCGCAGACCGCTTGCTCGCGTGTCTTCACCCTCAGCGTCAGCCGGAGAAAGTCTTCGCGAGCTTGGTCGTATAGCTCTCGAGCTTCACTGTCCAGATCTCTGTACTGACGGAAGGTGATCTTCGGCGGGGATGCGGGCTCGGCGTCGAATGCTTCTCGAAGCCCTGCAAGGCTGGTCTTGCGGTCATGGTGGAGGACGAGTGGGGTGATCTTCATGAATCAAGCTCCTCTGCTTGCGCGAGATCTATGTCGGGGGATGTCCAATCGATGGTGCTGATGTCGACGGGTTTGGCCCATTGCCGTAGTGGGATCGGTGTCGTTGTCGAGGGGCCTGGTTCACGTTGCGCTTCGACCTTGAGGCGCTGTTGCTCCCGTTTGTGCTGGGTGCGCTTCCGTTTGTCTCCTCGTTCGCGACTTTCGACGTGGTCGATCCACTCGCGGCGGCGGTCGGGATCGTCGATTGCGGCGTCGGGGTATCGGGCAAGGAGTTTCATGTCGATCTCGGCGACCATCGGTGCTGTCTTCTCCCGCAGAGCGATGTCCCAGCACTCGATCCACACACCGGTTTCTGGGTGACGCACCCAGACGGCATTGGCGTTGTAGGGGTCGAAGCTCACTGGGAATTTCCTGGCTTTCGCGGATCCCGGTTCAGCGCCCGTGAGGGAGCGATTGCGGAGATCTTCCAGGTGGGATGAGTCGTAGCGGCGATTGTGGAGTTCGATCCCTGCACGACCGATCATGCGCCGTTCCGTGGGCAAGAGCGCGAGGTACTCCTCAACTCCGAAAGGCACCGGGACGCCGGGTCCTACAGCGAACAGTTCGGTGTACATCTGATTCGGGGTGAAGATGCGCCCTGGGGAGCTCGTCGACTTCAAGCCACGGTGAGGCCTGTTCAGGTAGATGTTCGTTATCCAGCTGTCGAGGATGAGGCGAAGCGAATCCAGGGTGAGGGTGGGGTCGTCTTTGGCGGCCCGATGGGCGACGGAGTTCCCCACGAAACCGGCCAGCCATGCGGCGAAGTCTGTCGAGAGGGTGCCGAAGTTGCGCTCTACGTGTGGCTTTACCGTCGGCGTTCTGGAGGGGGCAAGTTCCCTGTGGATTCCGTACGCGCTGCAGGCATCTCTGAACGTGCGGGACCGAAAATCTGCTCCGCCGTCGATAGTGATCGATCGCGGGAAGATCCACGGGAGGGCCAGAGAATCGTCAGTGAGGTAGGGGTTCACCTGCTTCATCAGGTCAGAAGGCAACGTGGCTGATCCCGCGAGGGTGGCTGCTCCCGAACCAGGTACGGCTTTGCGCCCGATGACAGCCCGGGCGAGCAGGAGTGCATGGTCGAATCCGCCAGGGCTGTCCGCGTGAATCGCCCAAGCGAGCGGTACCCGGCTTGCGACATCGAGAAGCACGGTGAGTGTCGGCCGGAACTCACTGTTCTCATCCCAGACGAGAACGTCGAGTTTCGTTGAATCGATCTCGCATCGCTCCCCAAGTTGATAGGCAGCCCCGGAGTAGTACTGACGCTTGGGGCTGTTATCGGTGTTTCGCCGGGTGGTCGCTTTGTCGAAGCTGTAACGGCCGGCCGCCCGCTCGTTGATGTAGCCCTGGAGGGTGCGAGCCTTGATCTCGCATAGAGGATCGCCCGGGTAAGTGGTCTCGAGCTCTCGCCTCAGCAAGACAGCGCACCGGCGTTTGCTGCTCGTCGACTTGTCCGTTTGGCGATCGAGGAATCGATCGATGATCGTCACCAGCCGTGCATCTGCCCGGCTGATGGAGAGTCGCTGCTCGCCCTTGCGATGCATGCGGGCATTCAGCCCGGCTGCACCGTCTTGCTGGTACGTCTTCCACAGGAGGTGAAAGGTGCTGCGCGCTCGCCCAAGTGACGTGCCTTTTAGCTCGAGCAGCTTCGCGTCAACGCGTGCGTTCTGAGTTGTCAGCGCAGGGTCGTATTGTGCCCGAGAAGCGGAGGCCAACGGATCCATCGGCCTGCCCGTGAACGCCTCAAGGAGATGGGCTTCCATATCGCATACGTCGGTCGGCCATGCATCCCCGTCCGGTCGAAGAGATACGCTGCGATCCCGTTGGGCTGTTCCGGCCTGGAGCAGGAACTCGTCTACGGACATGATCAGGTGTCGATCGGGCGCGTGTTCAGAGCGGAGCTTCACCTCCAGGCCAGGAATGATGTGGACCCAGACCCAGCTCTCGCCGTCAATCTCGAAAGAGTCTCCGAGCTTCAGTTTGCGTTCATCGGACACTGATCGCGTCCGTTCTCTCCCGATGTGCGGTAGTCAGTAGCGTGTTGCTATTGAATACGGACGACAAGTCGAGCGCGAGAAGTCTGCGCCAGGCGAGGTTGTCAACCCATGCGCACGCTAGAAGCGGGCAATCTGGAGACGCCAGCTCACACAACTCCCGGCGTGTTTTGCCCTGAGTAGCTGCGTCGAGGATCTTGTCCTCGATGTCCGCCGACGGCCTGCAACGGTCATGACGCGACGCCGACAACCATTCGACCACGCGAGTCGCATGGACGCTGTGACCGGAGAGCACCTCGTAGTGCCAGCCGAGCGTTGCCGACAGCCGTGCGGTTTCATCGAACTGCAGTTGCACGGACTCGTCGATGCGTTCCTTCGGCTTCACATCTCGGACGGCGTAGGAGCCGTCCGACATCTGCAACAAGAAATCCGGCACGTGCCAATGACCGGCCATCGGTGAGCGGACGCCGAACACCACGCCAAACGGCTGCGACCACACCCTTTCGACCTGTCCGGCAAAATCGAGCCACATCAACTCGTCGCGCTCGAACTGAGACTCACACCACACGTGGCTGCGGGTGCGACTCCAGAAGTACTCAGATCCTGTGAAGAAGTGGCTGGCGCCCTTCGATACTCGAACCTTCATGGGGTCGATGACAGACCAATCCAAACGGCCGAGACTTCGGTCGACCGGTGCGAACGAGGTGTTGTTCGCATAGCCAGTCTCCGAACGATGATCACGCGGCACCCAGTGCAGCTCCGACTCTTTCGAGAACCGTCGACGAGCGATCATCCGTGCGATCTCAGCTGGCTTCATCATCACTCCCGGAGGGAGGCGGAGTGCCGGTAGGCACATCTTCGTCGCCTGCGCCCAGGATCAGCCCGGTCGGCTTCGACGGGCTTCCGACACACCGGCGCGGACCGGATATCGTTCGATCTGATCTCGAGTGGCCCGACGTGAAGCGAGAACCGCATCGTTGGTCGCCCGATGTCACTCGGGACTCCACCGGCTTCCGTCGCAAGGTCTAGGCAACGCAAGGCCAGACTTGAACGAACGAGGGGAAAGCTCCCCCACTAGCCTTCGGGTGAACAGTACTCGCCGCCGGCTTCCGGTGAACATTGCCGGCTCCGGCGCTGCGGCAGACATTGAGATGCCGGTCGGCGTTGCCGTCCCGGGCGCTCACGCCTTGGCGTCCGCGGAGACCGTTGCGGACCCCGACCTCGTGAGACTGACCATCCCGCTCCCCCAGTGCAGGACCCGTCCCGCACGAGATGCTCGACGGGAACCTCGTCATCGACAAGGTGAACTACTGACCGCCACCGACGGGGTTCTGGAGGCCCTCGACTTACACAACGAGGGCCTGCACGTGTGCACGTGCAGGCCCTCAGGTTCGATTAGACGCGCTGGCTGATCGTGCCGCCCGGGTTGCGGTTGGCGGTCGATTCGGTGACGAACCGGCCCGACGACGCGGAGCGGTGCACCGTGGTCGAGTTGCTCGTGCCGGAACCGACACGTTCGGTGGTGGTCTTTCCGGGCCAGCGGGCCGCAGCGGCCTTGGAGACGAAACGACCGGTGGATGCAGAGCGACGAACGGTTCCCATGGGAACTCCTTCACTGATTGGTGCCGGGGTGCCATGAGATGGAGCGCCGCTAGTCTGCGGCTGCCAACTCCGGTACAGTCAGTGCTCTGGATGAGACCTGACCTTCTCAGGGCTTGTGAGCCGTCCCGTTACCGCGGGGCGGCTCTTTTCCGTTGTGATCCCGACATCTCGGTATATGTCCGCCGCTGGTCACTTCCCCTCGCGGCCTCTCAACTGCTTCGATTGAGTCTTGCCCGTCATCGATCGCGAGACGAGCGACTGCGCTTTGTTGGCGGAAACGGTTCGGCGTGCCGCCTTCGCGTTCTGGGTCCCGAAGGACGAGCGCTCGATCTTGCCTCGAAATTCACTGCTCATGCGGACTCCCGGTTCTGTCGTACTTGCTGACGTGCGCGCGCGATCGCCGACTCCACCGCTTTCGCGGTCATGCCAAGCTTCTCGCCGATCTCCGCGTGCGTGAAGCCATGCGTCACGTTCAGATAAAAGGCTGAGCGGACACGCTCGTCCTTGATGCTCCCGAATGCACGACGCAGCTCGTCCTTGATGTGCGCCGCCTCGCTCGCGTCGGGAGCAGCCGACGTCGACGGACCCTCCTCGAAGTCGTCGGCCCAGGCCGCTGCGGGCGGCGGAGCCTGCGGCTCCGCATATGAACGCAGCTCTTCTCGACGCCAACGCTTGTAGACGTTGCTGAACTGCAGAAGGCACTGGCCCACGAAGAACGTGCGCAGGGAAGCTCCCTTGGCGGGGTCCCACTTGCCCGGGACGAGCACCTTGTCTCGGAACGCGGTGAGGGCGAGCACGATCGTCTCATCCGCCAGGCTCTCGGCCTCTTCGATCATCGAGCCCGGGCGGGGCTCAGGCTCCAGTGCGCCGAAGCCTTTTCGCTTCACCTCGCCACGAATCTGCCCTTTGTAGATCCACCCGCGGATGACAGCCCACCCGTACTTCGCGATCTCATTCGCGAACAGATCGTAGTTCCGGCCACGGTATCCGCTGGCCTGGAGTGCGGTCGCGAGTTCGCGGTCTCCAGCGAGCCGGTCGAAACGTTCCTCGGCGCGATCGCGGTCTGCCTCGGCCAGCCAGGCCTGATCCGTTGCCCACGCGATGAGAGTAGGAACGCCATCGGGGGACGAATGCCCTTCGGGCTCGTCGTTACCGGTCATAGCGTTCCCTCACGATCCTGGTCAGCTCATAGTCACCACGATCCCTCATATGTCCGACATTGCAGACTTCCCCTCGCCTCTCGCAAGAAAATGTTGAGCAACCTCACGGTTCGGTGCCGCCCGCCGTACACGATCGTTTGCGGCGTGGTTTCGCATTCGGTTCTACTGGTGGTGCCGCAAGCGAGGCCTCGGACCCATCTCCGCTTTCCAAAATCTCCCGCTGAAGACGCGAGTGAGCACAGCAGGAGGGAGCGTGCAGCAGACGACCCGCCGAAAACGATCGTTTCCGGCGAGTTCGCGTCGCCCGTCATCGTGCGCCCGCCGTTAACGTTCGCCGGTATCTGCTTTCGGCAGACGTTTCCGGCGTTCAGGTAGCGGGTCTCGCTCGTCGTCCGCCGATGCGAGTTGGCGAGGATGGTTTCGTTCCGCGCGGAGTTGTTGCTCGATCTTGGCGTGTGCTTTTCGTTCGTTGCGGTCGGCTCTGATGATGGACCGCAGGACGAACCAGAATGCTGCGACGACGGCGATCGTGGGGATGACGGACCAAAAGGCGTTGGTCCAGTAGTCATTGAGATTCATCCGCGCCTCCCGGGGGTTCACGCAGCACGAGCGCCAGTCCGACGATCGCGAGGATGAACGCTGTTTCGTAGCTTCCGAGCGTGTATGCCCAGAGTGACCGTTGGTCTGGAACGGTTGTGTCGATGAGGAGATGAGTTGCGATCAGTGCGACGGCGGCCAGGAGAAGGAAGGCCCCGATACGTACGAGGCGATCGTGACGCCGCTGTGGGGACATGTGGCTGGTGCGCGTGGGAACGTGTGCTCGTGGACGGTGCCGAGCTGGGTGCAGGTGGCGGGTCATCTGAATATGGCTCCGATGAGGTAGAAGCTCGCAAGGGCGAGAAGCAGGGCGAGGACTGTGGCGCACGCGATGAAGACGGATATGCGTCGGAAGGGATTGCGGCGGGGGACCATGGGTGGCCGTTCTGGTGGTGGCCTTCTCTACCGGGCGGGGGCGAGGATGGTTGTGTCGTCGGCTGTGATCTGGACGATGCCGCGGTCGTCGACAACGATGAAGCGTTCGTCATCGATCGCGGTGAAGGCCTGAGCGGCCCCTTGAAGCGGGTCGAGGCGTTGCCATGTTCCTTCGGTGTTCTGTGACCAGAGGGCACCGTCGGTTCCGACTCCTGCGAGCGAGCCATTGGGTTTGGCGTCGAGTGTGTAGAGCAGCGGGGCGTCGGCGACGGGGGTGAAGGTGGCGCCGTTGTCGGTGCTGAGGAGCAGTCCTTCTTCCGCGGCGGCGTAGAGACCGTCGCCGGTGGCGGCGAGGTCTGCCGCGGCAAGTGTTGCGCCGCGGGTCCATTCGAGACCGTCGTCAGTGCTGATGAGCAGATCGACGCCATCGGAGGCGATCCCGTAGAGAGTGCCGTCTGGTCCGGCGGTGAGGACATGGAAGTCCGTACTGCCAGTGAGGGCGATCGGTGACCACGATTCGCCGAAGTCGTCACTACGAATGACACCTAGGTTCGGGGAGCCGAGCTCTGCGGGTGTCTGTGTGCCCGGGTGGCCGGATGCGAAGAGGGCGTCGTCGAGGACGGTAAAGCCCATCGCATCGAAATCGTGGCCTCCGATGGGACCGGCGATCGCACCTTCAGGAGTGAGGGTGAAGAGTCCTCCGTGGGTGGCTATGAAGAGGTCCTCACCGCGGGGGTCAGCGGCAACACCGTGAATGTGTTGGATAACGGGGGGGACCGCGTTGGTGCCGGAGGCCTGCGGCACGGCGCAGCCGGTGAGGGCGACGGCTGCGAGAGCGATCGCGAAAGCGGGTAGGGGCGAGTGGCGGTTCATGAGACTCCGACGTGAAGAAATGCATGCAGGTGCGCGAGCGGTACGCGAATGAGAGTCGCGACATGGCACCAGCGCGGTGGCGTGGGTTACTGCGAGAAGGCCAGTTCGGGGGTGCGGGCGAGCGCCGCACCCCCGAAGGTAGATCAGAGTGTGTCGAGGAGGTCTTTCATCGTGGCGATCTCCGTGGTCTGTGCCTCGATGATCGTCTCGGCCAGGGCGACCGCGTCACTGTTCTGGCCGTTGTCGACTTCGTCTTGGGCCATTTCGACGGCACCCTGGTGGTGCTCGATCATCTGCTCGAGGAACAGACGGCTGGCGTCCGCCCCGGTGGCATCTTCGAGGGCCTGCATGTCGTCGTCGGACATCATGCCGCCGCCGTGGTCCATGCCTTCCATGTTGGAGGTATCAGCGCCCCACTCTTCGAGCCACTGCTCCATCTTCTGGATTTCGGGGCCCTGCGCTGCCTTGATCTCTTCCGCGAGGGCGGCGACGCGCTCGTTGACGCCGTCCTTGCTGAGGAGCATGTCAGACATCTCGATGGCCTGAGCGTGGTGCTCCTTCATCATGCTGGCGAACATGATGTCGGCGTCATTGGCGTCCGCCGACGCCGGGGCGGAGCTGCTGCTCTCGTGATTCATGCCGGGCATATCGCCTCCGCCGGAGGTGTTTCCAGCGCAGCCGGCAAGGGCGAGCACAGCAGTGAGAGTGAGTGCGGCGGTCGCCGCAAAACGGGTCTTCATGATGGTTCTCTCCAAGAGTCGATGATGGTGCCCAGCGAGACAGGCTGGGCGAGGGGGCGTTGCCCATAGAACGGGCATGCCAGCCATCAGGTGCGACTGATGCAGAGAACGGTGAGAGACGGCGGCCGCAGCGGGTACAGCGCGCCGCGAAGCGCAAAACGTGAAAGGAGCGGACCAGGGGTTTCGGTGAGTGAGCGCCACCAGGCGGGCGGCCGGGTGACCAGCACTACGGCGATGAGGAGCGCGAGAACGCAGGCCATCCACGACATGCCGTGATCGTCAGAGCACGTCGCACAGCCCGTCTCATCCATCGCTGCAGCTTCGCCTGAGGCGTGTGCGGGGTGAGCGTCGGCATGCGCGGGTGCGACCGCGATGGTTTCGCTGTGCCCGGAGGGCATGGTGTGCGTGTTCATCGAGTGCATCGCCAGAAGCCCGAAGATCACGGAAAAGGCGACGGCGACGACGGTCAGGAGGGTGCGGGTGAGGGTGCGCTGGTCATGCACGCGCCGTGCGATCGTCGTCAACACTGTCCCACCTCCCTTTCTTCCAGGGTACGTCGCCGCCGCCCATGCGCCTACTTGTCGACGACGGCGTCCGGGCTGAGGTTCAGCCGTCGCAGCAACTGCGCATTCAGCGCGACAACGATCGTGGATAGTGACATCAACACTGCACCGACCGACATCGGCAACACGAACCCGACGGGGGCGAGCGCACCGGCAGCCAACGGCACCGAGAGAAGGTTGTACCCGGCGGCCCACCAGAGGTTCTGTTTCATCTTCCGGTAACTGGCCCGCGACAGCTCAATCACGGAGATCACCGACCGGGGGTCGTCGCTGGCGAGGATGACCCCCGCAGACGCAATTGCGACATCGGTTCCCGCCCCGATCGCAATACCGACGTCCGCCTGCGCCAGCGCGGGGGCATCGTTCACCCCGTCACCAACCATGGCGACCTTTCGACCTTCGCCCTGAAGCTCTTTCACCTTCGACGCTTTGTCCTCGGGGCGTACCCCGGCGAAGTACCGGTCGATGCCGAGTTCGCCCGCCACGGAGGCGGCGACCGCGTCCGCATCACCGGTGATCATGACCACCTGCACACTGCGCTCATGGAGCGCGTCGACCGCATGGCGCGACTCCGAGCGGATCTCATCCGCCAGACGCAGCGCGCCCACAACCTGACCGTGGACGAGCACGTGAAGGATGATCGCACCCTCGTTCCGCCACTCGTCAGCAACGGGCAGCTCCTGCGCATTCTCCTGCTCGAGCATGTACGGGCCACCGACCTGCACGACACGTCCGTCAACGCGGGCACGCACCCCGACAGCGGGGGATGACTCGAAGTCGGTTGAGCGTGGAACGGTGAGCGTCTTCTCTTTTGCCGCGTTGACGATCGCGCGGGCGAGGGGGTGCTCGGAGTCTGCTTCCGCCGCGGCCGCCCACGCCAACAGCTGATCGGCGTCGGTCCCCGTGACGGGGTTGATGGCGGTCACCGCGGGGGTGCCCTTGGTGAGCGTGCCCGTCTTGTCGAACAGAACAGTGTCGACGGTGCGCATGCTCTCCAGCGCGAGACGATCCTTGATGAGCACGCCCCCGCGGGCGGCGCGCTCGGTCGCGATCGACACGACCAGCGGGATCGCCAGGCCCAGCGCGTGCGGGCAGGCGATCACCAGCACCGTGATGGTGCGGATGACGGCGGCGTCGGGTAGGCCAACAACCGTCCAGACGATCGCGGTGATCGCTGCGGCGCCGAGCGCGAACCAGAACAGCCACCCTGCGGCCTTGTCCGCGAGCCGCTGCGCCCGAGACGACGAACTCTGCGCCTCGGTGACCAGCTTCTGAATCCCCGCGAGAGCGGTGTCCTCACCGATGGCCGTGATCTCCACCCGCACTCCGGAATCCGTGGCGACGGTACCGGCAATGACCGGGTCGCCATCGCTGCGGCGCACCGGCCGGGATTCTCCGGTGATCATCGACTCGTCCATGCTGGCCGATCCCTGAACGATGCGCCCATCGGCGGGGACCCGCCCGCCCGGACGCACGACCACGACATCGCCTACCTGCAAGTCCGAGGGCGCGACCGTTACGGTCGTATCGCCGTCGACCTTTTCTGCCTCGTCAGGCAGCAACGCCGCTAAGGAATCCAAGGCCGATGTCGTCTGCGCGAGCGAGCGCATCTCGATCCAGTGACCAAGCAGCATGATCACGATCAGCAGCGCCAGCTCCCACCAGAAATCCAACTCGTGGTGCAGCATGCCGAGGCTCGCACCCCAGGACGCCAGGAATGCCACGGTGATCGCAAGGGCGATCAGCAGCATCATCCCGGGCTTGCGTGCACGGAGCTCGCTCACGGCACCCGTGAGGAACGGGGCCCCGCCCCACACATACATCACGGTCCCGAGAACCGGGGACACCCAACCCACCCACGCGGCGTCGGGCAATGGGTACCCGAGCAGCATCGAGAACATCATCGAGAACCCAACCACAGGGGCCGCGAGGACCAGCATGATCCAGAACAACCGCCGGAACTGACCGACATGATCGCCGTGACCGCCGTGACCGCCGTGACCGCCGTGACCGCCGCGGCTCGTGTGACCAGCGTGCTCTGGGGGAGCACCGTGGTCGTGGCTCATCGCCGTGTGGTCATGCTCCGTTGTCGGCACGCTGCCGTGATCCTGATGCGCAGTGTGTTCGTGGTGCTGGTCATGCTGGCTCATCGGAAACTCCTTGCTCGGATGCACCCGGATCAGCCGGGCGCAAACGGATAGCGACTCAGATCGGGGAGGTCGCGAGGGTGTAGCCGGCCTCTTCAACCGCAGCCCGTACAGCCGTGGGATCGATAGGGGCGGCGCTGTGGACAATCACGCGGGATGCCCCGCCGGCATTCAGGTCGACCGTGACACCGTCGACACCATCGATGGCGTTCAGCTCATCGCTGACGCTGGAGGCGCAATGCGAGCATGTCATCCCCGCAACCAAGATCTCGGCCGAGACCGGGGCCGCGACAGGCGCGGATGCGCCAACGGATGAAGGGGCAGCGCAGCATGCGCACCCCGCATTCGCGTCCTTCAAGCCGAGTTCGATGCGATCAGTCATGATGTGCTCCTTCGAGTAGACAGACGTAGTAGTTATGAACGGACGAGACGAGCGATCGCTTCGTTGGCCTCGCGGACCTTCGCCGCAGCCACCTCGCCTCCCTCAGCACTTGCCTGAGCGACACAATGAGCGAGATGGTCACTGAGTAGCGACAACGCCACCGTCTCGAGGGCCTTCGTCGCCGCAGACACCTGCGTCAAGATATCGATGCAGTACTTGTCCTCATCAACCATTCGTGCGATACCTCGCACCTGACCCTCTACCCGGCTCAACCGCTTACGCAGATCAGCCTTGTTGCTCTCGTAGCCGTTCACTCCCAAAAAGATACCCCCTAGGGGTATATAACACAATGCATGCGAGTCTATTCCCGGTCGGGAAGTGTCCGAGGCAAAGGTGACGCATAGGTGATCTGTGTAAGGTTCGAAATATGCGTCGAAGACCCCGCTTTCGTGCCGTTCGTGGCGCGGTCGGGGCCATGCTCGCTGTGTCCGTGATCGGGCTGACCGGGTGCGCGCCGGATCCGGTCAGCGATTCCTTCCTTAAGGGTGAGAACACCGGGTATGTGGCCGCCGACGGCGCGATTGTCGAGATCCCGGTGGCCGAGCGGAGCGAACCAGTCGTCTTCAGCGGCGTTACTGAAACTGGCGATGATTTCGACAGTGCCGACAACGCCGGCAAGGTCACGGTGGTCAACTTCTGGTACGCGGGGTGCGCGCCGTGCCGCGTGGAGGCGAAGGATCTCGAGAGCGTCTGGCGCGAGTACGGCGGCGAGGATGTAGCTTTCATCGGCATCAATACCCGCGACCAGGCTGACACTGCCCAGGCTTTCTCCGACGAGTTTGGCATCACCTACCCGAGCCTGATCGACGTGAACACGGCCGAGGCGAAACTCGCTTTCTCCGAGGTGGTGCCGATCCAGGCGACACCAACGACTCTCGTGCTCGACAAACAGGGACGCGTCGCCGCCCGCATCATCGGACCCATCGACGGCACCTCGATCCTCTCGACGCTCGTCAAGGACGCTCTGGCGGAGACACCATGAACGCCGACACCATCATCGGGTCCGGTGCGCTCTGGCTCGCAGTCCCCGTCGCGATGCTCGCCGGTCTCGTGTCGTTCCTGTCGCCCTGCGTACTCCCGCTGGTCCCCGGCTACCTCGGCTTCCTTGGTGGGGCGGTCGCGCCGGGCTCGAAGGGTGGCGCGACGAATGCAGTCGCGCCCCAGCGCCGTCAGCTCGTAGTCGGCGTACTGCTGTTCATCCTCGGATTCAGCGTCGTCTTCGTTCTCATCACCGCGCTGGGCGGCACGGCCGGCGTGTTCTTCCTACGCTGGGGCGACCTAGTCACACGCATCCTCGGAGTCGTCATCATCCTGATGGGGCTCGTCTTTCTCGGGTTGTTCAGTTTCGCCCAGCGGGAGGTTCGCTTCCACGTCGGCTCCCGGGCCGGAATCGCAGGGGCGCCGCTACTTGGAGTGGCACTCGGTATCGGCTGGGCACCGTGCATGGGTCCGACGCTTGCCGCGATCATCGCGCTTTCGTTCAATGCTGGCGACCCTGTCCGGGCCGGCTTCCTCGGCCTCGCGTATTCGCTCGGCCTCGGCATCCCGTTCCTGTTGGTCGCATTCGGGTTCGGTTGGGCGGCGAAGACAGCCGAGTTCCTCCGTCGTCACATCCGAGTGGTGAACGTCTGCGGCGGCATACTGCTGATCGTCCTCGGCCTCCTGATGGTGACAGGGCTGTGGACCGACATCATGTCGCGGCTGACGGCGGTGATGGGCAGCGTCATCCTCCCTCTTTGAGATCCCTAGCAAGGATGTCGCGAGTGACGACTGGAGCAGCCCTCTCTACCCGACTGCTCGTGTCGACGGCACCACTTCGTAATCCCGTGTCGGAGCTTTAGATATAGACGCCGCGGTCTTCCATGAATCGGACGGGGTTGGTGTAACCACCATTGATGTAGACCTCGAAATGCAGATGGCAGCCGAAGGAGCGTCCAGTGTCACCTGCGTAAGCGATGACCTGGCCGGAGTTGACCCATTGGCCTCGACCGACGACGATGCCTCCTGGTTTGATGTGGGCGTAGCCGGTGCTGACGCCTCCGCCGTGTTGGATTCGGACGTAGTTGCCGTAGTTACCGTTGGCGCCGGCGTAGTCCACGGTTCCGGAGTTGGCGGCGTAGATCGCGGCACCGCAGCCGTTGGCCATGTCCGCGCCGTAGTGGTAGCTCGAGGAGCAGCCCTGCGAGCCACAGATCGGGGTCCGAGGACCGTAGCTTGAGCTGCGGCCGCCTCCGTGGGGCCGGACCCAACCGCCACTTCCGGCGGAGCCTCCGCCGCCACCATTGCCGCCTCCGTTGGCTGCGGCTTCGGCGGCTTCGCGTTCGCGACGGGCTCTCTCTTCTGCCTCGCGGGCGGCCACACCCGCCTGATAGCCGGCGACCGTCTGCGTGGTGGTGTCTTTCAGCGCGGCGAGCTGCGCCTGCATCGTCTCGAGGTTCGCGGCTTGCTCGTCGAGCGCGGCCTGTGCGGCGTCGGCCGCTTCTTGTGCGGCAATCATCTTCTGCTCTGCGACCTGCTGCAGTCGGTCCCGTTCGTCGCGGGCGACCTTCGCCTGATCGGTCAGGGATTGGGCGGTATTGCGCGCCGAGATTGCGTCATCGTAGACCGATCGGTTGTACTCGAGCAGCTTGTCCATGGTGCCCAGGCGGGACAGGAGCTCATCGGCGTTGGCCGCGGAACCGGAGAAGAACAGTTGAAGTGCTGAATCGTCTCCACCGTTGCGGTACAGCTGTGCCGCAACTTGACCGGCCCTGCGCGCAGAGGTTTCGGCAATCGCTGATTGTTCGTCCGCCTGCGCCTGCAGGCTGTCCGCTTCCGTGATCGCAGCGAAGTATTCCTGCTGCGCCGCATAGAACGCGTCGGAGGCTGTATCGGCGGCAGCCTGAGTCTCGGCGACCTTTTGCGTCAGAGATTGGATCAGCCCTTCGATCCGAGTGATCTCGGACGCTTTGGCGGCTTCGTTGTTCTTGGCGCGTTGCACATCGTCCCAGCTCGGGTAGGACGCAGCGTACGCGGCTGAGACGCCGGAGCCGATACCGAAAGCAGCGAATGCGGCGACGCCGAGGGCGCCGAGCCCGAAAGCGCCACGTCGAGTAACACTCAGCTTCCAGAACGAGTCACGTTCGGCGGGCGTGGGTGCACACCCGCATTCTTCAGTCGCTTCCGTGGCCGCAGAGAAGCTTCGTTCGTTCACTGTGCCCTCTCCTTGAGCTCGGTTTCGTGGATTCTGCTGCCATGGGCGCGCAGATTGGCCATGCTCGCGTTGCCCGTCGTCTGGTCTATCGTCCGTTCGTGGGGGTCGAAGTCGCGCCGACTCGCCCGTGATCTCTGATCTGTGGCCCATATCTGACGCATCGAACTTGAGTTCGCCTGCCCTGACACGAAGCTCACGCTTTCGTATCCGTATGGACGTCGGCGCTCAACCTGTTGTGCTTTTTCTTCTTCACTTGCCGTACGACAACGGTGGCCGTGATCACCGCGGCACCTGTGACAGCCACGGCGATGATGAGCGGGATCGCGATCGAAGCCACCTCGTTCTCGCCTGCGGATGCCGCCGGGGGAGGGGTGTCCGCTGCTGGAGATTCGGTGGTTGGCGCGGCGGAGGGCGACGCCTTTGCCGGTTGGATCCGTGATTGTTCGTTCCCGCATGCTGGTTTGTCCCATCCCAGCCCTGGCTCGCTCCCGCTGGGAGCGTATGTGAACGCGAAGCTCTCGGATATGGGGTGACCGTCGCTGGAGACGGCGTTCCATAGCACGGTGTAGAGGCCCGCTTCTCCGAGTGCGACTGGGGTGGTGAGGATGTTGCGATCGATGGTGGAGCAGCTGGATTCGTAGAAGAGGCCGTCGGGTCCTTGCACTTGGGCGAAGCTGGCTTGGCTGAAGTCAATGAGTTCCCCGCTGAATGTGAGAGCGACATCGTCAAGTCGGGTGACGGTTTCGTCTGCCCCCGGCACGGTGTCCAGGAGATTGTCGTGCGCGAGAGCTGCGGGGGCCGGTGCGGCCACGATTCCCAGTGCGATGAGAGCAAGAAGGGTGCGGGCGAACCAGCGAGTGCGGTGGGTGGAGGTCACAGGCGTGGATCCTTTCGTACGGCGGGCACGGGGGTGCTACCGGCAGGTCGGTTGTTGCGTTTCGTGTGGAGGACGGAGAAGCCGGTGAGGATTGCGAGCGTTCCCGCGATCATCAAGGTGACGCCTCCGGCGAGGGCCTGATCCTGGAGGGGGGTGGGACCCCACGTCCGCCCCATGGCGCCAAACCACTCGGCGACGATGAGGTCGGAGCGCGTGCTAGTGGCGATGCCGAAGAAGGCGGCAAGGCCTGTGAGCGCAGTGAGTGAGGTCACACGCCACCGCCCCTCGGGCGTCGTGGACGCGTGAAGGGAGAGCGATCGTACGAAGAGGCACCCGGTGACGAGGAGTTGGCTGATCATCCATTCCCCTCCGAGCTGGTCGTAGAGCGACCATCGGAACAGGTCGGAGTAGTGGATGAACCACAGCGATGTAGCGAACAGGGACGCGGCGACGACGGGGCGCAGAGCGAACCGTGCCAGCGGGCTGTGGGCGACCCAGAGAAGCCATTCGCGCGGTCCTCGGCTTCCATCGTCCCGTGCATAGATGACCAAGGTTGCGAGCGTGATCGGCGCCGCGAAGACGAGGAGCAATGGGATGGCGAGGCTGAGGAGAGCGAAGGAGAGGAACCGCATACTGATGAGCGAGTCGTCGTAGGCGGCGAGCGGGCCACTGATCGTCCACAGAAGCGCCCCCATCCCCGCAATCCAGCTGATCGTCCGCCTGGCTGGCCACGGATTCCCGCGGCGCCGTGCGCGTCGGACGCCGACGAGGTAGAGGACGATTCCGAAACTGGCGACGAGCACCCAGAGGAGGTCGGGGCTCCACGCCGTGAACCATCTCTGCAGGGTGAGTTCGATCGGGACGGGTGCGTCGGTGAGGATCTCCGCGGCGGTGTTTTGCGGCGGCGTGATCGTATCGGCGGGGGCGGCGGTGCGGGCGAGGGCGGCGGCGGCACCGCTCGCGACACCCATGAAGCCGAGTTCGACGCTCACGATCATCCAGAAGGCGCCACGGCCCTCGTTGGCCTTTGCGATGAGTCGGCGGCGGTAGGCGGCACCGAGGACGCCCATGACCAAAAGCGCGCCGATCTTTGTGAAGAGGATGATGCCGTACGGTGAGGCCACGTCTTCCCACCGGCCGAGGGCAGTGAGCGCCCGCGCGAATCCCGAGACGGCGACGCCGATGAACGCGAAGAGTGCCACCGTCGAGTACCGGCGGAGCAGGTTCTCAAGTTCATGCGGAGAGCTGATGGGTCGCGCGGCGACGAGCAGGATGAGACCGCCGAGCCATATCGCTGCTGAAATGACGTGCAGGACGAGGGACATGACCGCGGGATCGTGGTTGGCGAGCTCACCCGAATGACCCTGGGTGGCCATGGGTATCAGGCTGATGATCGCGAGCACGGTCGTGAACAGCACCGCCCCATTGCTGCGAACAGCGAATGCGAGGACTGTCACGACCGAGGCGAGGATCACGCTGATAAGCCATGATCGTCCCAGCTCCGTGTCGAGAAGAAAGCGGCCCAATTGCGCACCGAACTCGGCGTTCAGGCTCACTTGCGGATTGAACGACGACAGGAAGGTGAGGAAAGCCACCACCCCGCTTGAGATGGTGAGGGTCGCGGCGCCGGCGGAGGCGATATCGAGCGCGACGGTGAACGGTTTCCCCCCTGAGGGGAGAGCGAACACCGCCAGCACCAGGGGCCCGAGCATTGCCGCACCGGAAAGATTGACGATCAGCTTCGCGGCCGGGAGTCCCCATCGCACGAGCGCTCCAGGGTCATTGGTGAGTCTTGGTGCAGCTCCTCCACCGATCGCGAGCCCGACCACCGCAGCGATGAGTGCGGCGACAACGAGAATCGTCGGACCAACAATCCGGAGAACAACGGGATTCATGGAGCGGTATCTCCCGTCTCATCGCCTACGACGTCTGGGTCTTCGGTCACAGGTGCCGTGCATTCACCGGTCTTGGGGAGCTGCTGGATCGCCCCGGCGAGAGATTCAAGAACCGCGTCTGCCGACAGGGTGGTGGTGTCCACGTACACCTGGGCAGCTGGCTCTCGGCCGTAGGTTGTGAGCCGCAGATTCGGGGTGTCCTCCTCGTCGACGATCCAATCGACGCCACCCAAGCTGACACATTGCAGCGTGGTGGGGGCCGGGGGCTCCGACCCGCAGGTGAGGAGCACGCTGCTGGGGGTGCCCCATGCTGCGGTGGCCTGAGCGTCCGTCCAGACGCGATCCTGGTCGCCTATCGAGTCCGGTAGTCGTACGGTGACCTCTGCGCACAGCGGGTCATTCGCGTTTGCTGCGGGCTCGAGGTGGACGGTGGGTGCGCAGCTGCTGAGTAGAAACAGTGCGCAGAGTGCCGCGACAGAGGTCAGAATCTTGAGTTTCACAACTTCATCCATCCGTCTTCCTGGGAGTGAGCATCCGACCGCCGCTGTCGGATCGACACGACGAGCAGCGCGAGTACGCTTCCGATACTGAGTGTCCAGCCGAGCCACGGCATCAGCACGACGGCGAGGGTCGTGCCGGTGCGGAGGGGGACCTCGGTGATCTTCGCCGCGGTCGTGTCCACCGCAACCTGAGCCAACACTTTTCCATCGCGGCCGATGACTTGACTGGTCCCGGTGGTGGAGACGTTGACGGCAGTTCTCCCTGTTTCGAGCGCGCGCATACGGGCGATGGCCAGCTGTTGGAGGTTCTCGTCGGTGCCTCTGAAGTCCGCGTTGTTGGTTTGAAACACGAACATCTGCGCACCAGAGGCCGCGCTTTGGTGGATGACGTCGTTGTAGATGACGTCGAAACAGATGGCCAGACCGATGGGCACATCGCCAACGTTCATGAGGGGTGTGTTGGAGCCGGGCGTGTACTCGCGTTGTATCAATCCGATGAGGTCGGGGGCGATGGCTTCGTAGAACCAACGGTCCGGGACGTATTCGCCGAAAGGGACGGGGTTGGCCTTGTCGTGGAGCTGCTGCGGCCCGGCGCTGGTCCACAGCATCGAGGTGTTGAACGTGTCGGCTCCGCGGGTGGTCGCCGCATTCACCAGTGCCGGAGCGCCGGCACCCTGCACGAGTCGATCAAGGCGGCCCGCGACGGCGACATCGCGCAGGGGATCGGCGTCGACGGCCCCTTCTGGCCAGACGAGAAGGTCCATCTCACGGTCCAGAAGAGGAGCGGTCGCTTCTTCCTGCGCGCGCAGGATGTCACCTGTTGTTTTGGTGTCGAAGTAGCCGCTGGGACCGTTGCCCTGCACCCATCCGACGCGCAACATTCCCGCTTGCTCAGTCGGGAACAGAGGGACGGCTATCGCGGCAACGACGATGACCGCCGCTGCTGCTGCTGGCTCCCATCGGCGGAGGATGAGGGCTTCCACAACGCTCGCGCAGACCAGGACTGTCAGGAAGGACAGCCCGGTGGTCCCAACCCAGGATGCGGCCTCCGCGAGCGGGCTCTCGGCGAGACTGAAACCGACGCGCGCCCATGGGAACCCGGTGTACGGCGTGCTACCCATCAGCGTTTCTCGCAGCACCCACACCCCGGCGACCAGCAGAGGGGTAATCGCGCGGTACCCGTATCCGGTCCGGGTGGTGGCTCGATAGGCGAGTGCGATCAGCACGCCGCCGGCACCGAACAGCAGAGCTTCCAAGCCAGCCAGCGCGACCCACGGGATAGGCCCCAGAAACCGTGACACCCATGCCAAGTGGGTGAAGTAGAAGGCCGCGCCGTAGACGAGGGAGATCAGGAACGCCCCGGGTAGAGAACGTCCGCGGAGCGTCCACAGCCCGATGGTTACGCTCACGAATGCTGCGGGCCACCACCCGTATGCGGGGTAGGCGAAATCCAGTATTCCTCCTGCGACGGCGGCCGCGATGATCGCTACGGAAAACGGCACCGCAACAGGCAGGCGCGCGTTGTGCTCTCTGGGGTTGCCGCGCCTCGATCGAACGAAAATGGGGGGTCCCACCAACGGGTCAGCGGTCACGGTCATGAGAGCTCAGATTTTTCAGATAGGCGTTGTACGTGTCGAGGTCGGCGTTCCCATGCACGTCGGCGTACCGGTCCGCCGCGGCAGCACGAGCGGTGTCGCTGCGGAACCAACGATGCATCACGTAGATCAACATCAGCACGGTCGGGGCTTCGCCGTAGGACCAGGCCAGAGCACCGGCTAGCTGCTGGTCAGCGAGGGGATCGATGCCTAGCGCCTCTGTGGGGGCGACGAACGAGCCGACCAGGATCGTGCTGGCCATCATGAGGAACACCCCGAAGAATGCGTGGAGCGCGGCTTCAGCAAACACATCCAGCGCACGGGCACCGTGACCCAACCTGACCGGCAGAGGATCGGAGGACAAGATGGGGATGGTGAACAGCATGCCGGCGAGGAGGAATCCGACCTCGAGCGCGACGTGACCCGTGGGGAGAGTGAGGATGGAATCGGCAGCACCCGCAAGGTAGATGCCGTAGAACGCGAACAGGTAGAGCGGCACAGTGGCCCACGGGCTAAGTACCCATCTCGCGGCCGGGCTTCGAAGAGCACTGTGGGCCGCTGTGAGGACTACCCGTCCCGCTCCGTGATGCGGTGTTGCTCGCAGAAGAAGGGTTCCGGGTGAGCCGAGGACCAGTAGCGGCGGCACCATCATCATCAGAGTGAGCTGCTGGAACATGAAAACGGACACCAGCGCCTGGCCATACGTTTCAACGCCCAGGCCAGTGACCGCCGCGAGGAGAACGCACCCGAGAAGGAAGCTGACCGTCCGCCACACGGGCCAACGACGCCCGTGCGTCCACAATCGGATCGCTCCGACGAGATAAAGCGCAGCGAGGATCCCCGCGACGATGGGTAGCACCGGAAGAGGAATGTCGGCCGGTGCGAGGAACGTCTGCAGTGACGGGGGACTGTCCGGGATCTCGCCGCTCACACGCATGGTCGTGACGCGAAGCTCACGCCGCTCACTTCCGGATCACCTTGATCGTCGCACCCGCTGCCAAGAAGACCACGGCCGCGACGGGCTGTGCTGTGGTCCACACGACACCGGAGAAGGGGAACGGCATCACCGGATTCCAGAGCACGGCGATCGCGAGGAAAACCGGGATCCACCACCAGTGGCGTGCCTGCAGCGCAAACCACCCGACGATCAGCCCGAAAATCGAGGCGATGAAGAGGACGAGCGGTGCCCAGTTCGCCTGGAAGAGCGCCGGGGCCAGGAACAGGATCGCGGCGGCGACGAGGCTGGGGGCCAGGGCATTCCGCTGGTAAGTGGAGGGGACGCGTTCTTTGGGACTCATGGGTGAACCGTTTCTTCGGCGGGTACAGGGTCGACGGGATCGGGGCGGGACGCGGGGTCTGGCCGGCGACGGCTTGTGCGCAGACCCGCGACGATGAGGAATACGGCACCGATGCCGAGAGCGACATCGGCGAGGTTGCCGATGAACAGGTTCCCGTAGGCGAGGAAGTCGGTGACGTGCCCGATCCCGAACGCGGGCGGCGAGAATAAGCGATCGATGAGGTTTCCGATCGCACCGCCCACGATGAAACCGAAACCAACCGCCGACCAGACGTTCCGGGCTCGGATGGCGGCACCGATGAGGACCGCGGTGACAGCGACCCCGATGACGGTGATGACCCATGTGGAACCTTCCCCGAGCGAGAAGATCGCCCCGGGGTTGAAGGCCAGTTGAAGACCGAGCCAGTCACCGATCAGCGGTATACGCGCATCTTGCCGCAACGTGTTCAGAGCAAGAGTCTTGGTGCCTTGATCGATCAGGATGACGATGGCGGCGACGATGAGCATCACGGCCGACCGGCGGACTCGATCACGCATCGGCGTCGTTCTCCGTAGCTGCGGCATCCTTGGCGGCCTGTGCGCGGTCGCGCTGGTGACGCTGGCGCCCGGCCATAACCACTCCCACAACGCCGATCCCCAGAATCAGTGCTAGACCCGAGAGGAAGAACAGGGGCAGCAGTTCGAAAGCGCCGCCGCCGGATGCCGTGCCACCGTATGTTTGCGCGGGTCGGGCCGGTTCCGGCTCCTCGGTTGGGGAGGTTTCAGGGGTGGGGCTTGTGGTCGGAGTGCTGGGTTCCGTGGCCATCGCGGGCGTGACGGTGTAGACATACTCTCCGCTGATCGGGTGTCCGTCGGCGGAGACGGTCTTCCAGCGGACGGTGAAGATGCCGGTTGCGGCGTCCGGGGAGAGGTGTTGGGTGATCGAGTCACCGCTCACCGTCGGCGGGTCGACGGCGACGTTTGCTCCGCTTTCATCGATAACCTCGACGACCGTTGCGTCGTCACCACCGGTGAGGGTTCCGGTGAACATCAGAGAGATCTCGTCGGGGGATCCGTTGATGGTCGAGTCGGCGGTGGGGTACGACGAAACGAAGTCGTCATGAGCGGCGGCCGGAGATGCAGCCCCAAGTACGACGGATGCCGACAACAACAGGGTGGTGAGGACGGCAGTGGTGCGTGCCGAGAGGCGTTTATGCATGGGTGTCGTGCTCTCCGGGGTGGGATTCGGGTTCAATCTGGAAGGTGGAGTGTTCGATGCTCACGGCGAAATGTTCGCTGACGCATTGCTGAAGTGATGCCAGCAGTTCGGCGGAAGCTTCCATCGTGACGGTGTCATCGACCACAACATGGGCGGTGAGCGTGGGGAGGTCGGTCGAGACCTGGGTCGCGTGGAGGTCGTGCACCGCGACCACGTGCGGAAGGGCAAGGATGTGGCGGCGAACATCCTCGAGGTCGAGACCGGCAGGTGTGGACTCCAACAGGACCCGGCCGGATGCTCGCAACAGGATGAGGGTGCGGGGAATGATGAGTAGCGCGATTAAGACGCCCGCGACAGCGTCCGCCTGATACCAACCGAAAACGGCGATGAGGATGGCGCTGGCGATGACGCCGACGGAACCGAGGGCATCGTTGACGACCTCGAGGAACGCGGCGCGCATGTTGAGATTGCGCCCGCGGCCGCTGAACAATACGAGCATGGAGGCGATGTTGGCGACGAGACCGACGATGCCGAAGAACAGCAGACTTCCCGAAGCGATCTCCGGGGGCTCGAACAGCCGACGTACGCCTTCCACGAGCGCGAAGATGCCCACTCCGAGCAGCAGAGCTGCTTGAGCGAGTGCACCGAGCACCTCAGTGCGTTGAAGACCGAAGGTGTACTTGGGAGTCGGGGGACGGTTCATCAGATGCGCAGCGGTGACGGCCATCGCCAACCCGACGACATCGGTGAGCATGTGCGCCGCATCAACGAGCAGTGCGAGGCTGCCTGTGATGATTGCCCCGACTACTTCGATGATGAAGACCGAGGAGGTGATCGCGAACGCGATGACCAGGCGATTGCGGGGAGTGGCGTCACCGATACCGTGACTGTGCCCTGTTTCTGTCATGGTGCTCCTTTATGGCCGTCCGACGATTAGCCGGGCGACGGTCGCCGCTTCACGGCTCGCCCCAGCGAGGGTGTCAGCGTCCGCCCGGGAGTATCGCGGCATGCCAACAGTGAACAGTCCGGGGATGCGTGCACTGACGTGTAATGGCTGCCCGGGGGGCTCCGAATCGGGCAGCCATCCGTCTGCCGGCTCGTACCCGGTCGCGAGGATCAGGGATTGCGGCTTCATGGACGCCCCATCGGCGAACATCACGGTGTCTCCGTTGACCCCCGTTACGGCGGCGGCATGAGTGACGTCTGTCGAAGCTGCGCGGGGGCGTGCCTCGGACATCGGACCCTTACGTCGCAGCCTTGACCAGATGGGCCGCTCTGATGCCCGTGGTGGTTCCGCTCGAGTCGCGAGGGTGACGTCGTGGGAGGACGTGAGTTCTTCAGCAATCTCCACTCCGCTGTATCCGCCGCCAACGATCAACACGCGGCCGGGGGGTATCTGCGCGGGGTCGAGGTACTGGCTGGAATGCAGCACAACACCGGGCACTGCCAGTTCCTGGCGCCACCCCGGTATGCGCGGCACGGCGGCAGCTCCCGTTGCACAGACCACATTTCGTGTTTGCACTTCCCCGGCGGAGGTCGACAGATGCAGCGTGGATCCGTCGCCCAACCGGTTGACTCCAAGAGCTCGTGTGCTCCACACGGTCTTCACACCGATGGCTTTCTCCACCGAAGACAGATAGTCGGACATCTCATCCGCACTCGGATGACGATCTTCATCGCCCGGGAAAGGGAACCCGCGGACGACACTGTGGCGTGCCGCACTGCGCAGTTTCATCGACTGCCACCGTGTGGCCCAGCTTCGTTGACCGGGGGGTGCAGAATCGATGATCACGAAGTCTTTCTGTGGCTCAAGCCCGGAGGACCTGAGCGCGGCGGCTGTCGCCAATCCGGAATGCCCGGCGCCAACGATGATGACGCGACGGTGCGATAGCGAACGCGCCATCATTCAGCACCGTTCACCGCGGCTTCAATGCTGTCCTCCAGGTCGGTCCACGTTTCCAGCACGACAGGCTCTCCATCGATGAAGAACGAGGGGGTACTGCTGACACCGAGCTGCTCACCCTCGTCGAGATCGAACTGGACCCGTTCTGCTGTCGCCGGATCAGCGACCGCATCATCGAACGCGGCCATGTCCAATCCGAGTTCCTCCGCAAACCCCCGGAACAGGTCCGCACGAGACTCTTGAGCCTCACCCCATTGAGGCTGCGTCTCGAACAGGCGGTGATACATGTCTTCCAGCCGCCCCTGCTGCGCTGCGGCTTCGGCAGCGATTGCGGCGTTCTTCGAGTTGAGGTGACCAGGCAGCGGGAAGTAGCGGATCACGTACGTGATCTCGCCATCGAACTTGCCGCGGAGATCCTCGACGAGGGGATAAAACGCACCGCAGGCCTCGCACTCGAAATCGAGGAATTCGACAACCGTCACCGCCCCTTCCCCTCCGTCATCGAGGACATGCGAGTTCTCACGGACGACCTGTGGACCGTCAGCGGTCCCCGTCTCGGGTGCGGCAGCTCGATTCTGATTGACAAGGACGAAGACCAGCGCGACGACCAGCAACACCACGGCGAGAGCAACGGTGACAAGTACCGCTTTCACGGAAGATTTCATAGACACTCCAAACACACACAACGAACGAGGGCGACCAGTGGAGCGCCATCGAAGAGATGGCGCCGCCAGAGTCAGGTCCGCGACAGAGAAAGCTGTGTGAGAGAAGGAGGCAATGCGAACAGGCGCCCCGTCATGGCCGCCAGTGATGGTGCGCGCGGCAAACGTTCGCGAATGTGAGAACCGGGGACGTGCCGGCGGAAGGTCCGCGTGACGATGAGCACCAAGAAGCAGCAGATGATACCCAAGAGGCACCCGGCAACACCGATCACGATGTCGTTTGCGGTATCCCCGGTCACGAATTGTTCGGCGGTCGCGCCGACAACGCTTTCACCGGAACCAGCGGAGTCCTGGCCGACAGAAGGCGTCCCTAGTGACGACGAGGATGTCGTGCTCAGATACGGAGTCGTATCTGTCACGTCACGATGGCCGCCCGGCCATGCTCCGACAACGAGAAGAAGCGCCAGCCCGAGGGCTGTAATGATCTTCGTTATCAGGAACTCGTCGGCTCGGCTAACGCATTTGTGAGCGCGACCGTGGACGACCATGACCTCAGGATGATACCAGCCCCACCAATCAAGTCTTCTTGCGAACCCGTGAGCCACGCGCCCGTTCTACGGGCGAAGCGAGAAAGCCTTGGGACGTCGTCCGCTGAGCCAGCCCATCACCCATCAACTGGACCAGTTCCAACAAACCGCCACCACACCCAACCCGCCCCGATCATGCCCGGAACGATCACCAGCCATCCCAAGTAGAAGTTCTCGGCAGGGCGGCCATACGCGTTACTCCAGAGTGCGATGAGACCGCCGTGCAGCAAGTACAGGGACAACGCCACCTGACCGCACGCGCACAGGGGAACAAAGACAGCACCCCAAAAACGCTCTGCATGCTCCCGCCTCACCGTAGCCCCCAGCACAACGCAGACGTAGACGGCGAACACCAAGCCAATATCCCTCAGAGAGTCCAGGTAGTCCCCCGATAACACCGTGCCGAAGCGCTGCCCGAAACCCCAGGCAAGATACGCCAACAGCGCCACAGCCGCCATGATCCACAACAAGCGATCGCGTTTCAAGCCGTGACGGATCAACAGGGCACCGATGAGGAACACCGGCAACAGGTTGACCACCCGATACTGAGGGCCCAGGAACATCCAGGTCGTGACCTCACGCACGGGCGGCGGCGCGGTGTAGACCCAAATCCAGGTGCGTGCGACGCTCAGCAATGGCTGACTGGCCAGGACAAGGACCGCTGTCGCGGCGATCACGACCGAGCTGCGCAGGAGTAGAAGGGGCGCGCCGAGGATGATGAGCAGCCCGAGATAGCTCAGGATGACCGCCAGCCAGGAGCCCCACGTGGCCATCCACACACCCAGGACGATGAGGAACAGGCCACGCAGAGCCTGTTGCAGCAACGTCACCCCCGCAGCGCCGCCGCGTCTCCACACAAGCTCCGCCGACATGCCCATGACGAGTGCGAAGAGCGGCGACGCGACACTACTGAAGTTCGCCGTGACGAATTGCACCGCCCACGGTGCGTTCGGCACGAACGGAGCAGCGTGCGCGATGAGCATCGCGACAATCGCGAACCCGCGGAGCGCGTCCGGAACCAGAAGACGGCTCATGTCAGAGACGCGTCGAGCTCGCCTGTGCATTCTGGGCGGCAGCGTTCTTTCGGGCTCGAAGACCATGCCCTGAGGGCATTGGCTTGACCGCATAGGAAATAGGTCAGCGGAGACTGTATAGTTCAGCTTATGCTGACCATTGCTTCTCGTCTCGACGTCATGAACCGGCTCGGCCGCGCCATGGCTGATCCTACGCGTTCTCGGATTCTCATGACTCTGCTCGGTGGCCCGAGCTACCCCGCAGTCCTGTCCCGTGAGCTGGAGCTGACGCGCTCCAACGTGTCGAACCATCTCACCTGCCTGCGTGACTGCGGGATCGTTGTCGCCGAGCCTGAGGGCCGGCAAACCCGCTACGAGATCGCCGACCCTCATCTCGCCGCGGCCCTCCTCGCGCTTGTGGATGTGACGCTGGCTGTGGACGAGCACGCGCCGTGTGTGGACTCGGCCTGCACGGTGCCGGGCTGCTGCGGAGCAGGGGCTGACGCGTGAGCGCGGCGTGCGGCTGCGAGCACGAGTCCGCCGCCCCGGCGGGAGAGGAACACGAAGAGGCTGAGCGGCCGTGGTGGAGGGACCGCGGGATCATGGTGCCGGTCCTTTCCGGCGTTGCGTTCCTCGTCGGCCTGATCCTCGAGTGGTCCGGCCTCGAGATTCCGGCGCTCGTGCTGTTCTGGGCCGGTCTGCTGCTGGGTGCGTCGACGTTCACGCCTGGCGCGATACGAAAGCTGTTCAAGGGCAAGCTCGGCATCGGACTGCTGATGACCATCAGCGCCATCGGTGCAGTCGTCCTCGGATACGTCGAGGAGGCCGCGGCTCTGGCGTTCCTGTACTCGATCGCTGAGGCGCTCGAAGACAAGGCGATGGACCGGGCCCGCGGGGGGCTACGGGCGCTCCTGAAGCTCGTCCCGGAAACAGCGACCGTGCTGCAGGGCGGCAACGCTGTGCAGGTGCAAGCGAGAGAGCTTATGGTCGGTCAGGTCATGGTGGTCCGCCCGGGCGAGCGGATCGCAACGGATGGGATCGTCCGCTCCGGTCGCTCCAGCCTGGACACCTCGGCGATCACTGGGGAGTCGATCCCGGTCGAGGTCCAGCCTGGCGATGTTGTGTCGGCCGGCGCGATCAACAGCGCCGGCGCGCTGGAGGTCGAAACGACGGCTGCGGGCACCGACAACTCGCTCACCACGATCGTCGAACTGGTAGAGAAAGCACAGACCGAGAAGGGCGAGCGTGCTCGTCTCGCGGACAGGATCGCCCGCCCGCTGGTGCCCGGCGTGCTGATCCTCGCAGCGCTTGTCGCGATCATCGGTTCGCTGCTGGGCGACCCCGAGGTGTGGATCACCCGCGCGCTCGTCGTGCTCGTCGCGGCCTCCCCGTGTGCGCTGGCGATCTCGGTGCCGCTGACGGTCGTCGCTGCGATCGGTGCGGCGAGCAAGTTCGGTGTGATCATCAAGTCCGGCGCCGTTTTCGAGCGCTTCGGGACGGTCCGGCACGTCGCCGTCGACAAGACCGGAACCCTCACCCGCAACGAGCCCGTGGTCACCGCCGTGCTCACCACGAACGGTGTAACCGAGGTCCAGGCGTTGGCGTGCGCGGCTGCCCTGGAGCAGCACAGCACACATCCTCTTGCCTCAGCAATCACCGCCGCAGCCTCGGGGACACCGGCAGCTGCAGATGTGACCGAGCAGGCCGGCCACGGTATTGACGGCACCGTCGACGGATCGAGAATCACCGTCGGCAGTCCCCGCTGGCTGGACGCCGGCGACCTCGTCGAGCGGGTCGCAACGCTGGAAGAGCAGGGCATGACCGTCGTCATCGTGCACCGCGACGGGTCACCGGTCGCCGCGATCGGCGTCCGTGACGAGCTGCGCCCTGAAGTCTCTGACGTAGTCCGGACACTCACCGGCCAGGGCGTCGGCGTGACGATGCTCACCGGCGACAACGCCCGGACCGCTCGTGCTCTGGCTGCGCAGGCCGGGATCAGCGCCGTGCGAGCGGAGCTGCGCCCGGAGGACAAGGCGACCGCGATCGCAGAACTGTCGAAGGCAGGACCGGTCGCGATGATCGGCGACGGCATCAACGATGCCCCGGCCCTCGCTAGCGCAGACGTCGGCATCGCGATGGGCGCGACAGGCTCCGACGCAGCGATCGAATCCGCCGACGTGGCCTTCACCGGCCATGATCTGCGCCTCATCCCGCGGGCGTTCGATCACGCCCGGCGCGGTCGACGGATCATCAACCAGAACATCATCCTGTCGCTGCTGATCATCACCGCCCTGCTCCCGCTCGCGCTCTTCGGCGTCCTGGGGCTCGCGGCTGTCGTCCTGGTCCACGAGGTCGCGGAGGTCATCGTGATCCTCAACGGCCTGCGTGCCGCCCGCACGCCACGACTGGAAAGCTGATGCTCGCCACCATCGGTTCAGCGATCGGCCTTTTTGCGGCGACGAACATCGACGACATCGTCGTGCTCACCGTGCTGTTCCTCGCCTCCAGTCGAGGGAAACCCCGCCCGTGGCAGATCATCGCAGGCCAGTATCTCGGGTTCATCACCCTGGTCGTGATCAGTGTGATAGCCGCGCTCGGGCTCACGATCGTTCCGGACGAATGGGTCGGGTTCCTGGGTCTGATCCCGCTCGGCATCGGCGTGTGGACGCTCATTCGCGGCTTGCGCCGCAACGGCGACAATGACGACGACGACTCCAAGATCACCGCGGTCGGACTATGGGGCGTCGCAGGGATCACGATCGCCAACGGGGCCGACAATATCTCCCTCTACACGCCAATCTTCCGCACCAGCACCCCAGTCGACGTCGCGATCATGATCGTCGTGTTCCTCATCCTCGTCGCGGTCTGGTGCGCGGCCGGCCGGCTGATCGGCACCAACAAGGCTGTTACCGAGGGGCTGGAGCGCGTCGAGCACTGGCTCGTACCGGCCGTGTTCATCGGCCTGGGCCTGTTCATCCTGATCGAATCTGGGGTCATCGTCCGTCTGATCGAGGTGCTCGCATGACCTCCTCCCAGTCAGAGGCTCATCCGCCCGCTGCGCGCAAGCTGTCGTCGACCCGGCGGCGGCAGCTCACTGGTGGAGCGCTCTTGATCGCCGTGGTCGTCGTGCTGATCGATCAGGGAACCAAGGTGTGGGCCGAAGCGACCCTCACCGACCGTGAGCGCATCCCGCTGATCGGTGACCTGCTGGGTTTGCAGCTCGCCTATAACCCCGGAGCGGCATTCTCCTTCGGGGAAGGCTTCACCTGGGTGTTCGCGCTGCTCGCTGTCGCCGCCACGGTCACAGCGATCGTGTTCGCGTTCCGAGTGCAACGCGTGAGATGGGCGATCGTCATCGGCGCGCTCGGCGGCGCTTCCGCCTCACACGCAGGCGACCGCCTTTTCCGGGACCCCGGATTCGCCCGTGGTCACGTCGTGGACTTCCTCGCCTACGGAAACTGGTTCATCGGCAACATCGCCGACATCGTAATCTTCGCCGCAGCGATCACCGGAGCAGTTTTCATGATCCGCGCCGGGGATGAGAGCACCGAGTGAGATCCGTTGTGCGGTGGTGGGACACCCATCAACTCGCCCTCTACATCGGCGCGATCGCCGTGGGCAGCCGTTGAGTGAGTTCACGCTTAGGCAGGCGGGCGGTCGCGATGTAGGCGCAGAGCCACCCACCAGCCGCATCGTCGACAGATGAAAGCGCGATCGTCTCCGAGTGCGTGCAGCTTCTTGCGTGGCAGATGTCGCCCGCAGCACGTGCACGCAACGTCCTCGTCAGTCGCCATGAGCGGAGAGCGCCTCTCGAATCTGTTCAACCGTTGGCATCCCGGCCAGCCCAGCAGGGGTGCTGTAAATACGGCAGGCGAGGTCATTGCTTCGCCCCGACCCCGGAAAGAGATCGTTGCCATCCAGGGTGATCGTGGGGGAGCCCGCGAACGAGACTGCGCCCGCGTCCTCCTCCGTCCGGATGAGTCGGTAGTGAACCTCCGATTCGTCGTGGCCTGTTTCTCGTAGCGCCTCAGAAACACGACGGCCAGCCTCAACCCAGCTGGGGCAACCGGCGATATAAAGCAGCTCAATCTCCACGACTCAATCATCCTCGACTTCGCTGTTGATGTCGTGCCCGGGCTACCACCGAAAACGATCGTTTGCGGCCGGGCACCCGTGGTGGTGCTGGGGAAGTGCGACACGCCGAGCGTCGCCCCGCCGTAACCCCCTGCCGAAACGTTAGGGCGCCGAAACGGGTGGTGTATGGGTTTCGGCGCAGGTTCTGCCGACCGCCAACCATCCGTATTCGGGGTCTGGATGTGCGCGCGTTTTGACCGTCGTCCTGCATGAGTCGGCCTGACGATCTGACTTTCCTCGCGACCGCAGCTGGCTTCATTGCCACTCCGAAGGGAGGCGGCCCCCAGCACTCTGCTTTAGATCGGACTCAGTCCGGCTCAGCCTCGGGTAGTCCGATGTAAAGCATCTAGTCCGATCTAAAGCCGCAAGTCACAAGAACCCTTGACATCCGCTCTTGCCCGGGTCTAACGTACAACCAAATGGTTGCACAAAGAGAACTGAGCGAAGCGGAGGTCGACCGTGTGTTCCACGCATTGGCGACGTCGACCCGACGCGACATCCTGCGTCGGACGATCGAGCGGGAGCAGTCCGTCTCGACCCTCGCCTCCGAATACGAGATGTCGTTCGCCGCGGTGCAGAAGCACGTGGCCGTGCTCGAAGCGGCGAATCTCATCGTCAAGCGCGCCGAGGGACGCGAGCGGCTCGTCCGCGCGAACCCCGAGATGATCGCCCGCGCCAGGGCGCTCCTCGCCCGATACGAAGAGCTGTGGCGGTCGCGCATCGCCCGGCTCGACGAGCTGCTGGCCGAGACGCCGGCATCCCGCACCGATACGACCGACACCACCGATGTTCCACGAACCGAAGAAGGAGACTGACATGCCCGTCACGGATGTCACCACCGATGCCGACAACCTCACCATGACCGTCGTCGCCGATTTCGCGGCGCCGATCGAGCGGGTCTGGGCCGCATACAGCGACCCGCGCCAGCTCGAGCGCTTCTGGGGCCCTCCCGGATGGCCGGCCACCTTCACCGCCTGGGACCACACGGTCGGCGGACGTGCGCAGTACTCGATGAGCGGGCCGCGCGGCGAGAAGTCGTCGGGGTCGTGGGAGTTCCTCTCGATCGATGCCCCGCACAGCTTCGAGGTGCTCGACTCGTTCGTCGACGATGAGGGCAATCCTCTCGACGGCTTCCCCGCGCAGCGGATGTCGTTCGCGTTCGAGTCCACCGCCGACGGCACCCGCATGGTCACGACCAGTCACTTCGACTCGGTCGAGGCGATCGAGCAGGTCGTCGAGATGGGCCAGATCGAGGGTCTGAAGCTGGCGATGAGCCAGCTCGACGCCGTGCTGCAGGATCTGCGCGACTACGCGCAGGGCAAGGGCACGCAGGTCGAGCTGCTCGACGACACCCACGTGCGCATCACGCGTCTCGTCGAGGGACCGCGCGAACTGGTCTGGCGTGCGCACAACGACCCCGAGCTCATGAAGCAGTGGCTGCTCGGACCCGACGGGTGGGAGATGACCGAGTGCGTGGTTGCCACCGAGGTCGGTCAGACCTATCGCAACTCGTGGGCGCCCGTGGGCGACACCGAGGGGCAGCCGTTCGGATTCGAGGGCGAGGCGCTGCTGATCGACGCACCGCGGCGGTCGGTGCAGACCGAGCGGATGATCGGGATGCCGGTCGAGACGCTGAACGACCTGAACCTCTACGAAGAGGACGGGGCGACGCTCATCACGCTCTACATCGAGTACCCCGACAAGGAGACGCGCGACATGATCCTCGCCACCGGCATGGCCGACGGCATGGAGACCTCGTACGCCCGCCTCGAGCGGGAGCTGCTCGCGGTCTGAGCTCCACGACTCCGGACGGCCGGTCGCATCCCTCGGGGAACGGCCGGTCTTCCGCCGTTCCGGTGCAGAGCTTCGGAGTTATGGAGCGGCGGGAGCGGAGCCGGCCGCGTCGCGGCGCGGGCGGCGCGTCGACCAGATGGCCAGGGCGATCAGCACGGGCTGGAAGAACAGGCGCACGAATCGCTTCATGTCGGTGTCGAGGCCGAAGCCGTCGCGGTGGTGCGTCCACTGCGCGATGTTGCCGGGGAAGACCGCGACGAAGAACAGCGCGGTGATCACGCCGACCAGTCCGCGGTGCTTGCGCGCGACGAGCAGCGCGGTGCCGAGTCCGATCTCGACGACACCGGAGGCGAGCACGGTCACGTCCGGGTCGATGGGCACCCACTCCGGCACCTGCGCCTGGAACTCCTCGCGCGCGAACGTCAGATGCGAGACGCCCGCGAAGACGAGCGAGGAACCCAGGAAGACCCGGCCGATGGTGCGTGCGACATTCTTCGCCATGGTGCGAGTGTACGCGGGGCCCTCAGGGGTGAGGGCCGTCAGATCAGGCGGCGGAGCGCCTCTTCGAGCGTGACGCCCTGTGCCTCGGCGCGATCGCGCAGGCGGGCATGCTCGTCGCTCGACAATGCGAGTCGCACCTCGATCGGATCGTCGACCGGCGCATAGAGGCTGTCGAGCAGGTCCGATGGCTCGGCCCACAGGGGTTCGGCGAGAGACGTCGCGACGGCCGGGGATGCCGCAGCATCCTGCTCGCCGCGTGTCGCTGCGGCGGCGATCGGGGCGGATGCTGCGGCAGCGGCCCCGGCATCCGTCGCCATGGTGAACCCGGGCCCGCGGCGCGGCTCCTGCTGTGCCTGGTAGGCCTTCGCCGCGGCGTTCGCGCGCTCGTCGGCCGCCTCGTTCAGGGGGTGGCCGGCGTGGCCCTTGACCCACGAGAACTCGACGTCGCGCCCGCGGATCGCCTCGTCGATGCCCTCGAGCAGGTCGCGGTTGAGCACGGGCCCGCCGTCCGACTTGCGCCAGCCCTTGCGCTTCCATCCCGGCATCCACTTGGTCACCGAATCGATCACGTAGCGGCTGTCGCACTCGATCATCAGCTTCTCGGAGATGCCGGCCGTCGCCTGCAGCAGTTCGAGCACGGCCCGCAGCTCACCCTGGTTGTTCGTGCCGTGCGGGGAGCCGCCCGCGGCCCAGTTGGCGTCGTCGATGTACCAGGCCCAGCCGTTCGGGCCGGGGTTGCCCAGGGCGGAGCCGTCTGCGGCGGCGGTGATCGTCATTCCTCAACCGTAGCCGCGCGCGGCGACACTCCTTGCGCGGCTACGTGCGTTCGCCTCCGCCCGCCGCGGGACATAGTGTGGATCGATGCCTACCGACTTCTCCTGGGATTCCTGGGTCGGCACCGCCGCGTCGATCGCCATCCTCACGGTGATCTCTGCCGCCGCACTCGCGGTGCTGGCGCTTGCCGCCTCGCTGATCAGCCGTCGTGTGCCATGGGTGCGCGATCTCGCCAGACGCGTGCGCAACGCGATGATCGCGACGACCGCTGTGGTCGCGATCTGGATCGCGGGTGCGATCTCAGAGCCGGCGACACAGGAATGGTGGCCGGTGGTGTCCCGGCTGTTCCTGATCGCCACGATCCTCACCGGCTCGTGGTTGCTCGGCGCATCGATCTCATTCGGCTTCGAGCGATTGATGGCCAGAGAGGAGACGCTGCTCGTCGGTCCGGAAGCCCGCCGCCGTCGCACGCAGCTGCTCGTCATCCACCGGCTCGTTCTGGTCACGATCGCCGTGCTGTCTCTGGGCGCCGTGCTCTTCAGCTTCCCCGAGATGAGGGCCGTCGGCACGAGCCTGCTGGCCTCGGCCGGCATCGTCAGCATCATCGCCGGACTCGCTGCGCAGTCGATCCTCGGCAACCTCATCGCAGGGGTGCAGGTCGCTTTCACCGATGCGATCCGAGTCGGCGACGTGGTCGTCGTCGAAGGCGAATGGGGGCGGGTCGGCGAGATCAACCTGTCCTACGTGGTCGTCTACATCTGGGACGAGCGCCGCCTGGTCATTCCGTGCAGCTACTTCACGACGACACCGATCGAGACCTGGACGCGACGTTCCGACAAGATCCTCGGCACGGTCTACCTCGATCTCGACTGGCGAGTGCCGATGGATGAGCTGCGGCAGGAGTTCCAGCGCATCGTCGAGGCGTCACCCGCCTGGGACGGCCGTTCCTACGACTCCGCGGTGACGGAGGCTCAGGGCGGTTACGTCACGGTGCGCCTGGTGATGTCGGCCAAGGACTCGGGCGATCAGTGGACACTGCGCTGCGAGGTACGGGAGAAGATGATCGGCTGGCTGCAGCGTGAGCATCCCGAGGCACTTCCCCGGACGCGAGTCGACCTGGGTGCCCCGCAGCTCGCGGACTGAGAAGGCGGGTCAGCCTTCGGGCTCGCGGTCTTCGGGCTCGCGATCTTCGATCGAGAACGCCGCGGGAGCGGGCGGGGCGACGGGGAAGGCGACGGAGCTGATCGATGCGCCGGCACCGAGGCCGAGTCCTATGGCCAGCGGGTCGACCGCCGGCGCGGCGTCGAGCACCTCGGTCTCCGACCGCTCGAGCGGCTCGGAGGGCAGAGTCCACTGATTCTCTTCGTCATCGGAGCGCTGCTGGAAAAGTCCCATGGGTCCCATTCTCGACCCGCCTCGCGATGGGGCGGCCGGATTCACACCGGATTGATCGGGTCAGGCCTCGGCCGGCTGGCGCCGACGGAAAGTGAAGTACCCCTCGACAGCGCCGTGATTGACGACGCCGGTGCCGGTGCTGAGCATGCGCGCCGAGGTGGTCGCCCCCGACTCGACGAACGTGTACCCCGTGTGATCGAGCCGCCAGCCCACGCGTTCGACCTCGCTCAGGAAATAGCCGATGCTTTCATCGCTCATGAATCCGTTCTGCGCGGATCCCCAGGTCGAGGCCTCGCCGGTGAGTCGGCTGACCTCGACGTTGAGGTGCAGCAACGCGTCAGCGCGGTCGTAGGCGTCTCGGGCCAGCTGCAGCAGTCGGGCGGCCTCTTCGGTCGTCACGGGGTTGTGCCTCTCGTCGTCTGTGGATCGTTCGGTCAGGCCGCGGCCTCGCGCACCGCATCGACGAGTTCTCGCCACGGCCCGTCGAGTGCGGAGTCGGGGAGCTCGCGTTCGCGTTCCTCCGACGGTGTGCGCACGCGGATCAGCCACACGAAGCGGTCTGCGCCAGAATCGGCATCGCTGTCGGCATCCCACGGGCAGCTGTCGATCATCGCGATCCAGTGGTGCGTCTCGGTCGGGTCTGGTTCCACCCGCCACTTGCGACGGATGCCGGCGATGCCGCCCGTCCGCACCACCGCGATGACGACCGGCGCGTCACTCGACTCTGGGGACTCGCTCATCCTCATAGACTCCCACGGTCGCCCACGCACGTCGAGCGGCTGCGGCGGTCGCGTCGTCGATGGCGGATGCCGCGGCGAGGGTCGCGTCGGCGAACTCCGTGAAACTCGCAGTGCTCGACAGGCCGCCGGTGAGCGCGCGGTACCAGACCGTTCCGGCGGTCTCCCAGGCGTTGCCGCCGAGGTCGATCGCGAAGAGGGCGAAGGCCCGGTTGGGGATGCCCGAGTTGATGTGCACGCCGCCGTTGTCTTCTGTCGTGCGCACGAATCCGCTCATGTGATCGGGCTGCGGGTCTTTGCCGAGCTCGTCGTCGTCGTAGGCCGTGCCCGGGGCGATCATCGACCGCAGTGCACTGCCCTGCACGGCATCCGTGAAGATCTCCGCCCCGATGAGCCAGGTGGCATCTGCGGCGGTCTGCCCGAGGAGGTACTGCTCGGTGAGCGCGCCGAAGACATCGGCGATCGACTCGTTCAGCGCGCCGGGCTGACCCTGGTACTCGAGGTTCGCGGTGTACTGCACCACGCCGTGCGCGAGTTCGTGGCCGATCACCGTGGTCGATGAGGTGAAGCCGACGAACACCTCGCCGTCGCCGTCGCCGAACACCATGCGCTCGCCGTCCCAGAAGGCGTTGTCGTAGTCGATCCCGTAGTGCACGGTGGCGTCGAGAGGGGCGCCGGCGTCGTTGAGCGAGTTGCGCCCGAAGGCGGAGAGCAGCATCTCGAACGTCGCCCCGAGTCCGTCGAACGCTTCGTTGACCGACGTGTCGGCCACCGGCTCGTCGTCTTCGGCGCGGACGATCGCCCCGGGGAGGTTCTGGGTGTTGCCGGCGTCGCTGATCGTGCGGTTCGGCGCGTCCGACAGCTCGGCGACCAGGTCTCCGTTCTCGTCGATCGACAGATCGATGCGCGCACGGAACGGCGGTCTGCCCGCCGTCAACGTCTGCCGTGCGGCGGCGGCCGCACGGGGATAGCGGCCCGACTCGGCCAGGCGCGCGAGCAGATAGGACGGGACGACTCCGGGGATCTCGGTGTGGCTGCTCATGTTCAGACCCTACGCCGGGGGTCCGACGTTCGGGCGAGGGCTGGCGGGGCCGTGCGGAGTCGCCGCACGTGCGCCTCGGTCGGCCGGATGCGCCTGCATCGGCCGGATTCCGGGCCTCTGGCCGAGGGAAGCATGTGTCACCGAGCCGGCGCACACGGACGGTGTCGGAACGACACGACGATGACGGGAAATGACCCCGACTTGATACTGAGAATCGTTATCAATAAAGTGGGCTCCTGTGACCCCCTCTCCCCGCGCCGGCCGCACTCTCCTGTTCGTGTCATTGCTCGCGGCCACCCTGACGGTGACCTCGTGCGCAGCATCCGATGCCCCGGCTCCTGCATCGAGCGCGAGCATTCCGCCGAACGACGGGGTCGACGGCGGAGGAGCGGCCGAGGTCGCATCGCCGGCTCGCGCGCTCGTCGTCGCCGACGCGGACGGCGAGCTGACCCTGCTCGACCTCGAGACCGAAGAACGCTCGACGCTCGCAGAGGGGGGCGCGGATGCGGATGCCGTGCTCGGCGTCGGCCGCTTCGCCCACGTGACCCATGTCGAGGGAGACCGCACGGTCGTCGACGTGATCGACTCCGGCCGCTGGACGGTGCCGCACGGCGACCACTCGCACTCCTTCTTCGGCGACGCGGGGGTGCTCGGAACCATCGACGGAGAGGGCCCTGTCGACATCCGAGTCGGTGACAGTGCGACCGCCATCCGCTTCGGCAGCGACGTCGCCCTCATCGACCACGAGAAGCTCGCCGATCTCGACGACGCGCCTCATCTCACCCTCCCCGTCGACCCGGCCGGACCCGTCATCCCGTTCTCCGGGCGCCTCCTCGCCGCCACCGACGAGACGATTGAGATCCTCGACGCGGAAGGCACCGCGACCGGCATCGCCGTGCCCTGCACGAACGCGACCGACGTCGACCTCACCCGTGTCGGCGCCGTCTTCGCGTGCGACGCCGGTGCCGTGCTCGTGACCCGCGAAGTCGGCGGTGCGCTCGTCGCCGAGTCGATCCCCTACCCCGCGGGCGCCGTCGCGGCACCGGTTCTCGCCGGACGCGCGGACCGACCGGATCTCGCAGGCGTCGCCGGCGACAGAGGCGCCTGGCTGCTCGACTCCCGAGCCCGCGAATGGATGCTGCTCGCCACGGACACCCCGCTGCTGCGCGCCGTGGCCATCGGCGACGACGACAGCCGCACCGTCGTGATCGCGGCGGACGGCACCGTGCGAGTGCTGGCCGCCGACGGCTCGGAACTCGTCCGGACGAGCGCCCTGCTCGCCGCATCCGTCGCGGACCCTGCCCTGCGCGAACTCGTGCACCTCGTCATCGACGCCGATCACGCGTACGTCTCCGACCCGGCCACACGCGCGGTGCACGAGATCGACCACGGCGACGGCACCGTCACCCGCACTTTCGACGGCCTCGATCCGCAGTACCTCCAGCTCGTCGGCTGACACCGGACTCATCGGCGGCATCCGTCGTCACGCGCACCCGCGCACCCCCCCCAGAAGAAGGAGACACCCATGCATCGACCCGCCCGCAGCCGCCTCGCGGCCGGCGCGATCGCCACGCTCGCCGTGGTCGCGCTCGCCGGATGCGCGACCGCCGCGCCCTCGGCATCCGGAGAGCCCGAGTCTTCGTCGGACCACGAAGGCGACACCAGAGTCGCCATCGCCTATGACGGCGGCATCACCGTGCTCGACGGCGAGACCCTCGAGACCGTCGACTCCGCCGAGCTGGACGGCTTCCTGCGCGTCAACCCGGCCGGCGACCACGACGGACACGTCTTCGTCACCGCGGCCGACGGATTCCACGTGCTCGACACCGGCCTCGCCTCGGACACCGTGGAGTTCACCGGCGAGATCTTCGACGCCGTCACCCCGGGCCACGCCACCCCGCATGCCGGGCGCACCGCTCTGTTCGACGACGGCACCGGAGACGTGACGCTCTTCGACACGGATGCCGTCGGCACCGGCACGCTGCCGGACTCGCGGACCGTCGCATCGGAGGCCGCTCATCACGGAGTCGCGATCGAGCTGTCCGACGGCACGCTGCTGTCGACCATCGGCACGTCGGAGTCGCGCAGCGGCGCCCGCCTGCTCGCCGAGGGCGGCGGCGAGCTCGCCCGCAACGAGCAGTGCCCCGGGGTGCACGGCGAAGGCGCGCTCAAGGGCGAGACCATCGTGTTCGGCTGCGAAGACGGCGTGCTGGTGTTCGCCGACGGAGCGTTCACCAAGCTCGAGGCGCCTGACGACTTCGGTCGCTCGGGCAACGCGTACGTGACCGAGACGAGTGCGATCGCCGCCCTGGACTACAAGTCCGACCCCGATCAGGAGGGCTACCTGCTGTCGCAGCTCGCGCTCGTCGACACCGACGCGCAGAGTCTGTCGGTGGTCGACCTCCCGGAGGGCGTCGAGTACACGTGGCGCGGAGTCGGCCGCGACGGGCACGACAACATCATCGTGCTCGCATCCGACGGCACCCTGAACGTGCTCGACGAGACCGGCGCGGTGGTCGACTCGTGGGATGTCATCGAGCCGTGGGAGAGCCCCGACGAGTGGCAGCAGCCGCACCCGGGACTCCGCGTGGTCGGCGACGTCGCCTACGTGACCGAGCCGGCAGAGAACCGCATCGTCGCCATCGATCTGCACACCGGCGAGGTCGCGGCCGAGGCGACGCTCGACGTCGTGCCCGGCGAGTTCGTCGTGGTCGGCGCCGCCGGCCACTGACCGGCGCGAGGTACCGCTCCACAACTCCGGAGATCCACGTGGCTCTCGTTCCCCGTTGTGCGCCGTTCCGGGGAGCGCGAACCCGGTGGTGCGCGCGTCTCCGGAGTTGTGGAGGTCGAGCCCCGGCACCCCGCCCGCGCTCCCAGGAAGACACCCCGAGAAGTCGCGTAAAATCGGCACAATGACCGATGCACCCGACGCCGCCTCCGACCTGGGTGCCGGTATCGACCCCGAGGATCTCGCCACCACCCTGCGAGTCCTGTCGGAGCTGCACCAGATCGACAACGAGCACCCCGACTTCGTGGCCGTGCGTCATGCGACGGCGGCGATGTTCAAGGCGGTCAAGCGCGTGCGTCGCAAGGAGATCCGCGACGCGATCGCCGACGCCGACAAGGCCGTCGTCGCCCGCACGGCGACCGGCGCCCCCGACCGCATCGACGACGAGACCCGCGGCCACGACCTCGCGACCAGCGTCGTCGACGCCCCGATCGCCGGCGAGCTGCTCAAGCCGCGCAACTGCTACATCTGCAAGCAGCCCTACACGGTGGTCGATGCGTTCTATCACCAGCTCTGCCCGGACTGCGCCCGCTTCAGTCACGGCAAGCGAAACGCCCGCACCGATCTGACCGGCAAGCGCGCGCTGCTCACCGGCGGCCGCGCGAAGATCGGCATGCACATCGCCCTGCGACTGCTGCGCGACGGCGCGCACACGACGATCACGACACGATTCCCCCGCGATGCGGTTCGTCGGTTCTCGGCGCTGCCCGACTCGGGCGACTGGCTGCACCGCCTGCGCGTGGTCGGCATCGACCTGCGCGACCCCGCTCAGGTGATCGGCCTCGCCGACTCGGTCGCGGCTCAGGGACCGCTCGACATCCTGATCAACAACGCCGCGCAGACCGTGCGCCGCTCACCGGGGTCATACTCTCTCCTGGCGGATGCCGAGCTGCAGCCGCTTCCCGACGGACCGCTGCCCGAGATGGAGACGTTCGGGCACACCGCCGATCCGCATCCGCAGGCGCTGCAGGCTTCGGTCGATGCGCATCCGCTGCTGTCCGTCGCGGCGCTCGGCGGCACCGTCGCCGAGCAGGGCGGCCAGGCGCTGACGGCCGAAGACCTCGCACGACTCGCGATGGCCCCCGGATCGTCGTCGCTCGAGAAGCACGCCGACGGCACCGCCATCGACGCGGGCGGACTCGTGCCCGACGTCAACCGCACGAACAGCTGGGTGCAGTCGATCGATCAGGTCGATCCGCTCGAGATGCTCGAGGTGCAGCTGGCCAACACGACGGCGCCGTTCCTGTTGATCAGTCGCCTGCGCGCCTCGATGGCGGCCTCGTCGGCGAACCGCAAGTACGTGGTCAACGTCTCGGCGATGGAGGGGCAGTTCTCGCGCCGGTACAAGGGGCCCGGTCACCCGCACACGAACATGGCCAAGGCGGCGCTGAACATGCTGACGCGCACGAGCGCCGGCGAGATGCTCGAGACCGACGGCATCCTCATGACCGCCGTCGACACCGGTTGGATCACCGACGAGCGCCCCCACTTCACCAAGGTGCGCCTGGCCGAGGAGGGCTTCCACGCCCCACTCGACCTCGTCGACGGAGCGGCCCGCGTGTACGACCCGATCGTGCGCGGCGAGGCCGGCGAAGACATCCACGGCGTGTTCCTGAAGGACTACGAGCCCAGCCCCTGGTGAGTCGGCGGCCTCTGAGCTGCGGGCTGCCGTGACTGCACCGCCGGACCTGTGCCGTCTGCAGGGTGAGATCCCGTCTGCAGGAGGGGACGGGGAATCTGGTCCTGCGTCCGTGCTTCGGTCCTGCGAACGGTGTGCTGGTCGCCACCCTGGGCCGCGCGCGACGGTCAGTGCGCGCGGATCTCGAGGTTCTCGGACGCCCAGGTGCCGAGCTGATCGAGGATGGGCAGCAGCCCACGTCCGCTGTCGGTCAATGAGTACGAGACCGTGACAGGCGGACCGGCGTCGACCGCGCGGGCCACGAGCCCGGCCTCGGCGAGCTCTGCCAGCCGGTCGGAGAGCACGGTGTCGCTGATGCCGGACACCCCGCGGCGCAGCGCGACGAACGTCGAAGGACCGCCGCCGAGCGACGAGACGATCATGCCGTTCCAGCGCTTGCCGAGCACGCTGAAGGCCAGTGTGACGGCGGCGTCGCAGACGTGACGCTCTTCGTCGATCTCGGCCATGCGCCCATCATACCGGTGCTACGTTAACGCGAGTCGCTAAGAAAAACAGAGTGACTACGAAAAACGAAAGGCACTTCTCATGTCCCTGTTCCGCCTGGATGCCAGCATCCTGCCCGCGTCGTCCGCCAGCCGTTCGCTCGCCGACCTCGTCGAAGCCGAGTGGACCGCCTCGCACCCGGACTCCACGGTCACCCGCCGCGACCTCGTCGCCGACCCCGTGCCCGCGACGGCATGGGCGGATGCCGTGACCGGCGGATTCGTCGACGACGCCGAGCGCACCGACGCTCAGCGCGCAGCGCGCGCCCTCGCCACCACCTTCGCCGACGAGCTGATCGGCGCCGACGCGCTGCTCTTCGCCGTGCCGCTCTACAACTACGGCGTCTCGCAGCACTTCAAGACCTGGTTCGACCTGGCCTACACCGACCCGCGCATCGACCCGCAGGGCACCGCATTGCGCGGCAAGCCGGCGACCCTCGTCACCGTGCTCGGGGGCAACTACGCCCCCGGAACGCCCAAGGAGGGCTGGGACCACTCCACCGGATGGCTGCGGCGCGTGCTCGAGGACGTCTGGGGACTCGACCTGCGCATCGTCGAGCGTCCGTTCACCCTGGTCGGTGTGAACCCCGCTCTCGACGCCTTCGCCGACACCGCCCGCGAGCTCAAGGAGAACGCCGAGGAGTCGGCGCGCACGTACGGCCGCGAGCTCGCCGCACTGCGGGGCGACCAGGTCGCCTGACCCGGCATCCTGAGCGGTCCCGCCCCTCCAGGCATCCCGTCTGGTCCCGCCCCTCCAGGCGTCCCGTCTGCAGGATCAGGGCACGGATGCGGGGTCAGAACACGGTTTCTGGTCCTGCATCCGTGCCTCGGTCCTGCAGACGACACAAAGACCCGGACCTCCGGGCAGGACCCGGACCTCCGGGCAGGTCCCGGACCTCCGGACGACCGACCGCCGCCTCAGGCGAGGGGCCGGGGGAACGGATGCGGCAGCCACACCGTCACGTTCAGACCCCCGCCGTGCCGAGCGGTGAGCACGAGGGATCCGTCATGCGCCTGGGCGATGCGCTGCACGATGGCGAGGCCCAGGCCGACACCGCCGTGATCCTCGCCGCGCGTGCGGTCGGCACCTCTCTGGAACGGTTCCGCGAGCGTGGCGACGAGATGGGCGGGCAGCACGTCGCCCGTGTTCTCGACCACCAACGCCACCGCCTGCGGCAGAACATGCGTCCGCACGATGACCGTGCCGCCTGCGGGCAGGTTGTGAACGATCGCGTTGTGCACCAGGTTCGTGATCAGCTGCTGGAGCAGGGCGGGGGATCCGAGCACGTTCGCGGTGTCACCGCCGACGTCGATGGACACACCACGTCGCTCGGCCGACGGCAGGAGCGTCTCGGTCGACTCCTCGGCGAGCAGTGACAGGTCGACCGGCTCGCGGGTGAACGCGCGGCGCTCGGCACGGCTCAGCATCAGCAGGGCCTCGGTCAGCTCGATCGCGCGCGCATTGACCTCGTGCAGTCGGTCGATCAGCGCGTCGACGTCGCGGTCGGGGTCGTTGCGGGCGACCTCCAGCATCGCCTGCGAGATCGCGAGCGGGGTACGCAGCTCGTGCGAGGCGTTGGCGGCGAACCGCTGCTGCTCGCCCATGTGCGCCTCGAGCTGCTCGAGCATCGAGTCGAAGACATCGGCCAGATCACGGAACTCGTCGCGCGGTCCCTCGAGGGCGACCCGGTGCGACAGCGACCCCTGCGCGGCGAGCTGCGCGGCCCGTCCGATGCGGTCGAGGGGGGCCAGCATCCGTCCGGCGATGATCCATCCGCCGCCGATTCCGATCGCGAGCAGCACGAGCATCATCACGATCGCAGCCGGAATGAATGCGCGGATCAGGTCCGAGCGGTTCGGCACGAAGCGGTCGGCGATGATCGCGGCATCCGGTACATACCGCAGCAGGTATACGGCGACGGCCGCGAGCAGACCGATGCCTGACACGACCACGACGCCCGCATAGCTCAGCGTGAGCTTCCAGCGGGCGCTCATGCCTCGGCGCCTCACGGGCCGAACGGGATCAGCCATCGGCATCCGTTCCGATGCGGTAGCCGACGCCGGGGACGGTGAGGATCAGCCACGGCTCGCCCAGTCGCTTGCGCAGCGACGAGACCGTGATGCGCACGGCGTTCGTGAACGGGTCGGCGTTCTCATCCCACGCGCGCTCGAGCAGCTGCTCGGCGCTCACGACTCCGCCGCCCGCATCGACGAGCACCTCGAGCACCGCGAACTGCTTGCGCGTCAGGGCCACGTACTTGCCGTCGCGGAAGACCTCGCGGCGGAACGGGTCGAGACGCAGCCCTGCGACTTCGAGCACGGGCGGCCTGGCGCGGTGGCGACGACGGTCGAGCGCCCGCAGGCGCAGCACGAGCTCGCGCAGCTCGAAGGGCTTGGTGAGATAGTCGTCGGCGCCGATCTCGAAACCCGACTCCTTGTCGTCGAGGCGGTCGGCCGCGGTGAGCATGAGGATCGGGATGCCGCTGCCCGAGGCCACGATCGACCTCGCCACGTCGTCTCCCGACGGACCGGGGATGTCGCGGTCGAGTACCGCGAGATCGTAGGAGTTGATGCTGAGCAGCTCGAGGGCCGTGTCGCCGTCGCCGGCGATGTCCGCCGCGATCGCCTCGAGCCTCAGGCCGTCTCGCACAGCCTCCGCGAGATAGGGCTCGTCCTCGACGATCAGCACACGCACGACACAGCTCCCATGTGCTCAGAGCTTACGCACCCGGACATATCGGGAGCATATGAGAAATCGCATACGTCGTCGCAACACGCGTCCTTCTTGACTGAGGACATGAACACTCGCTCCACCTCCTCACGGCGACGCCTCACCGCGATCGTCGGTGCCGCCCTGCTCGCCGTCGCTCTCACGGTCTCGGTCGTGCTGATCGGTCAGCAGTCTCTGGCGTCGGCATCCGTCGTGCCGACCGTCGCGCCGTCGTCCCTCAGCGAGGCGGACGGGATGATCCGCGAGGAGGGCGCCGTCTCGGTGTTCGACGACACGCCCGCCGTGACGAATCTCGACTCCGACCTGCTCGCCGCCGTGCGCGCTGCCGCATCCGCTGCCGAGCACGACGGCGTGCGGATGCATGTGAACAGCGGCTGGCGGTCGGCCGACTACCAGCAGGTGCTGCGTCAGGATGCGGTCGTCGAGTACGGCTCCGAAGAGGAGGCCGCGCGCTGGGTCGCCACCCCCGAGAACTCCGAGCACGTATCGGGAGACGCGGTCGACCTCGGCCCTCTCGCCGCTCAGGACTGGCTGGCACGCCACGGCGCGGACTTCGGCCTCTGCCAGATCTACGCGAATGAGCGCTGGCACTTCGAGCTGCGGCCGGCGGCCCCGGCGAACGGGTGCCCGCTGATGTACGACGACCCGACCACCGATCCCAGGACGCAGCGATGACCACGGCGCTCACCACTCCACGCCTCACCCTCTCGCGCGTTCATCCGCCGACACTGCACACGATCCCTGACGCGATCGGAGCGAACGTCGAGCGGATCCGATCGGCCACGGACGCCCGCATCATGGCGGTCGTCAAGGCCGACGGCTACGGCCTCGGCGCCGTGACCGTCGCTCTCGCGGCGATCGGGGCCGGAGCCGAGTGGCTCGGGATCACGGATGCCGAGGATGCCGCCCCGCTGCGTGCGGCGGGGATCGAGGTGCCGGTCCTCGCCTGGCTCAACCCCGCCGGGGTCGACGTCGCGCAGGTCGTCGCGGATCGCGTCGATCTGGCTGTCGGCTCGGTCGAGGAGCTGCGGCAGCTGATCGCGGATGCGTCGGCGCTGCCGAACGGGTGCGTTCGCGTGCATCTGCACATGGACACGGGCATGTCGCGGGGCGGGGTACCGCTCGAGGACTGGGCAGAGCTGCTGCGGGTGGCTCGCACGGGCCGCGACTCGGGTCGTGCACGCATCGACGTCGTCGGGGTGATGGGGCACCTGCCAGACGCCGACGCCGCCGACCCGGCGAAGAACGCGCCCGCCGTGCTCCGGATGCGACAGGCGAGGGATGCCGTGCTGCGCGCCGGATTCGGTCCTCTGCTCGTGCATCTCGCGGCGACGTCCGGGACGCTGACGGATGCCGCCACGCACTTCGACATGGTCAGGGTCGGCGCCGGGCTCGTCGGCATCGATCCGTCGGAGACGGTGCCGCTGCAGGGGGCGGCGCGGCTGACGGCATCGGTCGTGCACAGCAGTGTCGTGCCGGCGGGCACCGCGATCGGCTACGGCGGCGCATATGTGACGACGCGCACCTCGCATCTGAGCGTGATCGGGGTCGGGTATGCCGACGGCATCCCGCGGGAGCTCGGTGCGGGCGCAGGGGTGGCGGTCGACGGCATCCGGTGCCCGATCGTCGGTCGTGTGTCGATGGATCAGATCGTGATCGACACGGGTGACGTCTCGATGCCGAGGGGCACCTCGGTCGTGGTCTTCGGACCCGAGGGGGGCGCGGTGCCGAGTATGCAGGAGTGGGCGCGGTGGGCGGGGAGCATCCCGCACACCGTCGTGACGGGCATCGGCTCCCGCGTCGAGAGGGCCATCGCATGAGAGTACTGGTGATCGGGGGAGGGCAGAACGCCGAGCACGAGGTGTCGCTCGCCTCTGCGGCAGCGGTCGCAGAGGCCCTGCGGCTCGGGGGATACGACGTGAGCACGGTGACGATCTCGCGGCAGGGCGTGTGGGAGGTGGCGGGCGTCTCGGAGGGTGCCACCGCCGCCGGATCCCTCGCTCTCGCGATGCCGCTCCTCGCCGACTGCGACGTCGTATTCCCCGCCGTGCATGGACCCCTGGGGGAGGACGGAGCACTCGCGGCACTGTGCGGTCTCGCAGGGGTGCGCGTGGTCGGATCGGGTCCGCGGGCCGGCGCCATCGGCATGGACAAGTGGGCCACCAAGCTCGTCGCCGAAGCGGCAGGGCTGCGCACGGCACGGGGACGCGTCGTCGATGCGGCGGACTGCGGCGATGCCGAGTTCGAGGGGCCCGTGGTGGTGAAGCCGGTGTCGGCCGGTTCGAGCTACGGCGTCTCGCTCGTGCGGGGAGAGCATGAACTGGGGCCGGCGCTCCGCGAGGCGGCGCGGTTCGACCGGCGCATCCTCATCGAAGAGGTCGTGCAGGGGAGGGAGATCGATGTCGCCGTCCTGCGCGAAGCCGGTGGCGTCCGCTGGGCGGCGCCGCCGCTCGAGATCCACGCCGCCGGCCTCTTCGACACCGCCACGAAGTATGACGGCAGCGCGCGATTCACCGTGCCCGTGCAGCTGTCGACGGCCGAGTCGACCTCGCTCACGCGTGCGGCACTGACCATGTTCGACGCCCTCGGATGCGCCGGGGTCGCCAGGATGGACTTCTTCCTCACCGCCGAGGGCCCGGTGCTGAACGAGGTCAACACGATGCCGGGGCTCACCGCGGCCTCGCAGGCGCCGCGCATGTTCGCGGCGGCCGATGTGTCGTACGTCGACCTCGTGTCGCGCCTCGTGCGAGCCGCTGAGGTGCCAGGCGGTGACGGTGCGCGCCGGAGGGCCGGCCTCGAGCGGGTCGCCTAGAGGCGGTCGACGCCCGTCACCGTGACCACGGCCGCGCCCTCTTCGTCGGAGGCGGCGAGGTCGACGGTGGCCGAGATGCCCCAGTCGTGGTCGCCTGCCGGGTCGTCGAGGATCTGACGGACGGTCCACTCCGTCGCACCCTCGGTCAGGAGCAGCAGCTGAGAACTGCGGGCGTTCGCGCCCGTGAGGATCTCGTCGTGATCGGCGAAGTATCCGTCGAGCGCATCCGACCAGGCGTCGGCACCGAAGGTCGGGTCGAGTTCGGCGAGGGCGGCGACGTCCTCGCGGGCGGCCAGCTGCACCCGACGGAACAGCTCGTTGCGCACGAGAGTGCGGAAGGCGCGGACGTTCGATGTCAGTCTCTTCGGCGCCGGCGGAACGATCGGCTCGTCGTCCGGGCCGTGGAGCACGCCGTTGACCAGCTCCTCCCACTCGTCGAGCAGGCTCGAATCCACCTGGCGCACCAGCTCGCCCAACCACTCGATCAGGTCGCGGAGATCCTCGTCCTTCGCCTCTTCGGGGATGGTCTGCGAGGCCGCCCGATAGGCGTCGGAGAGGTAGCGCAGCACGACGCCCTCCGACCGCGCGATCTTGTAGTACGCGACATATTCCCCGAACGACATGGCTCGCTCGTACATGTCGCGGACGACGGATTTCGGATGCAGCTCGAAGTCGCGGATCCACGGCTGCGCGGCGCTGAACGTCTCGAATGCGGCGGTCAGCAGCTCGTCGAGAGGCTTCGGATATGTGATCTCCTCGAGCAGCTCCATGCGCTCGTCGTACTCGATGCCCTCGCGCTTCATGACGGCGACAGCCTCGCCCCGTGCCAGGAACTCCTGCTGTCCGAGGATCGCCCGCGGATCATCGAGCGTCGACTCGACGATCGAGATCATGTCCAGGGCGTACGACCCGGTTCCGGTGCCGGCAGCCGGGTCGCGGTCGAGCAGTTCGAAGGCGGCGAGAGCGAACGGAGACAGCGGCTGGTTCAGGGCGAAGTTCGGCTGCAGATCGACGGTCAGGCGGATCTCGCCGTCGGCCGTCTGCTCGACGACGCCCGATTCGAGCAGCGTGCGGTAGATGCCGATGGCGCGCAGAGCGAGTTCGCGCTGTCGTTTGCGAGGTTCGTGGTTGTCGTAGACGAGTGCGCGCATGTTGCCGAAGACGTCGCCGCCGCGCCCGATCACGTTGAGCATCATGGCGCTCGTGATCTGCATGTGCGAGGTGAGGGTCTCGGGCTCGGCATCGATCAGCTTGCGGAACGACGGCTCGCCCCACGAGACGAAGCCATCGGGAGCCTTCTTACGCACGATCTTGCGCTTCTTCTTCGGGTCGTCGCCGGCCTTCTTGATCGCGGCGACGTTCTCGCTCTCGCGCTCCGGAGCCTGGGCGACGACGGTGCCGGCCGTGTCGAAGCCCGCGCGGCCCGCCCGCCCGGCGATCTGGTGGAACTCGCGGGCGCTGAGCTGCCGCATCCGGGTGCCGTCGAACTTGGTCAGAGCGGTCAGCAGCACCGTGCGGATCGGCACGTTGATGCCGACGCCGAGCGTGTCGGTGCCGCAGATCACGCGCAGCAGACCTCGCTGGGCGAGCTGCTCGACCAGACGTCGATACTTCGGGAGCATCCCGGCATGGTGCACGCCGATGCCCGCGCGGAGGAAGCGGGAGAGGGTCTTGCCGAAGGCGGTCGTGAAGCGGAAACCGCCGATCAGGGCCGCGATCTCGTCGCGCTGCTCGCGCGTGGCGACCTTCGTGCTCGACAGCGCCTGGGCCCGCTCCATCGCAGCGGCCTGCGAGAAGTGCACGACGTAGATCGGCGCCTGGCCCGTGCCCAGCAGGTCGTCGATCGTCTCGTGGATCGGCGTCGTCTCATAGAAGTAGTGCAGCGGAACCGGGCGCTCGACGCCAGTGACGGATGCCGTGTCACGGCCCGTCCTGCGGGTGAGGTCGCTCGACAGCTGCGACACGTCGCCCAGGGTGGCCGACATGAGGATGAACTGCGCCTGCGGCAGCTCGAGCAGCGGTACCTGCCAGGCCCACCCGCGGTCGGGGTCGGCATAGAAATGGAACTCGTCCATGACTACCTGATGCACCGCGGCATCCGTGCCCTGGCGCAGTGCGAGGTTCGCGAGGATCTCGGCCGTGCAGCAGATGATCGGGGCATCCGGGTTGACCGAGGAGTCGCCCGTGATCATGCCGACGTTCGAGGCGCCGAAGACGTCGACGAGGGAGAAGAACTTCTCGCTCACGAGCGCCTTGATCGGGGCGGTGTAGAACGAGCGGCGCCCCTCGACCAGCGCGGCGAAATGCGCGCCGACCGCGACGAGCGACTTGCCGGTGCCGGTGGGCGTCGACAGGATCAGGTTGTTGCCGGAGACGATCTCGATGACCGCCTCGTCCTGGGCGGGGTAGAGGCTGATGCCGGTCGACTCGGCCCATTCGACGAACGCCGTGTAGACGGCATCCGCATCGGATCCGTCGGTCAGCGTCGTGTGGTCGAGGATCGCAGGCATGGTCTGTCGATCATCCCACCTCCGGCAGGGCACCTCCTGCGAAGGGGAACACGTGCTGTGCAGGAGCGGATGCTGGATGCGGTCCTTCGAAGCGTGAGATCTCCTTCGCTGCGAGCGAGCGAGCGAGCGAGCGCGCCGGCCGGCCCGCAACGCCTCAGACGGACGTCGCGGCGCGCAGCGCGATGCGGATCATGTCGCCGAAGGTCTGCTCGCGCTCCTGAGCGGTGGTCTGCTCGCCGGTGACGATGTGATCCGACACCGTGCAGATGGCCAGAGCGCGACGCCCGTGGTACGCGGCGAGGGTGTACAGCCCCGCGGCCTCCATCTCGACACCGAGCGCGCCGTGCTGCACGAACGGCTCGGTCAGCTCGGGTCGGGTGCTGTAGAACTGGTCGCTCGAGAACAGCAGACCGACGTGGACGGCCGAGTCCAGGGGCTCGGCCTCGCTCGCCTCGACCGCCGCGCGCAGCAGTCCGAAGTCCGCGACAGGTGCGTAGTCGAGTCCGTGGAAGCGCACCCTGTTGATGCCCGAATCGGTGCAGGCGCCGTTCGCGATGATGATGTCCCTCACCTGCAGCTTCTCGGTCAGCGCCCCGCACGATCCGACGCGCACGATCGTCTGCACGTCGTACTCCTCGAACAGCTCGGTCGCATAGATGGCCATCGACGGCTGACCCATGCCCGAACCCTGCACCGAGACGCGGTGGCCCTCCCAGGTGCCGGTGAAGCCCAGCATCCCGCGGGTCTCGGAGTACAGCTCGGCGTCGTCGAGGAAGGTCTCGGCGATCCACTTCGCCCGCAGCGGATCGCCGGGGAACAGGACGACGGGGGCGATCTGACCGGGCTGTGCGGCGATGTGCGTGCTCATGGCTTCAGCGTAACCAGCGGTCTCTGCGTGGCGCGCCCGGACCACAGCGTCCGCCTTGAGATCATCGGTACCGAGCGGTGATCGGCACCGCGGAAAAGGGACGACGATGTCCGATCAGATCTTCTTGTACGGGGCGCTCGGGCTGTACTTCGCCGGCATGCTGCTCATCGGATACTTCGCCTACAAGCGCACCTCCGACCACGAGGACTACATGCTCGGCGGACGCAACCTGCCGTCGTGGGTCGCCGCGATCAGCGCCGGTGCGGCCGACATGTCGGGCTGGCTCGTGATGGGCCTTCCCGGCGCGATCTACGCCGCTGGACTGATCGAGGCCTGGATCGCGATCGGGCTGACGATCGGCGCCTACCTCAACTGGCTGCTGGTGGCCCCACGGCTTCGCGCCTACACCGAGGTGTCGCGCAACTCGATCACGATCCCGAGCTTCTTCGAGAACCGGCTCCGCGACACCAGCCGGTCGCTGCGCATCGTCTCGGGGCTCATCATCCTGGTGTTCTTCACGCTGTACATCTCGTCGGGCATGGTCGCCGCCGGCGTCTTCTTCGAGAGCTCGTTCAACGGCGACTACCTGTTCGGGATGCTGCTGGTCGGCGGCATCACGCTGCTGTACACGCTCTTCGGCGGATTCCTCGGGGCCTCCCTCACCGACGTCGTGCAGGGGCTGATGATGGTGATCGCGCTGATCGTCGTGCCGGTCGCCGCCGTCATCGCGATCGGCGGACTCGAGGAGACGTCGACGCTCATCACCGAGAACGCCGGAGAGGGATTCCTGTCGCTGCTCGGCGGAGGGGCCGTCACCGGCGGCACCTTCCTCGCCATCGCCTCGGCCCTGGCGTGGGGCCTCGGGTACTTCGGGCAGCCGCACATCATCGTGCGCTTCATGGCGCTGCGCTCGCCGCAGGAGGCGAAGAGCGCGCGTCGCATCGGCATCTCCTGGATGGTCGTCTCGATGTTCGGCGCGATCATCTCGGGCCTCGTCGGCATCGCCTACATGGCGCAGCAGGGCATCACCCTCGACAACCCCGAGACCGTGGTGCTGCTGATGTCGCAGACGCTGCTGCATCCGTTCGTCGCCGGACTCGTGCTGGCGGCCGTGCTCGCGGCGATCATGAGCACCGTGTCGAGCCAGCTGGTCGTGTGCTCGTCTGCGCTGGTCGAGGACCTCTACAAGGTGGTGCGCAAGACCCCGCCGTCCGACAAGCGGCTGGTGCTGCTGGGCCGCCTGGCGGTGCTCGTCGTCGCGATCATCGCGATCATCCTCGCGATCACGCCGAACGACTCGATCCTCGGGCTCGTGTCGTTCGCCTGGGCAGGATTCGGTGCCGCGTTCGGCCCGATCATCCTGCTCAGCCTGTTCTGGCGCAAGCTCACGAACTGGGGTGCTCTCGCGGGCATGTTCGTCGGAGCGGTCACGGTGTTCGTCTGGAAGGCCCTGGACACCGACCTGTACGAGCTGCTCCCCGCGTTCGTGTTCGCGTTCGTCGCGGCCGTCGTGGTGAGCCTCGTCACCTACACGCGCAACGACGACATCGAGAAGGAGTTCACCGACGTCGAAGCGATGCTGACGGCACCGCGGGCCGCAGTCGGCAGCGCTCGCTGACGGACGCAGGGCTGAGTCGCGGGACGCAGGGCTGAGTCGCCGGATGCGGGGATCAGCCCTCGCGTCGGGTCTCAGCCCTCGCGCCGCCGCACGATCTCGCCGATCCAGATCGGCGCGAACGGCGAGGTGCAGCCGGGCGCGGTGGGGTAGTCGGCGAGCACCTGCAGGCGCTCACCGATCTCGAGCGCCCTGGACCGCAGCTCCGGGTGGAAGATGCCGATGTTGGCGAGCGTCTCGTTCATCGCCCACTGCAACCGCGAGGGCGCGTTCTGCAGATCGCGCTCGATCAGATCGAGCAGGTGATCGAGGTCGAGGCCCTCGGCATCCTTCGCGACGCGCACCGTCGTGAGCGACCATGCGGCCGCGGCGACGGTCGGGTCGGAGTCGTCGAACCAGCGCAGCCGCAGCTCCTCCGCGAGGGGGGTCTTCTTCGCGACGTAGTTCACGAACCAGTCGTTGACCTTGGGGGCCTGAGTCTGTCGCAGCATCGCGTCGAGCTCGTCGGCGGTGAACGCGCGCGGCGTGCAGATCAGCAGCGCCAGCAGCCGGGCGGCGGTGTCGCCGGTCGCCCACAGCTCTTTCGCCAGGGGCTGGTCTGTCTTGATGCGCTTCGCGAGGGTGCGCATGCGGCTGAGATTGATGCCGTGGTCGTCGCCGCGCTTCTCGTTCGCGGCGCGCATCTTCGGATCCTCGAGGGCGGCGAGCTCGGCCAGAGCCTCGGGAACGGTCATGTCGGACATGTCACCAGGGTAGGCCCGGAGCGCTTGTCAAGGCCCGGGCTTTCTGCGGGCATGCGGCCCTAACCTCGCAGGAGATCGAACTCCGACGAAGGGAAAATGCCATGACTCGCGACAGCGACGACATCAGCACCGACCGCAACGACATCAGCACGGAGCCGTCGCCCGGCCCCGAGGAGAACGACAACCTCGGCGCCGAGGACAACAAGGGAGAGCCGCCGACGGTCGTCCCCTCCGGCTCGGGCGACGAGAGCGACGACGACGACGGCGACGTGCTCGCCGACGACCCCGAGCAGGACTGACCGGCGCCGCCGCGTCGCCCTGTCATTCCTCGTCGACGAGTTCCGCGCGGATGCGCCTGAGGTCCTCCATCAGCGACCCGATGAGGATCCAGTGCGTCGACGAGGGCGGCCGGATGACGAGAGGCGCGGTCAGTGCCGGGATCGCCGAGGTCAGTGTCTCGGGCTCCGGGGACACGTCGGCGATCTGCACAGCCAGTCGCACATCGTGTCCTGCGCGCCGCAGCTGCTCCGCGATGGCCGTGACGGCCGGCTCCTCACCGATGGAGTCGTCGTAGTGGTCGAAGTAGGCGCGCGTCATCCCGATGGTCTGCGTCACGATGGGCGTCAGCCGTTCGAGCAGTGCGCGCATCTCGACGAGCTCTTCACGGTGCGTCGACCGGCGCGGGTTCAGAGTGAGGGATTCCTCACCCGCAGCGATGGATGCCTCTGCCGCGTCCTTCATCGGGCGCAGCAGTCTGGCTTCGAGCATGAGCTGATGCAGCGTGGCGGGAGTCTGGGGTTCGGGCAGCGCATCGGCTAGTCGGTCGAGGCTCGAGGCGAGCTCGCTGCCCAGCAGCCCGAGATCGCGTCGGGCCGGGGCGACCAGCACGGGCGGCACGATCAGGGCGTTCACGACGATGCCGATGACCACGCCGATCAGGGTCTCGAAGATGCGCGCGATCGCATAGTCGGGAGTCGAGCCCAGCGCGAGCACGAGCATCGCCGAGATGGCCACCTGGTTGCCGGTGCCGGGCGTCGCCCGGAAGGCCCACGCGACGAGCATGGCCACCACGATGGCGAGCAGCACGATCCAGCTCGGTGACCCCAGGAGAAGGCCCAGGGCCACCGCGATCACCACGCCGACGATCACGCCGATGCTGCGTTCGAGCGCCTTCGACAGCGACTGGTTGACGCTGGGCTGCACGACGAGCAGAGCGGCGATCGCGGCGAAGACGGGGAGCTGTCCCGGAACCACCCATCCCGCGAGCATCCATGCGGCGATCGTCGCCGCGGCGGACTTCACCACCTGCAGCAGGGGTGAGCGCTTCGAGGCGCGGATCGCGGCGTGGATGCGCATGCCTGCAACGCTACTCGGCTAGCGAGTGCCGTCAGGGGAGATGTCAACCCCGTCGCCAAGAGTCGTCGAACGCCGCTGAATGGGATGACACGACCGACGAACAGTGAGGAGCATCACATGGTGCAGATCATCGAGACCATCGACGTACACGTTCCCATCGACGTGGCGTACAACCAGTGGACGCAGTTCGAGAGCTTCCCGCAGTTCCTCGATGAGGTGGAGTCGATCGTCCAGCTGGACGACACCCACACCCGCTGGAAGGTGAACGTCGGCGGCGCGACGCGCGAGTTCGACGCGGAGATCACCGAGCAGCACCCCGACGAGCGAGTCGCGTGGAACAGCATCGGCGGTGAGACCGAGCATGCGGGCGTCGTGACGTTCCACAAGCTCGAAGACCTCACGACCCGCGTGACCGTGCAGATCGACTGGGAGCCCGAGGGGCTTCTCGAGAAGGTCGGCTCGCTCGTGGGCGCGGGCTCGCACGCGGTGAAGAAGGATCTCCAGAACTTCAAGGAGTTCATGGAGAAGCGCGGCACCGAGACCGGTGCGTGGCGCGGCGACGTCGACGCCTGATCGACCCCTGAGCTGAGGTCCGAGCGGTGGTGCCCCCATCACCGCTCGGACCTCTTTCGCTGCCCGGAGGACGGCACGCCCGGCGTCGACTAGGGAACTCACGAACGGAAGATAGGGCATCCTCCCGATGTCGTCGGGGTGACTCAGAGCGGATTCTGAGGACATCGCACACCGAGGAGATGTCATGTTCGAGCACCCGTATCTCGCCTACAGATCGACCGAGTTCGACCAGGAGCAGCTCGCTCGCGCGGCAGAACGCCGTCGCGTCATCGAGGAGCGCAGCGATCAGCTGGTCCGCAGACAGCCCGGCCCGGTCCGGCGTCTGGCCGGCCGGCTGCTGCACACGACCGACGCATCGCGCGACGCGGCGACGGATGCTGCACGGCAGCCCGAGCGCCGCGCATCCGCGGGCCGCGAACCGGCACCCGCCCGGTGATCGTCGCTCCGCTGCGGGCAGACGGCAGCGCGACGCCGGATGTCGGAGGGGAGTGGCACGATGAATTCATGCCCCCGTCCGCTCCCAGCGCCGCGATGGTCGGCCGAGAGACCGAGCTCGCGACCATCCGCGAGCTGTTCCGGCGAGCGGTCGACGGGGTCCCGGTGGCCGCGCTCATCGAGGGCGAGGCGGGCATCGGCAAGTCGCGACTGCTGCGCGAGTTCAGCGCCGAGGTGGCGAACCGCGCAGACGTGCATGTCGGCTGGTGCCTCGATCTCGGGGCGTCGCGCACGCCCTTCGGGCCGCTCGCCGGCATCCTCCGGTCGATCGTCGCGAGCATGGGTGCCGACCGGGTGCGGGAGGAGATCGGCGTCGGCGTCGAGGCGCTGGGCATGCTGCTGCCGGAGCTCAACCCCACCGAGCGATCGCAGACCAGCCCTGACCGCCTGCGCGATGCGATCGCGGCGCTCATCGAGGCGGCCGCCGAACACGCGCCGCAGGTGCTCGTCGTCGAAGACCTGCACTGGGCTGACGAGTCGACCCTGGCGCTGCTCTCCTTCCTGCTGCGCACCCTCGGGCACGGCCGCATCCTCCTGATCCTGACCTGCCGCTCCGACGACGTGCGACGCGGCGATGCCGTGAGCCGCTTCATCGGCGAGTCCACCCGCGCGCGTCTGCTCGAGAGAGTCGCGATCGATCGGCTCGACACCTCGGCTGTCCGTGCGCTCGTCGAATCGCTCACCGGGCAGCCCGTGACAGACGCGGCGCTCGATCGCATCCACGATCGAGCCGAGGGCGTGCCCTTCTTCGTCGAAGAGCTCGCCGGGTGCTCGACCGGTCCCCTGCCCGGCAGTCTGCGCGACCTGCTGCTCGCCCGATTCGACCGTCTCAGCGATGACGCCCGGCGGGTGGTGCAGGTCGTCTCGGGAGCCGAGCGTCCGCTGACCCACCCGCTCGTCACCCGCCTCGCGGGTCTGCCCGAAGCCCGCCTCGACGAGGCGATCCGCGAGGCGACGCTCAGCGGCATCCTCGTCGTGGTCGACGACGACTACCGGTTCCGGCATGCGCTGCTGCGCGAAGCCGTGCACGACGATCTGCTCCCGGGCGAGAGAGCGCGGCTGCACCGGGCGTATGCCGAGGCGCTCGAGGAGAACTGCTCAGGGGCCGAAACCGCCGACTCCGCCGCGCTCGCCTATCACTGGCAGCTCGCGCAAGACGACCGGCGAGCGCTCGCCGCGGCCGTCACCGCGATGGCCGACGCCAAGTCGCGGTTCGCCTTCGCGAGCGCTGCCCGCTTCGGCGAGCTCGCCCTCGACCTGTGGATCCAGGTGCCGGATGCCGAGGCCGTCGTGGGTGTGGCGCGCCTCGAGGTGCTGCGCACTCTCGGTTCCGTGCTGCGCAACGCGGGAGACGGAGAACGGGCGCTCGCCGTGGTCGACCTCGCGCTCGCCGAGGTCGATCCGACGACGGTCGACCCCCGCATGCACGCCCGGCTGCTGCGCGACAAGGCGTACTACACGATGAACCTCGGCCGCGCCGGGGCGGTCCCGCTGCTGCAGCAGGCGCTCGAGATCCTCGAGGCGGGCGTCGACGACGACCGGCTGCGCGCCTCGGTGCTGAACCAGCTCGCCAGTCGCTACATGATCTCGGGGCGACTCGACGAGGCGATCGCGTTGGCGGCGGAGGCGGGCGAGCGGGCCGCGCGCGCCGGGTCGGACGACGAGGCGTCGATCGCCGCGAATGTCCGGGGCGGAGCCCGCGCGCACCTCGGCGACCTCGACGCGGGGCACCGCGAGTACGCGCTCGCCCTGCAACTCGCCAAAGGCACGAACGCCGAGATGAGATACCGGGTCAACTATTCGGATCTGCTCGGCCTGCTGGGGCGCTATCGCGATGCCGTCAGGGTCGCTGAAGAGGGGCTCGCGCCCGCGCGCGCTTTCGGCGTCGAGCGCACCACGGGCGCGCTGATGACGCAGAACATGGCCGTGCCACTGCTCGAGATGGGCGAGATCGAACGGGTCGAGGGGATGCTGGCGCGCGAGCTCGCTCAGCGGACTCTGCGCATCTCGCACATGTACTCCACGATGACGCGCGTGCGGGTGCTCTCCTGGCGAGGCAGGCACGAGGAGGCGGCCGAGATCCTTCGCGAGTGGCACCCCGCATTCGAGGAGACCGGTCGGGTCGAACGTCAGATCTGGTACGACGAGGTCATGATGCGCGTGGCCGTCGCCGAGGGGCGGGGCGACCTCGCGGGTGCTCTCGGTGAGGTCAGGGCGATGCTCGCCGATCAGGGGCCGGTGTCCCTGCATCAGCGTCGACTGCTGCTCGAGGCGGCATGGTTCATCGCCGAGCTGCGGGCATCCGGCGTCGAGGTCGAGGCGGCGGTCGCGGACGTGCGCGACGCGTGGCGCGCCCAACCTCCGCAGCTGCGAGGCGACAGGTGGGAGACGATCCTCGAGGCATTCCTCTTCCCGTCCGTCGCAGCCCTGCGCCAGGCGGTCGAGCACGCAGACGACCGCGATGTGCCCGTGACCTTCGCGGTGACCACGCGTCTGGCTCTCGCTCGCGCACTCGTCGACGCAGGAGACCGAGGGGAGGCGAGCGCCGTGCTCTCGGCCGCGATGCGCCAGGCGGAGCGCCTCGGCCACGTTCCCCTGGGGCGGATCGTCGGTGGTTTCCAAGCGGCGGCTGGCCTCGCCGCAGCATCCGGCACCGCATCCGGCACTGCGGCATCCGGCACCGCCGGCGTCGAACCGGATGCCGACCCGCTCACCGCCCGCGAGCGGCAGGTGCTCGAGCTGATCGCCGAGGGTCTGAGCAACCGCCAGATCGGGGAGCGGCTCTTCATCAGCGTCAAGACGGTGAGCGTCCACGTGTCGGCCGTGCTGCGCAAACTCGGGGTGAGCACCCGCACCGAGGCGGCTGTTCTTCAGAAGAATCCGAACTTCCGGGACACCGGTCAGCCTGCCGTGGTACGTTGAGCAGGCGCGTATGTCGGACGTTCCGTCACGGCGCGGGCCGCGCAAGCGGCCGTTTGAAAACAGAAAGTAGAAAACACATGGCCACTGGCACTGTGAAATGGTTCAACGCGGAAAAGGGCTTCGGCTTCATCGCTCCCGATGACGGCACGGACGACCTCTTCGCCCACTACTCGGCAATCACCGGCTCCGGTTTCAAGGAGCTTCGTGAGAACCAGAAGGTCGAATTCGACGCTGAGCGTGGCCCCAAGGGCATGCAGGCTGCGAACATCCGCGCTCTCTGAGCGCGCATAGGCTTCCTGAAGCCGGTCGGATCCTCACGGATCCGGCCGGCTTTCTGCATGTCCGGGTGTTTTCTGCCCGTGCCCGTGCCCCCCCCCCGCATCGGGCGGTGCGGTGCGATGTCGACCCCGCGCGAGAGGCGAGGATGACGCCCGGGCCAGGGACCCAAGATGAGGCTTGCCTAACTTTCTGTTAGATTAGGCCAGGCTTACCAAAGCCTTGGCGCCCCTCCGCGCCGCACCCCCTCATCCCAACCCGAAGGGAACGCCTGTGCGCACCTCTCGTCTCATCGCCGCCGGTGTCGCCGCGGCTCTGGCCGTCGGCCTCACGGCCTGCGCGACGTCATCGACCGACTCGAACTCCGACTCCGCCGGCGGCAACCCCGCCGATGACGGTGCCTTCCCCGTCACGATCGAGCACGTGTTCGGCGAGACCACGATCGAGGAGAAGCCCGAGCGCGTCGCGACGATCGCGTGGGCGAACCACGAGGTTCCCCTCGCTCTCGGCATCGTCCCGGTCGGCATGAGCAAGGCCACGTGGGGCGACGACGACGACAACGGCATCCTGCCCTGGGTCGAGGACAAGCTCGACGAGCTCGGCGGCGAAGAACCCGTGCTGTTCGACGAGTCCGACGGCATCGACTACGAGGCCGTCGCCGACACGCAGCCCGACGTCATCCTCGCGGCGTACTCCGGTCTGACGCAGGAGGAGTACGACCAGCTCTCGAAGATCGCGCCGGTCGTCGCCTACCCCGAGGTCGCCTGGGGCACCCCGGTCGACGACATGATCGAGATGAACTCGAAGGCGCTCGGCCTCGAGGAGGAGGGCGACGCCCTCAACGAAGAGCTGCACGCCGACGCCGAGGCCGCCCTCGAGGAGAACAGCGCCCTCAAGGACAAGAAGGTGCTGTTCGCGTACGTCGACCCGAGCGACCTGAGCCAGGTCGGCTACTACACCGCAATCGACACGCGCCCCGGCTACCTGCACGACGACCTGGGTCTTCCGCTTCCGTCGATCGTCGAGGAGAACGCAGACAGCAAGGAGTTCTACCTCTCGGTGAGCTCCGAAGAGGCTGACACCTTCGACGACGTCGATGTCTTCGTGACCTACGGCGACGACTCGCTCATCGCCACCATGCAGGCCGACCCGCTGCTGTCGAAGATCCCCGCGATCGCCGCCGGCAACATCGTAATCCTGCCCGACTCCACCCCGATCGCGGCGTCGGCGAACCCGTCGCCGCTGTCGATCCAGTGGGGCCTGTCCGACTACCTCGGCCTGCTGGCAGCACCGCTCGCCGCGAAGTGACCGTCGGCGTCACCTTCGCACACTGAATTCCCGTGACCGCTGTCACCGTTCCCCTGCCGGGCATCGCAGATCTGCGACGCCCGGCATGGGCGCGCACGCTCTGGCTGCTCGTCGGCCTGGGAGTGCTGTTCGTGCTCTGCATCCTGTCGATCTGCTTCGGCGTGCGCTCCGTGAGCATCGACGACATCTTCGCCGCCCTCGCCGGGCAGGATGACACCCTCGCCCAGGCGGCGATCATCAAGCGCCTTCCGCGCACGGTGCTCGCGATCCTCGTCGGTGCAGCGCTCGCACTCTCCGGCGCGACGATGCAGGCGGTCACCCGCAACCCGATCGCCGACCCCGGCATCCTCGGCGTCTCGAACGGCGCTTCGCTCGCCGTCGTCTTCGGCCTCGCCTTCCTCGGTCTCACCGACGCCTACAGCCAGATGGCGCTCGCGATCATCGGCGCCGCCCTGGCCGCGGCGTTCGTCTACACCGTCGGCTCGCTCGGACGCGGCGGTGCCACGCCCCTCAAGCTCGCTCTCGCCGGTGCCGCCACCTCGGCCGCCTTCGCCTCGCTCATCAGCGCCGTCATGCTGCCGCGCGTCGACCTGCTGCAGGCGTTCCAGTCGTGGCAGATCGGCGGAGTGGGCGGTGCCGAGTGGCCGCGCATCGCGATCACCGCCCCGGTGCTCGCGCTCGGCGCACTGATCTGCTTCGCCAGCGCCCGGGGCATGAACTCCCTCGCTCTCGGCGACGACATGGCGAAGGGGCTCGGCGAGCACGTCTTCCGCACGCGCCTCATGTCGGCGGTCGGCGCCGTGATCCTCGCCGGAGCAGCCACAGCGATCGCCGGGCCCATCGGATTCGTCGGTCTCGTGATCCCGCATGTCTGCCGAATGCTGATCGGCACCGACCACCGCTGGCTGCTGCCGTTCTCGGCCATGGCCGGCGCCGCCCTGCTGCTCGCGAGCGACATCGTCGGCCGCGTCATCGCGCCGACCTCGGAGGAGATCCAGGTCGGCATCATCACCGCCATCATCGGCGCCCCGTTCTTCATCTGGATCGTCCGTCGTCAGAAGGTGCGTGAACTGTGAGCACCATCGACCGGGCTGCCGCCCACACTCCCGCAGCATCCGACCGCACCCGCGACGAGGTCGCCGCGCTCGTCGCGGGCCGCCGTTCGCGCCACCGCCGCCACGCCACGGCCACGATCGTGCTCGGTGCGCTGCTGCTCGTGCTGTTCGCCGTGGCGCTCATGATCGGCAACACGTTCTATCCGCTCGACGAGGTGATCCGCGTGATCCTCGGCGAGACCGTGCCGGGGGCGTCGTTCACCGTCGGCGAGCTGCGCCTGCCCCGCGCGGTGCTCGCGATCCTCGCGGGTTTCGCGTTCGGCATCGCCGGCGTCTCGTTCCAGACGCTGCTGCGCAACCCGCTCGCCTCGCCCGACATCATCGGCATCTCGAACGGCGCCGGCGCCGCAGCGGTGTTCGGCATCATCGTGCTGTCGCTCAACGGGCCGATCGTCTCGCTGCTCGCGCTCGGCGGTGCGATCGTCACGGCAGGAGTCATCTACCTGCTGTCGATCAAGAACGGCTTCGCGGGCACTCGACTGATCCTGATCGGCATCGGTGTCGCGGCGATGCTGCAGAGCATCATCTCGTACATGCTGTCGAGGGCGGCGAACTGGGACATCCAGACCGCGATGCAGTGGCTCACCGGAAGCCTGAACAACGCCTCGTGGGAACGCGTGATGCCGCTCGCGATCGCCGCCGTCATCATCGTGCCGCTGCTGATCCTGCAGGGCAGGGCGCTCGGGGCGATGCAGCTCGGCGACGATTCGGCATCCGGTCTCGGGGTGCGGGTCAACACGACTCGTCTGCTCTTCATCCTCGGCGCAGTCGCACTGCTGGCGTTCGCCACCGCCGCGACCGGCCCCATCGCGTTCGTGGCGTTCATGGCGGGTCCGATCGCGGCCCGCATCACGGGGCCCGGAGCGAACCTGCTCGTCCCCAGCGCATTCATCGGCGCTGTGCTCGTGCTCGGAGGCGACCTGATCGGTCAGTTCGCGTTCGGCGAGCGCTACCCGGTCGGCGTGATCACCGGCGTGCTCGGCGCTCCGTACCTCATCTACCTGCTCATCCGCACGAACCGCTCGGGAGGCTCCCTATGACCGAGGCGCACACTCTGACGGCGGAGTCCGTCACTCTCGCCTACGGCGACCGGACGATCATCGACGGCCTCGACCTCTCGATCGCGCCGGGCAGGATCACCACGATCGTCGGCGCGAACGGATGCGGCAAGTCGACCCTGCTGCGTTCGCTCGCGCGTCTGCTCTCGCCGACGGCGGGTCAGGTCGTGCTCGACGGCAAGTCTGTGCACGCGCGCCCCACCAAGGAGGTCGCGCGCATCCTCGGCCTCCTGCCACAGTCGCCCGTCGCTCCCGAGGGCATCGCCGTCGCGGATCTCGTCGGCCGCGGTCGGCATCCGCATCAGAAGATGCTGGCTCGCTGGAGCGCTCACGACTACGAGGTCGTCGCGGATGCTCTGGCCGCCACCGGCACCACGGAGCTCGCCGACCGCAGCGTCGACGAGCTCTCGGGCGGCCAGCGTCAGCGCGTGTGGATCGCCATGGCGCTCGCGCAGGAGACCGACATCCTGCTGCTCGATGAGCCGACCACGTTCCTCGACGTCGCTCACCAGGTCGAGGTCCTCGATCTGCTCACCGACCTCAGCGTCTCGCGCGGCACCACGATCGTGATGGTGCTGCATGACCTCAACCTCGCCGCGAGGTATTCCGACGAGCTCGTCGCGATGAAGGAGGGCAGGGTGCACGCCACCGGCGCTCCGCAGGATGTCGTGACCGCCCAGCTCGTCGAAGAGGTCTTCGACCTCGCGAACCAGATCACCATCGACCCGGTCTCCGGGAAGCCGATGGTCACCCCGATCGGAAGGCATCATGTCCGCTGAGACCACGACCGAACGCCCCACCTACGTGCTCGCTCGCGCCGAGGTGCGCGGGGTCGAACGGGTGTCGCCGAACTTCGTGCGGATCACGTTCGGCGGCGACGATCTTCTCGAGTTCGGCACGCCGGGTGACGTCTTCGACTCCCGGATCAAGATCGTGTTCCCGCCGGCATCCGGCATCCTCCCCGATCTCGATCGCGAGACCGACGACTGGTGGGGTTCCTTCCTCGCCGTCCGCGAGGAGGACCGCGGATCCATGCGCACCTACTCGGTGCGTGACCTGCGGGCGACGGATGCGGGCACCGAGCTCGATGTCGATTTCGTGCTGCACCTGGCGCCCGGACTCACGGGCCCGGCGTCGCGCTGGGCCGATGCGGCGGCGGTCGGCAAGGAGCTCTTCATCGTCGGACCACGTCGAGGCGTCGCCGCGGCGTCACACGGCGGTGCCGAGTACGAGCCGGGCACCGCGACGTCGGTCGTCCTCGCCGGTGACGAGACGGCGGCTCCCGCGATCGCGCGCATCCTCGAAGACGCCCCGAGCGACCTTCGAGGCTGCGCGTTCATCGAGGTGCCGTCGCCGGCCGACGTCCTGCGGATCGACGCACCCGCCGGGGTCGAGGTGCACTGGCTGCCTCGCGATGCGGGTGAGCCCCACGGTGTGCGGCTGATTCCCGCCGTGCTCCAGTACCTCGGAGATGCGGATGCCGCCGACGAGATCGACGTGAAGGACATCGACACGGAGGCCCTGCTCTGGGAGACCCCCGACTACTCGGGTCTCGGCGAGGAGATCGCGGAGGCGGATGCTCCCGCGGAGCGCTACTTCTGGATCGCCGGCGAAAGCGGCGTCGTCACGACACTGCGCCGCCACCTGGTCAAGGATCTCGGCATCGACCGCTCGCAGGTCGCCTTCATGGGCTATTGGCGACGCGGCGTCGCCATGCGCGGCTGAGGCCGGGCGGTTCGGGGGCCGCTCTCGTTCGCGTTGGCGCTCGCGTTCGCGTTGGCGTTGGCGGTGGCGGTGGCGCTCTCGTTCGCGTTGGCGCTCGCGCATCGCAGGAGATCTCTCCCAACGAAGGAGCGGATCCGGCATCCGATCCTTCGCCGAGCGAGATCTCCTTCACGGGATGCGGTCGGCTGAGACGGGGTGCGGTCGGCTGACACGGGATGCGGTCGGCTGATATGGGGTGCGGTCGGCTGATACGGGATGCGGTCGGCTGAGACGGGGTGCGGTCGGCTGTCACGAAGAAGTGTCGAAGCGCTGGCGCCAGCGGATGCCGCGCCGTAGCATCCCAGTGGAATCGTTCGACGCCGAGGAGGCCACCCGATGACGCAGCACACCCTCGAGCTCCCGGACGTCGACCTCGTCTACGACGTGCAGGGGCCACTCCCGACGAAGGATGGCCGCCCTCCGTTGATGATGATCGGCCAGCCGATGGATGCGAGCGGCTTCCAGGCGCAGGTGAAGCTGTTCGGCGATCGCACCGTCGTGACCTACGACCCACGCGGGTTGGGCCGCAGCGTGCGCAAGGACGGCGGAGTCGCGAACGAGCCCGATGTCCAGGCCGAGGACGTCCACGCGATCATCGAGGCGCTCGGTGCAGGCCCTGTCGACATGTTCGCGAGCAGCGGTGGAGCCGTGAGCGCACTCGCTCTGGTCACTGCGCACCCTCAGGACGTGGTGACTCTGGTCGCCCACGAGCCGCCGATCGACAGCGTGCTGCCTGATGCCGAAGCGGTGCATCGAGCGCGAATCGCTTATACCCGGGCATATCAGGAGCGAGGATGGGGTGCCGGAATGGCGGCGTTCGTCGCGATGACGTCGTGGGAGGGAGAGGTCACCGAGGAGTTCCTCGCCCAGCCGGCCCCCGACCCCGCGGCATTCGGGATGCCGACGGAGGACGACGGCTCGCGGGATGATCCACTGCTGTCCGAACTCTCGTGGGCGGTGCCGCTCTACGAGCCGGATCTCGAAGCGCTGAAGGCATCCCCGACTCGGATCGTCGTCGCTGTCGGGGAGGAGTCGCTGAAGGGCTACACCGGCCGCACCGCGCTCGCCCTGGCCGAGAAGCTCGGACAGCAGGCGACGGTCTTCCCCAGTCACCACGGCGGCTTCATGGGTGGCGAGTTCGGCTATGCCGGGCAGCCCGAGGCATTCGCCGCCACGCTCCGCGAGGTGCTCGACCGGTCGTAGGGGGCGAGCGAGACCTCGTCGACGCGTCCTGTCATCAGCCGTCGCACGCACCGAAGGAGATCTCGCGCAGCGAAGGACCTCACGCGGCCTTCGGCCCTTCGATGCGGGAGATCACCTTCGCAGCGCGCGCACGAGCGGGAGCGCGAGTGGGAGCGGGAGCGGGAGCGGCAGCGAATGCCGCCTACGCGGTCGCGCGCACCACGAGCTCGGTGTCGAGGATGACCGAGCGGGGGGATGCCCCGGCGATGACCTCGAGCAGCACGGCGACCATCTTCGCGCTGATCTGATCCCACGGCTGGCGCATGGTCGTGATCGGGGGCTCGTGCGTCGCGGCGAGGCCTGAGTCGTCGAAGCCGGCGATCGCGATGTCCTCGGGCACGCGGCGCCCTGCGCGGCGGGCGGCGGCGATGGCTCCGGCCGCCATCCGGTCGGATGCCGCGAACACCGCGTCGACGTCGTGCTCGAGCATCCGCGTCATGGCGGCGAGTCCTGACTCGTACGAGTAGTCGCCGCGCTCGACCAGCGATTCGTCGTAGCGGTCGCCGAGCTCTTCGCGGAATCCGACCAGGCGATAGCGGCCACCGGGGGTGTCGTCAGGGCCGGCGATCATGCCGATGCGGCGGTGTCCCTGCGTCACGAGGTGCGCGGCCATGGTGCGGGCGGAGGCGATCTCGTCGACGGAGATCGTCGAGAGCTCGCGTTCGTGCCCGAGCGGCACGCCGCAGCACACAGTCGGGATGCCGACCTCGATCAGCTGATCGAGCAGCGGGTCGGACTCGTGCGACGAGATCAGCATGACGCCGTCGACGTGTCCCGCGCTGAGGAACTGGGCGACGCTCTCGCGCTCGGCGGGGGTTCCGGCGACGAGCAGCACGAGGGTCATGGCCCGCTGGGCGAGCGCTTCGGCGGCCCCGCGCAGCAGCAGCGCGAAGGTCGGATCGTCGAACAGCAGCTGCTGCGGCTCGGTCAGGAGGAAGGCGAGTGATCCGGCGCGGCCGGTGGCGAGGCTGCGGGCATGGTGGTTGGCGGTGTAGCCGGTGGCGAGGATCGCCTCTTCGACGGCCTGCCTGGCGTCGGGGGACACCCAGTGCCCGCCGTTGATCACTCGCGAGACCGTGCTGCGGGACACCCCCGCCTGCGCCGCGATCTGGCGGATCGTCGGCTTGCGCTTCGCGCTGACATCACTCATCGCCTGTGACTCTACCCACAGCATCCCGTCCAGCGGTAGTCCAACCTGGGACCGGTCTCAGTTCGGTAACGGCGGTTGTGGTCGACGCCGAACCTGGGGTAGAACTGAGACCGGTCCCAGTCATGTCCCCGTGACAACCTGAGACCGGTCCCAGTCGAATGAGCGACAGCACGTCGGGACCCGCACCACGACCACACCGACCCGATGGAGTGCCGATGACCTCGCCCCACGCCTGGCCCGACCTGCGCGGAATCGCCTACGGCGGCGACTACAACCCCGAGCAGTGGTCGCCCGAGACGTGGCGCGAAGACGTCATCCTGATGCGCGAGGCCGGGGTGAACCTGGTCAGTGTTGGCATCTTCTCGTGGGCGCTCATCGAGGTCTCCGAGGGCGAGTTCGACTTCGCCTGGCTCGACGAGCTGCTCGACCTCCTGCACGAGAACGACATCAGGGTCGACCTCGGCACTCCGACGGCATCGCCGCCCGCCTGGTTCTTCGCGAGCAACCCCGACGCGCACGTCATCGACCGCGAGGGCCGCACGATGGGCTTCGGCTCGCGCGGCATGGCCTCGCACTCGTCGCCGGCCTACCGCGAGGCGATCGTGCGGATCGCGGATGCTCTCGCGGCGCGTTACGCACAGCATCCTTCCGTCGTGCTGTGGCACGTGCACAACGAGTACGGCGTTCCCGTCGGCGAGGACTATTCGCCCAACGCGGTCGCCGCCTTCCGGCTCTGGCTCCAGGAGAAGTACGGCTCGCTCGACGCACTGAACAGCGCGTGGGGCACCGCCTTCTGGGGCCAGCACTACTCGGCATGGGAGCACGTCGGCGCCCCGGCCATCGCCCCGAGCGTCGTGAACCCCGCCCAGCGCCTGGACTTCGCGCGCTTCACCGATCACCAGCTGCGCGCGTGCTTCATCGCCGAGCGCGACGCGATCCGCGCGCACGCCGACCAGCCGATCACGACCAACTTCATGGCGAACCAGAGCTGGACCACGGACCTCTGGGCGTGGGGTCGCGAGGTCGACATCGTCTCGGACGACCACTACCTGTGGGCCGCCGATGAAGACGCTCACATCGGCCTGGCGATCGCCGCCGACCTCAGCCGCTCGGTGGGCGGCGGCAAGCCGTGGATCCTCATGGAGCACTCGACCTCGGCCGTGAACTGGCAGCCGCGCAACATCGCGAAGCGCCGGGGAGAGATGAAGCGCAACTCGCTCACGCACCTCGGTCGCGGGGCCGACGGCATCCTGTTCTTCCAGTGGCGCGCCGGGCGCTCCGGTGCGGAGAAGTTCCACTCGGCGATGCTGCCGCACGCCGGCACCGAGTCGCGGGTATTCCGCGAGGTCGTCGATCTGGGTGCAGCACTCGGCCGCCTCGACGAGGTGCAGGGCAGCGTCGTGAAGGCCGACGTCGCGATCCTCTGGGACTTCGAATCGTTCTGGGCGCAGGACCTCGAGTGGCGCCCGTCCGAAGACGTCACGCACGCCGCCCAGGTGCGCCGCTTCTACGAGCAGCTCTGGCGTGACGGCATCACGGTCGACTTCGCCCTGCCCGGCCAGGACCTCTCGGGCTACCGCCTGGTCGTCGCTCCGGCGCAGTACCTGCTGAGCACGGCGGATGCCGCCAACCTCACCGCCTACGTCAACGACGGCGGCACCCTGCTCGTGTCGTTCTTCTCTGCGATCGTCGACGAGAACGACGCCGTGCACGCCGGTGGCTTCGTCGCGCCGTTGCGCGAGGCGCTCGGCCTCACGGTCGAGGAGTTCCTGCCGCTGCGCGAGGGCGAGAGCCACGGCCTCGACTGGGTCGACCACGAGGGCATCGTCGCCGACGTCTGGCAGGAGGACATCGCGCTCGAAGGCGCCGAGGTCGTCGCGAACTTCTCGGGCGGACCCGGCGAGGGCGAGCCGGCGATCACCCGCAACGCGCATGGCGCGGGGACCGGCTGGTACGTCGGCACCCGTCTGGATGCCGCGGGCATGCGCGCCCTTCTCCACGAGGTCTACGCGGATGCCGACATCACCCCGTCGGGTGTCGCCGACGGCCTCGAGGTCATCACGCGTCACGGCGCCGACGCGGTCTACCGGATCGCCGTGAACCACCGTGACGACGACGTCGAGCTCGATGCCTCGGGCATCGAGCTCCTCAGCGGCGCCGAGGTCTCGGGCGCCCTGACCATCGCGGCGGGCGGCGTCGCCGTCATCCGCACCTCCCACTGACCGCACGAACCGCACGAACCGCTTCACCCCGCACCACCCGCTTCACCCAGCACCACCCACTCACCGGTCGCGATGACGCGCAGCGCATCGTCGGCCACGACAGATAGGAAAACGCATGCGCAAGCACATCGGAGTCGGCGCACTCGCTCTGGCCGCGGCCGTGGTCCTCGCGGGCTGCTCCGCCGGCGCACCCGAAGGCGGCGACGACGCCGCATCCGGCGACGGCGCGGAACTCGTCATCTGGACGGACGCCGAGCGCGAAGCCGCGATCACCGCCGCCGCAGAGGCGTTCGAGGAGGAGACCGGCGCGAAGGTCACCCTCGTGCAGAAGAACTTCGAGGACCTCCGCAACGACTTCATCGCACAGGTCCCGACCGGAGAGGGCCCCGACATCACGGTCGGCGCCCACGACTGGCTCGGCGCGCTCGTCGCGGCCGGTGTCGTCGACACGATCGACCTGGGCGACAAGGCGTCGGAGTTCGAGCAGGTCGCGCTCGACGCCATGACGTACGACGGTCAGCTGTATGCGATGCCGTACTCGCTCGAGACCATCGCCCTCGTGCAGAACGTCGACCTGGTCGGCGCGGAGGCTCCCGCCAGCTGGGACGACATGATCGCCAAGGGCGTCGCCGCCGGCACCGAGCGCCCGTTCGTCATCAACACGGGTGGCGAGACCGGCGACGGATACACGATGTACGGACTGCAGACCTCGTTCGGCGCCCCCGTCTTCGTGCAGGACGACACCGGCTCGTACACGAGCGAGGTCGGCATGGGCGGCGCGCCCGGCGAGGCGTTCGCCACGTGGCTCGGAGCCAACGGGTCGAACGGCACCGGCTACATCTCGACCACGGTCGACTACGACATCAACAACGAGCTGTTCGCGTCGGGCAAGGCCCCGTACACGATCCAGGGCCCGTGGGCCATCAGCGCGTTCGAGGGCGTCAACGTCGCCGTGAACCCGATCCCGTCTGCGGGTGGCGAGACCGCTGCGCCGTTCGTCGGCGTGCAGGGCTTCTACCTCTCGAGCAAGAGCAAGAACGCGCTGCTCGCGCAGGAGTTCCTCGTGAACTACCTCAGCACCGAAGACGCGCAGCGCGCGCTGTACGAGGCCGACCCGCGCATCCCGGCGTGGACCACGCTCGCCGAAGAGGTGTCGTCCGACCCGATCACGGCCGGATTCGTGGCCTCGGCGCAGACCGGCGTCCCGATGCCGTCGATCCCCGAGATGGGCTCCGTCTGGGACCTGTGGAACGCCGCGCAGGCGCAGATCATCAACGGCGCCGACCCGGTGTCGACGTGGAACACCATGGTCGCCGACCTCGAGACGACCCTCGCCGGCTGACCCCGCCGGACGGGGAGGGGCCCGAACCCCTCCCCGTCCTGCGATCCTCAGACAGGACGCACACATGACGATCCAGGCACCGCCCGCCGAGGCGCCCACTCCCGTGGTGAAGCCCTCGCGCGAGTCCCATGCCCGCCGCTTCCGCGGCCTCGGCTGGGGCTTCCTCATCAAGCTCGCGCTCATGGCGCTGGTCAACGCCTTCGGCATCATGACGGCCATCTCGGCCTGGAGCGCCGAGTCGTGGATCGTGCTCGGCGTCGTCGTGCTGCTGGTGATCATCGCCGACTGGGTGTACTTCACCCGCAGGGCGCTGCCGCTGAAGTACCTGCTGCCCGGGCTGATCTTCCTGCTCGTCTTCCAGATCTTCATCTTCGGCTACACGGCCTACATCGCCTTCACGAACTACGGCACCGGTCACGTCGGCACCCAGGAGCAGGCGGTCGAGGCCGCACTGATCCAGGGCGAGCGCCGCATCGAGGGCTCGTCCGACTACCCGCTGTCGATCGTGCAGCGCGGCGCAGAGCTCGGCTTCGCGATCGTCGATGACGACGGCGACGTGCAGGTCGGCTCGGCCACCGAGCCGCTGACCACCGCATCCGGTGCCGAGATCGGCGCGACCGGCGCCCCCAGCGAGGTGCCCGGGTGGGAGGTCGTCCCGAGGGCGACCGTGCTGACCGATCCGGCACTCGGCGCGACCATCAAGGACCTCAGGGTGCCCGTGTCGGACGACCCGAACGACGGCTCCATCCGCACACGGGAGGGCTCGACCGGCTCGGTGTACGAACCGACGCTCGTGTGGGATGCCGAGGCGCAGACCATCACGGACACGCAGTCGGGCACGGTCTACACCGCCACAGAACTCGGCGCGTTCGTGGCCGAGGACGGCACGGCGCTGCCGACGGGCTGGTCGGTCAACGTCGGCTTCGCCAACTTCCTGAAGCTCTTCACCGACGCGAATCTCGCGGGCACTCTGCTGAGCGTGACCGTCTGGACCTTCGCGTTCGCGATCCTCTCGGTCGTCCTCAGCTTCGCCGTGGGGCTCGGCCTCGCGATCGTCTACAACGACCCGCGGGTCAAGGGCCGCCGATTCCTGCGAGCGCTGTTCATCCTGCCCTACGCGTTTCCCGCGTTCATGGCCGCGCTGCTGTTCCGCGGCATGTTCAACGCCGAGTTCGGCGTCATCAACGACCTGTTCTTCTTCGGGTCGCAGATCAACTGGCTCGGCGACCCGTGGCTGACCCGGGCGGCGGTGATCTTCGTCAACGTCTGGCTGAGCTACCCCTACTGGTTCCTCGTCTGCACCGGAGCCCTGCAGTCGCTCCCCGGCGAGACGCTCGAGGCCGCCGAGATCGACGGGGCCAACAAGCTGCAGCGCTTCCGCGCCATCGTGCTGCCGCTGCTGCTCGTCTCGACCGCTCCGCTGCTGATCGCCTCGTTCGCGGTGGCGTTCAACAACTTCACCGTCATCTACACCTTCAACAACGGCGGGCCGGCGATCGCCGGAGCGCCCTACGCACTGGGTTCGACCGACATCCTCGTCTCGGCCATCTACGACGTCTCAGGCGTCTCGGGTGGTGCGGCCGACTACGGCCTCGCGAGTGCGCTGTCGATCATCGCCTTCATCGTGGTCGGTCTCATCTCAGCGCTGAGCTTCCGACAGACCCGCAAGCTCGAGGAGTACCAGTGATGAGTGAGACCAGAGTCATCGTGACCGGTTCATCGAAGGATGCCGAGGCCGCGCGCGCGGGTGCACGTCGGCGTCGATGGTGGGGCGAGGTCGGCTGGAAGTACATCCTCGCCGCCGGCGTGCTGTTCTTCGCCGCGTTCCCGCTCGTCTACGTCCTCTCGGCCTCGCTCAACCCGAACGGCAGCCTTGCGGCATCCAGTGCGCTGTTCAGCGCGTTCGACCCGGCGAACTACATCGCTCTGGGTGAATCCCGCTACTGGGTCTGGTTCGGCAACACCCTGCTGATCGGCGGTGTCACCGCAGTCGGCTCGGTGCTCATGGGCGCCTGCGGCGCGTACGCGTTCTCCCGGTTCCGGTTCAGCGGACGACGCGCCAGCCTCACCACCCTGCTCGTGCTGCAGATGTTCCCGCAGGCGCTCGCGTTCATCGCGATCTTCCTGATGCTGCAGACGATCGGCGACGTCGTGCCGGCGCTCGGCATCAACTCGAAGATCGCCCTGATCTGCGTGTACCTCGGTGGCGCGCTCGGCGCGAACACCTTCCTGATGTACGGGTTCTTCAACACGATCCCCGTCGAGATCGACGAGTCGGCGAAGATCGACGGGGCCAGCCACGCGCAGATCTTCTGGCGGCTCATCATGCCGCTGGTCGTGCCGATCCTCGCGGTCGTCGCCCTGCTCGCGTTCCTCGCGGCGTTCGGCGACTTCATCCTGTCGAAGATCATCCTCACGTCCGAGGACAACTGGACCCTCGCCGTCGGCATGTACCAGTGGGTCTCGAACCAGCTGACCTCACGCTGGGGGCTCTTCGCCGCCGGCGTCGTGGTCGCCGCCGTGCCCGTGCTCGCGCTGTTCTTCTCGCTGCAGAAGTACATCGTGGGCGGGCTCACCCAGGGATCCGTCAAGGGCTGATCCGCACCTCCACCGCTCGAAAGGCCGTCATGCACCGTCGCACGCGTTCCCTTCTCTCCACCGCCCTGGCCACGGTCACCGCCGTCGCCCTGATCGGCGTCGCGCTGCCGGCGTCGGCCGCCTCGCCGGCGGCATCCGCTCTCGCGCCTGCGGCTGTCTCGGTCGACGGGCCGGTGGATGCCACCATCACCGTCCCCCGGGTCGAGAACCTGCCGGACGACTTCATCGGCGGCGTCGACGTCTCGTCGGTGCTGTCGCTCGAGGAGTCGGGGGTGGTGTTCCGCGACGCCCAGGGCGCGCCGGGCGACCTGTTCGAGATCCTCGCGGACGCCGGGGTCACCGACGTCCGCGTGCGCGTCTGGAACGACCCGTTCGACGCGAACGGCAACGGCTACGGCGGGGGCGATGTCGACGTCGATCGGGCGATCGAGATCTCGCAGCGAGCGACGGATGCCGGCCTCGGCGTGCTCGTCGACTTCCACTACTCCGACTTCTGGGCCGACCCCGCGAAGCAGCAGGCGCCCAAGGCGTGGGAGGGGATGACCGCCGACCAGGTGGCGACCGAGGTGGGTGCCTTCACGCGCGATGCGGTGCGTCGCCTGGTCGATGCGGGTGTCGATCTCCGCATGGTGCAGGTCGGCAATGAGACGAACGGCGGAGTCGCCGGAGTGCGCGGCTGGGATGACATGGCGAAGGTGTTCTCGGCCGGTTCCGCCGCCGTGCGGGCCGAGGCGCCGGACACGCTCGTCGCCCTGCACTTCACCAACCCCGAGCGCGCCGGGTTCTACGCCGACGTCGCCGCGCAGCTCGAGCGCCGCGACGTCGACTACGACGTGTTCGCGTCGTCGTACTACCCGTTCTGGCACGGGACTCCCGAGAACCTCACGGCCGTGCTCTCGCATGTCGCCGAGACCTACGGCAAGAAGGTCATGGTCGCCGAGACCTCGTGGGCGTTCACGCTCGACGACGGAGACGGTCACGGCAACGTCGTCGACCTGGCGTCCGAGGCGACGCAGTACCCGGTGAGCGTGCAGGGTCAGGCCGATGCCGTGCGCGCGGTCGTGCAGGCCGTCGCCGACGTGGGTGAGGCGGGGCTCGGCGTCTACTACTGGGAGCCCGCATGGCTGCCGGTGGGTCCGCCCGCACAGCTCGAGCAGAACAGAACGCTGTGGGAGCGCGACGGATCGGGCTGGGCGTCGAGCTTCGCCGGCGAGTACGAGCCCGAGGACGCGGGGCACTGGTTCGGCGGATCGGCGTGGGACAACCAGGCGCTGTTCGGCTTCGACGGCACGGCATCCGATGCGCTGAACATCTTCTCGTACGTGCGCACCGGCGCCCAGGCCCCGCGGGCCGTCGAGTCGGTGCAGGCGGTCGCGCTGCAGGTGACCGAGGGCGATGCCGTCGAGCTGCCCGACGAGGTCACGGTGCTCTACAACGACGGGTCGTCGGAGCAGCAGCCCGTCACCTGGTCGTCGGCGGCCGGATTCATCGAGGGCGCCGGCGAGTACGTGATCTCGGGCGCGACGGATGCCGGCTTAGCGGCGTCGGCCACCGTCACCGTCTCGGCGCGCAACTACCTGCGCAACCCCGGATTCGAGGACGCGGACACGAGCATGTGGAGCGTCACCGGATCGGGACTCACGCTGCGCGCGTGGGAGGACCCTCGGAGCGGCACGCACTCGGCGCACTTCTATGCGGGTGCCGGATACTCGTTCGATCTCTCGCAGACGGTCTCCGGACTGCCCGCGGGGTCGTATGTCGCACGGGCATCGCTGCAGGGCGACGGGGAGGGTGCCGACGGGCGTGCGTCGCTGTCGCTGTCGTCTGCGTCCGTCGCCGGCGCCGCTGCGGCGTTCGGCTTCGACGGCTGGCGGGTGTGGTCGACGCCGACGACCGAAGCGCTGCAGGTGGGCGCTGACGGCACGGCTGTCGTGCGGGTCTCCGCGATGCTTCCGGCGGGGGCGTGGGGGACGATCGACGATCTCGAACTCGTGCGCGAACCGGTGCCCGGTGCCGACACCTCGCAGCTGCGAGAGCGGCGCGATGCGGCCGCGGCTCTCAACCTCGATGCCTATGTCGAGTCGTCGACCGTCGCGTTGCCCGGAGCGGTCGCTCGCGCCGACATCGTGCTGGCTGCCGCGAGTCCGAGTGCGTCAGCGGTCACGGGGGCGCTGGACGCACTGGCTGCCGCAGTCGACGCGCTCCTGCTTCAGGATGCGGCGACCACCGCGCCCGCTCGCGGAGTGCTGTCGCACGACAACGGTCACGATACGGGGCTGCTCGACGGCGACTTCACGCTCACCATGAACCTGTGGTGGGGGCAGAACGCCACGAAGCTGCGGGTGTTCGAGAACGGTGTGCTGATCAAGACCGTGCCGCTCACCTTCGGGGGAACCTCCGCGCAGAGCGCGCAGATCGCCGTGACCGGCAAGACGAATGGCTCGTACGTCTACAGTGGCGAGCTGGTCAATTCGCGCGGTGTGACGGCGGTGAAGACCGTGACGGTGACGGTGAAGGATGCCGCGCCCGGCACGCCCGTGCTCTCGGCCGACAACTGGGACGGCGACGGCTCATACACTCTCGCCGCCGACATGTGGTGGGGCACCAATGCGACCTCGTATCGCCTGTATGAGGACGGCATGCTGATCTCCGAGGGCGACATGGTCGCGAACAGCCCCGCCGCGCAGCGGGTGACGGTGCCGGTCGCTGATCGCGCGGTGGGGAAGCACACCTACCGTGTCGAGTTCGTGAACGCGGCCGGGAGCACCCAGAGCAAGACGCTCACGGTGGCGGTCAAGCGCTGACGTCAACACGTCCGAGAGCCCGACATCCTGAGGCGGATGCCGGGCTCTCGGGCCGTTCGCGGACTACTTGCTGAGGAAGTCCTTCAGCGCGGCGTTGACCTCGTCGGCGTGGGTCCAGAGCAGACCGTGGGGTGCGCCCTCGACCTCGACGTAGGTCGCGGCGGGCACGGCCTGGTGGAACCGGCGGGCGGTGGCGTCGATCGGAAGGATGTTGTCCTTCGTGCCGTGCAGGATCAGGGTGGGCTTGCCGGCGTCGCGCACGGCGTCGACGTCGCCGCGGAAGTCCTCGATCCAGCTCGGGACGACCGCGTAGGCCGCGACCGGGGCGCTGGTGACCGAGAGGTTCCAGTTGGCGTCGACGACCTGCTGGCTGATGCGGCTGCCGAGGTTCTCGTCGAGGTTGTAGAAGTTGTTGTAGAAGTCGGTGAACCACGCGTAGCGGTCGCCCTTGGCTGCAGCCTCGATGCCGTCGAAGACCTCCTGCGGCACGCCCTCGGGGTTGTCATCGCGCTGCACGAGGAACGGCTCGAGCGAGGCGAGGAAGGCGAGCTTGGCGACCCGCTCGTGACCGTAGGTGCCGACATAGCGGGCGAGCTCTCCGGTGCCCATCGAGAAGCCGACGAGCACGACGTCGCGCAGGTCGAGGGTCTCGAGCACGGTGTTGAGGTCTGCGGCGAAGGTGTCGTAGTCGTATCCGGTGCCGACCTTCGAGGACTGGCCGAAACCGCGGCGGTCGTAGGTGATGACGCGGTAGCCCTGAGCGAGCAGCTCACGGGTCTGGCGCTCCCAGCTGTGGCCGTTCAGCGGGTACCCGTGGATCAGGACGACGGGCTGACCCGATCCCTGGTCTTCGTAGTAGAGCTCGATCGGGGTGCTGTTCTCGTTTCCGACGGTGATGTAGCCCATGGTCCTGATCCTTTTCGGTCCGGTGAGAACGGTCGTTCTCGCTGATGTTTTCACTGTAGAGAACGCTCGTTCTCATGTCAAGTACACTGGGGTGATGACCGACGACACAGTGCGTGAACAGATCCTCGCGGCGGCCGACGAGCTCTACTACCGCAAGGGATACGCGGCCGTCGGCATGGATGAGCTGCGGGCTGCGGCCGGCGTGTCGCTGCGTCGCCTCTATGCCCTGTTCCCATCCAAGACCGACATCGTCACGGCCGTCCTCGCGCGCAAGCACCGAGAGTGGGAATCGGGACTCACGGGAGCCGTGGCGGATGCCGGGGCAGACCCCCGTGAACGCCTGCTCGCTGTCTACGGATATCTCGAGGACTGGTTCTGCACTGACGACTTCCGCGGCTGCGCGTTCATCAACGCGTTCGGCGAGCTCGGTGGCACGAATCCCGAGGTGGCCGAGATCGTGCGCGATCACAAGGCGTCGTTCCAGGCGTACATGGCCGACCTCGTCGTGGCGGCCGGAGCGCCGGCATCCCTCGCCGCGCAGCTGTCGATCCTCGCCGAGGGTGCGCAGAGCACCGCGGCGATCGCCGCCGACCCGCAGGTCGCCGTGCAGGCGCGCAACGCCGCCGAAGTGCTGATCGACGCCGCCGTCGCCGCCTGACCGCAACGGGAGAGCGGATTTAGCTAGCTTGGCTAGCGTTTATGCATCCCGGTGTCAAGGCTGGTGCGTTTGCGCCCTCGCGCGCGTATGTTGCGAGCATGGACTCCCGGACGCAGGACATCGCCCGCCAGACGATCATCATCGCCTCGGCCACCTTCATGCTCATCGCAGCGGCCGTCGGATCCGGTGCCTTCGGCGGAACCTCGGTCAGCGAGCTGCAGGATGGAGCGCTCTCGGCGCAGGGCTCATACCTCGCGCCGGCCGGCCCCGCCTTCTCGATCTGGTCGCTGATCTACATCGGCCTCATCGCCTACACGGTGTGGCAGGCGCTTCCGGCGCAGCGGGCGGATGAGCGCCAGCGAGCTGTCGGCGGATGGATCGCCGCGTCGATGATCCTCAACGGGCTCTGGCTCGTGACGGCGCAGTTCCTGTCGCTGCCGCTGACGGTCATCGTGATCGCCCTGCTGCTCGCGACCCTCGCCCGCGTCATCGTGATCCTCGGCCGCAGCCGTGCCCGCACCTGGCCCGAGCGCATCGTCGTCGACGGCGCGAACGGCCTGCACTTCGGCTGGGTCACCATCGCGACGGTCGCGAACACCACTGCCTGGCTCACGCAGATCGCGCCCGAGAGCTGGGCTGATCAGGCCGAGATCTGGGCGGTCGCCGTGCTCGTGGTCGTGCTCGTGATCGGGGTTGCCAGCGCCCTCGTCACCAAGCGCATCGCCCCTGCCCTCGCGACCGCATGGGGTCTCGGATGGCTCGCCGTCGGTCGTCTGACCGGCGAACCCGAGAGCACCGTGACCGCGATCGCCGCGATCGTCGTCGCGGTCGCCCTCGTCGCCGCGGGTGTCTGGGGAGTGCTGCGCCGCCCTCGCGCCGACATCGCCCTCTGACTCTGCGCTCGGTCGGCGTTCACAACTCAGCACAGATCGTGCGTGCGACGAGGTGAACCCGCCGATTCCGTCGGTTGACAGCAGCTCATGCTGAGTTGTGAACCGAGAATGACGAGAATGGCAGAGGTCTCAGAGGACGAGCCGGTAGCCCATGCCCGACTCGGTGAGCAGATGCACGGGCGCGCTGGGCTCGGCCTCGAGCTTCTTGCGCAACTGCGACATGTACAGCCGCAGGTAACCCGAATCGGAGACCTGTTTGCTGCCCCAGATCTCCTTGAGCAGATCCTGCCGGGTGACCAGGGCTCCGGGATGCCGGGCCAGGTGCTCGAGCATGCGCCATTCGGTCGGTGTCAGGTGCACGCGCGCACCCGCCCGGGTGACCGTCTTCGTCGCGAGGTCGACCACCACATCGCCGAATCCGACGGTGGATTCCCCGCCCGCGGGCACCGCCCGACGAGACAGCGCCCGCAGCCGCGCGAGCAGCTCGTCGACCTGGAAGGGCTTGGTGACGAAGTCGTCGGCTCCGGCATCCAGGGCCTCGACCTTGTCGGCGGACCCGGTGCGACCCGACACGACGATGATCGGCACGGTCGTCCAGCCGCGCAGCGCCTGGATCACCTCGATGCCGTCGAGCCGCGGCATGCCGAGGTCGAGCATGATGAGGTCGGGGTGAGTCTGTGCGGCGACGGCTACGGCGGCCGCGCCGTCGGGGGCGACCACCACCTCGTACCCGTGGGCGGCGAGGGTGATGCGCAGTGCGCGCACCATCTGCGGGTCGTCGTCGGCGATGAGGAGCTTCACTCCGTCTCCTCCTGCATGATGTCGGGCTCTGCTGCGAGGGGCAGCGAGATGACCATGGTGAGTCCACCGCCGGGGGTGTCCTCGGGTGTCAGGGTACCGCCCATGCCCTCGGCGAATCCGCGCGAGAGGGCGAGGCCGAGGCCGAGGCCGGTGGTGTTGTCGGTGTCGCCGAGGCGCTGGAACGGCTGGAAGATCTCGTCGCGCTTCTCGGCGGGAACGCCGGCACCGCGGTCGATGATGCGGATCTCGGCGTGGTCGCCGATCGTGCTCGTCGAGACGATCACCCGGCTGTCGGCGGGCGCGTGACGGTGGGCGTTCGCGATGACGTTGACGAGCACTCGCTGCAGCAGCACCGGATCGGCCGAGACGGCGGGCAGCCGGGCATCGAGCGCGAGCTCGACATCCGACGGCCCGAGGCCGAGTTCGTCGACGGCAGCGAGCACGGGGCCGGCGACATCGAGCCGCATGGTCGAGACGGCGAGCACTCCGGCCTGCACCCGGCTGACGTCGAGCAGGTCGGTCACGAGCGACGACAGGGTCGCGAGGCTCTCGTCGGCCGTCGCGAGCAGCTCTTCCCGATCGGATGCCGACAGCGCGTGCGCCCCGCGGAGTCCGCCGATCGCGGCGACGGCCGAGGCCAGAGGGCGGCGCAGGTCGTGGCTGACCGCCGAGAGCAGGGCGCTGCGCACCTGGTCGGTCTCGGCGAGGGCAGCGACCTCGCGCGCCGTGGCACGCAGGTCGGTGTGCTCGATGGCCGCCGCCAGCTGCGCGACGATCGCGTCGAGCAGGCGTCGGGCGGGGGTGTCGAGGGGTTCGCCGTGCAGCTCGAGCACGGCGGGTGCCGATCCTCCGGCACCGACCGGGATGGTCGTGGCGCGTCCGTCGGGCACGGGTTCGCCGTCGCTGGCGAGCACCTCGCCGTCGGCGGTGAGCAGGCGGACGCCGGTGAGTCCGAACGCCTCGCGCGTGCGGCTGACGAGGGCGAGCACCGCGTTGTCGCCGCGCAGCACGTTGCCGGCCACGGCCGCGAGCAGCTCTGCCTCAGCGGCGGCGCGCTGGGCGGTGCGGGCTCGTCGGGCGGCCTGGTCGACGATGATGCTGACGAGGATGGCGATGGTCACGTACAGCGCGAGGGCGAGCACGTGCAGCGGGTGCGCGATCGTGATGGTGAAGAGCGGGGCGACGAACAGGAAGTCGAGGGTGATGCCCGACAGCACCGCCGCGAAGACGGCAGGCCGCACGCCTCCCACCAGGGCCACGATCACGACGAGCAGCTGGAAGGCGAGCACTTCGACCGTGATGGACTCGGGGCTGCGGAACGCGAACATCGCCCACGAGAGCAGCGGGCCGACGACGAGCGCCAGTGCGAACCCGAGCGCTTGACGTCGCCAGCCGAGGGCGCCGCCGGTGATGCGGGGGAGTGCGACGCGGCCGCCCGCGGCGGCGTGGGTGACGATGTGCACGTCGATGTCGCCGGAGCGGCGGATGACCTCCGAGCCGATGCCCGGTCCCGTCAGCGCCGCCGCGAGACGCCCACGCCGGCTGACACCGATCACGAGCTGAGTGGCATCCGCCCCGTGGGCGAACTCGACGAGCGTGCCGGGGATGTCGTCGCCGATGATCTGGTGGAAGCTGCCGCCGAGGGATTCGACGAGCGACCGCTGCGCGGCGAGGGCGCCGGGGGTCTCATCGCGCAGTCCGTCCTGCGCAGCCACATGTACGGCGAGCAGTTCGCCGCCGGCCGAGCGTGCGGCGATGCGGGCCCCTCGGCGCAGCAGCGTCTCGCCCTCGGGTCCGCCGGTGAGGGCGACGACCACGCGCTCGCGCGCCTGCCAGGTGCCCTCGATGCCGTGGTCGGCCCGGTAGCTGCGCAGCGCGCTGTCGACCTCGTCGGCGAGCCACAGGAGCGCGAGTTCACGCAGAGCCGTGAGGTTGCCCAGACGGAAGTAGTTGGACAGGGCCGCGTCGATCCGCTCCGCCGGATAGACGAGTCCGGCGGAGAGACGGTCGCGCAGCGACTGCGGCGCCAGGTCGACGACCTCGATCTCGTCGGCGGCGCGCACCACGGCATCCGGGATCGTCTCCTGCTGCGCGATGCCGGTGATCTTCTCGACCACCGCGTTCAGCGACTCGATGTGCTGCACGTTCACCGTCGTGACGACGTCGATACCCGCGTCGAGCAGCGCACCGACGTCCTGCCAGCGCTTCGGGTTCTGCGAGCCGGGGGTGTTGGTGTGCGCGAGTTCGTCGACCAGCGCGATCTCGGGTCGGCGTGCGAGAACGGCATCCAGGTCCATCTCGCTGAGCGGCACGCCCCGGTGCAGATCGGTGCGACGGGGGACCTCGGGGATGCCGATGGTCTGCGCGGCGGTCGCCGCGCGCTCATGCGTCTCGACGATCGCGATCACGACGTCGCGGCCCTCGTCGAGCAGCCGACGCCCTTCGACCAGCATCTCGAAGGTCTTGCCGACACCGGGGGCTGCGCCGAGCAGCACGCGGAGTCGGCCGCGCCGCGGCATCCGCTCTGCCGTCATCAGCCCTCCTGCTCATCGAGCGCGAGATTGAGTTCGGCGACGTTGATGCGTTCTTCGCCGAGGAATCCCAGATCCCGCCCTTGAATCCTAGACTCCACGAGGTCGCGCACCTGCTGCGCGGGCAGGTCGCGCTCGCCCGCCACCCGCGGCACCTGCAGCAGCGCGTACGCGACGCTGATGTGCGGGTCGAGGCCGGATCCGGATGCCGTCACAGCGTCGGCCGGCACGGCATCCGTGCTCACACCCTCGCGCTCGGCGATGGCCGCCTGGCGCTCGTCGATCGCCGCGACGAGGTCGGGGTTCTCCGGTCCCAGGTTGCTGCCGCCGGACGCGGCCCCGTCGTAGCCGTCACCGGCGGCCGACGGACGCGCCTGGAAGTACTCGGGCAGCGCGTCGCCGTCGGCATCCGTGAAGGACTGACCGATCAGCGAGCTGCCCTTGTCGTCGCCCAGCGGCGAGCCGTTCGCCTGGAACGGCAGCAGCAGCTGACCGATGCCGGTGACGACGAGCGTGTAGCCGACGCCGAGCACGAGGGTGAGCACGAGCATCGCGCGGATGGCGACGCCGGTGGTGCGGGCGACGGTGCGGGAGGAGGACATGGAGTGCCTTTCGATGAGAGAAGGACGAAGACGGACGCCGGTCAGAAGCCGGGGATGAGGGTGATGACGAGGTCGATCAGCTTGATGCCGATGAACGGTGCGATCACTCCGCCGAGGCCGTAGACGAGCAGGTTGCGCTGCAGGATCTGCGAGGCGCTCGCCGGGCGGTACTTCACCCCGCGCAGCGCGAGCGGGATGAGGAAGACGATCACGATCGCGTTGAAGATGATCGCGCTGGTCACGGCGGATGCCGGCGAGTGCAGCTGCATGATGTTGAGCGCCGCGAGGCCCGGGAACACCCCCATGAACATCGCCGGGATGATGGCGAAGTACTTGGCGATGTCGTTCGCGAGCGAGAAGGTCGTGAGCGCGCCGCGAGTGATGAGCAGCTGCTTGCCGATGCGCACGATGTCGATGAGCTTGGTCGGGTCCGAGTCGAGGTCGACCATGTTGCCGGCCTCCTTCGCGGCCGACGTTCCCGTGTTCATCGCGACGCCGACGTCGGCCTGGGCGAGAGCGGGGGCGTCGTTCGTGCCGTCGCCCGTCATGGCGACGAGTCGCCCGCCCTCCTGCTCACGCTTGATCAGCTCGAGCTTCTGCTCGGGTGTCGCCTCGGCGAGGAAGTCGTCGACGCCCGCCTCCTTCGCGATGGCCGCGGCGGTCAGCGGGTTGTCGCCCGTGATCATGACCGTGCGGATGCCCATGCTGCGCAGCTCCTCGAACCGCTCGCGCAGGCCGTCTTTCACGATGTCCTTGAGGTGCACGACGCCGAGCACCTCGCCGGATCCCGCCGGACGCTTCACGGCGACCACCAGCGGGGTGCCGCCGCTCGAGGCGACGCCGTCGACGAGGCCGGCGAGTTCGGCATCCGTGTCGAGCCCGAGCCAGGCGTCGATGGCCGACCCTGCGCCCTTGCGGATCTGCGTCCCGTCGGCGAGGTCCAGTCCCGACATGCGGGTCTGCGCGGTGAACGGCACGACCACGGCATCCGCCGGCTCGTCGACCCGGATGCCGCGGCTCAGCGCCAGCTCGACGATCGAGGCGCCCTCGGGCGTGGGGTCGGCGAGGGATGAGAGGGCAGCGACACGCAGCAGCTCGTCGGGGTCGACGCCGCCGAGGCGAAGCACCTCGTGGGCGCGGCGGTTGCCGTAGGTGATGGTGCCGGTCTTGTCGAGAAGCAGGGTGGTGACGTCTCCTGCCGCCTCGACCGCGCGGCCCGACATCGCGAGCACGTTGCGCTGCACGAGACGGTCCATGCCGGCGATGCCGATGGCCGAGAGCAGGGCGCCGATCGTGGTCGGGATCAGGCACACGAGCAGGGCGATCAGCACCGGGATGCTGACGGGCGATGCGGCATACGACGCGATCGGGTTGAGGGCGAGCACGACCACGACGAACACGATCGACAGACTCGCGAGCAGGATGTTGAGCGCGATCTCGTTGGGTGTGCGCTGACGGCTGGCGCCCTCGACGAGCGCGATCATGCGGTCGACGAACGTCTCGCCGGGCTTCGAGGTGATGCGCACGACGATGCGATCCGACAGCACGCGGGTGCCTCCGGTGACAGCGCTGCGGTCACCGCCGGATTCGCGGATGACCGGGGCGCTCTCGCCGGTGATGGCCGATTCGTCGACGGTCGCGATGCCCGCCACGATGTCGCCATCGCCGGGGATCAGCTCGCCCGCCGTGACGATCACGATGTCGTCGCGCTGCAGCTCGGCCGATGAGACGTCGACCGTGTCGGTGCGCTCTGCTGTGGAATCCGCTGTCGCTTCGTACCGCACAACGCGCCGGGCCATCGTGCTGGTGCGGGTCTTGCGCAGACTCGCGGCCTGGGCCTTGCCGCGGCCCTCGGCCACGGACTCGGCGACGTTGGCGAACAGCACGGTCAGCCACAGCCAGATCGCGATGCCCCAGGTGAAGGGGGCGGGCACGGGTGTTCCGCCGGAGTCGGCCGGGCCGCCGAGGAACGGCTCGGCGATCGCGAGCACGGTCGTGAATGCGGCACCGACCCAGACGAGGAGCATCACGGGGTTGCGCACGAGCGACGCGGGGTTGAGCTTGCGCAGGGCGCCGGGCAGGGCCTGCGTCAGCTGTGCCCAGCCGAATGAGCGGGGCGGTGCGGTCGGGGCGGATGCCGGAGCATCCTGCTGTTCCGAGGGCGTGGTGGTGAGGGTCATGTCAGACGAGTCCTTCAGCGAGGGGGCCCAGTGCGAGCACGGGGAAGTAGGTGAGTGCCGTGATGATGACCGTGACGGCGGTGAGGAGGCCGACGAACTGCGGTCGGTGCGTGGGCAGGGTTCCGGTGTTCTCGGGCACGCGCTGCTGTGCGGCGAAGGATCCGGCCAGGGCCAGCACGAGCACGATCGGAAGGAACCGGCCGAGCAGCATCGCGATGCCCAGTGCGGTGTTGAACCACGGGGTGTTCGCGGTGAGGCCGGCGAAGGCGGAGCCGTTGTTGTTCGACGCCGAGGTGAAGGCGTAGAGCACCTCGCTCATGCCGTGCACGCCGGGGTTGAGGATGCTGGTCGCCTCGACGTCGGCGCGGATGCCGGGGATCGCGAAGCTCAGGGCCGTGCCGACAAGAACGAGGGTGGGCGTCACGAGGATGTAGAGGCTCGCGAGCTTGATCTCCTTCGGGCCGATGCGCTTGCCGAGGTACTCGGGGGTGCGGCCGACGAGCAGTCCGCCGACGAACACCGCGATGATCGCGAGCACGAGCATGCCGTAGAGACCAGAGCCGACGCCGCCGGGGGCGACCTCGCCGAGCATCATGTTGAGCATCGGCATCATGCCGCCGAGTGCCGTGTACGAGTCGTGCATCGAGTTGACGGCACCGGTCGAGGTCAGGGTGCTGGCGCTGCCGAAGAGGGTCGAGCCGAGGATGCCGAAGCGCACCTCCTTGCCCTCCATCGCCGCACCCGCGAGTTCCGGAGCGCTGCCGCGGCCGGCCAGCTCGAGGGCGGAGAGGGCGAAGGTCGAGACCAGGAAGATCGTTCCCATCACGGCGGCGATCGCGTAGCCCTGGCGGTTGTCGCCGATCATGCGACCGAACGTGCGGGGGAGTGAGAACGGGATCACGAGGATCAGCAGGATCTGCAGCAGGCTGGTCCAGCCGGTCGGGTTCTCGAACGGATGCGCCGAGTTGGCGTTGAAGAAGCCGCCGCCGTTCGTGCCGAGGAGCTTGATGGCCTCCTGTGAGGCGACCGGTCCGCCGGGGATGGTCTGCGTGCCACCCGAGACCGTCGTCACATCCGTGAACCCGGCGAAGTTCTGCACCACGCCGCCCGCGATCAGGGCGATGGCGGCGATCAGAGCGATCGGCAGCAGGATGCGTCCGAGCCCGCGAATCAGATCGACCCAGAAGTTGCCGATCGTGGTCGATCCGCGGCGCGAGAGGCCGCGGATCAGCGCGACGGCCACGGCCAGGCCGACCGCTGCCGAGACGAAGTTCTGCACCGTCAGGCCCGCGAGCTGCACCGTGTAGCCCATGGTCTGCTCGGGCGAGTACGACTGCCAGTTGGTGTTCGCGACGAACGAGGCCGCGGTGTTGAAGGCGAGGCCCTCGGGAACCGCGGGGAGTCCCAGCGACTCGGGCAGGAAGCCCTGCAGTCGCTGCAGCCCGTAGACGAGCAGCAGGCCGACGACCGAGAACGCGAGCACGCTGCGGGCATAGGCCCGCCAGGTCTGCTCGGATGCCGGGTCGACGCCGATCAGTCGGTACAGGCCGCGCTCGGCTTTCAGGTCGCGCGGGGTGCTGAAGACGTGCGCCATGTAGTCGCCCACCGGGCGATACAGCAGCACGAGGGCGATGATGAGGACCGCGGCCTGCAGGATGCCGAACCAGAGGTCGGCGCCGGCGCCCATCAGAACTTCTCCGGGGCGACGAGAGCCACCACGAGGTAGACGACGGCGGCCACGGCGAGGGCGGCGGCGATGATCTCAAAGACGATCACAGTCGTTCCACCCCCTTCGCGACAAGAGAGACGAGGGCGAACAGCGCGAGAGTCAGCGCGATGTAGATGATGTCGAGCACGAGACTCGATACAACTCCCGTGCGGACCGGCATATGGCGATCCTCACGCTTTGCCTACGGGGCCGTGCGGGATGCATGCGACTTGCTCACATCTCGGTGTCGATCCGACTTTCTCGCGACGCGTTGTCGCATCCGTCGTTCGTCGTTCGTGGTTCGGGTAGGAGGTCCCCGATCGGGGGGCCTCAGACGCGAGAGACGCGAGAGGTGCGGTGGTGACTGTGTACAACGACCCGATGGTGGCGAACCTCGTCTACCGGCTCGAGGCTGAGCACGCCGAGGAGCAGATCGTGCGACGTCGGACGGCGCTCGAGCATCCTGGTCTGATCCGGCGCCCTTCCCTCCGTGTGCGCGCTCGCCGCCTCTGGGCGCGCATCTCTTCCGGCGGAAGCGGGGAACCGGGATGATCGTCCTGACGGCAGGATCGGAGCGCGACCTGCTCGATCGAGCGGACGGAGAGACCACAGGTGACGCGGCGCCGGAATCGAATCGAGGGTTCTCGGTGAACACCGACGTCGCAGAGCACGTCGCGCAGGTCTATCGCGACGAGTGGGCGCGCATCGTGGGAGGTCTCACCCGACGATGCGGTGATCTCGACCTCGCCGAGGAGATGGCTGCTGAGGCGTTCGCGTCGGCCGCTGAGCGGTGGCCGAACGAGGGCGTGCCGCCCAATCCCGCTGGCTGGATCACCACCACGGCCTACCGCAAGGCCATCGATCGGCTCCGCCGGGAGTCGTTCCGCGATGCCAAGCATCGGGAGGCTCTCATGCTGCACGATCCCGAACCGCCGGAGCCGACGGGCGTCATCGATGACGATCGCCTCCGTCTGCTCTTCACCTGCTGCCATCCGGCGCTGTCACTCGAAGCGCGCGTCGCCCTGACCCTGCGGATCGTGGGCGGGCTCACCGTCGAGGAGATCGCCCGGGCCTTCCTCATCCAGGAATCTGCGGTGCGGCAGCGCATCACCCGAGCCAAGGCGAAGATCAAGACCGACCGGATCCCGTATCGGATGCCGGCTGCCGACGACCTCCGCATCCGGATCGACGGAGTGCTCGCAGTGCTCTATCTGATCTTCAACGAAGGGTATTTCGCGTCCGGGGCCGGAGTGCCCGCACTGCGTCGCGAGCTGACGGGCGAGGCGATCCGGCTCGCCGGACTGCTCCGCGAGCTGCTCCCCGCCGACGAGGAGGTCACGGGTCTGCTGGCGTTGATGCTGCTCAGCGAGGCGCGCGCCGCGGCACGCGTCACCGACGGCGGCGAGCTGGTGCGCCTGGACGAACAGGACCGTGGCGCGTGGGACCACGAGCTCATCGGTCGAGGCCTCGCACTGCTCGACGAGCCACCCACCGCGGCCCCCGGTCGTCACCGACTGCTGGCCGAGATCAACGCGGTGCATGTGCGGGCGACGGATGCCGAGCACACCGATTGGGCGCGCATCGTCGGACTCTACGAGCAGCTCGAGCGGATCGATTCCAGCCCGGTCGTGACCCTCAGCAGGGCGGTCGCCGTCGCAGAGCGGGACTCGCCCGAACGAGCACTGCTGATCGTGGAGACGCTGCGCGATGCGCTGGATCAGTTCCATGCCTTCCACGTGACGCGCGCAGAGCTGCTGCGCGCTGCGGACCGGCCGGACGATGCTCGGGCTGCCTACGAGCGCGCGATCGCCCTCGCCGACAACACCGCGGAGATCATCCACCTGACCCGACGCCGCGACGAGCTCGCGGCGCCCCTCGCACCCGGGGAGCCCGGGCGCACGACGAATGGAGAGAGCAGATGAGCAACAAGTACCTCGTGATCCACATGACCGACCCGACCGGCGGCACGATGCCGCAGGGAGAGGATCAGCGCCTTCTCGAAGACTGGGCGGATGAGGGCAGGGCGGCCGGCAGCCTGGGCGAGGGCGCACCCGTCGCGGGGGCGGACCAAGCCAAGTCGGTGGCGGTGCGAGACGGCAAGGTGCTCGTCACCGACGGCCCGTTCCCGGAGTTCAAGGAATGGTTCGCCGGCTACGACATCGTCACCGCCGAGTCGATCGACGAGGCGGCGAGCTTCATGGCGAAGCATCCGACCGCCGTGATGGGGCGGGTCTACATCCTGCCGGTGGTCAAGCTCCCCTGGGACGAGGACTGAGGACCACACCCCTCCCGGATCTACACTCAGCGAGTGAGTGCGACGCGACGGCGGCTGGGAGCGGGGACGATCATCGTCCTGGCGCTCATCGCCGTCGCACTCGTCTGCATCGTCACGGGCGTCTTGCCACCCGCGGATGCCGGGGCGCTCGGTGCACGCATCGCGCCCGTGCTCGGGTTCGTCATCGCGATCACCATCGTCGCCGAGCTGGCGCGGGATGCTGCGGTGTTCGACGTCGTCGCGCAGCGCCTCGCGCGCTGGGGGCAGGGGCGCGTCATCCTGCTCTGGTTGTCCGTCGTGGTACTCGCCGTTATCAGCACGGTGTTCCTGTCGCTCGACACCACGGCGGTGATCGTGACGCCGGTCGTGGTCGTGCTCGCGCAGAGCGTCGGCATCCCCCCGCTGCCGTTCGCCCTCGTCACCGTGTGGCTGGCGAACACGGCATCCCTCGCACTGCCCGTCTCGAACCTCACCAACCTGCTCGCGGCGCGGTCGATCGGCGACGACCCGCTCGCGTTCCTCGCGCTGAGCTGGGCGCCGACCCTCGTCGGGGTGCTCGTGCCCGTCGTGGTCCTCACGCTGCGACACCGACGGACGCTCTTCGGTGCCTATCGGGCGCCGACAGGCGGTGACCCTTCCGACCGAGTGCTCTTCTGGGCGGCGTCCGGCATCCTGCTGCTCCTGATGCCGCTGCTCGCAGTGACCCATGACGTGTGGATCCCCGCGACGGTCGCAGCGCTCGTGCTCATCGTCGTGTTCGGCATCCGGCGTCGCCATGTGCTGCGACTCTCGCTCGTGCCATGGCAAGCGATCGGCCTGGCGGCGGCCCTGTTCGTCGTGGTCGAGACCGCGCACGCGAACGGCATCCTCGACTTCCTGTCGGTTCTCGCGACCAGTGGCCACGCGCCCGCAGAACTGCTGCGTCTCTCTGCGGCGGGCGCGCTCGCCGCGAACGGGGTCAACAACCTGCCCGCCTACCTGATCCTCGAACCCACAGCCGGCGATCCGGTCGCGCTCATGGCGCTGCTGATCGGCGTGAACCTCGGCCCGCTGATCACCCCGTGGGCATCGCTCGCCACGCTGCTCTGGCACCACAGAGTGGTGTCGCTGGGCGTCGAGATCCGCTGGGGCAGCCTGATGCTCTGGGGAGCGATCGTCGCCGTGCCGACGGTGCTGGTCGCCACGCTCGTGCTCGCCTTCGTCGCAGGTTGAGACCGGCATCCCGATCCCGGCCGCAGGGGAGGGAAAAGGGCAGCGACTCGCGTCACGGGATCTGGGGGAGGTCCGCGGCACGACATGGGGAGTGTGTGCCGGGTGAGGGTCGCTGCCCTACTCCACACGCTACGCACATGCCGTCGGATCCGGTGAAACTTCAGTGCCTGATGTATGGTGCGTCGGCATGACACCGGCATAAAGTGTGCCCGTGGGCGACATCAGCGCATCTCTGCCGATCCGGCCGCGGCAGCTGATCCGCGACCAGGTCTTCGCCACGCTCGCCGAAGAGATCATCTCTGGGCGCATGCAACCCCTCGAAGAGATTCGCGACCAGGACTTGCAGGCCGAATACGGCGTCTCCCGCACGCCCATCCGCGAGGCTCTCAACCGTCTCGCCGACCTCGGACTCATCGAGGTCAGCACCAACCGGTTCACACGCGTCGCGCCGGTCGACCTCGAGGCACAGGCGGAACGTGTCGAGACCGCCGTCGCCATGATCGGATACTGCGCCGTCAGAGCAGTGCCGACCTACACCGACGAGCAGGTCGCCTCTCTGCACGAGAGGATCGACGGACTCCTGGTGGCCGAGCTCGCGGGAACCTCGAGTCGCGAGGGGCTCAGCCTCTGGTACGCGCTGTGGGGCGAGATCGTGCTCAACGCCCACAACCAGACGATGATCGACATCCTGGACGGTCAACTGGTGCTGCACCTCACCCGAACCGTGCCCGCGCAACGCGTGCCCGACGAACTCGTCGACTACATGCGGGCGGCCCTCGATCAGCTGCGTGCCCTGCTCGATCGGCGCGACGGGGTCGGGGTACGAGACCTCATCGAACCGCTGTTCCTGAGATCGACGATCGAACCTCTCCGCGCGGCGGCGGCGCTCGCCGCGGCATCCGCCTCCGTCTCCGCCGGCTCGACGCCCGCCGTCCTCTTACCCGGGGACTGACATGCCCGACCGGCGGATCGACAGGCTGAACTCCACGCGACTGCTGGGAGGGGTCGAGCAGCCAACGCCCGTCATCACCTCCCGCGCGGATGCCGTCGTCGACTCGCTCGCGCACTCGATCGAGTCGGGCGAACTGGCGCCCGGCGATCCCTTATCGGTCACCGCCCTCGCACAGCGGCTCACCGTCGCCGCGGCGACCGTGCGATCAGCCCTCGGCACCCTTGAAGCGATGCATCTGATCGAGCACCGTCTGAACAGGGCGTCGGTCGTCGTGACGCCGACCCCCGCGTGGTTCGTCGCTGTCGCCGCTGAGTGCTCCGGCCTGTCGATCGCGGCGGCCGACCTCGGCATCGCGGAGGCGACCGAGGCGCAGATCGCCGATCTCGCCGAGCGGGCAGCGACCGTCCGCGAACTCTGGGCGTCGGACGAGAGCGATCAGGTCATCGGAGCGGAGGGGCTGTGGGAACTGCTCGACCTGCTCGCGGTGTTCTCGCGCAACCGACACCTCAGCGCCCTGCACGCGTCGAAGCGCACGGCGCTGGTGCTCGGCATCCGCTCGCTCAGCCGGCCCCGCAACCCCGCCATGCTCCGATCGGTCGTCGACGCGCTCGTCGCCGCAGCGCGCGATCGCGACCGCCTCGAAGCGACGGATCTGGTGAGAGACCTCTACACGTTCGTGGTCGACGGGGTCACAGAACTCTGACGCGTCGGTGTCCACTCCTCCGCGAGGATGCCATAGTTGAGCCCGTCGAGCCACTCGCCGGACCGGTGCAGAGCGGTCTTGCGGCTGAACTCCTCCCGGCGCATGCCGAGCCGCTCCATCAGACGCCACGAGGGCTCGTTGTCGGCGAAGCATCCGGCGTGCACCCGGCGCAGCCCCAGCGGACCGAAGCAGACGTCGATCACGGCGCGGATGGCCTCGGTCGCATAGCCGCGACCGGTGTGCGCGGGGTCGAGCACCCAGCCGAGCTCGGCCTCGACGCCCCTCGCCTGATCAGCGACCTCGAGCTGCGCCCAGCCGTCACCGATCCTGATCATGATGTCGCCGATCGGCGTGGGCCCGTCGTTCTCCGTGATCAGCTCGACGAGGTACATCGACGTGAGCCGGCCGGGGTCGAGATACCGCTCGCGGAACTCCTCGAGTGTGGCCGGCGCGAGTCCGAGCCACCGGTTCACCTCCGGCCGTCGACGCCACTCCCACATGGCGTCGACGTCGAGTGCCGTCATCGGCCGGATCTGCAGCCGCTCGGTGCGGACGGGCCAGACGTCGGTGTGCGGCGAATCGGTCATCGCCCCAGCCTATTGAGGGGCCTGGCCGGACACTCGACGCATCTCGGCCGCGAGTGCCGCGTTCGTCACGTCGAACCGCCCGGTGATGGTGTCTCGCACCTCGGGAGACTTGTTCTGGCTCAGCTTGGCGCGCGCGTCGAACCGGTCGACACGCATCCTCAGCCCGACGGTTCCCTTCGCCGCTCGCCGGGTGCCGGCCTCATCCTCCGACAGGCTGCGCCCGTGCGGCATTCCCTTCTCGAAGTGGTCGGTGAGCTGCGCGAGCATGGCGTAGTTCTCCTCCTCGGTGAGGATCTCGGGAGTGCCGTAGAGGTGGGCAGTGACGTGGTTCCAGGTCGGCACCAGGTCTCCCGGCGCGTAGAGGCTGGGCGACACGTAGTCGTGGGGGCCCTGGATGATCACGAGCACCTCGTGCGCGCCCAGTTCATGCAGCTGCTCGTCGGGGCGACCGAAGTGGCTCGCGATCACGATCTCGTGTTCGTCTTCGATCAGCAGCGCGGGGTAATGCGAAGCGACCAGCCCTGTGCTCGCGGGGGACACGAAGGTCGCCCACGGGTTGCCGCGGATCAGGCGCTTCACCTCGAGCGGGTCGGTCATCAGGTAACGGGGTGTGTGGCGCATCAGAACTCCTCGTTCAGGGGGCGGGTGGTGGGTCGGGGATGGATCAGTCGGGTGCGCACCGCGAGCGCGGCGCACACGATGACGGCCAGGCCGCCGAGCGCGGTGGGCCATCCGATCTGCTCATGAAGAAGCAGCGCGGCCCACGCGATGCTCATCACGGGTTGGACCAATTGGATCTGGCTCACCGGGGCCATGGGCCCGATCGCGAGCCCGCGGTACCAGGCGAAGAATCCGAGGAACATGCTCACCACGCCGAGGTAGGCGAGGGCGAGCCACTGCACCGGCGATGCCGTCGGCGGGTCGGCGACCGCCGAGGCCAGGGTCAGCACGAGCATCAGCGGCGCGGCGAGCACGAGCGCCCACGACACGGTCTGCCAGGCTCCGAGCTCCCGAGCCAGCAGGCCGCCCTCCGCATAGCCGACAGCCGCAGCGAGCACCGCGGCGAACAGCAGCAGATCGGCCCAGTGGAGTGCGCCGAGATCCCCGTTCTGCAGTGACGCGAAGACCACCGCCGTGATGGCGCCGAGTGCGGCGAACCACCAGAACGCACGTCCCGGCCGTTCGCGCGTGCGGAGCACGACGATGACGGCCGTCGCTGCGGGGAGCAGGCCGATCACCACGGCGCCGTGGCTCGCCGGTGCGGCGGTCATGGCGAACGACGTCAAGAGGGGGAACCCGGCGACGACACCACCGGCCACGATCGCGAGTCGCCACCATTGCACCCTGGTCGGCGGATGCTGACGTGTGGCCGCCAGTGCGATGGCGGCGAGTGCTGCAGCGACGACCGCGCGGCCTGATCCGATGAACAGCGGCGAGAGGCCGCCGACCGCGATGCGGGTGAAGGGGAGGGTGAACGAGAAGGCGGCGACGCCGAGGAGGCCCCACCAGAGGCCCGCACGGGATAGCGCTGTGCGAGCAGGAGTGATAACGCTACTCTGTTCTTTCATGAGTCAGGATAGCAGTGACCGGATCGTAGGAGAACTGCGTCGGTGGATCGAGGCGGCGCCTCCGGGGTCTCGGGTTCCCTCGAATCGAGCGCTCGTCGCGCAGTACGGAGCGAGCCCTGTGACGGTGCAGAAGGCGATGGGACGCCTCGCCCGGCTGGGCCTGATCGAATCTCGACCAGGCGCGGGGACGTTCGTGCGCGCGCAGAAGACGCCGCGCCCCGCCGACTACGGCTGGCAGACATCTGCGCTCGGTGCTCCTCCCGCGCGACTCGCCGGGCTCACCTCGACGCAGCGGACTGTCGCTCCCGACGCGATCGGCATGCATTCGGGGTATCCGGCGGTCGACCTGCTTCCCGAGCGGCTGGTCCGTCAGGCGATCACCCGTGCGGCACGCACCTCGTCAGCGCTCACTCGCTCGCCCGCCGCCGGGATGCCGGAGCTGCAGGCCTGGTTCGCGGCCGAGCTCGCGGCATCCGCCCCCGCAGACGTCACACCGGCATCCGCCAGGGATGCGCTCGTGATCGCCGGAAGTCAGAGCGGGCTGAGCTCCATCTTCCGAGCCGTGGTCGGGGCCGGGCAGCCTCTGCTGATCGAATCGCCCACCTACTGGGGTGCTCTTCTCGCCGCCGAGCAGGCCGGGGTGGTGCTCGTGCCGATCCCGTCGGGGCCGGACGGGCCCGATCCGGATGCCGTCGAGCGGGCGTTCGTCGAGACCGGCGCTCGTGCGTTCTACGCGCAGCCCACATTCGCCAACCCGACGGGCGCCAGGTGGCCCGCGTCGACCGGCCTCGCCGTTCTCGAGAGCGTGCGGCGGCACGGTGCCTTCCTCATCGAAGACGACTGGGCGCACGATCTGGCCATCGACGGCGATCCGCGTCCGGTCGCGGCGATGGACGATGACGGCCATGTCGTCTATCTCCGTTCGCTGACCAAGAGCGTCTCGCCCGCACTGCGGATCGCCGCGGTGATCGTGCGGGGCCCGGCGCGCGAGCGCATCCTCGCCGACCGTGCCGCCGAGTCGATGTACGTGAGCGGGCTGCTGCAGGCTGCCGCGCTCGACGTCGTGACCCAGCCGGCGTGGAAGAGCCACCTGCGTGGCTTCCGCGACCACTTGAGGGCGCGACGCGATCTGCTGCTCGCGAGCCTCGCCGAGCACGCCCCGACCGCGACGGTCGAGACGGTGCCGGCCGGTGGCCTCAACCTCTGGGTGCGGCTTCCGGAGGGCACCGATGTCGTCGGCGTGGTCCGAGGATGCGAGACCCGCGGCCTCATCATCTCTCCCGGATCCGAATGGTTCCCCGCGGAGCCCTCCGGAGCCTATGTGCGACTCAACTACGCGAACGCCGACCCGACGCGATTCCCCGAGGCGGCGGAGATCCTCGGCGGTGTGCTCGCGGCATCCTGACCGGCGTCAGCTCTCGGGCGGACCCTCGGGGCGGTGCGCGCGGCGGCCGTTCACGACGACCGGTCTCCCTGCGCGCTCCTGCCCCGGCAGCGGGCGCGAGCGTCGGCCGTAGATCAGCTCCGACGAGTCGAGCAGCCACGGCACGAGCGTGATCGAGACCCCGTGCACGAGCATCAGCTGGTTGGCCAGGCGGCGGGAGCGGCGGTTGTGCAGGAACGTCTCCCACCAGTGCCCCACGATGTACTGCGGCAGATAGACCGTGACCACGGACGAGCCGTGCTTCTCGCGGTACTGCTTGATGAACTGCGTCACCGGCTGTGCGAACGACCGGAACGGCGACTCGACGATCACCAGCGGGATCGGCACCAGGTGGTCTGCCCAGTCCTTCTGCAGCTGCGCGGCATCGTCGGATGCGACGGCGACGTGCACCGCCAGAGTCTTGCCGTGCTTGGCGGCGATCGCATAGTCGATGGCCTTGATCACGGGCTTCTGCAGGCGGTTGACGAGCACGATCGCCAGGTCGCCGGTCGCGCCGAACTTCGTCGTGTCGTCGATCGCGATCTCATGCTCGACGTCGCGGTAGTACCGCTTCACGCCCATCATCAGGAACGCCAGCACCGGGATCGCGAAGAACACCAGGTAGGCGCCGTGCGTGAACTTCGTGATCGTCACGATCAGCAGCACCGCCACCGTCATCGCGGCGCCCACCGAGTTGATGACCAGCCCGATCTTCGCCGAGCGGCGGTCGGATGCCGAGGCGCCGTCGACGCCCGACCCGGGAGTCGTCTCGAGCGGCCCGCGCAGCACGCGGCGCCAGTGCCGGACCATGCCGATCTGCCCGAGCGAGAACGACACGAAGACGCCGATGATGTAGAGCTGGATCAGCGTGGTGAGCTTCGCCTGGAACACCACGAGCACGATGATCGCCGCGATCCCCAGCACGATCATGCCGTTCGAGAACACGAGGCGGTCGCCGCGGGTGTTCAGCGACTTGGGGGCGTAGCCGTCACGGGCGAGCACCGAGCCAAGCAGCGGGAATCCGTTGAAGGCGGTGTTGGCCGCCAGCAGCAGCACGCAGGCGGTCGCCGCCTGGATGATGAAGAACAGGATGCTGCCGCCGCCGAACGTCGCAGACGCGATCTGCGCCATCAGGCTCGGCTGCGGGTTCGAGCAGTCGAAGCCGATCAGGTCGCACGGGTTCTCGGCGTAGTGCACGCCGGTGATCAGGGCCAGGGCGGTGAGCCCGGCGAACAGGCACGCGGCGATGGAACCCATCAGCACGAGCGTGGTCTGGGCGTTGCGGACCTTCGGGGTGCGGAAGGCGGGCACGCCGTTCGACACCGCCTCGACGCCGGTGAGGGCCGAGCATCCGCTCGAGAACGCCCGCAGGATCAGAAGGATCACCGCGGCCTGGCCGAGGTCTTCGGAGTGCACGGCGAACTCGGCGCTCGAGGCGACCGGCGCATCGCCGAGGAAGGTGCGGAACAGCCCGGTCACGATCATGAAGCCGACGGAGGCGATGAACACGTAGGTCGGGATCGCGAAGACGAGCGAGGCCTCGCGCACTCCTCGCAGGTTCACCAGGATGATGAGGATCACGAATCCGACCGCCAGCTCGACGCGCAGCGGATCGAGGCCCGGCACCGCCGAGATGATGTTGTCGACGCCGGATGCCACCGACACGGCGACCGTCAGCACGTAGTCGACCAGCAGCGCGGCCGCGACGATGACGCCGGGGATCTCGCCGAGGTTCTTCGAGGCGACCTCGTAGTCGCCGCCGCCCGAGGGGTAGGCCTTGATGAGCTGCCGGTAGCTGAGCACGACGACGATCAGCAGCACGACGACCGCGACCGCGACGAGCGGCGTGAACGACAGGAACGTCAGTCCGCCGATGAGGAGGATCATCACGAGCTCCTGCGGCGCGTAGGCGACCGAGCTCAGGGCGTCCGACGCGAAGATCGGCAACGCCATCTTCTTCGGGAGCAGCTGATCGTCGACCTGTGCGCTCGTCAGCGGGTCGCCGATGAGGATGCGCTTCACGCGAGGAGGAGCGTCGAGGTTGTCCCGGGTTTCATCTGACACGTCGGGCGACATTACGCCCGCGAACGGCTTCCTCACGCGTTCCTCACGGAATCCCTACGGGTGCCCCGGTGTCCCTAACGGAATCCTCACGCGGCCGAGGCGGTCACTCGGAATGAGGGCGCGGCATGTACCACTCGGTGAACGCGGTCGCCCGGCCCTCGGCATCCAGTCGGACGATCCAGAGATTGAGATAGTCCCTTTCAGACGGGTACTGCGTGCGCCCCTCGATCGCCACGAAGTCGTCATCCTCGCGGACGATCCACCACTCGAACGACCACGTACCCGGATCGTCGAGGTCCTCGAGCCAGCCGGCGACGATGTCGGCCCGACCGACCCGCGGCTCGGCGTCGGGGCTCGTGAGGTAGATCGCGTCTTCGCTGAAGAGCGCCGCGATCTGCTGCGGGTCGTTCGATCGCCACGCCTCGACGTACGCCTCTGTCCACTTCTCGCCTGCGGTAGCCATGTCGTCCGTTGTAGACCCGGCCTCCGACATCGTCAAGACCGCGCCGGACCGAATTTCTCATCGGCGATGCACAGCCTGCGCCGATCACGAACGCGTAACGTCGGATGCATGACGTCCCTTCAGCTCACCGACGATGCGATCCAGCAGACTCGGGAGCTCCGCGATGAGTTCCAGCGCTTCCTGCGCGAGTACGAGTTCGGGATGCGGGAGGTGGAGACGAAGATCTCGATCCTGCGTGACGAGTTCACCCACCATCACGCCTACAACCCGATCGAGCACGTGAAGAGCCGGTTGAAGACTCCCGACAGCATCGTCGAGAAGATCGCCCGCAAGGGCATCGCCGAGCCGGACTTCGCGCGCATCCGCTCGGAGATCACCGACATCGCCGGCGTGCGTGTGACCTGCAGCTTCGTCGCCGACGTGTATCGCCTGTTCGACCTGCTGACTGCTCAGGACGACGTGACCGTCGTCACGGTCAAGGACTACATCGCGAACCCCAAGGACAACGGGTACAAGAGCCTGCACGCGATCATCGAGGTGCCGGTGTTCCTGTCGACCGGAGCTCTGTCAGTGCCGGTCGAGGTGCAGTTCCGCACGATCGCGATGGACTTCTGGGCCAGCCTCGAGCACAAGATCTATTACAAGTTCTCGAATCAGGTGCCCTCGCACCTCGTCGAGAGCCTGACCGACGCGGCCGAGGCCGCAGCCGAGCTCGACAGCCGCATGGAGCGCCTGCACCGCGAGGCACACGGGGTGCCGCAGCGCCAGCTCGCGCCGCCGCCCCCGCCGCACGTCGTGCAGGTCTGACACGCCGCCCGCGCGATGGGTGCGCAGGCGGTTCGTTCACAATTCAGCATGAGCGCATCGAATGGGCCGGTTCTGGGGGTGTTCTGGCCGTTCGCGCGGCTTTCGTGCTGAATCGTGCACGGCGGCGCACGCGAGGACCGCGGTGTGGTGCCCGCGCTACCGTGTTGCGCGCAGCCGCGCACCCCTGGGAACATCGGCAGGTGGTGAAAACGCAGCAGCCCCCGGTCGCCGACCTCGAGCGCACCCTCGTCGAGCTCCCCGGTCTCGACCGAGGACGCCAGCTGTGCGAGTGCGACCACGGCGACGACGAGGCCTATGCCGCCTGCGGATGCAAGGCCAAGTGGCGCGTCACGGTCGACTGCGTCTGCGGGGAGAACCACCCGCGTCGCGTCGAGATCCTGTGCTCCCGGTGCCTGCGCACTCTGCGCCAGCTGCAGGACCGCGACACCATCACCGCGCGGCATCTCTGACGCGCCGGCGCTCGCGACCATCCGTTCGCGCCTTCGCTCCGAACAACCGCTGACCACACCGTCGGCGGTGCGAAGGAGCAGATCATGGCACAGCGCAGCAAAGACCCACAGCGCAGCAAGGGCAGACGATTCATCCTCTGGGCAGCACTCTCGGGTGTGATCAGCGGTGCCGTCTTCCTGGCCACCGCAGAGCTGTTCGCGCTGATCTTCGCGCGCTCAGCGAGCCCGATCCTCGCGGTCGGCGGTTTCGTGATCGACATCGTGCCCCAGCCCTTCAAGGAATTCGCGATCGCGACCTTCGGCGAGTACGACAAGATCGCGCTGCTGGTCGGTCTCGGTCTCGCGGTGGTGATCGCGTCGGCGATCGCCGGAATCCTTCAGCTGCTCCGTCCCCCGCTCGGCGTGATCGCCCTGGTGGTCGCGGGCGCGCTCTCCACCGCGGCGATCGTGACGAGGGCGGGAGTCACGCCCCTCGCCTTCCTCCCTCCCGTGCTCGGCACCATCGCAGGGTCGATCCTGATGGTGCTCCTGATCCGCCGTCTGAAGACGTGGAGGGCCTCGGCGGTTCCCGCCGTGATGACCGACCGCAAGGGCGAGGGTCTCGCCGCGACCGGCACCGGGACGGTGGGCCAGGATGCCGCGCAGCCCCCGAAGGATCTGGGGCGTCGGCAGTTCTTCATCCTCGCCGGGATCGCGAGCGTCTCGGCGGTCGTCGTCGGCATCGCGTCGCGCACGGTGAGCATGACGGTCGCCTCCGTGGCGTCGATCCGGGAGGCGCTGAAGCTCCCGGCGCCGAAGTCGACGGTCACGGTGCCGAAGGGCGCCGAGCTCGACATCCCGGGCCTGAGCAAGCTGTTCACCCCGAACAAGGACTTCTACCGCGTCGACACCGCGCTGACCGTGCCCACGATCGACCCCAGCACCTGGCGTCTCGTGATCGACGGCATGGTCGATCAGCGCGTCGAGATGAGCTTCCAGGACATCCTCGACATGGGGCTCGACGAGTATGCGATAACCCTCACCTGCGTCTCGAACGAGGTGGGCGGCGACCTCGTCGGCAATGCGAAGTGGCTCGGCGTCCCGCTGCGCGATGTTCTCAAGAAGGCAGGGGTGAAGTCCGGAGCCGACATGGTGCTGTCGAAGAGCGTCGACGGATACACCGCGAGCACGCCGCTGTCGGCGCTGACCGACGACAACCTCGATGCGATCCTCGCGGTGGGCATGAACGGCGAGCCGCTGCCGATCGAGCACGGGTTCCCGGTGCGCATGGTCGTTCCCGGTCTCTACGGCTACGTCTCGGCGACGAAGTGGCTGACCGAGCTCAAGGTGACGACGTTCGACAAGGACGAGGCCTACTGGACCCCGCGCGGATACAGCGCCGAGGCGCCGATCAAGTTCGCCTCGCGCGTCGACACTCCCAAGGTCGGCGAGGCGGTCAAGGCCGGCCGCATCCCGATCGCGGGCGTCGCGTGGGCGCAGTCGGTCGGCATCGAGCGGGTCGAGGTGCGCATCGATGAGGGCGACTGGATGCCGGCGACGCTGTCGGCACCGATCAACGAGGACACCTGGGTGCAGTGGTTCATGGAGTGGGATGCCACGCCGGGCACGCACTACGTGGCCGTGCGAGCCATCAACAAGAACGGCGACCTGCAGATCGAAGAGCGGGCGCCGATCGCGCCGAACGGTTCGTCGGGGTGGCAGCGGTCGCTGATCCGCGTCGCCTGATGCCGGTGCGCGACCCCGGGTCTCGCCCTAGTGTGGGAGCCATGACGTCGCTCCCCGCCTGCGTGATCACTGTCTCGGATCGATCCTTCGCGGGTGAACGCGAAGACAGGGGAGGGCCGATCGCGGTCGGGCTGCTGCGGGATGCCGGGTGGCACTGCCCGGATGCCGAGGTCATCGCCGACGGCGCCACCTCGGTCGCTGATGCGCTGCGCCGAGCGGTGGCCCGCGGCGTGAGGCTGATCGTGACGACCGGGGGGACCGGCGTCAGTCCGCGCGATGAGACGCCGGAGGGCACCCGTCGGGTGATCACCCGCGAGGTGCCCGGCATCGCCGAGGAACTGCGCCGCAGCGGCCTCGCCGACACCCCGCTGTCCGTGCTCTCTCGTGGCGTGGCGGGCATCGTCGACCCGGCCGGATCGCTCGTGGTGAATCTTCCCGGGTCGCCCCGGGCCGTGGCATCCGGTGTTCCCGTCGTGCTCACCGTCGCCAGACACGTCGTCGACCAGGTCGAGGGCGGTGATCACTCGTGAACGAGGTGCGGATCGCAGCGATCTCGGAGGAGAAGCTCGACGTCGACGCGCATCTCGCTGCGGTGGACGACCCGGCCCTGGGCGGGGTCACGACCTTCATCGGGCGCGTGCGCGACAACGACCCCGATGCGACGACCCCGGTGGTCGGGCTCGAATACAGCTCGCACCCCGATGCGGAGCCGACGCTGCGACGCATCGCCGAGGAGGCGGCAGCGGATGCCGTCGGCGACGCCAGGGTCGTGGTCGCCGTGAGCCACCGCATCGGTCGCCTCGACGTCGGGGATGCGGCCGTGGTCATCGCGGTCGCGGCAGAGCATCGTGCTGAGGCCTTCGAGGTGTGCCGCGCGGTCATCGAGGACATCAAGACGTCGCTGCCGGTGTGGAAGCGCCAGGTCGAGTCGGACGGCTCGACCTCGTGGAAGGGCATCGGCGGCTGAGTCGAGTCGCGGCTGCTTCACGCGGCCATTCGCGCTTCTGACGGCCGTTTTCGGCATCCGCGTCCTTCTGACGCGCAGATCGGCCGCACGAAGCGCACGCCCCGCGGGCATCGCTTCGCCTGCGCCCTATCCCCCGGCGAACGGGGGAAGCACGTCGATCAGCTGGGCGTCGTCGAGCGGACGGTCGTCATCGCTGCGCACACCGTCGACCATGACCGCGCACCGCGGAAGGATGTCGGCGAGCGCCGGATGGTCGACGACGACGGCGGCGCGCAGCTGCTCGAGCGAGTGCTCGCCGCGGTCCTCGGCGTCGGTGCCCGCGGCCTCGGCGGCCGCAGCGAAATAGCGGACGCGGGTGGTCACAACGTCTCTCCCTCGCGCACCCAGTCGCCCGAGCGCCCACCCGACTTCGCGACGATGCGCACGTCTTCGATCACGACCGAGCGGTCGAGGCCCTTGATCATGTCGACGATCGCGAGGGCGCTCACCGAGACCGCTGTGAGGGCCTCCATCTCGACGCCCGTGCGGTCGGCGGTGCCCACGGTCGCCTCGACGTGCACGCCGTCGTCGACGATGTCGAGCTCGACCGACGCGCGGTGCACGCCGATCACGTGGGCGAGGGGCAGCAGAGCGGGTGTCGACTTGGCCGCCTGGATGCCGGCGATGCGGGCGACCGCGAGCACGTCGCCCTTGGGTGCGGTGCCGTCGCGCAGGGCAGCGATGACTTCGGTGCCGCAGCGCACGAATCCGCGCGCGGTGGCGGTGCGGACCGTCGGCTGCTTGCCGGTCACATCGACCATGTGGGCGTGGCCGGCCGAATCGAGATGCGTGAAGCTCATCCGACCAGCATGACATCGATCGCATCGCCCACGGCGACGGCCTCGACCTCAGCGGGCACGACGGCGAACGCGTGGGCGCGGGCGAGTCCGCCGGCCAGGTGCGATCCCGAGCCGCCCGAGGTCGCCGGGCGCACGGTCCTGTTCACGAGGTCGACGACGGCGGGCAGGTACTGACGGCGTCCCGGCGGGGTGGTCCACGCGGCATCCGCGGTGAAGGATGCGCGCGGGCGGTGGATCTCGGAGCGACCCTGCAGCGCCAGCAGCGCGGGGCGCACGAACACCTCGAACGACACCGCCACGCTCACGGGGTTTCCGGGAAGACCGAACACCAGAGTGCCGGCGTCGAGCACGCCGAACGCCTGCGGCTTGCCCGGCTGCATCGCGACGCTCGCAAACTCGACCTCGCCCTGTCCGTCGAACGCGCCGCGCACGGGTTCGTATGCACCGGCGCTCACACCGCCGGTGAACACGATCACGTCAGCGCCGCGTTCTACGGCGGTCGCCGTGACGGTGCGCACGGCATCGGCGTCATCCGCGACGCGGGCAACGAGCACGACCTCGGCGTCGGCATCGGCGACGAGGAGCTCGAGCAGCGGACCGTTGGAATCGGGGATGCGGCCGCGCGCTGCCGGCTCACCCGGCTCGAGCAGCTCACTGCCGGTCGATACGACGGCCACCCGGGGTGCGCGTGTCACCGTCACGCTCTCGACCCCGGCGGCGACGGCAGCGGACAGCTGGAACGCTCCGAGGCGCTCGCCGGCGAGCACCACTGCGTCACCGGCGCGCAGGTCGGCGCCGCGACGGCGGATGAACGCTCCTGCGGTCGACGGAGCGCGCAGCACCCGCACCTCGCCCAGCGAATCGGCGAGACCGCCGACGGTGTCCTCGAAAGGCACGATCGCGTCCGCCGCAGTCGGGGCGGGCGAGCCGGTCATGATGCGTGCCGCCTCGCCGACTCCGAGTGCCGGGTCGTCCGACACCCCGGCGGGCAGATCTGCGACGACGCGGAGCGCGACAGGGCTCTCGTCGGATGCCGAGACGACATCCGCCGCTCGCACGGCGAAGCCGTCCATCGCGGAGTTGTCGAAGAGCGGGATGTCGTGCGCCGCCGTCGCAGGCTCTGCGAGCGTGCGCTGGGCCGCGTCCCGGATCGCCCGTGCCTCGGCGGGCAGTGCGCGTACGGCATCCAGCACCCGCGCGAGCTGATCCTCGACGGATCGGCGGCCGCCGCCCGCGGCGCTCATGCCGACACCGCCGAACGGATGGCGATCTCGTGCTGTCTCGAGGTGAGGGAGTCGATCATCGCGAGCCGGCCGAGCAGCGGCTCGCCCGCGCCGGTGATGAGCTTCACGACCTCGCCCGCCAGCATCCCGCCCACCTGCACGCACAGGGCCCCGAGCACGCCGACCTGCGCGCAGCTGGGCGGCTCGCCCTCGGTGCCGAGCGGGAAGAGATCGGTGAGCACCACGGGCGTGTGGCCTTCGGGGGGATTCGACCAGAACACGGTGGCCTGCGCGTGCCACTCCTGCACGGCACCCCACACGAGCGGGATGCCGAGGCTCTCGGTCGCAGCGGCGACGTCGCGGCGGGTCGCGAAGGAGTCGCTCGTGTCGACCACGATGTCGGCCCCGGCGAACAGGCGCTCGGCGTTCTCGGAGTCGAGTCGCTCGGAGGCCGTCACGACCTCCGCACCCGGTGACAGTGCGCTGATCGCGCGCGCCGCCGAAACGGTCTTGGGGCGGCCGATGTCCTCGACACGGTGGGCGAGCTGGCGCTGCAGATTGGTCAGCTCCACGACGTCGTCGTCGATCACCGTGATGCTGCCGATTCCTGCCGCGGCCAGTGCGAGGAGCACGGGGGAGCCGATGCCGCCGGCGCCGACCACGGTGACGTGGGCCGCGGCGAGACGGCGCTGCCCCTCCTCTCCGATGCCCGTGAGCACCGCGTGCCTGGCGGTGCGGACGAGTTCGGCCGGGTCGAGGGCGGGCGCGGGAGCGACGAGCGGCTGCATTGCACCAGGCTATGCCCGGGGTGAGCGATTGCGGCGGGCGCGAGGGTATTCGTCCGGAGTTCGCAGCGAACGGATGCCGCGCGAGCGCGTTGCTTCCGCGAATGCGGTGATTTAGTGTTTCAGCATCCGCGTCTGCGGTAGTGTTCACCCATGCAGAGCTTTCGGATCGCCCGCGCAGCACAGCTGCTCGGAGTGAGCGATGACACGGTGCGGCGCTGGATCGATCAGGGCCTGCTACCGACGACGGATGCCGTCCCGGCCGAGATCCCCGGTGACGCTCTCGCCGCCCGCGCTGTGGAGCTCGCCGAGGAGGCGCAGGCGTCGGATCATGCTCTCTCGAGCGCCCGCAACCGCTTCGTCGGCATCGTGACGCGCGTGCAGATCGACGGAGTCATGGCACAGGTCGACCTGCAGTCCGGACCCCACCGCGTCGTCTCGCTCATGTCGGCCGAGGCCGCCCGCGAGCTGAACCTGGAGGTCGGCTCGCTCGCCACCGCATCCGTCAAGGCGACCAACGTCGTCGTCGAAGTGCCGAAGGGCTGACATGAATCGCGCCCTGCGTCGCACCGTCGCGGTCGTCCTGGCCGCCGCCGCTCTCGCCCTCACAGGGTGCACCGCCGAAGCCCCGGCCCCTGCCAGCTCGGGAGATGCACCGGAGAGTGCCGTCAGCGGCGAGCTCACGGTGTACGCCGCCGCATCGCTGTCGGGCGCCTTCGACGAGATCGGTGCGGCCTTCACCGACGAGAACCCCGATGTGACGTTCAGCGGCGTCTACGACGGATCGTCGACGCTGGTCACCCAGCTGCGCGAGGGCGCTCCGGCCGACGTCTTCGCCTCGGCCGACGAGGCGAACATGGACAAGCTCGAGGATGCCGCGGTCGACCCGACCCTGTTCGCCTCCAACACGCTCGTGATCGCCGTTCCCACGGGCAATCCGGGTGGCGTCGAGACCCTCGCTGATCTGGCCGACGTCACCACCGTGCTGTGCGCCCCCGAGGTGCCGTGCGGCGCCGCCTCGGCGACGCTGCTCTCGAACGCCGGCGTCGCGGTCGACGCCGCGAGCCTCGAGCAGAACGTCACCGCCGTGCTCACCAAGGTCGCAGCCGGTGAGGCGGATGCGGGCCTCGTCTACGCCACCGACGACGTCGGTCGCGACGATGTCGAGGTGATCGTGCCCGACGGTGCCGACAAGGTCGTCAACCACTATCCGATCGCGACGCTGTCGGAGGCATCGAACTCTGCGGCCGCCGACGCGTTCGTCGGGTTCGTGCTGTCGGATGATGGCCAGAGCATCCTGGCCGACTTCGGCTTCGGAGCGCCGTGACTGCGGCCGCTTCACACGGATACGCGCCGCGTGCCCTGGCCATCCCCGCCCTGATCGGTCTCGCGTTCCTCATCCTCCCGCTCGCGGCGCTCGTCGCCCGTGTCGAGTGGTCGACCTTCATCACCGACGTGACGTCGGAGTCCGCGCGCTCGGCTCTGCTCTTGTCGCTCGGCACCGGCCTCGTCGCCACTCTGCTGTGCATCGTGATCGGTGTGCCGCTGGCGTTGACGATCGCCCGCTCCGGGCCCCGCCTGGCCGCCGTGCTGCGGGCCGCGGTCACGGTGCCGCTCGTGCTGCCGCCGATGGTCGGCGGTGTCGCCCTGCTCTACCTGTTCGGGCGGGCGGGGTGGTTCGGCGGTCTCGGGATCTCCTTCAGTACGCCGGCCGTCGTGCTCGCGCAGACCTTTGTGGCGCTGCCGTTCCTCGTGCTGGCGGTCGAAGGGGCTGTGCGCACCTCCGGCGTCGAGTACGAGCGGACCGCCGCCGCGCTCGGAGCCGGCCGCTGGACGATCCTGCGCCGCATCACGCTGCCGCTCGCGGCGCCCGGGATCGTCGCGGGCGTGGTGCTGTGCTTCGCCCGGGCCATCGGCGAGTTCGGCGCGACGGCACTCTTCGCGGGCAACCGACCCGGCGTCACGCAGACCATGCCCCTGGCGATCTACACGGCCTTCAACGGCGCAGGCGTCACCCAGGGGGCCGCGGTCGCCCTCGCGCTGCTGCTGCTCGCCACGGCGATCCTCGTGCTGCTGCTCGTGCGCGGCTGGCGGCCGGGGGCGGCGCGATGAGCGCGCCTGCTGTCGCCGGGCTGCGCGCTCGCGTGGTCGTGCCGCGAGAGCACTTCACCGTCGATGTCTCGCTGCAGGTGGAGACCGGCGAGACGGTCGCCGTGATGGGACCCAGCGGAGCGGGCAAGTCGACGCTGGTGCAGGCGCTCGCCGGACTCGAGCCGCTGGGCGGGGGCGAGATCGCCGTCGAGGGCCGGGTCGTCGACCGGGTAGCGAAGCCTCGGATGAGGACCGAGCCGATGCGCCGCGGGGTCGTGCTGCTCGGGCAGAAACCGCGGCTGTTCCCTCATCTCTCGGCGCGCGAGAACGTGGCGTTCGGGCCACGGGCGGCGGGCACTGACGCGCGCGCGGCGCGGGCGGGGGCCGACGATTGGCTCGCACGGGTCGGTCTCCCCGGCTCCGGAGAGCGGATGCCGCACGAGCTGTCCGGAGGCGAGCAGCAACGGGTCGCGGTCGCTCGCGCGCTCGCGGCATCCCCTCGCGTCGTGCTGCTCGATGAACCGCTCGTCGCCCTCGACCCCGAGACGGCAGGCGACATCCGGCGGATGCTGCGCGACCAGCTCATCTCGACCACGACCGTCGCGGTCACGCACGATGCGGCGGACGCCGTCGCGCTCGCCGACCGGCTGATCGTCGTCGAGGCTGGTCGCGTGACGCAGGAGGGCCCGGTGCGCGAGGTGCTCGCGGCCCCGGCATCCGGTTTCGTCGCGTCGATCGCCGGGGTCAATCGCCTGGTCGGCGTCGCACGCGGGGGATCGTGGAGCTGCGGCGACGCACGGTTGACCAGCGCCCAGCCTGCGTCGCGTGCTCTCGCGGCGACCGACGGCGTTGCGCTCGCCGCGGTCTTCCGCCCGGGCGACGTTCGGGTCGCCGAGGCAGGCCCGGGGTCGTGGACCGCTGTGGTGGCGCGCATCGAGCCCACGCTGGGTGGCGTGCGCGTGCACACCGATGCAGGCGCGATCGACCTGTCGCTGGATGCTGCCGGAGGGTTGGCGGTCGGCGACCGGGTTCGGTTGCGGGTGGACCCGGCGCTGGTGCGGTTCGTCGCAGTTCCGTGAGCTGCAGCCGTGCGCTGAGCTCGCCCGATGACTGGTGAACTCCCGGCTGAATCTCCCGCCAGGTGGCCTGGGCGAGCGCCGCGCGTCCCGAGAGGACCTGGCAATATGCCGGTCGTCGCGCCCGCATGGGCCGCGCGACGCGGGGCGCGGGTAGTCTCGGAACATGTCGGGGAGAGGGAAACTGCGATGACGGCCGTGCCGGTCGTGATCGGTGTGCGCTCGCCGCATCCCGTGGTCGCCACAGACCCCGCGCCCGCGTCGCAGGGACTCGTCGACACCCACGGTCGCGTGCACCGCGACCTGCGCATCTCGCTGACCGACCGCTGCTCGCTGCGCTGCACCTACTGCATGCCCGAGCAGGGAAACGAATGGCTCGCGCGCACCAGCATCCTGTCGACCGACGAGATCGTCGAAGTGGCGCAGGTCGCCGCATCGCTCGGCATCCGCACCTTCCGGCTCACCGGCGGTGAGCCGCTGCTGCGTGCCGACATCGTCGACGTCGTGCGCCGTGTCTCGGCGATCGAGGGGGACGAAGGCCCTGTCGAAGTCGCCATGACGACGAACGGCATCACGCTCGCGAAGCACCTGCCCGACCTGATCGACGCCGGCCTCACGCGACTCAACATCAGCATCGACACGGTCGATCGTCAGCGCTTCGCCGACCTCACGCGTCGAGACCGCATCGACGACGTGTTCGAGGGCATCGCGGCAGCGGCGGCATCCGACCTCCGCCCGCTCAAACTCAACACGGTCGCGATGCGCGGCGTGAACGACGACGAACTGCCCGACCTGGTCGCGTTCGCGATGGAGGTCGGTGCGCAGCTGCGCTTCATCGAGCAGATGCCGCTCGACGCCGGGCACACCTGGGATCGCGATTCGATGGTGACGCGCGAGGAGATCCTCGAGAAGCTCAGCGCGCGGTGGGATCTGGAGCCGGTTCCCGGCCGCGGCGGTGCGCCGGCGGAGAAGTGGCGCATCGACGGCGGACCGCACGAGGTCGGCGTCATCGCCTCGGTCACCGCCCCCTTCTGCGGCGCGTGCGACCGACTGCGACTGACCGCCGACGGGCAGCTGCGCAACTGCCTCTTCTCGAACGCGGAGTACGACCTGATCGGCGTGCTGCGCGGCGACGGAGCATCCGACTCCGCCCGGCGTGCTGGCGGGATCGCCGACATGCTGCGCTCCTGCGTGCACGGCAAGCTGCCGGGGCACGCGATCAACGACCCGTCATTCCTGCAGCCCGCCCGAGGCATGAACGCCATCGGCGGCTGAGTCAGCCCCGCTTCGCGTTCACAATTCAGCAGAGAACGTGCGTTCCGCGCGTCCAGAGTGCGTATTAGGCGCAGTTCCGGCTGTTCATGCTGAATTGTGAACGGCGAGAACGCGCGTCAGTCGAGGAACTCCCGCGCGGCGGCCGACAGTGCGGTGACGCCGACTTCGATCGTCGGGTGGATCTCGGGCGCGAAGAACGGCGAGTGGTTGGTCGGGATGTCCTTGTCGAGCGTCCCCGCGGCGGCGGATGCCGCGAACTTCGCCGCATCGATGCCGCCCCAGAACCAGAAGACCAGCGGCGCGCCGGTGTCGCGGGCGAACCACGACACGTCCTCGCTGCCGGTGAACATCCCGGGGTCGACGACCGACGCCTCGCCGAGCGCGCGCTGCAGGGCGGAGGTGACGCGCGCGGTGGCATCGGCGTCGTTGATCGTCGGCGGCAGGGTGTGGTCGGTGCGGATCTCGGGTTCGCGCTCGGCTCCGGATGCCGCCGCCTCAGCCCGCACGATGCGCTCGACGCTCGCGAGCACCTTGTCGCGCATCTCGTCGTTCGGATAGCGCAGGCTGAGCTCGAGCTTGGCCTCGGCCGGGATGATGTTGTTCTTCAGACCCGCATGAATCGAGCCGACCGTCACCACCGCGACATCGCGCGGGTCGACCTCGCGCGATGCGATGGTCTGCAGCCGCATGACGGTCGCCGCGGCCATGACGACCGGGTCGATCGTGGAGTGCGGGCGTGAGCCGTGTCCGCCGCGTCCGTGCAGCACGACGGTGAGTCCGTCGGATGCCGCCATCTGTGTGCCGGGGCGTACGCCGATGGTTCCGGCGGGCAGGGGAGTGACGTGCTGGCCGAGCACGACGTCGGGGTGCGGTACGAGATCGCGCAGTCCGGCGTCGAGCATGGCACGGGATCCGGCGCCGTACTCCTCGGCGGGCTGGATGAGCACGACCACGGTTCCCGACCAGTCGGCCTTCTCGGCGACGAGCTTCTCGACGGCGCCGATCATCGCCGTGACGTGCATGTCGTGGCCGCAGGCGTGCATGACGGGCACGGTGTTGCCGGCCGGATCGATGCCGGTCGCGGTGCTCGCGTACGCCAGCCCGGTCTCCTCGCCGACGGGCAGCGCGTCCATGTCGGCGCGCGCCCACACGACCGGGCCGTCGCCGTTGCGCAGGATGCCGACCACGCCGGTGACGCCGATGCCCTCGTGCACCTCGAGGCCGAGATCCCGCAGGTGGCCCGCGGCGATGCCGGCGGTGCGCGTCTCCTGGAACGAGAGCTCGGGATGCTGGTGCAGGTCGGTGTAGAGCGCTTCGAGGTCGATCGTCATGGCCCGAGCCTAGTCGCGGCGGTACGACTCCAGTGCCGGTCCTGGATGCAGTACGCCGTTGACGATCGACCGGATCGCGAACTCGCTCGCCTCGCCGAGGTCGAACACGTCGCGATGCAGCAGCCATTGCAGCTGCAGGCCGTCCATCACGGCGAGGATGCTGGCGGCGGCCGTCGTGATCGTCGAGGGCTCGGTCACTCCCTCCTGCGCGCACAGGGCGTGGAAGGCCTCCGTCACCTCGCGTCGCAGCGTCGTGTAGCGCTCTTCGAAGTACTCGCGGCCGGGGTGGTTGTCGGTCACGGACTCCGATGAGAGCACGGTGTACGCCTGCACGATCCCAGGGCGCCGCTCGTTGGCGATGGCGGTGCGCACGAGGTGCAGGAAGAGCTCGGGTCCGCCGGGGATGTGCTTCTCGGCGAGCTCGGCGACGTCGGCCTGGTCGCGGTAGGCGAGCACCTCGAGCAGCAGCTTCTGCTTCGACCCGAAATGGTGCAGCACGCCGGCGTGGGTGATGCCCACCTGCTCGGCGACATCCGCGAGGGTGCCGTTGGTCGATCCCTTGTTGCCGAAGATCTCGACGGCGGCTTTGAGGATCTGCTCGCGCTTCTCGCGGGTGGCAGGCCGGACGGACGTGTGGGCGACAGCATCCTTCGACATGGTCCATCCTCTTCTGCACGGAATCCTGCACTGGATCGTACTTGCCAACTCTACTTACCAACGAGTAACCTCGCACCAGCTTACTTTCTCGCCAGTAAGCGAATGCAGTCGGATGCCCGGGCACCGACAGCCACACAGCACAACGACCCGTGCCCAAGGAGAAGCAATGAAGCTCAGAAAGTCCATGATCGCCGTCGCGGCGATCTCCGCCCTCGGCGTCTCGGCCCTCGCCGGCTGCGCAGCCGGCGGATCGAACGACGGTGACGCCGGATCCGGCGGCGCAGCACTGACGATCGCCAAGCCCGACGGCGCGATCACCACCGAGTCGAACAACCCCTACGTCGGCGACTCGTCGGCGTCGAAGTACGGCTACGGCAAGGTCATCTTCGAGACCCTCGGTCTCGTCAACCAGACCGGCGACCGCGAGGTCACCCCCTGGCTCGCCGAGAGCATCGAGTGGAACGACGACTACACGGCCCTCACCGTCGTGCCCCGCAAGGACGTCACCTGGAGCGACGGCGAGCCGTTCACCGCCGACGACATCGTCTTCACCTACGAGCTCGTGTCGACCCCCGAGCTCGACACCGCCGGCCTCAAGTTCGAGGGGGCGACCGTCGAGGGCGACGCCGTCACCCTGAACTTCGGCGAATCGAAGTACGTGAACCAGGCGCGCGTCCTGCACGTGCCGATCGTGCCGAAGCACATCTGGGAGAACCTCGACGAGCCGGCCACCGACCCCGTCAAGGGCGACGACCTGGTCGGCACCGGCCCCTACGCCCTGTCCAACTGGTCGACCGAGTCGGTCACGCTCGAGGCCCGCGACGACTACTGGGGCGGCGATCTCGCCGTTCCCGAGCTGCACTACGTCTCGTACGGCGACAACACCGCTCTGACGACGGCTCTCGCGCAGGGCGAGGCCGACTGGGCGCAGGCGTTCATCCCGCAGATCCAGGAGCAGTTCCTCGACGCCGACCCCGAGCACAACAAGTTCTTCGTCGCGCCGACCACGGGTTCGGCGACGCTGTTCATGAACCTGCAGCAGAAGCCGTTCGACGATGTGGCGTTCCGCCAGGCGCTCGCCTGGGTCATCGACCGCGACGCCTACGTCGACATCGCCCGTGAGGGCGCGAGCGAGCCGGTCTGGTCGGTGACCGGTCTGTCGTCGATCCTCGAGGACGAGATCCAGCCCGAGTTCCAGGGCGAGGAGTACTCGGTCGACGCCGAGAAGGCGCGCGACCTGCTCGAGAGCGCCGGATACACGTGGAAGGACGACGCGCTGATCGACCCCGACGGCACGCCCGTCTCGTTCACGCTCTCGGTGCCCTCGGGCTGGAGCGACTGGAACACCGCGCAGGAGCTCATCGCCGAAGACGTCACCGAGGCCATCGGCGCCGAGGTCAAGATCGACATGCCCGACTGGGGCGGCTGGGCGGGCCCCCGCGACGACGGCTCGTTCTCGGCCATCATCCACTGGCTGGAAGACAGCGGCACGGCCTACGGCCTGTACACGTCGACGATGGACCCGCGCTGGATCTCGCCCGAGGGCATCGCCGGGTTCAACTTCGGACGCTTCGAAGACCCCGCGGCCACCGAGGCACTCAACACCTACGCGAACGCGTCGTCCGATGAGGAGCGCACTGCGGCGATCACCACGCTCGAGCAGATCTTCGTCGAGCAGGTCCCGGCGATCCCGCTGGGCGCGCACCCGCTGCTCGGCGAGTACAACACCCGCAACTACGTCGGGTGGCCCTCGGAGGACGACCCGTACGCCTCGGGCGACCCGACGCAGCAGAACATCGTGCAGATCCTCACGAAGCTGAAGCCGGCCGAGTAAGCAGTCCCGGAGGGGCGGATGCAGCGGCATCCGCCCCTCCCACCGACCTCCCGACCGACGAAGGACCCCTCATGTCAGAACCACTGCTCAGCGTGCGCGACTTCTCGGTCGTGTACGACGTCGACCCTCCCGTCGAGGCGGTGAAGAACGTCACGCTCGAACTGCAGAGAGGCGAGATCCTCGGTCTCGCCGGGGAGAGCGGATGCGGCAAGACCACGCTCGCCTACGGCGTGCAGCGACTGCTCCGGGCCCCTGCGGTGATCGCGGGCGGCAGCGTGACCTTCCACGATGCATCCGGTGTCGACGTCGACATCAACGCGCTCGACGTCGAGGCGATGCAGAAGTTCCGCTGGGACAAGGTCTCGATGGTGTTCCAGGGCGCGATGAACGCACTGAATCCGGTGGCGACGATCGGCTCGCAGCTCGAGGACGTGTTCGAGATCCATCGTCCCGACATGACGCGACGGCAGCGCAGGGCCGAGGCCGAGGAGCTGCTCGAGATCGTCAAGGTCGGGCGTCAGCGCACCCGGTCGTTCCCGCACGAGCTCTCCGGCGGCATGCGCCAGCGTGTCATGATCGCGATGGCCCTGGCGCTGCGCCCGCAGCTGATGGTCATGGACGAGCCGACCACGGCGCTCGACGTGCTCGTGCAGCGGGAGATCCTCAAGCAGATCTCGCAGCTGCGGCACGAGTTCGGCTTCTCGGTGATCTTCATCACCCACGACCTTCCGCTGCTGCTCGAGATCAGCGACCGCATCGCCATCATGCGCGAGGGCGAGATCGTCGAGCTGGCCTCCGCCGAGCAGATCTGGACCGACCCGCAGAACGACTACACGAAGACCCTGCTGTCGTCGTTCCCCCGACTCACCGGTGCGAGAGGAGTGCTGACCCGATGACCACTCTCGAGTTCGCCCACGTCAGCAAGATCTACAACGTCCGCGGAGCCGGCCAGCTCAAGGCGCTCGACGACGTCAGCTTCACCCTGAACTCCGGCCAGACCATCGGTCTCGTCGGCCAGTCGGGCAGCGGCAAGTCGACCATCGCGAAGATCCTCACCCAGCTCGAGACGCCCACGTCCGGCGAGGTGCGGCTCGACGGCGCACCCATCCCGCGGCGCGGCAGGGGACTGCGGAAGTACCGCCAGCAGCTGCGGATGGTGTTCCAGGACCCGTTCGCCTCGCTCAATCCGTACCACTCGATCCGCTATCACCTCGAGCGCCCGATCCGTCTCGACGACGTCGTCCCCAAGAAGGACACCGAGGCCGAGGTGCGCCGACTGCTCGAGCGCGTGCGCCTCGACGCGGATGCCGTGATCGACCGCCGCCCTCATGAGCTGTCGGGCGGCCAGCGTCAGCGCGTCGCCATCGCCCGTGCGCTCGCCTCGCGGCCGTCGCTGCTCGTCGCCGATGAGCCGGTGTCGATGCTCGACGTGTCGATCCGTCTCGGAGTGCTGAACCTGCTCGCCGATCTGCAGCGCGAGGAGGGCCTCGGCGTGCTCTACATCACCCACGATCTCGCCACCGCCCGCCACTTCAGCGACAAGATCATGGTCCTGAACCAGGGTCGGGTCGTCGAGTACGGCGACGCCGACGACGTGATCCTCACTCCGCAGGACCCCTACACGCGCGAGCTGCGGGCGGCGTCGCCCGACCCCGACAAGCACTTCGCGACGACCGGCTCGCACGGAGGTGCACTGTGACCACCGCATCCCCCGATCTGGGTCAGATCGACCAGGAGGACCGCGACGCGCTCGAGGTCGGCACCACCGCGACCGTCGCGCAGAAGGGGCGAGCCGTCGTGCCCTGGCGGTTCTTCGCCGGGCGGGCCGGCTTCTACCTGTTCACGCTGTGGGCGGCCATCACGATCAACTTCTTCCTCCCGCGGTTCATGAAGGGCGACGCGGTCAGCTCGTACCTCGCGCGCAACCGCAACATCAGTCCCGAGGCGGCGGACTCGCTGCGGGCGCTGCTCGGCATCGACACCGACAAGTCGATGTGGCAGCAGTACATCGAGTACTGGGCGATGCTGTTCCGCGGCGACCTCGGCATCTCGACACTGCACGGCCTGCGTCCGGTGAGCGAGGTGCTGGCATCCGCTCTCCCGTGGACGCTCGGTCTCGTCGGTCTCGCCACGATCATCTCGTTCGCGCTCGGCACGGTCGGCGGCGCGATCGTCGGCTGGAAGCGCGGCAGCAGGCTCGACGCCCTCATCCCGATCACGACGTTCTTCAACACGATCCCGTACTTCTGGCTCGGTCTCATCGCGATCGCGATCTTCTCGTCGACCCTCAAGTGGTTCCCGTCGTCGCACGCCTATGACAAGGGGCAGTCACCCGAATGGAGCCTCGACTTCATCGGCCAGGTCATCGTGCACGGCACCCTGCCGGCGGTCACGATCATCATCGCCTCGCTCGGCGGATGGATGCTGGGCATGCGCAACATGATGCTCACGGTGCTCGACGAGGACTACATCACCGTCGCCCAGGCCAAGGGCATGCCGAACAGGCGGGTGCTGTGGGCGTATGCCGCTCGCAACGCGGTGCTGCCGCAGATTCAGAGCTTCGCCCTCTCGATCGGGTTCATCGTCGGCGGCACGATCGTCATGGAGATGGTCTTCAGCTACCCGGGCGTCGGCAAGCTGCTGCTCGACGCCACGAACGCGAAGGACTTCGCCCTCATGCAGGGCGTGTTCCTCGTGATCACGCTGTCGGTGCTGGTCGCCAACATCCTGGCGGACATCGTCTACGCATACCTCGACCCGCGCACGCGCCAGACGGAGGCCTGACATGAGCGTTCCCACCTCGACCGACACGACCGCGCCCGACGGCAGCGCGATCCCCACCGGGATGCCGGAGACTGCCACGTTCCGCACGGCCCACGGCGACCAGCCGACCCGCAAGACGTTCTGGTCGCAGCTCGCCCAATCGTTCGCGATGTTCCGCAACCCCAAGTCGATCGCCGGCCTGATCATCCTCGGGGTGTTCGTGCTGATCGCGATCTTCGCGCCGCTGCTCGCCCCCTACGGAGCCACGCAGAAGGACCGCACCGCGCTGCGGCAGCCGCCCTCGTTCGACCACTGGCTCGGCACCACCCACATGGGCGAAGACGTGCTCAGCCAGCTCATCTTCGGCACGCGCGGCGTCGTCGTGGTCGGATTCCTGTCGGCGATCATCGCCACCGTCATCGCGATCACGATCGGCGTCATCGCCGGATATGTGCGCGGGTGGAAGAGCGAGTCGCTGTCGGCGCTCACGAACGTGTTCCTGGTGATCCCGGGCATCCCGCTGATCATCATCGTGGCGTCGCAGTTCGAGAACCCGCCGCTGATCGTGATCGCCGCAGTGCTGGGCCTCACTGGCTGGGCATGGGGCGCGCGCGTGCTGCGCGCGCAGACCATGTCACTGCGCAACCGCGACTTCATCCAGGCGGCGCGCGCCAACGGCGAACCGCTGCACCGCATCATCACCGTCGAGATGCTGCCGAACCTCATGGCGCTGATCGCGTCGAGCTTCGTCGGCACCGTCACCGCCGCCATCCTCGGTCTGACGACCCTCGCCTTCATCGGGGTGATCCCGGTGAGCAACCTCAACTGGGGCACCATCCTGTTCTGGGCGCAGCAGAACGGCGCCTTCCCGAGGCTGTGGTGGTGGTACGTGCCCGCAGGACTCTGCATCGCGATCATCGGCGTCGCCCTGTCGCTCATCAACTTCGGCATCGACGAATACGTCAACCCGAGGCTGCGGTCGGCCGGTGAGCGTGCCCGCGCGATGAAGAAGAAGGGGCTCGACGTGAACGATCCGGTGACGGCGGTGCGCAGCGCGCCGACGACCGACTCGGGTACCGTGCAGAGCGCGGCGACAGCGACGACGACCCATACGAAGACCGACAAGAAGACACAGAACGCCGAGTGATGACCTCTCAGACCCTGACCGAATCCCTGCCCTACCTCGACCCAGAACTGCCGATCGCCGCGCGCGTCGCCGACCTCCTCGACCGCATGACGGTCGAGGAGAAGATCGGGCAGATGCTGCAGCTCGACGCTCGCGACGACCTCGACGATCACGTGCTGGGCAAGCACGTCGGCTCGATCCTGCACACCTCGCCCGAGCGCATCATCCGGGCGAACGAGCTGACCGCCCAGACGCGACTGCGCATCCCGCTGCTCGTCGCCGAGGACTGCATCCACGGCCACTCCTTCTGGCCGGGAGCGACGATCTATCCGACGCAGCTCGGCATGGCGGCCACGTGGGACGCCGAGCTGGTCGAGAAGGTGGCGAGGGCCACCGCGGTCGAGGTCGCGGCGACCGGCATCCACTGGACCTTCTCGCCGGTGCTCTGCATCGCGCGCGACCTGCGCTGGGGCCGCATCGACGAGACGTTCGGCGAAGACCCGTTCCTCATCGGCGAGCTCGCCTCCGCCATGGTGCGCGGCTACCAGGGCGAGGGCCTCGACGACCCCACCGCGATCCTCGCGACGGCGAAGCACTTCGCCGGCTACTCCGAGACGCAGGGCGGGCGCGACGCCAGCGAGGCCGACATCTCGCGACGCAAGCTGCGGTCGTGGTTCCTGCCGCCGTTCGAGCGGGTGGCCCGTGAAGGATGCCGCACGTTCATGCTCGGCTACCAGACCACCGATGGGGTGCCGATCACGGTGAACGACTGGCTGCTCAGTGATGTGCTGCGCGGCGAGTGGGGCTACACCGGCACGCTGATCACCGACTGGGACAACGTCGGACGCATGGTCTGGGAGCAGCATGTGCAGCCCGACTACGCGCACGCCTCGGCTGCGGCGGTGAGCGCGGGCAACGACATGGTGATGAACACTCCGGGCTTCTTCGCCGGAGCTCTCGAGGCGGTGTCGAACGGCCTGCTCGAGGAGGACGCCTTCGATGACGCCGTGGCGCGCATCCTCACGCTCAAGTTCGAGCTGGGGCTGTTCGAAGACCCGCGACTTCCGCAGGCGGATCTGGATGCCGTGGTCGGCAGCGCCGCCCACGCCGAGCTCAACCTCGAGACGGCCCGCCGTTCGATCGTGCTGCTCGAGAACGACGGCGTGCTGCCGCTCGACGCGCCGCTGACGGTCGCGGTCGTCGGGCCCCTCGCCGACGACGCCCAGACGCAGCTCGGCGACTGGGCGGGCGGATCGGGTCAGGCCGGATGGCTCGACGGACAGCCGCGCGAGATGATCACCACCGTGCTCGACGGTCTCGCCGGTATCGACGGATGGTCGGTGACGCACGCGCGCGGCGCCGAGATCCTCACGCTCGAAGACGATCCGCGGGGCACGAAGTTCCCCGACGGACAGCCCCGCCCCTCGGTCGTCGTCCCGAGCGCACCCGACGACACCATGATCGCCGAGGCCGTCGCTGCGGCCGAGGCGTCCGATGTCGTGGTCGCCGTCGTCGGCGACCGTATCGAGCTCGTGGGCGAGGGCCGCTCGACGGCGACGCTCGAGCTGATCGGCGGACAGAACGCGCTGCTCGACGCGCTCATCGCGACGGGGAAGCCAGTCGTCGTGGTGCTCCTGGCCTCGAAGCCGCTCGTGCTGCCGGCATCCGTATCGAAGGCCGCCGCCGTGATCTGGGCGGCGAACCCCGGCATGCAGGGCGGCCGCGCGCTCGCCGAGATCATCTCGGGTGCGGTCGAGCCTTCGGGGCGCCTGCCGATCTCCTTCGCGCGCCACGTCGGCCAGCAGCCGACGTACTACAACCAGATCCGCGGCCAGCACGGCGACCGCTACGCGGACCTCACGCAGTCTCCCGCGTGGGCGTTCGGCGAGGGGCTGTCGTACTCGACGGTCTCGTACGGCGAGCTCTCGCTCGACACCGACCGGCTCGGTCTCGCCGACACGATCGTCGCCGAGGTGACGGTGACGAACACCGGTTCGCGCCCGGTGCGCGAGACGGTTCAGGTCTACGTCCGCGACTCCGTCACGAGCGTGAGCTGGGCTGACAAGGAGCTCAAGACCTACCGCCAGGTCGACGTCGCGCCCGGAGAGTCGGCGCGCGTGCGGCTCGAGGTGCCGGTCGCCGAGTGCTCGATCGTGGATGCGGCCGGCAACCGTCGCGTCGAATCCGGCGCGTTCGAACTGCTGGTCGGTCCGAGCTCGCGCGAAGAAGCCCTGCGGAGTGCTGCGTTCACCGTGGCATGAGTCTGCGACGAGGGCGCTCAGGCGTCCTCGTCGCGGAGGCGCTGCGGCCCCGCGCCCTGACTTCCCAGGGCATCGTCGGGGTTGAGCAGACCGCACGCCTTCATCGACAGGCATCCGCAGCCGATGCATCCCGTCAGCTCTCGTTCGAGTCGCTCGATGCCCTCGCGGCGCTTCTCGAGTTCGCGCTTCCAGCGGCGTGACGCCCGCTGCCAGTCGGCGTGACTCGGGGTCTGCGTGAGCGGGACGTCGGCGAACGCGTCCTGCACATCCGACAGGGGGATGCCGAGGCGCTTCGCCACGGTGATGAGCGAGACCCGGCGCAGCATGTGTCGGGCGTAGCGGCGCTGATTGCCGGCGGTGCGCGTCGACGCGATGAGACCGAGGCTCTCGTAGAAATGCAGGGCGGACGGGGCGACGCCGGTGCGCCTGCTCATCTCGCCGATCGTCAGCGGCTCGTCGGGTCCGTGCGCAATCCGGTCCGGATCGGTGCTCATCGCGGCCTCCTCGATTTGACCTCAAGTGTACTTGAGGTCATACGGTGGCAACCGTGACCCGAACGGAGACCGCCACCCGATGACCTACGTGATCGCCCTGCCCTGCGTCGATGTCAAGGACCGTGCGTGCATCGACGAATGCCCTGTTGACTGCATCTATGAGGGCGAACGCTCGCTGTACATCCACCCCGACGAATGCGTCGACTGCGGCGCGTGCGAACCCGTCTGCCCCGTCGAGGCGATCTACTACGAAGACGACCTGCCCGACGAGTGGCAGGACTACTACAAGGCCAACGTGGAGTTCTTCGATGAGCTCGGGTCGCCCGGTGGCGCCGCGAAGCTCGGCATCATCGAGCGCGACCACCCGATCATCGCCGCACTTCCGCCCCAGGAGGCACCCGAATGAGCAGTCAGCAGCACCCCGCCGCGCCGGTTCCGTCCGAGGTCGGTGAAGGGCTCAAGGCCGCGTTCCGCGCGCATCCGGCGGGGGTCGCGATCATCACGGCGATGACCCCTGCCGGTCCCGTCGGTCTCACGGCGTCGAGCGTCGCATCCGTCGCGGTCGACCCCGCGGCGATCGTGTTCTCGGTCACCAGGGCCACCGGCAGCGCGGGCTCGATCCTCAACGCCGAGTCGTTCGTCGTGCACCTGATCGACGACGAGCACTCGGCCCTGGCGCAGAGCTTCGCGGTGAGCGGCGCCGACCGCTTCACCCCCGAGCAGGGGTGGGGCACCCTTCCGACCGGTGAGCCGTACCTCGCCGAGGCGCGAGCCGCGATGCGCGGTCACACGATGTCGACGGTCGCGGTCGGCTCATCGACCGTCGTGGTCGCCGAGATCGACGAGGTGCTGCTCGGGCGGGCGGGCCGACCGCTCGTCTACCTCGACCGCCGATTCCACTCACTCCCCACCGATCAGAACGACTGAAAGGAACAGCATGCCCACTCCGTACACCCTTCCCGAGCTGCCGTACGACTACTCGGCGCTCGCCCCGCACATCTCCGGCAAGATCATGGAGCTGCACCACTCGAAGCACCACCAGGCCTACGTCACCGGTGCCAACACGGCGCTCGAGCAGCTCGGCGCGGCCCGCGAGTCCGGCGACTTCGCCGCCGTGAACAAGCTCGAGAAGGACCTCGCGTTCAACCTCGGCGGTCACATCAACCACTCGGTGTTCTGGGAGAACCTGTCGCCCGATGGCGGCGGCAACCCCGAGGGCGAGCTGGAGGCCGCGCTGACCGACGCGTTCGGCTCGATCGACGCCTTCCGCGCGCACTTCACCGCCACCGCTCTCGGTGTGCAGGGTTCGGGCTGGGCTGTGCTCGCGTGGGACAGCGTCGGTGCGCGTCCGGTCATCTTCCAGCTGTTCGACCAGCAGGGCAATGCCCCGCTCGGCGTCACGCCGCTGCTGCAGCTCGACGTCTGGGAGCACGCCTACTACCTCGACTACCTCAACGTGCGCGCCGACTACGTCAAGGCGTTCTGGGAGCTCGTCAACTGGTCCGACGTGCAGCGCCGGTTCCAGGCTGTGCAGGAGAAAACCGCGGGCCTCATCGTCGCCCGCTGAATCTCACGGATCTCCTCCCGGCGCCAGCGCGTCGGGAGGAGATCTGCGCCGCATTGCAGCCAGCGCGCCGCGTTGCGGCCAACGCGCCGCATCGGGAGGAGATCCGCGATCCGGAGGAGGATGCCGCGGCATCCGCCCTCCCGTCCGCAGATCTCCTCCCGATCGAGTGAGAGTCAGGCGAGCAGTTCGCCCGCGAGCGCCTCGATGCGACGGCGGATGTCGTCGCGGATCGGGCGCACGGAGTCGATGCCCTGCCCGGCCGGGTCGTCGAGCTCCCAGTCCTCGTAGCGCTTGCCGGGGAAGAAGGGGCAGGCGTCGCCGCATCCCATCGTGATCACGACATCAGAAGCCTGCACGGCCTCGGTCGTGAGCACCTTGGGCTGCTCGGCGGTGATGTCGATGCCGAGTTCGCTCATCGCCTCGACCGCGATCGGGTTGATCTGGTCGGCGGGCATGGACCCGGCGGAGCGCACCTCGATGCGGTCGCCGGCGACCTCGCGCAGAAAGCCTGCGGCCATCTGCGAGCGTCCGGCGTTGTGCACGCACACGAAAAGGACGGAGGGTTTGGTGGTGGTCATGATGTCTCCAGGGTAGGCGAGCGTGCGGGGTCGAGGGTCGTCAACGGCGTCCTGCCGATCTGCAGCACCGCCGGAGCCGCGCAGCAGCCGCCCGCCCCGTCGTCGAAGTCTCCTGATCCCCCGCATACCCCGGTCGCGGGCAGGATGAGTTCGTTGCGGGCCGCGCCCTCCCGATCACCGACGAGGTGGGCGGCGACGCTGCGCACCTGCTCGTAACCGGTGAGGGCGAGGAAGGTCGGAGCTCGACCGTAGGACTTCGCGCCGACGATGAAGAGGCCCTCCTCCGGCTGCGTGAGCTGTCGGGCACCGGTCGCGCCCACCGAACCGCAGGAGTGGATGTTGGGGTCGATCTCGGAGGCGATGCCGGCGACCGCATCGAGAGCGGGGTCGAGGTCGATTCGGAGTTCGCGCAGGATGCCGGTGTCCGGCCGGAATCCGGTGAGCGCGAACACGTGCCCGATCTCCGCCATCTCGCGTCCGTCCTCGGCGACGATCACCAGGCCGCTCCCGTCCCGTCGGAACTCGGCGACGCGGAATCCTGTCACCACCTCGACGACACCGTCATGGATCACCTTCGACACCCGAGAGCCGAGCGCTGCGCGTTCGGGCAGCTCGTCTCCGGCGCCGCCCCCGAGAACGTTCGCGGCGCTCCCTCGGCGGAGCAGCCAGGTGACGCGGGTCCCCGGCGACCGGCGGGCCAGTTCGCTCAGGCGCAGCACGGCGTGCGTGGCGGAGTGTCCCGCTCCGACGACGACCACATGCGAACCCGCGAGCTCGGACACGTCGTCGGGGATGCGATAGGAGATCAGATCGGATGCCGCGGCCTCGCCCACGGCGGGGAAGCCGTCTGCGCCCGCAGGGTGGGGGAGGTCCCAGGTGCCGCTCGCGTCGATGACCGCCCGGGCGCGGATCCGCGACTCGGTGCCGTCCGTGTCGCGGGTGTGCACGACGAACGGCTGGTTCCTGCGTCCGGACTCGACGACCTTGTCGCGACCCTGGCGAGCGACGCCCGTGACGGCGGTGCCGTACCGGATCCGCTCACCGAGTGCGCCCGCGAGAGGCGCCAGGTAGTCGCTCACCCATTCCGCCCCGGTCGGGCAGCCTGCGGTCGGTGCGGTCCACCCGGTCGGCTCGAGCAGGCGACGCGCGGCGGCATCCGTCAGCTCGGGCCACGCCGAGAACAGGCGCACGTGGCCCCATTCGGAGACCGCGGCGGCAGGGCCGCGCCCGCGTTCGAGGACGACGACGTCTTCGCGGCGTTCGACGAGATGCGCCGCCGCGGCGAGACCCTGCGGCCCCGCGCCGATGACGACGATGGGAAGCTCGGACACGACATCTCCTCAGATCGAAAGACTTCAATACGAGAAGCGTCGCCCACGTATCGAAGATTGTCAATACGTGAGAGGATGAGCGCATGACGCTTCCGGTGACGATCGAGCAGACGGGCTGCTGCACGCCGCGCGCGGCATCCGCTCTTCCGCTCGCCGAGGCTGAACGGATCGCCCGCCTGTTCAAGGCGCTCGGCGACCCGACGCGCATCCGTCTGCTCTCGCTGATCTCGTCGGCCGCGGGTGGCGAAGCCTGCATCTGCGACCTCACCGATCCGGTCGGTCTGTCGCAGGGCACGGTCTCGCATCACATGAAGCTGCTGGCGGACGCCGGACTCGTCACGCGTGAGCAGCGCGGCAAGTGGGCGTACTTCTCCCTCGCCGAGGGCGCTCTCGACGCCGCCGGCGACGCGCTGCGAGCCGTCTGATCCTGCTGCGCTCCTCAGGTCGGCGTGCGGTCATCCCGATAGGCTGATTCCATGGCCCTCCTCTCGATCGCCGGTTCGGCGCGCGCTCCGCATGAGCTGCGCTCGGCGACTCCGATGAAGGAATGGATGCGCGTCGTGCTCCACCCGGGCACGAACGGGTGGACCAGCGTCTGGGGCACTCTCTCGCACGGCGAGATCGCGGGCTGCCCGCCGCCACGCGACTAGACCGCGCCTCTGTGGGGTGCGGTCTTCCGCGTCGTTCACCCCTTCTCTCGCGTGAGGTCTCGTCATGTCCGCTTCTCCTGTCCGCACCCGTCCCCGTCTCCGCCTGGCTCCCCATGAGCTGTGGCGAGGCATCCGCTCCAACGCCCGCAGCGAGGTGCTCGGGGGTTCACTGTTGCTCGCCGCCACCGTCGCCGCGCTGATCCTCGCCAACACCCCCGCCGTGTCGTGGTACGAGTCGGTGCGCGACTTCACGTTCGGCATCCCCGAGCTGCATCTCGATCTGAGCATCGGGGCCTGGGCCGCGGACGGCCTGCTCGCGATCTTCTTCTTCGTCGTGGGTCTCGAGCTGAAGGAGGAGTTCGTCACCGGCCGACTGCGCGATCCGCGTCAGGCGGCGCTGCCGATCGCCGCAGCCGTCGGCGGGGTGATCGTGCCGGCGATCATCTTCGCCCTGATCAACGCGGGCGACGGCGACGCCCTGCGCGGCTGGGCCATCCCGACCGCCACGGACATCGCGTTCGCGGTCGCCGTGATCGCCGTGGTCGGGAAGTTCCTCCCACCGGCGCTCCGTGTCTTCCTGCTCACACTCGCGATCATCGACGACCTGATCGCCATCACGATCATCGCGACCTTCTACACCGATTCGATCAGCTTCCCCTGGCTGACTCTCGCGCTGCTGCCCCTCGCAGGATTCGCGCTGCTCGTGCAGAAGGGCGTGCGGGCGTGGTGGATCCTGATGCCTCTCGCGATCGCCGTGTGGGTCTGCATCCATGCCGCCGGCATCCACGCGACCGTCGCCGGAGTCCTCCTCGGTTTCGTCGTTCCTGTCATCCCGACCGAGCACGCTCGGGTGCCGCGAGGGACGGATGCCGACGGCGAGCCTCTCTACGACGGCCTCGCCCCGCACTTCGCCGACCGGTGGGGTGTCGTGGCGACGCTGTTCGCCGTGCCCGTGTTCGCCTTCTTCGCGGCGGGCGTCACGATCGGCGGACTCGCGGGGCTCGCGTCGGCGCTGACCGATCCGATCGCGATCGGCATCATCGTCGGCCTCGTCCTGGGCAAGCCGATCGGGATCCTCGCGACCACGTTCCTGCTCAGCCGGGTGCCCGCTCTGCGTCTCGACGAATCGCTGCGCTGGCCCGACCTCACCGGCATGGCGTTCCTCGCCGGAATCGGATTCACCGTCTCCCTGCTCGTCGGCGAGCTCGCCTACGGGTCGAGTTCGGTCGCCGACGAGCACGTCAAGATCGGCGTGCTCCTCGGCTCCCTGATCGCCGCGGTGATCGGCGGGCTGATGCTCGCGAGGCGCAACGCTCTCGCCCGCCGATCGCCGCTCGACGCCTGAGGGCGATGGTCAGGAGCTGCCGACCGTCGACTGCAGCTTCGCCATCACCTGGGTGATCGTGAACGATGCCGATTCCTGGCGAGCGGGGAACTCGGCAAGGGTGTGCAGCATGTTCGCCACATACGCCTGGGCCGGGATGAACAGGAAGATGTGGTCGAGCACCCAGTCCCAGTAGGTGTTCGAGGTGATGTCGGCGCGCTCGAACGGATCGGTGCGCAGATTGAAGAGCTTCGGGAACCGCAGCTCGATGTAGGGCTCCTGCCACACCTGCAGGGTTCCGACCGCGCGCTGCTCCAGGAAGACGAACTTCCAGTTCTCGAAGCGCAGCGCCGTGAGGTCGCCGTCGTCCGAGACGTAGAAGAAGTGTCGTCGCGGACTGTGCTCGGCGACTCCCGTGATGTAGTCGAGCTGGTTGTTGCCGTCGAGATGGACCCTGAAGTCGGTGCCGTGCAGATCCGTGCCCGCCTTCAGACGCTCGGCGATGTCGGCGTCGCCGGCCGCCGCGAGCAGCGTCACGAACCAGTCGTTGTGGCTCACGATGCCGTTGAGCGTCCTGCCCGCGGGGACGTGCCCGGGCCAGCGCACCATCGCCGGGACCCTGTAGGCGCCCTCCCAGTTCGAGTTCTTCTCGTTGCGGAACGGCGTCATGCCGGCATCCGGCCAGCTGTTCATGTGCGGGCCGTTGTCGGTGGAGTACATGACGATCGTGTTCTCGGCGAGGCCGAGCTCGTCGAGCAGATCGAGCAGACTGCCCACCACGTCGTCATGATCGAGCATCGTGTCGTGATACTCCGACTGCCAGCGTCCGGCCCGCCCCTTGCTCTCCTCCTTGGTGTGGGTGCGGAAGTGCATGTGCGTCGAGTTGAACCACACGAAGAACGGGGTGTCGTCGTCGGCCTGAGCGCGGATGAAGTCCGCCGCAGCATCGCGGAACTCCTCGTCGACGGTCTCCATGCGCTTCTTCGTCAGCGGACCGGTGTCTTCGATGCGCTGCGTGCCGTCGTCGTTCGCCCACGAGTGGATCACGCCGCGCGGGCGGAACCGCTCGCTGAACCCGGGGTACTCCTCGTCGGTCGGGTAGTCCGGGTGCTCCGGCTCCTCCTCGGCGTTCAGGTGATAGAGGTTGCCGAAGAACTCGTCGAAGCCGTGCGCCGTCGGCAGGTGCTCGTCGCGGTCGCCGAGATGGTTCTTGCCGAACTGGCCGGTGGCGTAGCCGTGGTGCTTGAGCGCATCCGCGATCGTCGGATCCTCCGGCTGGAGCCCCAGCTTCGCCCCCGGCATCCCCACCTTCGTGAGACCCGTGCGATAGGGGTTCTGTCCGGTGATGAACGCCGCACGCCCGGCGGTGCAGCTCTGCTCGCCGTAGTAATCGGTGAACTTTACACCCTCATCGGCGATCCGGTCGATGTTCGGAGTCCGATAGCCCATCAGGCCGTCGGTATAGGTGCTCAGATTGGCGATGCCGATGTCATCGCCCCAGATGATGAGGATGTTGGGCTTGTCGGACATTGTCGCTCCTCGGTCGGCGGTGAGGCCGGGCAGGCGCCCGTGCCGCTCAGCCAACCAGGGGCTCGGGTCAATGCCCAGGGGTGCCTCACACGGAGCGGGTGAGGCGGAATCCGATGTGCGACATGCCGGTGTCCTCCGCCTGGGGCGAGCGGGCGGCCGGGCGGAAGCGCAGGCAGTAGTCGGGGGAGCACAGGTGTGATCCGCCCTTCAGCACCCGGCGCGGGATGCTCGGGAAGCCCTCCTGCGCGCTCGCCGCCGCCAACAGGTTCGCGCGCTTGCCGGGATCCACCGGCTTGTCCGACAGCTTCAGATGCCGCGGCGTGTAGAAGTCGCTCGTCCACTCCCAGACGTTCGCGATCATGTCGTAGAGTCCGTAGCCGTTGGGGGCGTACGACCCGACCGGGGCCGTGCCGCCGACGCCCTGGTTGTCATACGGGAAGCGACCCAGCCAGGAGTTCGCCTGCGCCTCGCCGCCGGGGTAGATCTCGTCGCCCCAGGCGAACGGCGCACCGTCGACCCCGCCGCGGGCGGCGTACTCGTGCTCGGCCTCGGTGGGCAGGCGCATCCCGACCCAGTCGGCGTAGGCGACCGCGTCCTCGAACGCGATGTGCACGACCGGATGCTGCAGCCGATCGTCGATCGACGAGTCGGGGCCGAACGGATGCCGCCAGGAGGCGCCCGCCTGCCAGCGCCACCAGTTGCGCCAGTTGCGCAGGTCGGTCGGGCCGGCGGTCGGCGTGAAGACCATGGAACCGGGCACGAGGTCCCTCGGATCCGCATCCGGGAAGGCAGCCGGGTCGAGAGGCCGCTCGGCCACGGTGATATATCCCGTGGCATCGACGAATTCCGCGTACTGCGCGTTGGTCACCTCGTAGCGGTCGATCTCGAACGAGGCGACCTCGCGCTCGTGCACCGGGCGCTCGTCGGGGTAGAAGTCCTCGGACCCCATCCGGAAGGTTCCGCCGGGGATCAGCACCATGTCGCGAATGTTCGTCACCCGCGTCAGCGTAGCGTCCGCGCCGGAGCGGGAGCGGCTACGGTCGCCCGCGCCGGGTTAGCCGACCGGCCGCGCGCTAGCCCCGGCGGGTGCGCTGCTCGCCCTGGACGGGGATCGGACCGGTGACGCTCAGCTCGTCCTCCCAGCACTGGATGCCCGTGACCTCGGGCATCCGCGCACGGGTGAAGACAGGGTCGAGCCCCGCACGCCGCTGATCGGAGTAGTCGCGCAGCAGCTTGAACGCGATGCCCGACAGGAGCGCGATCGCCACGAGGTTCACGATCGCCATGAGCCCCATGATGCCGTCGGCCGTGTTCCAGATGATGTCCGCCGAGGCGATCGATCCGAGGAAGATGATCGCGACGACGAGCACGCGGTAGGCGGTGAGGACGGCGGGTCGGCTGCTGATGAACTCGATGTTGGATTCGCCGTAGTAGTAGTTGCCGAGGATCGAGCTGAACGCCAGCAGGAAGATGATGATGCTCAGGAGGATGTTCGACCATTCGCCGAGGTTGCTCACGATCGCATTCTGCGTGAGCCCGATGCCCCGGGTCGCGTTCGCGAGGTCGGGCGTGGACACCAGGATGATGAACGCCGTGATCGAGCAGACGAGGAACGTGTCGAAGTAGACCCCGAGGGTCTGGACGAGTCCCTGCTTCACCGGGTGGGTCACGGCGGCGGTGGCGCCCGCGTTCGGCGCCGAGCCGAGACCGGCCTCGTTCGAGAACATGCCGCGCTTGACGCCGGTCATGATGATGGTTCCGAGTGCGGCCCCGACGACCTCGTTGAACCCGAACGCCTGGGTGTAGATCGAGGCGAACACCTCGGGGAGGCGCTCGAAGTTCATACCGACGATCACGAGGCCGAGCAGCAGGTATCCCAGCGCCATCGCCGGGACGACCGCCTGCGTGACGCTGGCGATGCGACGGATGCCACCGAAGACGACGAGGGCGGTCAGGACGGCCAGGATGATGCCGACGACCCAGGGGATCCAGCCCACTTCGCCGCCGAAGCTCGAGGAGACGGTGGCGCTGATCGTGTTCGCCTGCAGGGAGCTGAAGGCGAAGGGGAAGCAGACGATCAGGATGACGGCGAACAGAATGCCCATCCAGCGCGCCTTGAGTCCGTGCTGCATGTAGTACGCGGGACCGCCGCGGAAGCCGTCCTTGTCGCGGACCTTGAACGCCTGACCGAGGGTCGACTCGATGAAGCTCGACGCACCGCCGATGAACGCCATCGTCCACATCCAGAAGATCGCGCCGGGGCCGCCGATGGCGATCGCTGTGCCGACGCCCGCGATGTTCCCGACGCCGACGCGGGAGGCCGCTGAGATCGTGAACGCCTGGAACGCCGAGACCGATTGCGGCTCGCCGTTCTCCTTCCGGGGTGTCCGGTCGGTGAGGGTGCGGAACATCTCCGGTATCAGCCGGAACTGCACCACGCCCGATCGCGCGGTGAAGTACAGGCCGAGGACCACGAGGATCGGCAGCACCACCCACGTCCAGAGCCCATCGCCGGCAGAGAGCACGAAATCGTTGAGCGCGTCCATCGCATCAGTATGGCGGCATGCTGGCGCCCGTGGTGATATTCCGCTCCTAGACCAAGCGCGCGGTGGTGCCTCGGACGTTCAGCTCGTAGGGGAGCTCGGCCGGTATTCCCTCGGCTTCGCCGTCGGCGAGCTTCGCGAGCACGGCATCCGCCGCACGCTCGCCCTGCCCGAGGGGGAACTGGTCGACGGTGCTGAGTCGGAAGAACTCGCCGAGCTCGTGACCGTCGATGCCGACGATCGAGAGGTCGTCCGGCACGGCGAATCCGAGGTCGCGGGCGGCGAGGATCGCCCCGATCGCCATCTCGTCGGATGCCGCGAACACGGCGGTGGGTCGCGGGCCGGGGCGTCCGAGCAGCTGCTTCGCCGCGCGGTATCCGCCCTCGACCGTGAAGTCGGCGGGTTCGAGGAAGGCAGGATTCAGAGGGATGCCGGCCTTCGCCAGCGCCTTCTCGAAGCCCAGGCGACGATTCGTCGGGATGTGGAAGTCGATGTCGAACTCGGGGTTCGCGCCGATGTGGGCGATGTCGCGGTGTCCGAGACCGATCAGGTGCTCGGTCGCCAGCTGGGCCACGGCGACGTCGTCGACGGTGAGGGTGTCGAGTTTGGGGTTCGGCCCGCCGATCGCGATCACCGGCAGGCCGAGGTCGAGCAGGTACTGCGTCTCGTCGTCGTCGAGCTCGATCGACACCGCGATGACGGCATCCACTCGCTGCCGTCGCAGGAAGGTGTCGAACACGTGGCGGCGCACGTCCTTGTCGGCGGTGATGTTGTAGAGGGTGATGTCGTAGCCTTCGCGCATCAGCGCCGACGACACCCCCGACAGCACGGTGCTGAAGAACCATCGGTCGAGGAAGGGCACCACGACCCCGATGTTGCGGGTGCGGCCCGATGCCAGGCTCGACGCGCGGGAGGACACGACGTAGCCGAGCGCCGATGCCGCCTCCTGCACGCGCAGGCGGGCCGACTCCGACACATGGCCTCGGCCGCTCAGCGCGCGCGAGACCGTCGCGGTCGAGACGCCGGCGAGCCGGGCGACCTCATCGATGCTCGCCATGGGGGATCCTCTCTGAGCCGTTCCGGTCGCAGTTCGTGCCGTCGGGCGGAGCCGGGGGCGGCGCGAACTGCGACCGGAACGTCGTGCGGCTTACGCCGTGGTGTACCAGACCGCCGTGTCGACGGGCAGGTGGGTGCCCTCGAACGGCTGGCTGCTGACGACGATCGTCGCGTCGGCCGGGAGCGCGAGAGGCTTCTTGCCGAGGTTCGCGACCACGTGCACCGCACCGCGACGGAACGCGACCGCGTGCTTTCCGGCGTCCTCCCACACGAGGGAGCCGCTTCCGAAGCCGTGCTCGCGGCGACCGGCGAGCAGCTGCTTGTACAGCGACAGGGTCGAGGTCTCGTCCTTCTCCTCGACCTCGCGCGAGTACGACGCCCAGTCGGCGGGCTGCGGCAGCCACGACGCACCGGTCTCGTTGAAGCCGAACGCCGGAGCATCCGCCTCCCACGGCAGCGGCACACGGCATCCGTCGCGACCGTAGCGCTCGCCGTTGGTGCGGAACCACGTCGGGTCCTGACGGAAGGCGTCGGGGATCTCCATCGCCTCGGGCAGGCCCAGCTCCTCGCCCTGGTAGAGGTATGCCGAACCCGGAAGCGCGAGCATCACGGTCGTCGCCGCGCGAGCGCGGGCGAGTCCGATGGCGGTGTCGGGCTTGTGCGGGGTGTTCGGGCCGATGCCCTCGCCCTGCGGGTTCTCGGCCGTGAGCGCGAGTCGCGACGCGTGGCGCACGACGTCGTGGTTCGACAGCACCCACGTGCTGGGTGCGCCGACCTCGCCGAACGCGTCGAGGGACTCGCGGATGACGGACCCCAGAGCCTTCGCGTCCCACTCGGTCATGAGGTAGGGGAAGTTGAAGGTCTGGTGCATCTCGTCGGGGCGCACCCACAGGGCGGTCTGCTTGAGTGTCGGCATCCAGGCCTCACCGCACAGCGCGCGGTCGCCGTCGTACTCGGCCAGCACCTTGTGCCAGTCGCGGTAGATGTCGTGCACGCCGTCCTGGCCCCAGTACGGCACGTTCGCCTCGCCGCCGCCCATCGAGTCGGCGTCTGCCGGGGGCGTGTAGTCAGGCAGGCCGTCGGCCTTGATCATGCCGTGGGCCACGTCGACCCGGAAGCCGTCGACGCCGCGGTCGAGCCAGAAGCGCAGGATCGAGCGGAACTCCTCGCGCACCTCTTCGTTGTTCCAGTCGAAGTCGGGCTGCGTCGGGTCGAAGATGTGCAGGTACCACTGGCCCGGCGTGCCGTCGGCCTCGGTCACGCGCTCCCACATGCCGCCGCCGAAGACGGACTCCCAGTTGTTCGGGGGCAGCTCGCCGTTCTTGCCCTTGCCGTCGCGGAAGATGTACCGCGCGCGCTCGGGGCTGCCGGGAGCAGCCTTGAGGGCCTCCTGGAACCAGGCGTGCTGCGCCGACGAGTGGTTGGGGACCAGGTCGACGACGACGCGGATGCCGCGGGCGTGCGCCTCGTTCAGCATCGTGTCGAAGTCGTCGAGGGTGCCGAACAGCGGGTCGACGTCGCGGTAGTCGGCGACGTCGTAGCCGGCGTCCCGCTGCGGGCTCGTCATGAACGGGCTCAGCCAGATCGCGTCGACGCCGAGCTCCTTCAGCGAGTCGAGCCGGCTGGTGATGCCGGGCAGGTCGCCGATGCCGTCGCCCGAGGCGTCGGCGAACGAACGGGGGTAGATCTGGTAGATGACCGCGCTGCGCCACCACTCGGAACCGGGGGCTGCGATCTGCTCAAGCTGTGCCATGGCAACAGATTAGTGCAAACGCTTACATGATTGCCAGAGCGAGCATCGAATCGATTCGGGGAGCCGATATTCTGCGCCGGTCCGCAGCCGCTTGCAGGCCCGGGAGTATGCTTCGGGCATCCGACCACAGGAGGCTGTCATGGTTCCCGAGATCAACTACTGGGCCGTTCTGCTCGCGACCGCCTCGAGCATGATCGTCGGCTCGATCTGGTACGCGCCGAAGGTGTTCGGCACCCGCTGGTCGAAGCTCGCGAACGTCGACATGGACCGTCCGGGGGCGAGCGCGACGATGGCGATCATCACCACCGTGATCGTGAGCTTCGCGACGGCGTGGGTGCTCGCCGGAGCATCCGCGATCGCCTGGCACTTCTACGACGGATCGTTCTTCTGGGCCGCCGTCGTCACCGGCGTGCTGCTGTGGGCCGGGTTCACGGCCGCGCGGTTCATCACGCACGACGCCTTCGAGGGTCGCCCGACGGCGTTGACCACCATGAACATCGCACACGAGATCGTCACGATCGTGGTCATGGCCGTGATCATCGGCGTCTGGCCGCCGGCTCTCGGCTAGCTCGCCGCGGCATCCTTCGTGAGGTCCTGCGCGAACATGACGAGGATCCCGCTCGGGCCGCGCAGATAGGTGAGCCGGTAGACGTCCTGGTAGTTCGCGACTCCGCGCAGCGGGTGATATCCGTGCCGGGCAGCGATGGCCAGGGACTCGTCGATGTCGTCGACGGAGAACGCCACCCGGTGCATCCCGATCTCGTTCGGCAGGGTCGGCTCGGTCTCGATCGCGTCGGGATGGATGTATTCGAACAGCTCGAGCTGACCGTGGCCGTCGGGTGTCTGCAGCACGGCGATCTTCGCGTGGTTGCCGTCGAGGCCGACGGCGGTGTCGGCCCATTCGCCGCTGACCTCGTCCCGACCGAGCACGGTGAGGCCGAGATCGGTGAAGAAGGCGATCGTCGCCTCGAGGTCGCGCACGGCGATGCCGACGTTCTCCAGTGTGATGGGCATGGCTCGCATGCTACTCGCGGGGCGCGACACGCCGGGCGCCTCGAAAGACTAGACCTTCGCCACTTCCGCCGAGACTTCCTGGTATGCCAGCATTTTGCACGTGACCTCCTGGTCGCCTGCGGTCGCCGACTGCGGTTCAGACCGAGGGGGTCTTCATGTCGGTTTCATCGCGCCGTTCAGCGCCATGGATGCTCGCCGCCGCACTCATCGCCGCCGCGATGGTCGCGGGCGTGACCACCGCGGCCTCCGGTGATGCCCCCGCCGACGACCCGACCGCCGCACCGGATCCGACCCTGTCGGTCGCCCTCGCCTACGAGTTCCTCGATGCGCGCGTCGACGAGTTCTGCGACGGCGCGGGGCACTGCCTTCCCCGCAGCTACCAGGGAGGCTTCTTCACCGACCTGCCGACCTGGGACTTCACCCCGTCGTTCGTCTACGACGACGCCCTCGTCGTGATCGCCTATACGGCACGCGGGCTCCCCGACGACATCCGTCGGGCGCGGACCATCGGCGACACCCTGCTCTTCGTGCAGGCGAACGACCCGATCGGCGACGGCCGAGTGCGCACCTCGTACGAGCCGCACGGCATCCGTCAGGGGAGGGTCGAGATCACCGGCCCCGGCACGTTCACCGGCAACCAGGCCTGGACCGGTATGGCGCTCGCGCGTCTCTTCCACGCGACCGGCGACTCGAAGTACCTCGCCGGGGCGGTGCAGATCGCCGAATGGATCCAGAACAACACCGCCGACATGGTGCGCGCGCCCTTCGGATACACCGGCGGCCAGCTCGAGAACGGCTCGTCGCTGGAGTGGAAGTCCACCGAGCACAACAGCGATATCGCCGGCTTCTTCACGCAGCTCGCACAGCTCACCGGCGACTCCGTCTGGGCCGATCGGGCCGGCGTCGCGTCGGCCTTCGTGGCCGCGATGCAGAGCGCCGACGGCCATGTCGACACGGGCACCCTGCTGGACGGGTCGACGGTCAACACCCGCCCCATTCCCCTCGACGCGCAGACCTGGAGCTCGCTCGCCACGCGCGACCCCCGCTACGACACCTCGCTGGACTGGACGCTGACCCACCTCATCGCGACGGACGGGCAGTATCAGGGCGCGTCGATCAGCGACGCCGACGTGTCGAAGGTGTGGTTCGAGGGATCCGGCCACCTGGCGCTCGCTCTCACGCTGCGCGATGCGCCCGGTGACGCCGAGCGCGTGGAGTCGCTGCTGAGCAGCATCCGCCTCGGTCAGCGCGATGCGCCCAACGGCGACGGCAAGGGGATCGTGGCGACGTCGACCGACGGCCTCGACTCGGGCTTCGGCGACCTCTACTACGCCAGCCTGCACACCGGTGCGACGGCCTGGTACCTGCTCGCCGCCGCAGGCGACAATCCCTTCGCGCTGCCCGTCGACTGACCCGTCGCGCGCGGTGTGTCGCCACGTCGGGCGCGGTGCGGGGTCACTAGTGCACCTCCGGCGCGGTGCGGGGTCACTAGTGCACCTCCGGCGCGGTGCGTGGTCACTATTGCACCGGATTCGGGTGATTCGGATGCGGAACTGGCCCCGGCTGCGGGCGCGGTGCGGAACTGGCCCCGGCTGCGCGAGCGGGATCGGAACTGGCCCCGGCTGCGCGAGCGGGTGCGGAACTGGCCCCGGCTGCGCGAGCGGGTGCGGAACCGACACCCTCGGTGCTGGGGCCGGCGTCATCGCGCCGGTGCGGGGCCAAAAGCGCATCCTCCGCTGATGCGGGGCCAATAACGCATCCGAAACCGGCGATTCGGGTGCAGAACTGGCCCCGGCTGCGGGCGCGGTGCGGAACTGGCCCCGGCTGCGGGCGCGGGTGCGGAACTGGCCCGGCTGTGCGCGCGGTGCGGAACTGGCCCGGCTGCGGGCGCGGGTGCGGAACAGGCCCCGGCTGTGCGCGCCTACCTCTTACGCGGCGACGCGGGCGACGGCGGCGATCGCGCTGGTGAAGAAGTCGACGCCGTCGATGCCCGAGCGCATGGCGGCCGAGGTGTCGGGACCGAAGCCGGCCTCGGTCGCGTGCTCGGGGTGCGGCATGAGCCCCACGACGTTGCCCGCCTCGTTGGTGAGTCCGGCGATGTCGCGCAGCGAGCCGTTCGGGTTCACGCCCGCATAGCGGAATGCCACGAGGTTCTCGCCCTCGAGACGGTCGAGCGTCTCCTCGTCGGCGATGTACCCGCCGTCGGCGTTCTTCAGCGGGATCGTGATCTCCTGGCCCGTGCGGAAGCGGTTGGTCCACGCGGTGTCGGAGTTCTCGACGATCAGCTTCTGATCGCGCCGCACGAAGTGCTGGTGATCGTTGCGGATCAGGCCGCCGGGCAGCAGGTGCGCCTCGACCAGCATCTGGAAGCCGTTGCAGATGCCGAGGATCGGCATGCCCTTGGCCGCGGCGTCCTTGACCTCCGCCATGATCGGCGAGAGCGCGGCGATCGCACCGGCGCGCAGGTAGTCGCCGTAGCTGAAGCCGCCGGGCAGCACGAGGGCGTCGACGCCCTCGAGATCGTGCGAACCGTGCCAGAGGGCGACCGGCTCGGCGCCGGCGATGCGCACGGCGCGCTGGGCGTCGCGGTCGTCGAGCGAGCCCGGGAAGGTGATGACGCCGATGCGCGTGGTCACTCGGCGACCTCGATGCCGACGACGTCCTCGATCACGGAGTTGGAGAGCACCTCATCGGCGATGCGGCGGGCCTCGGCGAGGATCTCGTCGGTGACCTCGCCTTCGACGGTGAGCTCGAAGCGCTTGCCGATGCGGACATCGGAGAAGCCCTCGACGCCCAGACGGGAGAATGCGCCGGACACGGCCTTCCCCTGCGGGTCGAGCAGTTCGGGCTTGGGCATGACGTCGACGACGATGGTGGGCATGAACGGCTCCGGAAGTCGCGGGCGGACGGGCGTGTCCAGTCTACCGGCTCGGGACTCGCCCGATTTCCGGGTGACGGGGCTCAGGCGTGGAAGACGGTGTGCAGGTCGCCGATCGCCTCGCGGCCGCCGAGACCGTCGATCTCGAACAGCACGGAGATGCCGACGACGTGGCTGCCCAGGCGCTCGACCAGTTCGCGTCCGGCGGCGAGCGTGCCCCCTGTGGCGAGCACGTCGTCGATGAGCAGCACGCGGGATCCGGCGGGCAGATCGTCGTGCATCTCGATCGTCGCGGTGCCGTATTCGAGGGCGTAGTCGACGGATGCCGCGGGGCGGGGCAGCTTGCCGGCCTTGCGGATCGGGATGAGGCCGACGCCTGCGGCGATCGCGGCCGCTCCGGCGAGGATGAAGCCGCGTGCCTCGATGCCCGCCACGACGTCGAACTGTCCGGCGAACGGCGCGATGATCGCGTCGGTGGTCGCCTGCAGGGCCTCGGCGTCGGCGAGCAGCGGGGTGATGTCGCGGAAGATGATCCCCGCCTCGGGATAGTCGGGGATGCTGCGGATCAGGGATTCGGCGCGGACGAGGGCGGGGGAGAGATCGGTGTCGGGCACCGGTCAAGGCTACGCGAAAGGCTCGGGCTTGACACCGTGGGAGCGCTCCCATAGAGTCACTGGACAGTGCGTGGGAGCGCTCCCACAGGAATCCTCACGGGAAGCCATCACGGAAAGCCCACGCACGACCCCGAGCACCACCCGCACCACCACTGCACGACCCACCACAAAGGAGTGAACTGTGAACACACGTGCCCGCAAGCGGATCCTGACGACAGCAGCCGTCGCATCCGTCTCCGCCCTGGCCCTCGCCGGCTGCGCCTCCGCCGATGCCGGCGACAGCGCTTCCGGTGACGAGAAGGTCACACTGACCGTCACCACCTTCGGCACCTTCGGATACGACGACCTCTACGACGAGTACGAGAAGGCGAACCCGAACGTCACGATCGAGGCGACCAACATCGACACCGGCGGCAACGCCCGCACCGACGCGTTCACGAAGATCGCAGCCGGCTCGGGTCTCAGCGACGTCGTCGCGATCGAGGAGGGGTGGCTCGGCGCGATCATGGACGTCTCCGACACCTTCGTCGACCTGCGCGACTACGGCATCGAAGACCGCAAGTCCGACTGGGTCGACTGGAAGTACGGACAGGCGACCGACGCCGAGGGCCGCGTGATCGGCTACGGCACCGACATCGGCCCGAGCGGCATCTGCTACAACGGCGCCGCCTTCGAGGCAGCCGGCCTGCCCAGCGACCGCGAGTCCGTCGCCGAGCTGCTGAACGGCGACTGGGAGAACTACTTCGCGGTCGGCGCCGAGTACACGGCCAAGACCGGCAAGGCCTGGTACGACCACTCCGGTTTCGTCTGGAACGCCATGGTCAACCAGCTCGACGAGGGGTACTACACCTCTGACGGCGAGCTGAACGTCGAGGACAACGCCGAGCTGAAGGAGCGCTTCGAGCTGCTCGGAGCCGCGACCGAAGGCGGTCAGTCCGCTGCGCAGACCGCGTGGGACTGGAACGGCGGCAAGTCGTTCGTCGACGGCACCTTCGCCACGTTCGTCTGCCCGGGCTGGATGCTCGGCGTCGTGCAGGGCCAGGTCGAGGCCGGCGGCGGCGACGCCTCCACCGGCTGGGACTTCGCCGACGTCTTCCCCGGCGGCGCAGCCAACTGGGGCGGCGCGTTCCTGTCGATCCCCGAGAGCTCGCAGCACAAGGAGGCCGCGGCCGACCTCGCAAACTGGCTGACGCAGCCCGAGCAGCAGGTCAAGCAGTCCGCCGCCGCGGGCAACTTCCCGTCGACGATCAAGGCGCAGGAGACCCTCTCGTCCGAGGCGACTCCGAACGCGTTCTTCAACGACGCACCCACCGGTGCCATCCTCGCCGAGCGTGCCAAGGGCGTCGTCGCCCAGTTCAAGGGCGCCGATGACTCGGTGATCCAGGAGAACGTCTTCGGTCCGGCCCTCAGCGGCCTCGACCGTGGCGAGACCGACACCCAGGGCGCCTGGGATGCCGCGGTCGAGCTCCTGAACGAGCTGGTCGACTGACCCAGCCACCGCATCCGTTCCGGTCGCAGTTCGTGCCGCGCCGCCTTCACCGGGGCGGCACGGGCTGTGACCGGAGCACCACGGAAGCCCGGAACAGGACCAAGGAAGAGTCATGACCCTCACGCATGAGCGCTCGGAGACGGCATCCGCGTCGTCGAACGACGCGAAGAGCCCGAAGACGGATGCCGCGGCTCGGCGTCCCTGGCGGCACCGCATCTCGCGGTTCGACCAGAACGCCTCCCCGTACTTCTACATCTCGCCGTTCTTCCTGCTCTTCGGGCTGGTCGGACTCTTCCCGCTGCTCTACACGGTGTGGGTGGCCGTGCACGAGTGGGACCTGCTCAAGGGACAGGGCGAGTTCATCGGCGCCGGGAACTTCGTCGAGATCCTCGGCGACCCGATGTTCTGGAACTCGATCTTCAACACCCTGAGCATCTTCCTTCTGTCGGCGATCCCGCAGCTCGCGGTCGCCCTGGTGATCGCCTACCTCCTCGACCGCGGCCTGCGTGCCCCGACGTTCTGGCGCATGAGCGTTCTCATCCCGTTCGTCGTCACCCCCGTCGCCGTCGCCATCATCTTCTCGAGCATCTTCAACGAGGCCGACGGCCTCGCCAACAACCTGCTCAATCTGATCGGCATCGCCGACCAGGAGTGGAAGCACAACACGGCCCTGTCGCACCTCGCGATCGCCGTGATGGTGAACTTCCGCTGGACCGGCTACAACGCCCTCATCCTCCTCGCCGCCATGCAGGCGGTGCCGCGCGATCTCTACGAGTCGGCAGCCCTCGACGGAGCCGGCGCTGCTCGCCGGTTCTTCTCGATCACGATCCCCACGATCCGCCCGACGCTGATCTTCGTGATCATCACGGCGACGATCGGCGGTCTGCAGATCTTCGCCGAGCCCCGGCTGTTCGACGTCTCGACCGCGGGCGGCATCGGCGGCAGCGACCGGCAGTTCCAGACGACCGTGCTGTTCCTGTGGGAGCTCGCCTTCTTCCGCCGGGACCTCGGCGAAGCATCCGCCGTCGCCATCCTGCTGTTCCTGCTCATCGTCGGCATCGGCGTCATCAACTTCCTGATCTCCCGACGCATCTCGACCGGGGATGCTCCGAAGAGCCGCGCCGCGCGCCGACGAGCCCGCACCGCCGCTGCCGCCGCAGCCGCGACGGCCGCCGCCGGCACGACGATCGCCACCACGACCGAGGAGAATGCGCGATGACCGCCACCCAGGCGCTGAGCGTCCCCGAGAAGATCCGTCGCCGTCGAGGCGCCGTGGGCGGCAACGCCGGGATCGGCAGCCGCCCCGGCTTCCTCACCTACGGCCTGCTCGCCGCGTTCATCATCGGCAGCGTCTACCCGCTGTGGTGGTCGGTCGTCGTGGCGAGCGGCACGAACGCCACGCGTGGCGAGACCCTGCCGCTGATCCCCGGCGGCAACTTCTTCACCAACGCCGCCAAGGTGTTCGACGCGATCCCGTTCTGGCTCGCTCTGGGCAACTCGTTCCTCATCTCGGCGATCATCACGGTGTCGGTCGTCACGTTCTCGACGCTGGCCGGCTATGCCTTCGCCAAGCTGCGCTTCCAGGGCCGCGACGGACTGATGATCTTCGTGATCGCGACCATGGCGATCCCGACGCAGCTCGGCATCATCCCGCTGTTCATGCTGATGCGCGAGCTCGGCTGGACCGGATCGATCGGCGCGGTCATCGTGCCGACCCTGGTCACCGCCTTCGGCGTCTTCTTCATGCGGCAGTACCTGGTCGACGTGATCCCCGACGAGCTGATCGAGGCGGCGCGGATGGACGGCGCGAACCAGTTCCGCACGTTCCTCACCGTCGGCATCCCCGCCGCTCGTCCTGCCATGGCGATCCTCGGCCTCTTCACCTTCATGACGGCGTGGACCGACTACCTCTGGCCGCTGATCGTGCTCTCCCCGCAGAACCCGACACTGCAGACGGCCCTCAGCCAGCTGCAGTCCGGCTATTACATCGACTACTCCATCGTGCTCGCCGGTGCGGTGCTCGCGACCCTTCCGCTGCTCGTCCTGTTCGTCGTGGCGGGCCGGCAGCTGGTCAGTGGCATCATGGCGGGCGCGGTGAAAGGATGACCCCTATGACCCGTGCCTTTCCCGAGAACTTCCTGTTCGGCGCCGCGACAGCGGCGTACCAGATCGAAGGGGCGGCTTTCGAAGACGGGCGCACCGCGTCGATCTGGGATGCCTTCAGCAGGGAGCCCGGCGCCGTGATCGGCGGCGACAACGGCGATGTGGCGTGCGACCACTACCACCGCTATCCGCAGGACGTCGCTCTCATGAAGGAGCTCGGGCTGCAGACCTACCGCTTCTCGACCTCGTGGTCGCGCGTCCGGCCCGACGGCGGCGCGGTCAACGCGAAGGGCGTCGACTTCTACGAGCGCCTGGTCGACGAGCTGCTCGCGAACGACATCCTGCCCTGGCTGACGCTCTATCACTGGGACATGCCGCAGGCGCTGCAGGAGACCGGCGGGTGGACCAACCGTGACACCGTCGGACGCTTCCTCGAGTACGCCGGCACGATGCACGACGCCCTGGGCGATCGGGTGAACGTGTGGACGACCCTGAACGAGCCGTGGTGCTCGTCGTTCCTCTCTTATACCGGCGGCGAGCACGCTCCGGGTCACACGAGCGTCGCCGAGGGTCTGCTCTCGGCGCACCACCTGCTGCTCGCCCACGGCGAGACGGTCCGTGAGTTGCGTGGCCGGGATGAGAGCCTGAATCTCGGCATCACGCTGAACCACACGGTCGCAGACCCCGCCGATCCGACCAACCCCGCAGACATCGACGCCGCGCGTCGCGTCGACGGCCAGTTCAACCGCTGGTTCCTCGACCCGATCTACCGGGGCGTGTACCCGGACGACATCATCCGGGACATCCGGTCGGTGGATGCCGATGCCGTCGCCCGCTTCACGGATGCCGTGCACGACGGCGACCTCGATGTCATCTCTCAGCGCATCGACACGCAGGGTGTCAACTATTACCACGGCGACTTCGTCTCGGGCACGGCTCCCGCCCCTGAGCGGACCCCGCTCAGCGGCGGACCCGCGACCGACCGGGTCGGTCGGAGCCCGTATCCGTCGAGCGAGGGCATCCACCCCGTCGAACGCGGACTGCCCCGCACGGCGCAGAACTGGGAGGTGCAGCCCGAGGGGCTCACCCGTCTGCTGCAGCGCGTGTGGACCGAGTACGCCGAGCCCGCCGGAACCGTGCTGTACATGACAGAGAACGGTGCCGCCTATGACGACGTCGCGGTCGTCGAAGACGGTGAGACCCGCGTGCACGACGAGGACCGCACCGAGTTCCTGCGCCTGCACCTGGCCGCCGTGCTCGATGCGGCGGATGCCGGCGTCGACGTGCGCGGCTACTTCTACTGGTCGATGTTCGACAACTTCGAGTGGGCCTGGGGCTACGACAAGCGGTTCGGCATCGTGCGCGTCGACTACGACACCCAGGAGCGGAGTCTGAAGGACTCCGGTCGGGAGTACGCTCGCATCATCGCCGCTCGCGCTCTCTGACGCCGGGCGGCGTCACCAGGGAGCATCCGGCCTCGCCGCCGGACGGAGGGAGAGTCGTGTCGTCACGAGCGACCATCGAAGAGGTGGCATCGGCCGCCGGAGTCTCACGGTCGACGGTGTCACGCGTCGTCAACGGGTCGACGGCGGTGAGTCCTGAAGCCCTCGAGTCGGTGAAGCGGGCCATCGAGGAGCTCAGCTACGTGCCCAACCGCGCGGCTCGCTCACTCGCGTCCCGACAGACCCACGCGATCGCCCTGATCGTCCCCGAGGACACCACGCGGTTCTTCGGAGATCCCTTTTTCGCGGCGATCGTCGCGGGCATCACGGGGGCGCTCCGGGGCTCGGACTACCTGCTCAACCTGCTGATCGCGAGCGACGACCCCGGCGACAAGATGACGAGCTTCGTGCGCAACGGCGGTGTGGACGGCGCGCTCATCGTCTCGCACCACACGAGCGACGCGTTCATCGACCGGGTCGCCGATGCCGTGCCCGTGGTCTGGGGCGGCAGGCCGGTGCGCATCCGCGAGGGCGACTACGTGGTCGACGTCGACAACGTCGCCGGCGCCCGCACCGCCACCCAGCACCTGATCGAGACCGGTCGCACGCGGATCGCCACGATCTCGGGGCCCATCACGATGGTCTCCTCCGTCGACCGTGTGCAGGGCTTCCGCGGGGCACTGGCCGATGCAGGGCTCTCGCCGTTCGCCGAGGAGGCCGGTGACTACAGCGAAGCCAGCGGAGCGGATGCCGCGCGCCGCATCCTCGCGGCGGGGCGTCCGGATGCGATCTTCGTCGCCAGCGACCTCATGGCCCGTGGCGCGCTCACGGCGCTGCGCTCGGCCGGCATCCGTGTTCCCGAAGACGTGGCGCTCGTCGGGTTCGACGACTCGTCGGTCGCGCTGAGCACTGACCCGCCGCTGACCACCATGCGGCAGCCCATGTACGCGCAGGGCGAGGCCATGGCCGGAGTGCTGCTCTCGCGCCTGGCCGGACGCGACCCGGCGCACACGACGATCCTGCCGACGGAACTGGTGGTGCGCGCCTCGTCGTGACCTCGCGCGGGCCGGGATCGAACGGGTGCGACCGAAGAACACGGATGCGGACCATACGCCCCTCCAGGTCGGTCCGCATCCGTGGGTCTTCGGGCGATCAGCCGATCCGGTCCCGTGACCGCTGATCGATCGTCGCGGGCCACGACAGCGTCGCCCACGGGCCGTTGCGCTTGGGCATCACTGCCGTCGCGAAATCCGTCCACACCTCGCCGTACTTCTCGAACGACTCCGCGTCGAGGTTCCCGTCGCTCCAGTGCATGACCCGTCCGGCGATGTAGCTCAGGCCGAAATCGACCCATGACACGAACGACGGGCGGGTGTCGACGTTGATCCGGTGGATGATGCGGCGGGCCTCTGCGACGTCGGCGTATCCGAGCGCGACACCCCACGTCGTCATCGCCACGGCCTGACCGAGCGCATACGCGTCGAGTGTGCGCACATACACATCGGGCGTCACGACATCTTTTCCGACTCGTCTGCGCACCTCGCGCTCGATGCGCTCGATGCCGGCCACGAACGGCAACGCGTCGCGCGCATCTCCGCCTTCGGCGACGATCCCCGCGAGCCACTCCCGCGTGGTCGGCACACGCCCGAGGGCGGTGTCCAGGTCGTTGCGGACAGCCAGACGGAGCATCCAGGCCTGACGTCGACGTCGCACGGTGCTGAGATGGTCGATCATGCCGAGCCAGTCGTCACGGGAGCGGATGCCCCACGTCTCGGCGACGAGCGCCCTGTCGTCAGGTCCCAGAGAGGGGGCCGTCGGGTCGTTCCAGGGCCCGGACGGGAGGGAGCTGATCTGCAGCAGGCCCAGCGCGATCTCGTTCGCCTCGGTGTCGGTGGTGGAGAACCGCTCGGATGGCGCGAGCCTCTGGGGACGCGTGAACCAAGATGTCGGGCTCATCACACTCCTGAGGGTGGGGCCTGGGGCCGCTCATAGCTTGAACAGCTATTCAGTCGCTAATATATAGCCTCCGGGGGGAAATCCGAAGTCGTCCGATGCTGGGGAGCGGGACACCGATGGCACGTTCAGACGAACACAACCGGGCCGCGCGGGAGCGCGCCCGCGAAGCCATTCTCGAATCGGCCATCATCCTGTTCGCCGAACGTGGGGTCTCCGGCGCGAGCATCGCCGAGATCACCCGCCGCGCCGGGGTCGCGCAGGGACTCGTGAGCTACCACTTCGGCGGCAAGGACCAGCTCGTGGCCGCCGTGATCGACCGCTGGTACGAGGCGCTCTTCGCGATCCCGCAGGTCGAGGGGCCCGCCGACGTCCGGCTCGCCGGGATCATCGACGGTGCTCTCGCCGCCACCGGTTTCGCCCTCCCGGTGCAGCGAGCGGTGTTCGCGATGCAGCAGCAACCCAGCACCCACCGCATGTTCGCCGAGGCCGAGACCCGGTTCGCCGAGCAGGCGATCGCATCGGAGAACGCCGTCCGCGAGATCTTCCGCGAGAGGGGTGCCGCCGATCCTCCGCTCGAGGAGATCATGCTGCGCACCACCCTCGAGGGCGTCTTCATGAAGTACGCCGTCTACGGCGACACCTACCCGCTCGAAGACGCCCGACGCTGGGTGCGGCGTCTCTACGGCCTGCCCGAGCCCGAGGCGCCGCTTCCGCTGCAACTCGCGCCCCGGGATCCGGACGCGAGGACCAGGGCGGCGGGGGCTCTGCGCGACGAGGAGTGACCGAGCTGCGGCCGACCCTCCATCGCGGACGGCGTCAGCCCAGCTGCATCCGGGCGAAGGCCCCGAGCACCACGCGCTCGGACTGCACGAGGTAGCGCTCGAGCTCGGCCGCACCGGCCGCCGCACCGCGGGCGAGGAAGGTGTCGAGCACCGCGCGGTTCTTGCGCACGAACGGCTCGTGCAGCGAGCGAGGATCGTCGATCTTCAGGAACGCGAGTCTCAGCTCTGCCGCGAGGTCACGGTAGGTGCGGGCCAGACGGGGGCTGTCCGCGAGCGACACCAGGGCGACATGGAACGCCATGTTGGCGCTGCCCACCGCGCGCCACGTCTCGGCGTCGTCGAGGAGTGCGTCGTGCGCCGCGGCCTCGGCGGCGAGCACGGCCTCCTGCATCTGCTGGACCGCCGGATGCTCCGGCTCGGAGTGCAGGAGCGCGGTGCACTCGATGATGCGACGTGCGCGATAGATGTCGATCACGTCGGCGATCGACGGCGAGGCGACGGAGACGCCCCGGTGCGGCACGTGCTCGAGCAGACCCTGCTCGGAGAGGGCGCGGAACGCCTCGCGCAGCGTGTTGCGTGCCACGCCGAAGTGCTCCGCGATGGCCGATTCCGACAGTCGGGAACCGGGTGCGAACGCGCCGTCGATGATCTGCTGTCGGAGCGCATCGGCGAGCATGCCCTGCTGGTTCATGCCTTCATCGTAGGCGGCGGCCTGAGCGGATCGTTCGAGGAAGCATCTCCGCCATCACGCGAATGCAACTCCGCCGTAGCACAGCGGAAACAAAGTTGTTGAACAATATTGCTCGATCCGTTCTACACTGGGTGTCACTCGACACCCACCAACGACGATGGGAATCCCCCCGCAATGTCAGAGAACACCGCAGCCCCGCTGTCCGCCGAAGACGAAGTCCGGCTCTCCGCCGCCAAGAGACGCGCCGGCCGCAGCGCCGTGATCGGCGCCATCTTCCTGATGGCCACCAGCGCCATCGGTCCCGGGTTCATCACCCAGACGGCCACCTTCACCGCGACGATGGGGGCGGCCTTCGCGTTCGCGATCCTCGTCTCGATCCTCGTCGACATCGCCGTGCAGCTGAACGTGTGGCGCATGATCACCTCCTCCGGCATGCGCGCCGGGGAACTCGCCAACAGGGCCATCCCGTTCTCCGGGCACGTGATCGCCGTGCTCGTCGTCATCGGCGGCCTCGCGTTCAACATCGGCAACATCGCGGGTGGCGGCCTGGGCATGAACGCGCTGCTCGGCATCGATCCCAAGCTCGGCGGAGCGCTGACCGCCGCTCTCGCGATCATCATCTTCCTCATCAAGAAGGCCGGTCCGGTGATGGACATCGTGCTCGTCGTGCTCGGCATCGGCATGATCGTGATGACCGTGATCGTCGCGGTGATCGCCCAGCCGCCCATCGGCGAGGCGCTGCGCCAGACGTTCGCGCCGGACGAGCTCAACTTCGCCACGATCACCACGATCGTCGGCGGAACGGTCGGCGGATACATCACCTACTCGGGTGCCCACCGCTACCTCGACTCGGGTCACACCGGTCCCGAGCAGGCGGGTCCTGTGATGCGCGCCGCGGCGAACGGCATCCTCGTCACCGGCATCATGCGCTACGTGCTGTTCCTCGCGATCCTCGGCGTGGTCGCCTCGGGCGTCTCGCTCGACCTGTCGAGCCAGGCCGCGAACCCCGCGGGACAGGCCTTCGGCGCCGTGCTCGGCGACGCGGGACTCCGCATCTTCGGCGCGATCTTCTGGGCCGCCGCGATCAGCTCGGTGATCGGCGCGGCATACACGTCAGCGACCTTCCTCTCCACCTTCACGAAGAAGCTCCGGGGCGGGTGGCCGCTGCAGCTGGCCACCGTCGCCTTCATCGTCGTGTCGCTGATCGTCTACCTCTCGATCGGCACGGCGCCGGCCGCGATCCTCGTCTTCGTCGGCGGCTTCAACGGGCTCATCCTCCCCATCGGCCTCACGGTGTTCATGTACATCGGCTGGTTCCGCCGTGACCTGCTCGGCTCGAAGAAGTACCCGCTGTGGCTGCTCATCGCCGGCACGCTCGTGACGCTGCTGACCTGGTACATGGGCATCGTCTCGGTCGGCCCCATCTTCGCCTTCCTCGGAATCGGAGCGTGACCCCATGACATCGATCGACCTGAACTCCGACCTCGGCGAGAACGTCCCCGACCGGGTGGTCAGCGACGATGGAAGCATGCTGCGCCTCGTGACGAGCGCGAACGTGGCGTGCGGGTTCCACGCGGGCAGCCCCGAGGGCATCCGATCGACTCTCGAGAGCGCCGTGGCCGGAGGCGTCGTGATCGGCGCGCACCCCGGCTACCGCGACTACGAGAACTTCGGCCGCACGAAGGTCGAGATCGACTCGGCCACCCTGCAGGCGCACGTCGAATACCAGCTCGGTGCCCTGATCGGTCTTGCCGCAGCCGTCGGTGGCACGGTCGCCTACGTCAAGCCGCACGGAGCGCTCTACAACACGATCGCCCGCGACGAGCGGCAGTCGAAGGACGTGGTGGCGGCGATCCGCGCGATCGACCCGAACCTCGTGCTGCTGGGTCTGGCCGGAGGCGTCGTGCTCGACGTCGCCGAGCGTGCGGGCCTGCAGATCGCGGCCGAGGCCTTCGCCGATCGGGCGTATCAGCCCGACGGCCAGCTCGTCTCACGAACCGAGGCGGGCTCGGTGCTGCACGACCCCGTCGCGGTCGCCGAGCGCATGGTGCGCCTCGCCGGCGAAGGAGTGATCCGCGCGATCGACGGCACCGACGTGCCCGTCAGCGCGCAGTCGATCTGCGTGCACGGCGACAGCCCCGGCTCGGTGGCCATGGCCGCCGAGACCAAGCGGATGCTGCAGGACGCCGGCATCACGATCGCACCGTTCGCGGGAGTCTGAGATGACCGTTCTCGCCACCCCCGACCAGCTCGCCGCCGCGCGGGCAGCGCGAGCCGCCATCCGGGCGGGGCACGCCGCGCCGACCAGCGGCGTCGCCGTCGGACTGACGCAGGCGAACCTCATCTCGGTGCCCGCGGACTGGGCCTTCGAGACGCTGCTCTTCGCGCAGCGCAACCCGAAGCCGTGCCCCGTGCTCGAGGTCATCGAACAGGGCGAGGTGGAATCGCGGCTCGCCCCGGGCAGCGACATCCGCACGGACATCGGCCGGTACCGCGTCTGGCGCGACGGCGAACTGGTCGACGAGGTCTCCGATGCGACCGAGGCGTGGGAGGAGCAACCCGACCTCGTCTCGTTCCTGATCGGATGCAGCTTCACGTTCGAGTCCGGGCTCGTGCAGGCGGGCATCCCGATCCGCCATCAGGAACTCGGACGCAACGTGCCGATGTACCGCACCGCAGTGCCCTGCACCCCCGCGGGCAGGCTGAGCGGCGAGATGGTCGTGTCGATGCGACCGATCCCCGCGCACCGCGTGGCCGATGCCGTGCAGATCTCCGGCCGCACCCCCGCCGTGCACGGAGCCCCGGTGCACATCGGCGACCCCGTATCGCTCGGCATCGCAGACCTCGCCCGCCCCGACTTCGGCGATGCCCCTGAGGTGCGCGAGGGCGAGGTGGCGGTGTTCTGGGCGTGCGGCGTCACCCCGCAGGCCGCCATCGTGGCCTCGAAGCCGCCGTTCGCCATCACCCACGCGCCCGGCTACATGTTCATCACCGACGTCCCCGATGCGGAGTACCTGGTCTGATGCGCATCCTCACGGCATCCGACCACGCGCTTCTCGTCGAGGCGGCCGACCTCGACGAGGCGATGCGTCTGAACCTCGCGTGGGGCGGCGTGCACGGCGTGGTCGAGCGCATCCCCGGCGCTCGCACGGTGCTCGTGCGTTTCGATCCGCTGGCGGTGTCGGCCGCCGATCTCGCCCGCGAGCTCGCCGCGACCGAGATCGACACCGCTCATCTGCCGGCCACCGGCGAGGTCACTGTTCCGGTGCGGTACGACGGGGAAGACCTCGACGAGGCGGCATCCCTGCTGGGTGTCTCGGCATCCGAGCTCGTGAACCGCCACCTCGCCGCCGAGTGGACGGTCGCCTTCTCGGGCTTCGCCCCCGGCTTCGGGTATGTGGTGAGCAGTGATCCGCTGTTCGATGTGCCCCGCCGCTCGTCGCCCCGCACCCGTGTGCCGGCCGGATCCGTGGCCCTGGCCGGCCAGTTCACCGGCGTGTACCCGCGCGAGAGCCCCGGCGGATGGCAGCTCATCGGACGCACGGATGCCCTGATGTGGGACATCGATCGCGACCCTCCTGCGCTGCTGTCGCCCGGCACGACGGTGCGGTTCGAGCAGGTGCGGGCGCAGGCCGTGATGTCGGACAACGCAGACGATCGTGCCGACGCGCGGCGCGTCACCGAGCGAGACGCCGCCGCGAGCGCGACGGACCCGGGTTCTCCGGCGTCCCCGGCCGTCGAGGTCGTGCGTCCGTCGATGCAGCTGCTGGTGCAGGATGCCGGTCGTCCGGGATTCGCGGCGCTCGGCGTCTCGGCGTCCGGTGTCGCCGATCGTCGCGCCATGCGCGAGGCGAACCGCGCAGTGGGCAATGCGAGCGGCGCGGCGGTGCTCGAGAGCGTCGGCGGTGCCGTGCTGCGCTTCCGGGGCGCCGGGGTTGCCGCTGTCACGGGCGCTGTCGGGGTGCTCGACCTGATCGACGCGGACGGTGTGGCGCGTCGGATCGCCCACGGCGCGCCCTTCGCCACCGTCGAGGGCGACGAGCTCACGCTGGGGCATCCGACCAGCGGGCTGCGCTACGTCATCGCGGTCCGTGGCGGAGTGGCCGTCGACACGGCGCTCGACAGCCGCGCGAGCGACACCCTCGCCGGGCTCGGGCCCGATCCGCTGGCTGCAGGAGACGTGCTGCGCATCGGCGATTCCGCACGGCATCCGGTCGAGCCGGAGGTCACCCCGCGCACACTGCCGGCATCCGGTGACGTCGTCGACCTCGAGATCACCCTCGGCCCTCGGGACGACTGGTTCACCCCCGCAGCGCTCTCGACGCTCGCCGGCCAGGAGTGGACCGTGACCCCGCGGTCGGACCGCGTCGGCATCCGGCTCGAGGGCGACAGGCCCCTCGCGCGCTCCGTCGGGGGCGAGCTGCCCAGCGAAGGGGCGGTCACCGGGGCGATCCAGGTGCCGCCTGACGGTCAGCCCGTGCTGTTCCTCCCGGATCACCCGCTCACCGGCGGGTATCCGATCATCGGCGCCCTCACCGATCGCAGTCTCGACCTCGCCGCGCAGCTGCCGCCCGGCGTGCGCATCCGTTTCATCGTCAAGGAGACCTCATGACCAAGGTGCTGATCGCGAATCGCGGAGAGATCGCCGTGCGCGTCATCCGCGCCTGCGCCGAAGCCGGGTACACGTCGATCGCGGTCTACGCCGACCAGGATGCCGATGCTCTGCACGTGCGGCTCGCCGATGAGGCCGTCGGACTGGGGGGAGACACCGCTGCGACGACCTATCTCTCGATCGATGCGCTGCTGGACGCGGCCCGCACGAGCGGAGCGGATGCTGTGCACCCGGGTTACGGATTCCTCTCGGAGAGCGCGGAGTTCGCGCGGGCCGTCGAGGGTGCGGGCCTCATCTGGATCGGCCCGTCGCCCGACAGCATCGATGCGCTCGGCGACAAGATGACCGCGCGCCGGATCGCGCAGCGCGTCGGGGCCCCCCTGGCCGCCGGCACCGATCAGCCGCTCGCCGGCCCCGAGGAGGCCGTGGCCTTCGCCGAGGAGCACGGGCTTCCGATCGCGATCAAGGCGGCGTTCGGCGGAGGCGGCCGGGGGCTGAAGGTGGTGCATGAGCTGTCGGAGGTCGCGGATGCCTTCGAGGCCGCGACGCGCGAGGCCATCGCCGCCTTCGGGCGAGGGGAGTGCTTCGTCGAGCGCTTCCTCGAGAGCCCGCGCCACATCGAGGTCCAGGTGCTCGGTGACGGACTCGGCGGCGTCGTGGTCGTCGGCGATCGAGACTGCTCGATGCAGCGACGCAACCAGAAGCTCATCGAAGAGGCACCCGCGCCGGGCCTGTCGAGGGATCAGCGCACGCGGTTCCACGACGCGGCCAGGGCGATCTGCGCCGAGGTGCATTACCGCGGCGCAGGGACCGTCGAGTTCCTCCTCGCGGCCGACGGCACGATCTCCTTCCTCGAGGTGAACACCCGACTCCAGGTGGAGCACCCCGTCACCGAGGAGGTCACCGGCACGGATCTCGTGCGCGAGCAGTTCCGCATCGCCTTCGGCGAGGGGATCTCGTTCACCGAGACGCCCATGCCGACCGGGCACGCCTTCGAGTTCCGGATCAACGCCGAAGACCCGGGTCGCGGATTCCTGCCCAGCCCCGGTCGTGTCGAGTCCCTGCGGATCCCCGGCGGACCCGGTGTGCGCTGGGACAGCGGCATCGAGGCGGGCGACGTCGTTCAGCCCGCCTTCGACTCGATGATCGCGAAGCTCGTCGTGCATGCCGACGACCGCGACGCGGCCCTGGTGCGGGCGCGTCGGGCGCTGCGCGAGCTTGTCGTCGAGGGGCCGGCCACGGTCATCCCGTTCGATCTGCTCGCGCTCGACGACGAGGCGTTCGCCACCGAGACCTTCGCGGTGCACACCCAGTGGATCGAGAGCACCCTGCTGCCGCGCCTCGAGCCGCAACTGCGGCCCGCCCCCGCACCCGATGTCGCTCTCCAGCGCTTCCCCGTCGAGATCGACGGGCGCCGTGTCGTGCTCGGGCTCCCGATGGCGCTGCTCGCGGGGCTCGGCGGACTGAGGAATGCCGGAGGTGCGCCGCCCGCATCCGATCCGACCGAGCTGCGTGCTCCGGCACCGGGAACGCTCGTGCGGTGGCTCGCAGACGACGGGGCGAGCGTCGCCGAGGGCGACCCGATCGCGGTGCTCGACGCCATGAAGATGGAGACCACGGTCACCGCCCATCGTGCCGGCACGCTGTCGCACCGCGTGGAGCTCTCGGCCTCGGTCGCGCCCGACGCGGTGCTCGCCGTCATCGCCTGAGAGCTACCGCGCCCTGACACAGAGATCCCGGATGCCGCCGCAGCGGCATCCGGGATCTTCGCGTTCGCGAGTCGAGTGTGATTACGCGGGGTCTCCGCCCAGCGGCCCCACGGCCTCGAGGGGGCGAGGGTCGTCGGCGCCGGTCTTGCGGGCGCGGGCGATGAGGTTGCCCACGTGGTAGATCAGCAGAGCCGCGACCGTGCCGAGCACGATGCCGCCGAAGGCGAAGTCGCCGAGCTGCATCGAGAAGCCGGCGACGCCGATCACGAGCGAGACGGCCGCGGTGTACTGGTTGACCGGTCGTGAGAAGTCGACCTTGCTGTCGACCCAGATCTTGATGCCGATGATGCCGATGAGACCGTAGAGCGCGGTGGTCGCACCGCCGAGCACACCGGCGGGGATCGAGTTGAAGACCTCGCCGACCTTCGGGGAGAACGCCAGCAGGATGGCGAAGAGACCGGCGACCCAGTAGACGGCGGTCGAGTAGACGCGGGTCGCGGCCATGACGCCGATGTTCTCGCCGTACGTCGTCGTGCCCGAGCCGCCGAAACCACCGGCGATGGTCGTGGCGACCCCGTCGGCGATCAGCGCGCGACCGGTGTGCTTGTTGATCGCGGGGTCTTCGGTCATCGTCGCGACGCCGCGCACGTGCCCGACGTTCTCAGCGACGAGCACCAGGACGACCGGCAGGAACATCGCGATGGTCGACCAGGTGCCGGGAGCGACGAAGTCGGGAAGCTGGAACTCGGGCAGACCGACCCAGGGGGCGTCGGCGATGAGCTCCGCCGGCGTCTTGCCTCCGCGCAGCGCGTTGGGGACCTCGAACGAGCCCGTGAAGGCGGCGTAGATGAAGCCGACGGCGACGCCGAGGAAGATCGAGATGCGTCCGAGGAATCCGCGGAACAGCACCGCGAACAGGATGATCGCGACGAGCGTGATGGTCGCGGTCACGGGGTCGATCTGGAAGTTGTTCCACGCGGTGGGGGCGAGGTTGAAGCCGATCAGGGCGACGATCGCGCCGGCGACCACCGGGGGCATCAGAGCGTCGACCCAGCGGAGGCCGGCGAACTGCACGACCAGGCCGACGACCGTGAGCAGGATGCCGACCGCGACCACGCCCGCGAGGGCGGATCCGGTGCCGCCGGCTGCGACCGCGGCGGTGATCGGCGCGATGAACGCGAACGACGAGCCGAGGTAGCTGGGCAGCTGGTTCTTCGTGATCAGCAGGAAGATCAGGGTGCCGAGGCCGCTGAACAGCAGCGTCGTCGAGACCGGGAAGCCGGTCAGCGTCGGCACCAGGAACGTGGCTCCGAACATGGCGACGACGTGCTGGGCACCGATCGCGATCGTGGCCGGCCAGTTCAGGCGCTCTTCGGGCTTGACGACGGCACCGGGTTCGACGGTGCGTCCGTTTCCGTGGGTCTTCCACAGGGGCATGCGGGCTCCTCAGGATCGGGGGGAGTGGGAGTGCTGGAGCAACACTACCGATTCCTGAGTGTTGGCTGGGTGCGCGGGGGACGGAGGAGCGGCGGGGTCGCCGCGCGCTACGAAGGAGAACTCGCGCAATGAAGGGCCGCATCCGCAGATCGCCCCTTCGCTGGGTGAGAGCTCCTTCGCAGCGAGTGGGAAATGGAGTGAGGGACGGGGGCGGTACCGGGCCTCAGGCCCCGAGGCGCTCGATGAGCTCGCGATACCGGGCGGCGGTGCGCTCGACGATGTCGTCGGGCAGCACGGGCGGTTCACCCTGCTTGTCCCAGTTCGCGGCCAGCCAGTCGCGCACGATCTGCTTGTCGAAGCTCGCCATGCGCTCGCTCGGCGTGGTTCCGGTGCGCCAGGCCTCGGCATCCCAGTACCGGGACGAGTCGCTCGTGAGCACCTCGTCGGCCAGGTGCAGGACGCCGTCGGCATCCGTCCCGAACTCGAACTTGGTGTCGGCGAGGATCAGGCCCTTCTCCTCGGCGATCGCGGCGGCGCGTGTGTAGAGCGAGATCGAGACGTCGCGCAGCTCGGCCGCGCGATCGGCCCCGACGAGCTCGACGGTCTGCTCGAAGGTGATGTTCTCGTCGTGCTCGCCCATCGGCGCCTTGTAGGCCGGGGTGAACAGCGGTTCGGGCAGGCGGTCGCCGTTCTGCAGGCCGGCGGGCAGCGGGATGCCGCACACGGTGCCGCTCTCGGTGTACTCGGCCCATCCGGATCCGGTGATGTAGCCGCGCACGACGCATTCGACCGGAAGCATCTCCAGCGACTGCGCGAGCATGGCGCGGTCGGCGACGCTCGCGGGGATCTCACCCTCGGCGAGGTGGTTGGGCACATCGTCGAGCTCGCTGAACCACCAGCGGCTGAGACGCGTGAGCAGCGCGCCCTTCTCGGGGATGCCGGGCGAGAGCACGAAGTCGAACGCGCTCACGCGATCGGACGCGACCACGAGGATGCGGGTGTCGGCGGCGTCGTCCGAGGCGTACAGGTCACGGACCTTGCCCGAGTAGATGTGGCGCCAGCCGGGGATGGTCTGCGCGTTGCTGTCCGAAGGTGTGCTCACCCGCCCATTATCCCGGGTCGACGTCACCGGTGTCGTGTCAAGCCCTGGTGGGACCTCCGATGCATCGGCGAGGCTCGACGGAAGACGAACGGAGGAGTCATGACGAAGGATCTCTCCACGGGGGACCGGGTGAGCTGGAACACGTCGCAGGGGCGCACGCACGGCACCGTCGAGGAGAAGCGGACGAAGGACTTCCGGTTCGCCGGGCAGAGCTTCACCGCCTCCGACGATGATCCCGCCTACATCGTGAAGTCGGAGAAGAGCGGCGACACCGCGGCGCACAAGGGATCGGCTCTGCGCAAGCTGAGCAGCTGATGCTCGCGGGCGCCGTCTTGTCGCGGACGCGTGCCAGGCGTATAGTCCACATGGACTATTTCAAGCGGAACCATCTGGGGAGGGGCCGATGCAGCGATTGACCCCGATGGGCGTCATGGTGCTGGCGCTGCTGCGCGAAGGCGACATGCACCCCTACGAGATGGTGCGCCTGATGCGCGTGCGCCGCGACGAACGGCTGCTCGCCGTCACGAACGGGACGCTCTATCACACGGTCGGCCGACTCCAGCGGGCCGGTCTCATCGACGAGGTGGGCATCGACCGAGAGGGCAACCGCCCCGAGCGCACCACCTACACGCTCACGGATGCCGGACGGGACGCGCTGATCGCCTGGCTGCGTCGCGAGCTGTCGATCATCGAGCGCCCGGCCGAGTTCCGCATCGCACTCGCCGAGGCTCACAATCTCGAGCGTCCCGACGTCATCGACCGCCTCCGCGAGCGCCGCTCCGCGCTCGCCGAAGGCCACGCGCTGCACCGTGACGGGCTGGTCGGCGCTCGCAGAAGGGGCGCCCCCGAGCAGGTGCTCGTCGAGTTCGAGCGCCAGGAGGTGCTGCTCGACGCCGAGCTGCGCTGGCTCGACTCGCTCCTCGATCGTCTCGAGGCCGAGGAATTCCCCTGGGGGCCCACGGCTTTCGAGAACACCGACCGCTACATCGCTCAGCGAAAGGCTGCACAGCAATGACCGATTCCCCCTCGACCGGAGGCCGGCCCACGGCATCCGGGTCATCCGGTCCCTCGACCGGCACCTTCGCCGCCGGGCATCGACCCGCGAGCCCCTGGCCCGCGCTCTGGGCACTCGTCATCGGCTTCTTCATGATCCTCGTCGACACGACGATCGTCTCGGTCGCGAACCCCGCGATCAAGGCGGCGCTCGACCCGACCACCAACAACCTCGACAACGTCGTGTGGGTCACCAGCGCCTACCTGCTCGCCTACGCGGTGCCGCTGCTGATCACGGGCCGTCTCGGCGATCGGTTCGGCCCGAAGAACATCTACCTCATCGGCCTCGCGATCTTCACGCTCGCCTCGCTCTGGTGCGGGCTGTCGAACTCGCTCGAGATGCTGATCGCCGCTCGCGCCGTGCAGGGGCTCGGCGCCGCCTTCATGACGCCGCAGACCATGGCCGTGATCACCCGCACGTTCCCGCCCGAGCGCCGCGGCGCCGCCATGGGGCTGTGGGGTGCGACGGCCGGCGTCGCGACCCTCGTAGGACCGCTCGTCGGGGGACTGCTCGTCGATGGCTTCGGCTGGGAGTGGATCTTCTTCGTGAACATCCCCGTCGGGATCGTCGCCTTCGTGCTCGCGTGGAGGCTCGTCCCGAAGCTGCAGACCAGTGCGCACCGGTTCGACATCCTGGGCGTCATCCTCAGCGCGGTGGCGCTGTTCCTCATCGTCTTCGGACTGCAGGAGGGCGAGAAGTTCGATTGGGGCGTGATCTGGGGACCGATCTCGGTGTGGAGCATCATCATCACCGGCCTCGTCGTGCTCGCGCTCTTCATCGTGCAGCAGGCGCGCACGCGCAGCGAGGCCCTGGTGCCTCTCGCACTGTTCCGCGACCGCAACTTCTCGGGGGCGAACGTCGCGATCGCCGCGGTCGGCTTCACCGTGACGAGCATGTCGCTGCCGATGATGTTCTTCCTGCAGACGGCGCGAGGGCTCACCCCGACGCAGGCCGCGCTGCTGCTGATCCCGATGGCCGTGCTGTCGGGCGTGCTCGCCCCGTTCGCCGGCAAGCTGCTCGACCGCATCGACCCGCGGATCATCCTCATCCCCGGTCTGCTCTGCGTGGTCGTGGCGCTCGTCTGGTACTCGGCCCTGATCAACATGGACACCGCGATCTGGATGTTCCTGCTGCCCTCGGCGCTCATGGGCGTCGGCAACGCCGGAATGTGGGGACCGCTCGCCACCACCGCGACGCGCAAGCTGCCTCCCCGCCAGGCCGGTGCCGGCGCGGGCATCTACAACACGACCCGCACCATCGGATCGGTCATCGGCTCGGCATCCATCGCCGCGTTCATGCAGTCGCGTCTCGAAGCGAACCTGCCGGGTCTCGCTGACGCACCCGCGGGGATCGAAGGCGGAGGATCGCTTCCTCCGCAGGTCGCCGAGGGATTCGCCGCCGGCATGTCGCAGGCGATCCTGCTGCCGGCGTGCGTGATGGTCATCGCTCTCGTGGCGTCGCTCTTCCTCGGCCGCTACGACAAGGCGGATCCCGCGGCATCCGCCCCCGCAGAGGCGCCCGCCCCCGCAGCCTGACCGGTCCGTCGGCGAGCCGGGTCGACTGCGCGATCGTGCAGCGGGCCCGGCTCTCCCGGTTTGCGGCCGTGACGACGGATGTGATCTCATCGGGCGATGACGATCGAGCTCACGAGGCCCACCACCGACCTGTTCGACTCCTGGGCGGCTGCGGTCGCCGAGTTCGGTGACGGGCACGTCGACGGGTCGGGTCTGCAGGCGCCGGTCACCCCGGATCCGGCGACGCTGGACGCGCTGATCGAGAAGTCGGCGGTTCTCTCCGACACCTCCGCGCAGCTCCCCGAGGATGCCGTGCACAACGATCTGTATTGGATCGTGGATGACGGCGAGGTCGTCGGGTTCCTGTCATTCCGGCACGAGCTCAACGAATGGCTGCGTGAGGCGGGCGGTCACATCGGCTACTCGGTGCGCGCCTCCCGTCGTCGCCAGGGCTACGCATCGGCCGCGCTGCGGCTCGGACTCGAGCGTGCCCGCGAGATCGGACTCGAGCGCGTGCTGGTCACGTGCGACGACGACAACGTCGGCTCCTACCGAACGATCGAGGGCTCCGGTGGCGTGCTGCAGGACGTCAGCGACCAGTCGGAGCGTGGACACGCCATGCTCCGGCGCTACTGGATCACGCTCTGACGCCGATCCGCGAAGCGCCTCCGGGACAGGGGTGCCGGTCGTCGCCGGTTAGGGTTGATGGTCGACGACCATCCCGGTGGCAGCATCCTGCCGCCCGTCCCCTCTGAGGAGCATCCGTCGTGATCCGAAATCCCACCTCTGCTTCCGCGCGCCTGCGCGCGCTCGGACGCACCGCCGGGGCGATGGCGCTCACGGCGTTCGTCGCCGTCGGAGCCCTGCTCGGCGGAGCCTCCGCCGCGACTGCGGCCGATGACTCCGAGACCTACGTCATCGGCACGGACACCACGTTCGCGCCGTTCGAGTTCACCTCTCCCGACGGTGAGCTCGTCGGCATCGACATGGACCTGCTGCGTGCGATCGCGAAGGACCAGGGCTTCGAGGTCGAGATCCGTCAGCTCGGATTCGACGCCGCCGTGCAGGCCTTGCAGGCGAACCAGGTCGACGCGGTCATGGCCGGGATGTCGATCACCGAGGAGCGCCAGGAGACGTTCGACTTCAGCGAGCCGTACTTCACCAGCGGCATCCAGCTCGGAGTGCTCGAGTCGAGCGACATCCAGTCGCTCGACGACCTCGACGGCGAGGCCGTGGCGGTCAAGACCGGCACGCAGGGCCAGACCTTCGCGGAGGAGAACCAGGACGAGTACGGCTTCCGCATCACGCCCTACCAGGACACGACCGACATGGTCGACGCTGTCAAGGCAGGCCAGGCCGTCGGCTACTTCGAGGACTTCCCGGTGCTCGCCTACGGGATCCAGCAGGGGTCGGGCTTCCGCCTGATCGGTGAGCCGGAGCTCGGCGGCGAGTACGGGTTCGCCGTCAACAAGGGGCAGAACCCCGAGCTGATCGAGATGTTCAACGAGGGTCTCGCGAATCTCCAGGCCTCCGGAGAGTACGACGAGATCGTCGACAGCTACCTCGCCGGCGGCGAGGAGACCACGCAGGCGACCGACATCTTCTCCGTCGCCGTGAAGTACTGGCCCGCTCTCATGGAGGGCCTCTGGCTCACGATCCTCGCGACGCTCGTCGCGATCGTGGCCGCATTCATCCTCGGCCTCATCTTCGGCTTCGGCCGCGTCTCGGCCTTCGCGCCGTTCCGCTGGGTGGCCACGGCCTACGTCTACGTCTTCCGCGGCACGCCGATCCTCGTGCAGGCGTTCTTCGTGTTCTTCGCCATCCCGCAGCTCTTCCCCGGGCTCACGTTCAACCCCTTCGTCGCCGGAGCCATCACGCTCTCGCTCAACACGGGCGCGTACATGACGGAGATCATCCGCGGTGGCATCCAGGCCGTCGATCCGGGCCAGGCCGAAGCGTCGCGTTCGCTCGGTCTCGGACACTGGAAGACGATGCAGAAGGTCGTGCTGCCTCAGGCGTTCCGCATCATGGTCCCCTCGTTCGTCAACCAGGGCATCATCACCCTCAAGGACACGTCGCTCATCAGCGTCATCGGCCTCGCAGAGCTGACCTTCGTGTCGCGTCAGATCATCGCCTCGACGTACTTGTCGGCGCAGGTGCTGACGATCGTCGCCATCATCTACTTCGTCGTGATCACGCTTCTGACGCTGCTCGCGAACCGCCTGGAGAGGAAGTTCACCGCATGAGCAAGATCGAGGTCAGAGACCTGCACAAGTCCTTCGGCGACAACCACGTGCTCAAGGGCATCGACCTCACGGTCGAGGACGGCGAAGTCGTCGCGGTCATCGGCCCGTCGGGGTCGGGGAAGTCGACCCTGCTGCGCTGCCTCAACAAGCTCGAGGAGCCGACGTCGGGCCATGTCATCGTCGACGGCGTCGACCTGACCGACAAGAGCGTCAAGCTCGACGAGGTGCGCCAGCGCATCGGCATGGTGTTCCAGCACTTCAACCTGTTCCCGCACATGACAGTGCTCGAGAACATCACTCTCGCTCCCGTCGAGCTCGGCAAGCTCTCGAAGGCCCAGGCGAAGGAGCGCGCTCTGGCTCTGCTCGACCGAGTGGGCCTGGCCGAGAAGGCCGATGCCAAGCCGGCATCCCTGTCGGGCGGTCAGAAGCAGCGCGTGGCGATCGCCCGCGCGCTCGCGATGGACCCCGAGATCATGCTGTTCGACGAGGCGACCAGCGCCCTCGACCCCGAGATGGTGGGCGAGGTGCTGCAGGTCATCCGCGACCTGGCGTCCGGCGGCATGACGATGGTGCTCGTGACGCACGAGATGGGCTTCGCCCGCGAGGTCTCGGGCCGCACGGTGTTCATGGACGCCGGAGTCGTCGTCGAGGAGGCGCCGCCCGCCGAGCTGTTCGGCGCGCCGAAGAACGAGCGGCTGAAGGACTTCCTCTCGAAGGTCCTCTGAGCGGATCTCCTTCGCGAAGGCCCCCTCCCGGTGTCGGGTGGGGGCCCTCGTCGTGTGCAGCAGCCCGGCGCTCGTCAGACACCCGGGCACAACTTCGGAGACCCGGGCACGACTTCGGAGGCGGGGTCTGGCATGCCGGGATCGAGGGCGGATGCTTCGGCCCGCCGTGCGAGGCATCCGAAGCTATGCCCGCGGGGCAGGTGGATGACGGGGATGGGGTGGGGAGGGGCGAGAGTCAGTCGGAGGTGACCGGGGACTGCACCGGAGCCGGATGCCGACGGATCGTCGCGCTGACGAGAGCCGCGACCGCGCAGAGGCCGGCGGCGGCGAACCACGCCACCGTGTACTGGCCGGTGTGGTCGCGCACCAGCCCGGCGAGCACCGAGGCGATTCCCGCGCCGATCTGGTGCGACGCGAACACCCAGCCGAACACGAGCGGTCCGCGGTCGCCGAAGACCTCGCGGCAGAGCGCGATGGTGGGTGGCACGGTGGCGACCCAGTCGAGGCCGTAGATCACGATGAAGACGACGATGCTCGGCTGCACCTCGGCCGACAGCAGGCTCGGCAGGAACAGCAGGCTCACGCCGCGCAGCGCGTAGTACGCGGCGAGCAGGATGCGGGGATTCACCCGGTCGGTCAGCCAGCCGGAGAACACGGTGCCGGCGATGTCGAAGATCCCCACGACGGCGAGCAGGCCTGCGGCAGTGGTGGTCGGCATCCCGTGGTCGTGCGCGCTGGGGATGAAATGCGTGCCGATCAGTCCGTTCGTCGTCGCGCCGCAGATCGCGAAGCCGATCGCCAGTGCCCAGAAGGTCTTGGTGCGCGCGGCGTCGCGCAGGGTCGTGATCGCGAGACGCGCTGCTCCCCAGGCGCTGCCCTTCGGACGCGGTGTCGCCACGAACGGACCCGTGTCGCCGTACCGCGTGACGCCGAGGTCGCTCGGGCGGTTGCGCAGGAAGATCCAGACCAGGGGCACGACCGCGAGCGCGCCTCCGGCGATGATGAGCGACGCTCCTCTCCAGCCGACATCCTCGGCGGCGACCGCGATCACCGGCAGGAAGATGAGCTGCCCGGTGGCGCTTCCGGCCGTGAGCACGCCGGAGACCAGACCTCGCCTGGTAGCGAACCAGGTGTCGGTGATGGTCGCCGCGAACACCAGTGCCATGGAGCCCGTGCCGAGACCGATCAGCACGCCCCACGTCAGGATCAGCTGCGCGGGAGTGGCGACGAAGACGCTCAGGGCGGCGCCCGCCCCGATCACGAACAGCGCGGTGACGGTGACGGCGCGGATGCCGAAGCGCTGCATCAGGGCCGCCGCGAACGGTGCCGTCAGACCGAACAGCAGCAGGTTGACGGTGACGGCGAGGGAGAGCTCGGCGGTGGTCCAGCCGAACTCCTCTTGCAGGGGCAGCATCAGCACGCCGGGGGCGGCACGGAATCCGGCGGCGCCGATCAGCGCGATCAGGGCGACGAGCGCGACGATCCAGGCCGGGTGGATGCGGCGCTGCCGCTGCTGCGGAGTGGTCGCGGGTGCGGGCGTCTCGGTGGGCTCATCGACCGATTCGGCGGTCATGCCGCGGTGCCCGTGGTCAGAGCGAACGGCTCGCCGCCCATGCTGCGCCGCGCCCAGCGAGTGCTGTCGGCTTCCAGCGGCGCGGAGCAGCGCGCGCACCAGTCGGACGAGGCCGCGACCTCGCCGCAGCGCGCGCAGCTGACCGTCAGTCCCCAGGGCCCGTCCGGATCGGTCATGCGCGAGAACCGTGCGTACGCGTGCAGGATCGGCAGGGTCTCGCGCCCGGCGTCGGTGAGTCGGTAGCCGGGGTCGTCCTGCGCGACGAGGCCGGCGTCGGCCATCGACGCGAGGCGCCGAGCAAGCACCGAGTCGGCGGCTCCGGTGGCATCGCGAAGCTGATCGAAGCGCGTGCGCCCCGAGAACATCTCGCGCAGGATCAGCAGCACCCACGGGTCGGCGAGCACATCGGCGGAGCGTGCGATCGGACACGTGGCGGTCGACCAGTCGGAGCGGAGCGGCATCCGCTCACTTTCTTGAAGAAAGTGAGCGGTGTCAAGAGGCGTGCAGAGGATGGCGGGTTCCGGTCGCAACTCGGCAGAGAAGCGTCGGACGTCGGCGCCGCAACGGGCGCGCGTCGGACTACTCCGCGACGCGGGCGGCGATGTCGGTGCGGAAGTGCGAACCCTCGAGGCGGATGCGGCCGATGGCCTCGTACGCGCGGTCGCGGGCGGTGCGGAAATCCGACGCGACCGCGACGACGTTCAGCACGCGTCCACCGGTCGCGACGAGCGAGCCTCCCGGGGCGTCCGGGCTGGCGGTCGCGGCGTGCACGAGGCGGACGCCCTCGACGGCCGCTGCGTCGGCGAGGCCCTCGATCGGGCGACCGGTCTGCGGCGCCTCGGGGTATCCCTCGCTGGCGAGGACCACGGTGATCGCGACGTCGTCGCTGAAGACGGGCTCCGGCTGGTCTTCGAGGGTGCCGGATGCCGCGGCGAGCAGCAGCTCCGACAGCGGCGTCACGAGGCGCGGCAGCACGATCTGCGTCTCGGGGTCGCCGAAGCGGGCGTTGAACTCGATGACGCGCACGCCGGCGGGCGTGAGGATGAGCCCGGCGTAGAGCAGGCCGATGAACGGGGTGCCCTCGCTGTCGAGCTGGCGGATGACGGGGAGAGCGACGTCCCGCGTGACCTCCTCGACGAAGGCCTGCTCGCTGCCGAACTGGTCGGCGAGCCACGGCAGCGGCGAGTACGCGCCCATGCCGCCGGTGTTGGGTCCCTCGTCGCCGTCGAGTGCACGCTTGAAGTCCTGCGCCGGGCTGAGCGCGCGAACCGTGTCGCCGTCGCTCAGGAAGAAAAGCGAGACCTCGGGCCCTGAGAGGAATTCTTCGATCAGCACGGGGCCGGACGGCAGGTAGTGCTCGGCGTGGGCGAGCGCGTCAGCGCGGTCGGCCGTGACGATGACGCCCTTGCCCGCTGCCAGGCCGTCGGCCTTCACGACGTACGGGGCACCCAGCTCGTCGAACGCGGCCTCGACCTCGGCGGTGGTGATGGCGCGCACCGCGCGACCGGTGGGCACGCCCGCGGCGTCCATGATCCGCTTCGCGAACGATTTGGAGCCCTCGAGCTGCGCCGCCGCCTTGCCGGGGCCGAACACGGGGATTCCGTGCGCGCGCAGCACATCGGCGACGCCGGCGACCAGCGGAGCCTCGGGACCGACGATCACGAGATCGATGGCGCGCTCGTTCGCGAACGAGGTCACCGCGGCGCCGTCGAGCATGTCGACCGAGACGGGGGTCGCGTCCTGCGCGATGCCGGCGTTGCCGGGGGCGACGAAGATCTCGTGCTCCGCCTTCTCTGCTCGCAGAGCGAGGATGATCGCGTGCTCACGGGCACCGGAACCGAGGACGAGAATCTTCACCTGTCCAGACTACCGAGGCGGGCGCGCGGGTTTCAGCGGTGTGCGCGTCTCAGCACAGAACCGCGCCCGGTGCCGGTATCGGGCGCTGTAGGGGCCCCGGGCCACATCCGTGCTGAATCGTGAACGCGCGACCGGCGAGACAGTTCAGAGTTCGACGGGGCGCTCGATCGACGGGTCCCAGTCCCGCGTCCAGCCGGCGGCGTCGAACAGCGCATCGAGCACCATCGCGGTGAAACCCCAGACGATGGTGCCGTCGACGTCGAAGGCGGGTCCCCGCCAGGTGCGACCCAGGCGGTGGATGGTCGAGGTGAACCGGGTGGCCGGGTCGAGCAGCTGTGCGACCGGCACCCGGAAGACGTCGACCGTCTCGGCGTGGTCGACGGCGGCGACGCGCGACGGCGAGCGCCACCAGGCGAGCACGGGGGTGACGACATGGTTGCTCGCGGCGAGGGGCAGTTCGGGCAGTGTGGCGAGGATCTCGACACCGGCCGGGTCGAGCCCTGTCTCCTCCTCCGCCTCGCGCAGGGCGGTGGCGACGGCATCCGCATCCTGTTCCTCGCGCCGGCCGCCGGGGAACGAGACCTGCCCGGGATGCGATGACAGCGTCGCGGCCCGACGCTGCAGCAGCACGTCGAGGTCGGCTGCGACGGTCACCTCGTCGGTCTGCGCCGGGATGGTGTCGAGCCGACCGAAGAGCACGAGCACGGATGCCGGATGGGCGTCGCCGACGATCGGCGGAAACGGCCTCGACCAGCTCTCGCGCCGTTGCGTCGCAGCGAGCAGCTCGGCCCGTGCGCCGTGCAAGGTATCGGGATTCTGGCTCATCGCCTCGAGCCTATGCCTGTGTGCGGCGGGGCAGGGCGAGTGGCGTGTGCGCCAGCGAGGGAGATTCGCGCCTCGGAAGGCCGAATTCGGGGAATCCGTCCTTCCCAAGCGCAGATCTCCTTCTCACGCGCACGGGGAGCGCGTGGGCGTCCACGGTGAACGAGCCCGGCGTAGCCTGGTCACCATGCCCTCCAGGAAGATCGACATCATCGACGGGCGCGCGGCGCTCGATGCGGTGCGGCGAGCGGATGCCGCGGGCGAGAAGCCGCAGCGCACCGATCTCGCTACGGCCGTGCGGTACCTGCTGCAGCTGCTCGACGAGAAGGCGCCCGGCAACAGCGTCGAGGTGCGAGTGCCTCCGTTCGGTGCGGTGCAGGTCATCCAGGGGCCCCGGCACACGCGGGGGACCCCGCCGAACGTCGTCGAGATGGATGCAGCGACGTGGATCGCCGTCGCCACGGGCACGGAGCACTGGTCGGATGCCGCGGCATCCGGTCGTGTCAGCGCATCGGGCACCCGCGCCGATCTCTCGGACGTGCTGCCGCTTCGTCCCTGACCTGCGGCAACTGTGGCGGCTGCGGCGGCGTCAGAGGCCGCGGCGCGCGACCACCAGCGGCACACCGGTGACGGGATGCGGGAACACGTCGACCGGCTGACCGTAGACCGCTTCGATCCTCTCGGCCGTGAGCACGTCGGCGGCCGCACCCGTTGCGGCGACCCGACCCTCCGAGAGCAGCGTCACGCGATCCGCGTGAGCGAGAGCGGCGTTGAGGTCGTGCAGCACGATCGCGACGGCGATGCCGGCATCCGCCTGAGAGCGGATCAGGCGCATCACGTCTTCGTGATGCTTCAGGTCGAGTGCGGCGGTCGGCTCGTCGAGCAGCAGGATGCCGGTGCTCTGCGCGATCACGCGGGCCAGCGCCACGCGGGCGCGCTCACCTCCCGAGAGTGAGGTCACCGCACGCGTGGACAGCGACAGCACCTCGGTCGAAGCCATAGCCGCGGCGACGATCTCGTCGTCCTCTTCGGCCGCACCGGTGCGTGCCCACGGCGCCCGGCCCATGCGCACGACCTGCTCGGCGCTGAACGGGAACGACACCGCGTTCTCCTGCAGCAGCACCGCTCGCGCTCGTGCCATGTCCTGCGCGCGGATGCCGGTGATCGGCGAGCCGTCGAGCAGAACCGCGCCCGCGCTCGGGGTCACATCGCCGGCGAGAACTCCGAAGAGAGTCGACTTGCCCGCGCCGTTGGGCCCGACCAGCGCGTGGATCTCGCCCGCTCTGACCTCGATCGACGCGTCGTCGAGGATCGCGCGCTCGCCGCCGACGAGCACGGTGACGCCGGTCGCCTCCAGACGGGTCGTCGTATCGACGGCGTTCATGCCCAGCCTCCCGACCGGCGGCGCGTGCGCACGAGCAGCCACAGGAAGAACGGTCCGCCGACGAGCGAGGTGATCATGCCGATCGGCAGGTCGGCGAGCGGCACGGCCGTGCGGGCGACGAGGTCGGCGACCGCGATGAGCAGCGCTCCGCCGAACGCCGAGGCGATCATGAGCGGAAGGTGCGCGGGGCCGATGATCATGCGCATCAGGTGGGGCACCACGAGGCCGGCGAATCCGATGATGCCGGCGAACGCGACCGCCGCGCATACGAGGATCGCGACCGTGACGATCACGACCATCCGCAGCAGCTCGACGTTGACGCCGAGGTGCCGGGCGGTACGCTCGCCGAGGGCGAAGAGGTCGAGCTGGGGTGACACGATCAGTGCGACGACGACACCGATGGCGACGAGCGGCGCGACCAGGGCGACGTTCGACCAGAGTGCGCCGTTGAGCGATCCGAGCTGCCAGAACACGATCTGCTCACGCGTCGACGTCGTGCCGAGAAAGGTGAGGAAGGCCATGCCGGCGCCCGCGATCGCATTGATCGCGATGCCCGTCAGCAGCAGCGTCACGACCTCGGTGCGGCCGCCGGACCGGCTGATGAAGTAGACGGCGAGCACGGCCGCGAGCCCGCCGAGGAAGGCGAACGCGGGGGTGGTCCACATGCCGAACGACGCGAGCCCCAGCGTGATGCTCGCCGCCGCGCCGAGGGCAGCACCGGACGAGACGCCGACGACCCCGGCATCCGCCAGCGGGTTTCCGAAGATCGCCTGCATGAGCACGCCTGACACCGCGAGGGCGGCACCGACGAGCAGGCCGAGCGCAAGGCGGGGGAGACGCAGGTTGTAGATCACGCCGTAGTCGGCCGCCTGGGTGGGTGCCCAGGCGGTGTCGATGCCGATGCCGCGCAGCAGCACCCCGATGAGGTCGGTGGGGGAGAGCGAGTACTGGCCGCTCGTGATCGACGCGATGCAGGTCACGAGGAGGGCGGCGGCTAGGCCGATGATGACGAGCGTGAAGCGCAGCCCGAGATGACGCGACGGCGTGCGGGTGACGACCTCGCCGGTCACTTCGCGGACTCGGCGGTCGCGGACTCGGGTGCGTAGAGTGCTCGAGCGAGTGCGCCGATCACGTCGGCCGATCGAGGGCCAAAGCTGAGGATCTCACTGTCGGCCATGTCGATCACGCGCCGGTTCGCTCCTGCGGGAGTCTCGGCGATCGCCGGGATGCGCTCGATCAGGCCGTCGATGCCGTCGACCGATTCGAGTCCGTCGGTCATCATCACGAGCACGTCGGGCTTCGCGGCGACGAGCGCTTCGGCGGTCATCGGCTTCATGCCGGTCCATCCGATCTCGGCCGCGACATCGACCCCGCCGACGGCGTCGATCAGAGAATCGGCACCAGAGTCCTCGCCGAAGATGTAGTAGATGTTCGCGTTGCCGCGCACGTAGAGGAACAGCATCCGCGCCCGGTCGTCGACGTCGGACGGCGCGACCTCGGCGATCTCGGCCAGCGCATCGTCGAGGTCGGCGTCGAGGCGCTCGATCAGCGCGGCCCCGCGCGAAGGCACGCCGAGCGCCGCGGCGATCTCGGTGACCAGCTCGTCGGTCGTGTCGAGTCGCCGGTCGCTCGAGATCACCACGACCGCAATGCCGGCGTCGCGCAGCTGCTGGCGGATCTCCTTCGGGCCGATCGTGGTGTCGGTGAGGATGACCGTCGGAGCGAGTTCGAGGATCGCCTCGGCATTGAGCGTGTGGCCGGTCTTGGTGACCACGGGGAGTTCTTCGGTGCCGGCGAACATCGTCGACGAGTCGCGGCCGACGACCTGATCGCCGAGGCCCAGGGCGAAGACGGTCGAGGCGATCGTGCCCGAGATGTCGATCGGCAGGATGCGGTCGACGTCCGTGATCTCGACCTCGCGACCTTCGCTGTCGGTGACGGTCACGGGGAGTTCCGGGGCGGTGTCGTCGGCGACCGGCTCGATCGCATGGTTCGAGAGACAGGCCGTGGATCCACCGGTCGCGCCGCGCACGTCGTCGACGAGATCCAGCTCGGCGAGGGGAGCGGATGCCTGGGGGCACGCGTACGCGGTCTCGCTCTGCTGCGGTGCGGCGGAGGCTCCCGGGTCTGCGCACGCGGCCAGACCGACGGCTAGAGCGGCAGCGAGGAGAAGGGCTGAGGCGCGTCGCATTAGGCAAGGCTATCCTAAAACTTGACTCGACCTCACGGCCGCCTCTATTCTCAGGAATGGAGCTTACTTAGCTAAGCCTAACCAACAATCACCCTCTCGCCCGACCGCACAGCGGCACCGCCGGCGCGCACCGATTTCGCGCGCCTCGGAGCCTGGAGAATCGTGAACGCCACAGCCACAGCATCCACGGGGAGCAGCCGCATACGCGTGCTGGTCGCCGCCTTCGTCTCCCTCCTTCTGATAGCGGCCGGTGCGGTGATCGTTCCCCCCGCGCACGCAGCGAGCGGGACTGTCGCGACGTCCGTGACCTCTGTCGACACGGCTGGCATCACGGTGCAGGTCGACGCCTCGGGCTTGCCCGACGTCACGCGCATCTATGCAGCGCTCATCGTGAAGGGCACCGAAGCCGGGCTCTCAGGCCCCGGCGGCGGGTACGCGGCGTTCGCGCAGCCGTTCCCCACGGTGACCGCCGGCGCGAGTGCCTTCACTCTGACCGCCGCCGCAGCTGGGCTCGACCGCACTCAGATGTACGAGGTGCTCATCTGGCAGCAGCACTCGGTGCCGAACGCTCAGACCATCTATGCCCGGGGCGACGTCGCCATCTCGGGTGCGCAGTGGGATGCGGTCTTCGGTGTGGAGACGACCGATCCGGGTACGGACCCGGGTACTGACCCGGGTACCGATCCGGGCACGGACCCCGGAACCGATCCGGGCACGGACCCCGGAACCGATCCGGGCACGGACCCCGGAACCGATCCGGGCACGGACCCCGGAACCGACCCCGGAACGAACCCCGCTGCACCAGCGATCGAAGTGTTCCTGGCTGACGGCACGACGCCGGCCGGCACGACCGCACTGAAGGCGGGCGACAAGGTCGTCGTGAAGGGTTCGGGTTACGACCCGACCGCGAACGTCGGGGGCCGCGGCGTGCCGATTCCGGCGAACCTCCCGCAGGGCACGTATGTCGTGTTCGGCAACTTCGCTTCGACCTGGCAGCCCTCCGCGGGCGCCGCGGGAGCAACGCGCTCCGTCGGGGCTCAGGCGTGGGCGCTGGCCGAGGCGGTTCTGAATCAGGTTCCGGCGCAGTTCCAGGGCGCGATCCGCGCCCAGTGGGTGAACATCACAGCCGACGGCACGTTCGAGGCGACGGTGACGCTGAAGGACGCCGCGGCCGCCCCCGGCGCCTACGGCATCTACACCTACGGCGCCGGTGGCGTCACCAACGCCGCTCAGGAGAAGAGCGTCGCCCTCAACTACTCGGGCGCACCCAAGATCACTGTCGCTTCGGCGGTCGCGACGGGTGACCCCGGCATCACCACGACCGTGACCGGCTCCTCGTTCGGCTCGGCGACGGGCGTCTATGCGGCGGTCATCGAGAAGGGCACCGAGGCGAACGTGACTGCAGGCGGCGGGTTCGCCGCCATGCACTACGTTCGCGGCATCACGGGTGGTGCGTTCTCGGTCGATCTCACGGCGAAGGCGGCAGATCTCGATCGCACCAAGAGCTACGAGGTGATCGTCTGGACGCAGCACACGCTGCCGAACGCCCAGACGATCCTCGCTCGCGCGGCGGTCACGGTCAGCGACGCGGACTGGGATGCCATCGAGCCGACGACTCCGGCCGAGCCTGCGATCCAGGTGTTCCTCGCTGACGGCACGACTCCGGCCGGTGCCAACGCGCTGAAGGCAGGTGACAAGGTCGTCGTGAAGGGCTCGGGGTATGACCCGACTGCGAACGTCGGTGGTCGCGGCATGCCGATCCCCGCGAATCTCCCGCAGGGCACGTACGTCGTGTTCGGCAACTTCGCCTCGACCTGGCAGCCCTCGACGGGCGCGGCCGGCTCGACGCGTTCGGTCGGCTCGCAGGCGTGGGCGCTCGCAGAGAGCGTGTTGAATCAGGTTCCCGCGCAGTTCCAGGCCGCGATCCGCGCACAGTGGGTCGACATCGCCGCCGACGGCACCTTCCAGGCGACCCTGACGCTGAAGGATGCTCCGGCGACGCCGGGCTCTTATGGCGTGTACACCTATGGCGCCGGCGGCGTCACCAATGCGACGCAGGAGAAGAGCGTCGCCCTCAACTACGACACCGCCTCGGCCTCGCTCACATCGACCGTGAAGTCCGCGACGGCAGCGGACGGTCTCACTGTCACGGCATCCGGTTCGCAGCTGGGTGATGTCACCGGTGCGTACGTGGCTTTGATCGAGAAGGGCACGGAGGCGGATGTCACCGCCGGGGGTGGCTTCCTGGGGATGCAGTACGTTCGCGGCATCACGGGTGGCGCGTTCAGCGTCGATCTGACTGCAGCTGCTGAGACCCTCGATCGTTCGAAGACCTATGAGGTCATCGCGTGGCAGCAGCGCTCCCTCCCCACCTCGGACACGATCTACGCCCGCTCGACGGTGAAGATCACCGATGCGCAGTGGAACGCGCTGTTGGGTGCTCCGGATGCTCCGGCTCTCACGACCGCGGTGAAGTCCGCGAGCGCGGCTGACGGTCTCACCGTCACTGCCACCGGTTCGAGACTCGGCGACGCGACGGGTGCGTATGTGGCTCTGATCGAGAAGGGCACCGAAGCCGACGTCACGGCTGGTGGTGGCTTCCTCGCAATGGAGTACGTGCGGAACATCACGGGTGGCGCGTTCGCCGTCGATCTGACTGCGGCCGCGCAGACCCTCGACCGTTCGAAGACCTATGAGGTCATCGCGTGGCAGCAGCACACCCTCCCGACCGCGGACACGATCCATGCACGCTCGACCGTCAAGATCACGGATGCACAGTGGAACGCGCTGTTGGGTGCTCCGGATGCTCCGGCTCTCACCACCGCGGTGAAGTCCGCGAGCGCGGCTGACGGTCTCACCGTCACTGCCACCGGTTCGAGACTCGGCGACGCGACGGGTGCGTACGTCGCGCTGATCGAGAAGGGCACGGAGGCGCAGGTCACCGCCGAAGGTGGCTTCCTCGCGATGAAGTTCGTGCAGGGCATCGAGTGGGGCGCGTTCTCCGTCGACCTCAACGCTTCGGCCGAGAGCCTTGACCGCACGAAGACCTATGAGGTCGTCGCGTGGCGGCAGCACACCCTCCCGACCGCGGAGACGATCCACGCACGCTCGACCGTCAAGATCACGGATGCACAGTGGAAGGGCCTGTTCGGCGAGAAGCCCGAGACCCCGCCGACGCCTCCGAACCCGACGACTCCGACCTCGCCGGCGGTCTCGGTGCCTGGCGGCTCGCTGCGGTGGGGCATCTCGACGTCCTTCACGGAGTATGTCGTCGGCGGTATCGCCAAGGGGGCGATCGACGTATCCGGCGGGGCGACCCGTTCGAACGGCGTGTTCCAGTTCGGCCAGACGGTCGGCGGTGACTACAACGCGGCGACCGGTCTCGGCAGTGTGATCTATCGCGGCTCGGTGCGCTTCACCGGTCACAGCGGCGTCCTCGATGTCACGGTGTCGAACCCGCAGGTCACCGTCACCTCCGCAGGCGCGGCGACGCTGTCCGTGACGCATGGCGGCGCCCAGGTGCCCTTTGCGACGCTCGACCTGTCCCGAGCCGCCATCACGACGGCGAACGGCGCGGTGAGTTACTCGGGCGTGCCCGCGTCGCTGACGGCCGAGGGGCGTGACCGCGTGCTTGCGGGCTTCTCGACCAATCTGGATCCCGTGTCGTTCACGATCGGCTCGGTTGCGGCGGCTCCGACCGGCTCCACCGGAACGGTTGCGGCTGCCGTGGTGCAGCCGAAGGCCACGCTCCCCAGCACACCGCCGGCGACGACGGGCATCGAGATCACCGACGAGGAGCTCGCGGCGTTGCAGTCAGGAAAGTCGGCGACGTTCTCGGCATCGGGATTCCAGCCGAACGAGACCGGCATCAAGGTCGTCGTGTACTCGACCCCGGTGCTGCTCGATACGATCTCGGCGGATGCGTCGGGCATCGCGACCTGGTCAGGCTCGCTGCCGGCCAGTCTCGAGGATGGTCCGCACACGCTGACCCTGCAGGGGTCGGTGGTTCGCGGTCTCGAGTTCACCCTGACGCGGGAGGCTGCGGTGATCGGGGCGTGCACGGTCGACGGCGCCACTCTCGAATGGGGATACAAGGAATCGTTCCGCACCTACATCGAGGGCATCGCGGCCGGGGGCTGGACGTTGACCGATGTGGTCTACGAGTACCCCGATTTCGTGTGGTCGAGCGGCGCGGGTTCGTTCGACGACGAGACCCTCGTGGGGCTCGTCGGGTTCGGTGGCAGCATCAACTTCACGGGTCATGATGGCGCGCTGAACACGACTCTGGCCAACGCCCGCCTCGAGCTCGCCGGCGATACCGGCTATCTCGTGTTCGACGTGCTCGGCACCACGCAGGACGGACAGAGCGTCGACCAGAAGGATGTCCGTCTCGCCGAGTTCGCGCTCGGAGACACGACCGTCGTCGACGGAATGCTGTCGCTCGACGGGGTTCCCACCTCCCTCACCGAGGCAGGGGCCGCCGCCTTCGGCACCTATGCCGCCGGCGAGGAGCTCGACCCGGTGACCGCGCGGATCCCTGTCGCGGCCGAGTGCGGTGTCGTGGCTCCGGAAGAGGACGAGCCCGCCGAGTCCCAGGGCACGGCAGCCGCCGCATCCGTCACGGCTGCCACGGACACCGACAGCGCCCCGGTGTGGCCGTGGATCGTCGGAGGCCTGGTGATCGTCGTGCTCGCCGTCGGCGGAGGCGTGCTGATCGGGCGCCGCACTGTGGCGAAGCCGACCGACTCCGAGGTCCCGACCGAGGTCTGATCCTCCGCAGAGCCGCATCGCCGTCCCCGCAGCGCACGCGGGGAGGGCGATGCTCTCTGCGCACGTGGGGGAGCGACCCACAGCCAACGGTGGGACAATGGATGCATGTCCTCCCACGATTCCTCCCAGACGGTCGAGGCGACCGTCCGTCGCGTGCCGCGCTTCGGCGTGTTCATGGGCATCGGCGTCGTGCTCGGCATCATCGCCGCCGGCATCCTGACGATGATGGGCAGCTACGAGCCGTCCGAAGCGGTCAACGTCGTCTACCCGCCAGGGCAGGTGTTCGGATTCCTGCTGCTGTGGACGGTGCCGATCGGCTTCGCCCTCGCGAGCGTCGTCGCGCTGATCCTGGAACGCGTCGCGCGTCGCCACGACCACGTCGTCAGGGTCGAGCACGAGACGATCATCACGAACGACTGATCACGCCCGGGGCGTCACGCCAGTTCGGCGATGATGGGCCGGATCGCCGCGTCGAACGAGACCACGTCGCGGCGCAGGCCGTCGGTCACCGCGACAGTGAGCGCGCCGATCCACCAGATCCCCCGCTGCGAGAACGGCAGCACCTGCACGTTGAGCTCGAACGAGTGCGCACGGCGACCGATCTCGCGCTCGAACTCGGCGATCGCGCTGGCATAGGCGCGATACGACTCGCCCCCGATCGTCCCGCCGCCCGACCGGTTGGCGATCGAGCTGTGGATCGACGACACGTAGCGATCGTGCGCGACGCGGGCGTAGTGCATCGCCGATGCGGCATGCGGCGCGATCGCCTCGGCGAGCTGTTCGGCACCGGTCGCCGGCAGCGCCACCAGCGTGTCGAACCCGTCGACGAGCTCGAGCGGCACGCCGGACGGATGCGCTCGGGGCTCGACGGTCATGTCCCAGTAGGCGCGCCACTGCTTCTCGAGCTCGGGCGTCACCTCGGCGGCATCCGGTGCCCGGACGGGCAGATCGCGCAGGCTCGGAAGATCTTCCGGGGCGCGGATGCCGAGCGATTGCCGCAGCGCGAGCGCGACGAGCACCGGAACGCTCGCGTCCTCGCGGATCAACCACTGCGGCTTGTCGGCCATGGCCCCATCGTAGGAGATGGAGGGAGGGGAGAGGAGGTCTCCGCGGGCGGTAGGCTGGAGGTGTGGCTGCCTCCCCCACCAATCCCTATTCCGAAGCCGGCGTCGATACCGCTGCAGGCGATCTCGCCGTCGAGCTGATGAAGTCTTCCGTGCGCGCGACGCACGGCCCTGAAGTGCTCGGCGGTGTCGGCGGATTCGCCGGACTGTTCGACGCGAGTGCGCTGCGCGACTTCCGTCGTCCGCTGCTCGCCACCAGCACAGACGGCGTCGGCACGAAGGTCGCCATCGCGCAGGCCATCGACAAGCACGACACGATCGGCCAGGACCTGGTCGGCATGGTCGTCGACGACATCGTCGTGGTGGGCGCCAAGCCGCTCTTCATGACCGACTACATCGCGTGCGGCAAGGTCTTCCCGCAGCGCATCGCCGACATCGTGCGCGGCATCGCCGAGGCGTGCACCGCGACGGGCACCGCGCTGATCGGCGGCGAGACCGCCGAGCACCCCGGTCTTCTCGGCCCGCGCGACTACGACGTCGCAGGAGCCGCGACCGGAGTCGTCGAGGCCGACGGCATCCTCGGGGCCGACCGCGTGCAGGACGGCGACGTCGTCATCGCCGTCGAGTCCAGCGGACTGCACTCCAACGGCTATTCCCTCGTGCGCCACATCGTCACGAACGCGGGCATCGGCTACGGCGACAACGCCGCCGACTTCGGCAAGACGTGGGGCGAGGCGCTGCTCGAGCCGACTCGTCTCTACACGCTCCCGCTGCTGCGCCTCATCGAGCAGCTCGGCGGCGGCACAGGCTCCGGCGGGGTCCACTCGCTCAGCCACGTCACCGGCGGCGGCATCGCGGCGAACCTCGCGCGCGTGCTCCCGCAGGGCAGCTGGGTCGAGGTCGACCGCAGCACCTGGTCGCCGAGCCCGGTCTTCCGCGTGCTCAGTGACATCGCCGGGTCCACGCTGGAGTCCGCCGAGGGCACCTGGAACCTCGGAATCGGGTTCCTCGCGATCGTCGCAGCCGACAAGAAGGATGCCGCGATCGCAGCGCTCGCGGCCGACGGCATGCCCGCGTGGCAGGTCGGAACCGTGGGCTTCGGCGCGCGGCCGGCAGGAGAGTTCGAACAGGGCGCCAAGGGCGTCGACGGTGGAGCGGTGCGCCTGATCGGCGCCTACGCGGACGGAGCGAAGTAAGAGTCCATGTGCGGCATCGTCGGAATGGTGGGCTCTGCCCCGGTCAATCAGGACATCTACGACGCACTCCTGCTGTTGCAGCACCGCGGTCAGGATGCAACGGGAATCGCGACCGCCGAGGCGAACGGCGTGATGCACAACGCCAAGGCGCAGGGCATGGTCCGCGAGGCGTTCCGCACTCGTGACATGCGCGGACTCCTCGGCAACGTCGGCCTCGGTCATGTGCGCTACGCGACCAAGGGCACCGCGTCGAACGAAGAGGAGATGCAGCCGTTCTACGTGAACGCGCCCTACGGCATCATCCTCATCCACAACGGCAACCTGACGAACACGCGCGAGCTCACGGCCGACATGGCCAAGCGCGACCGCCGTCACCTCAACTCGTCGAGCGACACCGAGCTGCTGCTCAACGTCCTCGCCGGCGAGCTGCAGAACACGACGTCGACGGTCGACCTCGACGCCGAGCGCGTCTTCGAGGCCGTCGAGCGCACGCACGAGCGCATCGAGGGCGCGTACGCCGTGATCGCGGTGATCGCGGGCTACGGTCTGCTCGCGTTCCGCGACCCGTTCGGCATCCGTCCCCTGATCCTCGGCCGTCGTCCTTCGACCGTCCCCGGCGCAGAGGGCCGCGACGAATGGGTGGTGGCGAGCGAGTCGCTGGTGCTCGAGAACGCCGACTACGAGGTCGTGCGCGAGGTCGAGCCCGGTGAGGCGATCTTCATCACCAACGAGGGCGAGCTGCACAGCCGGCAGTGTGCGAAGGAGACCACTCTCGCGCCCTGCGCGTTCGAGTACGTCTACCTCGCCCGACCCGACTCGGTCATGAACGGCGTCTCGGTCTACGAGTCGCGCCTGCGCATGGGCGACCGTCTCGCCGACACGATCGCGAAGCACGTGCCGATGGACAAGATCGACGTCGTCATGCCGATCCCCGACTCTTCCCGGCCCGCCGCCATGGAGGTCGCCCGCAAGCTGGGCATCGAGTACCGCGAGGGCTTCTACAAGAACCGCTACGTCGGCCGCACCTTCATCATGCCCGGGCAGGCCGTGCGCAAGAAGAGCGTGCGTCAGAAGCTGAACGCGATGTCGACCGAGTTCCAGGGCAAGAACGTGCTGCTGATCGACGACTCGATCGTGCGCGGGACCACGTCGAAGGAGATCATCCAGATGGCCCGGGATGCCGGTGCCACCTCTGTGACGTTCGCCTCCGCGGCTCCGCCGGTGCGTCACCCGCATGTCTACGGCATCAACATGCCGTCGCGTCACGAGCTCATCGCCCACGGCCGGACGATCCCCGAGATCGCCGCCGAGCTGGGCTGTGATCACCTGGTCTATCAGGAGGTCGAGGACCTCAAGGCTGCGATCACCGAGGGATCCGTGCTGAGCGACCTCGACATGAGCTGCTTCGACGGCCGGTACGTCACCGGCACGGTCTCCGACGAGTACCTGGCCTGGGTGGAGGGGTCGCAGACCTCGTGACCTCGGGTGCGCAGCCGCTCTGGCGTGGCCGTGCGCTCGCGCTGGTCGGCATCGTGCTGGTCGCGTTCTCGTTGCGCTCGGCCGTGGCGTCGCTGTCGCCCGTGCTCGACCACGTCGCCGACGACTTCCCGGTCTCGTCGGTCGTCGTCGGCCTGATCGGAGCCGCGCCGCCGGTGTGCTTCGCGGTGTTCGGGCTGTTGACGCCGCTGTTCGAGCGGAGATTCGGACTCGAGCGCGTGGCCGTCGTGGCGATCGCCCTGATCGCCGCCGGGCTGCTGCTGCGCAGCCTCGCCGTCGACTCGACATCGCTGCTCGCCGCGACGGCAGTGGTGTTCGCGGGCGTCGGCTCGGGGAACGTGCTGCTGCCGCCGCTGGTGAAGAAGTACTTCCCCGATCGCCTCGGCCTGATGATGACGGTCTACTCGACCACCATGGCGGTGTCGACGTTCGTGCCGCCGCTGGTCGCAGTGCCGCTCGCCGACTCGGCCGGGTGGCGGGTGTCGCTGGGGCTGTGGGGCGTGTTCGCCGTGATCGCGCTCGTGCCCTGGGTGGCGATGCTCGTCACGAGCCGGGCGGATGCCGTCGCCTCGGCCCCCGCGCGTACGGAGTCCGCCGCGACCGAGATCGAGCGCGACGGCTACGACGCAGCATCCGTGGCGACCGGACCGATCGCGACGACGCCCGCCAACCCGCGGGTCTTCGGTCGGCTGTGGCGGCTGCCGATGGCCTGGTCGATCGCGTTGGTGTTCGCGTCGTCGTCGACGCTGGCCTACGTCTCCTTCGCATGGCTGCCGTCGATCATGATCGACGTGGGCGGGGTCTCACCGGCGAATGCGGGGCTGCTGCTCTCGCTGTTCGGTCTGATGGGCCTGCCGTGCTCTCTGCTCGTGCCCATTCTCATCGTCCGGTTCCAGGCGACCCGTCCTGTGTTCTTCATCTCGATCGCGTGCGGGCTCATCGGGCTGTTCGGATTCCTGTTCCTGCCCACGGTGGCGCTGCCGCTGTGGGTGGTCTTCTACGGCCTCGCACCCGGGCTCTTCCCGCTCGCCCTCGTGCTGCTCAGCATCCGGGCCCGCACGCCCGAGAGCGCGGTGGCCCTCAGCGGTTTCGTGCAGAGCATCGGCTACGCGGTCGCCGCGGTGTTCCCGCTGCTGATCGGCCTGCTGCACGACATGACCGACAGCTGGGAGATTCCCCTGTGGGTGCTCGTGGGGGTTCTGATCGCGGTGATCCCCGCCGGATGGATCGCCGGTCGACGTCGCACCATCGAAGAGGACTGGGAGCGTCGCCACGGTCGCTGGTGACTCGCGGCGGTGAAGGGGCGCCGGTGGATCGGCGTGGGCCCGAGGTCCGTCAGTGCGCTCGCACCTGGTCGCCGACGCTGATCGTGCCGCCGACCCACGGCGCTGACGCATCGGCCGGGTCCTGCGGCGGCAGAAGGAGTCGGCCGAGAGTCGGCTCGTCCTGACCGTGGTCGCTCGTGAGGGTCGTGAGCACCTTCGCGTCGCGAACGCCCGTGTCGGGGTTGGCGTGTGTCGCGAGGCAGCGCACGATCGGCCCCGCGGTGCGGAACGTCACCTCGCCGATGCTCAGCTCGCCGGCCCAGTCGAGCTCCGACCAGGGGGCGACGTCGTCGATGACGACGTTGGAGCGGAACCGGCGGTCATCGATGCCGAAGCCGAGAGAGTCGCTCAGTGCGTCGACACTGCCACGACTGTGCACGGAGACGTAGCCGCGCTCACGATCCTGGAACCTCGGCGTCACACCGTCGCCGACGAGTACGAGCGGCAGTCGTCCGGGGCGCCGGATCCGCCGGCCCTCCGGGCTCGCGAGCACGAACTCGGTCACCGCGTCCGCGAGCTCGCCACGACCGGAGTCATCGAGTCCCGCCTCGACGAGCACGGAACCCTCGTGCTCTATCCGCACGCGCTGCCGATCGTCGTCATAGTCGGTGCGCAACGCCGCGAGGCCCGGGAAGTCCTGCAGGGAGAGTCCCTTCGCCTTCGGCCAGTGGTCGAGTCCGTCACGAGACTCCGGCGCGATCGCGTCGGCGAAGCGGAACGCCAGCACCCGATCGCCGGCGATGCGCCCATCAGGCTGCACGGTGAGGGACTCGACCGACTCGGGCGTGAAGCCCTTGATCGGATGACGGAAGAGGGAGACGACGCGGGCCATGGGTCGATCCTCTCAGGGCACGCGGTGTCCGTCCGTCACGAGCCCGGCGTGGATGCCGAGAGTTCCGGGATTTCGGACACGACGAAACCCCCGTGCGGTGCACGGGGGAATCGATGACGAGCGAAGAGGCGGTCAGGCCTTTTCGAGTTCGTCCTCGTCTTCGTCTGCATACTCGTCGGCCCACTTGTCGACGTATGCGTCTTCAGCGTCGCTCGGGTGCGCGAGTTCGCGTTCGAGCGCCGAGTAGTTCACCGACGGACTGAACGACTTCAGTTCGCGGGCGATCTTGGTGTGTTTCGCCTTTTGACGGCCACGGCCCATGCCTGAGACCCCCTCACGAGTTAAGCTGCGGGCAACGACTGGCCCGAGTCATTCACGACACCGGCTGAGGGCCGGTAAGAGTAGCATTCAGAATAGCACGCGGCCAGACCGCACTGGCCCGTTGGCAGCTGGTGAAGGGAGCGATCCTCATGACCGACAACACCTCGACGCCCTCCGACGAGGCCGCGCAGAACGCGACACTGCAGAAGGCCGTGATCGTCGGGATGCAGCCGGGTCAGCCGAAACGGGTGATCGAAGAGGCGGCGCGATTCGCACGGCTCCTCCGCGTGCCGCTGGTGGTCGCACACGTCGACGTCACGCGCTTCGTCACCTATGAGGACCCCGACGGCTACGTGCACTCGGCGCCCATCGACATCAACTTCGATGCCGGCACGGCCGAGTTCGAGGCCGTGCAGGCCGAGGCGGCTGCGGCCCTCGACGGAACGGGCCTGACATGGACGGCCCGGCAGCTCGTGGGCGATCCGGCGCTCGCCATCAAACAGCTGGCGAACAAGCTCGACGCCCAGCTGATCGTGGTCGGCACACGCAAGCGCGGCATCGGAGAGTCGATCCGCGAGTTCTTCACGGGGTCCGTCGCTGCCCGCCTCGCGCACCGCCAGCACCGGTCGGTGCTCGTCGTGCCGCTGCAGGAGCCCGTGCCCGACGAGCAGCCCGAGATCTGGACCGAGTAGGTCTCGGCATCCCTCGCTGAGTTCCTGGGGATGCGAACGGCCGAAGCCCCTCTCGTCGTGTGACGGGAGGGGCTTCGAGCGTCTCGGCAGGCGTCGGCCGCTGAGCTCAGCGGCCGAGTGACGCCAGCGCGGTGGTGATGCCTCGCGCCGCGGCGTCCAGGCCGTCCTCCAGCTGCGAGACGACGGATGCCGGCAGCGTGCCGCCCTTCGCAACATGCGTGCGGAGGTCGGTGCGCACGCGTGCGCGGAAGGCGTTGATGACGGCATCCGCTCGGTGCAGCTCCTCACGGGTGACGATGCGCTCGTCGTCGCCTGCCGTCCGCGGACGGGACTTGGATGCGGCGCGGTCGTCCTTCTCCGCCGTGGCGAGGTCGGCCCGGAGGCTCTTCATGGCCTCCTTGACGCTCTGCCGCACCTCGTTGGCGATCAGTCGCACCGAGTCGGTCAGGCCGGCCTCGATTCCGGCGAGGTCGCCCTCGCGAGATGTCAGCTCGGCGCGTCCCGCATCCGTGATCGCGTAGATCGTGGTGCGACCGTCGACCGTCTTGGTGACCAGCCCCTCTTCCTCGAGCTTGGCCAGCCGAGGGTAGATGGTGCCGGCGCTCGGCGTGTAGGTGCCGCCCGTGCGATCGGTCAGTGCCTGGATGATCCCGTAGCCGTGCTGCGGCGCCTCGGCGAGCAGCGAGAGCAGGTAGAGCCTGAGGTCGCCGTGCGAGAAGACTGCGGGGCTCATGCTTCCCACTCCGCATCGTCGGTGATCGACTCGGGCGTGCGCCGCAGCACGGTCACGCCGCCGGAGACCGAGTTGGCGCGCAGATCGACGAAGCGTCCTGCGAGCTCGCCCGTCGAGCCGGTGTAGTTGTTGATGCCGGAGGAGCCGCGTTCGACGCCGTCGATCAGCAGTCGCCCGCTCAGCGAGCGGATGACGTAGTTCGCAGCGAGCGACTCGTCGAGGCGCACCGTGGTGCCGCCCGAGACCGAGTTGACGTTGATCGTGTTCACATCGCCTGCGGCGTCGACCAGTGTCGAGCCCGAGACGATGTCGACGGTCGCGCGACGGATGGTGCCCGTGACTGCGACATCGCCCGAGACGCTGTTCGCGCTGATCGATCCCGTGAGTCCGCGCACCTGCACGTCGCCGGAGACCGAGTTGACGGTCAGGTCGCCGATGAGGGTGTCGACGATGAGGTCGCCCGAGACGGTGTTGAGGCGGGCGTCGTTGCGGATGCCCGAGACGAGCGCTCCGGCGCTCACGACGCCGAGGTTGAGGGCGATCGAGCGGGGGACGGCGACGCTCACCTCGGCCTTGGGGCCGCCCGATCCGAAGTTGCGGAACACCTCGAGGAAGTTGTCCCAGCCGAGCTGCGGGTGGTCGATCTCGACCTCGCCGTTGTTCGCCTCGATGCGGAGGTCCTTGGTCGTGACGCCGTGCACCTCGATGCGGATGCCGGGTTCGTCGTGTGCGATGACATCGACCTGACCGCCGACCAGGCCGATCTTCAGTCGGGTGACGTTCTCGATGTCGATGACGCGTTCTTCGCCGGGGGCGATGAGCCACTTCTCGGTCATGTCTGCTTCTCCTGGTTCGAGGGATCACGATATATCGTGTCTGCACAGAGTAACACGATATATCTCGACTCTGTCAAGGGGGGGGGGGGTGTGGCCGGAGCATCCCGTCTGCAGGATCGCGGCACGTCTGCAGGAGAATCCGCCTGGGAGGTTCCTGCAGACGTGCTTCGGTCCTGCACACGGTCTGGACGATCCGGCCTGCACACGGTCTCGACGATCCGGCCTCCACACGGTCTGGACGACCGGGCCTGAAACACAGGAAACAGCCCAGGAGGACGCCTCAGACGAGAGGCGGGGTGTGCCAGATCCGGTCGATGTAATCGCGGATCGAACGGTCGGACGAGAAGAAACCGGTGCGGGCGACGTTGAGGATCGCTGAGCGGTTCCACGCGTCCTGGTCGGCGTACGCGGCATCCACTCTGCTCTGTGCCTCGATGTACGACGCATAGTCGGCGAGCACCATGAAGCGGTCTTCGTAGAGGAGATTCGAGACGATGGGCTCGAACACCGAGCGGTCGCCGCGGGAGAAGGCCCCGGATGCGATCAGGTCGATCGCCCGGCGGAGTCCCTCGTCGTGCTGGTAGAACTCCTGCGGCCGGTAACCGCGGATGCTGAGCGCCTCGACCTCGGGCTCGCTCATGCCGAACAGATAGAAATGGTCGTCGCCGACGAGCTCGCGGATCTCGACGTTCGCCCCGTCGTCCGTCCCGATCGTGAGCGCGCCGTTCAGCGCGAACTTCATGTTGCCGGTGCCCGACGCCTCCTTGCCGGCGAGCGAGATCTGCTCCGACAGGTCGGCGGCGGGGATGACCCGCTCGGCCAGCGTCACGTTGTAGTTCGGAGGGAAGACGACCGTGAGGCGGCCTTCCAGCCGAGGGTCGGTGTTCACGACCTCGCCGACCGCGTTGATGAGGTGGATGATGCGCTTCGCCATCGCGTAGCCGGGAGCCGCCTTCGCCCCGAAGATCGCGGTGCGCGGCACGACATCCGACACTGCGAGGCGTCCGGAGATCACCCCCTCGTAGGTGGTGACGATGTGCAGCACCTTGAGCAGCTGACGCTTGTACTCGTGCAGGCGCTTGACCATCACATCCAACATGTGGCCGTCGCTGATCTCGACACCGTCGCGTTCGCGCAGCGCGTCGCTCAGGCGGCGCTTGTTGGCGGCCTTCACCGAGGCGAACGCGGCGCGGAACTCGGCATCATCGGCGAAGGGCTCGAGTTCGCGCAGGCGTTCCAGATCGGTGGTCCAGCCCTCGCCGATCGCCGCGGTGATGAGCGACGAGAGCTCGGGATTGGCGAGGCGGAGGAAGCGCCGCGGCGTCACGCCGTTGGTCACGTTCGTGAACTTGTCGGGGAAGAACGCATCGAAGTCGCTCAGCACCTTGTCGCGCAGCAGCTGCGAGTGCAGTTCGGCGACGCCGTTGACCTTGGCGCCCGCGACGGTCGCGAGGTATGCCATGCGCACCGAGCGGACCGGGTGCTCCGCGATGATCGACATGTTGCGCACGAGCATCTCGTCATCGCCGAACCGCTCGCGCACCGCGACGAGGAACTCGTCGTTGATGCGATAGATGATCTCGAGGTGGCGAGGCAGCAGGCGTCCGAGCAGCTCGACCGGCCACACCTCCAGCGCCTCCGGAAGCAGTGTGTGGCACGTGTAGGCGAAGCACTGCTGCGTGATGGCCCACGCGGCATCCCACTCGAGATGCCTCTCGTCGACGAGCACCCGCATGAACTCGGGCACAGCGATCACCGGGTGCGTGTCGTTGAGCTGGAAGATCACGCGGTCGGGGAGGTTCGCGAGCTCGAAGCCGTCGGCGAGCATGTTGTCGAGGAAGTCGTGGATCGACGCGGCGACGAAGAAGTACTGCTGCTGCAGACGCAGTTCCTTGCCCTGCGGCGTGGAGTCCTCGGGGTAGAGCACCTTCGAGATGGTCTCGGCGTAGGTCTGCGCGCGCACCGCCTCTTCGTAGTCGCCGGAGTTGAAGATGCGCAGGTCGAACGCGCTGGTGGCGACGGCGCTCCACAGGCGCAGGGTGTTGACCCGCCCGTTGAGGAACCCAGGGACCATGTAGTTGTACGGCACCGCCTGCACGTTCCACGCCGGCACCCAGCGGCTGCGCGTGATGCCGTCGTCGTCGTACTTCTCAGTGTGGCCGCCGAACGCGATGGTCTGTGCGTCTTCGGGACGGGCGAACTCCCACGGCGAACCGAGCGTGAGCCAGGAGTCGGGCTGTTCGACCTGCTGGCCGTCGACGAACGTCTGTCGGAAGATCCCGTACTCGTAGCGGATGCCGTATCCGATGCTGGGCACGCCCATCGTGGCAAGCGAGTCGACGAAGCAGGCCGCGAGGCGCCCGAGCCCACCGTTGCCGAGACCGGGCTCGACCTCGTGCGCGCGCAGGTCGTCGAGCGAGACGCCGCACGCGGCGAGGGCCTCGTCGGCGATGTCGGTGAGGCCGGCCGCGAGCAGATTGTTGTCGAGCTGGCGACCGAGCAGGTACTCCGCCGAGAGATAGCAGACGCCCTTCGCCTGCGTCTCCTTCTGGTGACGCAGATCCTCGAGCCAGCGAGCCATCAGGTAGTCGCGCACCGTGTGCGCGAGCGCGAGATAGCGGTCGTTCGCGCTCGATGCCGACAGTGCGACGCCGCGCTCGAGATTGAGGTTGTGCAGAAATCGCTTCACGAACTCGTCGACGGTGCTCGGGGGAGCGATCACCGGAGCGAGGGCGAGCGGATGCATGGCGGAGTGTGATTCGGGCACGTGTCGACCGTAGCGATGGTGGGGCCACAACGTGTGACGAGCGGATGAAGAATATCGGTTGGCGTCACTCGACCGCCCGCGAGGTGGCGGTGCGGCGAGCCCGACTGACGGACCACAGGATCCGGCCGTCGTTGAAGACCGGAATGAGGAACACGGCATGCGCCAGGTACCACCCGTGCAGCTGGAGTCCCGGCGCGAGCAGCCACAGGGCGGCTCCGACGACGACGCACGCGCCAGGACCCGCGAGGGCGGCGAGCACGGCGTCCCGGTCGCCGACTCGGCCGTGCGGACTGATCGACGTCCTCCACAGCGAGCGCTCGAGCGTGATCGCCGTGACGCCGGTCGCCCGGGACAGCACGGCGAGGTGCCCGAGTTCATGCAGCGCGAACGACCCGCCGAGGCCGGCGGCGTAGTGGACTGCGATCATCAGTGCGGCCTCGACGATCGCGGGCTGCCCGGTGATCGCGCCCAGAGCGACGGTCGCGGTCAGCAGAACCGCGAACACGGTGTTCATCGGCCAGGCGGCGAGCAGCAGCCATCGGCAGACCAGAACCCCATCGATGCGCGACGCACTGACCGACCACATGTCAGTCGGCCTCGGCGAGGAGCTGCCTCTTCCGTTCGAGAAGGCCGTCGTGCACGACGAACACGGCGAGGATGAACACGGCGACCACGATCACGCCGAGGATCAGCGGAAGGGGATCGTTGACGCCGGTGCCGAGCTGGACCGCGCCCTCGGCGCTCTGCCGGACGTCGACGAAGACCGAGTCGAAGAATCCCAGGCGTCGGCCCTCGGTGGATCCTCCGGTGAACATCAGCCAGATCGCGGCCGTGACGGCGGATCCTGCGATGACGACGAGCGCTCCGACGACGCTGATGGCGGCCCTAAACAACCACTTCATGACGAGAGGTCCTTTCTATCCTGTCCATCCCTGCGATGGAGAGTGCGGCGGCGATCAGGGTGAGCGCGAGCATCACTCCGACCGTGAACAGTGGGGGAAGACCCAGGAGGTTGGTGCCGAGCATGATCGTGCCCGTCACGAGGCCGGCGACGGCGGCTCCCGCGATGACCGAGAAGGGGTTGCCCTTCTCGGGCGGGAAGGCGATGCCGGCGAGGGTGAGTACGATGACGTTCGACACCGCGAAGCCGACGACGGAGAGGATCTCGTCGAGCCTCGCCCCGGTGAGAGCGGACAGGATGCTGATCGGCGGTGCGATGATCGCGAGGGTCGCCAGCTGGGGTCCGATCACGAGCACGTACCGCGTGCCTGGACCATGACGGCGCGGACCGCACGCCCGCAGGGGCTCCGTCGAGACGTAGGCGTACACGGACTGCACGGTGACGGCCAGCAGCAGGATCGGCGGGAGTCGGATGTCGGCGAGGAAGAGCGCATAGGAGCCTGCGAGGGAGATGCCGCAGACCGTCACCGTCTCGATTCCCCTGATGTGGGCGGCGAAGTACGCGCCGAACTCCGTGGGGCCGAACAGGCGGGGCACGATCGCGAAGCGACGGGTCGGATCGAACTGTCGCGGCGCGATCGCGAAGACGGCGCAGACCAGCAGCGCCAGCATGGCCAGCCAGATGCCCGTGGCCGCCATGGTCCCGTGACTCGCGGCGATGTCGGCGAAGAGCAGCTGCACCGCGAAGTAGTCGTCGCCCTGGCCGACCGCCGCGAAGAGCACGGAATCCGACTGCGTCGACACGCCGAGGTAGAGGGCGACGAGGGTCGCCGCCAGCACCACCGGCACGAGGAACGCCCGGAGCCTCGCCAGCCGCAGACGCAGCAGCAGTCGCTCGAGGCCCAGGTAGTAGACGCTCGCGACGAGATAGGCGACGGTCGAGGGCATGACCAGGCAGGTGATGACCTGATCGAGGATCCCGAATCCGCCGATCGAGATCGTGCCGGTGACCAACGCGCCGAGCATGAGCACCACGCCGAGGCCCACGACCAGCGACTCGAAGAGCATGAATCCCAGCGTTCGCGCCCGATTGGTCAGGGGGAAAGAGAACGTGAGCTCGACCAGATCGCTCGCCTTCATGAAGAGCACGCGCACGACCGTGAAGACCGTCAGGACCCACAGCGGGGTCGACACGCCGACGACGCGCAGAAGCGGGGAGAGCTGCTCGGGCTCGCTGATCAGTTGGCGGAGGATCACCACCCCGAACGCGCAGAAGCCGACGAAAGCGGCAAGACCGGCGAGAGCGATCGTCCAGCGCACCGACGGCAGGCGCAGCACGCCCCGACGAGCGATGCGCCTGACGAGGAACACCGAGAGGAAGCCGGCGAGCTGCAGGGCGGGGGTCATTCCACCGCCCTCGACGGCTGCGCGATCGCGGTCTTGACGAGGGAGTCGACCGAGCCGAATTCGCGCAGGATGCGGGGGAGCGGGAGGTCGAAGGCGATCTCTCCGCGACGCAGCACGATGATGCGGTCGCACACGGCCTCGAGAAGACGGAAGTCATGGCTGCACAGCAGCAGCCCCTTCGCCCCTCCGATCCGGGATGCATCCGTCTCGAATTCGAAGAGCGCATCGACGTCGACGCCGTTGAGCGTCTCGTCGATGATCGTGAGCGGGCGCTCGAGCAGAAGCGTCGAGATGAGCTGGATCTTCTTGCGCATGCCGTGCGAGTAGTCCTCGATGAGGTCGAACTGACGCGCCTCCATCTGATAGCGGCTGAGGAGTTCGTCGGCCCTGGTCGGGTCGGCACGGTGGCGATAGAGGCGGAGCATCAGATCGAGGTACTCGCGCCCCGTCAGGAACTGCGGCAGGTAGTCGTTGCTCGCGATGAAAGCCAGCTGCTCGCGCGATGCGCGGTCCTGATGAGGGCGCCCGGTGATGCGGATGCTCCCCTGGCCGAGCTGCAGCAGATCGGCGGTGAGGCGGATGAGCGTCGACTTGCCCGATCCGTTGGGTCCGACGAGACCCACTTTCTCGCCGCGCTCGATCGCGAACGACACATCACGGAGCGCCGGAGCGCGCTTCGAGTAGGCGAACGAGACCGATGAGACGTCGAGGAGGACGCGCGGGTCCGGTGCGAAGCCGCCGCTTCCGGACATCGGGGTCGATGTCCGGAAGCGACGAGGGGTTAGACGCATTCGATCCACACTGAGACGCCGCTCTTGCCCCACTGCCAGTTGCCGGTGAAGCGCCTGCCACCCGCCTTGAAGAAGCACCACAGCGCCAGCGCTGCCAGGAACGCGACGCCGAACACGAGAATCGCCGCGATCACCACCAGCCACCAGGCATCGAGACGCATGATCGCCTCATCCAGTGCGTCCTGTGCGCGGCGCTTCATCAGCGTCGGCTCCATTGCCGCCATTAGGGACATCTGTCCACCTCCGTTTTGTCGTTACACACGGAGGCTGTCATCGCTGCGTCACGAAAGCTAGTCATTCGAGTGCAGAATGCTGACATGCGTGGATTCACTTGACATTGACGCAGCGTCAACTTCTACCGTGGAGTCATCATCGGTTCCAGGGAAGGAGGACGAGATGGCCGGTCGCGAATGGTCGATCCAGGACATCGCCCGTCTCGCGGGCACCACGAGCAGAACCCTGCGTCACTACGACGACGTGGGCCTGCTGCCGCCCTCGCGCATCGCGCACAACGGCTACCGGCACTACGACGAGGCGGCGCTCGTGCGCCTGCAGCGCATTCTGCTGCTGCGCGAGCTCGGACTCGGTCTGCCGCAGATCGCCGAGGTGCTCGACCCGGTGAACGCACGGCAGAGCGAGGAATCCGCGCTGGAGACGCACCTCGAGCTGCTGCGCGAGGAACAGAACCGACTGGCGCGGCAGATCGCGTCGGTCGAGAACACCATCAACGCATTGAGAGGAGGTGAAGAACTCATGGCAGAGAACATGTTCGACGGTTTCGACCACACCCGCTACAAGGAGGAGGTCGAGCAGCGCTGGGGTCGGAAGACCTACGCCGACAGCGACCGCTGGTGGCGCGGGATGACCGACGCCGACCGCGCCGACTGGCAGCAGCGCGTCTCCGACCTCGGCCGGGACTGGACAGCTGCCGCCGAGAGCGGCATCGATCCGGCATCCGCCGAGGCTCAGGACATCGCCCGCCGTCACGTCGAGTGGCTGACCGGTATCCCGGGCACTCCCGCGGCCGTGCCCGGCGGCGACGTCAAGGCGTACGTCATCGGCCTCGGTGAGATGTACATCGCCGACCCGCGCTTCGGCGCGAACTACGCCACGTCCGCCGGCGGAACGCAGGGCGCCGAGTTCGTCCGCGACGCGCTCCGCATCTACGCGGACGGCAACCTGTGACCCGCTGCACCGCCTTCGCCGGTCGCCGCGGGGTCGAGAGCGCATCCGAATCACCCGATTCCGATGCGTTCTCGACCCCGCACGGGAGTCACGGCATTGCACAGGTGCGGACACCGGATCAAGGCCGGGAGCGGATGCCGGAGGTGGGCGTAGGGTCAAGGCATGGGTCACCGACGCAGACGCACGGATGCCGCGCCGCTGTTCGCGGCGGCGGCCGTCGCCTACACCGCGAACGTCGCCCTCGGTTCGGCCGTCGCCGCGAGACTCATCGACACGAGCAGCTTCCGCTGGCTGCACCATGCGATCTACATCGCGACGTGCGCCACTTCGGCCGCCGCGTTCTCGGCGATCCTCTGGGGCCGGCCGAAGCACGCGAGCCGTCGCGCGGCCCTGGCGCTCGCGCCCGCCGCCGCACCGCTCGCCGCCATCCCGTATCTCGGCACGCACAGCCGACGGCATCCGCTCGTCGCGCTCGCCGCAGCCCCTTTCATCGTCGCGGGCCTCGTCTGCTCGCGCCTCGCCACCGACCGGAAGTGAACGCATGGAACTGCTCGACGCCATCCGCCGCCGCAAGACCACGAACGGGCCCTTCCTGCCCGACCCGGTATCGGAGGAGCATCAGCGCATCCTGCTGGAGGCGGCAGGTCGGGCGCCGTCGCAGCTGAACAGCCAGCCGTGGCGGTTCGTGGTCGTCGAGAACCGCGACACGATCGACAAGATCGCCCGCATCTCGGGCGACAGCATGACCGAGGCGATGTCGAACGGCACATTCTTCGAACGCTACAAGCCGTACTTCCGCTTCAGCCAGGCCGAGATGGAGGAGAAGCGCAGCGGGATGCTGTTCGACAAGCTCCCCGCGGCCCTCCGCCCGTTCACGAGTCAGGTGTTCACCAAGCGCGGGCAGAAGCTGATGAACACGTTCGGGGTGCCGAAGACCCTCGGGGAGGAGAATCACAAGCTCGTCGCGGGATCGCCGCTGCTGCTGGGCGTGATGCTCGATCGCAGCGAGTACCGACCGGGCCAGCTGTCGTCGTTCTACTCGGTGTTCAGCATGGGCGCGGCGATGGAGAACGTCTGGCTCACCACGGTCGAGCTCGGCATGGGCATCCAGTTCATCTCGTTCCCGATGGAGGTCCCTGGGCAGTGGGACGAGATCGTGAAGCTGCTGCGCGTGCCGGACGACCTCGAGCTCATGGCGGTGTACCGCCTCGGCTATCTGCCGCCCGAGCAGCGCCGCCCGGCCATCGACTGGTCGAGCCATCAGCGCAAGCTCGCCTCGCAGTACGTGTTCCGCGAGAACTGCGACCAGCCGCAGCAGGGATGGGACGCGCCGCCGCCGGGCGCCGGAGCGCCGACGGCGGGCTGAGCCTCAGCCGCCGACCTTGCGGGGCAGGGGCTTGAGGTCCTGCAGCGCCGGCCCCTCGATGCGCGTGCCGTCCGCCGTGAAGCGCGAGGCGTGCAGCGGGCAGTCCCACGTGCACTCGGCGTCGTTCCAGTCGAGCACGCCTCCGAGGTGCGGGCACACGGCCGAGACGGCCCGAGTGACGCCGTCGACCGTCGAGATGCCCACGGGTCGGCCGCTGCGGTTCGCGACCACGCCCTCGCCCTCTGCCGGCTGCGGGACCGGCACGGGCCGACGCTCGGCGTCGACCCACCCCGTCGTCGCTGCGGCGGCGACCTTGGCGCCCTCGATGGCCCCGCGGGCCAGATCGGCCGGCACGGTGAGCCTCGTGCCGATCTTGACCATCCACGACGGTCGGTCGTGCCAATTCGCACCGAGGATCTCCGCGGTGAGACGCAGGGCGGCGGCGGGGGCGTTCGACAGGCCCCACTTGGCGTACCCGGTCGCGAAGCGGATGCGGCCGAGACCCCGGGGCATGGCGCCGACGAACGGGATCTGGTTGTTCGACTGATAGTCCTGGGCAGACCAGCGGTGGGTCTCCTCGGCATCCGGGAAGTACCGCCTCGTCCACTCGACCAGATCGTCGATCGCGGCGGTCTCGCCGTCCGAGCGGCCGACGGAGTGGCCGTTTCCGCCGACCACCAGTCGCGCAGGACCGCCGGGGCCGTCCGCATCCGACACCGGGCGGATCGAGCGCGTGGGGCTGTCGACCGAGATGAACGTGCTGTCCGGCACGCCGCCGGGGAGGCGGAACGAGACGCAGTACGAGCGGAAGGCGCGCATCTTCGCGAAGTAGAGTCCCCGGTCGAGGATCGGGTACCCGGTCGCGATCACGATGTGATCGGCGAACATCGGGCCCAGCAGCGTCTCGACTCGCGGGTCGGGCAGCGCATGCGTCGCCGTGACCCGGACGCCGGTGTGCAGGGTTCCTCCGGCGGAGAGAAGCTCGTCCGCGAGCGCGTGGGTGACGAGTGCCGGATCGATGGTCACCTGGTCGTCGAGCGCCACGGCTCCCGCCGCAGGGAAGGCCGCACCGGCCAGCTCTCCTCGCGTGAGCATCCTGGTCTCGAGGCCCGCCTCCCGCGCCGCCTCGTGCACTTCGCGCACCGAGTCGATGCCGCCGGCGTCCTGCGCGTACGAGTGGTCTATCCGCCGCTCGTAGCTGACTCCCGCGTGATCGGCGAAGCCGACCAGCCAGTCCATGCCCTCGCGATTTCCCTCGACGTAGGCCTGCACGAGCGCCGCGGAGTGGTGCTTGCGGATCTCGGCGAGACGCTTCCCCTGCAGCAGGGTGAGCTTGCCGGTGTTGCCGCCGGTCGCGAGCTCGGCGACGGATCCCGCCTCGATCACCGCGACGTCGAGACCGGCGCGCGTGAGCATGACCGCCGTGCTGAGGCCGGTGAGGCCCGCTCCCACGATGATCACGTCGTGTCGTGCGCCGGGGTCGAACGGTGTGCCGATGGGCGGGGTCCGGTCGAGCTTCCACAGTGGCTTCATGGCCTCAGTCTTCGCCTGCCGACCACCTTCGCCCAACGGGTTGACATTCGAGGGATGCGTTGCAACGGCGCGGATAGAGTTGCCGGGTGACCTTTCGCCGCCTGCTCCTCGTCTTCGTCGGCGGCAGCATCGGCACCGCCGCTCGGCTCGCGATCGGTCTGCTGATACCGGATGTCGGGGGCGTGCCTCTCGCGACGATCGTCGTGAACGTGCTCGGATCGCTGCTGATCGGCCTTCTCGCCGCGCGCCTGCCCGGCGCCACGGAGCTCAGACTGCTGCTCGGCACGGGCGTGCTCGGCGGCTTCACGACCTACAGCGCGTTCATGACCGGAACGGTCGCGCTCTGGGGCGACGCCCCGGTGCTCGCATTCGCGTATGCGGCCGCCAGTCTGGTCCTGGGACTCGCCGCCGCCGCGGCGGGCCTGCGACTCGGACGGCCGCGTCGACCGACGCTCCCTGCGGGAGGGAGGGCATGACTCCGCTGCTGTTCGTCGCGGCCGCGCTCGCCGGAGGGGTGGGAGCCCTCCTCCGGTACGTCATCGACCTCGGTGTCTCGAAGGCCCTCGGACGCCGCCTCCCTTGGGGCATCCTCGTCGTCAATCTCACCGGATCGTTCGCGTTGGGCCTGCTGACCACGGCACTGCCGTCCGAGTCGTTCGTGGTCGGGGCCGGTCTTCTCGGTGGATACACGACGTTCAGCACCGCCATGCTCGACACCGTCGTGCTGTGGCGAGACGGTCAGCGCAGAGCATCCGCTGTCAACGCCATCGGGATGCTTCTGCTCGGGCTGATCGCCGCTGGTCTCGGGCTGGCGCTCGGGTCGACGCTCTGACCGTCGACGCCGGGATCCGGGCGAACCCACAGCTTCGCGATGCAGAATGTACAAACGTACATGTACGCCCGTACAGGGGTGATCGCGCTGGGGGTCAGGATGAGCGATGGCACGCGCCGCCGCCGCGATCCTGAAGCGCGCCGTCGCGAGATCATCACCGCGGCAGCCGAGCTGATCGTCGAAATCGGCGTCGACGCACTCACCCACCGCAAGGTCGCAGCCCGGGCCGGAGTGCCGCTGGGATCGACGACGCAGTACTTCGCCACGCTCGACGATCTGCGTGAAGCGGCGATCGGAGCGCTGGCCGCCGAGATCGAGGCGCGCATCGACGCGACACGACAGGCCGTCGTGATCGAGGGAGTGACGCCAGAAGGGCTCGCGCGCCTCGTGCGCCGCGGGCTCGAGGACGCACGCGCCGTCCAGGCCGACCGCGCCGTCGTGACCGCCGCGGTGCATGACCCGCGCGTCCGGCAGTTCGCGCGACTGTGGTCCGACGAGATCGTCGGCTTCATCGCGCCCGTTCACGGGGTCGACAGAGCGAGGGCCGCAGCCGTCTTCATCGACGGCGTACTCTGGCACTCTCAGATCCACGACGAGCCGCTCGACGAAGAGCTCATCCGCGACGCCCTCGCCGGGATCCTCACTCCTCAGGCGTCCACCTCCGCACCACCGCCGCAGCATCCGCCTGACCCGCAGAGAGAGAATCCGCCTTGTCGAACCTCGCCGTCCTGAGTCTGAAGAACCGCGCACTGATCGCGTTGATCACGATCGTCGCCGCCGTGTTCGGCGGGCTCGCTCTGACGAACCTCAAGCAGGAGCTCATCCCGTCCCTCGAGCTGCCCAACCTGATGGTCATGACGACCTACCCCGGCGCCTCGCCCGAGGTCGTCGAGAATGACGTCTCGACCCCCATCGAGTCGGCGATCCAGGGTGTCCCCGGCCTCGAGGGCACGACCGCCACGAGCACGACGAACGCCTCGATCGTGCAGGCCACCTTCGCCTACGGCACCAACCTCGCGACCGCCGAGCAGAAGATCCAGCAGGCGATCAACCGCATCTCGGGGCAGCTGCCGGAAGACGTGAGTCCGCAGGTGCTGACGGTGTCGATCGATGACTTCCCGGTGATCCAGGTCGCCGTGACCGGCTTCGAGGACGCCGAGAACGCGCAGGCCGAGCTGCAGAGCGTCGCGATCCCCGAACTCGAAGACGTCGACGGGGTCAATGCCGCGGAGATCATCGGCGGCGTCGGCCAGCGCATCACGATCACACCCGACGTCGCGAAGCTGGCGGCGATCGGTCAGAGCACGCAGGCCATCACCACGGCGCTGCAGCAGAACGGCACGCTGTTCCCCGGCGGCGACATCACCGAGAACGGCCAGACGCTCACCGTCCAGACCGGCGCGAAGATCACCTCGGTCGATGAACTCGCGGCGCTGCCGCTCGTCGGCACCACCGAGAGCATCGGCGACGTCGCCACGGTGGTGCAGGAGAGCGACCCCATCTCGTCGATCTCGCGCGTCGACGGCAAGGACGCCCTCTCGATCTCGATCACCAAGCTGCCGGCCGCGAACACCGTCGAGGTGTCGCAGGGTGTCATCGCCGCCCTCGACACGATCGGCGAGGCCTTCCCCGACGCCGAGTTCACGATCATCTTCGACCAGGCTCCGTTCATCCAGCAGTCCATCGAGACGCTCGCCACCGAGGGCCTGCTCGGACTCGTCTTCGCCGTGATCGTCATCCTCGTGTTCCTGCTGTCGATCCGCTCGACGCTCGTCACGGCGATCTCGATCCCCACCAGCGTGCTCATCACCTTCATCGGGCTGCAGGCGTTCGGCTACTCGCTGAACATCCTCACCCTCGGCGCGCTCACGATCGCGATCGGCCGTGTGGTCGACGACTCGATCGTCGTGATCGAGAACATCAAACGGCACTATGTGGGGGACGCCGACAAGGGAGACGCCATCCGTCTGGCGGTGCGCGAGGTGGCGATGGCGGTCACATCCTCGACCATCACGACGGTCGCCGTCTTCCTGCCCATCGTGTTCGTCGGCGACATGGTCGGCGAGCTGTTCCGGCCGTTCGCCATGACCGTGTCGATCGCGATGGTCGCGTCGCTGCTGGTCTCGCTGACCATCGTGCCGGTGCTCGCGTACTGGTTCCTCCGCCCGGGCAAGCCGCTGCTCGATGAGAACGGCGTGCAGATCGACCCGGAGGACCCGGACGCTCCGCCGACGCGATTGCAGAAGGGCTACCGTCCGATCCTCGGCTGGACGCTGAAGCACTCCGGCCTGACCGTCGTGCTCGCCGTCGTGGTGCTCGGTGCGACGCTCGCCGCCGCACCGCTCATGAAGATCAACTTCCTCAGCGACTCCGGTCAGAACACCATGACGGTGACGCAGGACCTCGGCCCGACCGCGAGCCTGGAGACCAAGTCGGAGGCGGCGATCGCCGTCGAGGACGCACTGCTCGACATCGACGGCATCACCCACGTGCAGGCCTCGATCGGCTCGAGCGGATCCGCCCTGCGTGACGCGTTCTCGGGCGGAGCGGGCGTGACCTACTCGGTGCTCACCGACGCGGATGCCGACCAGGAGAAGCTCCGAGCCGACGTCCAGGACGCGATCGAGGGGCTGACCGATGTCGGCGAGGTGTCGGTCGCCGCCTCCGCCGGACTCGGCTCGAGCGACATCGAGATCACCGTCTCGGCATCCGACTCCGAAGACCTGCAGACCGCCACCACCGCCGTGGTGGACGAGCTCGACGGTCGGGACGGCATCGGACAGGTCACCGACAACCTCGCCGCGGCTCTGCCGTACCTGGCCGTGGTCGTCGACCGCGACGCCGCCGCGCAGCGTGGACTGTCGGAGGTCGCCGTCGGATCCATCGTCTCGAACACGATGCGCCCCCAGCAGGTGGGCACGGTCGAGATCGACGACACCGCGCTGACGATCTACCTCGCCGCATCCGAGCCGCCCGCCACCGCGCAGGCGCTTCGTGAGCTCACCATCCCGAGTGCCACCGGTGTGGTGCAGCTGCAGGACATCGCGACCGTCGAGGAGCGCAACGGCCCGACCTCCATCACCACCGAGCAGGGACGCCGCACCGCCACGATCACGGTGCCCCCGGCATCCGACAACCTCGCCGTGGCGACCCAGTCGGTCACCGAGGCGCTGGCCGCGGTCGAGCTGCCTGACGGCGCGTCGGCCGAGGTGGGCGGTGTCGCCTCGCAGCAGGCCGACTCGTTCTCGCAGCTCGGGCTCGCCATGCTCGCCGCGATCCTGATCGTCTACGTCGTGATGGTCGCGACGTTCAAGTCGCTGCGTCAGCCGCTGCTGCTGCTCGTCTCTGTGCCGTTCGCGGCCACGGGCGCGATCCTGCTGCAGATCGTCACGGGTGTGCCGCTCGGCGTCGCCTCGCTGATCGGTGTGCTGATGCTCATCGGCATCGTGGTGACGAACGCGATCGTGCTCATCGACCTCGTCAACCAGTATCGCGAGAAGGGGCTGTCGACGATCGATGCGGTGAAGGCCGGTGGCGAGAAGCGTCTGCGTCCGATCCTCATGACGGCGCTGGCGACGATCTTCGCGCTCACCCCGATGGCACTCGGCATCACCGGGCACGGCGGGTTCATCTCGCAGCCGCTCGCCATCGTCGTGATCGGTGGACTCATCTCATCGACCGTTCTGACGCTGATCGTTCTGCCGACGCTCTACAACCTGGTCGAGGGTGCGAAGGAGCGTCGACGCGCCCGCAAGGCGGGGTCGGGCGACGACGGCTCTGCACCGAACGGCGACTCGGACCCCTCGGACGGCCCTCGTCCTTCGGGCGATCTGGCGCTGGCCGGCGCGGGCATGTCGGAATCGGGCTCGGCGGAATCGGGTTCGTCGCTGCCGCACGCGAATCAGCTGACGCGCCGGGAGCTGCGCGAGCGCGGCGAGTAGTCGCCCTCGCCGTCCCGTCCTCCGCACGACGGAGTCTGACGCCCGCCCGGAACTTCATTCCGGGCGGGCGTCAGCCGTTTCCGGCGGAGTGTGGAGCGGGCGCCGCCGAGCTCAGTCGAGCGTGATGCCCCAGTCGAGGGTCCAGGTCTCACCGGGGGCGAGGCGGCGCAGGCCGACACCGCTGTTCAGTGCATCGGCGGGCGCGGTCATGGGCTCGATCGCCACCGCGAGGGGCTGGCCCGGGTACTTGTCGGTCGTGTAGACCTGCACGAAGTCGAACCCGGCGCCCTGCCAGAGGGTGAGTCGCCGACCGTCGGGGGCGGTCAGCGAGTGCCGGACCTGCCCGTCGGCATCACGGTGGAGGTCGGTGAATCCGGTGTCGAGGCTCACATCGCCGATGCGCACTCCGTCGCGCAGCGCGGCATCCGCCGGGTGCGTGCCCGTGGGGAGCATGCGCTCGTCGGTGTCGAACGCGGTCTGCGCCGGCACCCGCAGCACGAGCTCGTGCGGGTCGACGTCGCCGATCGTCACGAACGGATGCGTGCCGAGTGCCACCGGTGCCGCAGTGGCGGAACGGTTGGTCAGCGCGTGCGTGACGTCGATCCCGTCGGCACGCAGCACGTAGGTGACACTGGTCTCGACGAGATAGGGGTAGCCCGTCTGCGGCACGATCGTGGCGCTCAGCGTCGTCGCCGACGCCGTCTCCTCGATCGCGTAGGCCGTGAATCGCAGCAGCCCGTGGCTGGCGTTCATGAACTTCGGCTCGGTGATCGCGAGCTGCCGCTCGGTGCCCTCGTCGTTCCAGACTCCATCCCTGACGCGATTCGGCCAGGGCGTGAGCACGACGCCCGAGCAGGAAGGGGTCGGCGAGTCGAGTGGATACGGGGCGATCAGATCGACGGATCCGATGCGGAGCGAGCGGAGGGATGCGCCGACCTGCGCGATCTGAGCGCTGACGTCGCCGAGCTGGAGGTGCACCTGTGTGCCGGTGGGGGATGCGGAGTTCACTCCGCAATCGTATGGCGAGCAGCATCCGCGATGGGGCTGGGCGGTTTTTCAGGTGCGACCGCTACACTTGATGGGTCGGCTTCGGACACCCGCGCATGGCGCGGACGTTTTTGTGTAAGAAGTGTGAGTCCAGGGGCCGATGGTGAGCGTCGCTCGACGCTAATCAACCATCACATGAATGGCCCCGGCCGCTGACAGTCCGGAACCCCGTCCGATCGCATCCGATCCGGCGCTGGGTGCTCGCGCGTGTGCGCGGCGCTGTTCTCGTGCGAGAACTCAGAAGGACACACCCATGCCCAAGAACAAGAAGCCCCGCGGCGGACGCCCCTCCGCCAACTTCGAGCCGCGCTACGGCGCGAACAAGACCTCGTTCCACGACCGCCACGCCGGTGGGCGCGACAGCGCTCGCGACACCCGCGATTCCCGCGACGTGCGGGGCGGACGAGCGGATGCCGGCGAGCGGCGCACCCCGGCGGCCGGCGTCGACCGTCGTCCCGGCAGCCGCAGCGCCAGCCACCGCGGCTACCGTCCCGCAGAAGAGGGCGCACCCAAGCAGCGCTGGTCCTCGCAGGAGCGCGCGGGTCGCGATGAGGCCCGTGGCATCCGCAACCGTGCGGAGTCGGGTCGCCGCGAGGCACCGCACCGCGGCGGTTCCGAGCGTCCGCGCTTCGACGATCGTGCCGAGCGCCCCCGCTACAACGACCGTTCCTCCTCGGGCTTCGACCGTCCGCGTCGCGATGACCGCGGCGGCCAGCGCGACGAGCGTCCGCGCCGTGACGACCGCGGCGCGGGCACGCAGCGCCAGGGCTTCCGCGACAACGATCACCGCGATGGCGGACGTCCGGGCCGTGACCAGCGCTCCGGCGGCTTCCGCGACGACCGCGGTGGTCAGCGCTTCTCCCGTGACGAGCGCCCGCAGCGCGACGACCGCGGCGCATCCGAGCGTCCGCGCTTCAACCGCGACGACCGCTCGCCGCGTTCGGGCGACCGCACCGAGCGTCCGCGCTTCGACCGCGCGGCATCCGAGCGTCCCCGCTTCGACCGTGACGACCGCCCGCGTCGTGACGACCATGGCGCGGGCCCGCGTCGCGATGACCGCGGCGCCGAGCGTTCCTACGACGCCGACCGCGCACGCCGTGCCTTCGACCGCGACCGCACGCAGCGGTCGATCGAGGGTGGGCGTGACGAGCGTTCGCGTCCCTCGACCGGTGGCGCGTACCGCACCGATCGTCCCCGCCCGCTGACGTCGGACACCCGCGGGCGGCCGTCGCGCAATGAGCGACCCAGCCGTAACGACTGGAACGCCACATCGAGCGCGGCACCCGCCAAGAAGTTCGAGCCGACGGACGACGTCGTGCACGAGCGCCTCGAGGCCAAGTCCGTCGCGGCGGTCGAGGTCGACGGTGTGACCTTCGGCGACCTGGGTCTCGGATCCAACATCGTCGAGACCCTCGTCGGCATGGGTGCGGCGACTCCGTTCCCCATCCAGGCGGCCAGCATCCCGGCCGTGCTCGAGGGGCGCGACGTCCTCGCCCGTGGCCGCACCGGCTCAGGCAAGACCATCGCCTTCGGCGCACCGCTCGTCGAGCGCGTGCTGCAGTCGCAGGCGGGCAAGCGCCGTGAGTTCGGCCGCTCGCCGCGCGCGATCATCCTCGCTCCCACGCGCGAGCTCGCACTGCAGATCGACCGGACCATCCAGCCGATCGCCCGCAGCGTCGGCCTGTTCACCACGCAGATCTACGGTGGCGTCCCGCAGGGCCGTCAGGTGGGTGCGCTGAAGAAGGGCGTCGACATCGTCATCGGCACCCCCGGTCGTGTCGAGGACCTCATCAACCAGGGCAAGCTCGACCTCTCCGACTGCCGCATCGCGGTGCTTGACGAGGCTGACCACATGTGCGAGCTCGGATTCGTCGAGCCCGTGCAGCGCATCCTGCGTCACACGGCCGACGGCAGCCAGAAGCTCCTCTTCTCGGCCACGCTCGACCGTGAGGTCGCGGCACTCGTCGACGAGTTCCTCGTCGACCCGGCCGTCTACGAGGTCGCCGGTGAAGATCAGGACTCGAGCACCATCGAGCACCGTGTGCTCGTGATCGAGCACCGCGACAAGGCCGAGATCCTCACCTCGCTCGTCGACCGCGACGGCAAGACCCTGGTGTTCGCCCGCACCCGCGCCTACGCCGACATGCTCGCCGAGCAGTTCGACGACGCCGGCATCCCCGCGGTCTCGCTGCACGGTGACCTCAACCAGGCCAAGCGCACGCGCAACCTGGAGCGCCTGACGTCGGGTCGCGTGAACGTGCTCGTCGCCACCGACGTCGCCGCCCGCGGAATCCACGTCGACGACATCGACCTGGTCGTGCAGGCCGACGCTCCTGACGAGTACAAGACGTACCTGCACCGTTCAGGCCGCACCGGCCGCGCCGGTCGCTCGGGACGCGTCGTCACGCTCATCACGCGTCAGCGCCAGCGTCGCATGACCGAGCTGCTGGAGCGTGCGGAGATCGACGCGCCGTTCGAGAACGCGCGCATCGACGACGACCTGATCGAGGAGATCGCCGGTCGCGTGCCGACCGCCGCCGACCTCACGGCCTGATCCGTCACGTTCGAAGGCCCCGCTCCCGCATTCGCGGCGGCGGGGCCTTCGTCGTTTGCTCGGCCGATCTGCGGCACAGGGATGCGGTGCGGTCGGGTGCGCGTCCAGCGAAGGAGATCTCTCACTCCGAAGGGCTGACGCGTCGGATCGCTCCTACGGAGCGCGTGATCTCCTTCCGAGCGGCGGCTCAGCCGAGCTGGTGCTCGTGGATGGCCGTGGTCAGTGTCGTGCCGTTGAGGTCGAGGTAGAGCACCTGCTCGGTCACGGTGAGCGTCATCGTGTTGCGGCGTGCGATGAGCGGTGCCGCGGAGTCGATGAAGCCGGGGTCGAAGCTGTAGACCCGGAGGTCCTCGGAGCGGTGGATGCGCTTGTCAGCCCACGGCGCCATGACCTTCGCGGGGTCGCGGTGCGTATAGACGACGGTGCGCTCGGCGAGGCGGCTGCCGTAGTGGAGGCGCTCTGCATCGGGGGCGCCGACTTCGATCCACGCCGTCGTCTTCCCGGTGAGGTCGCGCACCAGCACGGCGGGCTCATCGGTCTGCGAGATGCCGCCGCCGAATGCGATGCCCTCGGTGAACTCGAGTCCATAGGCGAGCACGCGGGTCAGCATGTAGGCGTCGGTCTCGGACGGATGCCGCGCCACGCGCAGCGAGTAGTCGTCGTAGACACCGCGATCCATGTCGGCCAACTGGACGTCGAACGTGTGCATCGTGGAGCCGGTAGCCATAACGCTCGAGCCTACGCGCCCCGGGGGTGGCTTCCTGACCTCCGACGCTCCACCGGACCGGCGTTCAGAACAGCATCGGCTGTGCGGGGGCGGGCGCTGGCGTGAATGCGGGCGCCGGCCTCCCGTGCGGTGCAGAAGCCCGGATGCCGCGCACGGGGTAGTCGTCCTCGTGCTGCCCATCGAGTCCGTGCAGTCTGATCAGCGGCCGTGCGCGCTTCGCGAGCCATTGGCGGTAGCCCTTCGGCGCCTCGGCGGAGACTCCGGGGTACAACCCGCGATACGACGACACGAGGTCGGGGCGGAAACCCTCGAGCCACTGCATGAACCAGGGCTTCACTCCGGCGCGCAGGTGCAGGGCGCCGTAGATCACGCGGCTCGCTCCGGCCTCCTTGATGCGCCGCAGGGCGGTGTCGATCGCCTCGACCGAGTCGGTCATGTGGGGCATGATCGGCATCAGGAAGACGGTGACGCGGAAGCCGGCATCCCGCAGTGCGCGTACCGTGTCGAGCCGTGCCTGGGTCGTCGGAGTCCCGGGTTCGATCGCCTTCTGCAGATCGTCGTCGTACATCGCGATGGACATCTGGATGTCGACGGGAACGCGCTGCGCCGCCCGCACCAGCAGCGGGATGTCGCGCCTGATCAGGGTGCCTTTGGTGAGGATCGACATCGGTGTGCCCGACGTCGCGAGGGCATCGATGATCCCCGGCATCAGCTTGTACCGACCCTCGGCGCGCTGATACGGATCGGTGTTCGTGCCCAGAGCGACCGTCTCGTGCTCCCAGCTGCCGCGACGCAGCTCCTTCTGCAGCACCTCGACGACGTTGACCTTCACGACGATCTGCGAATCGAAGTCCGATCCGCCGTCGAGATCGAGATACTCGTGCGTTCCCCGCGCGAAGCAGTAGACGCAGGCATGGCTGCACCCGCGGTATGGATTGATGGTCCAGGCGAACGGCATGCGCGATGCACCGGGCACATGGTTGAGGGCCGACTTCGACAGCACCTCATGGAACGTCATGCCTGCGAACTCCGGCGTGGTCACCGTGCGGAGCACGCTGGAGCGATCTTCGAGGCCGGGCAGCGCAGCGGCGTCGACGTCACCGAGTTTCTGTCCTTGCCACCGCATGTCATCCATTCGAACATAAAGACGATACTCCGTCAACCGAGCGTGTGAATTCTGTTCGAATGGACATGAGGGACAATGGAAGCATGTTCTTCCCGCCGCAGCCTCAGCATGCGGCGCCGCGCTCCCCGATCCGCGGACCCGCACTGCCCATCGGTCTCGCGGCGACGGCGATCGGCGTCCTGCTGTCGCTGGCCGGTGCGCCGGTGGCCGAGACGACCGACGAGCTGGCGATGCCGCAGCCGTCCGTCGTGCAGGAGGTGCCGGCGGTCGAGGTCGGTGCGACCACCGCTGCCGATCCGTGTTCGGAGCCGAGCGTGCTCGAGGCGATAGCCGTCGCCGACGATGCGGCGATCATCGCCGGCTTCGGGGGTGGCGAGAGCTTCCGTTCCGCTGTCGTGGCGGGCAACGCACCCTGCATCGCGCTCGACGACCCGGCTCACGTCTGGGTCGTCGTCAACAAGGCGCGTCCGCTCGCTCCGGTCTCCTTCGCGCCGTCGTCGCTCGCCGACCTTCCGCTGCAGATGACCACCCGCTCCGGTCAGGCGCGGACGGACGTCGCCGCGGCGGTCGGAGAGATGGCGGATGCGGCGGCCGCCGAGGGTGCGGGGCGCATCGGAGCGAACAACGGCTACCGATCGTATGAGCTGCAGGTCGTGACCCACGCCTCGCATGTGCGCAACAGCGGGCAGGCGGGAGCGGACGCCTCGTCGGCGCGTGCCGGTCACAGCGAGCATCAGACGGGTCTGGCGCTCGATCTCGTGGCGTGCGATTCGTCGTGCGGAGCCATCGAGTCGTTCGGCGCGACGGTGCAGGGGCAGTGGATCGCGGCGAACGCCTGGGAGTACGGCTTCATCGTGCGCTACGAGCAGGTCGGCTCCGGCATCACCGGATACAAGCCCGAGCCCTGGCACCTGCGATATCTCGGCCGCGAGCTCGCGGCGGCGTATCACCACGGCGGGTATCACACGCTGGAGGAGTTCTTCGGGCTCCCCGCGGCCCCTGATTACGCCCACTGAGCGCAGTGACAGCGGCGCGTGTGCGACCGCATTGCGGCATCCGACAATCGCGGTACCGAGTCTCACGGATTGTGGGATGCATTCTCACAACGAGCTGTCGCGGTGTCGGCGACCCGGCATAGAATCGCCGGAGCAATGACGCACGAACGTTCGGGAGGACGCAATGGAACGCGACATCTACGAAGAGGATCACGAGGCCTTCCGCGACCTCGTCAAGGACTTCGTCAAGCGCCACGTGAACAACGAGGCCATCGAGCGGTGGGATGCCGCGGGTGAGATCGACCGGGCGACGATGCTGGCCGCGGGCGAGGCCGGTCTGATCGGACTGTCCGTCCCCGAGGAGTTCGGCGGTGCCGGCATGCTGCAGGACTACCGCTTCCGCACCATCGTCATGGAGGAGGTCATCGCTTCCGGAGCAGGGTCGCTCGCGGGTGCCTTCGGCATCCAGGACGACCTCGCCGTGCCCTACCTCGTGCACATGGGCACGCAGGAGCAGAAGGAGAAGTGGCTGCCCCGCATGGCCACGGGCGAGGTGCTCGGTGCGCTCGCCATGACCGACCCCGGCGCGGGCTCTGACCTGCGCGGCATCAAGACCAACGCGAAGAAGGTCGACGGGGGCTACATCCTCAACGGCGCCAAGACGTTCATCTCGTCGGGCTCGACGGCCGACGTCGTGGTGACCTTCGTCAAGACCGGTGAGGGCAACCGTCCCGACGCGTTCAGCCTGCTGCTCGTCGAGAAGGGCATGGAGGGCTTCGATCAAGGCAAGAAGCTCAGCAAGATGGGCTTCCACGGCTGGGACACGGCCGAGCTCAGCTTCACCGACGTGTTCATCCCCGACGAGAACCTCATCAGCGGCAAGGAGGGGCAGGGCTTCATCCAGCTGATGCTGAACCTGCCGCTCGAGCGGCTGTCGATCGGCGTGGCCGCGGCCGCTGCCGCCCAGGCCGCCCTCGACTGGACCGTCGCCTACACGAAGGATCGTGAGGCGTTCGGCGAGCGCATCGCCGACTTCCAGAACACCCGCTTCCGGCTCGCCGACATGGCGGCGACCACCGACGCGATGTGGGCGTACATCGACCGTGCGCTGCTCGCCTACAAGAACAGCACCCTCACCGCCGAGGACGCTGCGAAGGTCAAGTTCTGGGCGACCGAGCGCGAGTGGGAGGTGCTCGACACGGGTGTGCAGCTGCACGGCGGCTACGGCTACATCATGGAGTACCCGATCGCCCGCGCCTTCACCGACGCCCGCGTGCACCGCATCTACGGCGGCACGAACGAGATCATGCGCGACCTCGTCGGCCGCCAGATCGTCGGCAAGCGCTGACGAACCTCTCAGAGAAGGGCCCCGGATGCCGGCATCCGGGGCCCTTCTCCTGTCGATGGCACGGCTGACCGCAGGAAACGGGCCTGCAGGCGCGCAGGCGGACACGAGCCAGCGCGGGTCAGCGGGGCAGTCGGCCACCGACGCCGGCCTTGCGCAGCCGATCGGCGATGAGGATGCCGAGTGCGGTGGCGCCGAGGCAGCTGCCGAGGGTCACGGCGAAGAAGGTGATCTGAAGGGGAAGCCCGAAGCTACCGAGATCGAACGAGGCCCAGGCGAGGATCGGGTAGACGATGCCGACGATCAGTGCCCCGAGGTAGTGCAGCCAGGTTCCCCAGTAGCGCCAGAGGACGAACAGGAACGGCAGCTCGGTGAACGCCGCCCACCAGAGGTTGGTGGCCACGCTGCTGAAGCCGTAGCCCGAGAACGGCACGATCACGAGACCGGCCAGCAGGCCCACCAGCAGGCCGACGAGTGGGCGCCGCAGCAGGCGGAGGGCGATCACCGAGGGGAGCAGCCAGAGGCCGGCCAGCGCCACGCTCACGAAGGGCAGGCCGGGGAAGAGGATCGTCGAGATCCAGTTCGCCGGGGCGAGGAGCGCGCCACCGGCGACTCCGAGTGCCGCGCACGTCAGCAGGATCGCCGTCGGGATGCGGAATCGCGAGCGTCCGCCGCCGGTGCGGGGTCGATTCTGCACCTCGGAGCCCGATTCGCGGTGCGTTTCCGACCCCGCAGCGGCCGACGCTTCCGCGTAGGGGTTCGAGCCCGATGCGTCCGCGCCGTTCATGCGAGGGGCTCCGCCGCAGCCTCGCGGGCCGCCTTCGAGGTGGGCGAGGCCGCGCCGATCTTCCAGTAGCCGCAGAAGCTCACGTCGTTCTTGTCGACACCGCGCTCGCCGACGAGATGCTTGCGTGCACCCGAGGCCAGCGACTGCTCGCCCGCGGCGTACGCGTGGAACGGCGCTGCCGGCAGTGTCAGCTCGCGCAGCCGGGCGAGGGCGAACGACCCGGGGTCGAACTCGTGCGGCCGCGCGAGCCAGATGATCTCGACGCCGGTGGGGTGCGGGAACTCCAGAGCGTCGGCCTCGGACGGCACCTCGATGATCGCCGTTCCCGTCGCGTCCGCAGGCAGTGACGCGCAGATCGAGGCGATCGCGGGGAGCGCCGTCTCATCGCCGACCAGCACCACGCGATCCGTTCCGCGCTGCGGGTTGAACGTGAGGCCCTCGTCGATGATGAGCACGTGCTCGCCGGGTTCGCAGGTCTCCGCCCAGCGTGACGCGGGGCCGGCCGTGCCGTCGGCCGCAGACCCGTGCAGCACGAAGTCGACGTCGATCTCGGCGCCCGACTCGGCGGTGGCCGCCCGGTACGCGCGCACGCTGTAGTTGCGCATGACCGGGCGCTCGCCGTCGGGGATCCGCAGGAACCTGAGGTATCCGAACATCTTGTTCGCCTTCGCGGGAACGCGGTCGAGCCCCGCATCGCCGCCGATCGGCAGGAACAGGCGGAACCACTGGTCGAAGCCCATCGGGCGGAACTTCTCGATCTCACCGCCTCCGAGCGTGACCCTCATCCAGTGCTCGGAGAGGCGCTCGGTGCGCAGCACGCTGAGATGGAGGAGTTCGGCGGTCTCGGGCTTGACCAGTCTGCTGTATGCCATGCGGGCGCCTTTCAGGGCAGCTGCCAGGGGAAGAAGAGCATGAAGATCGCGGCGGATGCGGCGATCGAGGCGACGATGAAGACGGTGTCTCGGATGCGGAACGGCACGAGGTGCCTCTCGGTGCGCGTCGAGTGCGCGCCGAAGGCCCGCGAGTCCATGGCCAGGGCCACGCGCTCGGCGTGGCGGATCGCACCCGCGAGCAGCGGAACGATGTATCCCCAGCCGCGAGCGATGCGCGCGAAGGGACTGCTGCCCCCATGGTGCCCTCGCACGCGATGCGCGGCTCTGATCACCGCGAGCTCGTGCCCGAAGCGCGGCACGAAGCGGAACGCGGCCAGGGCCGTGTAGCCGATGCGGTAGGGCACCCGCAGCTGCTGCACGCTGGCGCGCACGAGGTCGGGGCCGGTGGTGGTCAGGCCGCCGATGAGTGCGAGGGAGACGATCGCGCCGAGCCGCAGAGCCGTGGCGAAGCCGATCGCGAGGGCGCCCTGGCGCAGCGTCCAGTCGCCGAGCTGCACCACGGCAGCGGTGTCGCGCACGATCTCGGCGTCGACCCACAGCGAGAACCCGAGCCCGATGGCGATCATGCCGATCGGGAGTGCGAGGAACAGCACCGCGGCGATGCGCCAGGTCACCCGCGATCCGATGACGATCACCGCGAGGGACAGCGCCAGGAAGGCGGCGGGCGTGGCGAGGTCGCGCACGAAGATCAGCAGCACCATGGCCGGGGCGACTCCCGCGACCTTCGCCAGCGGATTGAGCGCATACAGGAACTGGCGCCGAGACGATGCCGACATCGCGGCATACGGGTCGAAGGCGTGGGCGGTCATGCGATCGCCCGTCCCGCTGCGGCGAGCACGCGCTGCAGCGCCGGAAGGCGGAGCCCTGCCTCGACGAACGGCGTCTCGTCGGCGAAGAGCGCGTCGGTGCGATCGGCGGCGTGCACGCGACCGTCTTTCAAGATCACCGTGTGCGACGTGTGCTCGGCGACGAGCTGCAGGTCATGGGTCACTATGACGATCGTCGTCCCCTCGTCACGCAGGTCGTGCAGCAGAGTGAGGAGCTCGGACGCCCGTGCACGATCCTGGCCGAAGGTCGGTTCGTCGAGGGCGAGCACCCGCGGGCGGGTGATCAGGGCCGTGCCGACCGAGAGGCGGCGCTTCTCGCCGCCCGAGAGCAGGAACGGATGCACATCGGCCTTCGCCTCGAGGCCGAAGCGCATCAGCATGGCGTCGACGCGCTCGCGCGTCTCGGCATCCGGGGTGTGCCGCAGCCGAAGTCCGTGCGCGAGCTCGTCGAACACGGTGTGCGCGATGAACTGGTGCTCCGGGTTCTGGAACACGAACCCGATGCGGCTCGAGAGCTCGCGCGGCGAGGCCGACCCGGGGTCCATGCCGTCGACCGTGACCTGCCGCCGGGGCGGCGGGACGACACCGGCGAGCGCCTGCAGAAGGGTGGTCTTTCCGGCGCCGTTGGTCCCGACGATCGCCGTCAGGGTTCCCGCCTCGATGTCGAGGTCGATGCCGTGCAGGATCTCCGTGCGGTGACGACGAACCGTCAGCCCGCGGGCGCGAACGATCGGAGTGGCTGCACGGTCTGCCGCATCCGTCATTCCCTCGTGCGTCTGCAGGACCGACGCACGGATGCCGGAGGAGACAGCGGTATCCGGTCCTGCATCCGTGCCGTGGTCCTGCACACCGGACGGGTCAGGAGTGGCGGATGCCGCCGCCAGTGCCGCGGCGAGCTCCTCGGGTGTCAATGGAAGGTCGTCGAGATGCAGTGTTCCGGCATCCCGCATCCGCAGCGCCGCGAGTGTCGCCGCAGGCAGCCAGACACCCATCTCGACGAGCTCCGCCGCGTGCTCCCGGATGATCCGGGCCGGCGGGCCGTCGAAGACGACCCGCCCTGCGCGGTCGAGCACGATCGTGCGGGTCAGGAACCCCATCGCGGCGTCGAGATTGTGCTCGACGAGCAGGATGCCGCGGTCGCCCGCTGCGATGACGTCGGTCAGTGCGGCGTAGACGTCGTCGATGCCCTGCGGATCGAGGTTCGCGGTCGGTTCGTCGAGCACGATCAGGGGCGACCCCATCGCCAGCGCGCACGCGATCGCGAGACGCTGACGCCCGCCGCCGGACAGGCGATCGGGGTTCTCATCGCGCCGCTCCCACAGGCCGACACGGCGCAGTGCGTCTTCGGTCCTCGTGCGCACCTCGTCGAGCGACAGCAGCAGGTTCTCGGGGCCGAAGGCGACCTCGTCGTAGACCGTGCCGGTGACGATCTGGGCGTCCGGGTCCTGGAAGACCATCGCGACGTGGGTGCTCAGCGATGCGGTGTCGGCATCCGCCGTGCTGACTCCGCCGGCCTCGACCGATCCCGTCATGGTCGCGGGCACGGCGTGCGGGATCAGCCCGTTGAGCGCGAGCGTGAGCGTCGACTTGCCCGAACCCGAAGGGCCGAGCAGCAGCACCACCTCGCCGGCATCGATGTCGAAGGTGACGTCCCGCGGCGAGGGGTGCACAGCATCGGCGTGGGTGATCGAGAGGTCACGCACGCGGAGGAGAGGCGCAGATGAGCGCACGGCATAACCCCGGTTTCAGCGGATCGGTACCGTACTAACTTAGCTGAGCCTTACCTGATCTGCACAGGCCGGACGGCTCGGAAGGGTCGGACGCCGTGATCAGCGCCGAGCGACGCCTGCGCGGCTGAGAGACGATCCGATCGCGAGTCCTGCTGCGGTCCACGCGATCGGACCGAGCACCGCGATCACGAGGTAGGAGATCTCCGCCCACAGCGGGAAGGTCGCGAGGTCGACGGCGAAGAACACCACGACGGCCACGATGACCCCGATGATCGCTGCGGAGATGAAGAAGCGCCAAGGGCCCCAGGAGCGGTAGCGGGTGAGCGCGGCGATGCCCTCCTGGATCGCCCCGAACAGCAGCGCGGTGCCGATGAAGCGCAGCGTCCAGGCGGGATTGAACGCGCTCGAGATGAGGGCGGCGAACACGTGCGTGACGAGGGCCACGAAGGGGCGGCGCAGCACCTCCTGAGCGATGATCCCCGGCAGCACGTGCGAGCCGAGCACGAGTCCGTAGAGATACGGAGCGCCCACGATGACGATCGGCGTGATGAGCCCGGCGATCCCCCCGAGGATGCCCGTGGCGACGCCGATCGCGGCGCAGACCAGCAGCACGCGGGTCGTCAGAACGGGGGAGGGGGCCACCCCTCCAGCCTACTGTCGACCATTGTCGACACGGCTGGCCGTTCGTCCAGGAATAATCCCCGACCCTGGTGTGTGGACGGAAGCCGGGCGTAGCTTGAACGGCGGTGCGGCACCGCAGTCGCACCGTGATCATCGGGAGAAGCACATGGGTCGAACACCCCTCCGGATGGCAGCGGCCACCACCCTGGCAACGCTGTTCATCGCATCGACGGCAACCGCAGGCTACGCAGGCACGGAGGAGGTGACAAACCCCACTCCGGTCGACGGCACGCCCGGTCACTACATCGTCGTGCTGAAGTCCGATCCGCTCGCGAGCTACACCGGCGACGTCAACGGGCTCAAGGCCACCAAGCCCGCCGAAGGCGAGCAGCTCGAGACGCAGTCGCAGGATTCGCAGCGCTACGTGCAGCACCTCGAGGCCGAGCAGCAGACGGTCGCGCAGGAGGCGGGAGTCACTCCCGAGATCAGCTACCAGGTCGTGCTCAACGGCTTCAGTGCCGAGCTCACGGGCGCGCAGGTCGACAAGCTGCGGGCGTCGAAGGACGTGTACGACGTCTACCCCGACTTCATCCGTCACCCCGACGCGCAGACGTCGACGGACTTCCTCGGCCTCGGCGATGACAAGAAGGGGCGTGGCGGCGTCTGGCAGCAGACCGGCGGCGTCGACAAGGCCGGCGAGGGCGTAGTCGTGGGTGTCATCGACACGGGCATCGCTCCCGAGCACCCCTCCTTCGAGGGCAAGAAGCTCAAGAAGCAGCCGAAGAACGACAAGCGCCACAAGGGCGGTCAGCCGTACACCGACGGCACCTTCGTCTACTTCGACAAGTCCGACGGCGGCCAGTTCCAGAGCACGATGGTCGAGGCTCAGGAGTGGGACAAGGGCGACTACTCGTCGAAGCTCATCGGAGCCCAGTACTTCTACACCGGCGCCGAGGCGGCCGGATTCGACTTCCAGTACGACTACCTCTCGCCGCGCGACGGCGACGGCCACGGTTCGCACACCGCGAGCACGGCGGCCGGCAACTTCGGCGTGAAGGCCTCGATCGAGGACGTCGACTTCGGCAAGATCTCGGGGGTCGCCCCCGGAGCCAAGGTCGCCGCCTACAAGGCCTGCTACGTCGGGCCCGATGAGGCCGTCACCACCGACGACATCTGCGCGGGCAGCGACCTGATCGCCGCCATCGACCAGGCGGTCGCCGACGGCGTCGACGTGATCAACTACTCGATCGGCGGCGGAGCGGCATCCACCGTGCTCGCCCCCGAGGACATCGCGTTCTTCAACGCGGCGGCAGCCGGCGTCTTCGTCGCCACGAGCGCCGGCAACGACGGTCCCGACTCCGTCACCGCCGACCACGCCTCCCCCTGGTACACCACGGTCGCGGCATCGACGATCCCGACGTGGGAGGGCACCGTGCAGTTCGACGGCTTCGCCCAGGCCGGCGCATCGGTGAGCGTGCCGTTCGGCACGACCGTCACCGGGCCGTCGATCTACGCGGGTGACGCGCCGGCTGCCGGACAGGCTGCCGCCGATGCCGCGCTGTGCCTTCCGGGCACGCTGGATGCGGCGAAGGTCACGGGTCACATCGTGGTCTGCGACCGCGGGGGCAACGCCCGCGCCGAGAAGTCGCAGGTCGTGAAGGATGCCGGCGGCATGGGCGTCGTGCTCGTGAACGTGCCCGGTGGTGCGGACTCGCTCGACAACGACTTCCACGCGGTGCCCACCGTGCACCTCTCGTCCGTGCATCGCGCAGCCGTGCTCACCTATGTGCAGGGCGGCGCCGATCGCCCGATCACGCTCGTCGGTGAGAACACGACCGGTGTCGTGACCCCGGTGCCCCAGATCGCCGGCTTCTCGAGCCGTGGCCCGATGCTCGCCGACGGCAGCGACATCATGAAGCCCGACATCGCAGCCCCCGGCGTCGCGATCCTCGCGGCCACGCAGAACGGGCCCGGAGAGGCGCCGACCTTCGGCATCCTGTCGGGCACGTCGATGGCGTCACCGCACATCGCCGGTCTCGCGGCGCTGTATCTCGGCGAGCGTCCCAACGCGAAGCCGGCTGAGGTCAAGTCGGCCATGATGACGACCGCCTACGACACGGTGAACCCCGACGGCTCGGCCAACAAGGACCCGTTCCAGCAGGGCGCGGGCCAGGTCGACCCGAAGCGCTACTTCAACCCGGGCCTGCTCTACCTGAACGACGTGCCCGACTGGGCCGCGTTCCTCGAGGGCAAGGGTCTGGCGGAGTTCGACGGCGTCGAGCCGATCGACGGCAGCGACCTGAACATCGCATCGTTCTCGATCGGATCGCTCGCGAGCGCGCAGAGCGTCACCCGCACGGTGACGGCGACCGAGAAGGGCACGTTCACGGCATCCGTCGATCTGCCCGGCGTCGACGTGACCGTCGAGCCCTCGACGCTGAAGTTCACCAAGCCCGGCCAGACCGCGACCTACACGGTCACGTTCGACAACCAGAGCGCTCCCGTCGAGCAGTGGGCGACCGGGTCGCTCACCTGGACGAGCAAGAGCAACTCGGTGCGCTCGCCGATCGCGGTCTTCCCCGTGACGGCCGACGCGCCGGCCGAGGTCGAGGGCACCGGAGTCGAGGGGGCGACCACGGTCGAGATCACCCCCGGCGTCGACGGCGCTCTGGCGCTCGGGCTCTCGGGACTCACGCCGTTCAGCCTGCTGGAGGACCCCGACGGCCGTGTCGTCGGACACTCGGGCGATGAGGCGTCGGGCGATGAGAACAAGGACGTGTCGTGGATCGTCGACGTGCCGGAGGGCACGACGCTCTCGCGCTTCGACCTCGACTCGTTGGATGACGCGGGCAGCGACCTCGACCTGACCGTCTACCGGGTCGTGAGCGCCGACGACCTGCGCTACTACGAGCGCTGGCAGTCGGCGACCGGTTCGGCGGATGAGCAGGTCACACTCCCGGCTCCGACGGCGGGCACCTACCTGGTGGTCGCGAACGTCTACTCGACCTCGGCCCCGATGACGTGGGACATGACCTACGCCAACGTGCAGCCCGAGGGCGAAGGGGCGTTCACCGCGACCCCGAACCCGATCGAGGCCGTCCGCGGCCAGGCGACGAGCTACGAACTGAGCTGGACCGGCCTCACCGCCGGCACCCGGTACCTCGGCCTCGTGCAGTACGGCGAGTCCGCCGTGCGCACGATCGTGACGGTCGACGCGCAGTAGCGATCAGCGCCGGCGCCCCGTGCTCTTCGGAGCGCGGGGCGCCGTCGCGTGCGGTCGCCGCATCGTCGAGGCCGCGTCGAGGCCGCGTCGCGTCGCGCGCAGGGCGCGGTGTCGCAGTCAGAGCCGTCAGATCTTGCGGCCGCGCGGCATCAGCCGCACGTCGGGAAGAGGCGGAGCGGGGATGCGGACGTCGTGCCCTTCGACGACACCGAACCGCGCGGAGGCCGCCTCCCACTCGGTGCGAGCCTCGACGATCTCCTCGTGCGTGCGTCCGGCGAAGTTCCACCACATCACGATCTCGTCCTCGAAGGGCTCGCCGCCGATGAGGAACAGCAGCGCTCCCTGTGCGCTGGACACCTCGACCGAGTCCCTCGAGTCGCCGAGGTACAGCATGTCGTTCGACGACATCCCGTGCGTGGCGACGACGGCATCGCCCTCGACGAGCATGAGGCCGTGCTCCCATCCTGAACGCAAGGGCAGGTGCAGACGAGCGCCCGCGGGGATCCGGATCTCCGCGCCGACGATCGGGGTGTGCACGGTGGCGGGCGATGAGGTGCCGGCGAACTCGCCGAGGACGACGGTGGCGGTGGCGTCCTGACCCTCGTCGGCAGGGAGCGGCAGCTGTGGCAGCTCGGTGTGCCGTTCGAAACCGGCAGCGCCGTGCCGTGCGCTCTCGGGCAGCACCACCCAGAACTGCAGGGCGTCGAGGGGGATCGGATCATCGCCGATCGAGTACTCCGAATGCGAGATGCCGTTGCCGGCGGTCATGAGGTTCAGCTGGCCCCTGCGGAGGTCGGCGTCGCTGCCGACCGAATCCCGGTGACGGATCTCTCCGACCAGCGGCCAGGTCACGGTCTGCAGACCGATGTGCGGATGCGGTTCGACCCGCATCCTGGTGTCGGCGGGGCCGAACCGGTCGAGGAAGCACCACGCCCCGATGGTCGGGAGGTTGCGATGCGGCAGCACGCGCAGCACGTTCATCCCGCGCACCCCGCCGAGCGGCACCTCGCGTGGCTCGAGGACGATGCGTCGTTCGCCGATCATCACGCCTCCGTCGGAGCAGCGCCGGGCCGCTTGGGCCAGCGGATCTCGGCGCCCGGGATCTCATGCGTCGTCAGGTACTTCGCGATGTACGGGCAGAGCGGCACGATCGCGTCGCCGGATGCCGCGGCATCCGTCAGGGCGCGCTCAGCGAGGATCCCCGCGAGTCCCTGACCCTGGAACGCGGGGTCGATCTCGGTGTGGATGAAGCGGATCGCGCTCGGACGCAGCTCGAACTCGGCGAAGCCGGCGAGCGTCTCATCCGAGTGGATCTCGTAACGGGAGGCGTCGTCGTTGCGGGTGACGGTGATGTCGGTCATCGGGGCTCCTTCGGGCGTCTGCCACAAACCTACGCCCGCTGAGCGTCCACAGGCGCGGCCGACGTCGGCGGGGGTCGTTACGCTGGAGGGATGCCGCAGACTCCCCGTGACCCGTACGAGGATCTGCCCTACGCCGACGAGCCGTGGGACGGCGCAGGGTGGGAGCCCTCCGAGCCGCCCGAGCCGATGGACTGGGAGCCGCAGGGCGCCGGGTACGAGCCGCCGCTCGACTGGGGCCAGGGTCCCGTGACGCCGGTCGGATCGGCGTCCGCGCGCTCATCCGCACGCTCGTCTGCTCCCGGGGTGACGGCGACGGCCGCGCGACAGGCCGCCCCCAGCCGATACGCGACCGCGGCCGAGGCGCTGCACACGGTCTTCGGCTACGACGAGTTCCGCGGCGATCAGGCCGCGATCGTCGATCAGGTCATCTCGGGCGGTGACGCTGTCGTGCTCATGCCCACCGGCGGCGGCAAGAGCGTCACCTATCAGGTGCCCGCACTCGTGCGCGAGGGCACCGGCCTCGTGATCAGCCCGCTCATCGCTCTCATGCACGACCAGGTCGACGCGCTCCGGGCCAACGGCGTCAACGCCGCCTATCTCAACTCGACCCAGGCGATCGAAGAGCGGCGCGAGGTCGAACGGGCGTACGTCGCCGGCGAGCTCGACCTCATCTACGTCGCCCCCGAGCGGCTGTCCTCGCCGCAGACGACCGCCCTGCTGCAGCGCGGCACGCTCAGCGTCATCGCGATCGACGAGGCGCACTGCGTGTCGCAGTGGGGTCATGACTTCCGCCCCGACTACCTCGCACTCGGCGATCTGGGCGAGCGGTTCCCCGGTGTTCCGCGCATGGCGCTCACGGCCACCGCCACCCGGGCGACGCACAAGGAGCTCACCGAGCGACTGCGTCTCGACGCCGCGCAGCACTACGTGGCCAGCTTCGACCGGCCCAACATCCAGTATCGGATCGTGCCCAAGGTCGATCCGCGCAAGCAGCTCGTCTCGTTCATCCGTGCGCAGCCGGAGGGCTCGGTCGGCATCGTCTACGCGCTGAGCCGGAAGTCCGTCGAGCAGACCGCGACCTATCTCGCCGCTCAGGGCTTCGACGCCCTGCCGTATCACGCCGGTCTTCCGGCCGAGGTGCGGGCGAAGAACCAGTCCCGGTTCCTGCGCGAGGACGGCGTCGTGATGGTCGCGACGATCGCCTTCGGCATGGGAATCGACAAGCCCGATGTGCGCTTCGTCGCTCACATCGACCTGCCGAAGTCCGTCGAGGGCTACTACCAGGAGACCGGTCGCGCGGGCCGTGACGGCGAGCCGTCGATCGCCTGGATGGCGTACGGCCTGGGCGACGTGGTGCAGCAGCGCCGCATGATCGACCAGAGCCCGGGCGATCGCACGTTCAAGATGCGCCTGGGGCAGCACCTCGACGCGATGCTCGCGCTGTGCGAGACGGTCGAGTGCCGCCGCCAGAACCTTCTCGGCTACTTCGGGCAGGACTCGCAGCCGTGCGGCAACTGCGACACGTGCCTCGACGAGACCGAGACCTTCGACGGCCTGATCCCGGCACAGAAGCTGCTCTCGACGATCGTGCGGCTCAAGCGCGAGCGCAATCAGGCCTTCGGAGCCGGGCATCTGATCGACATCCTCCGCGGAGCCTCGACCGAGCGCATCCGTCAGCAGGGGCACGAGAAGCTCGCGACCTATGGAATCGGCGCCGACCTCTCCGACCAGGACTGGCGCAGCGTCGTCCGCCAGCTGCTCGCACGGGGGATCATCGTGGCGCAGGGCGACTACGGCACGCTCGCTCCGGGCGAGCAGTCGGCCGGCGTGCTGAAGGGCGAGACCCCGGTGCCGTTGCGCAAGGACACGATCGGACGCCCCGCTTCGTCGCCGCGGGCACGCAAGGCGAGTGCGGCGGACGCGCTCGATCAGTCCGACCGCCCGCTCTTCGAGGCGCTGCGGGCGTGGCGCGCCGAGACGGCGCGCGAGCAGGGCGTTCCGGCGTACATCGTCTTCGGCGATGCGACGCTGCGTGCGCTCGCCGAGCATCGTCCGGCTTCGCTGGCCGACCTCGACGGGATCACGGGGATCGGCGCCAAGAAGCGGGATGCCTACGGAGAGGGCGTGCTCGCCGTCATCGCGGCCGGCTGACGCAGGGCGCCGTTCAGCTCGGCAGCACGTCTTCGAGATGCGCGCGCAGGTGGGCGCCGACGTCGACGGCCCCGCGGTCGTAGAGCCACTGGTACTGCAGGCCGTCCCACAGGGCGATCAGCCAGATCGCCTCGTGCTCGGGGTCGCGGTGCTCGGGCAGATCGCCGTCGATGCGGGCGAGACGGAACAGCTCGGTGAAGTAGTCGATCGCCTGGGAGAACCGCGTGGCGAAGTAGTCGTGCGCAGGGTGCATGGCCGGCACCGCTTCGCAGGAGAGCACCGCGTAGACCTCGATGAGGCCGGGCTCGTCGAGTGCGCTCACCCGTGCTCCGAGTGGGATCGCGCGCAGCGCGTCGGCGGCTCGCTCGGCATGGGTGGACTCGCTGCGCACACGGATCGCGCTGTCGCGCTCGGAGAGCACCGCGCTGAGCAGCAGTTCCTTCGACGGGTAGTGGTGGAGCAGAGTGGACTTCGAGACGCCGACAGCCTGAGCGATGTCCCGAAGACTGGTGTCCCCGTAGCCGTCCTGGGAGAACAGGCGTGAGGCGTCGGCGAGGATCTGCGCGCGGCGGCGCCGTCCCACCTCGTATCCCGGGGAGTCGTCGACGGCGGGCTCTCCGAACACAGGCGGCAAGGGGCCGGCAGCGGTCGGAGAAGGGTCGGGGCTGTCGGCATCCCGCCACCCGTAGGGCAGTGCCCACAGGGATTCGCGCTCCTCGAGCATCTGCACGACGTCGACCCGGTCAGGCAGATACTGAGAGATCAGCTGCAGCCCGTCCCAGCCCGCGCTGTGACGCACGGACTCGTCCGCGACGTCGCGGTCGGCGCCGATCGTCCCATGCAGCGCCGCATCTTCGAGGACATCCGTGCTGAGGCGGTGCAGGCGTGCATACCGCTGGCGCATCCGCTCGTGCGCCGGGTGTCCGGAGGCGGATGCTTCCCCGGTGAGTGCGGCGAAGAGCTCGAGGTAGCCGGGGGTGCGCGCGTTGCGTCGAGCCACGTCCGCGAAGATCAGTTCACCGGAATCGGATGCCGCAGCGAGCAGGTCGAATGCCCGTTCGTTGTCGTCCTCGAAACCGGCGACGACCTCGGCGAGCAGGTCGTCCTTCGACGCGAAGTGTCCGAGCAGCCCCGGATGGCTCACGGATGCCGCGGCGGCGATGTCGCGCAGGGACGTCGAACGGTATCCGTTCGAGACGAAGAGCTCTCGGGCCGCGTCCACGATCCGCTGACGCGTGGCCGCGGCGCGCGCCTGGCGCGAGCCCGTCGTGGCTGCTGTCGTCATCCCGTCCACCCTTCCCTCTCATTCTCTCTCATTACCAATCGGTAGACATTCACTTACCAATCGGTCGACATTCCGGTAATGTCATCCTCACGTCGTGTCGCAGATGACCGGCGCACCTTGCCCGAAAGGATCCACCCGTGACAGAGCTGTCATCGGCCGCCACCGCGGCCGCCGTAGGAACGACCGGTTTCAAAGTTCCCGGCACCACCCCGCTGAAGACGCCCCGTGGCTACACCCCCGGACTCGCCGCCGTGAACTTCGGCGTCTACCTCGCCCTACTCACCCCGGTGATGGTGTCGATGGCCTTCAAGATCCAGCGGCTCGACCCCACCAACACCGAGGCGAGCCTCGGACTGGTGATGGGTGTCGGTGCGGCCTTCGCGCTCGTCGCGAATCCCCTCGTCGGTCGCCTCTCCGACCGCACGACCTCGCGGTGGGGCATGCGTCGCCCCTGGATCCTCGGCGGTGCGATCGTCGGCCTCGGCGGCTTCGCGATCATCGGCGCCGCGACCTCGGTGCTCGTCGTTCTCCTCGCGTGGTGCCTCGTGCAGGCATCCATGAACGCCGTGCTCGCGGCGGCCAACGCGACCCTGCCCGATCAGGTGCCGGTCTCGAGCCGTGGCAAGGTGTCGGGCATCATCGGCATCACGACCCCCATCGGCATCCTCGCCGGCAGCTTCATCGTCAACTTCCTCCCCGGCGACTTCGAGCGCTTCTTCGTCCCCGGTGCCATCGCGCTGATCCTCGTCATCGTGTTCGTGCTCACCCTCAAGGACCGTCGTCTCACCGAGAAGCCCGCCACGCGCTTCACGGTCGGCACGTTCTTCGGCTCGTTCGTGTTCAACCCCCGCAAGCACCCCGACTTCGGATGGACCTGGCTCACGAAGTTCTTCGTGATGTTCGGCTACGCGGGCATCGCCACCTTCCTGCCGCTCTACCTGGTGACCAAGTTCCAGCTCGACGAGCAGGGCGCAGTCGGCACGATCCTGATCGCCAACCTCGCCTCCATGGCCGCGATGGCTATCTCCGCGCCGCTCGGCGGATTCCTCTCCGACAAGATCGGCAAGCGCCGGCCGTTCGTCGCGATCGCCGGCGTCATCATGGTCGTGGGCCTCGTCATCCTCGCGATCGCTCCGTCGATCGCCGTCGTCATCGTCGCTCAGGCCATCATCGGACTCGGTGCGGGGTCGTTCCTGTCGGTCGATCTCGCGCTGGCGACCGAAGTGCTGCCCAACCCCGACGACGTGGCGAAGGACCTCGGCGTGCTCAACATCGCCAACGCCCTTCCCCAGTCGATCGCCCCGGCCATCGCGCCGAGCATCATCGCTCTCGGCGCCGCGACGCCGCTGGGCGGCTACACGACCTGGTACCTCTTCGGAGCGCTCGTCGCACTCGCCGGCGCCGTTCTCGTCTACCGCATCAACGGAGTCAAGTGACCATGACCGACACCGACGTGACCACTGCCCGACCGTGGCTCGACGCGGCCCTGCCCGTCGATGAGAGAGTGCAGCTCCTCCTCGACGAGATGACCGTCGAGGAGAAGGCCGGACTGTTCTTCCACACGATGATCGCGATCGGAGACCTCGATGAGGCGAACCCGATCTTCGGCACACCGAGCGCTCGCGAGTTCATCGACCTCAAGAACATGACGCACTTCAACCTGCTCGGGGCGGCGCCCACCGGGCGAGAGATAGCCGCCTGGCAGAACGAGCTGCAGCGGCTGGCGGCCTCGACCCGGCTCGGCATCCCGGTCACGCTGTCGACCGACCCGCGGCATTCGTTCAGCGAGAATCCCGGGGCGTCGATCCTCGCCGGACCGTTCTCGCAGTGGCCGGAGACCCTGGGTCTCGCAGCCACCCGTGACCCCGAGCTGGTCGAACGGTTCGCAGATATCGCTCGTCAGGAATATACGGCTGTCGGCCTGCGGGTCGCCCTTCACCCGCAGGTCGACCTCGCCACAGAACCGAGGTGGGCGCGGCAGACGGCGACGTTCGGCGAAGACCCCGAATTGACGGGCATTCTGGGAGCGGCATATATCCGCGGGTTCCAGGGCGACTCGTTCGGTCCCGGATCGGTCTCGACCATGACCAAGCACTTCCCCGGCGGCGGGCCGCAGCTCGACGGCGAGGACCCGCACTTCCCGTACGGGCGGGAGCAGGTGTATCCCGGGGATGCGTTCGACCTGCACCTCAAGCCCTTCGAGGATGCACTGGCCGCCGGCACGCGTCAGATGATGCCGTACTACGGCATGCCCGTCGGCACCGAGTACGAGGAGGTCGGGTTCGGCTTCAACAGGTCGGTGATCACCGGGCTGCTGCGCGAGCGATTCGGGTTCGACGGCCTGGTGTGCACCGATTGGGGTCTGATCAACGATGCGGAGATCTTCGGCCAGCCGTTCCCTGCCCGCGCCTGGGGCGTGGAGGATCTGACGCCGCGAGAGCGGATGCTCAAGGTGCTCGATGCGGGTGTCGATCAGTTCGGTGGCGAGGACTGCCCCGAACTGCTGCTCGGGCTGGTCGCCGAGGGCTCGGTCTCGGAGGAGAGGCTCGACCTCTCCGCGCGACGGATCCTGCGGGAGAAGTTCGAGCTCGGGCTCTTCGAGAACCCGTTCGTCGACGAGGACGCGGCGGACGAGATCGTCGGCAGCGCGGAGTTCCGCGCCGCGGGAGAGGCGGCCCAGCGCGCCTCCGTGACCGTGCTGACGAACGATGGCTCGCTGCCCTTCGCCCCCGGGATCAAGCTCTACGTCGAGGGGATCGAACCATCCGTCGCAGCCGCGTACGGCGACGTCGTGGCGACCGTCGACGAGGCCGACCTGGCGATCCTCCGTCTCCAGGCGCCGTTCGAGCAGCGCGACACGACCTTCGAGAACTTCTTCCATGCGGGGTCGCTCGAGTTCTCCGACGAGGTGCTCGCGCATGTCGGCGCCATCGCCGGAGCCGTGCCGACCGTGGTCGATGTGCTCGCCGATCGACCGCCTATTCTCGAACCGATCGTGGCCGGTGCGGCGGCCGTCACCGTCAACTGGGGGGTCTCAGGGGCGGCGCTGCTCGATGTGCTGAGCGGCGTCGCGAGCGCGCAGGGCAGGCTCCCGTTCGACCTGCCGAGGTCGATGGCCGCGGTCGTCGCCTCGCGACCCGATGTGCCGTTCGACACCGCTGATCCGCTCTTCCGATTCGGCGACGGGCTCGCTCTGTAGCCCTCGCTTCACGCCCTGAACCGCCCCGCAGACCTCGGTCTGCAGGGCGGTTTCGTCGTGTGGCCGGAGTGCGTGTCGCGCCTGCGCGGAGTGCGCTGGACCCCTCCTATTCGTCCTGGCAAAAGCGTCCTCGCCAACAGACCTGTGGGCAGGTCTCAATGACCGATGACGAAATGTCTCACCTGATGACGTTTCCTGAAAGATCACTGGACAATCGCTGGACTTAACATTCCCGATCCGGCAATACTGTCTGGACATGCGCTCGGTCGGCACCTGTCGACGCCTGGGGAGGGCCTTGTGACGCGGAACATCTGCATCACGGGAGAGGCGAATGGAATTCTTGGAGGGGAAGACTCTGCGGCGACGCAGAGCCATCGGGGGAGGCATCGCCGGCGTGACCGTCGGCGCGATGATCCTTGCGGGTGCACTGGTACCGACGGCGGCGAATGCGCTCGATGACGCGAATCCGAACGATCCGTCGGTCGCGCAGGGACAGATCATCCAGTTGCCGGCCGACCTGCTCGGCGGATTGGACGTCGCCGCACTCGGGCACACGCTGACGAGCAACCCGGCCGCGGTCGGCCCTGAGCTCGGCGGTCTCGACCTCGACGTGCTCGAGGCGCTCAGCATCGACGTGGGCACGCTCAACGTGCCGCTGCTGACCGACGGCACGTCGCCCGGTCTGCTGCAGCTGGGCGATCTGGGGGGCGCGCAGAGCTTCAGCTCCTCACCCACGCAGACCCAGTCGATCGCGTCCTCCGGCGCGATCACCTCCGGTGGTGCGATTGATGCGGGGGCGATCGACGGAAGCGTCAACCCCGCCACCCTCGAACTCACCGATCTCTTCGACCAGCTCAGCGTCGCCGGTCTCACCGACGCCGTCCTCGACGAAGCGTCGGTCAGCATCGGAGCCCTCGCATCGCGGGCGGAGTCGAACGCCGGCGTCGCCGGCTCCGAATACCGCATCGCGGGCCTGGACCTCGACCTGCACAGCAACCTGGTCGCGGGGCTCGCGACCACTCTGGGCACGGCCATCCAGGGCACGGTGACCCCGGTCAGCGACCTCGCCGGTCCCGGCGGAGCGCTCACCGGGCTCGTCACGACCGTGGTCAACACGATCAACGCGATTCCGGATGTGCCCCTCGTCGCCGCCTTCGAGGCGACGGGCGGAACGGTCGCTATCGCCGGCCTCGACACAGTCGGGGCGACGGTCGTCACGGAGCTCCTGACGGAGCCGCTCGAGAACACCACGGGCTCGGTGCTCGTCGACCTGAGCGACGGGACGATCTCGGTCGACCTCGCTCAGATCCTCGTGGAGACGGGCGCAGGAGCCGACCTCAACTCGCTTCCCGCGAACACCCCTGTGCTGTCTGCGACGACGATCGCCGCCATCCAGCAGGGGATCACCTCTGCTCTGACCGGAACGCACCCGAACAGCCTCAACGGCAAGGTCGCGACCATCCTCGACTCCACCCTCGACTCGCTGGCGGTCACGCTCACCGTCGGGGTGGACCTCACCAACCCGCTCACCGGGATCGACCTGGTCTCCGGCGATGTCACGATCGCCGGCTCGCTCGCTCAGTTCGCGGGCACGGCCACGCCGGTTCCGACGGTGACCACCGACATCTCGCTCGCCGGGCTCAACATCGGTGCGCTGCTCAACCCGGTGGTGAGCGCTGTGACCACGGCGGTCACCACGACCACCGGCCCTCTGGTGAACACCGCGCTGACCAGCGTCATCCCGCTCGTCCAGCCGGCCCTCGCAGCGGTCACCGGCCCCGTGCTCTCGACGCTGGACCCCGTGCTGCAGGGCGTGCTGTCCGGCATCGCGACCATCACGATCAACGAGCAGTCCGAGCCGGGAGACATCCCCGGTGACAGCTTCACCGTGCGCGCGCTCGCCATCGATCTGCTCCCGGCCGTGGGCGGAGGGGTCGAACTCGATCTCGCGTCGTCGACCGTCAAGGCAGCGGCGGCGGCAGTCGCGGCTATCGACGCCGCATCCACCGTGCAGGCCGGAACCGATCTTCCGGTCACCGGCTCCGGCTGGCCGGCCAACACCCAGGTGACGATCCAGGTGGCAGCACCGGACGGAACTCCGGTCAACGAATCAGCGCCGGTGACCACCGACGCGTCGGGCAACTTCACCGGCACGGTCTTCATCCCGGCCTCGACCGTGCCCGGCACCGGCTACATCGTCACGGCGACCGACGGCACCAGCACGGCGACGGACACCAGCGAGGTGACCGCCGCGGCAGCGATCGATGCGGCACCTGCCGTGCAGGACGGAACCGACCTCGGCGTCTCGGGCACCAACTGGCCCGCGAACACACAGATCTCGGTGCAGCTGACCGCTCCCGGCGGCGGCGCGAACATCGGCGGCCCCGAGCTCGTCACGACGGACGGGTCGGGTGCCTTCGTGCTCGGCTACCCCGTTCCGGCCGGAACTCCTGCGGGAACCGGCTACACGGTCACCGCGACGCTGGGCGCGCAGACGGCGACGGACACCACCGAGGTGACGAACGCTCCGGTCGCCTCGATCGATGCGGCGCCGACCGTTCAGGCAGGCACCGATCTCGCGGTCTCCGGCTCCAACTGGCCGGCGAACACCGAGATCTCGGTGCAGCTGACGGCTCCGGGCGGAGGCGCGGACGTCGGTGGCCCCGAGACGGTCACGACGAACGGCGACGGTGAGTTCACGCTCTCCTACCCGGTGCCCGCGTCGGCAACGCCCGGAACGGCGTACACGGTCACCGCGACCGCTGGCGCCGAGACGGCGATCGACACCACCGAGGTGACGGCCGCCGCTGCGGTGGATGCGGCCGACACGGTGCAGGCGGGAACCTCTCTCCCCATCACCGGTGCGAACTGGCCGGCCAACACCGTCGTCGAGGTGCAGCTGACGGACCCGGACGGCGCTGACGTCGGGGGTCCCGAGACGGTCACGACCGATGGCGACGGCGGGTTCACGCTGAACTACCCGGTTCCCGCGTCGGCGACCCCGGGCACGGGGTACACCGTGACCGCGACGGTCGGCGGCCAGACGGCTGAGGACACGACCGAGGTGACCGCCGCGGCAGCGGTGGATGCCGCGGACACGGTGCAGGCGGGCACGAGCCTTCCCGTCACCGGCACCGGCTGGCCGGCGAACACCGAGGTCTCGGTGCAGCTGACCGCTCCGGGCGGAGCGACCGTCGGCGGTCCTGAGACGGTCACGACCGATGGCGACGGCGGGTTCACGCTCGACTACCCGGTTCCCGCCTCGGCGACGCCGGGCACGGGCTACACGATCACCGCGACCGTCGGCACCCAGACGGCGACCGACACGACGGAGGTGACCGCAGCGGCGACCGTCGACGCGGCCGCGACCGTCGAGGCCGGGACGGACCTGGCGATCACCGGTGCTGAGTGGCCGGCCGACACCGAGGTCACCGTGCAGCTGACAGCCCCCGGTGGTGCGGTCATCGGCACGCCCCAGACGGTGACGACCGGTGCTCTCGGCGGCTTCGCGATCGACTATCCGGTGCCGGCGGGAACTCCCGCGGGCACGGGATACACGGTCACCGCGAGCGCGGGCACGCAGACAGCCACCGACACGACCGAGGTGACGGCTGCTCCTGTCGTCGTCGACGCGGCCTCGTCGGTTCCGGCAGGTACCAACCTCGCCGTCACCGGCACGGGTTGGCCGGTGAACTCCACCGTGTCGCTGCAGCTCACCGCGCCAGGCGGGGGAGCGGACATCGGAGGCCCGGTCATCGCGACCACTGACGAGTTCGGTGCGTTCACGGAGAACTACCCGGTTCCGGCTGATGCCGAGCCCGGCGCGGGCTACCTGCTCACCGCGACATCCGGCGCGTCCAGCGACACGGACACCACCGAGGTGACCGCGGGCGACCCGGGTGACGTCAACACCAACGCGGCTGCATCGGCATCCGCTTCGGCTGACGCGACCGCAGACGGCGACCCGTCGGCGCAGGCGGCGGCTGAGGCCGCGGCCCTCGCAGACGCGACGTCGGCGGCCTCAGCGGCGGCGACCTCGGACGCCACCTCGGCGGCGGATGCGGCGGCGACGCCGGATGCCTCGTCGGCCGCGACGACCGATGTCACGTCGACGGCCAACGCCTCGGCGGCAGTTGCTGCGCAGGCGGCGGCTCAGGCCGACGCGTCGGATGACGTGAACGCGGATGCATCGACGGCGGCGGAGTCGAACTCGGCGGCGTCGTCGGAGTCGGCGGCCATCGCCGACTCGTCGACGGATGCCTCGTCCGAGGCTGCGGCCAACACGAACGCGGCGGCGTCGGCATCCGCGTCGGCGAACGCCGATGCATCGACCGACGCGATCGCTGAAGCGGCCGCGCAGGCGGCGGCGTTCGCGGACGCCACGGCAGAGGGATCGGCTGCGGCTGACCCGACGGCTGAGGCTGCGGCGGAGTCGGCGGCGACGGCGACATCGTCCACGGCAGCCACGGCGGACGCCACCTCGGAGGCGAACGCCGGTGCGGCGGTAGCGGCTCAGGCTGCGGCGCTGGCCGACGCGACGACGGATACTGCGGCTGAGGCCTCGGCGACATCGGACGCCTCGACGAGCGCAGCATCGAACTCGAGCGCGGCGGCGATCGCCAGTGCATCGACCGACGCCTCTTCCGACGCAGTCGCCACGGCCGATGCCTCGGCTGCGGCCGACCCGTCGGCTGAGGTCGACACCAACGCCTCGGCATCCGCTGCGGCGTCGGCTCAGGCTGATGACGACAGCAACGCGGCGGCTCAGGCGGCGGCTGTCGCTGCGGCTCTGGCCGATGCGACGAGTTCCGCTTCGGCGGCGGCTGACGTGACGGCTGATGCGGCCGCGTCTGCGGCGGCGACGGACGACGCATCCACGGACGCGTCGACCACGGCCACGACGGATGTGGACGCGTCTGCTGCAGCGGCCGCTCAGGCGGCGGCGCAGAACGATGCGACCTCGACGAGTGCGGCTGACGCGTCCGCGGCGGCAGATGCCGATCCGAACGCGTCGGCGGCCGCGGCGGCCAACGCCTCGTCGTCGGCCACGGCGTCCGCGACGGCGGCGGCTGATGCTTCCGCTGAGGCAGAGGTCGAGGCATCCGCTGCGACCACGGCTGACGCTGCGGCTACGGCTGATGCCTCGGCTGCGGCCGACCCGTCGGCTGAGGTCGACACCAACGCCTCGGCATCCGCTGCGGCGTCGGCTCAGGCTGATGACGACAGCAACGCGGCGGCTCAGGCGGCGGCTGTCGCTGCGGCTCTGGCCGATGCGACGAGTTCCGCTTCGGCGGCGGCTGACGTGACGGCTGATGCGGCCGCGTCTGCGGCGGCGACGGACGACGCATCCACGGATGCCTCGGCCACGGCCACGACGGATGCGAACGCGTCGGCCGCCTCCGCGGCAGCGGCGCAGGCGTCGGCGCAGAACGACGCGACCTCGACGAGTGCGGCTGACGCATCGGCTTCGGCTGACGCTGATCCGACCGCGTCGGCGGCCGCGGCGGCCAACGCCTCGTCGTCGGCCACGGCGTCCGCGTCGGCGGCGGCTGATGCCTCCGCTGAGGCTGCTGCCGAGGCATCCGCCTCGGCGACTGCTGAGGCCTCGGCGTCTGCAGACGCGGCAGCCGACCCGACCGGACCGATCGCCATCACGATCAAGGTCCCGGTTCTGGAGCGCGGTGAGAAGCAGACGGCGGTCGGCACCGGGTTCCAGCCCGGCGAGTCCGTCACCGGTGTGATGACGTCCGAGCCGATCGCACTGGGCACCCAGGTCGCCGATGCGCAGGGCACGGTCACCTTCACCTGGACGATCCCCTCCGGCACCGACCTCGGAACCCACGCCGTGACACTGACCGGAGCGACCTCCGGCAGCGTGTCGGCCTCGTTCCAGGTCGTGGCCACGGGCCTCGCCACCACCGGTGGTGAGATCCAGGGCGGGTGGATCGCGCTGGCGGCTCTGCTGCTGATGCTCGGACTCGGAATGACAAGGGTCGCGCGTTCCAGACGGCCGCTCGTCCAGACGGAGTAACGCAGTGCAGGAACGCTGAGAGGTCGGGGCCGTCGCTGCGGCGGCCCCGACCTTCAGCGGTGAGAAGGATGTGGATGGGCACGATGACTGAGACCTCACCCGAAGTGCAGGATGCGGCGGTCGCCGCGACCGCCCCTCGACCGCGCCCGACCTGGTGGGTGAAGCTCATCGCGTTCGCCGCGTGTCTGCTCACCCTGTGGCACGTGGGGGCGTCGTTCCTGTGGATCGCTCCGTACTCGGCGCTCCGCGAGATCCCCACGCAAGAAGTCCTCGCCGGGTACATGCTGCCGATGTTCGGTCAGTCGTGGAGCGTCTTCGCGCCCGAGCCCATCAACGGCGACTACCACTTCAACGTGCGTGCCGTCATCGAGAAGGACGGTGAGGAGATCGAGACCGGGTGGGTGAGCGCCACCGACGTCGAGCTCTCGATGATCCGCTACAACCTCTTCCCGCCCCGAGCGGGGATCCAGTCGAGCGAGGTCGCGAGCGGCCAGATGAACGCCTACAACAAGCTGGACGACGACCAGAAGGCCGTCGTCGGGCTCGACTTCGCCGAGGATGGCTGGGAGGAGTGGATGGTGCGCTCCTTCGACGAACTCGAGGGCGACAACCCGTCGACCGACGCGTACATGGCGGAAGAGCACCTCTCCACCGCCTACGCCACCCAGGTGGCCTATGCGATCTGGGGCGCCGACTCCGTCATCAAGGTCCAGTACCGCGTGAGCCGCCAGAACGTGGTGCCCTATGCGGATCGCAACGATCCGAGCGCGCAGCGCCCCGACCCCACGTTCTCGACCACCGGGTGGCGCCTGCCTATAGAAGAGGAAGGGCAGAGTCGCGAGAACTTCGCGAACACCTTCCGCGCCCAGTTCGAGAGGATCCAGCCGTGAGCGCGCCCACCAAGACCGCGCCCCAGACGAACGGCGCCGCGAACCGGGACCGGAAGAAGGATGCTGCCGGGCGGTCGACCGTGACGGCGCCCGCTCCGGCATCCGCTCCACCCGCCTCTGCGCCCGAGCCTTCGCCGCCGCGCACGCCCGCGCCTGCCGCCCCGCCTCCCCGGTCTTTCGTGACCCGCCTGCTGAGCTTCGCCTCGTCGATGATCGGCGGACTGTGGTCGATGGTCCTCTCGGCGATCGACCGGATCTCCGCGTTCGTGGGGGACTGGCTCTTCAACGGCAAGAAGGCCCTCTACGGTCTCGCGGTCACCCGCATCCTCTTCGGCGTCACAGCGATCGGCCTGCTCGCGTCGAACTTCAGCACTCGTCTCTATACGTTCGGCTCGGGGTCGGCGTGGAACGGCGAACTCGCCGAACCCGTCAGCGAGTTCCCGAAGATCTGGATCTTCAGCGCGTTCCATGCCGCGATGGGCAATGACGCGCTCTACACCGCCCTCTATCTGCTGCTCGGCGTGCTGGCGGTGCTGTTCGTCCTCGGCTGGCGTTTCCGGATCGTCCTCCCGGTGTTCTTCTGCCTCTGGGTCGGGTTCATCGAGGCGAACGACATGGTGGGCGATCAGGGCGACAACATGTTCCGCATCGCGCTGCTCCTGCTGTTCTTCGCCGACCCGGCCGCTCGCTGGTCGATCGATGCCAGACGTCGCGCCAAGAAGGGGGAGTGGTTCGCTCCGGGAAGCCAGCCCGCCCTCCTGGGAACGGTCTTCCACAATCTGGCACTCGTGGCGCTGACCGCGCAGGTGTGCTTCGTGTACGCATCGGGTGCTCTCTACAAAGCGGGAGGTGCGCCCTGGGAAGAGGGCTACGCGGTGTACAACCCGCTGCAGACCGCTCGGTTCGGCACATGGCCGGTGCTGAGTGACCTGGTCACGACCTGGGGCCCGATGGTGGTCGCGGCGACCTGGGGTTCGATCATCCTGCAGGTGGCGTTCCCGCTGATGCTGCTCACACGGCCCACTCGGCTGATCGGCCTCATCGGCATCCTCTCCTTCCACATCGGCATCGGCGTGCTGATGGGGCTGCCGTGGTTCTCGCTGACGATGATCGCGATCGACTCGATCTTCATCCGCGATCGGACCTGGGCGCGGTTGAGCGAAGGGACGAGACGGCGGTGGGAGCAGGCGCAGACCGCGCCTCCCACGCCCGCACGCGTCGAGGCCTGAGACTGCGGCTGGGCTGAGACTGTGGTCTGACGACAATCCGACCGGGCGCCGTCCCGGGAGCTTGTTGGAGGATGCGCACACAGCAGTTCGCTCCTGGTTGTGGCAGACCTACCATGGGAGTATCCCTACTTCCCTCTGAGAGGAACGCTCATGGTCGACGCCGCCGTCCGTCCGAAGACGACTCGCCCGCACACCGACAGCGCAGATGCGAACCTGAGGTTCGATGTCGCCCGGGTCACCGATCTGCTGATGGGCACCTGGGCCGACACGCGCCGCGAGGCGCGCGAGCTGATCAAGGATTCGGCGTTCTGGCGCGATGACGCGCTGAGCAAGGACGAGCACCGCGAGCGTGTGCTCAGCCAGCTGCACCTGCTCGTCGAGAACAAGGCAGTGCACCGGGCGTTCCCGACCGCACTCGGCGGAGAAGACAACAACGGCGGCAACATCGCCGGCTTCGAGGAGCTCGTCGTCGCCGATCCGAGTCTGCAGATCAAGTCGGGAGTGCAGTGGGGGCTGTTCGGCTCCGCCATCCTGCAGCTCGGCACCGCCGAGCACCACGAGAAGTGGCTGCCCGGTGTCATGGATCTCTCGATCCCCGGCGCCTTCGCGATGACCGAGATCGGGCACGGCTCCGATGTGGCAGCGGTCGGCACCACCGCCACGTACGACCCGAGCACCGAGGAGTTCGTGATCAACACGCCGTTCCGCGGCGCGACGAAGGAGTACCTCGGCAACGCGGCGCTGCACGGCGTGGCGGCGACGGTGTTCGCTCAGCTGATCACGAACGGCGTGAACCACGGGGTGCACTGCTTCTACGTGCCGCTGCGCGGCGAAGACGGCGTCGATCTTCCCGGCATCGGTCGTGAGGATGACGGACTCAAGGGCGGACTCAACGGCATCGACAACGGCCGCCTCAGCTTCGACCACATCCGCATCCCCCGCACGAACCTGCTGAACAAGTACGGCGATGTGGCGGCCGACGGCACGTACTCGAGCGCGATCGACAGCCCCGGTCGCCGCTTCTTCACGATGCTCGGCACGCTGGTGCAGGGACGGGTCTCGCTCGACGGCGCCGCGTCGTGGGCTTCGGCTCTCGGGCTGAAGATCGCGATCACCTACGCGACGCAGCGCCGCCAGTTCGACGGAGCAGACGGCCAGGAGGTCGTGCTCATGGACTACGGCAAGCACCAGCGCCGCCTGCTGCCGCGCCTGGCGACGACCTACGCGCAGATCTTCGCGCACGACGAGTTCCTGCAGAAGTTCGACGGCGTGTTCTCCGGCCGCATCGACACCCCTGATGACCGTGAGGACCTCGAGACCCTGGCGGCAGCCCTCAAGCCGCTGTCGACCTGGCACGCGCTCGACACCCTCCAGGAGGCTCGCGAGGCCTGCGGCGGAGCGGGCTTCATGTTCGAGAACCGTCTCGTGGGACTTCGCGCCGACCTCGACATCTATGTCACTTTCGAGGGCGACAACAATGTGCTCCTCCAGCTGGTCGGCAAGCGGCTGCTCAGCGACTACGCCAAGCAGTTCACCGGCAAGGATGCTGCGGCCCTGGCCAAGTTCGCCGTAGGCATGACCGCCGGCAAGCTGTTCCACGGCGCAGGCCTTCGTCAGTTCGGCCAGTCGGTCGTCGACCTCGGTCAGGTCTCGCGTTCGGTCGAGAACGGTCTGCGTGAGGAGCAGCAGCACCAGTTGCTCGCCGAGCGCGTGCAGCAGATGGTCGCCGACATCGCCGGCCGGCTGCGTCCGGCGGGCAAGGACAAGGCCCTCGGCGCGAAGCTGTTCAACGAGAATCAGGCCGAGCTGATCGAGGCGGCCCGTGCGCACGGTGAGCTGCTGCAGTGGGAGGCGTTCACGGATGCCGTCCACCGCGTCGACGACGCCGACACCAAGAAGGTGCTCACGTGGCTGCGCGACCTCTTCGGTCTGCAGCTCATCGAGAAGCACCTCGCCTGGCACCTCATCCACGGGCGTCTCTCGACGCAGCGCGCCGCCGCGGTCTCGCGATACATCGACCGTCTGTGCGCCAGGCTCCGTCCGTACGCACTCGACCTGGTCGACGCGTTCGGCTACGAGCCGGAGCACGTCCGGGCGCCCATCGCCTCCGGCGCCGAGCGCGTGCGGCAGGACGAGGCTCGGGAGTACTACGCGGCGCTCGCGGCATCCGGTGACGCCCCTGTGCTGGAGAAGGCGCTCAAGAAGAACGCGAAGCGCTGAGGTTTCCTCCTCGCTCCGCTGACGAAGGCCGGGATCAGTGGTCCCGGCCTTCGTCGTGGGCGGTCAGGTGCCGCAGAGGAGGGCGCGAGTAGTGTCGATCTGGCCCATCCGCACCGATCAGAGGAGTCCGAGATGACCCGTGTCACCGCCTATGCCGCACCCAGCGAGGCCGCACCGCTCGAGAAGACCGTCATCGAGCGCCGCGAGCTCGGCCCGAACGACATCCTGATCGACATCGCGTTCGCCGGCATCTGCCACTCCGACATCCACACGGTGCGCGGAGACTGGGGGCCGCAGCAGTACCCGCTCGCACCCGGACACGAGATCGCCGGAACCGTCGCGGCCATCGGATCGGATGTCACCAAGCACGCCGTCGGCGATCGGGTCGGCGTCGGCTGTCTCGTGAACTCGTGCGGAGAATGCCGCAACTGCCTGCGCGGCGACGAGCAGTTCTGCTCCAACGGTGCGATCTTCACCTACGGCAGCACCGACCGTGACGGCAGCGTCACTCAGGGCGGATACTCCGAGCAGGTCGTGGTGACCGAGTCCTTCGCCGTGCGCATCCCCGACGCGCTCGGGCTCGACGTCGCGGCACCCCTGCTCTGCGCAGGAATCACCACGTACTCCCCGCTGCGGCACTGGCACGTCGGACCCGGCACGCGCGTGGCGGTCGTCGGCCTCGGCGGACTCGGCCACATGGGCGTGCAGATCGCGCACGCTCTCGGAGCAGAGGTCACCGTGCTGTCGCAGACGCTCAGCAAGAAGGATGACGGCCTCCGTCTCGGTGCCGATCACTACTATGCGACGAGCGATCCCGAGACGTTCCGCTCGCTGCGCGGGTCGTTCGACGTCATCCTCAACACGGTCAGCGCGGTCGTCGACCTCCGCGCCTACCTCGGTCTGCTCGACGTGGGCGGGTCGATGGTCTGCGTGGGAGCCCCCGCAGAACCGCTCTCAGTGAACGTCTCGTCTCTGATCGGCGGGCGTCGATCGCTCGCGGGGTCCAACATCGGCGGCATCCAGGAGACCCAGGAGATGCTCGATTTCTGCGCCGAACACGGCATCGCAGCCGAGATCGAGATCATCAGCGCATCGCAGATCAACGAGGCGTACGAGCGCGTGCTCGCCTCTGACGTGCGCTATCGCTTCGTGATCGACGCCGCGACCATCGCCGACTGAGTTCCGGAGGGGGTCCTCGGGGTACGCCCCAGGGGACCCCCGTCGGTTGCTCCCCTGGGACCGTTCGCGCAGTGGGTGCGGCGGTGTGGGTCGGGGTGGTGCTGGGCCTGTGCGGCAGGGCGGCGCGGTAGCCGTAGCCGTAGCCGCGCTCAGTTCGCGGGATCCGGCTCGCGGTAGTACTCGAGGAAGTTGCTGCGCGTCGCGGCGTGCAGCTCGTGGATCAGATCTCCGGCTCGGTCGCCGTCACGGGCTTCGGCCGCTGCAGTGATCGCGCGGATGAAATCGCGCGCCTGGAGAGGCGTGACGAGGTTCTCGCGAGGCGTGAGGAAGCGCACGAGCTGCAGTGACAGGGTCTCGGCCTTCGCTCGCAGCACGGAGTTCGTCGCGGCGCGGACGACGACGAGGAAATACCGGCGGATCGCTCGTCCGAGAGCGGCCGCGTCATCTGCATCCACCGCATCCTCGACATGCGCCAGCTCGCGACGCAGGTCGGCGATGTGCGCATCCGCGAGGTCGGCGGTGGTGGTGCGGGCAAGATGCTCGTGGATCACTCCGATCACGAATAGGCTCTCGTTGATCGCCGCGACGTTCACCGGGGCCACCCGGGTGTGACGGTGCGGCACCAACTCGACGACGTCCTCCTCGGCGAGTCGATTGAGCGCCTCGCGGATCGGGGTTCTGGACGACCCGAGCCACGTCATGAGCTCCTCGTCGTGGAGAACTTCCCCGGGTTCCAACGTCCCGTCGAGGATCGCGCCGAGGATCGTGTCGTAGACCTCGTCGCGAAGCAGCCGCCGCGGCGGAGGTGTGTCCCTCGTGGGCATCACGCGTCCTCGCTTCCGAGCCGCTCAGCTGTATCGGCGCCAGCAGCGACCTGCGGGCTCGATTCGGCCGCATCTCGTGCCTGCACGCTTGCGGCCCCTGCAGTGAAGTACGCCTGTGCGGCCACGGCTGCGGCATCCGCGTTCCCTGTGGCGGCGGCGGAGGCAAGTGCGTCGAGCGCGGCCGATGTGTCGGTCGCGTCGAGTGCGCCGGGTCGAGCGGTGATCATCCGGGTGACGTGCGGCACCGACTTCTCGCGGATGCGCTGAACGAGGGTGTTGCGGTAGCGGTCGACGAACACGTTCATCAGGTTGTTCACGATCCGTGCGCGTTCGAGGGCGTTCGAGGTCCGGCTCACCGTCGTGTGCAGGTCGGCGATCTGCGTCCGGTCCGCGTCGGTGAGGAGCGGGACAGCCTCGCGCACCGTCGCCGAGTACACGACGCCGAGCATCTCCATCTCCTCTGCGAACCTCGTGGGATCGAGAGGTGCGATGCGGGTGCCCCTCTGAGGAAGCACTTCGATCAGCCCCATGCCGGCGAGCCGGTTCACCGCCTCCCGGATCGGCGTGCGCGAGGCGCCCAACCAGCTCTCGAGCTGCTTGTCGGAGATCGGCTCCCCTGCGGCCAGGTCACCGGCGACGATGGCATCCAGAAGCGTGTCGAAGATCTGGTCGCGCAGCAGCTTTCGGGGCATTTGCGCCGGGGTCTTGGGCACAGGCATGGGTCAATGCTAGTCGGAATCATCTGGGTACCTGATATATCAATCGCCCGCAATATATACCCATGCCCTGACTCTCGGTGGATGGAGGCGACGATCTAGGCAGGTTGCCCGCGCATCGAAATATCAGATGATTTGTGTCCACGGCTAACTTATGTCATCCTCTAATCATCCAATATGTTAGTTGATGAGAGCGATGTGATCATGCCCATGGGCTCCCTCGAGGACCAACTGCGCCCGCAGCTTCTCAGCGGTCTCGCTTACGAGCGCCTGCTCGCCGAGATCGTGAGCGGCCGCATCCCGCCCGGCCAGCGACTGCGGCTCGATCTGCTCGCCCACGCGTGGGCCGTCTCCCGGACGCCGGTGCGCGAGGCGCTGCAACGGCTTGTCGAGATGCGGTTCGTCCAGGTGTCTCCGAGCGCCGGAACTCGTGTGGCGGAGTGGTCGCGCGCTGACATGATCGAGCGCGCCCACGTCGTCGGTCGCCTGATCGTCGAGAAGAGCTGCATCGGCCCGCCGGTGCGCACGCACCAGCAGTCGACGCGACTGGCGGACGAGACCTGCGAGCTGCTCGGCTACCTCGAGCTCTCCGAGATCCTCATCTCGCGTGAGCTCGGCCGTCTGGGCCCCCGCCTCGCCCGCGACCACATCGACCCGCTGCGGCTGTTCGTGGATCCGCAGACGGCGCGCCACCACGGCATCGATCTCGACACGGATCGGGCCTCCCGCCGCCGTCTCCTCTCCGCCGCCCTCGCCGCCATCGAACGACAGGATGCTGCCGCGGCGCGCGAAGCTCTCGACGGGTTCTCGACGTCGTTCATCGACGCGCTCGGATCCGGCCCCGCAGAGGCCGCTGCGTAGTCCCGGCAGGAGAGCCGGGATCACCCGCCGTGTCGGTGGCGGCGGCTAGCGTGGGCTCATGACGTCTCTGATCGCCGGCCCCGACCTCCGCGACCGATGCGGGTGGGTGGGCGACGACGCCGAATACCGCCGCTATCACGACGAGGAGTGGGGCACCCCGCTTCACGGCGACCGGGCGCTGTTCGAGAAGATGGCCCTCGAGGGGTTTCAGGCGGGGCTCTCGTGGATCACCATCCTGCGCAAGCGCCCCCGGTTCCGCGAGGTCTTCGCCGGCTTCGAGCCCGAGCGGGTCGCCGAGTTCGACCGATCCGACGTCGAGCGGCTCATGGCGGATGCGGGGATCATCCGCAACCGGGCGAAGATCGAGGCCACCATCGGCAACGCCCGAATCGTGCGCTCGATGGCAGACGGCGAGCTGGATGAGCTGATGTGGTCGTTCGCGCCGGCATCGGGACCGCGGCCCGCATCCTTCGCGGATGTACCGGCGGTGACGCCGGAGTCGACGGCGATGAGCAAGGAACTGCGTCGTCGCGGCTTCCGATTCGTGGGTCCGACGACGATGTACGCGCTCATGCAGTCCGCGGGCATGGTCGACGATCATGTCGTCGGGTGCTGGCGCGCCTGACCACCGAGGTGTGCTGGGCGCGCCCGCCCTGTCGTGGCGAGTGCAGGGGCGATCGCCCGCCTTCGGGATCGTCCACACCCTCGATATACTCGTGGTCGGGGGGATCGCCCAGCGCGGCGCGCAGGGATCATGCAGAGCGCGGTCTCCCGACCGACCGTGAGGAGCATGGGTGGCCACGCGCATGGCATCGACACCGCCGACGCTGGCGGGGTACAGCTATGTGCGTCCGCTCGGATCCGGCGGGTTCGCAGATGTCTTCCTCTACGAACAGGACATGCCGCGACGCGTCGCCGCTGTGAAGGTGCTGCTGGCGGATGCCGTGAACCGCGAGGTTCTCCGCACCTTCAACGTCGAGGCCGACATCTCCGCGCGGCTCAGCGCCCACCCCTCGATCGTCACCATCTATCAGGCGTCCATCTCTGCAGACGGTCGGCCGTACTTCGCGATGGAGTACTGCCCCGACACCATGAGCGCCCGGTACAAGAAGGCGCCGCTGGCGCTCGCCGAGGTGCTCGACACGGGCGTGCGCATGGCAGGCGCCCTCGAGACCGTGCACAGGGCCGGACTCCTGCATCGCGACATCAAGCCGTCCAACGTGCTCATCAACTCCCTCGGCGCCCCCGTGCTGGCCGACTTCGGCATCGCGGCCGCCGTGATCGACGAGGGCGGCGGAGAGACCATCGCGATGTCGGTGCCGTGGAGCTCGCCGGAGGTGCTGCAGGAGCGCGTCTCCGGATCCGTCCCGAGCGAGATCTGGAGCCTCGGAGCCACCCTGTACACGCTCCTCGCGGGAAGAAGCCCGTTCGAACGCGCCGACCGAGGCTCCAACTCCCGCGACCAGCTCACCGAGCGCATCATCAAGGCGCGCTATACCGCGGTGCCGATACCCGGCATCCCGCCGATCATCGACGAGATCTTCGCGACCGCGATGCACCGTGATCCGGCCAGACGGTTCGCAAGCATGGCCGACTTCGCGGAACGCCTGCGCTGGGCGCAGTTCGAGCTGGGTCTGCACCCGACGGCCTTCGAGGCGGCGTCCGCTGAATGGGCCGCAGCAGCGCCCGTCAGCTTCTCCGACTCCAGCGCCCGCGGCCCGGTGATCACCACCGTCGCCCCCGACTCGCGACGTGCAGTGCGCGCCGCGAAGCAGCAGGCGATGCCGCGCGACCGCGACGAACTGCCCGCCGCGCGTGCGAAGACCCGCTCGCCCCTCGTCGCCGGCGTGATCGGCGCGTTGATCGGAGCAGCGGTCCTCGGTGGCGTCGGCGTCGGCGTGCTCTACCTGACCGGGGTCCTGTGATGGCCATCGGCGACCGCGCTCGCGCGGAGGCGAACCCCCGATCGCGCGGACGCCTGATCGCGGCCATCTCGGGTGTCGCCGCCCTGGCGGTGGTGCTCACGCTCGCCATCACGGCCCAGGGATACCAGTCGCAGGAGGTGCCCCGCCTCGAGTCGTCCGTCTGGGTCATGCGCGACAGCGGCCAGTACGCCCGCGTGAACACCGAGCTCGCCGAGATCGACACCGTGCGCAACGTCGACGATCCCGAGGCCGTCTGGCAGAGCGGCTCGGCGGCCGTCATCTACGCCCAGGGCAACAGGCAGCGGTGGGATCTCGACCCCGCGAATCCCGCCGACCTGCTCTCCGACGCGTCGGATGAAGGCACGCCGATCGCTTCCGAGCCGACGCCGGCGGGCACGCGGGAGATCCTGTCGGCCGGTGCCTATGTGGCGTATCGCACCGACACCGGCCAGGTATCGGTCACCACTCTCGAGGCGGGTGCCGCCACTGCTCTCGTCGACCCGTTCGCGGGCGTCGAGGTCGAGGAGGGCGAGGACCCTCCGACGTACACGGCGGATGCGATCGGGCTGTCGCCCGCGGGCCTGCTGGTGCTCTTCTCCGCAGACGAGGGCGCGATCCGCCGGTTCGACATCGACGAGCACCGCTTCCTCGGCGATCCCGAGTCCGTCTCGCAGGCTCCGGATGCCGCAGAGGGCCTCCTCGTCACGGTCGTGGGCGACCGCTGGGCGATGCTCCAGGCGGGCACCGGCGAGCTGTGGCTGCAGGGGCGCGACGAACCCGTGGAGCTGGACGTCGCTGAGGACGCGCGTCTCCAGGAGGGCGCTGAGTCGGGCGAGAACGTGTCGATCGCCGACTCCGACGGACTCGTGTCGGTCGATCTGGATTCCGGAGAGTCGGAGCGGGTCGCTGACGCGTCGGGCGTGCCGGCGACGCCGGTCGTCGTCGACGGCGAGGTCTATGCCGCCTGGCTCGACACGGGTGCGGGCACTCTGTGGGCAGGTGGCGAGACCGTTCCGCTGCGTGTTCCGGACGAGGCCCTCGACTCTTCGACGATCGAACCGGTCTTCCAGGAGAACGGCGATCGAGCGGTGCTGAGCGAGATCGGCACCGGACTCATCTGGACGGCCCCCGACGGCGTGCTCATCCCGCTCGAGCAGTGGGCGATCGAAGACGACACCGAGCAGCAGGAGGGCACGATCATCGTCGAGGACGTGGCCGAGCAGATGCCGCCCGTCGCCGTCGACGACGCATTCGGTGTCCGTGCGGGCGAGCAGGTGATCCTGCCGGTGCTCCTCAACGACCACGATCCGAACAAGAAGGACGTGCTGTCGATCGATCCCGAATCGGTCTCGGGCGGGCTCGGCGACCCGGCGTTCGGTGACCTGACCCTCGTCGCGAACGGGCAGTCGCTGGTGGTCGATGTCAAGGCGGGGTCGGGGCAGGCGAGCTTCACATATGCGGTCACCGACGGCGCCGCGGTGTCGGCTCCGGCGACCGTGACCCTGACCGTCGTCGATCCGGGAGCGAACTCCGCGCCCGTGTGGTGCGGAGTCGACGCCTGCCAGCAGGAGTGGCCGACGCCCCAGCTCCTTCCGGGCGGCAGCACGGTCGTCTCGGCGTTGTCGGGCTGGGTCGATCCCGAGGGCGATCCGTTCGTGCTCAGCGATGCCTACGAGACCGATTCCTCGTCGCCCGTCATGGTCGTGCCGATGGCCGACGGGCGGGTGGCCATCCGCCACACCGACCCGAACGCCGCGGATGCCGTGATCTCGGTCACCGTGGTGGTCGAGGACGTGCACGGCGCGACCGCCGAGAAGACCCTCGATGTGCAGGTCACAGGGAGCCCGGCTCTCGTCGCCTCGCCGGTCGCGCTGACGGCGCGTGTCGGGGAGCTCCAATCGGTGCGCATCTCAGATCATCTGTCCGGCGGCTCCGGTTCGTATCGTCTCGTCGACGCCGTGCAGACTGCGGCGACCGCGCAGGGACTCGAGGTCAACCCGAACGCGGCATCCGGCACCGTCGAGATGACGGTGGCCGAACCGGGGCAGTACGTCGTCACCTACACGGCTCAGGACGTCACCACCCAGGCCGAGCAGTCGGCCGTCATCCGCATCACCGCGGTCGACGGATCCGCGGGCCTCGCGATGGCACCGCTGACCGCGTTCGTCCGCGAGGGCGAGGACACGACGGTCGACGTCATCCGCGCCGTGCAGAACACCAGTGGTCGGGTGCTGATGCTGGCCGATGCGGTGAGCTCGACGCCGCAGCTCGGCGTGCGTGTGGTCGGCAACGAGAGCATCCGGGTGAACAGCACCACGGAGGACGGCGAGCCCGGGGTCATCGGCAAGGCCACCGTGACGATCGCCGACGGCACCGGTGCCGCAGTGCAGGGAACCGTCACGGTCTTCCTCACGCCGCCGTCGACGGTGACGCGTCCGATCGTCTTCCCCGACGCGATCACCGTGCGCGCAGGTTCGCTCACGCGCATCGCTGTCACGGCCAATGACGTGGCGCCGCGAGGGGAGCCCCTGGTCGTTCTCCCCGAGGTGACCGGCTCGGGCGAATCGGGTGAGCTCGTCTTCGCCGACCGCAACGCGCTGCGCTACCTCGCACCCACGACGCCCGGCACCTACCGTCTGTCGTACTCGGTGTCACTCGAGCGCAACCCCGCCCTCGCCGACAACGGTGTCGTGACGGTCACGGTCGTGCCTCCGGGCACCAACCGTGCCCCGACGCCGTCGACCCTGACCGGCCGAGTCCTCAGCGGTCAGACCGTGTCGCTGCCCGTGCCTTCGACCGGCATGGACAGCGATGGCGATCGAGTCGTGCTCGCGGGCGTCGACCAGCCCCAGAAGGGTGCGGGCACGGCGACGATCTCGGCCGACGGCGACGCGATCGTCTACCGGGCGCCCGCGGGCGGTGTCGACGGCGGTCAGGTGAGCTTCGGTTACACGGTGCGCGACCCGCAGGGCGAGCAGGGGACGGGCACCGTCCGCGTCGGCGTGCTCGACGCGGACATCGACGACGCGGCGCCCGTGACCTTCAGCGATTACGTGCGCGTCGAGGCCGGGTCGACGACACCGATCATCCTCGACCCGCGTCTCAACGACCTCGATCCGGCGCAGAGCGAGCTCGAGATCACCGAACTCGTCCCGAACGCGCCACCGGTCAAGGGGAATCCGCTCTACGACCGCCTGAACGCGCTGATCGATCCCGACACCTCTCTCGAAGACGGCCGTGTCGTGCTGCGCGCGGGAGACACCGCCGGCACGAACTCCTACTTCTATACGGTCAAGTCCACTCGCACATCCAGCACGTCGCAGGGTCTCATCGTCGTGACCGTGACCGACGGTGCGGTCGCCGACCAGCCGAGCGTCGCCGACACGGTGCTCACTGCGCGCGATCGGGAGGAGCTCCCGGATCGCGGCATCGACGTCGTGACCGATCGTGTCAGTTGGCCCTCGGGTGACGCCTCCTCCCTCACCTTGAGCCTGTGGGGCGACCAGCCCGGGTTCACTGTTCAGGGGAACCGCATCGTGGGCGCTGCCCCCGAAGACGGTGCGCTCGTTCCGTTCCAGCTGAAGGGCGAGGGATCGGGCGGCAGAGCGGTGGTCGCCTACGGGTTCCTGCGCATACCCGCCTTCGACGACATGCAGGTCCAGCTCAAGCCCGCCTCGACTCCTGTCGTGGTCGACGAGGACGCCTCGGTCTCGTTCGATGCGGCCGACTACGTCGACCTGACCTCCTCAGATGCCCTCGAAGTGGGATCCGGGCAGTTCACCGCGCAGCGGGCAGCCGCGTCGTGCTCCGCCGAGGGTGCAGGCAGCGTGACGTATCGCGCCGGCCGTGAAGCGCCATGGTCGGACACCTGCCTGGTCCAGGTGCGGTTGCAGGGGCAGGAGCGCTGGTCGTTCATAGACGTGCCGATCAGCATCCGTCCTGCCGAGCCGCAGCTGCTGCTGTCGTCGATCTCGCACACGATCGCCCCCGGAACCACCGAGACGGTCGACATGTACGCGAACATGGCGGCGTGGGAGGGCGGACGTGAGGGTGACGCGGGATCCCTCGAGTACCGGATCGTCTATTCGGGCTCGGCCTTCATCGTCACCCGAAACGGGCCTCAGCTGACCATCGAGGCACGCGCAGACGCGCGACCCGGCAACGCCGAGAACGTCAGCGTCACGGTGCCCCAGTACGGCGAGCCGTCGGCATCCGTCCGCCTCGTCGTCGGAGCCGCGCCGCCGGATGCGCCGCGCGGCGCGACCTTCACGAAGCAGTGCATCGTGACGAACCCCAGCTGCACCATCGACGTCGTCGACGTCGCCGGGGAGTACGACCCGTTCGCCGGGAAGCCCGGATCGGGCCTCCGACTGATGTCCCTCGGCGGGGGCACACGATGCGATGTCGCGTCGATCTCGACTTCGGGAAGCAAGGCGATCACGGCGAGCTGGCCCGGCGGAGGGCAGGCGCCGGGTGGACAGTGCATCATCCCCTTCGTCGTGCAGGATGCGCAGGGGCGCACCGGCACCGGAACCCTGACCCTCGATCTGCAGGGCTTCCCGCAGGCACCCGCCAGCGTCACGACGGTCGGATTCACCCGCTCGACCGTGGTGCTCGACGTGCCCCTCGGTGAGGCCGGTCGCGCGCACCCCGGCGTCACGGGGGTCGAGATCCTGCAGGACGGAGCGCCGGCGAACGCGTCGTGCAGCCCGGCGGCAGGTGCCTACCGGTGCACGGTGAACGGACTCGTCAACGGAGCGCCGCACGTCTTCACCGCGGCGGCCGTCAACGCGGTCGGCACATCGGCGGCGACGTCACCGCACACCAGCTGGGCGTACGCCGCCCCTGTGGTGTCGAAGGCGAACGCCACACCGGTCTATCGCCCCGGCAGCACGGAGCGCGGGCGCGGCATCGTCGCTCTCGCGGTCGACGCGTCGGACGACTCCCTCGCGTTCCGCATCGAGGAGACCGGGCAGGTCATCAACCGCACCGGCGCGACGACGACGGCCGACATCGCGCTGGCGCCGGGCCCGCAGAACATCACGATCGTCCCGATCAGCCAGTTCCAGCCGCCGACGGGTGACGGTGGAAACGAGGGCGGAGCCTTCCGCACGTCCGTCACCGCTGCGGGAACCGTCTACTTCGACCCCTCGGGAGCACGCGCGATCGCGACGTCGAACACCTCGATCGACGTCTCGGGAGTGGCAGCGCAGCCGAACGGCAGCGCCCTCGGCATCGACGTCGTGTACCTCGCCTGGCGATCGGGCAATGCGAGCTGCACCGCTGACGGCGACGGTCGTCTGCAGGTCTCGGGTGCGGAGGCGCAGTCGTCGTCACCCACCCTCACCAAGCTCGCCGAGTACTCGACCTACAACGTGAAGGCGTGCGCATCGAACGGCTTCGGCGTCGCCGAGTCGGCGACCACCCAGGTCTTCACGTTCACCTTCGTGGAAGGCCCGAAGGGCAACACGAGCTACACGGTGGCGACCCAGCCGACCGTGCAGAACACCCGATATGTGTACGGCCTGGAGTCGGCGCCGAACATCGCCGCGAAGGACGGCTTCGTGCCGCAGTATGAGATGTACGGGACCACCCGTTCAGACTTCGTTCTCAGCGCCGACGCGTCACCGCTGCCCGTGAGCGCGCGCTCCTGCCACGCGGTGCTCACTATGTACTGCTCCGACGCGGTGCAGATCGTGCCGAGGACAGCACCGACGACGGTGGCCGTGCAGTTCCGCGAGTGCGTGCCCGCCAACCCGGATGACGCGTTCGTCGTCAGCCCTGCCGCCCGCGGGTCGTACTCCCTCGCCGTGACTCCGAGGATCGTCGACGGCATCTCCATGGTCGACATGAAGATCACGTGGACGGGCGCTTTCAGTTCGCTCAAGCCGATCACGCACCGCGTGACGCTGTGCACGCAACCGGAGCCGGAGCCGGAGGATCCGAAGGACTCCGACAAGCCCGCCGACCCCGCCGATCCTGCCGGATGAACCCGCCGCGATGACGACTCCCTCCTCCCCACCGCCCTGCACACCGCAGGTGCCAGAGACGAATACGGTTGCCCTATGCCTGCTCCCTCCGCTGCTCCCGTGACCATCGCCGCCGAACAGGCCGCCTGGTTCGCCGAGACGTTCTCGATCCTCACTGCCAACGTCGAACAGGCGATCCTCGGCAAGCGGCACGTGATCGAGCTCGTGCTCGCCGCGGCGGTCAGCGGCGGCCACGTGCTGCTCGAGGACTTCCCCGGCACAGGCAAGACGGCTCTCGCGCGGGCGATCGCGCAGACCGTGACGGGAACGAGCACCCGGATCCAGTTCACGCCCGACCTGCTCCCCGGCGATGTCACGGGCATCACCGTCTACGACCAGAAGGAGGGCGCCTTCGAGTTCCACGCCGGTCCCGTCTTCGCGAACATCGTGCTCGCCGACGAGATCAACCGGGCGAGCCCGAAGACGCAGTCGGCGCTGCTGGAGGTCATGGAAGAGGGCACGGTCACGGTCGACGGCGTCACGCGGCCGGTCGGATCGCCGTTCCTCGTGATGGCGACGCAGAACCCGATCGAGCAGGGCGGCACCTACCGTCTGCCCGAGGCGCAGCTCGACCGCTTCATGATCAAGACGTCGATCGGATACCCCGACGAAGCCGCGACCATGCGCATCCTCCAGGGAGCAGCCCAGCCGAAGCACGTGCTCGACGGCATCGTCGGCGTCGACACCATCCTCACGATGGCCGAGATGACCCGCGGCGTGTACGTGAACCCGCTGGTCTCCGACTACATCATGCGCATCGTCGATGCGACGCGTCGAGCGTCCGAGGTCCGCCTCGGTGCCAGTGTGCGAGGGGCCCTCGCCCTGTCACGTCTCGTGATGACGTGGGCTGCCAAGAACGGTCGCACCTTCGTCACCCCCGACGACGTCCGAGAGCTCGCCGTCGTCGCCCTCGCGCACCGCCTGGTGCTCGAGCCGGAGGCCGAGTTCGACGGCGTCACCGCGGTCGCCGTGGTGGGGCAGATCCTGCTCGACGTCGAGCCGCCGCGCGAGAACGGCACTGCGTGAGCTTCAGCACCGAGTCCCGTCTGACGCGCACCACGGCGGGCACCAGCACGTCGACGCGCACGTCGACGGTCACGCGCTACGACCGCACGCGCCGCGGCCCCGTCCGCGGCGCCGTCTTCGGCGTGCGTCGGGCCGCTCGCAGCACGGAGCGCGCAACCCGAGCGGCTGTCGCGTGGGTGCGTGAGACGGTCACATCCGCCGGGATGCTGGTCGTCGCGGCGCTGGTCCTGTGCGTCACCGCCGGGCTGCTGTTCGGCTGGGTCGAGGCGTGGGCGGTGGCGGCGATCGCGCTCGTGCTGCTGATCGCCTGCATCCCCTTCATCCTCGGCACCCACGACTATCGCATCGAGCTGACCCTCGACCGCGACCGCGTGGTCGCCGGTGCCGAGATCGGTGCGACGCTCGACGTGCGCAACAACAGCGAGCGTCTGTCGCTGCCCGGCATCGTCGACGTTCCCGTGGGGGAGGGGCTCGTCGAAGCGCACGTCCCCCTGTTGCGCCCCGCCGCCCACCATCGCGAGCAGCTGACGATCGCCGCCCACCGCCGCGGTGTCATCGACGTCGGCCCCATGACCATCACCCGCGGTGATCCGATCGGCATCCTCCGCCGTGAGCTGCGCTGGCCCGATGTCCAGCGCATCCACGTGCATCCGGTCACGGTGCGCCTGCCCAGCACCAGCGCCGGTCTCATCGGCGATCTCGAGGGCACGCCGAGTTCGACCCTCGTCGATGCCGACCTCTCGTTCCACGCGGTGCGCGAGTACGTCGTGGGCGATTCGCAGCGGCACGTGCACTGGAAGTCGACCGCCAAGACCGGCAAGCTCATGGTGCGTCAGTACGAGGAGTCGCGGCACGCTCGCATCGCCATCATCCTCGACCTCGACAGCGAGTCGTACGAGAGCGACGACGAGTTCGAGAACACGGTCAGCGCCGCCGCATCCCTCGCCCTGCAGGGTGTGCGCGACGGTCGTGACGTGCTCTTCTCGGTGAGCAACGAGATCCCCGAGCACAGCCGTGCCGAGTTGCTGTCGATACGCACTCTTCCCACGGTGACTCCCAAGGCCCTCCTCGATGCCACCTCGACCATCGATCCGGCCGACCGCGTGATGCGGCTCGAGGCGGTCGCCGCGCTCACCGCCCAGTCCTACCCCGACCTGTCGATCGGATTCCTGATGACGGGCTCGCGCATGCCGCTCGAGCGTCTGCGCCACGCCGCCATCACGCTGCCGGCGGCGGTCGAGGCGGTCGCGGTGCGCAGCGAACTCGGCGAGCAGCCCACCCTGCGCACGGCGCGCGAACTCGCCGTGATGACGCTGGGCGCACTCGGCGACCTTCCGCAGATGCTCGCCCGCGGAGCACTGCGATGAGCGCCGCGGGTCCGCGGCGCGGCGTCGCGAGGTCGCGCCGGACGTTCGCGCTCTCGGCTCTGACCCTCTGGTCTCTCGGATATGTGCTGGTCGGCATCGGTCTCGCCACGGCGGCTGCATGGCCGGTGTACGAGTCCCCCCGGGCGCTGGCGGCCGGCCTGATCGGCGGCCTGCTGGGCATGGTCGTCGCCGTGCTGACCCGGCTGCTGCGGTGGGGGCTGCTGATCGGTGCGCTCGCGGTGACCGGCGTCTATCTGGTCGTCTCGGTTCCGCTCGCCATCCCATCGGCGCTCTCGTCGCTTCCCGCGTTCCTGGGCGGAATCCGCGACGCGGTGCTGGGGGTGGTGCTCGGCTGGAAGCAGATGCTGACGCTGAACCCGCCCCTCGGTGAGTACCAGGCGGTGCTCATCCCGCTCCTCGTAGTCATGCTGTTCGGTTCCTTCATCGCCACTCTGCTCGTGCTCGAAGGCGGACGTCGGGCGACCATAGCGGTTCCCGTCGTGACCGCGATGAGCGTCTTCGGCATCGCCTTCGGTGTGAGCGGCACGACGGCTCCGGTCTCGGTGCTCGGCGTCGCGCTTCCCGCTCCTCGGGAATGGCTGATCGGCGTCGCGCTCTTCGTGGTCTCTCTCGTCTGGTTGGTCGGACGCTCGCGGCTTCAGCGGGCACAGGCGCTGCGCACCGTCGCGGCGGCGAACATCTCGCGCCGGGCGACCCCGGTGTGGCTGACGATCCGTCGGCATCTCCTGTCGGCCGGTCTCGCGGTGATCGCCCTCGTCGCCGGTTTCGCGGTGGCTCCCGCCGCGGCCGGGTGGAGCGACCGCTCCGTTCTGCGCGACGAGGTCGAGCCGATGATCGTCGTGCAGCAGCAGGCGAGCCCCCTCAGTGCCTACCGATCGTGGTTCGCCGGCAGCACTCTCGATGACACGGTCGTGCAGGTGGAGGGCGATTCTGGAGCGCTGGAGCGCCTCCGGCTCGTGACCCTCGACTCGTACGACGGCGAGGACTTCCACATCGCGCCGGACGACCGGTTCAGCCGGCTGCCCCGCAGTGCGATGCCCGGCGAGGGCCGCGTGTCGCTCGGGATCACGATCGGCGACGCCTATCGAGGCATCTGGGTCCCCTCGCCGGCCGGTCTCGCCGAGGCGCCGGACTTCTCGGGTGCGCGCGCCGAAGCGCTCGCCGACGGGTTCCACGTCAACTCGGGCGGCGACACGGCGATCACCGTGGCAGAGGCGCCCGGCGGGGGAGAAGGGCTCGTTCCGGGCGATCGCTACAGAGTGCTCGTGGACGCCCCGGCGAGCCCCGGCGACATCACCGCCGTGCAGGGCGGTGCCTCGAACCTCGACACCGACCTGTATCCCTCGCTCACCGAGTGGGCCGAGATGCAGGAGCAGCCCCGCACCGGGGCCGGGTATCTCGAGATCATCGACCGCCTGCGCTCCCGCGGTTACCTCAGCCACGCGCTGATCGACGATGAGGCGGCGGCGGGATGGATCGCCTCGTTGAAGGAGTCCGAGGGATACGCGTTCGCACCCAGCTATGCGGGACACTCCGCGGCCCGCATCGAGGAGCTGTTCACCGACCTGCTCGAACAGGAGCGCAGGGCAGGCTCGGATGCCGCGCCCGAGCTGCTCGTGTCGGCGGTCGGCGACGATGAGCAGTTCTCAGTGGCAGCGGCGCTTCTCGCCGAGCACTGGGGGCTCGAGTCCCGAGTCGTGATCGGTGCGCGCCTTGCGGCCGCAGAAGAGGTGCCCGGTATTCCCGCCTGCACGGAGACCTGCACGGGCGCGAACATGAGCGCCTGGGTCGAGGTGAGAGGCTCGGGCGGCGAGTGGATGCCGGTCGACACCACACCGCAGTACGCGATGCTTCCGAGTTCCATCACCGAGGGCGAGCAGCTGCCCGAGCATCCCACGGTGCCCGAGCAGCCCCGGTCGGAGGCGCTGGATCCGCCTCAGGCGCAGAGCGATTCCAACAATGACGCGCCTCCGCTCGAGTCGCCGCAGTCAGAGGTGCTCGCCGTCCTGCTGCCGATCCTCCGCGCTGTGGGGCTCGGCATGCTCGCGCTGGCATTGCTCGCGCTGCCCTTCCTCGTGCTGCTGCTGGCCAAACGGCAGCGAGCCAGGGCCCGCCGAACCGCCGAAGATCCCGAGGTGCGTCTCGCCGGGGCGTGGGAGGAGCTGGTCGACGTGTACGCCGACCACGATGTGCCGATGGATGCCGAAGGCACCCGCATCCAGCGCGCGCTCTCGACCGACCGAGAGGCAGCGGACCGCCTGGCAGAGATCGTCGATCGCGCCGTGTTCGCCGAGCATCCTCCGACGGACGAGGATGCGCGCGCCGCCTGGGAGATCGTCGACGCCGAGCGGACGGAGCTCGCAGCGGCAGGCAGATGGTGGCATCGCATCGTCATGCGCGTGCGACCGACGTCGTTCGTCGGTCGCATACGGGGCGCGAACGGTCGTGGATTCACGGCCGCCGTGCCTGTGCTCGCTACGCTCGGATTGACCTGGTCGCCCGGCGACCGGAAGAAGGGGAACTCATGATCGCGCCCGTGGATACCGGCTACGTCACGATGCTCGCCATCGTCGGCGGCGTCGGCGTGCTCATCGGCCTCGCCGTCTACGTCTGGTACGCGCTGGCGCTGTCGCGCCTCTTCCCGCGCATCGACGGAGAGGGGTGGAAGGGCTGGGTCCCCATCCTCAACGAGGCGGAGATCCTGGCGCGCGGCGGAGTGCCGGCGTGGTCGGTGGTGTTCTACTTCATCCCGATCGTGCAGCTGTACGGCATCTACCTCAAGGTCGTCGCGACCCACCGCATCAATCGGAGGTTCGGTCGCGGTGCGGGAATGACGGTGCTCGCGATCCTTCTGCCCCCGGTCTGGGCGACGGTTCTCGCCTGGGGGGCGCCGCCGTACCCCGAGGGCGAACGGCTGGCCGCTCTGCAGCCCGGCCCGCGCCGAAGCTCGCAGCCCACGGCCACCCCGGCGAGGGACGCATCGGGGTACACGATCCCGTCGCTGGCTCCGCATACCCAGAGCCAGCCTGACGCCCCCGCGCCCGTGTTCCCCGACTACGCCGCACCGAGCCGTCCGACCGCGCAGCCCGACCGGACTGCGACCGCAGCCGCGGCGAGCGGTGGTCCCGCGGGTTCAGGGTGGGGCGCGCCTCCCGTCCCGGGCGCCCCGCCGGTTCCCGTCGCCGGACAGCCCGCTGTGCAGGGTGCGCCGGCGGCATCATTCGCTCCGCCGCAGCCGCCCACCTCGTCCTTCGCGCAGCAGCCTCCTGCTCCTCAGCCTCCTGCGCCTCAGCCTCCTGCTCCTCAGGCGCCGGCTTTGCAGCCTCCTGCTCCTCAGGCGCCGGCTTTGCAGCCTCCTGCGCCGCCCGCGCCGGTGCGCGCACCTGAGCCCCCTGCAGCGGAGCGGGCACCCGCCGCGAACCCGCCGGCTCCGACCGAGGCGCACCCGACCACCGGCATCATGGCCGCAATGGGTGGCGCGCCTGTGGCTCCGGCGGCGCCGCAGCCACCCGCGCCGCCGGTGCCGGTATCCGACGACGTCGTGCCTCAGCAATCGGCACAGACACCGGCGGCGGCCCCGGCATCCGCTCCCGTGCCCGAGTTCGAGCGGCCGGCGGAGAACCCGCCTGCCGCGGCTCCCGCCGAAGAGGCGCAGCGTATGGTGCGGCCCGCTCCGCCCTCGTTCCGAGATGGTGGCCTCTCGGATGAACAGCCGCAGGCGCCGGTGATCCGGCCTGTCCCGTCGTCCCCCGCAGCTGCGGGGACCACCGCGGATGTGCATACGGCCGCGGTGGTGCCCCCGGCCGATGCAGCGCCCGCACCCGCGGTCGAGGAACCCGTCCCGGCGCCCCTCGCGATGCCGTTCGGAGGCCTCGCGGCCGACGTCGACAAGACGGTCGTCACACCGCGTCCGACGCACGATGTCGACGAGGACCTCGACGCCACCGTCGTCGTCGCCCGCAAGCGCGGAGTCCGCCGATCGCTCGTGCTCGATGACGGACGGAAGTTCTCGCTGTCCGGCGCCAGCGTCGTGATCGGCCGCAATCCGATCGGCGAGCCGGGCGAGCAGCGACTCGCCATCTCCGATACGACCCGCACGCTGTCGAAGACGCACGCTCGTCTCGTCGTGCACGACGACGAGTGGCGTCTCACCGATCTGCACGCCACGAACGGCGTCGTCGTGGTCGAGGAGAACGGCACCGAGACCCTGCTCGATCCCGGAGAGAGCGTCACCGGCAACGGCCGCTTCATCCTCGGTGAAGTGGGGATGCATGTGATCGCGGAGCGCGATTCATGACGCTCTCCTCGGTCGTCCTCAGCGTCGCGTCACTCACCGACACCGGTCTCACGCGCTCGGCGAATGAGGACTCGGTGCTGGTGGCGTCTCCGGTCTTCCTCGTCGCGGACGGCATGGGCGGGCATGAGGCGGGGGATCGTGCGAGCGCTGCGGTGGTGGAGGCGTTCGAGCCGCTTCGCGGGGCGACGGTCGACGTCGCCGACATCGGACAGGCATTGAGTCGCGCTTCGGCTGTGGTCGATGACATCTCCGCCGAGCACAAGCGCGGCGCAGGAAGCACCGTGACCGGTGTCGCTCTCGTCGATCACGACGGCGTGCCGCACTGGCTCGTCTTCAACGTCGGCGATTCCCGTGTCTACCGGCACCACGGCAACGAGCTGACACAGCTGACGATCGATCATTCGCTGGGGCAGGAACTGGTGGATGCCGGTGAGCTCCGCGCCGAGGATCTCTCGACGTTCTCGCAGCGCAACGTCATCACGAGGGCGATCGGTGCTCCCGACAGCACCGCGGACAGCTGGCTGCTGCCCGTGGTCGACGGCGAGCGACTGCTGATCTGCTCCGACGGCCTGAGCGGCGAGGTGAGCGACGAGGCGATCCGAGCGACCCTGACGATGAACGGGCGGCCGGAGACCGCGGCAGCGGCTCTCGTGAGCCGGGCGCTCAAAGCGGGTGGTCGCGACAACGTGTCGGTCGTCGTGATCGACGTGATCTCGGGAGGCGCGAACGGGCACTCGGACGACCTCACTGCGGGCCGCGATGCCGCATCCGCCTCGCTGACCGATTCGATGCTCGAGGGCACGACGATCCCGGTTCGAGCCAGATGACGGACGACGAGACCGAGGTCGAAGAGACCGTCATGCTGACCCGACGCGATCGGCGCCGGGGGAGATCGGTCGCCGAGCCCGCCGAAGTCGCCGAACCCGCTGAGCCAGCGGATGACGTGGACGAGGCGACGGTCGTCGTCGACCGGAGACCCGCGGAGGCTGAGGAGCCAGGTGCCGATCGGGAGGACGACCCTGTCGACGAGTCGACGGTGCTCGTCTCCCGGACGCCGCGTCGTGTGCGACGCAAGAGATCGGAACAGCCCGCCGACAGCGACGACTCTGCCGACCGCGCAGAGGCTGACGTGCCCGCCTCGTTCGAGGCGCCGACGGATGCGCCGGCACCGGAGATCTACCGGCCGCGTCCGGCCCCGCTCGGCCCTTCTGCCCCGCCCGTCGTGATCGGCGCCGCGGCGCCCACGCGCACGGTGGACCCGGATCTCCCGTCGGTCGCGAAGCAGGGACTGCGCTGGAGCCGGGCGGCCCTCATCACGTTCGCAGCAGCCTGCGTCGTCTCCCTCGCGGGTCTGGTGGGTCTGGGCTTCTTCGTCTTCGGGTGACGCCCTCACCCTGACGGAGCCGTGCTCAGCGTCCGCGCACTCCCACCGGCCGTCGGGCCGCCTGGGTGCCCTGAAGCGGCCGCGCCGTGTCGCTGCGGACCATCGCGCCGCGCGTCTCAGTGAAACGTGCTCGGGTCACCCGATGCCGGACCGGGGATGTTGAGCAGTCCGCCTTCGCGTTCGACCTCGACCGGATCCACGACCGGCTGCTCTCTGCGGCGACGCAGCACGATGAGGATGCCGAGCACACCGAGCAGAGTCGCTCCGCCGATCGCGGTGAACAGCGCGGCCTCCCGTGTGAGCAGGAACGGCGACGCTCCATGATCGGGGTCGGCGGTGGCTGCGGGCGGTCGCACGGCGCTCTCCGAGGTGTCGAAGTATGGGCTCACGGGCCCGCGCGTCGTCTCATCCGGGAGCAGCTCGATGGCGGCGAGCGGCTGGATGAATCCCCAGCCGTCGATATCGTCCCGATTGTCGGCGTCGGCTCGCAGGGCGGTGGCGGTGAGCCGATACGCCCAGCCTGCGGGCGGATCCTCGGGGTGCGCTTGCGCCACCAGTGCGGCAGCCGCGCTCGCGTATCCGGTCGCGAAGCTCGAGGCAGGGGCATCGGCGGCGAAGACGCAGTCGCCCCCGCCCACCGCTGCGCTCAGCACCGTGCTTCCGGGGGCTGTCACGCCGACCTGGGGTCCGTGGATCGAGTCATCGGTCGCGCGTCCGGTGGCGTCGGCCGCGCTGACCCCGAGAACCTGCTCATAGGCCGCGGGGTAGCGAGCGCCGTCCTCCGCGTCCGGATCTGACGCCCTGTTCCCGGCGCTCGCCACGACCAGGGCGCCGACGGCGGACGCGTGTTCGACCGCCGCCCGGAGATCGGGGGAGTCGGCTGTCTGCGAGATCGAGACGTTGATGATGTCCGCGCCGTTGTCGGCCGCCCAGTGGATGCCGTCCGCGATGCGCTGCGAGGTGGGCCCGTACCCCTTGTCCTTGTCCTGCTGCTGCTCGCTGCGGAACACTCGCACGGAGAGCAGCCGGGCGTCGGGCGCGAGTCCGACGACGCCGGAGCCCGCGACCGGCTGTGCGGCGATCTGCCCGGCGATCGCCGTGCCATGCCCGGTCGTGTCGGTCAGACCGTCAGCCCGCTCGCCGTCTCCGACGAGATCGACACCGCCGATCACGGCTCCGGCGAGATGCGGATTGCCGGCATCGATGCCCGAGTCGACGACGGCGACGACGACCCCTCGGCCCGTGGCGACGCGGTGGGCCTCGTCAGCACCGAGCAGTGCGAGGGCGGGTGGGACCTCGGGCGTGAACACCACGTTGCCGGGTGTGCAGGCATCGCCGGACGTCGCCATCGATGCGATCGACGTCGGGACGGCAGGCGATGCCAGAGCGGATGCCGGTGCGCCCAGCAGCGTGGCGCCGAGGACGACGGCCGTGAGAGCGGCTGTGCGGCCGCGCATCAGTCGGTCCCCGAGCCGGGCGACTCTCTCGCAGCATCGGAGGTCAGCGCGGGGCCGGCGGCGAAGAACTCGATCCACGCGTCCGACACCTGTCCGACGTCCTCGGGGGAGTACCCGAGCTGAGCGATGGGGCCGCTTGCGGACTCCTCGGCGCTCTGCGCTGCTGCAGCACCGGGGATCGCGAACGCGGTGCCGGATTCGTCGATGAGCACGGCCAGACCCGCCGCGTCCTCGGACCCACCCGTGACCTCGACGAGGGCGCCGCCACCGACCTTCACATCGACGCCGGAGCGCTGCTCGGGCAACTCGGTGGTCGTCGCCGCGAGCACCGTGTGCGCGTCATCGGTGAGCATCGCGCAGGGCGTCTCGCCGGCGGCGAGCGTGGTCAACGGCAGCGTCGGCCAGTCCTCGCCCCCGATGTACGGGCGGGTCTCCACGTCGGCGACCTCGGCGGGGGAGACCTCCTGCTGAGCACCGACCTCCTGGCCGCTGCCGAGGAGGTAGAGCTGATATGCGAGGGGACTGAGCCTGGCGAGCTCACCGGTGCCGAGCGCCACGTAGCGCTCGTCGGCAGGGCTGCCCTGGGTGTGCACGATCGTGCCGGCTCTCAGATCCGTTCCGGGCACCGATGCGCCGACGCCGTTGATGCGGATCGGCTCGAGCTCGTCACCGGACTCGAAGAGGTTGAGCCATCGTCCGTCGACCTCGAGGACGTCGCTGGTGCCGAGTCCGACGGCGCGGAGCACGGCGTTGGCATCGTCGGCGGGCACTGCGTGGCGTTTGCCGTCTGCGATCACGAACAGCTCGTCGCCGCGCTGGACGACGGCACCAGTTCCCGTCGACACCTCGGCGATCGGCGCGCTCGACAGTGACACGGCGGCGCCGGCCGTGTCGTCGATGCACGCTGTCCAGGAGGAGTTGATCAGCGCCGCGGGCGCGGGCAGATCATCGGGCGCACCGAGGATGCCGATCGAGGGGCCGACCGGGATCCCGTCGAGCGCCGCCTGATCCGTGCGCACCACCTTGAACTCTCCGGCGGGGATCAGAAGCCGCGCGCTGGCCGTGTTGATCACCGGGTACAGCGTGCCCTCGACGGAGACGTAGCGGGCGCCGGTGTCGGTGGCGACGATCAGGCGGTTGTTCTGCCAGTCGCCGGGGAGCCCGGGCTGCATGATTCCCCAGAACACCCCGACGAGGATCACGCCGACCGTGAGTGCGACTCCGGCGACGACCGCGCGCAGGGGCTTCGCGGGGTCGAGCTCTTTGCCCCCGGGGGCTCCGCCGGTGAACGCCGAGAGGAGGCGGCGCCTGCTGAAGCCCTGGGCCTCGATCAGATCCTTCTTGGTCGCCATGGGTCAGATGAGTCCGGCCGTCGTGACGCCGAGCGGCAGCAGCAGAGCGAGTGCGATGACCTCGACCGTGTCGCCCAGCCTCGTGAGCCGCAGACGCGCTTTCGGCGTGAGCAGCGTGAGACCGACCAGGATCACGGTGGCCACGACCAGGATGAGAAGCATCCAGGTGCGGACGTCGGGCAGAGCGAGTGCCACCGTCACACCGGTGACGGCGAGCCCGATCGCGCCGATGGCCATGAGGACGAGCACGCCGAGGCGCGCGTGGATCTGACGCGACTGGAACATCATGCCCACGAACGCGAGCACGCAGAGCAGAGCGCCGAAGACGCCGCTCCCGGCGACCAGAGGGGTCGCGATCAGCGCCGCGAGGCCCAGCGCAGCGCGCAGTGCGATGAGAGTGCGCGTCCCCGCGGCGGCGCGGCGCTTGACCTCGTCGGCATCGATGGGCTCGGGTGCGGCGAACATGTCGGCGTCGCTCTGAGGGGAGATGACTCTGATGCGCGTCGAGCTGAGAGCGAGCCACGGGATGCCGTTCGCGAGCAGTGCGGTCGTGGCGAGCATGATCGCGTAGGGAGCGAGCGCATCGCCGAAGATCGCGGCGGTCGTCGCGGTGATGCCGATCGAGGCGCCGAGCGCGATCGGCACGAGATGGATCTCGGGCTTCTCCTGGGTGACGGCGAGGCCGAGGCCGCCGACGATGACGAGACCCAGTCCCATGGCCGCGAGCGGCCAGCCCCAGATGCTCTGCACGGGAACGGCGAGGAAACCCGCGAGCCCTCCGTAGGCCGCGGCGGTGAGTCCCAGGGCGTGTCCGGCTTCCGGCTGACGGAGACGCATGAGCACGGCGGCCGCGACGCTGAGGACGATGGCTCCCGAGCCCGCGATGATCGCGGGCAGGAGGGACGTCGGCGGTGTGGCGACGAGCAGCAGCGCGCAGAGGGCGAGGAAGGTGAGGCTGACGAAGAGCGCTGTGCGCGAGCTGTCCGCGGGCGTCCAGGAGCCGTGCTGCTCTGCCGTCGCGTCGATCACCGCTTCGACGACGTCGTCGTAGACGCGCGGCTCCTGCATGAGGCCGCCGCGGACGAGAGTGAGCAGCTCTCCGTCGTGCACACCCTGCGCCGCCGCGCCGCGTGCCGGGTCCAGGGGTGTGCCATCGGCTCGCTGCAACGAGTAGCCGCCGTGGGTGAGGGTCGGGTCGAGCACGCCGAGACTCCGGGCGAACCCGGGGATGATCTCGACCAGCGGGACCTGCGACGGCACGCCGACGTCGAGCCGACGGTCGTCGCTGACGACGGAAAGCCGCAGCACGGTGCCTGCCGTTGCGCTGCTCTGAGTCATGGAACGATGCCCCCTCCATGGTGTGCAGCCGGGCGGGAGGAGACCCGTGGCTGCGCATTCCGCCTTTCACCCTAGTTGAGGCGTGCGACAACGCACAGTCGCAGGATGCGACGTTTCTCCATCGACTGCACGATCTCCCGGAGGATGCGCTGTGCGTTCTGGTGATCGGAGGCAGGACCTCTCGAGCCTCTACGCGATACTCGAAGCGCGGGGGAACCAGTGCGCTGATCGTGTGCCGTGACAGGGCGCTGAACTGAGCATCTTCGATTTTCTCCATCGACTGCAGGATCTCCGCTCGGATGCATCATGAAATCTGGCGATTCGTTCCGATGTGTTCTAGCCTGTGTCGTGAAACAGATTCGTGGGGGGTTGTTTCGTTGTCGTCCCAAGACTGGGATGCGCTCCCCCGCACGTGTGTCCCATGTGGACCGGAGGGAGTGAGTTATGGCTGATGTCATCTCCGCAGAAGAAGGGGCTCTGCGTCGCGGAGCCCAGGCGGTGCGGGAGACCAAGTCCGGGATCGACCAGCAGACCAAGAAGGTCCGCGGTGAGATCGAGCAGCTGCGTGGTTTCTGGACCGGTGCGGCTGCTGTGTCGTTCACGACGCTGATGTCGCGGTGGGACGAGCAGGCGCGTCAGCTGAACGAGGTCCTCGTGACGCTCGAGGATGCTCTTGCGGGCACCGAGCGTGACCAGGCTGCGACCGAAGAAGCTCACCAGCAGACCATCTCGGGCCTCGGCTCGATGATGGGCGCCTGAGCGTAGACCACAGAGATTTCAAGGAGAACATGATGCAGTCGATGTCAGTTCGCCCGGAGCAGGTCAACGCTCTGGCAGCGCAGATCCGCAGCGGGTCGCAGGGTATTCGTTCCGAGCTGGACCGTCTCGAGTCAGAGGTCAGCAAGCTCCGTGCGGCGTGGGATGGTTCCGCGCAGCAGGCGTATGACCAGGCTCAGGCCAAGTGGAACCGTTCGCTGAGCGAGATGCAGCAGCTTCTCACGCAGATCGCGGGCAAGACCGAGGAGATCTCGGGCCAGTACGTCCAGACCGACAAGTCGGCCGCTGGGCGTTTCGGGGCCTGATCCGTGGCGCGGGCCCGACGCAGCGATGCGCCGGGCCCGCGCCGTCTGCTGTGCTGTTCGGCGATCGAGTCGGAGGGCGCAGCAGATGTTTCGGAATCATCTGCCGTTGTGAAGGGGAGGGGCGTCGATGAGCATCGCAATCGACTTCGATGGAGTGTTCGCTGAGCTGAAGCGGATCCTGCGTGAGCTGCAGGAGTTCCCCAGCCCGTCTGAGGTGGCGGTCTCGGAGGGAGGGTCGTCGAAGGCCACCGTCGACTTCCGGCGGGCCGTGGCCGATGCCGCGCAGTCGATGGGAGACGCCACGGCGCGGACCATCGCCAAGATCCAGGACACCCACGACGTGATTCGCGCCGCCGTGATGCAGATCGCCGAGCAGGACGCGTCGCTCGCCGACGAGACGAAGCTGATCGTGTCGCTGCTGGACTCGGCCGTTGCCCAGGGCGACGGCGACACCGCGACATCGACAGGCGCTGGGACCGGCGCGACGGGTGGGGGCTCAGCCGGAGTCCAGGCATCTGCACCGACGTCTACGGGTGCCGATGAGCCCGAAGAGGCCGACTACTGATGAGACGCACTCGCCGCGGAGTGATCGCGGCGGTCGGCGCTATGGCGCTGGCCGCCGCGATCGCGGTGCCCTCGAGCGCGACAGCGGCCGCCGCATCGGGTCTGTGGTGGTTCGATCGCGGCAAGGTCCAAGAGGCGCACGATGCGGGCTTCGACGGGGCGGGAATCAAGATCGCCGTGATCGACAGTCAGATCAACCCCGACGTGGTCGGGCTCCGCGGGGCGAACGTCACCGTCGATGACTCCTCGTACTGCTTCGACGCGACCGGCCAGCCGTATCCGGCGGTCTCTGCCGAGTACGGCAAGTCCTCTCACGGCACCCAGGTGGTCTCGATGATCGCCGGAACCGGCGAGGCTCCGGCCGGGGGTGCCCCGGTCAAGGGTGTGGCGCCGGGGGCAGAGGTGGTCTTCTACAGCACCGGCGTCCTCGACGGCGTCATCGGCGAAGACGGCGGCGATGCGGAGTGCCTCCAGGAGAACGGCGAGGAGCTGGGCGACGACGGTCGTTTCGCCCTCGACCGCGCGATCTCGGACGCCGCGGCAGATGGCGCCGACATCATCTCGATCTCCTCCGGAAGCAGCATCAACATGCGGCAGGGTCTCGCCGACGCCTATGCCTCCGACGCGGTCGTCGTCGCCGGCATGTCGAACGAGGACGGGATCAGCCTGTGGCCCGCGGGGCTCAACGGAGTCGTCGCGGTGCAGGCCTTCGGTGAGGACGGCAAGATCCAGACCGGAACGAACGGCAAGCCGAACCTGGCGGAGGACGTCGTCGTCGCCGCACCCGGGGTCGGGCTCCTCCTGCAGGGGACCCCGGATTCCTGGGACGCCCAGCAGATCGGGTCGGGAACGTCGTTCTCGACGCCGATCGTCGCGGGCTTCCTCGCGATGGTCAAGCAGAAGTACCCGGATGCGACAGCAGGGCAGCTGATCCAGAGCCTGATCCACAACACGGGCACCAAGGGCGAGCACGAGCCGGAGTGGAACGACAGCACCGGGTATGGAGCGGCCTCCCTCACGGGGATGCTCGCGGTCGACCCGTCGAAATATCCTGACGTGAACCCGCTCTTCGACACCGAGGACACGTACGCGCAGCCGTCTCTCGGCGACGTGAACGAGGCGAAGGCGGCGCTCGGAAGCGGCGCGCAGACACCCGTCCCGACGGACGCGCCGGTCGCCGAGCAACCCGATCAGCAGGCATCGCCGATCACGCCCTGGCTCATCGGCGGAGGGATCGTCCTCCTGCTGCTGGTGATCGGCGGGATCATCCTCGCGATCGTACTGACACGCTCCTCACGACGAGACACCACCGAACAAGGGGGAAACCATGGCCGGTAAGCAGATGGGCCCGGGCGGGTACGAGGCGGAACTGAACCGCATCCGGCAGCTCGACGACTCGATCATCCCGCGGCTCTCCGCCGTGACGAATGCGTTCACCTCACTGGAGCGAGCGCTCTCGGCCGTGCGCCTCTCCGAGTTCTGGGAGGGCGAGTCCGCCAAGGGGGCGACCGCTGACATCGACGAGATCCGGTCGAAGGTATCGGCCATTCTCAGACTCGTCGAGGCCGTGGACTCCGCGGTCGTCGAAGGCAACTCGGCTCGACGCGAGATCGCGGCCGCCGAACTCCCGTCGGCATCGATCGACCCCTTCTGGGCGAACGCTGCCAAGGGCGCGTCCTTGGTGGTGCACCCGGTCCTCGGTCCGCTCGCGGCGGACAAGGCTCTGGACGCCATCGGCGACTTCCTCGGCAACCAGCGGGAGGATGCCGCGCGCGAGGTCGTTCAGAAGGTCGAGGCGTCGCTGACGGAGCCGACGAACAAGCTGGCTCAGGCGGCCCGCGCGATGAACGAGGTCGACTACCGGTCGTCGAAGGCCCCGTCCGGTTCTGACGAGCCGATCCCGGGCGCGGAGATCGACGCCCCGAGGATCGGATCCCCGGGGATCGGCGGCGGCCCGTCCGGGTACACGCCCGGTGGCGGTGGATACCAGACCGGTGGCGGTGGAGGCGGGGTCGGCGAGTATGTCCCGCCGACGCCGACGGACCCGACCGTCCCCGAGTACCTGCCTGACCCCACCTATCCGACGATTCCCGATGGTCCCGGAGACTGGGAGTACGACCCCGACGGACCGGGAGGCCCCGGTGATACCGGCGGCGATGACCCGACGGTCGACTTCCCCGGCGGCGGCGTGCTGCCGGGAGGCACCGGCGGCGGCGGTTCAGGAACCGGAGGCGGGTATCCGTTGCACCCCGGTTCGACGCTCCCCGGCGGAGTCATCGGTGGGGGCAGCGGCATCGGCGGCATCGTGGGCGGCGGCGCAGGAGCCGCGGCCATCGCTGCGGGATCCAAGATCGCCGGTATCGGCAGCATGGGCACCCTCGGCGGATCCGCACTCGGAGGCTCGTCCGGCGCCGGCCAGAGAGGCAGTGGCGGCCTGCTGGGCAAGTCCGCCGTCGGCGGAGTGGGTGCGCGCGGCGCGGGTGGATTCGGCTCAGGTGTCGGTGGCGCTGGCGGCGTCGGTGGCGCTGGCGGTGTTGGCGGTGTCGGCGGAGCAGGCGGTGCGGCGGGCTCGTCCGGAGCAGCAGGCTCCGGCATGCGTCCGGGTATGGGAATGATGGGCGGCGCGGGAGGCGCCGACGAGGAGGAGAAGGCCAAGCGCTCCGGTCTCGGTGGTCCGATCGCTCCCAAGCTCGAAGACGACGAGGAGCGCGGTCCGCGTGCCAAGGGCGCCCAGGCGGGCTCCCGCGACGAGCACGCGGACTGATCAGGATCACCGCGGCGGGCGTGGACGGCGGATGGCGTCCACGCCCCGCACGCGTGCATGGTCGGTGGTCGGTCACGCCGCGGAGTGAGCAGCCGCACACGGTCGATAGGGTTCAGGTATGTCAGTCGAAACGGTAGAACGGCGTCGGATCGTTCTTCAGAGCGAGGACCGTCGTTTCGACCTCTCGCTTCCCTTCGACGAGACCCTCGATGACGCGCTCGTCCTCAGCGGACTGTCGACGGCCGATCGCTTCGCGACGATCGGTCCCGGCGGATTCGAGATCCCCGGCGACACCGAATGCGAGGACCTCATCGACGGAGGCCTCTACGCGCTGATCGACCGCACGGCACTCGCGCCGCAGGCGCGAGCCACGGGCGCGCCGGAGCGGCCTTCGCGCGCGGACCACGGCGCCCGATGGTGGATGCTCGGCGTCAGCGGACTGCTGCTCGTCGCGGTCTTCGCCCAGGGGGCCGGAGATCCGCTGCTCAGGCTCCTGATCGGTCTCCTCCTCGTGGTCGGCGCCGTGAGCGGTGCCGTCGCATGGTCGCGCCGGGACTCCGCAGCGGGGGTGCGCGGCATCCTCGGCGTCCTCGCGCCTGTCCTCCTGTCGTTCTCGGCCGGAGCGCTCCTGATCCCGGCTCAGCTCGACGCGAGTGCGCACCTCTCTGCCGCATCCGGGTTCCTCGCCGCGGGCATCACCACTTCGGTCATCGCCGTCTCTGCCCGAGCCCGTCCGATGCGCGCGGCCGCCGGAACGGCGACGGTGCTCCTCGTGGGTCTCGCGGCGGTCTGGGGGCTCTCGCTGCTCCTGCGATGGGGCCCCGCCGAGGCCGCAGCCATCTCTCTCGGACTCGTGCCGCTCGGGCTGCGCGCACTGCCCAGCAGCCTGGTTAACCTCCCGGAGGGGTACTTCATCGACTACAAGCACTTCATGACCAGCCGGTGGACGGTCCGAGGGGCGATCCCGGAGTCGGTCGGGCTGCTGCGGCCCGAGCGCATCATCGCCGTCGTCGATGACTCCTCGGCCCGGCTCATCGCCGGAACAGCAGTGCTCAGCGTCGTCGCCGCGCTCATGGCTCCTCTCGCCTTCCTGCGCCCGTGGCCGGACGACCCCTTCGTGATCTCGGGTGGTATCGCACTCCTCGTCTGCGTCGCGCTCGCACTCCTCCTGACCCCTCGGCACACGACGTCGCGCATCCTCCGCTGGCTCCCGCGTGCGGCGGCGGCGGTGGTGTCCGTGGTCGCCGGGCTGCAGGCGGCCGCAGCGCTGGGCTCCGGCTTCCAGGTGCTCGGCGCCGCCGTCCTGTTCGCGGTGGGCCTCGCGGCGGTCGCCGTGATCATCCCCGTCTCCCGCGGTGCGAGCTCGCTCATCTGGTCGCGCTTCGGTGACGCCTTCGAATGGCTCGCCGTCGCCCTCGCCCTTCCCGCGGCGCTGCTCTACGCGAATGTGCTGTCCCTCGTTCGTGGAATGATGGCCGGATGAGCGGGAACGGTGAACCACAGTCCTGGCCGGGCGGTGGAGCGATCCCGCCCGTCCAGCCCGGACCCGGCCAGCTCGGGGAGGTCCCTGCGCTCCCGCCGGCGCTGATCGCCGCGGCCCCCGGTGTCGACGGCGCGCCCCTCCGGTCCGCATCCGCGCCTCCCAGCCCCACTCCGATCGTCTCGACACGCGCCAGGACGAGACGACCCGAAGACGGGCTCGGTCCGGCTTTCGTCGGCTCGCCCGCGGGGACCGGGGCGCGGATCGCCGCCTTCACGCTCGACAGCGCCGCCGTCATCCTCGCCGCGTCCATCGTCCTCATCACCACTCGCAGCATGCTGCTGGCCGGCCTCACGGTCGCCGAGCTCGCGATCTTCCTGTGCGTGCTCGAAGCGCGCACAGGACTCACCCTGGGCAACGCCGTGCTGCGTCTGCGCGCGTCTCGCGGCGACCGGCCGTACTCGCCCGGCGTGGGGCGCCAGTTCGTGCGGGGGATCATCACCGGCGCCGGCTTCCTCGTCGCGGTCGGCAGCTGGGTCGTCGTCGCCTCGAGCGCATGGGACCGTGGCGGACGTCGTCAATCGTGGGCCGATCGCGTGGCCGGCACGGTCGTCGTCGCCGTCCCGCCTCGGGCGCCCGCCGATGCGCCGCAGGAGGCGACGGTCGCCGAGGTCGCCACTCCGCTCGCTCCTCCGCAGGTCGTGCCTCTCGGTGCCCATCCGTCCGTCGTCGACGAGGACTCCGAGCCCACCGACGCCCGCGCGGCCTCGCACCGCACCGAGAAGCCCGCCCCCGCGGCCCAGGGTGACGACAAGCCGCTCTTCACCGTCGCCCCGGCGGCTGCGCAGCATTCCGATGCTCCGACCCCGGCATCCGAGTCCGGGGCGCTGCTCCTGATCTTCGACACCGGCCAGCGCGTGCAGCTGGGGCTCCCTCTGGCGGCGAACATCGGTCGCGCGCCGGTGGCGAGTGTGCACGACGATCGGCTGGTGACCGTGACCGACCCCGACTCCTCGGTGTCGAAGACGCACCTCCGGCTCGAGCACTCGCGCGGCAGAACCTGGGTGACCGATTTCGGCTCCACCAACGGGTCCGACATCCGATCCGACGACGGGCAGACGACCGAGCTCGTCGCCGGTGAGCGCGTTCTGCTCGACGACGCCGACCGGGTGCGCATCGGCAATCGCAGCTTCACCATCAGCCTCCTGCTGGCCACCGACAGCAGCGCCGGAGAGAGAGCATGACAGGACCCCGTCTCGCGCCGCCCCGAGTCCCCTCCGGAAAGCTCCCCGTCCAGGCGCCGCCCGAGCTGCAGCCCAATGACGGCGGTATGGGAATCCTCGGATCCCTCCTGCCGATGCTGGGCAGCGTGGGCGCGATCGTCATGGTCACGATGTCGAACCAGTCGGTGACCGGACTGCTCACCGGCGGGATGTTCCTGCTGTCGTCGCTCGGCTTCGTGGCGGTGAACGGATGGCGTCAGCGATCCCAGCGGCAGGCCGCGACGCTCGGCTCGCGCCGTGAGTATCTCGCCTACCTGACCGAGCTGCGTCAGACCGTGCGGGTCGCGGCTCGCCAGCAGCGCCGTGCCGCGAACTGGCACCTCCCCGCACCGTCGGCGCTGCCGTACATCGCCGAAGAGCGCACCAGGGTGTGGGAACGCGGGATGAACGATCCCGACTTCCTGACGGTACGTGTCGGCACGAGCGACCAGCCGCTGTGCATCTCGCTCGAGGCACCGGAGCTGCCGCCGCTCGCCCAGCTCGACCCGGTCGCCGCCTCTGCCGCGCACCGCTTCATGCTGACGCACGAGATCCAGAAGAACCTCTCGCTCGGCATCACGTTGCGCGACTACGCCCGTGTCGAGATCACGGGAGACGAGACCGAGTCCCGCGGCCTCGCGCGCGCCATCCTGCTGCACCTCGCGACGATGCACGACCCCGACACGGTGCAGGTCGTCATCGCGGCGGACGCGGCGGTGCTCCCGCAGTGGGAGTGGGCGAAGTGGATGCCGCACACGCACTCGCGCACGGTCAGGGACGGACTCGGCGCTGCGCGCATGATCGGCTCTCAGCTGTCGGAGCTCGAGGAGATGCTTCCGGCCGAGGTCAGGGAGCGGTCGCGTTTCGCGCGCGACGGATCCGGTGCCAAGGTGCCGCACATCGTCATCCTGACCGATGGGGTCAGCACCTCCTTCAACGACGCGCTCGTCAGCGGCGACGGCGTGCAGGGTGTGACCGTGATCGACCTCCCCTCACGGTGGGGCGATCTCGACGATCCGAACGCCCTGCGCATCGCGTTCGAGCCGGGGGACAAGGGTCGCCGAGCCGAGCTGGTCAGCCTGCAGGTTCCCGCGCGTCCGTTCGAAGCAGACTCGATCAGCATCGTCGAGGCCGAGGCGACAGCGCGTCGACTCATCGCCCTCTACGCGGGTGGCACGACCATCGCGAAGAAGAAGAGCGCGACGGATCAGGCGGAGCTCGTCGAGCTGCTCGGCCTTCCCGACGTCCGCGATCTCGATCTCGATGCCGCGTGGGCCCCGCGTCTCGAGCGCGACCGTCTCCGGGTGCCCATCGGGCAGACCGAAGACGGCAGCCCTCTGATCCTCGACATCAAGGAATCGGCCCAGCAGGGCATGGGCCCGCACGGCCTCATCATCGGTGCGACGGGTTCGGGCAAGTCCGAGGTCCTCCGCACGCTCGTGCTCGCGCTGGCGATGACGCATTCTCCCGAGCAGCTCAACTTCGTGCTGGTCGACTTCAAGGGTGGTGCCACCTTCGCCGGTATGGCGGACATGCCCCACGTCTCGGCGATCATCACGAACCTCGGCGAGGAGATCTCGCTCGTCGACCGTATGCAGGATGCGCTGCAAGGCGAGATGGTCCGCCGTCAGGAGCTGCTGCGGGCGACGGGGCCCTTCGCCAACGTCGCAGACTACGAGAAGGCCCGCCGTGGCGGACGCACGGACCTCGCTCCGCTTCCCGCTCTGCTCATCGTCGCCGACGAGTTCTCGGAGCTGCTGTCGGCGAAGCCGGAGTTCGTCGACACGTTCGTCAACATCGGTCGCCTCGGACGTTCGCTCCAGGTGCACCTGCTGCTCTCCTCGCAGCGCCTGGAGGAGGGCAAGCTGCGCGGTCTCGACACGCACCTGTCGTACCGCATCGGCCTCCGCACGTTCTCGGCCGCCGAGTCGCGCACCGTGCTCGGAGTTCCTGACGCGTACCACCTGCCCACTCAGCCCGGTGCCGGAATCCTGAAGTCCGACACCGAGACGATGACGCAGTTCCGCGCCGCCTATGTGTCCGGGCCTCCGCCCCGCCGCCGGCGCCGCGCGACATCGGGCTCTGCGCAGAGCACCGGGTCGACAGCGGTCGAGCTCTTCACCGCAGCACCCGTGTGGCGGGCCGAGACGCCCGTCGACGAGCCTGAGGTCGTCGTCGACGCCGAGCCCGAAGAGAAGCGCAACACGTTCGAGATCGCCGTCGAGACGATGAGTGGTCGAGGACCGGCCGCCCATCAGGTGTGGCTCCCGCCGCTCGAGACGCCCGCGACGCTCGACCAGCTGTTCGGCGACCTTGTCGAAGACCCCGCCCTCGGTCTCATCTCCCCGCGCTGGCGGGGCGCCGGCGCACTCACCGTGCCGCTGGGAATCGTCGACGTGCCGCTCGAACAGCGACGCGAGAACCTCGCGATCTCGCTCGGAGGGGCGGCCGGTCACATGGCGATCGTGGGCGCTCCGCTCAGCGGCAAGAGCACCCTCGCCCGCACCACGTTGGTCGCGCTGGCGCTCACGCACACTCCGCAGGAGGTGCAGTTCTTCGTCATCGACTTCGGCGGCGGCAGCTTCACCGGCCTGCAGCGGTTCACGCACATCAGCGGGGTGGCCACGCGTTCGGAACCCGACATCGTGCGTCGCACGGTGGCCGAGGTCACGGGCCTGCTCAACGCCCGCGAGGTGTACTTCCGTCAGAACGGCATCGACTCGATCGACACCTACCGCCAGCGCCGCGCCCAGGGCCTCGCCGACGACGGCTACGGCGACATCTTCCTCCTGGTCGACGGCTGGGGCACACTGCGTGCCGAGTTCGAGATGCTCGAACCGCAGATCCAGGCGATCGCCGCGCGCGGCCTCACCTACGGTGTGCACATCGTCATCACGGCGTCGCGCTGGATGGAGGTCCGAGCCAACATCAAGGACCTCATCGGCACCCGCATCGAGCTGCGCCTCGGCGATCCGACCGACTCCGAGGTCAACCGCAAGGCCGCCGAGAACGTCACGTCGATCCCGGGCCGCGGACTCAACGAGAACGGCCTGCAGATGCTGACCGCACTGCCGCGCATCGACGGTGTCGATGACGCCTCCTCGCTGGCCGACGGCATCGACGACCTGGTCACCCGGGTGGCATCAGCGTGGCACGGCCCCGCGGGTCCGAAGCTTCGTCTGCTGCCGTCGCGCATCAGCCACGCCGATCTGCGAGCGGTCGCCGCCGCCGCTTCGACCGACGGCTCGGAACCCCGCGAGATCCTGCTGGGAATCGACGAGGCCAACCTGGCCCCGTTCTCGATCGATCCGCTCGAAGAGCCTCTGCTCTACCTCTACGGCGACGCCGACTCGGGCAAGTCGTCGATGCTCCGTGGTGTCGTGCATGAGATCACGCGTCTCTACGGCCCGACGGAGGCGAAGATCTTCGTCGTCGACTATCGCCGAGCGCTGTTGGGCGAGATACCGCAGGAGTATCTCGGCGCCTACCTCACGTCGCACGAGATGACCGAGGGCGGGATGAGCGAGCTCGCGCAGTTCTTCCAGAGCCGCATCCCCGGCGCCGATGTCACACCCGACCAGCTGCGCTCCCGGTCGTGGTGGAAGGGCGCCGAAGGTTTCGTGCTGATCGACGACTACGACCTCGTGGCGACGTCGCAGGGCAATCCGGTCGCTGTGCTCGCGCCTCTGCTCGCGCAGGCCGCCGACCTCGGGCTCCACGTGATCCTCACGCGTCGCACCGGCGGAGCCAGCCGCGCGGCCTACGATCCGATCATCCAGCGGATGACCGACCTGGGTGCCACCGGCATCCTGCTCTCGGGAAACCCCGAGGAGGGCCAGCTGATCGGCAAGGTCAAGGCGATCCCGGCCATTCCGGGGCGCGCCCAGATCGTCAGCCGAGACCGCGGGCTGGTCGCCGCCCAGCTGCTGTGGGTGCCGCCGAGCTACCAGTAGGACCGAGAGAGAGGCCGTCATGACCTTCGAACCCCTAACGCCGTCTCAGCCGATGGTGCCGCCCGTGCTCTATCTGCCGTTGAGCGTGACGTCGACTCCGGAGGCGCAGCTCGTCGAGATCAGGGAGTTGAAGGACGGGCGACTCGCTCTCCTCGCATACACGGCGCTCGACCGGCTGCTGACGCTTGCGGGCGAACGGCAGCCGTGGATCCTGGTGCGCACCGAGGACCTCGCGGAGATCAAACGCGCGCAGCCGTACGACGTCGTGATCTTCGATCTCGATGTGCCCGCGTCGTATCGACGGGACGGGGCGATCGCATGACTCGCATCGCGATGGACCCGGAGGTCATGGCCGTCCACGCGAGCATGCATGAGGAGGCCGTGGAGGCGATCGAAGGCAAGCTCGCCGCCATTCCGACCGCCGTCGACGGTGGCCTCGCTTCCGATGCGGTGGCGGCGATCATGATGCGGGTCGGTGACGGCGTCGACGCGCTGTACCGGATCAACGGCACGCTCGGAGAGATCGTCCGTGCCATCGCACAGGATTCCGCGACGAACGAGCAGGACGTGATCGATCAGCTCACCCCGGTCGCGACGATCGTCGAGGACCTCTGATGACGATCGACACGACCACCCATGGTGACGCCGCGCAGGTGCGGGCGGCTGCGGAGTGGCTCGATCCCGGTCTGAAAGACGCGGCCGACGGGTCGTCCCGCACGACGAGCTTCATCCCCACGGGCGTCCGATCGCACTGGTACGGCGAATCGGCTGACGACTACGTCACCATCCTGTCGCGAACCACGGACGCGGCGGACGAGATCGCAGGGTTGGCGCGCGACGCGGCGGAGAAGCTGCGCTCGTACGCCGGCCAGCTGGAGCGGATGAAGGAGGACTTCGCCGCGCATCGGGATAAGGCCCGCGGTGAGGGGCTCCCCGTGAACGGAATGGTGATCGGTCGGCCGGTCTCCCTGATTCCCGTGTGTCCTGCGACGCGCGACGATCCGTACTGGGATGAGTGGCAGCAGCACCTCGACCGCATCGACCTGTACAACAAGATCGCCGAGGACGTCGGTTCGTGGTGGGGCGAGCTCGAAGTCTGGATCAGCGAGAATCTCGACGGCTTCCTCGATGGGCTCCCGACGCAGTCCACCGCACAGAAGATCCTCGCCGGGCTCCACGAGGCGGGCGGTGAGGCTCCGAAGATCTACCTCGAAGGGCAGGCGCTCGCGTGGAAGACGACGGCGAGCGACCTTGTCTCCCATGCGGAGGATCTCCGCCTCGGGGCCTCCGACTTCGTGCGCGAGCTGCGGTCCGGGAACCCGGCTGTGAAGGCGGCTGCGGAGGCGGCCAACCCCGGCGGAATGCGCTGGGCGGCGGACGAGGCGGAAGACCTCGCTCGGCGACTCTCCCGAGCGGGCAAGGCGCTGCCGGTCGTGGGCTGGGGCATCGACATCTGGAACCTGGGTTCCGACATGTCCACAGGTGACGACCCCTCCTCCACTGCTGTGGAGATCGGCGGCGGTGTCGTCGGCGGCATCGCTGCCACCGCCGGCGTCGCGGCTCTCGCCGCGGCGGGCGTGATCACTCTGCCGGTCTGGGGCACTGCGGTCGTCGTCGGCGGGGCTGCGGTGGCAGTGGGCGCCGGCGCTGTCTGGGCGTACGAGAGCTGGGTGCCGCAGGACGTGCGGGAGTCCATCGATGCAGGGATGGAGAACGCATGGGACGCGACCACGGACTTCGCCGAGGACGCGTGGGAGAACACCACCGATTTCGTCGGCGACGTCGGTGACGGCGTCGGGAAGGCGTGGAAGGGTCTGTTCGGGTGATGGGGCAGGAGAAGACCGCGGAGACCGTCTGGGTTCCCGGCCATGCCGGATGGCAGGGCCAGAAGGGGTCGACGACGGGGCTGGTGGTGCTCGGCGTCGTGCTCACGGCAGCAGTCGTCTTCTATGCGGTCACACTGCTGGCCGACCCCGCCCCGGCCATGAAGCTCCTCGGATCGGGGGTCGTGCTGGCGGTCGGCGTCGCGGCGTGGCTGTTGACCGCTCATCTCCGGATCGAACGGGTGAGGGTCGTACGGGTTGCGGTCGACGGATCGACGGTCGTGTTCGGCGGTGCGGCGGAGGTCGTCTGGCCGCTGCGCGCGTTCGTCGCAGCCGGAGCGCTGCTCCTCGCCGGATGGGCGTGGAGCATCTTCACCGTTCCTGCCGAACGGATGACGATACTGACTCTGCTGGGCGTGCCGGTGATCGGGCTGATCCTGCTCACCGTCGGCGTGCGCTCGTGGTTCCGTCCTCTCGACGGCCATCGCCTCACCCTGCGTCGTGACGGGGTCGAGCTGCGGATTCCACGCAACCGCGTGAATGCGGCCTGGGATGAGATCTCGGCTGCATCATTGGAGGGCGATCGCGTGGTCGTCCGTACGACGACGACGCGTCCATCCTCGTGGGCGACGCGCGATCTCGCGAGTGATCCGGTGATCCTCGCGGAACTTGTCTCCTTCTACGGGAAACGCCCCGAGGCCCGCGCCGAGATCGGAGCGGGAACTCTCGCTCGACTTCGCTCGGGAGACTTCTGAGCGCGAGACATGTGAACCCGCGAGCTCAGCGCGTGGCGTCGGCCAGATGACGCGCGTCGTGACTCAGCACCTTGACGATGATGCCGTGGCGACGCAGCTCCTTGGCGGTACGTGCGCCCTCTTCGGAGTCGCGGCCGAGAGCGTTGATGTTCGCCACGACCAGGACGTCACCGGGCTTCAGTGTGCTGATCAATCGCGACAGCCGATCGCTCCAGCTCTCGAGGATGTCGGGAGCGGGGTGCCGGAATCCTTCGATCGGCACCCCGAAACGCGTGAGATCGTCGCGCTGCTCGACCACCGAGGGCATGCCCTCGCGGGAGACCACGAGCCCTACCAGACGTGAACCGTCAGGGCGTGCGAGCCAGAAGTCGCGATTCTGCTGCAGTTCTGTGAAGCACTTGGGGCACTCCGCAGCCGCGTGCGGCAGATGCAGCGGGCTCGTCAGGGCCTCGTCGACGGATGCCGTCGCCTTCATAGGATCGATCGTCTCGCTCATCGCGCACCTCCGGCATCCATTCTGCCCTGCGCGGAGCCGGAGCGGTGACCTTTCAGAGCATCCCGAGGGCTGTGACCGCGTCCCGTTCCTCGACGAGCTCGGCCACCGAGGCATCGATGCGCGTGCGGGCCCACTCGCTGACCTCGAGCCCCTCGACGATCTGCCATTCTCCGTCGACCGACCGCACGGGGAACGACGAGATCAGGCCGGCGGGCACGCCGTACTCGCCATGCGAGACCACGCCGGCCGAGGTCCAGTCGTCGGTGCCGCGCACCCAGTCGCGCACATGCTCGATCGTGGCGTTCGCGGCGGAGGCGACGGACGATGAGCCGCGCACCTCGATGATCTCGGCACCTCGCTTCGCGACCCGGGGGATGAAGGTCTGCTCGAGCCACGTGGGCACATCGCCGACGATGGCCTCGAGCGCATCGGCGACGGGCCTGCCGCCGACGGTCGCGTGCGAGACGTCGGGGAACTGCGTCGCGGAGTGATTGCCCCAGATCGGCACACGTCGCACGGTGTCGACCGGCACGGCGAGCGTCTGTGCCAGCTGGGCTCTGGCGCGATTCTCGTCGAGCCGGGTGAGCGCCGCGAATCGCTCGGCCGGAACGCCGTCCGCCGAGGCCGACGCGATCAGCGCGTTCGTGTTCGCCGGGTTGCCGACCACCGTGACCCGCACGCCATCCGCGGCATGGGCGGCGATCGCGGCACCCTGGGGGCCGAAGATGCCGGCGTTGGCCGCGAGCAGGTCTCCGCGCTCCATGCCCGGCCCGCGCGGTCTCGCGCCGACGAGCAGAGCGAGATCGCACCCGTCGAAGCCGACGGCCGGGTCGTCCGTGACCTCGACGTGCTCGAGCAGTCCGAAGGCGCCGTCCTGCAGTTCGAGGGCCGCACCCTCGGCGGCGCCGAGTCCCTGAGGGATCTCGAGCAGCCGCAGCCGTACCTTCTCGTCGGGGCCCAGCAGGTCTCCCGCGGCGATCCTGAAGAGCAGTGCGTAGCCGATCTGTCCGCCCGCACCCGTGAGCGTGATGGTGGTCGTCATGCCTCGAGCCTACGACGGTGCGAGCCCGTGGTGCAGAGTACCCTCGTGGCATGACCTTCAACCCTGACGCAGACGTCTCCGGCAACACGGCCCGCCGACGTGGCCGTGGTGCCGTCGTAGCCGGAGCGGGCGGCGTCGGCCTGCTCGGCATCATCGCCCTGATCGCCGGACCCCTGCTCGGCATCGATCTGACCGGCCTCCTGGGCGGCGGCACGACCGGTGGCGGGACGGAGCCGCAGGGGGGCAGCGTGATCGAGAACTGCCAGACCGGCGAGGATGCCAACGAGAACGTCGACTGCCGTGTCGCCGCATCCCAGCTGGCGCTCGACGGCTACTGGGAGGACTACATCGATCCGTATCGGCCGCCGCAGCTGATCGTGGTCGATGGAGCGACCTCGACCGCCTGCGGCACCGCGTCGAACGCGGTCGGTCCCTTCTACTGCCCGCCGGATGAGACGGTCTACATCGACCCCACGTTCTTCGATCTGATGGAGCAGCAGTTCGGAGCATCCGCCGGCAACCTCGCCCAGCTGTACATCGTCGGGCACGAGTGGGGACACCACATCCAGTACATCACCGGCGTCATGGACAGGTACCCGAACAACGGCACGGGGCCGGACAGCAACGGCGTGCGCGTCGAGCTGCAGGCCGACTGCTATGCGGGTGCGTGGATCGGGCAGATGACGAAGGAGAAGGACCCCGACGGGGTTCCTTACCTCCTGCCGCCGACCGAGGCGGAGCTCGAGGACGCCCTGAACGCCGCGAACACCGTCGGCGACGACAACATCCAGCAGCAGTCGTCCGGCACCGTCAATCCCGAGAGCTTCACGCACGGCACGAGTGTGCAGCGCAAGGCCTGGTTCGCCCAGGGATACACCAACGGTCTGGACGTCTGTGAGCAGCCGCTGACCGTGTCCGGCGGAGAGCTGTAGGCAGGCGCGATGGACCTGGACGCGCTGTACCCGCCCATCGAGCCCCATGAGACGGGCGAGCTGCTCGTCGGTGACGGACACCGCATGTACTGGGAGGTCAGCGGGAACCCCGAGGGCAAGCCCGTGGTCTTCCTCCACGGCGGACCGGGCAGTGGCACCTCGCCCTGGCAGCGACGATTCTTCGACCCGGAGGTCTACCGCATCGTGCTGCTCGACCAGAGGGGCTGCGGGCGCAGCACCCCGCACGCGAGTGCGCCGGACGCCGACCTCCGCTTCGTCACCACCGCGCACCTGATCGCCGACATCGAGCTGCTGCGCAAGAACCTCGGCGTCGAGCAGTGGCAGGTGTTCGGGGGATCGTGGGGTAGCGCGCTCGCACTCGCCTATGCGCAGGCTCATCCGGATGCCGTCAGCGAGCTGATCCTGCGAGGCATCTTCACCCTTCGGCGCGCAGAGCTCGAATGGTTCTACGAGGGCGGGGCTGCCGCACTGTTCCCCGACCTGTGGGAGGAGTTCATCGCTCCGATTCCGGTGCTCGAGCGCTCGCACATGATCGAGGCCTACCACCGGCGTCTGTTCGACGCCGACCCTGCGGTGCATGGTCCGGCGGCGGTGGCCTGGTCACGGTGGGAGGCGTCGACCGTGACCCTTCGCCCGGACGCCGCGCAGATCGAGGCGATGTCAGACCCGGACACGGCTATCGCCTTCGCCCGGATCGAGAATCACTTCTTCGTGAATCGCGGATGGTGGAGCGAGGGTCAGCTGATCGACGGTGTCGACGGCATCCGCCATATCCCGACGGTCATCGTGCAGGGACGCCACGACGTGTGCACGCCGATGATGACGGCGTGGGATCTGCACGTGGCCTGGCCGGAGGCGGAGTTCGTCGTGGTCGACGACGCGGGTCACTCGGCGACGGAGCCCGGCATCCAGCGAGCGCTGCGTGCCGCGACCGACCGCTTCTCGGCCTGACGGCTCGCGGCCACAGGGAGCGCGTCAGGCGCGCAGAGCCGCAGTCAGCGTCTTCACCAGCCGGATCAGACCGCCGTCGGCGCGGAATCGCGTGAGCCCTTCGCTGACCGTCGCCCCCGTGCGCGCGGAGACGAACCACGGCGGCTTCGGGAGGATGCTGAGGCGTCCGCCGCCATTCGCCACCGGGAGCGACCGGGGGAAGGGACGGAACGGTCCGCGGATCACCGAGCGCTCGACGCGGTCGAGCAGGAGCGCGTTGTGGACCACTCCGATGCCGCTGCCGACGTCGGCGATCGTGCTGCCGGGGAATGCTCCCCAGGTCATCGTCGGGGTGATGAAGCCGAAGGCGGTCCAGCCGTTGATCGCGATAGACCCGTAGCGCAGGGCGGCGATGGCACGGTCGAATCCGGCGCCGAGGGCCTTCTCAGTCGACGGCTCGATGAGCAGGTTCGCCCCGAGGGTCCCCTGCAGCCGGTCATTCGCATAGGCCACCGCCGAGTCGAGGAACTCCTGACCGGTTCCGGTGAGCGAGACGACGCCCAGCACCGGGGCGAAGTACTCGGTGCTCTGCAGCGCCGTGGCGTCGTCGCCCTCGGAGACCTCGACCAGCACTCTGTCGCCGAGCACGAGGGCATCGGGGTACGCGTCGGTCGCGAGGTGCATCCGCGAGGGGGAGCCCGGGTACCAGATCGGTCGTTCCGGAGCGTTCGCATAGGCGCGGCGGAGGGCCGCCCGGAAGTCATCGGCCTGCGCCCAGTCGGAGGACATGATGACGACCTGTCCGGCGATGCAGTTGTGGCCGCTGTTCTGCAGGCGCATGGTGGCGACGTGCTCGGCCTGGTACGTGAGATCGGCGTCGGTCCACTCGCCCGGCACGATGATGATGGGCGATACTCCGCCGAGCTCGGCGGTGATGGGCTTCTTCAGCAGCGGGCGGTCCTCACGGCGTCGCCGGGTGGCGGCAGCTCCGGTGCCCCACACGATCGTGTCGAAGGTCGCGGCCGATCCGGTGATGTGCACGTGCGCGAGGCCGGAATGGCCGGTGAGGTAGGTGCCGACCTCGGGCCCGCCACGGGTGATGCGCAGCAGTCCTGGGCCGATGAGCGGTGCGAGCGCCCGCTTGTAGACGGGCACCAGCGCATCCTGGGTCGGATTGACCTTGAGCAGCGCCGTGCGATTGTGCGCGAGCAGTTCGTAGAGCACGTCGAGCACGGGGATCGAGGTGATGTTGCCGGCGCCGAGCACGAGCCCCACGCCTCCCGATTCCGAGGGTGTGCGCTGGGCCAGTCCGGCCGCGGCGCGTGCGCCGTTCGGGGTCACCCCGGGTTCGAGCCAGACCTCGCCCGTGTAGCCCGAGAGCAGGAACCGATCGAGGCCCGTGAGAGGGAAGGCATGCACGCGGGTGCGTCCACCCGGGGCGCGGTCGATCGTGATCCCGTCGAGCGGATTGGTGCCGTGCGCGAGGCGCGCGAGGGTCTCGATGTAGGCGTCGAGGGCGCCAAGAACGCTGTAGGGACCGCTGAGCCATTCCTCGCCACGCAGCGGATGCCGGGCGTCGAGGCCCTTCGAGGCGGCTGCGGTGTGCGCCCAGTCCTCAGCAGCGGCGGCGACGCTCGAGCGGACGGCCCGCAGGAGCGTGACCCGCTGAGCCAGTGTCAGCGCTGCCCAGGTTCGGGTGCCGGCGTGCAGGTCCTCGATCGCGGTGTCGAGGCGAGTGCGTTCGGCCTCGCCCAGCTCGGGGCTCGCCGTCGAAGCGGCGGGCGTTGTCGCAGAAGTCATCGGCGTCTCCTTCGGACGGGATCCCAGCTTATGTCGCTTACTCCGGTCGGGTGTCGATGTCGGCGCGACGCAGACGGTAGTGGCGGAGCGTCAGCAGGCTCGCTGCCATCAGGAACGAGGGCAGGATGCTGAACGCCAGCACGATGCCCGTGATCGCGGCATCCGGTTGTGAGGCTGTGGCACCTGCGACGCTCGACACGTAGCCCGTCGCGGCGAGGGTGAGGGACACAGCGCTCGCTCCGAGCGCGAACCCGATGGTCTCTCCCGCCGTCCACACTCCCGTGAAGGTACCCGCCTGCCCGCGCCCGCTGTGCCGCTCATCGTGCGAGATCACGTCGGGGAGCATCGCCATGGGCAGCGACTGCAGTCCGGCGTACGCGATGCCCGCCACCGCGATCGAGCCGTACATCCATGCTCCCGGCGTCCAGACCGCGACGACGAGCGATGCGGCGGCGGTCAGGAAGACCCCGCTCGCGATCGCGAACGCCCGCTCCTTGCCCAGGCGTCGCGCCACGATCGTCCAGCCGGGCGTCGCCACCAGGGCGGGACCGACGAGTGCCAGGAAGACCAGCGTGACGGCGTCCTCCGAGCGCAGCACCCAGGTGGCCACGTACTGCGCGCCGGCGAGCATCGTGCCGGTGGCGAGAGCCTGCAGCAGGAACGTGCCGAGCAGTGCGCGGAAGGGCTGGCTGCGACGCAACGTGCGCAGGCCCGCAGCGTACTGCTCACGCAGGCCCACGGGGACGAGGGCCTTCGGTCGGTCAGCCGCGGCCATGCTCCGCGCGGCCGCATCGGCTGTCCGCGATGCGATGAGCATGCCGACGCCGATGAGCACGCCGGCGACGACGCCCATCAGCAGGTATCCCGTGACGGGGTCGGCGGTCACGCGTCTCAACTCGGGTCCGCCGGCGCCGAAGAGCAGGATGGATGCGGTGAGCACGACCACGCGCCACCCGAGCAAGCGGGTGCGCTCGTCGTACCCTGACGTCAGCTCGGCGGGCAGCGCGACGTAGGGCACCTGGAACAGGCTGAATGACGTCGCGGTGGCGAGGAACGCGAGCAGCACGCACACCGCGCCGGCGAGGGGCCCCCACGCCGGCGGCACCGCGAAGGTCAACGCGAAGAACACGGGGAGTGTCAGAGCGCCGACGACCATGAGTCCGCGACGCGAACCGGTCTTCGCGTACTGGCGGTCCGAGGCTGCGCCGATCAGGGGGTCGATGACGACGTCCCAGATCTTCGCGGCGGTCACGATGAGACCGGCCGCGAGTGCGGCGACGCCGAGATTGTCGGTCAGGAAGTACGTCAGCACGAGCCCGGGCAGCGTGGCATAGCCGCCTGTGCCGAGCGAGCCGATCGCGTACAGGGCGACCGTGCGAACGGGCAGGCGGACGGACGCCCGTTCGGGCCGAGCCGCGGTGCTCATCGCGCCAGTGTATCGGTGCGCGACGAGGCCGCTTCAGGTCAGATCAGGGAGAGTTCGCGGAGCTTCGACTCGACGTCCGCGTTCGACGGCTCGACGTGGTGCGAGGAGTCGGGGTAGACCACGACGGGGATGTTCGTGCGACCGGAGATCTCCTTCGCGACGTCGGCCGCGGAGGGGTCGGCGACGAGGTCGACATAGGTGTACTCCACGCCGAGGGAGTCGAGCTGCTTCTTGGTGCGGATGCAGTCGCGGCACCAATCGGCACCGAACATCGTGATGGCGGAGTCTGCAGGAGAAGTCATGTATCCAGCGTAGAGCCGCTCGGCTGGGCAGGCGCCGAGACGGCGGATGCGGCGATGCGACTGATCCGCCATTGATAGATAAGGGTACCCTTACCTATACTCGGGCGTATGAACAGCGCATGCGAGCACCTCGAGGATCCGGACTGGGAGAACATCGAGGGAGTCGTGCTGATCGCGGGTGATTCGACCGATGCCGGGGCCATCGCCGCCATCGCCGCTCGCATGCCGTGGGATGCCGAGGGGGTCATCCTCATCGAGGCGGCCGCTCGCATCCAGTTCCGCCACATCGACGTGCCCGAGGGAGTGTCCGTGCGGTGGCTGCTGCGCGGTGACGGTGCCCGTCAGCATGCGAAAGGCGAGCGCCTCGCGAACGCGGTGCACTCCTGGTGCGTCGAGTGGACGTGCGCGGAGCCGGCGCTGCAATGGACGGTCTGGCTCGGTGCGCACACGCCGCCGCACGTCGCACGGATGGCGCGCAGCCTGCTCGGCGTCGCGAACTGACTGACGGCAGGGTCCGGCCCGGGCCCGCCCCGCCGTCAGTCAGGGGCAGTCAGCGCGTCGCGAGCGCAGGAGCGCCGCCGACGGTCGCGCCTGCGCTGATCGCATCGAGCGCACGACGCAGCGACGAGCTCGACGTGTGCGCGGTGTACGGGAAGTACACGACCTCGACGCCGACCTCCCCGAACTCCCTCTCGAGCCGCAGGCCCTTCTCGGTGCCCCGCCAGTCGTCGCCCTTGAAGAAGTGCGTGAACTGCACGTCTCGCCACGAATCCATCTTCGACGGCGTGGTCTCGACGTACACATCATCGACGAACGAGATGTGACGGACGATCTCCGCCCGCTCGACGGTCGGGATGACGGGCTCGATGCCCTTCACCTGCCGCAGCATCTCATCGCTGACGACACCGGCGACGAGAATGTCGCAGTGCTGCTTGGCGTGACGAAGAAGGTTGAGATGCCCGACGTGAAACAGGTCGAAAGCACCCACGGCATAGCCGATGCGCGTCCCCATGATCTCCCCAGATCAGTATTTCCCCAGAGGCGGATCCCCATCCGCCCAGCGACTCCCACAGCCGCATCCCGTCACTCTAGCAGGTCGCGGTTTCCCGACGCATAGGAACACATGGAACTATGGAGTCCGCAGTGATGCCGGTACAGGCGAAGGGGGCGGACAGTGGGGACAGCGGTCACCGTCATCGTGCCGACCTTCAACGAACGCGACAACGTCGCTGAACTGGTGGCCCGCACCGCGCTCGCGCTCGCCGCGTACGACGCCGAGATCCTGTTCGTCGACGACAGCACAGACAGCACGGCCGCCGAGGTCGAGCGGGTGGCAGCCGATGCTTCGCTGCCCGTGCGCGTGATCCACAGGGCCGACAACACCGGTGGGCTCGGGGGAGCGGTCGTCGTCGGGCTGGAGGCCGCACAGCACGATCTCTGCATCGTCATGGACGGCGACCTGCAGCATCCGCCCGAGCTGCTTCCCGTTCTCCTGGGAAGGCACGGCGAAGGCGGTGCCGATCTCGTCGCCGCCTCGAGATACATCGGCGGCGGCGACACGAGCGGCTTGGGAACGGCGGTCCGCTTCGGTGTCTCCAGGGCGGCCACCTGGCTGACACGGGCGATGTTCCCGATCCGTCTCGCCCGCAGCACCGATCCGATGACCGGGTTCTTCCTCGTCGACCGGTCGCGTCTGGACCTGGCCGCCCTCAAGCCGCAGGGATTCAAGATCCTCCTCGAGATCCTCGCTCGCACGGACCTCCGCATCGCCGAGGTGCCGATGGAGTTCGGCGAGCGTCGTCACGGGACCTCCAAGGCGAGCCTGCGTCAGGGGGCGACTTTCGTCGCGCACCTGGCCAGACTCCGATTCGGCAAGATGTCGCTCTTCGCGATCATCGGAGTGATCGGCGCGGCCGCGAACCTGGGGATCATGTGGCTGCTCACCGCCGCAGGTGTTCCTTATATATGGGCCGCGATCATCGGCGCCGAGGTCACGATCATCGGCAACTTCCTCCTGCAGGAGCGGTTCGTCTTCGCAGACATGCGCACGGACGCACGCGGACTGGGCGGCCGATTCGCCGCGTCGTTCACCTTCAACAACGTCGAAGCCGCACTGCGGATCCCCGTGATGGCGCTCATGGTCGAGACCTGGCATATCTCCAGCGTGCTCGCGACGGGGCTGTCGCTCATCGTCGCCTTCTTCGCGCGATTCCTCTTCCACTCCCTCGTGGTCTACGCGCCGCAGCGGCGGGCGAAGGAGGCGACGGAGGACGGGGAGCCGAAGCCGGACACGGCGACGCTGCGCATCATACGGGCGATCGATGCCGAGGCGATGAAGCCCGGCGAGCTCTGAGCCGAAGAGCGTACGACCGGGGCCGCCGGTGCTGCGGATGGCCGCGCTCCGACGCCGGGATCGAGCGACGTCGATGGCGTGCGAGGATGTCAGGCGGGGAGGCGACATGAAGCGCAAGGCACTGGGGGCCGTAATCGCGCAGGCGGCGCAGGCGGGTATCGGTCTGCTCCTGCAGATCCTCGTCGCCCGACTGCTCGGCATCGAGGAGTACGGCCGATTCGCGATCCTGTACGGGGTGGTGATCGTCGCCACCGCTGTCGTTACCGGCCTCGTCGGCGATTCCCTCGTGGTGCTCGACCGCTCGCAGCGCCCGATCAGGGCAGGCCTCGAGGCGATGCTGCTCGCATCATCCGCGGTGCTGGCGGTTGGCTCCTTCCTGATCGCCTGGCTCACCGGATTCTCTGACGCAGCGGAATCCGCGCTGTTCGCACTTGCCCTCGCCGCGTTCGCGGTCGAGGAGATCGTCCGGCGGATGCTGATCGCGCATCTGTTGTTCATCCGCACCGCGATCACCGACGTCGCAGGATTCGTCGTCGCGCTCGCCATCATCCTCACGGTGCATGTCACGGGCACCCTGACACTCGCCGCCTTCCTCGGCGGCATCGCCGCGGGACAGATCGTCGCGACGTTCGTCGGCTGGTTCCTGTCACCTCGGAGCGACAGGCGTCTCGTGGGCCTCCGTGGTGCGGACATGGCCGCGGTCTGGCGGTACGGAATGTGGCGTGGGCTTCAGCAGGTGCTGCGCCCGAGCCTGTTCACCGTGCTGCGTCTGCTGGTGCTCGCCGGCGCCGGGCTCACCGCCGTCGGTCTGCTCGAGGCCGCTCGCACCTACACCTCTCCGCTGATCCTCGTGATAGGCGGGCTCTCGTCCTTCCTCTTCGTGCGCTTCGCCGACCAGCACAAGGCAGGCGGAAGCGGATCCGTACGCGAGGCCGACCGTGTCGTGGTCTTCCTGCTCGCAGGCACGGTGGTGATGAGCGCGATCGCCGTGGTGCTCATCCCGTGGGTGAGTCCGCTCCTGTTCGATGTCGAGGTCGACCCGCTTGCTGTGATCGCGTGGCTGGCCTACGGAATGTCCGTCGCTGTCGTGACCCCGTACGGGGCGTTGGGGGCGGTCGCCGGTCGCCAGGTAGCGGTATTCGTGATCCGTCTCTCCGACACGATCCTCGCGATCGCGGCCGTGATCGTGATGATCGCGCTGGGTGCGCAACCGTCGACGCTGCCGTTCGCGCTCGCCGTCGCATCACTGCTCGGGGGTCTGGGACTGCGTTGGCTGGTCGTCGCGGGTCGTGGCCCCGGCAGCCCGCGTGGTGACAGAGCACAGGACCGTGAATGATAGGTTTAGGCCCTGTCTTCGGCTGAGGGGGTTGGCGATGGAAGATGTCCCTTATGGACGTATCCTGCGCGAGGGATGGGTTGTCATCGTCGTACTCGCGGTGCTCGGTGCCGGCATGGGGTGGTTCGTCACGAAGCTGTTGCCCGAGACGTACGCGGCCACGTCGACACTGCTGCTCCGTGTCGATTCGACCGAGGCATCTCTCTTCGAGCGGAATCAGTTCAGCCTCGCCCGCATCAAGTCCTATCCGCCGCTGGTCGACAGCCCCGAGGTGATCGACAAGGTGCGCGCAGAACTCGACCTCGACGAGGACGAGTACACCGACCGTGACATTCGACAGATGCTGTCCGCCGAGAACACAGCCGACACGGTGCTGCTCGTGGTGCGCGCTGATGCTCCCACCGCTGAGCTCGCCACCGACATCGCCAACTCGGCCGCGACGCATCTCTCGGAGCTGATCGGCGAGACCGAGAACGACGAGGACGACGCACGGTACACCGTGGCACTCGATCAGGTGCTCCCGGCGGTCGCTCCCCTTGCGCCGATCTCGCCTCAGGTGACCGCGATCACCGGACTCGGCGGCATCGCGGGCCTCGCGCTCGGCGCCATCATCGCGGTCTATCGCACGACGACGAACCGTCGGCTTCGGACCATCTCCGACGTGCGGCGCGCCTCGGGTCTCCCGGTCATCGGGCAGATTCCGCGGCGCAGTCGACTCCGTCCCGATGACGGCTCCGGCGCGATCGTCGCATACGAGGAGGCGGCCGGGAACCTCGTGGCGCTCGCCGGAGGGCGCATGCGAACGCATGTGCTCGTCCCCGCCTCGGACGGAGCGATCGACGACGATGCGGTCACCGGGATGCTCGAAGCGCAGCGTCTGATCGGCGCGACCGCCTGTGTCATCGATACCCGCGAGGCCCACGTTGCCGGTCATGGGCACACCCTGAACGAGGTGCTCGACGGGGCGACGATCTCGGACGATGAGGACAAGAGAGCGGTCTTCGTCGCCGCGGAGCCCATCACGCTCGAGAGGCTCGTCTCCGAGCTCCCCGAGCTGGTCAGCTCCATGCACGACAGCTTCGACGTGGTGATCGTCGTGTGCGAACCCGGCGCATCCGCGCTCATCGAACAGCTCATGGGCCCGGGCGCCGGTCTCATCATCACGGTGAGGCACAACTCGACGTCGGCGACCGACCTCGTCGCCGTGGCGACACGGTTGCGGGTCATGGGCGTCCGCCCTCTGGGCGTCGTCATGCTGCACACGGGGTCTCGGTCGCTGGGCTCGATCGCCGAGTCGTGGCGAGTCTCCGATCGCGACACCGTCGCCGCGGGCGCCGGAGGCTCGCATGCTCGCTCCGACTGATCTTCAGCGCCCGCCTCGGCAGCAGTCCGCGCACCATCCCAGCGCGGCGAGAGTGGCGGTGGTGGGGGCTCTCTATGTGCTGATCATCGTGAGCGTGATCCCCTGGCGCAGCGCGACGATCTACTCCGGCGGCGCGGATGGGGTGGTTGTCGCCAAGGCGTTCATCGCGCTTCTCGCGCTCGCCGCGACGGTCGCGCTGGCGGCGAGGACGCGCGAGCGGGTCGCCGTCGGTATCGCACCCGCGGGAGTGATCGCCGTCGCGCTGCTCGTCAGTGTTCTCGGGTCGATTCTCGCGGGCAACGACTCTGCGACGATCGTCCTCGTCGGCAGGATGTTCCTGGTGATGGCGACGATCCTCTTCCTCCTCACGACGGTGCCGTGGGTGACGAGCATCGTGTGCCTGCTCGCGGCGATGGCCTCAGTGGCCGTCGTCGCGGCGGTGACCGGACTGCCGAGCCTGGCGGCGAGCGGTCGTCTCGGTGGGGGTATCCCCGAGATCCACCCGAACGAACTCGCCGGCCTTGTGGCGGCGCCGATCGTCGGTCTCGTCATCCTCATGCTGCGCAACGGCGTGCGGGTCTGGCGGCTGCTCGCCGCCGTCCTCCTGGTCGGCATCGCCGTGGCGAGCGGATCACGCACCGGCCTGCTCGCGATCGTGGTCGGAATCGGCGTCGCAGTGGTGGTCAACGGCATCCGGGACCGCAGCGTCGTCTACCTTCTTCTCGGCGCTCTTCCACTCGGCTACGCGATCGGGTCGTTCACCGACGTCTTCGGCAGCCTCGCCACCCGAGCAGGGTCGAACGACACCTCCACCGCTCTCGACTCGCGTTTCGACGTGTGGAGGGTCGTGATCGGATGGGACTGGAGCGAATGGCAGAAGTGGATCGGAATCGGCCTCTCCGCCAAGAAGATCCCGGTCGATATCAAATGGCGTGACGAGCAGGTGCTCGACAGCAGTTGGGCCTCGCTGCTCGCCCAGACGGGGCTCATCGGCACCGCGCTGATCGGAGCGCTGATCGTGTGGTGCGTGGCGAGCGCGCTGATCTCATCTCGGCGCCGATGGCTCATCACGCCTTTGCTGACGCTGGTCATCATCCGCTCCGTCACGGAGAGCGGTCTCATCGACAGTGCGACTGCCTTCATCCTGTTCTTCGTCGTGGCCTCATTGCTCACCCATCGTTCCAGGCACGCCGATGACCCTGTCGGACCCGAATACGATCGGGTGGACGGGCGCCGGTCGCGACAGGCGAGTCTCACCTAGAATGTCGGAATATCCGTGTCGTCGACGCGGAGACCCGGCGCGGAGGAGAGGCCAGTGACTGAGTCGGTCGGAGGTCCGCAGCGGCGGATGGGGTGGCGTGGATGGACGATCGTCGGCGTGGTCGCCGTGCTCCTCATCGGCGGGATCGTGTGGGGCGTGATCGCGAACAGCAACTCAGGTCAGGGGGAGCCCGGCGCGTCGACCACACCGGGGGTCACCACCACACCGGGACCGACGCCGACACCACAGCCCACCGAATTCGAGACTCCGACGCCCGGTGCCACCGACGACGTCGCGAAGCCCGGCGACGGTGAAGAGGTGCCTCTCGACGAACCCGCCCCCGCGGTCGACGGCGTGGTCGCCGAAGTCACGACGATCGAGTCGATCACCGCAGGCAACGACATCCCGGGCGAGCCCAGCGGGCCGGCGATCCAGGTGACTGTCCGCCTCACGAACGATTCGGATGCGCCCGTCGACACGGCGGGGGCGAACGTCACGCTGACCTATGGCGGGGACGACCGGCTTCCCGCGGCGGGCTTGACCGGCGAGGGCACCACAGTGTGGCCGGATTCCATCCCGGCAGGCGCCAGCGCGGATGCGATATACCAGTTTGCAGTTCCCTCTTCTCCTGACGGGGACGTGCGTGTTACTGTCGATATATTGGCCGCTGCGCCAAACGTCGTCTTCGTCGGTCCTCGACCTTAGGTCGTCACCGTCGGACGACGGAATACTGGGGAATCATCGTTCGGTGCCAATGTAGGGGTTGAGCGCGAACGGTCCATCATCTGGGGAGATGAACGATGGGCACTACAGCTCTGTCTTGGGGACGCCGCGCACGGGGAGCATCGATCGCGATCGCGATGACGCTCGCCATAGCCTTCGGATCGCTGGTGGCGATCTCGCCGGCTCAGGCGGACGTCAGTCCACCCGAGGGGGAAGCGCCGACGGTGACCGCCGACTCGCTTCCGACGGTTCAGATCAACGGCATCGTCTGGGATCAGGCAGTCGTGGGCAACGTCGTCTACGCGGCCGGAAAGTTCACCAGCGCACGCCCGGCGGGCGCGGCCGCGGGGACGAACGAGACGCCCCGATCGAACCTGCTGGCCTACGACATCCGCACGGGCGCGCTGATCACTTCGTTCGCCCCCTCGATCAACGGCCAGGTGCGCCAGGTCGAGGCCTCGCCCGACGGAACGCGGCTCTACATCGTCGGCGACTTCACCACGGTGAACACCCAGACGCGCAACCGCGTCGCCGCGTTCGATCTGCCCAGCGGCAACCTGGCCGCGTTCAACCCGAACTCCAACGGCGTCACCTCCGGCGTGGCCGCGACCAACGACACCGTGTACATCACCGGCACGTTCGGCCGAGTCTCGGGCAACGACCGCTCCGGCGCCGCAGCCTTCACCCGCAGCGGCACTCTGCTCCCCTGGGCGCCCGTGCTCGAGTCACGTCAGGGCCGCGTCGTCACCGTCTCTCCCGCGGGTGACAAGGTCGTGCTCGGCGGAAACTTCCTGACCCTCAACGGCAGCTCCAATCCCGGTTACGGACTGGCCATGGTGTCGGCATCCGACGCCTCGCTGCTGCCCTTCTCCGCGAACAACGTGATCCGCAACGCCGGTCTCGACGCGGCGATTCTCTCGCTCAAGTCCGACGGCGACGACATCTACGGCACCGGCTACGTCTTCGGCAACGGCGGCAACCTCGAGGGCTCGTTCCGTGCGTCGTGGTCGAGTGGCAACCTGGTCTGGGTCAACGACTGCCACGGCGACCAGTACGACGTCGAGCCCATGGGCGACAGCGTGTACGCGGCTGGCCACTCGCACTACTGCGGCAGCCTCGTCGACGGATTCCCGCAGAGCGACCCCTGGTCGTTCTACCGCGGCCTGGCCGTCACAAAGGACGTCGAGCGCACCACGCCCTATGGCCTGAACCTCGGCTACTACGACTTCGGCGGAAACCCCGCACCCAAGCTGCAGCACTGGTTCCCCGCCTTCAACGCGGGCAACGTCAGTGGCGCATCGCAGGGTCCGTGGTCGGTCTCCTCCAACAGCGAGTACCTCGTGTACGGCGGCGAGTTCACCCGGGTGAACAACACCGGGCAGCAGGGCCTCGCCCGCTTCGCCGTGACCAGCAAGGCTCCGAACGCACAGGGCCCTATCCTCTGGAACACCGCGTGGCCGGCATCCTCGATCGCGCTCACCGGCGGATCGATCCGCGTGAGCTGGCCACTCAACTACGACCGTGACAGCGAGTTCCTGAAGTACGAGGTCATGCGCGACAACGTGGTCGTCAAGACCTACGAGAAGATCCGGTCGAAGTCCGCCGACTGGGGCCTGCCCCCGATGGCGTTCGTCGACACCACCGTCACGAACGGCACGAGCTACACATACCGGGTGCGCGCCACGGACAACGAAGGTCATTCAATCCTCGGCGGGACGACGACCGTGACGGCGTCCGGCTCGGCGGCTCCGAGTGCGTACCGTACCGCGGTGCTCGAGGACGCGCCCCTGAGCTACTGGCCGCTCGACGACTCGTCCGCGACCCTCTCGTACGACTGGGCCGGTGCATCGGACCTCGCGGTACGCAGCGGCGTCACCCGCGGAACCTCGGGCGCCATGCTCTCGGATTCCCGTGACGCCTCCGACTTCGACGGCTCGGCCAACGGCTTCGCGTCGACCACCTCGGCCATCGCCGGCCCTGACACCTTCGGTGTCGAGGCCTGGTTCAAGACGACCTCCACCGACGGCGGCAAGATCGTCGGCTTCGGCAGCAGCTCGACCGGCACATCCGGCAGCTATGACCGCCACGTCTACATGGAGGCCAGCGGACGCGTCACCTTCGGCGTCTACCCCGGCTCATCTCAGACGATCAGTTCGTCGTCCGCATTCAACGACGGTCAGTGGCACTACATGTCCGCCGGTCTCAGCGACGGCGGCATGGTGCTCTACATCGACGGCGTCCGGGTCGCCCAGCGCACCGATGTCACCTCTGCCCAGCCGTACAACGGGTACTGGCGTGTCGGTGGAGACACCTCCTGGTCTGGAGCCGCGTTCTTCGACGGTCAGATCGACGAGGTCGCCATCTACGGGGCTCCGCTGACGCGCGAGCAGGCAGCCGCCCATTACACCGCATCCGGACGCGAGCTCGAGGGCTCGACCGCACCGAGCGACGCATACGGCGCAGCCGTCTACGCCGCCGACCCCGCGCTGTACTGGCGTCTCGGCGAGTCGACCGGCAGTGTCGCGGCAGACGCCTCCGGTTACAACCAGAAGGGCAACTACTTCGGCGCTGTCACCAGGGGCGCGAACGGAGCTCTCGAGGGAGTCAGCAACTCGGCGGCCACGTTCGAGGGCGGCCAGGTCATCAGCCAGAACGCCTTCACGAACCCGCGGTCGTACTCGCTCGAGGCGTGGTTCAAGACGGACACCACGACCGGTGGCAAGATCATCGGATTCGGAAACAGCGCTGACGGCAACTCCTCCGGGTACGACCGACACGTCTACATGACACCCGACGGCAAGCTGATCTACGGCGTGTGGGTCGGTTTCGCCGAGACGCTGCAGACCAGCGCGTCGTACAACGACGGTCAGTGGCATCAGGTGGTCGCGACGCAGGGCGCGACCGGCATGCGTCTCTACGTCGACGGCGTGCTGCAGGGGTCGAACGGCCAGACGAACGCGCAGGACTACACCGGATACTGGCACGTGGGTGGCGACGTCACCTGGGGCCCCGGAGACTGGGAGTTCGACGGAGCCATCGACGAGGTAGCGGTCTATCTGACGCCCATCTCCGAGACCGCCGTCTCTCAGCACTACGCGCTGGGAACGACCGGCGCGCCGGCGAACATCGCGCCGAGCGCCAGCTTCACCACCGCGGTCACGAAGCTCGGCCTCGCGGTCGACGCCTCGGCCTCGACTGACGCCGACGGCACGATCCAGGCCTACAGCTGGAACTGGGGCGACGGATCGCCCGCGGGCTCCGGTGCTACGGCGACGCACACCTACGCCGTCGCCGGGTCCTACACGGTGACCCTCACGGTCACCGACGACAAGGGCGCGACCGACACCGAGACGGCGATCGTCGAGGCGGTGGCCAACCAGGCGCCCGTATCGTCGTTCACCTCGGCGGCGGCCGACCTCAAGGTCGACGTCGACGCGAGCGCTTCTCAGGACACCGACGGCACGATCGCCGGATACTCCTGGAACTGGGGTGACTCGACGGCAGCGGGCTCGGGGGCCACGGCGACGCACACATACGCTGCAGCCGGCACTTACACGATCACCCTGACCGTCACCGACGACGAGGGTGCCACCTCGCAGAAGACCGCCTCGATCACCGTGTCGGCGCCGGTCGGTGCAGTGACATACGCCTCGGATTCGTTCAACCGCACGGCCGCCAGCGGCCTCGGGACCGCAAACACGGGTGGGGCCTGGACGCTGTCGAACACGGCATCCAACTACCTGGTCAGCGGTGCATACGCGGCGTTCCAGCAGCCCGCCGGAGGAGCGCAGCGGTACGCCTACCTCACCGGCGTCTCCTCGACAGACACCGCGGTGGACGTCGATGTGGTCCTGCCGCAGCTTCCGACCGGAGGCAGCGCGTACTACACAGTGGCGGCACGCCGCGTCGGCACCGAGGACTACAGGTCCCGTGTGATCGTGTCTCCGACCGGCGGGGTGCAGCTGCAGCTGCAGCAGACCACCACCGTGCTGACCACGGTTCCGACCGGGCTGACCGTCGCCGCGGGCGAGGCGCTGCATGTGCGCACCGAGGCGACCGGCACGTCTCCGACCACGGTCCGGGCGAAGGTCTGGAAGGTCGGAACGACGGAGCCGACCGCGTGGACGTCGACCACGACGAGCTCCACGGCGGGACTGCAGTCGGCCGGCCACGTCGGACTCGGCGTGTACCTCGGCGGATCCGTCACCAACGTGCCCTTCCAGACACGGTTCGACAACTTCTGGGCAGGCTCGACCACGGTCGGTCCCACTCCTCCCGCCAACCAGGCGCCCACGGCCGCGTTCACCAGCTCGGTGAGCGGCCTCGCAGCGACGGTCGACGGGTCGACCTCGGCGGACGCCGACGGAACCATCGCGTCGTACGCATGGGAGTTCGGAGACGGGTCCACGGGTTCGGGAGCGACGCCGACGGCGCACACGTACGCCGCGGCGGGCACGTATCAGGTGAAGCTGACTGTGACGGACGACAAGGGTGCGACGGGCACGGTGACCAAGCCGGTGACCGTGACGGCTCCGGCCCCGGGGAACCAGAACCCGGTCGCTTCGTTCACGGCCACACCGACGGATCTCACCGTCGCAGTGGATGCCTCGGCATCGACGGACCCTGACGGCTCGATCGCCTCGTATGCGTGGAACTTCGGTGACAGCACCACCGGCACGGGCGCGACGACTTCGCACCCGTATGCCGCAGCGGGCACATACACGGTGACGCTCACGGTGACCGACAACGCCGGCGCCGTGAACACCGTCACCCAGTCGGTGACCGTGGTCGCTCCCGCGGGCGCTGCCTTCGCCGCCGACGACTTCGGTCGGGCGAACGGTGCTCTGGGAACGGCGCAGACCGGCGGCGTCTGGTCGCAGACCAGCGGAGCGGCGAACGTGTCGATCGACAACGGCGCCGCGAAGTTCACGACGCAGGCGGCGGGGCAGACCCGCACCGCATCGCTGAACGCGGCGACCTCGACCAGCACGGACCTGACCTTCACGGTCACGGCCCCCGCACTGCCGACGGGCGCGCGGGTCTACGTCGCGGCTCTCGCCCGGGTCGTCGGTGCGGACGACTACCGTGCACGCTGGCTGATCGGGGCCGACGGCTCGGTGACGGCGCAGCTCGCTCGCGGCGGCACGGCGCTCGTCTCGCAGAACCTCACCGGGTTCACATTCGCAGCGGGAACGATATATAACGTGCGAGTGCAGGCATTCGGCACAGGTACGACGACGCTGCGGAGTAAGCTCTGGGCGGCGGGAACGACAGAACCGGCTGCCTGGCAGCTGTCCACGACCGATTCCACCGCAGCCCTGCAGACCGCCGGCTACATCGGGATCTCGACATACGCGGGGTCCGGATTCAGCAGCGTTCCGTACACCGTGGCATTCGATGACTTCCGAGCACGAGGAGTGACCCCCTGAGTTTCGCAGACGCCTACCGGAGCCTTTCAGCAGCGCAGAAGGGGAGGGCCCGCGGGGCCCCCGCCTACTCGGTGTTCGTCAATCGTCCGGTGGGTCGAGTGATCGCGGCGGGCGCATACACCGCCGGCCTCACGCCCAACAAGGTCTCGCTCATCAGCGCCGCGTTCACCTTCACGGGGATCGTCCTGCTGGCGACAGTGCCCCCGTCCATCGTTCTCGGCATCGTCGTCTGGCTGCTTCTCGCGATCGGCTATGCGTGGGACAGCGCCGACGGCCAGGTGGCGCGACTGCGTGGGGGCGGATCGCTCGCCGGAGAATGGCTCGATCACGTTCTCGATTCGACCAAGCTCGTCTCCCTCCCGCTCGCCGTCGTGATCGGTTGGTACCGCTTCTTCCCGCTGCCCTCCGATCTCTGGCTTCTGGTTCCGCTCGGGTTCGCCGTGATCTCGACGGTCACCTTCTTCGGGATGATCCTGAACGACCTCCTGCGCGGCAAGCGCGGGGTGCCGCAGGCAGCGCAGGCCGGGGGATTCTCGCTCGTCCGTTCTCTGATGGGTCTACCCACCGACTACGGCGTGCTGTGCTTCGCGTTCGTGCTCTGGGGTTGGGCGCCCGCGTTCATGCTGGTATACAGCCTGCTGGGACTCGCCGCGCTGCTGTACCTGGCCGCGGCCTTGGCCATATGGTTCCGAAAGATGTCGGCGCTCGGCTGAGTCGAAAGGATCTCCGATCGCTGACGTTTACTCAATCGATATCAGCGAACCCAGCGTGACTACCCAGGGAATTCAGGCTATGGTCTAGGATAATCCGCCACCCGAAGGCGGATGTCGTAGCTGCCACCCCGACCCTGCAGTGACGAGAAGCACATCGGAGCCTCCCCCTCATGCGCAAAAAAACCCTCCCCCTCATCGCATCCCTATCCGCACTTCTACTCCCCTTGGTCGTCGTCTCACCCGCCGCGGCGGCGACGACAGACGTGGTCGTGGTTCAGGACTCCATGACCCGTACCGTCGCCAAGGGCCTCGGCACATCGGCCCAGGGCACGACCTACGACGCGGCACCCGTGACCTCAGCCTCGGTCGCCAACGGCGCGGCCAAGCTGACCGCCGCCGCCCCGGGCGCCACGGTCACCGCTCGGCCTGTCGGCCTGTCGGTCAGAGACTCGACCCAGTCCACGGTCTTCACCCTTCCGAAGCTTCCGACTGCAGGCTCCGGCGTGTACCTGAGCCTGCAGTCGCGCCTCACCGCCGACGGCTTCTATCAGACCCAGGTGCGCGTCGACCCGAAGGGCGTGATCCTTCTCGAGACGCTCCGAGTCAACGCGGGCGTGCAGACCTCGCTCGGCCACACCTCGGTTCCGGACCTGCGGGTCAAGGCCGGAGTCCCCTTCGTGCTCGAGACCCGTCTCGCGGGGACGGTCGCCGTCACCATCGACGCGCGTGTGCACGCCGTGGGCGTGAAGCCGTCCACCTGGAAGCTCAGCGTCACCGACCGTGCGACGAAGCGACTCACGGTCGCCGGCCGCACCGGAGTGCGACTCTATGTCTCGCGGAGCACTCCCGCACTCGCGGTCCTGTTCGACGATCTTCGGGTGACGACGAAGCAGGAGGTGAAGCCGACAACGCCCCCGGCGACGCCGACCGCTCCGACGGCCCCGACGACGCCGACCACTCCGACGACGCCGACCGCTCCGGCGGCCCCCGCAGGTGGAGCCCCGGTCTGGAACGTGGCCGGCACTCGCACCGCGGCCGGTTCTGCGGTGGTGGGGTCGACGAACTACGCCGTTCCATCGGGTGCGCTCTTCGTGAGTCCCAGCGGCACGGCCGCCGGAACAGGGTCGTCCGCAGCGCCTTTCGCCACCGTGCAGACTGCGGTCGACCGTGCAGCATCCGGGGCCACTCTCGTGCTTCGGGCAGGCACGTATCACGAGTCGGTCGTGATCCCCGCGGGCAAGAAGCTCACGGTGCAGTCCTACCCCGGCGAGGCCGTCTGGTTCGACGGGGCGTCGACGCTGAAGAACTGGCAGGGCTCGAGTGGACGCTGGTTCAGCGCCGACTGGAAGTACGACTTCGACTCCACCCCATCGTTCACGAAGGGTGAGGCCGACGGCACCGAGGCCGGGTGGAGATGGCTGAACGACGCGCATCCCATGGCCGCGCATCCCGAGCAGGTCTGGATCGATGGCGTCGCACAGGCGGAGGTCGCCTCGCTCGCGAATCTCAAGGCGGGCACATTCTTCACCGACGTCGCGAACGACCGCCTCTACCTCGGCACCGATCCGACCGGACGCAACGTCAAGACCTCGACGCTGACGAAGGCGCTATCGCTCCGAGGCGAGGGAGCCGTGGTGCGGGGGATCGGCATCCGCAACTATGCGACGTCCGTGTGGATGATGGGCGCCGTCACGGTCGAGGCGCCGCGGGCGACTCTCGAGAACGTCGTGATCTACGACAACGCCTCGACAGGACTCTTCGTCGGGTCGTCGAACGCCACGGTCCGCGATGTCACGCTCGCACGCAACGGCCTCATGGGCCTCGGCGCGAATTACGCCGATGCGCTCGTCATCGATGATCTGCTCGCTATCGAGAACAACGCCGAGCATTTCAACACATCGCCGGTGTCCGGCGGAGTGAAGATCGCGAAGTCGCGCGGCGTGACGGTGACCGATTCCGCGTTGCTGCGCAACGACGGGCCGGGTGTCTGGCTCGACCAGTCCGTGTACGACGTCCGCATCGCCGGATCCGACATCATCGAGAACAAGGGAGCCGGGGCATTCCTCGAGCTCTCGCAGAAGATCGATTTCGTCAACAACCTCGTGCTGCGAAACGTCGGCAACGGGGTCAAGATCAACAACACCGGTGGTGTGAACCTCTGGAACAACACGATCATCGGCGGCGACCGCGCCGTCAACGTCGTGCAGGACAGCAGAAGCGCCACTGACGCGTCGGTGCCGGGACACAACGCTCGGCGCCCGTTCCCGGACCCGACGATGCCGTGGCTCATCCGCGACATCTCGATGGGCAACAACGTCATCGGTGAGAGCGCGGGCAACTGCACGGTGTGCGTCGAGGACTACACCCACCGGTACACACCCGCGCAGCTGAACATCCGCTCGGACGGCAATGTGGTCCAGCGCAACGGTGCCGCCGCACCCACCTGGTTCGTCGTCTGGTCGCGCGGCGCGGAGAACGTGAACCCCTACGTCTTCTCGACGTGGGCGACGTACCGCGGCACGACCGGGCAGGACGCGAACTCGACCGCGATCGAAGGTCGTGCGGCCACCGATCGCTCCGGAAGGCTGCTGGCCGGGGTGACCGCGTCGGCCCGGACGATCCCAGCAGTGGTGGCGACGATCCTCGGTTCTGCGACGCCGACCATCGGGGCCCGCTTCCCCTGATCGGCGGAACACATGCAAGAGGCCGGGGTGCGTGAGCACCCCGGCCTCTTTGCTTCCCCTACTGAGCCGGGCCGGACCAGAAGTCGTCGTAGGTGTACACGACCGGCACTGCCGTCGCGCTCCCCGACAGGTAGCTGTTCACTCCGACGTAGCCGGCGGTCTGCAGGGACGCCGTCGCATCCGTGGCAGTGAGTGCCCACGCGGTGGGTTCGGTGGCCGACGTGCGCCACACCTTCGCCTTCAACGTGGTCGGGTTCGTTCCGGTGACCTGCAGTCTGACGCTCAGCTGATCTGCGGTGGTGACCGAGAGACCGGGGATCGTCGTAGACGACAGGACCGTCTCGACCCCGCCGATCGTCTTCGTCAGCCACAGCGACACGACGCCCGTGGAGGCTACACGGAACTTCGCGCGGTAGTCGTTGCCACTGTCGATCTGACGGCCCAGAGCCGAGAAGTAGAAGCCGCCGCCGGTCGACGGCTGGTTGAACGCCACGGTGAACCGCTCCTCGGTGTTCGTCGACGGCGTGGAGCCGGCGAGCGATGCCGAGTAGTTGTTGCCAGCGGACAGCGTGACCGTGCCGCCCGTGCCGTTGACTGCGAACTTGCTGAGGGCCGTCGCGCTGCTCGGGAACATGGTCCATGGGCCGCCCGTCGTCGTCGCGGTGCCCCAGCCGTTGGTCGCCGTGCGCGTGAAGGCGTCCTGCGCCCATACCTGCGGAGCCGCCACCGTGACCGCGTTCGTTGTGGTGGCAGTGGCGCCTCGGTCATCCGTCACCGTCAAAGTCACGGTGTACGTGCCCCCGGCAGCGTAGGCGTGCGTGGCTGTCGAACCCGAGCCCGAGGTGCCGTCTCCGAAGTCCCAGGCGTAGGAGGCGACGGTACCGTCGGCATCCGCGGAGCCGGAGGCGTTCACGGAGGCGGTGAGGTTCGCGACCGACGTGGTGAAGGCCGCGGTCGGTGCCTGGTTCTGCGCGACGGTGACGTCGTGCGTGACCGTCGAGGTGCCCCCTCTGTTGTCGGTCGTCGTGAGCGTCACCGTGTAGGTGCCGGCATTCGCGTAGGTGTGCTCCGCGGTGGCTCCGGTCGCGGTCGCACCGTCTCCGAACTGCCAGGCGTACGACTCGATGGTGCCGTCCGGGTCCGCCGCCGTGGACGCGTCGGTCGAGACCCGGAGCATGTCGGTCGCCGTCGTGAAGGCGGCCGTCGGATCCTGGTTCGGCGCCAGCGTCGTCGTCACCGTGCGAGTCGCGGTCGCCGTGGCGCCGCTGTCGTCGGTGACGGTGAGCGTTGCGGTGAATGTGCCCGCCGTCGTGTAGCTGTGCGACGCGGTCGCCCCGGTGCCTGTCCCGCCGTCACCGAAGTCCCAGGCGTACGAGGCGATCGTGCCATCAGGATCCGTCGATGCCGACCCGTCGAAGGCGACGTCGAGGTGATCCGCGTTCGTGGTGACGACTGCCGTCGGGACCTGGTTCGGAGCGACCGTCACGGCGCGCGTGAGGGTGTTGACCAACGATGTGCTGTCCGTCACCTTGAGCGTGATCGTGTACGTTCCGCCAGCGGCGTAGGTGTGCGACGCCGTCGGCCCGTCCGCCAGGGTGCCGTCACCGAAGTTCCAGGCGTAGACGAGCGGGCCCCCGTCAGCGTCGGTGGAGGTGCTGGCATCGACCGCGATGTTCAGCTTGTTCGCCGCAGATGTGAACGCTGCCACCGGGGCACGTCCTGGCACTGTCCGGCCGCTTGCGGCGAAGTGATCGCGCACCCGCTGCTCAGAGAGAGCGGTGGGGTACACGGCGACCTCGTCGAGTGTGCCGGCGATGTAGTTGCTGAGTGTGCTTCCCCAGGTGCGGTCCGCGCCGATGCGCCAGTAGCCGCGGTAGTTCTCAGCCCCTGCCATCGAGTTGCTGCCCACCAGCTGCGTGTCCAACCACAGTTTCATGCCGCCGGTGCCCTGAGTGGCCACCACATGGTGCCACTGCCCGTCGTTGTAAGCCGTGGGGGTCACGAGCGTCGTCTGCGGCTGCCCGCTTCCGAACTGGATCTTGCCGTCACTCTGCATCACCACGTGACGGTCGTACGACGAGCTCAGTCCGCTGGTCGTGTTCCCGAACCCGATCAGGGTCCCACCCCTGGTCGACGTCGTCTTGAACCACAGCTCGGCGCTGTAGGTGCTCGGCGCCGTCCAAGCCTCCTGAGCGACGACGAGCGCGCTCGTCCCGTTGAACGTGGTCGCCGTGCCGGCCCCGATCGCGGATGCCTGCCCCCGGGTCACGGTGCCGGAGAGGTTTCCGGTCGTGCCGCCGGTCGCCGAATCGACGATGCTTCCCGCAACGGTCTCGTTGAGACGCCAGAACAGGTCAGGCTTGTCCGTGGATACGGCGGCGCCGTAGACATCCGTCGGAGTCGAGGTCCAGGCTGCGGAACGCCCGCTCGCGAGGTAGTGCGACTGGATGTCCGACGGGCTCAGGGCCGCCGGATACACGGCGACGTCGTCGATCGTTCCCGCGAGTCCCGCGTTGGTGGGCTTGTTGGTGAAGCCGTTGGTCTGGTCGGCGCCGATGCGCCAATACCCGTCGTAGATCCTCGGCGAGGTTCTGGCCTGGTCGCGGTCGACGCGCTTGCCGTCGACGAAGAGCTGCATCCCCTCACTGCCGACGGTACCCACGATGTGGTGCCAGTTGCCGTCGTTCACGGCGGTCCGGCTGTAGATCGTGCGGTAGGAGCCGTCGTTGATCGCGAAGTTCGCTCGCCCCGAGGTGTCGAGGTAGAGCACGCGATCGGTGGTGCCCGAGGTCGAGGTGCCGGTGGCCGAGTCGCCGAAGCCGACGATTCGTCCGCCCCTGGTGTTCGTCGTCTTCACCCAGGCTTCGACGGTGACTGCGGCGGGCGCGGCGTTGACGTCCTGCGTCGTCATCTTCGGTGAGCTGCCGCCCGCGGAGGTGATGGCCGCGTTCGTGTCGTTCGTCATCGCGCCGCTCGAGCCGAGCGTGAGGCCTGTCGCAGTGCCCGCTGCGTTTCCGATGTCGTCCTTGAGGCGGGTTCCCGTGGTCTCATCGAGGCGCCAGTAATGCTCGGCTCCGCTCGCTCGCACTGCCGCGCGGTATGCAGCGGTCGGCGTGCTCGACACGGTGACGTAGGGCGACCACGCGCTCCACTGGACGTTGCCGTCTGCGTCCTTGGCCCTGACCTGGTAGCGCACCTGCGCTCCGGGCGCCTGCCCGGTGTCGGTGATGCTGAGGTCCGGGAGGTTCCAGAAGCGGCCGTCGCTGCGCGTGAAGGTCGCGATCTTCACCGACGGGCTGCGGAAGACGTCGTACGTGATCGTGGCGTTGTCACGATCCCAGACACTGGTGAACGGCACGCGCACGACGCCGGACTCGTTCGAGTACGGAGCCGGTGTGAGGCCCGCGTTGTACACCGGGCCGACCGCGTGCGGCGAGACGCTCGTCTTGCCGAAGCGGACGAGCCCCTGCTGAGCGACGTTGTTCACCTTCGGGAACTCGCCGCCGAGCACCACGTAGTTCGCGTTGCCGGTCACTGACCAGGCCGCCTGGCGAGAGCTGGTGTAGGTGCCGAACTCGAGGTCGGGGTACCAGTTCAGCTGCTCGGTGTACGGGAGTCCGGTGAAGTCCCAGCCGTAGGCGTCCTTCTTGGTGATGACGCCCGTGGGTGTCGTGCTCTCGGCGATGGCCTTGGTCCAGCGTGAACGCGGGTTCGTGTCGCCGAACGCTCCGACCACACTGCAGTCGTGTTTGTGCGAGACGGAGTACAGCACCCCGTCCCTGGGGAACGAGCCGTAGGTGTCGCCGAGGCAGTCGTTGACCCAGTTGATCGAGCCCGTGTACGGGTCCGCAGCGAATGTTCCCTCGAACGACGCTCCAGCGCCGAAGGCATAGCCCGTCCCGTAGACCTGGGTGCCGTCAGTGCTGAGGCTCGAGATCGCGCCATTGAGGCCGGCCGTCTTGATCTTGTCGGTGGCGGCCCACGGAAGGGCGGTGCCCGACGCGGCGTCGATCGATGCCATGCCGTAGGCGGACGCGCCGTTGAGCGTCGTGAAGGAGCCTCCGATGATGACGCGGGACGCGTCGGGACTCATCAGCATGTCCCAGACGAATCCGTCGCCGGCGGCAGACGGAGCCCACGGGAGGATCGCCTTGGTCGTGCTGCTCCAGGCGGCCAGCTCGCTGCGCGGTTGCCCCCCGCTGGAGCGGAAGTTGCCGCCGACGTAGACCGTGTCACCGGCGAACGCGAAACCGCGTACCTGTCCGTCAGCGCGCGGTGCCCAATCGAGCATCGCACCCGTTGCGACGTCGAACGAGGCCACATGCGCGCGAGCCTGTCCGTCGACAGCGGTGAAGTCGCCGCCGAAGTAGACCGTCTTGCCGTCGGGGGTGACCCGCACGACGAGGCCCTGGCCGTCGAAGGCATGGTTGAAGTTGGGCACCGGGTTGCCGGTGGTGATGTCGAAGGCGAACACGTTGTTCGCGTCGATCTCGCCGGGGCCGCCGACGGCGACCCCCGGCGGACGCGCCTTGGTGAAGCTGCCCGTGACGTACACGGTGTTCCCGGCAACCGCCTGGCTCCATACGACGCCGTTGATCTGCCACGTCGGCAGGACGTCGGCGGTGACGGTGTCGGGCTGGCCGGGGGTGTCAGCGGATGCCGACTCGGTCGGCAGCGCGATGAAAGCGATCATGGCGAGCGCCGTGGCCGCGGTGGCGATCGCGGCGATCACGCGACGGAGACGATCTGCTCCGCGGGCGGTGCGTGTCATGGAAGTTCCTCGTTCTGAGATGCGGTCGAGTCGAGTGGTGGCGCGCGGGCTCAGTGATGACATGTCAGTCGAGCCCTCCGCGGAAGATTGCGGATGTATGGTCGCCGTCGAAGTCGACGACCAGCGTGACCTCGTCGCGCGCATCGGCGGGAACGGCGAAGGCGTACGCGGCGGTGGCGCTCTCTCCGGCTGCCAGGACACCGGCGAGGTCGACGGTCTCAGCCTCTGCGGCGTATACGCGCACGGCGGTCGCGCCGTTAGCGTCGAGCAATGTCAGCACGGAGGTGCCGAGGTCGATCGCCTGCGAGGAGCCGTTGTCGATCGTGATCGTCAGGCGGGCGTACTCGCGGTCCGGGAAGCTCCCGGGGCCCTGCGCCGTCTCTGCTGCGAACGTGACATCGTCGATCGCGACGCTCACGCCGTCGTCATAGGACACCGCATCCGAGGTGCGGGCGGGATCCGCCTTCACGCTCGGTTCGCCCGACTGGCCCGCCCTCTCGATCTTCGCGACCGGTTCGTCCGGAGACGGCCCGTCGGACTCGCTCGGTGCTACGGCACCCGCGGTCGGATCCGAAGTGGACGTCGCCGACGGATTCGCCGACGGCCCCCCGCCGCTCGGTGCCTCGCTGCTGCCGGTGCAAGCGACCAGGCTCACGCAGAGCGCGAGGGTCGCGATGGACATGCTTGTACGCGCAATCATCATGATTGTCGATCCCCAGATTCCCCAATCAGGGTTGCCGACATCGATCCGTTCAGAACGGATCGGTCAGCTTGTGTCATCCCCAAATGACACTATCCCCAGTGGCGAGATCATATCATGTCCACCGGATGGGGGACAAGAGACCTGTGGATAGAGTTCGCTAGACCTTCAGGGCAAGCGCGGCCAGGATGCCGTCCGAATAGCGCGCAGTCGAGAACGCCTCAGCGACGGCGACGGAATCCGCCAGTGCGAGCCGAGCCTGCGCGGGCCAGTCGTCGATCTTCGCGGCGATGGTCGCAGCCAGTTCGGCGGCGTCGCCGGGGGTGACGAGCGTGGCGCTCTGCGAGGCGCTGACAGCCTCGGGCAGACCCCCGACCCTGCTCACGACTGCGGGGCGCGCGGACAGCGCGGCCTCGACAGCGGTGTTCCCGAACGTCTCGTCGACCAAAGAGGTGACGAGCGAGAGATCTGTGCGGGCCAGGGCGTCCCACACGGAGGCCTTGAAGCCGAGGAAGGAGACGCGCTCGCCGAGTCCGCGCTGCTCGATGCGAGCGTGCAGCTCCTCGAGGTAGGACTCGTTGCCCGGGAAGACGGCTCCGACGATGTCGAGGCGGGCGTCCCGGCGACCGCGCACGAGGATGTCGAGCGCATCGACCGCGACATGCACACCCTTGCGGTGAGAGAGACGCCCGACGTACAGAAGGCGGGTCGGCGCGACGAGGGACGAACGCGGTGGCACGACCTCTGGCGGCCCCGGAACGGCGTTGTGCACCACCACGGTGCGCGAGCGCACCCGAGGCGCGGCCTCGGCGAGGACACGCCTTGTGAAATCGCTGTTCGCGATCACCCGATGGCTGAACACGAGTGGAAGATAGAGCGCGCGTCGCAGGATGCCCGACACGGAGCCTTCACCCTCATGGACATGGCACACGGTCAGCCGGCGGCTCCACCGGGCCAGGGCGATCCACAGCGGGGGAGTGATCGTGTTCACGATCACGGCGCCGGGGTCGACGCGCCGGATCAGTCGGAGGCCCGGTCCGATCGACCTCAGAGCGGTGACGAACAGGCTGATCAGCCCGCGCGGACTCAACAGGCCCTTGCGCACGATGGGAGTCGAGCATTCGACCACCTCGGCACCCGCCTGCGTGAGCAGCGGCACGAGAGGTCCCGAAGCCGGCACGGTGACGACGACTCGTCGCCCCGCAACTACGAGAGCCCGCACGGTCTCGAGCACCATCCGATCCGAGCCGTAGAGGTCGGCACCGGGGTTCGCGATCAGGACGACGTTGGGATCACCGGTGGGCATGTCAGCGCTGCGGCCAGTATTCGTCGACGAGACTCACTGTCGACGCGATGTTCGCCCTGCTCGATGCGCCGAAGACGATCGACTCGAGGTTCGGTAGCGAGGTCACCCATTCGATGGCCTCCCGCGGCGGGATGGCACCGCTGGCATACACCGACATCGCGACCGCGCGGAACGGGCGCTTGTCCATCGCCTCGCGGTACGCGTCGACGCCCCCGGACATACGGAAGCCGAGCTTGTTGATGTTCGAGCAGACGATCGGGTTCTCGACGCCGGCCTTGTCGAGGTCGTCGAGCAGGCGAGGCAGGTTCATCGTGATGAAACCGGGTTCCGCGTTGTAGCGCTTGCGCACGTGATCGGCGAAGATGCGGAACGCGTCGGTGAAGCCCAGCCCCGAGAGCAGATCGACGACCACGTTCTGAAGCCAGATGACGGGGGTGTCGAGGCCCTCGAACATCTTCATCTCGGCATCGATGAGCAGCGTCGTCACGCCCTCGATGTCTTTGCGGGCGAGCGAGGAGGTGCCGCGAGCGATGCTGTCGAGGAGTCCCTCCTCCGGGAGAAACTTGCGGATTGCGCCGAGGAAGCCGTCTTCCGTCACCGCATTGGCGTACTTGTGCGCATACGGCATACACGGGAAGAAGGTCATGTCCGAGTAACGATCGGGGTGCGCGCGGACGTGGTCCGTCACCTCGGCGATCCGGTCGTGAGTGGTGCACATGAAGGTGTGGACACCCTCGTCGTACGCGGCGTCCAGGACGCTCATGATGGCGTCTGTGTCCTGGAAGCGCATCTGCTGCGCCCGTGCCTTCTCTTCTGACATGTGATTGACGCCGAAGAACTGGTTGTCACCGAACAGCAGCCGGTCCATCGTTCGAGTGGTTGTCGTCATAGTCATTTCCCTCCGCGCAGCGCGGTCAATGCCGCCGCGATGCGCCCCTTCGGTGCGGTGTTCACTGCGAGATCGGATGCTGCGTCAGAGGTGAGGCGCGAGTCCTCGCGCACCGCGTCCTCGCTGATCATGGAGATCACCCTGTCGGTGACCGCGGCCGACGCGAAGTCGTTCGTGCCGGCGGACGCACCGGCCTGCGCACGCTGCACGAACGAGTCGAGCTGGGCGCTGTACTCCTCGCCGCGCAGATAGAACCACGGTGCCTCGGTGAGCTCGGTGGTGTATCGGACGTTCCAACCGACACGGTATCCCTCGGGGATCGTCGCCGTGTCTCGCAGGTAGACGTGGATCTCCTGGCGGTCTGCGTAGATGCGACCGTTGGTGCCCCACAGCGTGATCTTGGTGGTCATCTTGCGCTGCGACTCGTCAGACCAGTTGGAGATGATCTGCGCCGTGCCGTCGGGGTAGTGCAGAGTGCTCGCGACAGCGTCGTCGATCTGGGCGGAGAAGATGCTCGTCAGCTGACTGCCGCTCACCGACTCCGGTGTGCCCAGGTACCAGGTGAGGAGGTTGAGCGGATGCGCCGCGTAGTCGTAGAGGCACCCTCCACCGGTCGCTCGCTCGCTTCGCCAGGTGCGCCCGGCGGGCTTGAGCACGACGGGGCCGTACGCCTCGGCGAGCGCGGTGTTCACGGTGCCGATCGCGTCGAGGTCGAGGAGTCGCTTTACTTCGCGGAAGGCGCCGACGAACCGATTGTGGTAACCGACCTGTGTGACCAGACCCTTCTGCTCGGCGAGTGCGGTGAGCTCGATGCTGTCAGCGGGGTCGATGACGAGAGGCTTCTCGCAGAACACGTGGATGCCGCGTTCGAGCGCCCGCCGGATCATGCCGGCGTGCAGGTGCGTCGGCGTCGCGATGATGATTGCCTGCGGACGAGCCTCGTCGAGCATCTTGTCGAGGTCCTTGTATGTCGTGACCCCCGTGTACTTCGCGAGGATGTCGAGAAGGTACCCCGTCGCATCGCACACTCCGACGAGATTCACGTCTGGGTGGGCCTTGATCATCGACAGGTGGGACAGTCCCATCTTCCCCAGTCCGACTACCGCGACATCGATCATGCGTTTACCCCTGTCTGCTGATGCGTGTGGCCTCGTCGCGCGAGTGCCGTCCGTAGCGCCTTCTCGTACTCGGCGCCGATCTTGGTCCAGGTGAATTCCGCGTGGAACCTGTCGCGGCTGGCGGCGCCCATGCGCTGCCGTCTGCTGTCATCGGAGAGCACGTCGTCGAGCAGGCCGGCGAGATCGTCGGCTCCGGTGAAGTAGGCGTTGTCGGGTCCTGCGACCCAGGTGTTGTAAGAGTTGTCGTGAGCGATCACGGGGTTGCCTGCGGCCATGGCCTCGACGAGCGAGGGGTTGGTCCCACCGACAGTGTGACCGTGCAGATAGAGAGCGGAGTGGAAGCGGAGCGACCGCATCCGCTCCGGCTCGAAGATGGCGCCGGGGAAGAGCACCTCATCGGATGCCGCCGCCCGCACAGCCACGTGGTAAGGGTCGTCCTCGCCGTAGGGGCCGACGACCACCAACGGCATTCCCCGTGAGGTGGCCGACCACGCCTGCACGATCTCGAGAACGGAGTTCTCGGGGATCGGTCGGCAGACGACGGTCGCATACCTGCCGGGCGCGAGGCCGAGTTCCTCGACGGGTGCGGTCGGAGCATCGACGACCTCGTGGGCGCCATAGGTGATGGTCTGAACGCGCCGCGTGCCGAAGTGGCGCCGCAGATACGTCGCGATCACGGGGTGGTCGGCGATCAGCACATCGCCGACCCAGCCGGCGAGACGCTCGTTCACCAGCAGGATTCCCTGCTTGACGATGCCCCAGCGCTTGCGTGTCCACTCCATGCCGTCCATGTTGATGACGTTGGGGATCCGCCGAAGCCGCGGGATGACGTCGAAGACACCGGTGTTGTAGCCGAAGGTCAGCCAGACGTCGCCGTCGATGTGCTCGCGCATCGCGTGACGGATCGTGGTCAGGTCGAATGCCGACGTGCCCTTCCAGCCTTCACGTGGCTCGTGCACGAGCACGCGCTGGAGACCGTTCCAGTCGTCGACCGTGGTCGGACCCTCGCCCGGGAGCTGGCAGTAGACGATGACGTTCCACCCCTGATCGCGAAGATACAGACCGACGTTCTCGGCCGCCGTCTCGAAGCCGCCATAGGCGGCAGGAACGCCGTGGGTGCCAAGTATCCGAACGGTTGATGGCACGGTGATTTCCCCCTCATGTCGGGTGCTCCCGCACCCATTTCACTGCATCACGGCCCTGCATCCGCCTCCCCGGCAGACCGAACCACAGTGTTCTGTACCTAGTATGCCCCGCTGGGCTGGACCATGACCTTGGCGGTGCGCCACATGATCTGCAGGTCGTTCATGACCGACCAGTTCTCGACGTAGCGCAGGTCGAGGCGAACGCTCTCGTCCCACGAGAGATCGCTGCGCCCGGAGACCTGCCACAGGCCCGTGATGCCCGGCTTGATGTAGAGCCGACGGAACACGGTGCCGTCGTAGGCGGTGACCTCGGTGGGCAGCGGCGGGCGCGGACCCACGACGCTCATGTCGCCGATGAGGACGTTCCAGAACTGCGGCAGTTCGTCGAGAGACAGCTTGCGCAGGATCCTGCCCACCCGCGTGACGCGGGGGTCGTCCTTCATCTTGAACAGCAGGCCCGCTCCCTCGTTCTGCTCCTTGAGCGTCGCGAGCTGCTGCTCGGCGTCGGTCTTCATCGAGCGGAACTTCATGATCTTGAAGGTGCGACCGTCGCGACCGACGCGCTCCTGCGAGAAGAACAGCGGTCCGGGCGAGTCCAGCTTGACGAGGAGCGCGAGGATCGGGGTGATGAGTGCGATCGGGATGAGAGCAACGGACGCGACGGCGATGTCGAGTGCGCGCTTCAGCACGTGCTGACCGCCCTCGTACGAGGGGATCTGCACCTGGATCAGCGGAAGACCTTCGACAGGAGCGAAGGAGATGCGCGGGCCCGCGACATCGGTGAGGCGGCTCGAGAGCACGAGCTCTGCGGCGGTGCCCTCGAGCTGCCAGCTGAGGTGCTTCACGAAGTCGGGCTCGCCGTCTGGGCGGCTTGCGACGATGATCGTGTCGGCGCCCAGTTCGGCAGCCACGGTGGAGACGGAGTTGACGTTGCCGAGCACGGGGAACTGCTCGCCGCGTGCTTCGACATCTCGCGCGTTGCCGTCGAGCAGCGTCGCGCCCACCACCTGGTACCCGGAGGCGCCGATCGGGTGCAGGGTGCGGATGACGTACTCGACGTCGTCGCGGTTGCCGACGACGAGCGTGCGCGAGGCGAAACGACCTCGCGCACGCTGCGCCGTCAGCCAGTGCCGCCACGCCCAGCGCGTGACGAGCAGCGTGAGGACACCGAGCGGCAGGCCGACCAGCAGCACGAGCTGCATCGTCTGCCAGCCGAGCACGACGCTGAGCATGGCGATGATCCCGAACGCCAATCCACTCGCGTGTGCCACACCGCGGTACTCGGTAGCGCTGGCGCGGAACAGCGCTGCGTCACGCGTGTGCAGCGCGCCGAGCATCAGATACCAGAGCGTGGCCAGCAGAATGCCGTTGCGCAGGGCCTCTTCCCCTGCGACACCGGTCATCACCTGGACCGCTGCTGTGATTCCGACTGCGAACAGGATGACCCCAGCATCCGTGATCCGCAGTCGCATCCGATAACGCCGCTCCCACTGGCGACGTCGCTCCAGCGTTGCGGACACGCGCGGTGTGACCACCGTGCGCGTGACCGACTTCGCGGCTCGCGGAGCAGAGACCGGCGTGAAGACCGAACCCGCGCGAGTGATGCTCAGAGCATCCTCGACGGAAGTCATGCCGAGGCCCCTTGAGCCTTGAATGTACGCAGAATTCCCCAGTGCGCCATAGTTATCCCCAGATATTCCCCAGACCACGGACCCCACGTCCATGGCATCGTCTGCGTTCCCGACCCCTCGGGTCCTGCTGCATCCGTGATCCCACATCACGGGTTGCGGTCACCGTCCCACACGGTGGTGCTGGCAGCAGGCACTGCAGACTTCGTTCACTCTAGCGGAACCAAACGTTCAGGGGAAGATAATTCACGGGAGTGGATCAACCTGTATTCCGGTACATCTGCTTAGTCGGAGAATGGCCCCCGATATTCTGACCGCGTGACCACCACTTCAGCGCCTCGATTCCATCTCAGCCGCATGCTGCCGAGGGATCCGGCTCAGCCTCATCGCACGGCCAGCACGCTCGAGCTGTTCTTCGATCTCGTCTTCGTCGTCGCGGTGAGCATCGCCTCGGCCCAGCTGCACCACGCGCTGAGCCACGGCGACTTCGTGCACGGAATCACCTCCTACGCGATGGTGTTCTTCGCGGTGTGGTGGGCGTGGATGAACTTCACCTGGTTCGCCACCTCCTTCGACACAGACGACTGGTTGTATCGCGTCACCACCATCATCCAGATGGGCGGGGTGCTCGTGCTCGCTGCCGGCATCCCTGCGGCGTTCGAGGAGGGGGACTTCACCGTCCCGGTGATCGGCTACATCGTCATGCGCGTGGCCATGATCGCGCAGTGGCTCCGGGCGTCCCGCGGTGCGGGAGATCTCAAGGCCGCCGCGCGTCGGTACGCCATCGGGATCGCCGGTGTGCAGGTGCTCTGGGTGCTCTTCCTGCTCATCCCGTCGGGCCCCCTCCAGCTCGTGGCCTTCGTGATCTTCGCTCTCGTCGAGGTCAGCGTGCCCGTGTTCGCCGAGCACCGCAGACAGACGCCCTGGCATCCGCATCACATCACCGAGCGCTACGGGCTGTTCACCCTGATCGTGCTCGGCGAGAGCCTCCTCGCCTCCGCCAATGCGATCATCGACGCGAAGAACGAACTCGACTCCTTCGTCCCTCTCATCTCGATCTCCGTGCTGACCCTGGTCGTGACCGCATCTCTCTGGTGGATCTACTTCTGGGCGCCGCACCACAGGGCGATCACGACGTTCGGCCGCTCGCTCCGCTACGGCTACACGCACTATCTCGTCTTCGCCGCTGCCGCCGCCTTCTCGGCGGGCATCGAGGTCGAACTCGACGTCCTGATAGGGGAGAGCCATCTCTCCACCATCCAGGCGTCGTTCACCGTGACCATCCCGATCGCGATCTTCCTGCTCGGCGTCTGGTGGATCGCGATCCGCGAGAACGCCGACAGGGTGGTGAACACCGTCGTGCCGGTCGGTGCGGCTGTCGTCCTCCTCGACGCCCTGCTGCCTATCCCCGTGGCGGTCAGCGCCCTCGTGCTCGTGGTGATCGTGGTCGTCCTCGTCCTCCATCCGCCGGTGCGTCGAGAGCCATAGATTCTGCATAGACGCGGCATAGCTCGCTGATCGCCTCCTCCGTGACCATGGGTACATCGACACCCATCCACATCGAAAGGAGCACGATCATGAGCCACATCCCCGAACCCCTACAGACCCCTGAGGGCCCGACCTACGAGGGGCGGCTGCTCGACCGTGCCGATGAGGAGGTCGTGGATCAGGGCGCCGCCTTCGACATCCGCACCCTGGTGACGCGCCGCGGCATTCTCGGACTCGCCGGACTCGGGGTGGGCGCGATGGTGCTCGCCGCGTGCGCCCCGTCGGGCGGCGGCAGCACGAGCGAGTCGACATCGACGAGCGATACGGGGACGACGTCCGGATCGTCGACCACGACAGCGGCCGGCGAGATCCCCGACGAGACCGCAGGCCCCTACCCCGGAGACGGATCGAACGGACCGGACGTCCTCGAGGATTCGGGCATCGTGCGACAGGACATCACGACGTCGATCGACGGGTCGGCGACAGCCGACGGCATCCCGCTGACCTTCGAGTTCCAGGTGGTCGACCTCGCGAACGGCAGCGTCCCCTTCGAGGGCGTCGCGGTGTACGCATGGCACTGCACGGCTGAGGGGGAGTACTCGATGTACTCGTCGGGGCTCGAGGATGTCACCTACCTCCGAGGAGTGCAGGTGGCGGATGCCGAGGGGAAGGTCTCGTTCACGTCGATCTTCCCCGGCTGCTACTCGGGCCGCTGGCCGCACATCCACTTCGAGGTCTACCCCGACCTCGCCTCGATCACCGACTCGGCCAACGCCATCGCCACGTCCCAGCTGGCACTGCCCGAAGATGTCTGCGCCACCGTCTACGCCGATTCCCGCTACCCGGGCTCGACGCAGAACCTGTCGCAGACGAGCCTCTCCGGCGACAACGTCTTCGGCGACGACTCCGGCGCCCTTCAGCTGGCCACTGTCGCCGGCGGCGGCAGCGGATACACCGCGACGCTCGTGGTCGGCGTCGACACGGCCACGACGCCCGGCGCAGGCTCCGCGCCGTCGGGCGGCGCGGGTGGCCCCGGTGGTGGCGGCGAGCCGCCGTCCGACTGAACCCGAACCCCGACAACCCCTCCACGCGAAAGAACAGAGACCATGCTCCAGAACCTCACAGGGTGGCACGCCCTGATCATCCTCGCGATCGTCGTCCTCGTCTTCGGCGCCGCGAAGCTCCCCGCCCTCGCCAAGAGCGTCGGCCAGTCGATGCGCATCCTCAGATCGGAGGTGGCCGAGCCTTCGAACGAGGCACGGGTCGAGCCGATGCCGAGGGGCCGGGACCGTGTCGACGCTCGGGAGTCCGCAGACCTCCCGCAGCCCGTCCTGCGGCCCGCGGAGTAAACCGTGTCCTCGCTCGCCGCTGATGCCGTCGAGGCGAGCACCGCGCCCGCCCTGGCCAGGATGCCGCTGTCCTCGCACCTGCGGGAGGCGCGCACGCGCTCGTTCCGTGCGACGGCGGCGCTCCTGACCGGGGTGGTCGCCGGGTATCTCCTCTCGGACCAGATCCTCGAGGTCGTGCGAGCACCGATCAGTGCGCTCGCCGAATCGCGCGATGCGAGCCTCAACTACGACAGCATCACCGGGGCTTTCGACCTTCGGCTCAAGATCGCGCTCTTCGCCGGTGTCGCGCTGTCGAGTCCCGTCTGGATGCACGAGCTGCTCGCGTTCCTCGCTCCGGGGCTGACCACCAGAGAGAAGAGGTACACGTTCGGCTTCCTGGCAGCATCCGTTCCCCTGTTCGTCGGCGGATGCCTGATGGGCTTCCTTCTCTTCCCCCACATGGTCGAGCTGCTCGCGAGCTTCGCCTCGACCGAGGACAGCACGCTGCTGCAGGCGTCGTACTACGTCGACTTCATCCTCAAGATCGTGCTCGCGACCGGGGTCGCCTTCGTGCTCCCGGTGTTCGTCGTGATGCTCAACCTGCTCGGTGTCGTGTCGGCGGCGGCGATCGCGCGGAGCTGGCGTCTCGTCGTCGTCGCGATCGTCCTCTTCAGTGCGGTCGTGACCCCCGCGGCCGACGTGCTGTCGATGTTCCTGATCGCGATTCCCATGACCCTGCTGTTCCTGATCGCCCTGCTGCTCGCATGGCTGCATGACCGCAGGGTCGGGGAGTCGGCCGTCGGCACGACGGAGGCATGACGATGTTCGGACTCACGATCGAGAAGCTGTTCCTCGTCGCGCTGATCGCAGCCGTGATCAGCGGTCCTCGGCGACTGCCGGACTATGCGGGCCGTCTCGGCGCCCTCGTCCGCCGGGTGACGCTCACCGTCGGCGAGGCGGCGCGGCGAGCCGAGCAGGAGGCCGGAGTGGCGAGCATCCGCCAGGAATGGACCGCCGTGGATCCTCGGCGGTACGACCCGAGGCAGATCATCCGCGAGGCGTGGGGTGCGGGGGAGGAGCCGGACGGCTCGCAAGCCGCTGAGGCCCCGCAGCCGGAGCCCGAGGGGCGCTGGATCGTGGCTGGATCGTCCGGTCATCCACGGCGCGTGTGGGAGCCCGTTGAGGCGGAGGCCCGCGTGCGCGGCGCCGACCTGCTAGACTGATGGAGCAACGTGAGTTCTGGCCGCCCTCTAGGCCACCACGGAGCCACTGATCAGGGCCATTACGGACCAAGCGCATCGATGCGCGCGGCATCCGCCTTCGATCTCACATCTTGCGGGTCGCGACAACGCGTGCCCGTCACACAGCAATGAGTATCACCATGAGCACGACCACTTTTCCTCCTTCCGATCCGTTGACCTGGAAACAGGCCGACACAGATGTGCACGTCGCGACCCGCGGCGGCGAGTTCGCCGGGTTCGTCGAATTCGACGGCACCGCGCATGTCGCCCGCGACCAGCGCGGTGACGACCTCGGCTCGTTCGAGTCGCTGGATGCCGCCCGTGACGCTCTCGAGAGCGCGAATGCGCCGAGATCTCGCCCGCGTAGCCTCAGCTCTCCCTTTCGCCGCGCCCTCCGCAGCCGACCGCGTCGCGCACGCGCCTGACCGTTCCATGCGGGGGAACTGTGAATCGTCAAGGGATGCTGATGTATTCCCCAAATCGCATGAGGGCAGGGTTAGCCTGAGTTAAGCGTTCGGCGATCTGCCTTGGGCTTCACATCAGCTCAAGGGCTCCGATCGACGGGAGAGCAACATCTCCATTTCACAGGTCGAAAAGACCGACGCAGTTCTCGGACCGGTACGTCAGACGTATTCGGGCAATGCGGACATTCCTCCGATGACCCACGCCTACAAGCAGGTCTCGCAGGTCATCCGCGAAACCGGCCTCCTCCAGCGCGCCGGATGGTTCTACATCTTCGTGGCCGCCGGCATCGCCGTGGCTCTGGGCGGAGTCATCACCGGCTTCATCCTTCTCGGCGACAGCTGGCTCCAGCTCCTGATGGCCGGGGCTCTCGGCATCATCCTCACACAGGTGGCGTTCCTCGCCCATGAGGCCGCGCATCGTCAGATCCTCTCCACGGGCCCGGCGAACTTCCGCCTCGCCCGCATCCTCGCCGCCGGCGTGGTGGGAATCAGCTATTCCTGGTGGGACTCCAAGCACACCAAGCACCACGGCAACCCGAACCAGGTCGGCAAGGACCCCGACATCGAGGTCGACACGATCTCGTTCCTCGAGACCGACGCCGCGCAGTCCCGCGGTATCGTCCGTCTGATCACGCGCAAGCAGGGGTGGCTGTTCTTCCCGCTGCTGACGCTCGAGGGCCTGAACCTCCATTACCTGGGCGTGAAGCACCTGGTGACCAGCAAGAAGGCCAAGGGTCGCTGGATCGAGCTGGGCCTCATCGCCCTCCGGTTCGCGATCGTCCTCGTGCCTGTGTTCCTGATGCTGCCGCTCGGCATGGCATTCGCCTTCATGGGTGTGCAGCTCGCCGTCTTCGGCGTCTACATGGGCGCGTCCTTCGCGCCGAACCACAAGGGCATGCCGATCATCGATCCCAACGCCCGTCTCGACTTCTTCTCGAAGCAGGTGCGCACCTCTCGCAACATCCGTGGCGGATGGTGGGCCACCTGGCTCATGGGCGGACTCAACTACCAGGTCGAGCACCACCTGTTCCCGAACATGCCCCGCCCGCACCTCTCGAAGGCTCGCGAGGTCGTGCGCGACTACTGCGCCGCCAACAACGTGCCCTACACCGAGACCAGCCTCGGCCGGTCGTACGCGATCGTGATCGAGTACCTCAACCGCGTCGGTCTCGCCGCCGGTGCTGATCCGTTCGACTGCCCCGCAGCGGCCCAGTTCGTCCGGGCGTAAACACTCTCGCGGCATCGCAGCCGACCCGCACATGGAACGGCCCCATCCTTCGGGATGGGGCCGTTCGCATGCCAGACGGTCAGTTCCGCCGGATCCAGCGGAACGTCGCGCGGCTGAGGATGAAGCCGACCACGAGCCATGCGGCGAGGGCGACCGCCACGAGCCCGAGATCCCATGATCCGCTCGGCTCTGCCGAGGAGAACGACTCGGGCAGGATCGCCGCGCGCATACCCTGAGCCATCCACTTGAGGGGAAAGACGGAAGCGACGTTCTGCAGCCATTCCGGCAGCGCGGTGAAGGCGATGTAGACGCCGGAGATGAACTGCAGCAGCAGCACGACCGGGATCACCACGGCGGACGCCGTCTTGCCCGACCGCGGCACGGCAGACAGTGCGATGCCGAGCAGCGTGCACGAGAGCAGGCCGAGCACGAAGACCCAGGCGAAGCGACCCCAGGCCTCAGCATCCGAGGGCAGCTCGACCTGATAGAGGACGACCGCGACGACCAGCAGCAGAGTGATCTGCAGGATCGCGGTGACGAAGACCTCACCGATCTTGCCGATGAAGTACGTCGCCGGTGAGATCGGCGTGCTGCCCAGCCGCTTGAGGGTTCCGTCGCTCTTCTCCACTGCGATCTCGATCGACGGGCCCTGCATCCCGGAGAGGAAGATGCCTCCTGCGACGAGACCGGGAAGATAGTACGTCGCCATGCTGATCTTGTCGGGCCCTTCGCCGATGTCGCCCGTGAAGATCGTCGCGAAGATGAGGTACATGAGGGTGGGGAACAGGAAGGTGAAGAAGACCTGGTCGCTGGCACGGAAGTACTGACGCAGTTCGAACGGGATGCGGCGCACCCCGAGGCGAACCGTGCGAGCGAGCCCGAAGTTCGGCGTGGCAGTCGTGGTGTTCATGCGGACTCCGCCACATCTGCCCGCAGGCCCTCTGCGGTCGGATCGGGATCGGATGCGGCACCGTGCTCACGGATGAGGCCGAGGTAGATGTCCTCGAGAGTGGGACGCACGACCTCGAGGCCGTCCGGCTCGCCGCCCGCGCGCTGCAGCTCGGAGACGACCGCACCGGGAGCGGTCGTGCGCTGCTCGCGGCGCACGCCGGCGGCATCCCTCCAGCGAACCATCGGCGTCCTCGCCTCGGGCCCGCCGATCTCGTCGATCTTGCCGATCGCCACGATGCGCCCGTCTGTGATCACCGCCGCGCGATCGCCCAGCCGGGCGGCCTCATCGAGATAGTGAGTGGTCAGCAGGATGCTGGTGCCCTCGGACTTCAGGGTGCGGATGAGCTGCCAGAACTGCTGTCGGGCCTCGGGATCGAAGCCGGTCGTCGGCTCATCGAGGAACAGGAGTTCGGGGCGTCCGATGATCCCGAGGGCGACATCGAGACGGCGCTGCTGGCCACCGGACAGCTTGCCCGCTCTGGATCGCTGCTTGTGCTCGAGCCCCACGGCGGCGATCACCTCGTCGACCGGACGAGGGTGGGGGTAGTAACCGGCGAACTCGGTGAGCAGCTCCCGCACGGTGAAGTTGCCGGCCTCTCCGGTGGACTGCAGGACGATCCCCAGTCGCGCCTTCCACGCCAGACCGCCGCGCTGGGGATCGACACCGAGCACGCGCACGTCGCCGGACGTGCGGTGGCGATAGCCCTCGAGGATCTCGATGGTCGTCGACTTGCCCGCGCCGTTCGGGCCCAGAAGAGCGAAGGTCTCTCCCCGGCGGATGTCGAAGCTGATGCCGTCGACTGCGACGGCACCCCCGTACTCCTTGCGGAGATCCCGCACCTCGATCACGCTGTCTGTCATAGGTACAGCGTGCACGCTGACGGCTCCGAGCGATAGCAGGACGGGTGAACGAAGCGGGGGGCGTGGACGGATATCCGCCCACGCCCCCGCTCGGTCGGTCAGGAGAAGTCGCTCAGCGGGAGGCCTTCTGATCGGACTCGACGACCTCGATGGTGATCTTGCCGTCGATCGTCTCGGCGTTCTCGTCGAGGAGCTCGTCCTCCAGTGCCTCGTCACCGCGGAACTCCTCGTCGCCGGTGACCTCGTCGACCGCGTCGTCGGAGTCGTCGATCAGCTCGGCTTCCTCGACCTCGACGGTCTCGGCGTCGGTGTCGTCATCGACCTGCGACGCGGCTGCTGCAGAGCCGACGGATGATGCCTCGTCGCTGAAGATGCCCTCCGGGCGGATCAGCTCGCGCACCTCGGCCATGAAGCTGGCGAGCTGCTGCTGCTGCCAGCGCAGCTGGCGCGCGTGGTCCTCGGCATCCCGCAGCACGGCGGACGTGTGACCCGTCACCGAGTCGACGATCTTCTGCGACTTCACGCGGGCACGGTCCAGGGTGTCGCGGGCGCGCACCTGGGCATCCGCTTCGATGGTCTGCGCCTGCGACCGCATCAGGCGCTCGTAGTCGTCAGCCTTCGCCGAGATGCGCTGCGCGTGATCGAGCGAAGCGGCCACCTGCTCGTTGGCATCGGTGGTGATGCGCTCGGCGTGGGCGACGGCCTGGTTGTGCAGCACCAGGAACTCCTGCTGAGCGTCGTCCTGCCGACGGGTGAGCGTCTCCTCGAACTCGAGGACGCGGGCGTTCATCTCGCGCACCTCGCGCTCGGCCTCGGCGCGCAGCTGGGTGGTCTCGCGGGTGACGAGCGAGCGGAGCGCCGCAGCGCCCTTCTCCGCCTCGGTGCGGATGGCCGTGGCCTCCTGCGTCGCCTGATGCACCCGCTCGGCGGCGTGCGCGGCCTCGCGCTCGAGCGTCGCCTGGTGGGCGGTGTACTCGGTGTCGATCTTCAGGCGCACCTGGTCGGCGTCGTGCTGAGCGTGCGCGATGATGCGGGTAACGTCGGCATCCGCCTCGGCCCGCTGTGCGGTGACCTCTTCGCGCGCGGCCGCCATCAGACGGTCGGCCTGCACGGCGGCGTTCTGGATGAGGACGTTGGCCTGCTCCTCGGCCACCCGGAGGATCGCCTCGAACTGCTCCCGCGACGGTGCCTCCTGGCCATCCGCGCGCGGGGTGTCGACGAGCTCGTTGGTGAGGGTGGCGACCTGCTGCTCGGTCTCGGCAGCCTTCGCCTTGGTGGCGAGGAGCTCCGCCTCGAGCTCTTCGCGGGCGATGCGCTCTTCTTCGCGAAGCGCCTCGACTGCGTCCTCGTGACGTGCCTCGGTGGCGGCGAGGTCGGCCTTCGCCTGCTTCAGCTGATTGCGCAGAGTGCTGAGGGCCGAGTCGACCTCCGCCTTGTCGTAGCCGCGGAACGAGGCCGTGAAGCCGGACTGCTCGCGCGGCGTCTCTTCGATCAGCTTGTCGAAGAAGTCGGGGGTCCGGTCGTTGTCGGGGGATTCACTCATGGGTCGGCCTTTCCGGCGCAGGTCACAGGGACTGAGAGCTGTGATGAGAAATGGTGCCGTCGCGAGGCCGACTGTGGGCTGGCCGGTGCGTGATCAGCAGTAACACAGCCTAGTTGCGACGGCTGTGAGATGCACCCGATGTTCCGGTACGCACTGGGCTTCTCTACTCCGCGATCCACGACTCGGTCGCATCGTCGCGCCGGTGCCGCAAGGGCGGCCCGGGCGAGACCTGGACGCCCTCAGCGCGTGCTGCGGCGGAGACGGCGGAGCGCAGGTCTGACCAGAACTCGGAAGTGTTGGGAACGCCCAGATGCTCGCGGATCCTCTCCACCTGCAGACGGGTCCCGTTCTCATCGTCGACCACCCGCACGATCGCGTCATCCGGTTCGACGAATCGGATACCGTAGCCTCCGCTCGCGAGCGGGGTGAACTTGCGTGGCTGCTGACGCACGACCCCGTCGACGATCTCCCTCGCCGTGGCCTCAGACGTCTGCAGCACCAGCGTCGCGCCCAGTTCCTCGAGTATCCCGGTGAGGCGGTCGGCCGCGTGACGCTGCCCTGCTCTGCCGCCGGCGGCGCCGGTGGAGCGACGGACCCAGCGGGGAAGGAGGATCGCGAGCACGATGATCGCGCCGATCGCGGCGATGTAGATGAGCGGATTGTCCACGGATACAACCTACGTGCACCTCGTCCCCGAGGCCTTGGAGGAATTTAGCTCCAGTGCTACATTCGGGGCATGACGATCATCCGCGGTGTCCGTGCTCAGCTCCGTCGGCGACTCCTGATCACCTATCGGGTCGAGCCGCAGGTCGCCGCCTCCTTGCTGCCCACGGGATTCCGCCCGCAGATCGTCGACGGGTCTGCGGTGGCCGGCGTGTGCGTGCTGGGGCTGGAGTCGATCCGACCGAGCTGGGCGCGGCGCCGGTGGGGTCTGCGCTCCGAGAACGCCGCCCACCGGGTCGCCGTCGAGTGGGACACCGCGGATGGCGTGCAGAAAGGCGTCTTCATCGTCGGTCGGCACAGCTCGGCGTGGCATCCGGTCATCTTCGGCGGACGGTTGTTCCCGGGGGTGCATCGCCGAGCGAGGTTCGAGATCGAGGAGGGGGATGATCGCTACGCGGTCACGATGGATGCCGGCGAGCACAGTCTCTGCGCGGATGTCGAGGTGGGAGGCGCATGGTCGAGCTCTCTCTTCGCCTCGATCGACGAGGCCTCGGACTTCTATCGCGCCGGCAGGCTCGGCTGGTCGGCGGCGCGGGGAGGGCGCAGCGTCGAATCGGTCGCGCTCACCACCGACGCGTGGAGGGTCGAGAACGCACACCTGCACAGCGTGAGCTCGTCGTTCTTCGACGCTCTTCCCGCCGGCTCAGCGGTGTTCGACAGTGTCGTCGTGATGCGCGATCTTCCGCTGACGCTGTCGGACGTGCGCGAGTCCCGGATCGACGCGGTGCTCAGCCCAGCAGGAACATGATGAGGATCAGCACGGGCAGGCAGCCGAGAGTGGTCAGGAATACGGTGTCGCGCGAGATCGTCTCGCCGATGTCGTAGCGCTGCGAGTAGTTGAAGACGTTCTGTGCGGTGGGGAGCGCGGCGAGGATCACGACGATCAGCACCTCGGCCGGCGAGAGCCCGAAGACGAACTCGGCCACCACCCACGCGATCAGCGGCATCGCGATGAGCTTGAGCGAGGTGGCGAGGATGATGTCCCGCCGGTGGCCGGGGGCGCCGAGCACGCGCTGGCCGTGCAGGGAGATGCCGTAGCTGATCAGCAGAACCGGCACGGCGGCATCGGCGATCAGCTGAGCCGGCTCCATGATGATGGGCGGCACTGTGAGGCCCAGCACCGAGATGAGCGTGCCGAGGAGCGACGCGATGATGATGGGATTCGTCGCCGTGCGCACGAGCGTCTTTCGCAGCGAGACGCGATCGCTCGTGACGGCGTCGAGGATCGTCAGCGAGATCGGGGTGAACACCAGCAGCTGCATGAGCACCACCGGTGCGGGGTACGCGGCGCTGCCGAGAAGGTAGAGCGACAACGGGATGCCGATGTTGTTCGAGTTGACCTGCCCCGCCGACAGCGCTCCGATCAGGGTCTCTCCGACCGGACGCTTCCACCAGAGCCGCGCGATGAGTGTGTAGATCCCGATGATCGCGACGGCCGCGATCGCCGACACGGGCAGCAGCGAGGAGAAGAGCATCTTCGCATCGGCGTGGGCGAGCACGGTGAAGAGCAGGAACGGCGACAGCACGAAGAAGATCAGACGCCCGAGCACGTGCCGGGCGTGCGGTCCGAGCAGGTCGATCCGACCGAGCACATAGCCGAGTGCGATCGCGACTCCCACGACGGCGAATCCGGTGAGCGTCTCGAGCATGGTTCGAGCGTATCCAGCCCGGACGCACGTCGTCGCCACCGGCACGGTCCGCGCGCGGGAGTCCGCCGTAGCAGTCGGAGTGGGCCCGCGTCAATGGATGAGCTCCGATCAGCGTCAAGACGGGGTGCGGCCATACGCTGAGAACACGACGAGCAGCATCTGCCGCTCTCCGTCGGTCGAACCAGACGGTGCCCTCGAGTTCTCTCGGTCTTGAGCGCCCACATGGGGGTGGGTGCGCTTGCGGACCTTCTCATCGACTGCTCCGGTCCCCCCGTTCGGGCGCGGGGGACCGGAACCAACTCCCTCGGGAGTGGCCGCTACTTCAGGCGGAGCATCCTCTGCACGGCCTTCACGCCGGCGTTCGCGCTGCGGGCGCGCATCGCGGACTCGAGCTCCTCGAGCGATTCCTTCGTGTCCACCCGGGGCTCGCCGAGGTAGAGGTCGCGGAACACGAGATACCAGAAGTCGCTCAGCATGAGTCGATAGAGATCGTTGAGCGCGCGGTCGGTGAGGAACTCGAAGAGCTCCACATGGGCTTCGATCCATCCCTCGCCCGTTTCGACGGACCGGATGGCGTCGGCGATCAGTTCGCACGCGATGGCGAGATCCGCCTCGGACAGCGCAAGCGCGGCCTCACGGATGATCTCCCCGCCCTGAGAGGCGGCGAACTCGCGGGTGATGCGGGACCGCTCGTCGGTGATGTCGGTGACCATCGAGTAGCGGTTCGCGTGGACCTCCATCAGACCGGCGCGCGCCAGTCGCTGCACGGCCTCTCGGACGGGGGTGCGGGTGACTCCCAGATCGTCTGCGATCGCCTTGTCGCTCAGTTTCGCGCCAGGCGCGTAGGTGCCGTCGGCGATCGACGTCGCGAGTCGACGAAAGAGCTCTTCAGCTCCGAGGTTCCGCTGCGCCCCAGGCACAACGGGCAGTTCAGGTCCCATATCGGTATATTACGACGCATAGGTATGGCGGGGCTGTCCGCCGAGCGAATGCGTGTTTGACCTGCGGCCCGTGCACCTGCTCGACGCATCGAGACGGTCGTCCTGAGACGTGTCGTCTCGTGGCTGGAGCGCGTGACGACAGGCACAGAACCAGCAGCCCAGGGGAGCGGAGCAGACACCGACTCTCACCGGAAAAAGCGGAAACCCCCGCCATGTAGAAGCTAGGCGAGGGTTCCTAAGGTGACTGTAATGATCACCCTGTGGCTCCGACGGGCGTCGATCCCGTGACCTCACGATTTTCAGTCGTGCGCTCTACCAACTGAGCTACAGAGCCATGCGACCGGCTAGACCTGTCGCATCTAGACGAAAGGCCCTTCTCGAAGAAAAGGGCCCGTCGCTTAGAGCGACCCTGACGGGACTTGAACCCGCGACCTCCGCCGTGACAGGGCGGCACGCTAACCAACTGCGCTACAGGGCCATACTTGTTTTCAATTGTACCGGAAGGAGTGACCCCAACGGGATTCGAACCCGTGCTACCGCCGTGAAAGGGCGGCGTCCTAGGCCGCTAAACGATGGGGCCGAAGTCTGTCCCGGAGGACTTCCTTGCCGACGCTCAAGCATAAGGGAAGATCTGAGCAAAACGCGAATCGAGGGCGAGCCTGCTGTCTCCCGGGCGTGTTCAGGAGGACGATGGACTCACATCGCTGTGCCCTCTCCCGCTGTCCGCCCCCTGGTGCGGATGTGAAAGAAGTTGTTAGTGTGGCAGCTGTGAAACCGGCGAAAGGGGCCGTGTGAACGACCATCACTCCACGTCGGATGCTGCTGCGGCGGCGTCCGACGACTGCGGCTGCGCGCCGACCCCTGCGGAGAGCCGCGCGTTCTGGAAGGACCATTCGGTCACCCGTCGCAGCGCCCTCACGTTCGGCGCGCTCAGCGTCGTCGCCCTCAGCGCCTTCGGCGTCTCCTCAGGAGTGACCGCCGCGTACGCCGCCTCGTACCCCAGCTGGGACGACGTGCAGAACGCCATGAACAACGAGTCCGCGAAGGCAGCGGAGGTCACGCGCATCGAGGGACTCATCCAGTCGCTCAAGCAGCGGGTGGCGGATGCGCAGGCCAAGGCCGTGCTCGCGGGCGAGGAGTACAACGCCGCGCAGCTCGCCTACTTCGACGCCATCGCCGTCGCGGAGGAGCTCCAGTCGAAGGCCGATGAGCAGGCCGTCGCCGCCGATGACGCCACGAAGAAGGCGGCCCAGCTCGCGGCGCAGCTGTATCGCAACGGCGGCGACGACACCGCCCTCGAGCTGTTCTTCGCCGGCTCGGCCGACAACGCCGACCAGCTGCTCTCGCGTCTCGGCACGATGGACAAGGTCTATCAGTACAACCAGACCGTGCACGACAACGCGGTCGCTGCCCGCAACTCGGCCCAGCAGCTCACCGATCAGGCTGTCGTCGCCCGCACGGAGCGCGATCGCCTGCAGCAGATCGCCGAGCAGAAGATGATCGAGGCTCAGGCCGCTGCGGACGCCGCTCAGGCTGCGCTCGACGAGCAGTCGGCGAACCTCGCGACGATGCAGGCACAGCTCTCAGCCCTGAAAGACGCCACGGCGACGACCGTGGCCGGGTACAAGGAGGGCGTGCGCGTCGCGGAGGAGGAGCGCAAGCGTCGCGAAGCGGCCGAGGCCGCGGCAGCCGCCGCAGGCAACGGCGGCGGAGGAGGTGGCGGCGGAGGCGTCGGCGGCTCGCCGGGTTCCGGCGGCTGGGTTCGACCGCACGGAGGACACCGGAGCGCCGGATTCGGCCCCCGGCCCAAGCCCTGCGCAGCCTGCTCCGGCTACCACTACGGCGTCGACCTCGCGAACGGGTGCGGCGCGGCGATCTATGCGGCGCAGTCCGGAACCGTCGACTACGCCGGTCCGCGCGGCAACTACGGCAACTACATCCGCATCCAGCACGGTGGGGGAGTCTCCTCCGGCTATGCCCACATCAGGGACGGCGGCTTCGCCGTCCGCAGCGGGTCATGGGTCAACTCCGGTCAGGTCATCGCCTACGCGGGCAACACCGGAGCATCCGTCGGCTGCCACCTGCACTTCGAGGTGTACATCAACGGGAGGTACACCAACCCGATCACGTTCCTCGCAGATCGCGGCGTCTCGGTCTGAGAACGACCACAACGAGAAGACCCCCGGCCGCTGAGCGGAACCGGGGGTCTTCTCGTCGGAGCCTGGGGTCAGTGACCCTGCTCGCCGAAGCGGACGATCGCCTCGTCGAGGATGCGCTGCGCCTCTGCGGCGTCGCCCCATGCGTCGACCTTGACCCACTTGTTGGGCTCGAGGTCCTTGTAGTGCTCGAAGAAGTGCTCGATCTCCTTCTTGGTGTACTCGGCGACGTCGCCGATGTCCTGGATGTGGGCCCAACGGGGGTCCTTCGACAGCACGGCGACGAGCTTGTCGTCTCCGCCGGCCTCGTCGCTCATCTTGAGCACGGCGACCGGGCGCACCTCGACGACGACGCCGGGGTAGATGGCGTGGTCGAGGAGCACGAGAACGTCGAGCGGGTCGCCGTCCTCGCCGAGGGTGTTGTCGAAGTAGCCGTAGTCGGCGGGGTACCCGAAGGTCGTGTAGAGCACGCGGTCGAGGTGCACTCGTCCGGTCTCGTGGTCGACCTCGTACTTCACGCGGCTGCCGCGCGGGATCTCGATGACGGCGTCGTGTGCGCCCATGCGTGTGCTCCTCAGAAATGACGGTTGGATGCCGCGCACTAGCCTAGCCGGGCCGTCGACGGGTGCTGTCAGCGTTCGGCGGGCGGGGCGATGCCGAGCAGTGCATCCTGGACGGCCGCCGTGCGGTCGCGGATGGCGGCAGCCACCGCGGCGACCGCGGGCTGGCGCAGCGAGTCCGGACGCAGCACCATCCAGTAGGGCAGGCGCTCGGCGAAGTCGTCGGGGAGGAGCCGCACCAGATCGGCGTGGCCGTCGGCCAGGAAGCACGGAAGGAAGCCGATCCCCGCGCCGGCGCGTGTGGCCTCGACATGGACGAAGACGTTGGTGGAGCTGAGCGAATCCGGCATCCCCGGCACGAGTCGTCGAGGAGCATCCAGATCGTCGACCTGGAGCATCGAATCGACGAAGTAGACCAGTGGATGCCTGCTCAGCTCATGGGAGTCGCCGGGCGTCCCGTGCTCGTCCAGGTACCCGTGCGACGCGTACATGCCCAAGGTGTAGAAGCCGAGTCGGATGGCCTCGGCGCGGTGCACCTGCGGTTCTCCGACCACCACTTCCAAGTCCAGCCCGGAACGGTACTGCAGAGCCCGCCGGGTGACGTTGACGATCTCGACGCTGAGTCTCGGATACTTTCGCCGCAGCTGCGCGACCGCGGGCGCGATGATGAACGCACTGAACCCGTCGGTGGCGGAGATCCGCACGACCCCGGCTATCTGATCGGACTCGGCTTCTCCTTCATGGATCGTCGCCACCGCCGTCTCCACGTCCTCGGCAGCGCGCACCGCCCGACGCCCGAGGTCTGTCAGCTCCCACCCTCCCGAGCTGCGGGCGAGGACCCGCCCGCCGAGGACTCTCTCCAATGCGGCGATGCGTCGCGAGACTGTCGTGTGATTCAGCCCCAGGCTCTGGCCGGCAGTAGTGAAGCGACCGGTGCGCGACACGGCGAGAAGGATGAGGAGATCGTCGGCGTGCGGCTCGGAGGTACTCGGGGAAGATGTCACATCTGCAATTGTGCACTCCGTCTCTGCTCGACTGGTCATTGGCGCACAGAGCCGGGCGTGCACATACTGGCGAGGGCCGCCCGCAGACGGGATACCGGCCCGCCAGGCAGCCGTCGACGAGGACGCTGCAGAACACGAAGGAGTGCATTCATGGGCGTCGAGCAACCGGTCGACTCGCAGGTCGAGACCCGAACATCCGGGCTGAAGAAGATCGTGGCCGCCTCGATGGTGGGCACGGTGGTGGAGTGGTACGAGTTCTTCCTCTACGCCACCGCCGCATCGCTCGTCTTCGGCACCTTCTTCTTCCCCAACGCCGGCACCGAGCTCGACGGCATCATCGCCGCATTCCTGACCTACGCGGTCGGATTCATCGCCCGTCCGCTCGGCGGCATCGTGTTCGGCCAGATCGGCGACAAGCTCGGCCGCAAGCACACCCTGCAGATCACCATCATCCTCGTCGGGGTCGCGACCTTCCTGATGGGGTGCCTGCCCGGCTTCGATTCGATCGGCTACTGGGCGCCGGCGCTGCTCGTGCTCCTGCGATTCATCCAGGGGTTCGCCGTCGGCGGTGAATGGGGCGGTGCCGTGCTGCTGGTCGCCGAGCAGAGCCCCGACAGGTCTCGCGCGTTCTGGTCGAGCTGGCCCCAGGCCGCCGTCCCGGTGGGCAACCTGCTGGCGACCCTGGTGCTGCTCGGCATGTCCTGGGCGCTTCCCGCCGACCAGTTCCTGAGCTGGGGATGGCGCGTGGCGTTCTGGGTCTCGGCGATCGTCGTCGTCATCGGCTATTACATCCGCCGGCACGTCAGCGAGGCGCCCATCTTCCTCGAGGCCCGCGCACAGGTCGAGGCCGACAAGGCCGTGAGTTACGGAGTGCTCGAGGTCGTGCGCAAGTACCCGCGGGGCATCTTCGGAGCCATGGGCCTGCGCTTCGCGGAGAACATCCTGTACTACATCATCGTCTCGTTCACGATCGTGTACCTGAAGACGGTGCACGCCTACGACACGAGTCAGCTGCTGCTGGCGCTTCTGGTCGCGCACGCCATCCATTTCGTCGTGATCCCGCAGGTCGGCCGGCTCTCGGACGCCTGGGGACGCAAGCCCGTCTACCTCGCCGGCGCGGTGCTCGGAGCCAGCTGGGCGTTCTTCGCATTCCCGATGTTCGACACCCAGAACCCGTTCGTGATCATCGCGGCGGTCACGATCGGTCTGTGCTTCCACGCGCTCATGTATGCGGGGCAGCCGGCGATCATGGCCGAGATGTTCCCGACCCGCATGCGCTATTCCGGCGTCTCCCTGGGGTACCAGGTCACCTCGATCGTCGCGGGCTCGCTCGCGCCGATCATCGCCACGGCCCTGCTGCAGGACTTCGGCTCGTGGCTGCCGGTGGCGATCTACGTCGCGGCAGCTTGCGCCGTCACCGCGGTCGCGGTGGTCACCCTCAAGGAGACCCGCGGGGTGTCCCTGCACGACATCGATGACGCGGATGCACGCAAGCACGGGCTGAACACTCCCCGGGTGAGCGCGGCATGACCGAGCGAAGCATCGAGAGGCCGGGTGGGGCCGGTCTGTCGCTGAGCGGCCGCCGAGCCCTGGTGACGGGAGGCGCCAGCGGGATCGGCCTGGCGGTCGTGCGAGCATTGGCCGCGCGTGGCGCTCACGTCGTGGTCGCAGACAAGGATCGCGCGCAGTGCGAGGCCGCCGCGGCCGAGGTCGGAGGCTCGAGCTGGGTGGTCGATCTGCTGGAGCCGGCCGCCGTCACCGACGACCGGCTGGCCGACGTGCTGGCCGGTGTCGACATCCTGGTGAACAACGCCGGGATCCAGCACATCAGCCCGATCCAGGATTTCGATCCCGAGGACTTCCGACGGATCGTGACCCTCATGTTGGAGGTTCCGTTCCTGCTGATCCGCGCGGCTCTGCCGGAGATGTACGCGAACGGGTTCGGCCGCATCGTGAACGTCTCATCGGTGCACGGACTGCGCGCATCGCCCTACAAGTCCGCCTACGTCGCGGCCAAGCACGGGCTGGAGGGACTGTCGAAGGCCACCGCGCTCGAAGGAGGGGAGCACGGCGTCACCAGCAACTGCGTCAACCCCGGCTACGTGCGCACGGCGCTGGTCGAGAAGCAGCTGTCCGACCAGGCGCGTGTGCACGGCATCCCTGAAGCCGAGGTGCTGGCGAAGATCATGCTGACCGAAAGCGCGATCAAGCGCCTGATCGAGCCCGACGAGGTGGCATCGCTGGTCGCCTGGCTGGCGAGCGACGAGGCGTCGATGGTCACCGGGGCGAGCTATGCGATGGACGGCGGCTGGTCGGCGCGATGAGGAACGATCCGCGTCCAGAGCCGATCCAGGAGCGATGACAGAGGTCCGGTGAGCCAGAGCAGCAGCAGGGCGAGGTACCCCACCCCTCCGAGGCTGATCGCCAGCAGCATCGCCACCGCCGAGAGCAGGATCGAGGCGATGTCGGCGGCGGCACCGTGACGGATGCGGGAGGGCGGCGTCTTCGTCAGGTCAGGGTGCCGCAGCAGATAGATGCGCGCGCCGAGCGTGGTGATCTGCGTGGCGATGAGCGTGCCGATGTAGAGGACCACCTGCAGCGGGTCGGTGTCCATCTGACCGAGCATCGCCGTAGGCACCGGCAGCCAGACGATCGTCGCCATCCAGGCCACGTTGAGCCAGAGAAGCGGGCTCGTGATCCGCGTGACCTCGTCGTACTGTCGGTGGTGCCCCATCCAGAAATTGGCGATGAGGACGAAACTCAGCCCGAAGCTCAGCAGCTGTCCTGCATGCTCCTGCAAGAACTCGGCGGTGCCCAGACCTCCGGCGGCGGCCTCGGACACGGACTCCATCAGCGGCAGGATCAGCAGCGTCATCGCGATGGCGACGACCGCGTCGACGAACGCCTTGAATCGTTCGGTCCTGAACCGCAGCACGTGATCCGTCACGGCGCCAGGCTAGAGCGCGATGCCCGTCCAGCGCGAGCGCTGTGCGGTGATCCGTCCCCGTGATCTACCGTTGGTCTGTGCCGTCGCTCTCTCCCGTCATCGCCGAGATCCGCCTCGCCGTGCGCACCGCGCTCGCCGATCTGCCCGAGGGGTCGACAGTCGTCGTCGCTCTCTCCGGGGGAGCGGACTCCCTCGCGCTCGCCGCGGCGACCGCTTTCGAGGCGCCCAAGCTCGGGCTTCGGGTGGGCACGCTCACCGTCGACCATGGGCTGCAGAACGGGTCGGATGCCGTCGCCGCGCGCACTGCGAGAGCGGCGGCCGCGCTGGGGCTCGACGCGCTGGTCGTGCGCGTGGAGGTCGGCGCTGACGGAGGCCCTGAGGCAGCGGCGCGAGACGCGCGGTACCGGGTGCTGAAGGACGCCGCGACGGATGCCGGTGCGGCGGCCGTGATCCTCGGGCATACGCTCGACGACCAGGCCGAGACGGTGCTGCTCGGTCTCGCACGCGGATCCGGCGCCGCGAGCCTGCAGGGGATGGCTCCCGTGCGAGAGGACGATGACGGACTGCGCTGGGTGCGCCCGATGCTCGGGGTGCGGCGCGAGACCACACGAGCGTTCTGCGCGGAGTCCGATCTCGAGGTCTGGGACGACCCGCACAACACAGATGATCGGTTCGCCCGGGTGCGGGTGCGCGACCGGGTCCTTCCCGTGCTCGAGACCGAGCTCGGCCCCGGCATCGCCGAGGCGCTCGCGCGCACCGCCGAGCAGCTGCGCGAAGACGCCGAGGCGTTCGACGAGATGATCCACGAGACGATCGAGGACATCGTCGAGCACGCCGAGGCGGGGATCTCCGTGAGCGTCGCCGCACTCGCCGCGAACCCCGCCGCTCTCCGCAACCGCATCATCCGACTCGTGGTCGACAGCGAGTTCGGCGTGAGCCTGACCCGATCGCAGACCCTCGAGGTCGCTCGTCTGGCGATCGACTGGTCGGGTCAGGGGCCCATCGATCTGCCGGGGTGCTCGGCGGCTCGAGCGGGCGGCCGCATCGTGTTCACCGCGCGCTGAGCCGCGGCATCCCACTCCTCGCGGAGACGGAGAACCCCCGCGGTCGCCTCCTCAGGAGGGGGCCGCAGGGGTGTCGTCCGGCAGGCTGGCGGGGGCTACTTCTTTCCGCCCAGCAGGCCGCCGAGGATGTCTCCGATTCCGCCGCCGCCGGACGAGCTTCCGCCGCCGAGGATGCCGCCGAGGATGTCTCCGATTCCGCCGCCGCCCGTGGAGCCGCCGCCGAGGATGCCGCCGATGACGTCACCGATTCCGCCGCCGCCCGACTGCGACTCTGCAGGCGCGGACTTCGCGGACTTGTCCTTGGTGGCGTTGGCGATCAGGCCCATCACGATCGGAGCGAGGATCGGAAGGAGCTTGCCGAAGTCGATGCCGGCGGTCTCCTTCGATTCGGTGAGCTTCTGGGTGACCTTCTGCTCGTCGTCGCCGAGGATGTGCGAGACGATCTTGCCGCCGTCGGTCTGATCGATGTCGTCGACCTTCGCCGCACCGGTCCGTCCCTCGTGGCGCTTGAGCGCGTTCTCGATCGCGGAGGAGCCCTCAGCGGTCGAGGCGTTCTTGGCGAGGCCGCCGAGCAGCACCGCTCCGCCCTGTTCGACCGCCTCCTTGGCGACGTCGGGGGAGACTCCGAGCTTCGCGGCGATGTCGTCGATCGGGACCTGCTTCAGGATGTCGTCGAGAGCCATGGGTGAATCCTTCCGTCCGGGGCGTCCGCCCGTCACACCGTCAGAGTAGTGGGGATGCCGGCGCGCATCCGGAATTCTGGTCGACGATCTGCGGATGCTGTGCAGGACCATGGTGATGCGTCGCCTAAAATCGATCCATGCGCGCCGCGGAGATCCAGGACGACCTTGCTCAGATCCTCGTCACAGAGGAGGAGATCATCGCGAAGCTCGATGAGCTCGCGGCCCAGGTGGCGATCGATTACGAGGGCAAGGAGATCATCCTCGTCGGCGTGCTCAAGGGCGCGGTCATGGTCATGGCCGACTTCGCCCGCGCGCTTCCGTTCCACGCTCCGATGGACTGGATGGCCGTCTCGAGCTACGGTGCGAGCACCAAGTCGAGTGGTGTCGTGCAGATCCGCAAGGACCTCGACACCGACCTGAACGGCAAGCACGTGCTGATCGTCGAGGACATCATCGACTCGGGTCTGACCCTCAGCTGGCTGCTCGAGAACTTCGAGTCGCGCGGTGCGGAGTCCATCGAGGTGCTCGCCCTCCTCCGCAAGCCCGAGGCCGCGAAGGTGGTCATCGACTGCAAGTACGTCGGCTTCGACATCCCGACCGACTTCGTGGTCGGCTACGGCCTCGACTACGACGAGCGCTACCGCAACCTGCGCGATGTGGCCGTGCTGGCCCCGCACGTCTACAGCTGAGCGGACGCTCCAGCGCACCCGCTACGCCGTGGGTGAACGCACAGCGGCCACCTAGGGCACGCGCGATACGCTGATCCGACCATGGATGTCAAGAAGCTCACGCGGAACCCGCTGATCTACGTCGCTCTGATCGGACTGCTGCTGTTCGGCGGCTTCCTGCTGATCTCGAACCTCGGCGCCCCCAAGCAGATCACGACCCAGGAGGGTCTCGAGCTGCTCGACGGCAAGACGGTGACCGAGGTCGTCAACACCGACGGCGACCAGCGGGTCGACATGACCCTGTCCAAGGCCTTCGAGGGCGCGGACAAGGTGCAGTTCTACTACGTCGACGCCCGGGCCGAAGAAGTGGTCACGGCGATCAACGACGCCGACCCGAAGGACGGCTTCAACGATGCCGTTCCGCGTGCGACCTGGTTCGACGGCATCCTCTCCCTTCTTCTTCCTCTCGTGCTGCTCGGCCTGCTGTTCTGGTGGCTCCTGTCGTCGATGCAGGGCGGCGGCGGCAAGGTCATGCAGTTCGGCAAGTCCAAGGCCAAGCTCGTCAACAAGGAGACCCCGACCGTCACCTTCGCCGACGTCGCGGGTGCGGACGAGGCGATCGAGGAGCTCCACGAGATCAAGGAGTTCCTGCAGGACCCGGCCAAGTTCCAGGCCATCGGCGCCCGCATCCCGAAGGGCGTGCTGCTGTACGGCCCTCCCGGAACCGGAAAGACGCTGCTCGCCCGCGCGGTCGCCGGCGAGGCGGGAGCCCCGTTCTACTCGATCTCGGGTTCCGACTTCGTCGAGATGTTCGTCGGTGTCGGCGCATCGCGAGTGCGCGACCTGTTCAACGTGGCGAAGGAGAACTCTCCCGCCATCATCTTCATCGATGAGATCGACGCCGTCGGTCGTCACCGCGGTGCCGGCATGGGCGGCGGAAACGACGAGCGCGAGCAGACGCTCAACCAGATGCTCGTCGAGATGGACGGCTTCGACCCGAACGCGAACGTCATCGTGATCGCCGCGACGAACCGTCCCGACATCCTCGACCCCGCGCTGCTGCGTCCGGGCCGCTTCGACCGCCAGATCGGCGTCGACGCCCCTGACCTCCGCGGCCGCCAGAAGATCCTCGAGGTGCACAGCAAGGGCAAGCCGCTGTCGAAGAGCGTCGACCTCGAGGTCGTCGCCCGCAAGACTCCCGGATTCACGGGTGCCGATCTCGCGAACGTCCTCAATGAGGCCGCGCTGCTGACCGCTCGCTCGAATGCGCAGCTGGTCGACAACCGCGCGCTCGACGAGGCCATCGACCGTGTGATCGCCGGCCCTCAGCGTCGCACCCGCGTGATGAAGGACAAGGAGAAGCTCATCACGGCGTATCACGAGGGCGGTCACGCTCTCGCAGCTGCGGCGATGAACTACACCGACCCTGTGACGAAGATCACGATCCTGCCTCGCGGCAAGGCCCTCGGCTACACGATGGTGCTGCCGCTCGACGACAAGTACTCCGTCACGCGCAACGAGCTGCAGGATCAGCTCACGTACGCGATGGGTGGCCGCGTCGCCGAGGAGATCATCTTCCACGACCCGACCACCGGTGCCTCGAACGACATCGAGAAGGCGACCTCGATCGCCCGCAAGATGGTCATCGAGTACGGCATGACCACCCAGGTGGGTCCGGTCAAGCTCGGTTCCGAGGGTGGCGACATGTTCGTCGCGCGCGACATGGGCCGTGGCCGCGAGTACTCCGAGAAGGTCGCGGAGCGGGTGGATGCCGAGGTGCGCGCACTCATCGAGCAGGCGCACAACGAGGCGTACGAGGTCATCAGCGCCAACCGCGACATCCTCGACAGGCTCGCTCTGGCCCTCCTCGAGGAGGAGACGCTGGACCACAATCAGATCGCCGAGATCTTCACCGAGGTGAAGAAGCTCCCCGAACGTCCGCTGTGGCTCTCGAGCGAAGACCGCCCCGTCTCGGAGCGTCCCCCGATCGAGGTCCCGAAGAAGGACGTCTCGCTGGCTGCTTCGATCCAGGCGCCGGCGTCGGCTCCGCGCACACAGCCAGGATCGGCGGGAGCCGGTCAGGCTCGACCAGCGACGGCCTGACCCGTGTCTGTCGACCGCGCGCGTGTCGAGCGACTCACCAGGGAACTGCTCGAGGCGATCGGCGAAGACCCTGACCGTCCCGGGCTGAAGCAGACGCCGACGCGGATGGGCGATCTGTATGCGGAGTTCTTCGCCGGGGTCGGCGAGGACCCCGCAGCGCCTCTCGCGCACACGATCAGCGTCGCCCGGGGTCCCGCACCCGACACGCTCCCCTCGGGTGCCGTGCTGCTGCGGGACATCCGATTCCGGTCGGTGTGCGAGCACCACCTGCTGCCGTTCGCGGGGCGCGCGCACATCGCCTACCTTCCGGGCGAGCAGGTGGTCGGGCTGGGCGCGCTCGTGCGCGTCGTCGAGATCCTCGCCACCCGCCCCCAGGTGCAGGAACGACTCGGCGAGCAGATCGCCGACACCATCGCGGAGCACCTCGACACCCGCGGAGTGCTCGTCGTGCTGGATGCCAGCCACGGCTGTGTGACGATGCGCGGAGGACGGCAGCCGGAGGCGTCCACGCTGACCATCGCCGCCCGCGGCGAGTACACGGACCCGATCGCGAGGGCGGAGCTCATCGCGCTTATCGGCGCCCCGAGCGCGGGGCACGCATGACGGGGATCTGGGGGATCGTCAACGTCACGCCCGACTCGTTCAGCGACGGCGGTCGGTATCTCGACGTGGATCGGGCCGTCGAACACGGCCTGCGGCTGCGGACCGAGGGAGCCACCGTGCTCGACGTCGGCGGCGAGTCGACGAGGCCGGGAGCCGAGCGCGTGGGGGCGGAGATCGAGCAGGAGCGCGTGCTCCCCGTGATCGAGCGACTCGTCGCTGAGGGCGCGCCTGTGAGCATCGACACCATCAACGCGTCGACTGCGGCGGCGGCCGTCCGAGCGGGCGCTCGGATCGTCAACGACGTCTCCGGCGGGCTCGCCGACCCCGACATGCTGGCTGCCGTCGCCGAGTCCGGCGCGGACTATGCGATCGGCCACTGGCGTGGTTTCTCCGCTGACATGTACGAGCACGCCGAGTATCGTCGTGCCGCCCGCGAGGTCGCGGGAGAGCTGCGCGAGCGCATGGGCGAGGCCGCGGCTGCGGGAATCGCGCCGTCGCGCCTGATCGTCGACCCGGGGATCGGATTCTCGAAGAAGGGCGGCCAGAACTGGGGCGTCCTCCGCGGCCTCGACGAGATCGTCGCGCTGGGGCCACGCGTGCTCGTGGGCACCTCCCGGAAGAGGTTCCTCGCGGAGACCATCGGCGCCGACCCTGCGGCGGTGTCCGAGGCGCGTCGCGACCTCGCGACAGCGGTCACGAGCGCCCTCGCCGCCCGCGCCGGAGTCTGGGCCGTCAGAGTCCACGATGTCGGTGCCACCCGCGATGCTCTGGCCATCGTGCATGCCTGGGAGGGATGAACCATGGATGTCCTCGACGAGATCGTCCTCACCGGACTGACCGTGTTCGGTCGGCACGGCGTGTACGACCACGAGCGGGAGAACGGTCAGGAGTTCACGATCGATCTGCGCCTGCGGATGCCGCTGGACGATGCGGCGTCATCGGACGACGTGGCCGACACGGTGCACTACGGAGAGCTCGCCGAGAGAGTCGCAGAGGTCGTCGCGGGCGAGCCGGTGAACCTCATCGAGACGCTCGCCGATCGCATCGCGGCTGTCGCGCTCGCCGACGCCCGGGTGCACTCCGTCACCGTCACGGTGCACAAGCCGCATGCTCCGATCGCCCTGACCTTCTCGGACGTCGCCGTCACCGTGCACCGGGCGCGACAGCAGTTGGCCGAGGAGGAGTCGCGATGAGTCGCAATCTGGCGAACCCGCCGAGTCTCCCCGGCCCGCGACCCGGGCGCGAGGATGCCGTCGCGGTCGTCGCCTTCGGCGCGAATCTCGGTGATCGCGAAGGCACGATCCGCGCCGCCGCCGAGCGCATCTCGCGACTGCCGCTGGTCAGAGACGTGCGGTTGTCCTCGTTGATCGAAACCGTCGCGCTGCGGCTCGACGGGCCGGATCCCGAGGCCCCGGGGTATGTGAACGCGGTCGCCCTGGTCACCACCCGCCTCGCTCCGTCGATCCTGCTCGGCATGCTGCACGCGATCGAAGACGAGTACGGCCGCGAGCGCCTGGAGAGATGGGGCGATCGGACACTCGACCTCGACCTGATCGCCTACGGTGACGAGTCGGCGGAGGGTGACGGACTGCAGCTGCCGCATCCCCGTGCGTTCGAGAGGTTGTTCGTCCTCGAGCCGTGGCTCGAACTCGATCGCGACGCAGTGCTTCCCGGTGCGGGTCGGGTCGCCGACCTCGTCGCGGATCTGCGACGCCGGGAGCAGCGATGAAGCGCACCTCGATCGGACTCCTCGTGCTCCTCGCCGTGCTCGCCGCCGGCGGGGGCTTCGTCCTCGACCACATGCTGACGGCGATGGGCCGCACGACCTTCACGCCGTCGTTGCTGCTGCCCGTGCTGCTCCTGCTCATCGGCGCAGCCTCGCTGGGCGTCGCCTGGCCCGTGCGCGCGAGTGTTCGCAACGGCGTCCGCATCGATCCGTTCCGTGCGACGCGCGCGGTGACGCTGGCCCGCGCGTCCAGTCTCGTCGGGGCGATCATGGCGGGGTTCGGAGCGGGCCTCTTGGCGTTCCTCCTCTCCCGGCCGATCGATCCCCCGGTAGGGTCGACTGTGGCGATGCTGGCACTGATCGGAAGCGCGGTCGTGCTGGCCGTCGCCGCGCTCATCGCCGAACAGTTCTGCATACTTCCGAAGGATCCTGATGACTCAGAACCCAGAGATCGAGCCGGGGATCCCGGCCCCGCTGAACTCGGCGGAGGTCACTGACCGCGCGGCCCTCGACCAGGGCACGTACCCGCAGCTGCGCACCGCGCGCAGCGAGGCGAGACTCGAGCTCGACGGGACCTGGCATCAGATCTCCCCTCGCTACGTGGTCTCGCAGAACGTGCAGAACCTGATCTTCATCGCCGTCGTCCTCGCGGTCGCGGCGGTTCTCGCGCTCGTGCTGCATCAGACCTGGGCGTGGATCCCGGCGGGTGTCGTCGTGCTCATCACGCTGATCACCATGGTCATCCTGCCGAGGCAGGCGAGGGCCATCGGATACATGCTCCGCGAAGACGACATCGTCTTCCGCAAGGGCATCCTCTGGCAGCGCATGATCGCCGTGCCCTACGGACGCATGCAGCTCGTCGACATCACCCAGGGGCCGCTGGACCGCGCGTTCGGCATCTCCCAGCTGAAGATGGTCACCGCCGCTGCGACGACCGGAGTGCAGATCCCCGGTCTCACCCAGACGGCGGCAGAAGCGCTGCGGGACACCCTGATCGAGGTCGCCGAGACTCGCCGGACGGGCCTGTGAGCGAGCACCAGCCGCCGGCACCGACGGGAGAGCGGCCCAGCGCGGCCACCGGGCGCGAGACCCTCGCCGACGGCGAGTGGCATCGGATGCATCCGCTCACCCCGCTCTTCAAGGGCGGGCTGGCCCTCATCATCATCGCGGGCATCGCGATCGCCAACCTTCGCGACCGTCTGATCGCCTGGTTCGTCGACCTCTTCACCCCCGAAGAGGCGCAGTACGACTACAGCGGCGGGGATCCCGTCGACTGGGTGCTGCAGAACAACCTCATCGTCATCGTGCTGCTCAGCGTGCTCGGACTGGTCGTCGTCCTCGTGCTCATCTTCTGGTTCGTCTGGCGCTTCCAGCAGTTCCGGATCACGGGGGACCACGTCGAGGTCCGCAAGGGCATCGTCTTCCGCTCGCACCGTCGCGCTCCGCTCGACCGGGTGCAGGGCGTCAACCTCACCCGTCCGTTCCCCGCGCGCATCATCGGACTCGCGAAGCTCGAGGTCGTCGGTGCCGGCACCGATTCCAACGTCGAGCTCGAGTACCTCGCGACTCCGCGCGCAGAGGCGGTGCGCACCGACATCCTGCGCCTCGCCTCGGGTGCGCGCGCAGCCAGACTCACAGCTGCGGACGCCGCGGCCGGCGTGCGCTCCTCTGACGCCGCAGGCTCGGGGACGGTCGCGCCCGATTCGGCACGGGCACAACTCGTCGGATCGATGAACGCCGGCGTCAACGATCTGATCAGCGGCGTCGACCTCGGCGACGTCGAGCCCGAGAGTGTGGTGAAGATCCCGACGGGGCGTCTCGTCGGCTCCCAGCTCATCTCGAGCGTCCTCTGGCTCATCTTCTTCGGGATCATCTTCGGCGTCGCGGTCGGCGGCGTCGCGATCGGCTCGCTGATCGACGGAGACCCCATCGGCGGGTTCCTCGGTCTCGGGATCACGCTGGGCATCGCGATCCCCATGATCATCGCGATCGTCGGAATCACCTGGGCGCAGATCTCGAAGTCGCTGCGCTACTCGATCGCCCCGACGCCCGACGGCGTGCGGATCACGTACGGTCTGCTGACGACCGTGACCGAGACGCTGCCGCCTGGACGCATCTTCGCCGTGGAGGTCACGCAGTCGCTGCTGTGGCGGCCGTTCGGCTGGTGGACCATCAGGATCAACCGCATGAGCGGCAAGAGCGCCGCTCAGCAGTCGTCGGGTTCGGCCCAGCAGTTCAGCGTCGTGCTGCCGGTCGGCAAGCGCGCCGATGTCGAACGCGTGCTCGCGCTGATCCTTCCCGATGCTCCGGTCGCCGACATCCCGCTCGTGTGGGAGCACGGCATTCTCGGACCGGTCGAGGGCGACCCGTACCGGACGATGCCTCGGCGCGCATGGTGGCGCAGGCCCGTGTCGTGGAAGCGTCACGGCTTCGCGTTGACCGAGTTCGGACTCCTGCTCCGGCGTGGCATCGTCTGGCGCAAGCTGGCGATCTTCCCGCTCGCCCGGCTGCAGGGAGTGTCGCTCTCGCAGGGGCCGATCGACCGTGCGCAGCGTGTGTCCGGTGCGCAGGTGCACTCCGTGCAGGGGCTCATCACGGGCTATCTGTCGGGTCTCGAACGCGATGACGCGCTGTACCTGCTCGACAGGGTGAGCTCGGCAGCGGTCGCCGCCGCCGCGCGCGATCACACCCACCGGTGGGGCGAATACGTGACGGATGCCGAGGGAGCGCAGGTTCCCGGGTACCCGGTCCCCGGGGCGGATGCCGCTGCAGGCGTCTCCGGGGCCCCGCTGCCTCCTCCGGCTCCGCCTGTCGTGCAGCCGGCCCCGCCTGTCGCGCCGCCGGCTCCGCCTGTCGCGCCACCGGCTCCGCCTGTCGCTCCGCCCGTACCTCCGGCCCCGCCCGCAGCGCCGGCTCCGAACGGTGAGTGATCCGACGCGCCGCGATGGGCGCCTCGGAGTCGGCATCATCGGCGCGGGACGAGTGGGGCCGGTCATCGGCGCGGCTCTCGCCGGAGCAGGACACGCGATCATCGGCATCACGAGCGGCTCTGACGACGACCGTGCGTCAGCGGTGCTGCCGGACGTCCCGATCCTCGATGCGCTGGAGGTCGTGCGTCGCAGCGAGCTGGTCGTGGTGGCCGTTCCTCACGATCAGCTGGCGGGCCTGATCGCGGGCATCGCCGAGGTCGGAGGCTGGCAGCTCGGCCAGCTCGTGCTGCACACGGACCCCGGTCACGGCATCGAGGTGCTGCGACCGGCGGCCTCGAGCGGTGCGATCCCGCTCGCCGTGCATCCGGCGATCACCTTCACGGGCACGTCGATCGATCTGCGTCAGCTGCAGGCGAGCTATGCGGCGGTCACCGCTCCGGCGGCGGTGCTTCCCATCGCACAGGCTCTGGCGGTCGAGATGGGATGCGAGCCGGTCGTGATCTCGGAGGCGGATCGGGAGGCCTACGCCGACGCGATCCAGACCGTCACCGAGTTCTCACGCTCGATCATCGCGCAGTCCACCTCGCGCCTCGGTGAACTCGGCGTCGAGAACCCGGGGGGATACCTCTCCGCCCTGGTGCAGTCGACGGTCGAACGGGCGCTCCGCGATGCGTCAGGGCCGCCCCCTCTGCTCTGACGTCAGCGACCGCCCGAGAAGCCGCCTCCACCGCCTCCGCCGGAGAAGCCGCCGCCGAACGATCCGCCTGCGCTCGACGACGAGCTCGCACTCGGTGCCGCGTACGTCGCGGACGCGTGCGACGTCGCAGCGAACGCCACGAGCTGACCGCGGACGAAGGGCGCGCTGGGATCCCCGATCCACGACGCGCCTCGTTGCTCGTAGGCGTACACCTGCTCGAGAATGGCGCCCCATTCGTTCTCCATGCCGAACAGCATCGCGTAGGGGAGCAGGCGCTCGTAGACGACGATCACGTTCGCGCTGCCGTCCTGTCGCCTCTCGGCGCCCGTGTACGACTGGAGCATCCGGAGTCGGTCGGCTTCGGCGACGCGGATGAACTCCCTGACGCCCATGAGGTATTCGTACAGTCGGGCGCCTTCGGCGGTGAGGACGGTGTGCTTCGAGAAGCCGTAGAAGGAGGACAGGAGAACGAGGAAGACACCGAACGCGATCGCGACGAACGCAGGAATCGCTGTGACACGTCCGCCGATGATCCCCCAGAGGCCGAGGGCGAAGCCTGCGAGCACGACGCCGATCGCACACCACTGCAGGATCATCGCGCCCCTGCTGCGCGCCTTGGTGGTGAGGCCGCGTGACACCGCTGCCTCGATGCCGCTCTGCGACAGCGTCTTCATGCGGGCCGCGAAGTCCTCGCTCGAACTCGGAACCTCGGCGACTCCTGCGGCGTCGGCGCCGACGAAGAGCGCATCCAGTGCCTGGGCGTCGAGCTCGTCAGGAATCCTCCCACCCGGAAGGCGTCGCAGCCGTGGCTGCTCGACGTCGGTGCCCTCCTCGATGCGCAGCAGGCCGCGTACCGCGAGGTGGATGATCTCCGCGGGGATCGGGTCTTTGGCGCCGGGCACGATCCCGGCGGCCAGCAGTGGCGGCAGCGAATCCGGCACGTCGTACTGCGCGACGATGATGCCGCTGGATGTGCGTCGCTTCTTCTTGAACGCCGACACGGCGATCCAGCTTCCGACCGAGAGCCCGAGCCCGCCCAGTGCCGCGATCGCGGGAACGGTGTCGGTCACGGGATCGGGCTGCCGAGCCGACGGCTGCACAGCGGTGCCGGGGTCGAATCCGACGGCGACCGTGATCCCCTCGCCGGGGGAGAGCTCTTTCGCCTCGACAGCGAACTGCGCGCCGTCGGGCGACGCGACGAGGTCGCACTCGTTCGTCGATCCCTGGTAGCCGGTGTAGCAGCGGGCGTTTCCGGTCAACCGATCCGTCATCGTCTCGTCGAACACGATCTCCGCACGGAAGTCCTCGACGGGCTGCGTGCTGTCGAGAGGAAGGAGGTCCCAGTAGAACTCGTCGACTCCGGAGTCTGCCGCCAGGATCACGTCGCGCATCTCGTATTCGATCACGTAGGTCGTGAGTCCGCGCACGTAGTCGTCGTCGCCGGTGAGCACCAGCAGCAGCCCGTCCTCCTGCTCGGTCTCGTAGGGCACGTCGGCCCCGGTCTCGTCGGTCACCGACAGCACTCGCACATCGAGCCACGCGTTCTCGTAGCTCGTCGGAAGGCCGCGGACGATCCCCTTGTTCTGATCGACCTCGGGGAATCGAGCCGTGAGGGACTCGGTGACGTGCATGTGCGAGCGGCCGTCGTCGTCGAGACCCACCTCGTACCGTGCATCCCACGATGCGTAGGAGAAGTCGTCCACGTCGGCGCGGATCGCGGTCGAGGCGCCGGCGGCAGGTGCGGGTCCCGCTGCTGCTGCAGCTGCAGCTGCCGGTGTCGTGGGCACGAGCAGTGCAGCGGCGGTGAGACCGATCGTGACGAGCGTGCGGGCGAGTCTGGTGGCTGCCATGCTTCGAGGCTACCCAGACTCGACCGCAGGGTGAGGGGTCGGACCTCGGTAAACTGGACACGACTTTCAAGGAGCCCCGAATGACTGACGCGTCTGCCGCGCCCGAGACGACCACCGCCGCCACCGAAGAAGACGTCCACGAGCAGAAGGCCGTGCGCCTGGCGAAGCGCGAGCGTCTGGTCGCGAACCGCGCGGATGCCGGCGGGGGAGCGTTCCCTGTCAGCGTGCCGGTGACTCACCAGATCCCGGCGCTGCGCGCCGAGTACGGCGAGCTCGAGGCGGGTGCCGAGACGGGCGTCGTCGTTGGAGTCGCGGGTCGTGTGGTGTTCAGTCGCAACACCGGCAAGCTGTGCTTCGCGACGCTGCAGGCCGGCGACGGCTCGCGGATCCAGGCGATGATCTCGCTCGCGAACGTCGGGGAGCAGTCGCTCGCCGATTGGAAGGAGTACGTCGACCTCGGGGATCACGTCTTCGTGCACGGCGAGGTGATCTCCAGCCGCCGCGGCGAGCTGTCGATCATGGCCGACGGGTGGGCGATCGCCTCGAAGGCGATCCTGCCGCTGCCGAATGCGTACTCGGAGCTCAGCGAAGAGGGCCGGGTCCGCAGCCGATACCTCGACCTGATCGTCCGCGAACAGGCGCGCACGACGGTCCGCGCTCGTGCGGCGGTGAACGCGAGCCTCCGAGCGACGTTCGGCAGCCACGACTACCTCGAGGTCGAGACCCCGATGCTGCAGGTGCAGCACGGTGGAGCGTCCGCTCGCCCGTTCGTCACCCATTCGAACGCGTTCGACACGGAGCTCTACCTGCGGATCGCGCCCGAGCTGTACCTGAAACGTGCCGTGGTCGGCGGCATCGAGCGGGTGTACGAGATCAACCGCAACTTCCGCAACGAGGGCGCAGACTCGACCCACAGCCCCGAGTTCGCGATGCTCGAGGCCTATCAGGCCTATGGCGACTACAACCAGATGGCCGCGCTGACGCAGGAGCTGGTGCAGCAGGCGGCGATCGCGGTCGCCGGTTCGACCACGGTCACCTGGGCGGACGGCACCGAGTACGACCTCGGTGGCGAATGGGATCGCATCTCGATGTACGAGTCGCTGTCGGCGGCATCCGGTCGCACGATCACCCCGAGCGATCCGGTCGAGGACCTGATCGCCTTCGCCGAGGCGAACGGCGTGGACCTGCCCGCTCAGGCCACGCACGGCAAGCTCGTCGAAGAGCTGTGGGAGCACTTCGTGAAGGGCGACCTCGTGCGCCCGACCTTCGTCATGGACTTCCCCGTCGACACCTCGCCCCTCGTTCGCGAGCACCGCTCGATCGAGGGCGTCGTGGAGAAGTGGGATCTGTACATCCGCGGGTTCGAGCTGGCGACCGGATACTCCGAGCTCGTCGACCCCGTCATCCAGCGCGAGCGCTTCGTCGAGCAGGCGAAGCTCGCCGCCCGCGGTGACGTCGAGGCGATGCCGGTCGATGAGGAGTTCCTGCGGGCGCTCGAGCACGGCATGCCGCCGTCCGGCGGCATGGGCATGGGCATCGATCGCCTGCTGATGGCGATCACCGGGCTCGGCATCCGCGAGACCATCCTCTTCCCCCTCGTCAAATAGCGGGCGTCGCGCCGCGTCTGAACGCCCACTCCGGCAGCATCGCCGCGTCGATCATCGACGCGAGCAGCGCGGCGAGACCGTACTCGGGATCGATCGCCCGCACGAGATCGAGGTACTGCGCGGCATGGCTCGAGCGGCCGAGTGCCCACGAGAGCCATGCCGCAGCGGTGAGCGGAGCGGGTCTCGCGGCAGGCGGGGCGAGAGCGGCAGCCGTGCGGACGAGTGAGAGGGCGACTGCGAGTCGCTGCGGATCAGGAGTGGGTCCCCGGCCGAGGAAGACATCGCCCAGGTCGTCGGGCACCCTGGTCGTCGCGCCCGCGAAGTCGAGCTGCGCCTGGAGCGTGCGCTCGCCGCCGCGCGTATCGGTCGCCCATTGGGTCAGCGCCACGTCTCGGAAGAGCGGGCGATCGAGGCACCAGAGGAGGGCCGCGGTGGCGAACGGCGGCAGATCGTCCGGGGATGCCAGAACGGACTCGAAGAAGGCCGGGATGTCCTCGAGGAGCACGAGCGCCGCGATCGCCTGAGGGTTCTCCGTGCCCGTCGCCCCAGGTGTGCCACCTCGTTCGAGGAGACCGCCGACGTCACGCAGTGCGCGCCCCACCCGCTCCTTGTCGGCGAAGCCGACTGCAGGAAGAGCAGCACCGGACAGCTGGTCCCCGGAGACGTCACCGACGCCCGGCACCTCTGGTGCGAGGCGGTCGAGACGGCGGACCTGCGGATCGCCGTCGAGGTAGCTCGACCACCCGTCGGGGGTCACGCAGAGCGCGTCGACGATACGCAGTCCGGCGTCCTCCGCCCGACCCAGCACTTCATCGACCTCGACAGCGAAGGGGAGCACCAGCCCGTCGCGTGTGCGCTGCACGGTGTCATCCGTATAGACCACGAGGGCGACCGCATCCGTCCGCTCGACTCGCGAGACGAGGCCGACCGCGGCATCCGCGTAGTCGGCGAGGTCGTCGTGGCTGCGGGGGAGGTCGAGTCGCATCGCGCCGTACGTGCGTGTGCCACGGAACGGCAGCAGGACGAGGCTCTCAGTCGGAGTGAAGCCTGCGAGAGAGGGGACGATGCTGAGGAACTCAGCGGAGCCGGAAGCGCGGAGCAGTGTTGTCATCCGGCGAGTCTCATCGCACGAGCACGCTCGCGGTCGGTCTCCACAGTGCAGATGGTCTATCCCCCTTCTGCGCCCGAGTGTGGAGGAGCAGTGGGGTAGTGAGTCGCGTACCATGGAGCCATGGAGAACTTCTGGCTCGCAGCCGCATGGTCGCTCATCCCGACCATCGGGGTGAGCGTCGTGTTCTTCTTCGTGCTCCGCGGAATCCTGCGGTTCGATCGCACCGAACGCAAGGTGCACGCACGGATCGAAGCCGAGGAGCGGGCCGCACGCGGTCTGCCGCCGCGCTCCTGAGCGGCGTCGGAACCATCGGCTACTGTGTAGCCAGCGCACCGTCATCGGTGCCCACTGAAGCGCCCGGCGTCGAAGTGCCGAGCGGCCGAGAGGACGAGGGATGACGCCCGAGATCTGGGCTTGGTGGACCGCGGCGTTCCTGATCGCCCTCGACCTGACCATCCGCATCACGGCGATCATCATCATCCCGCGCAACCGGCGTCCCACGGCGGCGATGGCCTGGCTGCTCGCGGTCTTCTTCATCCCGTTCGTCGGAGTGTTCCTCTTCCTGCTCATCGGAAATCCACGGCTGCCGCGAGCGCGGCGTCGCAAGCAGGATCAGATCAACGAGTACATCGCCGAGACGAGCGAGCACCTCCACTTCGGCACCCTGCGCCCGAATGCGCCGAGCTGGTTCCCCCCGCTCGTCGAGATGAACCACCGTCTCGGAGCGCTGCCGATCTCCGGCGACAACGGCGCGCATCTGATCGCGGACTATCAGGACTCGCTCGACGCGATGGCCGACGAGATCCGCAAGGCCCAGGACTACGTCCACATCGAGTTCTACATCCTCCAGTCCGATGCGTCGACGGACAACTTCTTCCGCGCGATGGAAGAGGTGGCAGAACGCGGCGTGCATGTCCGCGTGCTGCTGGACCACTGGGCGAACAGGTGGAAGCCGAAGTACCGGAAGACCGTCGCCAGGCTCAATCGGATGGGCGCGAACTGGCACCTGATGCTGCCGGTGCAGCCGCTGAAGGGACGCATGCAGCGGCCCGACCTGCGCAACCACCGCAAGCTCCTCGTGGTCGACGGCAAGGTCGCGTTCCTCGGCTCCCAGAACGTCACCGACTCGACCTACAACCTTCCCAAGAACATCAAGCGGGGTCTGCACTGGGTCGACCTCATGGTCCGCATCGACGGGCCGGTCGTGCTGAGCGTGAACGCCATCTTCCTCAGCGACTGGTACAGCGAGACCGACGAGGTTCTGCAGGAGATCGACATCTCGCACGCCGAGGCCGGCTCGGGCGACCTCGACTGCCAGGTCGTGCCGTCGGGACCGGGGTTCGAGGTCGAGAACAACCTGCGTCTGTTCCTCGGGCTGCTCTACGCGGCCAAAGAGAAGATCATGATCGTCAGCCCGTACTTCGTGCCGGATGAAGCGCTGCTGCTCGCGGTCACCGCAGCGGTCGACCGGGGGGTCGCGGTCGAGCTGTTCGTCTCCGAAGAGGGCGACCAGGCGATGGTGTACCACGCCCAGCGCAGCTACTACGAGGCGCTGCTGAAGGCCGGGGTGCGGATCTGGATGTATCGCAAGCCGTACATCCTGCACACGAAGAGTCTGACCATCGACGACCAGGTCGCCGTGATCGGCTCGAGCAACATGGACATGCGCTCGTTCGGTCTGAACCTCGAGGTGTCGATGCTCGTCCGCGGCGAGGAGTTCGTCCTCGAGATGCGCGCGGTCGAAGACGTCTACCGCTCGCTCAGCCGGGAGCTCACTCTCGAGGAGTGGATGCAGCAGCCGCTCCGGTCGACGGTCCTCGACAACCTCGCCCGTCTCACCTCGGCGCTGCAATAGGGCGCCGATAGGGGGGTGCTTTCGGCAGACCGCGGCCGGTACCCTGTGTGCATGGCTTCCCCGTCGCGTGTCGTCGCCGCTCTCTCGTCCCTGGCCGCTCTGCTGCTGATCGCGGGGTGCACGATCGGCCCCGGGGCCACAGGATCGCAGGCGACCTCGAACCCGTCGAGCGGGCCCGGGCAGAGCACCGACGATTCGGACGACGTCGAAGGCACGCTGCTCGACGACGGCCGCATGTTCGCCGTGGTGACGTGGGGCTCCTCGACGTGCATTCCCCAGGTCGACGCGGTGACGGCCGAGGGGCAGACGGTATCGGTGACGCTGGTCGAGCCGGAGTCAGAGACGGACGGCGAGAAGGCGTGCACCGCTGACCTGGCCTCCCGCGCGAGCATCGGCGCACTGCCCGAGGGAGTCGACCCGACGAAGGAGATCACTCTGCAGGTGACGTACGGCGACATGGTCGACGACGTCGAGCTCGACGGCGACCCGTCGTTCACCGGCACCCCCGGCTCATCGACGGAGTACGCGCCGAGTGCCGGCTGGTTCGATGACGGCTCGCTGGTGCTGCTCACGTGGGGCTCGTCAGGCTGCCCCCCGGTGGTCGAGAGCCTCGAGGGATCTGGTGCATCGGGCACCGCGACCTTCACGACCGACGACGATCAGGTGTGCACCATGGACATGGCACCGCGCGCGACGATCCTGGAATTCGGCGAGGACGCCGTCGATGATGACGCCTTCACCCTCACGCTCGTCGGCGGGAACCTCGACGGCACGGTCGAGGTGCGCAGCTGACGCTGTAAGAAGTGCGCGCCCCGGTGGATCAGAGCGATGCGACCGGGTGATCGGCGGGGAGCGCCAGCAGAAGAGCCCCGGGATCGACCCGGCACGTGACGCGCACCGCTGTCCCGAACTCGTCGCCGTCGAGCTCGATCGGGGTGGGAGACGTCACCGCGGCTTCGGCGACGGCTCCGCGGAAGTAGTGCACCGATGCGTCCCGGCCCCGTCGCTCGAGCACGCGACGGCCGGCGCGCGAGCGTCGCAGCACCGAGTTGTCCCACCAGATCTTGCGCCACACGCCGAGCCAGCCCCAGACGCCGGTCGGCTGGATCACGGCGACGTCGAGGACGCCGTCGGTGATGGAGGCGTCGGGGATCAGCGCGATTCCCGCAGGCAGGGTCCCGCAATTGGCGAACAGGATGCTGTGCACCTTCGTCGAGTGCAGGCGGCCGTCGTCGATCTGGAACACGGATCGGAACGGCTCGGCGCTCACGAGCGACCTCGCCGCGCCGTCGACGTACGCGATCCAGCCGACCGACTTCTTGAGGTCCGGGCGCGTGTTGGCGATCATGTCGGCATCCAGCCCGACGCCGGCGAGCACGACGTAGGCGTGCTCCTCGTCTTCCCCGCTCTCTCTCGTCAGACGCGCCCAGCCGATGTCGATCGCGTGGCGGAATTCGCCCAGCGCCGCGCGGATCATCTCGTCGGGGTCGGCCAGCGGGAGTCCGAGATTGCGCGCCAGCAGGTTGCCCGTGCCGCTCGGCAGGATCGCGAGCGGCACCCCGGTGTTCGCGATGGCCTCGGAGACAGCGCGTACCGTGCCGTCTCCGCCGGCCACCAGCACGACATCCACGCCGCGTGCGAGGGCCTCGGCCGTCGCACCCTGACCTGGATCCTCGATCGTGGTCGGATAGAAGGCCGGATGCTCCCACCCGGCCTCGTGCGAGAGAGCGCGGACTCGCGCCCGCAGCTGCTTCCCGTCGACCTTGATCGGGTTGTAGACGAGCGCTGCCTGGCGTCGGCCGGTGGCGCTCGTGGTCATGGCGCTACTCTAGCCCGGGCGTCGGCCCGCCCGGACGCGGCGGACGCGCCCGGGCCGCACCATAGACTTGATGGATGATCGACCTCGCACTCCTCCGCGAAAATCCGGAGATCGTCCGCCGCTCTCAGGCCGCCCGTGGCAACGACCAGGGCACCGTCGACACCGCGCTCGAGGCTGACCGATCGCGCCGAGCGGCGCTCGCCGCGTTCGAAGAGCTGCGCGCCGAGCAGAACGCCTTCGGCAAGCTGGTGGCGAAGGCTCCCAAGGAGGAGAAGGCGGCGCTCGTCGCTCAGGTCAAAGACCTCGCCGAGCGCGTCAAGCAGGCGCAGCAGGCCGCGAACGAGGCGGCAGACGCCCTGGCGGTGGCTCTCGCACGCATCGAGAACGTCGTCGTCGACGGCGTCCCCGCGGGCGGCGAGGCGGACTTCGTCGAGTTGCGACGCGTGGGCGAGGTCCCCGCATTCGACTTCGAGCCGCGAGACCACCTCGAGCTCGGCGAGATCCTCGGCGCGATCGACATGGAGCGCGGCGCGAAGGTGTCGGGCGCCCGCTTCTACTTCCTGCGCGGGATCGGAGCGCGGCTCGAGATCGCGCTCATGAACCTCGCCCTCGACAAGGCGCTGCAGAACGACTTCATCCCGCTGATCACGCCCACCCTGGTGCGGCCCGAGATCATGCAGGGCACCGGATTCCTCGGCGAGCACGCCGACGAGGTGTATCACCTGGACAAGGACGACGACCTCTACCTCGTCGGCACCAGCGAGGTCGCACTCGCCGGATACCACAAGGACGAGATCCTCGACCTCGGCAAAGGCGCGCTGCGGTACGCCGGATGGTCGACCTGCTACCGCCGCGAGGCGGGCTCCCATGGCAAGGACACCCGCGGCATCATCCGGGTGCACCAGTTCAACAAGCTCGAGATGTTCGTCTACACCAACCCGGAGGACGCCGAGGCCGAGCACCTGCGCCTCGTCGCGCTGCAGGAGGAGATGCTGACCTCGCTCGGTCTCGCCTACCGCGTGATCGACGTCGCCGCCGGCGACCTGGGCTCCAGCGCCGCACGCAAGTACGACATCGAGGCGTGGGTCCCGACGCAGGGAGCGTTCCGCGAGCTCACCTCCACCTCGAACTGCACGACGTATCAGGCGCGTCGTCTCGACATCCGCCACCGACCCGAGGCTCAGGAGGGGCAGACCGCGAAGACGCAGCCGGTCGCCACCCTCAACGGCACCCTCGCGACGACCCGATGGATCGTCGCGCTGCTCGAGACGCACCAGCAGGCCGACGGATCGGTCCGCGTGCCGGAGGTGCTGCGCCCGTACCTCGGTGGGCTCGAGGTTCTGGAGCCGACCGCGTGACAGCTCCCTGGCTCGTCGGGCTCGACGTCGACGGCACGATAATCCTGCAGGACGAGACGATGAGTCCCGGTGTTCCCGAGGCGGTCGCGCGCCTGCGAGACGCCGGCCATGTGGTCACGATCGCCACCGGACGCAGCTGGATGGCGACGCGTCGCTATGTCGAGCAGCTCGAGCTGACCGCCGATTTCGTGGTGTGCTCGAACGGTGCGGTGACCATGCGCCGTGTGGGAGACGACTGGGAGCGGTGGCACATCGAGACGTTCGATCCGTCTCCTGTGCTCGCTCTGCTGCGCGAGCGGCTCCCGGAAGCCCGCTACATGGTCGAGCTCGGGTCAGGGCTGCGGCTCTACACCGAGCACCTGGACGACTGGACGCTCGACGGCGGACGGCAGGTCGGCTTCGAAGAGCTCGTCGCCGAACCGGTGTCCCGTGTCGTCGTCGTCTCTCCCGGGCACGATGAGGAGGACTTCCACCGCCTCGTCGCGGACGCCGGGCTGAATGAGGTCTCCTACGCGATCGGCTGGACGGCCTGGCTCGACATCGCACCGCAGGGAGTGGACAAGGGCACGGCGCTGGAGCGCGTGCGCACCGAGCTCGGCTTCGAGCGCGGGCACGTCTTCGTGGCCGGCGACGGGCGCAACGACATCGGCATGTTCGGCTGGGCGCTGGGTCTCGACGGCCGGGCGGTCGCCATGGGGCAGGCGCCGACAGAGGTGAAGGATGCCGCGGGCGAGGTGACCGGCGACGTCGAGGACGGCGGTCTCGCGATGGCGCTGAACACGCTTCCAGCGGCCGCCCAGGTCAGCGCGGGAGAATAGAACTCGGCTAGACTCACGGCTTGTCGGCAGATTCGTCTGTCGGGAGGGTTGTCCGAGTGGCCGATGGAGCTGGTCTTGAAAACCAGTGGGCAGAGATGTCTCGTGGGTTCGAATCCCACACCCTCCGCATTCCAGGGACGGTGCCTCCGCGCCGTACGCTGAACCGAAAGGCCCCGAGTGAGTCCCACCACGCGACGCCGCCGCACCATCGCGCGCCACGGTCAGCTCCACACGCCGGGCCCCCTCAGCCAACTGCTCAAGTTCATCGCGATCGGTCTCGCCGTCGTCCTGGTGAGCGGCTTCGGCGTCGTCTCCTACATCGTCTACGACCTCTCGAGCACCGTCTCGGCCAACGCTGTCGAACTCGACAGCACCGAGGAGCTGCCGCCCGACATCAGTGAGTACAAGGGCGGATTCAATCTGCTGCTCACCGGTGTCGACACGTGCGAAGAGGCGTACGCGCAGTACTTCGGCGACCGCTGCACGGGCGCGGACTCCGAAGGCACCCTCAACGACGTGAACCTCCTCATGCATGTGTCGGAGGAGCCGCGCCGGATCACCGTCGTCAGCCTTCCGCGCGACATGATGGTCCCGATCCCCGAGTGCGAGGACGCAGAGGGCGAGGTGCACTCCGCGATGAACAAGCAGCAGATCAACGTCGCCTACACCGACGGAGGACTCAACTGCGTCGCGAAGACGGTCTCCGACCTCTCCGGTCAGGACATCCAGTTCGCGGCCTCGGTCACCTTCGGCGGCGTGATCGAGATCACCAACGCGATCGGCGGCGTCGAGGTGTGCCTCGCCTCCCCGATCAAGGACCGGTACACGGGCCTCGACCTCGCAGCCGGAAACCATGTGATCGAGGGCATCACCGCGCTGCAGTTCCTGCGGACCCGACACGGAGTCGGCGACGGAAGCGACCTCGGCCGCATCGGCAACCAGCAGCAGTACATGTCGAGCCTCGCGCGCACGCTCATCAGCGGCGAGACGCTCGGCAACGTGCCGATGATGCTGAAGCTGGCGACGACCGGTCTCGACAACGTCGAGGCGAGCACGTCGCTGGCCGACCCGATGAAGATCGTGCAGATCGCGCTCGCGGTGAAGTCCGTGCCCTTCGAGGACATCGTCTTCCTGCAGTACCCGACCTTCACGGACCCGGACGACCCCAACCGCGTCGTGCCGGACAAGACGTCAGCAGAGGCCATGTGGGACGCGATCAACCAGAACGCTCAGCTGCAGGTCACGCATCAGAACACCGAGAACGACGGCGTCGTCGTCACGGACCCGGGAACGCAGGCACCGGCGGAGCCGGGAGCGGAGGCGGCGACGCCGGACCCCTCGGCCGCACCCGAGAACGTGGTGGCGCTGCCCGACACGATCAAGGGCAACTCGGCCGCACAGCAGACCTGCTCGAACGGGAACGTGCGCTGACGAGCTGACGAGCTGACCGTCATGGAGAACCGCCCCTCGCCTACAGCGCGAGGGGCGGTTCTCCGCATTCAGCCCTGTTGCGCGTCGGGCTGATCGGTCGGCGGGTAGAGCACATCCATCAGAGCGCTGATGATGCCGGGCATGTCGACCGAGCGATCGATCATCCACTGCAGTTGGAGTCCGTCGGCGACCGCCTGGATCACGCGCGCCATGGTGTCCGGATCGAGAGTGGCTCGACGGCCGGCATCGTGGGCGAAGGCGTCGGTGATGCTCTCACGGAGTCGCTCGCTGCGCTCGAGGAAGTACTGATGCGCGGGATGCGCGGGGTCGACGGCATCGACCGAGAGTCGGGAGAACAGCTCCACGACGCCCGGGACCTCGGTGTTGTGGCGGATGACGTCGACGAACGCGGACTTCGCGTCTTCGGGGTTCGAGGTCTGCGGCGCCATCCCGTCGTGTTCGTCGCGCGTGCGCAGCACCTCGGTGAACAGCTCCTCCTTGCTGCCGAAGTAGTGCAGCAGGGCGGCCGGGGTGACGCCGACGAGTTCGGCTATCTGCTTGAGTGAGGCGTTCTGATACCCCTTGCGGCCGATCACATCGAGAGCGCTCTCGAGGATTTCCTCGCGCCTGGCGACGCCCTTCGCGTATGAACCTCGTCGTGCCATTCCTCGAGAGTAATCCTGAACAACGTTTGAGATCCAATACTTACTGGCATATAGTTTTCGCAAGACACCGTTGTCGCGCGCGAAAGGAAGACCATGACCGACACCTCGGCATCCGATCTCACCCTCGAGGAGAAGGCGTCGCTCACGAGCGGCGCGGACTTCTGGACCACGAAGGCCATCGATCGCGTCGGTCTGCCGTCGATCATGATGACCGACGGGCCGCACGGCCTGCGCAAGCAGTCGGGGGGAACCGACCACCTCGGCCTCTCGAGCAGCGTGCCGGCGACGTGCTTCCCACCGGCCGTCGGCATCGGATCGTCGTTCGACCCCGAGCTCATCGAGCGGGTCGGAGCCGCCATCGGAGTCGAGGCGGCCATCGAAGACGTCGCGATCGTGCTGGGCCCCGGCATCAACATCAAGCGGTCGCCGCTGTGCGGCCGCAACTTCGAGTACTTCTCCGAAGACCCGATCGTCTCGGGAACCCTGGGTGCCGCCTCGGTGCGCGGTGTGCAGTCGCAGGGCGTCGGCACGTCGCTGAAGCACTTCGCCGCGAACAACCAGGAGTTCGACCGGATGCGGGCGAGCTCCGACGTCGACCCGCGACCGCTGCACGAGATCTACCTGCGTGGCTTCGAGCGCGTGGTCAAGGACGCTCAGCCATGGACGGTCATGTGCTCGTACAACCGCATCAACGGCGTCTACGCATCGGAGGACCCCTGGCTGCTCACCCAGGTGCTCCGCGACGACTGGGGCTTCGACGGCCTCGTCGTGTCGGACTGGGGCGCCGTGAACGATCGTGTGGCGGGCGTCGCCGCCGGCCTCGATCTCGAGATGCCGTCGTCGGGAGGTCGGACGGATGCGCAGATCGTCGCTGCCGTGCGCGCCGGCGAGCTCGCCGAGAGCGTGCTGGACACAGCGGCCGACCGCGCGATCGATCTGGTCCGCAAGGCGCAGCGGCGTCCGGCCGTCTCCGGCCCGCTCGACGTCGACGCGCACCATGCGCTCGCCAGGGAGGCGGCCGGTCGCTCGATCGTGCTGCTCAAGAACGACGGAGACCTGCTGCCGCTCGCCCCCGAGCAGCGCATCGCGGTCATCGGCGCCTTCGCCACCGAGCCGCGATTCCAGGGAGCAGGATCGTCGCTCATCAACCCGACCAGGGTCGACAAGGCGCTGGACGAGCTGCGCGCGATCGGTGGGGACGACGTCGCATATGCGCCGGGCTTCGCCGTGGAAGGCGGCGACACCGCCGCATCCGGTCGCTCCGCTGACGACCTGCGCGCGGAGGCGGTCGCCGCCGCGTCCGCAGCGGATGTCGCGGTCGTGTTCCTCGGCCTCCCCGCCGCAGAGGAGTCGGAGGGCTTCGACCGCGAGCACATCGACCTTCCGGCGGCTCAGCTGGCGGTGCTCGACGCCGTGATCGAGGCGAATCCCGCGACGGTCGTCGTGCTCTCGAACGGTGGCGTCGTCGCGCTGCCCTTCGCCGACCGGGTGCCCGCGATCGTCGAGACCTGGCTGCTCGGACAGGCGGGCGGCGGAGCGGTCGCCGACGTGCTCTACGGCGCCGTGAACCCGTCGGGCAAGCTCACCGAGACGGTGCCGGTGCGTGTGGAGGACAACCCGTCGTTCGGCAGCTTCCCCGGCGAGTTCGGTCATGTCCGCTACGGCGAGGGAGTGCTGGTCGGCTACCGCTGGTACGACGCCAAGGGACTCGATGTCACGTTCCCGTTCGGCCACGGGCTCTCGTACACGGCCTTCTCGTACGGCGAGGCAACGGTCGAAGCGGCCGAGAACGGTGACATCGCCGTGCGCGTCGACGTGACCAACACCGGAACCCGCGACGGCCGCGAGATCGTGCAGGTGTACGCCGCTCCGGTGTCCTCGGTCGTCCAGCGCGCGCCTCGCGAGCTCAAGGCCTTCGCCTCGGTGGCGATCGCCGCGGGCGAGACCCGGACGGTCGAGCTGGTCATCCGTCGCGAGGACCTCGCCTACTGGGACGTCCGCGTCGACCGCTGGATCGTCGAGCCCGGCGAGTACCGCATCGATGTCGCGGCATCGAGCCGCGACATCCGCTCCACCGCGACCGTCGAGGTGGCGGGTGATGTGGTCTCGCTGCCCCTCACCATGAACTCCTCGATCGGCGATGTGATGGCGCACCCCGTCGCGGGGCCGATCATGATGGGCGCGCTCGGCGGCTTCCTGGGCGAACTGAGCGGCGCCGATCCGTCGGCGGCATCGATGATGCCCAACGACGAGGCCATGGAGAAGATGATGGCGTCGTTCCCGATCGGCCGCCTCATCGGATTCCCGGGGGTGGACGTGACGCACGAGCAGGTCGAGGAGCTGCTCGCCGGAGCGAACGCCGGCGCGCTGCCGCAGGCCTGACCGCACGCCTCGGCGCCGAGAACTCAGGCGCCGAGGCGGGCCCCGTCGTCGAGCAGGGGAGCGAAGCGGAGCCCGAGGCCGTGGTGCGGGTTCTCGGTGAGGTGGCCGTCGGCGATCGTCACCGGCGAGGGGTCGGCGAGAGCTCCCAGTGCACCGAAGCCGGCGTCTTCGACGTCTTCGACCAGGACCTCGTGGCCGGTGTCGGGCAGAGTCAGCGCGAGCTGACCCGAGAGCTCGGGCAGAAGGTGCGGGTGCAGGGTCGCACCGTGCGCGGCGACCAGCTCGGCGATGCGGAGGAACGGCGTGATCCCGCCGACCCGCACGATGTTGGGCTGCAGGATCTGCGCCGCACCCGCGCGCAGGAAGTCGCCGAAACGGTGCGCGGTGTGCAGATTCTCGCCGAGCGCGATAGGCACGTCGATGCGCCGTGCGAGTTCCTTATGTCCGTCGAGGTCATCGGCGCGCAGGGGCTCTTCGATCCAGGCGAGGTCGAAGCGCGACAGGACCTCGACGGATGCGGTCGCCCGCGCCAGAACCCACCGCTGGTTCGCGTCGATCATCAGCCCCCGATCAGGGCCGAGCAGCTCGCGGACGGCGGCGACGCGATCGGCGTCCTCGGCGATGTCGGGCTTTCCGACCTTGATCTTGACCGCCTCGAACCCCGCATCGATCCAGCGCTGCACCTGGGCGAGCAGTTCGTCGAGCGAGTAGTGCAGGTTCACGCCTGAGCCGTAGGCGCGCACCCGTTCGCGGCGGCGGCCGATCGACTCCGACACCGAGACGCCGGTCGACCTCGCCTCCGCATCCCACAGCGCCAGGTCCAGACCGGCGAGTGCGATCGTCGTGATCCCCCCGCCTCCGGCTTCGTGCAGGTGCTCCCACATCCCCTGCCAGCTCTCGGCGGGCGTGGCGGAGCGGCCGACCGCGGCGGGAGCGATGTCATGCTCGAGCAGCGCCTGCACGGCCGGCGCGCCGATCTGCGGACTCCACGAGAAGCCCCATCCCTCGCCACCGTCGGAGCGCACGACATGAGTCGCGATCACGCCGACGGAGGTGACGTCGGCAGCCCACGGACGAGTCAGCGGCACCCTCTGCAGACGAGTCGACAGGCTCCGGATCGTGGTCACAGCAGTGCCAGCTCTGCACGCCAGGTGCGGGACGGGCGCCAGCCGAGGAGTCGGGCGGCCTTGTCGGACGAGAAGGCGGGGGAAGTGCCGGTCAGCGCCGCGGCCGCGTGCTCGGTGCCGGGGTGGAACTCGGGCAGCAGCTCGCTCAGCGGGCGGCGGGCGAGGGCATCGTCGGCTCCCACGAAGAATCTCTCGCCGTTCGGCATGTGGTCGAGCGCGGCGAGGAGGGTGTCGGTGAAGGCTGCGACGTCGCGGGCGTCGACATAGTTGAAGAGCGCCGGCGCGGAGAGCGCCGGATCGTCGAGACGATCGAGAACGGTGTGGCCCTGCTGGGTGAGAGCGCCGGCCCACTCCTCCGGGGCGATCACGTAGCAGGGGCGGAAGGAGGCGAAGCGCACGTCGTCGCCGGCCTGACGCCGCAGCATGTCGACGGTCTGCTCGATGAGCAGTTTCGACAGGGCGTAGGCGTTCCAGGGCTCGGTCGGCGACGTCTCGTCCAGGGGGAGGCGCTCAGGGGTCCAGCCGCGAGGTGCGCCATAGCCGACCACGGTGGGACTCGACGCCGCGACGACGCGGTGGATGCCGGCCCGTACGGCTCCGCCCAGCACCGACTGGGCGAGAGCCGCGTTCGTGCGGATGATCACGTCCTCGGGTGCGCTGAAGGGCACCGCGATCGCCGCGAGATGGATCAGTGCATCCGCCGACGTCGCGGCGAGAGCGGATGCCGTGGCATCCGCGTCCGTCAGGTCGAGGGACGCCTGCGTGATCCCGTCCCGGTCGAGGGCCGCGCTCGGCTCCCGGTCGATCGAGACGATCTCGTGCCCGGCATCTGCGAGGCCCGTCACCAGGGTGCGTCCGAGTCTGCCCGAACCGCCGGTGACGATGATCCTCATGGCCGCGCCAGCAGGGCGATCCCGAGCTCGTCGACCGTCACGGGAAGGCCCGTCTCGAGTGAGCGGTTGCCCGCGATGCCCACAGCGATCGAGCGGATGCCGTCGGTCCAGTCGGCCGGACGCGCGAGGGGGTCGTCCCCGGGGCCCTCGAAGACATCGGACAGCAGCAGCTCGTCTCCACCGCCGTGGCCTCCGTCGCCGCCGTCGATCGGCACCTCGTAGGCCTCTTCCCAGTGGCGCTGCACGATCAGACGCTCGCTCTCAGGGCGCAGTGCGGTCGTGCCGTGGCCGCCGGAGAGGCTGGGGTCGATGTGCGGGTGCAGTCCCTCGGCCGCGAGCACGGCGCCGCGCTCGACCACCTCGAGCTCGACCCGGCCGAGGGTGCCGTTGACGGCGACGCGGTAGCCCTCCCAGGGGGAGTGCGCGTTCAACGAGTACGACATCGTCGCGCCGGACGCATAGTCGACGACGAGTGCGAGGTTGTCCTCGATCGTGATGCCTTCGCTGAACACGTCGAGATCGCGCCGGTACCCGTCGTGCTCCTCGGCGTCGAGGTAGAGCGCGGTGAGACGCTCATCGGTGCGCAGGTCGAGTTCGAACAGGTCGCCGTCGTCGTGGGTGCCTCGCGCCGGTCGCTCGCCGAGGCCACGGCCGGCCGCGTTCTCGGCTCCGTAGAAACGCAGGCCGCCGGACGCGAAGACGCGGGTCGGCTGTGAGCGGATCCACCAGTTGACGAGGTCGAAGTGGTGGCTCGACTTGTGCACGAGCAGACCGCCCGAGTTCTTCTTCTCGCGGTGCCAGCGGCGGAAGTAGTCGGCGCCGTGGTTCGTGTCGAGCATCCACGAGAAGTCCACGGACGTGACGTCGCCGATCGTGCCGTCCTGGATCACCTGGCGCAGTGCGCTGTTGCGGGGCGAGTAGCGGTAGTTGAACGTCAGCACGACCTGGCGACCGGTGCGCTCGACGGCGTCTTCGATGCGGGCGGCGCTCGCCGCGTCGATCGTGAGCGGCTTCTCGACGACGACGTCGGCGCCCGCTTCGAGCGACCGGACGATCAGCTCGGCGTGGAGGTCGTCGCGGGAGCAGATGATGACCCGGTCGACCCGCTCGTCGCTGATCACCTGCTCGAGCTCGTCGGGGGTGGCGAGGCGGGGCGCCGGCGCGCCGACCTCCGCGATGCGGTCGGCGTAGTGCCCGGCCCGCACCGGGTTCGGCTCGATGATCGCCACGAGCTCGGCGCGGTCACGGTGCGTGCCGATGATCCCCTCGACGTACATCTGCGCGCGGGCTCCGGCACCGGCGAGGGCGTAGCGGGTCTTCGTCATCGTGATCTCTCTTCGATCTCCGGTCAGGAAACGTTTTCTCGACGATAGCACAGGGGAGGTGTCGGGCCCCGGGACCGCCGACGGTTCAGGGCGTGTGCACGGTGGCGGTGCTGCCGCGCACGATCAGGCTCGGCGTGAAGGTGAGCGCTGCCGTGGGATCGCCGCCGGTGAGCTGGTCGTGCATCGCAGCCCATGCGGCTGCGCCGATCTCGACCGCGGGAACGGCCACGGTCGTGAGCGGGGGTGAGGTGTAGGCGGCGAAGGGGATGTCGTCGAAACCCGTGATCGACAGCTGCTCCGGCACGTCGACGCCGCGCACGGTCAGGGCCGAGAGCAGCCCCATGGCGACGAGGTCGTTGTAGGCGATCACTGCGGTGGCCCCGCTCGCGAGAACCTGGTCGGCGACCGCGGTGCCGCTGTCGAAGTCGACGCCTGCGGTGATCTCCTCGACTTCGAGCCCGTCGGTCCGGGAGAGCTCCGCCGCGATCGCATCCTGCCGCGCCCTGTGCGTCACGCTGCGGGTGGCGCCGGCGAGATAGACGAGCCGGCGGTGGCCGAGCGAGGCGAGGTGGCCGACGATCTCGCGCATGCCGGATCCGTAGTCGGCGCCGACCACGGGAGTGCTCGTCTGCGGGCCGCGGTTGATCACGACGGCGGGGGAGAGCGTCGGCAGCAGTCGGCCGAGGTCCTCCTCGGGCATTCGAGGGGCGCAGAGGATCACGCCGTCGGTGCGCAGCCTGGTCGCTCGGGCGAGCGCCTGCTCTTCATCCAGATCCTCACGCGAGTCGGCGACCAGCACGTGATAACCCTCGGCCGCCGCCGCGCGGCTGAGGCCACGCAGGATCGCCTGGAACGTCGGGTTCTCGAGGTCGGGGATGACGACGGCGATGGTCTGGGTGCGGCCGAGCACCAGGCTCCGTGCGACGGGGTTCGCCGTGTAGCCGAGCTGCGCAGCGGCTGCCTGCACGCGCTCGGCGAGCGCCGGATCGACCGTCGGGTTGCCGTTCATCGCGCGGGACACCGTCGACAGCGAGACACCGGCGAGTTTCGCGACGTCGGTGATGCCGGGGCGTGTCGATTCGCGTGCCATCGGCATCCCTTCGTGTCCGCGAGAGGTCGCGGCTGTCGTCATACTACGAGAAAACGTTCTTCAGGGAGGGTCTCATGGCTGGAGCATCCGAGGACCGCGCCGAGAAGCAGGATCGGCTGGCGCGCGTGCGCCGAGAGGTCGACGGGGCGCCCGTGGTGCTCGTCTCTCACGAATCGCTGTCGTGGTACCTCGAGGGCGTGCGCACGCATGTGTCGCTCGCGGGTCCTCCGGTGCTCGCGGTGCGGGCGGAGGCGCAGGGCGATGTGCTCTTCATCGCCGAGAACGAGGCCGATCGGCTGATCGCCGAGGAGCTGCTGCCGGAGGATGCCGCGCGCGTGGTGCGCGTGCCGTGGTGGATCCCACCCGCTGCCGCCGCGGCTGAGGAGGCCGGCGTCGCCGAATCGCATGTGGCGGCTGAACTGCGCGCGGCTCGCGCGCGCCTGCTGCCGGCCGAGCGTGCCAGATATCGACTTCTCGGACGGGAGACGGCAGAGTCGCTGACGGATGCGCTCGCCCGCGTCGGTCCCGAGCAGAGCGAGCGGACGGTCGCCGCGATCGTCTCCGCCGAGCTCCTCGCCCGAGGGATCGATCCGCTGGTCGTGCTGGTCGCCGGTTCCGATCGGACTGCGTTCCGGCATCCGCTTCCGACCGTCGGGCTGCTCGGAGAGCGGGCGATGATCGTCGTGTGCGGGCGTCGGAACGGGCTCATCGCCAACGCGACACGCTGGGTCGGCGCATCCGTCGATGACGAGCCGATCTGGGGCGTGGAGCGGGCTCTCCTCGATGCGTCAGTGCCGGGAGCCCGTCTGAACGACGCGTTCATGGCGGGCATCGCGGCGTACGCCCGCTATGGGTTCGACGCCGACGAATGGCAGCGCCACCACCAGGGCGGACCGACCGGGTATGCCGGTCGCGATCCCCGCGCCACGGCATCCACTGCGGATCTGATCGTCGAGGATCAGGCGTTCGCCTGGAACCCGACCGCACCGGGCCGCAAAGTCGAAGACACCCTGCTGCGCACAGATGACGACTGGGAGGTGCTCACGGTCGATGAGCGCTGGCCGTCGGTGGAGTACGAGGGGCTGCACCGGCCGGTCTCGAGGGCGTACGGGACCTGATCGGGGGCTCGATGGCGGGGCTCCGGGCCGAAATGCATGCTCAGGTTGCGGATGCACGTGAGCCGTCGAGGTCCGGGGAAGGCGGCCCCGGGTCAGCCGCCGGTCGAGCTGCGCACGATCAGCTCGGGCGGGAACACGGTCTGGCGGGGGATGCTCTCGGGGTCGGCCGCCTCTTCGAGCACGATCCGCAGCGCCGTGCGACCGATCATGCGGCTGGGCTGACGGATGGATGACAACGGCACCGCGGCGGCGGCCGCGAACGGATTGTCGTCGAAGCCGATCAGCGCGATCTCGTCGGGGACGAGCAGGCGTCCGCCCGACACGAGCGACTGCAGCAGGCCGAGGGCGAGCAGATCGTTGGCGGCGAAGAGCGCGTCGGGCCACTCGCGCCGAGGGCGGGTGAGCAGGCGCGCTCCGGCGGCGACGCCCTCTTCGACCGTCATCGCCGCCGTCGGCACGACCTCGAGCTCGACGTGCACCGCCGCGTTCTCGGCCGCCGCGCGAGCGCCCGCGAGACGGTCGGTGACCTGACGCATGTCGAAGGGGCCGCCGACGAAGGCGATCCGCCGCCGACCGCCCTCGATGAGGTGCTCGACCGCCAGCCGCCCACCCGCGACGCTGTCGACCGACACCGACGAGAACCCGCTGTCGGCGCTGAATCGGTCGACGAGAACCGTCGCGATCCCGCTCGCTCGGAACTTGCGCAGCTGCGTCATGACGTCGCCGTAGGGGGCGATGAGCAGGCCGCGCACCTGCTGCTCGCGAAACAGGTCGAGATAGACCTTCTCGCGGGACGGGTCGTCGTCGGTGTTGCCGTACAGGATCGCGATGCCGTGGCTGGACGCCTCGTCTTCGGCACCGCGCACGACATCGTTGTAGAAGGGGTTCTGGCCGTCGAGCACGACGAATCCGACGGTCGTGCTCACGCCCGCTCTGAGCTTGCGGGCGGCGTCGTTTCGCACGTAGCCGAGCTCTTCGATCGCCTGCGTCACTCGCTCGACCGACTCGCTGGAGACCTCGTCCGGTCGGTTCAGGACGTTCGAGACGGTGCCGACGGAGACGCCAGCGCGAACGGCGACATCGCGGATGCTGACCGGCATTCGGCAGTCCTCTCGTCGTCGGGCGGATCACGCTTCGGCATCGGGGGTTGACCTGAGACCGGCATCACATACACTAGCCTGAAACGAGCTTGAATCGATTCAGGTAAAGTTCATTCCGATCATCATCCCCCTCAACGGAGAGGAAAGCCAGTGGTAGACGCAGCCTCCGCCCGCAGCGCTCCCCCCACCGCGCTCGAGCTGCATCGGGTGGTGAAGTCCTTCGGCCCCGTCGTCGCACTCCGCTCCGGCAGCCTGACGCTCCGCCCCGGCTCGATCCACGCCCTCATCGGCGAGAACGGCGCGGGCAAGTCCACGCTCGTGAAGATCATGGCCGGTCTGTACCGCCGCGACTCGGGCGACTTCCGTCTGCACGGCGACGATGTCGATTTCACCAGCACCGCCCAGTCGAAGGCCGCGGGCATCGCGGTCATCTACCAGGAGCCGACGCTGTTCCCCGATCTCTCGGTCACCGAGAACATCTTCATGGGACGTCAGCCCACCGGCTTCCTCGGCCGCATCGACCGCAAGGCCATGCGCACCGAAGTCGACCGGATCTTCCGCCGCCTGGGCGTGACGCTCGACCCCGACCGCATCACCGAGGGTCTGTCGATCGCCGACCAGCAGATCATCGAGATCGCCAAGGCCATCTCCCTCGACGCGAGCGTGCTGATCATGGACGAGCCGACGGCCGCACTCAGCGGCGTCGAGGTCGACCGACTCTTCGCGGTCGCGCGGAGCCTCCGCGACGAGGGACGCGCGATCCTCTTCATCTCGCATCGCTTCGACGAGGTGTTCGACCTGTGCGACACCGTCACCGTCATGCGTGACGGGGCATACATCGACACCACTCCCATCGCCGAGACCACGGTCGACGAACTGGTGCGCCAGATGGTCGGCCGCGACGTCACCGAGCTGTTCCCCAAGCAGGAGGCCGCCATCGGCGAGCCGCTGCTCGAGGTCACAGCGCTCACCCGTCCCGGCGTCTTCCATGACATCTCGTTCACGGTGCGCGCGGGCGAGATCGTCGCACTGGCAGGTCTCGTCGGCGCCGGTCGCTCGGAGGTCGCCCGCGCGATCTTCGGCGTCGATCCCTACGACGAGGGAGAGGTGCGGATGCTCGGCGCGGGCGTCGCCCGCCGCAACCCGACCGCCGCGATGCGCAGCGGACTCGCGCTCGTTCCCGAGGACCGCCGCAAGCAGGGCCTCGTGATCGACGCGAGCGTCGGAGGCAACATCACGCTCGCCATCCGCCGGCGCCTCTCGAAGTGGGGACTCATCACGAGCGGCATCGAGAACCGTGCGGCGAAGGAGTGGGCGTCGCGCCTCGAGGTGAAGACGCACGCGCTCGACACCGTGGCGTCCACGCTCTCGGGCGGCAATCAGCAGAAGGTCGTGCTGGCCAAGTGGCTGGCCACCGACCCGCGCGTCCTCATCATCGACGAGCCGACCCGGGGCATCGACGTGGGCACCAAGTCCGAGGTGCACCGACTGCTGTCGCAGCTCGCCGGCGAGGGCATGGGCATCCTGATGATCTCGTCCGAGCTGCCCGAGGTGCTCGGCATGGCGGATCGCGTGCTCGTGATGCGCGAAGGACGCATCACCGCCGAGATCTCCCGCGACGACGCCACCAGCGAGAACGTCATGTTCGCCGCCACCCACTCATCGGAGCTGCACTCATGAGCACCACCACCGCACCCGCGGCCGCCGCTCCGGCGATCGCGAAGAAGCCCGGCGGCATCGGCCGTGCACGCGAGTTCGGCATCCTCGCCGCGCTCGTGCTCGTCGTGATCGCCGCGACCGTCAAGAACCCGGCGTTCCTCTTCAGCTCCGACGGCTGGCGCGATCTGCTGCTCACGCCGTCGATCCTCATGCTCGTCGCGGTGGGCCAGGCGATCGTCATCATCACGCGCAACGTCGATCTGTCGGTGGGCTCGGTGATGGGCCTCACGGCCTACCTGACCGGACGCCTCTTCGTCGACGTCCCCGGCATCCCGATCGTGGTCGTCGTGATCGCGGCCGTCCTGCTCGGTGCCTTCCTCGGCCTGGTCAACGGCGCATTGGTCGCCTTCGCGAAGGTGCCGGCCATGGTGATCACGCTCGGCACGCTCTATGCCTACCGCGGCATCAACGTGCTGTGGACCGGCAGCGATCGCATCAACGCCTCCGACATGCCCAAGGACTTCCTCGCACTCGGCACGCAGCAGATCCTGTTCATCCCTGTGCTGACGATCATCGCGGTGATCGTGCTCGCGCTCGCGGCCTGGTATCTGCGCAACATCCGGGGCGGACGCGAGTACTACGCGATCGGCTCCGACCCCTCGGCGGCCGAGCTCTACGGCCTCAAGGTCACCCGTCGGGTGCTCTCCGCGTTCGTCCTCTCGGGTGCACTCGCAGGTCTCGCCGGCGTCTTCTACGCCGCGCGATACGGATCCATCAGCTCGCAGGCGGGAAGCGGCTGGGAGCTGGATGCCGTCGGCGCAGCCGTCATCGGTGGCATCGCGATCACCGGCGGTGTCGGCACGGTCTGGGGCGCGGCCATCGGCGCGATGCTCCTGATGACCATCAACCGCGCGCTGCCGATTCTCGGCATCCCGGACTTCTGGCAGCGTGCCGTGGTCGGTGTGCTCATCATCGGGGCCATCGTGCTCGACCGGGTGCTCGCGGTCAGACAGAGACGCCAGCTCATCGAGGCGAGGGACGAATCATGACCACGACAACGACGACGACGTCGACCCGCGTCATCCGCGACTACGACCGTCCGCTGTGGCGGCGCATCTTCATCAACCGCGAGTTCGCGATCATCGCGCTCCTCGTGCTGGTGACGATCGTGGCGGCCGTCACGATCCGCGGCTTCGCCCAGCCGATCACCGCGAACTACCTCCTGCTCGACGTCGCACCGATCCTGCTCATCGCGCTGCCCATGACGCTCGTCATGATCACGGGCGAGATCGACCTGTCGGTGGGATCCATGGTGGGGCTCGCCAGCGTCGTCACCGGAGTCCTCACCGAGTCGGGTGCTCCCTTCGAGGTCGCCGCCCTTGCGGCCCTCCTCGTCGGCGTCGTCGGCGGAGCCTTCAACGGGTTCCTCGTCACGATCGTCGGGCTGCCGTCGCTCGCCGTCACGATCGGCACACTCGCACTCTTCCGCGGGCTTGCGGTCGGCCTGCTCGGCACCACGGCCGTCACGGACTTCCCCGAGACATGGACGGCGCTCGCGAAGGCGAAGATCGCCGGGACGACCATTCCGTACATCGTCATCCCGTTCCTGATCCTGCTGGTGCTGTTCGCCGTGCTGCTGCACTTCACGCCCTTCGGCCGTGGTGTCTTCGCGATCGGTCTGTCGAAGGACGCCGCGCGGTTCTCGGGCGTCGACGTCGAACGGACGAAGTTCATCCTGTTCGTGCTCTCGGGCGTGGTCGCCGCCTTCGCAGGCATCTTCTACACGCTGCGGTTCGGCAGCGCCCGAGGCGACAACGCCACCGGGCTCGAACTGCAGGTCATCGCGGCCGTGGTGCTCGGCGGAGTGTCGGTGTTCGGCGGGCGGGGACACCTGCACGGCGTCGTCGCCGCCGTTCTCCTGATCGGGGTGCTGGGCAGCAGCCTGCGCCTCGCCGGAGTCACGTCCGACGTCATCAACATCATCACCGGCGGGCTGCTGATCTTCTCGGTCGTCGCAGCGAGCGTCCTCGCCTGGGCGCAGCGCGTCCGCGCGAAGGCCGGTCCGCCACTGCGCGTAGCAGCCTCTCCCGCACCATGAGGCAGCCTCTCATCGCCGGCACCCGCCAGCGGTGATCATCACGAAAGGAAGAACAATGACGTTTGCACGTAAGAAGATCGCGGGGTTCGCGGCGGTCGCCGTGGCCGCAGCGCTCGTGCTGAGCGGCTGCGCCGACACCAGCGGCGGATCCGGAGGCTCGGGTTCAGAGGGTGAAGGCGGATCCGACAACCTCGCGATCACGTTCCTGCCCAAGAACCTCGGCAACCCGTACTTCGACACCTCGAGCGAGGGCGGCAAGACCGCCGTCGACGAGTTCGGCGGCACGTTCGCCGAGGTCGGCCCGGCCGAGGCCACCCCCGACGCCCAGGTCAGCTACATCAACACCGCGACGCAGCAGGCCGTGGGCGCGCTCGTCGTCTCGGCGAACGACCCGAAGGCGATCTGCGACGCGCTGAACGAGGCCCGTGACGCCGGCGTCAAGGTCGTCACCTTCGACTCCGACACGAACCCCGAGTGCCGCGACCTGTTCATCAACCAGGCCGACTCCGAGGGCATCGCCAAGGTGCAGGTCGACCTGATCGCCGACCAGATCGGCGGAGCCGGCGAGGTCGCGATCCTGTCGGCATCCGCCAACGCGACCAACCAGAACGCCTGGATCGACCTGATGAAGGAGTACGTCGCCAGCGAGTACCCCGACATCACGATCGTCGAGACCGTCTACGGTGACGACGACGACCAGACGTCGTTCGACAAGACCGCTGCGCTGCTGCAGAGCCACCCGAACCTGAAGGGCATCATCTCGCCCACCACGGTCGGCATCGCGGCTGCGGCGCGGTACGTGTCCACCTCGGACTACAAGGGCAAGGTCGCCATCACCGGTCTCGGCACGCCGAACCAGATGCGCGAGTACGTCGAAGACGGCACCGTCACCGGGTTCGCGCTGTGGAACCCTGCCGACCTCGGCTACCTGGCCGCGTTCGCCTCCAAGGCGCTGATCGAGGGTGAGATCACCGGCGAAGAGGGCGACACCTTCGAGGCCGGAGACCTCGGCGAGTACACGGTCGGCGCCGACGGCGTCGTTCTTCTCGGCGACCCGTTCGAGTTCAACGCAGACAACATCGGCGAGTTCGACTTCTGAGTCGAGTTCGTGAGGGGCGTCGGGCTTCGGCCTCGGCGCCCCTTTCCGTGTGCGCCGCGGTGTGCGTTCTCCGGCGCCTGACAGGGCGGGCATCCGCAGCCGCACAGGGATTCACACCGGCATCCATCGGGGATACGGGCGGTCGGATGAGGGGCTGCGACGGGCGTGAGGGAGTCAGCGCGGGTCGAAGCGCTCCGGTTCGTGCGTCGCGGCGACGAGGGCGCGCAGCTCCTCGAGGGATGCCGGGGCGGCGCCGAGAGCCCGTGCCTGCACGAGCACGTTGCCGAGAGCTGTGGCCTCGACGGGGCCGGCGAGCACGGGAAGGCCGGTGCGATCCGCGGTGGCCTGGCACAGCAGACGGTTCAGCGAGCCGCCTCCCACGAGGTGGATGCTGTCGAGTGCGCGCCCTGACAGATCGGCTGCCGTCTGCACGGCATCCGCGAAGGCGGTCGCGATCGACTCGACGATCGATCGGGCGAAGGCGGGTCGCGTCGTCGGAGCCTCGGGCCCGAGCAGTGTCGCGATGCGCGCGGGCATGTCTCCCGGTGCGCTGAGCGACGCGTCGTTCGCGTCGAAGAGGGGCACGTCGTCCGTCACGGCGGAGGCCGCGGCCAGCAGCTCGGGCAGGTCGATCCGCGAGCCGTCCTCCGCCTCCCACGCGCGCACGGTCTCGCTCAGCAGCCAGAGCCCCGTCACGTTGTGCAGGAAGCGGTAGCGACGGTCGACGCCGAGCTCGTGCGTGAAGTTCGCCTCGCGCGCGGCATCCGTCAGCACCGGCTCGGTCAGCTCGATGCCGACCAGCCCCCAGGTGCCGCACGAGATGTAGGCGGAGTGCGGGGTCGACAGGGGAGCGGCGACGACGGCGGATGCTGTGTCGTGCGACCCGACCGCGATCACCGGCAGCTTCTTGCCGATGCGCTCGACCAGGTCCGCGCGGAGTGTGCCGATCGTCTCGCCCGGATCGACGAGCGTCGGCAGGATGTGCGTCGGGATGCCGATGCGCTCGGCGAGCTCGGCGTCCCACTCGCCCGACTCGACGCCGAGGAGCCCGGTGGTCGAGGCGTTCGTCCGCTCGGCCACCGCTGTTCCGGTGAGCAGGAACGCGATGAGGTCGGGAATGAGCAACGCGGTGTCGGCGTCGGCGAGGCGGGCATCGACGCGGTACTGGTACAGCGTGTTGAACGGCAGGAACTGCAGTCCGTTGCGGCCGTAGAGCTCGGCGAAGGGCGCGACCGTGTGCACCTCGTCGACGCCGCGCGCCGTGCGCGCGTCGCGGTAGTGGAACGGCTCGGCGAGGAGTTCGCCGTCTCGCAGCAGGCCGTAGTCGACGGCCCACGAGTCGATGCCGACGCTCTCGATCGCCGGTTCGCGCCGTACCGCCTCGGCGAGCCCTGCGACGACGTGCTCGTAGAGAGCGCCGAAGTCCCAGTGCAGACCGTCTTCGCGCTCGACGGGCCCGTTCGGGAACCGCGAGACGAGTTCGAGGTCGAGCCGGCCGTCGCCGATCCGGCCGATCATGACGCGACCGCTGGTCGCTCCGAGGTCGACGGCGGCGACGGACCGCACCGTCATCGCAGGAACGCCGCAGCGACGCCGGAGTCGACCGGGATGTGGAGACCGGTCGTGCGGCTCAGCTCGGGACCCGTCAGCACGTAGACGGCATCCGCCACGTTCTCGGGAACGACCTCGCGCTTGAGGATCGTGCGGTTGGCGTAGAACTGGCCGAGGTCCTCTTCGGCGACACCGTAGGTCGCGGCACGGTTCGCGCCCCAGCCGGAGGCGAAGATACCCGAGCCGCGCACGACACCGTCGGGGTTGATGCCGTTGACGCGGATGCCGAACTCGCCGAGCTCGACGGCCAGCAGCCGCACCTGGTGGGCCTGGTCGGCCTTGGTCGCCGAGTAGGCGATGTTGTTGGGGCCGGCGAAGACGGAGTTCTTCGACGAGATGTAGATGATGTCGCCGCCGAGCTTCTGGTCGATTAGCACGCGGGCCGCGGCCTTCGACACGAGGAACGAGCCCTTCGCCATGACATCGTGCTGCAGATCCCAGTCCTTCTCGGTGGTCTCGAGCAGCGGCTTCGACAGCGAGAGACCGGCGTTGTTGACGACGAGGTCGACGCCGCCGAACGCGAGCACGGCGTCGTTCAGCGCCGCCTGGATGGCATCCGCATCGGCGACGTTCGCCGCGACGCCGATCGCGACGTCGGTGCTGCCCAGCTCGGCGGCGGCCGCCTGTGCCTTCTCGAGGTCGAGGTCGGCGATGACGACGCAGGCGCCCTCTGCGGCGAGGCGGGTGGCGATGGCCTTGCCGATGCCGCTGGCGGCTCCGGTGACGAAGGCGATGCGTCCCTGGTGCGACTTCGGCTTCGGCATGCGCTGCAGCTTGGCCTCTTCGAGCGCCCAGTACTCGATGTCGAACTTCTCGGCGTCAGAGATGGGCGAGTAGGTCGACAGTGCCTCGGCGCCGCGCATGACGTTGATCGCGTTGACGTAGAACTCACCGGCGACGCGGGCGGTCTGCTTGTTGGCGCCGTAGGAGAACATTCCGATGCCGGGCACGAGCACGATGAGCGGGTCGGCGCCGCGGATCGCGGGCGACTCGGCGGTCGCGTGCGCGTCGTAGTAGGCCTGGTAGTCGGCGCGGTACTCGGTGTGCAGTTCGTGCAGGCGGGCGATCTGCTCATCGGCGGATGCCGTGACCGGCAGGTCGAGGATCAGCGGCTTGACCTTGGTGCGCAGGAAGTGGTCGGGGCAGCTGGTGCCGAGAGCCGCGAGTTCAGGGGCGCGCTCGGAGGCGAGGAAGTCGAGGACGACGTCGGAGTCGGTGAAGTGGCCGACCATCGGCTTGTCGGTCGACGCGATCCCGCGAATCGTGCCGGCGAGGGCCGCAGCGCGCTCACGCCGCTCGGCCTCGGGGAGTGCCTCGAAGCCGGCGCGGACGCCGCCGAACGGGTCGGCCTTGCCGTTGGCCTCGATGTAGGCGGCCGCGGTGTCGATGATCCAGAGGGAGTTGGCTTCGGCCTCCTCCGACGTGTCGCCCCAGGCGGTGATGCCGTGGCCGCCGAGGATCGTGCCGATGGCCTGCGGGTTCTTCGCCTTGATGGCGGCGATGTCGAGTCCGAGCTGGAATCCGGGGCGACGCCACGGAACCCACACGACCTTGTCGCCGAAGATCTTCGCCGTCAGCTCTTCCCCGTCGGCCGCGGTGGCGATCGCGATGCCCGAGTCGGGGTGCAGGTGGTCGACGTGCGCGGCGTCGACGAGCCCGTGCATCGCGGTGTCGATCGACGGAGCTGCACCGCCCTTGCCGTGCAGGCAGTAGTCGAACGCGGCGACCATCTCGTCCTCACGGTCGAGGCCCGGGTAGACGTCGACGAGTGCGCGCATGCGGTCGAGGCGCAGCACGGCGAGACCCTGCTCTGTGAGCGTGCCGAGGTCTCCACCCGAACCCTTGACCCACATCAGCTCGACGGGCTGACCCGTGACGGGGTCGGTCTCGGTGCCCTTCGCCGACGTGTTGCCACCGGCGTAGTTGGTGTTCTTCGGGTCGGCGCCCAGGCGGTTCGACCGCTCGATGAGGGCGGCGGCGGTGGGGTTGGTCATGGCTGTTCCCTGTTCTGTGGAGACGTGGCGAGGATGCGGGCGGCGAAGCGGTCGATCGATGCTGTCGCTGCCGCGAGTTCGGGCTGATTGAGGTGGCCGTGGCGGGTGCCCGGCTCGGTCGAGATGTCGATCTCGACGCCCGCGTCGCGCAGCAGGGCGCCGAACGCCTCGCCGGAGACACGGAGCTCGTCGACCTCGCCGTTGATCATGATCGTGGCGGGGAAATGCGAGAGCTGGGCGGGGGACGCGGTGCCGGGCACGGCGTAGACGTCGCCACCGTCGACCGGCCCGCCGAGGTAGTTCTCGTACATGCCGCGCACCGGGTCGGGGCCGAACACGTCGGCATCGGGGTCCGCGTCGAGAGTGGCGCGCAGCGCAGCATCCGGGGCTGCCTGCACGGCGTGGAGCGTCGGATAGGCGAGCACCGCGAGCGCAGGGAAGGGCCCGGGACCGTGACTGAGGCGCAGTGCCGCGCCGGTCGCGAGGTTGCCGCCGGCGCTCGCTCCGCCGATCGACCACGGCCCCTCGGTGAGGCCGGAGTCGACCGCCCAGCGGAATGCGGCCTCGACCTCCTCGGAGGCGACCGGGTAGTGCACGCCCTCTCGCTCGGGTGCCCCGGCTGCCGCAGCCCAGGTGCGAGGGAAGGGAGCCAGCGCGTAGTCGACCGACACCACGGCGATGCCGCGCTCGGCGAAGCTCTGCGCGACCCAGTCGGCCTCCGGCATGTCGATCTCACCGGCGGCGAACCCTCCGCCGTGCACCCAGACGAGTCCGGGGCCGACGGGAGAGGTCGGGGTGTACACCCGCACGCGCAGCGGTCCGTGCGGTCCGTCGAGCACCTGCTCGTTCACGGTGTCATCCGTTCTGTCGGGGGGCGTCGGGATGCGGGGATCGGCTCCCGCATCCCGACGGGTCGGGGTGCGGGCTCAGGCGCCCCAGCCGGCCTGCACGCCACCGACGCGGTCGGCGGCGATCTTCTGCTGGTAGCCCGACTCGGCGTAGGCCGCCATCGGGTCGGCTGCGAGGCCGCGCGACTCTCGCCATTCGGAGAGCGCGGGGCGCACGTCGGTGTAGAACGCGTCCATGAAGACGGCGTTGGCGGCGAGCACGTCGCCGGACTTCTGCGCCGCGGTCAGGGCGTCGCGGTCGACGATCAGCGCACGCGCCGTCATCTCCTGCACGTTGAGCACCGAGCGGATCTGACCGGGGATCTTGTCCTCGACGTTGTGGCACTGGTCGAGCATGAACGCCACATCGGGGTTGTTCAGGCCGCCGCCGCGCACGACCTCGAACAGGATGCGGAACAGTTGGAAGGGATCGGCCGCGCCCACGATGAGATCGTCGTCGGCGTAGAAGCGCGAGTTGAAGTCGAACGACCCGAGCTTGCCGAGGCGCAGCAGCTGCATGACGATGAACTCGATGTTGGTGCCGGGTGCGTGGTGGCCCGTGTCGAGGCACACCATGGCCTTGTCGCCGAGGGACGAGACCTGGGCGTAGGACGTGCCCCAGTCGGGAACATCGGTGTGGTAGAACGCCGGCTCGAAGAACTTGTACTCGAGCACGAGGCGCTGGTCGTCGCCGAGGCGTGCGTAGATCTGCTGCAGCGACTCCTGCAGGCGGTCCTGACGGCCGCGCAGGTCGGCCTGCCCCGGGTAGTTCGAGCCCTCGGCGAGCCAGATCTTCAGGTCGCGGCTGCCCGTGGCATCCATCACGTCGATGCAGGCGAGGTGGTGGTCGATCGCCTTCTGGCGGATCGACGGGTCTTCGTGGGTCAGCGCGCCGAACTTGTAGTCGTCGTCCTGGAACGTGTTGGAGTTGATGGTGCCCAGGGTCACGCCGAGGTCCTCGGCGTGCTTGCGCAGGTCGGAGAACGAGTCGACCAGGTCCCACGGGATGTGCAGGGCGACCGAGGGTGCGAGCGCCGTGTACTTGTTCACCTGCGCGGCATCCGCGATCTTCTCCCGCGGGTCGCGGGGCGTGCCGGGCGTGCCGAACACCTTGAAGCGCGTGCCGGAGTTGCCGAACGCCCAGCTGGGGAGTTCGATGCCCTGCTGTTCGAGGGCGGCGAGGTTGTCGGACGAGAGGATGCTCATGAGGCGCTGCCTTCGGTGTCGGTGCGGTTGTCGATGTCTGATGCGGGGGAGTCGCCGGCGTCGGCGAGCTGGTCTTCGAGGTGGAACACCTCGGCGAGTGCGGTGGCGGCCTGGTCGGGGCGTCCGTCGAGACCGATGAAGAATCGGCTCATCTCGGACTCCCAGCGCGCGGCGACGGGGGAGGCGGCGAGATACGCCTGGGCGGCGGCATCGTCGTCGGTCTCGTAGTAGCCGACGAGCGTGCCGCCCTCGGCAAGGAACAGCGAGTAGTTACGGCGGCCGGCGGCCGCGATCTCGGCCAGCATCTCGGGCCGGACCGGCGAGTGACGGGCGAGGTATTCGTCGAGCAGTTCAGGACGCACCTGCAACTGGAACGCGACGCGGGTCATGTTGGTTCTCTCTTCATCGAGCGGGTTTTGAATCGTTTCATTCAATGTCTCAACCCTAGACACGGGCGGGCGACGTGTCAAGCGAGCGTCGGCGGTCACACCGCGGTGATGACCGCGTTGTCGAGCTGATCGGCGTCCACGCCCGGGCGCACGGCCGCGTTCGTGAGCAGCACCCAGCAGACGCCCGCCGTCGGGTGCACCCAGAACTCCGTGCCCGCCCACCCGCCGTGGCCGAAGACGTCACGGTCCACCAGCCCCGGCGCTCGTGAGCGCAGGTTGAACGTGAAGCCCCAGTCCTGACCGCGCTCAGAGGGGTACGGGTCGAGGCGGGGGATCGCGCCGGTCAGCGGGCGGAGCATCATGGCCAGTCCCGCCGGAGACAGGATGCCGTCTTTCGCGCCCTGGCCGATGCGCAGCAGCTCGGCGCCGAGGTGCAGGAGATCCTCGGCTCTGCCCAGGAGTCCTGCGCCGGGAGCACGCGTGGCGTGGAACCGGTCGAGGTCGAGTCCGCCGGCCGCGGCATCCGGAACCCCGAGGGACTTGCTCGGGTCGAGGGTCAGGCCGATCGCGCCGATGCGATGCGCCCAGTCGAATGTGCCGGCATCCCAGGTTGAACCGGTCGCGTGCTCGATCAGCGCCGCGATCCCCTCGAAGGCCAGGGTGGAATACCGCGACGCGGTGCCGGCGGCGAAGTCCCGCCCCTGGCTGAGCAGCTCGTCGCGCAGCGGAAGCGCGGTGTCGAGAGCCGGCTCGGAGATCCCCGAGGTGTGGGATGCCAGGTGCCACAGCCGCACGATGTCGTCACGAGAGGTGCCGAACTGCGGCAGGGCGTCGGCGAGCGGAGTGTTCGGGGTGAGCAGACCCCTCTCGATGGCGCGCGTCGCCGTGATGCCGGTGAGCACCTTCGTGATCGAGAACAGCGGATACACGGCATCCGTCGCGGCCCCGAAGCCCTCGAGGTCGACGATCCCGTCGGCGGTGGCCATGCCGAGCACGGCTGTCGGCAGGCGCTCCGCCTGCACGTGACCACGTGCCCAGTCGAATGCTGCGTCGAAGGTCATGGCTGCTCCTGCTGATTCGGATGGTCCCGCTTCCCAGACGGGTGCGGTGACTCTACGATAGGACCATGGCACAGAAAGCGCTTTCCCATCCGGCCGCGCTCATCGACGGTGATCACCCGACCCGCTCCGTGCTGCGCCTCGTCGCCCGCCGTCCCTGGCGACTGACCTTCGCGATCACGGCCTTCGCGATCAAGGAGATCCCGCTCTGGTTCCTGCCGGTGATCACCGCCGCGATCATCGACGTCGTGGCGAGCGACGGCGATGTCACCGAGGTGCTGTGGTGGTTCGCGCTGGCCGCCGTGCTGCTGCTGCAGAACTACCCGAACCACATCATCTACACCCGCAACTTCATGACCGTGGTGCGAGACCTCGGTGCCGATCTCCGCAACGCCCTCACCGCGCGACTGCAGAGCCTCTCGATCGGGTACCACACGAGGATGAGCTCCTCGATCGTGCAGACGAAGGTGGTGCGCGACGTCGAGAACGTCGAGCTCATGCTGCAGCAGGTCACGCATCCGCTCCTGTCGTCGACCATGGTGATGCTCGGCGCACTCAGCATGACGGCGGTCACCGTGCCGCAGTTCCTTCCCGTGTACGCCCTCGCCGTGCCGATCGCGATCGGCATCCGCTACGGCATGCGCAATCGATCGCAGCGTCGCAACGAGGTCTTCCGGCGCGAGATCGAGACGCTGTCGGCCCGCGTCGGCGAGATGGCGTCGCTGATCCCGGTGACACGCGCTCACGGGCTCGAGGAGACGGCGATCAACCGCGTCGCGGGCGGGGCGGATGGCGTGCGCCGCGCCGGACTCGACCTCGACCTGCTGAACGGCCGGGTGGCCTCGATCTCCTGGGTCGCGATGCAGCTGCTCGGCGTCGCCTGCCTCATGCTCGCCGCCGTGTGCGCGCTCACCGGCTTCCTCCCGATCACGCCGGGCGAGGTCGTGATGCTCTCGAGCTACTTCACGCTGCTGACCGGCGGGCTCACCCAGCTGCTCATGCTCATTCCCGTCGGCGCCCGCGGGCTCGAGTCGGTGCGCTCGATCGCCGAGGTGCTGCAAGAGCCCGACATCGAGCAGAACTCCGGCAAGCGCGTCGTCTCGGCGGTCGCCGGCGAGATCGTGCTCGATTCTGCGACGCATCGCTACGCGGATGCCGACGACGACGCCCTGTTCGAGATCGATCTGCGGATCGCCCCCGGCGAGACGGTCGCCTTCGTAGGATCGTCGGGCTCGGGCAAGTCGACCCTCCTGAACCTCGTGCTCGGATTCGTCCGTCCGACGAGCGGCCGCATCGTGCTCGACGGCGCCGACATGCAGGAGCTCGACCTGCGCACAGTGCGCCGGTCGATCTCGGTCGTGCCGCAGGAGTCGGTGCTGTTCGAGGGATCGGTCTTCGACAACATCGCCTACGGCATGCCCGACGTCACGCCCGATCGCGTCGAACAGGCGCTGCGAGACGCCAACGCGTGGGAGTTCGTGAGCGAGCAGTCGCAGGGGTGGGACACGGTGGTCGGCGAGCGCGGAGCGCGCCTCTCGGGCGGTCAGCGCCAGCGTCTGGCCATCGCCCGCGCGCTCGTCCGCGATCCGCGGATCCTGCTGCTCGACGAGGCGACGAGCGCGCTCGACCCCGAGTCCGAGGGACTCGTCAAAGAGGCCCTCGAACGGCTCATGCGCGGTCGCACGACGCTCGTGGTCGCGCACCGGCTGTCGACGATCCGGCAGGCCGATCGCATCGTCGTGCTCGAGCACGGACGTATCGTCGAACAGGGCTCGCACGACGAGCTGCTCGCCGCCGACGGGCGATACGCCCGCCTGCACCTGGTGCAGAACGGCATCAGATGACCCCGGCTCAGCGTCCTGAGGAGGAACGATGACAACCGAGAAGACCCTTCGCGCGGCCCTGGTCGGCACCGGGGCGGTGGCGAACGCGCACGCCCGCGCGGTCGCCGCGTACCCGCGCGCCGAACTCGTCGCCGTCGCCGACCTCAGCCGGGAGAAGGCGCAGGAGTTCGCCGACCGATACGGCATCGATGCCGCCTACGGCGACCTCGACGAGATGCTCGCCGCCGAGCACCCCGACGTCGTGCTCATCTGCACGCCGCCCGGGCCGCACCGTTCGCAGTCGCTCGCAGCCTTCGCGGCCGGCGCGCATGTGATCGTCGAGAAGCCGCCGGCGCCGTCGCTCGATGAGCTCGACGAGATGCGCGCGGGGGCCGAGGCCGCGGGCAGGCAGCTGGCGGTCGTCTTCCAGCAGCGCACCGGCACGGCCGCGGCGCACGTGCGCGGGCTGCTGCAGAGCGGAGCCCTCGGGCGCCCGCTCGTCGCCGTGTGTCAGACGCTCTGGTTCCGTGACGCCGACTACTTCGCGGTGCCGTGGCGCGGCAAGTGGGAGACGGAGGGTGGCGGAACGACCCTGGGCCACGGCATCCACCAGATCGACCTGCTCGCGCACCTGCTGGGCGACTGGTCGTCGGTGCAGGGCAGGCTCTGGCGGCTCGACCGCGAGACCGAGACCGAGGACGTCTCGACCGCGACCATCGTCTTCGGCCAGGGAGTGGTCGCGCAGCTCGTCACCAGTGCCGTGTCGCCGCGAGAGACGAGCTCGATCCGCATCGACACCCAGAAGGCCACGGTCACGGTCGACCACGTCTACGGCCACGGTCATGAGAACTGGCGGATCACCCCGGCGCCCGGCTTCGAGTCGGAGGCCGAGGGATGGGCGTTCCCGGATGGCGAGGAGCGCAGCGACCACGAGCCGCTGCTGCGCGACGTGTTCGACGCTCTGCTGGAGGGAGCACCCCTGCCTCCTACTGCTGATGCACCCGCACGCTCGCTCGAGATCGTGGCGGCCATCTACGCCTCGGCCGCTGCGGACGGCACGGTGATCACCCCCGAGCTGCTGGGCTCGCACCCCACGCACCGGGCCGGCTTCGCGAGCCCGGTCACCGATCTCCGCAGATGAGAGAGCTCTACCGCGACCCCGTCTACGACGGAGCCACCGACCCGCGGGTCGTGGTCGACGCCGACGGGCTGTGGTGGATGTTCTACACCCAGCGTCGGGCGAGCCTCGCCGATGCGGGACCGGGGGTGTCGTGGGTGCACGGCAGCCGGATCGGGGTCGCGACATCGACCGACGGTCTGGACTGGCGCTACGACGGAACGCTCGAGCCCACGGCATCCGATCTCGTCCTCGAGACCGGCCCGCCGCCCGCCGAGGTCGACCGCACCCACTGGGCCCCGGAGGTCTTCTGGGACGGTGCGCGCTGGCGGATGCATCTCACCGAGATCGACGGCATCCCCGACCGCTGGCCGGGGTTCGCTCGCGCCATCGTCGAGTACGCCTCCGACGACCTGAGGCACTGGTCGAGATGCGGCCCGCTCGTGCTGAGCAGCGATCGTGTGATCGATGCGGCCGTCGCGCGCACGCCCGACGGACTGTGGCGCCTCTGGTACAAGGATGAGGCGGCGGACTCGGTGACCATGGTCGCGTCATCGCCCGACCTCGCGGACTGGTCCCTCGACGGCGTCGCTGTCGGAGGGCGGCCGCACGAGGGGCCGACGGTGTTCGAGCTCGGCGGTCTCTGGTGGCTGATCGTGGACGAGTGGCGGGGGATGGGCGTCTATCGTTCCGACGACGGCACGCGCTGGACGCGTCAGGGTGATGCGGATGCCGTCATCCTCGCTGATCTGCCGACCGGAGGGCACGGCAGTCACGGCGCGCAGGTGCGCGTCGGCGACGACCTGTGGTTCTACTTCTTCGCCGCCGCGGAGGGGGCTCCGGCCCACTCTGCGACGGGCGAGCAGAGGCGATCCGCCGTCCGTCGCGTGGGGCTCGAGGTCGAGGGCGGGAAGCTGATCGTGAGAGGATCGAAGACCCCGCGGTAATCGATGTAATCCCCGCCGCGAATTGCCGGTTGCGAAACGTTTCAATCTGGATTAGCGTGCAGGTAAGCGTTTTCCCCGCACGATGGAGATCGCATCCCGCACCACATGGACACAGGCGTTCCGCGGCCCTGCCGAACGAGGACGTTCATCAGAGAGGACAACGATGTTCAGCAAGAAGCGTCTGGCGGCCGCAGCGGCCGTCGCCACCAGCGCAGCGCTGGTACTCGCCGGCTGCGCCGGCGGAGGCAGCCCCGAGGGCGAGCCCACGTACGACCCCGACGAGAAGGTCACCCTCGACCTGGCGTTCTGGGGCAACGACGTCCGCGCCGATCTCTACAACCAGGCGATCGAGGCGTTCAACGAGGAGTACCCGAACATCACGGTGAACGCGACGTTCCTCGGGTTCCCGGAGTTCTGGGAGAAGCGCCAGACCGAGGCCGCCGGCGGCGGACTCCCCGACGTCATGCAGTTCGACTACTCGTACCTGCGTCAGTACTCGGAGAACGGCCTGCTGCTCGACCTCGAGCCCTACCTCGGCTCGGTCATCGACACCGAGCCGCTCTCCGAGAACATCCTCGGCATCGGCGTCGTCGATGACACGACCTACGGCATCACCACCTCGACCAACGCGTGGGGCGTCTTCACCAACCCCCAGCTGCTCGAGACCGCAGGCGTCGAGGAGTTCCCCGGGGGCGACTGGGAGGACTACGACGAGTGGATGGGCGAGATCACCGATGCCGGCGCGGGTGAGTTCTGGGGCGGGTCCGACTGGACGGGGCGCATCCAGAACTTCGAGCTGCAGCTGCGCAGCGAGGGCAAGAACCTGTTCGACGAAGACGGCACGCCCGGCTTCGACGAAGACCGTCTGAAGGAGTTCTGGGAGGCCGGAGACGACATCCGCGACGGAGTCGTCGTTCCGCAGCAGGTCGTCGAGGAGCTCAACCCCCTCACCGCGTTCGACGCCGCGAAGAACGCCAGCGAGCTGACGTGGGACAACTTCGGTGCGGGCTACCTCGCCAACCTCGGCGAGAGCTACACCGAGCTCGGCCTCGTCGCCCCGCCGGTCACGAAGGAGGGCGCGAAGGATCTGTACCTGAAGCCCTCGATGCTGCACACGATCTCGGCCAAGACCGAGCACCCGGAGGCGGCGGCGACGCTCGTCAACTTCCTGGTCAACTCGCCCGAGTCCGGCGAGATCTTCGGCACCAACCGTGGCCTCCCCGCATCCGAGACCGCTCTCGAGGCCGCAGAGCTCGATCCCATGAGCCAGCTCGTCAAGGACTACGAGGAGTCGATCGCCGACCGCCTCGGCGACGCTCCGCCCGTGCCGATCGTCGGCTACGGCACCCTCGAGGAGAAGTTCCGGGTGCTGGGCACCGAGCTGAACTTCGGCACCACGACGGTCGACGAGGCCGTGACGCAGTTCTTCTCCGAGATGGACGTCGTCCTCAACCAGTGATCCCGTCGGTGGGCCGGGTGGCATCCGCCCGGCCCACCGCATCCCATCCACTTCGGAAGGAGCTGTCATGAGCACGACGGCGACCAGGACGATCGTCACGGGCAAGAAGTCCGGGCGAGGGCGGGCGCTGCGCAGCGGCCGCCGCCCCGAGAACGAACTCGCGCGGCCGGGCCAGCGCGCACGTCTGCGGCGTGAGACGGCGACCGGCTATGCGTTCCTCACCCCGTGGCTCATCGGCTTCTTCGGTCTCACCGCCGTGCCGATGATCTACTCCCTGTACCTCTCCTTCACGAAGTACAACATCTTCCAGCCGCCCAAGTGGATCGGGCTGGACAACTACATCCGACTCTTCACGAGCGACCCGAACTTCATCCAGTCGGCGCAGATCACGCTCGTCTACGTCTTCATCGGCACTCCGATCACCCTCGCGGCCGCCCTCGGCGTCGCGATGCTCCTGAACTACCGAGACAAGGGCGCGGGCTTCTTCCGTTCCGCCTTCTACGCGCCGTCCCTCATCGGCGGCTCGGTCTCGGTCGCCATCGTGTGGCGGGCCATGTTCTCCTCCGACGGTCCGGTCGACAGCGGTCTGCAGATCTTCGGCGTGGATCTCGGCGGATGGATCGGCAACCCGAGCCTCGTGCTCCCGATGATGATCCTGCTCGCCGTCTGGCAGTTCGGAGCCACGATGGTGATCTTCCTCGCGGGTCTCAAGCAGATCCCCAAGGAGCTGTACGAGGCCGCAGAGATGGACGGCGCGAACGCCTACCGTCGGTTCCGCGCGGTGACGATCCCGATGCTCTCCCCGGTGATGTTCTTCAACCTGCTGCTCGGTCTCATCGGCGCGTTCCAGGTGTTCGCCTCGGCGTACATCATCTCGAACGGCACCGGCGGCCCCGCCGGCATGACGAACTTCATCACCGTGTACCTGTACAAGCGAGGGTTCTCCGACGGACAGATGGGCTACGCGGCCGCGATCGCGTGGGTCCTGCTCGTCGTCGTCGCGATCATCGCCTTCATCCTCTTCCGCACTCAGAGGTCGTGGGTGCACTACTCGGGAGACGACAAATGAGCACCTCCAATCAGGCGACCACGTCCGGCGCCGCATCCACTCCGGTCTTCGCCGCGCAGCAGACGACGCCCGTCGGTCCGCCCGCCCCGCGTCGCCGCATCAAGCGCAAGACCTGGCAGACCGTCATCTGGTTCATCGGTCTCCTCGTGCTCACCGCGGTGGTGCTCTACCCGCTGCTGTGGCTGTTCCTGTCGACGTTCAAGCCGAACTCCGAGTTCGGTCAGAACCCCGGTCTGCTGCCGCAGGCGCCGACGCTCGACAACTATGGCAAGGTCATGGAGGGCATCGCCGGAGTGCCGATGTGGCGCTTCTTCCTGAACTCGCTGATCCTCGCGGTCTCGGCCGTCGTCGGCACGGTGCTCTCGTCGGCGCTCGCCGCCTACGCCTTCGCACGAGTGCAGTTCAAGGGACTCGGCGTGCTGTTCGCCGCGATGATCGGCACGCTGCTGCTGCCTTTCCACGTCGTGATCATCCCGCAGTACATCATCTTCAACCAGCTCGGATGGGTCGACACCTTCATCCCGCTGATCCTGCCGAAGTTCCTCGCCACCGAGGCGTTCTTCGTCTTCCTTCTCGTGCAGTTCATCCGCCAGATGCCCCGTGACATGGATGAAGCGGCGCGCATCGACGGAGCAGGCCACCTGCGGATCTTCTGGTCGATCATCCTGCCGCTCATCAAGCCCGCCCTGATCACCTGCGCGATCTTCTCGTTCATCTGGGCGTGGAACGACTTCCTCGGCCCGCTGCTCTACCTGACGAGCCCCGAGAACTACCCGCTGCCGATCGCGCTGCGCCTCTACAACGACCAGACCTCGTCGTCCGACTACGGCGCGACGGTCACGGCGTCGTTCGTGGCCCTCGTGCCGGTGCTGCTGTTCTTCGTGGTCTTCCAGCGCTTCCTCGTCGACGGAGTCGCCACGCAGGGACTGAAGGGCTAGTCATGTCGGTCATCAACGCAGAGCGTCGGGCGCACCGGGCGGCGAAGCGCGAGGCGCGGTCGGGCGCCGGCCCGACGGTCGCCGGTGTCGAGCCCGGGGTCAACCCCGGAGCGACCGCCAAGTTCGGTCTGTTCGGCGAGGTGCTCACGGTCGGGCTGCTGATGACGATCATCGCCCTCGGCGTCGTCACGCTGCCGATCGCCCTGGCTGCCGGCATACGTCACCTGCGTCGCTTCGTCGCCGCGGAGGACTCGCGCACGGCCCTGTTCTGGGACGACGTGCGCACCGGCATCCTGCCCTCGCTCCGCGTCGGGGTGCCGGCGGCGCTGATCGCCGCCGTGCTCACGGTCGACGTCGTGCTCGCGGGCTCGGGCGCACTGCCCGGTGGCGAGATCATCGCGGTCATCGGCTGGGCGGGGCTGCTCGCTCTCGCGGTCGCCGTGCTGCTCGCCGCCGGCGCCTGGTCGCCGGCGACCGGGTGGACCGCCGCGGTGCGGGCGGTGCCGGGGATGATCACAGCGGATGCCGCCGGCGCCGCGTACATCGCGGCCGCGGCCGTCTTCACCGGCGTCGTGACCTGGGCGCTCGCGCCCCTGTTCATCGCGGGCATCGGCTGCGCGGCGCTCGCCGTCGTCGCGGTTCCCGGGCGTCGCCGGCGCGGAGTTCACCCCGCGGAATGAGAAGGTAGTCGTGGCGCACGCGCGGACGGACGGAGGCAGGCCATGGCGGTAGGGGTGAAGGACGTGGCGGCTGCGGCCGGCGTCTCGGTCGGCACCGTCTCGAACGTGCTCAATCAGCCCGAGCGCGTGTCCGCCAAGACGGTCGAGCGCGTGCAGCGGGTGATCCAGGAACTCGGCTTCGTGCGCAACGACGCCGCCAGGCAGCTGCGCGCGGGTCGCAGCCGCAGCATCGGACTCGTGGTGCCCGACATCGGCAACCCGTTCTTCGCCGAGGTCGTGCGCGGCGCGGAGGACCGGGCAGCGGATGCCGGCATGACGGTGCTGCTCGGCAACAGCGACGAGCGAGACGAGCGCCAGGTCGCGCACCTCGAGCTCTTCCAGGAGCAGCGGGTCAACGGCGTGCTGCTCACACCCGCCACCGACGACCTCTCGGCCGTGCATCGATTCGCCGCGGGCGGCATGCCGGTGATCCTCGTCGACCGCGAGGTCGAGGAGGGGCTGCTGCCGTCGGTCTCGGTCGATGACGTCGAAGGCGGACGCCTGGCTGCCGATCACCTGCTGGCTTCGGGACGTCGCCGGCTGGCATTCGTCGGAGGACCGCAGTCGGTGCAGCAGGTCGCCGATCGTCTGCGCGGCGTGCAGGCGGCCGTCGCCGCTCACCCCGATGTCACTCTCGAGATCTTCGAGCAGTCCGCGCTCACGGTGCTCCAGGGCAGGGCTGCGGGCGAGGCCATCGCGGCGCGTGGGCCTGAATCGCGCCCGGATGCCGTCTTCGCCGCGAACGACCTGCTCGCCGTCGGGCTGCTGCAGGCGTTCAGCTTCGGCTCCGGCATCCGTGTGCCCCAGGACATCGCCATGGTCGGCTATGACGACATCGACTTCGCCTCGGCGACCGTCGTGCCGCTGAGCTCCGTGCGCCAGCCGGCCAGGCTGCTCGGCTGGACCGGGGTGGATCTGCTGCTGAAGGAGCTCGACGGCGTCGAGCACGACCGTCGCGTGCGGTTCCAGCCCGAACTCGTGGTGCGCGAATCGAGCGCCGGCTGAGGGATCGTCTCGGGTCACGCGCCGTCACCCGTGCCGTGTGCATGACCGGAGCACGGATGCGGGAGCATCCGTCGGGTCTCGTCCTGCAGATGTGCTTTCGTCCTGCAGGCGGCCCGGCCGAGGACCCTGAGCCCCGATTCGTTCCAGCCACGGGAACCCGTTATGATTGCAAGGTGCATCCGCTCTTCACGGTTCGGATGCCTGGAGACGTCGCATAGTCCGGCCGAGTGCACCACCCTGCTAAGGTGGAGTCCCCTCACGGGGACCAGGGGTTCAAATCCCCTCGTCTCCGCAGAAAGAATCCCTGCCTCGGCAGGGATTTTCTGTTCTCAGGCGCTGACTCCGAGTTCCTGAGCCGCGATGGCATCCGCGAGGTACGACGCCGTGGTGCTTCCGCTCGCGGAGGCGACGGAACGCGGAGTTCCCTGCGCCACGACAGTGCCGCCGAGCTCTCCGGCTCCCGGTCCCATGTCGATCACCCAGTCGGCCTGTGCGACCACGCGCATGTCGTGCTCGACCATCACGACCGTGTTGCCGGCGTCGACGAGATGCTGAAGATGGACGAGCAGCCGATCGGTGTCCGACGGATGCAGTCCTGAGGTGGGCTCATCGAGCAGGTAGAGGGTGTCGCCGTGCTGGGCGCGCCGCAGTTCGGACGCCAGCTTCACGCGCTGCGCCTCGCCGCCGGAGAGCTCGGTCGCCGACTGGCCCAGCGGCAGATACCCGAGCCCCACGTCGAGGAGGGCATCGAGGTGTCGCGCGACGTCGGCATCGTCCTCGAAGAGGACACGCGCGTCGTTCACGCTCAGGGCGAGGACGTCGGCGATGGTGTGCCCGTGGAGCTCGATCTCGAGGGTCTCCGGGTTGTAGCGCGTGCCGCCGCAGGTGCCGCAGGGGGCGTGGACGGTGGGGAGGAAGAGCAGCTCGACCTCGACCGTGCCCTCGCCCTTGCAGGTGGGGCATCGCCCGCTCGCCAGGTTGAACGAGAAGCGGCTCGCGGCGTAGCGCCTCCGACGTGCTTCTGGTGTCGCGGCGAACAGCGCGCGGACGCGGTCGAAGAGCCCGGTGTACGTCGCCACGTTCGATCGAGAGGTGCGGCCGATCGGCTTCTGACTGACCTGCACCACGCGTCGCACGCGGTCGGCGGGACCGGAGGCGCGACCCGTCGTGTGGGCGATCGGTGCGGAGAACAGCGGATCAGCTGCTGCGCTGCCCTGCTCTTCCCTCGTCGACGTGTCGGTCGACGAGCCGTCCACCTCGCTGGAGAGGCTGCTCTGCAGCAGGTCGGGCAGGGCCTGGGTGACGAGAGACGACTTGCCCGAACCGGAGACGCCCGTGACGGCGGTGAGGCAGCCGAGGGGGACCGACACGGAGACGCTGCGGAGGTTGTTCCGCGAGACGTCGACGAGCACCAGTTCGGCATCGGGCTCGCGAGGGGCCCGCGGCTGTGCCGTCGGCTGCTCGGCCCGCAGGTCGTCGGCGAACAGATATCGTCTCGTCTGGGAGCGCTCCGCGTCCCGCAGCCCGTCGATCGGGCCGGAATAGACGATCTCACCGCCGGTGGATCCCGCTCCGGGGCCGATGTCGACGATCCAGTCCGCATGCCGGATCACGTCGAGGGAGTGCTCGACGAAGAAGACCGTGTTTCCGGAGTCTCGCAACGAGCGGAGGATGCGCACGAGCGCTTCGCCGTCGGCGGGGTGGAGGCCGGCAGACGGCTCGTCGAGCACGAACATGACCCCGAACAGCTGTGACAGCACCTGGGTCGCGAGCCGCATACGCTGCAGCTCACCCGACGAGAGCGTCGGGGTCGAGCGATCCAGCGAGAGGTAGCCCAGACCGAGCTCGATGATGGGGGAGATCCGATCGCGCAGCTCGTCGACCAGCCGGTGCGCCGCGAGCTTCTTCTCGGGTGGGAGCGCTTCGCCACCGGGGCCGGCGGCATCCGTTCCGTTGCCGGATGAGTCGAGTGCCGTCTCGAGGAGTGCCTCGAGGTCCGCGAGTGGCATCGCGGCCATCTCGGTGATGTCGAGACCGGCGAACGTCACGGCGAGCGCCTCGGGCTTCAGGCGGCGTCCGTCGCACATCGGGCAGCGGACGCTGACCATGAAGCTCGCCGCCTTCTCGCGCATCTTCGCGCTCTTCGAGTTGGCGAAGGTGTTGAGCACGTACTGCCTCACGCCGACGAACGTGCTCATGTACGAGGGCTCGATGCCGGCCGCGACGGCTTTGCGCACCTGCGCCGGGCCGCGGTCGGTGAACACCGGAACCTGAGGGGACTCCTCGGTGTAGAGCACCCACTGACGCTGCTTCTCAGGCAGATCGCGCCACGGGATGTCGATGTCGTAGCCGAGCGATATCAGGCTGTCGATGAGCTGCTTGCCGTGCCAGGCGCGCGGCCAGGCGTCGAGCGCACGGTCGCGGATCGACAGCGACTCGTCGGGGACCATGAGGTGCAGCGGCACGTCGTACACCTGCCCGATCCCGTGGCAGCGCGGGCACGCGCCCTGCACGGTGTTCGCGGAGAAGTCCTCGGCGAACAGCGGCTCCGCCCCACTGGGGTATGTGCCCACTCGCGAGAACAGCATGCGGATGACGTTGCCGATCGACGTGGCGCTGCCGACGGTCGATCGAGCGCTTCCCGCGGTGCGCTGCTGGGGGAGGGCCACCGCCGGAGGCAGCCCGCCGATGGCGTCGACGTCGGGGATGTCGACCTGGCTCATCAGGCGCCTCGCGTAGGGCGCCACCGACTCGAAGTACCGACGCTGCGCCTCGGCGTACAACGTGCCGAATGCGAGGGAGCTCTTTCCCGAGCCGGAGACGCCGGTGAAGGCCACGAGGGCGTCGCGGGGTATCGCGACGCTCACGTCGCGAAGATTGTGCACCCGTGCTCCGGTCACGACGATGGCGTTCGACGTGCCGGACAGCTTCGACGGTGGGGTCCCGCCCATCATGGACCTCTTCTCGTTTCCCGCGGGGAGCGGGGGTGAATGCGATGATCGCCGTCTCTCCGTCACGCTACCCCGACCGTCGGACTTCGTCGGTGTGGTTGACAGCGGTCGGTCGGGCCTGCGAGCGCGGACACCCGTATGCCGGCGCAGCATGCATCGGAGTCCTGGTCCCGCCGTGCGAGAAAGCGCTATCCTGAAGCTCTTCCCGCCTCGGATCCAGGAGCGTCCCTCATGCCCATCGCCGCCGATGACCCCCGCCTGACGCATGCCTACGAGGCTGCGGCCACCCGCTACACCGACGTGCCGTTCCAACGCGCAGGCGCCAGCGGGGTGAAGCTGCCGAAGGTGTCGCTCGGACTCTGGCAGAACTTCGGTCGTGACCGCACCTTCGACAGTCAGCGCGAGATCGTGCTGCACGCGTTCGACCGCGGTGTCGTGCACATCGACCTCGCGAACAACTACGGTCCGCCGTACGGGTCCGCCGAGTCGACGTTCGGGGCCGTTCTCGACAGCGGGCTCGCCCGCTACCGAGACGAGCTGTTCGTCACGACCAAGGCCGGCTACGACATGTGGCCGGGGCCGTTCGGCGACGGCGGATCGCGCAAGTACCTCATGCGCTCGCTCGAGCAGAGTCTGCAGCGCATGGACACCGACTACGTCGACGTGTTCTACTCGCACCGCCCCGACCCCGAGACCCCGCTGGAGGAGACGGTCACGGCGCTCGCCGACATCGTGCGCAGCGGCAAGGCGCTGTACGTGGGCATCTCGAACTACCCGGCCGAGCTGGCGCGTCGCGCGTATCAGCTGCTCGCGGATCAGGGCGTGAGGCTGCTGCTGCACCAGCCGCGGTACTCGCTGTTCGACCGCACTCCCGAGGCCGAGCTGTTCCCGGCGCTGCGCGAGCTGGAGATCGGCAGCGCCGTGTTCTCGCCGCTCGCGCAGGGCCTGCTCACCGGCAAGTACATCGACGGTGACGTCCCGGCCGACTCGCGTGCCGCGAACAGCCATTTCCTGAACGGGTCCGCGCTCACCGACAGCTACCTCGAGCGCATCCGCGGCATCGACCGCGTCGCGAAGGACGCGGGCCTCTCGATTCCCCAGCTCGCCGTCGCGTGGGTGCTGCGGGACTCCGTGGTGACCACCGCGATCATCGGTGCATCGCGCACGGGCCAGATCGACGACGCGGTGGCGGCCAGCCAGGTCGAGCTCTCCGACGACGTCGTCACCGCTCTCGAGGAGTTCGCTGCGGCGCCCGGCGCCAGCGTCGTCTGACTTTTTCCCTGGCGCTGCGTAATATTCCGGGCGGCAGCGAGTCTGTCTAGTGGGGGCCCCTGTCACAGGGGGCGTACACAACGGACCTGGGGAGCACCAATGACCATCGCCTACGCGGATCCACGGACGCACCACTGGACCCATCGCGGTGCCGTGCCGCTGCCCGAAGTTGCCTTCCAGCACATCCTCGGGGCGATCCTGCGGGGGGACTATCGGTCGGGCGACACGCTCAACACGATGCGCTTCGCCCGAGAGCTCGACATGTCGCTCAACCCGATCCGCGAAGCGATCATCCGGCTGCGTGACATCGGACTGGTCGAGGTCACTCCCGCGCGCTACACCAAGGTCGCGGACCTCACCGCACGCGAGTCGCGTGCCGTCATCAGCTACGCCGGCGTGCTCGCGGGGACGGCGCTCCGCACGGCGCTGCCCACGGCCGCGGAAGGCGTCCGCTCCGATCTCGCGGCGTATGCCGAGGAGATCGGTCGCGCGCAGGCCGCAGCCGACCGCGACGCCGCGGCCATCGCGTTCCTCACCGCCGTCGACGATCTCGTGCGGCATCCGCGACAGGCGATGCACCTGGTCGAGGCCACGATCCTCGCTCAATGCGCGCTGCAGTTCTCCGAGACTGTACCCGGAGACGACGCGACACCCGGGCTGATCGCTGCGGCCGAAGCCGTCGCCCACGCGATCCGTGCGGAAGATCCGGATGCCGTCGAAGGGGCCGTCCGCGCGCTCTTCGAGCACCTCGCCTAGGCGGCCTCCCCGCCTGACCCGTCGCTAGAGTCGGATGCATGACTGCGACGACGGTGTTGTTCATCGGTGGAACCGGAATCATCTCCTCGGCGGCGAGTGCGCTCGCGGCGTCCCGGGGGATGGAGGTCACTCTGCTGAATCGCGGACAGTCGCAGCGCGAGCCCGCTGACGGCGTCGAGGTGCTGACGGCGGATGTGTCGGATGCAGCAGCGGTCGACGCCGCCCTCGCCGGTCGTGAGTTCGATGTCGTCGCCGACATGATCGCCTTCACGCCGGATCAGGTGCAGCGGGACATCGACCGCTTCGAGGGCCGGACGGGACAGTACGTCTTCATCAGTTCGGCATCCGCCTACCAGAAGCCGGTCTCTCGTCTTCCGATCACCGAGTCCACACCGCTGCGCAATCCGTACTGGCAGTACTCGCGCGACAAGATCGCCTGCGAGGACCTGCTGACCGCCGCGTACCGGGATCGCGGATTCCCGGTCACGGTGCTGCGGCCTTCGCACACCTACGACAAGTGGACGATCCCGGCGTTCGGAGGGTGGACGGCGATCGACCGCATCCGCCGGGGTGAGGAGATCATCGTCCACGGCGACGGCACGTCGCTGTGGACGCTCACGCACTCGAGCGACTTCGCGGTCGGCTTCGCGGGGCTGCTCGGCAACCCGCTCGCCTACGGCGACACCTTCCAGATCACGAGCGACTTCGTCTACACCTGGAACGAGATCTACGCGATCCTCGGTCGCGCGGCGGGAGCAGAGCCGAAGATCCGGTACGCCACGAGTGCGGCGATCGAGGATGCCGCACCCGACCGCGCCGGGCAGCTCACGGGTGACATGGCGCACTCCGTCGTCTTCGACAACACCAAGGTCCGCCGCCTCGTGCCGGACTTCGCCCCGCTCGTGCCACTGCACACCGCGGCGCGCGAGATCATCGACTGGCACGACGCGCATCCCGAGCTGCAGCGAGTCGACCCGGCCGTGAACGAGCTCTTCGACTCGCTCCTCGCCTGAGAGCGGCGCTCAGCCGGCGGCGAGCACGGCGAGGACGTTGCCGGCGGGGTCCGTGAACCAGGCGATGTCGGGCCCTCGATCGGGACCGCCTCGCAGGATGCCCTTCTCATCGGTGGCGAACTCCGAGTCGTCGTAGATCTTGGTCACGACGCCCCGCTCGTTGAGCTCGTCGACGGCTGCTTCGACGTCGTCCACCGGGAAGTTCAGGATCGTGAAGCTCGCGGGCTCATGGTTCGGCTTGCCGTAGACGAGGATCGATCCGCCGTCGGGCAGGCTGATGTCGAGGAACCCCATGGCATTGGTGGTGACGTCCATGCCGAGGGTGTCGCCGTAGAAGGAGCGGGCGGCGTCGATGTCGTCGACGCTGAACCCGCTGAACGCGTGTGTGGTCTGAAAGGCGGTCATGCCCTCAGCATGCGCCGCTCGCCCCGCGGTGTCCAGACCTAGGGGTGCACCTGGTTGAGGAGATCATCGCCCGCGAGGAGGCGGGTCACGTTCTGGTCGACCAGGCGTGCCGCTCCGACCGGACGGTTGCCGGCGATGTGAGGGGTGATGAGCAGGTTCGGTGCGTCCCACAGCACGTCGGATGCCGGAAGCGGCTCGGACTTCGCGACATCGATCGCCGCGGCGCGCAGCTGTCCCGACTCCAGCGCCGCGATCAGCGCAGCCTCGTCGACGGTCACACCACGACCGACGTTCACGAACACCGCGCCTGGCTTGAGCGCGAGGAAGAGCTCGGCGTCGAACAGGTCGGCGGTCTCGTCGGTGGCGGGCAGGATCGAGACGAGCACGTCGGTGTCAGCCAGCACGGCGGCTGCATCGGCATCCGAGTGCACCCGATACCCGGATCGCTCTCCGGCGGTGCGGGCGATGCCCTGCACCTCCGCGCCGAGTGCGGTGAGGAACGGCGCGAGCGTCGAGGCGATCGAACCGAATCCCCAGATGGTCACGCGGGCGCCGGACAGCGTGTAGAGCGCGCGAGTGGGCGCGGCGCTCTGCTCCTCGTTGAACGCCTCGTCCCAGACGTGCTCGCGCTGAGCGTCGCGCAGCCGGTCGAGACGTCGAACGGCGCTCAGGATCAGGGTCAGCGCATGCTCGGCGACGGGTCCGTCATGCAGCGAGCGACCGGAGCAGATGAGCACGTCGGCGCCGAACCCGGCGTTGAGAACCGCATCCGCGCCGGAGGCGAGGGCCTGGACGAGACGCAGGCGGGGCAGTGCGCGGGCGGCTTCCCGGAGCCACGACGAGGAGTTGTGCCAGACGACGAGCGCTTCGGCGTCACGGTGCTCGGCGGGAATCTCGGCGTCGATGTCATAGACGACGGTCTCGACGTCTGCGGTCACCGGCAGCTCGATGGTGTTCGGGATCAGGATCTTCATGTGCGCCTCCAGGTCTCGGCGGTCAGTGGGGAGAATCGGTCGACTCGCGCCAGATGACGGTCAGCAGACCGTCGGGCTTCATCGGCTCATCGCCGCCGCGGACGGCTGCGATCAGACGGTGCATCGAGTAGGCGCCCAGTCTCTCGCGGTCCTGCGACACGCTCGTCAGCGACGGCACGAGGAACGCGCTCTGGGGGTGATCGTCCCACCCCGTGACGGCGACGTCGTCGGGCAGCGTCCATCCGCGTCGTGTCGCCGCTCGGATGGCTCCGGTCGCGATCACGTCGTTGGCGGCGATCACGGCGAGCGGCGGTGCGTCTGCGGGCAGCCGGTCGACGGCGGCCTCACCGGCGCTGCCGCTCCATTCCTCTCCGAACACACCGAGCGACTCGAGTCCGAGACGCTCGATCGCTTCGAGGTAGGCCGCGCGACGGGCTCGTGCCGACGGGAAGTCGTCGGGGCCGGCCAGATGCACGAATCTCCGATGTCCCTGTGCTGCGAGGCGTTCGATCATCTCGGTGATGGGTCGCGAATCGGTGAATGCGCCGGTCATGTGCATCGCGTCATCGAACTCGCCGACCGAGAGCACGACGGGGCCGTCGGCGGGGGAGTCGGTGGCGGGCAGCGGCGTGAACGCGAGCACGCCCTCGTACTGCCCCGACCCGATGAGATCGGCGAGGCGATCGTCGCGCGCGGTCGCCTCCTCGGGCAGGCTCACCACCTCCACGACGTAGCCTGCCTCGCGCGCGGCGGAGATCGCGCCGGAGAGCAGAGTGAGCGGATTCATCGTGGCGATCGGCACGACGACGGCGAGGCGGCCGGTGCGCTGGGTGCGCATGGACCGGGCGGCCAGGTTGGGTCGGTAGTTCAGCTCGGATGCTGCGCGAAGCACCCGCTCGCGCGTCGCCTCGGAGATCCCCGGCCGCCTGGTGAAGACGAAAGAGACGGTGGACTGCGAGACCCCGGCGAGGTGGGCGACGTCGTGGCTGGTCGGGCGTTTCTCCACGGCATCCTCCTTTCCGGGCTTGACGTGGCGGGTGTCTGTCTCGATAGTATCTACTACGTCTTAGTAATACGTAGTAACACCTCATCGGGGAGGCAGCGAATGCTCAGGATCGGCATCATCGGCACCGGCGGGATCGCCGACGCGCACATCAGCGGATACCTCGCCTTCGCGGGCGACTGCGAGATCGCCGCGCTCGCCGACGTCATCCCCGGGCGGGCCGCGCAGAAGGCCGAGGCGTTCGGGCTCACGCGGGCGGCGACGTTCGATGATCCGCTCGCGATGATCGCCTCGGGTCTCGTCGACCTGGTGAGCATCGCGACCCCGCCGTCGACGCACGCCTCGCTCGCGACCGCTGCGCTCGATGCCGGCATCCACGTGCTGGTCGAGAAGCCCATGGCTCCGTCCCTCGAGGAGTGCGATGCGATGCTCGCCGCGCAGGAGCGTTCGGGCCGTGTGCTGTCCGTCGTCGCGCAGAACCGCTTCCGCGACGATCTCGCCGCGCTGAAGGAGGTCGTCGACTCGGGTCTGCTCGGATCGATCTCGCACGTCCGGGTCGACTCGGCGTGGTGGCGTGGGCTGCCGTACTACGACCTCTGGTGGCGCGGCACTTGGGAGAAAGAGGGGGGCGGCTGCACGCTGAACCACGCCATCCACCACATCGACCTGCTGTTGTGGCTGCTCGGACGCCCGGCCGAGATCACGGCCATGCTCGCCAACGCGCAGCACGACAACGCCGAAGTCGAGGATCTCTCGGTCGCCGTCTTCCGCTACGAACGGGGGCTCGCGCAGCTGACCAGCTCCGTGGTGCACCACGGGGAGGAGCAGGCGATCGTGATCCAGGGGGCGAACGCCCGGGTGTCCCAGCCGTTCTCCGTCGTCGCCGAGCAGTCCCGACGCGACGGATTTCCCGCTGACGGCGGAGACCCCGAGGCCGTCGCACGCATCGAGGAGCTCGTCGCCGGCCGTGCCCCGCTCGCCCACCTCGGGCATGAGGGCCAGATCGGCGACCTGCTCAGCGCGATCCGTGAGGGGAGAGTCCCGATCGCCGGCGGACAGGACGGCCGCGATGCGGTCGAGGTGGTGACCGCGATCTACAAGTCCGGCTTCGAGCGCCAGTTCGTCTCGCTGCCGATCACGGCGTCCAATCCCTACTATCGGGCGGGACAGCTGGTGGCGAACGCCCCGCACTTCTTCGAGAAGACCGCGTCGCTCGTGGAGGCGGCATCGTGACCGCATCCTCGTTCCCCGGCGGCACATCGCTCTCGCACCTCGACGTCTACCCGGATGCCGCGCCGGACGGCATCTGCGGCGGCAGCCCTCACATGCACCTCGTCTCGACCGAGGCCTATGTCGTGATCTCCGGTGAGGGAGCCCTGCAGACGATCGACGCCGCCGGGTTCCATGAGACCCCGCTGAGGTCGGGGTCCGTCGTCTGGTTCACCCCTGGCACCATCCACCGTGCCGTGAACGGCGGCGACCTGCGGGTCGTCGTGCTGATGAGCGACGCCGGACTCCCCGAGGCGGGTGATGCGGTGATGACGTTCCCCGCCGAGATCGTGGGCGACCCCGACGCGTATGCGGCGGCGGCCTCGCTCGGAGACGATGCAGATGAACGCGCCGAGCGAGCGGCCCGACGACGCGATCTCGCCGTGACGGGATTCGAGACGCTGCGGGATGCCGTCTCGGGTGCGGATCACGGCGCGCTCCGCGCGTTCCATGCCGCCGCCGGTGTGCTCGTACGCCACCGCGCCGAGGCGTGGGGCGACCTCGTGCGCCAGGGTCCGCTGGCTCAGGCCGAGCGCTCGGTGGCGCTCGCCGATGCCGTGGCATCCGGTTCGGTGGCGCACCTGGCCGATGCTCGCGTGCACGAAGCCGTACCCTCGGGGGGAGACCGCGGATTCGGCATGTGCGGACGCCTGCGCACCTATGACATGAACCACGAGGAGACCCGGCGATGACCCGCACCTACACCTTCGATCCGCTCCCCGAACCTGTCGTCGCACCCGGCGAGTTCGTCTTCGCCGCGATCGGACTGGACCACGGTCACATCGTCGGCATGGTCGAGCAGCTGATCGAGGCCGGCGCAACCCTTTCGCTGGTCTTCGACGAGGACCCGGTGAAGATCGCCGACTTCCTCGAACGCTTCCCGCAGGCGCGTGCCGCCGCGAGCGAGCGGGAGGTGCTCGACGACTCGGAGGTGCGGCTCGTCGCCAGTGCATCGATCGCGAATCGGCGGGCTCCACTCGGCGTGCGCGTGCTCGACGCGGGCAAGGACTTCTTCGCCGACAAACCCGCCATCACGACGATGCACGACCTCGATGCCGCTCGAGACGCCGTCGAGCGCACCGGGCGGAAGTTCGCCGTGTACTACGGCGAGCGCGTGCATTCCGAGGCGGCTATCCTCGCCGGCCAGTTGATCGATCGGGGCGCGATCGGCACCGTGCTGCAGGTCGCGTCATTCGGCCCCCATCGCATCGGCACGGGGCGGCCCGACTGGTTCTACGACCCCGAGCAGTACGGCGGCATCATCTGCGACATCGGCAGTCACAACTTCGAGCAGATGCTGTACTACACGGGCGCGACGACCGGCGAGATCGTGAGCTCGACCGTCGCCAACTACGCGCACCCCGACACTCCGGGCCTGCAGGACTTCGGAGACGCCCACGTCGTGCTCGACAACGGCACCACCGGCTACGTGCGCGTCGACTGGTTCACCCCGGCGGGGCTCGACGTCTTCGGCGACGGACGCACCGTGCTGCTCGGCACCGACGGATACATCGAGCTGCGCAAGTACACCGACATCACGACCGACAACGGCGGCGGACAGGTGCTGCTCGTCGATCAGGACGGACAGGTCCGCTTCGACGCGACAGGCAAGACGGGGTTCCCCTTCTTCGGTCAGCTGATCCGCGACTGCATCGACCGCACCGAGCACGCGATGACACAGGCGCACGCCTTCGCGGCGGCGGAGCTGAGCATCATCGCCCAGCGGGACGCCAGGGTGCTGGCCGGCTGACGGCATCCGCCTCGCTCGTGTGCTCGGTCGTTCGGTCGCCCGCTCGGGAGGAGAACTGCGCTTCGGGAGGACGGCTGCGGCGAATTCGTCCTCCCGACAAGGAGATCTCCTCCCGACAAGGAGATCTCCTCCCGGCGGGGTGCGTTCCGGCGGGGTGCGTTCCGGCGGGGTGCGTTCCGGCGGGATCAGCCGACGAGCTGTGATGCCTGCCGGGCGGCGCCGAGCGCGACGTACTCGCCGGGCTCGGGCACATCGACCGGCAGGCCGAGGATCTCCGGCGCGATGCGACGCACGGCCTCCGACTGCGCTCCGCCGCCGATCAGCAGGGCGCGTTCGAGCGGGATGCCGAGATCGCGCAGTGCATCGAGCCCGGCGCCGAGTCCTCGGAGCATCCCCTCGACGGCGGCGCGGGCGAGGTTCTCCCTCGTCGTCGAGGCGAGTGTCATCCCCGAGAGGGAGGCCGTGGCATCCGGCAGATTCGGGGTGCGCTCGCCCTCGAAGTAGGGGAGCAGAGTGAGGCCGCCCGCGCCGGGGGCGGCCCGCAGCGCGAGGTCGCTGAACTCGCTGTGCGTGACCCCGAGCAGCGCAGCGGTCACATCGACCACCCGCGCGGCGTTGAGCGTGGCGACGAGAGGCAGGAAGTTGCCTGAGGCGTCGGCGAAGCCCGCGACGGTCCCGGTCGGGTCACTCAGAGGAGTGGTGCTGATGGCGCAGACCGTGCCCGAGGTGCCGATCGACACGACCACATCACCCGGCACGGCGCCGAGTCCGAGCGCGGCGGCCGCGTTGTCACCCGCTCCCGCACCGACGCGCCGGTCGTCGGCATCCGTCACCCACTCGCCGTGGGCGAGCACCCGGGGGAGGATCGCGTCATGGCCGAGCGCCGCCACCAGCAGCTCGCGGTCATAGTCGCCCGTCGACGGGTTCCAGTATCCGGTGCCGGAGGCGTCGGACCGATCGGTCACCAGCTCGTCGAGCACGGGGTTGTCGGGTCCGAACCCGCGTAGACGCCACGTCAGCCAGTCGTGCGGCAGAGCGACGGCGGCGACCCGTGCCGCGTTGTCCGGTTCGTGGTCGCGCAGCCAGCGCAGCTTGGTGATCGTGAACGAGGCGACGGGCACGAGGCCGGTGCGGTCGGCGAGTTCGGACGCACCGAACTCGCCGATCAGATCCTGCGCCGCACCGGCGGAACGTGTGTCGTTCCACAGCAGCGCGTCGCGGATCACCGCGCCCGACTCGTCGAGCGCGACGAGGCCGTGCTGCTGCCCGCCGATCGACCACGCGGCGATGTCGCCGAGCGACCCCGCCTCCGCGATCGCGGCGTTCAGCGCCTGCCACCAGGCTTCGGGGTCGACCGACGTCCCCTCCGGGTGCGACGCGCGACCGGAGCGGACGACCGCCCCGGTCGACGTGTCGACGACGACGACCTTGCACGACTGGGTCGACGAGTCGACCCCGAGAACCAGTGGCATGACGATCAGCGAGCGCCGAGCAGGTGCTCGGTCGCGAGCTGCTGCAGCCGGACGAACCCGAAGCCCTTGCCGCCGAAGTACGAGTTCGCGTCGAAGTCCTCGTATGCCGAGCGATCGGCGAGGAAGTCGTCGTAGCTCTCTCCGGGGTTGAGGGTCGGCGTCGAGAGCTCGTCGACGCGGGCGGCGGCGAGCGCCTCCTGCACCTCGGGGTCGGCGCGGAATGCGGCCGCCCGCTCCTTGAGCAGCAGGTACGTGCGCATGTTCGCGGCGGCCGACTCCCACACGCCCTTCTCGTCTTCGGTGCGGCTCGGCTTGTAGTCGAAGTGACGGGGGCCGTCGTAGGCGGGCACTCCACCGGGGCCGCCGTTCTCGAGCAGATCGACGAGCGAGAAGGCGTTGTGCAGGTCGCCGTGTCCGAAGACGAGGTCCTGGTCGTACTTGATGCCGCGCTGGCCGTTGAGATCGATGTGGAAGAGCTTGCCGTGGAACAGCGCCTGAGCGATGCCCGCGGTGAAGTTGAGTCCTGCCATCTGCTCGTGCCCGACCTCGGGGTTCACGCCGACGAGCTCAGGGCGCTCGAGCGAGTCGATGAAGGCGATGGCGTGGCCCAGCGTCGGCAGCAGGATGTCGCCGCGCGGCTCGTTGGGCTTCGGCTCGATCGCGAAGCGGATGTCGTAGCCCTTGTCGGTGACGTAGTCGCCGAGCAGGTTGACGGCCTCGCGGTAGCGCTCGAGCGCCTGGCGGATGTCCTTGGCGGAGTCGTACTCGGCACCCTCGCGGCCACCCCACATGACGAAGGTCTTGGCCCCGAGCTCAGCACCGAGATCGAGCTGACGGAACACCTTGCGGAGTGCATAGCGGCGCACGTCGCGGTCGTTCGAGGTGAAACCGCCGTCCTTGAAGATCGGCGCGCTGAAGAGGTTGGTGGTGACCATCGGCACGACGAGGCCGGTGTCGGAGAGCGCTCCCTTCAGACGGTCGATCTGAGTCTGGCGCTCGGCATCGGTCGAGCCGAAGGCGAACAGGTCGTCGTCGTGGAAGGTCAGGCCGTACGCGCCGAGCTCGGCGAGCTTCTCGACGGCGTGCACCACGTCGAGCGCCGGGCGCGTGGGGCCGCCGAACGGGTCGGCGCCGTTGTAGCCGACGGTCCACAGGCCGAAGGAGAACTTGTCGTCACGGGTGGGGGTGGTCATGGCTGCTCCTGTGCAGGTCATCGAATAAGTTGTGATTCACAACATATCTCATGACAGAAGGTGCGTCCACCCCCTACAGTGAAGGGATGCCGACGCAGCCGAGCCCCGCGCTGGGCACCCGCCCGCACAACCTCGCCCTCCTCCTGCGGCTCGTGCACGAGAACGGCGCGCAGTCGAGAGCCGCGCTGACCGAGCAGACCGGGCTCAACCGCTCGACGATCGCCGACCTCGTCGCAGAGCTCGTCAGACGCGGTCTCGTAGACGAGCGCATACCCGACGTACCCGGCCGTGTGGGGCGCCCCTCACCGGTCGTGACGGCGTCGGCTCGCGTCGTCGCCATCGCGGTGAACCCTGAGGTCGACGCGATCGAGATCGCTGCGATCGGCCTCGACCGCAGCATCGTCCTGCGCGAGCGACTGCCGAACGCGACCGTTCCGACGCCGGGTGCGGTGGTGTCGACGATCGCCGAGCGCATCGTCGCCTGGCGCGAAGGGGCGCTCGCCGCGGCACGGATCGCGGCGATCGGTGTCGCGGTCCCCGGCCTCGTGCGAACATCCGACGGTGTCGTGCGCAATGCGCCTCATCTCGGCTGGACCGATGTGCCGCTCGCCGAACTCGTCCGTTCGGCGACGGCGTCTGCGGCCTTCGTCGACAACGACGCCACGCTCGGAGCCATCGCCGAGCACCGCTACGGCGCCGGCCGGGGGATCGACGACGTGGTCTACCTGAACGGAGGTGCGTCGGGTATCGGAGGCGGACTGATCATCCACGGGAGGCCGGTCGCCGGGGCGGGTGGGTACGCGGGGGAGTTCGGTCAGAACAGACCCCGGATCTCGGCAGACGCCGACCGCCGCACTCGCGACGGTGTGCTCGAGGCCGAGGTGAGCCGCCGGCTGCTTCTCGATGCGGTCGGCCTCGACTCCGCCGACGATGAGACGCTCGCCGCCGAGCTCTCCGAATCCGACTCGCCGGTGGTGGCCGCCGAGATCACGCGTCAGGCGCATGTGCTCGCGAGCGCGCTGGCCAATGCCGTGAACGTGCTCAATCCTGCTCTCGTGGTGCTGGGCGGATTCCTCGCCACCCTCGCCGATCTGCGGGCGGATCAGATCGTCGACGATGTGACGGCGCTCGCGATGTCGGAGAGCGCCGAGGCGCTCGAGATCCGCCCGGCCGCTCTCGGCGCTGACAGGCTGCTGATCGGCGCGGCCGAGCTGGCATTCGCCGACCTGCTCGCCGATCCGGGCGAGCGGAGCTGACCTCCGAGAGGCGATCGATCGGATCCGACACGGAAAGTCGGGTCGCAGATCGCCCTCGGGCCGCACGATGGTGGGGAAAGGAGGACCTCATGATCGGAACGCTCAACGCACTGGTCGATCTCGTCGAGGCAGGCACCGGCGACGAGATCGACGTCGCCGGGTTCGCTCGCGTGCACGGCACGACGGAGTACCACCTGCGCCGGATGTTCTCGGCTCTGGCGGGGATGCCGCTGTCGGAATACGTCCGCCGTCGGCGGATGACGCTGGCCGGCGCAGAACTCGCCGCCGGCGCCCCGAACGTGCTCGACGTCGCCGTGCGACACGGGTACGGCTCGATCGAGGCGTTCGGCCGGGCGTTCCGCGCCGTGCACGGGATCAGCCCGGTCGATGCGCGCCGAGACGGGGGTCCTCTCCGCACACAACCCACGCTTCGGTTCCGCCTGAGCGTCGAAGGGAGCACCCCGATGCACGTCACCATCACCACCACCCCCGAGCTCGTCCTCGTCGGCCATGCCGCACGAGTGCCGCTCATCCACGAGGGCACCAATCCGCACATCCAGGCGCACATCTCCTCGATCGCCCCGGAGGAGCATGCTCGCCTCAAGGCGCTGAGCGATGCGCAGCCCGAGGGAATCCTGGCCATCACGGGGGACATCGCTCAGGATGCGCCGGAGGGCACCGAGCTCACCTACCTGCACGGAGTCTCCGTGCGGCCGACCTCCTCGGTGCCCGACGATCTCGATGTCGTGAGGGTCGAGGCGGGCGCCTGGGCGGTCTTCGCCGCCACGGGTCCGTTCCCGGAGACCCTGCAGACGCTGTGGGCCGCGACGGCGACGGAGTGGTTCCCGTCGAATCCGTGGCGGCTGCGGCCCGCGCCCTCGATCGTCCGGTACCTCGAGTTCACCGGGACGCACGCGTCCTGCGAGCTGTGGCTCGCGGTCGAGCCCGCCTGAGCGCGTCAGGGTGGTCGGCGCGGATGCGCGCCGACCACCCGACGTCTGTCGCCCGTGCGACACTGTGCCGACGGTCGGATGCCGATTCCGCCGTGAGAGGACCCGCGATGGCGCTCGACCCGAAGAAGACCCTCGACGCCTATCAGGCGAAGCACGGGGAGTTCCGCATCCTCGATGTTCCCTCGATGCAGTACCTGATGGTCGACGGGGCGGGCGATCCCAACACCGCCCAGGCATACCAGGACGCAGTGTCCGCACTCTTCCCTATCGCCTACGCGCTCAAGTTCGCGAGCAGGGAGCAGCTCGGGATCGACACGGTCGTGATGCCGCTCGAGGGGCAGTGGCACGCGCCCGACATGGAGTCGTTCACATCGCGCCGCGACAAATCGGCGTGGCGGTGGACTCTCCTGATCATGGTGCCCGACCACATCGCCCCGGAGATGTTCGACCACGCGGTCGACACGGTCGAGGCGAAGCTGGCGAAGAAGAAGCAGCCTGCACCCGCCCTCCGCTCCGTGCGTCTCGAGACCCTCGACGAAGGGCTCAGCGTGCAGACGCTCCATGTCGGCTCCTACGACGACGAGGCCCCGGTGCTCGACGAGCTGCACCATCGATTCATCCCCGAGAACGGCCTGTCGATGACGGGCCTGCACCACGAGATCTACCTCAGCGATGTCCGACGGGTCGAACCGGCGAAGCTCCGGACGATCCTGCGCCAACCCGTCGAGAGGGCGACCTGACGAGGGCGGCTCTCAGCGACGACGCAACCCCCTCCGACGTCTTCGCGCCGACAGATATCCTGCTCGGATGACCTCAGCGAAGGGTGCCGCGCGCACGGCGCAGCGATCCGATGCCTTCCGGCGCGTGGCGCGGGCGGGATTCGTGGTGATCGGCCTCGTGCACATCATCATCGGGGCGATCGCCGTGTCGATCGCCAGCGGCGGCGGCGGAGACGCCGATCAGGACGGCGCGATGGAGCAGATCCGTTCGACTCCCGTCGGCGGGCTGGTCCTCGGCGTGATCGCGGTGGCCCTGATCGCGCTCGCGGTCTGGCAGGTCGCCAGCGGTCTCCTCACCGGCGGCAAGGAGACCAGGAAGTGGGGGATGAGGATCAAGCTGATCGGCATCGCGGGCGCGTACCTCGTGATCGCCGGCTTGGCCCTGATCTTCGCCTTCGGCGGGCACGTCGAATCCGAAGACACCTCTCGGGCGCTCAGCGCCGTCGTGCTCTCGGCGCCGGGTGGCATCGTGGCGCTCATCCTCCTCGGTCTGACCGTCGCGGGTGTCGGCATCGGATTCATCGTCATCGGATTCACTCGGGGCTTCGAGAAGACGATGGATGTCCCGACGGGCCCGTCGCGGCCCGGGATCATCGCCCTCGGGGTCGCCGGTTACATCGCCAAGGGAATCGCGATCGCGGTCACCGGTGCGCTCTTCGTGGTGGCCGCGTGGACGCAGGATCCGCAGAAGGCCGCTGGTCTCGACGCGGCTCTGCGGAGCCTCGTCGACCTGCCCCTCGGCCGAGCGATCCTCTGGCTCGTCGGGGTCGGACTCGCGATCTACGGCGTCTTCTCGATGGTCCGCGCCCGCTTCGCGCGTATGTGAGTCTCGGCCTCAGGCGTTCGCAGGCTTGTCGTTCCACAGCAGGAGGAACGCGCCGAGCCCGATCATGAGCAGGCCGCCGGTGGCGCCCATCGCCTCGATGCGTCGCGGAGAGCGTCCGAACCATTCGCGCGCGGAGCTCGCCAGCAGCACCCAGATCGCATCGCAGGCCACTCCGATCGCGACGACGATCGTGCCGAGCACGAAGAGCTGCATCGGCACCGACCCTGCGTGCAGGTCGACGAACTGAGGAAGGATCGCCAGGAAGAAGGCGATCGACTTGGGGTTGGTGACCCCGACGACGAACCCCTCACCGAGCAGACGCACGCCTGATCGCCGTGCCACAGGTCCTGTCACCGTGGCCGCGGCATCTTTTCGATGCCGGATGGCCTGGACGCCGAGGAAGACGAGGTAGCCGGCGCCCAGCACCTTCACGATCGTGAACAGCACGATCGACTGCGCCACGACGGTGCCGACGCCCAAGGCGACGGCGATGACGAGCAGGATCGAGCCGAGCGCCGTGCCCAGGATGCTGAGGAACCCGCCCAGTCTCCCCAGGGCCATCGCCCGGCCGATCGTGAACAGCACTGTCGGTCCGGGGATCACGACCATGACGAACGCGGCCACGACGAAGGTCGCGAGGGTCTCGGCGCTGAACATGGTGCGAGCTTAGGGCAGCCCGAAGAGGCCCCCCGAAAAGTTTTCTCCCGCGCCCGTCATAAAAAGTCCGCGCCGGGGTCTGGGTATGTGACGGGCGGCTTCTGCTTCCTGTCTCGCACTGGGGACACACACGACTTTCGGGGACAGGCATCCGCCTCTCGCGCTCCGCCGTATCCGGCGGGCCGAGGGCATGCCGGGATTGGGACATTCATGAGCATTCGCTCGCACCACCGCACGACGGAGCGGCCATTACGCTCCGCAGTCGCGCCTCGCCGACGGGCGATCACGCGGCTGCTCGGCGTGCTCGCCATCGCCGGCGTGCTCGTCGCCGGAGCGACGCTCGCCCCCAACAGCGGAATCACAGCCGCGGCGACGGTGCCCGGCACACCGGGAACGCCTCAGCCGGGTACTCCGGTGTACACCGAGGACTTCTCGAACCAGAGTGCAGCACTCGCCGCACGGTCGATCACCACCTACGTCGGCGGTGCGGCAGCCGCGAACTCGACGTACACGGCTTCGACGCAGTACACCCCGGCCGGAAACCAGTGCAACGGCTGGATCATGAGCGGTGCGACTCCGACGGCGCCCGTCACTGACCTGGGCTGCCTGAACAACGTCAGCACGACGTGGACGACGCTGCAGCAGATGGCTCGTGCACTCGGAGTCGCGCAGGGCCAGACGACGACGCAGGCCGCGACCAATCAGGTGCTGACGTCGTACACGAATGCGACGAACGGAGCGATCGCCGCGGGCACGCAGTTCCGCACGGTCAACACCATCCCGGCCATCGGCGGTCACTACTACGCGGTCTCCGCATACTTCGCTGCGGTCAACTGCCCCGCAGCCGGCGGAGCGAACCAGCCGAAGGAGACCTTCAGCCTCCTCGTGAACGGCACCCCGATCGTGCTCAGCACAGGACTGAACCCGTGCACGAACAACACGGTCTGGGAGACGCAGATCGCGAAGCTGCAGTCGGCCGCCTACCAGGTGCCCGTCGGAACCACGGCGAACCTCGGTCTGATGCTCTACAACGCGACGGCCACCGGCGCGGGCAACGACGTCGCCTTCGATCTGCCGCAGATCGTCGATGTGACCCCGCAGCTCGACAAGGCGTTCAGCCCGACCGTGATCACCAACGGCTCGACGTCGAAGATGACGCTGACCGTCACGAACACGACCGACCTGATGGCCAAGAGCGATTGGACCATCACCGACGCGCTGCCGACGAACCTCAAGATCGCGGCGGCCCCGAACGTCGGCGGCACCTGCACGCAGCGCACCGGTGCGGCTTATGTGGTCACGGCGCCGGCCGGCGGAACCTCGGTGTCGGTCACCGGCGGCGACCTCGCCCTCGGGCAGGCATCGTGCACCATCACGGTCGATGTCACGTCGACGGTGAACGGCACCTACATCAACGGTCCCGCCAACATCACGACGAACCTGAACCCGCCGGCCAACGCGTCGCTCGAGGTCATCCAGCCGTCGATCGACATCGTCAAGAGCATCACCGCCGTGAACGGCGTCGCCGTGACGAGCGACACCGATCCCGACAAGGTGTACTCGAAGGTCGGCGACGTCATCACCTACAGCTTCGTGGCGACCAACACGACTCCCAAGGCCGCGACGAACACGACGCTCAACACGAACCTCACGAACGTGCGGATCACCGAGGACACGTTCTCGGGTGCGGGCGACATGACGACGCTGTCCTGCACACCGATTCAGGGATCCACACTCGCCAGTGGCGCCAAGATGACCTGCACGGCCACCTACGTGGTGCAGCAGGCGGACCTCGACAGCGCCCCGCTGACGAACGTCGCACGGGCCACCGGAACGCCGGCGGTCGGACCGAACGTCACGGACACCGATGACGAGATCATCCCCGCCACCTGGACGCCCGCTCTCGTGCTCGACAAGACCGCCTCGGTCGTCGACATCGATCAGGACGGCGTGACCGGGCTCGGCGACCACATCATGTTCGCGTTCACCGTCACCAACACCGGAAACATCACGGTCGCGAACATCACCGTGGTCGATGACCGCCTGACGCAGCGCAACATCACCGTCACCTGCACGCCCACGACGATCGCGCCGACCCAGATCTCGACGTGCGCCGCGAATGCGCCGTACGTCATAGGCCAGGCAGACGTCGACGCGAAGAAGGTCATCAACACGGCCTACTCCACGGGAACCGACCCCAAGGGCGGTCCGGTGCGCTCGAACAACGACAGCACCGAGACCCCCGTCGAGCCGTTCCGCATCCCGCTGAAGATCGAGAAGGTCGGCGAAGCGGCAGCGAACACCTGGGTGCGCATGGACGGCTCCTCGTTCGCGGTGCTCGCAGACGCGAACGGGCAGCCGGGCACGGCGCTTCCCTTCACCATCAACGGGGTCGAGACCGGTCTGTTCCAGATCGACAGCATCCCGGCCGGCACGTACTGGTTGAGCGAGCTGACGGCACCCGACGGGTTCAGCCTGCTCGCCGCTCCCGTGAAGTTCGTCATCAACCCGGACCGCACGGTGAGCATCACCGCAGGCGGCGATCAGGCGGTGACCTCCACCGGTCAGATCATCACGGTGCGCGACGTGCCGGCGCTGACCCTTCCGACCACCGGAGGGACGGGCGCACTGCCCTACATCCTCGCCGGTTCCCTGACCGTGCTCGGCGCGGGCGGGCTGGCCCTCTGGGTCCGCCGACGCAACGCACGTGCCGACACCACAGACCCGCAGATCTGATCTGCACTTCTCACAATCCACCATCTGTAACCCACCAGGGCGACCTGGCCACCTAGAGAGAGACACAGTGAACACTCCCAACAACGGACGCGGATCCCGCGTCGCGGCAGGTCTGCTCGTCGCAGGCGTCGCCGCGCTGACCCTCGCAGCGCCTGCAAGCGCCGCGACGCCCAACCTCGTCGACCCGGACGCTGTCGGTTCGCTGACGATCCACAAGTTCGAGGCACCCGAGACGCCCACCGGCCTGCCGAACGACGGCACCGAGCAGAACGTCGCACTGGCACCGCTGCCGGGCGTGGGCTTCACGGTCTACAAGGTCGACACGATCGACCTGACGAGCAACCAGGGCTGGGTCGACGCGAACGATCTCGCCGACCTGAACCCCGACAGCGTCGCTGACATCACGGCTGCCGGATACACGGCCAGCGCGATCGGCGGTCAGACCCTGACCGACGCGAACGGTGAGATCGCCCTGGCGAACCTCGACCTCGGCCTCTACTTCGTGGTGGAGACCGCTCCGCTCGCTGGCTCCACCGGCGTGGCCCCGTTCCTCGTGACGGTCCCGCTGACGGACCCGGCCGATGACAGCACGTGGCTGTACGACGTGCACGTCTACCCGAAGAACGCCCTCACCGAGGCGACCAAGACCGTCGAGGACTCGGCCGACATCAAGCTCGGCGACGAGATCGACTTCACGATCACGGCAGGCATCCCCAACGTCGCAGTCATCGACGGCTACAAGATCGTCGACACGCTGGACGCCAAGCTCGACTACGTGAGCGCCGCTGTGACGCTCGTCGACGGAACCCCGCTCGCTGCGGGTGACTACACGGTCGTCCACGACGCCGCCACCAACGCGGTGACGGTCGAGTTCACCGCCGCGGGTCGCGCAGTTCTCGCGGCTCACCCGGCCACCGAGGTTCAGGTCGTCATCACCGCCGAGGTAAACACGGTCGGCGAGATCGCCAACACGGCAGTGCTCTACCCGAACGCCGGTTCGTACACGGTCGCACCGGGCGAGCCCGGCGGACCCACCGTCACCCCCGAGGTCATCACCAAGTGGGGCGACATCACGGTCGAGAAGACCGACAAGGCCGGCGCACCGCTCACCGGTGCAGTGTTCTCGGTGTACCCGACCCAGCAGGACGCGATCGACGGCACCAACGCCATCGCTCTCGCCGGTTCGACCGAGTTCGCGGTCGCCGCTGACGGCACCGTGACCATCTCGGGTCTGCGCTACTCCGACTGGGCTGACAACGCCACCGTCGCCGTGGGCGAAGACGGCTACCAGTCGTACTGGCTCGCTGAGATCGTCGCACCCGACGGATTCGAGCTGCTCGCAGCTCCGATCGAGTTCACCGTCACCGCCGCCACCTCGGCTGTGGGCGTCGACCTCGAGGTCGTCAACGTTCCCTCGAACGCCGGCTTCACCCTGCCGCTGACCGGTGGCACCGGCACGACCCTGTTCCTCGCCGGCGGCGTCATGCTGCTCGGTGGAGCGGTCCTGCTCGCCATCCGCAGCCGTCGCAAGGCCGCAGCACAGGCGTAACCCGAAAGACCGGCCGTGCGGGGGAGGTGAAGAGATCCCTTCCCCCGCACGGCCCATTCGTTTCCACCTACTTCTTCTCCAGCTCCGATCAGAAAGCGCAGCATGACCCTCATCGACGCGTCCGCACCGGACGCCCCAGCGCGACCCGCTACGGGTGCCACCGCCCAGAAGGCGCGGTGGGGATGGAGCCAGTCGATCGTCATGCTCATCGCGACCATCGGCATCGTGGTCCTCGTCTACCCGACCGCGGCCTCCTGGTTCTCGGCCTGGTCTCACGACACCGACGTCGACGGGTACATCCAGTCCGTCGAGCAGATCCCCGATGAGGCGGTAGACGAGATGCTCGCCGCCGCTGAGGAGTACAACGAGAATCTTCCGACCGGGCCGCTGCGCGACCCGTATGCCCTCGGAGCAGACGGACAGCAGACGGCGATCGGCGAGGGGGCCTCGGCGTACTTCGACACTCTGACCACCGAGGGAACCGACACGATGGCGCGGATTCGCATTCCGAGCATCCACGTCGATCTGCCGGTCTTCCACGGCACCGATGAAGACACACTGTCTCGCGGTATCGGGCATCTCTACGGCTCATCGCTTCCTGTCGGTGGACCGGGGACGCATTCGGTGCTCACCGGCCACAACGGCTTCGTGCAGGCCACCCTCTTCGATGACATCGATGAACTCGTCGAGGGCGACGTCATCATCGTCAGCGCACTGGGCGAAGACCTCTACTACGAGGTCGATCAGACCAAGACCGTTCTTCCCGACGACGCGGAAGACCTGCGTCAGGTCGCCGGCAAGGACTACCTCACGCTCGTCACGTGCACGCCCACCGGCGTCAACACGCACCGCCTGCTCGTGCGCGCAGAGCGCATCGATGCTCCGACCGAGGACTCCGCCGTGACGACCATCGCGGACACCACCGACCCCGCCGGCTTCCCGTGGTGGGCGCTGCTCGTCGTCGGGGTGCCGGCACTCACGTTCATCGTCGTCAAGCCTCGCCGTGCCCGGAAGAACCGCAGCGGCCGACGAGCGACGCACGTGTCCGCTGGCTCCGACTCATGACGGTCGACGTCGCAGTGGACCGCACCGCCGCGAACGGCGACGAACCCGGCGAGCCCGTGACACGCCGCCGCCCGCGGCGACGTATCGGTCTGCTGTCGACCAGCATCCTGCTCGTCGGACTGGGAGCATCCTTCCTCTCCGCATCCGTGCTCGCCCCCGATGCGGTCGACAAAGTGACCGGTGACGTCAAAGTCTCGGTGCTGAAGACGTTCCATGAGGTCTTCGCGCCCGACGAGCTTCCCGTCATCAGGCTCGGGGTCGAGGGCGGGATGGTCGAGCTCGACCGATGCGACGGCACGTTCACTGAGATGGTCAGCTACCGCATCGACGACGTGCTGCCGCTGTTCGCCGCACACAACAACTGCGGGGGAGACGTGATCCTCGGCTGGGAGCTCGGTCAGCGGGTCACCGTCGAGGGCTCCGACGTGATCTACGAGGTGGTCGAGGAGCGGCACACGCCCAAGTGGTCGAACGTCGAAGAACTCACCGGTATGACGGGGGAGTTCATGGTCCAGACGTGCTTCTACGGCGAGAACAAGATGCGCTTCCTGTCGCTCGCGCCCGTGGACCCGGCGGCGAGCGGCAGCTGATGTCCTGCACAGCGAGAATCTCGGGTTCTGACCGTCACGATTTCCAGTCATACCGGTCTTGTAGGTATGGCCATCGGCCTCGCGTCGGGTTCCCGGCCGACGCCCGCACAGCAGAGGTCGACCACTCCCCGGCCGAACCTTCTCAGAGCGGATTCGACCCTTACGAGAGTCGGAGGGACGAGGCATCCCCACTGCCTCGTCCCTCAACCGTCTCCGGCGCTGCGCTCGCGATGCCGGACTCGACAGCATCCGGAGCAGCATGATCCTCGGTACGTATCTCGACGACGACGACATCTCGGGTGAGCCGTCCGATGCCGAGATCATCGAGGCGGTGCGGGGTGGCGACATCGGCGACTTCGCCCTCCTGTGGCGCCGGCATGTCGAATCCGCGCGCCGAGCCGCGCGAGCGATCTCGCCCTCGGCGGATCCCGACGATCTCGTGAGCGAGGCGTTCGCGTCGATACTCCGGGTGACCAAGGCGGGCGGCGGGCCGAGCGACGCGTTCCGGCCGTATCTCCTCGCCACGCTGCGCAACACGGCCGCGCGCTGGTCCCGCAACGGGACCGACCTGTCGATCGACCTGATCTCGGAGGGCGATCTGTCGTCGGAGGGCGGCGATGCCTTCGAGCGCATCGCCGAGCGATCCAGCATCGCGGCCGTGTTCGGCACGCTGTCGGCTCGGCATCGCACGCTGCTCTGGTATCTCGAGGTCGAGGGCATGAAGCCGCGAGAGCTCGCGCCCCTGATGGGGATGACGGCCAATGCGGTCTCCGCTCTGGCGGCGCGCGCACGCGACAGCTTCAAACGCGCCTGGCTCGAGGCGCACATCCACGATCCCTCGCGGTCTGAGGACTGCAGGTGGTTCTGCGAGCGCGTGGTCGACCGTCGCGGTCGTCCGGTCGCGGTCGGCGACGCCGACCGTTTCAGAGAGCACATGAGCGTGTGCGGCGGATGCCGGATCGTCGCCGCGGAGATCGATACCGTCTCGCAGCGGCTGCGGGCGATCCTGCCTGCCGCGCTGTTGGGAGGCGTGGCGGCGGCGATCTACACCGGTGATGCCTCCGCGGAGGCGCAGGTCATGGGCGCGAGCTCCGTGGTGGGGTCCACAGGCTCGTCTGGCTGGGCCGATGCGGCGACCTCCTCGATCGGCGCGGGGGCGCCTGTCGCCGCGCACGGAGCAGCGGCGGTGGTACCGGCCGGTGGCCTGGCCGCCTTGGCGGCGACCGCCGTCGTCGTGGTCGGAGCCGTCATCCTGGCGGGCAGCGTCCTGAGTCTGTCCGCCGAGGAATCGGACGATTCGGAACTCACCCGGTCGATCTCCGAGGCGTCGGTCTCCGGTGAGGCGGGCCCGGTTCTCGAAGATCTGCCGCGCTTCCCCACTCAGCCGCCCGCATCGGAGCCGATGCCCGAACCGCAGCCCCTGCCGTCGCCGGAGCCCGAGGCCGATGCGGGACTGGAGCCCGATTCGGATGCGAGCCGTGAACCGGAGACTCCAGGACCCGGCGAGAGTCAGCCCCCACTGACCCCGCTCAGTATCGCCCCGGCCCCGGCCCCGTCGACAGCGGTTCCGACCCCGACTCCGACCCCGACCGACGCTGCGTCGGAGACACCGCCGCCCGTCGACCTGGCGGAGTTCCGCATCACCCGGTCGATCGCCCAGGACTCTCTCGTGCCGGATCTGATCGAGGGGGTCGGCGCTGCAGGCGCGGTCGTCACGGTGACCGACGAGAGCGGCGTCATGCTCGACACCGGGGTGATCGACGAAGACGGCGCATTCGTGCTCGACGTCTCGGGCGAAGCCCTGCGTCAGGGCATGACGCTCAGCGTGAGGCAGTACGACGCGGCGACCGGAGTCACCGAGTGGGCGGAGGCGATGGGGCCGCTCACCTTCGCGACGCCCACGATCGCGGCCGCGGACCAGGATGCCTGTCCTGAGGCGTCCCTCGGCGCTGTCAGCTGTCTGCATCTGAGCGCCGCACCGGATGCATGGGTCGAGCTGCTCGATGAACAGGGGCGATCGCGCACTGTGCGGCTCGCGACCGACGACATCGACGGGATCGTCGTCCGATCCGGTGTCGGTGAGCCGTTCGTCGCCGCCCGGTACATCGAGCCGTCCACGGGTCGTGCCGGAGTGACCGTGCTGCTGCCGGCGGCGATCGAATGAGTCCTCACACTGCGCTGCGCGCGGTCGCCGACAGCCGGAGCCAGAGCCAGAGTCGCGTGGCCGGCGAATCGATGTCGATCCCGAGCTCGTTGCGCACGACATCGAGCCGATACCGGACGGTGTTCTGGTGAACGTGCAGTGCGCTGGCGGTCTCACGCACACTGCCGAGCTGGTCGAGGAAGACCCGCATGGTGTGCGTCAGACGGGTGCCCTGCGCGGCATCATGCTCGGCGAGGATGCTCGCGGCGTCGCCGACCGTGGCATCCAGGCCGTCGATCAGGTCGGCGACCTGGAGGATCGCCAGGCGATCGCGCATCTCGTCGAAGGTCGCGATGCGGAGCTCATGGTCGTCGCGGAGCGACGAACTCACGAGCACGCCGGCCGTGGCCCCGGCCTCACGATAGGAACGGCCGATGCCGTTGATGTCGTACGCGCGCGTGCCGATGCCGGCGATCAACGCGTCGTCGATCCGGATCACCGCCTGGGTGAAGGTCTCGACCGCAGCCGCGTTCGGGCCCGGGATGAGCGTCACGACCTCCGAGCCGACCACCGCGCTGTGGGAGCCGGGGAAAGCGGCGCCGGACACGCTCATCGCCAGATGGAGTACTCGCTGCAGACCGCGCATCGCCTCCACCTCGTCGAACGTGGTGATCCGGAAGCACACGACCGTGCATCCGGCTTCGGGACGGATGAGGAGCTGCGACGCCGCGCCGCGGGCATGCCGTCGATCTTCGAGAAGCGTGCGGAGCAGGTCGGATGTCCGACGGTCCCGGTCGCCCGCCTCCGCTCGAGCACGAAGCAGATGCTGGGCCACGATCGGTTCCATCTCCTCCAGCAGGGACCGGGTCCGGGCAGCCGGCGATGGATCGATCTGGATCACCCAGAGAGAGCCGAGCAGCTCGCCGGACGCTCGCACGGCGATCCCGACGCGTCCGAACTCGTCGGTGCTCGAGGGGAAGTGCCGTGCCTCGCTGGCGCGGAGCAGCGACCGGTAGCGCGAGTCGGATGCGATCGAGATGTCCTCCTGCAGCAGCAGAGTGGTGCGTCGACGGACGTCGTCGATCGGCTGCTCGCTGTGCGTGGAGTAGCCGACGATCTGACCGGTCGAGTCGACGATGCTGACGGCACCGTCCGCGAGGGTGGCGATGGCGTTGGCGAGGCCGAAGAGGTCTCCCAGTCGCACACCCGAGACCCGGCCGATCGAGTGACCGCTCAGCAGCGACCGCAGGACGTTCGCCAGCTGTGCCCAGTCCCCGTCACTGTGGTGGAGGACAGGCAGGGCGACGTGCAGATCGAGGGCAATGCGCTCCAGCCCATCGCCGTCATCGGGAGGGCGCACCACAAGCGCGGCCGCCCCGACATCGGCCAGCTCGGCGACGAGGGCCGGAACGCTCGTCGTCGCGACACCGGCCCCGAGGACGATGCGATCGGTGTAGTCGGATGCGGATGCCGACGGATCGTAGAACTCCACGCCCACGTACGTCCTGGCATCGAGCCGCGTGCTTCGACGGGGGGAGAAGAGCCTCCCGTCGCTCAGGCGAAGCGCGTCGCGCAACGTCGGGGCTTCGGCGCGGATGTCATCGAAGGCCATGGAATCTTCTCTATTCGGTGTCAAGAACTCTCGTATGAATCTACATACCGGTCAGATCGCGATGTCGCGAGACTGACAGTAAGAAGTCGAAAGGGATCCCTGTGAACGACCCGTCCGTTGCTCCTGCCTCGATTCGCGCCGAACGGGTCGCGCCATGAGCTCGTCGACAGTGCGCGAGCGGCGCACGCGGATCGATCCCGAGACGAGTGACGACGAGCTCGTCCTCGCGACCCGAGCGGGGAACAGCAGTGCGTTCGGCGTGCTGTGGGATCGTCACTCGCCGGCAGCCCTCCGCGCGGCGCGTTCGATCACGAGCTCGATCGACCCCGAGGATCTCGTCAGTGAGGCGTTCGCCAAGACCTTCAGCGCGATCCGCAATGGCGGAGGTCCGACGGATGCGTTCCGTCCCTACATCTTCGCGGCCGTGCGCAGCGCGGCCGCCACATGGGGAGGAAAGCAGAAGGACGTCGTCGCGCTCGAGTACATCGAGGAGCTTCCGACCGAGCACACGGAGGATTCGCTCGACCTGCTCTCTGACAAGGCGCTGCTGACGGTGGCGTTCAAGGACCTCCCCGAACGGTGGCGCACACTGCTCTGGTACCTCGAGGTCGAGGGCATGAAGCCGCGTGAGATCGCGCCGCTCATGGGCATGACTCCCAACGCCGTCTCGGTGCTGGCGGCCCGGGCGCGCGAGGGCTTCAAGCTCGCCTGGCTGCAGGCCCACATCAAGGAACCGGGACGTGACCCGGAATGCCGGTGGGTCTGCGCGCGCATCGTGGCGCAGGGGCGCAGGCGCCATGTGGCGCGTGCCGACCGAACGCGATTCGACGCGCACCTGGAGCGCTGCCAGCGGTGCACGATGGCGAGCGCCGAGATCGAGCAGGCGTCATCGAAGCTGCGCGCCGTGCTGCTTCCCGTGATCATCGGCGGACCGGCGGCGTTAGCCTATTCGGCCGGATCTCCTGCGCCTGCGACGGCTGCGTCTGCGCCGGCCTGGATGCCCAGGGGTACCGCTCGGTGGCTGGTCGTCGGCGGATCCGTCGCGGCAGCCGGGGCCGTCGTCGCGGTCGCAGCGGTGGCCGCACAGCTGGCGCCCGTGGGCGCGCCGAACGCCGAGGAGTCGTCGACACCGTCGTCCGCGCTCGTCGTCGCATCTCCGGCGCCGATCATGTCGCCCGAATCGACGGCGGTCCCGAGCCCGATCGCGCCGGCGGAGGAGGCCGAGACGGGTGTCGACCCGCAGACGCCCGTGACCGTTCCCGAGGAGCACGCCGGCCCCGAGGTCGTCATCGACCCGATCATCGTGGTTCCCCCGGTGGTCGACCCGTCCGTGGTCGCGCCTCCCGCCGGCGGCCCCTCGGTCATCGCGCCTCCCGTCGTGAAGGCGCCGGTCGTCGACCCTCCTGTCGTCGACTCTCCGGTGGTCGAGCCTCCTGTCGTCGACCCTCCGGTCGTCGACCCTCCGGTGGTCGACCCGCCGGTGGTCGACCCTCCTGTCGTCGACCCTCCGGTGATCGACCCTCCGGTCGTCGACCCGCCGGTCGTCGAGCCGCCGGTCGTCGACCCTCCGGTGATCGACCCTCCGGTCGTCGACCCTCCGGTCGTCGACCCTCCGGTGATCGACCCTCCGGTCATCGAGCCTCCCGTCGTCGAGCCGGTGACGATGGACTGGAGCATCCTGCCGGGGACGACTGTTCCCCCGACCATCACCGGCACGGGAACTCCGGGAGCAGCGGTGCAGATCATCGACGAGACCGGCCTCGTGATCGCCTCCACCCTCGTCGGTCCTGACGGAGATTTCTCGGTGCGCCCCGATGTCGACACGCTTCACCAGGGCATGTCGATCTCGATGCGCCACACATCCCGGACCACCGGCGTGCGGACGGTGAGTGATCCGACGGGGCGCCTCTACTTCCCGGTCCCGGGGCTCGCCGAAGACTCGGACGGTGGGATCTCCCGCGTCGACTCCGACGGCGACGGGCGACGGGATGACCTCTCGCTCGACGTCCGCGGCGTCGCCGGCTCGACGGCATCCGTGTCCCTGGACGGGGAGACGGCGTCGCTCGCGCTGCTCGACGACTCCTCGACCATCGTGTCGTTCATCGACATCCGGCCCGGGCTCCATCGGATCACCCTGCGCTACGTCGACCCGGCGACGGGGATCCTCGGCATCTCGGACACGGACTACATCCTCGTCGTTCCCTGACCGTCGCCCCGTGTGCGCAGGGCCCCGCGGGGTGCGCCAGATGAGAAGCTAGAAGGATGAGCATCTCCCGCGAATCCGACGTGATCGCCCCGACCGGGGGCGGCCCGCTGACCGATGTCGAGGTGAGGCGACTCCGCGAGGACTTCCCGATCCTGCGCTCCGAGGTCAACGGGCACCCGCTCGTGTATCTGGATTCGGGTGCGACGTCGCAGCGTCCGCTCGCCGTGCTCGACGCCGAACGCGAGTTCGCCACCACTCTCAACGCGGCCGTTCACCGTGGTGCGCACACTCTCGCGGCCGAGGCCACCGAGGTGTTCGAGAACGCTCGGGCCGCCGTCGCGCGGTTCGTGGGTGCCGACGAGGGCGAGATCGTGTGGACGTCGAACGCCACCGAGGCGCTCAACCTCATCGCGTATTCGATCTCGAACGCCTCGCTCGGCCGCGGGGGAGCGGCAGCCGAGCGCCTGCGTCTGCGCGAGGGCGACGAGATCGTCACGACCGAGATGGAGCATCACGCCAACCTCATCCCGTGGCAGGAGCTCGCGGCCCGCACAGGAGCGACCCTGCGGGTCATCCCGCTCGACGACGACGGTGCCCTCCGGCTCGACGCCGCCGCAGATCTCATCACCGACCGCACGAAGCTCATCGCCGTCACGCATGTGTCGAACGTGCTCGGCGTCATCAATCCGGTCGAGCATCTTGTGGCGCGTGCGCGCGCCGTCGGCGCGCTCGTCGTGCTCGACGCCTGCCAGTCGGCACCCCATCTGCCGCTGGATGTCCGCGCACTCGACGTCGACTTCGCCGTGGTGTCCGGTCACAAGATGCTCGGGCCGACGGGAATCGGCGCGCTCTACGGGCGGCGCGAGCTGCTCGAGGCCATGCCGCCGTTCCTGACGGGTGGATCGATGATCACCACCGTCACCACGACGGAGGCGGCGTACCTGCCGCCGCCGCAGCGGTTCGAAGCCGGCACCCAGCGGGTGTCCCAGGCGGTCGCGCTCGCCGCGGCGATCGACTATCTGACCGCGGTGGGGATGCCGCGCATCGCGGCGCACGAGGCCGCATTCGGCGCGCGACTCGTCGAGGGGCTCACGGCCATCGATGGGGTGCGCGTGCTCGGTGCCGGCATCGATCTGCCGCGTGTGGGCCTGGCGAGCTTCGACGTCGAGGGCATCCACTCGCACGATGTCGGGCAGTTCCTCGATGATCGCGGCATCGCGGTGCGTGTCGGACACCACTGCGCACAGCCGCTGCATCGTCGCCTCGGCGTCACCTCCTCGACGAGGGCCAGCACGTACCTGTACACGACCGATGACGAGATCGACGCCGTGATCGACGGCGTCCAGGGTGCGATCGACTTCTTCCGGAGGGGCGCATGAGCGACCTGCAGAACCTGTATCAAGAGCTCATCCTCGATCACTCCCGCACCCCGCACGGGTTCGGGCTCCGGGGTGAGATCGCCGCGCAGTCGCACCAGGTGAACCCGACCTGCGGTGACGAGGTGACTCTGCAAGTGCACCGCGGCGCCGACGGCGGCATCGAGGCGATCGCGTGGGAAGGGCACGGATGCGCCATCTCGCAGGCATCCGCGTCGCTGCTCGCCGAGCTCGCCGAGGGGCTCACGGTCGACGAGCTCGAGATCCGCATCGCCGCGTTCCGCGAGGCGATGCGTTCGCGCGGCAAGATCGAACCGGATGAAGAGCTGCTCGGCGATGCCGCTGCTCTCGGGGGCGTCTCGCGATACGTGGCACGGGTGAAGTGCGCCATGCTCGCCTGGGTCGCTGCGGAGGATGCACTCCACAAGTCCTGAGCACCGAGGCGATGCGGTGCAGGATGGAATCATGCCTCTTGAACTGACTCCTCTCACCGCAGACGCCTTCGACGACTGGCGCGAGGCCACGAGAGCACGACTCGTGTCGCTGCGGCAGGAGTCCGGGATGCACGTCGGCGACGATGCCGTCTCGCACGTGGACGCCGTGCTCGACGAGCTGCTCCCCGCAGGGCACGACACCGAGACCTCGCTCATCCTCACGATCGATGACGGCGACGCCCGGATCGGCACCGTCTGGCTCGCCGCGAACAACGGCGTGCTGTTCATCGTCGATCTCGCGTTCGCGACCGAGCCGAGTGGCCGACAGCTCGACGGCCTCCTCGACGAGCTGACGACGCTCGCGCGGAGGCAGCAGGTCGGTCGTCTGAGTGTCGCCCTGCATTCGTCCGACACCGCTGGTCGCGGTTTCGTCGAGGGGCGGGGATTCGAGGTCGCGTCGATCCAGATGCTTCTCGAACCGCTGCCGTCTCGGGCGGCACAGCCGTCAGACGGCGCGTTCGTCGTGGCGCCGATGACCCCGGAGCGCTTCGCGAGCTTCGCTGCCGCGTCCGAGGCGGCCTTCGCGGAAGACCTGGTGGCATCCGGTCGGTATTCGGCGGAGGATGCCGTCGTCGAGTCGCACCGGCAGATGGAGCTCGAGCTGCCGGACGGCATCGATTCGGAGGGGCAGGAGCTGTTCACCGCCCACGTGGACGGCATCGAGGTCGGGGTGCTGTGGATCGGCATCCGTCGGCGAGGAGGGCGCCCGCACGGGTTCATCCTCGACATCGAGGTCGCCGAGGACCAGCGCCGCAAGGGCTATGGTCGTGATCTCATGCTCGCGGCCGAGCGCGAGGCCGCACGACTAGGTGCCGACTCGATCGGGCTGCATGTCTTCGGTTTCAACGCCTCCGCGATCCGTCTCTACGAGAGCCTCGGCTATCGGCGGGTCGAGGAGCGCTTCCTGCTCACGGTGTGATCGCGACACGCGGGGTCGCGCGGGAATAGCGGCGCGGGACGGGCGTTGGGCCCCACATGACTACTCTCGGAATCATCGGTGCAGGACACATCGGCAGCCAGATCGCACGGGTCGCCGTGGCGAACGGCTACGACGTGGTGATCGCGAACTCCCGTGGACCGGAGACGCTCTCGGATCTCGTCGCAGAACTCGGCGATCGAGCGACTGCCGCAACCGCGGTGGATGCCGCTGCGGCCGGAGACGCCGTGGTCGTCACCGTCCCCCTGGGCAAGATCGACGAGCTGCCGGTCGAGCAGCTCGCGGGCAAGATCGTGCTCGACACGAACAACTACTACTTCGAGCGCGATGGGCACATCGAGGCCCTCGACCGCGGAGAGACCACCACATCGGAGCTTCTGCAGGCGCAGCTGCCGACGTCGCGCATCGCCAAGGCGTTCAACCACATCCTCGCGGCCGACATCACGACCGACGGATCGCCCGCGGGCACACCCGATCGACGCGCCCTCGCCACAGCGGGCGATGACGCCGAGGCCGTCGCCTTCGTCACCCGCTTCTACGACGAGGCCGGCTTCGACACGGTCAACGTCGGACCCCTCAGCGAGTCCTGGAGGGTCGAGCGCGATCGCCCGGCATACGTCGTGCGCCAGAACGCCGACGAGCTGACGGCGAACCTCGCGATCGCCAACCGTCTGCCCTGACGACACGGACGAGGGGAGCGGATGCCGAGGCATTCGCTCCCCTTTTCTCTGTCCGCCCCCGATGAAGCACCCGTAACATATGCGCCGCGTTGGGATACCAAACTTGTCGGGTGGTGCTCCGAGTGAGACAATTCGGTCATGGCGGGGGTGGGGACTACCGGCGAACTCGAGTCGGTGCGGGTGACGCGCGTTCTTCGCGATGACATCGTGCTCGGTCGGCGCGCCCCCGGTTCCCGGCTGGTCGAACGAGATATCGCGGCCGAGCTCAACGTCTCGCGGCTTCCGGTGCGCGAGGCCATCCGCACTCTCGTCGGCGAGGGAGTGGTCGTCGCACGCCCGCGGACCTGGGCAGTCGTGCGGGAGTTCACGCATCGGGACATCCGGGATTTCGGGGAGGTCCGCGAGGCGATCGAGACCCTGATCTTCGTCTTCGCCGCCGAACGTCACACCGACGAGGGGATCGCGCGGCTTCGGGCGGCCTACGAGCGCGAATTCGCCGCAGCATCCGCGGGCGAGATCGAGGCAGCGCGAATCGCTGCGGGCGAGTTCCACGAGATCTCGGCCGAGCTCGCCGGCAACGAGATGCTGGGCGAACTCATCGCGGTGTTCGTCACACGGCTGCGCTGGCTCTTCGGGCAGCACGACGATCTGCTCGCGATGGCCGAGGAGCATCGGCTGATCCTCGAAGCGGTCGCCGCACGTGACACGGACGCCCTGCGCGTGATGGTCCCGCGCCATCTGGCCAGCGGGCAGGAAGCCGCCGAGCGACGCCTCAGCGACCAGGCCTATTCGATCTGAGCGTCCCGGCCCGGCGTGCGGCGCGAACGCAGCGCACGACCGCGCCGCGCGGCCGACCACCGACCGGCCTGGAGAGCGGTCTCCCGCGGGGATATATTGGCCATACGGAATGGTTCCGGAGAGTCGTGTCCTGGGGAGCGATATGAGAGGCGTCGCCGTCGTCGCGGGGGGACTGCTGCTCCTCGGCGGAACGGTGCTCATCGCTGTCGCGGATCAGCAGCGTGTGGATGCCCTCGCCGAGGCGAGGGCGGCTGTCGTCCAGGCGGAAGAGCGGCTCGAGCTCGCGCGCGAGGTGAACCTCCGTCTTGCCGAGCAGCTGACGGCACTGCGCACCACCATCGCCGAACAGGAGACGCTGCTCACCGACACCTCCGGGTTCCTGCCGTGAGGCGAACGCTGTGATCCGGCGGTTCCTCTCCGTCACGATCGTCGCAGCAGTGATGCTGACTGCGGGCGTCGTCGGTCGCGCCGCGGCCCTGGACGAGGACAGGGCAGAGGCGATCGCCGAGCTGCAGTCGCTGGCGCAGTCGATCCGTACGGCGGAGATGCGCACGGACCACCTCGACGGATCGATCGCGATCGCCGAGAAGGACACCGCCGCGCGAGCCGCAGTCCTCGAGGTGCGGCCCGCTTTCGTCGACGAGATCGCGGCGCTGACTGCGGCGATCGAGGGAGCAGCCGGCAAGGTCGACACCTCGGCACACAGGGCCTCCGCGCAGTCGGCCCAGCAGTCCGTGCTCGACGAGCGCAAGAACCCGGCGACCGTGGTCGCCGCCACCGCCACCGTGCATGCCCTCATCGACAAGGTGGGTCAGGACATCGGCAGCTGGGAGACGGCGCAGTACGCCGCTCCCTCGGGCCCCGCGTGGGCATCGAGCGGTCCGGACGGGTACGCGCGCGTGCGTGCCGCTCTCGACCAGGTCGGCGGCGGGGCAGTCGGGCTCTACGAATCGGCTTCCTGTGCGGGAGGGACCGCGCCGGCGTGCGCGAACAGTGGCGGCTTCATCAAGTACCGCGCCGACATCGTCGACTGGAGTGCCGACCGACTGTACTGGGCGATGGCGCATGAGCTGGCGCACATCTACCAATTCCGGGTGTGGGGCGCCCTGACGTCGTCAGATGCCTACTACTCCGCGTTCGGAGGAGACGCCGAGTTCCTTGCGAACTGCATGGCGGTGGTTCGCGGATATCCGGGATCTGTCGGGTGCGACGCCGACCAGCAGGCGTGGGCGTCCGGGATCTGGGTCGGCGCAGTCGGCTGACTCAGGCGATCGGCGTCGTCGTATCGATGGCCTCGCGCAGGGGACGCCGCATGACCCGCCAGTAGCTCGACGGGGCGACGCGGGTGAGCACATCGATCAGTCGCGCCTCGCGTCCGACCATCGTGCGGGCGCGGCGACGTTCGGTCGCGCGCACGATCAGCGCCGCGGCATCCGCGGGCTCCGTGTGGTACATCGCCGCCTGGGCGGCCGCGGCTCGCGCGGCGACGGCCGGCTCGATCGCCGCGGCATACCGTCCGTGCAGGATGATGCCCGTGCGCACGCCGGCGGGATACACCGCTCCCACCGTCACCGAGGTGCCGTCGAGTTCGTGGCGCAGGGCCTCGGAGAACCCGCGCACCGCGAACTTGCTCAGGGAGTAGGGGATGCGTCCCGCGGGGGCTGCCAGCGCGTAGACGCTGGCGAGGTGAGTGATGTGGGCGGCCGGCGCCGCGCGCAGGGCGGGGAGCAGCGCCTTCGTGATCGACACCGTGCCCCAGAGGTTCACATCCGTCAGCCAGCGCATCTCCTCCATGGTCAGCTGGTCGAGGTCGCCGAGCATCGAGGAGCCTGCGCACGTGATCAGAGCATTCGCCCTGGGGTGCGCCGCGGTGATCTCCGCGGCCGTGGCGAAGACGGCGTCGTCGTCGCGGAGGTCGACCACATGGGTGGTGACGATGGCGCCCGTGAGCTCGGCGGCGATGGCTGCGAGGCCGTCGGCGTTGTGGTCGATGAGCGCCAGATGCACGCGTCGGCGAGCGAGCAGCCGGGCGATGTCGGCACCCATCCCGCTCGCAGCGCCCGTGATGACCGTCGTGCTTCCGGTGAGCGTGAGACGCTTCATCGCATCCCTCCTGGCGGCGATCGGGAGAGCAGCCGGTCGTGGAGTGGGTCGGAGAGACCCGATTCCGATCCATTCTGGCCCACTGCATCCCCGAGCGATACCGGTACTCTCGAAGGGAGGAGGTAGGGGTGGGACGAACAGCGGATGCCATCGCCGAAGGCGTTGCGATCGCGACCGCTGCGGCGCGCCTCGCCGTGAAGAATCACATCCTCATCGGCACGATCGCCGAGAACGGCGTCTTCGACACGGACAAGTACGTCGCCGATGCGCGGGAAGCGCTGCGGGCGATGGCCGAGGAGTCCGAAGAGGTCGAGCGCAACCTGACCGAGCTGCGCAAACGCGCTCGCGGTCGCCATTCCGACCCCTCGGGAACCCATGACTACCGGGACCGCGACGTGCGCAACCTGCGTCGGAGGGCCAAGCAGTCGCACGGGGTCGCGACCAAGCTGCGCGACATGATGGAGGACGAGGCCGCCCTGCGCGTCATCGTCGAAGAGGCGCGCGAAGGCGCCTGGGCTGACGTGCGGCACAACCTCGATCGTCGGCTGCGCGTCGAGGGCATGCGACCCGATCAGGACCCCGATTACGACCGGATGCGCGAGGCGCGGATGCAGGCGCTGCGACTCGTCGACCTGCAGGCGCTGTCGTCTCTGCAGCGTGCGAAAGCGAAGCGGAAGAACAAGCAGAACACGCCCGACAGTGACGAGTGAGCGCTCGTTTCGCTTTCGCGTCTCGTCTGTTGTAGGCTGTTCTACGGCCCGCTGAGCGGTCCAGGAGCGCCCGTAGCTCAATGGATAGAGCATCTGACTACGGATCAGAAGGTTAGGGGTTCGAGTCCCTTCGGGCGCACATCAGCTGAAACCCCCGTCGCGAAAGCGGCGGGGGTTTTGCGTTGTCCGGCATCCATGCGGTCTCCATCTTCGGCTCCACTTTTCGGCCCTCACGCCCGTCCAGCGAACGCCCGTCCAGCGAAGGAGAACTCACGCTGTGAAGGAGCGGATGCGAGTTTCAGACCTTCGGCACGGGTGATCTCCGTCGCAGCGAGCGAGCGGGGACAAGACTGCGGGTCAGTCCCTGCGCCACATCTCGCCGAGGGTGGACGTGCGGGGGAGCAGGCGCGGCTCGAGGGTGACGCTGCGCGCCGCCGCACCGGGGTCGGCGATGCGCTCCAGCAGGAGATCTGCTGCGACGGCGCCCATCTCCTCGCCCGGCTGACTCACCGTGCTGATCGGGATCGCACTCTCGGACGCGAAGTGGTTGTTGTCGTAGCCGGTGATGGCGATGTCGTTCGGAACCGAGAATCCGGTCACCTCGTTGAGGATCTGGATGAGGCCGATGGCCACGAGATCGGATGCCGCGACGATCGCGTCGTAGGTGCCCGCACCGCGGGCGAGGATCTGCCGTCCGGCATCCCGTCCGTGCCTGATGTTCACGCCTCGCGTCTCGAGGATCTCGATGCGCGCGTCGGGGTGCGCGGCGGTCGCCTGCTCGGCGCCCTCCCAGCGCTGGTTGACGGCCGTGAGGAAACGCGGACCGCCTACGAAGAGAAGTCGTCGGCGCCCGAGCGCGATCAGGTGCGATGCGGCGAGCGCCCCGCCGTGGCGCTCGTCGACGGTGACTCCCGGGTACGCGAGAGACGGGGACTCGAAGTTCACCAGCACGGTCGGAGTGGTGCGGTTCTCGGGGTGCGGTGACTTCGCGAGCGCCGTGTCGAGAGGGGCGAGGATGATGCCGGCCACGCGCGAACGGTCGAGCAGCTCGAGGTTGTGCACCTCGCGATCGGGGTCGACGTCCGAGTTGACGATCAGCACGTCCATCTTGTGGCGCCGCAGCGCTCTCTCGGCGCCGCGCGCGATGTCGACGAAGAAGGAGTTGCCGAGGTCGGCCAGCACCAGGCCGACCGAGGTGCTGTTTCCCGCGGCGAGAGAGCGCGCAGCATCATTGCGGACGAATCCGAGCTCGGCGATGGATGACAGCACCTTGCGGCGGGTCGCCTCTCGCACCTTCTCGGGATTGTTGAGGGTGTTGGACACAGTGCCGAGGGCGACTCCCGCGTGAGCGGCGACGTCCGCCATGCTGGGCTTCGACCGCCCGGGCGGGGGAGTGTCGGTCACGTCATCCTCCTCGGCATCGTCGCCATGACCTGGCTCTTCAACTCTAGAGCATCACTATTCGTGAAGCGCTTCATTTGTGATGCGTAACTCTCTTGACAATGCCTTTTTTTCTATGGCATGGTGTGAATGAAGCGCTTCAAAAGAGGCGTCGCTCTTCAAGGAGGAACAGTGACCACAGCAATGAGGCGCGCCCGTCGCCTGGCCCCCGCAATCGCGCTCATCGGCGTCGGCGCTCTCGCGCTCTCCGCCTGCTCCGGCGGCTCCGGAGGATCGGGCTCCGAGTCCGGCGCCGGTTCCGGCGAATTCACCTATCTCGGCCAGACCGAGAACACCACGATCATCAGCACGCTCGAGACCCTCGCCGGCGACCAGTGCAAGGCTGCGGCCGACGCGGCGCCGCTGACGTCCGATGACATCTCGGGCACGCAGTGGGACCAGCAGCTCCAGCTGCTCGCGAGTCAGGACGGTCTGTCGGACATGCAGATGGCTGCCGGCACCCCCGCGCTCATGTCGGAGTTCATCGACGGGGGCAAGGTGCTCGACCTCTCCCAGGCGCTCGACGACCTGGGCGTCTCCGACCGGCTGCTGCCCGCGGCTGAATCGACGGTCAAGGCGCTCTATGGTGACGGTGCGCTGTACGCACTGCCGACCGAGTTCAACATCGAGGGGTTCTGGTACAACAAGGAGCTTCTCGAGAAGAACGACATCGAGGTGCCCGAGACGTGGGACGACCTCGTCGATGCCGCAGCCACGCTCAAGGACGCCGGCGTCCAGCCGTTCGCCACCGCGGGCAAGGACGGCTGGCCCGTCACCCGCCTCGTCGGCGACTACATCTTCCGCGCGCTCGGCCCCGACGCACTCCAGAAGGTCGCGGACGGCGATGCGAAGCTGACGGACCCCGAATACGTCGCCGCCGCAGACGCGGTCGCTGAACTCGGCAAGGCCGGATACTTCGGTGACGCCGTCGGCTCGATCGACTACAACGCCTCGATGAACCTGTTCCTCAGCGGGAAAGCCGCCTTCTACTACATGGGCAGCTGGGCGCTGGCGAACTTCAACGACGAGGAGCAGAACCAGATCGGGGTCGACAACGTCGGCTTCGCGCGCTTCCCCGCAGTCGAGGGCGGCGAGGGCAGCATCGACCAGATCCCGGCCAACGTCGGCATCCCGGTGATGTTCGCCGAGAAGAACTACGACGATGAAGCGGCCGCGTGGCTGAAGTGCATCGCTGAGGGCTACGGCGACACGGCGCTGAACGAGAGCGGTGTCGTCTCGGGCTTCGTGGTCGACAACCCTCCCGCCGATCTGCCCTCGACGACGCAGACCGTGCAGGACGAGATCGCGAACGCTCCGTCGAGCGTGCTCTGGTTCGAGGCGCTCTTCACCCCGAAGGCGACCGGCATCAGCCAGAACAACGGTGCAGGTCTCGCCAACGGCAGCCTCTCCGGCGAAGAGTTCATGACGCTCGTCCAGGCCGCCAACGACGAAGGCTGACCCACTCTCGGGGCGGGCATCCGCCCGCCCCGAGACCGTCCTCGTCGCATCAGGAGATCCACCATGCACAAAGTCCTCGGTGACAAGCGCGCCATCTTCGTCCTGCTCGGACCCGCGCTGCTCGTCTACTCCCTCGTCATGCTCGTCCCGATCGTGTGGTCGCTGTTCTACACGGTGCAGGACGGCAACCCCATCACGGGCTTCACCTTCAACGGGTTCGACAATTTCACCAAGTTCTTCCAGGACCCCGCCGCCTGGGACGCGATCTTCTTCACCCTGAAGTACGCGCTCATCCTCACCGCCCTGCAGGTGATCGTGGGCTATCTGCTCTCTCTGATGTACGTCTTCTGGCTGCGCAAGGGATCGGGGATCATCCGCACGATCGTGTTCTTCCCCGTGGTGCTCCCCACGGTGGCGGTCGCGCTGCTGTTCCAGCGACTGTTCGAGGCCGCGCCGACCGTCGGACCGGTGAACTCGTTCCTCGGGATCCTCGGCGGGCAGAACCTCGACTGGTTCGGCACTCCTGATGCCTCCTTCTGGGTGATCATCGCGATGGACCTCTGGCGGTCGATGGGCTTCTATGCCGTGCTGTTGTACGCCGGACTCGTCGACATCCCTGACGAGCTCATCGAATCGGCGCGCATCGACGGGGCATCCGGCTGGAAGCTCATCCGCACGATCGTCCTGCCGCTGTCGCTGCCCGTGCTGCTGTCATCGATCATCTTCAGCATCAACGGCACGCTGAAGGTCTTCGACACGGTCGTGGCGCTGACCAACGGCGGACCCGGCAACGCGACCACGCCGCTGACCCTGTACATGTTCCGCACCTCGTTCGCCTACGGCGACTACGGGTACGGGAGCACGATCGCCCTCATGCTGACGATCCTGTGCCTGCTGTTCACGGTCTTCATCTTCCGCTCCACCCGCCGCGATCTGACGAAGGACTGAACCAGTGAGTGCGACAACCGCCATCGTCACGGGCACCCCGCTGCCCACCCGCCGCGACGTCGATCCGAACCGTCGAGGCGCCAGAGACTTCTTCCGACGGCTGCCGATCCGGCTGCTCATCGCCGTGCTGCTCATCGTCGAGGTCTATCCGATCCTGTGGATGCTGCTCGGGTCGTTCAAGACGCAGAACGAGTTCCTCAACGAGCCGTTCTGGGCTCTGCCGCAGTCGTGGGACATCGTCAACTACATCGAGGTGTTCACCACCGGCGAGTTCGGCAAGTACATCCTCAACAGCGTCGTCGCAGTGTTCCCGTCGCTGGCGATCATCCTGGTCTTCGGCACCGCAGCCGGCTTCGCGCTCGAGGTCATGGTCTGGAAGGGGCGCGGCACGGTGCTGCTGCTCTTCCTCGCGGGCATCATGGTGCCTGCGCAGATGATCCTGCTGCCGCTGTTCACGATCTACTTCCGCACGAACATGACCGGCACGCTGTGGCCGCTCATCATCACCTACGTGGCGCTGGGGATGCCGTTGACCGTGTTCATGATGGCGACCTTCTTCCGCTCGGTGCCTCGGGAGATCTTCGAGGCGTCGACACTCGACGGCGCATCCATCTTCCGTTCGTTCTTCTCGATCGGCCTCCCGCTGGTCAAGAACGCCCTGTTCACGATCGGTCTCGTGCAGTTCTTCTTCCTCTGGAACGACCTGCTCATCGCCCTGACGTTCACCAACAGCAGCGACCTGCGCACGATCCAGGTCGGACTGCTCAACTTCACCGGAGAGTACGGAGCGGTGCAGTACGGGCCGACCTTCGCCGCGATCTCGGTCAACGTGCTCGGGACGCTGCTCATCTACGTGTTCCTCAACCAGCAGGTCATGAAGGGCCTGACCGCCGGATCGGTGAAGGGCTGACATGACGAACATCATCGAGATCTGGCTGGAGAACAGGCGCGGAGGCAAGACTCTCGGCATCGGCGAAACCGAACCACGGATCTCCTTCGTGGCGGATGCTGCGGCCGACGCCTTCGAACTGGAGTTCGTCGCCGACGACGGAACGGTGCGCGCCGAGCGCACGACGTCGACGCAGCGCGTCGCCTGGCCGTTCGCGCCTCTCGCGCCACGCGCCGGGGGAGACCTGCGCATCCGCGCCCTCGATTCCGGCCCCTGGAGCGAAACGGTGCGGATCGAGTCCGGGCTCGGTGACGACTGGCAGGTCGACTTCGCCTCGCCCTCGGTCGTGGCCGACCGCACGGCACCGCGGCCCGCGTATCTGCTGCGGGCTGCCATCGCCGAGGGTGCACTGCCCGGCGACATCGTGCGGGCCCGGATCCACTCCACGGCGCACGGCGTGTACGAGCTCGAGGTCAACGGCGAGCGCATCGGGGACGACGTGCTCGCACCGGGGTGGACGAGCTACGGCCATCGTCTGCGCTACCAGACGCACGACGTCACCGCGGCGCTTCGTGCCGGAGAGAACGTGATCGGCGCATGGCTCGCCGACGGCTGGTACCGCGGCCACATCGGGTTCGACGGGGGCGTGTGGGACATCTACGGATCGGATGTCGCGCTGCTCGCGCAGCTCGAGGTCACCACGGCGGACGGTGTCACTCGACAGGTGGCCCTCGAGTGGCTCACGGCGCCGTCGCCGATCACCGCGGTCGGGTTGTATGAGGGCGAGAGCTTCGATGCGCGGTTGACGGAGGACGGCTGGTCCGCGCCGGGATTCGACGCCTCCAGCTGGAGTCCGGCGGCCATGTTGCCCCGAACCGATTTCCCGGCGGCGATCGAACCGCCGACCGCTCTGCCGGTGCAGGAGACCGAGACGCTGCGCCCGGTCACGGTCGAGCGTCAGCCGAGCGGCCGCATCCGCCTCGACTTCGGTCAGAACATCTCGGGGGTGCTCCGTATCCGGGTGCGAGCGGATGCCGGTCACACCGTGACGCTCCACCACGCGGAGGTCATCGAGAACGGCGAACTCGGCATCCGTCCGCTCCGGGCGGCGACATCGGTCGACAGCTACACCGCCGCGGGTTCGGGTGAGGAGATCTACACCCCTCGCTTCACGATCCACGGCTTCCAGTACGCCGAGCTCGAGAACTGGCCGGGCGAGCTCCGCGACGGAGACGTCGAGGCGGTGGTGATCCACACCGGCATGCGGCGCACCGGCTGGTTCGAGTCGTCGAACGACGGGCTCGACAGGCTGCACTCGAACGTCGTGTGGAGCATGCGCGACAACTTCGTCGATCTGCCGACCGACTGCCCGCAGCGTGACGAGCGCGTGGGGTGGACCGGCGACATCCAGGTGTTCGCGCCCACCGCGCTGCGCCTGTTCGCGGCCCACGGCACTCTCACCGGATGGCTGCGCGACCTCGCTGTCGAGCAGGCTGATCAGGGGCACGTACCCAACTTCGTACCGTGGGTCGAGTGCGGCTTCCCGAACTTCCCGACGGCCGCGTGGGGCGATGCGGCCGTGATCGTGCCGTGGGAGATGTACCGCAACGACGGCGACATCCGGATCCTCTCCGACCAGTACCCGAGCATGCGCGCCTGGGTCGACCTGGTCGACGAGCTCACCGATCACACAGGACTCTGGAACACCGGCTTCCAGCTGGGCGACTGGCTCGACCCGACCGCACCACCGGAGGACCCCGGCAAGTCCCACACCGACAAGTACCTGGTCGCGACGGCCTATCACGTGCGCACGGCGCGCATCGTGGCCGACGCGGCTGCTCTGCTCGGCGAGGAGGCGGATGCCGCGCACTATCGCGGTGTCGCGGAACGAGCGTCCCGGGCCTTCCAGGATGAATTCCTCAGCGACAGCGGCCGCGTGGTCAGCGACACTCCGACCTCGATCGCCGTCGCGCTGGTGTTCGAGCTCTTCGAGAACGAGGAGCAGGTGCGGCGGGCCGGTTCGCGGCTGCAGGAGCTCGTCGGAGCGGGCGGCTTCCACATCTCGACCGGTTTCGTCGGCACCCCGATCATCTGCGATGCGCTGGTGCGCGCCGGGAGCATGGACTACGCCTATCACCTGCTGCTGCAGGACGAGCTGCCGTCTTGGCTGTATCCGGTCAGCATGGGAGCGACGACGATCTGGGAGCGCTGGGACAGCATGCTGCCGGACGGATCCATCAACCCCGGCGACATGACGTCGTTCAACCACTACGCGCTCGGAGCCGTCGCCGACTTCCTGCACCGGGTGGTCGCGGGGCTCGCGGCGGATGCGCCCGGGTGGGAGAGGATCCGCTTCGAGCCGCGGCCGGGCGGTCGTCTCGAGCACGCGAGGGCGCGGTACGACAGCGTTCGCGGCACGGCGTCGATCGCGTGGCGGCGTGACGGCGAGCGCCTGTCCATCGACGTCGAGGTGCCCGCGGCATCCGTCGGCGTGCTCGTTCTTCCGGGATCCGCGGAGGAGATCCCCGTCGGCCCCGGGCGCCACTCGTTCACCACGACGTTCCGCGCCGTGGAGGACGACCCCGAACGGCCGTTCTTCGGCTGGCGCAGACCGGAGCCCGTTCTCGAGACCGAGGGAGCAGCATGACTCAGCAGCACATCCGGCCGGGGCAGGTGTGGCTCGACACGAAAGGCGAGCGCATCCACGCCCACGGCGGATCCGTCATCACCGTCGACGGCGTGCACTACTGGTACGGCGAGAACAAGGAGTTCTCGACGCCGGGGAGCGGGATCTGGCACTGGGGAGTGCGGTGCTACTCGTCGATCGACCTCGTGAACTGGGACGACCGGGGTGTCATCATCCCGCCGGACGAGGACGACGAGTCCTCACCGCTGCATCCGACTCAGGGGCTCGACCGACCGCACATCATCTTCAACGCCGAGACCCGCACGTACGTGTGCTGGGTCAAGGTCATGACGAAGGGATCGGTTCAGCGCTCGACGGTGCTCACCAGTGACAGCATCCTCGGTCCGTACGAGATCCAGCGCACCTGGCTGCGTCCGCTCGACATGAGCGCCGGGGATTTCGATCTGGTCGTCGATCCGCACGACGGCAAGGGGTACTACTACTTCGAACGGGTGCATTTCGAGATGATCTGCGCCGACCTCACCAGCGACTACACCGATGTCACCGGGTACTACTCGACCCACTTCCCGCAGCCGCAGCCGCCGTACGTGCGCGAGGCTCCGGCGCACTTCCAGCGCGGCGGACTGCACTACCTGCTGACCTCCGGCACCACGGGGTACTACCCGAACCCGTCCGAGTCGGCGGTGGCGCGAAGCTATCACGGTCCGTTCGAGGTGCTCGGCGACCTGCATCCGGGCGACGAGTCGCGCACCTCGTACCACTCCCAGATCTCATCGGTGTTCCGGCATCCAGGAAAGAAGGACCTCTATATCGCCGTCGCCGATCGGTGGCTGCCGCGGTATCTCGAGCACGGCGACCGCGCGCGACAGGCGTTCATCGAGCATTTCGCACCGGGGAGGGACGGCGACGAGCCGATGGAGGAATTCGCCTACGTCGACACCTCGATCGCCGACTACGTCTGGCTGCCGATCCGATTCGAGGGCGACCGGCCGATCATCGACTGGCGCGACGAGTGGTCTCCCGACGAGTACGAGGACGCCTGAGCGACCTCAGTCGAGCAGGCTCGTGATGGCAGGGTCTCGGCGGGCGACCTCAGCGGCCGTGCCGACGATCACGTGACGCATCGCGGCCACCGCGACGGCCGGCGTGACGTCCGCACGGTGGGCCAGGCTCACCGTGCGCCTCATCATCGGGTGCGAGATCCTGACCGACCGCAGCGCCGGCTGATCGAGCAGCACCATCGCCGGAACCACGGCCACGCCGACGCCTCGTTCGACGAAGCGGAGCAGCGCGTCCATCTCGGCGCCCTCGAGGACGAAGTTCGGGGTCAGCCCTGCCGAGCGGAAGGCTGCATCTGTCGTCGCCCGCAGCTCATAGGTCTCGTCGAGCGCGATCAGCGGCAGGGTGGCGAGGTGGGCGAGGCTCATCACCGTGGAGGTCGAGACGGGAGGCTCGGATGCCGCGGACACGACCACCAGCTCTTCGGTCAGCAGCGGCATGCGCGTCAGGCTGAAGCCCGACGGCGGCGGACCTTCCGACTCCGTGATGAGCGCGATGTCGACGGCACCCACGGCCAGCTGATCGACGAGCAGCCTCGACCCACTCTCGGTGAGGTGCAGGTCGACGCCCGGGTGGGCGGCGTGGAAGGTGCTGATCGCCTCGGCGACGAGGCTGATGCAGAGGGTGGGCGGTGCGCCGAGTCGCACGCGGCCACGGCGGAGTCCGGCGAGTTCGGCCATCTCCTCGCGGATCGCGTCGGACTCGGCGAGCATGCGCTGAGCGCGGGGGAGCAGGGCCTCTCCGGCGGCGGTGAGTCCGATGTGCCCGCGCGCCCGGTGGAAGAGCTCGGCGCCGAGCTCGCGTTCGAGTGTGGAGATCTGTCGGCTCAGCGACGGCTGGGCGAGGTGCAGGTGCTCGGAGGCGCGGGTGAAATGGCCGAGGCGGGCGACCTCGACGAACCCGCGGAGCTGCTCGAGGTTCATGTTTTCAGTGTATCGATACCAGTAGAACAATGCATTGGAGTTATCGGGGCGCCGTACTTAGCGTGGAAGGCATGAGCACTCGCGAACGTCAGATCTCCACCACGGTCCTGGTCATCGGCACCGGCGGCTCCGGGCTGCGGGCGGCGATCGAGGTCGCCGAGCACGGCATCGACGTCCTTGCCGTCGGCAAGCGCCCGCGCCAGGACGCGCACACCTCGCTCGCCGCCGGCGGCATCAACGCCGCGCTGGGCACCATGGACGAGGCCGACAGCTGGCAGCAGCACGCCGCCGACACGATCAAGGAGAGCTACCTGCTCGCCAACCCGCACACGGTCGAGATCGTGACGCAGGGGGCCGAGCGCGGCATCCGGGATCTCGAGCGCTGGGGCATGGACTTCGCCCGCGAGGACGACGGCCGCATCTCGCAGCGGTTCTTCGGGGCGCACACCTTCCGTCGCACGGCCTTCGCCGGCGACTACACGGGTCTCGAGATCCAGCGCACCCTCGTCGCGAAGGCCGAACAGCTCGAGGTGCCGATCCTCGACCACGTCTACATCACGCGTCTGCTCGTGCGCGACAACGTCGTCTTCGGCGCCTACGGCTTCGACCAGTCGGACGGCACGCGCTACCTCATCCACGCGGATGCCGTGATCCTCGCCGCGGGCGGGCACAACCGCATCTGGCGCCGCACCTCGTCACGACGGGACGAGAACACCGGAGACTCGTTCCGGCTCGCGGTCGATGCGGGCGCCCGCCTGCGGGACCCGGAGCTCGTGCAGTTCCACCCGTCCGGGATCATCGAGCCCGAGAACGCCGCCGGGACCCTGATCTCGGAGGCGGCCCGCGGCGAGGGCGGGATCCTGCGCAACGCCCTCGGTGAGCGCTTCATGTCGAAGTACGATCCGGAGCGCATGGAGCTCTCGACACGCGACCGTGTCGCGCTCGCCGCGTACACCGAGATCGCCGAAGGGCGGGGCACCGAGAACGGCGGCGTCTGGCTCGACGTCTCGCATCTGCCGCGCGAGACGATCATGACCCGTCTGCCCCGCGTCTACCAGACGATGATGGAGTTGCAGATGCTCGACATCACGACCGATCCGATCGAGATCGCGCCCACCGCGCACTACTCGATGGGTGGCGTGTGGGTGCGTCCCGACGACCACCAGACCGACGTCGACGGGCTCTACGCGATCGGCGAGGCATCGAGCGGCCTGCACGGAGCCAACCGCCTCGGCGGCAATTCGCTCATCGAGCTGCTCGTCTACGGGCGCATCGTCGGGCAGGCGGCCATGGCGCATGCCGCGGGGCTCGACGCTCAGCGCCGCTCGGCGGACGCGGTCGCCCAGGCCCGCGCCGAGATCGATGACCTCCTCACGGCCGACGGTCGCGAGAATGTGCGAGCCCTGCAGCGCGCGATCCGCAACACCATGACCCAGCACGCCGGTGTCGTGCGGTCGGAGGACGGACTCCGTGCCGGCCTCGCCGAACTCGACATGATCGAGGGGCGGATGGAGGACATCGGCATCCACCCGGACATCGCCGGATTCCAGGATCTCGCGCATGCCTTCGACCTCAAGGCATCGGCGCTCGCCGCCCGAGCCACTCTCGAGGCGGCGCTGGAGCGTCGGGAGACGCGCGGATGTCACAACCGCAGCGACTACCCCGACACCGACCCGACGCTGCAGGTCAACCTCGTCTGGTCGCCGACCGGCGGAGTCACGCGCGAGTCGATCCCGGAGATCCCCGCCGAGATCGCCGAGCTCATGCGCGAGGTCGACACCGAGGGCAAGCTCGTCGAATAGCCGCATCCGAACTCGCTCCCGTCGCAGGGTGCATCGCGACGGGAGCGGTGGGGTGGTCGAGCGAGGTAGGAGTCGCTCAGTCGCCCTCGTCGGTCTCCGGACCGTCGATGACCCCGATCCCGACCGCCTCATGGTCGGGCTCGGGGTCGTTTCGCGACGGAGCCTTGGGCTCTTCCGAGGGCTCCTTCTCGGTGCTCGGCTCTTCGAGTTCGTCGTTGCTCGGAACCTCCGACGGATCCGCGTCTTCGGGGGACTCCGCCTCCGCCGGCTTCTCGGCGGTGTTCGCCGGATCCTTGAACTCGCCGGCATCGCCGGACGAGGGCGTCGGAGTGGGAGTCTGGGCCTCGGGGTCGAGGCCGGAGGTCGGGTCCTGCTCGGGCGTGCTGTTCGTCATGATCGTCCCTTTCGCATCGAGTGCACCCCCAGCATCCGTCCGCGGCTGCGAGGCGAGAAGGGCCTTGACGACAGCCTCCGGAGCGTCCGTCTTCCTGCGCACGACGTAGGCTGAGGAGGTGACAGCGTACGTCTCGGCCTTCGATCTCTTCTCCATCGGAGTGGGCCCCTCGAGCTCCCACACGGTCGGGCCGATGCGGGCGGCCCTCGCGTTCGCTCAGCGCCTGCGCTCGTCCGGAGCTCTCGATCGCGTCGCCCGCATCGCATGCACGCTGTACGGCTCTCTCGGCGCCACCGGAATCGGTCACGGCACGCCGGATGCGGTCGTCGCGGGCCTTCGCGGGCTGTCGCCGGAGAGCTGCGACCCGGCCGACGTGCGCGCCGCCTGGACCGACCTTCGCGACGGCGCCACGGTCCGCGTCGACCGGGTCCATGAGATCCCGTTCTCGAAGGCCGACATCGTCTTCGAGCCGCGAACCCGGATGCCCGGTCATCCGAACGCGATGACCATCACCGCCCGGGACGATGCCGGCGGTGTCGTCGCCGAAGAGACCTATTACTCCGTCGGCGGCGGGTTCATCCGCCGGGACGGCGAGGAGGCGAAGCTCGCCTCGGCCCCACTGCCCTACTCGTATGCCGACGCCGCGTCGCTGCTCGCACTGTGCGACGAGCACGGACTGTCGATCGCCGAGATCGCGCGACTCAACGAGACCGCTGAGCGCTCGGAAGAAGAGGTCGCCGCCGGACTCGATGCGATCTGGGACGCCATGGCTGCGTGCGTCGAGAACGGACTGCACTCGGACGGCGTCCTGCCGGGGATGCTCAAGGTCAAGAGGCGGGCGAGCATGATCCGCGCGCAGCTCGAGGAGGCGGAGGCCGACGGTCATCGCGAGCTGCCGGGAGAGTGGCTCGGTGCCTTCGCGCTCGCGGTCAACGAAGAGAACGCGGCGGGCGGTCGCGTCGTCACGGCGCCGACCAACGGCGCGGCCGGCATCCTCCCCGCCGTCGCGATGTACTGGTGGCGGTTCCTGGCGGATTCGGGCCTCGGTGCGGGCAATGCCGTGACGCCGTACGGAGAACTCGTCGGCAGTGCGCTGCTCGGCTTCGACGGCACGCGGGCGATCGAGGCGGCGCAGGCCGAGGATGACGACGCCGTCGCCGACGCGAACCGCCGCCGTGGCATCCGTCGGTTCCTCCTCACGGCCACGGCGCTGGGCTCGCTGTTCAAGGCCAACGCCTCGATCTCGGGGGCCGAGGGCGGCTGCCAGGCCGAGGTCGGCTCGGCCTGCGCGATGGCTGCCGGAGGGCTCACCGCCGTGATGGGCGGCACCAACCGGCAGATCGAGAACGCCGCCGAGATCGCGATGGAGCACCACCTCGGGCTCACCTGCGATCCGATCGGCGGCCTCGTGCAGATTCCGTGCATCGAGCGCAATGCGATCGCCGCGTCGACGGCGGTCACTGCCGCCCGTCTGGCGCTGCGCGGCGACGGCAGCCACTACGTCTCCCTCGACGCGGTGGTCGAGACGATGCGCCAGACCGGAATCGACATGTCGACCAAGTACAAGGAGACCAGCGAGGGTGGTCTCGCGGTCAACGTCATCGAGTGCTGAGTCACTCCGAGCGCGTCGGTGGCTGCGGATAGCCTCCTCTGAGGAGGCGCGCATGGAATCGATCTGGACCCCGGGCAGTCGCAGGCGGCGGGAGCAGCCCATCGTCGCCGTGCGCGCGAATGGTGACGCGCCGGATTCCGGCCGCATGTGGCCTACCACCATTCCCGCCGTCGCCCAGGTGCTCGAGGAAGGCATCGATCTCGCTCCCGGGGTGACCTTCCTCGTCGGCGAGAACGGCAGCGGCAAGTCGACGATCGTCGAGGGCATCGCCGTCGCCTACGGGCTCTCGCCCGAGGGAGGGTCCCGCCAGGCGATGCACAGCACGCGCCCCAGCGAGTCGCCGCTGTCGGAGTGGCTGCAGCTGCAGCGCGGAGTCGGAGCCAACCGCTGGGGATTCTTCCTGCGAGCCGAGACGATGCACTCGTTCTACACCTACCTCGAAGAGAATCCCTCCGCGAGGGGCGACGTGGCGTTCCACGAGATGAGCCACGGCGAGTCCTTCCTCGCTCTGCTCGACAGCCGATTCGATGAACCCGGCTTCTACTGTCTCGACGAGCCAGAGGCAGCGCTCTCGTTCCAGTCCACCCTCGCCCTCATCGCGGTGCTGCAGCGCATCGTCGACGACGGGGGTCAGGTGCTGTGCGCGACGCACTCGCCGGTGCTCGCCGCGCTGCCGGGAGCTCGCATCCTCGAAGTGGGGGAGTGGGGCATCCGTCCCGCCGAGTGGAACGACCTCGAGCTGGTGAACCACTGGCGGTCGTTCCTGCAGGACCCGCCGCGGTACCTGCGGCATCTGCTCGACTGAGGGGAGCGCGCAGATCTGGTCGTAGGCTGGCGCCATGACCGAGCAGCGTGCGCCCAAGAAGCGCGGGCGTCCGCGTGGCGTGTCCGATGCGCGCGAACGCATCATCGCCGCCGCAGTCGACGAGTTCGGCGAGCACGGATACGACGGCACGACGGTGCGCTCGATCGCGGCTCGTGCCGACGTCGACTCGGCGCTCGTGCACCACTACTTCGGCACGAAGGCAGACCTCTTCGCTGAGGCGGTCGGCATTCCGCTGCGCCCCGACATCGACGTGCCGGCCATCGTCGCGGGTCCGCGTGACGCCGTCGGCGAGCGTCTCGTGCGGTACGTGCTCGAGGCCTTCGAGCAGCCCGACATCCGTCGCCGCGGCGTCATGCTCATTCGGACGGCGATCGGCAGCCGGCTCACCACGCCCCTTCTCGCGGGGTTCCTCTCGCGCGAACTCATCGGCCGGATCGCGAAGACGCTCGGCGTCGCGGATGCCGAGCTGCGTGCCACACTCGTCGCCTCGCAGATCGCCGGCCTGCTGCTCACGCGCTACGTGCTGCGGCTCGCGCCGATCGCCTCGGCATCCGTCGATGACATCGTCTCGCGGGTCGGACCGACCGTGCAGCGCTACCTCTTCGAATAGCGCGGGCCACGCGCCGCACTGCCGCCTGCATCCCGCCTCGGCTTCGGCACGAGTACCCGTTGACCCCGCGACTCGCGCGGCGCATAATTCATCACATGATGAATAAAGCGGCGGTCGAGATCTCGGGGCTGCGAGTGCGACGGGGAAGGACGCAGGTCTTCGACGGTGTCGACCTGGTGATCCCCCGGGGCGAGATCACCGGCTTGCTGGGTCCCTCGGGATGCGGCAAGACCACGCTGATGCGCTCGATCGTGGGTGTGCAGCGGATCGCCGCCGGCACGGTGACGGTGCTGGGAGAACCGGGCGGATCGCCGCGGCTGCGGCATCGGGTGGCGTACGGAACACAGGGTGCCGCCGTGTACGGCGATCTCACCGTCCGGCAGAACCTCTCGTACTTCGCGGCGGTGCTGAAAGCACCGAAGGGCGACGTCGACCGGGTGCTCGACGAGGTCGGGCTTCGGGCGCAGGCCGCCCAGCTCGTCGACTCGCTCAGCGGTGGCCAGGCGACGCGCATCTCGCTGGGGATGGCACTGATCGGATCCCCCGAGCTCATCGTCCTCGACGAACCCACGGTCGGCCTCGACCCCGTGCTGCGCGCCGAACTGTGGGACCTGTTCCGCGGCCTCGCCGCGCGCGGCGTCACCATGATCGTCTCGAGTCACGTGATGGACGAGGCGCTGCGATGCGATCGGCTCGTGCTGATGCGGGGCGGGCGGATCATCGCCGACACGGACCCATCCGGACTCCTCGCCGACACGGGCACGACGGAGCCCGAGGCGGCGTTCCTCGCCCTGATCGAGCGGGACAGCCGAGCGACCGGGGGTCCAGCGGCGGGCAGCACCCGGCGCGCACGGCGGGAGGCCTCGGAATGAACGGCGGTCGGATGCTCGCCACCGCCGCCCGGGTGCTCGGACAGCTGCGGCACGATCCTCGCTCGATCGCGCTGATGCTGATCGCGCCGAGCCTGCTGGTCGGACTCTTCGCGTGGCTCTTCAGCGATCAGGACGGCGTGTTCGATCAGTTCGGGGGAGCGATCCTCGCGCTGTTCCCATTCATCGTGATGTTCCTGATCACCTCGATCACCACCCTGCGGGAGCGACGCTCCGGCACCCTCGAACGTCTGATGACCACTCCGCTCGGCAAGGCCGACTTCATTCTCGGCTATGCCCTGGCGTTCGGGCTGATGGCGCTGCTGCAGGCGATCATCACCGTGTCGTTCGCGGTCGGCGTCTGCGGGCTCGACGTCGAGGGTGAGCTCTGGCAGCTCGGGCTCGTCGCCGTCGTCGACGCTCTCCTGGGCACCGCGCTTGGGCTCCTCGCGAGCGCGTTCGCGCAGACCGAGTTCCAGGCGGTGCAGTTCATGCCGCTGCTCGTCTTCCCGCAGATCATCCTCGGCGGGCTCTTCATGCCGCGCGATCAGATGCCCGACGCGTTGTACGCCATCTCGGACTGGCTGCCGCTGAGCTATGCGATCGACACGATCAACGCCGTCACGGCCGGCGACGAGGGGTGGGACGTGTACGGACCCCTGCTGGTCGTCGTCGCCTTCGGAGTCGGGGCGCTCGTCCTCGCATCGCTGACCCTGCGACGTCGCACCGCGTGAGGCAGGGTCAGTGCGCGGCGCGGTTCTTGGTGTGCTTCGTGGGCGCGGCCGCCCACGGGTCCTCCGGCCAAGGATGCCTCGGGTAGCGCCCTCGCATCTCCGCGCGAACCTGGGCATAGGGGCCCGACCAGAACGAGGCGAGGTCGTCGGTGACCGCGAGAGGGCGCCCCGCGGGCGACAGCAGGTGGAACAGCACCGGCACGCGTCCGTCGACCAGTCGAGGGGTCTCGGCCCAGCCGAAGCACTCCTGCAGCTTCACGGCGACGACCGGGGGTGCCGAGGTGTCGTCCGGGTCGGGGTAGGTGATGCGGATACGGGATCCGCTCGGCACCGCGAGGCGCTCGGGTGCGAGCTCGTCGAGGCGCGCCGCCTCGGGCCAGGGCAGCAGTCGACGCAGAGCCGAGGACAGATCCACTCGCGCTGCGGGGGTGCCGCCCGCCAGGGCGTCGAGCTCGGGAGCGAGCCAGTCATCGAGAGTGCCGAGCAGCCCGGCATCCGACACGTCGGGCCACGGGCCGCCGAGCTCTCGCCGCAGCAGGGCCAATCGGCGTCGGAACGCGGTCGCGGCATCCGACCAGGCGAACCTGCCGAGCCCGTCGCGCAGGACCGCGCGGCGCACGGCATCCCGCCCCTCTTGAGCAGAGGGGCGCACGGGCGAGGACGAACGCAGGATCGCACCGACGCGGCGCTCACGGCGGGCCTGCACGCGACCTCCCGTGAACTCCGCCTCGACTCGGTCGGTCAGCAGGTGGCTCGCAGCGCGTTCCATCTGGGCTTCCGTGAGCACAGCCGCGGATCGGATGATCGCGCCTGACCCTGCCGCCACTCGCGCCGTGGCCCGCGCGACGTCGGCGACCGCGAGCCACTCGACTGCGGCGAGCGGGCCAGTCACTCCGGCACGGGTTCCGGACGCCAGGAGGAAGACCGCTCCGTCGGCGGTGCGCTCGACGCGATGCGCGATCCGGTCGGGGAACGCGAGTGCGATCACGAGTCCGACGCCGTCGAGACTCGATCGCACGTCCCCCGCCGGAGCGACCATGCGCTCGAGGCGGTTCGCGTCGTCACGCCAGCGGCGAACGTCCGGTGTCCGTCCGCCGCGCAGGGCGATGAGCGCCTGTGCGACGTCGGCCTCGGCGATGCGCAGGTCGCCGCCGAGCACGGCGACGACCTCTGCGGCGAGACGGCTGCCGACGACCGAGCCGCCGTCACGGAGAGCGCGGGCGAGCCGGGGGTCGGCGGGGATCCGGGCGAGAGCTCGACCCTCGGCCGTGGCGCGGCCCTCGTCGTCGATCGCGCCGAGACCGCGCAGCACCGAGACGGCATCGGCCAGGTTGTCTCGGGGCGGCGGGTCGATCATGCGCAGGCCTTCTGCACCCGGGGCACCCCAGCAGGCGAGCAGCAGGGCGGCATCCGCGAGGTCGGTCACCGCGATCTCGGGTGTCGGGCGGGCCGGGGCGGCCGCATAGGTGCGTTCGTCGACGCAGCGGATGACGATGCCCGGGCCCTGGCGCGTGGCGCGACCGGCGCGCTGCACGCATGACGAGCGCGACGCGGCAGTCGTGACCAGACCCGTCATGCCGCGCGCGGCATCACGTTGCGGATGCCGCGACAGACAGCTGTCGACGACGAGGCGCACTCCGGGCACGGTGAGCGACGACTCCGCGAGCGAGGTCGTCACGATGATGCGCGGAGGCTCATCCGGTCGACGCCCGCGGATCACGGCATCCTGCTCCGCCGCGGGGATCTGACCGTGCAGCTCTCGCACGTCGAACGCCGCGCTCGCATCGCGGATGCGGCGGGCGATCTCCGACACCTCCCGCGCGCCCGGGGCGAACACCAGCACATCGGCCCGAGGGTGCTCGCAGACCAGCTCGAGTGCGGCCGCTGTCGTCGTGCGTGCGACGTGGTCGAGGAAGCCCCAGGTGACACCGCGCTCATCCAGGCGCGGCGTCGGGCTGGGAGCCCAGCGCTCGGTGAGAGGGAACGCCGGCACAGCGTGGTCGACGATCGGCGCGGGCAGGTCGTCGGTGCCGAGGACGGAGGCGATGCGCGCGGCATCCAGCGTCGCCGACATGGCGACGACCACGAGGTCGTCGCGCAGCTCGCGGACCTCCGAGAGCAGGCCGATCAGCAGGTCGGTCTCGAGTGCGCGCTCGTGCACCTCGTCGAGGATGACGGCATCCACACCGTCGAGGCCGGGGTCGTCGATCATGCGACGCAGCAGCACTCCGGCGGTGACGAACTCGATGCGGGTCGCCGCACCTGCCGAGCGCTCGCCGCGCACGGTGAAGCCCACGCGGGTGCCGAGCGTCGAGCCGTCGAGATGAGCGAGGCGGCGGGCTGCGGCGCGAGCCGCGACGCGGCGAGGCTGGGTGACGATCACGCGCCCGGACGACCGTGACGCCAGCAGCGGCGGCACGAGAGTGGTCTTGCCCGTGCCGGGCGGGGCGCTCACGACCACTGATCCGCTCCCGTCGAGCGCGGCCCCGAGTTCGTCCAGCGCGGCCGCGAACGAGAGCCCGGCGCCGATGGCGGCGAGGTCGAAGGCGGCGGCGGTCATTCCCTCAGTCTGCCTGGTCTCCGGAGTCATCGAGCACGGGTGGCGGAGACGACGGATGCCGCGACCGAATCGGCCGCGGCATCCGCTGTGCGCTGTGTGCTGACTACTCCGCTGCGGGAGCCGGAGGTGCCGGCGGCGGCGGGGTGGTCGGCGCAGACTGGCGGGTCGGCGTCGACGGTGCGGATGCCGCAGCCACGCCTTCGCCGATCCCGCGACCCACGGCCTGGCCCTGGATGATCGACGCGAGGTCGAGGCCCGTCGCCGCGCTGACGCTGTCGAACACCGACTTGAGTGCCTTCGCGCTGTCGGCGCCGACGACGCTCGACGCGCCGTCCTCGCCGGAGCCGCCGATGATCGAGACGCTGCCGATCGCGGCGTAGCCCTTCGAGAACTCGGCCATGATCGACGGCAGGGTGTCGAGCACCCGCTGCGACAGGAACGCGTCCTGGTTCGAGGCGATGGCCTTCGCCTCTGCCTCGACGGCGGCGGCTCGCGCCTCACCCTCGGCGCGGATGGCGTCTGCTTCGGCGTTCGCGCGCAGTCGGCGGGCCTCGGACTCGGCCTCGGCCTGCGCACGCAGTGCGTCGGCCTCACCGGTGGCTCGGGCGATCGCGGCTGCGGCCTCACCGTCGGCCTTGGCCTTGTCGGCCTGCGCCTGCTGCTCGGCGATGCGGGTGCGGGCCTCGGCCTGCTTCACCTGCTCGATCGCTCCGGCCTCCGCCGCACGCTCACGCGTGTAGAGCTCGGCCTGTGCCCGGGTCTCTGCCTCATAGCGCTGTGCGTCGGCGACGCGCTTGACGTCGGCGTCGAGCTGGGCCTGGCGGTTCTCCGCCTGCTGCTGCAGCACGGCCTGCTGAGCCTGCTCGCGGGCGAGATTCTCGGCCTGCTCGGCCTCGGCGCGAGCCCGACCGATGCCGGCGTTGGCGTTGGCGGTGTTCGTGTCGAGAGCCGTCTGCTCGACCAGGTTGGCTTCCTGGTTGGCGATGTTCTTCTGGTTGATCGCGCGGTCGGCGTTGGTCTGCGAGATCTCGGCAGACTGACGCTTCGCCTGGATCTCGGGAGCACCGAGCGACTGGATGTAGCCGACCTTGTCGGTGATGCCCTTGATCTGGAACGAGTCGAGGATCAGACCCTGCTCGGCGAGCTCCTGCGAGACGTCGGCGGCGATCTGGTCGGAGAATTTCTTGCGCTCGCGCATGAGCTCGACGACAGACAGCGTCGCGACGATTCCACGGAGCGCACCTTCGAGCTGCTCAGTGGTGAACTGCTCGATCGCCTTGTCCTGCGAGGCGAAACGCTCGGCGGCGCGGCGCACGAGGATGGGGTCGGAGCCGATCTTCACGATGGCGACGCCGTCGACGTTGAGGGTGACGCTGTCGAGCGACTGGGCCTCGGCGTTGAGCGACACCTGACGCGAGCGCAGCGAGATGATCTCGTGGCGCTGGGTGATCGGGTTGACGAGGGACTTGCCGTTCACGATGACCGTGACGGGCGACTCCGACATCTCGTCTCTGGTCGTGCCGTCGGCCGAGATGACGGCCCGCTGCACCTTCTGCTTGCGCCCCGAGATGACGAGCGCCTCATCGGCGCGAGCCACCTTGATCCAGCTGCGTGCGAACAGCAGCAGGATGAGCAGGACGACGATAGCGATGGCTATGCCGATCCCGACGATGATCAGGATGCCGACGATTCCGGCGATCTCCATGGATGACCTCCCTGGTTCCCCCCGAGGGGGCGGTCGTGGATGCCGGCGCGGCCGCGCGGGCGTTCACGCTCCACCCTGCCAGAAAAGAGGGGAGGGTGTCGGGGCGGGATGCCGCCGGATCTCGGCGATGCGGAGGAGATCTGCGATACGGAGGAGGCTCAGCGCCGCGACATCCTCCGTGCGGCGGAAACCCTCCGTATGCGCCGAGCTCGTTCGGTCAGCGACCGCGGATTGGAGCGTGCGTCGGGGTCAGCGACCGCGGAGCTTCTCCGCCAGATCGCGGAGCGTCTTCAGCTCGGCGTCGTCGAGGCGCGACATCCGCTCGGCGATCGACCGGCCATGCACCGTGGCGACGCTGCGGAACTGGCGCACACCCGCGTCGGTGGCCCTGATCAGCGCACCGCGCCCGTCGTCGGGGTCGGGGCACTTCGAGACGAGTCCGCGGGCGACCATGCGGTCGACGAGGCGCGAGACGCTCGGCTGGCTGATCAGCATGTTCGCCGTGACGTCGCGCAGGCGGGCCGACATGCCGGGGGAGCGGGTCACCGTGAGTAGCACGTCATACTCCGCCTGCCCGAGATCGGTGTCATCGAAGTCGGTGTTCATCTCCGTGAACAGCTCGTGCTGTGCACGGAACAGGCTCTCCCAGGCCTCGAGGGCGAGCTTGCGATCGGTCATGGAGAACAGCGTACTGGCAACAGTAAAGGGCCGGTCGGAGAGGCTCCCGACCGGCCCTTGTCCCTTGCACCAAGAGTGTCCTGCAATCACATGCGGTGTATGCCACAGCAAACATTCACCGTGCGATCACTCTATAACGGCGAGATAACGAATGCAACGGTTTGGTCACGGAAATCTCGAAGGGCCTGCGCAGCGATCCGGCTGAGGGCAGGCGAAGATGGTGATGTCTCCTGAACAGGGGACGACGCGCTCGCCGCCGACAGCCTTCCCATTCGCTCTCATGCGCACCCCGACACCGGAGACACACGATGAACCCCGAGATCATCACCTTCCTCATACTCGGTGCGGCCGTGATCGCGTTCGTGTCGAACCGCATCCCGATGGTCATCGTCGCGATGGCGGTGCCCGTCGCTCTGTGGGCGACGGGAGTGCTCTCGCTCGGCGACGCCTTCGCCGGGTTCGGCGATCCCATCGTCCTGTTCATCGTCGCTCTGTTCATCGTCAGTGAGGCGCTGGATGCCACGGGCGTCACGTCGTGGGTGGGACGGCAGCTCATGCGCCGCGCCGGCAAGAGCCGTTCGCGCCTGCTGCTCATCGTGTGTCTGCTGGCCGCCGTGCTGTCGGCGGTGATCAGCATCAACGGTGCCGTGGCTGCCCTCCTTCCGATCGTGGTGCTCGTCGCGGTACGGGCAGGCATCGCGCCGTCGCGCATGCTCCTCCCGCTCGCATTCGCCGCCGGAGCGGGGTCGCTCCTCACGCTCACCGGAACGCCGGTCAACATCCTCGTGTCCGAGGCGGCTGCGGAGGCCGGTGGGCGTGCGTTCGGGTATTTCGAGTTCGCGATCGTCGGCATCCCGATGGTCGTCCTGACGGTCGTGCTCGTGCTCGCGCTCGGAGACAGGCTCCTGCCCGAGCGCGTTCCGGACCGTCTCGAGGAGCCCGCCGACCCGAGTCACGATGCACGCGCCTGGCGCGAGACGTATGACGTCGCGCTCGATACGGGCAGCCTCTTCACGGTCGGCGAGGGCGTCGCGGAGGTGCTCATCGGGCCGAGGTCGAGCCTGATCGGCCGGGTCGTCTCGCCCGGGATGACGACGCGACAGGAGGACCTGGTGATCCTCGCGCTCCGGCACGGCAGCCGTCCGGGCGATGTGGGCGGAAGGGCGACCGGCGCGGTCACGCTGCAGGCGGGTGACTCCGTGCTCGTCCAGGGGCCGTGGGAGGCACTGCACCGCTATACGAGCTCACCCGATGTGATTCCGGTCAGCTCGCCCCAGCAGATGCAGCGGACAGTGCCGCTCGGCCGGGGTGCGCGGCGCGCGCTGGTGATCCTCGGAGCGATGGTCGTGCTCCTCGCCACGGGTGTCGTCCCGCCCGTCATCGCTGGCCTTCTCGCGGCCGGTGCCCTCATCGTCACGCGGGTGCTCACCGTGACGCAGACCTTCTCGGCGATCTCGTGGCCCACTGTCACGCTCATCGCCGGGATGATCCCGCTGTCATCGGCGTTCGTCTCCACCGGCGCCGCCGATCTCGTCGGCGACGCGGTTCTCCAGCTGGTCGGCAACACCTCGCCCCATCTCGCTCTGCTCACCATCTGCGTCGCGTCGGTGATCCTCGGGCAGTTCATCTCGAACGTGGCGACCGTGCTCGTCATCGCGCCGATCGCGGTGTCGGTCGCATCGAGCATGGGCGTCAGCGTGCAGCCGTTCATGATGGCGCTCACGGTCGTCGGAGCGGCTGCGTTCCTGACGCCGATCGCGACACCCGTGAATCTCATGGTCATGCAGCCCGCCGGCTACCGATTCGGTGACTACTGGCGTCTCGGTCTTCCACTCGTCGCGATCTACGTCGCCGTCGCGGTGCTCTACGTCCCGCTCATCTGGCCGTTCTGACTCCCGATCACGCGGCGTCACCGCACGAGGTGCGCGAGTTCCGGCCGACCGCCCAGCCGTGCCACGGTCGACGCGGCAGCCCGTGCAGCGAGATCCGCGACGCGATCCATCGACCACCCGTTCGCGATACCCCGCACGAGTCCCACGAAGAATGCGTCGCCGCCTCCCGTGCGGTCCACCACGGTCTCCTCATCGTCATGTGCGCGGTAGGCGCTGCCGTCCTCCCAGACGACGAGGTCGCCTTCGCCTGCCACCTCCACGGCCGCTATGCGGGGTCCGCGAGCGAGCAGCCACCGGCACGCCTCGTGAGCCGAGTCCAGGTTCGACACGGCGATCCCCGTCAGTCCTTCGGCTTCCGTGGCGTCGGCACGCACGACGTCCGCTCCGGCGAGCAGTTCGTCGCGAACCTCCGGCTCGGGCGCTCCGTCGAGCGCCACCGTCGCGTCCGCTCGTCGCGCGATCATCAGAGCGGCCGACAGTGCATCGCCCGGTTGCTGAGACTGCAGACAGATCGTGCCTGCACGGCTGACCGCGCTCGCCGATGCCTCGACATCCGCGACGGTCAACAGCGACGTCGGCGGGACGTGCTCGAGCAGCATGCGCCGCGATGCCGGATCGACGACGTCCACCAGCACGGCCGAGCCCCCGCGCCGCACCACCCCGCAGACATCGATCGCGTCGTGCAGCAGGGCGGTGACGAGCCGCTCTCCGATGTCGTCCTCTCCGACCACGCCGACGATCGCGACCGAACCCCCGAGCTGACGAAGGCCTACGGCCTGGTTCGCGCCTTTGCCGCCGAGGAGCCGTCGCAGCTCCGAGACGCTGACGGACTCATCCGGCTCGGGGAGCGCATCGCCCCTGAGGACCAGATCCTGGGCGATCTGGCCGAACACCGCGAAGCGGTCTCTTCTCTCCGACATGCGTGCGCCGCCCTTCGACCGTCGTGACAGCACGAGGCTAAGCGTCGACGACGCCGACCGAGAGGGCATTGCGCGAGCGGGGCGCCGCTGTTAGCCGCGATGTCGAGCGCGATGCTGCGGGTCATCACCGATGCGCTCGGTTCGCTCCGGGCTGGGGGATGCGCAGCACCACGTTTCCCCGCTTGCGGCCGGTGTCGACATAGCGGTGCGCCTCGACGATGTCGGCCAGCTCGAAGGTCCTGTCGATGACGGCCCGGAAGCGACCGGAATCCGCGAGGCTCACGAGGTGGGCGAGGTCCTCCGCGCCCGGCGTGCCGACGTTCCAGGTGACGAGCTTTCCCGACCGGCGAGTGTGCCCGCGGCTCGTCAGCATCGACCGCAGATCGCTGATGACGAGCAGCAGCGCACCGCCGGGGTTGATGAGTGTCTCCACCCGGCTGAAAGGGGCATTGCCGACGCAGTCGACGATCACGTCGTACGTGTCGCCCCCCGCCGCGAACTCCTCGCGGGTGTAGTCGATGACCCGATCGGCGCCGAGGGACGCGACCAGTGGGACGTTGCCGCCGCTCGTGACGGCGGTGACGTCTGCTCCGAGCTGCTTCGCGAGTTGTATCGCGGCAGTGCCGACCGCGCCGGATGCTCCGTTGACGAGCACGGAGGTGCCGGGGCCGATCGCGACCTGGGCGAAGAAGCACTGCGCGGTGATGCCGCCGAACACCAGCGTCACCGCCTCTTCGAAGCTCATCGTGTCGGGAGCTCTGGTGATCGGGCCGTCGGCAGACAGGCGCACGTACTCGGCATGACCGCCGAACGCTCCGCCGGTCGAGGCGATCACCCTGTCGCCGGGTGCGAAGGCGGTGACGCCCGAGCCGACAGCCGCGACGACGCCCGCGGCATCCATGCCCAGGATCGGCCGACTGGGACGGAACACGCCGAGTCCGACTGCGGCGAGCACCCCGAGGCCGGCCGGGATGTCCCGAGCGCGGGCGCGATGATCGCCGACGCTCACGGTGCTCGCGTGCACGCGGATGAGCACATCGCCGGGCCGGGGCGTGGGGACCGCCCGCTGTTCGAGGCGGACCTCCTCAGGGGCGCCGAAGCGGTGGTAGACGGCCGCGGTCATGGTCGTGTCAGTGGTCATGTCTCGATGCTTGTCGTCCCGGGGATGCTCGTCATCGGCCAGGAAGCCCGGATCCGCTCGGCCGAAAGTACGGTTCCGAGTCCGTGCTGACGGCCGATGCCCCCGATTGTCGATGAGACGAGCATCGAGACATGTCGCAGCAGATGAAAGCCGCCCGATCGACTCCCGAGCAGAAGGAGCGGCGTCGGCGATCGAAGAGCGGGTGGCCGGCGATCACCGGACTTCTGCTGCTCAGCGTGCTTCCCGTGATCGGTGGAGTGCTTCGTCTGCAGGAGGTGAGCGGGGAACCCGTGAGGACTCTCCTCCTGGCGTCGACGGTCGCGATCGTCGCGCACATCGTGGCGATGACCGTCTACTGCGTTCTCGGGGCGTTCCAGTTCTCACCCGCGCTGCGAACGCGGCATGCCTGGCACCGCGTGGCCGGCCGCGTGCTGATTCCCGCGGGATTCGTCGCGGCCCTCTCAGCGGCCTGGCTCGCGGTCTTCTTCGGTGGTCCACCGGATGAACTCGCGCTCGCGATGGTTCGTCTCGTCTTCGCCGTGGCGATGACCCTGTTCCTCGTGCGGGGCGTGATCGCGATCACACGACGCGACTTCGTGGCGCACGGAGCCTGGATGACCCGCGCCTACGCCACCGCCGTGTCGGGAGGAACCCAGGCGCTCGTCTTCGCGCTGTGGACGATCCCCCTCGGTGAGGTCGACGCCTTCGGTGAGGCATGGCTCGTCGCCGCCGCGTTCATGATCAACAGTGCCGTGGCGGAGCTGCTCATCCGGCGCCGCTCTCGCCGGCGGACGCGCGGGGTGTCGCGCCGTGGTGCGCTTGTATCATGACAGCGTGACCGGGCTCGTGCGTTCCGTGTGGAGTGCGCCGAGCGCTGTGCCCCCTCCGCCGTCCCGAGTCTGGCGGGATTGGGTGCTCCTGGCCCTCGTCGCCGTCCTGGCCGTGGTCGAGGGCATCGTCCGCACCGACCTGACGCAGCCGCTGTTCGCGGTGATCGCCCTCCTCGTCGTGCTGCCGACCGTGCTGTGGCGCCGCACGAAGCCGCTTCTCATGCTCATCATCGTGATGGTGCCGGTCGATCTGCTCCTGCCCGACTCGGCGCTGTACTCGAGTCTCTTCGTGATGGTGAACGTGTACGCCGTGTACCGGTGGGGGGCAGGTCGCGACCTCGTGATCGGGTCGGCCATCCTCCTGGCGAGCCTCGCGCTGACATTCGTCCGCGGGGAAGGCTTCGATGAACTCGTCGGGGGGTTCGCGCTGCTGCTGACGGTCGCCCTGTTCGGCATCGCCTTTCGCTACCGGGCGGGATCGAGACGACGAAGCCTCGACCGGATCCGGATGCTGGAGCGCGAGCACCTGGCTCGCGACCTGCACGACACGGTCGCCCACCATGTCTCGGCGATCGCGATCCGCGCCCAGGCGGGCATCGCGGTGGCCGGGCGGGACTCGCGCGCAGCGCAGGATGCGCTCGGCGTGATCGAGGCGGAGGCGGCCAGGACGCTGAGCGAGCTGAGGTCGATGGTGCGAGTCCTGCGGCAGGGCGAGACGGCCGAGCTTGCGCCGAGCGCCCAGCTGGACGACATCGCGCAGCTCGCCGGAACGCGGCCGGGCGGAACGGTCGTCGTCGTCGAGGTCGCGCGCAACGACGACAGCATCCCGCCACCCGTGGCTGCCGCCGTCTTCCGTCTCGCGCAGGAATCGGTGACCAACGCCCTCCGTCACGCGCGACAGGTCACCCGCGTCGACGTCCGCGTGGAGGCAGACGCGGGTGGTGTGCGCCTGAGAGTGACGAACGACGGAGACGTGGCCGCGTCGCCGACTCCCGGCTTCGGCATCATCGGCATGAGGGAGCGTGCTGCCCTCCTCGGCGGTGCCTGCGAGGCGGGTCCGGCGTCAGGCGGCGGATGGATCGTCAACGCGGTGCTGCCCCGCGCCGGGTGGGCGCCATGATGATCCGAGTGCTCGTCGCCGACGATCAGGAACTCGTGCGCACCGGACTGAGCATGATCCTCGGCGCCCAAACCGACATCGAAGTCGTCGGTCAGGCGGCCGACGGCACCGAAGCGGTCGCCCTCGCCCGCAGTCTGCGACCGGACGTGTGCCTGTTCGACATCCGGATGCCCGGCCTCGATGGCATCGAGGCGACCCGGATGCTCGCCGGCCCAGGGGTGCCCGATCCCATGGCGGTCGTCCTCATCACGACCTTCGACCTCGACGAGTACGTCTTCGCGGGATTGCGGGCCGGCGCCAGAGGGTTCCTGCTCAAGGACGCCGGGTCGGAGCTGCTCGCCCAGGCGATCCGCGCCGCAGCGAGCGGTGATGCCCTGATCGCCCCCAACGTGACGGTGCGCCTGCTCGAGGCCTTCGCCGGATCGGCCGCCGCCGCACCATCGCCGCCGCCGGTCGAGTCGCTGACCGAGCGCGAGGAGCAGGTGCTCGCGAAGGTGTCTGCGGGTCTGAGCAACGGCGAGATCGCGCGCGAGCTGTTCATCACCCTCAGCACGGTGAAGACGCACGTGGCGAGCCTCATGACCAAGCTCGGGGTCCGCAATCGCGTCGAGATCGCCATCTGGGCGCATCAGACGGGGCGCATGAGCCCACGAGCCACGGGCGGGGAACACCGGAATCGATGACGGCCGGGACGCGTCGAGGCAGTCCCCGGTACGCCGCAGCCAACACCGCATCCCGGTATATCGGAGTTGTATACCGGTTGCCGCGTAATCCCCCCGCTTTTTCCTGATCTCTTAGATGTGTCGCATTGGGAGCGACGCGAATCGGATGGGGAGAACGATGACTGGGGAGCGTGGTGTCGTGCGTGCACGGACGAAGAGGATGAATGAGGCCAGGAGAGCCGGGGGAGCGAGGCCGCGACAGCGCGGCATCGTGGCGATCATCGTGGGGATGGTCTTGGCGATCGCGGGGCTGCTCGGCTCCACCGCGCCCGCGATGGCGGCTCCGTCCGTGACCTATCCGGGGGCGATCGGCAGCGTCTCGCTCGAGAACGTGAACGGCGGTGGCCCGCTGGTGCAATGGCAGACCGTGCGGATCACGGGCGAGTGGGCCGTCCCGACCGGGGCGCAGGCAGGGGAGACCTTCGGGATGACCCTGCCCGCGGAGTTCAGCCGTCAGTCGGCCGGTGAGTTCACGATCACAGACCCCGTGACGGGTCTGGTCATGGCGAACTGCGTCGTCGCTGCCGGCCAGGGGCCGGACATGGTGTGCACTCTGACCGCAGCGGTCGACGGCCTCGAGGAGGTCGGCGGCTCGTTCTGGATGGAGGCGCGGGCTTCGCAGTCGACGACCAGCGAGACCGTCGAGTTCGACCTGGGCGACACGATCGAGATCGTCGACCTGCCCGGTGACGGTGGAGTCGTACCGGGAGATTCGGCGGAAGAGGACGAGCCCTACAAGTTCGGCGGCGCGACCGCGACCGACGGGCTGCTGAGATGGGTCATCGGGATTCCGAGCGGCTATGTCGACGATGGCGCCTTCACGATCACCGACACCCTCGATGCCGGACTGACCGAGCACCGCTACACCGGGGAGTTCCATCTGGCGCGACGCGCTGTCGAGAACGGTGCAGTGGTCGGCGACTGGAGCGCGGTCGATTCGTCGGCCTACGTGATCGATCTCGCCGACGACGGGCGCTCATTCGAGTTCGCCGTCACCGATCTGCCGACCGGCGGATTCGCTTACGAGCTCGTGTACTTCACGCAGGCGGATGCGCCGGTGTCCGAGGGAGATGTCTTCGGCAACCACGCGATCGTCAACACGTTCGCGACCTCGGCGACCCACACGGTCGTCGAAACGGGTGGTGGCGACGGCAGTGGTGTCTCGTACACGACGTTCGGCATCACGAAGGAGCTCACCGGCGCGCAGGCGGATGCCGCTCGGGATGCGACCTACACCGTGCGCTATTCGGTCGAGGGTTCGGATGCGGCAGCCACCACGATGACGGTTCCGGTGGGGGAGTCGGTGCTCAGCGGACGTGCTCCGCTCGGTTCGACCTTCGTGATCGAGGAGATCGATCTGCCTGAGATCCAGGGTGTGACCTGGGGTGAGTGGACGATCACCGGCGACGGCGTCGTCGACGTCGGAGACGGCACCTTCGAGGTCACGCCGGAAACCACGGCCGGTATCGAGCTCACCCTCACCAACATCGCCAACCCGGTGCCCGTCGTGACGCCGACGCCGACTCCGACGCCGACCCCGGCCACGCCGGTTCCGACCCCGACCCCGACGCCGGTCGCAACTCCGGCACCGACTCCGGCGCCGACGCAGACCCCGGTCGCGGCTCCCGGCGAGCTCGCTCTGACGGGAGGCGAATCGGGCGCGGCATTCCTGTCGTTGGCGGTCGCACTGATCGTCGGTGGCGGACTGGCCACCGGAATCGCCGCCAGGCGCCGTTCGAGCGCCGGACGTCGCTGACCCCGACACGCACCGAAGCCCACTCGCGTTCGGCGAGTGGGCTTCCGTGCGTTCGACGTCGTTGTCTCAGCGGATCGCGTAGACGGCGCTGCCGACGATCACCGCGACGATCGTCGTCCAGCCGATGATCGCGACAGCCTGCCAGATGAGGATGCGGACCTTGCCGACACCCGCCGCGGCGAGCATCGTGGCGGTGAACTGCGTCGGCAGCAGCAGCGGACCGAGCAGGCTGACCCCCGGCACGCCGTAGCGCTCGAACGCCCGCTGGAACTTCTCGCGGCGGGCGCCACCGCGGTCGGAGTCGATCGTGTCTGCGGGTGCCGCCTCGACGGCTCCGCCACCGGCCGCAACGGCCTGCCGGCTGCGGGACCGGTTCACGATCGCGGTGCGTGCACCGGAGCTCGCGATGACGAGCACGGCCACGCAGAGGAAGTTGCCGACGATCGCCGCGACGGCCGCGATCACCGGATTGATGCCGCCGATGATGCCGATCGACACGGCTCCCTCGCCCTCGATGAAGGGGATGGCGCCCGCGAGGGCGACGATGAGCGGCTGAATGAGTTCAGGCACCTGGGCGACGAAGCCCTGGAAGGTCTCGATGAGATTCATGGGTGGCTCCTGCCGGTCTGAGCGACGGTGTCTCCGTCGCGATGCATCCAGTCCACCGTCTGATGTCGCGCTGCGGCAGTGCCGAACCGTCACTGCTTTCCGGGTGGTTCGCCCGCGGCATCCATGACATGTGTCACGCCCGTATCGTGGGGGCATGCGCAGCACTTCTCCGGTCGTCGATCCTGCCGACGACCCACCCCCGGGAGCCCGCCAGCTCGCCCGAGGCATCACCGCGACCTGGTGGTACACGGTGTCGGCCGTGGCCTTCCTCGAGCTCTTCCTGGTGCTGGTCTGGACGCTGCAGGCGCTCGCCGTGCCCGGCGATGCGACGGCGGCGCTCGTCGTCGGCGTGGGCGGCCTGCTCTGGTGGGGCTCCACCATCGTGCTGCTCGCGGACTATCGGCACCGGCTGGATGCCGAGCCGGGCATCGCGTGGACGCGCATCGCCCTTCCGCTGCTCATCGCGGTCGGCTACGGGATCGCGGGCGGCCTCGTGCTCGACAGCTGGCTGCTCGCGCTCATGCCCATCGCTCAGTCGGTGCTGCTGCTCAACTGGCCCAAGGGGGTGCGCCTGCGGATGGTCGTCCTGACCACCGTGGTGCTCGTGCTCGTCGCCGTCGCCGACGCCGCTCGGGGCGCGACCGAGATCGCGCTCCCCGGCTGGATCCCTGCGCTGTACGCGATCCTCATCCCGGCGATGTCGGTGAGCTCGCTGTGGTGGTGGGATGTGCTGGTCACCGTCGATCGTGCGAGGGCGTCGGAGGCCCGCCTCGCCGCGACGCAGGAGCGTCTGCGCGTGGCGACCGACGTGCACGACCTCCAGGGGCACCACCTGCAGGTGATCGCGTTGCAGCTCGAACTGGCCGAGCGCCTGATGAGGATCGATCCCGACGCCGCTCTCGAGCAGCTCCGGGCCGCGAGGGTCAGCGTCGACGAAGCCAGGCAGGGGACCCGAGATCTGGCGACGCGCTTCCGCTCGGTGCCGCTGGGTGACGAGGTGGCGAATGCCCGAGACCTTCTCGCCGCGGCCGGACTCTCCGTCGAGGCCGACATCGCACCCGACGCCGATGAGGCGCCGTCATCGGCTCTCGGTCCCGTCATCAGGGAGACGACCACGAATGTCCTGAGGCACGGGGCCGGGCGACGGGCTCGGCTCGACCTTCGCAGGGTCGACGACGGGTGGCGCTACGAGGTCGCGAACGATGTGGTGACCGGCGTGGCGACACACCCCGTCGGGTCGGGCCTCGACGGAGTGCGACGCCGGATCTCGGAGGCGGGAGGAACCCTGGAGATCCGCGAGGATGCCGACGAGTTCATCGTCTCGGTGACGGTTCCGCGATCCGATGTGTCGACCGCAGATGGGCAGAGCCGATGATCCGTGTGCTCCTCGCTGACGATGAGGGGATGATCCGTTCGGCGCTCGCCGCCCTGTTGCGTCTGGAAGGAGACATCGAGGTGGTCGCCGAGTGCGCCGACGGTGAGCAGGCGCTCGCGGCCGCGCTCGCTCTGACGCCCGACGTGTGCCTGCTCGATCTCGAGATGCCCGGTCTCGACGGTGTGGAGGTCGCGGAGCGATTGAACCGAGCCATCGTCACGCGCTGCGTGGTGGTCACCCGTCACGCGCGGCCCGGGGTGCTTCGGCGGGCTCTCGCATCGGGTGTCGCGGGCTTCCTGCCGAAGTCACGAGGAGCGGATCAGGTCGCCGATGTCATCCGCAGGGTCGCCGCGGGTGCCCGCTACGTCGACCCTGAGATCGCGGCCGACGCGCTGAGCGACGAACGGTCGCCCCTCACGGATCGGGAGCTGGACGTGCTCCGCGCCGGGCGCCGCGGTGAGACGACGACCCAGATCGCCAGGACCCTCTCGCTCGCGCCCGGCACGGTGCGCAACCACATCTCGGCGGTGCTCGCGAAGCTGTCGGTCGGCACTCGCCAGCAGGCGGTGCTGATGGCCGAGGAGCGCGGCTGGATCTGACTGCGCGGACGCCTGACCCGTGAAGCCCGGAAGGGCGGGTGGGGCCGTGGGAGTTGCCCCACCCGCGAGCCGCTCAAAGGGGAGAGTGCGGCTCAGACCCGAAACCGGCTCGTATCCCCCCAGGCCGACTTCAGGTCTCGTATGCAAGACCCCGAACTCGACGGAAAGTGACGCGGGCGGGAATTCTTTCTGGAACTCCGTGGTCGTCAGTGCATGTGACGCGCGTCGTCGTGACGGTGGTCGTCGTGCACGTGCTCGTGGTCGTGGTCGTGGTGCTCGTGCTCGTCCTCGAGGATCATGCCGATCGAAGTGGCACAGGCGTCGCCCTTCCAGGCTTCGAGACCCTCGCGTACCGCGAAGACCGCGATGACGAGGCCGGCGACGGCATCCGCCCACCACCACCCGAACAGGCTGTTGACGCCGAGTCCGATGAGCACGGCGGCCGAGAGGTAGCTGCAGATCAGTGTCTGCTTCGAGTCGGCGACGGCCGTGGTCGACCCGACCTCGAGGCCGGCGCGTCGCTCGGCGAACGACACGAGCGGCATCACGATCACACTGACCGCGGTCAGCACGAGACCGACCGTGCTGTGCTCCGGCCGATCATCGCCGAGCAGCGACAGCACCGACGACGTGACGACATAGGCCGCGAGAGCGAAGAACGCGACGGCGATGACACGGAGGGTGGGCGTCTCCCAGCGCTCGGGGTCGCGTCGCGTGAACTGCCAGGCCACGGCCGCTGCCGAGAGCACCTCGATGCTCGAGTCGAGCCCGAACCCGATCAGCGCGGCCGACGATGCGACTGACCCTGCGGCGATCGCGACGGCCGCCTCGATCACGTTGTAGACGATCGTGAACGCCACGATGAGGCGGATGCGGCGGTGCAGAGTCGCGCGCCGTTCGGCGGTGAGAGTGCTCGTCGACATCAGCAGCTGCATCCTTCGCCGTCGCAGCAGTCCGGTTCGACGATCAGCGTGATGCGCATGAGCTCGTCGAGCGCGGTCGCGAGATGCGGGTCGGCGAGCGCGTAGCGGCTGCGGCGTCCGTCCTGGACGCTTTCGACGAGCCCGCATCCTCGAAGGCACGCGAGATGGTTCGACAGGAGCTGTCGGCTGACCCCGAGCTCGTCCGCGATGTCGGACGGGTACGCCGGCGCCGCTCGAAGCGCCAGCAGGATGGCTGCGCGCGTCGAGTCCGACAGGGCATGACCCAGGCGGGCGACGGCGGCGGTATGGGTGGGCGAGGCGGCGAGGGTCACGATGCAACTGTACAGAGAAGCGTGAATTAAGAGAATCGTGAATCTATGGTGACGCGCGGCAACATCCCCGACATCTTCGCTCGGTACCGTGAATCGGGCGGCGACATCGGATCGAGAGGGCGACATGGGAGTGACGGTCGAGCGGGTGGCATGGTCGCATCCGGATGCGGAGCGGCTCAGGGCCGCGCAGCGCAGCGAACTCGATGCGCGGTACGGCAGCGACGACCATGAGCCGGGCGTCATCCCCTCGGCGGACGACGTGCCCGTCTTCCTCGTCGCACGAGAGGAGAGCGGGCTCGCCATCGTATGCGGCGGTCTCCGACCCCTCGATCCGGCCGTGCTCGGAACCGACGTCGCAGAGATCAAGCGGATGTACGCGGCTCCCTCCGCGCGCGGGACGGGCGCGGCTGTGGCGCTGCTCCGCGCACTCGAGGGAGAAGCGCGCCTGCTCGGCATCCGGTCCCTCGTGCTCGAGACGGGCACCGCTCAGCCGGATGCCGTGCGCTTCTACGAACGCGAGGGCTACGGACCGATCCCGCTGTTCGGCCACTACATCGGCAGCGGTCTGTCCCTGTGCTTCGCCAAGTCTCTCTGACCTGGCCGAAAGGCGATCAGCGCGCAGGTGCGACGATCGCCGCGGACTCGGGTGCGAGCACGACGGTCCGCGCGATCGTCCGCACGGGCGCCGTCTCCAGCAGTATCCGCGAGTCGGGGGCGAGATCGAACTCCACCTCCTGCTCGGCGAGATTCACGAGCACCGACACCTCGCCTCGTTCGATCCGGTAGGCCCGGTTCTCCGGTGCGCCTTCCGTCTTCGACACGATGACGTGGTTGTGCGACATCTCGGGATCGGTCAACTCGGGCACCTCGCGCCGCAGGGAGATCAGGCGTCGATACAGATCGAAGATGCGGGCGTGCGATGCCGATGCGAGCTCGCTCCAGTCCAGCCGCGATCGCTCGAACGTAGCCGCGTCCTGTGGGTCGGGCACGGCGGCCGGGTCCCATCCCATGCGCGCGAACTCCGCGATCCGCCCCTCCGCGGTGGCTTTCGCGAGCTCCGGTTCCTTGTGCGACGTGAAGAACTGCCACGGGGTGGACGCAGCCCACTCCTCGCCCATGAACAGCATGGGGGTGCCCGGTGCGGTCAGGGTGAGAACCGCGGCGACGGCGAGTCGATCGGAGGAGAGCGAAGCGGTCAGCCGATCTCCCGCTGCACGGTTGCCGATCTGGTCGTGGTCCTGCGCGAATGTGACCAGTCGCCAGGCAGGGACGCTCGGCGGCAGCGGCGCGCCGTGCGTGCGCCCGCGGAAGGACGAGTACGTCCCGTCGTGGAAGAACCCGGTCTGAGTGACCTTCGCCAGCGCGTCCGGCGCGGCGAAGTCGGCGTAGTACCCGTCGGTCTCGCCGGTGAGCGCGACGTGCACCGCGTGATGCCAGTCGTCTGACCACTGCGCGGTGAGGCCGTTCCCTCCCTCCTCGTGGGAGAGGACCATGACCGGGTCGTTCAGATCCGACTCGGCGATCAGGCTCAGCGGGCGATCGACCTCGCGAGCGAGCGCATCTACGCGCTCGGACAGCTCGTGCAGGAGGTGCGGGGTGCTCTCGTCGTGCAGTGCGTGCACGGCGTCGAGCCGCAGCCCGTCGACGTGGAAGTCACGGAGCCACATCAGCGCGTTCTCGATGATGTACTCGCGCACGGCCGGCTCGTCGAGGTTCACCGAGTCGCCCCACGCCGTGTGCCGGCCCTCGCGCAGATACGGACCGAACTCGGGCAGGTAGTTGCCGCTGGGTCCGAGGTGGTTGTAGACGACGTCCTGGATCACCGCGATGCCGCGTGAGTGGGCGGCGTCGACGAACCGCTGGTATGCGGCGGGTCCGCCGTACCCCTCATGCACGGCGTACCAGAGCACGCCGTCGTAACCCCAGTTCCAGTCGCCGCTGAACGCGTTGACCGGGAGCAGCTCGACATGCGTGATGCCGAGTTCGACGAGGTGATCGAGATGCCCGATGAGCGCGTCGAGCGTGCCGTCCGGTGTGAATGTCCCGACGTGCAGCTCGTAGATCACGCCACCGTCGAGCGGCGCACCGCGCCAGTCCCCGTCGGTCCACTCGAAGCGGGCCGGATCGAAGAGAGCCGAGGGCCCGTGCACGCCCCGCGGCTGCCGCAGCGACCGCGGATCAGGGCGCAGGTCGGTGCTGTCGCCGAGGAGGAAGCCATAGCGCTCGCCCTCGGACATCGCCACGTCGGTGCTCCACCATCCCGAACCGTCATCAGCCGACGTGAGGTCGTGCTCCGAGATCGTGGTGCACGCGGGTGTCAGACGACGCAGCCGCACGCTGTCGGCGCGGGGAGCCCAGACCGAGATCATCGCTCGTCCACCAGCAGCGCGACCGGATACGTGTCGAGCAGGTCGGCCAGCCGGATCGGACCGCGGCCGAAGCGGCGACCGGTGATCGCGTCCGTCGCCGGCAGTTCGCGGCGCAGCAGCACGGTGTCGCCCCATCCGCCGCGGCGCTCGAGTCCGACGGGCAGACGCGACGCCACCGCCAGCACACCGCCCCGGTCCATCGCGACCACATGATCCGACGCCTCACCGGCGACACCGCCCGGGCGATACCGGTAGAAGAGCTCGGGGTTGTCCCGGCGCAGACGCAACGTGCGCGACGTGACGAGCATCTTCGCGAGGCCCGAGTCGTCGATGGGAGGAAGGATGCCGCGAGAGACGTCGGCATCGAGTCGACCCAGCATCGCCGAACGCGCTGCGAAATCGACCGGCCGCCGGTTGTCGGGGTCGACGAGCGAGTGGTCCCACAGCTCGGTGCCCTGGTAGACGTCGGGCACACCGGGAGCTGCGAGCTGCAGGAGCTTCGCGGACAGCGAGTTGACTCGACCGGGGTCGACGATCTCGCCGACGAATCCCTCGAGGATCGGTCGAGCCCGCCCGTTCGCCGCCTCGGCGATCGCGTCGACGCCCTTCTCGAACTCGAGGTCCGGATGCTGCCATCCGGTCGACTCCGCAGCCTCGCGCGCGGCCTTCAGCCCGTAGGCGAGCAGGCGCTCCGACGAGATCGGCCATGCTCCGACCGCGGCCTGCCAGAGAAGGGAATCGAGTGGCCCGTGTCCTGTCGAGGCGACGGCACGGAGCTCGGTCAGCACCTGCGCCCAGCGGTCCGGAATCTCGGAGAGCACCGACAGACGCGCACGGACGTCCTCGGATCGCTTGGTGTCATGGGTTGACAGAGCGGTGAGCGAGTACGGCCACGACGCGAGCCGCGCCTGCTGGGCGTCATGGAACTCGTCGACCGAGACGGAGGCGATCGAGGGATCGCCGCCGACCTCGGTGAGGGTGCCGAGGCGGGTGTGGCGGTAGAACGCGGTGTCCTCCACGCCCTTGGCCATCACCGCTCCCGTCACCTGCGGAAAGCGCTGCGAGACCTCGAGCGAGGTGTCGAGCAGCAGGGGCGTCAGCTCGGCGATCGATCCCGCGAGGTCGGGGCGGCGCCGTGCGGCGTCGTCGATCGCGTGCTGCAGATGCTCGCGTCCCGCCGGGAGGTAGGACCGGTAGACCGGGAAGCTCGCCACGATCTCGGCGAGCGCGTCCTCGGCGCCGACCACGCCGAACGGCAGAGCCCTGACGAGGCGTCGCACCTCGGACTGCAGGAGGTCGTCGGCGATCATCCGCTTCGTGGAGTGGATCAGGTCGGCCCATGACTTCGCGGCCGGCAGACCGGTCTCGTCCCGCAGCCGCGAGTCGAGGAGGTCGAGGGCTGCGACTCCGTCGCCGTCGATCAGCACGCGGTCGATCTCGCCCATCGCGTCGTAGCCGGTCGTGCCGTCGGTGCGCCACCAGGACGGCAGCTGCTCACCCGGTTCGAGGATCTTCTCGACGACCGTGTACGCGCCGCCGGTGATGTCGGCGAGTCGCTCGAGGTACTCGCCGGGATCCGTCAGCCCGTCGGGATGGTCGACGCGGAGTCCGTCGGCCAGACCGTCGGTGATCCACCGGGCGATCTCGCGGTGCGACTCCTCGAAGACATCCGGGATCTCGACGCGGATGCCGGCGAGCTCGGACACGGCGAAGAACCGACGGTAGTCGAGGTCGGTGTTCTGGTCCTCCCAGAACCGCAGCTCGTAGTGCTGGGCGTCGAGGAGGGCAGGCAGATCGTCTGCGAGCTCTCCCGATCCCGGTGCCAGGGGAAGCACGTGGTCGAAGTACGACAGCGTTCCGTCGGGGGCATCGTCGGCCGGGGTCGTGTCGACGACGATCTCATCGGCTGACAGCACCTCCGCGAGCGACGACCCGAGGATCGGCAGTCGCACCCGTCCGTCGGACAGTCGCGGGTCGACGTCGAATGCCAGCGCATGGCGCGATGAGCGCCCGAGTCGCAGCAGATCCCACCACCAGAGGTTCGCGCGCGGGACGGCCACGCCGACGTGGTTCGGGACGATGTCGACGAGGACCCCGAGCCCCGCTGAGCGGGCCGCGGCGGAGAAGCGCTCGAGCCCCTCGGGGCCACCGCGGGCATCGTCGACCCGGGAATGATCGACGACGTCGTAGCCGTGGTCCGACCCCGGCACGGCCGCGAGCAGCGGTGAGAGGTACGCCCACGAGGCACCCAGCTCGGTGAGGTACTCCGTGATCGATGCCGCGTCGTCGAGCGTGAAACCCGCTCGGATCTGCAGACGATAGGTCGAGAGCGGGCGGTGGGTCATCGAGGCAGCTCCGGGGTCGGGGCGGGTGACGGAGCTTCGGCGCGCTCGGTCTGGATGCGCAGCGAGGCCTCGACGGAGTCGTCCGTCGGCACCTCGGTCTGATCGACTTCGCGCAGCACCAGCATCGAGTTGGCTTCGAGGGTCACCGGAGCGCAGGCGTCGATCGCGTCGCCTCCGGCACGGTCGCCGGCGGTGTCGACGGCGACCTCCCACGCACGCCCGTGGCGCTCGTCGGGGAGCACGGCGTCGATAGCCTCCGTCCCGCTGTGGAAGTAGACGAGGAAGTTCTGATCCGTCACCGGCTGTCCACGGCGGTCCTTCTCGCGGATGCCCTGTCCGTTCAAGAACATGCCGATCGCGAGACCGAATCCGGAATCCCAGTCCTCGGGCTCCATCCGGCGGCCGTCGGGTCGCAGCCAGACCACATCCGGCACTCGTTCGCCGTCCTCCGACCGCACCGGCCGGCCGTCGAAGAACCGGCTGCGGCGGAACGTCGGGTGCATGCGGCGCAGTCTCGCCACCGCTGCCGTGAACTCGACGAGAGGACGATCCGCCGCCTCCCAATCGACCCAGGTGAGCTCGTTGTCCTGCGCGTAACCGTTGTTGTTGCCGTCCTGGGTGCGACCGAGCTCGTCGCCGTGCGCGATCATCGGCACTCCCTGCGACAGCAGCAGTGTTGCGAGGAAGTTGCGCTGCTGTCGGGCGCGGACGCGGTTGATCGTCTCGTCGTCGGTGGGCCCCTCGACGCCGTTGTTGCTCGAGCGGTTGTGGGATTCGCCGTCGTTGTTGTCCTCGCCGTTGGCCTCGTTGTGCTTCTCGTTGTACGACACGAGGTCGCGCAGCGTGAAGCCGTCGTGAGCGGTGACGAAGTTGATCGACGCCACGGGACGCCGACCGGAGTGCTCGTAAAGGTCGGCGGAACCGGTGAGACGCGATGCGAACTCGCCGAGCGCCTGCGGCTCACCGCGCCAGAAGTCGCGCACGGTGTCGCGGTACTTGCCGTTCCACTCGGTCCACTGCGGAGGGAAGTTGCCGACCTGGTATCCGCCGGGGCCCACATCCCACGGCTCGGCGATGAGCTTCACCTGCGAGACGATCGGATCCTGCTGCACCAGCTCGAAGAAGGCCGCGAGACGGTCGACGTCGTAGAACTCGCGCGCGAGAGTCGAGGCGAGATCGAAGCGGAAGCCGTCGACATGCATCTCCGTGACCCAGTACCGCAGCGAGTCCATGATCAGCTGCAGCGCGTGCGGGTTGCCGGCGTTGAGGCTGTTGCCCGTGCCCGTGTAGTCGGTGTAGTAGCGACGGTCCTCTTCGAGGCGGTAGTACGCCTCGTTGTCGATGCCCCGCATCGACAGCATCGGCCCCATGTGGTTGCCCTCGGCGGTGTGGTTGTAGACCACGTCGAGGATGACCTCGATCCCCGCCGAGTGCAGTGCGCGCACCATGGCCTTGAACTCCTGCACCTGCTGACCGTGCTGCCCGCTGGAGGAGTAGTCGTTGTGCGGCGCGAAGAAGGCGAGCGTGTTGTAGCCCCAGTAGTTCGTGAGGCCCTTTTCCTCGAGGGTCGAGTCGTAGACGAACTGATGCACCGGCATCAGCTCGATCGCGGTGACGCCGAGGTGCACCAGGTGCTCGATGACCGACGGGTGGCCGATGGCCGCATACGTGCCCCGCAGCTCCTCGGGGATGTCCGGGTGCAGCTGGGTCAGTCCCTTGACGTGCGCCTCGTAGATCACGCTCTGTGCGTAAGGGGTCTTGGGCAGTCGGTCGCCCGCCCACTCGAAGAACGGGTTCACGACGACGCCCTTGACCATCGTCGCGGCGGAGTCTTCATCGTTGCGGGAATCGGGGTCGCCGAAGTCGTAGCCGAACAGGGGCTGCCCCCAGTCGACCCGGCCGGCCACGGATTTCGCGTACGGGTCGAGGAGGAGCTTGTTCGGGTTGAATCGCTTTCCCTGCGCGGGGTCGTACGGTCCGTGCACGCGGTATCCGTAGAGCTGTCCGGGCTGCACGGAGGGCAGATAGCCGTGCCAGACGAACGCGTCGACCTCTTCGAGCGGGACGCGCTCCTCGCTGCCGTCGTCGTCGAACAGGCACAGTTCGACCTTCTCGGCGCCCTCGCTGAACAGGGCGAAGTTCGTGCCCTGGCCGTCGAAGGTCGCGCCGAGCGGGTAGGGGGAACCGGGCCAGATCTCGTGGCTCACTGAGCGCGCCGCTTCGAGACGGCGCGGTGCAGGACAGTCCTCACCGCGTCGTGGAAGTCATGCACCTGAGCGATCTCGTCGGCGTGCGGGTAAGGGTGGCCGACGTAGCAGACGAAGACAGGATGCACGTGCTCGACGTATCCGACGGGGCCGTCGTGCAGCACGACGTAGCGATCGAGGTCGACACGCTCGTAGAGGGGTTCGGCCGGCGTCGAGGCTGTCGTGGGAGCCTGGCCGTCCGCGGGCTTGTGGTCATGCGCGGTATGGGTCTTCGCAGTCATGAGGGCTCCTGTTCTGTTGATGGGGTCCACGCTAAGAGATACGAGTTCACAGCGGAACACCATTGCCTCCGCGCGATGAACGCGCTATGTCGTGAGACGCGCATCCTGATCGTGAAATCACCCCGCGCCCACCTGCGACAATGGAAGCCCCGTGCCGATCCCGAACCGAGGAGCTCCCGTGCAGTACATCTCCACCCGAGGCGGCATGCAGCCGCTGCCGTACTGCGAGACCCTGCTCGAGGGGCTCGCGCCCGACGGAGGACTGGCCGTCCCCGAGACGATGCCCACGGTCGACGGAGAGACGCTCGAGCGCTGGCGTGCCCTGACGTATCCGCAGCTCGCCACCGAGGTGCTCGGTCTCTTCGCCACGGACATCCCGCGGGCCGATCTCGCCCGCATGACGGAGGCCGCCTACGAGCCGTTCCCTGAAGAGGTCGTGCCCCTGCGGTCGATCGGCGACGATCTCACCCTGGTGGGTCTCTCCGAGGGGCCGACCCTCGCTTTCAAGGACATGGCCATGCAGTTCCTCGGGCAGGTCGTCGAGTACGCGCTCGAGCGCAAGGGCTCTGTCCTGAACATCCTCGGCGCGACCTCGGGAGACACCGGCTCGGCTGCCGAGCACGCTCTTCGCGGCAAGGACCGCATCTCGGTGTTCATGCTGTCCCCGAAGGGGCGCATGAGTGCGTTCCAGCGCGCGCAGATGTTCTCGCTCGACGATGACAACATCCACAACATCGTCGTCGACGGCGTGTTCGACGATTGCCAGAACCTCGTCAAGTCCCTCGCCGGCGACCTCGACTTCAAGCGCGCTCAGCACCTCGGTGCGGTCAACTCGATCAACCTCGCCCGCATCACCGCCCAGGTCGTCTACTACTTCTGGGCGTGGCTGCGTGCGACGGACGCCGGCGGATGGACCGAGGTGTCGTTCACGGTGCCGTCCGGAAACTTCGGCAACATCCTCTCGGGGTTCTTCGCAAAGGAGATGGGGCTGCCCATCCGTCGCCTCGTGCTCGCCGCCAACGAGAACAACGTCCTCGACGAGTTCTTCCGCACCGGCGTCTACCGGCCGCGGAGCGCCGCGCAGACGCTCGCCACCTCGAGCCCGTCGATGGACATCTCGAAGGCGTCGAACCTCGAGCGCTTCATCTTCGAACTCGTGGGTCGTGACGCAAGCCGCGTCGTGAAGGCCTGGCAGGAGCTCGACACCCAGGGTTTCTTCGATTTCACCTCCGATCTGGCGCGTTTCGTCGAGGAGTTCGGCATCGTCAGCGGCACCTCGACGCACGACGACAGGCTCGCGACGATCAGGTCCGTCTATGAGGCGACGGGGGACATCATCGACCCGCACACGGCCGACGGAGTCAAGGTCGCTCGCGAGAACGTCGAGCCCGGTGTGCCCATGCTCGTGCTCGAGACGGCGAAGCCGCAGAAGTTCGCCGAGACGATCCGCGAGGCGATCGGCGTCGAGCTCGAGTACTCCTCAGAGCTGCGCGCGATGCTCGACGCTCCGCAGCGCAGGACCGAGATGGCCGACGACGAGCACGAGCTCCGAGCGTTCATCGAGGCCGAAGCCCTGCGCTGAGCGACTCACTCGGGGTCGCCGTGCAGCATCCAGGGCACTCCGAAACGATCGACGAGCATTCCGAACGTGCCGCCCCACGGCGGGGTGTCGAGCGGCATGGTGATCGCCGCACCGTCGGACAGGGCGTCCCAGACCTGTTGCGTCTTCTCCTGCGAGTTGCCGCTGAGTGAGACCGAGAATCCCTGGGGCGGCTCGAACGGGATGCCGTCGGGGGTGTCTGAGGCCATGAGCACCAGGCCGTCCGGCGTCGTGAGCTGCGCATGCATCACGAGATCGTGCTGATCCGGGTTCTGGACCATGTCGGGGAACTCGCCGAACACGTTGATCTCGAGATCACCGCCGAGCACGCCCTGATAGAACTCCATCGCCTGTCGCGCCTCGGTGCGGAACGAGAGATAGGGATTGAGATTGGCCATGACTGCCCCCAGCCTTGTCAGGCGGGGCCGCCGTCGGTCCCGCTGCGGCTCATTCTGCGCCGGGGGTCGGACATCCGCAAGAGCGACGTCGCGCTCAGGCGGGGAGGGCCTTCACCGCCGCCGTGAGCACCTGAGGCACCGTCGGCACACCTTCGGCGCGGAACACTTCTGCGCCCGAATCATCGCGGATGATGACGGTCGGGGTGAAGCGGATGTCGAGCGCCTCCGCGGCATCCGGTTCTCTCGCGACGTCGATCTCGGTGACGGTCGCGTCGGGAAGGTAGCGCACGGCGTCCTCCACGACCGAGCGGGTGCGCGAGCACGCTCCGCAGAACGCGGAGGTCACGAGCGTCAGTTCCATGGCTCTCCTCTCGGCTCTCGAGGTGCAACCGCGCACCGTCTCGCGGTGTTCCCGAGCCGCGATCAGAACGAGGTGCGCTTGACGAGGCCCCGGTTCGTGCGGATGTGCTCGTAGTCCCATTGCACGACCCGCGACTCCGACAGCCAGACGGCGAGCCGGTCGGTGTCGATCTCCGAGGCGGAGGTGAATCTCTTCTCGGCGGCCTCGAAGGATCCTGAGGCGACGAGTCCGGGCTCTGCGAACGACTGGCCGCTCCAGAACATCAGTCGGACGGCATCCTTCAAGCGGTCGTATCCGACGATCGGATTGCCGTCGAGGAACCAGACCGGGTGCGCGTGCCAGACCTTTGCGGCGGCGTCGGGGAGTGCTCGGTCGATCTCGTCCGCGAGGAGGTCGCAGATCAGCCGATCCTCCGAGCTGAGCCTGCGGTGGTAGTCGGCGATCTCAGGCGCACGGGTCATGCTGCGAGTATGGCGCGTGCGACGGCAGACGTCGAGAGAGTCACACGGAAGACGTGGTCGCGCGCGGATGCAGCAAGCCGGAGATCGCACCCAGAGCAGCTCCGACGAGGGTGTCGACGATCCTCTCCCCGGCGACGTCCATCGAACCGATCTCGCCCGTCGCTGCGCCCGTCAGCAGAAGCACCAGAGGGGTGATGAAGACGAGCGCGAGAGCGTAGTGCCTGACGACGACGAGCTCGATCGTGAACTGCAGCGCGCCCAGCAGCAGAGCGAGCCACAGCCCCGACGGATGCAGCAGCGCGAGCAGCGCGTACACGCCGGCCCCGACCACGGTTCCGAGCATGCGATGGAGTCCGCGCTGGACGGCGGCGCGACGGGCGGCGGCCACGCCGATCACCGCCACCGCCGACCCCACGATCCAGTACGTCCGGGTGGGGTCGATCACCAGTCCCAGCAGGACGCCGATGACGGCGACGATCGCGACCCGGATCACGAGCATGCGCGAATCGGGGGTGAATGCGGGGCCCGGGAGCAGCTCGCTCAGCGGCCGAGCGGAGATCGAGCGCGCTCGAGGACGCAGAAGCGGCGCCATCGCGACCAGATAGGAGAACACGCAGCCGGCCGCGAGTGCCCCGAGATAGGTCAGCGGTGCCAGGGGCGAGCTCGCCACGACGTGCGCCGACAGGCCGAAGACCAGCACGAAGAAGAGCGGTCCGGGCGGGCCGAGCCGGAACCCGAACGCCAGGGCAGCGCTGACGACCGCGACCACCACGACGCCGATGCTCACGAGCCAGGCGTTGGCGGAGACAGCCACTCCGAGAGCGGCGCTGACGATGAGGCCCGCGGCGACGAACGGCAGGATCCTCGCCCGATCGATCACCGGTGCCGTCCCGGCGAAGAGGACCGTGAACGCGCCCGAGGCCGCGACGTAGCCGAGCGACGGCTCGCCGAGCACGGTCATGACCGCTATCGGCACCGCGATGCCCAGCGCCGCTTGGGTGGCGAGATGCCAGCGCGGACCGCGCTTGGGTGCCAGGGCGAACAGGCTCATCCCTCCATTGTCTCGCGGCGCCGGCGCCGAGCAGGACGGACGTCGACCGGAGTACGGCGAGCCGGCGGGAATCGCCCCGGCGATACGATGGCCGACGTGACGGAACCTCGACCGGGAATCGCCGAACGGCTTTCGCAGATGATCCAGCTGCCGACCGTGTCGGCCGAGGTCGAGGAGCGCGGAACCGAGCCGTTCGAGTCGTTCGTCGCTCTGATCGCGCAGCTCTACCCGCTCGTCCACGAGCATCTCGCACTCGAACGGCACACCGATTTCGGGCTGCTCTTCCACTGGACGGGCAGGGACGCCGGCGCTGCGGGGCCGGTCGTGCTGATGGCGCATTATGACGTCGTCCCCGTCGACGAGAGCGACGCATGGACGCATCCCCCGTTCGAGGGCGTCATCGCCGACGGAGTCGTCTACGGTCGTGGTGCTCTCGATGACAAGGGTCCGCTGATCGTCGTGCTCGAGGCGGTCGAGAACCTGCTCGCCGACGGGTTCACCCCCGCACGGGACGTCTACCTGTCGTTCGGGGGCAATGAGGAGACCTTCGGTCGAGCAGCCGAGGAGATCGCCCGCGTCCTGCGCGATCGCGGCATCATCCCGTGGCTCGTGGTGGACGAGGGCGGCGCCGTCGTGGATGCGCCGCTGCCCTTCGTTCCGGGACGGGCGGCGATGATCGGCGTGGGGGAGAAGGGCGTCATGACGCTCACGCTCTCGGCGCGTGGTGAGGGCGGTCACGCCTCGGCACCGCCCGCTCTCACAGCGGTCCGGCGCGTGGCGAGGGCCGTCGATCGGCTTGGCCCCCGCACGTTCCGACCGCGTCCGTCGAAGGCGATCGGACGGATGCTGTCGCAGCTCGGAGCTCAGACTCCCGGTCCGGCAGGGCATCTGCTCAGGCTGCTCGGCTCGGCCCCGCCGGTCACCGGCCGGCTGTTCGCCGCGCTCGGCGGCGAGCCCGCAGCACTCGTGCGCACAACGGTGGCTCCGACCATGCAGTCGGGCGGCACTGCCGCGAACGTCCTGCCGTCGCAGGCCTCGGCGACGGTCAACCTGCGCATCGCGCTGGGTGAGACGACGCAGCAGACGGTGCTGCGGGTGCGTCGGCGCATCCGGGATCCGCTCATCACCGTATCCGTCGAGGAGGCGAGCGAACCGTCGCCCGAGTCCGCGACCGACAACGCCCAGTTCACGCTGCTCGCCGACGCTCTCGCCGTCTCTCACCCGGGAGTCCCCGCGGTGCCGTACGTGATGATGGCGGCGACGGACTCCCGCCACTTCCACCGTTTCGCCCCCGCCGTCTACCGCTTCGCGCCGCTCGAGATGTCGAACGCACAGCGGGCGTCGATCCACGGCGTCGATGAGAACGTCGAGATCGTCGCGCTCGAGCGGGGGGAGCGGTTCCATCGGGCGCTCCTCGAGCGGCTAGGGTGATCTCACCCCTCCGCGGGCGCTTCGGCGCCCGATCCAGTCCTTTCATCGAGGAGCCGCGATGACGCGCACCCGAACTCTGGGAACCCTCGCCACCGTCGTCGGCTTCCTCGCCTTCGTCGAGTTCACCAGCGGCGTGCTGCAGGGCTACTACACGCCCATGCTCACGGACATCGCGCGGCACCTCGGCATCCACGACGCCGATGTCAACTGGCTCGAGGGCACCCAGCTCATGCTGTCGGCTCTGGTGGTGCCCGCTTTCGCGAAGCTCGGCGACATGGTCGGCCACAAGCGGATGCTGCTCATCTCGACGGCGCTCACCGCCGCGGCGGCGCTCGTCCTGCCCTTCACCGATTCGTTCCCCGTGTTCCTGATCGGCTGGACGCTGATGGGGTTCTACGTCGTCTGGCTGCCGCTCGAGATCGCGCTCATCTGGTCGCGCTCCCGTCGCATGGAGGGGCGTTCGTCGATCACGGCGAAGGCCGCGGGACTCCTCGTCGCGGCGCTCGAAGGCGGCGCGATCATCGGTGCGCTCGTGGGCGGAGCCCTGATCGATGTCCTGCCCCTGACGGTGGTGCTGCTCATCCCCGCCGTGCTCATCGTCGTGTGCTTCTTCGTGATCCTGTTCGGGGTGAAGGAGTCTCCCGATCCCACCGGCGGTGTCTTCGACACTGTCGGCGTCGTGCTGATCTCGCTCGCCCTGATCTGCTTCACCGGGGGTCTCAGCCTGCTCCGTCTCGAGGGCGGACTCGTCAACCCCTGGTCCTGGGCCGTCGTCGTCCTCGGCCTTCTGCTCGTCATCCCGTTCGTGCTCTGGGAGCTGCGCTGCGACGACCCGCTCATCGACGTGCGCATGTTCCGCTCGCCGGCACTCGGCCCGGTCTTCCTCACCGCCGGCCTGTTCGGGGTGAGCGTGCTGGGTGCACAGGCGCCGCTGTCGACGTTCGCCCGCACCGACCCCGGTGTCTACGGCTACGGGCTCGGAACCACGGGTTTCGCGACGTCCCTGATCATCGGGCTCTACCTGATCGCGATGATCGCGGGAGCCCTGCTGTTCCCGCTCATCGCTCGTCTGCTGACTCCGCGGATCACCCTGATGGGCGCATCTCTGCTCGTCGGCCTCGGCTTCCTGCTGTTCCTTCCGTTCCACGATTCGTACGTGCAGGTGGTGACCAACATGGTCATCGTCGGCCTCGGCTCGGGTGCTCTCGTGGCCGCCCTTCCCGCGGCTGCGGCATCGGCGGCTCCGGCGACCCAGACGGGCGTCGCGACAGGCCTCACGAACTCGGTCAAGACCGTGGGCGGAGCGATCGCCTCGTGCATCTTCGGGATCGCGCTCCTCAACGGCGTGAGCGGGGCGGTCGAAGGCACTGCGGGATCATTCGCCGGGTACATCACCGTGTGGGTGGTCTGCGGTGTGACCGCGCTGATCGCCGCCGCGATCCTCGTCTTCGTTCCGAAAGAGGCCTTCACCGACCGCACGGATGCCGAGGCCGTCGCCGCACCCGTGGTCTGAGCTGCGGGCGGCCGGCTGCCGGTGTCAGTCGTCAGTCGCGGTCGAGGCCGAATGAGCGCTTGACGACGGCCTGCATGTCGCGGTCGAGTCCGTCGATCCGCGTGTTCACGGCATCGAAGCGGGCGTTCATCTCGCCCCGGAGTCCGCCGATCTGTGCGTTCATCTCCCCGCGCAGCCCGCCGATCTCGGTGCGCACCACGCGGATGAACAACGTCGAGACGACCGTGAGCATGCCGAACATGAGCGCGGTGAAGCACCCGATCATGGTCCAGATCTGAGCGTCGTTCATGAGGTGCACCGTGTCATCCTCGCATCGTTCCAGACGAGGAATCGGAAGAGGCGTCGCTGTATACCGCCATCCCGAACAGTGGGAGGAACTCGTGTTCCGGCCTCGGTGTGCAGGAGAGCCGGGCTCACGCGCCGCAGAGCGCGCGCGTCACTCGGACTCGCGCGGCGGGTTGTGCATGAACTCGATACGGATGCCGTCGGCATCCTCCACGAACGAGGCGTAGTAGCGCTCCGTGTATCGCGGATATTCCTTGGGCTCGCGCACGGCCGACCATCCCGCATCGCGCGCGACGGCGTGAAGGCGGTCGACCTCGTCTCGCGTCGACACCGAGAAAGCGATGTGCTGCCATCCCACGCGGCCGTGACGATGGGGCCCGGATTCCTCATCCCAGGCGTACAGGATGATCTCGGTCTCGTCGCCGTTGTGCCACGAGATCGAGTGGTCGTCCTCGCCGCCGCTCTGATAGCCGAGGGCCGTCAGCACGGGATGGAACTGCGCGCGACCGCGCTCCAGCTCGTCGACGGTGATGCCCAGGTGATCCAGAAGAGCCATGCGTCCAGTCTTCCAGTCGGCGCCCGGATCGCACTAGTGCGGAGCGTGGTACTCCGCTTCGCCCCGCTTCCAATAGCCCTTGACCACCGCGTTCGCGGAGTCGACGCCCCACCGGCTGAGCAGCGCGCGCCCGGGCTTCACGACCGACTGCTCGGCGGCGATGAACACGAACGGGTCGTCGCCGACCGAATCGTCGGCGGTCAGGCGGTCGAGGAATGCGATGAGGGCGGAGCCTTCGGCGGCGTCGCCACGGTGCAGCCATTCCACGTCCACCGGGGTGTCGATCTCGATCTCCCGGCCGACGGAGGCCGTCTCGATCACGATGCGGGCGGGCACCCCGGCGGGTATCGACGAGGCGAAGCGTCGGATCGCCGGGATGGCGGTCTCGTCTCCGACGAGAAGCCAGGATCCGGGGCTGCCGCTGAGCACGGCCGAACCGCGGGGGCCACCGACTCCGATCGATGCACCCAGCGGAGCGGTCGCGGCCCACGGGGCGCCGACCCCTGCGTCGCCGTGCACCGCGAACTCGACGTCGAGCCAGTCGTCGCCCCAGGCGAGAGGTGTGTACTCGCGACTCGGCGCCTCCCGCATCTGCTCGAGGGACTCCACGGGACCGGACGGGAAGAAGAGGCGCATGTGGTCGTCGGAGCCGGGAGAGTCGAAGCCCTCGAGGTCACTGCCACTGAGTCGGACACGCACGTAGCCAGGGGCCAGCCATTCCCGGGCGGTCAGCGTGACGGTGCGGAAGCGCAGATCGAGGCCGCGGCGCTCGATGGAGAAGCGGGATTTCGTATCGCTCATAAAGTAAGGCTAACCTATCTTGGAGGTGGAGTTAGGGCATCCTAAGTCCACCGTTCCCGCGCCGTTTCCGCGCACCCATCACCGCAGAACAGGAGTCTCTCCATGTCCATGCCCAGAATCCTCACCGCTACGAGCGTCGGTCTCGTCGGCCTCCTCACCCTCGCCGGCTGCGCCTCCGGCTCCGACGCCGAGCCGGAGGGGACCGCAGCCGCAGCGGACTCGGTCACCGTCGAGGACAACAGCGGATCGCACGAGATCGCCACGCCCCCTGCATCCGTCGTCGCACTGGACAACCGCACGTTCCAGACCCTCTCCGACTGGGGAGTCGAGCTCTCGGCCGGCGCTGTCGCGCTCATGCCGGACACCGTGTCGTACCTCGACGACGAGTCGATCGTCGACATCGGCCTGCACAGCGAGCCCGACCTCGAGGCGATCGTCGCCGTCGAACCCGACCTCATCATCAGCGGCCAGCGATTCACCCAGCACAACGAGGCGATCGCCGAGCTCGTGCCGGACGCCACGATCATCGACCTCGAGCCGCGCGAGGGCGAGCCCTTCGACGAGGAGCTCAAGCGTCAGACCACCGTCCTCGGCGAGATCTTCGGCAAGCAGGACGAGGCGCAGGCGCTCGTCGACGATTTCGACGCGGCCGTCGAGCGGGCCAAGGCCGCATACGACGACGCCGACACCGTCATGGCGGTGAACACCTCCGGCGGCGAGATCGGGTACCTCGCGCCGACCGTCGGGCGCTCGCTCGGACCGATCTACGACATCCTCGGTCTGACGCCGGCGCTCGAGGTCGATGACGCCTCCGACGACCACCAGGGCGACGACATCTCCGTCGAGGCGATCGCCTCCTCCAACCCCGACTGGCTTCTCGTGCTCGACCGCGATGCGGTCTTCGCCGCCGAGACCCCCGACTACGTGCAGGCGTCCGAGATCCTCGAGAGCTCGGAGGCGCTCGCCGGCGTCACCGCCGTCGCTGACGAGCAGATCGTCTACATGCCCACGGACACCTACCTGAACGAGGGCATCCAGACGTACACCACGTTCCTCGAGGACCTCGCCGACGCGCTCGAGGCCGCGCAGAAGTAGGGCCGACCGGCGGCATCCGCTCCGAGCGGATGCCGCCGTCCGGCGTCGCATGATGACCCGCACCCACACCCGCACCGCATCCATCGAGTCGCCCCGTTCCGTCGGGCGGCTCTTCGACGTGAAGCTGCTCGTCGGCATCCTCGTCGTCGTCGCACTCCTCGTCGTGTCGCTCTTCACGGGCGTATACGACATCGCGGGGGCCGCGGATGGCGCGGAGATGTTCCAGATCACCCGCGTGCCGCGCACGATCGCGCTCGTCCTCGCGGGAGCCGCCATGGCGATGGCCGGACTCGTGATGCAGCTCCTCACCCAGAACCGCTTCGTCGAACCCACGACCACCGGCACGACCGAGTGGGCAGGGCTCGGTCTGCTGACCGTCATGGTGCTGGTGCCGAACCCGTCGATCCCGTTGAGGATGACGGGCGCCATCATCGCCGCCTTCATCGGCACGATGGTCTTCTTCGCGTTCCTGCGTCGCGTCTCGCTCCGGTCGTCGCTCATCGTCCCGATCGTCGGGATCATGCTCGGCGCCGTCGTCGGATCGGTGTCGACGTACTTCGCGCTCGTCACCGACTCGCTCCAGGCGATCGGCGTCTGGTTCGCCGGCAGCTTCACCTCGGTGCTCCGCGGGCAGTACGAGATGCTCTGGATCGTGGCGGTCGTCGGGGCCGTCGTCTTCATCGTGGCGGACCGCCTCACGATCGCCGGACTGGGGGAGGAGATCGCCACCAACGTCGGCGTCGACTACAACCGCGTGATCCTGCTCGGGACCGTGCTGATCGCCGTCACCACCGGAGTCGTCACGGTCGTCGTCGGCAACCTCCCGTTCCTCGGACTGATCGTGCCCAACATCGTCTCGATGGTCCGAGGAGACGACCTGCGCAGCAACCTGCCGTGGGTGTGTCTGCTGGGCATCGCGATCGTCACGGTCTGCGACATCATCGGCCGCACGATCATCATGCCGTTCGAGGTCCCGGTCTCGCTGATCCTCGGGATCGTCGGCGCGATCGTCTTCATCCTCCTCCTGCTGAGGCAGCGTCGTCGTGGCTAGCGCACTCGCGGTCGATGCCCGCACCTCCGGATCCTTCACATCCGCGCGTGCGCGCCGTCGCTACGCCCTGGTGCTGGGCGTCCTCATCGTCCTCTCCGCGGCCTTCGCCTTCGCCCTGCTCGCCTGGGACAACCCCATGCCGATCGGCTCGCCTGGGTTCTGGCGCATCGCGAAGCTCCGCGTGACGAATGTGACCGTGATGGCAGTGGTCGCGGTGGCGCAGGCGATCGCGACCGTGAGCTTTCAGACGGTCACGAACAACCGCATCATCACGCCGTCGATCATGGGGTTCGAATCGCTCTATCGGGTGGTGCAGACGACTACGGTCTACCTGTTCGGCGTCGCAGGGCTCGTCGCGATCCAGGGCGTCTGGCAGTTCGGCCTGCAGGTCGTCATCATGGTGGGGCTCGCGATGGCGCTCTACGGATGGCTGCTGTCGGGGCGCTACGGAAACCTCCAGATCATGCTCCTGATCGGGATCATCATCGGCGGCGGACTCGGGGCGATCTCGACCTTCATGCAGCGGCTGCTCACACCGAGCGAGTTCGACGTGCTGGCGGCTCGCCTGTTCGGCAACGTCTCCAACGCGGACGCGTCCTACCTGCCGCTCGCGATCCCGCTGTGCATCGCCGCGTCCGCGCTGCTGTGGCTGCGGGCACGGCGGCTGAATCTCCTCGCGCTCGGACCCGACGTGTCGCGCTCGCTCGGACTCGACCACAAGCGCGAGCTCTACGCCGTGCTCTTCCTCGTCGCCGTGCTGATGGCGACCTCCACCGCGCTGGTGGGCCCGATGACGTTCCTCGGCTTCCTCGTCGCGACCCTCGCGTACCAGTTCGCCGATACATACGACCACCGGCTCATCTTCCCGGTGGCGGTGCTCACCGCCTTCACGATCCTCGCCGGGGCGTACTTCGTCATGAAGAACGTCTTCTACGCGCAGGGCATGGTGTCGATCCTCATCGAACTCGTCGGAGGAACCGTGTTCCTCGTCGTCATCCTCAGAAAGGGCAGGCTGTGATCACACTCGACGGCGTCCGCCGCGACTACAGCGACCAGGTCGCGATCGGCCCTGTGGACCTCCGGATCCCCTCCGGCGGCATCACGGCACTGATCGGTCCGAACGGCGCGGGAAAGTCGACTCTGCTGACGATGATCGGCCGGCTCGGCGGCATGGACGCCGGAGCGATCGAGATCGCCGGATACGACGTGGCGACCACGAAGTCGAAGGATCTCGCCAAGATCGTCTCGGTGCTGCGGCAGGAGAACCACTTCGTCACCCGTCTCACCGTGCGCCAGCTGGTGGGCTTCGGGCGCTTCCCGCATTCGAAGGGCCGGCTGACGCGCGCCGACGAGGAGCTCATCAGCAGAGCGATCGACTTCCTCGATCTCGGGGACCTCGAAGGTCGATACCTGGACGAGCTCTCCGGCGGCCAGCGACAGCGAGCCTACGTCGCCATGGTCCTGGCGCAGGACACCGAGTTCGTTCTGCTCGACGAGCCACTCAACAACCTCGACATGAAGCACGCCGTGCAGATGATGAGGCACCTGCGCCGGGCGTCGGAGGAGCTGGGGCGCACGATCGTCATCGTGCTGCATGACATCAACTTCGCGGGGCACTACGCCGACCACATCTGCGCCATGAAGGACGGAGCCGTCATCGAGTTCGGGGCGCCCGCCGAGATCATGACCGGCGACGTGCTCACCCGGGTGTTCGATACGCCCGTGCGGGTGGTCGAGGGGCCGTCCGGTCCGTTGGCGGTCTACTACTGACGCTCAGAGCTCGACGCCGTGGTCCTCGTCGTTGACGCCGGTGTTGTGGCCGCGCCGGGACTCGTAGCCGATGAACCAGCCGAGCCAGACGATCGCGGCGAGCAGGATGCCGAGCCAGACGTTCTGGAAGATCAGGCCGATCACGACACCGACGATGAGCAGCCCTGCCGTGACGGAGAAGCGGAGTGCGTTGCGGGACATGGCCTCAGCCTAGGGGCGATCCGCGCCGTGCGGCAGGGTCAGCGACTCCGATGATCTTCGGGGGAGAGCCGCGGCCCACGACGGGGTTCGCTCACCCTGCTCGCGAAGATGAGGCGGATCACTCGCTGCCGGTGGCCGGCCCACGGGGCGAGCAGCTCGAGCATCCCGTCGTCATCCGTGCGGTGGCCCGTGAGGGCATAGCCGACCTGATGGGCCAGGTGGTAGTCCCCGACGCTCACGGCGTCAGGATCGCCGAGGGCTCTGATGCGGGTCTCGGCCGAGGTCCAGATGCCGACGCCCGGCAAGCTCGTCAGCACGCGATCGCGCTCCTCGCCGGCGGGGGCGGCCAGAAGTGCGCGCGAGACGCTCTCAGCGCGCTCGGCGGCGCGCACGACGGTCTTCGACTGCGGCGGCTGCACCGCGACCCGGTGCCAGTCCCACGACGGGATGCGGCGCCACTGCGCGGCGGTGGGGGCGGTGTACATCGGCCTCGGGGTGGGACCGGGTGCGCGCTCGCCGAACTTCGTGACGAGCTGTCTCCATGCGCGGAACGCCTCGAGGCCGGTCACCTTCTGCTCGATGATCGCGCACGCGAGAGCGTCGAACACGACGCCCGTGCGAGCCAGGCGGATGCCGACCGACCGGCGTGCGACGTCGGCGATCAGCGGATGATGGGAGGGATCGAAGCCGGTGGGGTCGTCGTTCGCGCCGCACAGCTCCGGGACGCTGTCGAGCGCGTGCTCCGCTCCGTCGCCCCACGCCGTGGCGATGATCTCGTCGCCGCGGGCGCGCAGCGCGAGTGCGGCAGGACCGAGCGGCGTTCGCAGCGTGCGCCAGATCACCGGGCCGTCGAACACCATGGTCGGGTCGCCGGGCCCCCGTCGCAGCATGCCCACCGTCGCGCGGAGATCGACGGGTGCGGCCGGCCGATACACGGTCTCGCGCGGCGCGCCGCGGGAGGCCGCATCGGCGGCTCCGGCATCCGCGGTCAGGGTCATGCGCCCACCATACGTGGCGGGGCTGACACTCGGATCAGAAGCGGTCGGGCGAGGGCGTTCCGTGGCCGTAGCGGATGACGACGTCGGCGTGCCGGTCGAAGCGGTAGCCGATGCCGCGCACGGTGCGGACGATGTCCTCGTAGCGGCCGAGCTTCGCGCGCAGACGCCGCACGTGCACGTCGATCGTGCGCTCGCCGGGAGTCTCGTCGTCCTGCGCCTGCCAGAGCGCGGAGACCAGCTCGCTGCGCTCGATCGTCCGTCCTTCACGGAGCACGAGGTACTGCAGCAGCTCGAACTCCTTGTAGGTGAACGCCGCGGACTCGCCGTCGATCAGCACGCGCTTGCGCGAGATGTCGACCACGACGCCGCCTTCTTCGTCGGTCGCCTCCTCTTCGGCAGCGGCCTTGGTGCGTGCGATCGCACCCGGCTCGTGCAGTGCGAGACGGACGACGTCGAGGTCGCGGCCGCCGGAGCCGTGCGGGGCCAGGGCGACGGTGGCGTGCGTCTCGGCACCCGGTGCGAGCTCGGCGAGGGTGCGGCGCAGAGCGTCGACCAGGAGCGGGAGGCTGACGCCGGCTTCGGCCGCCTTGATCTCGTCGAGACCGACGTAGAGGGCGAATCCTCGCGGCGAGCGGACGGCGGGAAGATCTGCATCGAGCGGTGCGGCGGGCTCCGACGAGACGGTGCGGACGGCGGTGGCGGCGGCGGGACGCTCGAGAAGTGCGATGTTCGACATGATGATGTAGTCCTCAGGACGTGAGCCGGAAGAAGGCTCTGATGCGTTGCATGAATGACCGGGCGAGCCGGGAAGCGAGCACGGGGTGGGTGCTCGGAGACCAGTCCTCGCAGATCGCGAGAAGTCAGGTCAGACGGAGTGGCTGTTCGTTCAGCGACACATTCGGCAACACATGCCAACGCGACCGGGCATCATCATCCCGGCAGTCCTGTTCGCCTCCTGGGCGGACAAAGGGCTTGCGTTGGTAGTCATGGGGGGATTATGTCGGAAGAAGTCCGCGCGTGTCAAAACGGCCGCCGGTCGGGGAGCGAGGCGTAACGTGGAGAAGGTGACCACTTCCACCCTCGCTGCCGGCTTCATCCTCACTGATGAGAAGGACGCCTCGCGGTACACGCTGACGCGCGACGGGCAGCTCGTCAGCGTGCTCGACTATCGCGACGACGGGAACACGATCGCCCTGACGCGAGCCTTCACCATCCCGACTTTCCGCGGCCACGGCTACGCGGGCGTCGTCGTGGAGGGAGCGGTCGCCGAGATCGAGGAGCGCGGAGATCGCAAGGTCGACGCCGTGTGCTGGTATGTCGCCGACTGGTTCCAGGCGCATCCCGAGCACGCGTCCCTGCTGCGCTCGCGCTGATGCATCGACGTGTGACGCTGTGTTACGCGGCGTCGTTCCTCCGGTAATATGGATGCTCTGCTCAGCCCCGTCGGCTGAGGTGGTCAGGCGCTGACGCGCGCTGGTCCGAGGCTCGAAACCTCCGGCATCGTCCCCGACACCGGAGGTTCTTCCATGTCATCGTCCCTGCGCGCCCGCCCCCAGACACGGTGGTGGGCGCTCGTCGTCATCTCCCTCACGCAGCTGATCGTCGTCCTCGACGGCACCATCGTCAGCATCGCCCTGCCGCAGGCGCAGGCATCGCTCGGTCTGAGCGACGGCCAGCGTCAGTGGGTGGTCACGGCCTACGCCCTCGCCTTCGGCGCGCTGCTTCTGCTCGGAGGACGCATCGCCGACTACCTCGGTCGCAAGCGCACCTTCATGATCGGGATGGTGGGCTTCGGCGCGGCGTCCCTGTTCGGCGGCCTCGCGCAGTCCGGCTGGGAGCTGATCCTCGCGCGCGGCCTCCAGGGGGTCTTCGCCGCGCTCCTCGCTCCCGCCGCCCTCGCTCTCCTCACCGTGACCTTCCCCTCCGGGAAGGAGCGCAACACGGCGTTCGCCGTCTTCGGGACGGTCGCAGGAACAGGCGCGGCCGTCGGTCTGCTCCTGGGCGGATTCCTCACCGAGTTCACCGATTGGCGCTGGTGCCTGCTCGTCAACCTGTTCTTCGTCGCGATCGGACTGATCGGCGGAGCGCTCTTCCTGACGGAGAGCAGGGCGGACGGCGACAACCGCTACGACGTCTGGGGCGCGATCACCGTGACCCTCGGTCTCGGCTCCCTCGTCTACGGGTTCAGCCTCGCCGAGAACGGCTGGGGCGACCCGCTCACCATCACCTTCCTCGTGCTCGGAGTCGTGCTGCTCGCCGCGTTCGTCTGGGTCGAGAGCCGCGTGGCCCAGCCGCTCCTTCCGCTGCGGGTCGTCGCGGACCGGGTCAGGGGTGGTGCGTTCCTGATCCAGGGCGTGGCCGGAGCGATCATGATCGGCGCGACGCTCTACCTGACCTTCCACCTGCAGTTCGTGCTCGGGATGGGCGCGCTTCAGGCGGGCGCGGCGACCCTGCCGCTGCCGATCGCCACGATGATCATCGCCCCGATCGCGACCAAGCTGCTCGGAGTGATCGGACCGCGGCCGATGATGATCGTCGGACCGCTCATCGCCGCGGCGGGTCTGTTCCTGTTGTCGGGCATCACCCCGGACGGCGCCTACCTGGTGCAGATCGCCCCGGCGCTCGTGCTGCTCGGCGTCGGCATGGGCTTCGTCTTCATCCCGCTGCAGAACCTCGCTCTCACCGGAGTGGCTCCGCACGACGCGGGCATCGCGTCGGCAGTCGCCAACTCGGCCATGCAGATCGGCGGATCGATCGGCCTGTCGGTGTTCACAGCCGTGTACGCCGCGTCGGTCGGAGGGCACGCCCAGGCGGATCTCGACCCCGGGCAGCTGACCGACGCTTACGGCTGGGTCTTCATCGTCGCGTCGATCCTCATGCTCGTCGCCGCCGTGATCGCCGCGGTGATGGTGCGGGGCACGAAGGACGAGCTGATGCCGGCGCAGCCGGGACTGGCCGTCGCTGCGCACTGACGTCGTCGTGGCGTCCTCTCTCGGCCGGATCGCGGAGATCTCGATGCGGGGAACGGGCGCCACGGCACGCCTCGGACCGAATGTCGGTGGGGGTTCGTAGCGTGTGAGTATGCGAATCCTGCACACCTCCGACTGGCACATCGGCCGCACCTTCCATGGCAACTCGACCATGGACGCGCTGGCCGAGGTGCTCGGGGCGCTCACGGCGCAGGTTCGCGACCACGCGGTCGACGTCGTCATCGTCGCCGGCGACGTGTTCGACTCGGCGACCCCCGCCGGCCCCGCGTACACGCTTCTCGGTGACGCTCTCGTGGCGCTGCACGAGACGGGGGCCCGTGTGATCGTCACGAGCGGCAACCACGACTCCGCCGCGCGGCTGGGGTTCCAGGCGCGACTGCTGCGTGACGGCATCCACGTGCTGACCGACCCCCTCGCGATCGGCACTCCGGTGACACTGACAGACGCCGACGGCCCCGTGCACTTCTTCGGCATCCCCTACCTCGAGCCCGCCATCGTCCGACAGCACTGGAACGGGGCCGAACTGCGCACGCAGGCGCAGACGCTGGCGCACGCCATGGACCTCGTACGGGTCGGTATGAATGAACACCCCGGCCGGTCCGTCGCGATCGCCCACTGCTTCTCCGCCGGGGTCGACGCCACGGTGGGCCTCGAGCGCGAGGTCCGGCAGGGCGGTCTCGACGTCGTGCCGCTGACCGTGTTCGACGGTCCCGACTACGTCGCCCTCGGTCACATCCACGGGCGCCAGCAGATCAGCGAGCGCGTGCGCTACTCGGGCGCCCCCCTGCATTACAGCTTCGGCGAGCAGAACAAGCCGCGCGGGTCCTGGCTGGTCGAGCTCGACGCGACCGGACTGGCATCGGTCGAGTGGCTCGAGCTCCCCGTGCCTCGCCGTCTCGTCACGCTCACGGGCACCCTCGAGGAGATCCTGTCGACCGAGAACGTCGCCGCTCACGCGGAGGACTGGGTCTGCGCGGTCTACACCGACGCGCTCGCCCAGACAGAGCCGATGCGCCGACTCCGTGAGCGGTATCCGCACTGCGCGATGGTGCAGCATCAGCCGTCCCAGACCTCGGAGACGATCGAGCGGTCGTACGTCGAGAGATTGCAGGGTGCCGTGACCGATCCTGAACGGATCGAGGCCTTCCTCGAGCACGTCCGCTCAGGACACGGGGCGACCGAGCGCGAGGCCGAGCTGATCCGCGAGGTGCTCGATGACCGCGTTCGTGCAGAAGCCCTCGTCTAGTCCGGTGGCCGCTCGACGCGAAGACTCTCCGACAGCGAAGGAGGCGCTCTGATGCAGCTGCACCTCCTCGAGGTCGAGGGCTTCGGGCCGTTCCGCGATCGTCAGGTCGTCGACTTCGACGCCTTCGCAGACGACGGCATCTTCCTGATCGCCGGTCGCACGGGAGCAGGCAAATCCAGCATCCTCGATGCGGTCTGCTTCGCTCTCTACGGTGGGGTGCCACGGTACGAGGGTGGCGAGAAGCGACTGCGCAGCGACCACTGCGAGCCCGACGACGTCACCGAGGTCGTCGTCGAGTTCAGCACTCCGGCCGGCCGATACCGGGTCACACGTTCGCCCGAGTACGAGCGGCCCAAGAAGCGTGGCGGCGGGATGACGGTGCAGTCGGCAGCCGTGCAGCTCGACACGCTGGTCGGCGGCGAGTGGATCGGACTCGCTGCGAAGGAGCGCGAGGCAGCCTACGAACTCGACGAGATCCTGCAGCTCAGCCGTGAGCAGTTCCTGCAGGTGATCCTGCTCGCGCAGAACCGCTTCTCGGAGTTCCTGCTCGCCGGCAGCCGTGAGCGGCAGGCACTGCTGCGGCGGCTGTTCGGCACCGAGCGGTTCGAGGACGTGCAGACACGTTTCGACGAGCGACGCAAGGCGGCGGAGCGGTCGCTCGGAGCCCGTCTCGCCACCGCGTCAGCCCGCCTCGACGAAGGCGAGCGACTGGTCGACAACGCCGACCTCGGGCATGACAGCGACGCGCAGGGAGGCGACACCGCTTCGAGTGAGGCGGAGTCCCTCGTGATGACGACGGACGAGCGTCTCGACCGTCTGCGTCGCGCTCAGGCTCGAGCGGACTACCGCGCCGAGCGTCGCGCGGCGGAGCGTGTCGACGCCGAGAAGGAGTCGGATGCCGCGGACGCGGCGCTCGCGACGCTGCGAGACGAGCAGAGGGCGCAGATCGAGCGCGATCGTGCCAGGGCAGCGCTCGATCGTCTCGAGGCCGAGGAGCCTCGGATCGCGGACGCGCGGACGGAACTATACGAGGCTCGGACTGCTGAGCTTCTTCGGGGCCCGATCACGGCCGCGGCGACGGCGTCTTCTGCGCTCGATGCGTCGATCGAAGCCGAGAAGCGCGCACGCGCCGTGTGGGCGGCTCACGACATCGTCACGGACGATCTCGCGGAATGGGCGGCTGAGCGCACCAGGCAGACGGGCGCGTGGCAGAGGGCGGCGGAACTGGAGGGTTCCGCATCCGCTCTCGACGCCGAGCTCACGGCGGCCGCGGATGCCGTGGCGGCGGCGACCGCGCGGATCGAGGCCGCGGAGGCCGATCGCGTCGCTCTTCCGGGACAGCTCGAACAGCTCACTCTCGACCGGGACGCCGCGAGGCAGCGTGCCGATCGCGTCGCGGATCTGGCTGCAGCGCGAGATGGTGCCGCCGTGCGGCATGCCGCGGCGCTCGAGGCGGAACGCCTCCGTGTCGCGCACGGCGGAGCGGAGCGAGAGCTCGCTGAGGCCAGCGCCGCGCTCGCCGCGGCCCAGACGGCGCTGGCTCAGCTCAGACAGCGCCGCCTCGACGGCATCGCGGGAGAGCTGGCGGCTTCCCTGCAGGACGACGAAGCGTGTCCGGTATGCGGATCCCCCGAGCATCCCGCTCCCGCGGTGCACACGGATCCGGTGTCCGCCGACGACGTCGACGAAGCCGAGACCGAGCGCGACATCATCGCCGGGCGTGAGCGGGACGCCGCCGAGCACGTGTCCTCGCTGCGTGCGGATCTCGCCGCCGCAGTCACCCGGGCCGACGGCCGAGCAGTCGATGAGGCGGCCACAGAGTTGCACGACGCGACCGCCGCACACGCGGAGAGCGTCGAGGCCTCGCACGAGCGGACGAGGCTCGAACAGCGGCGCGACGCCCTGATCGAACGCATCCGGCGGCTCGAGATCGATCGCGAACGTGACACCGCCGCGCTGGCCGCAGCCCGCGAGGAGCACTCGCTCGTGGCTCAGCGCATGGCCGAGGCGCGTCAGGCGATCGCCGATGCGAAAGGACCGTTCGACTCCGTGGCAGCGCGGCTCGCTGCGACGCTCGATGAAGTTCAGGCTGCTCTCGCGCTGGTCGAGGCGTCGGCCGAACGTGAGCGCAGAGCAGAGGCGGCGACCGCGGCGATGCTCGAGCGGGACGCCGCACTCGCCGCGTCCGAGTTTCCCGACGTGGCCGCTGTCGAGCGGGCGCTGCGCTCCGCCGCTTCCCAGGCGGCGCTCGAGAGCCGGATCACGCAGCATGCCGTGCTCAGAGAGAAGGAGCGCGCGATCCTCCTCGACCTCGAACTGCGCACGCTGCCCGAGGAGCCGATCGATCTCGATCCCGCCGAGCTGAGGTCCCTCGCCGCTCGGCAGCGCTGGTCGGCAGCGGTCGACGAAGCCGGGCGAGCTGCCGCCGTGGCGGAGCAGCTCGCGGCACTCTTCGAGGCCGCCGCCGCCGAGCACGCGCGCACCGCGGAGGACGCCGCCGAGTACGAAGTCCTGCAGAACCTGGCCGACACCATCGCCGGGCGCGGTGCGAACACGCGCAAGATGACCCTCGAGACGTTCGTGCTGGCCGCGGAGCTCGAGGAGATCGTCGAGGCGGCCAATCGACGCCTCGGTGACATGTCGACCGGGCGCTACCAACTGCGTCACTCCGACGCGCTCGCCGCGCGCGGCGCGGCATCCGGGCTCGGGATCGTCGTGTTCGACGCATTCACCGGCCAGACAAGGCCAGCGCAGTCCCTGTCAGGCGGCGAGACGTTCCTGAGTTCGCTCGCCCTCGCTCTCGGACTCGCCGAGGTGGTCACGGCGCGAGCCGGCGGCATCCGTCTCGACACCCTCTTCATCGACGAGGGGTTCGGATCCCTCGACGGCGACACGCTCGACGTCGCTATGCGCACCCTCGACGAGCTCCGACAGGGCGGTCGCACCGTCGGGGTGATCAGCCACGTCGAGGCGATGCAGGAGCAGATCCCCGCGCAGCTCTCCGTACGCGCGACGCCGAACGGGCCGAGCGTCATCGAGACGCGCTGAGACCCCGCACCGACGCGGTGCGTGTCTCAGACGCCGTACTCCCGACGGATCACCTCGCGCAGCTGCACGCTGCAGCGGGCGATCGCCTCGCGGAAGTCGACGAGCGCACCGTCCTCGGCTCGATCGGAGATCGCTCGGAAAGCACGGATCGGCACCCCGAACTTCCCGGCGACCCAGATGTATGCATAGGTCTCCATGTCGACCAGTCCCGCACCGGACGGCCGGATGACGGCCGTGATCCCCGCATCGCCGACGAAGCTGTCTCCGGTCGCGATCAGCACACCCTCGCGGCCCGTCGACACGCGCGCCGGCAGGGAGACGTGCTGCCCTGCGACACCGTCGAGGTCGAACACGTCATGCTGCAGCGCGCTGCCGATCTCGTGGACCGTCGCCTCGAGTTCAGGGTCGATCCCACCGGCGGTGCCGACGACCACGACCTCGGAGTAATCCTTGGCGTCGAGCGCACGGGTCAGGGCGTAGACGGCCTGCATCTTGCCCTCGCCGGTCACGAGCTGGTCGAATCCCTCGAGCTCCTCCGGGAACGCTGCGAGTTCGGAGGCCATGGCTGCGACGAGAAGTTTCACTCCCCCATCCTCTCAGGTGCAGCGGCCGCCGCGGAGTCCCGAGCGTGCGATCCACGTCATCTCGATGTAACACTGGAGGAGGATACTGACGTCGGGTAGACCGGAGGAACACATGACCCTGCAGCAGCAGATCTCTGAAGCGCTCGGCGTGAGGGCCGAGATCGACCCCGAGATCGAGGTGGAGCGCCGCGTGCAGTTCCTCGTCGACTACCTGCGCACCACCGGCGCGAAAGGTTTCGTGCTCGGCATCTCGGGCGGTCAGGACTCGACACTCGCCGGTCGTCTGGCGCAGCTCGCCGTCGAGCGGGTGCGAGCAGAGGGCGGGGAGGCGAAGTTCCTCGCCGTCCGGCTGCCGTACCGCATCCAGAAGGACGCGGCGGATGCCCAGGCAGCACTCGAGTTCATCGAGCCGGATGCGTCGGTCGAGGTGAACATCCAGAACGGCGTCGACGGCGTCGAGGAGGACATCGAGTTCGCCGTCACGAGCGACATCAGCGACTTCAATCGCGGCAACATCAAGGCGCGAGTGCGCATGGTGACGCAGTACGCGCTGGCCGGCCACGACGGTCTGCTCGTGATCGGCACCGACCACGCAGCTGAGGCCGTGACGGGCTTCTACACGAAGTTCGGCGACGGGGCCGCCGACATCCTCCCGCTCTCCGGACTCACCAAGAGGCAGGGGCGTTCGCTTCTCCTGCTCCTCGACGCTCCCGACCAGCTCGCCTACAAGGTGCCCACCGCCGATCTGCTCGACGGTCAGCCCGGTCGCGCCGATGAGGACGAGCTCGGACTCACCTACGAGCAGATCGACGACTTCCTCGAGGGGCGCCAGGTCGACCCGGAGGTCGCCGGGCGCATCGAGTCGCGCTATCTCGCCACCCAGCACAAGCGCAACCTGCCCGTGACGCCCGACGACTCCTGGTGGCGCTGAGCGGCCCATCGTGATCCCGTGTCGGATGCCGCGGCTAGTGTCGAAGTGTCCGACAGAACGGGAGCATCGTGCGGATCGACACTCAGGCGCAGCGCGTCATCTGGAGCGCGAGCGACCTCAAGGCGGCCGCCGAATGCGAGTTCGCGTGGTGCCGCGCGATCGACGCCAAGCTGGGGCGGGTCCCCGCCGTCGACGAGCCCGAAGACGCGACGCTGGCGCGGGCGGCGCTGCTCGGAGACGTGCATGAGCGGAACGTCTTGGCGCGCTATCTCGATGATCTCGGCGCCGATCGGGTGCATCTCGTCGAGAAGGTGTCGTCCGTCGACGCAGTTGCCCTGGCGGCGGCGGTCGAAGAGACGGTCCAGGCACTCGGCTCCGACGCTGTCGTCGTCTTCCAGGCGGCTTTCGCTACACCCGAGTTCGTGGGATTCGCAGATTTCCTGAAGCGCGACGACGACGGTCGCTGGCGGGTGCAGGATTCGAAGCTCGCCCGAAAAGCGCGGGTCACGGCCCTCATGCAGCTCGCGGCATATGTCGATCAGCTCGATCGGCTCGGCATCCCACGATCCGACGAGGTCGACCTCATCCTCGGCGACGGCTCAGTGAGCACCCACTCCGTCGACGACCTCCTCCCGTTGTTCCAGGTGCGACGGGCGCGTCTGCGCGCGCTCATCGCAGATCGTCGCATCGGCGACGGTTCCGCCGGGGCGGCGCTGGCGTGGGGCGACGACCGCGGCGATCTCGAGGTCGTGGCGTGCGGGCGCTGCGCCACCTGCGAGGAACAGGTGATCGCGCACCGAGATCTCCTCATGGTCGCCCGCATGCGGCCCGTGCAGCGTGCGCGACTGAGAGCCGCCGGCATCGAGACCATCGACGCCTTGGCAGAAGCGCCCACGCCCCCTGACGGCATGAACACCGACACGTTCGAGACTCTGAGGGCACAGGCCCGACTGCAGATCCAGGCGGATGCCGACGGTGCGCCGACCTATGACGTGCACTACGCGGCCGCGATCCATACGCTCCCGGTGCCGAGCCACGGAGACATCTTCTTCGACTTCGAGGGTGACCCTCTCTACACCGAGCCGGCGCCGGACGGCCAGGCTCACTGGGGGATCGACTACCTCTTCGGATGGGTCGACAACTCCGATCAGTACACCGCGCTCTGGGCACACGATTTCGCGGCGGAACGCGAGGCGTTCGAGAGGTTCCTCGACTTCGTGAAGCTGCGGCGCGCGGCTCATCCGGGCATGCACATCTATCACTACGCCCCGTATGAGACCTCGCACCTCGTGGCCATGGCGGCGCGGCACGGCGTCCGTGAGGGTGAGATCGATCGACTGCTGCGTGAAGGAGTGTTCGTCGACCTGTATCCGCTCGTGCTGCGGACCGTGCGGGTCGGCACGAGGTCGTACTCCATCAAGAAGCTCGAGCCTCTCTACATGGGCGCGGATGTGCGCACGAGCGACGTCCAGAAGGGCGATGACTCGATCGTGCAGTACGTCGCGGCTCGAGAGCTCGCGGCGGCGGGGGAGCAGGAAGAAGCGGATGCCGTGTTCGCCGACCTCGCCGACTACAACCGCTACGACTGCGTCTCCACCCGGCGCCTCCGCAACTGGCTGATCGACATCGCGAGGGCTGAGGGCGTGACTCCGGCGCCGCCGGATGAAGCGGACGAGGTGATCTACGAGCCGTCACCGCGCTCGGTGTCACTGCTCGCCGATGCGGAGCGCGCGGTCGACGCAGGCGACGACGGTCAGGTGCATCGCATCGCGGCCGCGGCGATCGACTACTTCCCGCGCGAGGCGAAGAGCTTCTGGGTCTCGCACTTCCAGCGACTGCGCGAACCCGTCACGATGTGGGACGGCACGCGTGACGTCGTGCGCATCGACCGCGCCTCATCGCGCGTGCAGAGGGACTGGAGCATCGGCGAGGGCCGACGGGTGATGTCGCGCGACATCGAGATCCGCGGCGAGGTGTCGCCGGGCACCACTCTGGGCGCCGGGGCGCAGCCGTTCGCCCTGTATCCCGTGCCGGCTCCCTTCGACACCGAGGCACCGTCACGAGCGGTGCATGTCCCTCACACCGTCACGATCACCGAGGTGCTCGACGACGGCTACCTGATCACCGAGACGGCGATCCAGGGGCAGACCTGGGACGAGCTTCCCCTCGCTCTCACTCCGGCTGCGCCGCCACGCGTCGTCTCGCTGCAGGGCGCGATCGATGAGTGGGCGGACTCCGTCCACGCGGCCGCCCCCGGGTTCCCGCGTGACGCGGCCACCGACGTGCTTCGTCGCATCCCTCCGCGCACGCTGTCCGGTCGTCCGCTGCCCGAGCAGGGCGACGACGTGATCGACGCCATCGTCCGAGGCGTGCTCGATCTCGACCGCAGCTACCTCGCCGTGCAGGGCCCCCCGGGGACCGGCAAGACCTACACGGGCTCGCAGGTGATCGCCCGGCTGGTGAAGGAGCACGGATTCCGGATCGGTGTCGTGGCGCAGTCCCACGCGATCATCGAGAACCTCCTCGAACGAGTCGTCGCCGACGGTGTGCCGGCGAGTCAGGTCGGCAAGGCTCCGAAAGACCCCTCCGTCGAGCCGGGCTACACCGTCATCCCCAAGAACGGCATGGCGTCATTCCTCGCCGAGCAGGCCGAGCACGGTGCGGTCGTCGGCGGCACAGCGTGGGACTTCAGCAACACCGCCCGCGTCGAGCGCGGAGGGCTCGATCTCCTCGTGGTCGACGAAGCAGGGCAGTTCTCGCTCGCGTCGACGATCGCCGTCGCGGCCGGAGCGAAGAACCTGCTGCTCCTCGGAGACCCGCAGCAGCTTCCTCAGGTCAGTCAGGGCGCGCACCCCGAGCCGGTCGACACCTCGGCGCTCGGCTGGGTCATGGACGGCGACGCGGTCATCAAGCCCGATCACGGCTACTTCCTCGCGAGATCGTGGCGCATGCATCCGTTCGTCGCGGCCCCGGTGTCCAGGCTCGCGTACGCGGGCCAGCTCGCCTCGGCACCCGGAACCGAGAGGCGGTCGATCGACGGCGTCGAAGCGGGGCTCCACGTCGTCCCGCTGCGGCATCGAGGCAACGCCACAGAGTCGCCGGAAGAGGCGGCCGAAGTGGTGGCGCTGGTACGCGGTCTCGTCGGACGCACGTTCACCGACAATGATGCGGAGTCCACGGCGCGCCCCCTGGCGCAGAACGACATCATCGTCGTCGCGCCGCACAACGCCCAGCGTCAGACCGTGCACGATGCGCTCGCCGCGGCGGGCTTCCACGACGTCCCGGTCGGCACGGTCGACAACTTCCAGGGCAAGGAGGCGGTGGTCTCGATCACCTCGCTCGCGGCGTCCAGCGGACGCGATGCTCCGCGAGGCCCGGAGTTCCTCCTGCTGCAGAATCGGTTGAACGTGGCGATCTCGAGGGCGCAGGTCGCGGCGTACCTCATCCACTCACCGGCCCTGCTCGACGATCTTCCGCGCACTCCCGAGGGGGTCGCTCGGATGAGCGCCTTCGCGCGTCTGGTCGGAGCGGCGAGCTGAGGTCGCCGTCGGCAGAGGAGAGCGATGACTCACACGATCGATGATGTCCTGCGAGCCTCGGCGGCGTGGGTGTGGTTTCCCCGCGGCAGCGAGCAGCAGCGGAGCCATCTGCAGCTGGTGCGGTATCCGACGCGATTCGGTGGCGGAGTGCGCGGCTCGCAGGTCGACTCGGATGCGGATGCCGCGACCGTCGTAGAACATGCCATCGACCGCACGAGGGCGTGGGACGAGAGCGAGCTGCGGTTCTGGACCAACGTCCGATCGCCCCGATCTCGAAGCCGATCTCCTCGGGCGCGGAGCCGAGCACATCGACACCGTAGCCGTCTTCGCGAGCCGGATCGACAGCGCCACGATCGACAGCGCCGCGAGCGATGTCCCGCCTGAAGTCAGGGCGGAGGTCGTGCGAACGCTCGAGCAGGTTCGCGAAGTCGACGCGATCAATGTGCCGGTCTGGAAGCAGCAGCCGCTCGATGACGAAGGCCTGCGCATCGAACTCGACGAGATCACATCGGCGTACGACGCAGGCACGCAGGTGCGTGTTCTCGCCCGGCTCGGCGCGGACGGCGAGGCGGTCAGCACGGGCGGCTGCACGATCGTCGACGGCTTCGCACGCCTGTGGGGAGCGGCGACGATCGAGCAGGCACGGGGACGAGGAGCCTACCGTGCCGTCCTCGTGGAGCGGCTTCGCCAGAGCGCGGCACGGGGAGCGACCACGGCGTTGGTGAAGGGGCGCACCGCCACCTCCGCGCCGATCCTCGCGCGAGCGGGTTTCACGAAGTACGGCGAGGAGCGCTGCTACCTCGTGAGGGCGTGAGTCACACGACGCGGCTGCTCGAGCGCGGTCAGGCGCCGGTGCCGCCGAGTTCGTCGCGCACGATTCGCGCTCCCGCTGACAGGGCGCTCATCTTGTCGAGAGCGACGCGCCTCGGTAGGGGCGCCATCCCGCAGTTCGAGCTGGGGATGAGCAGGTCCGCATCGACGAACTCGAGCGCGCGCCGCAGGGTGTCGGCGACTTCTTCCGGAGTCTCGATCTGCTCGCTCGCGACGTCGATCGCGCCGAGCATCACCTTCTTGCCGCGGATCAGCTCGATGATGTCGAGCGGCACGTGGGAGTGGTGGCTCTCCAGCGAGACGATGTCGATGGTGGATCGCTGCAGAAGGGGGAACGACTCCTCGTACTGCCTCCACTCGGCTCCGAGGGTCGCCTTCCAATCGTTGTTGGCCTTGATCCCGTAGCCGTAGCAGATGTGGACCGCGGTCTCCACACGCAGTCCTTCTGCTGCCCGCTCCAGAGCAGCCACACCCCAGTCCTTCATCTCGTCGAAGAACACGTTGAACGCGGGCTCGTCGAACTGGATGATGTCGACTCCGGCTGCCTCGAGCTCTTTCGCCTCCTGATTGAGGATCGTCGCGAACTCCCATGCCAGCTTCTCGCGGCTGCGGTAGTGGCGGTCCGACAGCGTGTCGATCATCGTCATCGGGCCAGGCAGCGCCCACTTGATCGGCTGGTCGGTCTGCTGGCGCAGAAAGGCCGCGTCATCCACGAACACGGGCGCGCGGCGGCTCACTGCGCCGACGACGGTCGGCACGCTCGCGTCATAGCGATCGCGGATGCGGACCGTCTCCCGATTCTCGAAGTCGACTCCGTCGAGATGCTCGATGAAGGTGGTGACGAAGTGCTGACGGGTCTGCTCCCCGTCGCTGATGATGTCGATCCCGCGTCGACGCTGCTCGTGCACTGCGGCGCGCAGGGCGTCATGCTTGCCCTCCGCGAGCGCATCGCCCTGCAGCTCCCACGGCGACCAGAGGACTTCGGGCCGGGCGAGCCACGCCGGCTTGGGCAGACTTCCGACGATCGAGGTGGGGAGGAGTTCTCGCACGGTCGACGATCCGCGGCCGGTCATCGGACCGCAACGGGGGAGGCGGACGCGGGGGAGGACGGAGCGGGATACCCGGCAGCCCACTGGTCCAGCACCGTCCGGTGCGGCGTGACGAAGTGCTCATCGGCGTAGCGTCCCTGCACGACGGCGAGCTGGCTGCGCTCCTCGCGGTCGTACGTGATCTCGGTCTGCCGATAGTCGTCGTGGGCGAGGCTCGGACGGTAGACGCTCTCGGCGGACGCATTCGCGTTGTAGATCTCAGGCCGGTAGATCTTCTGGAAGGTCTCCATGGTGCTGATCGTGCCGATGAGCTGCAGATCGGAGTAGTCGCTCAGGAGGTCGCCGCGGAAGTAGAAGGCGAGGGGGGCGACGCTGCCGCGTGGCATGAAGTAGCGGACCTGCAGCCCCATCTTCCCGAAGTACTCGTCGGTGAGCGAGAAGGAGTCCTGCACGTACTCGGCGCCGAGCACGGGGTGGTGGTTGCCGTTGCGGTGATAGGTCCTGCTGGTCGAGACGCTGATGCAGATCACCGGCAGGGTCGAGAAGCGCTCCTGGTACGCCTCGGACTCGAGGAAATGCTGGAAGAGCTTGCCGTGCAGCACGCCGAAGTCGTCGGGAGTGGAGAATCCGCCGGCGGCCGCGCTCGCCGCAGGCAGGACGACGCTGAAGTCGTAGTCGCGGAGGTAGGAGGAGAAGTTGTTTCCCACGATCCCATGGTGGCGTTCGCCGGTCAGCCGGTCGACGATGTGGACGTCGAGCACCTCGAGCACCGGGAACTCCTCGTCGTTGCCATCGGCGAATCGCAGCTGCACCGAGACGATGTCGAGCTCGACCGTGTAGCGCTCGTCGCCGCCCGCGAGGTCGTTGAAGCGACGGTCGATCATCTCCAGGGCGTTGCGGAGGTTCTGCTGGCGGCGCTCGCCGCGCGCGAGGTTGGCGAAGTTCGTGGTGATGCGCGAGCTGTCGGACGGGGCATAGTCCTCGTCGAAGCGAGTGGTCGTGATGCTGAACGTGATCTCGTTCGCCATGAGGGGCCAATCCGGGAGAGGGGAGGCCGATCTGGCCTCGCGAAAGCGGTGCTCTCATAGTGCAGCGATGCCGGAGCTATCGGGTAATTCGGCTCCGCTATGCGGTGATATAGCCTTCTCCTATGCCTAGGCGATCGAGCGGGATCACACTGCAACAGCTCCAGTACTTCATCGAGGTCGCTGCGGAGGGGTCGATCACCGCGGCGGCCGACGTACTCTATGTCGCGCAGCCCACGATGTCCGCGGCGATGAAAGACCTCGAGAGCCGAGTCGGACGCGATCTGCTCACCCGGTCGGCGCGAGGGGTGACGCTCACGAGCGACGGCACGGAGTTCCTCGGGTATGCCAGACAGATCGTCGAGCAGGCCGAGCTTCTCGAGCAGCGCTACCTCGGGCGGCCACCGTCGCGCCGACTCCTCGGGGTCTCCACCCAGCACTACTCCTTCGCCGTCGACGCATTCGTGCGGATGGTCAAGCGCTCGAGCGCCGCCGAATACGAGTTCTCGCTCCGCGAGACCCGCACGTGGGACATCATCGAAGATGTGCGGACGCTCCGCAGCGAACTCGGCATCCTCTTCCGCAACGACTTCAACCGCAACGTGATCGACAAGCTCCTGCGGGACTCGGGTCTCGCATTCCATCCGCTCTTCATCGCCGAGCCGCACATCTTCGTCTCACGACGGAACGCACTCGCGTCGCGAGACCGTGCGACCCTTGACGATCTCGTCGGCCTTCCGCGTCTCACCTTCGACCAGGGCGCGAACAACTCGTTCTACTTCGCGGAGGAGATCCTCTCGACCCTCTCGAGTGCGCGGGAGATCCGAGTCTCCGATCGAGCGACGATCTTCAACCTGATGATCGGTCTCGACGGATACACGATCTCGACCGGCATCATCAGCGACGATCTCGATCCCGAGATCGTCGCCGTGCCCCTCGACGTCGACGAGCGCATCGAGATCGGCTGGATCGGACGCACGGCCATACCGCTCACCGAACAGGCCCAGCAGTACCTCGGCGAGGTGCGAGACGTGGTGGCGAGCTTCGGCGTGCCCCTTCTCGAAGACGAACCGCGCGAGCCGGAGATCCGTCAGACGGTGCCGTAGAGCCGATCGCCGGCGTCGCCGAGTCCGGGCACGATGTAGCCCTTCTCATTGAGGCGCTCATCCAGGGCCCCGAGCACGATCGTCACATCGCGGTCTCCGACGAGCGCCTCGATGGCGGCGAGGCCTTCGGGAGTGCCGAGCAGGCAGATCGCCGTGACGTCCTTGGCCCCGCGGTCGAAGAGGAACTGGATGGCGGCAGCCAGCGAGCCGCCGGTCGCGAGCATCGGATCGATCGCGAAGCACTGACGATCGCTCAGGTCGTCGGGAAGGCGCTCGGCGTAGGTGGTCGGCTCGAAGGTCTCCTCGTCGCGGACCATGCCCAGGAACCCGACCTCTGCCGTCGGCAGCAGCTTCACCAGGCCCTCGAGCATGCCGAGGCCGGCGCGCAGGATCGGCACGACGATCGGACGGGGCTCCGAGATCTTCACGCCCATCGTCGTCGTCACGGGAGTGGTGATCTCGACCGGACTGACCTTCACGTTGCGGGTCGCCTCATACGCGAGAAGCGTCACGAGCTCTTCGGTCAGCTGCCGGAAGACGGGCGACGGGGTGCGATGGTCGCGCAGCACCGAGAGCTTGTGAGTGACGAGAGGGTGGTCGGCGACGTGGACACGCATGGATACAGGCTAATGCGCCGGGGGCTCCGGTACGACATCGGATGCCGTCGGCCGCCCGAGCGGCTGTCGTAGGCTCGATGCATGACCGCCTCCGACGCCCGTGCGATGCGACGCGCGCTCGAGCTCGCGGCCGAGGCGTCGGCGGCCTCGGAGATCCCGGTCGGCGCGGTGGTGCTCGACGCAGAGGGCCGGATCATCGCCGAAGGACGCAATCATCGTGAGGCGACCCACGACCCCACGGGGCACGCCGAGATCGCGGCGCTGCGGTCGGCCGCGGCGTCCGTCGGCTCGTGGAATCTCGACGGCCACACCCTCGTCGTGACCCTCGAGCCCTGCATCATGTGCGCGGGGGCGATCCTGCAGGCGCGGATCGGCCGCGTCGTCTTCGGCGCGTGGGACGACAAGGCGGGGGCCGCCGGCTCCATGTACGACGTGCTGCGCGACCGTCGGCTGCCGTACCGCGCCGAGGTCGTCGGCGGGGTCGAAGCGGATGCCGCCACGGCCCTGCTGCGGAGCTTCTTCGAGCAGCGGCGCTGACGGCTACGGCACCCCGCGCGCGATCAGTCGGAGGACTTGAGCACGAAGACGTCGGTCGACGGCTCGGGGTCGAGCGACGGCCGGTAGACATCGGGCTCGATGTAGATCACGCGTGCGATCGGAAGAGCCTCGCGGATGCGGGCCTCGATCGCATCGATGTCGACAGCTGCCTCGCGCAGCGGCTTGTTCGCGTTGAGTGCGATCTTCGCCGCGACCATGAGCTCGTCCGGGCCCAGGTAGAGGGTCTTCATGTGGATGATCTTCTCGATCTCGTCGCCCGCGTTGATCGCGTCGACGATGCGATCGTGATCGGCCTGCGTGGCGCCCTCGCCCACGAGGAGGCTCTTCGTCTCGACGCCGAGCACGATCGCGATGAGTACGAGCAGGATGCCGATCATCAATGTGCCGAGTGCGTCGAACAGCGGGTTTCCGGTGATCACGGTGAGCCCGACGCCGAGCAGTGCGAACGTGAGACCGGTGAGTGCCCCGACGTCCTCGAGGAGCACGACGGGGAGCTCCGGCGCCTTCGCGCGGCGCACGAACGACACCCAGGACTGGCCCGTGTCACGGACGAGATTGCTCTCTCTGACGGCGGTGCGCAGCGAGAACGACTCGAGGCCGATCGCGACCACCAGCACGACGATCGGCAGCCACCACCACGTCTTGTCGAGTTCATGCGGGTGCGTGAGCTTGTCGATCGCCTCGTAGATCGCGAACAGACCTCCGACGGAGAACAGGATGATCGACACCACGAACGCGTAGACGTACCGTTCCCGCCCGTAGCCGAAGGGGTGCGCCCTGTCCGCCTCGCGCTTCGCCTTGCGTCCGCCCAGCATGAGCAGCAGCTGGTTGCCGGAGTCGGCGACCGAGTGGATCGCCTCGGCGAGCATCGATGCGGATCCCGACAGCGCCCACGCGAGGAACTTCGCCAGGGCTATGCCCAGGTTCGCCAGGAACGCCGCGAGAATGGCCTTGCCGCCGCCGGATGCACTCATGCGTCGAGTCTAGATCGGCTCGTCCGTGGTCGCCCGGTGCGCCCGCCGTAGGATGGCGACATGGCTGACTCGCTTCCCGCTCTCGCGTTCCTCGGTGCCGGATCGATGGGCGGCGCGATCCTCCGAGGGGTGGTCGCATCCGGCATCCAGGTCGACGGGGGAATCACCGCGACGAACCGCACGCCCGAGAAGGCGGCGGCCCTCGCCGACCTCGACGGGGTCAGGAGCATCGCCCTGTCCGAGACCACCGACGGCAACGCGGATGCGGTCGCGAAGGCTCGCATCGTCCTCGTCGGGGTGAAGCCCGCGATGGTGCCCGATCTGCTGCGCGAGATCGCCTCGCATCTGGCCGACGACGCGATCGTCGTGAGCCTCGCTGCGGGAGTCACGCTCCAGACCTTCGCCGACAACCTCGGCGCCGACGTGCGGGTCATCCGATCGATGCCGAACACGCCCTCGACAGTTGGCAAGGGAGTCACCGGTCTGGCCGCGGGGGCAGCGGCATCCGACGACGATCTCGCCCTCGTGCACCGCCTCTTCGCCACCGTGGGCGCGGTCGTCGAGGTTCCCGAATCGCAGATCGACGCACTCTCGACGATCTCGGGTTCCGGCCCCGCCTACGTCTACCTGCTCATCGAGGAGCTGACGAAGGCAGCCGTCGGAATGGGCTTCAGCGAGAGCGACGCGCGGGTCATGGTGGAGCAGACCTTTATCGGCGCCACTGCGCTGCTCGATGCGTCGGGTGAGGAGCCGTCCGAGCTCCGCCGCAGGGTCACGAGCCCCAAGGGCACCACCGAGAAGGCCGTGGCGGTGCTGCAGGACGCGCACCTCGATCGCACCTTCGCGGATGCCGCCGCTGCCGCGCTCGCACGCGCGAAGGAACTCGCGGCCGGAGCCTGACATGCAGCTGCGGTTCTCCGGGGAGATCTGGTTCTGGCGCGGTCCCGCGCCGTTCCATTTCGTCACCGTGCCGCCGGCGGAGAGCGAGATGATCGGTGAGGTCGCGAGCGTCGTCACCTACGGATGGGGGATGATCCCCGCATCCGTCACGATCGGCGACACGACCGTGACCACCGCCCTCTGGCCCAAGGACGGCGGCTACATCGTGCCGATCAAGAAGGCCCTGCAAGACCGTGAGGGCGTCGGCGTCGACGACCTCGTCGAGATCGCGCTCGACATCGACGCCTGACGTCCGTCGCGCGGATGCCGGTCAGCGGTCGAGGGCGGCGAAGCGCTCGATGTCGCTGTTGGTGCCCGAGACGATGATCAGATCGTGGTTTGTCACGATCGTGTTCGCCTCGGCGTAGCGGAACGGCTTGCCCGGGCTCTTCACTCCCACGACCGTGACCTTGTACTTGCTGCGCACGCCGGACTCGTTCAGACCCACGCCGCGGATGAACTTCGGCGGGTACATCTTGGCCAGCACGAAGTCGTCGTCGAAGCGGATGAAGTCGAGCATCCGGCCGGAGACGAGGTGCGCGACGCGCTCACCGGCTTCTCGCTCGGGGTAGATGACGTGGTTGGCGCCGACGCGGGCGAGGATCTTGCCGTGCGACTGCGAGACCGCCTTGGCCCAGATCTGCGGCACCTTGAGGTCGACGAGGTTCGCGGTGATCAGCACCGACGCCTCGATCGACGAGCCGACGGCGACGACGGCGACCTGGAAGTCCTGCGCGCCGATCTGCCGCAGGGCGTCGATGTTCTTGGCGTCGGCCTGCACCGTGTGCGTGACGCGGTCCGACCATTTCTGCACGAGCTCGAGGTTGTCGTCGATCGCCAGGACCTCGCGGTCGAGACGATCGAGTTCGCCTGCGCAGGCGGCACCGAACCGGCCGAGACCGATGACGAGGACGGGAGCGTCGCCCCGGAGGACTTCAACCAACGATCGGCCTTTCCACGGGCAGTGAGTAGTACTGCGTTCGCGATGTCGCGGCGACGGCCGCGGCGAGAGTCACTGTACCAACGCGCCCCATGAAGATGGTGGTCGCGAGGACGTACGAACCGGCGTCGGGGAGATCGGCGGTGAGGCCGGTCGAGAGTCCGACGGTGGCGAAAGCCGAGATGACGTCGAAGAGGACGTGGCTGATGTCCGCCTTGGTGATCTGGGCGATGATGATCGTCGAGAGTGCCACGATCGTGGCTCCCCAGGCGACGACGCTCAACGCGACGCGCTGCACGTCGCTGGGGATGCGACGGCCGAACGCCTCGACGGACTGACGGCCCTTGGCCTCGGACCACACCGCGATCGCGAGCACCGCCAGGGTCGTCACCTTGATTCCGCCTGCGGTGGAGGCCGAGCCGCCGCCGACGAACATCAGCATGCTCGCGGCGAGGAGGGATGAGCCGTTCAGATCGTCCATCTCGATCACGTTGAAGCCGCCCGACCTCGTCATCGCGGACAGGAAGAACGCCTGGAAGGTCGTGTCCGCGGCATCCATCGACCCGAACGTCTTCGGGTTCGCGTACTCGAGGATCAGGAAGACGGCGGCGCCGAGCACGAAGAGCAGCACCGTGGTGACCAGGGTGAGCTTGGTGTGCAGCGACCACTTCTTCACGTGCCACACGTGCTTGGCCAGGGTGTAGATCACCGGGAAGCCGATGCTGCCGAGGAACACGCCGGCCATCAGCAGCGTGAGGACCAGATAGTCGTCGGCGAACACGGCGACTCCGCCGGCATTCGGCGCGAAGCCGGTGTTGGTGAAGGCCATCGCGGCGAAGTAGGGGGCCTCCCAGAGCGCTGCGATCGGCTCGACCCCGGCCATCACGAGTGCGGGGTAGAGGAGGACCGCGAGCACGCCCTCGATGATCAGCGCGGAGACGGCCACGGTCGTCAGGAGCTGACCGACTTCGCCCAGCCGGACGGTCTGGCTCTCGTTCACCACGCCACCGTGCGCGCGAAGGGGGTTGGTGTCTCCCGCGGCGAGGAGCTTGGCGCGGAGTCCCAGTCTCTTGGAGATGAGCATGCCCATCAACGAGGCGAGGGTGAGAACGCCGAGCGCGCCGATGTTGACGCCGATGAAGATCAGCACGTGACCGAAGGGCGACCAGTACGTCGCCATGTCGACGGTCGCGAGTCCCGTGACGCAGATGGTGGAGACCGCGGTGAACAGTGCATCCGCCAACGGCGTGACCGTGCGCGAGGCCGAGGCGATCGGCAGCGAGAGCAGCACCGTGAAGACCAGGATGAGCAGCGCGAAGATGACGATCGCGAAGCGCGAGGGCGACGACGTGATGATGTGCTTGCCCCAGGAGGCGGCGTTCTGGAGACGCTGTCGAGGCGACGACGCCGAAACGATGCCCGACATCGCGTCCCCCTTCGATCTTCCTGCTCCGACGTGCGCGGATGCACGGCGCTGATCGCCGAGCCTTCGTCATGGTACTCCGTGCCGGGGACGACTACCCTGATCACATGACGGACATCTTCGACGTGATCGCAGACGGTACGAGGCGAGACATTCTCCAGCTTCTCCTGCGACGCACCGCCGAAGGGGATGCCGGAACGAGCGTGAGCCAGATCGTCGCCGACCTCGGCATCAGCCAGCCGACCGTCTCGAAGCATCTGAAGGTCCTGCGCGAGGCCGAGCTGGTCAGCGTCCGCGAAGACGGGCAGCGTCGTTTCTACAGCTTGGCCGTCGAGCCGCTCGAGGTCGTCGACGACTGGCTCGTGCCCTTCCTCATGGATGCCTACGGCGACGACGCACCCGACATCGACTACCCCGGACTGCCGCTGCCCGACGGAGCCGCACACGCGGCCGAGGTCGTCGGCCGCGCCGCGGCATCGGCGAAGCACGTGGTCGCGACGGCCCTCAAGCGCCTCGGCGGCTGATCGCGGCCGGAGACACACATCGCCCCTGACGATCGGGGGGCGTGTCGTCAGGGGCGAGGCCGCGGGCCCCAGCCCGCGTGACTCGGATGGTGCCATCGTGAGTCGTGTGGTCAGCCTCGCAGGGCAGTCTGAGCGGTTCCGGCATACCTCCTATGTCTCCGCTGTGACGTCGCCCGTTCCGCGGGCCATGCGCCGATTCGGGACCTTTCCCGTGCGCGCCTTCGCGACCATCGGGGATGCACACTGATCACACAGGCCACATGGGTTTACACGTGTCCCACCTTGCCCATAGAGTGTGCACACAATCCAGAAAGGGGTACGTGGGATGCCCGAGGTTCCAGATGTCCGGTTCCTTACGGTGGCCGAGGTCGCCGAACTCATGCGTGTGTCGAAGATGACGGTCTATCGGATGGTGCACGCTGGGGAGCTGCCAGCCATCCGCTTCGGTCGCAGTTTCCGTGTTCCGGAATCCGCGGTCGCCGAGGCCCTGCAGCGACCGATAGCCGACGTCGGCTGACGTCCTCGGCGTCGTCTCGTGAGCGCGTGCAGCGGAAGCTCCACGGTTTGCTAGACTGATCCGAGGCATTTTTCCGTGCCCGTACCCGGGTGTCCGTCACCGACGACACCCAGCCACTGACTTAGTGAGGTTTCCGTGGGTTCTGTCATCAAGAAGCGCCGCAAGCGCATGGCGAAGAAGAAGCACCGCAAGCTGCTTCGTAAGACTCGCCACCAGCGTCGCAACAAGAAGTAAGCGACCAGACACGAGCGCCTGTCTCCGGACGGGCGCTTTGTGTCTCTGCCCCCGGTTTCCCACTCGTCGCAGGAGCATGCCATGAAGTCGATCACCGTCACCGAGCTCGCCGAGCGGTCGAACACCCCGCTCATCGATGTCCGAGAGGTGGATGAGTTCGCCGCCGGTCACGTGCCCGGGGCCGTCAACATCCCGATGTCCGAGATCGGCAACCGGCTCGAAGAGCTGCCCGCAGAGTCGTTCGACGTCATCTGCCAAGCGGGTGGGCGGTCGGCGCGCGTCGTCGAAGCGCTCGAGTCCCGCGGATACGACGCCACCAACGTCGAGGGCGGAACGGGCGAGTGGATCGCGCAGGGCCGCGATATCGAGGTGCCGTCGGCGTGACCACGCTGACCCTCATCGGCAAGCCGGACTGCCATCTCTGCGATGTCGCGTCCGAGATCATCGACGCCGTCGTCGCCGACCTGCCTGACGCGGCAGCCGAGCGCATCGAGATCGTGGAGGCCTCGATCGCCGACGATCCTGTGCTCTACGAGCTGTGGTGGGAGAAGATCCCCGTCGTCCTGATCGACGGCGACCTGCACGCGCACTGGCGTCTGTCCGCCGACCGACTGCGCGACGCGCTCGAATCAGCCGTGCAGCAGGACGCACTCGAGAAGGAAGCCCGATGATCCGTCACGTCGTCACCTGGAAACTCGCAGCCGACGATGCGGCGACACGCGCCGAGCAGGCCGCCGAGGTCGCCCGTCGTCTGAACGCTCTCGACGGCGTCGTGCCGCAGCTGCGCTCGATCACCGCGGGCGCGAACGTCGCCTATCCCGACGCGAACTGGGACGTCACCCTCGTCGCGGACGTCGATTCGATCGCTGCTCTCGAGGAGTATCAGGTGCACCCGGCGCACGAAGAGGTCGTGGCGTATGTGCGCTCGGTCGTCGCCTCCCGTGTGGCCGTCGACTTCGAACTCTGAACCTCTGATCGGCGGTTCTCGGTGTGATGAGCGCAGGGGGAATCGCAGGCGAGACCACCTGGCATGACATCACGATCGCCTGGGCATCGCCCTCGCAGCTGCACGATTTCACTGAAGCCGATGCCGCAGCGATGGGTCAGCGGGAACGCCTCCGCGAGCTGAGCGGCAGCCGTGCCCAGGCGTTCCTCGCCGGCAGGGCACTGATGCGCGCCCTCGTACGCAGGATCACCGGAACGCACGACGTGGTCATCTCGAGCCGCTGTGCCAGGTGCGGGGCGGACCATGGTCGGCCGCGCGCCGACGGCGTCTTGCTCAGCGTGAGTCATGCGGAGGGTCTCGTCGTCGTCGCAGTGGCTCCGGCAGCGGTGGGGACCGCGGCGTCGCTCGGCGTCGATGTCGAGCAGGCATCTGCGGCCGGCCGTGTCGACGAGCTGCGAACGATGTTCCCTGACGGCGCCGCCCCGGATCTCGCGGGGTGGACGCGCATCGAGGCGGCGGTCAAGGCGGATGGTCGCGGATTCGAGACAGAGCCGTCAGAGGTGCTCCTCCGACTGCGCGAGAACACGGATCCCTGCGTGTGGTCGGCAGCGCTTCCGGGTCGTGCCGCCACGATCGACGTCACGACGCTGGTCGGCCCACCGGGGTACGTGCTGAGCGTCGCTCGGGGGTAATCCCGCTCGGTCTCAGGACCGGGATGCAGGAAGTGCGGGCAGCGGGAGTTCGTCGATCCAGGTCCGCACCAGGGTGCGCGCCCGGTCGTCGGCCACCTCGCCGACGAGGCCGAGGAAGTCGTCGCTGGTGACAGCGAGTCGCGCGAACCGCGCGGTCCACTCCCGCGTCAGAGCGAAGAACCGCTCATCGCCGATCGTGAGTCGCAGGGCATGCAGGGTGAGGGCACCGCGCTTGTAGACGCGATCGTCGAACATGTCGTTCGGACCGGGATCCGAGAGCAGCAGATCCTGGGCGAGGCCGCGGAGGGCGGCGTGATGGGCCAGAGCGTTCTCGTGGGCGGTCGACGCGCCGGACGCTTCCGACCACAGCCACTCGGCGTAGCAGGCGAATCCCTCGTTCAGCCAGATGTCCCGCCAGCGGGCGACGCCGACGCTGTTGCCGAACCACTGGTGCGCGAGCTCATGCGCGATCAGGCGCTCGCTGCCCCCGGCTCCGTCCACGTGATTCGCACCGAAGATCGCCATGCCCTGCGCTTCGAGGGGGATCTCGAGATCGTCGGGTGTGATGACGACTTTGTAGGACTCGTAGGGATACGTGCCGAAGGCTTCGACGAACGTCTCCATCATGTGCGGCAGCGGGGCGAAGTCGGAGCGCACGCGACCCGCGAGAGCCCGCGGGTGGAACAGACGCCCGGGAGTCGTGCCGAGAGCGACCCTGTCATCGTCGTACTGGCCGATCTGCACGGTCATCAGGTATGTCGCGGTCGGCACCGGCTGCTCGAAGATCCATCGGGTGCGACCGCGCTGCGTCGATCGCGTGGCTGCGCCGCCGCTGACCACGGTGTACTCGGGATCGGCCGTGAACTCCAACCGATACGTCGCCTTGTCCGAGGGCAGGTCGTTGCAGGGGAACCAGGTCGGCGCGCCGGTCGGCTGCGACGCGACGAGCACGCCGTCTTCGAGTTCTTCCCACCCGAGGAGCCCCCATCGAGTGCGCCGGGGCGACGGAGAACCGGAGTACTCGACCGCAACCGTGAGCTCCTGACCGCTCGCCCGCTCGCCCCCGAAGACCACTTTGAGCCGCCGGTCGTCCTGTCTGAACGAGGCGGCGCGATCACCGACGACCCGCACCTTCGTGACTTTGAGCCCGACGAGGTCGAACGAGACGTGCTTCGCCGATTCCTGCATCTGCAGCCGGATCGTCGCCGTGCCCGCGATGCGGTTCGTGGTCACGCGATAGTCGATGGCCAGGTCGTAGTGCAGCACCCCGTAGCGCCGATCGCCGCTGTGCGGGGTGTAGGGGTCGACGGTCATGCGTTCGAGGCCTGGTAGGAGCGCACTTTGACGGCACGCCACGGCCCGATGGGGTTGCCGCTCCAACGACTGCCGATCGGCACGAACTCTCCCCGCATCACGAGTGAGGCGGGCCCGACCGTGGCATCCGATCCGATCGTGGCCGCGGGCAGGATCACGCTGTGCGGACCGAGGGTCGCACCGCTCTCGAGGGTCACTGCGTCGATGCTCATCACTCGATCATGGAACAGATGCGTCTGAACCACACATCCGCGGTTCACGGTCGCACCGTCCCCGAGGGTGACCAGGTCGGGCTCGGGCAGCCAGTAGCTGTCGGTCCAGACGCCTCGGCCGATCTTCGCGCCGAGGGTGCGCAGCCAGATGGCGAGTGCAGGAGTGCCCGATGCGGCGTTGGCGAACCAGGGTGCGGCCACCATCTCCGTGAAGGTGTCCGACACCTCCGTGCGCCACACGAAGCTCGACCAGAGCGGATGCTCGCCGGCACGGATCGGCCCCACGATCAGCCACTTGGCGGCGGTGGTGATCAGAGCGGCGAAGGCGCCTGCGGCGAGCATCACGGCGCTCGAGAGCAGCACAGCCCATGCGAGTCCCCAGGCCTCGACCACCGCGGCGAGCGTGAGCATCACACTCACTCCGATCGCGCAGGTCACGAACACCGGGATGATGCGGCACAGCTCCCACAGAGCCCGCGCGAGGCGGAGTCCCGGGCGCGGGCGATACGTGCGCTCGAGATCGGAGTCGTTCACCACACGGCGCAGTCGCGCGGCGGGCGAGCCCAGCCACGATGAGCCCGCCTTGGCCTTGGGCGGAGCGACGGACAGGACGGCGACGAGGCCGTCGCGAGGCACGTTGTGCCCGCCGGCGGCCATGCCGGAGTTGCCGAGGAACGCGCGCTTGCCGATGCGCGCGGTGCCCAGCCGCATCCATCCGCCCTGCAGCTCGTAGGTCGCGACCATGGTGTCGTCGGCGAGGAACGCTCCGTCGGCGATGGTCGTGAGCTTCGGGATGAGCAGCACGGTCGACGCCTCGACGTCGCGCCCGACCTCGGCCCCGAGGGCCCTGAGCCAGAAGGGAGTGGCACTGCTCGAGTACAGCGGGAAGAGGAAGGTACGGGCGGAATCGAGCAGACGCTCGGTCGTCCACGCCTGCCAGGCGATGCGCGAGCGCACCGGGTACACGCCTTCGCCGAGACCGGCTCCGAGCACACGCACGAGGACGAGCACGAGACCGGCGAAGACGAAGCCGGCGAGCAGCACTGCGGGAACCAGCAGCGCCAGGATGCTCGGGACGGCCGCTGTCAGGGAGTCGGACCCGCGCATGCCCAGCGCGAGCACCCAGGCGCCGGCGGCGAGCGAGAGGACAGGGAGGACGCCGAGCGCGGCGGAGGAGGCGGCGTAGGCCCACAACCACCGGGTGCGGCTGGGTGGGCGGCCCTCCTCGAACGGCCGCGACACTCCGCCGACGCGTGCCGCCGGCGATCCTGCCCAGCGCTGCCCGGCGCGGACCCGACCGAACACGGCTGAGCCGGGCGCGATCTCGGCGCCGCGACCGATCTTCGTGCCGGGGGCGAGGGTGCTGCGGGCGCCGATGGTCGCTCCCGCGCCGATGCGGATGCCGCCGATGCGCACGGTGTCGCCATCGATCCAATAGCCGGTGAGGTCGACCTCGGGCTCGATGGAGGCTCCGGAGCCGATGTCGAGCATGCCCGTGATCGGCGGGACGGTGTGCAGATCGACATCTCTGTGGATGCGGGCGCCGAGAGCTCGTGCGTAGTAGACGACCCAGGGAGCACCGGCCAGGCCGACCGGGTCGACCTGCTGGGCGATCTGCTCCGCGAGCCACAGACGCAGATGCACTCCGCCGCCGCGCGGATAGTCGCCAGGGCGGAGTCCGGCGAGCAGCAGACGCGCGGCGACGGCGGCGATCGTCATCTTCCCCACCGGGGTGACGAAGATCAGCAGGCCGACGATGATCGTCCACACCGGAACAGCGGGCAGGAATTCGAATCCGGGGGACAGCCGCAGGAGCCAGCTCGCGGCGAGCAGGTACAGCAGCCAGCGGATGCCGGAGAACACGAACAGCGGGAGACCCGCGATCGTCTGCACCCACTGCATCCGTCGGGGGGTCGGGACGGGCTGGCTGAAGACGCGTTCCTCGGCGTCCTCGTCATCGGCCTCATCGTCGACGGCATCCGACATCTGGCGCAGCCGCGGCAGATCGTAGACGTCGGTCATCGTGAACTCCGGCGCCCGGGTGCGCAGGCGGGAGACCAGCTGGGCGGCCGCGAGCGACCCGCCGCCGAGCTGGAAGAAGTCGGCGTCCTCGTCGCCCGGGCGCACGCCGAGCACGGCGAACCACTGCTCGGCGAGCCACGCCGCCGTGCCGGACAGGGACGAGTCGTTCGCGTCGCCGGAATCGAGCGGCCAGGGGAGAGCCGCCTTGTCGACCTTCCCGGACGTGCGGACGGGCAGATCGTCGACCATGGCGAGCAGAGGGATCAGCGGAGCGGGAAGCGTCTCCGAGAGCTCACCACGCGCCACCTGCCGGTCGAACCCCTCGTCGGGCACGACATAGCCGACGAGGATCGGCATGCCCGTCTCGGTCTTCTGCACCACCACGGTCGCCGCCGAGACGGAGCTCAGCGCCTGCAGCGCCGCCTCTACCTCGCCGAGCTCGATGCGGCGGCCGCCGATCTTGACCTGGTCATCGGCGCGACCCTGGAAGATCAGTCCCTCGGACTCGACCCGCACGACGTCGCCGGAGCGGTAGGCCCGGTCCCAGCCGAGAGTGGGCATGGGCGCGTACTTATCGGCATCCTTCGCAGGGTCGAGGTACCGGGCGAGACCGACTCCGCCGATGATCAGCTCGCCGGTCTCGCCCTCGGCGACGCGCTGTCCGTCAGCATCGACCACGGCGAGCGACCACCCGTCGAGCGGGAGGCCGATACGCACGGGACCCGTACCGTCCATCAGCGAGGCGCAGGCCACGACCGTGGCCTCGGTCGGGCCGTAGGTGTTCCACACCTCACGTCCGTCCGACGCCAATCGGGCGACGAGCTCGGGCGGGCAGGCCTCCCCGCCGAAGATCAGCAGGCGCACGTTCTCGATCGCGTCCTGCGGCCAGAGGGCGGCGAGCGTCGGCACCGTCGAGACGACGGTGATGCCGTGGCCGAGCAGCCACGGCCCCAGGTCTTCGCCCGAGCGCACGAGAGCTCGCGGTGCGGGCACCAGGCAGGCGCCGTGGCCCCACGCGAGCCACATCTCCTCACAGGACGCGTCGAAGGCGACCGAGAGGCCTGCGAGCACGCGATCACCGGGACTCAGCGGTGCGGCCTGGAGGAACAGACGTGCCTCGGCGTCGACGAAGGCCGCGGCCGAACGGTGCGAGACCGCGACGCCCTTGGGCACGCCGGTCGACCCGGAGGTGAAGATGATCCAGGCATCGTCGTCGGCCGTCGGCGGCGCGACGATCGGGATCGCGGAGGTGCGCGGATGAGGTGACTCGCCGCCGAGGAGATCGACCGCCTGGGTCGCCCCGGCCGGCATGTAGCCGGCGTCGGTGATCGTGCCCGCGATGCGGGCCTCGTGGAACACGAGATCGGCACGCTCCTGCGGGTCGTCGGCATCGACGGGGACATAGGCGGCGCCCGCCGCGATGGTGCCGAGGATCGCGATGTACAGCTCGCGGTGTCCGGACGACATGCGGATGCCGACGCGGTCGCCGCGGCGCACGCCTCTCTCGTGCAGCAGGGCCGCCGTACGCCAGACGTGCGCGAGCAGCTCGGCGTAGCTGAGCGCCCCGTCCGCGTCCTCGATGGCCGAGGCGTCGGGATATCGCCGGGTCGTCTCCTGAAGGATGTCGATCAGCGTGCGGGGAGGAGGCGCGTCGGCGCCCCGGTCGAGCGCCTCCTGCACGTCAGCGCGCAAGGAGGTCGAGCAGAGCGGCCTTCGTCAGGCGCGAGTATCCGGTGCGGCCCTCGGCGCGGGCGCGGGCGCGCAGCTGGACCAGGGTCAGCGCGCTGAGCTCCGGTGCCGCTGCAGAGGTCTCTGTTGGTACCGGTGCCGGTGCTGGTGCTGGTGCTGGTGCCAGTGCCGGTGCCGACGTCGGGGTCGTGATCGTGACCGTCGGCTCGACGGTCGGAGCCGCGACCACGGCCTTCGTGGCCACGGCCTTCTTCGCCTCGGCCTTCTTGGTGGCCTTCTTCGGGGCCGGCTGCTTCGCATCCGGCGTCGGCTCGACGGCGGACTTCTTGTCGGCCTTCTTCTGATCCTTCTTCGCCGCGGACTTCCTGTCCGACGCCTTCTTCTCGGCCTCCAGGCGTGCCGTGGCCTGGGTGAGGCGCGCGGTCGCCGCGGTCGCCGACTTCGCGACCTTCTTGGGCCGATCCGCGACCTTCTTCTTCGAGACTTTCGCCGCGTCCTTCGCGTCCTCGACGAGAGGCTTCAGCTTCTTGGCGTCCTTCTTGGGCAGGGACTTGATCAGCTTCTTCGCGTCCTTCGCCGCATCCTTCGCCGCGTCGAGAGCGGCTTCGGCGGTGCGCTGTGCTGAGGTCTTCTTTGCCATGATCGGGTCTCCTCTGAGTCCGGAGCGTGTCGGCTCGGGCTGTCGGCACAGACGATACTCAGGCAAGGTGAACAATCGGTGCCGCATCGTGCGTAACACGCCCGTCATATTCGGTCACACTTGCAACACAAATGTGATCCGCAGAAGGCGGCCGACGGCGGGTTCGGCCCGGTGGTGCATGTTTAGATGTTCTCCTACCCGTCCGTGGGGAACCACACCCTCGTCCTTCAGGAGCTGACATGCAGCGTCGCAACATCATCGCCGGGATCGCGCTCGCCGCGACCGCCACCCTCGCCCTCGCCGGATGCGCGACCGGCGGCAGTGACGCGGGATCGGGTGAGCCTGCGGCCGGCGACGAGTACGACCTCATCGAGGCGGGCACCCTGACGGTCTGCTCCGACATCCCTTACGCACCGTTCGAGTTCGAGGGCGGCGACAACGGCACGGGTTACACCGGCTTCGACATCGACCTGCTCGACGCGATCGCGAAGGAGCTCGACCTGAAGCTCTCGGTGCAGGACGTCGGATTCGACGCGCTGCAGTCGGGCACCACGCTCGCCGCCGGACAGTGCGACGTCGGCGCCTCGGCCATGACGATCACCGACGAGCGCAAGGCGAACATCGACTTCTCCGAGCCGTACTACGAGTCGCTGCAGTCGCTGCTCGTGCGCACCGACTCGGGCATCGAATCGATCGACGATCTCTCGGGCAAGAACGTCGGCGTGCAGCAGGGCACCACCGGAGAGGCCTACGCGACCGAGAACGCCGAGGGCGCAGAACTCGTCCAGTACCCCTCCGACGGAGAGCTGTGGCCCGCGATGCAGGCCGGACAGATCGACGCGATCCTTCAGGACCAGCCGGTGAACCTCGAGCACGAGAAGGCCGACAGCGCGTACAAGATCGTCGAGGAGTACGAGACCGGCGAGTCGTACGGCTTCGCATACGCGAAGGGCGAGAAGGATGCTCTGCGCGAGGCGATCGACGGCGCGCTGCAGGATCTCCGCGACAGCGGCGACTACCAGACGATCTACGACACCTACTTCACCGCGAAGTAATCGGCGAGCGACGTAGGACAGGGAGACCTTGACAATGGCGTTGAGGCGCACCACGAAGAGCAAGCTGTATCGGTACACCGTCTATGCGGTGCTGATCGCGGTCGCCGTCTGGCTGATCGTCAGCACCGACTGGGCCCGCATCGCGCAGCTGTATTTCAACCCGGAGGTCGCGGCGAAGATGCTTCCGGGCATCATCACCACGGCGCTCGTGAACACTCTGTGGTTCACGGCCGTCGCGTTCGCCGGCGGTCTGCTGCTCGGCGTCGTGCTCGCGCTGCTGAAGCTGTCGTCCATCGGACCCTTCCGATGGATCGCGACGGCGTGGATCGAGCTCTTCCGCGGGCTTCCCGCGATCCTCACGATCTTCGCCATCGCGTTCATCCTGCCGATCGGACTCGGCGTGCCGGGCACGAAGCTCGGCGGACCGGTCGTGCTCGGCCTGATCGGTCTGATCCTGGTCGCATCGGCGTACATGGCCGAGACGATCCGCGCCGGCATCCAGGCCGTTCCGAAGGGGCAGACCGAGGCGGCACGTTCGCTCGGCATGTCGCCCATGAAGACGACGTTCTGGATCGTGGTCCCGCAGGGGTTCCGCATCATCATCCCGCCGCTGACCAACGAGTTCGTCCTGCTGCTGAAGGACACGTCGCTGCTCTTCGTGGCAGGTTCCTTCATCTGGTCGAAGGAGCTGACGAACTTCGCCCGTGACGCGAGCACGCAGAACGCGAACGGAACGCCGCTCATCATGGCGGCGGCCCTCTACCTGATCGTGACGATCCCCCTCACGCGCTTCAGCGCGTACCTGGAACGAAGGATGTCGAGGCAGCGATGATCACCGATCTGATTGACGTCCACGCCCCCGCGATCGACCTGCAGGGGCTCGTGAAGAGCTTCGGCGACAACGAGGTGCTCAAGGGCATCGACCTCACCGTCACCGCCGGAGAGGTCGTCTGCATCATCGGCCCGTCGGGCTCGGGCAAGTCGACGCTGCTGCGCTCGGTGAACCTGCTCGAGGAGCCGACCGGCGGTAAGGTGCTCATCGAGGGGATCGACATCACTGATCCCGATGTCGACATCGACCGGGTGCGCACCCGCATCGGCATGGTGTTCCAGAGCTTCAACCTCTTCCCCCACCTCGATGTGATGGGCAATCTCATGATCGCGCAGCAGCGCGTGAAGAAGCGGTCCAAGGCTGAGGCTGAGCGGGTCGCGAAGGAGATGCTCGGACGCGTCGGGCTCGCCGAGAAGGCGGACGCCTTTCCCGGACACCTGTCGGGCGGTCAGCAGCAGCGTGTCGCGATCGCGCGGGCGCTGTGCATGAACCCGGACATGATGCTGTTCGACGAGCCGACGTCGGCGCTCGACCCCGAGCTCGTCGGCGAGGTGCTGCAGGTCATGCGCTCGCTCGCGGACGAGGGCATGACGATGCTCGTCGTCACGCACGAGATGGGCTTCGCCCGCGAGGTCGGATCACGTCTGATCTTCATGGACGGCGGCTACATCGTCGAAGAGGGCGACCCGCGCGAAGTGCTCGCGAACCCGCAGCATCCGCGTACGCAGGACTTCCTGGCTCGCGTCCTCTGAGTTCGCGTCTCACCTGTCACGACGAGACCCCCTCCCGCTGAGTCAGCGCGAGGGGGTCTCGTGTGCGGAGAGTGCTGTGCGAGGTCAGGCCTCCACGACCTCGGCATCCGCGGCATTGCGGCGCACCGAGTCGATGCCGTTCAGCGCGGACGATCTCGACGAGTAGCCCTCGCTGATCGCGATCACCTCGCCGTTGCCGGACTTGAGGCGGAACCGGTACTCGCCGGACTTGTCGGTGTACAGCTCGAACGTGCCTGCCATGAGGTGTCCTTTCTCGACGGTGAGGAGGGCACGAGGCCCTCGAGCATCACGGTATCTCGGAGTACTGCGCCAGCGATAGGGCTCGGTCAGCCGCGCGGATGCACGGCGACGGGCTCGGGAGCGACGGCGATCCGCACGCGATCGCCGAAGGCCGGGTGGATGCCCGGAGCGTGCTGGAGGCGCACCAGCTCGCCTGATTCGGTGCGCACGAGCGTGCGGCGCATGCTGCCGAGGAACGTGCTCTCCTGCACCAGCGCATCGGTCGCGGCATCGGCCTCGGATGCGAAGTGCACGTTCTCCGGGCGCAGATACACGTCGACGGGGCCGTCGGCCGGCGACTGCAGGGGAAGCTTCTGACCCCACACGACCACGTGATCACCCTCGGCGACGCCCGAGACGACGCTCGAGAGTCCGACGAAGGCGGCGACGCCCGCCGTGGACGGCGTCGTGTAGAGCTGCTCCGGGGTACCGATCTGCTCGATGGTGCCGGCGTTCATCACGGCGATCCGGTCGGAGACCGCGAGGGCCTCCTCCTGGTCGTGCGTGACGAACACGGTGGTGATGCCGAGCCGCAGCTGGATGCGCCGGATCTCATCGCGCAGCTGCACCCGCACCTTCGCATCGAGGGCAGAGAGCGGCTCGTCGAGAAGCAGGACCTTCGGCTCGGTGACCAGAGCGCGGGCGAGCGCGACGCGCTGCTGCTGACCTCCGGAGAGCTGATGCGGGTAGCGATCGGCGAAGTCCGAGAGCCCCACGAGCGCGAGGGCATCGAGGGCGCGCGTTGCCGCCTCGGCCTTGCCGACGCCGCGGCGACGCAGCCCGAACGCCGTGTTCTCCGCGACCCGCAGGTGCGGGAACAGGGAGTACGACTGGAACACCATGCCGATGTCCCGCTTGTTCGTGGGCACCCGGGAGACATCGTTGCCGCCGAGCAGCACCGCACCGCTGTCGAGCCCCTCGAGTCCGGCGAGCACGCGAAGCAGCGTCGTCTTGCCGCAGCCGGAGGGGCCGAGCAGCGAGACGAACTCACCGGGGGCGATGTCGAGATCGACGCCGTGCAGCACCGTGTTGCCCGAGTAGCTCTTCACGATGCCCTGCAGCTGCACGCGTGTGCCCTCTCCGGCTTCGGCGAGCAGCATGTTGTCGGCGGTCTGGGGGAGGGTCATGAGCGGGCCTTTCCGGTGCCGCGGGCGACGCGGCCGATGAGAAGCAGAAGCAGGAAGACGAACAGCAGCGCCAGCAGGGTGAAGATCGCCGGAGCGTACGGATCCTGCTTCTGCACGACGACCATGGCCGTCTGGAACACCTGGCGGTTGAGGAGCGAGGCGATCGTGAACTCGCCGAGCACGACGGCGATCGAGATGAGAGACGCCGCGAGGAGTCCCTGACGCAGGTTGGGAGCGAGCACCTTCAGCACGACGGTAGGCCAGCCGGCGCCGAGGGATCGGGCGGCTTCGGCGAGCGTGCGCAGGTCGGCGGCGTCGATGGAGGCCTGGATCGAGCGGTACGCGAACGGCAGCACGGTGATGCCGTAGGCGAAGGCCAGCGTCCACGTGCCGGTGCCGAGGGTGCGTCCGATCTGCAGGTAGATCGGTGCGAGACCCACGACCAGCACGATCGCGGGGATCGAGATCGGCAGCAGCACGGCGAACTCGAAGACGGGTGTGAGCTTCGCGAAGCGCAGGTTCACCAGGATCATGGTCGGTGCGAGCAGCAGGAGCACGATCGCGACGGTCACGACCGCGAGGACCAGGGAGTTGCCCAGGCCCATCCAGATCGGCCTGATCGCCGCCGACTTCGCGGGATCGAAGAGCGCGGCCCACCGCTCGAGGCCGAGACTGCCGTCGGTCTGGCGCAGCGTGTAGAGCAGGGTCGAGACGAGCGGGATCGCGAAGAATGCGCCGACGACCACGCCGATGATCCAGCGGGTCGCGAGTGACGGGCCGAGACGGTTCATGACTGCCACCTCGCTGCCCGACGCTGGATGAGCGAGTACAGGGCCATCACGACTCCCACGATGACGATCATGCCGAGCGCGAGCGCGCCGGCGAGATTCTCACGGCCGAGAAGGGTCTCGCTCGTGAGGGCGGCGCGGATCTGCAGCGGCACGATCTGCGAACCCTGACTGGCGAGGGCGGCGGCGGTGGCGTACGACGAGAAGGCGTTCGCGAAGAGCAGCAGGAGGCTCGCGAGGAACGAGGGTGCGAGCACGGGGACGCCGATGCGCAGCCAGAAGCTCGCGCGCGTGCCGCCGAGCGTGAGGTTCGCCTCGGCCCACTGCGGCTTGAGGGCTGCGAGGGCGGGCATGAAGGTGATCACCATGAGCGGGATCTGGAAGTAGATGTACGGGAGGATCAGCCCGGGAAGCTCGTAGAGCCACGTGCCGTTCGCGAAGATGTCGATGCCGAGGTCGTTCTTGAGGAAGAGGGTGACGACCCCCTGGATGCCGATCGTGGCGATGAAGGCGAAGGCGAGCATCACGCCGCCGAACTGGGCGAGGACGCCGGCCGCAGCATCCACGGTCGAGCGCACGGCGCCGTCCGGGTTCATCCCGAGCAGGGCATAGCAGACCAGAGCACCCGCGATCGCGCCGACGACGGCGGTCAGCAGCGACAGGCCGGCGGAGTTGGCGAACGTGGTGAGGACGACGGGGTCTGCCAGGGCCGACAGGTTCGACCAGGTGAACGACCCGTCCTTCGTGAAGAAGCCGGAGCCGATCGCGAGGAGGGTGGGAACGGCGAGGAAGAGCACGACGTAAGCGGCGAACGGCACGAGACCGAGCCAGGCGACGGACGGCGCGGAGCGCTGGGCCCGCGACGAGGTCGCAGGCCCAGCGCTGTGCGCTGCGGGGGAGACGGGGGCGGATGCCGTGGCATCCGCCCCCGCTGCGGTGGCAGTCGTCACTGGACCGCCGCGGCCCACTTCTCGCCGAGCAGCGTGCCGGCGTTCGTCGACTGCTCCTCGGTCGGGACGACCGTCTCGCTGGGGACCTCGGGAAGAGCAGCAGCCAGGTCGGCGTCGATGGTGCCGGCCTCGGTCATGGCCTCCATGCGGGCCGGGCGTGCGCCGCCCTTCAGCCACAGGTTCTGCACCTCGTCGCTGTAGAGGAACTCCTGCCACAGGCGTGCGGCGGCCGGGTTCGGAGCATCCTTGTTGATCGCCTGGTTGTAGTAGCCCGCGTAGCCGGTGCCGTCGAGGACGACGACCTTCCAGTCCTTGTTGTCGGTGGCGTGCGCCGCGTTCAGGTAGTCCCAGTCGAAGACGACAGGGGTCTCGCCGCTGGCCACGGTCGCGGTGGTCACGTCGACCTTGAGCAGGTTGCCGGCCTTCTGGAGGTCGGAGAAGAAGTCGATGCCGGGCTGGAAGTCGTCGAGGGTGCCGTCGGACTGCACGGTCGCGAGGCCCACGGCGGCGAAGGCCGCGCCGGCCTGCGTCGGGTCTCCGTTGATGGCGACGGCGCCCTTGTAGGCGGCATCCTTCAGGTCGTCGAGCGACTCGGGAGCGTCGAACTTCGACGAGTCGTAGCCGATCGACATGTATCCGCCGTAGTCGCCGACGAAGAGGCCGGTCGGCTCCTTGAGAGCGTCGGGGATCTCGTCCCACGTCTGCACCTGGTACGGCGCGAAGACGTCGGTGTTCTGCAATGCGACGGTCAGACCCAGGTCGAACACGTCGGGCGCGGTGTCGAGGCCCTCGTTCGTCTTCGCAGCCTGGATCTCCTCGGCGCTCGACACGTCGGGAGAGGCCTCGTTGATCGTGATCTCGGGGTACTTCTCGGCGAAGAGGTCGAGGATCTCGCCGTAGTTCGCCCAGTCACGCGGAAGCGCGATGACGTTGAGCTGGCCCTCGGCCTTCGCGGCCTCTTCGAGGTCGGAGAAGGAACCGAAGTCCTCGACCGAGGTCGCGGATGCGGCGTCGACAGCGTCGCTGCCTGCGGCCGGGGTCTCCGCGCCGGTGGCGCAGGCGGTGAGACCCAGCGCGGCGGTCGTGAACAGGGCGATGCCGGCGCCGATTCGTGCGCGGCGGTGGAAGTTGGTCATCAGGGTCCTCTCGGTGCCCGGCGCTGTGAGCCGGATTCGGGTTGCGAGAGGACACTATGAGCCGAGGGTTGCCGATGATCGCGGCTCGGGTGAACGACAGGTGTCGAGGGTGTGACGGGTCGGACTGCAGTGGCGTTCGAGGTGCCGCGTGGTCTGACATCCTGGACGGATGGACATCGGCAGTGTGCTCGGGCTCGAACAGCTCACCTGGGGCACGCTGATCCTCGTCGTCGTCGCGGCCTTCGCTGCCGGGTGGATCGATGCGGTGGTGGGAGGGGGCGGTCTGCTGCAGCTCCCCGCCCTGCTGCTGATCCCCGGGATCTCGCCGATCCAGGCTCTCGCGACCAACAAGCTCGCCTCCGTGTTCGGCACGGCCACGAGCAGCGTCACCTACTACCGACGTGCGAAACCCGATATCCGCACGGCTCTGCCGATGGCCGCGATCGCCCTGGTCGGATCGTTCGGGGGCGCTGCCGTCGCGACTGTTCTGCCGGCGGCCGCCTTCAAGCCGATCATCGTGGTCGCGCTGCTCGCCGTCGCGCTCTTCACCGCCTTCCGCCCGCAGATGGGCGCCGCGACGCGGCTGCGCTTCAGCGGGCACAAGCACCACATCATGGCGGGTCTCTCAGGTCTCGTGATCGGCTTCTACGACGGTCTGATCGGGCCGGGCACCGGCACGTTCCTGGTGATCTCGCTCGTCGCGCTGCTCGGCTACGACTTCCTGCAGGCGAGCGCGAAGGCGAAGATCGTCAACCTGGCCACGAACACCGGCGCCCTGCTGCTCTTCATCCCGCACGGCGCCGTGCTGTGGCTGCTCGGCGGCATCCTCGCGGTCGCGAACGTCGCCGGCAGCTACCTCGGATCCCGCATGGCCATCTCGCGCGGCACGACCTTCATCCGCGTCGTGTTCCTCGTCGTGGTGGTCGCCCTCATCGCCAAGCTCGGCGTCGACGTGTGGAACGAGAACATCGTTCCGGCGCTCGCGCAGCTGCACTGAGCATCCGCCCTGGCGCACCTCCGCCCCCGCGCCTCCGCGTGCGCTCCGGCATCCGCCTGCGCTCCGGCATCCGCTCGCCGTCCGCGCGGTGTTCTGCGCGTGTATCGGCCGGATTCGGCGAGTCCGGCCGATTCTGACGCATTCGGCCGAGCGGGGGATGCGCGGTGCATGCGTCCGGGATCCGGCCTGGCGCATACGCAGAGACCCCGCTCCGCTGAGCGGAACGGGGTCTCGGTGCGACGGGCGATGTGGCGTCAGGCCTCGTCGTCCTCGGGCTCGAAGTCGACGCCGGCCTCGGCGCGCTGCTCGGCCGTGATCGGTGCCGGAGCGGCTGTCAGCGGGTCGAACCCGTTGCCCGACTTCGGGAAGGCGATGACGTCGCGGATCGACTCGGTCTTCGACAGGTGCTGCAGCACGCGGTCCATGCCGAGGGCGATTCCACCGTGCGGCGGGGCGCCGAACTTGAAAGCGTCCAGCAGGAAGCCGAACTGCTCCTGCGCGACCTCGTCGCTGATGCCCATGACCTCGAACACGCGCTTCTGCACGTCTTCGCGGTGGATGCGGATCGATCCGCCGCCGAGCTCGGAGCCGTTGCACACGATGTCGTATGCATAGGCGAGAGCCGAACCGGGGTCGGTGTCGAACGTGTCCTGGAACTCGGGCTTCGGCCCCGTGAACGCGTGGTGCACGGCCGTCCAGGCTCCGGCGCCGACGGCGACGTCACCCGACGCCACGGCATCCGCTGCCGGCTCGAACATCGGAGCGTCGACGACCCACGTGAACGCGAACTCGTCGGGGTTCAGGAAGCCGAGACGACGTCCGATCTCGACGCGGGCGGCGCCGAGCAGTGCACGGCTCTCCTTCGTCGATCCGGCGGCGAAGAACACGCAGTCACCCGCGGATGCGCCGACGAACTCGGCGAGGCCCGCCTGCTCCGCCTCGGACAGGTTCTTGGCGGCGGGGCCGCCGAGCGAGCCGTCCTCGTTGAAGAGGACGTACGCGAGGCCACGCGCACCGCGCTGCTTGGCCCAGTCCTGCCACGCGTCGAGCTGCTTGCGGGGCTGGCTCGCACCGCCGGGCATGACGACCGCGCCGACGTACTCGGCCTGGAACACCCGGAACGGGGTCTCGGCGAAGTACTCGGTCGCCTCGACCAGCTCGAGTCCGAAGCGCAGGTCGGGCTTGTCGGAGCCGTACTTGGCCATCGCCTCGGCGTAGGTCATGCGGGGCAGCGGGGTCTGCACATCGACGCCGATGGTCTTCCACATCGCGACGATGAGCGACTCCATCAGCGTGATGACGTCTTCCTGGTCGACGAAGCTCATCTCGATGTCGAGCTGCGTGAACTCCGGCTGGCGGTCGGCGCGGAAGTCCTCGTCGCGGTAGCAGCGGGCGATCTGGTAGTACTTCTCGACGCCGCCGACCATGAGCAGCTGCTTGAACAGCTGCGGCGACTGCGGCAGGGCGTACCAGCTGCCCGGGTGCAGACGGGCGGGCACGACGAAGTCGCGGGCGCCCTCGGGCGTCGAGCGCGTGAGGGTCGGCGTCTCGACCTCGGTGAAGTCCTCGCCGTGCAGCACATCGCGGACGGCCTTGTAGACGTTCGAGCGCAGACGCAGAGCGGATGCCGCGGCGGGGCGACGCAGGTCGAGATAGCGGTACTTGAGGCGCGCCTCCTCGCCGACCGTCTCGGTGTCGGCGACGGCGGTCGACACCTGGAACGGCAGCGGAGCGGACTCGTTCAGCACCTCGACGTCGGTCGCGATGAGCTCGATCTCGCCGGTGGGCAGGTTGGGGTTCGCGTTGCCCTCGGGGCGACGCGAGACCTCGCCGGTGACCTTGAGGACGAACTCGTTGCGCAGCGGGTGCGCGATCTCCTCATCGCGGATGACGACCTGCGCGATGCCGGACGCATCCCGAAGATCGATGAACGCGACTCCTCCGTGATCACGACGGCGATCGACCCAACCCGAGAGGGTGACGGTCTGACCGATATGCTCGGCTCGCAGTGAGCCTGCCGAGTGGGTGCGAAGCACGGAGGATTCCTCCTGATCTGGGAAATGATGAACCCGCCCATTCTACGTGGGCGGGTGTCGCCTCCTCTGCCCGCGGCATATCGGTCAGTAGGATCGCCACGACAGAAAGGGTCACCATGGACTCCAACGGCATCTCCGACCTGTACGCGTCGATCTTCTCCGGCACGACCGGACTCATCGTGCTCGTCTTCTACGTCCTCGTCGCGGTCGGTCTGTGGAAGGTGTTCACCAAGGCGGGGTACCCCGGCATCCTCGCCGTCATCCCGATCGTGAACGTGGTGTTCCTCGTGAAGATCGCGGGGATGTCCGGCTGGCTCGCACTGCTCTATCTCATCCCCGTCGTCGGCTTCATCTTCGGGATCATCGTGGCGGTGCGACTCGGCGAGCGGTTCGGCAAGGGCGGGCTCTTCTCCTTCTTCCTGCTCTTCGTCTTCCCCTATATCGGGTATCTCATCCTCGGCTTCGGCGACTCCCGCTACAGCAGGGCGTGACGTGGTGGCATCGCGACTGCACCTCGTCCGCCACGGCGAGGTGCACAACCCGAAGCGCGTGCTCTACGGTCGGCTCCCCGACTATCACCTGAGCAGGGCGGGACGGAAGATGGCTCGAGCCGCCGCCGATCACATCGCCGGGCTCGATCGTCCGGTCGCGGGGCTCTACTCCTCTCCGCTCGAGCGGGCGCAGGAGTCTGCTGAGCCGTTCGCCGAGCGCTTCGGCCTCTCGCCCGAGATCGACATCCGTCTGATCGAGCCGACCAACGTGTTCGAGGGCACGCAGATGCGCCGCTCGCTTCTGAACCCGCTCAAGTGGTGGCACCTGCGGCAGCCGTCGCTGCCCAGCTGGGGTGAGCCCTACGCGTCGATCGCCGAGCGGATGCTGGGCATGATGGCCGAGGCGTGGCGGTCGGTCGACGACGGCGATCTGGTGATGGTGTCCCATCAGGCGCCGATCTGGATCACCCACCTCCGGGTGGCGGGTCTGCCCCTGCAGCACGACCCGCGCACCCGGCGCTGCGCACTGTCGAGCGTCACCTCGTTCGAGCTGGTGGGCGACGTGTGGCGTGAGGTCGATTACGCCGAACCTGCGGCGACCGGCGGTGCGGTGGACGTGGGAGCAGTCTGACCCCTCGCCTCGGTCTCCCTTCCGCTGCGGTCAGTGCGCCATCAGCGACTGGATGACGCCGACCGCCGCCATCTGACCGGCAGCGGACGCGAGCAGCACCGATGCCATGGGTCCGGGAAGCGACGCCCGGTGCGCGAGGTCGCCCGCCGCGAAGACCCCGGGCTGCGATGTGCGCCCGAAGTCGTCGATCTCGATCGAGCCGGAGGGCAGCAGTTCCAGGCCGAGCTGATCGGCGAACGGCGCACGGTGGCGCAGTGAACCGGATGCCACGAACACGCCGGCCACGGTGTGCGCGGTCGACGCGGTGGTGATGCGCACATCAGCCCCCTCCGGCGCGACGGCGGCGACCGGTTCCGCGCTGACCCGAACGCCCAGCCCTTCGAGAGTCCGCGTCTCGTCGGCCGCGAACGGCTGCTCGACAGGGAACACCGTGATGTCGCCGACGATGCGCCCGAGCAGCCCGATCAGGTGCTCGGCGCGAGGAGCGGGTCCGAGGATGCCGATCGAGCGACCGGCGTGCTCGTGACCGTCGCAGAACGGGCAGCTGAAGGCCTTCGTGCCCCAGAGGTCCTGAAGTCCGGGGATGTCGGGGAGATCATCGGCGACGCCGGTCGCGAGGACGACATGTCGGGTCTCGACCGTCTCGCCGTCGGCGAGTCGTACGACGAAGCCGCCGTCTGAGCCGGTCACCGTCTGTGCTCCGACGTCGCGGAGCTCGACATCCGGGTACTCGGCGAGCTGAGCTCGCGCCGTCGCGCGGAACTCCGCCGGGGGAGTCCCGTCGTTCGCGACGACGTTGTGCATGTGCAGCACGGCGCCGTTGCGGTATTCGCCCGAATCCAGAAGCAGCGTGGGGCGGTGCATCCGCCCGAGGGTCAATGCCGCCTGGAGGCCGGCGGGGCCTGCGCCGATCACGATCACGTCATACATGTGGGGTCCTTCCGAGGGGTGCTCGCTTGCGTTCGTCCTCAGTCTGTGACTTCATGTCAACATGAAGTCAAGCATCGAGAGTCCGTGGTCCGTGGGAGAGGTCGCCGAACGCTTCGAGCTGCCCACGAACGTGCTCAGGCACTGGGAGTCGGTCGGCCTGCTGCGCCCCGCGCGGGACCCCGCAGGGAGGCGCCGCTACGGCCAGGACGACGTCGTGCGCATCGCCGTCATCCAGCGCAGCAAGGCAGCCGGGATGACCCTCGATCAGATCGCCGTGCTCCTCGACGACGGCAGTGCGGGGCGTCACGAGGTGCTGCAGCGGCACCTCGACGATCTCGATCGGCGCATGGAGGACATGCGCCGTTCGCGGGAGATGACCGAGCACGCGATGGGATGCCGGTCGCACGACATCGCCACCTGCCCGCGCTTCCGGGCCAGCGTGGAGGACGTCCTCGCGCGTCTCTGACGGCGGGCGAGCACCCCCGGGGCATCCGGCCCATGCATAGGAACCCCCGCGTAAACTGGGAATCGTGCCACTCGCCTCGACGGTTCGTCCGATCCGCAGCGGCCGCTCCTCCCGCATCCGGCCATCTCGCCGCGCGGTCGGGGCCGCGCTCGCCGCGGTGCTCGCCATCGGTCTGAGCGCCTGCGCTCCCGATCCCGTGAACGACTCGTTCCTCAGCGGTGACAACCCGGGCTATGTCGCGGCAGACGGAGCGATCGTCGAGATTCCGGTCGCCGAACGCGGCGAACCCGTCACCGATTTCGGCGGACTCACCGAGGACGGCGAGGACTTCTCCAGCTCTGACCTCGCGGGCAAGGTCACGGTCGTCAACTTCTGGTACGCCGGATGCGCCCCGTGCCGCCTCGAGGCGGAAGACCTCGAGAGCGTCTGGCAGGAGCATGGCGGCGACGACGTCGCCTTCTTGGGCATCAACACGCGCGATCAGGCCGACACCGCGAAGGCGTTCTCCGCCGAGTTCGGTGTGACCTACCCGAGCCTCATCGACGTCGACACGGCCGAGGCGAAGCTCGCCTTCGCGTCGTCGGTGCCGATCCAGGCGACCCCCACCACTCTCGTGCTCGACAAGCAGGGTCGCGTGGCCGCCCGCATCATCGGGCCCATCGACGGCACCTCGATCCTCTCGACGCTCGTCAAGGACGCGCTCGCGGAGGACTCGTGAGTCTCCCGGGAGCGGCGTGAACCCCGAAGTCATCATCGGATCGGGAGCCCTCTGGCTCGCGATCCCCGTCGCGCTGCTCGCGGGCCTCGTGTCGTTCCTGTCGCCGTGCGTGCTGCCCCTGGTGCCGGGCTACCTCGGATTCCTCGGGGGAGCGGTCGCCCCCCGCCGCGTCCCGAACCCGACGGACGGCTCGGCGGTGTCGACGGGCGAGGCCCCCGCTCGCGGCCGACTCGTCGTGGGCGTGCTGCTCTTCATCCTCGGCTTCAGCCTCGTGTTCGTGTCCCTCACCGCGCTCGGCGGGCTCGCCAACGTCTTCCTGCTGCAGTGGGGCGAGCTGATCACTCGCATCCTCGGCGGCGTGATCATCCTGATGGGCCTCGTGTTCCTCGGTCTGTTCGGGTTCGCCCAGCGCGAGCTGCGATTCCACGTCGACTCGAAGGCCGGCCTGATCGGCGCACCGCTGCTCGGCATCGCCCTCGGCATCGGATGGGCGCCGTGCCTCGGACCCACGCTCACCGCGATCTTCGCCCTCTCGTTCAACGCCGGCGACCCGGTGCGGGCGGGCCTGCTCGGGCTGGCGTACTCGCTCGGCCTCGGCATCCCGTTCCTGCTGGTCGCGCTCGGCTTCGGATGGGCGACGAAGGCGATCGGATTCCTGCGCCGGCACATCCGCGTCGTGAACGTGATCGGCGGCGTGCTGCTCATCCTCCTCGGCCTGCTGATGGTCACGGGGCTCTGGACGGACATCATGTCCCGACTGACGGCGGTGATGAGCAGTGTCGACCTCCCGATCTGATCAGAAGAAGACGCATCGGAAGGATGACGTGAGCAGTACAACCGAGAGGTCGAGCGATCCGCTCCGGCCGTCCGACCACGTCGACGGCGAGGAGTCGATCACCCAGCCCCGCCTCGGATTCGTTGGCTGGCTGCGCTGGGGATGGCGTCAGCTGACCTCGATGCGCACCGCGCTGATCCTGCTCCTCGTGCTCGCGATCGCGGCGATCCCCGGCTCGATCTTCCCCCAGCGGATGGCCGACCCCAACGGCGTCACGCAGTGGGAGCGCGACAACCCCGATCTCTTCCCCGTGCTCGACGGGCTGAAGATGTTCGACGTCTACCTCTCGCCGTGGTTCTCGGCGATCTACCTGCTGCTGTTCGCCTCGCTCGTCGGCTGTGTGATCCCGCGCATCCGCCACCATGCGAAGGCCCTGCAGGCACGCCCCCCGCGCACCCCTGCACGTCTGAAGCGCCTCGCCGACTTCCGCGCGGTCGAGCGCGCCTCGACGGACGCTCCGGCAGAGGCCGCCGCATCGATCGACATCGCGCAGAAGCAGCTCAAAGCTCTGGGCTACCGGGTCGAGCGGTACGACGACAAGCGATCGTCGTCGGTCTCGGCCGAGCGCGGCTACTGGCGTGAATCGGGCAACCTGCTCTTCCACCTCGCTCTCGTCGGCGTCCTGATCACGGTGGGCGTCGGGGGAGGGTTCGCGTACACCGGACAGCGTGTCCTGGTCGAGGGCGAGACGTTCGCGAACACCCTGCTCGACTACGACTCGATGAACCGCGGCCGCTTCGTGAGCGACGGAGCACTCGCGCCCTACTCGATGCGTCTCGACAGCTTCGACGTCACGTACCAGCCGTTCGGCGAGCCGGGCTCGGGCCAGGCCGGCGACTTCTCGGCCAACGTCACCGTGCAGGAGAACGGCGAGGAGCGCACCGGATCGGTCAAGGTCAACGAGCCCCTCGGCGTCGCCGACGACAACGTCTTCCTGCTCGGCAACGGCTACGCGCCGACGATCACCGTGCGCGACCCCGATGGGGACGTGGTGTTCACGAACAGCACGCCGTTCCTGCCGCAGGACAACAACATGACCTCGCTGGGCGTCATCAAGATCCCCGACGGCCTCAGCGAGCAGGTCGGCCTCGTCGGCTTCTTCTACCCGACGACGGGGGTGCTCGACACCGGCGCGTTCTTCTCGGGATTCGGCGACCTCACCAACCCGACCCTCACGCTCGACGTCTACACCGGCGACCTGGGCATCAACGAGGGCATCCCGCGGTCGGTCTACGTGCTCGACACCACTGGCATGACCAAGGTCACCGGGCGCACGACGGACCTCGAATCGATCGAGCTGGCACCCGGACAGACGGCCGACCTGCCGAACGGCATGGGAACCGTGACCTTCGAGGACGAGTCCCCGGCGGGTGCGACAGACGCGTCGCAATCGGTCAAGCGCTTCGCCTCGTTGCAGATCCACCGCGACGCGTCTGGCCCCTGGGTGCTCGGCTTCGCGCTTCTCGCGCTCGGCGGTCTGATGCTCGCCCTGTTCATCCCGCGACGCCGGGTGTGGGTCAAGGCGACGGCACAGGACGGCGCCGTCTCTCTCGAGTACGCCGGTCTCGCTCGCGGCGAGGACCCGACGCTCGCGACGGCCGTCGACGACCTCGTGGCAGGTCATGCGCGTCTGATGGACGCGGCCGGGGTCACGACGGCGGTCGAGGTCGACGAGCCCGACACCGACACCGACGCCTCAGAGGCTGAAGACCCTGAGGCTGACGGCTCCGACGCCGATGGCTCCGACCAGGCGGCGACGGCACCCGAGACGCCCGCCGACCGCGACTCCGCGCGCCCCGCATCCGACACCCCGAAAGTAGACTGACACCATGTTCGATCTCGAAGTGATCTCGCCGATCCTGCTGTGGACGGCGATCGCGATCTATGCGGCGGCCTTCGTGGCCTATGCCTTCGACCTCGCCCGTCGGTCGCAGCTGTCCGCGGACGCGGCGACCGTGCAGGAGTTCGAACTCGTCGGAGCCGGAACCCGCTCGCGCGGCGGCAAGGCGGCGACGGCTGCCGCGGCATCCGGATCCGACGTCGCTCCGCAGCGCTTCGTGATGGCCCGCATCGGGACCTCGCTGACCGTGCTCGCGTTCATCTTCCATCTCGCCGCCACGCTCACCCGTGGTCTCGCGGCCGGGCGAGTGCCGTGGGCCAACCTCTACGAATTCGCGATGATGGGAACGCTGCTGATCGTCGCCGTGTTCCTGGTGGTGCTGACGCGCATCGATCTGCGCTTCCTCGGCACGTTCATCACCGGTCTGGTGGTCGTGCTGCTGGGTCTCTCCGCCACGAACTTCTACGTCGACGTCTCGCCCCTGATGGACCCGCTGAAGAGCGTGTGGCTGGTGATCCACGTCTTCGTGGCCTCGCTCGGCACCGCGTTCTTCGCTCTGGCCTTCGCCCTCTCGGTGATCCAGCTGATGCAGTCGCGTCGCGAGCGCCTCATCTCCGAGGGCGCGGAGAAGACCGGCCCCGGATTCCTGCGCACGTTCCCCGGGTCCGAGCGGCTCGAGAGCATGGCCTACCGCTTCACGATCATCGGCTTCATCCTCTGGACGTTCACGCTGATCGCCGGCTCCATCTGGGCCTACTACGCCTGGAGCCGCTTCTGGGGCTTCGACGTCAAGGAGACCTGGACCTTCGTCATCTGGGTTCTCTACGCCGGATACATCCACGCTCGCGCGACGCGCGGCTGGCGCGGCAACCCCTCGGCGTGGCTGGCGATCGTCGGCTTCTCGGCTGTGCTCTTCAACTTCACCATCGTCAACGTCTTCTTCAAGGGTCTGCACGCATACTCGGGCCTCAGCTGAGCGCCCGAGCGCGGCTCATCTGAACGAGCGCAGTCCGAAGGGGATGACCTCGGAGTGCTCGGCTCCGTCTTCGTACCAGACGAGCTCGACTTCGCTGATGGTCTCGGCGGGGCGCGAGCTGAGCGAGCGCCGCGACTTGTGCGACAGTTCCGTCCACGCCGCGGGCGCGAGCGTCTTCGCATAGATCACCGACAGGTGGAACGTCCAGTCGTCCGTGCTGCGCTCGTCGAGACGGCGGAAGTCCGTTCCCTCGAGCGCTTCGCTGAGCGTGGAGTACGCCGACACGATGGATGCGGTGCGCCGCAGCCGCAGGATGACGACCTGCCAGGGTGCGGGGAACACGTCGACGGCCTCGGCGACGACCTCGATCGGACGCTGCGCCACCGCCCACTCGCGGATCAGCGCGAGCAGCTCTTCGCGGCGCTCGGGCTCATGGAACGCGCGCAGGGTGACGTGCTCGGTGTGCGGGTGCGGAGCATCCATCCGGCCGAGCGCCGACCTCTGCTCGGCCCGGTACACGTCCGACACGGCCCGCGTGGGTCGCAGCACGAGATACTGCTGTCCCTCGAGTGACTCGAGCTGGGCGGGAGAGGTCATGAAGGGGCGACGCATCCTCTGATCGTACGTGCGCGGGCACACGTCCGAATACCGTTCGATCTCGAGCGGGCACGGATTCGGAGCGGATACAGGACGCGCCGCGCATCGTGATCGATGCGCGGCGCGTCCTGCGTCGTGGTCCGAAGCGGTGCTCGGCGAGGTGGTTCACGCCGTCGCGAGGGCCGCCTTCACGGAGGTGGTGCGCCGCAGCGCCACCGCGACGGTGGTCGCGACGAGCGACAGCACGCCCCAGACGATGAGGGCTGCGGCTGCGCCTCCGTTCGCGGTGATCAGCCCGGCGAACGCGGGGGAGGTCGGCAGCGATGCGCCGAGATCCGCCAGCCATCCCGGCACGGTCGAGATCAGACCGGTCGCGATCGCGAGCACGCCGACGAGCGCGCTGACCCAGCGGCCGACGCCGCCGAAGACCGCGACGAGTGCCTGGTTCACGGCCGCGAAGGCGACCCCGGAGAGCACGGCGATTCCTGCGAAGGCCCACCAGGCCGCAGCGTCATAACCGGCGACGATCTGCACGATGAGCGACACCAGCAGACCCTGGGCTGCACCGATAGCGGCAGCCGGGGCGAAGGCGCGCAGGGCGAGTCCGGCCGACGAGCGCCGGGAGGTCAGGGTGCGCGCGGTGTAGGCCCGCATGACCAGGAACGAGGCGAGAGACCCGAACCACAGCACCACGGCGGCGAGCAGCGGAATCGCGGTCGGGCCGAAGATCGTGGCGCCGTCGGTGCCCTTGGACGCCACCGGATCGGCGATCACCGACGCGAGCGAGGTCGACTCGGAGTCGCTGAACGAGGGGAGCGAATCGGATGCGGTGTGCAGGCCGCTCGCGAGATCGCCGGTTCCCGTGGCGAGGGTGTCGAGGCCGGTCGCGAGCTCGTCGGCACCGGTCGCGAGCTCGGTCGCTCCGTCCGACAGCTGGGATGCGCCCGTCGCCAGTGCTCGTGCACCGCTCGCCGATTCGTCGAGACCCTGCGACGCCAACTGGTTCAGACCGTCCGCGAGACCCGTCGCCCCCGCACCCGCCTCGCCGAGCTGGGCCGCGAGCGTGGCGGGCAGCGTGGCCAGCTGCTGGACACCGGCGTCCGTCTGCGTGGCACCGGCCGAGAGCGCGGCGATCTGATCGCAGTACTCCTGAGGGAACCCGCTGGGCACGCAGGTTTCCGCGAGCTGCTGCAGGCCTGTCGCCAGCTGCGCTGACCCGGCGGCGAGCTGCTGGGCGCCACCGGCCTGATTCTGCAGCTCCGTCGCGCCTGCGGTCAGCCCGGTGCCGATCTGGCTCGCGCCGTTCGCGGCCTCGCGGGTCTTCGACGCGAGTGTGTCGAGCCCGGATGCCAAGGAGGATGCGCCGTTTCCGAGCTCCGTGGCACCGGAGGCGAGCTGAGTCGCGCCGTCGGGGATCGCCGCGGCTCCCGTGGCCGCATCCCGCGCGCCGGTGGCGAGTTCGCCGGCGCCGTCCGCGGCCTCGCCGATCTGGTCTCCGATCGTGGTGAAGCCGACGAGGATGTTCTCCGTCGTCGCCTCCGACAGCAGTGTGCCCATGCTCGAGGCCGCCACGTTCGCGATCTGACTCGTGATCAGGTCATCGGCGACGAGCCCGTCCTCCGGGGTGGTGACCTGGATCGTGGCCTGCTCCGCGTCGCCGCCGCCGTCCGAGATCGCCTGCCCCGCCGAGGTCGCTGCGGCCGAGAACTCCTCGGGGATCGTGATGACGGCCTGATACGAGCCGTCGGCGAGACCGTCGGCGGCGTCGTCCTCGTTCGAGATCACCCAGGTGAGGTTGGAATCGAGCTCGTCCGATCCTTCGACGAGCCCCGAGGCGAGCTGTCGACCGAGCGGAGTGAGCTGCCCGTCGATCTCGACGGGCTCGTCGAGGTTGACGATCGCCGCGGTCATCGACTCGAGACGCTCGGTGGGATTCTGCAGGGCAGCGACCAGGATGCCGCCCACTGCCGCGGGAAGCAGCAGGACGCCGAGGATCGTCAACCACGTGATGGGCTTGCGCGAACGGGCGCGTTCGATGGGGAGGGTCATGCGTTCACCTCGGTCGATTCGGTGGTGCCGTCGACGATGCGGGGCACCGGGGACTCGGATTGCGACTGTGCGGCTGGCGCGTCGATGTCGATCGTGTCAGCCGATGAACGGCCGGCATCGGCCAGGATCTCCAGGGCCGCCTGGGGATCGAGCGCGGTGAGCAGCATCGCCGTCGTGCTGCGGGAGTCGCGCAGTCGCGCCGCGAGCTGATCGCGTTCGGGGCGGGAGAGCCGGTCGGCTCCATCGATCACCACGAGAGCCGGCCGTCCGCGCAGTGCCTCGGCGAGGTCGGCCGACAGGCTCGCGGCATCCACGGCCATGACCGCTCCGACATGCGCCCGCACCCACGCGGATCGACCGGGCAGAAGGTGGCCTGCGACCCGGAGGCGGCCGTCGTCCGCAGTCGCACGCCCGGCGATCGTCAGAGCGAGCGCACGCAATGCGCCGGCTGACGATCCGGTGAGCACGGCGGAGGCCCCGGGTGCCAGGCGCAGGTGGAGGCCGTCGATGCCGGCATCCGTCATCGTGAGGTCGTCGGCGGCGACGATCGAGTCGTCGCCCGGCCAGCCCGCCAGGTGACGCTCGCGTTCGACCGCCTCTCCTTCGATGTCGACGCTCGGGAGGATCCGCTCCAGCCAGGCCGGGATCTCCCACGCGCGCTCCCCGAGGATGGCCATGAGTGCAGGGATCAGCGTCATCCTCACCAGGAACGCGTCGATCGCGATGCCGGCCGCGAGGCCCAGCGCGATCGGCTTGAGCGACGAGTCGCCTTCGGGGACGAACGCCACGAAGACGGCGAACATGATGAGGCCGGCAGCGGTGACGACCTTCGCCGATCCCGTGAAGCCGCTGCGCACGGCACGCAGTGCCGCGGCTCGGCGAGTCGCGCGATCGGGGCTCCTGCCGTCGGGATCGTGCACGAAGTCCTCGCGCATCCGAGACACCAGGAACACCTGGTAATCCATCGCGAGCCCGAACAGCACACCCATCAGGATGATCGGCATGAAGCTGATGATCGGACCGACCTTCGCGACATGGAGGGCGTCGGCGAACCAGCCCCACTCGAACACGGCTCCCACGATGCCGAACGCGGCGACGATCGAGAGCAGATAGCCGGCGGCTGCCGTGACCGGCACCCAGAGTGAGCGGAACACGATCGTGAGCAGGATCAGGGACAGGCCGATGACGAAGATGCCGAACGGGAGAAGGGCGTTGCCCAGCTGGTCGGAGATGTCGATGCCCACCGCGGTGAACCCGGTCACCTTCAGGTCGATGCCGAACTCGTCGAGCCACTCGTCGTGGTGCGAGCGCAGCTCTCGCACGAGATCGGCCGTCGCGGGGTCATCGGGTGCGGTCTCGGGGATGATCTGCACGATGCCGGTGTCTGCGGTCTCGTTCGGGGTGGCGAGGGCGACCTCCTTGACCCCGTCGATCTGGGCGACCTCGTCGCCGAGATCCTCCATCAGGGTCAGCGGATCGGTCGACGTGACGATCGTGCCCGTCAGGATCAACGGTCCGTTGAACCCGGGACCGAACTGCTCGCCGACCAGGTCGTAGCTCTGCCGCGCTTCGGAGTCCTGCGGCAGCACGCCCGCGTTGGGCAGCGCGAGATTCAGGCTGAGGGCGGGCACGGCGACGATGCCGAGCCCGAGCACGACGGCCAGGGATACGAGGATCGGACGCCGGGTGACGCCGGTCACCCAGCGCTCGCTGAAGCGACGGCGCTGCGCGGGGGCTGCCTTGCCCTTCTTCGCCTTCGGAGCCCGGCGCGGTCGACCGGCGACGCGGCCCTTCATGAAGCCGAGCAGAGCGGGGGTGAGCGTCACGGCGATGGCGACGGCGACCGCGACGGCGGCGGAGGCCGCGATGCCCATCGTCGTCAGGAACGGGATGCCCGCGAACCCGAGTCCGATCAGGGCGATCAGCACGGTCACGCCCGCGAAAACCACAGCCGAGCCTGCCGTGCCCACAGCCCGCGCTGTCGACTCCTCGGGGTCGACTCCCTCGCGGACCTGATCCTGGTGCCTGGCCATGATGAACAGTGCGTAGTCGATTCCGACGGCGAGCCCGAGCATCAGGGCGAGGAGGGGAGTGGTCGACGAGACCGTGGCGAAGGCGGTGGCGGCGAAGATGCCGGCCATCGAGATGCCCACACCCAGCACGGCCGTGAGCAGCGGGAGTCCTGCGACGACGAACGAGCGGAACGTGACGATCAGCACCAGCAGCGCGATCAGCAGACCCACGGCCTCGGTGAGCGTGACACCGGGGATGGAGGTGGCGAAGAGCTCTCCGCCGAGGGAGGTCTGTGATCCGTCCGGCAGCTCATCTGCGAGTTCGGCCACGACGGCTCGCAGGTCATCCTGCGTCTCCTCCGAGACATCGCTGGCCTGGCCGTCGAACTGCAGGCGGATGATACCGGCCGTCTCGTCGTCGTTGATCATGCCGCTGACCATCTCGTCGAACGGGGAGGTCGCCGAGAGCACCGAGTCGTCGAGGTCGGCGAGCTGGTCGACGGCATCCTCGATGTCGGTCTTATATGCGTCATCCGTGATCGAGTCGCCGTCGGCGGCGACCACGATGATCTGCGCGCTGGTGCCGCTGACCGCGGGGAACGAGCGGTTGAGCTGCTCGAGGCCGGCCTGGGACTCGGTGCCCGGGATCGAGAAGGAGTTGTCCGTGCCAGCCCCGAGGACGAGGGCGCCGGCCCCCGCGATGCCGAGGGCGAGCAACCAGGAGACGAGAACGCGCCACGGGTGCCGGTAGGACCAGCGACCGAGCGAGGACAGGAGTGTGGACACGAGGCTCCTCAGGGAATACGGGCTGGATACACAGGTGTATCCAATACATACCTGTATCGTAAGGTGGTCCGAGCCCCGGAGTCTGTGTGCGGGGTGTGAGAATGAGAGGCAGGAGGATTCGATGACGACACCCGCCACCCGCAGCCGGGAGAACACGCGAGCCCGGCTTCTCGATGCGGCCGCGCAGGTCTTCGCCGAGGTCGGCCTCGACGGCGCCTCCGTCGAAGCGGTCTGCGATCGCGCCGGGTTCACCCGCGGCGCGTTCTATTCGAATTTCGAGTCGAAGGACGAGCTCTTCCTCGTGCTCGCCGGCAGCGTCGGCGAGCAGCGCGTCAATGCGGTGCGTGACCGCGTCGACGAGATCGCCGCCGAGGGCGGTCTGTCAGAGGGATGCGACCCGGTCGAGCTCGTCCAGCGGATCATGGACGCGGGCGGCGATGACCGCCTCGGCGTCATGCTGATGAGCGAGATCCGGATCCGTGCTCTGCGTGACCATCAGTTCGGCGCTGCCTACCTCGTGCAGGAGCGCGAGATGGTGTCGAGCATCGCCGTGATCATCACGGACATCGTCTCGGTGAGCTCGCTCGAGCTGAAGGTTCCCGCCGAAGAGGCCGCGCGCATGCTCATGATCATCTGGGAGGGCATGACCGTTCGCGGAGCGATGGCCGGTCAGGACTCCGACCAGCTGCGGCATTCCAGCGGCGAGGAGCTGGGGCGCCTCGTGCAGCTGCTGCTCGCGGAGTGACCTCGCAGACGAACGGCGGTCAGCGCGCGTCGAGCACGGCGTAGCACCGCGTGAGGCGATCGAGCCACCAGTCCCGTCGGTCGTCCGAGGCGGCGAGCCGCGCCAAAGCATCGGGATCCGGGGTGACCCGAGCTGCCGGGATCGAGCCGTCCACCGGGCGCAGGTCGGCGACGTCGTCGAGGAACAGGGATGCCGTGCCGAGCCCGCAGTCGTAGTCGAGAGTCGGCAGGGCGGCGGCGAGCGCCGCACCCTGGGAGAGTCCGATCGCGGTGTCGAGCGCGCTGGAGACCACGACGGGCAGGCCCGCGGCGGTGATGATCTGCAGCGCATGCGTGATGCCCCCGAGCGGCTGCGCCTTGATGACGAGCAGGTCGGCGGCCTTCTCGCGCGCGACCGCGAGCGGGTCGGAGGACTTGCGGATGCTCTCGTCGGCGGCCACCGGAATGCCCATGTACTTCACCCGGGTGCGCAGTTCGGCGAGCTCCGGCACTGTCGCGCACGGCTGCTCGACGTACTCGAGATCGAACTCGTTGAGCGCATGCACGGCGTGCTCGGCCTCGTCGACGTTCCACAGGCCGTTGGCATCGACGCGGATGCGACCCTCCGGCCCCATGGCCTCGCGCACGGCCCGCACACGGGCGATGTCGTCTGCGAGCGTCTGCCCGGGTTCCGCGACCTTGACCTTGGCGGTGCGGCAGCCGGCGAAGCGGGCCAGCACTTCGGCGACCTGCGCCGCCTCGACAGCCGGGATGGTGGCGTTCACGCCGATGCGCTCGCGGAGAGGTTCGGGCTGCGTCCTCCAGGCGAAGTCGATCGCCGCCGCGAGCCAGGTGGCCGACTCGAGATCGTCGTACTCGACGAACGGAGAGAATTCCGCCCATCCCTCCGGCCCTTCGACGAGCAGCGCCTCTCTCTTGTCGACCCCGCGGAAGCGGGTGTGCATCGGAAGCGAGACGACCCTGGCCGAGCCGAGCAGATCTGCGAGCGGTGGGAGCATGTGCTCATTCTGCTCTGTCGACGCCTCGTCGGGGATCCGCCGTGCCGACGGGTCCGCCTCAGCGCAGGCGCTTCTGCAGTTCGCCCATCCGCTCGCTGGGGCGGAACCCGAGCGCGGTGTTGACGGCGAGCATGTGCGCGTTCGACTCGGCGTTGTAGGTGTAGACGGCGCGGGTCTGCGGCGCCTCCCTCTGCAGCATCCGGAGATTGGCTGCCTTGACCGCGATGCCGAGCCGGTGCCCCCGGTCCGCGGTGCGCACGAGCGTGCCCCACTGATAGGCGTTGCCGTCGTCGGTCGACACGACGAGCTGCGAATACGCCGCTGCCTCGCCGTCGGCCGCGAGGGCGATGGCCCCGAACGACACGCGCCTCTGGCGGTCGAGCAGTTCCTCGCTCTCGCGGATGCTGTCGACATCGGGTCTCTGGGGTTCGATGGCGAGTTCGCCGGTCGGGGCTTCGGTCTCGAGGGCGGCGTCGAGGATCGTCCAGCGTTCCACGACCTCATCGGGGATGCGGCCGACCCAGCTGCGGATCTCGTACGGAGCGATCGCCGATGCGATGTCGCTCTCGATCCGGTCGAGCAGTGCGGGGTCGACCGGGAGGTCGAGCCTGCTCTGCACGTCGCCGAGGGCCAGGCTGTAGCCGCGGGCGCGTGCGAACTCACGCCCCGGCGATCCGGCACCTTCCGAACCGAGTGCGTGGCGCCACGACGTCGCCCCCTGCGCGATCGTCCGACCGGACGCCGTGACCTCTGCCTCGAGGAACGCGAGGGCCTCGGAGCCGATGCCGCGCCGTCGGTGCTCGGGCGGCACGCTGATCGCGAGATGGGCGACGTGGGTGTTGTCCTTCAGGGGGAGCGCGAGGCTCGCGGAGCCGACGATCCGGTCGGCGTGGCGCAGCAGATAGGCGCGTCGATCGACGACGGCCGACTCCTGCTGCAGCTCGCTGCGCGACTCCTCGAGCGACCACACGACGGCATCCGCGCCGCGATCCGCGCGTTCGGCGGTGGCGTACGCATCCCACCACGCATCGACGGACCGGTCATCGGTCGCGTCGATGCGGAGGATCTCGATCGCCATGCGACCACCGTACGCGCCTTGTCCTTCACATAAATGTGTGATTGACAATGGTGTGTGACGCACAGTAATGTGATGGACATGAACGAGACCCTCGACACGCATCTGCAGGAACTGCGCCGCGGCACCGTGGTGCTGGCGTGCCTGCAGCTGCTGCGCACGGCGGGGTACGGCTACGGGCTGCTCGAAGACCTCGAGCGCCGCGGCTTCGCCACCGATGCGAACACGCTGTACCCGCTGCTTCGGCGTCTCGAGAAGCAGGAGTACCTGACGAGCGAGTGGAACACCGACGAGGCGCGGCCCCGCAAGTTCTACCGCACATCGGAAGCCGGCATCCGGCTCGCCGACACCCTGACCGAAGAATGGCGATCGCTCACGACGGCGATCGCGACCCTCACAGCTGAGGAGAACTGACATGCCCTCGACAGCCACGCTCACCGAGCGATACATCAGCGCCACGATCCGCAGCCTCACACCCGAGGTGCAGGACGACGTCCGCGCCGAGCTCGAAGGATCCATCGCCGACGCGATCGACGCGAGACTCGAACAGGGGGACGACCCGGCCGAGGCGGAACGAGCGGTCCTCACAGAGCTGGGCGACCCCGGCGTCCTCGCCGCCGGCTACGCCGACCGGCCGCTGCACCTGATCGGACCCCGGTACTACCTCGTGTGGTGGCGGCTGCTCAAGCTGCTGCTCATCATCGTGCCGGTGTGCGCGATGGGCGGTGTCGCGATCGCGCAGGCGATCGAGCGCGCACCCATCGGAACGATGATCGGCGCCGCCGTCACGGTCGGCATCTCGGTCATCGTGCACGTCTGCTTCTGGGTGACCCTGGTCTTCTTCATCCTCGAGCGCACCGGAGCGGACACCGGGGTGAAGTGGGACGTCGACCAGCTGCCCGAGCCGACCCAGAACGGAGCCGGCAGGGCGGATGCGATCGCGTCGCTCGTGTTCCTCGTCCTGGGGGTGGGCGCGGTCTTCTGGGACGCATTCATCGGCTTCTTCCCGACGGAAGGAGATCCGATCGCGATCCTGAACCCGGGTCTGTGGCCCTGGGGGATCACGTTCTTCCTCGGGCTCTTCGTCGCCGAGGCGCTGCTGACGGTGGTGGTCTACGCTCGCCGCCGCTGGACGATCGGTGCCGCTGTGGTCAACACCGTGCTCGCGGCGGTGTTCGCCGTCTGGTCGCTGACGCTGCTGGTGCAGGGCGAGCTGCTCAACCCCGAGTTCCTCCGCTTCGTCTTCACCGACAACGGCGTGACCGATGAGACGATGCGCATCCTGACCGTGATCACCGGGTTCGCCCTCATCGCGTTCCCGATCTGGGACATCGTCGACGGCTGGATCAAGACCGCTCGCGCTCGCCGCGGCTGATCACCGCACGCAGACGGCGTCGCCTCTTCGGGGCGACGCCGTCTCCGTGTGCAACCCGGGCGGGAATAGGCTGGATGCTGTGACCAGCGCATTCGTCTCAGACCTGTTCGACCCGGACGAATGGGTGCTCGCGCCCGGTGCCGAGGACTACACCGACATCACCGCCCACGTGAGCACGGACGGCGGAGTCGCGCGCATCGCGTTCAACCGCCCCGAGGTGCGCAACGCCTTCCGCCCGCACACGGTCGACGAGCTCTACCGGGCACTCGACGACGCACGGCAGAACCCCCGCATCGGCGCGGTCCTCCTCACCGGCAACGGACCGAGTCCGAAGGACGGCGGGTGGGCGTTCTGCTCGGGCGGCGACCAGCGCATCCGCGGCCGCGACGGATACAAGTACTCCGATGACGAGACGACCGTGCACGATCCGGCTCGCGCCGGTCGCCTGCACATCCTCGAGGTCCAGCGCCTCATCCGCTTCATGCCGAAGGTCGTCATCGCCGTCGTGCCGGGCTGGGCGGCCGGCGGAGGGCACTCGCTGCACGTGGTGTGCGACCTCACGATCGCCTCCGCCGAGGAGGCGCGGTTCAAGCAGACCGACGCCGATGTCGGCAGCTTCGACGCGGGGTACGGATCGGCGTACATGGCGAGGCAGACCGGGCAGAAGTTCGCGCGCGAGGTGTTCTTCCTCGCCGAGGAGTACTCGGCGCAGCGGGCGTACGAGGCCGGGGCGGTCAACCGGGTCGTGCCCCATGCCGAGCTCGAGCGCGAGGCGCTGAAGATGGCGCGCACCGTGCTCACCAAGTCGCCCACGGCGATCCGCATGCTGAAGTTCGCCTTCAACGCGGTGGACGACGGGCTCGTGGGGCAGCAGGTGTTCGCGGGCGAGGCCACGCGTCTCGCCTACGGCACCGATGAAGCGGTCGAGGGCCGCGACTCGTTCCTCGAGAAGCGGGACGCCGACTGGACCTCGTTCCCCTGGCACTACTGAGCGGATCGAGACGCACATGGTCGCGCTGACGCCGACGGATGCCGAGGATCCGGCCGAACTGCGGGCCGCTCTGGCGCGCGCGCTCGACGGCGGGCCGGCGCTCGGATTCGGGATGCTCGGAGACGCCCCGAAATGGGTGCCGGACGGCACGGCCGTCGTGATCGCCACCTCGGGCTCCAGCGGGGTCCCCAAGCGGGTCGCGTTGAGCGGCGAGGCGCTGCGGGCGAGTGCCGAGGCGACGGCGTCGAGAGTGGGCGGCGGGCGCTGGCTGCTCGCCCTGCCTGCCGGATACGTGGCCGGACTCCAGGTCATCGTGCGGTCTCTGATGGCAGGCACGCACCCTGTCGCGCTGAGCGGTCGGTTCTCACCCGATTCGTTCGCCGACGCGACGCTGTCGATGCTCCGCCCGCTGCCGGGCGGTTCCGCCGGCATCCCCGAGCTGTACACCTCGCTCGTCCCCGCGCAGCTGTCGACGCTGCTCGATGCGGCAGACGACCGACCTGTGCGTGCGGCCCTTCAGGCGTACCGGGCGATCCTCGTGGGTGGCCAGGCGCTGCCGGAACCGCTGCGCGACCGCGCCGCCGATCTCGGCATCCGACTCGTCCGCACCTATGGCTCTACCGAGACGAGCGGGGGATGCGTCTACGACGGCGTCCCCCTCGACACCGTCGCCGTGCGCACGGTGGACGGAGAGCTGCGCATCGCCGGTCCGATGCTCGCTGACGGCTATCTCGGCGACGGGGAGCTCACGGCGAAGAACTTCTCGCGCGACGAGCACGGCATCCGCTGGTATCACACCGGCGATCTCGGGCTCTACGACGACGGCGTCGTGCGGGTGCACGGTCGTGCCGACAACGTGATCGTCTCCGGCGGCATCAACATCTCGCTCGATCGGGTCGAGCGGTTGGTGCGCGGCGTTCCGGGTCTCACCGATGCGGTCGTGGTCGGCGTGCCGGACGAGCGATGGGGCGAGGCCTCGGTCATCGTCGCCCCGAGAGGCGAGGCGCTGCGGCGCAGCGAGGCCGAGCAGCTCGCGCACGCGAGGGATCTCGTCGCCGAAGAGCTGGGCAGGCACGCTAGGCCGGCGCGGCTGATCATGGTCGACGAACTCGCCGTGCTGGCCTCAGGCAAACCCGACCGCGAGTCGATCAGACGGGCCGTCGTCGAACTGCACTGACGGTCGATTCGCCGGAGTGGGAACTCTCCTGCCAGAGTGAGGCATGGCCACCTACACGCACGGACATCACGAGACCGTCCTCCGCTCTCACAGCAGCCGCACCATCGCGAACTCGGCGGAGTACCTGCGCCCCCACCTCACCGCGAACACCAGGCTTCTCGACGTCGGAGCGGGGCCCGGCAGCATCACGGTCGACTTCGCGGGCGTCGTCGCCCACGTGACGGCGACCGAGATCGATGAGAACGCGCTCTCACTCTCGCGCGATCTCGCGTCGAGCAGAGGGCTCACGAACCTCGACTTCGCGGTCGAAGACGTGCACGCGCTGAGCTTCGCCGACGACACCTTCGACGTCGTCCACGCGCACCAGGTGCTGCAGCACGTCGGCGATCCGGTGCAGGCGCTGCGTGAGATGCGCCGGGTCGCAGCGCCCGGCGGTGTCGTGGCGGCACGTGACGCCGACTACGCAGGCTTCATCTGGTTCCCCATGCTCCCTGAACTCGACCACTGGCTCGACCTCTACCGGCGAGCGGCGAGGGCCAACGGCGGCGAGCCCGATGCGGGGCGCCGCCTTCTCGCCTGGGCCCGCGCGGCCGGATTCGATGACGTCACCGCGACGACCTCCAACTGGACCTACGCGAATCCCGAGGATCGCGCCTGGTGGGGCGGCATGTGGGCCGACCGCATCCTCGAATCGGCGCTCGCGCGGCAGCTGGTCGACAGCGAGATGGCGACGTCGAGCGACCTGCAGGAGATCAGCGACGCGTGGAAGCGCTGGGCCGACGACGGCGACGGCTGGTACCTCGTGCCGCACGGCGAGATCATCGCCCGCGCCTGACCGGACCGCGGATACATCTGCAGGCGGATGCGAGGCGGATGCCGTGCCGCGTAGCGTGGGGGAGTGATCCGCCCGCTCTCCCGTACGGCGCTCGTGCTCGACATCGTCGGGGCGGCGCTGCTCTTCGTCATCCTCACGCCGTTCTCCGTCGTCTTCTACGGGCCGGGGGCGGTCGGCGAGGGGATCAGCGGTGCGGCGGTCGCTGCGATCGTCACCGCGGGCATCCTGATGTTCGGCGGAGTCGCGATCGGCAGGCTCGCCCCCGGACTCGCGCTCGCCGCGGCCTGGGCGGGCGCGATCGTGCAGATGCTGTCCGGATTCGGTCCGCTGCCGATCGATGTGGCGATCCTCCTGGTGCTCTACGCGACCGCCGCCTGGGGGTCCCGCGCGGTGCTGTGGTGGGGCTTCGGCTCGGCGCTGCTCGGTGCTCTGGTCTCGGCGGTCTACCTGGTCGTCGTCACGGGCGTCACCTCCGGCACCAGCGGGTGGGATCAGCTGACGACCGGCACGCTGCTCCTGGTCGTCTCGGTGCTCGCGCTCGGATTCGCGTGGGTCTGCGGTCTGCTGTGGCGGGTGGTGCTGCGCTCGCGGAGCACCCGTTCGGCGCAGCTGAAGGCGGAGTCGCTCGCGGCGGAGGAGCAGGAGCGTGTGCGGATCGCCCGCGACATGCACGACATCGTCGCACACTCGCTGGCCGTGGTGATCGCGCAGGCCGACGGCGCCAGGTATGCGGCCGCCGCGAAGCCCGAGATGGCCACCGAGGCACTCGGGACCATCGCCCAGACCGCTCGCAGCGCCCTGAGCGACGTGCGTCTGCTGCTCACGCAGCTGCGCCACCGTCAGGGGGACGGTCCCCAGCCGACGCTCGCAGACCTCGAGTCACTGTTCGCGCAGGTGCGTCAGGCAGGAGTCGAGCCCCGGATCACCGTCGATCCGATGCCGCCGGGGGAGCCGCCGGGAGCGATCCAGCTCGCGGTGTACCGGATCCTCCAGGAGGCGCTCACGAACGCCATCCGTCACGGCGACGGCGCGGTCGACGTGCACCTCGCGTGGCTTCCCGACCGTGTCGACATCCAGGTGCGCAACACCGTGGGACGGGATCAGCCGCAGATCGGCGGCGGTCACGGGGTGATCGGCATGCGTGAACGGGCGCAGCTCGTCGGCGGTAGCCTTCAGGCGGAGCGCCAGGGAGCGCAGTTCGTCGTCCGCGCCTCGCTCCCGATCGGAGAAGTCGCATGATCAGGGTCGTCCTCGTCGATGATCAGGCGCTGTTCCGCGCCGGAGTCCGCATGCTGCTCGCCTCGCAGCCCGATCTCGACGTCGTCGGAGAAGCGGGCGATGGCCGCGAAGCCGTCGCTCTCGTGCACGCGACTCGACCGGACGTGGTGCTGATGGACATCAGGATGCCGGTCATGGACGGGCTCGCTGCGACCGCCGAGATCCTCGCTCAGCCCGACCCGCCGCGCATCGTCATGCTGACGACCTTCGACCTCGACGAGGCCGCCGCTCGCGCGATACGTCAGGGGGCGAGCGGATTCCTCCTGAAGGACGCCGACCCCGAGTTCCTCCTCGCCGCGATCCGCACCGTCCACGCGGGCTCGAGCGTCATCGCCGCGTCGGCGACCCGCGAGCTGTTCGAGCACTTCGCCGAGGAGCCGAAGCCGGTGCCCGTGCAGTTCTCCGCGCTGACCGAGCGTGAGCGCGAGATCTTCGCGCTCGCCGCCCGGGGGCTCTCGAACTCCGAGATCGCCGCTCGCGAATATCTCAGCGAGGCGACCGTCAAGACCCACATCAGCCGCATCCTGACGAAGCTCACCCTCCGCGACCGGGTGCAGCTGGTGGTCTTCGCGTTCGAGCACGGACTCGCCTGAGCCGATTCCTGTCCGCGGGATCATCCTTGCGATGTAGGCGGATGCGCCGTCAGGCCGACGCGGCGGAGCAGCCGGCGTCCGTAGCGTCGAAGGCATGGAGATCACGACCACCGACCTCGGGCTCGCAGCCCGCGTCCAGCACCTCAAGAAGACCTACGGCGCCGGCGAGGGCACCGTCCACGCGCTGGACGACGTCAGCGTCGGCATCCGCCGCGGACAGTTCACCGCCATCATGGGACCGTCCGGTTCGGGCAAGTCCACGCTCATGCACATCATGGCCGGCCTCGACACCCCGACGCAGGGGAGGAGCTGGATCGGCGACACCGAGATCACGGAGCTCGGAGACCTCGATCTCACGATCCTGCGCCGCCGCCGGGTCGGCTTCATCTTCCAGGCGTTCAACCTCGTGCCGACGCTCACCGCCCTCGGCAACATCATGCTGCCGTTCGAACTCGACGGGCGGCGACCCAGCGCGATCGAGAAGGCGCGCATCGATGGACTGATCCAGACGCTCGGGCTCGGATCCCGTCTGCAGCACCGACCGCATCAGCTCTCGGGGGGCCAGCAGCAGCGCGTCGCCATCGCCCGTGCGCTCGCCACGGCGCCCGATCTCGTGTTCGCCGACGAGCCCACGGGCAATCTCGATTCCCGCACGGGGCGCGAGGTGCTGCAGCTGCTGGCCACCGCGAGCCGCGAGCACGGACAGTCCATCGCCATGGTCACCCACGACGCGATCGCGGCGAGCCATGCCGACCGGGTGCTGTTCCTCGGAGACGGCCGGATCGTCGCCGACCACCCGCGCCAGACCGCCGAGGAGATCTCGGCCTACATGCTCGCCGCCGAGGTCGCGGCATGAGCGCCGTCATCGAGTCTCCGACTCTCGCCGTCGTACCGCAGACGTCCGCGACCGGTCCGCGCCTCGCCTGGCTGCGCGACCGGGGCATGGGCGCCAGCATCCTGGTCGCAGCGCTCTCGGCCGCCTTCGGAGTGGTGCTGGTCGAGACCACGGCCTACCTCGGAGCCGTGCTGCAGGCCGACCCCTTCATCGGCGACAGCGAGACGCTCGCGTTCATCGTGGGACTGCTCTCGGTGCTGCTCACGGGCGTCGCGATGTACGTCGCCGCGATCGTCACCGCGAACACGTTCTCGACGATCATCGCCGGGCGCACGCGTCAGATCGCCCTGATGCGGCTCATCGGCGCGACCGCGAGGTCCCAGCGGGCCGTGGTCGGCCGGCAGGGCTTCGCGGTGGGCGTCATCGGCGCGGCACTCGGGCTTCTCGCCGGCCTCGTGATCGCCGCGGTCGGCGTGCAGATCGGTTCCGGACTGATCGAGAACGTGCCGCAGGGGTTCTCTCTCGCCCAGCCCTTCATCGCCTTGCCGGTCGTCGGCGTCGCGCTCACGACCTGGGCGGCGGCATGGGTGGGCTCCAGACGCGTCCTCGCCGTCACGCCGCTGCAGGCGATCGGCGGGTCGGTCGAGCGCACTCACGACGAGCTGTCCCGCCCCGGGCGGCACATCGGCGCATGGATCCTGCTGGTTTCCGGCACCGTGCTGCTGGCGGCAGGGGTCGTCGTCGGCCTCGTGCACCCGCTCGGGGTGGTCGTCGCCTTCGTCGGCGGACTGCTCTCCTTCACCGGACTCGCGCTCGGATCGGTGCTGTTCATGCCTCCCGTGCTGCGTCTGGTCGGGCGGATGTTCGGATCGAGTGCCACGGCACGACTCGCGGCCGAGAACGCCCTCCGCTATCCCGAGCGCTCGTCGCGCATGGCGATCGGCGTCGTGATGGGGGTCACACTGGTCACGATGTTCGCGGTCGCGCTCGAATCGGTCAAGCAGATGCTGATCGGTCAGGTCGAGGGTGAGACGCCCGCGGAGTTCTTCACCCCGTTCGACGCCTTCGCATCGGTGATGATGGTGCTCGTGGCGGTGTCGGCGGTGATCGCCGCGGTCGGTCTCGTCAACCTTCTGACGATCGGCGTCGTGCAGCGTCGTCGCGAGCTCGGACTCCTCCGGTCCATCGGCCTGTCCAATGGGCAGGTGCGCCGCATGGTGCTGCTCGAGGCGGCGCACATCACGGTGGCCGCCACGCTGACCGGGTTGATCCTGGGCATCGCCTACGGATGGATCGCGGCGCAGTCGCTGCTCGGCTCCGTGCCGACCCTGCCCGACTTCGAGGCCGCCGGGCTCGTCGCACCGCACGTGCCCTGGCTGCCCGTGGTCATCATCGTCGCGGCGACCGCTGTGCTGACCCTGGTGGCTGCCGCGACGCCGACCCGCCTCGCCACCCGCGTGGCGCCCGTCGAGGCACTGGCCGCCGACTGACGACGACGCCCGGGGATGCCCCGATGACCGAATCCGTCATCGGGGCATCGGCACCCGGGCGGTCGTTCTAGGCTGGACGGATGCCGTCTCCGTTCGACCAGTCCACGTATCAGGTGCGTCTCGAGTGGGGCGTCGACGGGCTCGATCGCCTCGCGCCCGCCGATGTCGTCGTCGTGGTCGACGTGCTCCGCTTCTCGTCGACGGTGGCAGACGCTGTCGCGTCGGGCTCCGCGGTCTCGCTCGACGACGCGCGTGAATGGTCCCGCAACGGCGCCGCGGTCGCCGCCCGCGCCGGCGAAGCGGTCGTGCTGATCGGAAGTCTCCGCAACGCGGCGGCAGTGGCACGAGCGATCGCGACGCTGCAGGAGCGCAACCAGTCACGCACTTCCGTGAGCGTGATCGCCGCGGGCGAAGCCGACGCCGCGGGCGCCGTGCGCTTCGCGGTCGAGGACCACCTGGGAGCCGGCGCGATCGTCGCCGCGCTCACCGAACTCGGCATCGACCACACGGCGCCCGACGCGGCCGTGGCCGCCGAGGGATTCCGCGCGCTGAAGAGGGCGCTGCGCCACATGGTCAGCGCGAGCGGTTCGGCGCGTGAGCTCGCGGACGGGGTCGCCGCGACCGAGCGGATGCGGGCATCCGGTGCTGCGCCGACGACGGTGTCGGACGCCGCCGAGCTCGACGCCCTGGATGTCGTCCCCGTGCTGCGTGACGGGCTCTTCGTCGCCTTCGACTGAGCGGTCTGCGGTCGTCCCCGGCGCGCAGGCCATCCCCGCTCGTGGGTGAGGCGCCTGTGGATCTCGTCCCTGCACGCGCTCGGCAACAGGCCGTGCATCCGGCACGGGTTTCGTGTTCCGCGACGTAGGGTCATGGCATGAGGTTCGTCCCCGCTTTCATCGTCGATGCCGTCCTGGTGCTCGTCTTCGCCGTGATCGGCCGTGCCTCGCACGGAGAAGATCCCGGCGGGTTCCTGCTCACCGCCTGGCCGTTCATCGTCGCCCTTCTGCTGGGTCACATCGTGGCCGCGCTTCTGCCGGCGAGACCGCGTCGACCGTGGTCGCTGGCCTGGGGTGCCGTCGTCTGGCTCGTCACCGTGGTCGGCGGGCTGCTGCTGCGGGTCGTGGCGGGGGACACCGCGCAGATCGCGTTCATCATCGTCACGACCCTCGTGCTCGGCGTCTTCCTCGTCGGGTGGCGAGCCGTGGCAGCGCTCCTGCGTCGGCGTGCGGGGCGTGCGAGCGACGTCGGTGCGGCGCGCGGGCGGCCTGAGGAGCGGGAGGATGACGACACTCCCGTCGACCGGGACGCACCCGCCGACGCGGCAGCCTCAGATCGAGCGCAGGAGGAACCCTCGCCCGAGGCCGATCCGGAATCAGGTCCTCACGCGCGCTGACCGCACTCTGCGGGTTCGCGGCGCTCGGGGCGGGTCGACGTCGTGCGCGGATCAGCGCGACATCTGCGCCGCGAGCCTTGTGTCGGCCGTGATCTCGCGCCGAGTCCAGTCGAACAGGTAGCGCGCGTCGTACGAGCGGGAGCAGCGCGCGCACGATGTGGCGCGTGAGGGACGCCGGTGGCGGTAGGTCACGTGACCAGCGGGGCACTGGCCGACCCACGGCGCGAGTTCGACCGCCGTCTCGCCATGGTGGGTGGTTCCGCCGACGTAGCCCAGGTCTCGGGCCACGCGCTTCCAGGTCGGGCCGTGGGCCGCTTCATGACCCGCGAGGGCATGCGCCACCTCGTGCAGCAGCACCTGATGGATCTCGTCGTCCTCGAACCGCGCAGCCAGATACCGCGACACGGTGATGCGCTTCTTCGTGTAGTCGCACTGCCCCGCCCGACGCTTCGCGTGGTCGAAGCCGAATGACCAGCTGTCGTCGAGGTGCAGCGTGATCAGTGCCTCGCCCCAGACGCGCACCCGGTCAAGTTCCGCCATGCGATCAGGCTAAGCCATACCGCCGACATCGCCCCTCAGCGGGGCACCGGCGGGCGTGTGCTGCCGTCAGCCCGCGACGAGCTGCGTCGTGCGGCGCCGCTCGGCGGCTTCGATGGCGAGCAGCACCGTCTCGAGCTCTCGGTCCTCGGCCCCGGCCTCGCGGCGCAGGAAGAGGGACTGCTTGAAGCTCTCGCGAGCGGTCTCGTAGTCGCCGGCCTCGTAGGCGTTCCTGCCGTGATGGTGGTGCGCGAACGCGGCGATCGACAGCCAGCGCTGTCCCTCGGCCTCGGCGGCGCACGTCGCGAGCTCCTGCTCGGCGGCGGCGTGGGCGCCGCGGTGCTGCAGGATCGTGGCGTGCAGCACCCTCGAGCGCAGGACGTCCTTGCGTGTGCCCGCCATGCGCGACTGGCGCACGGCCTCATCGGCGAGGGGGAGCGCTTCGTCCAGACGGTCGAGGACCTTCAGCAGCCAGACCCGCTCCAGCAGTGCCGGAAGGCTCCGCTGGCTCTCGATCTCCTCCAGCCGTGCGGCGCATTCACCGAGGTCGACCAGCTCGCGAAGGCTCTCCGGGTCGTATCCCTGGATGAAACTCATTGCTCTCCTTCCGCAGCGTCCCCCGTCAAGTGTGCCTCGCGTCGGCGCAGTCGTCGGGGCGGCACGCCCCACGGCCCCGCATCCGATCTCGATTGAGGCCTCAGCGGAGGAACAGCGAGGCGTCCGGACGAGGGGAGGCGACGGCATCCGCATCGGTCACCACGCGCGCACCCCGCACGAAGGCGGTCACCTCGGCACCCTGCGCGATCTTGGCGGGATGTGGCCCCGCGGCGAGCATCCTGGGCAGCCATTCGGTGGGCAGGGGAGCCGCCGATGCGGCGATCACGAGGTTGCCGAACCTGCGCCCCTTCAGCACCTGGGTGTCGGCGAGGACGCCGATCTCGGGCAGCACCTCCGCGATCGTCGCGACCTGTCGCCGGGCGAAGGCGAGGCCCGGCCCGTCGGCGACGTTCACGAGCAGCACGCCGGCGGGCGCGAGCAGTTCGGCGAGTTCGCGGTAGAACTCGATGCTGGTGAGGTGAGCTGGCGTCTGGGCTCCGGAGTAGACGTCCGACACCACCAGATCGCAGGTGCCGACGATCGCCGGGGGGAGGCGGCGGACGCCCTCGCGGGCATCTCCGATGCGGAGCCGGATGGCCGCGCCTCGCGGCAGGGGGAGGTGCTCGCGCACGAGGGTGGCCAGCGGTGCCTCGAGCTCGATCACCTGCTGCCGGGAACCGGGGCGGGTCGCATCGATGTAGCGGGGGATCGTCAGTGCGCCCGCGCCGAGGTGCACCGCGGTCAGGGGACCGGCGGCGAGCTGGTCGATCACGGCGCCCATCCGCACGATGTACTCGAAGTGCAGGTGCGTGGGGTCATCCAGGTCGACGTGCGACTGCGGGGTGTCGTCGACGATGAGCTCGAATCCGCTGGTGAACTCCGACGGCACGATGCGGGCGATGCCTCCGTGGTCGAGACGGACCTGCGGGTGCTCGGTGTCCTTCGCTCGCGTCCTGCCCATCCTCCGAGACTACGCGCTCACTCCGCTTCGACATCGTGTGGTCGGCTCACGCGATGGGAGGATTGAGGGCTGCTGACTCGCCGCGAGTCTGCCGCGGAGGCTCGATGTTACGGCCGCATGACGTTTCCGAGAATAACTTGCAGGGAATTAGTTAGTGATGAATACTTTTTCCTACGTGGTAGGCACCCGATGCCGCCAGGACGTTCAAAGAGGAGATCCCTGATGCACAAGCGCATTCTTCCGGTCGTGGCGCTGGGCGCCGTGGCCACCCTGGGCCTGGCGGCCTGTGCCGGCGGCGGAGCCGACACCGGCGGAGCCGTCGACGGAGAGGGCCAGGAGCTCACCGTCTGGATCATGAAGGGCACGAACCCGGACGCGAGCGCGTTCTACGACGAGGTCTCGAGCGCCTTCGAAGACGAGACCGGCGCCACGGTCAAGATCGAGGAGATCCAGTGGGCGGACGCTCATGATCGCTTCGTCACGTCGATCGCCGGCGGCACCACGCCCGACATCGCCGAGACCGGAACCACCTGGACCGCGGAGTTCGCGGACGCGGGTGCCCTCGAGCCGCTCGACGAGTACGTCGACGCCGAAGACGGCCTGCGTGACGACCTCGTCGAGGGCCTCGCGGTCGCCGGCACCTACGAAGACGAGCTGTACGGCATGCCCTGGTACGCCGGAGTCCGCTCCATCGTCTACCGCACCGACGTGTTCGAGGAGCTCGGTCTCGAGGCCCCGAAGACGTGGGACGACATCGTCACCGCTGGCGAGGCCATCAAGGCCGCCAAGCCCGACATGCTGCCGTTCCCCGTCGCGGGTGACGCGGAGTTCCAGGTGTACCCCTGGGTCTGGGGCGCCGGCGGCGAGGTCGCGACCCTCGACGGCAAGACCTGGACGAGCGAACTCGACAGCAAGGAGTCGCAGGCCGGCATCGAGTTCTACACCGGACTCGCGACCGAGCACGGCTTCTCCTCCGCCGGGGCCACGACCTGGAAGGAGACGGACCTCCGTGACTCGTTCACGCAGGGCAACGTCGCCATGATGCTCTCGGGCTCCTGGACCCCGAAGGCTCTGATCGAGGCCAACCCCGAGCTCGAGGGCAAGATCGGCGCCGCCGTGATCCCCGGCGAGGACGGCGGCATCGCTCCGTCCGTGCTCGGCGGCTCGCACCTGTCGGTCTTCAACACGACCGAGAACGCCGACCTCGCATGGGAGTTCGTCAAGCTGATGACCACGGGCGAGTTCGCCGAGAAGTGGGCTGACGAGACCGGATATTTCCCGGGAGTGCAGTCCGCGATGGAGGAGGCCCTGGCCTCGACCGACCCGCTCGTCGCTCCGTTCGCGCAGCAGATGGTCGAGGGCGGCGCATCCGTGCCGGTCACCCCGAACTTCGGTGCCGTTCAGGCGAAGAAGACCACCAACTCGATGATCCAGGCGATCCTCAGCGGGCAGAAGGACGTCGCCACGGCGACGAAGGATGCCGCTGCTGAGATGACCGATCTGCTCAACCAGTAAGGCTGTATCCCTTCATGTCGATGGTGCAAGCGCCACTGCCGGTCACGAAGGCGGAGTCCACCTCCGCCTCCGTGGCCGGCGGCCGGCCGCCCAAGCGGGGTTTCTCGCTGATCACGGCCCGCCCCTGGCTTCTTCTCGCCCCCGGGCTGGTCATCCTCGCGGTGCTCATGCTCTGGCCGCTCATCCAGGTCGTCATCTTCTCGCTGCAGGACTACGGTCTTCGCGAGATCAACACCGGCGAGAACAACTGGATCGGCGTCGACAACTACGTCGAGGCGCTCACCAACCCGACCCTGTGGACCGTCGTCCTGCCGAACACCGTCGGCTTCGCCGCCGTCGCCGTGTTCGTCACGGTCGCGGTCGGCACGCTCGTGGCGCTGCTGCTCGCGAAGCTGGGCACGGTGTGGCGCACCATCGTCTCGAGCTGCATCATGGTGGCCTGGGCGATGCCGGCCGTCACCGGAACCTACGTCTGGACGTTCATCTTCGATGCCGACCGCGGCATCTTCAACACCGTCCTGCAGGATCTCGGCCTGATGGACGACCCGGTGAACTGGTTCACCAATCAGTGGTCGTTCTACGCGATCGTGCTGCTGAACGTCGTGCACCACGGCTTCCCGTTCGTCGCCATCACGGTGCTCGCGGGCCTGCTCGGCGTCTCGAAGGAGATGCTCGAGGCGGCCGCGCTCGACGGCGCGAACGCGTGGATGCGGTTCTGGAAGATCATCTTCCCCACTCTCAAGCCCGTCTTCTCGGTCGTGATCATCCTGTCGACGATCTGGGACTTCAAGGTCTTCGCGCAGGTCTACCTGATGCCTGGTGGAGGCGGCGGCAACCGGTCGGTGCTGAACCTCGGCGTCTGGTCGTACGTCGAATCCTTCGGCCAGAACCGCTACGGCTTCGGTGCCGCGCTCGCCGTGCTGCTCACCCTCGTGCTGATCGGCATCACGATCGTGTACATCCGCTCCCTCATGAAGGAGGACGAGCTGTGAACCCCCGCCCGTCTGTCATGTCGCGCGTCGGCACCGGCATCGCGATCGCCGCCGTCCTGATCTTCACGCTGTTCCCCGTCTACTGGATGGTCTCCAGTGCGCTCGACGCCAAGGCGTCCAGCGGAGGGCAGTCGCTGCTGCCTCAGGAGTTCACGTTCGACAACTTCGCCTTCGTCCTCACCGACGGCGGTTTCGGCACCTACCTCCGCAACTCCGCGATCGTGGCTCTCGTCACCGTCCTGGTCAGCGCCCTCGTGTGTCTGCTCGCGGCTGTCGCGGTCGCCCGGTTCCGCTTCAAGTTCCGCACGACCATCCTGATGATGATCCTCGTCGTGCAGATGGTTCCGCTCGAGGCCCTCGTCATCCCGCTCTTCCTGCAGGTCAAGAGCCTCGGGCTGCTCAACAGCATCCTCGGCCTGATGGTCGTGTACGTCGCGCTCTCGCTGGCGTTCGGGATCTGGATGCTGCGCGGATTCGTCGCCGCCGTTCCCGTCGAGCTCGAGGAGGCCGCGTACATCGACGGCGCCAGCTGGTGGCGGATGTTCCGCTCGATCCTGCTGCCGCTGGTGATGCCCGGTCTCGTCGCGACCAGCATCTTCAGCTTCATCACGGCCTGGAACGAGTTCATCTTCGCCATGACGATCCTCGGCAGCGCGACCGACCAGTACACGGTCTCGATCGGACTGAAGTCGTTCTTCGGCCTGCACTCCAACGACTGGGGCAGCATCATGGCCGCGTCGACGATCATCACGATCCCGGTGATGGTGTTCTTCGTGATCGTGCAGCGTCGTCTCTCGGCCGGCATGGTCGCGGGAGCGGTGAAGGGATGACCGACGACCTCGTCCGCCTCGCCAACGGGGTGCTCTGGCCGGGGTTCCTCGGCACGGAGGCCCCCGAATGGCTTCTCGACGAGCTGCGCGACGGCCTCGCGGGTGTCGTGTACTTCAGTCAGAACGTCGGCGAGGGACTTCCGGCTCTGAGCGACGAGATCCTCCGGGCCAATCCGGACGCGCTGATCGGGATCGACGAGGAGGGCGGCAACGTCACACGCCTCGAGTCCGCAGCCGGCTCCACGCTTCCGGGGGCGGCTCAGCTGGGCATCGTCGACGACGTCGAGGCGACGCGGGCATCGGGTGCCGAGCTGGCTCGACGAGTGGCCGCGATCGGCGGCAACGTCGTGCTCGGTCCCGTCGCGGATGTGAACACCGATCCGCGGAATCCTGTGATCGGCGTCCGTTCCTTCGGTAGCGACCAGAAGCTCGTCGCCCGACACGTGCAGGCGGCGGTGGAGGGACTGCAGAGCACGGCGGTCGCGGCGTGCGTCAAGCACTTCCCGGGGCACGGTGACACGCACACCGACTCGCACCACGCACTGCCCGAGATCTCGCTGGGGATCGAGGAGCTCGAGCGCGTGCACCTCGAGCCGTTCCGCGCGGCGGTGGCCGCAGGTGTCGACGCCGTCATGACCGCGCACATCGTCGTTCCCGCCTGGGGCGCCGAGCCGGCGACGCTGAACCCCCGAGTGCTCGGGCTGCTCCGTGGCTGGGGCTTCGACGGCGTGATCATCACGGATGCCCTCGACATGGCGGCCATCCGCGAGACCGTCGGCATCGGCGAAGGCGCCGCGCGTGCCCTCGCGGCCGGAGCGGATCTGCTGTGCATCGGCAACCCGACGAACCGCGGTGAGGCCACGCTCCCCGACCAGGACCGTCGAGACTTCCTCGCCGCGCGCGACGGGATCCTCGCGGCGGTGGACGACGGCTCACTCTCTCGCGAGCGACTCGCCGAAGCGGCCGGGAGGGTCTCCCGCCTGGCTCAGACGCTGAGCGTCCGTGCCGAGACTGCGACTCCCGTCGACTACGACGGATCGGACATCGTCCGACGCGCGATCACAGGAGTGACGCGCGATGCCGAGGCGCTCGCCGTCGTCGACGCTCGCCGACGTTCGACGCTCGCGGTCGACAGCGCGTCGGCGTACGTGGCTGAGACTCTGGCGGCAGACGGTCATCGCGTGCGCGTCGACGTCGCACGGACCACGATCGACGAGCAGGATGGGGCTCTCGACGCGGCTGTCGCCGCAGACGGACTGACGGTCGTCCTCCTGGATCGTCCAGACACCGACGACGGGCAGCGTGCGCTCGTCGAGCGCGCCGCTCTGCGTGATCCCGACGCGGTCGTGGTCAACGTCGGACTCGCGGCACGGCAGCCTCTGCCCCTCGCGCTCGTGGAGGTCGGATCCGCGAGCCGGATCGGAGCCCAGGCCGCCAGAGATCGACTGATCGGGGGCTCGTCGCGCCGCGCCGATCCGTCGCCCGACAGCGCAGGTGCCGCCGACTGAGGCAGGATGACACCGTGGACGCCGATGTTCTCGCGCTGGTGCGCCGATCCGTTCCCCGACTGAGTGCTGCAGAAGCACGGGTCGCGGAGACGATCCTCGGAGACCCCACGCTCGTCGTCGACCTCGCCATCAACGACCTCGCCCAGCTCTGTCACACATCGCTGTCGACCGTGGCTCGCTTCGCGCAGTCGCTCGGCTTCAGCGGATACCGGGAGCTGCGGGTCGCGGTCGCCCGCACGATCACGCTCGCCCAGGCGCAGCAGGCGCGCTTCGGCCTCGACACCACGGCGATCGATCCCGATGACGAGCCGTCCGCCATCGCTGCGAAGCTCGCGGCACAGGAGATCGACGCGATCGAGAAGACGGCGCTCGGACTGGACGCCGACGCGCTCGACCGCGTCGCCAGGGCCGTCGTGGCGGCGCGCCACGTCGATCTGTTCGGGCAGGCCGCATCGTCGTTGACCGCTCAGGACCTTCAGCAGAAGCTCGCGCGCATCGGGTGCTCGGTCGCGCACTCCGCCGATCCGCACCTCGCCCTCACGACGGCGTCGCTGCGGACCCCGGAGGACGTCGTCATCGCGTTCTCCCACGGGGGCGAGACGCAGGAGGTCGTCCGGGCTGTCGAGATCGCCAGAGATGCGGGCGCCTTGTCGGTGGCCATCACCAGCGCCTCCGACTCGACGCTCGCGCTCGCCGCAGACGTCTCGCTGATCACCTACGCGCAGGAGTCGCCGTTCCGCATGGCCGCGATGTCGAGCCGCATCGCGCAGCTGGCGCTGGTCGACATCCTCTTCGTCCGGGTCGTCCAGCACCGGGGCGAACCCGTGGTCATCCCGCTCCAGCTGACGCACGACGCTGCGGCGCCACGTCGACGTCGCTAGAAGCAGGCGATGAGATACCCGTCGACCGTCACCGGTGCTCGTGGCGACCGGCAGGAACAGCGCCGCTGATCAGTCGATGTGGTCTCGGGTGCTGACCAGTGCCCTGGTCGCGATCCGGTGCGCGCGAGCGAGGCTGCCGGTGAGCGAGAGTCCCGACAGGACGCCGGCCAGGAATCCGGCGGCGAACGCATCTCCGGCGCCGATGGACTCCACGACGGGGACATCGAGCGACCTGCTGTCGGTGCGCTCGGCGCCGTCGAAGGCCACAGCGCCGTCTGGACTCGTGGCCAGCAGATACCTCGGTTCGGGGAACAGCTCGCGCAGTCGATCGGGCTCGCCGGTGCCGAAGACCGCCTCGGCGTCGGGGCGTGTGCAGAACGCGATGTCGGCGCGGCGGACGTAGTCCGCGATCACCGCGCGCCCCTCGTCCTGTCGCCCGCGCCACAGCGCAGGTCGCCAGTTCACGTCGAAGCTGAGCAGCCGCCCGTCGCGCGGCGCATCGAAGAGGGCGTTCTGCGCTGCGTGGGCGGTGTCCGAGAGAGCAGGCGTGATCCCCGAGGTGTGCACGAGGGCGGCCTGTGACAGCAGCGTGGATGCCGCGTCGGAGTCGAGCGTCGCCGGCGACAGGGCCGCGGCCGCGGAGCCCGAGCGGTAGTAGTGCATGGTCCCGTCGACGGAGCCGTCCGGACGCGGCGACAGCTCCTTGACGTAGAGGCCGGTGGGCGCCTCGGCGTCGATCTCCACGGCGGAGTCGTCGACCTCGTGCCGGCGCAGCTCGGCGGTGAGGAAGCGCCCGAACCCGTCGTCGCCCACACGGGAGACGACGGCGGTGCGGATGCCGGCCGAGGCCAGTGCGATCGCCGTGTTCCACTCCGCTCCGGCGAGCGAGCGGTGGAACGTCCGCACGTCCTCGAGGGGCGCGGCGATGGCCGGGACGAAGGAGACGAGGCCCTCGCCGACGCAGACGGCGAGGGGAGACGTGTCGGGCACGCTCTGGAGATTACCGGATCGGCCACACCCCCGGACATCCGTAACAGGAATGAAACCTGCAGGTGTTTGGCATCGGTCTGCGCACTGGGTAGTTTCAAGGAATCACCGTTTCCGAAGTCGACGATGTCTTCGGAACGCGCACAGCAGCGCTCGACAGGAAGGTCACACAATGCACCACTCAGTCATGCGTCGGCGAGGTCTCATCGCCGTCACCGGAGCGGCAGTCGCCGCGATGGTCCTCTCAGGATGCGTCGCCAGCGAGCGCGGCGACGACGGCGGAGAGGCGTCCGGCGATGTCGACGGAACCTTCGTGTTCGCGGCGTCCTCCGACCCGGCGAGCCTCGACCCGGCCTTCGCCCAGGACGGCGAGAGCTTCCGCGTCTCGCGTCAGATCTTCGAGGGCCTCGTCGGCACCGAGCCCGGCACGGCCGACCCGGCACCGCTGCTGGCCGAGTCATGGGAATCGTCCGAAGACGGCATGAGCCACACCTTCACGCTGAAGGAGGACGTGACCTTCCACGACGGCACGCCGTTCAACGCCGAAGCCGTATGCGCGAACTTCGACCGCTGGTTCAACTGGACCGGCCTCGCGGCCTCCGAGGCGTTCGGCTACTACTACAACAAGCTCTTCAAGGGCTACGCGGAGAACCCGGCTGACGCCGTCTACAAATCCTGCACCCCCGACGGCGACTACTCCGTGACGATCGACCTGAACAAGCCGTTCGCAGGGTTCGTGGCGTCGCTGTCGCTGCCGTCCTTCTCCATGCAGAGCCCTTCGGCCCTGCAGGAGTTCGGTGCTGACGAGGTCAGCGGCTCGGCCGAGGCACCCGTCCTCTCGGAGTACGCGATGGGGCACCCGGTCGGCACCGGCCCGTACCAGTTCGACGAGTGGGCGCCGGGCGAGCAGGTCTCGCTCAAGGCGTACGACGACTACTGGGGCGAGGCGGGTCAGATCGACGAGATCATCTTCCGCACGATCGACGACCCGACCGCGCGTCGTCAGGCTCTCGAGTCCGGCTCCATCGACGGCTACGACCTCGTCGGTCCGGCCGACACGCAGGCACTCGAGGACGACGGCTTCACCATGGTCTCCCGTCCTCCGTTCACGATCCTGTACCTCGCGTTCAACCAGGCGCTCCCTGAGCTGCAGGACCCGAAGGTCCGCGAGGCGCTCTCGTACGCGGTCGACAAGGATGCCCTGATCAGCCAGGTCCTGCCCGAGGGCACCGAGAAGGCGATCGAGTTCGTGCCCGACACCGTCAACGGCTACAACCCCGATGTCACGACCTACGACTACGACCCCGAGAAGGCCAAGGAGCTGCTGGCAGAGGCCGGCTACGACGAGGCCAACCCGCTGAAGCTGACCTTCAACTACCCGGTCAACGTCTCGCGTCCCTACATGCCGGACCCCGAGCAGATCTTCACGGTCCTCTCGTCGCAGCTCGCCGAGGTCGGCGTCGAGACCACCCCGGTCTCGGAGGAGTGGGTCGAGTACCTCGACCGCACCACCGGCACGTCGGACCACGGCATCCACCTGCTCGGCTGGACCGGTGACTACAACGACACGGACAACTTCGTCGGCGTCTTCTTCGGGCAGCAGAGCTCCGAGTGGGGCTTCGACAACCCGGAGCTGTTCCAGAAGCTCAACGAGGCTCGCGGCGTCTCCAACCTCGAGGACCAGACGGCCCTCTACGAGGAGATCAACGAGATGGTCGCGCAGTTCATCCCCGGTGTCCCGCTCGCGCACCCGGCGCCCACACTGGCGTTCGACCCGCGTGTCGAGAGCTATCCCGCCAGCCCGGTGAACGACGAGGTCTTCACGGACATCGTCCTCACCGAGTAGGTCTGACCGACTGAGTTGCCCACCCGGGTCCCCGCGCTCGCCGCGGGGACCCGGGCCCGGCGTACCTTCTGATCAACGGAGACCTCTTGCTGCGCACCATCGGCAGACGACTGCTTTTCCTCATCCCCACCCTGATCGGCCTCAGCATCCTGCTGTTCGCCTGGGTCAGGGCCCTCCCCGGCGGCCCGGCCGTCGCGCTTCTCGGCGAGAAGGCGACACCCGAGGCCATCGCGAGGGTCAACGAGCTCTACGGCTTCAACAAGCCCATCATCGAGCAGTACTTCATCTGGGTCGGCCGCCTGCTGCAGGGCGACTTCGGCACATCGATCCAGACCAACCGGCCGGTCACTGAGGAGTTCTTCCGCCGATTCCCGGCCACGATCGAGCTGAGCGTCGTCGCGCTCATCTTCGCGGTCGGCGTGGGCATCCCGCTCGGATACTGGGCCGCTCGCCGCCACGGCAAGTTCACCGACCACGCGTCGGTCGTGCTGAGTCTCATCGGCATCACCATCCCGGTGTTCTTCCTCGCCTTCATCCTCAAGTACGTGTTCGCCGTGCAGCTCGGCTGGCTGCCGTCGGACGGCAGGCAGAACCCACGAATAGACGCCACCCATCCGACGGGGTTCTATGTGTGGGACGGCATCATCACCGGCGAGTTCGACGCCTCGTGGGATGCCCTCATGCACCTGGTGCTCCCGGCACTCGCGCTCGGCACCATCCCGCTCGCGATCATCGTCCGCATCACCAGGGCGAGCGTGCTCGAAGTGCAGAACGCGGACTACGTGCGGACGGGGCGGGCGAAGGGCGTCGGCTCGTCGACGCTGCGCAGTCGCTTCATCCTCCGCAACGCGATGCTGCCGGTGATCACGACGATCGGTCTGCAGACCGGGCTCCTGATCTCGGGGGCAGTGCTCACCGAGACCGTCTTCGCGTTCCCCGGCATCGGGTCCTTCCTCGCGAGGGCGATCTTCACACGGGACTTCCCCGTGCTGCAGGGGTTCATCATCTTCATCGCGATCGCCTACGCGCTGATCAACCTGGCCGTCGACGTGTCGTACAGCTTCATCGATCCGAGAGTGCGGGTGCAGTGATGATCCGTCTCGTTCTCCGAAAGGGGGTGGCGTCATGACCATCTCGCTCCCACCCGCGCAGGGACCGTCCGCGGCGAGCGGCTCGGTCGTCGACACGGTCGCCGTGAATCAGGCCGGCCTCAAAGAGGGGCCCGGGGGGTTCTGGCGCGACGTGTTCCGCCGCCTCCGCCGCAACCCGACGGCCTGGATCGGCGCCGGCATCGTGCTGGTGTTCGTCCTCGTCTCGGTGCTCGCGCCATTGCTCGCCCCGTACCCCGAGACGGCGTTGCCCGGCGCGAAGTACATCACGCCGACGCACATCCCCGGTCCGGGGGAGCTGCCGGAGTTCCCCCTCGGGCTCGACCGCTTCGGCGGCGATGTGCTCTCCAAGCTCATCTGGGGCGCGCAGGCGTCGCTGCTGATCGGTGTGATCTCGACCGCGCTCGGTCTGGTCGGCGGAATGATCCTCGGACTCCTCGCCGGCACGTTCGGCGGATGGGTCGACACCCTCATCATGCGCATCGTCGACATCATCCTGTCGGTGCCGAACCTGCTGCTGGCGGTCTCGATCGCCGCGATCCTGGGCCAGACGCCCTTCGCGGTGATGATCGCCATCGGAGCATCCCAGGTTCCGATCTTCGCCCGCCTCCTGCGGGCGTCGATGCTGCAGCAGCGATCGAGCGACTACGTGCTCTCGGCCCAGACGCTGGGGCTCGGTCGCGGGCAGATCACCATGTCGCACGTGCTGCCGAACGCCATCGGACCTGTCATCGTGCAGGGCACGCTCACGCTCGCGACGGCGGTGATCGATGCGGCGGCGCTGTCGTTCCTCGGTCTCGGCGGCGGTCGCCCCGAGACGGCCGAGTGGGGCCGCATGCTCACCTACGCGCAGGCTGAGCTGGCCATCGCGCCATGGCTGGCATTCCTGCCCGGCATCTGCATCGCGGTCACCGCGCTCGGCTTCACCCTGTTCGGTGAAGCCCTGCGCGAGGCCATGGACCCGAGGACGAGAGCACGATGAACGCTGCGAAAGAGACACGGACCACGGACGCTCCGCTGCTGTCCGTCGAAGGGCTGGCGGTCGACTTCGCCACCATGGACGGCGTCGTGCACGCCGTCGAGGGAGTCGACCTCGAGATCGCGCCGGGCCAGACCGTCGCGATCGTGGGGGAGTCCGGGTCGGGCAAGTCGACGACTGCCATGGCCATCATCGGCCTGCTCGCCGGTGGCGGGCGCGTGGCCGGCGGCAGCATCCGCCTCGACGGCAAGGACATCACCCGCGCTCCCGAGAGCGAGCTGCGCACCATCCGCGGGCGCGACATCGGCCTCGTGCCGCAGGACCCCATGTCGAACCTGAATCCGGTCGCGAAGATCGGCACCCAGGTTGCCGAGACCCTGCTCGCCCACGGACTCGCCACCAGGCAGAACGTGCAGCAGAAGGTCGTCGAGGCGCTGACAGCCGCCGGACTGCCGGATCCCGAGAAGCGCGCGAAGCAGTACCCGCACGAGTTCTCCGGCGGCATGCGCCAGCGCGCGCTGATCGCGATCGGCCTGGCGTGCAAACCGCGCCTGCTGATCGCGGACGAGCCGACGAGCGCGCTCGACGTGACGGTGCAGCAGACGATCCTCGACCAGATCGGCGACATGACGCGCGAGCTCGGCACCGCCGTGCTGCTCATCACGCACGATCTGGGACTCGCGGCCGAGCGTGCCGAGCGCGTCATCGTGATGCACCGCGGCAAGGTGGTCGAGCAGGGGCCGGCGAAGCAGATCCTCGAGAATCCGCAGCACCCCTACACGCAGTCGCTCGTGCAGGCGGCGCCGTCGGTGGCCGCCGCGCGTCTGCGCCCGGAGGCGTTCCACGCCGAGGAGCGTCCGTCCGATCCGAACGCAGCCGAGGACGCCTCGAGCGCGCTCGCCCTGCCGACAGCGGACAACATCGTCGAGATCGAGAACCTCACCAAGGTCTATCCGGTCCGTGGGCAGAAAGAGGACTTCGTCGCCGTGGACGACATGTCGCTCGCCATCCCGCGCGGCGAGACGGTGGCGATCGTGGGCGAGTCCGGTTCGGGCAAGACGACGACCGCGCGGATGCTGCTGAAGATCATCGAGCCGACGAGCGGTCTCATCCGCTACGAGGGCAAGGACGTCTCCTCGCTCACCCGTGCGGAGACCCGGGACTTCCGGCAGAAGGTGCAGCCGATCTTCCAGGATCCGTACTCGAGCCTGAATCCGATGTTCACCATCGAGCGCCTCATCTCCGAGCCGCTGGACTTCTACAAGCGGGGGAGCGGCGCCGATCGGCGCAAGCGCGTCCGGCAGCTGCTCGACGACGTGGCGCTGCCGCAGTCGATGCTGCGCCGGTATCCGTCCGAGCTGTCCGGCGGTCAGCGTCAGCGTGTCGCGATCGCCCGTGCGCTCGCGCTCTCGCCCGAGCTGATCGTGTGCGACGAACCCGTGTCAGCGCTCGACGTCCTCGTGCAGGATCAGATCCTGAACCTGCTGGGCGACCTGCAGACCGAGTACGGACTCAGCTATCTCTTCATCTCCCACGACCTCGCCGTGGTCCGGCTGATCAGCGACTACGTGTGCGTGATGAAGGACGGCTCGCTCGTCGAGGCGGCATCCTCGGAGGAGATCTTCACAAATCCTCGAGACCCGTACACGCGACGTCTGCTGGCGTCGATCCCGGGGAACGAACTCAACATCGCCTCCTGACGACGACGATGCGTCCCGCCCCGAGCGCGAGCTCCGGGGCGGGCGCACCGGGTCGACGGACGACGCTTCCGGGTGCCATTACCGCAGCATCCGAAGAAGGTCAAGGATTGCGCTTGCCATGTCGCAAGATCGCGCGTATAGTTGGTAGTTGCGCTCGCTTCTCCGTGCCCTCATATGGTGGTCGGCATTTCGTTGAGTCTTTGAGCGCATACTCCACCTGACGACAAAGGAATCGAGAAGCCCTGCGGGGCTCACGGAGGTTATTCCCTTGGCTGCTGCTCGCAACGCATCCACATCCACCACCACCAAGAACGGACGCGGAGCTTCCCGTCTTTCGTTCGCCAAGATCTCCGACACGCTGACGGTCCCTGACCTTCTCGCTCTGCAGACGGAATCCTTCGGATGGCTCGTCGGCAACGACGCCTGGAAGGCTCGAGTCGCAGAGGCCAAGAAGGCCGGCCGCACCGACGTGAACGAGAACAGCGGTCTCGGCGAGATCTTCGAGGAGATCTCTCCGATCGAGGACCTCGGCGAGACGATGCAGCTGTCGTTCACCAACCCTTACCTCGAGCCGGAGAAGTACTCGATCGAGGAGTGCAAGGAGCGCGGCAAGACGTACGCCGCTCCGCTGTACGTCGAGGCCGAGTTCATGAACCACCTCACGGGTGAGATCAAGACCCAGACGGTCTTCATGGGCGACTTCCCGCTGCAGACCGACAAGGGAACGTTCATCATCAACGGCTCCGAGCGCGTCGTCGTCTCGCAGCTCGTGCGTTCGCCCGGTGTGTACTTCGACAAGACCCCCGACAAGACGTCCGACAAGGACATCGTGTCGGCTCGCGTCATCCCGAGCCGTGGTGCATGGCTCGAGTTCGAGATCGACAAGCGCGACCAGGTCGGCGTGCGCGTCGACCGCAAGCGCAAGCAGTCGGTCACCGTGTTCCTCAAGGCGCTGGGCATGACCAGCGAGGAGATCCTCACGGAGTTCGCCGGCTACACCTCGATCGAGGAGACGCTCGCGAAGGACACGATCGTCACGAAGGAAGATGCGCTCCGCGACATCTACCGCAAGCTGCGTCCGGGCGAGCAGGTCGCCGCCGAGGCCGCCCGCGCGCTCCTCGACAACTTCTACTTCAACCCGAAGCGCTACGACCTCGCGAAGGTGGGTCGTTACAAGATCAACCACAAGCTCGGTCTCGACGCTCCGCTGACCGACTCGGTCCTCACGGTTCAGGACATCGTCGCGACGATCAAGTACCTCGTGCGTCTGCACGCAGGCACGGAAGAGACCTTCCCCGGCATCCGCTCGGGCAAGAAGGCCGACATCCGCATCGCGACCGATGACATCGACAACTTCGGCAACCGTCGCATCCGCGCGGTCGGCGAGCTGATCCAGAACCAGGTCCGCACCGGTCTGTCCCGCATGGAGCGCGTCGTCCGCGAGCGCATGACCACGCAGGACATCGAGGCGATCACGCCGCAGACCCTGATCAACGTGCGCCCCGTCGTCGCCGCGATCAAGGAGTTCTTCGGAACCTCGCAGCTGTCGCAGTTCATGGACCAGAACAACCCGCTCGCGGGTCTGACCAACAAGCGCCGCCTCTCGGCTCTCGGCCCCGGTGGTCTGAGCCGTGACCGCGCAGGCGTCGAGGTCCGTGACGTCCACCCGTCGCACTACGGCCGCATGTGCCCCATCGAGACCCCTGAAGGCCCGAACATCGGTCTGATCGGTGCTCTCGCGACGTTCGCGCGCATCAACTCGTTCGGTTTCATCGAGACCCCGTACCGCAAGGTCGAGGGTGGCGTCGTCACCGAGCACATCGATTACCTGACCGCTTCCGAAGAGGTCGACTTCAACATCGCGCAGGCGAACGCCCCGCTCGACAAGAACGGTCGCTTCCGCGAGAGCCACGTCCTCGCGCGCCCCAAGGGCGGTAGCGGTGAGGTGGACCTCTTCCTTCCGGAGGAGATCGGCTACATCGACGTCTCGCCGCGCCAGATGGTGTCGGTCGCGACCTCGCTCGTGCCCTTCCTCGAGCATGACGACGCACAGCGCGCACTCATGGGCGCCAACATGCAGCGTCAGGCTGTGCCGCTGCTCCGCAGCGACTCGCCGCTCGTCGGAACCGGTATGGAGGGCTACACGGCCATCGACGCCGGCGACGTGCTCACGGCTGAGAAGCCGGGTGTCGTCACCGAGGTCTCCGCAGACCGCGTCACCGTCATGCTCGACGAGGGTGGAACGCAGGACTACCACCTGCGCAAGTTCGATCGCTCGAACCAGGGCACGTCGTACAACCAGAAGGTCGTCGTCAACGAGGGCGACCGCGTCGAGGTCGGAGAGGTCATCGCCGATGGCCCCGCCACCGAGAACGGCGAACTGGCACTCGGAAAGAACCTCCTCGTCGCGTTCATGACGTGGGAGGGCTACAACTTCGAGGACGCGATCATCCTGAGCCAGGACCTGGTCAAGGACGACACCCTCTCCTCGATCCACATCGAGGAGTACGAGGTCGACGCGCGCGACACGAAGCTCGGCAAGGAGGAGATCACCCGTGACCTCCCCAACGTCAGCCCTGAGCTCCTGAAGGATCTCGACGAGCGCGGCATCATCCGCATCGGCGCCGAGGTCCGCCCCGGCGACATCCTCGTCGGCAAGGTCACGCCGAAGGGCGAGACCGAGCTGTCGGCGGAAGAGCGTCTGCTCCGCGCGATCTTCAACGAGAAGAGCCGCGAAGTCCGTGACACCTCTCTCAAGGTGCCCCACGGCGAGCAGGGCACGATCATCGCCGTCAAGGAGTTCAACGCCGAGGACGGCGACGATGAGCTCGGCTCCGGTGTCAACCGCCGCGTCGTGGTCTACATCGCCCAGAAGCGCAAGATCACCGAGGGTGACAAGCTCGCCGGTCGTCACGGCAACAAGGGTGTCATCGCCAAGATCCTCCCGATCGAGGACATGCCGTTCCTCGCGGATGGAACCCCGGTCGACATCGTCCTGAACCCGCTGGGCATCCCCGGTCGAATGAACTTCGGCCAGGTGCTCGAGACCCACCTCGGGTGGATCGCGAAGCAGGGCTGGAAGGTCGAAGGCACCCCGGAGTGGGCTGCGCGACTCCCCAAGGACGCGTTCGAGGCTGCCCCCGGCACCAAGGTCGCGACCCCGGTGTTCGACGGTGCGAGCGAGGAGGAGATCTCCGGTCTCCTCGACGCGACCACCCCGACCCGTGACGGCATCCGCCTGATCGACTCGACCGGAAAGACGCAGCTGTTCGACGGCCGCTCCGGTGAGCCGTTCCCGGCGCCGATCTCGGTGGGCTACATGTACATCCTGAAGCTGCACCACCTGGTCGACGACAAGATCCACGCACGTTCGACGGGTCCGTACTCGATGATCACCCAGCAGCCGCTCGGTGGTAAGGCGCAGTTCGGTGGCCAGCGATTCGGTGAGATGGAGGTGTGGGCCCTCGAGGCCTACGGCGCCGCATACGCGCTCCAGGAGCTCCTCACGATCAAGTCCGACGACATCCTCGGCCGCGTCAAGGTGTACGAGGCGATCGTCAAGGGCGAGAACATCCAGGAGCCCGGCATACCCGAGTCCTTCAAGGTGCTCATGAAGGAGATGCAGTCGCTCTGCCTGAACGTCGAGGTCCTCTCGGCAGACGGCACGCTCGTCAACCTGCGTGACACCGACGACGAGGCCTTCCGCGCTGCGGAGGAACTCGGCATCAACATCTCCAGCCGCTTCGAGGCCGCCTCGATCGACGAGATCTAAGGTCCAGGCCGCCGACCGCGCGTCACGCCCGGTCGGCGGCCCACCTCCCCGATTTCTTCAGAAGAATTCCTACACAGGAGAATTTGTGCTCGAGTCAAACACTTTCGATGAGCTTCGCATCGGCCTGGCCACGGCGGACCACATCCGCGCCTGGTCCTACGGCGAGGTCAAGAAGCCTGAAACCATCAACTACCGCACCCTGAAGCCGGAGAAGGACGGTCTCTTCGGAGAGCAGATCTTCGGCCCGTCCCGCGACTGGGAGTGCGCCTGCGGCAAGTACAAGCGTGTCCGCTTCAAGGGCATCGTCTGCGAGCGCTGCGGCGTCGAGGTCACCAAGTCCTCGGTCCGTCGTGAGCGCATGGGTCACATCGAGCTCGCCGCTCCCGTCACCCACATCTGGTACTTCAAGGGTGTTCCCTCGCGTCTCGGGTACCTGCTCGACATGGCGCCGAAGGACCTCGAGAAGGTCATCTACTTCGCCGCCTACATGGTCATCTCGGTCGACGAGGATGCTCGTCACCGCGACCTGGGCACGCAGGAGAACAACATCCGTCTCGAGCTGAAGACGCTCGGAGACCGCCGCGACGCGAAGATCGCCGAGCGCCTGGCTCGCCTGGAGGAGGAGCTCGCTTCCCTCGAGGCGGAGGGCGCCAAGGCCGACGCGAAGAAGAAGGTCAAGGACGCCGCCGAGAAGGAGATGTCGCTCATCCGCAAGGGTGCCGACGAGGCGATCGCCAAGCTCGAGCGCGTGTGGGAGGACTTCCGCACGCTCGAGGTCGGCGCACTGCGTCCCGAGGACGACGTCTTCCACGAGCTCCAGGACCGCTTCGGTCAGTACTTCGAGGCCTACATGGGCGCCGAGTCGATCCAGCGTCGCCTCGCGGCGTTCGACCTGGCAGCCGAGGCGGAGAGCCTGCACCTGCAGATCTCCGAGGGCAAGGGCCAGCGCAAGATCCGCGCGATCAAGCGTCTGAAGGTCGTCAACTCGTTCCTGGAGACCGGCATGAGCCCGGCCGCCATGGTCCTCGACGTCGTTCCGGTGATCCCGCCGGAGCTGCGCCCGATGGTGCAGCTCGACGGTGGCCGCTTCGCGACCTCCGACCTCAACGACCTCTACCGTCGTGTGATCAACCGCAACAACCGTCTTCGTCGTCTGATCGACCTCGGTGCTCCCGAGATCATCGTCAACAACGAGAAGCGGATGCTGCAGGAGGCCGTCGACGCACTGTTCGACAACGGTCGCCGTGGTCGTCCCGTCACCGGTACCGGCAACCGTGCCCTGAAGTCCCTCAGCGACATGCTGAAGGGTAAGCAGGGTCGTTTCCGCCAGAACCTGCTCGGCAAGCGCGTCGACTACTCGGGCCGTTCGGTCATCATCGTCGGTCCGCAGCTGAAGCTGCACCAGTGCGGTCTGCCCAAGCAGATGGCGCTGGAGCTCTTCAAGCCGTTCGTCATCAAGCGCCTGATCGACCTCGGTCACTCGCAGAACATCAAGGCGGCCAAGCGCGCCGTCGAGCGCACGCGTCCCGAGGTCTGGGACGTGCTCGAGGAGATCATCCGCGAGCGTCCGGTGCTGCTCAACCGTGCGCCCACGCTGCACCGTCTCGGCATCCAGGCCTTCGAGCCTCAGCTCGTCGAGGGCAAGGCCATCCAGCTGCACCCGCTCGTCTGCGCGGCGTTCAACGCCGACTTCGACGGTGACCAGATGGCTGTCCACCTGCCGCTGTCGGTCGAGGCTCAGGCCGAGGCCCGCGTGCTGATGCTCGCGTCGAACAACATCCTGAAGCCGTCCGACGGACGCCCGGTCACCCTGCCTTCGCAGGACATGATCATCGGTCTGCACCACCTGACCACGGTCAAGGCGGGCGCAGCCGGTGAGGGTCGTGCATTCGGTTCGGTGGGCGAGGCGATCCTGGCGAAGGACGAGGGAACCCTCGACCTGCAGGCCAAGGTCCGCATCCGCATCCCGGGTCTCACGTTCCTCGAGGGCGAAGCTCCCGAGGGCTACGAGCGTCACGGTCTCGTCGACGCATCGCTCGGTCAGGCGATCTTCAACGACACGCTGCCCAAGGGATACCCGTTCGTCCGCGAGCAGGCTGACAAGAACAAGCTGTCGCAGATCGTCAACAAGCTGGCCGAGGAGTACCCCAAGGTCGAGACGGCTGCGTCGCTGGACCGCATCAAGGACGCCGGTTTCTACTGGGCCACGCGCTCGGGTGTGACCGTCGCCCTGAGCGACATCCTCACGCCGCCGAACAAGGCTGAGATCGTCGCGGGCTACGAGAAGCAGGCCGCGAAGGTCCAGTCCCAGTACGAGAAGGGCCTCACGACCGACGTCGAGCGTCGTCAGGAGCTCATCAAGATCTGGACCGAGGCGACCGACGAGGTCCAGGCTGCGATGAAGGCCAACTTCCCCGAGGACAACACCATCAACCGCATGGTGTCGTCGGGTGCTCGTGGTAACTGGCTGCAGATCCGGAACATCGCCGGTATGCGTGGTCTGGTGAACAACCCCAAGGGTGAGATCATCCCGCGTCCGATCATCTCCTCGTACCGCGAGGGTCTGTCGGTTGCGGAGTACTTCATCGCGACGCACGGTACCCGTAAGGGTCTCGCCGACACCGCTCTGCGTACCGCCGACTCGGGTTACCTGACCCGTCGTCTGGTGGATGTCTCGCAGGACGTCATCATCCGCGAAGAGGACTGCGGCACGTCGAAGGGCCTCGAGCTCCCGATCGCCGCTCCGAACTCGCAGGGTGAGCTCGTGCGCGACGCGAACGTCGAGAACTCGGTGTTCGCTCGTACGCTGGCCTCCGACGTGGTCGACAGCAAGGGCGAGGTCCTCGCCTCTGCCGGCGACGACGTGGGTGACGTTCTCATCGACAAGCTGGTCGGTCTCGGTGTCGAGAGCATCAAGGTGCGCTCGGTCCTCACCTGCGACTCCGCCGTCGGTGTCTGCGCGCAGTGCTACGGCCGTTCGCTCGCGACGGGTAAGACCGTCGACATCGGCGAGGCCGTCGGCATCATCGCGGCACAGTCGATCGGTGAGCCCGGTACCCAGCTGACGATGCGTACGTTCCACACCGGTGGTTCGGCATCGGCAGATGACATCACGCAGGGTCTGCCCCGCGTGCAGGAGCTCTTCGAGGCTCGCACCCCGAAGGCCGCATCGCCGATCGCCGAGGCCGATGGCCGCATCACGATCGACGAGACGGACAAGGCCAAGAAGGTCATCCTGACGCCCGACAACGGTGACGAGGAAGTGATCTACCCGGTCCTGAAGCGTGCGACGCTTCTGGTCGAGGACGGTCAGCACGTCACGGTCGGTCAGCCTCTCCTGGTCGGAACGCTCGACCCCAAGGAGGTCATGCGCGTCATGGGTGCCCGCGAGGTGCAGCGTTACCTCGTCGGCGGCGTCCAGGGCGTCTACCGCTCGCAGGGTGTGCCGATCCACGACAAGCACATCGAGGTCATCGTCCGTCAGATGCTCCGCAAGGTCACCGTCGTCGATCACGCCGACACGACCCTGCTCCCGGGTGAGATGGTCGACCTCAAGCGCTACCAGGCGATCAACCGCGAGGCTGTGGCAGAGGGCAAGCGCCCCGCGTCCGGCCGTCCGGAGCTGATGGGTATCACGAAGGCGTCGCTCGCGACCGAGTCGTGGCTGTCGGCCGCTTCCTTCCAGGAGACGACCCGCGTTCTCACGCAGGCCGCCATGGAGGGCAAGCGCGACCCGCTGGTCGGTCTCAAGGAGAACGTCATCATCGGAAAGCTCATCCCCGCCGGAACCGGTCTCTCGAAGTACCGCGACGTCACGGTCGAGGCGACGGAGGAAGCCAAGAGCGAGCGCTACCCGAACCGGATCTTCGCATCCGACGGTGCGTACGCCGACGGCGACTTCGGTTACGTCGACTTCGACGCGTTCTCGACGGACGACATCACGCCGGGTACGTACAACTGATCGAGTGAGTGAGTGAGAAGGCCCCGGGCGATTCGCCCGGGGCCTTCTTCGTGCCCGGATCCGGGGTGCCTGCCGTGGACAGGGGGACGGATTAGTCGAAGAGGTGCGCCACGATGCTCGAGGTGTATCCCTCGGGCGCGAGATTCGAGTACTGGGAGTCGATCAGCACGTCGTCCCGCCAGAAGAGGGTGCGACCGTCGGTGACAGGGTACTGCTCGTTCTGCCAGGTCTTCTCGCAGCGCGTGCCGCCGTCGGGAGTGAAGCACGTGTAGCCCTCGTCGGCCACGAGAGCGTTCAGCATGTCGAGGGCCGGCCCTCGGTTCATCAGGGAGATGGTGGTGACCAGCCGGGTGGTGTCCGCCCTCGGATCCGCCCAGATGCAGGTGAGCTCGCCATCGTCTCCGACCCCGGACGGTCCGAAGGCCGCGTCATTGAGTGGCACTCCCTCGAGCTGTGCGAGCACGTCGTCCGAGAGGATCGCCCTGCAGTCGGTCGGCAGAGCGATCGGAGTCTCTGTCGGTGTGGGGGAGGGCGACGGGCTCTCCGATTCGTCCGGTCCCGGACTCGACGACGGTTCAGCGGAATCGTTCGACGGCGTGGTGCCCGAACCGGTCGGATCGCAGCCGGTGAGCACGGCGAGGAGCAGGAGAGCCGCAGCGCCGGCGGCGATTCGAGCGTTCATGCGCTCACCGTAGCGCTGTGCCCAGCCCGTGCAGGGAGGCTGACCGAACCGCCGCGGAAGCCGCTCTCGCGGTAGTGTCGGCGGAATGAGTGATGATTCCTCCCGTATGCCCGGTGCAGTCGTCGTCGGAGACGCGCTGATCGACGAGATCCACGACGTCGGCGGGGTGCGTGAGCTGGTCGGCGGCGCGGCACTGAACGTCGCCGTCGGTCTTCGCAGGCTCGGTGTGCCGACCACCCTGATCGCGATGGTCGGGGACGACGAAGCGGGGGCGCACATTCGCGAGTACCTCGACGATCACGACGTGCGGCTGATCGCCGGTGAGGCGCCGCTGGGCTCGTCCCGGGCGATCGTGCAGCGTGGTCCCGACGGCGAGCCCGTCTACGTGTTCAACGAGGCCGCGCAGCGGCGCAGCATCCGCTATTCCGACGAGGCTGTCCGTGCGATCGCCGATTCGGATCTCGTAGCCGTCAGCTGCTTCCCCTTCGACGTGCCCGGTGAGGTCGACGCACTGCTCGACGCCGTCGGCGACACTCGTCTCGCTGTCGACCCGAACCCACGGTCGGGGATGCTGAGCGATGGTGCCGAGTTCGTGCAGGGCTTCGAACGCGCCGCCGCAGGAGCGTCGATCGTCAAGATCGGCGCCGATGATGCGGCTCTCCTCTATGACGGCGATCTCGATGCGCTGAGGGCGCGGCTGCGCGCGCTCGGGGTGAGCGCGGTGCTCGCGACCGCAGGCGCCGATGGTGCAGCCCTCGAGTCGGATGCCGGCATCGTCACGGCGCCCATCTCGACGCTGCCCGGTCGCGTCGTCGACACCGTGGGAGCCGGAGATGCGACTCTCGCGGCCGTGGCGGCCGGCCTTGCTCAGGGGACACCCTCCGATGCGGAAGGCTGGCAGCACCTGCTCGATCGAGCCATGGATGTGGCCGCTGCGACGTGCCGGGCCGAGGGCGGCCTGCTGCGGACTCCGGAGTCGATCGCTGACGCCGATCGCGGCGTGTTCGGCAGCTGAGCGTTCGATTTCTCACGCTTGCCCTCGGCAGGTATGATTATCTATCGTGCCCCCGGTTGGCTGTCGAAGTCGGACGGGTGCGCTCTGGCGAGTTACCCAAGCGGCCAAAGGGATCTGACTGTAAATCAGACTGCTCAGCATTCGGGGGTTCGAATCCCTCACTCGCCACCATGGGGTATTCCCGGATCTCGAGGATCTTGTTCTCGTATCTCAGAATGCCAGGTCAAACGAGGAAAGCCCCCGGGAATACCGGGGGCTTTCCTCGTTTCGGTGCCAGTTCTGCTTCTTGCGTGAGCTGTCGGCAGGCCGCCCAGAAGTCCCTGGGCTGGCTGGGTCGCACTGTGCGCGACCGTCGGGCAGTGGCAGCTCACCCGATGAGACAACAAGCACGACGAGAGCGTCGCAAAGCGAGCTCAGTCTCGACGTAGCAGGTGTATGAAGCGGAGGGTGTCGAGGTGGAAATCGATCCGGCGGCCTTGCCCTACCTGCGTGTCCTCACTCCCACGAGAGCACTCCTGTTCGGCTTCGTCGTCTGCGCGGTTCGGAGCCTGGCACTGACCGGCGCCTTCGAGGTCGCGTTCCGTGGCGAGAGCATGGAGACACGAGACATCGTGAAGGGGATCGACGCGGAGCTGGACCGTCTCACGGGAGGCCTGTTTCGGTTCCCGGCTTGAAGACCGCGTCCCCGGTGCGTCGAAGCTGACGCTTGCAGGCAGCACAGCGCTCGCCTTGGACGAACGACTCACCGGACGAGGCAACCTTGTTGCCGCCGCGGATCCGATTCTGGCTTTTCTCACAGAACATCGTGTCGAGATGGGGATTGGCGTCCCAGGTCTTCTCTGGACCGTTGTCCGGGGTGACACCCTCCGAAAATGTTTGTAAGGATTCTGCGGCAGCTGCAAGGGCGCCTCCTAGCCACCGGCTGCGGACACGCCTCGGCAGATACTGAATTACGGGCGCACCCACGCCCTGACCCGTGTGTGTACGCGGTCCACGCCCGCCTGCCTCGGAGGCATCATGAAACGAATCCTCAGCGTCGCTGTCGCAGTGCTCGTCGCCGCGACTTTGAGCCCCGCCGTCGCGCACGCGTCCGACGACTTCCATCCCGATGTCGAGTATGCGCTGGAGGCGGTGCCGGGCGGTATCGCCCTCAGCGACACCACGGTGGTGTGGCCCGAACTAGGGATGACGCTCACCACCGAGTCGACCTCAGCCCGCGCAGTGGGAAACTGCGCCACGGGCACGTACTGCGCGTACAGCGGGAGCGGGATGAGCGGATCGAAACTGACGTTCACCATCTGCACGAACGTGAACACCTCGGCGCTTCGGTCAGTCGGGTCTATCGCTAACGGGCGCAGTTCTGGTTTGGTTCGCGCGCGCAACTCCGCCGCGACCGTCCTCGGGACCGCCGGTCCGAACAGTTCAACCGATGTGGGAACCGGCACGACGAACCTCCTCTGCACTCTTTAGTCGGGATAGCCTGAAAGGTACGTGCGATGAGTGAGGCGGCTGCAGTGATGCGATGGGGGTTCGGGGACGGACTCCGTGTCGTCTTCGCTGTCGCTGAAGATTTCCCATTCGGCCCGACACATATTGCTGCAGGTGCACCGGCCCCGAACAAGGCCGTGGTCTTCCGGTCGCTGTTCAACGAGTACTGGCCGAAGGTGCACCGGCATCTCGAGTGCTACCTCGACAACTCCGACGAGGTCAACGAGATCGCAGCTGAGGTGTTCGTCATCGCATGGCGGAAGTTGGACGCGGTGAAGCCGATGGGCTTGCGATGGTTCATCCGCACCGCCGACAACAAGCTACGTGACGTCGACCGAAAGGCTCACTCTCGCGCGCGGGCGATGGAAGCTCTCACCCGCGGACTGCGCAGCGCAGCTGACAACATCCATCCGCTGGACGCGTTGGCGCTGCAACAGGCGATGAAGTCGCTCAGCGCCCGAGAGCGACAGGTCGTTGTCCTCACCTACTGGGATGAGCTCAGCGCCGGAGAGATCGCCGATGTCCTTCGTTCCAGTCAGGCGGCTGTGTGGACGACCCTCACTCGCGCACGAGCGAAACTGCGGGCACAGCTTGAACCGAGGGAGCGGAGATCGTGAACATTCCTGACGACGAGATCGACCGCCTGCTCCGTGCTGTCAACCCCGCCACGGCGTCCGCTGACGAGCTCAGTGTTCAGGCCATCGCTGTGCGCGAGAGCATCATCCGAGGCACGTACGCCCCCGCGCGACAACGGCGAGGATGGGCGTGGGGGCGCTTTGCCGTCGCAGTGGCGGCCATCGTGGCCATTGTGATCGTCGCGACCAACGTTCTCGCACCGGCCCAACGGGCCACAGCGCTCACACCTCCGCCGTTGCAGTATGACAACGCTCAGCCGCTTGCGACAGTCGTGCAGGAGGCGAAGGAGCGCCTCGGGTCGACGGTGAGCGTGGTCCAGGAACGTCGAGTCTCCTCGCTCGTGTGGGGGTGGAGTATCGACCTGGCGAAAGAACGCGTCGAGTCTGTGCCCCAGAGGGTCACATTCGAGTGGGCGCCCGAGACCGGGTCCCGCAGCACCATCATCGCCGGGGAATCTCACTGGCCAGCCGGTGTGCGACCCGAAGGCATCGAGGAGAGCCCGTATCAACCGGGTGACACCATCACACAGCTGGTGACGGCACCACAGGATCTGAAGATCCCCGCCGATGTGATGAACCTGAATGACGGGTCTCGCGAGTCGATGGACAAGGCACTCACCAGCCTCGGCGCGACGGAGTCCTCATCATCGGGCGAGGTCCTCGTCGTCATCGGCCGGCTGTTGAGCTATTGGACCTTGACGAATGAGCAGCACAACATCCTCATCGACCGGCTGGTCGAGGCCGGTGGTGTCACCGTCCTGGGCGAGTCAACGGACCGACTGGGGCGCGATGTCATCGGATTGCGCGTCGCGGACCCGGCAACGACCTACCAAGACACGGTTCTCATCTCCCGCGACACCGGCCGGATCGTCGGCATGGAGAACGAGCTGACGGCTGCTCAGGATTTCATCCCCGCTGGCGTCATTGGATACACACTCTGGGACGCCAATTAGGCGCCTCTCGGTGACCGGTCCGGTTTCCTACCGAGCAACTACGGGACTTCGGGCATGGTGCTGCCGATGACTCTCAATCCGAACTTCGCGTTCTGGGAGCCCGAGATCGGCGACATGACGACCGCCAGTCACGCGGAGGTGTACTTCACCATCTCGTCGGTGCTGCATCGCGCACGTCACTCAAAAGACGCCGAGTTCTCACTGTTCGAACAGCCCGGGTTCGGCCATGTCCTGTCGCCTGCGAACTTCGACCGATTCAACGACCCTGTCATCCAAGCTGCGATCCTCCACGGTGCCCGGGGAACAGAATTGCATTTCGACAACCTGGAGCAGCAGAGCCAACACATGGCCTCAGTCATCGAGACCGCGCTGCGTTCCTTGTCCGACGAAGACCGCGATGGTGAGCGCGGCCTGCGTTCTGGTCGGTGACAAGCTCCGCGATGTCGCGACATCGTTCGGGTCGCAAGAAGCGGCGAGGTGGACGGCCGCCCGAGACCGTGCCATCGCTGCGGCCCTCGCGCTGCAGCCCTGGGGAGAGCCAGAACCTGAGGACGACGGCGCCGCGGCCGAATCCTGAGTTTCGCCCGCTGGCACCTCAAGCAGGAGTAGGGCAGTCGGGGGTATCCGTGGGAATCGCGAAAGGAACGCGTGGGAAACGCGAGGAATCGCGGGCCCCGATCCCTATAAAGGGTAGGACTCGGGGAGGAGATACGGGAAAACCCCACCACCTGTTCGTCGTTCTCGATCACGAGATCCACGAGCCGGAGAAACGCCCCCGTCCTCGGGGGCGTTTCTCTTTCACGGCGTGCTCACATCGCAGGAACCAGGACGCGATCGATCGTGTGGATCACTCCATTGTTCGCGGTGATGTTCACCCGCCACAGCACCAGGGCCGGGTCCCGCAGGGTGGGGCTCTCGTCACGCAAGAAGACGCCGCGCGGCCGGACGACCCCGCCGTTGGCCATGGTGAGCGACTTCGACGTGATGACCTTGATCGGGCCCAGCTTCTTGCCCGCGACGACGTGGTACAGCAGGATGTCGGCGATCTGGTCGGTGGTGAAGGCGGTCGTGAGCGTGGTCAGTGCCGCCGCCTCGGATGCGGGTGCGGTGCCCGTCAGGTCGGACACCAGCCGCAGGAAGGCTCGATCGTTCGGAGTGAAGACGGTGAACGTTCCCGCCGGATCTGCGAGCGTGCTGTCGAGGCCGGTGGCGAGCACCGCCTGGACGAGCAGGTCGTAGTCGTTGGCGTTTCGGTCTGGAGCGCCTCCTCCTGAGGCGGTGACGAGAACATCGACGATGTTCCCCGAGGGGCGTGCTGTCTCTGCGGCCTGTGCGGGCGCGGCGGTCAGGACGAGGGCGAGTGCGGCCACCCCTGCGAGGGAGGCGCGGATCTTTCCAGTCATCGTTCAACTCCATTGTCGATCGGAGTCACGGCGAGGGTCGTGACACAGGGTTATTCCGCTGGTCACCACCGTTTGGATGCACCGGCCGCGAAGTTTCTCTGAGCTGCCTCGGAGAGCGGAAGACAGTTTCTGGACTGTATTCAAAAACATATGGACAGAGTGATCGGGGGCGCGCATAATCGCTTCAACACCACCGGGCACCAGCGAAGGAGCACCCCATGAGTGATGAGAAGGAAACGTCCGAACTGTTCTCCGAGGCCTCGGGGCCGAGTGGAGCATCGATCACGGACTGGACGGATCTCGGCCGAGAGATGTGGGCCTATCTGACCGGTCGCGGAGCGGCGGTCAACTACACGTTCGAGGACATGACCGTGGAAGTCCCTCGGGATATCGGGCCGGATGCGCCTCGCGCGACGTGGAAGTTCAACGGCACGCTGCGCGTGACGACCAGCGACAGCGAGTCCGGCGAGAGCCGGCCGGCCTGACGGCCTGCCACCATGATCCGTCTCGATATCGACCTGAAGGTCGAGCACGTCGCTTCGGACGGCGCATCTCCGACTCGCTTCACGGTGCGTGCCGCGGGTCGGGAGGTCGTCATCTCGTTCGAGTCCACTGCGGGCCTCACCGGCATGGGTCGCCGCGAGCTCACGCAGCTGGCACCTCTCGCCGATGCCTTGTCGCGACGAGGCCTCAGCGTGCGTGTGGAAGGGCCGAAGGGGACTCTGCTCCAGCTCGGCGACGTCAGGTCAGGGCCTGTCGGCCGTGCGATCGCCGGGTCGTCGCACATCAGGCTCGGACATCTGTCGGCGCTGCTCTCGGAGGTGAAGCACCGGGACGATGGCAGCCGGTTCCGCCTCCCCGCCCCGCCGCCCACTCTCTTCCCCCTCGTTCCCACGTTGGCACGTCGGGTGCCGCGGCGGGTGACGACCACCCACTACCTTCCCGGATCCGGTCGACCACGGCTGATCTTCGCGGTCGGGAACGGCGACTGGAACAGCACCAGGCCGCGTGAGTTCGATCTCCTTCCCGGACGGACGACGATCGGCTCGGGCAAGGACGCCGACCTGCGGCTCGAGGGAGTGGAGGCGCTGCACGCCGAAGTCCGCCACAACGAGGACGACGAGTACGTCCTGTATTCGTACGCCCCCACCGGCGGCGGGCGGCCCAATCTGCCGCACAGCTCGGAGGATGCCCGGATTCTGCGCACCGGATCGCGGATCGAGATCGGATCCTGGCGGCTGGCGTTCTATCGTGAGGAGTTCGCCGATCACGGACGCCCCTTCGGAGGGCGTCAGGGTGGCGAGTACGCCTTCCAGAGGCAGCAGCCGATTCGACCGTACGGGTCGGGGGAACTCGGCTGAACAGACGCACACGAGAGGTACCGGACATGAGTGACCAGACACGGATCGCGCAGCTCGAGAAGGAGCACGTCGAACTCGTCCTGCGCCGCTTCGACCGCAGGGACGCATGGGAGCTGGGTCGCTCGATCGCAGAACGGGCATTGGCCGAGGGTCACCCGGTCGCGGTGGACGTGCGCACCCCGTCAGGGGTCCTCTTCCACGCATCTCTGCCGGGCGCGACGGCCGACAACGACGCATGGGCGGCGAAGAAGGCGGCGACCGCTCTCAGGTTCGAGACCAGCACTGCCCTGCTCGAAGCGCGCATCGAGAATGGCGGCCGGGACATGTACGAGCCGGGATGGCTCGATCCGGTCGTCTACGCGGTCGCGGGTGGGTCGGTGCCGATCCGCGTCGACGGTGTGGGTGTCGTCGCGGTCGCGACGGTGTCGGGACTTGCGTCATCGGACGACCACGACCTGGTCGTCGAGGGGATCGCAGGGCTGGGTCTGCTCACGGAGTAGCGGCGCGGATCTCGATCTCCGCGTATGGATAGTGGCAGTCGCCGGTCGCACCTGATCGCTCGCAATCGAGATCGGGTACGAGCATCAGCATCGGCGTCCCCGTGAGATCGGGCGGCACCTCGACCGACACCGAGGTCGCTCCGACCTCGAGACGTGAACCGGTGCGCAGATCGCCCTCGGGGGAGCGGATGATCACCTCGCCCGCCCAGAGCTCGTCGAGGCACTCGGGGGGATGCACTGACACGGAGACCGTCTGCCCGGCGGTGGCTGACAGCGGATCGACCGTCAACATCACAGCCACGCCATCACAGCTGAGAGGGCTCGCACGAGGGGCGTCGCTGACCGAACCGGCGCCAAGGGTCGTCTCCGCAGTCGACGCATCGTTCGCAGGCTGAGTTCCGCCGGAGGAGGGCGAGCAGCCAGTCAGCCCGACGCTGACCGTCGTCGCCGCGACCAGGATCCGCACAGCGCGCCGCATCGAGTTCTTCATGACTCAGAGTGTCGCGGGCCGAGGCATCGTCTCAGTAGTCCGGGTGCAACCGCAGCCGTGACGCGATCTGAGCGGCCTGCTCAGCCGGCGTCAGAGCGATGTCGATCTCGATGGCCCGCTCGTCCGCCTCCAGGGGCTCGAGCGTCGCGAACTGCGAGTCGAGCAGTGTGGCGGGCATGAAGTGCCCCTGGCGGCGCAGCATCCGCTCGAGGATCAGCTCGCGCTCGCCGGCGAAGTGCACGAACGTGACCGCATCCCGGCGAAGCACGTCGCGGTAGCTGCGTCGCAGGGCGGAGCAGGTCACGATGCCGGGCTCGCCGGCGTCGATGCGCTCATCGATCCACTCGGCGATGCGGTCGAGCCAGGGCCAGCGGTCCTCGTCGTTCAGAGCGTGGCCGGCAGCCATCTTGGCGACGTTCGCCTCGGGATGCAGGTCGTCGCCCTCTTCGAACGCCCAGCCGAGACGGCCGGCGAGCATCGCTGCCACGGTCGACTTTCCGGTGCTGGCGACGCCCATGAAGACGAGGACGGGTGCGTTGACGGACATCATGGCGCGTTCAGACGAACATGCTCAGGACGAGGACGCCGGCGAGACCGGTGACGGAGATGAGGCATTCGAGTACTGTCCATGACTTCAGAGTCTGCGGGATGCTGAGGCCGAAGTACTCCTTGATGAGCCAGAAACCCGCATCATTGACATGCGACAGGAACACCGAGCCCGAGCCGATCGCCAGCACCAGCAGCGCGACCATGGGGGAGTCGAGGGTCTCGGTGAGCGGCTGCAGGATGCCGGCGGCGGTGATCGTCGCGACGGTCGCGGATCCCGTGGCGATGCGGATGACCACGGCGACCAGCCACGCGAGGATCAGCACGGAGACGGACGACCCGGAGACGAACTGGGCGATCACGTTGCCGATGCCGGTGTCGACCAGCACCTGCTTGAATCCGCCACCCGCGCCGACGATCAGCAGGATGCCGGCGATCGGGCCGAGCGACGAGCCGACGATGTCGTTGATCTTCGTGCGGTCGAATCCGGCGCCGCGGCCGAGGATGAAGAATCCGGCGAGCACGGCGATGAGCAGGGCGATGACCGGCGTGCCGAGGAAGTCGAGCGCGACCTTCCACGGGGCGTCGGAGCCTGCGGCCGAGATGTCGGCGACGGCCTTGGCGAGCATGAGGAACACGGGGAGCAGGATGCTGAAGAGCGTCGCGCCGAACGACGGGCGGCGACGCTGCTCGATGCCCTCGTCCTCGTCCGTCACGAACAGCTCGGGGACCGGGACGTCGACCCAGCGCTCGGCGAAGCGGGCGAACAGCGGCCCAGAGATGATCACGGCGGGGATCGCGACGATCACACCGAAGGCGAGGGTGAGGCCGAGGTTGGCTCCGAGCGCGTCGATCGCGGCGAGCGGGCCCGGGTGCGGCGGCACGAGGCCGTGCATGGCCGAGAGGCCGGCGAGCGTCGGGATCGCGATGCGCATGAGTGGCGCCCCGGAGCGCCGTGCGACGAGGATGATGACCGGCACGAGGAGCACGAGGCCGACCTCGAAGAACATCGGGAGACCGATGACCGCACCGATGAGTCCCATGACCCACGGCAGCGACCGTGCGCTGGCACGGCTGACGAGCGTATCGACGATGCGGTCGGCACCACCCGAGTCGGCGAGGAGCTTTCCGTAGATGGCACCGAGGGCGATCAGGATTCCCACCCCGCCCATCGTGGTGCCGAATCCGGTCGAGAAGCTGGTGACCGATGCCGCGATGTCCATGCCGGCGATCGCGCCGGTGGCGAGCGCGCCGATGGTGAGCGACAGGAAGGGATGCAGCTTCACCCACGTGATGAGGACGATGATGATCGCGATCCCGAGCACTGCGGCGGTGATCAGCTGACCGGCGGGGCGGTCAGGGGCTGCCGTGTCGGCGACTGCCGTCATGAGCGCGTCGGCGGCGGGGGTGAAGAGTGCCATGAGCTTCCTTGATCCGGGCGTGGTTTACGACCTTATGCCGTACATAATAAGCACGCATACCACGTCATGCGCAACATAACCGAAACAATCGCCTGAGACGTCCCACGTCAACGACCCTGTGGCGGGCATACTCGACATATGACCGTCGCCGGCCCTGCAAGCCCTGTCCACGACTCGCTCGTCGCCGAGCTCGGTCGCGCGATCGTCGACGGCGAGCACCCCCCGGGCTCGCGGATGCTGACGGTGGAGCTCGCTCAGGAGCGGGGAGTGTCCCGCTCCGCCGCCCGTGAGGCGGTGCGGGTCCTCGAGTCCTTCGGTCTTGTCTGGGTGCGGCGGAAATCGGGTGTCGAGGTGCGGCCGCGCGCCGATTGGAACGTCTACGCGCCCGAGGTGATCGCGTGGCGACTCGCGGGCCCCGGTCGCGATGAGCAGCTTCGGGAGCTCAGCCAGCTCCGTTCCGTGATCGAACCGCTCGCTGCACGACTCGCTGCGGTGAACGCGACGTCGGAACAGAAGGTCGAGCTCGTCTCACTCGTCGTCGCGATGAGCGAGGAGGACCACGAGGCCGACCGAGAGCGCTACCTCAGCGCGGACATCAGGCTTCACCGTCTTCTGCTGGATTCGTCCGGCAATCGGATGCTCGCCGCTCTGGGCGGCATGGTCGAGGCAGTGCTCAGGGGGCGCACGGCGCATGACCTCATGCCGCACGTGGCCAATCAGAGCGCTGTGCAGTGGCATCGGGATGTCGCGTTCGCGGTTGCGGGCGGAGATGCCGATGCCGCCGCGTCAGCGATGCGGAGCATCGTCATGGAGGCCGACGAGGCGATGCAGCGCGCTGCCGAATAGCCGAAGAGCCGCATACTCAGCCGATATCTCGGTATACGTCGGCTTTCGCAGTATTCCGGAATCGTTCGCAGACCTACGATCGGATCGCGGAGAGTTTCGCGTTCTCGGGGGAGGCCGGCGATGGAGCAGGGGACAGGCGGACGTGCGCGCGGCGCGCGTCTTCCCCTGCACATGCTCGATCGTCCGCGGCTGACGGAGATCTTCGATCGAGGGCATGCCCTGACCGTCATCAGCGGCCCCGCCGGAGGTGGGAAGTCGGTTCTGCTGAGCCAGTGGGCGACGATGCAGGAAGAACGAGCGGCTGCTGCGGTGCGACTCGGGTTCGACGAGAGCGTCACGAACGAGCACCTCATGCTTCGCGAGATCCTGACCAAGGTCATCGTCCAGGACTTGATCGCTGATCGGAGCACCGCTCGCTCGGCGCTGCGTGGGTTCGACAGCGTCCGGGATCCGGGCGGCGAACTCGGGCGCCTGCTCGGCGACCTGAATCGACCGTGCGTCCTACTGATCGACAATGCGGAGCGGGCCGATGAGCGGTCGCTTCTCGGGCGGGCTCTCGATCTTCTCGACGCCGCACCGCTCCTGCGGATCGTCGTGGCGACGCGCCGCTCGACGGTGACGCGGACGCTGCAGATGCTCGCGTCCGCGGACGTGTGCGTCGTCGGACCCGCGCATCTCTTCTTCACGTGTGACGAGGCTCGGGCGGTGGTGGAACGCGTATCCGGTCAGGCGCTCCCCCCGCATCCGCTCGGTGAGGAGAGCGCACTGCCCCTCGCAGCCCGGGCGTTGGGCCTTGCTCTCGCGACCCATCGGGACCCGGTCGAGATCGCCGCCGTCGAGGTGCAAGGGCTCGCTGATGCTCTGATGGCCAGCCTGATCGGTCCGGATGCTCCGGCCGACTTCCAGGAGTTCCTGCTTCGGACTTCGGTGCCGGGGAGAGTGACGCGCGAGATCGTCCGGCGTCTCGGCTGGCCGGATGGCGGGGACGAGCACCTCGATCGGGCCGAGCTCTACGGACTGGGCATGTGGGAACCGGCGGATGACGGTCTCGGGTTCGTCTACACCCCGCTGCTGCGCGAAGCGCTCGCGCGCCGACTCGATCAGCGGCCACTCGACGCCGTGGCACCGATCCGCCGAACAGTCGCGCTGTGGGCTTCCGAGCACGGCCGCCATCTCGAGGCGCTGACCAACGCGATGAGAGCGAGGGACTACGTCCTCGCGGTGCGCCTCGGGCGCAAGTCCTGGTTCATCCTCTCCCGGTCGAGTCCGCGCGAAGTCGAGACGCTGCTGCGTCGCGAGAATCCTCTCGTGCTCGCGCGTCATCCGCTGCTCGGCATGCTGCTGGCTTTGGTCCTGCTGCGTCTCGGTCAACGGCTGCGCGCGTTCGCCTATTTCCAGGGCGCCGCGCTGTCACTCGGCCGCCGGGGCGTCGACGATGACCCCGTCGAGCGGTTCTGGATGCTCAGCGCGAAGGCGCTGGCCGAGCGGTTCGCCGGGCAGTTCCGGCGATCCGGGATGTCCGCCGATCTGGTTGTTCAGGTCTTCCACACGATGGATGCCGAGCAGCGTGCGGAGTGCACCGGATTCGCGGCGCTGCTGCTCAGCAACTGCGGGCTCAGCTTCTTTCAGCTGGGTCGGATCTCGGATGCCATCGAGGTCCTGGAGCTCGGCATGACGATTCAGGTCGCGCATACCGTCATGATCCTCGAAGACGGTGTCGGTCTGCGGATGCCCGATGACGACGGCGGCTGGTATCACTGCGCTGCGACTCTCGCCGGCGTATACGCCCTGCGGGGACGGCTGTCCGATGCGCGGCGGGTCCTCGACGAGATCGACGGCGTCGATCCGCCGCCCGCCTGGCGATCGGAGCAGTTCGGGATACTGGAGCAGATCGCCCACGCCGTCATCGCCGTCGCGGCGCTCGATCTCGACGAGGCCAGACGCCGTACGGATTCGATCGCACACCACCTGGGAACGACGGAGCTCTGGCCCTACCTCGTCTGCGTTCAGAGCGAGATCGAGGTGCGCGAGGGGCGCGCGGCCGAGGCATCGCTGGCCATCGCCCATTCGCTCGGACGGGGCGTGAACTCGGCGGTCTCCGACTACGGATCGTCCCGGCTGACTGTCGCGCAGGCGATGGCGTCGCTGGCGCTCGGCGACCAGACGGCGGCCCGACGGACTGCGGCAGGGCTCCCCGGCGATGATCCGGCTCGGCTCGCCGTCGAGGCGTTCGTCGCGCTCCTCACCGGTGACGACGCGCGTTCCTACGCCGCGGCCGAGGTCGCCCAGGCCGAACGCGACCCGGACCTCGACCGGCTCTGCCTCGCAGCCATCACGTCCTCAGCCGCGGCAGCACGGTTGGGCAGGCGTGAGGCGTCTGCCCGCGCGATGTCTCGCGCCGTCGCCGTGATGCGAGAGCAGCGCTCTCAGGCTCCGCTCGCGCTCTTCGCCGGTGACGTGCTGAGCGAGGTGCGCGAACTGTGCGCGCCGACCGAGCAGGAATTCCTCGACTCCTATCTCGCGCGCGCCTCGGACGGATGCCCGTTCCCGGCGCTGCCGCCCCCGGTCAGGCTCACGTCGAGAGAACTCGCGGTGATGCGAGAGCTGCGGACGACGTCGTCCACCGACGCGCTCGCCGCGGCACTCTTCGTCTCACCGAACACGGTGAAGGTCCAACGTCGCAGCGCGTATCGCAAGCTCGGTGCGTCGAACAGGGAGCAGGCTCTTCTGCGCGCCGCAGAGCTGGGGCTGCTCGAGGACTGAGCGACTGACCGGTCGATCGAGGCGCACCCCGAGTTCGGGTGACGCGCGGTGCGCCTCAGAGTCGGGAGCGTGGGAGGGGTGAACCTGGGGGTTCGTGCTCTCGTCGACCTGTGTTCACGATAGGTGCGGGCGCGTCGGGGTCGTGAGGGAGCGCATCGAACACGCGGTATTTCGCCCTGGAACTCACCCTGGCCGCGCCTCGACGCGATCTCGGACGCCTGGCCGCGACCCCATGCGCACCGGTGTTCATAGACTGGAGCGATGCGAGCGCTCACCGAAGCAGACGTCCGTGCCTCGTTCGTCAATGCGGATGCCGACGAGCTGCGGGTCATGGAGATGCCCCACGACTTCGTCCTGATCGACTGGGACTACCTGGACTTCTTCGCGTGGCGAGACCCGAGTGCGGGTCGGCGCGGCTACGTGCTCACTCAGCAGGACGGTGAGGTCTCGGGGTTCGTGCTGCGAGTCTCGGACCCCGGCCGAGGTCGTTCGGGCATGTGCAACATCTGCCACACCATGCAGCCGGGAAACCAGGTGGCGCTCTTCTCAGCACGGCTCGCAGGCGAGGCCGGTGAGCGGGGCGACTCCGTCGGCACCTACATGTGCGCCGATCTCTCCTGTCACGAGAACGTGAGACTCGCCCACCCGCTCGCCCCGAACGAGATCCTCGCCCCCGGACAGGTGGACGTCCGTCTCGACGGCACGAGGCGGCGAATGGAGGCCTTCGTGGGCCGCGTGAGGCAGCAGGCCTGATCACGGTTAGCCTGGTCGCATACGTCTGCGCTCGAAGGAGAAGCCATGAACGATGCCATCCTGTTCACCGTCGATGAGGGGCTGGCCCGGCTCACGCTGAACCGTCCGGCACGGCTGAATGCCTTCAACTCCGATCTGGCGCACGCGTGGCGCGACGCGACGGCCGAGGCGACGTCGCGCACGGATGTGAAGGCGATCCTGATCGATGCGGCGGGCCCCGCGTTCTGCGCCGGCGGTGATGTCATCGAGATGGCGACGACGATGGGATCGGGTGACGAGATAACGGCCCTGGCCGAAGTCATCAACGCCGGGATCCGGTCGCTGACCGAGTCTGCGGTGCCGGTCGTCGCCGCAGCCCACGGGACGACCGCCGGCGGCGGGCTCGGCATCCTGCTCAGCAGCGACTACGCCGTGGTCGGCTCACGCTCTCGGCTGGGCAGCCTCTATGCGAACATCGGGCTGACACCCGACCTGTCGGTCTCGGCTCAGCTCGCTCGAGCGGTCGGACAGCGCCGCGCGCTGCAGCTGGTGCTGCAGGACCGCCTCCTGACGGCCGCGGAAGCCGTGGAATGGGGCCTCGTCGCAGAGGCCGTCGACGGGGCCGACTCTGCGGACGAAGCCGGCCGGGTGAGGGCGCGTGCGGAAGAGATCGCCCGCTTCTGGCTCGCCGGTGCGGCTGAAGCGTACGGTCACGCGAAGCGCCTCGTCCGCTCTCAGCCCGAGCGGACGTTCGCCGAGCAGCTGAGCGAGGAGGCGCGCTCGATCGGCGCCTCCCTGGCGACCCCGGACGCTCAGGCCCGGATCGCCGCGTTCGCCGCGGCATCCGCACGCAAGGGCTGATTCCCGCAGGAGCCGGTTCGCCCCGATGTATCCACGGATCATGTCGAGGCTCCTGCCTCCGCGCCGGCGCATGCAAGGATGAACGCAACGCCGCTCAACGAGAGGAACGCGATGTCGCAGCCGGAGATCACCCAGCAGCCCCCCGCGCTGGTCGAGAAGAAGAACATGTCCCTTCTCATCAGAGGGGCGATCTGGATCGCCATCGGCGCACTCATCGCCGCGGCGCTCGTCTGCGTCGTCTGGGTTCTGATCGGTGATCAGGACGGGCTGATCGGGCGGGCATTCCTCACGATCCTCCTGCTCGCCGCGTTCGCAGGGATCGCGATCCTCGAGGCGGGACTCGCCCCCAACCGTCCCGACTGGCTCGCGCTGTCGAGCATGGTCAGCTGGATCGTGGCTCTGCTGGTCGGAGCGGTCAAGATCTGGCTGCCCGAGGACGACGCGTTCTTCACCGGTGCAGAGCGCTTCTTCCAGCTGCTGCTCGTGGTGGGAATCCTCCAGCTCGCCCTGCTGCATGTGAGGCTGTTCACTCCGGCCGCGCAGCGTCACGTGACGACGTTCACCCGCATCATCTACATCGCGACGATCGTGTTCCTCGGCGGCCTCGTGGCCATGCTGATCTTCTTCCTCACCTTCCCGCACACCTTCGACTACGGCGAGCTGTACTGGCGAATCGTCGTCGCACTCACGATCCTGGCCGCGGTCGGAACCACGCTGATCCCGCTGCTCAACGCCCTGTTCGCTCCTCGCAAGCCGGCCGGCGCTCGTGCCGCCGCCGCGGCGCAGAGTGTCGCAGCCGCTCCGGCATGGCCGACCTACGCAGACGGTGTGACGCCCCTGCCGGTGCTGCCCGACGGCTCGCCGGACTGGAATGCCTACTACACCGGCCACCCGTCGCCGCAGCCGCAGCAGGCGCTCCCTGTCGCTCCCGCGCCGCAGGGATTTCCCGTCGCGCCGTTCCCGACCGCGCCTGAGCCGTACTCGCAGGGCCCGGCGACGCCTCCGGCTCCGCCCGCGCCCGCGGCTCACGACGCCTATCCGCCGGCTCCCACTGCTCACGACGCCTACCCGCCGGCTCCGCCGCTGCCTCCCCAGTGAGCATCGAACTCGAACTGGCTGACCTCGCCCGCCGGATCGCACGCGAGGCGGGCGACCTGGCGCGGCGCCGTCGCGACGAGGGCGTGCACCTCGCCGCCACGAAGTCGACGCTGGCGGACATCGTCACCGATGCCGATCGCGAAGTCGAAGCGCTCGTCCGCGACCGGCTGAGGGTCGCTCGACCCGGCGACGGCTTCCTGGGCGAAGAGTCGGAGGCTGAACCCGGCGTGACCGGCATCACCTGGGTCGTCGATCCGATCGACGGCACGGTGAACTACGCCTACGGAATCCCCTCCTATGCCGTGAGCATCGCGGCAGTGAGGGGCAGCGCAGTCGCGGGGGAGTGGGAGGCGCTCGCCGCTGCCGTCTACGCGCCCGCAACCGCCGAGATGTTCACCGCCGCTCGAGGTCATGGCGCCTTCCTGGGCGACGTGCGGCTGTCGGTCACGACCGAGACGCCGGCGGGAGCGCTGCTCGCCACCGGATTCGGCTACGACCCCGCGACGCATGACGGCGACCTCGCGACCGTGCGCAGGATCATGCCGATCGCGAGAGACCTCCGCCGCGCAGGCTCTGCCGCCCTCGACCTCGCTTTCGTGGCCTCCGGGCGGCTGGACGGCTACTTCGAGCGCGGCCTGAAACCGTGGGATCACGCGGCAGGCGCGCTGCTGGTCACCGAGGCGGGGGGCGATGTCTCGCTGATCGACCGTGCCTCCGCGAGACCCATGCTCATCGCGGGTGGCACTGAGGTCCATCAGCGCGTCCTCGATATTCTTCGAGATGAAACGTGAACGATTCATGGCATTCACAGGTGGATCAGGCTAGGGTTTATCCGATCGTTACTTTCATCGGCCCGAATCGGTGAAGGTCGTAAGCGCCCCCGAGCTTGACGTTTGAACCCGAGAGAATCTGATTTGCCCTTCGAGAATCCCCAGGCTGCCTCTGCGCCCACGCGCCGCTCCAGCCGTCCCCGCACTGCGGCCTTCGAGGCCTCCGCGGCAGGAGTGACGGAAGCCGTCTCCGAAGCCGCGCCCGTCTCCGAGGCCACGGCCGTCCCCTCCGAGGCTCCCCTGTCTCGTCGTGCCGCCCGCCAGCGACTGAACACCGCAGAGGTCTTCATCGCCGCGACCGCGGTCGCGGCGGCGTCAGCAGCATCCGACTCCGCCGACGTCGTCGTGAGCGAGACCGCTGAGGCTCCCGCGGACGTCGCCGAGCCGATCGTCATCGAGCCGATCGTCGCCGAGCCGATTGCCATGCCCGCAGCAGCCGAGCACGATCAGCCCGACTCCGAGCGCGCGGACGACGCAAGCCACCGTTCGAGCGACGAGGATGCCTTCGAGACGGCTGCCCGTGCATTCCGTCGCGTGGCACCCGAGGCCGCGGCCGAGCCCGCTGAGGACCCGACGGAGGCCGCCGAGGCTGACGAGACTCCGGTCGAGCATGTCGTGCGCCGTCGTCCGTCTGCACGCAAGTTCCTCGCCGTCGGCGCGACCGTCGGCGTGATGAGCCTCGCCGGTCTCCTCGCCGTCGGCATGACCCTTCCTGCCGAAGCCGTCGCCGCAGTGCAGGGAACGCCGTCGCTCGCGGCGACGTCCCTCGTCGCTGCATCGGGTACGGCGTCGAAGGCTGCATCCGACGATGAGATCCAGGCGTTCGTCACGTCTTCCGACGTGCAGAACGAGCCGCTCGCGCGCTCCGACAGCTTCTCGAGCGTGTCTCTCATCCAGGTGGCATCGGAAGAGGGCATCAACTACTCGAACGAGGTCTTCACCAACGACGCCGAGGCTGCCATCCAGTGGCCGTTCAAGGTCGGCGTGGGTATGAGCTCGGGATACGGCATGCGCTGGGGTCGTCTGCACGAGGGAATCGACTTCGTCCCCGGTGAGGGAGCGCCCATCCAGGCGATCGCCGACGGCGTGGTGCGCATCGCCACCGAGCAGGGCGGCGCCTACGGCGTCACCGTGTACATCGACCACGTGATCGACGGACAGATCGTCACGAGCCACTACTCGCACATGCAGTACGGCTCGCTGCAGGTGAAGCCCGGGCAGACCGTGAAGGTCGGCGACGTCGTCGGCCACACCGGAAACACCGGTCGTTCCTACGGAGCGCACCTGCACTTCGAGATCATCATCAACGGCGGCACGATCGATCCGCTGCCGTGGTTGCGCGAGAACGCGGGTCGGACCTCGTACTGACACCTCGATTTCATGAGGACGCCACAGTGATGGTATTCTCGTGTGGTTGCCCCGCGAGGGGCAGCACGCCCCGATAGCTCAGTGGCAGAGCACTTCCATGGTAAGGAAGGGGTCGTCAGTTCAATCCTGACTCGGGGCTCACAGCGTTCGTATCTGCGATGCGGATGCGGTGTGGCAGGGTAGCTCAGCTGGTCAGAGCGCACGACTCATAATCGTGAGGTCGCGGGTTCAAGCCCCGCTCCTGCTACAGATGAAAACCCCCGGGATTCCCGGGGGTTTTTGCGTACCCGGGCTCACGATCGACCGACACGCACTCCGGGCACGATGTTCGCACGGTGCCCACCCGATCGGGTGAGGTTCGGCGTGCGCGATGTCAAGGGGATGCCGTGGCGAGGCCTGCGGCGGTCACACTGGTCGTCCAGTACCCGGACGATAGGAGCGACTCATGTCAGACCCCCAGGCAGCACCGGACGAAGGCGCCGAGATCGACGCGACCGGCGTGGACGCCGACTTCGTGACGAACGACCCGGACCCCGAGGTCGACCCCGCCACCCCGGGTGAGAGCCAGAAGGCCGACGGCGACAATGCGGATCACCCGGACGAGCTCGAGGTCGGCGACCTCCCCTGACCACGCACGAAGACGGGCCCGCTCCTCATCTGAGGAGCGGGCCCGTCTTCGTGAAAAGGTCAGCGACCGGCGGGCGGGATGTCGCGCCGACCGGCTGCGATGCGGTCCTCGTCGCCGGGAGCGGCGTCACTTCGACCGGAGCCGCCGCGCTGCTCCGCCTCGAGACGCTCCGCCTCCTCGCCGCTGATGGCCTCGCCCCGAGCGACGAGCCCCGCCTGATCCGACAGCGGGATCTGCTTGAGGAACAGCGAGAGCACCAGAGCGAGAGCGATGAAGGGCACCAGGTACCAGAAGACCGGTGCGAGGGCATCCGCGTAGGCCGTGACGATGCCGTCCCTGACCTCGTCCGGCAGCGAGTTCAGCGTCGCGGGGTCGATCGTCGACGCCGCCTGCGAGGCGGCATCCGGTGATGCTCCGGCGTCGGCGAAGACGCCGAGCAGGTTCTCGGTCAGGCGGGTGGTGAAGATCGTGCCGAAGACGGCGGTTCCGAGTGATGCACCCACTTCGCGGAAGTAGTTGTTCGTGCTCGTCGCTGTGCCGATCTCGCCGGCGGGGACGGCGTTCTGCACGACCAGCACGACGACCTGCATGATCAGGCCCAGACCGGCGCCGAACACGAAGAGGAAGGCGCAGATCAGCCAGATCGGCGTCTCGGCCGAGAGGGTGGTCATCGAGATCATCGCGATGCCCGTCAGGATCGTTCCGACGATCGGGTAGATCTTGTACTTCCCCGTCTTCGAGATCGCGATGCCCGAGAAGATCGACGTTCCGATCAGTCCCACCATCATCGGGATCATCAGCAGACCGGATGCGGCGGCCGACGTGCCCGACGACATCTGCAGGAACGTCGGGACGAACCCGATCGCCGCGAACATCCCGATGCCGAGCACGAGACCGATCGCGGTCGCGTTGACGAAGATCGGATTGCGGAAGAGGCTCAGCGGGATGATCGGGTCCTGCACCTTGGCCTCGGTGATGACGAATGCGGTCGCGGCCACGATGAGCCCGGCTCCCCAGGCCCATGTGGCGAGCGAATCCCAGCCGAACTCCTTGTCGCCGCCGAAGTCGGTGAAGAAGATCAGACAGGTCGTCGCTATCGAGAGGAAGATGACGCCGAAGATGTCGATCGGCTTCTGGGCCTTCTTGCTGGGCAGCTTCAACGCGACGAGGGCGATGATGAAGGCGGCGATTCCGACCGGGATGTTGATGTAGAACGCCCACTGCCAGGTGAGGTGGTCGACGAAGAACCCGCCGAGCAGGGGGCCGGCGACGGCCGACAGACCGAAGACGGCGCCCAGGGGACCCATGTACTTGCCGCGCTCGTTCGCGGGGACGATGTCGGCGATGATCGCCTGCGACAGGATCATCAGACCGCCGCCGCCGAGGCCCTGCAGTGCGCGGAAGATCACGAACATCCAGAAGTCGGTGGCGAAGGCGCAGCCGACGGACGCGAGCGTGAACAGCGCGATCGCGACGAGGAAGAGGTTGCGTCTGCCCAGGACGTCACCGAACTTGCCGTAGATGGGCATGACGATGGTGGTCGCGAGCAGATAGGCCGTGGTGATCCAGACCTGGTGGTCGACGCCGCCGAGCTGTCCGACGATGGTCGGCATGGCGGTTGAAACGATCGTCTGGTCGAGGCTCGAGAGCAGCATGCCCGCTATCAGGGCGCTGAAGATGATCCAGATGCGGCGCTTCGTGAGCAGGAAGGGCGCATCCTTGGTGGCGGTGGCGGACATTCAGTGGGCTTTCTGTGATGGTGCGAACACGGTGCGAGCGATCTCGAGGCGTCGGCTGACGAGGTCGCTGAAGGAGTCGGTCGAGTGGTGGTGCAGCAGCTGGTCCATGCACAGGCGCACCAGGGCGCCGACAGTGTGGACCATGACCTCGGCGCGCAGCGCGGCATCGTCGCCTCCACCGCTTCGCTGAACGACGAGCTCGCCGTCGCGCCTCTCGTTCTTCGCCAGCTGCTCGAATGCGGCCTTGAGCAGTCGAGGCTCCTGCTCGATCACCGCGAACAGGGCCGGTGCGTCGTCGAGGGGATTGAAGAGCTCGAATCGCGCGATCGTCAACCCGATGAAGTCGTCGAGCAGCTCGCCGTCCTGCGCGACGAAGGCGGCCTCGAGCGCTTCCTGTCGCGAGTCGATCGCGGCGAACCCGAAGACGGCGTTCTCCTTGCTCTCGAAGTAGTTGAAGAACGTACGCCGCGAGACGCCGACCGCAGAGCAGAGCTCCTCGACGGTGAAGCCGGCGAAACCGTGCTCGGTCGTCAGTCGGCGAGCCTCGTCGGTGAGTGCGCGGGACGTCTCCCTCTTGCGCTGCTCTCGCAATGAATCTGCACTCTCGCTCATGAAGTGCAATATTGCACTCTGAACCTAAGAGTGCACTGTGAGCTCCGTGCTCCGATCGTGTCGAATCCGTAATATTTACGAAACACTCCGTATCGTATCGTTGGGCCATGACATCCGACTCGACCGAGAAGCCCGGCCGCCCCACTGACGAGGACCTCACGCGACGGATCCTCACGACGGCCGGCGAGATGCTCGGGGGGCGCGGCTACCAGGCGCTGAGCGTCGAGCAGGTGGCCAAGGCCGTGGGCTGCGGCAAGACCGCGATCTACCGCCGATACGCGGACAAGGGCGCGCTCGTCGCCGCGGTGCTCCGATCGCAGGTCGAGATCGGGGCGATGCCCGACCGGGGCAGCGTCCGCGCTGATCTGCTCGAACACGTGCTGCAGAACCAGCGCAACCAGGAGCTGTCCCCGGAGCAGAGTCACGGACTCCGCGCGATGTTCGAGCCGGATGTCTTTCCCACCCTGTGGGACTCCTTCTTCCAGCACCGCCGTCGGCAGGGTGTCGAGATCATCGATCGCGCCATCTCCCGCGGCGAACTCCCGGAGGACGTCCACCACGACATCCTTCTCGACACGATCGCCGGGCTCACCCTGTACCGGCAGTCCGTCAAGCGCATCCACATCGATGAGCGCCACTACGTCGACATCATCGACGCTCTCGTCAGCACCCCGCCGCGTCGCATTGCAGACGCTGATGAACAGGCTTCCCCTTGACCACTGACACTCCACCCCTGACCGCATCCCTGCCGAAGGTGAGCGCCCGCGCCGTCGTCGGCTTCCTCGTCTTCTGCGAACTCGCGAGCGGATTCGTCCAGGGGTTCTACGCCCCTCTGCTTGGCGAGATCGCAGGACACCTCCAGGTGTCGGACGCCGACATCACCTGGTTCCTCACGGTCCAGACTCTGGCGGCCGCAGTCTGCGTGCCGCTGCTCTCGAAGCTCGGAGACATCTTCGGGCATCGCCGGATGCTGCGGATCGCCGTGGTCGCGGTGCTGATCGGCACCCTCGTCACCGCGTTCCTGCCGAGCTATCCGCTGGTGCTCGCCGCCCGCATCCTCGTCGGGCCGCTCGCCGTCTGGCTCCCGCTCGAGATCGCTCTCGTGCACAACCGCATCAAGGGCGAAACCGCGCGGACCTCGATCGGTCTGCTCGTGTCCTGCCTGACGGGTGGCGCGATTCTCGGCACGATCTCGGCGGGCGTGTTCTCGTCCGTGCTGCCCTCGCTGACCCTCACCCTGCTCGTGCCCGTGGTGTTCGTCGCGGTCAGCGTCTACGCGGTGTTCTTCAAAGTCCCCGAATCCACGTCGCGCACCGGTGCGAAGATCGACGTCCTCGGATTCATCGGCATCGGTCTCGCGATGGTCGTGCTGCTCTTCGGCCTGCGTCTCGCGTCCAGCGAGGGTTTCGGTTCGATGTCGACCATCGTCACCCTGGTCGCGGCGGTCGTGATCTTCGCGTCGTGGGTGCTGTGGGAGCTGCGCGTGGCTTCTCCGGCCATCGATGTGCGGCTGATCGTCTCGCCCCGGCTCGGACCTGTCTACCTGACCGCATTCCTGTTCGGCATGGTCATGTTCGGCGCGCAGGCGCCGTCGACGACGTTCCTCACCGCCGACCCTGACGTCTCGGGCTACGGCTTCGCTGCGACGGCCGGCACAGCGTCGGCCGTGACGGCGGTCGTGACGATCCTCGCGACGGTCGGCGCCGCCACCTTCGCGCCGATCGCTCGCAGAATCGGCATCCGCGCGGTCCTGGTCACCGGTGCGGTCCTGGCGGCATCCGGATCGCTCATCCAGATCGCGTTCCACGAGGAGCTGTGGCAGATCTTCATGATCTCGGCGATCAACGGGATCGGCATGGGCTTCCTCCTCGGAGCTCTCCCCGCGCTCGTCGCCGAACTGGCCCCGAGCGATTCGACCGGGATCGCGGCCGGGGTCTACAACTCGCTGCGCACCCTCGGAGGGTCGGCTGCCGGCGCGGTGTTCGCCGTGCTGCTCGCGGGCTTCACCGCATCCGGATCCCTCAGCTCGTCGATCGGCGGTTACATCACCATCTGGAGCGTCTGCGCCGGCGCGTTCATCATCTCCGCCCTCGCGCTCGCATTCATGCGGATGCCGCGCCTCACCGACCCCTCCGCACGAAAGGCCCACTCGTGAGCGCCCCCGATTTCGCGGCCGATGCCGTCGCGATCCTGCCCGACCTGGTCGCCCTGCGACGAGCTCTGCACGCCGACCCCGAGCTCGGACTCGACCTGCCGCGCACGCAGCAGAAGGTTCTCGACGCGCTCGAAGGACTGCCCCTCGAGATCACCACCGGCACGCGCACCACCTCGGTCGTGGCGGTTCTGCGCGGAGGGCGGCCGGGGCCTGCGGTGCTGCTGCGCGGTGACATGGACGCCCTGCCGATCGAGGAGACGACCGGTCTGGAGTTCGCCTCCACCAACGGCACCATGCACGCGTGCGGGCACGACCTGCACACCGCGGGCCTCGTGGGCGCGGCGAGGCTTCTCTCGGAGAGACGCGACGAGCTGCACGGCTCGGTGATCTTCATGTTCCAGCCGGGGGAGGAGGGACACGGGGGCGCGAAGGTCATGATCGAGGAGGGGCTGCTCGACGCGGCCGGTGAACGTCCGGTCGCCGCGTACGCGATCCATGTCGCACCGGGTCCGCGCGGCCTCTTCGCGACGAGGAGCGGAGCGGTGGCCGCCGGATCCAACCAGCTCTTCGTCACGGTCGACGGCAGGGGAGGGCACGGTTCGCAGCCTCATCAGACGCTCGATCCGGTGCCCGCCGCGGCCGAGATCGTGCTGGCGCTCCAGAGCTTCGTGACACGGCGATTCGATGCCTTCGATCCCGTGGTGCTGTCGGTGACCCGGCTCTCGACGGGCGAGGGAGCGGTCAACGTCATCCCCGAGCAGGTCGAGCTCGCTGCGACCGTCCGCAACATGTCGCCCGCGTCGCTCGCGACCCTCCAGGAGGGGCTGCCTCGGGTGATCGAGGGGGTGGCGGCCGCGCACGGCCTCACCGCCGACGTGCGCTTCGACACGATGTATCCGGTGACCGTGAACGACCCCGCAGAGACGGCCGAGACCGTCGACGTGCTGCAGGGTGTCTTCGGCGAGCAGCGCGTCGTCATCATGCCGACGCCGATGATGGGATCAGAGGACTTCGCCTTCGTCCTCGACGAGGTGCCCGGCACGTTCATCGCGCTGATGACCTCGTCGCCCGACGCGGACCCGAGCACGATCGAGTGGAACCACTCGCCGAGGGTGCTGTTCGACGACGCGGTGCTCGGCGACCAGGCTGCGGCGCTGGCATCCGTCGCATTCGCCCGCACGGCTCGCTGACGTCCCCTCTCAGCGGAGGCCGCTCCCCGTCGGGGAGCGGCCTCCGTCATGAATGACGACCAATTTGTGACGAATCGTTCGTAGCATCCGTCTTAGTGGTGTCGCTGCACTGCGGCCCTCCCCGCAGGGGATCGGAACACACTGACGAAGGAGCACATGATGGCGAACGTCTCGAACGCACAGCAGCCCAAGGTCCAGGTCGCCCCGGCAGGTTCGACCGTCGCCTCGACGGGTGCGACGATCATCGAGAACGGCGTGGTCGCGAAGATCGCGGGAATCGCGGCTCGCGAGGTTCCCGGTGTGTACGCGCTCGGTGGCGGGGCCGCTCGCGCCGTCGGAGCCATCCGTGATGCTCTCAACTCCACCGACCTGACCCAGGGTGTCAGCGTCGAGGTGGGCGAGACGCAGGTCGCGGTCGACGTGACGATCGTCGCCGAGTACCCGGCGTCGTTGCAGAAGGTCGCGGACGATGTCCGCGCGGCGATCTCCGTCGCGATGAGCGAGTTCGTCGGCAAGCAGGCGGTCGAGGTCAACGTCACCATCAACGACGTCCACATCCCCTCCGATGACACGTCGGACGACGGCGGCGTCGCCGCCGACGACGCCGTGGAGACGCGTGTCCTGTGATCCATCGAGATGCGAACGAGTGATCGGATCAGCATCTCGTGACCTCGTGATCGGGTCGATGATCCGATCCGATCACGGGTCCGCTCCGAATCTATTCGGGGGAATGGAAAAGGGAGTCGACGCATGGCTGGGGAACGCTTTCGCTCTGCACTCGAGCAGGCCGACGACCGGATCGTCGCCGGTCGGGCGATGGATGGGGACGTCGCCGCATTCGCGGTGCTGGTGCGCAGGTACACGCCGATGATGCGCGCGTACACGCAGCGGATGCTGAACGCCTCGGCCGATGTCGACGACATCGTCCAGGAGACGTTCGTGACCGCATGGCAGCGGTTCTCCGAACTCGACGACCCCGCGAAGGTCAAGAGCTGGCTGATGCGCATCGTGAGCCGCAAGGCGGTGGACCGCATCCGCGCACTGCGACCGATGATCGACGTCGACGACGCGGAGCAGGCCGCGCCGCCGCAGGGTGCTCCGGCGCGCGTCGTCGAGGCCCGCGCGGGGATCGAGGCGCTGGGGGCGGCGTTGCAGGAGCTGCCGGCCGCCCAGCGAGAGTGCTGGGTGCTCAGGGAGATGGGCGGGTACTCGTACGACGAGATCGCCGCCGAGCTCGACATATCGGTGTCGACGGCCCGTGGACTTCTCGCCAGAGCCCGCAAATTCATGATCGTGCGAATGGAGGCCTGGCGATGAGCGATGATCAGGCGACCCCCGACGTCCGTCAGCTCGGTCTCGAACCGGGCGATCTCGACGGGCACACGCTCGAAGAGCTGAGCGACTATCTCGAAGCCGGGAGGGTTCCCCTCGACCCGTCGATCGAGGGCTCGCCGGGATGCCAGCTCGCGCTCGACGCACTCGAACGGCTGCACGGCCTCGGCGGTCAGCTGATCGACGCCGATGCCGCCGCCATGCCCGAGGTCGATGACAGCTGGGTCGATCGCATCCTCTCGGGCATCGCCCTGGACGCCCGCGCCGGGCGTCGGATCCCGTTCGCAGAGACCGACCCCGCGGTCGACTTCGGAATCACCGAGGGTGCCGTCCGGGGCCTCATCCGCTCGGCGGAGAACGCTGTGCCCGGCATTCTGGTCGGCCGGTCGACACTCGACGGCGACGTCACCGCCGTGGGCGAGCCGATCCGCATCGCGATCGAGGTCAACGCCGTCTACGGCGAGTCGATCCCGCAGGCGGTGGACCGGCTCCGCGAAGAGGTCGCCGAGCGTCTGCGGCGGCAGACGTCCCTCACGGTGACCGCGATCGACGTCACCGTGCGGGACATCCAGAGAATCAGCAGCGCGGCGGAGGAGACACCATGAGCGTTACCGATCCCACGGGACTCGCTGAGAGGATCGAGGCGGCCGTGCTGGCCACGCCGGGTGTGCGCAGCGTCTACCGGGCGGGCTCACTGGTGTCGAATCTCGTCGGAGAAGGTGCGGTCGCGATCGGCATCAGCCGGGTCGACGAGCCGCTCGTGGCGGTTCGCGTCGCCGACGAGGGCGTCGTGGTCGAGGCATCGCTCGGCATCGAGTACTCGGCGAGTGCCGTCGAGCTGCTGCAGGACGTCCGCGGGGCCTTGGGGAAGGTCCTGGCGGAGGACGGGCTGGGGCCCGTCGAGATCGTGCTCACGATCGCGTATGTCCATCCTCGGGAGGCATCGTCGGACTGAGTCCGCGTGAGCGCGCTGAGGCGCCGGTCCTGGGTGAGGATCGGCGCCTCCTGGTGGGGCGGTCGGCCTGATGCCGAACGGCGGATCAGGCGATGGCGCGCAGACCCTCGACGAGAGGCGTCGTGGGGCGGCCGATGAGGCGCGCGAGCGTGCCGTCCGACTCGGAGAGCGCGCCCGACGCGATGCCGGCATCCAGAGCGACGACGAAGCCCGCCGTGCCCTCGTCGAGACCGGCCGCCTGGAGTCCGGCGAGCTGCTCGTCGGCCGTGAGCGGCTGATAGGTCACGTCGCGGCCGGAGACCTCCGCGATCGCGGCTGCGAGCTCGGTGTAGTCCCACGCGACGTCGCCGCCGAGTTCATACACCTGCCCGATGTGACCGTCTTCGAGCAACACGACGGCTGCGGCCTCGGCGAAGTCCTTGCGGCTGGCCGACGCGACGCGGCCGTCGCCGGCTCCGGAGGCGAGCACTCCGGTCTCGGCTGCACGGGCGAGGTCAGCGGCGTAGTTCTCGGTGTACCAGTTGTTGCGCAGGATGACTGCCGGGAGACCGGACGCCGTGATGAGCTCCTCGGTGGCCTTGTGTTCGGGGGCGAGCACGAGATCGCTCGTCGTGGCCTTCGGAGCGCTGGTGTAGACGAACTTCGTGACACCGGCGGACCGGGCGGCGTCGATGACCGCCTGGTGCTGCGCGACGCGCTGCCCGACCTCGGAACCCGAGATCAGCAGGACGCTGTCCACGCCCTCGAGGGCGGAGGTGACGGAGGAGGGGTCGGTGTAGTCGAGCCGCGCGACCCGCACGCCGAGATCCTCGGCCTTCGCGACATCGCGGGCGCCGGCGATGATCGACTGCGGGTCGGCGCCGCGCTCGAGGAGGCTGGCGATGACGAGGCGTCCGAGGTTGCCGGTCGCACCGGTGACGAGGATGGTCATGGGGTGTCCTTTCGTAGGTGACAGAGGCGATAACCTGGCCACCGTGTCGGAACATTCCATACTGCGGGTACCCACTTTGAAGTAAGGTACCTACATGACGGTTAGTTATGCACAGATCCGTGAGTCGACTCCGCAGATCTTCGAGCCGGGATGCAGCACCCGCGTCATCCTCGACCACGTGATGAGCAAGTGGGGCGTGCTCGTGCTCTCGTCCCTCTCCGACGGCACCCATCGCTGGGGCGAACTGCGCCGCGAGGTCGGCGGCATCAGCGAGAAGATGCTCGCCTCGACCCTGCGAACCCTCGCCGACGACGGGCTGGTGCGTCGGGAGTCCTTCCCGACGGTGCCTCCGCACGTCGAGTACAGCCTGACTCCTCTCGGGCGGGATCTCATGGGGCGGATGCTGCCGCTCGTCGAGTGGGTCGCCGACCACGCCGACGGAATGATCGTTCGTGACTCACTCGACTGATTCCGTCGCTCAGTTGCGCAGACGCCCACGGAATCCGTCGGTATAAGAAAAGGATTGACGCGATATACGCGGTACCCGTATGTTCTGAGCATGTCAGCTACGACGCCGATCCATCTCGAACGCCCCGACGGCAAGGGCCTGGCCGCCGGCACCCTCGGTCTGTGGGGCTCGACCGTCATCGGCCTGGCCTCGACGGCCCCCGTCTACTCACTCGTCGCGACGCTCGGCTATGTGGTGCTGGCCGTCGGAGCTCAGGCACCGATCGCGTTCATCATCGCGTTCGTGCCGATGCTGCTGATCGCCTTCGCCTACCGTGAGCTGAACAACGCTGTCCCCGACTGCGGCACCACGTTCACGTGGGGGACGAAGGCGTTCGGTCCCTGGGTCGGCTGGATGGGCGGCTGGGGTGTCGCAGTCGCCGGCATGGTGGTGCTCGCCAACCTCGCCCAGATCGCATCGGTCTACTTCTGGTCCCTGATCGGGTTCGATCTCGAGAACAACGACTGGCGGATCGTCCTCGTCGCTGTGCTGTTCATCGCCGCGATGACCTGGGTCAGCTGGCGCGGCGTCGAGATCGGTGAGCGCATCCAGAACGTTCTGCTGGGCATCCAGTACCTCGCCCTGGCGATCTTCGTCGTCGCCGCTCTCTGGCAGTTCTTCGCGGGTACCGCCCCGAACCCGACGCCGTTCGAGATGGAATGGCTGAACCCGTTCGCGTTCACCAGCTGGCCCGGATTCACCGAGTCGATCCTGCTCGCTCTCTTCATCTACTGGGGCTGGGACACGTGCCTCGCGCTCAACGAGGAGACCAAGGATCCCAAGAAGATCCCCGGCCGCGCGGCGCTGCTGACGACCGTCATCCTCCTCGTCACCTACGTCGGCGTCACGATCGCCGCGATGATGTACGCCGGTCTCGGGTCGGAGGGCACCGGGCTCGGCAACGAGGCCAACGCCGACGACTTCTTCCTGGCGATCAAGGACGGCCTGCTCGGCCCGTTCGGCTGGGTGCTCGTGGTCGCCGTCGTGCTCTCGGCCATCTCGTCGACGCAGACCACGATCCTCCCCACCGCCCGCGGCACCCTCGCGATGGGCGTGTACCGCGCTCTGCCGGCGAAGTTCAAGGACGTGCACCCGACCTACAAGACTCCGTCCTTCTCGACCATCGTCATGGGGGTCGTGGCCATCGCGTACTACATCGGCATGACCCTGATCAGCGACGACATCCTCCAGGACTCGATCCTGTCGCTCGGTCTGGCGATCGCGTTCTACTACGCCATCACCGGGTTCGCCTGCGCCTGGTACTTCCGCAAGGACCTCACCCGCTCGGCGCGTGACTTCCTCTTCAAGGGGCTGTTCCCGGTGCTGGGCGCGGCCATGCTCACCTGGGCCTTCGTGCAGTCGGCGATCGACATGTGGGACGTGGACTACGGCTACACGGTGCTCTTCGGCATCGGCGGCACCTTCGTGATCGGCATCGGAGCGCTCGCGTTCGGCCTCGTGCTCATGTTCGTCTGGTACCTGTTCCCGCGGTCGAAGAGGTTCTTCCGCGGCGAGAGCCTCAACCGCGACACCCAGGTGATGGTGCCCGACGAGCCGGGCCTGATCCGCTCGATCGACGGCGGCATCTGAGCTGCGGCATCCTGTCCGAGCCGGATCGCGCGCGGGTACGCCCTAGGCTTTATCCGTGCGCATCCGGCTCGACATCGCCTACGACGGCACCCACTTCCGCGGGTGGGCCAAGCAGCCCACCCTGCGCACAGTGCAGGGGACTCTCGAGGCCGCGCTTGCTCGCATCGTCGGCTCCGAGGTGCAGTTCGTCGTCGCAGGACGGACTGATGCCGGGGTCCACGCCCTGGGTCAGGTCGCGCACGTCGACCTCGACGAGGAGCAGTGGGCCCGCATCGAGTCGCGTCAGGGTCGTGCGCCGCAGGACCCTGCGGCGTCGATCGCGCGACGGATGAGGGGAGTGCTCGGCGCCTACCCCGATGCGACCGTCACGCGCTCGTCCATCGCTCCCGATGGATTCGACGCCCGATTCTCTGCGGTCTGGCGGCGTTACCGCTACCGTCTCGCCGACTCGACGGCGGGGTACGACCCTCTTCGACGCCACGACACGACCGCGCACCGCGGCGTTCTCGACGACCAGGCGATGGATGCCGCGGCGCGGACGCTCATCGGACTCCACGATTTCGCGGCCTACTGCAAACCTCGCGAGGAGGCCACGACGATCCGGACGCTCCTCGACTACCGCTGGTCGAGGGACGCCGAGGGTGTGCTGGTCGCCGAGGTGAAGGCCGACGCGTTCTGCCACAGCATGGTGCGGGCCCTCGTGGGCGCGTGTGTCGCCGTGGGGGAAGGGCGTCTCGACATCGACGATCTGGTCGTGCTGCGCGACGCTCTCACCCGCACCAGCGAGTTCAAGGTCCTGGCGGCGCGGGGACTCACGCTCACCGAGGTCGGCTATCCCGCCGACGATCTGCTGTCGACCAGGGCGGAGCAGACGCGCGCCCGTCGTGACGGCACGAGCGCATGAGTCGGCTGGCTGCGATGTTCGTCGAAGTCACCTCCCCGGGCTGGGCGTTCTGGCGAGCGCTGGTCGACACCTGCATCGGGCTGATCGTCGGCACGCTCTACACGTTCGTCGGCATCATCGTGGTCGGCATCGTGGGGGAGGAGGCGCTGTCGTCCCTGTACTGGCAGATCGACCTCGACCCTCTGTTCCGAGCGAGCATGGGCGTCTTCCTGCTCGCGGCTGCGCTGCTGGCAGCCCTCGTCCCCGTCGTCGTGGTCGCCGAACGCTTCGCGGCACTGCGCGCCGTCGAAGCCGCTGCGCTCGAGAACCCGGATGCCGTGCCGCAGCACTCCTTGCGCCAGACGCTGCAGGCGTCGCCGGCGGCACTCCTGCAGAAGACCGGCACGGTGGTGTTCTGGTGCGTGGTGGGACTCGGCGCCCTCTTCGCGCTGGGGGTGCTCTTCACGGAAGATCTCCGTGAGGATGCGGTGAGCTGGGTCGCGCTCCTCGTCATCGCCGTGCTGGCCGCCGGCGCCGCGGCGGTGCGACGACTCGGGCGACGAGCCGTCGAGCGCGATGGGCCGCGGATGAGCACGCAGTGGAGCCGGTGGAAGCGGCTGGTGCCGCTCGCGGAAAGGCGCGACGCCGACCGCAGGGACGCGGCGATGCGCACCGTCGTGCCCCGCTGGCTCGCGGTGCCGAGCGCGCGGACCGTCGGCCGGATCGCGAAGATCCTGCTGACGGCGACGCTCCTCTCGCTCGCGGCCTTCATGCTGTCGGTGTTCATGCGACAGCAGTGCCGCACCTGCGACCCGGTCTACTGGGACGAGCCCATCGAGAACGGCATCGATGTGCTGAGCCTGACCAGCGGCGCAGCGATCGCGATGTGCGCCGCCCTCGGCATCGTCGCCTGGCTCGGGGGAGTCGTCCTGCAGTTCTCGCGCGAGCGCGCGCTGGTGCGGTGGGTCTCGGACGGCGTGCCGCGTCGCGTCGACACGAGCCTGGTCGAGTCCCTGCTCTCGGGCAATCGGTCGATGGTCCGGCTGCAGATCGGTCTGTCCGTGGTCGGGGCGGGTGCTCTCATCGTGGGCACCGGCGCGATCTGGGCGGACTGGACGGCGATGGACGCACGGTGGCCCCTCGTCGCCGCCGTCGTGCTGATCGCCTCGGGCTTCGTCATCGGCTGGGAGGATTCGCGCCGACGTCGCAGAGAGCGCCAGCTCGCGCGGGATGCACTGTTCCCCGGCGACGTCGGACGCCGCGGCGACGCGACGACGCGAGGGCGGGCGATTGCCACCGGAATCCAAGACTGACGCACTACCGTGAAGTGCGATGAAGGTCATCTCGTACAACTTGCAGAAGCACCGCGCCGCAGGAGAGCTCGCGGCGCTGGCCTCGACGCACGATCCTGACATCCTGTGCCTGCAGGAGTGCGATGTCGCGGACCTGCCGGAGACCATCGGAGACCTCACCCTCGCAGATGCGACACAGGGCAACCGGCTGGGACTCGCGATGTTCTATCGCGCGAGCGAGTTCCACCTGCAGGGCATCCGCACGATCGAGCTGAAGAAGTCGCTGCACGACCGCATCGCCAAGCCCGCGCACGAGCGGGTCCTGGGCGCACGGCTGCGGGACATCGACGCGGGGCGCGAGTTCATCGCCGCGTCGTTCCATGCGGCGCCGCTCACGGCCCTGAACTCCCTGCGGCGGCATCAGATCCGGGCGGCGCTCACCGAGCTGGCGACGCTCGGCGAGGGACTGCCGCAGCTGATGGTCGGCGACTACAACTACCCCGTGTTCAAGGAGAACCTCGGTCAGACGATCCGCGAACACGGATACGCGCTGACACTGAGCGACGATCACACCTACACCCGGTACCGCGTGTTCCGCGGCCACTACGACTTCGCCACCTCTGTCGGCTTCGAGATCCAGCGGGTCACCACGCTCCCGCAGGGGATGAGCGACCACCGTCCGATCCTGGTGACCACCCGCTTCGACTGACCGCCGACCGGCCCGGTTTGGGAGAACGCTCGGAATGACGTAAGCTGTCACTTTGGTACTCGACTGCCGAGTGCCACGAACGTGAGCCCTCCACTGGCGTGTTCCTCCCTGTAGGGAAGAACCACCCCGGAGTGGGATTCACGAACTTCTCCGTTCGAACAAGAAAGCAGCACTATCGTGACGCGCACTTACACTCCTAAGGCCGGCGAGGTCCAGCGTGACTGGGTCGTCATCGACGCCACTGACGTCGTTCTCGGCCGTCTGGCCTCGCACGCCGCTACGCTCCTGCGTGGCAAGCACAAGCCCACCTTCGCCAACCACATCGACTCGGGTGACTTCGTCATCATCGTGAACGCCGACAAGGTCGCGCTCACCGGTCAGAAGCTCCAGAAGAAGCTGGCTTACCGCCACTCGGGTTACCCGGGCGGCCTGAAGTCGGTCACCTACGCCGAGCTCATGGAGAAGAACCCGGTCCGTGCTGTCGAGAAGGCCATCCGTGGCATGCTCCCCAAGAACAGCATCGGCCGTCAGCAGCTGTCGAAGCTCAAGGTCTACGTCGGTGGAGAGCACCCGCACGCCGCTCAGCAGCCGAAGACGTACACCCTCGACCAGGTCGCCCAGTAAGCGCCGTAAAGACTTAAGGACATACTCGTGGCTGACATCCAGGACACCACCGAAAACCCCCAGAACTTCTCGACGTCGACTCCCGAGACCGACGCAGTCGAGGCGGCTCCCCGCCCCGTGCTGAGCGTCCCGGGTGCCGCTGTCGGCCGTCGCAAGCAGGCCATCGCCCGCGTGCGTCTCGTCCCCGGCTCGGGAACGATCACGGTCAACGGCCGCACGCTCGAGGACTACTTCCCGAACAAGCTGCACCAGCAGCTGATCAACGACCCGTTCACCATCCTCAACCTCGCCGGCGGCTACGACGTCATCGCGCGCATCTCGGGCGGTGGCCCCTCGGGCCAGGCCGGTGCACTGCGTCTCGGCATCGCTCGTTCGCTCAACGGCATCGACGAGGAGAACAACCGTCCGACCCTGAAGAAGGCCGGCTTCCTGTCGCGCGACGCTCGCGTCAAGGAGCGCAAGAAGGCTGGACTCAAGAAGGCCCGCAAGGCGCCTCAGTACTCGAAGCGTTAAGGTCCACCGCTCCGATGCCGATCTTTGGCACGGACGGCGTGCGAGGGCTTGCCAATGGCATCCTCACCGCCGACCTCGCGCTCACCCTGGCCCAGGCGACTGCTGTCGTCCTGGGCCAGGGCCGTACTGCGGAGGCTCGTAAAGCCGAAGGCAAGCGACTCACTGCAGTCGTGGCCCGCGACCCCCGCGTCTCCGGTCACTTCCTGACCGCTGCCGTCTCCGCAGGACTCGCATCCTCCGGCGTCGACGTGCTCGAGGCCGGAGTGATCCCGACGCCGGCTCTCGCGTTCCTCGTCGCCGACCGCGACGCCGACTTCGGTGTGATGATCTCGGCCTCGCACAACGCGGCACCCGACAACGGGATCAAGATTTTCGCCCGCGGCGGCGTGAAACTGCCCGATGTCGTCGAGCAGCGGATCGAAGAGGCCATGGCCGGCGAGAAGCTGCGTCCGACCGGTGCCGGCGTGGGCAGGATCATCCGATTCTCCGACGCCGAAGACCGCTACGTCGTCCACCTGCTCGGCTCGCTGCCGAACCGGCTCAACGGCATCAAGGTCGTGCTCGACTGCGCCCACGGCGCCGCATCCGGCGTCTCGCCGGAGACCTTCCGCGATGCCGGGGCCGATGTCACCGTGATCGGTGCCGATCCCGACGGCTGGAACATCAACGACGGCGTCGGTTCGACGCACCTCGACCAGCTCGCCGAGGCTGTCGTCCGTCTCGGTGCCGACATCGGGATCGCACATGACGGCGATGCCGATCGATGCCTGGCTGTCGACGCTCAGGGCAACGTCATCGACGGCGATCAGATCATGGCGATCCTCGCGGTCGCGATGAAGGAACGCGGTCACCTCACCGACGACACCCTCGTAGCCACCGTGATGAGCAATCTCGGTCTGCACATCGCGATGCGCGAGCAGGGGATCACGGTTCGACAGACCGCGGTGGGCGACCGCTACGTCCTCGAGGACATGAACCGGGGCGGCTACGCCCTGGGCGGAGAGCAGTCCGGACACGTCATCATGAGCGAGTTCGCGACCACCGGTGACGGTCTGCTCACAGGGCTCCACCTCGTCGCCGAGATGGCGCGCCAGAACAAGACGATCGCCGAGCTCGCGAGCGTGATGACCGTCTACCCGCAGGTGCTGATCAACGTCCGCGACGTCGACAAGGACGCGCTCGAGTCCGATGCCGTCGTGCAGCAGGCCGTTCGCGAGGTCGCAGCCGAACTCGGCGAGACGGGCCGGGTGCTCCTGCGCAAGTCGGGCACCGAGGCGCTCGTCCGAGTCATGGTCGAGGCGCCGGATGCGGAATCCGCGCAGTCGTACGCGGACCGCCTCGTCGATGTGGTGCGGGAGCGCCTCTCCCTCTGAACCGTCGAGCGCGCCGTGCGGCACCGACCCCTGGTCAGTCGCGCGGCGCGCTCCAGTTCAACTGCTCGATGTATCTCAGCAGCACGCCCTCGCGCAGAGCCCACGGCGACACTTCGAGCTCATCGACGTCGAGCGCCGTCATGGCCGTGTGCAGCGATACCGCGGCGGCGACGATCTGGAACGTGCGATCCGCCGTGATCCCGGGCAGCTCCTGCCGCGCGGATGCGGGCAGGCGAGCGAGTCGAGGGATCCACGATCCCAGCGCTGCTCGCGGCAGCACCATGCGCTGGATCCCCGACCAGCCGGGAACCGGATAGCCGGCCAGTCGAGCCAGAGATCGGATCGCCTTCGAGGAGCCGACGACGTGATCGGGCCGCGGGAGCGCGGTGAATCGGGGAAGCACCTCGGCAAGGGTGGCGCTCGCGTGCTCGCGAAGCCGCTCGACGTCGTCTTCGCCCGGCGGGTCCTGCGGAAGGAACTGCACGGTCATCCGACCGGCTCCGAGTGGGACGGATGCCGCGGCGTCGGGAAGCTCGTCGCCGCCCGCCGCGACCTCGAGCGATCCGCCGCCGATGTCGAGGAGAAGGAGCTGGCCTGCCGACCAGCCGAACCAGCGCCGAACGGCGAGGAAGGTGAGTTCGGCCTCGGTCTCTCCATCGAGCACCTGCAGAGGCTGGCCGAGGGCGGCTTCGATGCGGGCGATCACGTCGGCGCCGTTCCGGGCGTCGCGCACCGCACTCGTCGCGGTGGCGAGCAGCTCATCGACCCGCTCGGCTTCCGCGACCGCGCGCGCCTGGGCCACGGCCGCTTCGAGTGCGCGCACCCCCTCTTCCGAGATCGATCCGTCATCCGTGAGGTAGCGCATCAGGCGCAGGACGGTGCGGTCGCTGGTGGTCGCCAGCGGCCTGCCGCCGGGGCGGACGTCGGCGGCGAGCATGTGGACGGTGTTGGAACCGATGTCGAGTACTCCCAGGCGCACGGATAGAGACTACTCGTGCGCCGTTACGATGTATCCGTGACCACCGCCGACCCCACGCTGCCGCTGTCTCCGTATCGCGAGATCGGGCGCGATGAATGGGCGCGATTGGCGGCGGGACTCGACCAGCCGCTCACCGAGACCGAGGTCGTCGAACTCCGGGGCATCGGCGACCGGCTCGACCTCGCCGAGGTGCGCGAGGTCTATCTGCCGCTCAGTCGACTGCTGAGCCTCTACGCGACGGCCACCAAGCGTCTGGGCGCCGCGACCAGCTCGTTCCTTCAGGAGGACGATTCCACGACCCCGTTCGTGGTCGGAGTCGCCGGCTCCGTCGCCGTCGGAAAGTCGACGATCGCCCGTCTGCTGCGCGAGCTGATGAGCCGCTGGCCGGGCACCCCTCGCGTCGAGCTCGTGACGACGGACGGGTTCCTGTATTCGAATGCCGAGCTCGAGCGCAGGGGGCTGATGGAGCGCAAGGGTTTTCCGGAGTCCTACGACCGGAGGGCGCTGCTCGAGTTCCTCACCGAGGTGAAGAGCGGTGCGGCAGAGGTGCGGGCGCCGTTCTACTCGCACATGCGCTACGACATCGTCCCCGACGCCCATGTGGTCGTCCGTCGCCCCGACGTCGTGATCGTCGAGGGCCTGAACGTCCTCCAGCCGCCGCCCGCCCCCAATGACGTGGCCGTCAGCGACCTCTTCGACTTCTCGATCTTCGTCGACGCCGACACCTCGCACATCGAGAAGTGGTACGTCGATCGGTTCCTCGCACTGCGCCAGGGCGCGTTCTCGAATCCTTCGTCCTACTTCAACGTCTTCGCCCACCTGACCGATGACGAGGCGATCACGACGGCTCTCGGCTATTGGAACGAGATCAACATGCCGAACCTGGTCGAGAACGTTATGCCGACCAAGCATCGCGCGCGTCTCGTGCTCAACAAGGGCGTCGACCACAGCGTCGAGAGCGTGCTCCTGCGGAAGCTCTGACCGGTCGGCTATTTCGTTCGGAACCTTCGCAAAAAGCCCGCCTTACTCTTGACGACATGTGTGGAATCGTCGGATACGTGGGCCCGCGGCCCAGCCAGGACATCCTGCTCGCAGGCCTCGCCCGTCTCGAGTACCGCGGGTATGACTCCGCGGGTGTCGCCGTCATCGACGGCGACGGTTCCCTCGGGATGCGCAAGAAGGCGGGAAAGCTCGCCATGCTGCGCGATTCGCTGAAGGATGCCGAGCTGTCGGACGGCAACACGGGCATCGGGCACACCCGCTGGGCCACCCACGGTGGGCCCACCGACGAGAATGCGCACCCGCATCTCGCCGATGACGACAAGCTCGCCGTGATCCACAACGGCATCATCGAGAACTTCGCCTCGCTCCGCGACGAGCTGCTCGCCGATGGCGTCAGCTTCCGCAGCGAGACCGACACCGAGGTCGCTGCCGCGCTGCTCGGCCGCGAGTACCGCAACAACGGCGGAGACCTGCAGGGCGCGTTCCGCGCCGTCGTCAACCGCCTCGAGGGCGCTTTCACCCTGCTCGCGATGCATCAGGACCACCCGGGCCTGGTCGTGGGTGCTCGCCGCAACTCGCCCCTGGTGATCGGCCTCGGCGAGGGTGAGAACTTCCTCGGCTCCGACGTCGCCGCGTTCATCGAGCACACCCGCAAGGCACTGGCCATCGGCCAGGACCAGATCGTCTCGATCACCCCGGACGCCGTCACCGTCACCGACTTCGCCGGCACGCCTGTCGAGGCCGAGCCGTTCGACGTCTCGTGGGACGCCGCCGCCGCCGAGAAGGGCGGCTGGTCGAGCTTCATGGCCAAGGAGGTCGCCGAGCAGCCCGAGGCGGTCGCCAACACGATCCGTGGCCGCATCCAGGGCGACCAGGTCGTGATCCCCGAGCTCGACGGGCTCGACGACCTGTTCCTCGGCATCAACCGCATCATCATCACCGCCTGCGGTACGGCCGCGTACTCGGCGCTCGTCGGCAAGTACGCGATCGAGCAGTGGGCGCGGGTCCCCGTCGACGTCGAGCTCGCGCACGAGTTCCGTTACCGCGACCCGGTGATCGGCGACGACACCCTCGTGATCTCGATCAGCCAGTCCGGCGAGACGATGGACACGTTGATGGCCGTCAAGTACGCGAGGGAGCGCGGCGCGCGCACCCTCTCCATCTGCAACACGCAGGGTGCGACGATCCCTCGCGAGTCCGATGCGGTGGTCTACACCCACGCCGGCCCTGAGGTCGCAGTGGCGTCGACGAAAGCCTTCTCCGCGCAGATCACCGCTCTGCTGCTGCTCGGCCTGCACGTGGGGCGCGTGCGCGGCTCCGTCCAGGACGCGTCGGTCGACGTCGCCGAGCTCACCGCCCTTCCCGAGAAGATCGCCAAGGTCCTCGAGAGCGAGCAGGAGCATGTCACCCAGCTCGCGAGCTGGATGGCCGACACTCGTTCGGTGCTGTTCCTCGGTCGTCACGTGGGCTTCCCGATCGCACTCGAAGGCGCGCTGAAGCTCAAGGAGATCTCGTACATCCACGCGGAGGGGTTCGCCGCCGGCGAGCTGAAGCACGGCCCGATCGCGCTGATCGAGCCCGGACAGCCCGTCTTCGTGCTGGTGCCGTCGCCTCGACACTCGGCTGTGGTCCACTCCAAGGTCGTCTCGAACATCCAGGAGATCCGCGCTCGCGGAGCTCGGGTGATCGTGGTGGCGGAAGAGGGCGATGCGGCCGTGCTGCCGTTCGCCGACGAGGTCATCCGCATCCCGCTCGCCGGCGCGATGTTCGAGCCGCTGCTCGCTGTCGTCCCGCTGCAGATCTTCGCGATGGCGCTCGCCACGGCCAAGGGGCTCGACGTCGACCAGCCGCGCAACCTCGCCAAGTCCGTCACCGTCGAGTAAGCGTCGTCGGCCTCCAGTGGCCGCTCATCGAGACACGTCACCCATCCGGGGCACGGGCGCGGTGCAGAGGCTGGCCGACCGATTCGGGATGCCGCGACTAGGCTGAACTGGTGATCATCGGGACCGGCATCGACCTCGTGGACATCCCGCGGTTCGAGCGGACGATGGAGCGCACGCCGCGGCTTCGGGAGCGGCTGTTCGCGCCGGGGGAGCGGGGTCTCCGGCTGCCGTCGCTCGCCGCGCGCTATGCCGCGAAGGAAGCCCTGATCAAGACGCTCGGCGGCTCTGACGGCGTGCACTGGATCGAGATCGAGATCGCCTCCGAGGCATCCGGCCGCCCGCATTTCGTGCTCTCCGGTTCCACCGCCGACGTCGTCGCAGAGCGCGGGATCACCCGATTGCACCTGACCCTCACCCATGACGCGGGGCTCGCCGCAGCGTTCGTGGTCGCCGAAGGAGAGCCGCTGTGACCGTTCCGTTCCGCGAGGCCCGCATCGAGCTGGATGCCATCAGTGACAACGTCCGCCATTTCCGCAGACTCACCGGCGTGCAGGTCATCGCCGTCGTGAAGGCGAACGCCTACGGCCACGGGGCTGCCGCGGCCGCCGTCGCCGCCCTCGCCGGGGGTGCCACTCGTCTGGGGGTCGCCGAGATCCCCGAGGCGCTCGAACTCCGTCGTCAGGGCATCACCGCTCCGATCGTCGCCTGGCTGCACGCGCCGGGCGAGCGTTTCGACCAGGCTGCGGCGCACGACATCGAGGTGGGAATCTCGTCGTTCGATCAGCTCGAAGCGGCGGGAGCGGTCGCCTCGGTCGACCGCCCGGTCGGCGTGCACCTCAAGTTCGAGACCGGGCTGTCGCGCAACGGCATCGCCCCGGCGGACTGGCGTCGTGTGCTCGCTGAAGCCGCGCGCCTCGAACGCATCGGGCGGTTGCGCATCGTCGGGCTCTTCAGCCACCTCTCGAACACGTCGCCCCAGGACGACCGGGCGGCACTCGCGAAGTTCGAGGAGGCGGTCACGGCGGCGGCGTCGTTCGGCATCCATCCCGAGATCCGGCACATCGCGGCGACGGCGGCCGCGATCGACCTTCCGGAGATGCGTCTGGACGCCGTGCGCATCGGCATCGGCATCTACGGCCTCTCGCCGTTCGACGACCGCTCTTCTGCGGAGCTGGGGCTTCGCCCGGCCATGACGCTGCGGGGGGCGATCGCCGCCGTCCGCCGCGTGCCGGCCGGCGCCGGGGTGTCGTACGGATACGACCACCGCACCTCCCGTGACACGACCCTGGTGCTCGTCCCGCTGGGATACGCCGACGGCGTGCCGCGCCACGCATCCGGGCGCCTGCCCGTATCGATCGCCGGGCGCCGATACACGAACGTCGGCCGCATCGCCATGGACCAGTTCGTCGTGGACGTCGGGGACGCCCCGGTGTCGATCGGCGACGAGGTCGTGCTGTTCGGCGACCCGACGCTCGGCGTGCCCTCGGCATCGGAGTGGGCGAACGCCGCATCGACCATCGACTACGAGATCGTGACGCGCATCGGCGCCCGTGTGCCCCGGCGGTCGGCATGAGCGTCGACCCGTCCTTCCTGGGGCGCCGCGAGATCGAGACCTCGGACGCGATGGAGCAGCTCGGCTTCCGCATCGGCGAGCAGCTCGAAGCGGGCGACCTGCTGATCCTCACCGGCCCGCTCGGCGCAGGCAAGACGACGTTCACCCGCGGACTCGCGGAGGGTCTGGGCGTACGCGGCCCCGTGCAGAGCCCCACCTTCGTGATCGCCCGCACGCACCCCTCGCTCGTCGGACGCGCGCCGCTCGTGCACGTCGACGCCTACCGGCTCGGCTCAGGGGCAGAGCTCGACGATCTCGACCTCGACCTCGCACGATCGGTCGTGGTGATCGAGTGGGGACGCGGGATGGCCGAGGACCTGGCCGAGACCTGGTGGGACATCGAGCTGGAGCGTCCCGTCGGCGGTGACGACGAGCTCGACCCCTCGGAGCTCGACGCCGACGCACCGCGGCACGTGTCGATCACGCGTGGCGGACGCTCAGCGATCACCGGCTGAACGACGACTACCCTGGAGAGGTGATCCTCGCCGTCGACACCTCCCTGGGCACCGCCGTCGCCCTCATCGACGATGACGGCACTCGTCTGTCAGATGCCTCGGCCGCCGATCCGCTCCGTCACGCGGAGGTCATCGGCGAGCTTCTCGTGCGGGCCCTCGACGCGCCCGGATCAGGCCCGATCGATCATGTGGTGGCCGGTATGGGCCCGGGGCCGTTCACCGGACTCCGCATCGGCATCGCGACGGCACGCACGTTCGCGCTGGGGCGTGGCATCCCCGTCGTCCCCGTGCCGAGCCACTTCGCCGCAGCGCTCACGGCCGTCGAGCATCACGCCGTGACCGGGCCGTTCGCCATCGTGACGGACGCCCGCCGCCGAGAGGTCGCCATCACCGTCTTCGACGGAACGGATGCCGACGGCATCCCGCACGTCATCACCGACACCGTGCTGGTCGCACGCGTCGACGCCGACGAGCACCTCCAGGGGATCCGCCGTATCGATGTGGAGACGCTGTCGGGCGTCGATCTGGCTCGCGTGGGCGCGAGGGCGTTGGCTGCCGGGCGCACACTCGCGGGCACCGAGCCGATCTATCTGCGTCAGCCCGACGTCACCGTGCCGGGAGCGCCCAAGAAGGTGGGGTCATGACGCTGCGCGACGCGACGCCCGACGATCTCGACGCCATCATGGCGATAGAGCACCGCTCGTTCCCCACCGACGCGTGGAGCTCGGAGGCGATGGCCCTGGAGCTCGCGAGCCCGCACGGACGCTATCTGGTCGACGAGCAGGACGGCGCGATCATCGGCTACGGCGGAGTCCGTGCACTGCAGGGGTCGAGTGACGCCGACATCCAGACCATCGCGTTCGACGTCGAGCACCGCGGTCGCGGCCGCGGCCGGGCGCTTCTGCGGTCCCTTCTCGATGCCGCGGTGGAACGCGGAGCCAGAGAGGTCTTCCTCGAGGTGCGGGCAGACAACCCCGGTGCCGAGGGGCTGTACCGCTCGGAGGGGTTCGAGGAGATCGGACGTCGCCCCCGCTACTACCAGCCCGACGACGTCGACGCGATCGTGATGCGCCTCGCCCTGCAGCATCCGCGCTCCGAGCATCGAGATGAGACGGCGTCGGATGCCGCGAAGGAGGCGACCTCATGACCGAGCCGCTGGTGCTGGGCATCGAGACGAGCTGCGACGAGACCGGCATCGGGATCGTCCGCGGACGCAGGCTGCTCTCGAACACGATCGCGTCGAGCATGGACGAGCACGCCCGCTACGGCGGAGTGGTTCCCGAGGTCGCCGCCCGTGCCCATCTCGAGGCCCTGCAACCCTCGATCGACGCCGCCCTGGCCGAGGCCGGGGTGCGGCTCGGCGACCTCGACGCCGTGGCCGTCACGAGCGGACCCGGCCTCGCGGGAGCGCTCATGGTCGGCGTCGGCGCCGCCAAGGGTCTGGCGGTGTCGCTCGACAAGCCGCTGTACGCGGTCAATCACCTGGTCGGACACATCGCCGCCGACATCCTGACTCCCGACTCCGAGCCGCTGGAGTACCCGACGATCGCGCTGCTGGTATCGGGCGGGCACACCTCGCTGCTGCACGTGCGCGATCTCACGACCGACGTCGAGATGCTGGGCGAGACCATGGACGATGCCGCGGGGGAGGCATTCGACAAGGTCGCCCGACTGCTGTCGCTGCCGTACCCCGGCGGACCCGAGATCGATCGAGCGGCACTCGACGGAGATCCGAACGCGATCCGCTTCCCTCGAGGGCTTTCGCGCGCCTCCGACCTCGCGAAGCACCGTTACGACTTCTCCTTCTCCGGGCTCAAGACCGCTGTCGCGCGCTGGGTCGAGCGCTGCGAGGCAGACGGCGTTCCCGTGCCCGTCGCCGACGTCGCCGCGAGCTTCCGTGAGGCGGTCGTCGATGTGCTCGTGACGAAGGCGCTCGCCGCGTGCGCAGACCTCGGCGTGCCCCGCCTGCTGCTCGGTGGAGGAGTGATCGCCAACCGACGACTCCGCGAGGTCGCCCTCGCGAGGGCGGAGAAGGCCGGCGTGACGGTGCGCATCCCGCCGTTGTCGCTGTGCACCGACAACGGCGCGATGATCGCGGCGCTCGCCGCGGAGCTCATCGCGTCCGGCCGTCGCCCGTCGACGCTGGCGTTCGGAGCCGACTCGACGCTTCCCGTCACCGAGATCCAGGTCGACGAGCGCGTCGCGGTGATGTGATGAGCGACGTGCCTCGCACTCCGGATAGGGCGGGTGCAGAACCGGGGACCGCCTCGAGTGCCGCGGTGCCGCCGACCAGGATCGAGCGTCCGAGCGGCGAGGTCGAGCATCCGGCGGGGTCGGCGCGCATACCTGGGTCGCGCCGCGAGGGATACACGAAGCTCCCCACCGGCCCGGTCGGAGTCGAGCCGGTGGTCGTCACGGGGCCAGTCGCCGAGGACATCGGTCGGGAGAGCGACTGGGAGCCGGCGACGGGCACGTCCGCCGTGGACGACACCCGCCTCGCTCCCTGGGCGCTGATGGCGGCGGTCGTCGCCTTGGCCGCGTCGTTCTTCGTCGGTTGGGGCATCCCGATCGCCATCGTCGCCGTGATCGCGTCGATCATGTCGCTGCGCCGACCGGTCGAGAGCCGCGCCATCGCTCGTTGGGCGCTCGTTCTCGGTCTGTGTGCGACCGTCTACAGCCTCGGCTGGCTCGTCTGGGCCGGGATGCAGTTCGAGAGACTCGGATAGCCGATGCTCGACGCGGACCGATCCGTCGAGCTGCGCGCGCTCCAGGCGCGGGCGTACGGCCGTGCGGGGGCGTTGAGCGCGGCGGATGCAGCGCGGCTGCGCGAGCTGGAATCCGCGAAGACGCGTCTGGCGGGGCCGCCGGCGACGAGAAGTCCGGAGACGCGTGCGCCGGACCCTGCGCAGGCTCCGCGGGGCGTTGCCGAGGAGGAGGGGAGCGCGTCACCTGCCGACCCGGTCGTGGACGTCGAGCGCCAGGGCGAGTCCCCGCTCATCGCGCTGCGACACCATCGGCGTCTCGCGGTCGCGGTCGCCACGGCCTTCGCGGTCATCGGCCTCGCGCTGGGCTGGCTTCTCTTCACCGACCGGGGTCCCGCGCCGATGCAGCTCAGCGCCCAGCAGGAGGAGTGGCAGAGCGCGATCGTCGCATCGGGGGGCTTCGACCCGGGGTCGGTGCGGGCCATGGCGGAGGAAGAAGGCGTCGTGATCTGGTTCGCGACGAAGAACGAGCGCGCTGACGTGTGCCTGGTGCTCGGACACGAGGACGCGACGGCTCCCGCGTGCACGACGCGGGAGCAGGCCGTGGTCCAGGGCGTGAATGCCACTCTCACGAAACCCGTGAGCCAGAGTCAGACTTATGACGTCGAGGCGCAGATGTTCCTCACGCCGGCCGGCGAGCCGGCGGTCGTCACCCGCAGCTACATCACCTCGCCGCAGTCCACGGCGATGTTCGCCAGCCCCGACGAGGCGGAGGCGGCGACCGCCCTCGCCGAGCGGACGGGACTGGACCGGCGGACGATCCTGGTCGCCGGCTACGACGATGACGTGCCGATCTGGACGGGGATCGACATGTCCACGCAGAGGTACTGTCTCGTCTACGACGGGTCGATGCCCGACCCTCCGATGGCCTGCGATGACAGCATCATGCTCGCCGACGCGGACAGGACGCTCGTGCTCGACGTCGTGGGTGAGGGGAAGACGACCCGCTACGAGTACCGGTTCGGCTACGGTCAGCAGTACCTGACCGTGACGAAGGGCTGGGAGGGCGACGATGCTGCAGGAGAGTGACTCTGCTGAGCTGCGCGCACTGCAGGTCAAAGCGTACGGCCGCGACGGCGGCCTGACCGAGGCCGAGGCGGCGAGGCTGAGAGAGCTCGAATCGCTGCGCGGCGAGCCTGGCAGGCCTGACCGGGTCGACCCTGGCCCGCGCGACCGGGTCGACGCGCCGGTCGGGCAGGGACCGGCCCACGAGCCGCCGACGTCGGAGAAGCCGTTCCGTGACGGTCAGGCACCCGTCGCCGACGCTTCCCCCAGCGCGCCCGTCGAACACGCGGACGACGGAAGTCAGTCCACCGAGACCGGAGGCCTCCGCGCGGCATTCCGTCAGCACTGGAAGGCGATCGCCGCGGCATCCGCACTTCTGCTCGTGATCGGTCTCGGCACCGGCTGGGCGCTCTTCGGGCGTTCCGGCGATGCCGTCGCGTTGACTTCCGCGCAGCAGGAGCGGCGTGCGGAATTGCAGGCCGAGGGCGGGTTCGACCCGGGCAGTCTGCGCGCGATCGGACAGGACGAGGACGCCCTCGTCTGGTACGCGACGAAGGACGACGGCGAGACGGTGTGCCTGACGCTCGACGCCGCCGACAAGTCGGCGGATCAGTGCCAGCCCGCGGCCGATCTCGACAACGGGAACGGCATCGGCCTGAACGCGAGCGTCGCGGTGCCGGGGGAGGGGGACGAGGGGCTCGAGGAGATCTGGGCGTCGGCCGCGCGAGCGATGAACGGGGAGGTCGTCGGCATCATCCAGCGATGGCGTTCGGACGAGAACTCCTGGTTGTCGCAGTTCCAGGGCGACGAGCGGGAACGCGCCGAGCAGCTGGTCGAGGAGGGTTTCGAAGAGTTCTCCTTCTCGGTCGTCGGGTACTTCCGCGATGCCCCGGTCTGGCGCGCACAGCGCGTCGAGAGCGACGACATCCAGGACTGCCTCGTCGTCGATGCCGTCCAGGCCGTCGAATGCCGCCCGGCGAGCGAGGGACAATCGTCGGCGGACGTCATCGAGGTCGCCGGAACCATCGTGGACGAGGCCGGAGGGATGATCTCCGACTGGAGCGTGCGTCTCGCGTACACGTCGAACGGCATGCCCTACCTCGTGGTGTCCGGAGACAGCACGACGGCGACGGCAGAGCAGACGGTGAGGCCCGGTGAGACGCTCGAGCTCGGCGGCGAATACCAGGATCCGATCCAGGTCGACATCCCGTCCGACGACTCCGAGGGCTAGGCGCCGGGTAGACGTCAGCCGGCTGTCGGCACCCGATGGGCGAGGATCGCTCGTCGCTGATCACCCACGCGAGTGAGGATCAGCGTCGCGGTCTGCTCGCCCCGCAGCGCCAGCTTCTTGCGGAAGGCCGCGGGGTCGATGTCCATGCCGCGCTTCTTGATCTCGAGGGAGCCGATGTCGTTCGCCTTGAGGACGGCGCTGATCGCCTTCGGGTTCGCCGGCATCGTCTCGCGCACCCGGAACGACTGCACGAACGGACTGGTGACCGCGGCGTCGGAGGTGAGGTACGCGATGCGCTCGTCGAGCATTCCCGCGTCGAGGCTGCGCGCGACATCGCCGATCAGACGCGCCCGGATCACCGCCCCGTCCGGCTCGTGCAGGAACGCGCCGAGTTCCCGCACGGGCTCGTCGACGGCGTCGGCGCCTGCGGTGAGTTCATGTGAGCGCTCGCCGCGGATCACGAGGGCGGAACGGCGGATGCCGTCGCGGGCGAGTGCGCGCGTCCAGAGCACGAGCTCGACCACGCTGCCGTCTGCGCTCACCCACTGCGCCTCGGCGTCGACGGGAATCGAATCGCGGTCGTGACCGGGACCGAGCTTGATGCCCGTCGATGTGCGCGAGGCCACATCGAAGGCCCAGTCCAGCGGCGGAGAGTAGTCATCGGACGAGACCCGGCGCGTCTCGCTGTGCCCGGCGGTGCGGCGGGCCGGATCCATCCAGATCGCCTGGTTCTCGTGGCCCTCGACGGGCACGTGCGCCTCGGCCGTGCCGTGGATCACCCTCGCGCTGTCTCCGAGAGGCGCCAGGTTGTACGCCGCGATCGCCGAGGTCACCTCGTCGGCGTCGACGGCGACGACGTCGAGCCCTGCACCGGCGAAGGCAAGAGAATCCCCGCCGATGCCGCAGCCGAGATCCGCGACGCGAGTGATGCCGGCGCGGCGCATCCGCTGGGCATGCCGGGCGGCCACGCCCAGCCGTGTCGCCTGCTCGAGTCCGGCCCGGGTGAACAGCATCCGGGCCGCGAAGTCGCCGAACTTGCCTTTCGCCTTGGTGCGAAGTCGTGCCTGTCCGACCACGGCCGAGACGAGCTCGGGCGAGTGGCCGGCCGCACGCAGCCGGGATACGATCCGAGCGACGTCGGCGACCTCGTCGACGGGGCCGAGTTCGTCCAGCGTCTTCAGGCCCTCGGGGGTGAGCAGTGCGCGCAGCTCGGAGATCTCCACTGCCCCAGCTTAGGCGGCGGGCTGTTCGCCGCATTGGCACTCGCATTGCGTGAGTGCCAGCGGAACGCCTAGACTGGATTAGCACTCTCGGGTTGAGAGTGCGAAAAGTCTTCCTGTCAGCGTCAAGAAAGAAGAGGTAGACCGTGTCGGTTTCCATCAAGCCGCTCGAGGACCGCATCGTCATCAAGCAGGTCGAGGCCGAGCAGACCACCGCGAGTGGCCTGGTCATCCCCGACACCGCCAAGGAGAAGCCCCAGGAGGGCGAGGTCGTGGCCGTGGGCCCCGGCCGCATCGATGACAACGGCAACCGCGTTCCGCTCGACGTCGCCGTGGGCGACCGTGTGCTCTACAGCAAGTACGGCGGCACCGAGGTGAAGTTCGGCGCAGACGAGTACCTCGTCCTGTCGGCTCGCGACGTGCTCGCAGTCGTCGTCCGCTGAGACAACGTCTTCGGAAGGCCCGGATGCATCACGCATCCGGGCCTTCCTGCGTGTTCGGCCACCGGTGCATCGATTCCTGCCAATGTCCGGATGGCTGGTCTCGTGGGTCGGAGGCGGCGCGGCGACGGGCATAGGGTTGTGCGGTGACCCCGACGAACGCCGCCTCCCGAGCCACTCAGACGGCGGGAGTCGCGTACGCGGGGGGAGCGTATCTGCTCTGGGGCGTGCTGCCCCTCTACTTCCTGCTGCTCGTGCCCACCGGTCCGTGGGAGGTCGTCGCGTGGCGCGTGCTGCTGTCGTTCGTCTTCTGCCTGCTCCTCCTCACCGTGATGCGCGGCTGGGCCGCCTTCGGCGTCATCGTCCGACAGCCGAGGCTGCTGGGATGGACGGCTCTGGCGGGTGTCCTGATCTACGTCAACTGGCAGGTGTTCCTCATCGGAACCCTCTCCGGGAACATCGTGGAGACCAGCCTCGGCTACTTCATCAACCCGATCACCACCGTGCTGCTCGGGGTGTTCGTGCTCAAGGAGCGCATCCGCAGGCTCCAGTGGGCGGCGATCGGCATCGCGGCGGCCGCCGTGATCGTGATCGTCCTCTTCTACGGCGAGTTCCCGTGGATCGCCCTCTCGCTGACCGCCTCGTTCGGCGTCTACGGACTCATCAAGAAGAAGATCGGCCCCGCGGTCGATGCGGTCAGCGGACTCACGCTCGAGTCGTTCTGGCTGATCCCGATCGCCGTCGTGCAGCTGATCCTCGTCGCCGCCACCCCTGCCGGGATCACGATGGGCTCCCACGGTGTGTGGCATGCGGTGCTTCTCGCGTTCGCCGGTGTGGCCACGGCGGTGCCCCTGCTGCTCTTCGCCGCGGGCACCCGACGCATCAACCTCACCGTCATCGGGATGATCCAGTTCATCACCCCCGTCATGCAGTTCATCATCGGCGCGGTCGTGCTCGGCGAGCCGATGCCGCCCGAGCGGTGGGCGGGCTTCATCATCGTCTGGGTCGCGATCCTCGTGTTCCTGATCGACCTGCTGCTCGCCGCGCGTCGCGGACGCCGGATCGATCAGCCGACACTCGTCTGAACTCCCGGTTCACCCGTCCGGAAACTCGGTGTCGGATCGTTAACGCACCGAAACATCGGCGACCCCTACGCGAAGCCTTTCAGTCCTAGTGTTAGAGCACCCGACCGTGGTCACAATCCACGGCCAGTCACGCAAGGGAGCATCATGACCTCATTCACGCGCTCGCGCAGCGCCAAGATTCTCGCCGGAGTCGCGCTGCTGAGCGTCTCGGCGATCGTCGTCGCAGGCTGCAGCGGCACGCCCTCTGAGGAGCCGTCCGACGGTGGCGGCGGCGGCGGATCGTCGGCCGACCTCACGCTCGAGCTCGGCTCGCTGCTGCCGCAGACCGGTTCGCTGTCGTTCCTCGGCCCGCCCATGGAATCCGGCGTCGGCCTCGCGGTCAAGGAGGTCAACGATGCTGCTGCCGGCGTCACGATCAACCTGACGGCTGAAGACGAAGGCGACACCGACACCAAGGCCTACGAGACGTCGATCAGCAAGCTCCAGGGCGCGGGCGTCACCGCCATCGTCGGTGCCGCGGCGTCGGGCGTCTCCCGCCTGATCCTCGACGGAAACGTCAGCGCCGGCATCCTGCAGATCTCGGCCTCGAACACCGGCCCGGACTTCACCGACTGGGACGACAACGGTCTCTACTTCCGCACCGCGCCCAGCGACCTTCTGCAGGGTGAGGTCCTCGGCAACCTGATCGCCGAAGACGGACACAAGACCCTCGGCGTGATCTACCAGAACGACGCCTACGGAACCGGACTGTTCGACAACATCAAGTCGACGTTCGAGAACGCGGGTGGCGAGGTCGTCGCTGACGCGTCGTACAACGTCGGTGACGGTCAGTTCGACGCACAGGTCGAGACGATCAAGGCTCAGAACCCCGACGCCGTCGCGATCGTGTCGTTCGACCAGTTCAAGACGATCGCCCCGCTGCTGGTCAACGCCGGCATCTCGCCCGACAAGTTCTACCTCGTCGACGGAAACCTGTCGGACTACGGTTCCTCGCCCGACACGAACTTCCCGTTCTCGCTCGAGGGCGCACAGGGCACGAAGCCGGGACCGGCGCTCGAGGACGACTTCACCGACCGTCTGCAGACGTTCTGGACCGGTGAGGGCAACCCCGAGGTCAACGACTTCACCTACGCGGCCGAGGCCTACGACGCGGTCGTGCTCGTCGCACTCGCGTCTCTCGCCGCCGGTTCGACCGAGGGCGCGGACATCGCTGCGAAGATGGCCGAGGTCTCGGGCGGCAGCGGAGACGGTGAGAAGTGCACCAGCTTCGAGGACTGCGCGGCGATCATCAACGACGGTGGAACCGCCGACTACGACGGCTACTCCGGCGAGATCACGTTCGATGAGAACGGCGACCCGCAGGGTGCATCGATCGGCACGTACGAGTACGGCGCCGACAACCTGATCTCCCGCACCAACTGATCACGAGCGAAGGCCCCGGATCCTCGATCCGGGGCCTTCGTCGTGTGCGTGCCCCGAGCTGCGGCCGCGTGTCCGGAGCTGCGCGGGGGGACAGAAGAGGGGCGGATGCGAGTCGCATCCGCCCCTCTGTCGTGGGAGCCCTCAGGCGGCGTCGGTGCCGAGAGTTCCGAGGTAGAGGCCGATGACCTTCGGATCGTTCAGCAGGTCGCGTCCGGTGCCCTCGTACGCATCCTTGCCCTGGTCGAGCACGTAGCCGCGGTCGCAGATCTGCAGGCAGCGCCGCGCGTTCTGCTCGACCATGATCGTCGTCACGCCCGCCTTGTTGATGTCGGAGACGCGGATGAACGCATCGTCCTGACGCACGGGGGAGAGGCCGGCGGAGGGCTCGTCGAGAAGCAGCACCGACGGATCCATCATGAGTGCCCTCGACATCGCCACCATCTGCCGCTCGCCGCCCGAGAGCGAACCGGCGCGCTGCTTGAGGCGCTTGCCGAGCTCGGCGAAGATGCCGGTGACGAACTCGAGGCGCTCGGCGTAGATCTTGGGGTTCTGATACAGCCCCATCTGCAGGTTCTCCTCGATGGAGAGCGAGGGGAACACATTGTTCGTCTGCGGCACGAAGGCGACGCCCCGCTTGACGAGCTTGTCGGCCTTCAACCCGATGATGCTCTCTCCGTTCACGGTGATCTCGCCGCTGCGGACGTTCACCATCCCGAAGATCGCCTTCAGCAGGGTCGACTTGCCGGCGCCGTTGGGGCCGATGATGCCGATCAGCTCGCCCTGTCGGGCGACGAGGTTGGCGCCGTTGAGGATGTTCACACCGGGCAGGTAGCCGGCGTGCACGTCCTTCAGCTCGACGACGATGTCGTCCGTTCGCGGTGCCGCAGCGGAGGTCTCGGCGCTCATGCGTTGTCCTTCTGGTCGTGATCCGGCGTGCTCGTCGCTTCGAGCTCCGCCTCGGCTTCTGCTTCGATCTGCTCGCGGAGCTTGGTGGCGGTGGCGTTCTCGATCACGGGGATGCGACCGGTCACGGCACCGAGATCGAGGTCCTGGTGGGCGCCGAGATAGGCGTCGACCACGGCCGGGTCCTCCATGACCTCGTCGGGCGGGCCCTCGGCGACGACCTTGCCCTCGGCCATGACCACGACCCAGTCGGCGATGTGGCGGACCATGTGCATGTCGTGCTCGACGAACAGCACCGTCATGCCCAGGCCCTTGAGGTCGAGGATGTGATCGAGGAGCGACTGGGTCAGCGCCGGATTGACGCCGGCCATCGGCTCGTCGAGCATCACCAGGGTCGGATCGCTCATGAGCGCTCGCGCCATCTCGAGGAGCTTGCGCTGGCCGCCCGAGAGCGCCGCGGCGAAGTCCTTCTCCTTGGCGTCGAGCTTGAAGCGGGCCAGCAGCTCGCGGGCCTTGACCTCGATCTCCTGATCCTGCTTGCGCCACAGGAACGGGAACAGGCTCGACCAGAAGCCCTCGCCGCGCTGTCCCGGAGCGCCGAGCTTCATGTTCTCGAGCACGGTGAGCAGCGACAGCGACTTGGTCAACTGGAACGTGCGCACCTGTCCCATGCGCGCCACCTTGAAGGAGGGGACGCCCGAGAGGCTCGTGCCGTCGAACGACCAGGTCCCGCTGTTCGGCTTGTCGAAACCGCAGAGCAGGTTGAACAGGGTCGTCTTCCCTGCTCCGTTCGGGCCGATCAGAGCGGTGATGGCGCCGCGAGGGATCTCGACGTGGTCGACGTCGACGGCCGTCAGACCGCCGAAGCGCCGCTGCACGGCATCCGCGATCAGGATGGGATCGACCTTCGGCACGCCGGGGGCCGCGGGGCCCTTGGCGAGTCCGGTGGTCTTCGGTCGGCGGATGCTCCCGGTCGCGGGCGCCGTCTGGGCGCTCTCGTCGGGGGTCAGTTCATTTGACAAAGGTCATCTCCCTCTTGTCTCCGAGGATGCCCTGAGGTCGGAAGATCACGAGCAGCATCAGGGCGATGCCGACGAAGATGAACACCAGGGTCGAGGCCTGGCTGTCGGACATGGGCAGGATTCCGGACCGCGCCATCGCCGGGAGCAGGTTCGCCATGAAAGCGAAGACGACCCAGAAGAGGATGGCCCCGAGTGTCGGGCCGAACACGGTGGCCGCGCCGCCCAGCAGCAGGATCGTCCACAGGAAGAACGTGAGCGAGGTCGTGTAGCTGCCCGGCACGACAGCCGAGGGGAGGACGAAGACGATTCCTCCGGCTGCGCCGATCACGCCACCGACGACGAGCGCCTGCATCTTGTACGCGAAGACGTTCTTGCCGAGCGAGCGCACGGCATCCTCATCCTCGCGGATTCCCTTGAGGACGCGCCCCCACGGGCTGCGCATGAGCGACCAGACCAGCAGGATCGCGACGAGCAGCACGATGAGTCCGAACACCCGGTTCCACAGGTCGTTCGCGCTGTAGGTCCACGGTCCGAAGCCGTAGGTGCCCGGCGGGAACGGATTGGCGTCGCGGAACCCGCCGTTGAACTGCGCGAGACCGTCGGCCGAGTTGGTGTACTCGTCGAAGATCTGGGTGGTGAAGAGCAGTCGTACGATCTCACCCGCGGCGATCGTCGCGATGGCGAGATAGTCGGCACGGAGCCGCAGCGTCGGGATGCCGAGGAGGACTGCGAAGAACGCGCCCCCCAGGAGACCGATGAGCATGCCGACCCACCAGGGGAGCCCGAAGGTCAGCACGGAGATCGCGTATCCGTATCCGCCGACCGCCATGAAGGCGGCCATGCCGAAGTTGAGCAGGCCCGCATAGCCGAAGTGCACGGCCAGACCGGTCGCCGCCAGCGCGTAGGCGAGGGTGACGGGGCTGAACAGATAGACGGCTGTGTTCGAGAAGATGCTTCCGAAGTCCATGGCGATCAGCCCAACCTTTCCCTGCGTCCCAGCAGGCCCTGCGGTCTGACGAGGAGGATCACGATGAGCACGACCAAGGCGCTCGCATACTTCAGATCCGAGGGGATCCAGAGGGTGGAGACCTCGACCGCGATGCCGACGATGAGGGAGCCGACGAGCGCACCGAACGCCGTGCCGAGCCCGCCGAGGGTGATGGCGGCGAAGATCAGCAACAGCATCTGCATGCCCATGTCCCACTTCACGCCGGGGCGGAAGTAGGCCCAGAGGATGCCGGAGATGGCGGCGAGCGTGCCGGACAGGATCCAGACGTAGCGCACGACCTTGTCGACGTCGATGCCCGATGCTGCGGCGAGCTGCGGGTTGTCGGAGATGGCGCGGGTCGCCTTGCCGATGCGGGTGCGGGTGAGGAAGAACGCGACGCCCACGATCACGACGATGCTGACCACGATGCCGATCAGGTCGATGTAGGACAGCGAGATCGGACCGAACCGGAACGGCTCGGGGCTGGCCCCGGGGAGCTGGCGCGTGCCACCACCGATCATGTACTGGAACGCATAGCGCAGGGCGAGAGACAGACCGATGCTGACGATCATCAGCTGCACGACACCGAGGCCTCGTCGTCGCAGCGGACGCCAGATGCCGGCATCCAGGGCCCAGCCGAAGAGACCGCCTCCGATCACGGCGGCGATGATGCCGAGCCACAGCGGCAGATGCCAGAAGCTCGTCGTCACGAGGGCGACCAGGCCGCCCCACGTGACCATCTCGGCGTGAGCGAAGTTCGACAGCCGCGTCGTGCCGTAGATGAGCGCCGCGCCCATGGAGGCGAGCGCCAGCAGCAGACCGAAGTTCAGGCCGCCCACGAGACGTGAGAGGAGCTGGTCGATGAAGGACGTCGTCATCCTCTCGCCCTCACCGAGGAAGAGGTTGAGGATCTTCGTGCCGGTCAGGCCGAACTCGACCTCGAACGACGCCGTCGTGCCGGCGATGGGCTGAGTGCCCTCGGGCAGCTGCGCCGCATCGACGATCACGCCGTCGGGGAGGGTCTCCTCGTCGACGGTGAGCGTGTACGTGTCCTTCTCGGGCACGTACAGGCGCCACTTGCCCTCGGCGTCGGTCTCGGTCTCGCCTTCGAAGCCGCCGCCCTCGATCGTCATCACGACGCCTTCGACGGGGTCGTCATCGAAGGTGATGACACCGGCGAAGTAGAAGTCTGTGATCTCCTGGCCGTCGTCCGTTTCTTCGGCGGAAGCCGCAGCCGGAGGCTGCAACCACAGGAAAGCGATGGCGAGGAGCGACGCGAGCAGGATGATGACCCACCGCATTCCGCTTCGATTCGCCGAGATCGTCGGACGCACAGAACCTCCAGCCCAGTACACAGGCCATGACGGAGTTGTTCATCGGCCCTGATGTACGACGGTATGAGCGTAATGTGTCGGCTCTGTTTCGACCAAGGCACGATCTGCTCACGGTGAGAACGATCCCATCACGAAGTTGCGAAATACCGATAGGTCACCCGGGGCGTCCTGCGCGCGATGTCAGCGGGCGCAGGGAATTTCCTCAGCCGCTCCGCACTTAGAATTGGTACACCCTCGCCCCAGATCGCGCCCGCAGGAGGACTATCCATGGACCAGCACGACCCCTTCGGCTTCGTCGGACTCACGTACGACGATGTGCTGCTCCTTCCCGGGCACACCGACGTCATCCCCAGCGAGGCAGACACCTCGTCGCGGATCACTCGCCGTATCTCGGTCGCGACTCCGCTGCTCTCCAGCGCCATGGACACGGTCACCGAGTCCCGCATGGCCATCGCGATGGCGCGAGAGGGCGGCATCGGCATCCTGCACCGCAACCTCTCCATCGCCGATCAGGCGGCCCACGTCGACCGCGTCAAGCGCAGCGAGTCGGGCATGATCACCGACCCGATCACGACGTCGCCCGACGCGACCGTGGAAGAGGTCGACGCGCTCTGCGCCAAGTACCGCATCTCCGGTCTGCCGGTCGTCGACCCCGACGGCCGCCTCGTCGGCATCATCACCAACCGCGACATGCGCTTCGTCTCGGGCTTCGAGCGTCAGACCACCTTCGTGAAGGACGTCATGACGTCGGAGGGTCTCGTCACCGCACCGGTGGGCGTCGCCGCCGGCGAGGTCATCGCCCTGTTCGCGCATCACCGTGTCGAGAAGCTGCCGCTCATCGATGAGGACGGCAAGCTGGCCGGTCTCATCACCATCAAGGACTTCGACAAGAGCGAGAAGTACCCGCTCGCCACGAAGGACGACCAGGGTCGTCTGCGTGTCGGCGCGGCCATCGGCTTCTTCGGCGATGCCTGGGAGCGCGCAGAGGCGCTGCGCGACGCCGGAGTCGACGTCCTCGTCGTCGACACGGCCAACGGCCAGTCACAGGGCGTGATCGACCTCGTCACGCGGCTCAAGGCGGACGAGAGCTTCGCGCACATCGACGTCATCGGCGGCAACGTCGCCACCCGCGAGGGCGCTCAGGCGCTCATCGACGCAGGTGTCGACGCGGTCAAGGTGGGCGTGGGGCCAGGCTCCATCTGCACGACGCGCGTCGTCGCCGGCGTCGGCGTGCCCCAGGTCACGGCCGTGTACGAGGCGTCGCTCGCCGCACGTCCGGCCGGCGTCCCTGTGATCGCCGACGGCGGTCTGCAGTACTCCGGCGACATCGCCAAGGCGCTCGTCGCGGGTGCTGACGCCGTGATGCTCGGCTCGCTGCTCGCCGGCACCGACGAGTCGCCGGGCGAGATCGTCTTCCAGTCGGGCAAGCAGTTCAAGCAGTACCGCGGCATGGGCTCCCTCGGGGCCATGCAGACCCGCGGCAAGCAGACCTCGTACTCGAAGGACCGCTACTTCCAGGCCGACGTGCCCAGCGACGACAAGCTGATCCCCGAGGGCATCGAGGGCCAGGTGCCGTATCGCGGCCCCGTGTCGGCCGTCGCGTATCAGCTGGTCGGCGGACTGCGGCAGTCGATGTTCTACGTCGGAGCCCGCACCATCGAAGAGCTCAAGCAGCGCGGCAAGTTCGTGCGCATCACCGCGGCGGGACTCAAGGAGTCGCACCCGCACGACGTGCAGATCGTGGTCGAGGCGCCGAACTACAAGCGCTGAGACGAATCGAGAAGGGGCCGGATGCGATCGCATCCGGCCCCTTTCTCGTTCGGCTGCGAACTCAGCTGCAGGTGTAGGTGACTCCGCCGACCTGCCACACGCCCGGACCGAGGTCGGCGCACATCGAGAACAGGTTCGCGAAGACGCTCACGAGCACGATGATGCCGATGATCCAGATGACGCTGATGACGGCGCCGACCGCGATTCCCGCGATGGCGAGGCCGCGCGGTGCCCCGGCCTTGCCGAGCCTGACGGCGGCGACGATGCTCAGGATCAGTCCGAGCGGAGCGATGACGAAGGCCAGGACGAGTCCCGCGACCGCCAGCCCCTGCCCGGCGGGGGAGGTGTACGGCGTGGGCTGTCCCGCGCCGGCCATCGGGTAGGCGGCAGGATCCACGGCGGCATCCGCCGGTCGCGCTCCGTCCCACGCGGGAGGGCTGTACTGCGGGTCTTCGGGCCGCGTCGAGTCGGTCATGGTCGCTCCGTTTCGAGAGGGGCGGCCGTCCGCAGACCGCTTTCATCCTCGAGAGTACTGAGGGAGCAGCCGTGGCCGCCATCGCGGCGGTCTGTTGATATGCCAGTATTTAGAGACACCCGCTCGACTTCCCCTCGAGCTCCCGGCGCGAAGGGCGCAGGGAGTGCCACGCCGGCCGCTGACCGGCAGGGGGACTTCCCCACTGAGAGCTGCAGATATGCCCCAGGATGCTCCCCGCGTCCTCGTCGTCGACGACGACCCAGACGTCGCCCTGCTCGTCAAGACCGTGCTCGAGAGGCGGGCCGGCTGCGAGGTCGTGGTCGCTCACGATGGCGAGTCCGCCGTCGCGCGGCTCGAGACCTTCACGCCGGACGTGGTCGTCACGGACATCGAGATGCCCGGACTCGACGGGCTGGAGCTGCTCGCGCAGCTGCGTCGGAACGACCCGCTCCTGCCGGTGGTCGTCATGACCGCGCACGTCTCGGTCGAGTACGCCGTCTCGGCTCTGCGCGCGCAGGCCGACGAGTTCCTCACCAAGCCGCTCGACAACGTGAAGCTCGTCGAGGCGGTCACCCGGCTCGTGACGGAGGGCCGCACGCGCCGCGAGGCCAACCGCACCAAAGAGGTGGTGCTCGCCATCGGCGCGCACCCCGACGATGTCGAGATCGGCGTCGGAGGACTCCTCGCCGCGCACTCCCAGGCGGGCGACTCGATCACGATCCTCACCCTCTCGCGCGGTGCGCGTGGGGGAGACGCTGACAGCAGGCAGCACGAATCGCTCGCCTCGGCGGAGATGCTCGGTGCGCGACTGTTCGTCAAAGACCTCATCGACACCGAGATCTCCGGCGGCGGAGCCACGGTCCGGTTGATCGAGGAGGTCGTGCAGGAGGTCCAGCCGACGATCGTCTACACGCACTCGTCGAACGATCGGCACCAGGATCACCGAGCGGTGAGCGAGGCGACGATCGCCGCGACCCGGCGGGTCGGAACGGTCGCCTGCTACCAGAGCCCCTCGGCGACGATCGACTTCCGCCCGACGCGGTTTGTCCGCATCGACCAGTACATCGGTCAGAAGCTGCGGCTGCTCGAATGCTTCGGCTCGCAGACGGCGACCCGGGACTACCTCGAACCCGAGTTCGTGACGGCCACCGCTCGCTACTGGTCGCGCTTCGGCGGAGGATCGGCGGTCGAGCCGCTCGAGGTCGTCCGTGAGACCGCCGAGTTCATCGGCGCCCACGAACTCACACGACGGGAGAGCTGATGAGCGCGCGCGTACTGGTGACGGGCGCCGGCGGCCCGGCGGGCGTCGCCGTCATCCGCTCGCTGCTTCGTCGTGAAGACCTCGAGGTCTTCGCCGCGGACATGGACGGCTGGGCGAGTGGCATCTACCTCGTGCCGCCGACGCACCGCCGTCTCGTGCCGCCGGGGCGCGATGACGACTTCGTCTCGGCGATAGCCCGCATGGTCGAGGATGACCGGTTCGATCTCGTGATCTCCACCGTCGATGTCGAGCTGATCGCGCTCGCCGGCAGGCGCGAGGAGCTGGCTCCGGCTGTGCTCGCCGCGCCCTCGCAGGACACGCTCTCCATCGCCCTCGACAAGCTGCTGCTCGCCGAGCGGTGCGAGTCGACCGGTCTCACGCCGCGTACTGTCCTCGCGGGCCCCGATGCGCTGGCGGTCGATTGGGAGTTCCCCGTCTTCGCCAAGCCTCGTCAGGGGGCCGGCAGCCGCGGCGTACGGCTCGTCCCCGACCGGGCGGCGCTCGAAGCGCTGCCGCAGGACGAAGGACTCATCGTGCAGGACTTCCTCCCGGGCGAGGAGTACTCGGTCGATGTGATCGCAGATGCCTCCGGCTCGGTCGTCGCGGCGGTGCCGCGGACCCGAGCCAGGGTCGACTCCGGTGTGGCCATCGCGGGGCGCACGGTGCACGACGACGAACTCGAGAACGCGGCGGCATCCATCGCCCGGGCGATCGGACTCGTCGGCGTCGCCAACGTCCAGCTCCGGCGCGACCGCGACGGCCGAGCGGTGCTCCTCGAGGTGAATCCCCGATTCCCTGGCGCGCTTCCGCTCACGATCGCCGCGGGAGTAGACATCCCCTCGCTCGTCGCCGACCTGTTCCTGGGCCGCGGGATCCCGTCGACGGTCGCCTTCCGCGAGATCGCGTCGGTGCGCTTCCTCGAGGACGTGATCGTCGAGGTCGACGAGATCCTCGTCTCCGCGCACGCGGGACATCAGGAGGAACTGTGAGTCACGCGCTGCTGCGAGGCGACCACCACGTGCATTCGACGTTCTCGGATGACGCGGTCTCCACTCTCGCCGAGAACGTCGCCGCGGCATCCGCTGCCGGTCTCACGACCGTGCGCCTGGTCGACCATGTGCGGCAGTCGACGCCCTGGGTGCCCGAGTACCTCGCGGCGGTGAGGGCGCTGCGCGTGCCCGAGGATCTGACGGTACTGACGGGAGTCGAGGCGAAGATCCTCGATGCCTCGGGAGAACTGGACATCCCCGAGCTGCCGAGCGGGATCGATCGCATCCTGATCGCCGACCACCAGTTCCCCGGAATCGACGGACCCCTCGGTCCGAGCGCCGTCCGCGAACGGCTCGACGCCGGCTGGGCCGCCGAGGACGCGCTCGATCAGCTCGTGTCAGCACTGATCGCGGCGATGCGACGTCACCCCGGCAATCAGCTCGCCCACTGCTTCTCGATCCTGCCCAAGATCGGTCTCTCCGAAGCGGAACTCGGTGCCGATCGCATCACCGCGTGGGCGACGACGGCGGCCGAGACCGACACGCAGGTCGAGGTGAACGAGAAGTGGGGCTGCCCCGGCATCCCCCTGCTCGACGCGCTGCGCAGCGCCGGCGCCGAGATCGTCGCGTCCACGGACAGCCACATCGCGTCCGACGTCGGACGCTACGCGCGCGTGACAGAGATCCTCGACCGATGGAGGGCGAGCTGATGGCCGAACTGAACTGGGTCGAGACCGTCGTCGTCGTCATCCTCCTGCTCTGCGTGCTGGTCGGCACCCTGCCGGTGATCAACACCGGGCTGCAGTTCCTCGCCCTGCCCGTGCACGCGTTCCGCAACCACTACGGCAAGGCGGCACCGCACCATCCCCGCGTCGCGGTGCTGATCCCGGCGTGGAACGAGGGCCTCGTGCTCGGCCAGGCGATCGAACGCCTGATGCAGCTCGAGTACCCGGCCGACCGCCTGCGCATCTTCGTCATCGACGATGCATCGACCGATGACACCCCCGAGGTGGTCGCCGCGAAGGCGGCGGCATTCCCCGGACGGGTCGTGCATCTGCGTCGGGACAAGGGCGGCGAGGGCAAGGCGCACACGCTCAACCACGGACTCGACATCGTGCTCGCGGACGAGTGGACCGAAGCGGTGCTGATCATGGACGCCGATGTGATCTTCGCGCGGGATTCGCTGCGCAAGATGAGCCGGCATCTCGCCGATGAGAAGGTCGGCGCCGTCACCGCGTATATCGCCGAGGGCAGTCGCGACCGCAACTACCTCACCCGGTTCATCGCGATCGAGTACGTCATCGGGCAGCTCTCGGCCCGGCGGACGCAGAACGTCGGGGGAGCGATCGCGTGCCTCGCCGGAGGTGCGCAGCTGCATTCACGCGCGAATCTCGAGGCGATCGGCGGCCGGATCCCGACGGGAACGCTCGCCGAGGACACCATGACGACCTTCGAAGGGCAGCTGGCCGGGCGCAGGATGGTGTTCGAGCCGCACGCGGTCGTTTTGGCCGAAGAGCCGCGCACGATCGACAGTCTGTGGAAGCAGCGCCTCCGGTGGGCCCGCGGCAATGTGCAGCTGACGTCGATCTACCGGCATCTGTGGTTCCGCCCGAGCCGAGTGCACAACCTCGGCAGCTTCGCCTTCGGGCTCGCGTGGTTCACCATCCTGCTGCTGCCGGCCTTCATGATCCTCGCAGCCACCGCGCTGCTCGTGCTGCTGGTCCTGCACAGCGACATCGCCGAGTTCGTGTTCCGATTCATGTGGATCGCCGCCGCGTGCATCTATCTGTTCTCGATGCTCTACGCCGTGCAGCTCGATGGGCGGATCGGCCGACAGTCGTGGCGTGAGGCGCTGATGTTCCCCGGGCTCGGCGCCCTCATCCTGATGGCGATCGCCCTGTTCCCCTGGCTGTTCGAATCGGGCCTGAACGACCTCGGGCTCGCGCTCACCGACGAGACGCGGTTGATGTGGGCTGTCGTCTTCTACCTCTGGGGACCGATCTCGATGCTCGGGATCTGGCTCGCCCGTGTCGTCGAGCCCCTGCCGGTAGGACGGTTCTTCGCCGGGCTGCTGCTCTACGTCTGCGGGTACGGCTCGCTGCTCTGCGCCATCACGGTGGACTCCTATATCAAAGAGTGGCGCCACGCCGACGCCGCATGGATCAAGACCGAGAAGATCGGACGGGTCGACTCATGACCGAAGCACCTTCGAGAAGCGCCGAGGAGGAGGAGATCGCCGCGGACGCCCGTCGGGAGAAGCTCCTGATCCCGCAGGCCCTCCTCGCCCTGGGCATCGTCGTCGTCATCGTGATCGTGCGAGAGCTGTTCCTGCGATGACCGCGCGGCCGCTGGCCCTCGTGGTCGAGGACAGCGCAGACCAGACGGCGCTCCTGAAGCGCTATCTCGACCGCGAGGGCTTCGACGTGTTCGCCGCGGTGGACGCCGAATCGGCGATCGCCGCATTCTCGACGATCTCACCGGTCGTCGCCGTGCTCGACCTGCTGCTGCCCGGCATCAGCGGCTCGGAGCTGGCGAGACTCATCAAGACCCGCTTCCCGGAGTGCTTCCTGATCGTGAGTTCCGTGCTCGACGTCGCCGACTACCCCGACGCCGACGCGGCACTGCCCAAGCCGATCATCGGGGCCGAACTGCGGGCACTCCTCAGAGAAGTGGCACGATGACTCCGACCAGCACCGTCCAGCAGACGATGGAGCGCAGCTGGCGCCGGTACTTCGACAATCCGACGCCGCTGATGAAGCAGGGTCCCACGGCGATCGCCGTTGCGGTCGCCTCCGTCCTCATGTTCACGATCCCCGGCATCCCGGTGACCGACACCGGCGTCGCGATCTTCGGCCTCGCCACCATCGCGGTGGTGACGGCACTCGCGGCGGTGCTCTCGGTGCGCGGGGTGTACGACGGCTGGGTCGTGATGCTCATTCCGATGATCGACATCCTCGGATTGGGTGCGATCAGGGCGGGTACCGGCGGGCCGGCATCCCTCTTCTCCTCATTCGTGCTCCTCCCGGTCATCTGGATCGCCGCAGCCCCCGGTCGCCGCCAGGTCGTGATCGTCGGTGTGTTCTCATCGATCGCGCTGCTCATGCCGAACATCATCGATCCGCCGGAAGACCCCGTGGCCTGGCTTCGCGGTGTCATCGGCCCGCTGGTGTTCGCCACCGTCGGTGCGATCGTGAACGAGCTCTCCCGACTGCAGAGACTGCGCACGGCCCAGGCCGAGGCGCATGTCGTCGAGCGCACGGCCGCTCTCGCCGCGAACGAGGCGATGCTCGAGCAGCTGAAGTCGAGCGAGCAGCAGTACCGCGCGCTCTCCGAGTCCTTCACGAGCCTGTGGAACTCCATCACCGGCCAGGCGGTCATCGCCACCGACAACTGCGGGGTGATCACGGCATGGAATCCGGGTGCGGTGCGCCTGCTCGGCATGGCGGTGCCGGACGCGCTCGCCGCCGTTCCGGTCGACCGGTTCTTCCCCTCGCACGCTCTCGCCCCGTTCGCGACCGAGGCCGCCGCCCACGCTGACGACGGGCTCCACCCCGGCCTGCGTGCGCTGTTCGACGATGCCGACGCCGGTCTGCCGGTGGACTCGCACATCGACGTGGCGACCGTTGGCGGATCGACGGTTCCCGCGCGCGTCACCGTCACTCCGTACCAGGACTCCGACGGCTCCCGACACGGCTACCTGCTGGTGATCACCGACGAGACCAGGGCGGTGGAGGTCGCGCGCATGAAGGACGAGTTCGTCGGCATGATCTCGCACGAGCTGCGGACACCGCTCAGCGCCATCATCGGCTTCCTCGACCTGCTGCAGAACGATCCCGCGCAGCCTCTGACGACCGACCAGCAGGAGTTCGTCGACATCATCGAGCGCAACGCGCAGCGCCTGCTCAACCTCGTCGGGGACCTGCTGTTCACCGCCCAGGTGGAATCGGGCCGCTTCCCGCTCGAGCGCCGAGACGCCGACGTCACCGAGCTGGTGCGCAGCGCCGTCGCATCGTCCGGCCCGCATGCGCAGCGCGAGGGCATCGAGATCGTGGCCGAGATCCCGGCGACTCCCGTCGTGCTCTCGGTCGACTCGGGACGTATCGGACAGGCCCTCGACAACCTGCTCTCGAATGCGATCAAGTTCACCGCTGCGGGCGGGCGGGTCACCGCGGGCGTGCGTCTCGTCGACGGAGGCGTCGAGCTCTCCGTGCGCGACACCGGTGTGGGCATCCCCGAAGACGAGCAGGGCATGCTGTTCACCCGATTCTTCCGCGCGTCGACAGCGACCCGCAACGCCGTGCCCGGCGTCGGGCTGGGCCTCACGATCACCCGGGCGATCGTGCTCGCCCACGGCGGCACGATGGACGTGACGAGCAGAGAGGGCGTCGGCACCGAGTTCCGGATGCTGCTCCCGGCGGCGCCGCGCACCGAGGCGATCCAGGTGGTCGGCCGCACTCGCTGACCGGTCGGCCCGATTGCTGATAGCCTGGTCGGCTCGCCAAGCGGGCGGAAGGACGGACACGCACGGTGGGATACATAGATGTTGCGGGGGTCTCGCTGACCCTTCCCGACGGCAGACCGCTGTTGGACGAGGCGACCTTTCGCGTCGGAGCCGGGTCGACGAGTGCCCTCATCGGGCCCAACGGGGCCGGTAAGACGACGCTGCTCCGCATCATCCGAGGCGACCAGCCCGCCGATGACGGCGTCGTGACGATCGACGGCGGCCTCGGCGTGATGGACCAGTTCGTCGGCCACGGCGAGTCCGGTCAGACCGTTCACGAGCTGCTGGTGCGGGTCGCACCCCATCGCATCCGGCAGGCGGCGCAGGCTCTCGAGGCTGCGGAGGACGCGCTGATCGAGCGCGATGAGCACGACACGCAGATGGCGTATGCGACGGCGATCGCGGAGTACGCGGATGCCGGCGGCTACGAGCACGAGACGGTCTGGGACCAGTGCACGGTCGCCGCCTTGGGAGTGCCCTTCGAGCGTGCCCGCTTCCGCGATCTCACGACGCTGTCGGGTGGCGAGCAGAAGCGACTCGCTCTGGAGGCGCTGCTGCGCGGACCCGACGAGGTGCTGCTGCTCGACGAGCCGGACAACTATCTGGACGTTCCCACCAAGCGCTGGCTCGAGGAGCAGCTCAGGCAGACGCCGAAGACCGTGCTGCTGGTATCGCACGACCGGGAGCTGCTGGCCCGTGCGGTCGATCGGCTGATCACCCTCGAGCCCGGCGGCGCGGGGGCCTCGGCGTGGGTGCACGGCGGCGGATTCGCGACCTACCACCAGGCGCGCAGCGACCGCATGGACAGACTCGACGAGCTGCGCCGCCGGTGGGACGAGCAGCACGAGAAGCTGCGGACCCTCGTCGCGAACCTCAAGGTGAAGGCGTCGGCGAACGACGGATTCGCGTCGCGGTACCAGGCGGCGCAGACGCGACTGCGCAAATTCGAGGAGGCCGGACCGCCGGAGGAGCGACCCCCGGCTCAGGACTTCGACATGAGGCTGCGGGGGTCACGCACGGGCAAACGCGCGGTGGTCGCACACGGGCTCGAGCTCTCCGGGCTGATGAGGCCGTTCGACGCCGAGGTCTGGTACGGCGATCGGGTCGCCGTGCTCGGGTCGAACGGATCGGGGAAGTCGCACTTCCTCCGCCTCCTCGCACGCGGGGGCAGCGATCCGGACCCGACGCTGGGTCACGTGACGTCCACCGGGGAGCAGCTCGCGACGGTCGATCACCGTGGGCAGGCCGTGCTGGGAGCGCGCGTCGTGCCGGGGCTGTTCGCGCAGACGCATGCGCATCCCGAGTTCGTCGGCAGAACGCTGCTCGAGATCCTCCACAGGGGAGACGAACGACGGGCCGGCATGCCGCGGGATGCCGCGAGCTCGGCGCTCGACCGGTACGGACTCGTGCGGCAGGCGCAGCAGACCTTCGAATCGCTGTCGGGCGGCCAGCAGGCCCGGTTCCAGGTGCTGCTGCTCGAGCTCTCCGGTGCGACGCTGCTGCTGCTCGACGAGCCGACGGACAACCTGGACATCGAGTCGGCCGAGGCGCTCGAAGACGCTCTGCGTCGTTTCGAGGGGACCGTGCTCGCGGTCACGCATGATCGCTGGTTCGCCCGCTCGTTCGACCGGTTCCTCGTGTTCGGCTCCGACGGCGAGGTGTACGAAGCCGATGCCCCCGTGTGGGACGAGCGCCGCGTGGTGCGAGCCCGCTGAGTTCAGCGCAGTCGGAACGGCTCCGCCGCGAGAGCGGAGGGATCGAGGGCCAGATCGGCGAGGGTCGCGCCCACGCCAGGGGCGAACTTGAAGCCGTGGCCGGAGAAGCCGGCGCCGACGACGATCCGCCCCGATCGGTCGAGCACGAAGGCGCTGTCATCGGTCGAGGTGTAGGTGCAGCTGATCGGCTCCGCGGATGCCGGGTCGAGGCCCGGCATCCACTCGCCCACATAGTCGGCGAGGGCCTGCGCGTGCGTCACCGCGTGCGGGCGGGCATCCGGGTCGACGACGTCGCCCACGCGGTGGAACCCGACCTTGACGCCCTCGCCGGGCGTCGGCATCCCGTAGACCGTCGCCGGGTAGCGGCCGGGATCGACGTAATGATTGAACGAGGGCCATACCGAGTCGGCGGCGGGGCGGAAGTGCGCGGGGAACTCCTCGGTGACCTCCAAGCGCGGCAGCGGGATGCCGGGAAGCATCCGCTCGGTCCAGGCGCCGGCCGCGACGACGACGACGTCCGCCCGCACGAGGGCGCCAGGCAGCACGATGTCGACGCCGTCGTCGGTCTCGTCGATCCGCGTCACGGGGGTCTCCCAGCGCACCTCGCCTCCCGCGGCGACGATCCGTCGCTCGAACTCGCCCAGCGCGGCGGATGCGCGGGCGACGCCCGCGTCGCGGGAGAAGAGCACATCGTCGCCGAAGCGCATACCCGACCATCGCGACGATGCCTCGTGCGCCGTCAGCATCTCGGCGTGGATGCCGCGCTCGGTCAGCCGCCGTTCGATCGCGGCGACGTCGACATCTCCGTGGGTGACCAGGCCGTGCAGACGCAGCAGCGGCTCGCCGCCCGCCTGCCCGAGGGCGTCCCATCCGGCGCGTGCGCGGACGAGCAGGTCGAGATAGTGGTCCTCGTCGTAGGCGTTGTTGAAGTTGCGCGTAGCGCCGTGCGAGGCGCCCTGGTGGTGGCCACGGGCGAAGCGCTCGAAGACGACGGGCTTCATCCCTCGTCGGGTGAGCTCCCACGCGGTCGCAAGGCCCATCACGCCGCCACCGACGACGGCGACCTCCACCGAATCCGACATATTGCCTCCCGACCTCGCACTCAGTCTCCCAGCCGTCGGTGTCATCGCGTACGCCCGGTAGTCTGGGGTGGTGACCATGGAGATCGAGCTCGGCCGAGGCAAGCGTGCGCGTCGCGCGTACACGTTCGACGACATCGCGGTGGTGCCCTCGCGGCGCACCCGCAACCCGGAGGACGTGTCGACCGCCTGGACGATCGACGCCTTCGGCTTCGGGATCCCGGTGCTCGGCGCACCGATGGACTCCGTCGTGAGCCCTCAGACGGCGATCATGCTCGGGCAGCTCGGCGGACTCGGCGTCCTCGACCTCGAAGGACTCTGGACCCGTTACGAGAACCCCGAGCCCCTCCTTGCGGAGATCGCATCCCTCGGTGAGGGAGAGGCGACGGCGCGCATGCAGCAGCTCTACTCCGAGCCGATCAAGCCCGCGCTCATCACGCAGCGTCTCGCCGAGATCCGTGAAGCCGGAGTGACCGTCGCCGGATCGCTGACGCCGCAGCGCACGCAGGAGTTCTACGACACGGTCGCCGCCGCAGGGGTCGACCTGTTCGTCATCCGCGGCACCACCGTGTCGGCCGAGCACGTCTCGAGCGTCGACGAGCCACTGAATCTCAAGAAGTTCATCTACGACCTCGACGTGCCCGTCATCGTCGGAGGCGCAGCCACGTACACCGCGGCCCTGCATCTGATGCGCACGGGTGCGGCCGGTGTCCTCGTCGGCTTCGGCGGGGGAGCGGCGTCGACCACGCGCGCGACCCTCGGCATCCACGCTCCGATGGCCACGGCCGTGTCGGACGTGGCCGCAGCCCGCCGTGACTACCTCGACGAGTCCGGCGGACGCTACGTGCACGTCATCGCAGACGGTGGCGTCGGCACGTCCGGTGACATCGTCAAGGCACTCGCGATGGGTGCTGACGCGGTCATGCTCGGCGTCGCCCTCGCACGCGCCACCGATGCACCGGGTCGTGGCTTCCACTGGGGTCCCGAGGCGCATCACCCCAAGCTCCCGCGCGGTCGTCGCGTCGAGGTCGGCGGCATCGGCACGCTCGAGGAGATCCTCTACGGTCCGGCGCCCGTCGTCGACGGCACGGCGAACCTCATCGGGGCGCTGCGCAAGTCGATGGCCACCACCGGATACTCCGACCTCAAGGAATTCCAGCGGGTCGAGGTCGTCCTCGCACCGTACGAGGCCTGAGGCCCGCACCACGCCGTGACTTCTGCTGCTCTGTTCCCCCCGACTCTCCGCGAGGTCATGCTCCGGGGACGCTGGATCGGGATGCTCGTGCTGTGCCTCGTGGTGGCCGGCGTGTTCGCGTGGCTGGGGCAGTGGCAGCTCGAGCGCGCGATCGAGACCGATCCGCCGCCCGCAGGAGCGACCGAGCAGGTGCGACCGCTGATCGATGTGGTCGAGCCGGGTGCGTACCTCCCCGAGCCGCTGGTCGGGCAGAAGGTCGAGACGTCGGGGACCTGGATCCGCGATGACTTCCTCATCGTGTCGAGCCGGTTCAACGACGGCGTCGAGGGCTACTGGGTGACCGGTCAGCTGCGGGTCGCGGAGCGCACGTCGATCGCGGTCGCGATCGGCTGGACCGCCGACCGTGCCGTCGCCGAGGCGGCCGTCGAGAAGCTCGACGAGAGCGCAGAGGACGTATCCCTCGTCGGTCGGGTGATCTCGGACGAGGGGCCATCGGTGCCGCCGAAGGACGATCCCCAGCGCATGGACCGCATGTCGACCGCTGCGCTGCTCAGCCACTGGCACGACGTCGACGAGCTCGACGTGTATCGGCCGTACCTCGCCTCGATCACGGCGACGGCAGGTCTCACGGACATCTCCTCGCCTGCACCCGAGGAGCAGTCGCCGGTGAACTGGCTCAACATCTTCTATGCCGCGGAGTGGGCGATCTTCGCCGGGTTCGCCTTCTACCTCTGGTATCGACTCGCCAAGGACGCCTGGGAGCGTGAGGTCGAGGAGTTCGAGGACGCAGCGACCGCCGCCGGCGACTCCGTCTGATTCCGCGTGACCTGACCCGCATCCGCGCGGCGCTGCGCGCGCATGTGAGCGGTTCGCGGTCCGATATTCCACCTTCGTCAGGGTCGGGTCCGGACGTTCGGTGAGGGGTTGGTTACCAATCGGAAAACTCCGTTGAGGTTGTCGGAGGGCCTCCGTATGCTCGCTCACATGTGCGTCGGCTGAGAGCCCGCACCGCCCGGTTTCACGAGAGCCGTCGCCAGAACACACCCGAGGAGACAACACAGATGATGTCCGCTCCCGACGCCGCGAACCATCAGGTTCCCGGGTCAGACCGCAGAAGTCGGGGGCGTCTCGGCGTTCTCGCCGCCACCTGCGTCGCCGCACTGGGCGCCAGCGCCCTGATCGCCGCGCCAGCCTCCGCAGACGTCTCGGGAACGGGGGTGGTGATCAACGAGGCCTACCTCTCCGGGGGCAGTGCCGGGGCGGCGTTCACCAACAAGTTCGTCGAGCTCTACAACCCCACGGCGGCACCCGTCACCCTCGACGGGCTCTCGCTGCAGTATCGATCCGCGACAGGAACGGGCGGTTCGAACGGCGTCGCGCCGCTGACCGGCGTCATCCCCGCCGGCGGCCACTATCTCGTGCAGGCGGGCAGCAACGGAGCCAACGGCGCAGCACTGCCGACGGCCGACGTCGTCAGCACCCTCAACCCGAGCGGAACGAACGGCACTCTCGCGCTGGTCGAGGGCACCGCGGCGGTCACACTGACCCCCGGCTCGGTCACGGGTGTCGACGGCGTCATCGACGTGCTCGGCTACGGCACCTCGAACACATTCGAGACCTCCGCCGCGACTCCTCCCACGGGCAACACCGACGTCAAGTCGCTCAACCGCACGGGCGGCAAGGACACCGACGACAACAAGGCGGACTTCAGCCTGTCGGCCACCATCACGCCGCAGAATGCGGGCACGGTTCCCGACCCCGATCCCGATCCTGAGCCTGAGCCCGAGCCGACCGACGTGTCGATCGCCGACGTCCAGGGAACGACCGACGTCTCACCGCTGAACGGCCAGACCGTCACGGTCGAGGGCATCGTCACCGCCGACTATCGGACCGGCGGCTACAAGGGCATCGTGATCCAGACCGAGGGCTCCGGCGGCGCGGTCGACGCGACCCCCGGCGCATCGGACGGCGTCTTCGTCTTCCTCAACGCGCTCGCTCCCACGCTCGCGATCGGCGATCGCGTCTCGGTCACCGGCTCGGTCAGCGAGTACTTCGGCCAGACGCAGATCAACCCGGCAGCGCTGACCGGCATCTCGGTCCTGCAGGCAGGGGTGGGCGTTCCCGAGGTCACCCCGCTTCCCGATGCCGCCGTCGGCGGCGACCGTGAGCAGTACGAGAACATGTACGTGGCCCCGGCGGGCACCTATCGCCTGGCTTCCAGCCACCAGCTCTTCAACTTCGGAACCCTCTGGCTGAACGCCGGGGCGGATCTCAACGTCAAGAGCACGGAGCTTGTGCGTCCGGGAGCCGAGGCGGCGGCGATCACCGCGGCGAACCGCGCCAACCGGATCCTGCTCGACGACGGGTGGTCGATCCAGGTCTCGAACAGCGGGCACCCCAACGACCAGCCGTACTTCACGAAGGACCTCGTCGTCCGCAACGGCGACACGGTCGACTTCAGCGAGAACGGGTACGTGCTCCAGTACGGCTTCGACGACTGGCGTCTTCAGCCGGTCGTGCCGATCGACAGCACGTCGTCCGCCGACCTGAAGGTCGGCTTCCAGCCCACGAACCCTCGCACGGACACCGCCCCGACAGTCGGCGGCGACGTGCAGGTGGCGTCGTTCAACGTCTTCAACTACTTCACCACGCTGAAGAGCGAGAACTCGAACGCACGAGGCGCGGCGAATGCTGCCCAGTTCGAGATCCAGAAGTCGAAGATCGTCGCGGCGATCAACGGCCTCGACGCCGAGATCGTGTCGCTGATGGAGATCGAGAACTCGATCAAGCTCGGCGGTTCGCTCGACGAGGCGCTTGCCGATCTGGTCGACGGGCTCAACGACGCACTCGGCAGCGCGGAGTGGGACTACGTCCGCACTCCCGATGAACTGAACGACTCGGCAACGACCGACTTCATCACGAGCGCGATCATCTACAAGAAGGACGCGGTCGAGACGGTCGGCGACAGCCTGACCGTGACGGACGAGAGCGTCTGGGGCAACGCCCGCGAGCCGATCGCGCAGGCGTTCGACATCGACGGACGCGTCGTCACGGTGGTGGCGAACCACTTCAAGTCGAAGTCGGCACCCGAGGGCGGCGGCGCCGAGCCGGCAGACGGCCAGGGCTTCTTCAACGCCGACCGCGTGAAGCAGGCGAACTCGCTCAAGACCTTCACCACCGAGATCGAGGAGACGACCGGCAGCAGCGACATCCTGCTGATCGGTGACTTCAACGCCTACGCGAAGGAGGACCCGATCGAGGTCTTCACGAGCGAGGGGTGGAGCGACGTCGCACGCGAGAAGGCTCCGGAACAGCACACGTACACGTTCGACGGCGAGCTCGGCTCGCTCGACCACGTGCTCGCGTCGCCGTCGCTCGCCGCATCCATCACGGGCGCGGGTGTGTGGAGCATCAACTCTCCGGAGTGGAGCGACCGCGGCTACGCGTTCGGCGCCACCGAGGCGGGAACACCGTTCCGCTCCAGCGACCACGACCCGATCATCGTCGGCGTCTCCTCCGAGGTCCCGCCGGTGAGCATCGACGTCGTCACCATGAACGACTTCCACGGTCGCATCGAGGCCGACGGCGCTGCCGCAGGCGCGGCGGTCGTCGCCGGAGCCGTGCAGCAGTTCCGTTCCGAGAACCCGAACACGATCTTCGCCGGTGTCGGCGATCTGATCGGCGCATCGACGTTCACCTCCTTCATCAACGATGACAACCCGACGATCGACGCGCTCAACGCCGCCGGCCTCGACGTCAGCGCCGCGGGCAACCACGAGTTCGACCAGGGCTGGGAGGACCTGCGCGACCGCGTGCAGGACCGCGCGGACTGGGAGTACATCTCGTCGAACGTGTTCGTCACCGAGACGGGCGAGCCCGCGCTCGCACCGGCCTGGGTGAAGGAGCTCGACGGCGTGCGCGTCGGCTTCGTCGGCGCCGTCACCGAAGACCTCGACTCGCTCGTGTCGCCTGAGGGCATCGCGGATCTCGAGGTGCGCAGCATCGTCGATTCGGTGAACGCCGTGGCCGACGACCTGCGTGACGGAGACGCGTCCAACGGCGAAGCGGATGTCGTCATCCTTCTCGTTCACGAGGGCGCGTCGAGCGTCGAGCTGTCGAGCATCACGCCGGATTCGCCCCTGGGCGAGATCGTCTACGGCGTGGACGATGACGTGAACGCGATCGTCTCGGCCCACACGCACCTCGCCTACAACCACGTGATCGACGGGCGTCCGGTCATCTCGGCCGGGCAGTACGGCGAGAACCTCGGACTGATGAACATCCAGGTCGACCCGAAGACGAAGGACCTGATCTCGATCACCAACGAGATCAAGCCCCTCACCTCGGCAGGGAAGGCGCTCTACCCGGCCGTCCCGGAGGTCGCCGACATCGTCGCGAAGGCGAAGGCTGAGGCCGACGTGCTCGGCGCGGTCAAGGTCGGAGACATCACCGCCGACTTCAACCGCGCTCGTCAGACGAACGGCTCGGAGAACCGCGGTGGGGAGTCCACCATCGGCAACTTCGTCGCCGACGTGCAGAAGTGGTCCACCGGTGCGGACATCGCGCTGATGAACCCGGGAGGCATCCGCGCCAACCTGACGTACGCCTCGTCGAACGCCAACGACCCGAACGGCAATGTCACCTACCGCGAGGCGGCCACGGTGCAGCCGTTCGCCAACACGCTGGTGACCCTGTCGCTGAGCGGCGTGCAGCTCAAGGGCGTGCTCGAAGAGCAGTGGCAGCCGGCAGGCTCGGCCCGTCCGTTCCTGAAGCTCGGCGTATCGGAGGGTCTCGTCTACACCTACGATCCGGCCGCGGCTCAGGGATCGAGGATCACGTCGATCACGCTCAACGGCACGCCGATCGACCCTGCGGCGAACTACACGGTCGCAGCGAACTCGTTCCTCGCCGGGGGTGGAGACAACTTCTTCACCTTCAAGGAGGGCTCGAGCAAGCGTGACACCGGCAAGATCGACCTGCAGTCGATGGTCGACTGGTTCGATGCGAACAAGACGGCGACCCCCGACCTCGCGCAGCGCGCGGTGGGAGTCTCGGTCAGTGCACCGGATGCCGACGGCTACAGCGCCGGCGACCAGGTGACGGTCGCTCTCTCGTCGCTGGCGTTCAGTGCGGGGGAGCAGGCGCCCGGCGAGGTGACCCTGTCGCTCGGCGGCACCCAGCTCGCTGCGAGCGCCGTCGATCCCACGATCGTCGACACGACCGATGAGGCAGGGCGCGCGTCGCTCGGCTTCACGGTTCCGGCGGGTGTCTTCGGTGAGCAGCTGCTCACCGTCGCCGTCGCCGGTACCGGGACCACCGTGCAGGTGCCGTTCTCGATCGCGGGGGAGGAGCCGGTCGAGTTCGCAGGATCGATCGACCTCGGCTCGTCGAAGGTGGCAGCGGGCAAGAAGCTCACGATCACCGGCGAGGGCTACCAGCCGGGTGAGACGGTGACCGTGCAGCTGCGACCGAAGAAGGGCGCGGCCCTCGACGTCGGCACCGTTCAGGTCACCGCCGACGGCACGTTCTCGACCACCGTCACGGTGCCGAAGAGCACGCAGCCGGGCAAGTACACGGTCGCGGTCGCTCAGGCCGACGGCGATGAGGCGACGGCCACCGTCACCGTCAACCGCGCGGGCGGCATCATCGGCGGCATCATCGACTGGCTGTGGGATCTCATCTCCGGCTGGTTCTGACCTCGATAGGCGGCACGCCCGCCTGACACGCACGAAGGCCGTCGGGAGTGATCCCGGCGGCCTTCGTCGTTCCCGTGGTTCGTCAGGGTGCCGCGTGCAGCGCGGAGGAGGGATGTTATGGTGCTGGCATGGGGGTAGCAGTCGAGGTCGATTTCGACCAGATCCAGACCATGATCGATGTCCTGCTCGGGTCGCTTTCCGATCTGCGGGCCGAGGGTGCCGCTCTCGACAGCGCTTCGCAGGTGGTGCTCGCAGGTTGGGACGGCGAAGCTGCAGACGCCTACGAGAGTCGGCACGACCAGTGGCAAGCGGACCATGCCTACAGTCTCGACGCATGACTCCCTCAGACGACCTGACCGCCCGCATCGACGCTGTCATCGGACGAGGCGACTCGGAGTCTCGCGCATCCGTGCTCTCGGGGGTTCTCTCGTGCACCGCCCTGCCCTCGTGGCCCCAGCCCTCGTTCGCCTCATGAGCGGCGGCGGACCCGTTGCACCGGGCTGGTACGACGTCCATCGACGCACCCAGAGGTGGTGGAACGGTCGCCAATGGACGGAGAACGTCATCCATCACGGGCGACCGATCACGGCCACGGCACTTCGCACAGCGACGACCAGGATGCAGTGGACGTGGGTCGGAGTCGGCGTGGTCGCCTGGGCGGCGTTCCTGGTCTTCGCGTTCGCCTTCGGTCCGAGCGCGGCGTTCGCGCTCGCCCTGCTGCCGGTCGCCGGCACGGCGGCGATCGTCGCCGCCGCGATCACCGGGTCGCGCCTGATCGTGGCTGTTCCCCCCACCCCCGGTGGCCCGGTCGCCTCCCGATGACGAGAGCGGTCAGGCTGAGGGGCTGATGACCTCGACCTCTGCCTGCGCGAGAGCGGCGGCGAACGCCGGCGCCGGAGACGAATCCGTCACCAGGTAGTCGGCTCGGTCGAGCGTGGTGACCTGAGCGAACAGTCGTCGGCCGAACTTCGACGAGTCGGCGAGGATCGCGGTGCGCTCGGCCCGCTGGATCATCTCGGCCATCATGTTCGCGTCCCCCATGTTCGACGTCGAGAACCCGGCCTCGTCGATGGCGCCCACGGCGATCAGTGCCAGATCGCAGCGGATGTCCACTTCCGGGCCGCCCGGGGTCATCATGAACGCGACGGGTCCGGTGGTGGCCTGGGTGATCGCCCGCACGGCCCCGCCGAACACGTAGAGGTCGCGGAAGGCGGAGGGCGAGATCTCCGCGGGGATCCGCAGGTTGTTCGTGGCGATCGTCAGGTCGCGATGGTTGCGAAGCGCCCGAGCGAGAGCCAGCGTCGTCGTTCCGGCGTTGAGCATCACGACCGCTCCGTCGTCGATGAGTCCCGCCGCGAGACGCGCGATCGTCTCCTTCTCCTCCGTCTGCAGCCGGAGACGGACGTCGAGCGCCCGGTCCTTGAGCTGCCCCTCGGCGCTGACCGCTCCGCCGTGGGTGCGGATGACGACGCCCTCTCGGTCGAGCTGATCGAGGTCCCGACGGATCGTGTCGATCGAGACGTGGAAGTGCTCTGCGAGACCTCCGACGGTCACTTCGCCGACCTGTTCGACGTAGGCGGCGAGGTCGGCTTTGCGGCCGGCGGGGAGTCGACGCTTGGGCGACGGAGTTGCTTCCATGCAGACATCTCTAGCACAGGTGCGCAGATAAACCGGCAGACTTCGGCAGAGATCGGCATCCGACGTATCCACGCGACCAACTTGGTTTTCGCCGTGACAATGCGGGTACAGTCGTGAAATCTGTAGTTACAAGTCGAAATAGATGCAGAGAATGCTTGACCATCTCGCAAACTACGGCATAACATTGCTCAAAACCGCATGAACAAGCATTGAAGCGCGAATGCGGCACGATCTCGAAGAGGAGAAGTGATGATCACAGTGGGGCGAGGGCGACGCATTCTGAAGCTCGCCGGCGCAGCGACAGCAGCCGTGACAGTCCTGGCCGTGGCAGGGTGCGCGGCAGGCGACAGCGGAACCGATGGAGGGGATGGCGGAGACGTCACCATCGAGTTCGCCCAGTGGTGGGAGCCCGAGCTCCCCGACGGTGAGTTCCGGGCGCTCATCGACGAATTCGAGGACGCCAACCCGGGCGTCACGGTCAAGCTCGTGAGCGGACCGTACGCATCGACCAAGGAGCAGCTGTTCGCGGGAGCGGCCTCCGGCACCATGCCGGACGTCGTCGGCCTCGACGGCGCGTGGGTCAACGACTTCGCCTCTCAGGGAGTGATCGCAGACCTCACCGCACTCATGGAGGAGTACGACTACGACGACAGCGAGCTGGCGAGCCAGATCCAGGTCGACGACAGCACATACATGATCCCGGTGGTGAACTTCGTCTACCCGATGTTCACCAACGACACGCTGCTGGCAGATGCGGGCGTCACCGCCCCGCCGGCCACGCGCACGGAGTTCGCCGACGCGGCATCGAAGGTCTCGGCGCTCGGCGGCGACGTGTCGGGCTGGGTGCTCCCGCTCTCCCTGGAAGCGCCGAACGGCGTGCAGAACGACGTCATGTCGTGGGTGTGGGCCTCCGGAGGCTCGATGCTCGAAGACGGTCAGCCCGATCTGACGAACGACGATGTGACGTCGGCGGTCGACTTCATCGGCGGCATGTGGGATGACGGCTCGATCGCCTCCGGTTCCTTCACGATGAAGGAGCAGGACAAGGTCGAGGAGTTCACCAACGGTCGTGTCGGCATGATGATCGACTCGCTCGCGCACATCAACCTGATCCGCGAGACGAACCCCGATCTGAAGTTCTCGATCTCGGCGCTGCCGGCCGAGGACGGATACGACGGCGAGCGCGGCATCCCCTACGCATCCTGGGGCATCGGCGTCGCCGAGAACTCGGAGCACAAGGAGGCGGCATTCAAGCTGGTCGAGTTCCTCATGAGCGAGCAGACCAACTCGGAGCTCTCGACGATGGCGAACGCGTTCCCCGGCAACTCGAAGTCGGTCCCCGGGTTCGTCGAGGACGATGAGCTGTTCAAGACGGCGTTCGAGATCTACCAGGCGGGCTACCCGGCGAACGAGTTCACCGGGCTCCCCGTGGCGGAGGAGCTGATGCGTCAGCTCGGCGAGCAGCTGCAGTCGGCCTTCGACGGTCAGCAGTCGATCGACGACGCGCTCAAGAAGGCGCAGGACGCGTGGGTCGCGGAGTTCTGATCTCCCACGACCCGCATTGAACGGGGTGCCGCATCGCTCCCGATGCGATGCGGCACCCGACCAACCAAGGAGCCACGCTTCCCATGAGCCTGAGAACGTCCGACGACACCGAGGTGATCGTCACCGGAGTCGCGCTGTCGCGTCGCCGACGGCAGCTGCGCAAGACGACCGAGTCGTACGCCTTCCTCTCGCCGACCATCATCCTGCTGTTCGTGCTGATGATCGTGCCGATCGTCATGGTGATCGGCTATTCGTTCCAGGACAACGTGATCCTGAACAAGTCGCCCGAGTTCGTCGGCATCGGCAACTACGTCGAGATCCTGTCGGATCCGCGCTTCTGGAAGGCGACGGGCAACACCATCCTCTTCACGGTGACCAGCGTGGTGGCGCACCTGGTGCTCGGTCTCGCCTTCGCGATGATGCTCAACAGCCCGCTGCTCGGTCGGTTCTCACGGTCCTTCTTCCGGGCCCTGTACGTGCTGCCGTGGCTGTTCACGGTCGCCGTGATCGCCGTGCTGTGGCGGATGCTCCTGGCCCCGAACGGTGTGGTGAACTTCCTGCTCAACACCGACATCGAATGGCTCGCATCGCCGCAGCTCGCGCTCGGCACCATCATCTTCATCAACATCTGGGCGGGATACCCCTTCTTCATGGTCAGCCTGCTGGCCGGCCTCCAGGGCATCCCGAATGAGCTGAACGAGGCTGCCACCGTCGATGGCGCGGGTGCCGTGCAGCGCTTCTGGAACGTCACCATCCCGCAGCTGCGTCCCATCATCGTCAGCCTCGTGCTGCTCGACCTGATCTGGACGTCGCAGCAGTTCGCGCTCATCTGGATGACCACGGGTGGCGGACCGATCGACGTGACCGAGGTGCTCAGCACCTTCACCTACAAGCTCGCCTTCGCGAAGTACGACTTCTCGCTCGCGGCGACCTCCGCTGTGCTGGTCCTGCTCATGTCGATGGTGCTCGCCGTCTTCTACGTCCGTCACCAGAAAGCGAGGGACTGACCATGGCTCTCACCGTGCAGAACCAGCGCCGCGTCGCCAAGACCGGGGTCATGATCGGCCTCATCCTCGGAGCGGTGTTCGCCGCAGGGCCCGTGCTGTGGATGCTGTCGAGCTCGTTCAAGTCGAACACGCAGATCTTCGAACTGCCTCCTCGTCTGGTCACCGACACGTTCTCGTTCGACGCCTACATCGCGATCTTCACGAACCCCGAGACGATGCGGTTCTTCTTCAACAGCTACGTCGTCGCGGGCTCCGTCACGATCCTCACCCTCCTGGTCGCGATCCAGGCGGCGTACGCGTTCAGCCGGTTCGACTTCCGGGGCAAGCGCATCCTCAACGTCGTCATCGTCAGCGTGCAGGCCGTACCACCCATCACCCTGCTGATCCCGTACTTCGGTCTGATGGTGGCGCTCGGGCTGTACAACTCGTACCTCGGGCTGATCCTCACCTACATGGTGTTCACGCTGCCCTACGCGATCATCATGATGACCGGCTACTTCAACACCCTCCCCAAGGAGCTCGACGAGGCCGTCCGCGTCGACGGCGCCGGATCCATGACCGCCCTGTGGCGCATCCTCGTGCCGATCTCGATCCCCGGGATCGTGTCCGTCGGCATCTACACGTTCATGATCGCGTGGAACGAGTACCTCTTCGCTCTCACCCTCACCCGCACGATCGACATGCGCACAGTGCCCATCGGCATCCAGCTGCTCATGGGGCAGCACTCGTACGAGTGGAACCAGATCATGGCGATGAGCGTGCTCGGCTCGATCCCGGTCCTCATCCTCTTCCTCATCTTCCAGCGGTACTTCATCAGCGGTCTCACGGCGGGGTCCGTGAAGAGCTGACGTCGTCCCGACGGATCCACGACCACCACGAAACAGGAGAAATCACGTGCTCTACACCGGCAAATCCATCCTCGATGTCGCCAATGCCAACAACTTCGCCATCCCGGCGTTCAACATCAGCGACTGGGCGATGTTCAACGGAATCATGGACATCAGCGAGGAGAAGGCCGCTCCGGTCATCATCGCGATCCACCCCGACGAGGTGTCGCACATCACCACCGACCTCATCCCCGCGATGCACGCCCGCGCCCACCGGTCGAGCGTGCCCGTCGCGATCCACTGGGACCACGGCGGAAGCTACGAGGAGATCATCTCGGCCATCAAGGCCGGCTTCACCTCGGTCATGATCGACGCATCGCTGCTGCCGTTCGACGAGAACGTCGCGCTCACGCGCAAGGTGGTCGACGCGGCGCACGCCGTCGGCATCCAGGTCGAGGGCGAACTCGGCACGATCGGCGCCAACGACAGCTACGGCGAGTCGGGAGCGGCCGAGATCATCTACACGAACCCGGAAGACGCGGTGCGCTTCGTCGAGGAGACAGGCGTCGACAGTCTAGCCATCGCGATCGGCACGTCGCACGGCCTGTACCCGAGCGACAAGAACCCCGAGCTGCGTCACGACCTGCTCGAGCAGATCAAGGCCGCGGTCGGCATCCCGCTCGTGCTGCATGGCGGATCCTCGAACCCGGATGCGGAACTCCGCCGCGCCGTCGAGCTGGGTGTGAACAAGATCAACATCTCGAGCGACATCAAGGTCTCGTACCACAACCGCATGCGCGAGATCCTCGGCACCGATCAGCGTCTGCGCGAGCCGAACGCGATCCAGCCGGCGGCGCTCGAGGCCATGAAAGCCACCGCTGCTGAGAAGATCGAGCTGTTCGGTGCGGACGGCAAGGCGTCGCTGTACTGAACCCCGGATCTCGGAAGGATGATCGGCGACGTGGGCAGAACTCTCGTACTCGGACTCGGCGGCACCGTCGACTACGAGCTGAAGTGGGATTCGTCGGTGTTCGACAGGCTGGCGCACGCGCACGGAGTGCGGCGGCACGAGCTCACCACCACGGCGCCGATCACCGACGAACGGTCGTTGCTGGTGGCGGTGCTCGCGTTCGTCGCCTCGGGGACCGGGGCGGAGCGTTTCGTCGCCTCGTCCGAGGTGATCGAGGACTTCGTATCGCACTTCGAGCACGCGATCACGCTCGGGGGCACCGGTGTGCGAGCGGGGCTCGTGCTCGACGCCCTCGGCATGCCGAGCGTGCAGCACCTCGTCAGCATCGACGACAACGTCCGTCGTCTGCTGCCGGACACGATCTCGTACATCTGCTCGGCGACCGAGGACACCCTCGACCCGCATCTGATCGTGCAGTATCCGGTCGGCGCGCACGTGCGCCTCACGGACGGCGACGTCCTGTCGCCCGCGCCCAATCGGCTGATCTTCGCGAACGATCCGCCGAACCGGAGGATGTTGCTCGCCACCGATCTGCCGACGACGCTGTCGGACGCGGGCGTCTTCCTCGTCTCGGGATTCAACACGATGCAGGATCACGACCTGCTGGAGCTCCGGCTCGCCGAGGTGCAGGGCGCGATGCGCAGCCTCCCCGACGACGCGCTCGTCTACTACGAGGACGCGGGCTTCTACACGCGCGATTTCGCCGACACCGTGCGCCGCCATCTGCTGCCGCAGATCCATGTCTACGGCATGAACGAGGATGAGCTGCAGGAGTACCTCGGACGCGCGGTGAACCTCCTCGACACCGACGACGTCATCCGCGCCCTCCGCGCGGTGCACGCGATCATCCCTGCGCGGGCACTCGTCGTACACACCCGCTACTGGGCGATCGCCATCGGACCGGATGCCGCCCGGCACGGTGCCGCCCTCGACTCCGCCGTCCGCGTCGCCGCCACCCGCTACCGCGTGGGCGACGCCCTGACCGCCGCGGACGTCGACGACACCGATGCGATGCCCCGCCACGGGGGAGGGGAGGCGCTCGTCGCCGCTGTCGAGGCCGGTCTGCCCGGTTCCGTCGGGGTCGCCGCATTCTCGCTCGACGTCGCCACACCGACGACCGTCGGACTCGGCGACACGTTCGTCGGCGGCTTCCTCGCCGGAGCCGTGCGATCGAAGGAGAACGTGTGAACCCGATCCTGCTGTCGTCCAACCGGCCCGCCGAGCGCTTCTACCGCGGCGGTGCGCGCATCAGCGCCTTCCGCGGCGAAGCCAGTGACGCTCCCCGCGAGCCGGAGGACTGGATCGGCTCGACGACCACGGTCAACGGCGAGCCCCTGCTCGGGCTCACCACGCTCCCGGACGGCCGCGTGCTGCGTGACGTGATCGAGCACGATCCGACGGCCTGGCTGGGCGATGCCCACGTCGCACGGTGGGGTGCGGACACACGACTGCTCGTGAAGCTGTTGGACGCGGGGCAGCGACTGCCGGTGCATGCGCACCCGCACGACGACTTCGCAGCGACGCATCTCGGTCGAGCACACGGCAAGGCAGAGGCGTGGTACATGCTGCAGGGCGGCACGGTGCATGTCGGACTGCGGCAGGACGTCGATGCCGCGGCGCTCGCCGACCTCGTGGATCGGCAGGACGTGGACGCACTGCTCGGTCTGCTGCACGAGGTGGAGGTCGCTGCGGGCGACGTCGTCTGGGTGCCGCCGGGCGAACTGCACGCGATCGGCGCCGGAATCCTGCTGCTCGAACTCCAGCAGCCCGAAGATCTGTCGATCCTTCTCGAGTGGGACGGCTTCGCGATCGACGGTGCGGAGGCCGGGCATCTCGGCCTCGGCTTTGAGCTGGCGCTCGCCGCGGTGAACACCCGTGGGCGTTCGGCGGCCGACCTGGATGCGCTGATCGGAACCGCCCCCGATTCCGGTTCCGTCTTTCCAGCCGCCGCGGACGAGTACTTCCGACTCGAGCGGATCCCCGTCGACGGCTCGACCGTCGTCGGTCGCGGCTTCTCGATCGTGATCGTGAGCGGCGGTGACATCGAGATCGACGGACGGAGACTCCGCATCGGTTCCTCGCTGCTCGTGCCGGATGCGGCCGGGGCGCTCGAGGCGACGGGCGCGGGCGAGCTTCTCGTCGCCCGCCCGCCCGCGCCCTGACTCGGAATCGACGCGGACTCTCCCCGGCTAGACTGGAGCCATGCCCGAACCGAAAGTCGCCAGCTTTCCGGCGATCCGTGGTGCGCTGAAGTTCTACCAGATCGCGTCGATCATCACCGGAGTCATGCTGCTCCTGCTGGTCGCCGAGATGGTGCTGAAGTACACGCCGATCCGACTCGAGCTCTTCGCAGGGGGATCCGGCGGTCTGCTGTGGTTCGCACCCGTGGTCGAGGGACCCGAGGGCCTCGAATCGACCGGCGACGGACTCAACATCTCGCTCTCGATCCTCGTCGCGCACGGCTGGTTCTACGTCGTCTACCTCTTCGCGTGCTTCCGGATGTGGAGCCTGATGCGCTGGCCGTTCCTGCGCTTCATCCTGCTCGCGCTCGGCGGCGTCATCCCGCTGCTGTCGTTCTTCATGGAGGCCATCGTCGCCCGCGACGTCAAGGCCTACCTCGCTTCCCGGGAGGCCGCCGCGGCCCCCGCCCCTGCCACGGAAGGTGTCCGGTGACCGAACAGTCCGAGACCCAGCAGCGCCCCGCGCTCGTCGTCGACTTCGGCGCGCAGTACGCGCAGCTGATCGCCCGCCGAGTGCGTGAGGCGGGTGTCTACAGCGAGATCGTGCCGCACACCGCCACGGCCGCCGAGATCGCCGAGAAGAACCCCGTCGCCATCATCCTCTCGGGTGGTCCGTCGTCGGTCTACGAAGAGGGCGCCCCGCGCCTCGACCCGGCCGTGTTCGACCTCGGAGTGCCCACGCTGGGCATCTGCTATGGCTTCCAGTACATGGCGCAGACGCTCGGCGGCGAGGTCGCGAACACCGGGCTTCGCGAGTACGGCGCGACGGATGCCGTCATCTCCGGCGACGGCGGCACGCTGCTCGGCGGCCAGCCGGCAGCGCAGAACGTCTGGATGAGCCACGGCGACCAGGTCGCCAAGGCGCCCGAGGGGTTCGACGTGCTCGCCACGACCGACGCGACGAAGGTCGCGGCGTTCGCGAACGAGGAGCGCGGCTTCTACGGTGTGCAGTGGCATCCCGAGGTCAAGCACTCCGACCACGGACAGCAGGTGCTCGAGAACTTCCTGCACAAGGGAGCCGGGCTCGCCTCCGACTGGAACAGCGACAACGTGATCGCCGAGCAGGTCGAGCGCATCCGCGAGCAGGTCGGTGACGCCCGCGTCATCTCCGCCCTCTCCGGCGGTGTCGACTCGGCGGTCTCGACCGCGCTCGTGCACAAGGCGATCGGCGACCAGCTGACCGCGGTGTTCGTCGACCACGGCCTTCTCCGCAAGGGCGAGCGCGAGCAGGTCGAGAAGGACTACGTCGAGTCGACCGGCGTGCGTCTGATCACGGTCGACGCGGCAGATGTCTTCCTCGGTCATCTCAAGGGCGTCACCGACCCCGAGGAGAAGCGCAAGATCATCGGGCGCGAGTTCATCCGCGCTTTCGAGAAGGTGCAGCTCGACCTCGTCGCCGAGGCGAAGGCCTCGGGCGGCGCCCCGGTCAAGTTCCTCGTGCAGGGCACGCTCTACCCCGACGTCGTCGAGTCGGGCGGCGGTGCAGGCACCGCGAACATCAAGTCGCATCACAACGTCGGCGGACTTCCCGATGACCTCGACTTCGAGCTCATCGAGCCGCTGCGCGCGCTGTTCAAGGACGAGGTCCGTGCGATCGGCCGCGAGCTCGGCATCCCCGAGGCCATCGTCGGGCGCCAGCCGTTCCCCGGCCCCGGCCTCGGAATCCGTATCATCGGCGAGGTCACGCAGGACCGCCTCGAGATCCTCCGCGAGGCCGATGCCATCGCTCGCGAGGAGCTCACCAAGGCCGGACTCGACCAGGACATCTGGCAGTGCCCGGTCGTTCTCCTCGCCGACGTCCGCTCGGTCGGCGTGCAGGGCGACGGACGCACCTACGGCCACCCGATCGTGCTGCGTCCGGTGTCGAGTGAAGACGCCATGACCGCCGACTGGACACGCCTGCCCTATGACGTGCTGGCCAAGATCTCCAACCGGATCACCAACGGCGTGCGCGACGTCAACCGCGTCGTGCTCGACGTGACGTCGAAGCCGCCGGGGACCATCGAATGGGAGTGAGCGTCTCGCTCACCTGATCTCGAACGGGCACGGACCATCACGGTCCGTGCCCGTTCGCGTTATTTCGGGCAGGATGAGCGTATGACCAAGGCGCGGACGAAGATCACGGTGATCGGTGCAGGCAGTGTGGGCGTCAGCGTCGCGTATGCGGCGCTGATCCGGGGGAGTGCGGCCGAGCTCGCGCTCTACGACATCGCCACCGACAAGGTGGATGCCGAGGTGCTCGATCTCGCGCACGGGACGCAGTTCACCTCCGCGGCCGTGAGCGGCGGCTCCGACCTCGCCGTCGTCGAGGGCAGCGACGTGATCGTCGTCACCGCCGGAGCGAAGCAGCAGCCGGGACAGACCCGCATGGAGCTCTCGGGCATCAACGCTCGTCTGCTCGAGAAGCTCATGCCCCAGCTCGTCGAGCGCGCGCCGAACGCCGTCTTCATCATCGTCACGAATCCGGCCGATGTGATGACGGTCGTCGCCCAGCGTGTCTCGGGCCTGCCGCCGCATCGCGTCTTCGGATCCGGAACCGTGCTCGACACGTCGCGTCTGCGCTGGCGGCTCGCGCATCGCGCGAATGTGAGCACCGCGAGCGTGCACGCCGACATCGTGGGCGAGCACGGCGACACGGAGTTCCCGCTCTGGTCGAACGCGACCATCGGCTCGGTGCCGATTCTCGACTGGCCCGCCGATGAGCCGTTCACCGTCGACGAGCTCGACCGCATCGCCGTCGAGGTGCGCGATGCGGCCTATGCCGTCATCCGCGGCAAGGGAGCCACGAATCTCGCGATCGGCGTCAGCTGCGCCCGCATCGCCGAGGCAGTGCTGCACGACGAGCGGGCGGTGCTTCCGGTCGCGACGGTGCTCGACGGCGAATACGGGCTTCGCGGTGTCGCGCTGTCGGTGCCCTCGGTGGTGGGCGCTGCCGGGGCCGTGCCGTTGGCCGAGACGCCCATGAGCGAGCACGAACTCGCACTGCTGCGGGCCTCGGCCGACGCGATCCGGGCTGCGGTCGACGAGCTCGACTGAACGGCCACCGGAGAATCCCAGAGTTTTTTCGCGGAGATGTCGATCTGCGGCACCTTCGTTCGACGTCTTCAATGAGAGGGTCGACAGGCGGCCCCACCACCGAGGAGAACACCATGAAGTACATGCTGATCATGCGCTCGAACGACGAAGCGGTCGAGGCGTACAAGGAGATGCCGTTCGAGCAGGTCATCGAGGCGATGGGCAAGTACAACGAGTCGATGATCAAGGCCGGCGTGCTGGCTGCGGGCGAGGGCCTCAGCGACGCGGCGGAGGGATTCGTCGTCGACTTCAGCGCCGAGAAGCCTCTCATCACCGACGGCCCCTACGGAGAGACGAAGGAGCTGTTCAACGGCTTCTGGATCCTCGAGGTCTCCAGTCGTGAAGAGGCGGCGGAGTGGGCGAGCAGGGCTCCCCTCGGCAAGGGGTCGTTCCTCGAGGTGCGGCGTGTGACCGACGAGTCCGACTTCCCGGCCGACAACGAGTGGATCGAGAAGGAGAAGGGCTGGCGCGAAGAGGAAGAGGCGCGTCGCGCCCAGCAGTGAGATGACCGACTCCGCACACCGCGAGACGGTCCGCCACGCACCCGACGAGGACGTGCGGCGGGCCGTCGCCGCCGTGTGGCGCATCGAGTCGGCGAAGATCGTCGCGACCCTGACGCGTGTGGTCGGCGACTTCGGCCTCGCCGAGGACCTCGCGCAGGAGGCGCTGCTCGATGCCCTGCGGCAGTGGCCGGTCGAGGGCGTGCCGCGCAACGGCGCCGCCTGGCTCACGGCGGTCGCGAAGCGCAAGGCGATCGACGGCTGGCGGCGCCGCGAACGTCTCGACGACCGGATGGCCGTGCTCGCCCACGACCTCGAGCGAGAGCAGGCGGATGCCGCAGACGCGCCGCCCTGGGACCCGGATGCGGTCGACGACGACGTGCTGCGGCTGATCTTCATCTCGTGCCACCCGGTGCTCTCGCGCGAGGCGCAGGTGGCGCTCACCCTCCGCGTGGTGGGCGGCCTGTCGAGCGAAGAGATCGCCCGGGCGTTCCTCGTGCCGACGGCGACCGTGCAGCAGCGCATCGTGCGGGCTAAGAAGACTCTCGGTGCGGCGCAGGTCCCGTTCGAGATGCCACCACGGGAGGAGCACGCAGAGCGCCTGGGAGCGATCCTGGGCGTGCTCTACCTGATCTTCAACGAGGGGCACGCCGCGAGCAGCGGTCCCGACTGGATGCGCCCCGAGCTGAGTCTCGAGGCGATCAGACTCACGCGGGTGCTGGCCGCGCTGATGCCGCGCGAGCGCGACGTGCACAGCCTGCTGGCCCTGATGGAGCTCACCGCCGCGCGGTTCCCCGCCCGGATCGATGCCCACGGCGAACCGGTGCTCCTGTCCGACCAGGACCGTCGTCGCTGGGATCGCAGCCGCATCGCGCGGGGACGTGCTGCGCTCGCGGCCGCTGACGCACTCGGCTCGGGTCGCGGCCCCTACGGCCTTCAGGCGGGGATCGCGGAATGCCATGCGACAGCCGCGGGCGTCGACGACACCGACTGGGAGCGGATCGTGCTCCTGTACGAGGCGCTCGGTCGGATCGCTCCCTCGCCGGTCGTGGAGCTCAACCGGGCGGCTGCCGTCGCGATGGCGACGGGCCCGGCATCCGCTCTGCAGATCATCGACCGGCTCGGCGCCTCGGGTGCGCTGGCCGGTTACCACCTGCTGCCCGCGACGCGGGGGGAACTGCTGCTGCGACTCGGTCGCGCGGAGGAGGCGCGCAGCGAGTTCGCCGTCGCCGCAGCGCTCGCAGGCAACGACAGGGAGCGGGCGCTGCTGCAGGCCAAGGCCGACGCGCGCTGAGCAGACGGCACACAGAGAAACCGCCCTCTTCACCAGCGTCGCTGGGGAAGAGGGCGGTTTCCTGTGTTGCTATGAGGTCAGCTGCGGGCCTTGCTGCCGCGGTTGACGATCAGGCCGTAGATCAGCAGCACGATGATCGAGCCGCCGATGGCGAGGAGCCACGTGCCCAGGTCCCAGAACTCCGTGAGAGGACGGTTCAGGATCAGGCTTCCGAGCCAGCCGCCGAGGAGGGCGCCGACGACGCCGAGCAGGAGGGTGATGAACCATCCGCCACCCTGCTTGCCGGGAAGGATCAGCTTCGCGATGGCTCCGGCGATGAGGCCGAGAAGAAGGAATCCGAGAAAGCTCATGTTCAGCTCCTTTGTTTCGTGAGCCCTGGGGTGCCAGGGCTCGTGTGATCCACTGTGCCCTCTCAGCTGATTATCAGCCAACCCCTTGCGCTGGAGGCCTCGGATATGCCAAGAGGCCCGCCCCCGAAGGGACGGGCCTCTGAGTGAGGCGGTTCGCGGTCAGTTGTTGCCGCGGACGATCGCGATGATGCGCAGGATCTCGACGTAGAGCCAGACGACCGTGACCATGATGCCGAAGGCGCCGAGCCAGCCGTACTTGCGGGGAGCGCCGTTGCGCACGCCCTGCTGGATCTGGTCGAAGTCGAGGACCAGCGAGTAGGCCGCCATGATGACGACCAGGACGCCGATGATCAGACCGAGCGGGATGCCGAAGATGGGCTGGCTGTAGAGGCCGAACGCCTGACCCTGGGGGAGGACGCCGGTCCACATGAGCACGAGGTTCAGCAGCGAGAACACGAGGTAGCCGACCATGGCGATCATGAAGATCTTGGTGGCCTTCTTCGACGCGCGAATCTTGCCGCTGGCGAAGAGAGCGAGGGTCACGCCGACGACCGAGACCGTGGCGAGCGTGGCCTGCACGACGATGCCGGGCCACATGACCTCGAAGAACGCCGAGATGCCGCCGACGAAGAGGCCCTCGAATGCGGCGTAGGCGAAGATCAGCGCGGGGCGGACCTTCTTGCGCGAGGTGAACGTGATGACCATCGCGAGCACGAAGCCGCCGAGTGCGCCGACGATCCACGGCATGAGGTTCGGCTCGAAGCGGTTGTAGGGGTTCAGCTCGGGAGCGGCGACGCCGCCCAGAGTCAGGAACCAGCCGACGGCGGCGGTGACGAGCAGGATGGCGAAGAGTCCGGCGGTCTTCCAGACGGTGTCCTCGACGGACATGCGGTCGGTCTCGATCGCGCCGGCCGGGGGAGCCGCGTACATGCCCTCCAGCTGTGCGTTCGCCGCGGCGTCCATGGTGCCGTGCTGGAACGACGCGGCTTGCGCCCCCTGCGCTCCCTGCGGGGCACCCGGGTAGGTCGCGACGTTGCGCGGATCCTGCTGCTGGAACGCCGGGTTGTTGAAGGCGAAGTTGCTCATGTGGGCCTCACTCCAAAGTGGGTTGTAGGTCGCTTTCCTCCACGATACCCGGAAGGGCAGGTCATCAGGGTGTTCTACGCTGAGAGCGTGCCCAGGAAATCGCCTCTCGTGATCGGGCATCGCGGTGCGCCCGGCTATCGTCCGGAACACAGTCGCTCGTCATACGAGCTCGCCCTCGCGATGGGAGTCGATGCGGTCGAACCCGACGTCGTCGCCACGAAGGACGGCGTGCTCATCGTGCGGCACGAGAACGAGATCTCCGGCACCACGGATGTGGCCGAGCACCGGGAGTTCGCCGACCGGAAGACGACCAAGCGCGTCGACGGCGAGGCCCTCACCGGCTGGTTCACCGAGGACTTCACCTGGGATGAGCTCACGACGTTGCGCAGCCGGGAGCGCCTTCCGAAGGTGCGCGTGTCGAGCGCGAGCTTCGACGGTTCGCAGGCGATCCTGCGGTTGACCGACGTGCTCGACATCGTCCGGGCCGGCTCGGTCGAGTACGGACGCGAGATCGGCGTGGTGCTCGAGGTCAAGCACGCCACATACTTCGCGAGCATCGGCCTCGACCTCGCGCCGCTGATCGAACGCGACCTGCGTGCGGCGGGGTGGGCCGAGGGCGAGCTGCCGCTGATCGTGGAGTCCTTCGAGTCGACGATCCTCGGACAGCTGAGGGCCCGAGGCATCGCGGCGTCGTACGTCTATCTGATCGAGGCGTCGGGACGCGCGTACGATCTGGTCGTCGCTCAGGGCACGCAGGCGCCCACGTATGCGGCCACCGTCACCCCGCAGGGACTCGATGCGCTCGTCGGCCGGGTCGACGGAATCAGCGTCGACAAGCGCATGCTGCTCGCCGCAGGCAACTCGATCGTCCCCGATGCGCACGCGCGCGGGCTCACGGTCTTCACATGGACCTGTCGGCCGGAGAACGCCTTCCTCTCGGCGGAGTTCCGCGGCCACGGAGGCAAGAGCGCCTACGGGGACTACGAGGCCGAATGGGGCGTCATCGCTCGCACGGGAGTCGACGGGGTCTTCGTCGATCACCCCGACCTCGGGGTCGGATTCTTTCGCGGCTGACCTCGATCAGAACGGGCCGAGCACGTCCGGAACGGGGCGATCGAGGTGGAGCGCTCGCAGCGGCTCGAGGATCTCGCGCTCCTCGAAGCGGAAGTGCGACTCCATGATCGCGCCGATGCCGTCGAGGTGGCGCTTCAGCGTCTCGCTGCCCTCTCCGCTCTCGACGGCCGTGCGGAGTCCTCCGAGCAGGTGGGCCAGCATCGAGTGATCCTGCATCAGCTTGGCGATCACGTCGCCGAGTTCCGGGTGCTGGTCGCGCAGCGCGGGGAACAGGGCGCGGTCCTCGCTCAGATGATGCCCATCGAGGGCCGAGCAGAAGCCGATGCAGAACAGCGCGAGCTCGCGCGCGGCATCCGGAGCATCCGAACCGTCCTGCACCGCCTCCCTCGTGGCCTTGAGGGCGGCGCGGAGTCTCGTGTGCGCCTGGCGCAGCTCTGCGTCCCAGGCGATCAGGCGATCGGCATCCATCCCGGCAATTCTAGAGCCGGCATCCGCGGTCAGAGCGTGCGGTCGAAGGCGCCGCGGCGCGACACGATCTCCTTGCCGAGAGGCATCAGCGAGACGGGCACCATCTTGAAGTCGGCGATGCCCATCGGGATGCCGATGATCGTGATGCAGAGCGCGAGGCCGGAGACGATGTGTCCGATCGCCAGCCACCAGCCGGCGAGGATGACCCAGAGCACGTTGCCGAGGAACGAGCCGACTCCGGAGGTCGGCTTGCTGACGATCTCACGCCCGAACGGCCAGATCGCGTAGCGGGCGATGCGGAACGAGGCGATGGCCCAGGGGATCGTCACGATCGGAATGCACAGCAGGATGCCGGCCAGCATGTAGCCGAGGAAGAGAGCGAGTCCGGCGAAGACCAGCCAGATGATGTTGAGGATCGTGCGCACGGGCCGATTCTCGCATCGACGTCTGAGCATCCGCCTGTTCGCGGCCTCCCGGGCCGATGGCGAACCGCCACCGGTCGTTCACCATCCGTGCACCTGCACGCCGTCGTTCGGCCATGCGGAATCGCTGATGTGGAGTCCTACCCGACTGATTCCCTCAGGAGCCCTATGTCCCGCCTGCACTCTGCGGCTGCGGTCACGACGGTCTGCGCACTCAGCGCTGCCGCCCTGCTCGCCGTGCCGCTCGCCGCCACCGGAGCCGAACCCGGTGTCCGCATCAACGAAGTCGAGTCGAGCGGGGGAGCACCCGGCGACTGGATCGAGTTCGTCAACACGTCCGCCGTCGCGGTCGACCTGAGCGGTTTCGTCGTCAAGGACGACGGCGAAGATGAGGCGTACACGTTCCCGGACGGATCGGTGATCGAGCCCGGCGCGCATCTCGTTCTCGACCAGGCCGATGCCGGAGCGGGCGACTTCGCCTTCGGCCTCGGCAAAGAAGACCAGGTGCGACTGTTCGACCCGAGCGCCGTGCTCGTGGACGAGACATCGTGGGCGGCTCACGCTGCAGTGACCTGGGGAGCGCGGGAGGTCGACGGCATCGTCGAATGGGCGGAGACGTCCGAGTCCACGAAGGGCGCGGCGAACGTCTTCGCATCCGACGAACCTCTGGGCGGCACCATCGCGATCAATGAGGTCGACTCGCAGCCGGCGGACTGGGTGGAGTTCCACAACGCGGGCGATGCCCCTCTCGACATCTCGGGCTACGAGATCCGCGACAACTCCGACGACCACCGCTGGCAGTTCCTGCCGGGCACGGAGATCGCCGCGGGCGAGTTCCTCGTCGTCGAGGAGGGCACCATCGGTCTCGTCGGTGGCGTCGAGACGGCCTTCCGCGATCCGATCGGAATCGGCAGCGCCGACCGCATCCGCCTGTTCGACACGGCTGGCGTGCTGGTCGACGATACGCAGGCATGGAGCGGCCATGCCGCCATCGACGGCGACGCCATCGCCGCGACCCTCGCTCGCTGCCCCGACGGAGAGGGCGCCTTCGTGCTCGCATATGCGACCCCGGGGGCGACGAACACGTGCGTCATGCCGGACGTCGTGATCAACGAGATCGAGTCCGACGGCGACGCGACCGACTGGGTCGAGGTCGTCAACTCGGGCAGCACACCGGTCGACCTCTCCGGCTGGACCGTCATGGACGGCGACCCGGTCGGCCACGCGGCGGAGACGACGCCGCTGCCCGCGGGCACCGTGCTCGAACCCGGCGCGTACCTCGTCTTCGACCAGCCGAAGGACTTCGTGTTCGGTCTGGGCAACGGCGACACCGTCACGCTGCGCGACGCGAACCTCAACATCGTCGACGAGCACGTCTACGCGGCGCATGCGGCGGGCGTCCTCGCGCGATGCGCGGACGGAGCTGGAGAGTTCGCCGACATCGCGGTCTCGACCAAGGGCCAGCGCAACGCGTGCGGCAACCCGGTGCGGATCAACGAGGTCGAGTCCGACGGCGGATCGCCCGGTGACTGGATCGAACTCGTCAACCCGACCGCATCCGCCCTCGACGTCTCCGGCGTCGTCGTGAAGGACGACGACGACACCCACTCCTACGTCATTCCGGCCGCGACCACCATCGCCGCGGGCGGATACCTCGTCATCGAGGGCACGGACCTCGGCTTCGGTCTGGGTGACGGCGACTCCGTGCGCGTCTTCGACGGAGATCTGCTCATCGACTCCACCACGTGGGGCGCAGGGCACGCGGCCACCACGTGGGGGCGCTGCCCGGACATCGCCGGCACCTTCGCGGCGACCGCGGAGAGCACGAAGGGTGCGGCGAACATCTGCGCCGGCGAGATCCCCGTCTCGCCATGGCCGGGTTCGGCCGACGTCCGGGTGCTCGACACCGCGCCGACGTTCCTCGAGGACAGCTCGGGTCTCGACGTGCAGGAGACGTCGGACGGATCGTTCCTCTGGGCCGTGGACAACGGCGAGGGGCGCATCTGGAAGCTCGAGGCCCACGCCGACGGCTCGTTCTCGCAGATCGCCGGGTGGGAGTCGGGCAAGCGCGTGCGATTCCAGAAGGATGCCGGCGACCCGAACGCCGCAGGCCCCGACACCGAGGGCATCACCGTCGACGGCGAGGGATCGGTCTACGTCGCCTCCGAGCGTGACAACAGCGCCAAGGGCGTGAACCAGAACACCATCCTGAAGGTCGACCCTGAAGCCTCCGCCGACGACCTCGTCGCCGAGCAGGAGTGGGATCTGACCTCGTCGCTCCCCGCCGTGGGAGCGAACCTCGGCATGGAGGCGGTGCAGTGGGTGCCGGACAGCGCTCTTGACGGCGCACTCTTCGACGTCAACACCGCGGCCCCGTACGACTCGGCAGACTACGCCGGACACGGCGGCGGCCTGTTCTTCGTCGCGGTCGAGGACAACGGTCACGTCTACGCGTTCGCGCTCGGCGCCGACGGCCGGGCCACGCTGGTGTCGGAGATCGCACCCGGTCTGCCCGGCGTCATGGCGCTCGACTACGACAGCGTGCTCGACGTGCTGTGGGCGGTCTGCGACGACGGCTGCCAGGGGCAGTCGGCCCAGATCACGCTGAACGGCACCGAACAGCCCGGCATCGCGCACTTCGCCCGCCCTGCCGGCATGCCCGACATCAACAACGAGGGATTCGCGACCGCCCCGGCCTCGCTGTCGGTCGACGGTGAGCGTCCGGTCTGGTGGTTCGCCGACGGTTTCGCCGCCGAGGCGCTGCGAGTCGGCACCCTTCCCGGAGTGACCGGAGAGACGCCCGGCGAAGGGCCCGGGGAGAACCCGGGGCAGACTCCTGGCGAGGGCCCGGTCTCGAGCCAGCCCGGCGGCGCGCCTTCCGGTGACGACCGTGACGGTGCCGCCGGCCTCGCTGCGACCGGCGCGGAGGTGCCCGTGGCCCTGATCGCTCTGGCCCTGATGCTCGTCGTCGGCGGTGCGCTCGTCGCCGGTCGGCGCCGGCGCGTCAGCTGACACGAGCGACGTGACGAGGATGGGGCGGATGCACGGGATCCCGTGCATCCGCCCCATCCGCCGGCAGTGTCGGTGGCGCGGCCTAGACTCGTAGAGCCATGACCGAAGCCCCCCTCATCGTCCCCGGATCCGTCGGCCCTCGCTCCACCGGAGCGCAGGGACAGGACGACCTCCTCGCCGGCCTCAACCCGCAGCAGCTCGAAGCGGTGACCTACCGCGGACCCGCGCTGCTGATCGTCGCGGGCGCAGGCTCCGGCAAGACCAGCGTGCTGACACGGCGCATCGCCTCTCTGCTGAGGTCACGCGAGGCATGGCCCAGCCAGATCCTCGCGATCACCTTCACCAACAAGGCCGCCGGTGAGATGCGCGAGCGCGTCGAGGCGATCGTGGGCGACGCGGCGCGGGGCATGTGGATCTCGACGTTCCACTCCGCCTGCGTGCGGATCCTCCGGCGTGAGGCTCAGCAGTTCGGGTTCACCAAGTCATTCACGATCTACGACTCCGGTGATTCGCGGGCGCTCATCAAGCGGCTGGTCAAGCAGCACGAGGCCGATGCCTACGGTCTCACGCCCGGGGCCGTGCAGTCGCGCATCTCCAAGCTCAAGAACGAGCTGTCGGATGCCGACGCGTATGCGCGACAGGCGAACATGAACGACCCGGCCGAGCGGATCTTCGTCGAGCTTTTCGCCGACTACCAGCGGCAGCTGCAGAAGGCGAACGCGTTCGACTTCGACGACCTGATCGGCCAGACCGTCTATCTGTTCCGCGCCTTCCCGCAGGTCGCCGACACCTATCGGCGCAGGTTCCGTCATGTGCTGGTCGACGAGTACCAGGACACGAACCACGCTCAGTACGCCCTCATCCACGAGCTGACGCGTCCGGTCTCGGGCGATTCGCCCGATCCGTATGCCTCCGACGGCATGATGATCTTCGAGCCGGAGACCACGCCGGAGCTCGAAGGCGCGTCACTCACCGTGGTGGGTGATTCCGACCAGTCGATCTACGCCTTCCGCGGCGCCGACATCCGCAACATCAGCGAGTTCGAGCGCGACTTCCCCGGCGCTCGCGTCGTGCTGCTCGAGCAGAACTACCGTTCGACGCAGAACATCCTCTCGGCGGCGAACGCGGTGATCGGCAACAACTTCGACCGCAAGGACAAGAAGCTCTGGAGCGACAAGGGCGACGGCGACATGATCGTCGGCTTCACCGGGTACTCCCAGCACGATGAGGCCCAATTCGTCGCCGACGAGGTCGAGGCGCTGCACCGCGCCGGCATGCCGTACTCCGAGATGGCCGTCTTCTACCGCACGAACTCGCAATCGCGTGCGCTGGAGGAGATCTTCATCCGCTCCGCCGTGCCCTACAAGATCATGGGCGGCACGAAGTTCTACGAGCGTGCCGAGATCAAGGACGCCCTCGCCTACCTGGTCGCCGTCGCGAACCCGGCCGACGAGATGGCTGTCCGCCGCATCCTGAACAAGCCCAGGCGCGGCATCGGCGATGTGACCGAGACGGCGATCGCCCGGTTCGCCGAAGACCACGACATCACGTTCCGGCAGGCCCTGTCCGTGCCCGAGCAGCTGGGCTTCGGTCCGAAGATCCAGGCCGGCATCGCCCAGCTCGACGCCGTGCTGACCGAGGCGACGGAGATCATGCTCCCCGCGTCCGGCGAGGTTCCCGCTCCGACGACCGTCGCCGACGGGCTCAGCGTGCTGCTGTCGAAGAGCGGCTACCTCGACGCCCTGCGGGCGAGCCGCGACCCACAGGATGAGGCGCGCGTCGAGAACCTCGACGAGTTCGTCGCCGTCGCGCGGGACTTCGCGCGCAACAATCCTGACGGGACGATCGTGGACTTCCTCACAGAGGTCGCCCTGGTCTCGGATGCCGATGACCTCGATGACGAATCAGGGTCGGTGTCGATGATGACGATGCACACCGCGAAGGGGCTCGAGTACGATGCGGTCTTCGTGACCGGCGTCGAAGAGGATCTGATCCCGCACCGCATCTCGGCGGGGGAGCCGGGCGGTCCTCAGGAGGAGCGGAGGCTCTTCTACGTCGGCATCACGCGCGCGCGGAAGCGCCTGCACCTGTCGCTCGCGATGACCAGGGCCCAGTTCGGCGAGGTCTCGGTCGCGATGCCCAGCCGCTTCCTGCAGGAGATCCCCGCCGGACTCATCGACTGGCGCCAGTCGCCCGGCGACGTCAACTCCCGGGGAGGCATGCAGTCCCGTGCGCTCAATGCGCGCCGGGCAGGCGGATTCGGCGGCTCCGGCGGCTCCGGTTCCGGCGACCGTTTCGCGGTGAAGCAGCTGCCGGGGCGCGACTCTCTCAAGCCGCTCTCGACCGCGATGGACAAGTTCCCCAACCGCGTGACGGCGAAGATGCGTGACAACGGCGACCTCGAACTCGCCGCCGGGGATCGCATCCGCCACACGGACTTCGGCGACGGACGGGTCGACGCGGTGACGGGCGAGGGTGCCAAGCGCATCGCGCACGTGCGCTTCGATTCCGCCGGCCAGAAGAAGCTCCTGATCAAGGTCGCGCCGATCGAGAAGATCTAGCCCTCTGGCGGGTTAGGCTGGCTGATATGGCCCTGTTCTCCCGCCGCAAGAAGTCCGCCGACGACGTCGTCGCCGACCAGTTCGACACCGAGACCGGGGAGTCCGCCGACGAGACTCCGGACGGTGCGGAGGCGCCGGCGGACGCCGCCGAGGCCACGCCCACCATCGGTATCTCCGTCCAGGCGTTCCGTGGGGTCGGTGCTCAGGCCGGACCGGAGGTCGAGCTGCCCGGTCCTGACGCGCCGGCAGCATCGGCGCCTGCGACAGCACCCGCCCCTGTTCCCGCTGCGCCGGCACCCGCCCCCGTGGCCGAGCCCGAGCGTCGACTGCCGCTGGCGCCCGCGATGCCGCCCGAGCAGACCGAGACCGTCCCGGGCATGAAGGACAACGTCCTGCTGCGTGAATCCCTGAAAGAGGTCGAGCAGGGCGCCACGAACGAGCAGCTGCTCGGAGTGCTCCGCCAGGCGCTGCAGGGGCACATGTACATCCGCGTCAACGGTGACGCACGCGCGCAGATCAGTGAGGGCAAGCCTCTCGCTGTCGCGGTCGTGCGTGATGGCGATCGTCAGTTCATGCTCGCGTTCAGTTCGGCCGCCGCTGTCCGAGACTCCGTGCAGCTCGAGAAGGACCCGACGGCGACATCTGCCGTCGCCCAGCCCGTCACGTCCGTTCTGCAGCAGGTCGTCTCGGGTGACTTCGCCGGCCTCATCGTCGACAACGCCTCTGCGCCGCACCGCGTGGTGTTCCCGTCCGAGCTCCTGCAGAAGGCGCTCGAGCAGGCAGACGTCGACATGACGGTCAAGTCGCTGATCGCCGCGCCGCGTGAGCAGGACACCGAATCGAAGGTCGGTGAGGCGCTCGCGACGAAGCGCATGTGGGTCGCCGTCAACGAGGGAAATCCCGGCGGACAGGTCGGGATCGCCGAAGCGCAGACTCCCGACGGCAAGCGGTTCCTCCAGCTCTTCTCGCACCCGCTCGAGGTGCTCGCGCTCGGTCGGGGCGACCGACCGCTGCCGTTCGAGCCGCTGCAGCTGGCCAAGATCCTCTCCAGCCACATCGATATGGCCGGGGTCATCATCGATCCGGCCGGCCCCAGCATCGTGGTCGAGCGCGACGCTCTCACCTCGGTGCTGATCCTCGCGATCGACATCGACGACTGACGGGCTTCCCCCGCGTCGCACCGGCCCTCTAGGGTCGGAGCATGGCCTCAGAACGCGTGACCCTGACAGTCATCGATCCCGATGGAGAGCGCGAGGTCGCGCTCTCGAGCCCGAACAGGGTCGTCTGGCCGAAGGACGGCATCACGAAGGCCGAGCTCGCGGAGTACTTCCAGCTCGTCAGCGTGCCGTTCCTCGAGGCGAACGGGAATCGTCCCGTCTCGCTCGAGCGCTTCCGCGACGGCGTGGGAAGCGACGGGTTCTTCTCGAAGAACCCGCCCAAGGGAACGCCCGACTATGTCGACGCCGTCACCGTGACCTACAACAGTGCGCGTCGGCATCCGCAGATCGTCCTGAATCGCCCGAGCGCGATCGTCTGGGCGGCGCAGATGAACACGATCGTCTTCCACCCCTGGGCGTCCCTCGCCACCGACCCGGACAATCCCGTCGAGTTGCGGATCGACCTCGACCCGCAGCCCGGCACGGGGTTCGCGGATGCCATCCCCGCCGCACACGCGCTGAGAGAGGTGCTCGAAGAGGTCGGTCTCACCGCGTTCGTGAAGACCAGCGGCAACCGTGGACTGCACGTGTTCGCGCCCATCGAACCGACTCATGAGTTCCTCGATGTGCGGCACGCCGTGATCGCAGCCGGCCGCGAGCTGGAGCGACGGATGCCGGAGCAGGTCACGATGAGCTGGTGGAAGGAGGAGCGTGGTCAGCGGGTCTTCATCGACTTCAACCAGGCGAACCGCGACCGCACGATGGCCGGTGCCTACAGCCCCCGCGCGCTTCCCGGGGCCACGGTCTCGACGCCCGTGTACTGGGACGAGCTGGACGGTCTCGACCCCGCGGTCTTCACCGTCCGCAGCATCCCGAAGAGACTCGCCGAGGTCGGTGATCCCTGGGCGGGCAAGCAGGACGAGCCGGGGCGCATCGACACGCTTCTCGAGTGGTGGGAGCGGGACAAGGCGGCGGGCCTCGGCGAGTTGTCGTTCCCGCCCGAGTTTCCCAAGATGCCCGGAGAGCCCCCACGCGTGCAGCCCAGCAAGAAGGTCGACGCCCACTGGGATGCGAACGGTGATCCCGTCGAGGAGTGAGCCTCAGCCGATGACCTCGGCCAGGTCGTACCCGGCCACGGTGTCGAGCTGGTCGTAGGTGCACGACCGCGCATCCCGGTCCGGACGCCAGCGGTCGAACTGCACCGTATGGCGGAACCGCGAACCCTCGAGCTGGTCGTAGCGCACCTCGAGCACGAGCTCGGGGCGCAGCCGGACGAACGAGACATCCTTGGACCCGCTGAAGCGCGAACGCTCACCCTCGCCGGTGAGGGCCTCGCCGGAGTCGTCGCGCTGCACGAGCGGGGCGAGTTCCTCGACGAGCTCCCGGCGGCGCACATCACTCCATGCGGCCACGCCGCCGACCTGCCGCAGGGTGCCGTCGGAGTCGTAGAGGCCGACGAGCAGAGACCCGACGCCCGACCCGGACTTGTGCACGCGGTAGCCGAGCGCGACCACGTCAGCGGTGCGGGCATGCTTGATCTTGATGAGGGTGCGCTTTCCGGGCGCGTACGGCTGATCGAGTGGCTTGGCGACGACCCCGTCGAGCCCTGCGCCCTCGAACTCGGCGAGCCAGCGCACGGCGGCGTCCCGATCGCGGGTGGTGCGCGTGATGTGCAGGGGATGCTCGACCCCTTCCATCAGGGTCTCCAGGCGCGCGCGGCGTTCGGCGAACGGAGTGCTCAGGAGGTCTTCGTCGTCGACGGCCAGTAGATCGAAGGCGATGAACATCGCAGGCGTCTCCGCGGCGAGCTTCGCCACTCGTGAGGCCGCGGGATGGATGCGCTGACTCAGCGCCTCCCAATCGAGTCGCTGCGCCCCCTCGTGTCCCGTGGCCACGACGATCTCTCCGTCGAGCAGGCACGGCCCCGGAAGCAGTCGCGGGATCGCCTCGACGAGCTCGGGGAAGTATCTCGTCAGCGGTTTCGCGCCGCGGGAGCCGATCTCGACGGTCTCGCCGTCCCAGGCGATCAGCCCGCGGAATCCGTCCCACTTGGGCTCGAACAGCAGCCCTCCGGCGGTCTTCGCGGGATCGGGGACGGATGCTGCCGCCTTCGCCAGCATCGGGGACGGGATCTCGTAGCGCATGGATCCATCCTGGCGTCGGTCGCGTCGTGGCAGAAGGGTGATTTCGCCCGTCAGGAGAAGAGGTCGTCGAGGGAGACGCGCATGCCGGCATCCTTGAGCGCCGTGCGGGCGGCATGCCATCCCGCCATGCCGTTGACGCCCGGGCCGGGCGGTGTCGACGCCGACGCGAGGTACACCCCGTGCATCGGAGTGCGCCAGGGCGCGATGCCGAGGACCGGGCGCCGCAGCGCCTGCGGGATCGTGAACGCCCCGCCGAGGATGTCGCCGCCGATCTCCGACGGGTTGACCGCCTCGCGCGACGACGCCGGCACCGAGTGGTGCGCGAGGATGAGGTCCCGGAATCCCGGTGCGAATCGCTCGACCTGACGCGTGATGAGTTCGGTGGCGTCGAGGTCGGAGTCCTGGGGAACATGGATGTACGCCCACAGCACCGCCTTGCCCTCCGGCGCCCTGCTGGGGTCGAAGACCGAGGGCTGCACCGTCAGGACGTACGGTCGGTCGCTGATCCGTCCCCGGGCGACAGCGTTCTCACTCGCCCACGTCTCTGCCGCCGATCCGCCGATGTGGACGGTGGGCGACTGGGCGACGTCGGGATTCGCCCAGGGGATCGGCCCGTCGAGAGCGAAATCCACCTTCGCAGCGGCGGGGCCGTATCGGTAGTTGCGGATCGCCCGCGCGTAGGCCGCGGGGATGTCCGGATGGGTGAGGGTGAGGCGGGGCGATGTGTTCAGCATCAGCAGATCACCACGGGCGGGGTCGCCCCAGTCGAGCGATCCCAGGTCGGTGACGTGGATGCCCGATTCGACGGATCCGCCATGGGCCTCGATATCGGCGACCATGCTGTCGGCGATGCGCTGCGCGCCGCCTCGCGGGTACATCCATCCGCCGGCGTGCGCCTGCGCGGCGAGCAGCAGCCCGGCTGCGGCACCGGCGAGCGAGGGGAGCGGGGTGTTCGCGTGCGCCAGGACACCGGCCATCAGCGCGGCGGCCTCTTCGGTGCGGAAGCTGCGCCGGGCGAGCGGCGTGCCCTGGTCGAGCATCCGCAGCGCGAACCGGAGAGCCGTGATCGGCTCGCGAGGCACCCTGAGCATCTGATTGCCGGTGAAGTCGACGACACCCTCGACGTGAGTGCTGAGCGGGCGCAGGAGCGACAGCCAGGCCCGCTCGTCGACGCCGAGCCCTGCCGCGGTGCGTTCGATGTCGCGCCATGCGATTCCGGCTCTGCCGCCGTCGAGCGGGTGCGCGTACGAGATGTCGGGGAGGATCCAGTCCACCCGTTCGGCGAGGCCGAACGCCTGGAAGAACGACGAGGAGAGCGCGGCCGGGTGCACGGCGGCGCAGACGTCGTGCCGGAAGCCCGAGAGTGTCGATTCCGTCGTGCGGACTCCGCCGCCGATCGTGTCGGCGGCTTCGAGCACGTGCACCTCGTAGCCGGCGCGCGCGAGGGACACAGCCGCCGCCAGGCCGTTCGGTCCGGAGCCGATGATCGTCGCGCGTGCCATTCGGCCAGTCTTCCATGCCCGGGCGTGAGATCCTTGAGGAAATGAATGAAGTTCAGGGCCCGACCCCCACAGGCAACTCCCGTCCGTACCGAACCCTCGCGGAGGCGCTCCGCGCGCATCGCATCGCCGAGGAGAACCACGAGTTCATCTCCGCGATCACCGACGCCGTCGGCATCTCCTCCTATATCGACCGCGGTCGCTACATCGAGGCGATCCGCCGCGGCGACGGCGCCCCGCTGCACATCGGCAAGACCTACACCAACGGCTTCACCGAGGACGAGACGATCGTCATCGGCTCGACGCCCCTGCGACTGCAGCCGAGCGAGGGCCGCGCACCGTACTTCTACGTGACGCACCCGAGCGAGTTCCGCCCGATCGCGCCTGTCAAGGCGAAGAGATCGACGACCCCTCGTGTCGCGGCTGCGCCGAAGGCCGAGCGCGCGACCAAGACGGAAGAGCGCGACTACGGCGTGTGCGACGTCTGCTTCATGGTGAAGACGCCGGCCGGCGGCTGCGGCTGCGACTGACGTCCTCGTCGGCACCGCGGTGGTGAGCGCTCAGGTGAAGGCGCTCATCCCCGTGATGTCGCGCCCGAGCAGCAGCGCCTGCACGCTCTCGGTGCCCTCGTAGGTGTGGATCGCCTCGATGTCGGCCATGTGCTGCATCACACCGTTCTCGAGCAGGATGCCGTTGCCGCCGAGGAGGTCGCGGGCGACGGATGCCACGCGTCGAGCTGCTCGCGTGTTGTGGAACTTCGCCAGCGAGGCCTGCGTGGGGCGAAGCTCACCCGCGGTCTCGAGGTCTGCGAGGCGACGGCAGTACAGCTGCATGGCCGTGAGGTCCTCGAGCATGTGCGTGAGGCGCTCCTGCACCATCTGGAACTTGGCGAGCGGCTTGCCGAACTGGATGCGCTGGGTCGAGTAGGCCAGCGCCGCTTCGTAGCAGGCCGTCGCGTGGCCGAGGGCCGACCACGCGACCCCTGAGCGGGTGGCGTAGAGGACGACCGACGCGTCCTTGAAGCTCTTGGTGCCAGGGAGCACGGAGTCGAGCGGCACCCGGACGTCGTCGAGCACGATGTGAGCCTGGTGGATCGCCCGCAGCGAGGCCTTGCCGCGGATCGGGGTCCCTGAGTATCCAGTGGTGTCCTGTTCGACGAGGAAGCACCGGACCGCACCGTGTTCGGGCGCCGTCTCGTCGTCGACGCGGGCCCAGACGAAAGTGATGCCGCCCGAGGCGCCGTTGCCGATCCACTTCTTCGCGCCGCGGATGACCCACTCGTCGCCATCGCGGCGGGCCACGGTCTCCAGCGATACCGAGTCAGACCCGTGGTCGGGCTCGGTGAGGGCGAAGGATCCGAAGACCGAGCCGTCGGCCAGAGCCGTGAGCCACTTCTCCTGCTGAGCGGGGGATCCGAAGAGCGCCAGGGTGCGCAGCGCGAGCCCGCCTTGGACGGCGAGCACGGTGCCGAGCGATCCGTCGCCGCGCGAGATCTCCATGTTCACGAGCCCGGCAGCGAGGGGAGAGAGCCGGGTGAGGGCAGGATGCTCGATGCCATCGACGACGAGATCCATCTCGCCCATTCGGCGCGCGGCCTCGAGCGGATACTCCGCGCGATCCCAGGCGTCCGCCATCTGAGGCCCGACCTCGTCGATGTAGGCCTTGGCGCGATCCCAGGCCGACCGGTCGGCGTCGGGGATGTCGGCGAAGACGGCGTAGTAATCGCTGTCCTGTCGCCCGGTGATGTCGTACGACGAGACGCGCTCGCCGGGCAGGGGAGAGGCTGCGGTGCTCATGGTGACTCCTTCGTGACACCAAGTATCGTACGCTCTGAAACTCGGTTTCACGACTCCGGTGGAGAGAGTCCTGGTTCAGTCGAGTTGAGAGCGCAGGCGCCGGGTGACCTCGGCGATCGGCATCGAGCGAGGGAACACGGCGACGACCACGTCATCCGGAGCCTCGGAGACCGCGTCGGAAGGCACCCCGTAGCGGCGGCGGACGTCGGCGAGCGCCGTCTGCAGCGTCGAGAGCGGCACCTTCTTCTTGCCGCGCAGCAGCTGCCGCAGCACATGGTTGTGCACGGCGGTGACGAGGGCGGAGAACCCGACGGCATCGAGAGGATCGATCCCGGGGAGCGAGCTGCGCAGATAGTCGTCGAACAGCCGCTCGTAGCGGAACACCGTGATGATCTCGCGCTCACGGAGCACCGGCACCTGGCGGACGATCTGATAGCGGCGACGCGCGAGTTCGGGATCGTGCGCGAAGTGGGCGAAGACCGACTCGGATGCCGCGCAGACCGCACGCCAGGGATCGTCATGCCCTTCCGCGAGGAAGGTCCGCAACTGGTCGAGCAGCACCTCATGGTCCGCGAAGACCACATCCTCTTTGCCGCCGAACTGGCGGAAGAAGGTCGAGCGTGAGACGCCTGCGGCCTTCGCGATCTGCTCGACGGAGGTCTGGTCGAAGCCCTGTGACGCGAAGAGCTCGAGTGCAGCGGCCACGACGCCGGTGCGCAGTTCTGCGGATTCGTGCATGGAATGAGCCTAGACCTGTCGATGTCGTCGACGATCATGGGCGGTCGCCGTAGGGCGTGAGGCCGTGGCGACCGGACGGAGGCGTGGCCGTCTATGCCGTCGGACGGACGCCGCTGACGCGGTTCCAGATCTCCACCCGGTGGGTGAAGTCGGCGAGGGCCTCGGATTCCGCGTCGAAGGCGCGGAGCGAACCGGCGATGGGTTGTGCGCGTTCGTCTTGGATCCAGGTCTGGAAACCGTTCCTGCCGAAGGTCAGGACGATGACGTTCGGCTTGCCGCGCGGGTCCTCGAAGAGCGAGTACCCGGCATGGCCGCGTGCGCGGAGGTCGGCGAGCACGGTGTCACGGTTCATGCCAGTCCTCCAGGGACGCTCAGTTCGCGCACGAGTCCGAGTCGCAGATAGAACGAGAGCGGCAGGGGCAGCACGAGCTGGGTGGCGCCGCCGGGTTCGCCGAATGCGGGAGCCACCCTGCCGCTGTAGATGGGCTCGTCCCAGCGGTAGTAGCCGATGTCCACGAGATCATCCAGGTCGCGGCGAAGCGCGGCATCGCCGGATCGCTCGTATGCGGCACGGACGTGTACGCAATCGCCGAGGACGATGAACTGGTGGTACGCCGACGGATTCTCGACCCAGGGGAGCGAGCGCTCAGGATACGCAGCGGGCTGCCCGTTCTCGACGAGGTAGACGTAGCGGGTGTTCACGGGGCCGTACATGTCCCAGACCTCCGCGCCGGCCGGCACGGGCTCGCGAGTGAGGGCGCGGCCGTCGGGGCCGATCCAGAGCTCGGTCATGCGGAGTCCCCGATCCGGCGCACAGCGGTGGAATCCGCTGCCTTGTGCGACCGTGCCATCCGCAGGAACTGGTCGAGAGCCTCGGCTTCGGAGGAGAAGCGCGACGGGCCGAAGAACCGGTCGCCGCGCTCGTCGGTGTCCCACACGATCCACTCATCGCCGTCGCGATCGATCCATGCCGACCGTTCGCGACGGCCGGTGCGCCCGAACCAGTTCGCGGTGGCGGTGAGCTGTTCGTCCTGGATGATGCGCTGCGCGTCGGCGGCGGTGAGGTTCGTCATGGGATCTCCTTAAGCAGGCCCAGCGCGATGAGCTGCTCGGCGGTGAGCGGAAGCTGCACCTGGGAGCCGCCACCCGGCGAGCCGAATCCGGGCGCGATGTCTCCCTGGTACCCCTGTGAACCGAGGTATTCGGGCTTGAGACCGCCCGCCAGGAGTTCGTCCTTGACGTGCTGAGGGGCGCTGTCGAACGCACCACGCAGATCGGACAGATCGCCGACGACCTCGTAGCGGTGGTAATGCGCGGGATTCTCGACGTAGGGCAGGGAACGCTGGTCGTACGTGTACGGCCCGTCATCCGGCACCGGTGAGGTGTATCGACCGTCGGGGGGACCGTAGCGGTCGAGCACGTCACCGGGCTGCGGCGTGTGCGGCTGTCGGATCGGATTGTCGTTGGCATCCAGCACGTACCCGCCGCCGGGCACCTGGCTCCAGTCGATGCTCCCATCCGGCTGAAGGACCTCAGGCCCCTTGGGGATCTGCACGTCGGGTGGGAGCGTGCCGGTGTCGGCGAAGTCGTCGGCGTACTGCGGGTAGTTGCGCTCGAGATATGTCTGGAGCTGCTCGTCGGTGAGCATGCTCTGGTCGCGCACGCTGGGACCGGGCGAGGCGGGCCCGTCCGGCGTCGTGCCGTCGGGCGGGGTGTGGGGAGGTGTGCCGTTCGGGCTGTGCGGTGCTCCGGGACCGGAGGGAGCGTTTCCGCCGCCCGGACCGCGCGAGAAGAGGTCTCCGAGGCGCTGGAAGAGCGCCTTGAGTTCGTCCAGGTGCTTGGCGAGAGCCGTGACGGCGTCGACGAGCTTGAGCACCGTGCCGGAGATCCGGGCGGTCATCGCCGAGACGCGGCTCGTCGCCTGCGCGATGACATATGGGGTGGCGGTGCCGAGTGAGATGACCAGCGTGCTCGCGTAGGAGATCAGCGAGCCCACGAGCTGCGAGAGCGTGTCGCGCACGAGCTCATGAACGACCTGGACGAGCATGGATGCCGCTTCCATGCCGGTCTTCATGCCGCCCGCCCACGCGCCCGCGGCGGAGATATGAGCGGCGACGTCCGCCTGGAGTCGGAGGTACGCGGCGATCGCCTCGCCCGACATCGAGCTCACGTCGGCGAGTCGGGAATCGAGGGTCTCGCCCGCCTGCTGCAGATGCTGGGCGATGTTGCCCCACGTCGCGGCGAATCCGGCGACCTCACCCGCGTCGCCGGTCAGGTCGTTGAGCCAGCCTTTGAGCGGCTCGAGATGGTCCATGAGCCAGCCCAGACCCGCCGCGATCAGCGATCCGAGCGGATCCATCGCCGTCGCGACGGTGTTCGCCAGGGCGGAGAACGACGCGAGGCCTCCGGCCACCCAGTCTCCGCTCTCGATGGCATTGACGAGCTCATAGCCGTCCTCGAGCAGCCCTGCGCCGCTGAACGGCGTCGTCGGATCGATCGGTCCGGCCACCAGCGGGTTCGGCGGCGTCATCGGACGCCGCCCTCGACCGATGCCATCAGACCGCTGATCGTGTCGAGCTGTCGCTGCTCGCCCTCATCGAAGTCATCGGCGAGACCTTTGAGCTGTTCCTCGGACTGCTCGAGCATGGTCGCCGCGGCGGAGATCGCGCCGATGGCGATCGACGAGACGAGTTGCGCAGGCGGAACCAGGAATGCGCACATCACCCCGAACGCCCCGCCGCCGACGTTCATCGACCCGGCGGCGTTCTCGGCGAGCCTGACATCCGACGCGATCTGGCCGACGCGCTGCGCGTGCCTGCGCACCGTCTCGGTGTCTACCGCGATCAGCTCCGCCATCAGCGGTACTCGATCCGTGGCTGGCCGTCCTGACTCGGGTCGGGGAGCTGAGCGATCTCTTCACGCAGGTGCTCGACGGCTGCGTCGTCCGCGCCGAACGCCTCGGCGGCGATCTCGACGGCCTTCGCGCCGGCCGCGCGCTGCGCATCTCCCGCGAGGGAGACGATCAGAGCGCCCAGCGCTGCGGGGGATCGGTCGTATGCGGCATCCGTGAGCGTGACCTCGGCGAGCCGACCGGAGGAATCCACCGTGACCGCGACATCACGGCCAGGCGACGTCGCCCGCTCACGCACGGCAGCGATGTCGTCGCGCACCTGCTCGGCCTGTGCCGCGCGGCGCTCTGCGTCTCTGACCTGCTGCTCGATGCGGGCCCGTGTGGCGATCGGATCCGACCAGTCGAACGTGTCCGTCATTGTCTCCCCCTGATTCAACGCACAAGAATGCTACCGGACGACATCGGCTCGTCGCCCGCGCTCTGCGGACGTAGGGGCGCTCAGGCGGCGGTAGTAGGCTGGGGGATTGATCGATGTCTCGACATCGAGAGAATTCCAGGCCGCAGCCCAGTGAAGGAAGCACAGTGGATCTGTACGAGTACCAGGCACGAGACGTTTTCGAGAAGTACGGAGTGCCGGTCCTCGCCGGCATCGTCGCCGACACCCCTGAGGAGGTGAAGGCAGCCGCTGAGAAGATCGGCGGCGTCGTCGTCGTCAAGGCCCAGGTCAAGACCGGTGGTCGTGGCAAGGCCGGCGGCGTCAAGGTCGCCAAGACCCCCGACGAGGCGTACGAGGCGGCCAAGGCCATCCTCGGTCTCGACATCAAGGGCCACATCGTCAAGCGCGTCATGGTCGCGCAGGGTGCCCGCATCGCTGAGGAGTTCTACTTCTCCGTGCTGCTCGACCGTGCCAACCGCTCGTACCTGAGCCTCTGCTCGGTCGAAGGCGGCATGGAGATCGAGGAGCTCGCTGTCGAGCGTCCCGAGGCGCTCGCGCGCGTCGAGGTCAACCCGCTGACCGGCATCGACAAGGAGAAGGCCGTCGAGATCGCTCGCGCCGCCAACTTCCCGGAGGACCTCATCGAGAAGGTCTCCGACGTGTTCGTCAAGCTCTTCGACGTCTACAAGGGCGAGGACGCGACTCTCGTCGAGGTCAACCCGCTGGTCCGCACCGTCGAGGGCGACATCATCGCCCTCGACGGCAAGGTCACGCTCGACGACAACGCCTCCGAGATCCGCCACCCCGAGCACGAGGCGCTCGAGGACAAGGACGCAGCGGACCCGCTCGAGGCGAAGGCCAAGAAGAGCGGTCTGAACTACGTCAAGCTCGACGGCGAGGTCGGCATCATCGGCAACGGCGCAGGTCTCGTCATGTCGACGCTCGACGTGGTCGCCTACGCCGGCGAGAACCACAACGGCGTCAAGCCCGCGAACTTCCTCGACATCGGCGGCGGCGCCTCGGCAGAGGTCATGGCCGCAGGCCTCGACGTCATCCTGGGCGACCCGCAGGTCAAGAGCGTGTTCGTCAATGTCTTCGGCGGCATCACGGCGTGCGACGCCGTCGCCAACGGCATCAAGGGCGCACTCGAGACGCTCGGCTCCACGGCGTCCAAGCCGCTGGTCGTGCGCCTCGACGGCAACCGCGTCGACGAGGGTCGTGCGATCCTCGCCGAGTACGCGCACCCGCTCGTCACGCTCGCCAGCACCATGGACGAAGGCGCCGACAAGGCCGCCGAACTCGCCAACGCCTGATCGCAGAGAGACACAAGGACTAGAGAAATGTCGATCTACCTCAACAAGGATTCCAAGGTCATCGTCCAGGGCATCACCGGCGGCGAGGGCACCAAGCACACGGCGCTCATGCTGAAGGCCGGCACCCAGGTCGTCGGCGGCGTGAACGCACGCAAGGCCGGCACCACGGTCGCGCACACCGCCAAGGACGGCAACGCCGTCGAGCTCCCCGTCTTCGGCTCGGTCGCCGAGGCCATGAAGGAGACCGGCGCAGATGTGTCGATCGCCTTCGTGCCCGGCGCCTTCACCAAGGACGCGATGATCGAGGCCATCGATGCCGAGATCCCGCTGCTCGTCGTGATCACCGAGGGTGTCCCCGTCGGCGACTCGGCAGAGGCCTGGGCTTACGCCCAGAGCAAGGGCAACACGACTCGCATCATCGGACCGAACTGCCCCGGGATCATCACCCCCGGTGAGGCGCTCGTCGGCATCACGCCGGCGAACATCACCGGAAAGGGACCGATCGGGCTCGTGTCGAAGTCGGGCACCCTGACGTACCAGATGATGTTCGAGCTGCGCGACCTGGGCTTCTCGACGGCCATCGGCATCGGCGGCGACCCCGTCATCGGCACGACGCACATCGACGCGCTCGCCGCGTTCGAGGCCGACCCCGAGACCAAGGCGATCGTGATGATCGGCGAGATCGGTGGCGACGCCGAAGAGCGCGCGGCCGACTACATCAAGGCGCACGTCACCAAGCCGGTCGTCGGCTACGTCGCGGGCTTCACGGCTCCCGAGGGCAAGACCATGGGCCACGCCGGCGCGATCGTGTCGGGCTCCGCGGGCACCGCCCAGGCGAAGAAGGAGGCCCTCGAGGCCGCCGGGGTCAAGGTCGGCAAGACGCCGTCCGAGACGGCCGCACTCATGCGTGAGATCGTCGAGTCGCTGTAAGCGCTAGACTGTAGGAGAAGGCCCTGGACTCCACTCCGGGGCCTTCTTCTATGCCCGGACGCTTTCGACACGCCATGTGCGTAGGGACGACGAAGGGCGGATGCCGCAGCATCCGCCCTTCGTGTTGTTCGTCGTCGCTCAGGCGACGCCGAAGAGCGCCTCGATGGGACCTCGGGCGAAGAAGATCACGAAGCCGACGGCGACGATCCACAGCAGCGGGCTGATCTTGCGGGCCTTACCGGAGAACGCCTGGATGAGCACCCAACTGACGAAGCCGGCGCCGATTCCGTTGGCGATCGAGTAGGTCAGCGGCATCACGGTCACGGTCAGGAACACGGGCAGCAGCACGTCGAACTCCGTGAGGTCGATGTACTTGATCTGCGCCATCATCATCGCGCCGACGATCACGAGCGCGGCGGCCGCGATCTCGGTCGGGACGATCGAGGTGAGCGGCGTGAGGAACATCGCGAGCAGGAACATGCCACCCGTGATCAGGTTGGCGAATCCGGTGCGCGCACCCTCGCCGATACCCGCTCCGGACTCGATGAAAACGGTGCTCGACGACGAGGACGTACCACCACCGACGATCGCGCCGACACCTTCGACGACCAGCGCCGACTTGATGCGCGGGAAGTCGCCGTTCTCGTTCGCGAGGTCGGCCTCCTTGGCGAGACCGGTCATGGTGCCCATGGCGTCGAAGAAGTTCGAGAAGACGAGGGTGAAGACGATCATCACGATCGCGACCAGGCTCACCTTGCTGAAGTCAAAGCTGAAGTCGACCGCGCCGACCAGGCTCAGGTCGGGCAGACCGAACGGCGATCCCGTGAGAGTCGGAACCGTGAGCCCCCAGCCGCCCGCGTTGTCGTCGGATGCGGCTCCGAGATGCCAGATCGCCTCGACGATCACCGCGAGGACGGTGCCGGTGACGAGGCCGATGAGCAGCCCGCCCTTGACCTTGCGCGCGACCAGGATGCCGGTGACGATGAGCGTGACGATGAACAGCACGGTGGGCACGGTCGCGACCGATCCGCCGACGCCGAGACCGACCGGCGGAGATGCGCTGCCGGTCGCGGTGACGAAGCCGGAGTTCACGAACCCGATGAAGGCGATGAACAGGCCGATTCCGACCGTGATCGCGATCTTCAGCTGGAACGGAACCGCGTCGAAGATCATCTTGCGCAGGCCGGTCGCCGCGAGAAGCACGATGACGAGACCGTTGATCATCACGAGAGCCATCGCCTCGGGCCAGGTGACCTGACCGACGACCGAGAAGGCCACGAAGGCGTTGATGCCGAGGCCGGCGGCGAAGCCGAACGGCAGGCGGGTGATGAGACCGAACAGGATCGTCATGATGCCGGCGGTCAACGCGGTGGCGGCGCCGACGGCGCTGAAATCGAGCGTGTCGCCGGCGACGTCGGCCGAGCCGGACAGGATGATCGGGTTGAGGATCACGATGTAGGCCATCGTGACGAAGGTCACCAGGCCCCCTCGGATCTCGGTGCCGATCGTGGATCCGCGCTTGCTGATCTCGAAGAAGCGGTCGAGGGCGTTCTTGGGTTGGGCCTCTGAGCGGGTGGGGGACGGGGCAGTTGTCATCGGGAAACCTCCGCTGGAGACGATATCGTGTCGCCCGAGTCGCGCGCGCCCACAGGCGACGACAGGGTTCTCGTCGTAGTCTCGATTCGATATGCAACGCCTCCTCGTCGCGCTCCTCGCCGCCTTCGATGCCGCAATCGCTGCGGCGGTCGGTCTCGTGGTCCTGCTGGCGCCGCTCACCCTGCTCTGGACGCTCTCGTTCGGCGTCACGGCCGACTGGGGAGCGCTCTGGCCGCTCACCGGCACCCTGTGGCAGTTCGGCCACGGCGTGCCGCTGAGCATCGACGTATCGACCGAGGTGCTCCGCACGACGGGCATCGCACCGGCGGCCGCCGCCTTCACGCTCTCGGTGACACCGCTCGCGTTCCTGATCTTCACGCTGCTCTTCGCAGCCCGCTCCGGCACCCGCGCCGCGCGCGCGGGGGCCTGGCTCCTCGGCTCGCTCTCCGGCTCCCTCACGTTCGCGGCGATCGCGACCGGAGTCGCACTGACCGCCCATCTCGGAGCCGTCGAGACGCCCGTCGTCGAGGCGATCCTGCTTCCGACAGCCGTCTATCTCGTGGGCGCCGTGTGCGGTGCCGTCCGCATCGCCTGGGAGGACGGTGACGGCGGCTTCCTCGACCGGATCCACGACGTCGTCGACTCGTGGGGCGATTGGGGGCCGGTTCCGAGTGCGGCCGTGCGCGGAGCGGCCTTCGCCGTCGTGGGGACCACCGCGGTCTCCGCAGTTGCTGTCGCCGTGCTCACGGCGGCACGAGGCGGCGAGATGGTGGCCCTCTTCCAGGCGGCGCGGGTCGATGCGCTCGGCGCCGGAGTCATCACTCTCGGGCATCTCGCCTATCTGCCCACCATCATCGTCTGGGCGGCCTCCTGGCTCGCCGGACCCGGATTCGCCGTGGGGGTCGGCACAGCGGTGTCCCCGGCGGGCACCCAGCTCGGCGTGGTCCCCGGAATCCCCGTGCTCGGGCTGCTTCCCGAGAGCACGTCGATCTGGATGCTCATCGTCATCATCCTCCCGATCGGCGCCGGTGCCTTCGCCGGATGGGCGGTCCGGTCCCGCCTCGTCTGGGAGGGCACGCCGCTCGGCCTCGCCCCCCGTGCGACGATCGCCATCGGGATCGGCGTGCTGACCGCCGCTGTCGCCGCGATCGCCGCCCTGTTCGCCGGAGGGTCGATGGGGCCGGGGCGGCTCTCCGAAGCCGGGCCTGCCCCGCTGCCGTTCGCTCTCGCGCTGGGGGGAGAGGTCCTGCTCGGCGCAGCGATCCTGCTCCTGTCGCCCCGCAATCGCGATGAGCTCGCGGAAGAGCGCACCGACCGCTGGGTCGCCGAGATGACGGCATCCGATGCGGTGTCGAACGCACGCACGGATCCCAGCGACGGAACGGTCGGCTGGCCGGACGGACCGTCGACCTATGACACGGCGCCGCTGGATGACGCGGGCGGATTCCGGCTCCCGCGGCGCGATCCGCGCGATCCCGTCGGCTGACATGCGGCTCGGGGCCTCCCATCGGCCCCGGTAGACTGGGCGCGTGCTCACGGTCGCCGTTCTCATCTCGGGCACCGGCTCGAACCTTCGCGCCCTCCTCGAGGCTGCTCGCCACCCCGATTTCCCTGCGCGGGTGGTGGTCGTCGGCGCCGACCGCGAAGCCGACGGCCTGGCTCACGCCGAGGAGTTCGGCATCCCGAGCTTCACGGTTCCGTGGCACGAGCACGAATCGCGCGAAGCCTGGGGCGAAGAGCTCGGCCGCCAGCTCGCCGTCTGGAACGCAGACCTCGTCGTGCTCAGCGGCCTGATGCGTCTGCTTCCTGCCGCCCTCGTCGCCGACCTCTCGCCACGACTGATCAACACGCATCCCGCATACCTGCCCGAGTTCCCCGGCGCACACGGAGTGCGCGACGCGCTCGCCGCGGGCGTCTCGGAGACCGGCGCGAGCGTGATCGTCGTCGACGACGGCGTCGACACCGGCCCGATCCTCGCGCAGGAGCGCGTGCCGGTCGTCGCCGGTGACACCGAGCACAGCCTCCACGAGCGCATCAAGCCCGTCGAGCGCCGACTTCTCATCGACGTGGTGCGCCGCATCGCGACCGGTGAGCTCTCGCTGACCTCAGCATCCTGAACCGATCCACGCACGCCCCCCTCGCACGAAGGAGCCCATCATGGCCGGCCCCCGCCACGACCACTCGCTGTACCGCGATCGCGACACCGTCCCGGTTCGCCGCGCACTCGTCTCGGTGAGCGACAAGTCCGGTCTGCTCGATCTCGCCGCCGCTCTCGCCGGCGCGGGCGTGCAGATCGTCTCGACCGGCTCGACGGCCTCCACGATCCGCGAGGCGGGCTTCGAGGTCACCGACGTCGCCGCCGTCACGGGAGTCGCCGAGATGCTCGACGGTCGTGTGAAGACGCTGCACCCGAAGATCCACGGCGGTCTGCTCGCGGACCTGCGCCTCGAGGATCACGAACGTCAGCTCGCGGATCTCGACATCGCGCCGTTCGAGCTCGTCGTCGTGAACCTGTATCCCTTCGTCGAGACGGTCGCCTCCGGTGCTGAGGGCGACGACGTGGTCGAGCAGATCGACATCGGCGGCCCCGCCATGGTGCGCGCCGCGGCCAAGAACCACGCGAACGTCGCGATCGTCGTCTCGCCGCAGTCGTACCCGGGCATCATCAGCGCCATCGAGAACGGCGGCACCACGCTGACCCAGCGCCGCGAGCTTGCGGCCCGCGCCTTCGCCCACACCGCCGCCTACGACACCGCGGTGGCCTCATGGTTCGCGGAGGGCACGCTCGGCGAGGGCGAGGACCTGCCGACGCACCTGACGATCCAGGCCGAGCTGCTGGCGACGCTGCGCTACGGCGAGAACTCGCACCAGCGCGGCGCGATCTACACCCGTGTCGGCGGCCACGGCATCGCCCAGGCGACGCAGCTGCAGGGCAAGGAGATGTCGTACAACAACTACGTCGACGCGGATGCCGCGCTGCGCGCCGCCTACGACATGGTGAAGCCGGCCGTCGCGATCATCAAGCACGCGAACCCGTGCGGCATCGCCACGACCGCACCGAACGCCCTCGACCCGATCGCGAGCGCGCACATCCGCGCCCACGAGTGCGATCCGGTGTCGGCCTACGGGGGAGTGATCGCCGCGAACGGCACCGTCACCCTCAAGATGGCCGAGAATCTGAAGGACATCTTCACCGAGGTCATCGTCGCGCCGTCGTTCGAACCCGCAGCCCTCGAGGTGTTCAAGGCGAAGAAGAACCTGCGTCTGCTGCAGCTGCCGGAGGACTGGCAGCAGGAGCGCATGGATGTGCGCCTCGTCTCGGGAGGACTTCTGCTGCAGGATGCCGATCGCTTCCCCGACGACATCGTCTCGGTCGCCAAGAACTGGGAGCTCGTCTCGGGCGAGCGCCCCAGCGACGAGGAGATGGAGAACCTCATCTTCGCGTGGAAGGCGTGCCGCGCCGTCAAGTCGAACGCGATCGTGCTCGCGAAGGACAACGCCACGGTCGGTGTCGGCATGGGTCAGGTCAACCGTGTCGACTCGTGCCGCCTCGCGGTCGAGCGAGCCGGTGATCGTGCAGCCGGTTCTGTCGCTGCCTCCGATGCCTTCTTCCCGTTCGCCGACGGTGCGCAGGTGCTCATCGACGCGGGCGTCACCGCGATCGTGCAGCCCGGTGGCTCGGTGCGCGATGAAGAGGTCGTCGACGCCGCACGCAAGGCCGGCGTCACGATGTTCTTCACCGGGGAGCGTCACTTCTTCCACTGAGTCGTCCGGCCGTCGATGACGGCCGGCGCTCAGAACACCACGATGGCGGACATCGCCACCGTCGATGCCGCCATCGTGGTGTGATGCACTCGGTGGAGCCAGGACCGCTCCGAGCGCAGTGCGATCGTCGAGAGCAGGATCGCTCCGAGTCCGAGAGTCACGCCGAGCACCTGCGGCATCCCTGCGCCCCCACCGTGCGAGTGCGTGGAAGAGACGGCCGCGTCGGTGACGTCGGTCCCGGGAATCGCCGCCATCAGCAGGATCAGCGCGGCGGTCGAGACGAGTCCGAGTGCCAGGTGGGCCGACAGATTGCCGCCTGCGCGCGCGATCCGGTCTCCGAGCACAGCCGGCGCCCGGCAGCGGATCGCGAGAACGAGCGCGGCGGGGAGCATCAGGGCGAACCACACGACGGGAGGCAGCAGCGCGACCGTCATGGCATCGCCCATGCCCGCCAGCATGAGTACGGCCGCCGCGATCTCGGGAGCACCGACTCCATGCCGCATGCCGATCAACGACCCCGCACCGATCGTCGCCAGTGCCAAGGCGCCGAGGTGCAGGAGGTCGTTCATCGGATGGACGCGGGACGCACGTCGCTCAGGATGCCCACACGACGCCACTCGGCGTCGACGACGTCGGCCGGCGCCGCGGCGGCGAAGGACAGAGCACCCGTCGCGACGTCGAGAGCGACCGTGAGCTTCGTCTCCCAGCGGAGGTGTTCCGGCTGATCGGGCCGCGCGCGCACCGAGATCGGTGCGTCGGGGATGGCTCCGAACGCGAGGGCCCGCTCGCGATCATCCACGATCCGAGCAAGGTCCGCTGCCTCCGTCAGACACCGGTATCGAGGCACGCTCGTGGTCTCGTACGGCGAGTACTCGCCGGCGGCGAGGGTCTCGTCGAGGAAGTGATTCGTGTGGGCCAAGGTGCGTCCGCGGGGAACAGGCAGCACCGCGACCCCCGCGGGGGAGACCTCGACGGCTGCGGCCTCGGCCGCCTGGCCGTCGAAGGCCGCGACGGTCAGGACGCTGGACGCTGCGAGCGGGACGCTCCGGGCGATCTCGACCGCGTCGGCGACCGTCGACGCACGGTCGAGGATCATGCGGGCGAGAACGTGCACGGGCACCCCGGCCTGCGATCCGTCGGATCGGTGATGGAGGATGTTGAAGTGGAGTCCGAGGCCTCGATCGTTCACGCCGATCTTCGCCGGCTGCCCGAACTCGCAGAAGGTCACGACACCGGTTCCCGATGCCGATCGCAGGCGCCGCACCACGGTCTCGTTCGACAGCGTCTCGTGCCAGTCCCAGGTCTGCAGAGTGCGGGGTGCGCTCGCGTCATCGGGCGCGTACACGACCGTCGAGCACTCCATCGACGGCGTCATGCGCGCCAGGATCTCGGTGCGAGCGGTCAGCAGATGCACGTCGGTCAGCGACAGGCCGCTGCCCTCGGCGATCCCGACGAACTCGTCGGCGATCTCGGCGGCGTGGGTCTCGGTCATCGCCCGGCACTCGTCGGCGACCGCTCGGGCGCGCTCGGCGGGAACACCCGATTGCGCGAAGAGTCTCAGGTACGAGTCGCGGGCGGCGGCCAGCTGAGGCGACCAGTGGGCACCGAACCGGCGTCCTTCCTCCTGCGGCTCGCCTGCCTCCGCAGACCACTCGTGGACGATCACCGGTCTCCTCCGATGCGCTCGACGAGTTCGGCGACGTCGCCATACGGGCAGCCGCGGGCACGGGATGCGGCGGCGACGCGCTCGCGCACCTCGAGGGGCTTGTCCTGACTGACCTTGAAGACCGCGCGCTGCTCGATGATCTCGAACCGGAACGACACGATCCCCCCGACGATGCGCTCGAACGTGGGCAGCGAGCTCTGCATGTCCCACGCCGTCTGCTCGAGGTTCTCGAGCTCCTCGACGGTTCGTGTGACGACATGCATGCCGTCGCTCGCATCCTCGAGCACGGTCACCCTGGCCGTCAGGTGCACGGCCGCGTAGTCCCACGTCGGCACGTTGGGGTCATCGGCATAGGTCGTCGGCGACACGTAGTCGTGGGGGCCGGAGAACACCAGCAGCACCGAGTCGCCGTCGGTGATCTGCTGCCACTGCGGGTTCTTCCGCGCGATATGGCCGAGCAGCTCTCCGCCGACGAAGCCGCCGTCCGGTGCCATCCGCTCGATGATCACCGGGGTGTGCGTGACCGTGGGTGCGCCGGCCGCGCCGCCGCCGTTCGTCACGATGAGCGCGAACGGGTGTCGGCGGACCAGCTCGTTGACCTCGTGCTGTGAGGGGGCGAGGTACTTCTCGAACTCGTACACGGTCAGCCCGCCGCGCAGAGGATCGCGTCCCACGCCGTCTCGCCCGCGAGGGTGGCGACGGCGGTGGAGTTCAGCGAGAGCCGGCCCCGGGACGAGCTGGGATTCTCGGGCAGCGCGACCTCGTCGGTCGTCAGCGCGAAGAGCGTGTCGCCGTCGAGCGGGGTGTGGAAGGGCTGGATGCCGCGGTGCATCGAGCTGTGCACCTGCAGGCCGAACTGCTTGAGCTCGGTGTCGGTGAGCTGCACGTTCGTCACGACCGCGGTGATCGTCGTGTTGCCCGACATCGAGTCGACCAGTCGGGACTCCCCGATCGCCTCTTCGTAGTCCAGCGCCGGGTGGCGGCGCTCGCCGGTGCTCGCGTCGTAGTTGCCGCGGATGATCCTGCCCGAGCGATCGAGGATCACTCCGTAGGGGTTGAGCACCGTCACGACGAGGACCTTCACATCACCCACCTGGCGGAATGCGACTCCCTGGCCCGTGAACTCCACTCGGGCGGGGTCGACCTTTCCGGATGAGGCCGAGGCGCCGCCGCCGACGCGGCCCACTTCGACGACGCCCTGACGTGCGGCCTGCAGGGCGGCCTTGCCGAGCGCGGTGTCGGGGAAGACGGAGTTCTCGCGCACCGAGTAGTCGTAGATGATGGCGCCCGACACGAGCTGCAGCTGGTCGAAACCGGAGCGGTGCTCGGCGCGCTCGAACAGCGCCTCAGACACGCCCGCCACGGCGGAGAGGCCGTACACCGAACCTCCGGCGAGGCAGATGGCGTGGTTGTATCCGTACAGTCCGCTGGCGCCCACGGCGCCGCCGCGCCGGTCGGTGAATGTCCGAGCGCCGGCTGGGATCGACAGCACCGTCGCTCCGGTCGGACCTTCGGTGTATTCGGCCGTTCCGAGGAGCACGCCGGGGAAGTCGTACTCGACCTGCCCACGATCGGTGCCGTGCACAGGGGAGAGGGCGTAGTCGCCGTTGGATCGACGTGGTCCTGCGGCAAGGACGGGGGCGAGACGGTGGGTGTCGGTCACGATGAGAGCTCCTGGAACAGTTGACGCGAATAGGGATGGCTGGGCAGGTCGTAGAAGACCTCGGTCGGGGCGTGCTCGACGATCTCGCCGGCGCGCATCACCGCCACATGATGGGAGATGTAGCGGACGGCCGCCAGGTCGTGCGAGATGAACAGGGCGGCGAAGCCGTGTTCCGCCTGCAGGTCCTGGATGAGGTTGAGGATCTGCGCCTGCACCGAGACGTCGAGCGCGCTGACGGCCTCGTCGAAGACGATGAAGGCGGGGTGGGTCACGAGCGCACGTGCGACGCTCACTCTCTGCAGCTGTCCTCCCGAGAGCTGGTGGGGACGGCGAGTGGCGAACGAGGCCGGCAGTCCGACGCTCTCGAGCATCGCCAGGGCCCGCTCCTCGGTCGCCGACGTGCGACGTTCGTGCACGAGCACGGGCTCCAGCACCGATGACAGCACGGTCGAGCGCGGGTCGAGCGCCCATCGCGGATGCTGCAGGACCGCCTGCATCCGCCCGGCGCGGGATCGCAGGCTCCTGGCGAGCGGCGCTCCCTGGAACCGCACGGCCCCGGAGTCGGGGTGCTGCAATCCGAGCACGACTGTCCCTGTCGTCGTCTTGCCCGAGCCGGACTCGCCGACGAGGCCGAGCGTCTCACCCGGCGCCACCGAGAACGAGACTCCCGACATGGCTCTGACCTCTCGTCGACCCGCGCCGAAGCCCGATGGGAAGACGACGCTGACGTCGTCGAGTTCGACGGTCGGAGTCGCCGAGGACGCGCTCATGCCGACACCTCCTCGTCGGGGATGAGTCCTGCTCGCCGATCGGCCAGCACGAGATCCGCGGTGCGGATGCAGAGGCTGTGCCGTGGCGACACGGGCTCGGGCCTGACGACCTCGCACGCATCGATCCGATGAGCGCAGCGTGCGGCGAAGGCGCAGCCCTCCGCCTCGCCATGCAGCACCGGAGGGGAGCCCGGGATGCTCGAGAGCCGCTCTCCCCGTTTCGCACGCGAGGGATCCGTCGCCGCGAGCGCTCGAGCATACGGGTGCACCGGGGTGCCGAGCACCGCGGATGCCGGACCGCGTTCGACGACCCGGCCGGCGTACATGACGGCGACCTCGTCGCACCAGCGCGCGACGGCCGGCAGATCGTGACTGAGCCAGAGGATGGTCGTGCCCTGCTCCTTCGCCTGAGCGAACAGCAGCCGGATGACCTCTTCGCGCACCTGGCTGTCGAGCGCCGCGGTCGGCTCATCGGCGATCAGCAGCCGGGGGCGGCGGCACATGGCCATCGCGATGGCCACACGCTGGGCCATCCCGCCCGAGATCTGATGGGGGAAGAGTCGGATGACGCGCGCGGGATCGGCGATCTGCATGCCCTCCAGCAGCTCGACCTGGCGGCGGGGAGAGCCGTCGTCGCCGACCGCGCGGAGCACGAGCTTCAGCTGGGCGCCGATGCGCATCGTCGGATCGAGCGAGCCGATCGGATCCTGCGCGATATAGGCGAGGGTGTCGCGTCGGTAGCCGCGCAGCTCGTCGTCGTCGAGACCGAGCACGTCGATCCCGTCGACCTCGATCAGGCCGCTGACGATCTGCGCCGAACGCGGATGCAGGCGGCCGATGACGGAGGCGAGCGTCGACTTGCCGGATCCCGACTCACCCACGATCGCGACCGAACTGCCGTCTGCGACGTCGAGGTCGACCCCGTCGAGAGCCCTGACAGTGGTGGTGCCCGTGAACTCCAGTGCCAGATCGCTGATGCGTACGGCGGTCATCGGAGGGACCTCGTCTCTCGCGGTTCGAATCGGTCACGGAGGCCGTCGCCGATGATGTTGATGCACAGGATCGAGACCACCAGCACGGCGCCGGGGACGATCACGAGCTGGGGGGCCTGGGTCATGTACAGCATCCCCTGTTGGATGAGAAGGCCGAGGGATGCCTCAGGAGCCTGCACGCCGAAGCCGAGGAAGCTCAGTCCTCCCTCGACGAGGATCGCGACGGAGAGCGCGTAGCTCGCCTGCACGGCGATGGTCCCTGCGATGTTCGGCAGCAGTCGACGGACGAAGATCACCGGGGTTCGGACTCCGCTGATGCGCGCAGAGACGATGAAGTCCCGCTCGGCCACGGCCCGGGTCGCGATGCGCACCACGCGGGTCATGAGAGGGATGGTGATGACGACGATGCTGATGATCGCCGCCGGCCGACCGGGCCCGAGGAGGGCGGAGACGAGGATGGCGAGCACGAGAGCGGGGAACGCGTAGAGCACGTCGGCGACGCGCATCACCGCCTCGTTCACCGCCCCGCCGTAGTAGCCGGCGAGCATTCCGAGCACGGTGCTGACCACCGCCGAGCAGACCACGGCGACGATCGACACGACGAGGGTGGTCGCCGTGCCCTGGAAGAGGCGGGGGAGGAGCGAGCGTCCGAGGTTGTCGGTGCCGAACGGCGCGAGCGCCGACGGGCTCTCGAGCCTGCCGCCGACCGTCGCGGTCGTCGACCCGGCGAGGCCGGTGAGTACGGCGATCACGGTGATCACGACGACGAGACCGAGCACGACGATCGCGGTGCGCAGCACGGCATCGCTGCGACGCCAGGCGCCGCGCGTCGCGTCGCCCGCCGCGCGGACGCGGTGCGTGGCTGTGGGGGCGATGGTCATCGGCGGCTCCCTCCGGTCAGGCGCAGACGGGGGTCCAGCGCATTGGCGATGAGGTCGACGAGCAGGCTCGCGACGATGAACACGATGGCGGCGAGCAGCACCGCGCTCTGGACGATCGCGTAGTCGCGCCGCCCGAGAGCCGTCTGCAGGTACGAGCCCATGCCCGGGATGTTGAACACGAACTCGACGATCACTGTGCCGCCGAGGAGGACGGCGATCAGAGCGCCGACGATCGTCAGGATGGGGGCTGCCGCGTTGCGGAGCACGTGGTGACGGATGATGAACCAGGGGGTCTCGCCTCGTGCCACGGCAGCCTGCACGTGCGGTTCGACGAGGACGTTCATGACGGCATCCCTGGTGTTCCTCGCCACGACGGCGACACAGCCGACGGCGAGGACCGTGACCGGAAGCACGAGCGCCCCGAAGAAGCGCGCAGGGTCGACGGCGAACGGCGCGAACCGGCCGACCGAGACCCCGAGTCCGAGGGTCGAGACGGCGAAGACCACGACGCCCGCGAGCAGGAACTCGGGGATGCTGATGCCGAGCGCACTGACGATCCGGCCGACGGCACCGGCCGAACCCTCCGATCGCAGGGCGGCGAAGAAGCCGAGCGGGATGCCGACGAGCAGGGTGACGATGATCGTCAGCAGCGCGATCGTCGCCGTGACGGGAAGGCGTGCGGCGAACTCGTCGGTGACCGACACGTTCGAGACGAACGAGTAGCCGAGGTCACCGGTGAGAACGCCGAACAGCCAGTGGAAGTACTGCGCGACGACCGGGTCGTCGAGCCCGGACTCGGCCACCGCCTGGGCCCGCTGCGCCTCGGTGGCGAGCGGACCCAGGACGAGGTCGATGTAGTCGCCCGGCATGAGACGGACGGACGCGAAGATCAGCACCGAGACGACGACGAGCGTCACCAGTGCGGCGCCGATGCGCCGGAGCGACCACAGAGCGACGGCCATGTCAGCTGGCGCGGAACTGGGTGATGTAGCGCAGGAAGTTGCCGTAGCCCTCGTCGCTGCTGAGCGTCGGCGACAACGACTCGGTGTTCCATCCGATCGTGGACGGACGCAGTACCAGCGGCACTATCTCGCTCTGCTCGTCGGCGACGGCGCAGAGGTTCTCGAACACGGCGGCCCGGTCGGCCCCCGGCTCGGTCGAGTATCCGTCGGCGATCAGCCCGTCGAGTTCGTCGGAGCCCTTCATGAAGACGGCCGAGAAGCCGGCGACCTCGGGGTTCCACCAGGTCGTGACCATCGCAGGATCCGCGTAGCCGGCGAACCAGCTCAAAGCGAGGTCGAATGTCGCGGGGCTGCCGTACACCTGATCGGAGTAGGTGGCGTAATCGACCTGCTGGATCTCGACCGTCACGCCGATCTCGGCGAGGTTCTGCTGCATGACCTGAGCGATCTGGGCGAGTACCGGCTCATCGGTGTACACGACGAGGTCGAGCTCGAGGCCTCCGACCTCGTCGATCACCGCTTTCGCCGCGGCGACGTCGTGTGCGGCCGAGGGGAGGTCCGCGGCGAGGCACGAGTCGGGAAGACCGGCGGGGGTGACCCCGGTGGCCGCGGTCGAGCCGCCGAATGCGAGTTCGTTGATCGCGTCACGGTCGATCGCGCTGTTGATGGCGAAGCGCACGTCTTCATCCTGCAGCGCCTCATCGCCCGTGAGGGAGTTGATCATCAGGTAGTGGAAGTCGGTGTTCTTCTGTCCGACGACAGCGACTTCCTGCGCATTCGCGAGGAGCTCTGCAGAGTCGATGGAGTTGAGGACGGCGAAGTCGGCTGATCCGTCGCGGAGGGCTGCGGCCCTGGTGGCCTCATCGCCGACGATGTCGATCGTCAGTGTCGAGAAGCCCAGCGAGGCGGCGTCGGGGTGGTGCTCGTTCGCCTCGAACGTCCACTCCTCATCCTGTCGGTGCGCCGTCGCGACGAGGGGGCCTGTGCCGACCATCTCGGTCGTGATGTCGATCTCGCCTGCCTCGATCTCGGCCATCGGCAGGACGGCGGCGGGGGTGTTCGCCAGCGCGGCGAGGAACGGTGCGTAGGGCTCAGACAGGGTGACCGTGACCTCGAGATCGCCGGTCTCCTCGATCGAGGCGATCGGGCCGAGCTGACCCGTCCACGTGGTCGGGGTGTCGATGAGACGCTGCAGGCTGCCGGCGACATCGGCAGCCGTCATGGCACGGCCGTTCGAGAACACCGCGTCATCGGCGAGCGTGAAGACGTACTCGGTGTCGCTCGGCGTCTTCCACGAGGTGGCGAGAGACGGCGCGACGTCGAGATTCTCGTCGATCGTGGTGAGGGTCTCGTACGACAGTCCCTCCAGCATCCACGAGCGCGCGGTCGCCGCACCCTGCGGGTCGAGACCGCCGGCCTCTGCGGTGTCGTAGTCGACCTGGACGACGAGGTCGCCACCGTCGTCGAATGCGTCGTCGGCGACGGCGAGGAAGCCGGGTGCCGCCTCTTCCTGTGTCGGTTCGGTGTCTGGTGAGGCGCCGGCTGCGCATCCGGTGAGTGCGAGGACGGCGATGGCGGACATCGCCACCCCCGCGCGAGCTGCTGTGTGCATGTCGGTGTTTCCCTTCGGGATGCCGGACGACGGCTGATCAGCCGTGGTGCGACGACGGGCGGACAGAGAGGTGATGCGGGTGGTGCTCGGAGTGCGCAGTGCCCGTGTCCTCGTGAGCGCAGGCGCATGCGGTGGGGGAGGCCGGGACGTCGAGGGTCGGGTTCCGGTCGAAGAAGTCGTGGGGTTTGAGGGTGAACCCGCACGTGTCGACGGGCATGATCGGCCAGTCCTCGGTGCGGGGGAAATGGGTGAGACCGAACGTATGCCAGAGCACGAGGTCGGCGCCGTCGAGCGAGGCGTCGTCGGCGACGAAGGCGGGGAGTCCCTGCTCGGGCGCGCTCTGATTGACGACGTCGCCGGCCGGGTAGCGCTCATCGGGGTCGTAGGCGGTGACCCACAGATCGGACATCGCGAACCTTGCACGCGACGCGATCACCGATTCGGGCTGCGCCAGCAGCACGGGCTTGCCCTCAGGGGCCAGCACATAGGAGGTCGGTCGGCCGAGACGATTCTTCGCGGTCGCGCTGCTCACGCGCCAGGTGCGATCGACCGTCGCGTTGGCGCGACGGCGTCCCTCCTGCTCGCTCCGCAGCCGGGTGGTCGTGAAGCCGATCGCGCTGCCGTGCACGTTGTGGTCGTCGATCGGCAGGGCTCCGACATCGATCTCGTCGATCACGGCCGGGCCGCCGTCGACCGCCATGTCGAGGCGGGCGCAGAACAGATGCTGGTGGTAGGGGGCGGCAAGGCCCGGTGCCAGTTCGCTCGCGAACCGGCTGGTGCGCTCGTCGTAGGCGGCGGTGAAGACGAGGCCGGTGGCCTTGGCCTCGAACTCGATCTTGCCGTCGAGGTAGAGGTACCAGTAGAAGCCGTAGTCGTAGTTGCCGACGGTGACGAAGAACGAGATGACCAGGCGGCGCTGTCGTCGCACATCGCTCGAGCCGGTGAACTGCTCGGTGTGCTTCCAGAGCACACCGGCATCCTCCTCGTGGATGCAGATGGCGTTGGGCAGAACCTTGACGTTCCCTCGCGCATCGGCGATCGGTACGTCGAGATAGGTGATGTCGCCGACGCAGTCGCAGCCGAGTTCGAGCGAGTTCACCAGTCGTCCGAGCTGGTATTCGCCGGTGTCGAAGTAGTTCTGCCAGAAGCGCACCGGCCCCGGGTCGCCGTAAGGGACGAGCATCTCGGCGATCGAGGCGCGGTGCACGATCGGACGCACACGTCCGTCGTCCTCGAAGCCGATGCCGTGCAGGATGAGACCCTCCCGCATGTCGTAGCCGATGCGCAGCGACCACTTCTCCCACGAGATCACGTCGCCGTCGAACGAGAAGCTCGGTCCCTCCGGCTGCGTGATGACGATCGGCTTCTGCGTCGTGCGCTCGGGGCCGAAGGTGCCTGGCACGTGGTAGTCGGCGGTCTCCTGAGGGATCGGCATCGCCCCCGTGTCGATGACGTCGACGACCGTTCGGCTCGCGAGATCGACGTACGCGACGAGGCCGTCGATCGGGTGCGCCCAGGGCATGGTCTGCGGGGTCGGCTGGTGGTGCCCGAGCACGCGCGCCAGTCGGCGTCCGCTCTCGCCTTCGATCGGGTAGCGGCCCGCCGACAGGCCGGCGAGCGCCACGGTGCTCGGGTCGTCGATTCCTCGAGCCGAGAGCGCGGTGGCCCAGCGCACGTCGGCGCCGATGAGCTCGCGGATGATCACGTGCTCCTCCTGGAGCAGCGGCACCTGGCCGTCGATCTCGGGGTCGATGTCGACGTCCTTCACGAGCGTGCCGGAGCCGAGATCCACCGAGAGCGCCCGAGCGCGTCCGCTGTCGACGTCGAGGAGCTGCACGCGAGCGCGGCGGGGGACGGATCGGCCGGCGACGACCTCGGTGCGGTCGGGCTCGTCGAGCCCGATGTAGGCGATGCGGTGCTCGTCGCCGAGTGCGCCTTCAGCGCGGAGGATCTCGGCGGCGCGCTGCAGCTCGTCCGCCGAGAGCGTCGCGTACGGCGCACCGGACTCATCGCCGAGGCGGCGCGAGCGCTGGACGTGGTCGGACGAGGAACAGCTGCAGTTCATGGAGTCTCCATCGGAAGTCGGTGCCGGAACGTCTGCGTGCCGGAACGTTCCGGCAAAAGTATGCGAAAAGCGTGTTACGGCGCAAGACCCGATGTGTTTCGAGTGGATTACGGCTTGCTCTGTGTGGCTAGACTCGGCCGCATGCAAGAGCCACGACGCGCCAGATTGATCGATGTCGCTCGGCGCGCGGGGGTCGGAAAGACCACGGCGTCCGACGCGCTCAGCGGCGGCGGTCGCGTGTCTTCGGCCACCCGGGAGGCCGTGCTGGCGGCGGCAGCCGAGCTCGGCTATTCGGTCAACACGGCGGCGCGACACCTCCGCGGAGGTGCGATCGGCACGATCGGGATCGTGCTCCCCGAGGTCGTGTCCCGGTCGTCGTACTACATGGCGTTCACCTTCGGAATCGTCACGAGCGCGGCGGCCCACGACATCGACGTGACCATTGTGAGCCCGTCTGCGTCTTCCGGCCGTTCCCGGCCCATCCGGGCGGACGGGTTGATCATCGGCGACCCCGTCTCGGGGGATCCCGGACTCCCGTCGCTCATGGCCTCCGGCATCCCGATCGTCACGCAGGAGCACCTGCCCGACGACATCGAGGGGGTTCCCGACGGCGTCATCTGGTCATCGCACGAGGCGGCGATGCTCCGGCTCCTCGACGAGATCGACGTCACTGAGGCGCAGCATCCCGCGTTGCTGGTCGCCCCGGATGCGACGGACTGGTCGCGCCAGCTCGTCTCGGGCTATCGGAGAGGATGCGCGGCGCGCGGCCTCGATCCGGTCATCGCGCCGATCTCCTTCGAGGCGCCATGGCACGCGGTGCGCGAGTCGACCGAACGGCTGCTGCAGACGAATCCCGACACCGACGTGATCATCTGCGGCCCGGACTCGAGTGCGATCGAGGTCGTCGCCGTGCTCGGGCGCCTGGGTCGCACGGTCGGCGAGGACATCACGGTCGTCTCGTGCGTCGACCATCCGTCGCTGCCCTTCCTGACTCCGTCGATCACCTCGATCGATCTGCGCCCCCGCGACTCGGGAGTCGCCTGCGCCGAGCTCCTCATCGACCTGCTCGACGGCCGGGTGGCATCCGGCACCGATGTGGAGTTCCCGATCACGGTCGTCGCACGGGAGTCCACCTCGCAGGCGCTGCGGGTGCGCCGGTGAGCGCGCCGCTCGACGGGATCGTCGTCGCGGACTTCTCCCGCGTGCTCGCGGGGCCGCTGGCGACCATGACCCTCGCCGATCTCGGGGCGCGGGTCGTCAAGGTCGAGAGGCCCGGCACGGGCGACGACACGAGGGCGTGGGGTCCGCCCTATGCCGAGTCAGGGATCACGACGTATTTCGAATCCGCCAACCGCGGCAAGGAGTCCGTGGCTCTCGACCTCACCGATCCGGACGATGCGGCGCGCGCTCGCGAACTGATCGCGAGAAGCGATGTGGTCATCGAGAACTTCCGACCGGGGCTCTTCGCGAAACTCGGGTTCGACTGGGACTCTCTCGCCGCCGAGCATCCCGGTCTCGTCTACGTCTCGGTCAGCGGCTTCGGGTTGGGGGACGGCGCTGCGCTCCCCGGATACGACTTCGTCGCCCAGGCGGTCGGCGGCCTCATGCACATCACCGGCGAGACCGGCGGCGATGCCATGAAGGCCGGTGTCGCCCTGGTCGACGTGCTGACCGGCAAGGACGCGGTGATCGGCATCCTCGCGGCCCTCCGCAGGCGGGAGCTGACGGGGCGCGGCTCGAGGATCGACGTCAACCTGCTGTCGAGCCTGCAGGCGGCGCTGGTCAATCAGATGTCGGCGCACCTCGGAGCGGGTACCGAGCCCGGAAGGCTGGGCAACCGGCATCCGTCGATCGCTCCCTACGAATCGCTGCGGTGCGCCGATGCGCCGATCGCTGTCGCCTGCGGCAACGACGCACAGTTCGCCCGGATGACCATGGAACTCGGATGCGCGCAGCTCGCCGCCGACCCGCGGTTCCTCACGAACCCCGACCGCGTCGCGCATCGCGAGGAACTCGTCGTCGCGCTCGAGTCCGCGCTGGCTGCGGACACGGCGGCGGCGTGGGCCGCGAGGCTGAATCGCATCGGCGTGGCCGCCGGTGTCGTCAACTCGATCGGCGACGGGATCGCGCTCGCCGAGGAGCTCGGCCTCGAGCCCGTGTGGGATGCCGTCGGTGGCGACGGGCGTCGGTCGAGGCAGATCCGCTCACCGCTCACCTGGTCCCCGGCGATCCCGGTGACGGCGTCCGCACCCCCACGGCTCGGTGAGCATGACGAGTCCGTGCGGGCCTGGTTGGATGCCGATCGCTAGAGCCCACGATCGCGGAGTGCGAGCCACAGTTCTGCCGCGACATCCGGGTCATCGAGCGAGGCGTCGAGCATCTTCTCGGCGGTCGTGATCCTCGGCCGGATGGTGTTCCGGTGCACGCCGAGTTCCCGTGCCGTCCGCTCGGCCTGATGACGGTTGCGCAGGTACGCGATGACCGTGCGCCGCAGTTCCGGCTCGGTGTGCGCCAGCAGATCAGCCCAGCGGCGTGACCGCGAATCCGGATGGGTGCGGGCTCCTGCGCCGGGATCGGCGCGGTGGAGGGCGATGACCCGGGCTGCCGCGGCAGCGACGTCTTCCAGACCGACCGGTCCGCTCAGGACTCCGGAATCGGGCGTCGCGTCTGCCTCGGCGGAGAGCAGGGTGAGGTGCACGCCCGCATGCGGGGCCCCGGCGCCGAATCCTCCGTCGACGGTCGCACCGACCCCGGCCAGGACGCGGAAGAGCATCGGCATCTCGATGCCGGAGGCGCCGGCGAGCGCGCGGGCCGCCGCGGGTTCGCCGCGAATCGCGAGTTCGGCGATCCATTCCTCGGGCGTCGGGCCCCCGCGCTCGCGCGCGCTCAGCAGCCGCAGCAATGCGGTGGCGGTGAGGGCGAGTTGGCGATCCGAGCTGCCGAAAGGTCTGCCCGCCCCGAGCGCGAGCGCACCGCGGGTGCGTTCGCCGTCTGTCACCGCATGGGCGACGACCGTCGAACCGTGCGATACGAACGAGGCCGCCTCGACGCCGGAGCGCAGCAGCGACCTCTCCACGTCTGTGCGCACGGAGGGCAGCATCCCCTCGAGCGACGGGGGGTGCAGGATGTCCGTCGACCCGCCAGGGCCGATCGGCAGCCACGCGACCCATCCCCCGATGGCCTGCGCCATCACCCGCACGACCGCGGTGATCGGATCAGGCCCGGCCGCGGCCTGCACGAGACGGGTGTGGGCATGCGCAGTGCGCATCGCCTCCTCCTGGCCGCCGCGGCCCGCGAGCGACCAGAACGCTCGGGAGACGTCGAGGAACGGGACGCCGTCCGGCACTTCGAAGATCGGTATGCCGGTCGCGCGGCAGCGCTCCACCAGCGCGCTCGGCGCGTGCTCCCACCCCTCGCCGAGACCGATCCCGATCGCGCCGATGCCCTGTTCGGCGAGTCTGTCGACGTAGGCCTCGGCCGAGTGGGAGTGCAACGGGATGCCGGTGGTGAGCAGCAGTTCGCCGCCGTCGAGATAGCGGCCGGGGTCGTCGAGCTCCGAGACATGCACCCCGGTGATGCTGCGTGCGGCGTCGAACGGTGCGAGCGGGCGCAAAGAGGCGCCCGATGCGAGAGCGAGTTCACCCAGCGAGACCATGCCGCCATTGTGCAGTACGCACAGGGTGGGCATCAAGACTGGGCGAAGTGTTGCCCCTGTCGCCTCCGGCGCGATCTAGCGTCGACCTCATGACCTCCGCTCCGCATCTGATCACCGAGATTCCCGGCCCGCGCTCGCGCGAGCTCCACGCTCAGCGCGCCGCCGCCGTCGCCTCCGGTTTCGGAATCACCCTTCCCGTCTTCATCGCGCGCGCCGGCACCTCGACGCTCGAGGACGTCGACGGCAACACGCTCATCGATCTCGCCTCGGGCATCGCCGTCACCAGCGTCGGTGCGGCGAATCCTCGAGTGCGTGAGAACGTCGCCGCCCAGCTCGACCTCTTCACCCACACCTGCTTCATGGTGACCGAGTACGAAGGGTTCGTGCGGGTGGCCGAATGGCTCAACGCCCACGTGCCCGGCGACTTCGACAAGCGCACCGCCCTGTTCAGCACGGGGGCCGAAGCCGTCGAGAACGCGGTGAAGATCGCCCGGGCGTACACCGGCCGACCAGGGGTGCTCGTGATCGACGAGGCCTACCACGGCCGTTCCCTGCTGACCATGGCGATGACCGCCAAGGAGCACCCGTACAAGACCACGTTCGGCCCCTTCCCGAACGACGTCGTGCGGGGGCCGAACGCCAACCCGTTGCGTGGAGAGGGCGCCGATGCCGCACTCGCCGAGATCGAGCGGGTCGTCATCGAGCACGGCGCCGACCACTTCGCCGCGCTCGTCGTCGAGCCGATCCAGGGCGAGGGCGGATTCATCGTCCCTGCCGAAGGGTTCCTTCCGGGGCTCCGCCGGATCGCGGACACGCACGGGATCGTGCTCGTCATCGACGAGATCCAGAGCGGCCTCGGCCGCACAGGTCGCCTCTTCGCGAGCGAGCACGAGGGGGTCGCGGGCGACATCACGCTCACGGCCAAAGCCCTCGGTGGCGGGCTGCCGTTGAGCGCCGTCACGGGCCGCGCCGAGATCATGGACGCCGCGCACACGGGCGGCCTCGGCGGCACGTACGCGGGCAACCCCCTCGCCTGCGCCGCGGCGCTCGCCGTGTTCGACGTGCTCGAAGACCCTGAGCTGCTGCCGGGCGTGGCGCGCATCGAACAGAGCATCCGAGCCCACCTCGAGCCGCTTCTCGCCGAGCTCCCGGTGATCGCCGAGGTGCGAGGGCGAGGAGCGATGATGGCCATCGAGTTCGCCGACCCCGACTCTCTCGTGCCGCGCGCCGACCTCGCTCAGCGCGTCACCGCCGCCTGCCACGCGGCGGGGGTGCTCACGCTGACCTGCGGCACGCACGGCAACGTCATCCGCCTGCTGCCGCCGCTCGTGATCGACCCTGCCGTGCTCGACACCGGGCTCGAGATCCTCAGCCGTTCCATCCGCTCCATCGCCGCCGAGGAGGCCGCAGCATGACCGTCGTTCCCGATCTGCTCGACTTCGACGAGATGCTCAGCGACGACGAACGGGCGACGCGCGACCGTGTGCGTGCCTTCGTCGATGCCCGCATCCGTCCCCACATCGCCGACTGGTACGACCGCGCGATCTTCCCGACCGAGCTCGTGCCGGAGCTGGCCGAGCTCGGACTGCTCGGCATGCATCTGTCGGGATACGGGTGCGCCGGTCGAAGCGCGGTCGAGTACGGACTCGCCGCGATGGAGCTCGAAGCGGGCGACTCGGGTCTGCGCACCTTCGTGTCGGTGCAGGGTTCGCTCGCGATGAGCGCCATCCACAAGCACGGCAGCGAGGATCAGAAGCAGGAGTGGTTGCCTCGCATGGCACGCGGCGAGGTGATTGGATGCTTCGGACTCACCGAGCCCAACTCGGGGTCTGATCCTTCGAGCATGACCACATTCGCTCGTCGTGACGGCGACGGCTGGGTGATCAACGGCGCGAAGCGGTGGATCGGTCTCGCCTCCATCGCGCAGGTCGCGATCATCTGGGCGCAGACGGATGACGGCGTTCGCGGCTTCATCGTGCCCACGGACTCCGACGGCTTCGTCGCGACGCCGATCGCCCCCAAGCTGTCGATGCGCGCATCGATCCAGTGCGACATCACGCTCACCGACGTGCGCCTGCCGGCGACCGCGCAGCTTCCGGAGGCTCGCGGTCTTCGCGCCCCGTTCTCGTGCCTCAACGAGGCGCGCTACGGCATCGGCTGGGGTGTGATCGGCGCCGCGCGCGACAGCTACGCCACGGCCCTCTCGTACGCCCGCACCCGCATCCAGTTCAACCAGCCGATCGCTGCGTTCCAGCTCACCCAGCAGAAGCTCGTCGACATGGCGATCGAGATCGAGAAGGCCCAGCTGCTCGCTCTGCGACTCGGCAGGCTGAAGGATGCCGGAAAGCTCGCGCCGCACCAGATCTCGGTCGCCAAGCTCAGCAACACCAGGGCGGCCATCGCCATCGCCCGGGAGGCGAGGACCGTCCTCGGGGGAAACGGGGTGTCCGGTGACTACTCGCCGCTCCGCCACGCCGCCAACCTGGAATCGGTCCGCACATATGAGGGCACCGACGAGGTGCACACACTCGTGTTGGGGGCCCACATCACTGGCTTCTCCGCCTTCCGCAGCACCATCACCGAGGGAGCATCATGACCGTCATCGCCCTGCGCCACTTCATCGACGGGACCTGGGTCGAGGGTGGGGGAGAGGCCCTCGTCGACGTCAATCCGAGCCGACCGAGCGACATCGTCGCCGAGGGGGCGGGAGCGTCGGATGCCGATGTTGACCGCGCCTATGCCGCGGCCCGTGCGGCCTTCGACGGTTGGCGTCGCATGCCGGCACGCGCACGCGCCGGCATCCTTCTCCGTGCAGCCGACATCATCGAGGCGCATCGTGACGAGTGGGGTCGGGAGCTCGCCCGCGAAGAGGGCAAGACGCTCGCAGAGGCGATCGCCGAGACCGGGCATTCAGCGAACATCCTCCGTTTCCACGCCCAAGAGGTCGAACGCCAGAGCGGCGGTGTCTTCGAGTCGCCGACTCCGGGGGAGCGCATCCTCGTGATCAGAAGACCTGTGGGCGTCGTCGGGGCGATCACGCCGTTCAACTTCCCGATCTCGATCCCGGCGTGGAAGCTCGCTCCTGCCCTGGTCTGGGGCAACACGGTGGTCTGGAAACCCGCGACGTTCGTGCCGGTGCTCGCGATGCGATTCGCCGAGGCGCTCGAGCAGGCTGGACTGCCCCGGGGTGTGCTGAACCTCGTGAACGGCACGGCCGCCGTCGGCGAGGCGATCGTCTCGCATCCGGATGTGGACGCGGTGACCTTCACCGGCTCCACGAAGGTAGGCAGGATCATCGCAGCGCAGCTGGCTGCCCGCGGTGTCCCGTTCCAGGGCGAGTTGGGCGGCAAGAACGCCTCGCTCGTGCTCGCCGACGCAGACCTCGACGTCGCTGTGGAGCAGGTGGCGATCGGGGCTTTTCGGGCAGCAGGACAGAAGTGCACCGCGACCTCACGGGTGATCGTGCACCACGCGGTCGCCGACGAGTTCCTGCGTCGGCTCGCCGCACGGACCGAGCGGATGGTCGTGGGCGACGCCGAAGACGAGGCCGTCGAGGTCGGGCCAGTCGTCGATGGCTCCGCGCGAGACCGCGTCGCGGCCGCCATCGCGCGCGCGCGAACGACTGCGACAGCAGTGGTCGCTCCGGAGCCGTACGCGGCCGGCGACCTCGACGACGGCTATTTCATCGCACCGTCGGTGTTCGAGCTGCATGAGGACGACCCGGGCGAGCTGTGGACGGAGGAGCTGTTCGGCCCCGTGATAGGCGTGCGCAGGGTGTCGAGCACCGAAGCGGGGATCGCGCTCGTCAACGACAGCGACTACGGCCTCTCGACCGCGGTCTTCACGACCGGTCTCGCGGATGCGCTCAGCGCGATCGAGGACATCAGGGCGGGTGTCGTGCACATCAACTCGGCGTCGGCCGGCGCAGACCTGCACGTGCCGTTCGGCGGCAGCGGCGCGAGTGCGCTCGGGCCGAAGGAGCAGGGGGCCGCGGCCCGGGAGTTCTTCACCGAGACCGCGACGGTGTATCTGAAGGGCTGATCTCTCAGCGGGGGTGAGCGTCTCCACCGTGATGTCCGATTTCCGCCAGTCCATGTCGGAGGGCGGTGGCAGAGTGGAGGCATGAGCTTCCCCGTGACCGACTTCGATGAGCGATACCGTGCGATCAGCGCGCGTGACACCCGCTTCGACGGGCAGTTCGTGACCGCCGTGCGCTCTACCGGGATCTACTGCCGTCCGAGCTGCCCCGCGCGCACGCCCAAGCCGCAGAACGTCACCTTCTATCCCACCAGCGCAGCGGCGCACGAGGCGGGCTTCCGGGCGTGCAAGCGCTGTCTGCCCGAAGCTGCCCCGGGCTCGCCTGCGTGGGACCTGCGCAGTGACGTCGCGGCGCGGGCGATGCGTCTCATCGCCTCGGGCGTCGTCGAGCGCGAGGGAGTGTCGGGCCTCGCCGTGCGTCTCGGCTATTCGACACGGCACCTGACCCGACTGCTCTCGACCGAGCTGGGGGCAGGTCCGCTCGCCCTCGCGCGGGCGCATCGCGCGCACACGGCGCGCATGCTGCTGGTGGGCACGGACATGCAGATCTCGGATGTCGCTTTCTCGGCCGGTTTCGCGAGCATTCGGCAGTGCAACGACACGATCCGCGAGGTGTTCACTCTGACTCCGGGCGAGCTCCGGGCTCGACGGAAGACCCCGGCGTCCGCTGCGCCCGGTGCGATCGACCTCGTCCTCCCGTACCGCGGGCCGCTCGATGCGTCCGGAATCTTCCAGTGGATGGCTGCGCGTGCGGTATCGGGGGTCGAAGAGGCCGCGACCACATCTTTCTCTCGGCACCTGCGTATGGCGGGCGGGCCCGCGTGGTTCGAAGTGCATCAGGACTCGACGCAGCGACTGCACCTTCGGGCGCGCGTCGCTCAGCTCGGCGACCTCGCTCCGCTGGTGTCGACCGTGCGACGGATCTTCGACCTCGACGCCGACCCTCTCGCGGTCGACGAGGCGCTGAGCGCCCACCCCGAGATCGCTCCGCTGGTCGCGCGCACTCCGGGCATCCGCGCGCCGGGCTCGGCGGATCCGCACGAGATGCTGATCCGTGCCATGGTCGGTCAGCAGATCACCGTCGTCGCTGCGCGCACTGCCCTCACCGCGCTCGCCGACGCGCTGGGGGAGCGCACGGAGCAGGGGCTGCTCTTCCCGACGATGGCGGCGATCGCCGAGCACGGGGCCTCGGTGCTGCGCGGACCGGCCGCCCGCATCAGGGCGATCGTCGGCGCAGCCACGGCCCTCGCCGACGGCAGCCTCGCTCTCACGGTCGGCGACGACGGAGTCGAGCAGCGCGCTGCCCTGCTCGCGATGCCCGGCATCGGCCCCTGGACGGCCGACTATGTCCGGATGCGGGTGCTGGGCGACCCCGACGTGCTGCTCCCCGGCGACGTCGCACTTCGTGCGGGGGCCGCCGCGTCCGGACTGCCGGCGGATCCGCTGCCGCTGGTCGCGTGGGCCGAGCGGGCTGCCCCGTGGCGCAGTTATCTCAGTGCTCACCTCTGGCGAGCAGCGCCCGCACGTCCGGTTCGACGGCCGAGCGCGAGACAGACCACCGCCCTTGTGAAGGAGACCTCATGAACGCCATCATCCAGACCATCGAGACGCTCGACGGACCGTTCACCATCCTCGCCGACGACCGTCAGCGGGTGCTCGCCTCTGGATGGACGGCCGACCAGGCGACGATCCTCGCACGGCTCGCCGTCCCGGTGCGGCCGACGGAGGTGCGCGAGGGCGAGACGGATGCGGCTGCCGCTGCGCTCTCGTTCTATGCCGGGGACCTCTCGGCGATCGACGCGGTCGCCGTGAAGCAGACGGGCACGGCGCTCCAGCTCACCGGATGGTCGGCGCTGAGGTCGATCGAGCCGGGGGAGCCGCTGACCTACACCTCGTTCGCAGCGCGGCTCGGCAACCCCCGTGCGGTGCGCGCCGCGGCATCGATCTGCGCCCGCAACGCCCCCGCGCTCTTCGTGCCGTGCCACCGTGTGCTGCGGTCGGATGGCACCCTCGGCGGGTTCGCCTGGGGCCTCGACGTCAAGGCGAGCCTGCTGGAGCGAGAAGCCGCGCGGGGATGAATCGGGAATCTCTCTTGTGCTCAGCTTGTTCACAGGAATAGGCTGGTGGGCTGTCGCACCGACCGGGACGACATAGCCGAGCCCCTGAGGAGGACACCATGACATCGATCGCCGCTGTGCAGATCGCCGCTCTCGGCTCGACCCCGGTGCGCCCGCTCCGCTAGAGCCACTTTCCAACACGCACGACCACCGGATGCCGGACTCCGAGAGTCCTTCGCTGCGTCTGCCGCCTTCAGCAACCGCTTCCCCATACGAAACTCGTCTGAGAGACATGTCTTCCTCGCCTTCATCGCAGAACGCCTCCCCTTCCTCCTCCCTTTCCACACCGGCCGCACTGTGGCGCCTGAAGCCTTTCGTCAAGCCCGTCATCTGGCGGCTCGCGGGAGGCGCCGCGAGCGCGCTCGTCGCCGCGATCATCGCACTGATGATTCCGATCGTCCTCGAGCAGATCATCCGCGGTCCTGTGCGGACGGGCGCGATCGATGCGATCGCCTGGGGTGCGCTCGCGGTCTTCGGCCTCGCGCTGGGTGAGGCGCTCATGGTCTGGCTGCGCCGCCAGTTCGTGCTCAACCCCGCAACACAGGTCGAGTACAAGATGCGCACCGAGCTCTACTCGCGCCTGCAGACGCTGCCGGTCTCCTTCCATGACCGCTGGCAGTCGGGGCAGCTGCTGAGCCGGATGATGCAGGACATCGGCCTGATCCGCCGGTGGCTGGCCTTCGGCCTCGTCCTGCTGGTGGTCAACGTCCTGACCATCATCATCGGATCCGTGCTCCTGTTCCGCTGGCACTGGCTGCTCGGAGTGATCTTCATCGTCACCGCCATTCCGCTCTGGATCCGCGGGTACCTCTTCGAGAAGCGCTATGGCGCGCTCACTCGCCGCAGCCAGGACCAGGCCGGCGACCTCGCCACCAGCGTCGAGGAGAGCGTGCACGGCATCCGCGTGCTCAAGGCGTTCGGTCGGGGCAAGCACGCTCTGAGCCGCTTCAGCCGCCAGGCCGAGACGCTGCGTGAGACCGAGATGAGCAAGGCCGGCGCGATCGCGTCGATCTGGTTCTGGCTCGATCTCATGCCGCAGATCGCGTTCGGGCTGAGCTTGATGTCCGGCATCTGGCTGATCTCGCAGGGACAGATCGACGAGGCTCAGCTGTTCGCGTTCTTCGCCATGGCCGTCGTGCTGCGCTGGCCGATCGAATCGATCGGGTTCCTGTTCTCGTTCATGCTCGACGCCCGCACGGCGACCGATCGCGTGTTCGACATCTACTCCGAGACGAACAGCATCACCGACCCCGAGAACCCCGTGCACATCGCGGAACCCCGTGGCGAGCTCGCATTCGACAAGGCGCACTTCCGGTACCAGGACGCGGGCGCGAACGAGCGCGATCTGCTCGACGGCATCGATCTCGTGCTGCGCCCGGGCGAGACCATGGCGCTCGTGGGGCTGACCGGCAGCGGCAAGACCACCCTGACCACCCTGCCCACGCGCCTCTACGATGTCACCGGCGGGCGCGTGACGCTCGACGGCGTCGACGTGCGCGACCTGCCGCTCGCCGAGTTGCGTCAGCACATCGCGATGGCGTTCGAGGACGCCACGCTGTTCTCGGCCACCGTGCGCGAGAACGTCCTGCTCGGACGGGCCGATCTCGACGTGCACAGCGACGAGGCCGAACGAGTGCTGCGCGAAGCGCTCGACGTGGCGCAGGCCTCTTTCGTGGACTCGCTCCCCGAGGGGGTCGAGACCGTCATCGGCGAGGAAGGGTTGAGCCTGTCCGGCGGACAGCGTCAGCGTCTCGCACTGGCCAGGGCGGTCGCCGCCAAGCCGAAGGTGCTCGTGCTCGATGACCCGTTGTCGGCGCTCGACGTCGACACCGAGGCTCTCGTCGAGGAGGCGCTGCGGCACGTGCTGGCCGATACGACCGCCATGATCGTGGCGCACAGGCCCTCGACCGTGGCTCTGGCCGACCGGGTCGCGCTGCTCGAATCGGGCCGAGTCACCGCCGTCGGGACGCACAGCGAGCTGCTGAAGACGAGTCGTCACTACCGCCACGTCATCTCCAGCCTCGAGGCTGAGGAGGCGGCGCGCACCGGCGCGATCCCGATCATCCGCGATGAGGAAGACGAGATCGACGCCGTCGTGCAGGACGGGATCCGCCAGGACGCCGCCGACGAAGACATCATCACCGAGAAGGAGGTGCAGCGATGAGCTCCGCGATCACCGGAACCCAGGACGAAGACCGCTCCAGCTACACCAAGGAGGAGAGCCGGGCCATCCGTCGCCGGTCGCTCCGACTGCTGGGATCGCTCGTGCGTCCGCTGAAGCCGCAGATCACTCTGGCGGCCATCGTTCTCGTCATCTCGACGGCGCTCCAGGTCGCGGGACCGATCCTCATCAGCATCGGTCTCGACCGTGCCCTGCCCGCCGTACTCGAGCGCGCCGATTGGATGCCGACCTTCATGATCGGCGGGATCTACCTTCTCGCCGGCGCCGTCGCGGCGGCGATGATCGCCTGGTACGTGATCATCGCGGCCAAGCTCACGCAGGCAGTGCTGCTCGACCTCCGCAAGCGGATCTTCCTGCACACCCAGCGCCTCAGTCTGGAATTCCATGAGTCCTACACGTCCGGTCGCATCATCTCGCGTCAGACGAGCGACCTCGACTCGATCAAGGAGCTGCTCGACGGCGGGCTGAACGAGCTCGTCTCCGGCGTGCTGTTCGGCCTGTTCACCTTCATCGCGCTGTGCGTGTGGGACTGGCAGTCCGGGCTCATCCTCGCGATCGGCGGCGTACCCCTGTTCTTCCTGATGCGCTGGTTCTACTCGCGCTCGCAGCTCGTCTACCGTGAGTCGCGCGTCATCAGCGCGAAGGTCATCGTGCAGTTCGTCGAGACCATGACCGGCATCCGTGCCGTCAAGGCCTTCCGCAAGGAGCCTCGCAACGACGTGACCTTCCAGAAGATCGCCGGCGACTACCGGGACGTCAACCGACGCTCGATGCTGCTGTTCGGCACGTTCGAGCCCGGCCTGATGGGCGTCGCGGCGCTCGTGCTCGGAATCGTAGTGCTGTGGGGCGGCATCAGGGTCTCGAACGAGACCCTCACCGTCGGCGTGCTGCTGTCGGCCGTGCTGTACGTGCGCAACTTCTTCGCGCCGATGCAGGAGATCGCGATGTTCCTGAACTCCTACCAGTCCGCCACCGCGGCCCTGGAGAAGGTGTCTGGAGTGCTCGAAGAGGTGCCGACGGTTCCGGATCCCGAGAAGCCGGTCGACCTGTGGGAGTCGCGCGGACACGTGCGGTTCGACGAGGTCACGTTCGGATACAACGGCGAGAAGACCATCCTGCCGAACTTCTCGCTCGACATCCCTGCCGGGCAGACGATCGCGCTGGTGGGTACCACGGGCGCGGGGAAGTCCACTCTGGCGAAGCTGATCTCCCGGTTCTACGACCCGTCGATCGGCACGGTCACGCTCGATGGAGTCGACCTGCGCAGCCTGCATCCGAAGGACCTGCGTCGCGCCATCGTGATGGTCACGCAGGAGGCCTACCTGTTCAGCGGCACGGTCGCCGACAACATCGCTCTCGGAAAGCCCGATGCCTCGCTGGATGAGATCCGTGCGGCTGCCCGCGCGGTCGGGGCAGACGAGTTCATCTCGTCGCTGCCCGACGGATACGGCACCGACGTCAACAAGCGGGGTGGCCGGGTGTCGGCGGGGCAGCGTCAGCTGATCTCGTTCGCGCGGGCGTTCCTCGCGGACCCTGCGGTGCTGATCCTCGACGAGGCGACCGCGTCGCTCGACATCCCCTCGGAACGTCTGATCCAGGATGCGCTGCAGACGCTCCTCAAGGACCGCACGGCGATCATCATCGCGCACCGGCTGTCGACGGTCGCGATCGCCGACCGGGTGCTCGTGATGGAGCACGGCAAGATCATCGAGGACGACACCCCGGAGACCCTCATCAGCGGCACGGGCAAGTTCGCTCAGTTGCACGCCGCCTGGCAGCAGACGCTGGTGTGACCGTCGCCTGAGCGAGCGCGACTGCTGTCGCCCTCCGCGTCTTCTGCGGCCAGGGCGCACTTCTGCGGCCACGACGAGAAGTCGTGGCCGCAGAAGGTCACTGTGGCCGCACGAACCGTTGGCCATCATCGGCGCTGACGGGGTGGAAGATGCAGCCCCCGCGCGATCGCGGCCTGCAGAGTGCGCTCGACGTCTTCCCACCCGTGCACGATCTGCGCATAGGACAGCCGCAACACGGTGTACCCGCGCAGGCGCAGCTCGGCATCATGGGCGACATCGGATCCCCGCTGCGCAGACGAGGAGTGATGTGCGTATCCGTCGATCTGCACGACCAGGTGCGAGCCGATCACGATGTCGACCCGGCGACCCGCGAGCCGGACCTGCTGGCGCAGGGGCACACCCCAACCACTGAGCCGTACGATCACCATCGTCTCCAGGCCGGAGTCCGACAGTCCGATGACCTCCGCGGCCAGTGCGCGCGACCGCGGCTCACGCCATTCCACCAGTCGAAGAGCTTCGACGTCGAGCCGCTCGATGCGGACGGCCGACTCCCAGATCACCCGTGCGTCCTCGTGGAGGCAGCAGCCGGCGATGTGCGCCAAAGCGTCTTCGACGGACGCCGTGAGTCGCCGCGGGCCGCAGTCGACGAGCGGCGCGCCCCAATGCAGGGTCGCGTCATCTCGGTGGCGGTGCGCATTGGGCCCGACTTGCAGGTGCAGACCGCCCGGCGCTCGATCCGGCACCCACCACCCGCGACGACGTGCGAGCGACACGCAGGTCAGCCGCGCGGATGCCGCGGCAGCCGCCACCAGGTCGTCGGGCGCCGATGCCAGGGCCACCCACTGAGCGCGCAGGCGGCGCACTGCTCCGGAGCGGATCGCCCCACGAACCTGTCTCGGGGCGAAACCGTGTTCGGCAGCGTCCGATCGGTGGGCGATGCCGCCTCGCGCAGTGAGCCATTCCCTCAGGTCCATCGCCTCAGGATGCCGCCCCGCCCACCTCCTCGAAAGCCGGCTACCCGCATCCTGAGGAGAACCGACTGCCGAAGCGGGATGTGGAGGGGCAGTCACGCCCTCCACTTCGGCGGCTCGGGTGAGCTTCTGCGGCCGTGAGCTTCGGCCCTGGCCGCAGAAGGTGACCAAAGCCGCAGATGTGGGGAGGGGGAGGGGGACAAGAGGGAGGAGATGGGGAGGAGGACAGGAGAGGAGGGGAGAGGGGGAGGGAGGAGAGAGGGGGAAGGGACACGAGCCTTGGCTCTGGGTACCATCGAGGTATGGATCCGCTGCTGCTCGCCGTCGAGTTGTGGTGGATCGCGCCCGCCGCAGCCGGGGGTGTCGCAGCCGGCGCGGTCGGGCTGCGTCGCCGCAGCATCAAGAGCGGACGCCGACTCGAGTACGACGCGGCTCGGCATGATCTCAAAGCCGCCAGGCAGACGGCGGTCGAGAGGCGGATGGCCGTCAAGCTGGCCCGCGCCGACGTCGCACGCATCTCGGCCGAACGCAGCGCGCGGCGTGCGACCCCGGAGCAGGTCGCGGGTGCCAAGCGGATGCTGCGGGCGAAGGAGAACGACGCCAAAGCCGCGTCCGCCGACGTCCGCGCCAAGCAGGTGCGCCTGAACGCCGCCCGTGCGGCGATCCCGCCGGCATCCGCACCACGCCCCCTGGAGCGGCTCCAGGCGCAGCACGAGGCGATCGTCGTGCGCTGGATGAGCTACGAGACCGATCCGGGGCTGCAGATCGCCTACCCGGAGATGACCGACGTCCGACAGCCGGCGACTGCGGCGTATCTGCGCGCGGCAGCGCACGCGGTCGAGATGCGCCGTGCCGCCTCCGGAAGGGTCAGCGCGGCGGACTTCGCCGCGTACCGCGACGCCGTCGCCGATCTCGAGCGGGCCTTCGAAGCGGCCGAGCATGCCGCTCGGGTGCACGCGGGAGAGGCGTCTTCGGCATCGTCCACCTGGCAGGATGCCGCGCAGGATGTGATCAGTCGGTCGGCCGAGGCGATCGACCGTGCCGCCGGCGCCGCAGCATCGGCGTTCGCCGCGTGGAACGAACGCAAACGCCCGGACAAGCGCTGAGCGCCGCCTCCGCAGGGCGAAGACGGCGCTCGATGCTCACGTGAGTGCGTGCCTCAGGCGCCGATCGTCCGTGAGGCGATCAGCTGTCGATACCAGTGCCCCGAGTCCTTGACGGTGCGTTCGAGCGAGTCGAAGTCCACGCGCACGATGCCGAATCTCTTGGCATAGCCGTAGCCCCACTCGAAGTTGTCGAGGAGCGACCACACGAAGTAGCCGCGCAGGTCGACACCGCGCTGGATCGCACGATGAGCGGCCGTGAAGTGCCTGCGCAGGTAGTCGGTGCGCTCGGGATCGGGGATGGAGCCGTCCTCAGCCACCTCGTCGTCGAACGCCGCCCCGTTCTCGGTGACCATGAGCGGCTGCGACGGGAACTGCTCCGACAGCGAGACGAGCAGCTCCTCCAGTCCCTCGGGCGCGATGTTCCATCCCATCGCCGTGTACGGCCCCGGCTGCTCGACGAATTCGACCAGCTGATCGCTGCCCGGCCACGCCGTGCCTCCGGCCGTGCCCTTGTGCCCGTCGTTCTGCTGCTTCTCCGACACCCCGTCCCACAGGCGGACGGTCGCCGTCGAGTAGTAGTTGACCCCGAGCACGTCGATCGGCTGGTTGATCGTGGCGAGGTCGCCATCCTGCACGAACGACCAGTCGGTGACCGATGCCGTGTCGTCGAGGAGGTCTGCGGGGTACTCGCCGCGCAGCATCGGGTGGGTGAAGGCGCGATTCGCGAGACCGTCGATCCGGCGCATGGCCTCGTCAGCGCCGTCGCCGACGCCCCGCAGGACATGGAAGTTCAACGTCACCGAGTAGTCCGGGTCACCGGTCGACGTCGCCCGGAGCGCCTGGATGGCGCGCCCGTGCGCAAGGTTCAGGTGGTGCACGGCCGACAGCGCGGAGGCGGGCTCGTGCCGACCCGGCGCGTGACCGCCCTGACCGTAGCCCAGGTAGGCGGAGCACCAGGGCTCGTTGAGCGTGGTCCAGGTGTGCACCCGGTCGCCCAGTGCTGCGCCCACGATCGACGCGTATCGCTCGAAGGCATCGGTCGTGGCGCGAGAGGTCCACCCGCCCGCATCCTCGAGGTACTTCGGAAGATCCCAGTGGTAGAGCGTCGCCACGGGGCGGATGCCGCGCTCGAGGAGTCCGTCGACGAGACGCGAGTAGAAGTCGATGCCCGCCTGATTGACTCGTCCGTCTGCCGCAGGGACGATGCGCGGCCAGGCGATCGAGAATCGGTAGGCCTGCAGTCCGAGATCCGACATCAGGTCGAGGTCCTCATCGACGCGATGGTAGTGATCGCAGGCCACATCGCCGGTGTCGCCGTTCCACACCTTGCCCGGCGTTCGGCTGAACGTGTCCCAGATCGACGGCGTCCTGCCGTCCTCGTCTGCCGCACCCTCGATCTGGTACGCGGCGGTCGCCGATCCGAACATGAAGCCCTCGGGGAGGACGAGTCCGGATCCGCGGTAGTCATCGGCGGGGGAGAGAGTCACCGGGTCACCTCCGTCAGGTCGGTTTCGTAGATCTTCTCACGGCCGTCGGGGCTCGTGACCGTCACCGTCGTCGACCCCGATCCGCCGGGGAACACGCGCAGTCGCAGGCCGTCGTGATAGTCGTAGTCCGGCCGATCGGTGCGGGCGCCCCAGGGGAGCGCGGTGCCGGGGCGCACGTACAGCGGCAGTGAATCGAAGGCATGGGTCTCCCGGCGCCATCCGCCGCCCACGACCGTCTCTCCCGTCAGCAGCGACGTCCACTCGCCCTCCGGGAGATAGAACTCCACCGTTCCGTCCTCCGAGAAGACCGGCGCGACGAGCAGGTCAGAGCCCAGCATGTACTGCCGGTCGAGGTAGCCGACGGCCGGGTCGTCCGGGAACTCCAGCTGCATCGGACGCATCACCGGCAGCCCGGTTCTCGAGGCGATGATGCCCTGCTGATAGAGGTAGGGCATGAGCTGCATCTTGAGGTGGGTGAAGCGCCTCGTCACGTCGACGGCCTCCTCGTCGAAGGCCCACGGCACCCGGTACGAGCTCGAGCCGTGGAAGCGGGAGTGCGAGCCGAGCAGGCCGAACGCCGTCCAGCGTTTGAAGACCCCGGCATCCGGAGTGCCCTCGAAGCCCCCGATGTCGTGACTCCAGAAGGCGAAGCCGCTGAGCGCCAGCGACAGCCCTCCGCGCAGGGTCTCGGCCATCGACGCATAGGTCGAGGTGGAATCCCCGCCCCAGTGCACCGGCATGCTCTGTCCGCCTGCCGTGGCCGAGCGCGCGAACAGCACGGCGTCATCCGCGCCGCGGGCGTCGACGAGCACGTCGTGCACCGCGCGATTGTAGAGATCGGTGTACAGGTTGTGCATCCGCCCGGGGTCGGAGCCGTCGGCCCAGACGACCTCGGTCGGGATGCGCTCGCCGAAGTCGGTCTTGAAGCAGTCCACGCCCTGGTTGATCAACCCGCGGAGCTTCGACTGGTACCAGGCGGTGGCCTCGGGGTTCGTGAAGTCCACGAGACCCATACCCGCCTGCCACAGGTCCCACTGCCAGACCGATCCGTCGGGGCGCTGCACGAGGAAGCCCTGATCGGCGGCCTCGCGGAACAGCGGGGAGCGCTGGGCGATGTAGGGGTTGATCCAGACGCAGACGCGCAGGTCCTTGTCGTGCAGTCGCGACAGCATGCCCTCGGGATCGGGGAACACCCGCGAATCCCAGACGAAGTCGGTCCAGTTGAACTCCCGCATCCAGAAGCAGTCGAAATGGAACACCGACACCGGCAGCTCCCGCGCCGCCATCTCGTCGATGAACGAATTGACGGTCTGCTCGTCGTAGTCGGTCGTGAAGCTCGTCGACAGCCAGAGCCCGTATGACCAGGCGGGAACCACCGGCGGCCGTCCGGTGAGAGCGGTGTAGCGCGAGAGCACCTCCTTCGGCGTCGGACCGGCGATGACGAAGTACTCGAGCACCTCGCCCGAGACCGAGAACTGCACGCGCTCGACCGATTCCGAGCCGATCTCGTACGACACGTGACCCGGATCGTTCACGAGAACCCCGTACCCGCGGTTCGACACATGGAACGGGATGCTCTTGTACGCCTGCTCGCTCGAGGTCCCGCCGTCGGCGTTCCAGATGTCGACCGACTGACCGTTCTTCACCACCGGGCCGAAGCGTTCGCCGAGTCCGTAGATGAGCTCGCCCACTCCCAGGTCGAGCTGCTCGTGCATGAAGACGGATCCGCTGGGGGTTGAGCCGCCCTGGCGGGCGTTGTCGACGATTCCGGCATCCACCTGCGCGTCCGGAGCGAGCCGGACGTAGCCCTGAGCCTTGTGCCCGCTTCCGGTCACACGCCTGCCGTCGACCTCGAAGGACAGGCCCCACGGCGCACCGTGGGTGATCCGCGCCACGAGCGAACCGGCATCCAGGACGCCGCCCGCCTCGCTCACGGATACGGAGGCGGCCCCCGCTCCTGCGCCGGGGAGGCCGAATCCGCCGTGCCAGCGGCCGCCTTCGTGGTGCGCGATGCGCACGCGCACCACCCCTTCGGCGGGAGAGGAGAGCGTGGTCGTGAGCACAGGACGGTTCAGGGTGTCGCCGCGCTTGGCGATCACCATGGTGGGCGCCGTGATGACGATCCCTCGCCCGTCGGGGGTGTCGGTGGTCTCGGCGATGTCATAGGCCTCCTGCGCGTACAGCGCGGTGACCCCTGGACGCAGTTGCCAGAACCCGTCGGTGAACTTCATTACTTGACTGCTCCTGCCGTGATGCCGCGCGTGAGGGTGCGCTGGAAGATGAGGAAGAAGATGAGCGTGGGGATGATGCCGAGCAGCGCGGACGCGCTCGTCGTCGTGACGTCCATGAGCCGGTCGCCCTGCAGCACGCTGATCGCCACGGGGACCGTCTGGTTGGCGTTCGACGCGAGGAAGGTCAGCGGGATCAGGAACTCGTTCCACGTCCAGATGAAGAAGAAGATGAGCAGCACCGACAGGGTCGGACGGCTGATCGGGAAGACGACCCGCCACAGGATCTGCCAGCGGCTCGCGCCGTCGAGAGACGCCGCCTCGAGGATCTCCTTCGGGAACGTCCCGTAGACCGACGACAGCAGATACGTGCCGAACGCCGCCTGGATCACGGTGAAGACGATGATCACTGACCACACGTTGTCGTACAGGCCGACGGACTTGAACATGTAGTAGAGCGGGTAGAGGAGGGCCTCCTGGGGCAGCAGGTTCGCGAGCAGGAAGAGCAGCACGATCCAGCTGCGTCCGCGGACTCGCCCGATGCCGATCGCGAAGGCGTTGAGCATCGAGATGACCACGGCGAGGACGGAGACCACGCCAGCGATGAAGAGCGAGTTCCAGACCTTCTCGGGGAAGTTCACCCTCTCCCAGAACTTGATGATCCCGCCGAAGTCGAGGGTCTCGGGGAACGCCAGCGGACCCGACGTCGCGTAGTCGACCGGCGACTTGAACGAGTTGACCAGCACGAGGTAGAACGGCGCGATGATCAGCAGCGCACCGATCACGACGAGGGCGAGCATGAGCCAGTCGATCGGACGCTTCTTGGTCATGCCGCCGCGCGGACGGCTGGTGGCCGGCTTGCCGGTGACGATGGCGGTGGTGGCGTGCATCAGAGACCCGCCCTTTCCTTGCGCTCGAGCGAGTTCTGCACGCGGATGAAGATGATCGACACGATCACCACGACGATGGTCAGCACGGTGGCGATGGTCGCGCCGTAGCCGACGTTCCGCTTCGTGAAGAACTCCTGGTAGGCGTAGTACGCAGGCACCAGGGTGGCGCCTGCGGGGCCGCCGCGGGTGATGATGTAGACGGGGCCGAAGACCTTGAGTGCCGCGATCGTGCAGGTCAGAGTGACGACGAAGATCTCCGGGCGGATGATGCTCATCGTGATCGCCGAGAATCGCTGGAACCAGTTCGCCCCGTCGAGTTCGGCGGCTTCGTAGAGCTCAGGGTCGACGCGCTGCAGCGCCGCCATGAAGACGACCACGGGGTAGCCGAGCTGCACCCACACCATGACGACCATCAGCACGATGAGGGCCGAGGGCATCTGGCCGAGCCAGTCGTAGGCGGGGATGCCGAACCATCCGAGGATCTGGTTCAGCGCGCCGTCGCCACCCGGCCGGACGATCCAGCCGATCACGATGCCGGCGACGGCGATCGGGAGGATCTGGGGGAGGTAGTACGTCGCCCGCAGGAAGCTGCCCACCTTGCCGCCGAACTTGCGTCCGACGACGTCGAAGAGAAGGGCGGCGACGATGAGACCGACGATCGTGGGCACCACGACCATGGCGATGATCATCCACACCGAGTTCGTGAACGAGGTCCAGAAGTCGCTGTCGGTGAGGATCTTCTGCCAGTTCTCGAGACCGATGAACTCCGGTGTGCGGACGCCCTTCCACTTCGTGAAGGTCAGATACACGTTCCAGATCAGCGGGACGATGACGACGACGAGGAGCAGGACGAAGCCCGGGAGCAGGTACATCCAGTAGGCGCCGGTCCCACCGCTGCGCTGCGGGATCGACGGCTCTTCGGGCGGCAGCTTCGTGCGGCCCTCGCGGCGGGTGACGAGTGACATGTTCATCTCCAGGAGGATGCGGGGGCGGCGACGCGCGGTCGCCGCCCCCGCGAGTGGATCAACGGAATTCGGCCGTGCCCTCGTCGTACTGCTCGCCGAGGTTGGTGTTGGTCGTCTCGGCGTCTTGCGTGCCGGTGATCAGACCCTGGAGCTCCTGGACGATCACGTCGTAGAAGCCGGGGGCGGGCCAGTCGGGGTAGAACGAGAGTCCGTCGGCGTCGAGCACGCCGTTGAACGTCTCGATCAGGGCCGCGCTCTTCTCATCGGTGATGTCGGCGGTGTCTGCCGCGACGGGGAGGCCGCCGTTGTTGCCGATGATCGCCTGGATCTCCGGCCGCATCGTGATGTCGATGAACTCGTACGCGAGCTCCTTGTTCGCGGCGTTCTCGGGGACGACCCACAGGTTGCCGGACGAGCCGAGCGAGAGATCCGCTCCAGGGAACGCCGTCATCGTCCAATCGAAGCCGGTGGCCTCCGAGACGAAGCGTCCGAACCACCAGGAGCCCGAGACGAAGATCGGCGAGGTGCCGTTGATGAACGAGACACCGGCGTCCTCGGCCTTGACCGATGAGACGTCCGAGGCGATGTAGCCCTTGTCGACGTATTCCTGGAGAGTCTCGGAGGCGGCGGTGACCTCCGGGCCCTGCCAATCGACCTCTCCGTCGTAGAGCTGATAGGAGTCGACGAAGTCGCGGTCTCCCTCGAGCAGCGCGAGCTGATACCACAGCTGTCCGAGCGGGTACTCCGCACCGGCCTCGGCGAGAGGGGTGACTCCCTGTGCGACGAACGCGTCGAGCACGTCGACGAACTCCTCGTAGGTGGTGGGGATCTCGAGCCCTGCCGCGGCGAACGCGTCCTGGTTGTAGTAGACGCCGACGAACTCGCCGTAGTTCGGGACGCCGAACCACGTGTCACCGCCCATCACACCGTCTTCGGAGTACTTCGCGGTGGTCTGGAGAGAGGGTGCGAGCTTCTCGTCCCACCCGTACTCCTCGACGGCGTCGGAGATGTCGGCGATCAAGCCGGTGGAGGCGAGGAAGCCGGCCGTCGCGTTGCCCTTGTTGAACTCCATGAGGTCGGGGGCGGCGTCCGTGTCGAGCACCTGGCTGGCGGTCTTCTGGATCTGTTCGAAGGACTTCTCCTCGAACTCGACCTTCGCGCCGGTCTCCTCCTCGAAGATCGCGATCGCCTCGGCCCACGCCTTGCCCATCGCGCTGTCGGCGCCCTCGTAGTGCCAGAGCTTGAGGGTGTCGCCGCCGCCCCCCTCGTCGCCGGAACCGGCGGTGCATCCGCTCAGGGCGATGCCTGTCGCGGTGAGAGCGGCGAGAGCCGCCAACGTCTTCGTCCTGCGGGTGGTGCGTGCCATCGTCGGCACTCCTTTCTCGGTGGCCCTGGGGCCGGACACTTCAGTGGGTCGGGTATTCAGTTGTGATGAGTCGATCGTCGAAGCGTTTCGATGATCGCGATGCGGCTGCGTGGTCGACGCCCGTCACTCCCGAGCGGGAGCGACGGATCCGGCGGACTGGTATTCGGGTGGGATCAGGTGGATCTGCGCGGGCAGCCCCGGTTCCTCCAGGCGTCGCACCGCGAGGTCGACGGCGAGCTCGCACGACCTCTGCGGCACGAGCGGGATCGTGTCGATCGGGACGACGAGCGCAGACGTGTCGAACGATGCGGCCGCCGAGATGACGGAGACGTCTTCTCCCACCGTCAGCCCCTGGGACGAGATCGTCTCGAGGAGGACATCGTGGACGTCGCCGACGGCGTGGACGATGAAGGCGCGGACGCCGCGCTCCAGCGCCAGCGCTGCGGCCGCGCGCACGGAGGAGGCATCGGTGGTCGTGACGCCCGTCGTCACCCAGTCGAGGTCGACGCCCCGCTCGGCCGCTCGCTCCTGTACGCCGAGGAGCAGGCGACGAGGGAAGTTCGACTTCCGGTAGGAGACCTCGGTCTGGCCGAACAGCGTGACCGAGGTGTGTCCGGCATCGGCCAGTCGATCCACCGCGAGATGCCCCGTCGCCTCGAAGTCGAGGTCGACACAGGTCAGATCGCGGGCCTCGTCGGGGATGCCGATGAACACGGTGGGGGAGCGCAGGGAGCGGGCGATGTCCGCGCGCTCATCGTCGGGGGCGACGTCGAGCACGAGGATGGCATCGACCAGATTGCTCGCGGCGACGCGGTTCATGCCCTCTGACGCCTGCTCGTCGGTCAGGAGGAGGATGTCGTAACCGCGGCGCCGCGCGGCGACCGCAGTCGCGAGCACGAACGCCATGTGGGTCGGGGCGTGCGTGTCGGCGCGGAGGGGCTCGGTGAGCCCGAAGATCTGAGTGCGGCGCCCGGCGAGCATCCGTGCTCCGGCGTCGGGTTCGTAACCGAGCGTGTGCACCGCGTCCTCGATGCGGCGGCGCGTCTTCTCGGAGACGGGGCGCTTGCCGCTCAGAGCGTAGGAGACCGTGCTGATCGACACTCCGGCGGCTTCTGCCACCTCGTGGATCGTCGTCATCAGGACTCCATCGTCGTGTTTCGGTACATCGTCGAAGCGTTTCGCTCTCGCCTCTGACAGCGATGATAGGCACGGTTCGACGCTGCGCGCAACCTTTTTGTGGTCATTCGCAACAAATCGATCGCGGAGGACGCGGGAGCGGTCCCATCGATTCACCGGACAGGGCGACGGGGCCTCGATGGGGGAGGGGATTCGAGACCCCGCCGCCGGTCTACGAAGGGATGCGGATCTGAGCGATGACCTCGGAGTACTCGGTCTCGCCGACAGGGGTGAAGCCGACACGCAGGAAGAACGCCTCGGGGCCGTCTTCTCCGGCCTCGTAGATGACGTTGACGTGGTCGAATCCGCGGACTCGCGCCTCTTCGATGAGCTGCTCGACCGCGAAGCGACCCACGCCCTTGCCCTGGTCGTCGGCGTCGACGTTGATGCGCCACAGCACGGAGCGGAAGTGCTCTTCCGGGGCGTCGGCGTCGAAGTTCGCACTGACGAAACCGACGACCTGGTCGTCGTCGAGGACGACTCGCTGCCAGGAGGTCTGGGGATTGATGACGGTCGCGGCGATGCCGTAGGACACCGGAGCGAGGAACTGCTCCTGTCCGGGCTTGAGCGACATGTTGTTCACGGCGACGATCGTCGCAGCGGAGAGTTCGACCATGCGCAGTTCGGACATGATCACAGGCTAGCCCCTCATCGGGTCGCCGCGCAGAAACCTCGACTTTCGTCAGGGGTGCAGCTCTGTGGAATGCCGGAAGTCGATGTGCACCCCGCCTCCCGGCGAACGTGCGTCGGGAGCGGCTCAGGTATCTTGGTATCGAGACAAATATGCCCTCGCGAACGGAGAACCTCCTGGTGACCGACGACGCCATCATCTACACCTACACGGACGAGGCTCCGGCTCTCGCCACCGCTTCCTTCCTGCCGATCATCAAGGCCTACACGGGGCAGGCGGGCATCGAGGTCGAGACCCGCGACATCTCGCTCGGCGGACGCATCCTCGCGGCATTCCCGCAGAAGCTCACCCCGGAGCAGCAGGTCGGTGATTCCCTCGCCGAGCTCGGTGGCCTCGCCACGCTCCCCGAGGCGAACATCATAAAGCTGCCGAACATCTCGGCCTCGATCCCGCAGCTCAAGGGCGCGATCGCCGAGCTGCAGGCCCAGGGCTACGACATCCCCGACTTCCCGGACGAGCCGACCTCCCTCGAGGAGAAGGACGTCCGCGCCCGCTACGACCGCATCAAGGGCTCAGCGGTGAACCCTGTGCTCCGCGAGGGGAACAGCGACCGTCGGGCACCTCTGGCCGTGAAGAACTACGCGAAGAAGCACCCGCACCGCAACAAGCCGTTCGCCGAGGGATCGAAGACCCGCGTCGCGACGCTCGGTCACGACGACTTCAAGCACAACGAGCGCTCCTGGGTCGCGGCCCATGATGACGTCCTCAGCTTCCGCCACACCGCCGCAGACGGCACCGTCACGATCCTCAAGGAGGGGCTGAAGGTCCTTCCGCGCGAGATCATCGACGCGACGTTCCTCTCGGCCGCGCACCTCGACGCCTTCCTCGCCGAGACGCTCGAGACGGCGAAGAACGACGACGTCCTCTACTCGGTGCACCTCAAGGCCACCATGATGAAGGTCAGCGACCCGATCATCTTCGGTCACGTCGTGAGGGTGTTCTTCAAGGACGTGTTCGCGCAGTACGGCGACAAGCTGGCCGCCGCGGGACTCAACCCCAACGACGGTCTCGGCTCGATCCTCTCGGGCCTCGGTGACATCGCCGACGGCGACGAGATCGCCGCAGCGTTCGACAGGGCCATCGCCGAGGGGCCGCGTCTCTCGTACGTGAACTCCGACAAGGGGACCACGAACCTGCACGTCCCGAGCGACGTCATCGTCGACGCCTCCATGCCCGCGCTCGTCCGCAACGGCGGCAAGCTGTGGGGCAAGGACGGCGGGGAGGCCGACACGCTCGCGGTGATCCCGGACTCCTCGTATGCGAGCGTCTATCAGGCGGTCATCGACGATGTGATCGCCAACGGCCCGCTCGACCCCGCCACGATCGGCACCGTGCCGAACGTGGGCCTCATGGCGCAGGCGGCTGAGGAGTACGGCAGCCACGACAAGACGTTCGAGATCGCCGCCGCAGGCACTGTTCAGGTGCTCGACAGCGAGGGCACAGTGCTGATCGAGCACGAGGTCGGCGCGGGTGACATCTGGCGTGCGACGCAGACGAAGCACATCCCGGTGATGGACTGGGTCAAGCTCGCCGTCTCCCGCGCTCGCGCCACGGGCGTGCCCGCGGTGTTCTGGCTCGATGCCAACCGCTCGCACGACGCGCAGATCATCGCCAAGGTGCACCAGGGTCTCGCGACGCTCGACACCAAGGGCCTCACGATCACGATCCTCGCTCCCGAGGAAGCCACTCGCTACACGCTGGCGCGGATGCGCCACGGCCTCGACACCATCTCGGTGACGGGCAACGTGCTGCGCGACTACCTGACCGACCTGTTCCCGATCCTCGAGGTCGGCACCAGCGCGAAGATGCTGTCGATCGTCCCGCTGCTCGCCGGCGGTGGCCTCTTCGAGACGGGCGCCGGCGGATCGGCCCCCAAGCACGTGCAGCAGCTCGTCGAGGAGAACTACCTGCGGTGGGACTCGCTGGGCGAGTTCTTCGCGCTGGCCGCGTCGCTCGAGCACTTCGCCGACCGCACCGGGAACGAGAAGGCCCGGGTCCTCGCGGAGACCCTCGATGCGGCGACCGGAACGTTCCTCGAAGAGGACCGCTCCCCGGGCCGCGCTCTCGGCACGATCGACAACCGCGGCAGCCACTTCTACCTGGGTCTGTACTGGGCGCAGGAGCTGGCGAAGCAGACGAAGGATGCCGAGCTCGCCGCGTCCTTCGCACCGATCGCCGCCACGCTCGCCGAGAACGAGGAGAAGATCGTCTCCGAGCTCAACGCCGTGCAGGGCAAGCCCGTCGAGATCGGCGGGTACTACCGCCCCGACGACGCGCTCGTCACCGCAGTCATGCGCCCGTCCACCACGCTGAACGGCATCGTCGACGCGCTGAGCTGACGCAGATCACAGAAGAAGGGGCCGGATGCGAGAGCATCCGGCCCCTTCTTCGCGTGATCCCTCCGCGGAATCGACGACGCGTCGCGTGCGGGGGATCTGCTCGGTGAGAGCGGGGATCAGTAGTGGACCGCGACCTCGAGGCCCACGGGCGACCATTCGTAGACGTACCGAGCCACATCGATCGGCATGTTCACGCAACCGTGGCTGCGGGGATTGCCGAAGTCGTTGTGCCAGTACGTGCCGTGGAAGCCCTCGTCGCCGTTGAAGTAGGTGACCCAGGGGACGTTGGGCGTCTCGGTGATCGAGCCGTCCGGCTCGCGGCTCTTCATGGTCTGCTCGCGCACGTGCGCGTAGACACGGAAGTTGCCGGTGTCGGTGGGTGTCGCGCTCTTGCCCGAGGAGATCGCCCAGGAGCGCACGACCGCGCCGTTCTCGATGAGGGTCGCGGTCTGCGACCCGAGGTCGACATCGATCTTGCGCACGAGGTTGACGGACTCGAACGGCGTCTCGGTGACCTCGATGGGGAAGATGCCCTCGCCGGCCTCGAGCTTCGTCGCGACGTCCGATGCGAGAGCAGAGGTGTCGCCGATCGCACGACCGCTCACTCCCTCGGCCTCGGTGCGGAGGATCTTGCCGGCCGAATCGACGATGTTCGTCGCGTTGACCGGGGCCCGGTCGACGGCTGCAGGGAGAGCATCGATCGTCGCCTGGATCGAAGCCTCGTCGGCGACCACGCTGAGCTCGCCACCGTCGTCGACGACGGAGATCCAGGTCGAGGCGGTCGCCGCGTCGACGGGCACCGTGCGCTCTTCGCCGATGTAGAAGCCGATCGAGCCGAGCATCGTGTTCAGTGAGGTCGCGAAAGCCGTGGCGTCTTCATCAGTGATCGCCGGCGCGGCTTCGGCCGGGTCGCCGGAGAACTCGAGGCTCGTGCCACCGTCCGCGATCGTGTCGACGATCGCGGCGGTGAGACCGTCGAGGTCGACGGCCGTCCCGGTGGCTGAGGGGGTGATCGCGTAGCCACCGCCTGCGGCGTCGAAGACGACGCCGGCATCGACCGCGTCTTCGAAGCTCGACGGCACGGCCTCACGCAACGCGGCCTCGGCCGTCGCGGGATCGAGAGTGATCTCGCCGGCGACGGGTTCACCCATCCAGGCGGTCACGTTCCAGAGCGGACGCTCCGCGAAAGCGGCGTCCGCGAGTGCGGTCGCGTCGATCTCGGCGCCGAGATCCGCTCCCGTCAGCACGGTGTCGCCGCCTGCTCCGGTCAGAGTGACCTCTGCATCGGCGACGTGGGCCTGGATCGTGTCGGCCGCGGCACCGGGCGTGAGCCAGCCGACGGGAATCCCGGCGACCGTGGTGCCCGGCGCGATCAGGATCATCGAGGCGGCGGCTGTGCCCAGGGCCAGCGCGCCCACGCCGAGGCCGATCCACAGGCCGAGGCGCTTCTTCTTGGGAGCCGGTTCGATCGGCGCCCAGGCGAGTTCCTGGTCGCCGCTGCGCGGCGGCTGGGAGTCGGTGGGTGCGTTGCCGGAGTCGGCGGGCGCGACAGGATTCGGCTGGTCGCCGGAGGCGGTCGCCTCGGTCAGCTTCTCGGTCTTCGCATCCTGCGCTGAGATCAGATCGGTCACGAACTCACCCCCCGGTTTCTCACGTGTCCTTAGCGATATGCTACGCGATCGCTGATAACGAGGAGGCAACGGTCCGTGGACCGCGGAAATTCCCGATGCGTCAGTCGCTGATGACGGCGAGGCCGTCGATCTCGACCAGCATCTCCTCGCGGGGGAGGCCCGTGAAGACGGTCGTGCGCGAAGGCAGGACCCCGCTGGTGGTGTGCGCTGTCACGAACGCGCCATACGCGTCGTTCATGATCGCGAAGTCCTCGCGCTTGGTCAGGTAGACGCGCAGCATCACGACATCGTCGAATGTCGCGCCGGATGCCTCGACGATCGCCTTGACGTTCTCGAGCGTCCGCGTGGTCTGAGCCGCGACATCGCCGGGGAAGAGGTATTCGCTCGTCTGGGGGTCGACAGGGCCCTGCCCGGAGACCTGCACGATCGGGCCCTTTCGGATCCCCTGCGAGAAGGTGTGAGCGGGAGCGGGGGCGGCGTCGGTCGACACTCGGATCTTCGCGGTCATGCGACCAGCCTAGTAGCCTTGTTAGATGCCTCTACAAATCCCGGATCCTGTACTCGGCACCTGGGCGAAGGGTTTCCCTCCGCGTTCCGCGGGGCTGCGGCTGTCGGAGGTACCCGACGCGGGCCTGCACCTGTCCGATCTCGTGACGCCGGTGCTGACGGTCCACGAGGCGGCGCTCTCCCACAACGAATCGACCGTCTTCGCCTGGGCGGCGGAACAGGGAGTCGTCCTCGCACCGCACGGCAAGACGACGATGGCGCCGGCGCTCTGGCAGCGGCTGCTCGATGCCGGCGCATGGGGGATCTCCGTCGCGACGCCGTGGCAGGCCGAAGTCGCGGTGGAGGCAGGGGTCTCCACCGTGCTCATCGCGAACGCCGTCACGGATCGTGGCGCCGCGCACCACCTCGGCGCTCTGCTCGCTGCGGCGGGCGATCTCCGGATCCTCTGCTGGGCGGACTCCGTCGAGACCGTCGGCATCCTCGCCGACGCGCTTCACGACGCCGAGCGTCCTCTCGACGTCCTCGTCGAACTCGGTGGCCGGGGCGGGCGCACGGGCGCACGCAGCGTGGAAGAGGGGGAGCGCATCTCCCAGGCGATCGTCGCGGCCCCCGGTCTGCGGCTCGCCGGAGTCGCCGGCTACGAAGGACCGTTCGGTCCCGACCGGTCGGAGGCGTCTGTCGCCGCCGTCGACGCCTATCTGTCCACACTCGTCGACCTGCACCGTCGCCTCGAGTATCCGCCCGGCGTTCGGCCCGTGCTCAGCGCAGGAGGCAGCGCCTTCCCCGACCGGGCAGCGGCGATCCTGGCCCCTCACGGAGCGGATGCCGACATCGTGCTGCGGTCGGGTGCGTTCCAGATTCACGACGACGGCTTCTACTCGCGCATGTCGCCGTTCGGCGCCCTGACATCGACGGCGCCGCTGCGTTCCGCCATGCACGCGTGGTCGCGCGTCGTCTCGCAGCCCGAAGAGGGACTCGCACTGCTGGACGCGGGCCGTCGAGATGTGCCGTTCGACCTCGACCTGCCGGTCCCGCAATCGGTCGAGGGGCGGATCACGGCCCTGAACGACCAGCACGCCTTCCTCGCTCTTGCAGACGGGGCGGATGTCTCCGTCGGCGACGTCGTGCGTCTCGGGCTGTCGCATCCCTGCACGGCTTTCGACAAATGGCGCGTGGTGGCGGTCATCGACGACCCGGATGCGGCGGACCCCCGGGTGATCGGAGCGGTCGCGACATGCTTCTGAGCACCGAGAAGCCCGTGCGGGTGTACCGAGGCGTCACCGTGGTCGACGGCACCGGAGCCGAGAGGTTCGCGGCCGACGTCGCGGTCGAAGGAGCCCGCATCGTCGCGGTGATCCGCGACGGAGATGAGAGGGTCCTGGAACTGCCGGCGGATGCGGTGGAGGTCGCGGGGGCGGGGCGGGTGCTGGCTCCCGGGTTCATCGACATGCACGCGCACAGCGAGCTGGCCGTGCTGCAGGGAGCAGCCCACGACGCGAAGATCCTCCAGGGCGTCACGACGGAGGTGCTCGGCCAGGACGGGCTCGGCTATGCCCCGCTCGACGACGCGACGGCGGCGGTGATCCCGGCTCAGATCGCGGGCTGGAACGGCATGCCGCCCGCCGTCCCCTGGCGTTCGATGGATGACCTGCTCGCTGCGATCGACTCGGCCGCCGTGGGCAACGCGGCGGTCCTGGTGCCTCAGGGCAATCTGCGCATGATGGTGGTCGGTCACGAGAACCGGGCGGCCACACCTGCGGAGATCGCAGCGATGTCCGGCATCCTCGGCGCGGCGCTCGACGCAGGCGCGTTCGGCATGTCGAGCGGATTGACCTACACCCCGGGGATGTACGCCGACACGGCGGAGCTGGAAGCGCTCTGCCGAGTCGTCGCCGAACGCGGCGGCTACTGGGCGCCCCACACCCGAAGCTACGGCGGGGGAGCCCTGGACGCCTATCGGGAGGCGCTCGACATCGGCCGTCGCACCGGGTGTCCGATCCATCTCACGCATGCGACCATGAACTTCGCTCCGAACCGCGGGCGTGCGGCAGAGCTGCTCGCCCTGGTCGATGAGGCCCTCGACGACGGCGTCGACGTGACCCTCGACACCTACCCTTATCTTCCCGGTGCCACCACGCTCGCGGCGCTGCTTCCGAGCCGACTGGCCGAGAGCGGCGACCTGCTCGCGACCCTCGCTGCGCTCGATGAGAGCGGACGCGAGACCGTCCGCGTCGAGCTCGAGGAGATCGGCTGCGACGGTTTCCACGGGGAGCGTGCCGACTGGTCGGCCATCCAGATCTCCGGCACCTCGTCGCCCGAACTCGCGGACCTCGTCGGACGGACCGTCGCGGAGATCGCCGAGTCGTCCGGCAGGCGCTCGGTCGACGTGGTGCTGGACACGATCCTCGAGGATGCGGGGGCCACCGGCATCCTGATGCACATCGGCGACGAGGAGAACGTCCGCACGATCATGCGGCACCCGCGGCACAGCGGCGGCAGCGACGGGATCCTGATCGGCGCCAGACCGCACCCGCGGGGCCGAGGGACCTTCCCGCGCTACCTCGGGCACTACGTGCGAGAACTCGGGGTGCTCTCCCTCGAACAGGCTGTGCAGCACCTGTCCGGCACGCCGGCGATGCGGCTGGGCCTCGACCGGGGTGATGCGCCGCGGGGTGTGATCCGCGAGGGAGCCACGGCCGACCTCGTGCTGTTCGATCCCGAGACCATCACGGCGGGGGCGACCTTCGATGCTCCCCACGAGGCGCCGATCGGCGTCGACGAGGTGCTCGTCGGCGGTGTGCCGGTGGTGCTGGCGGGGCACGCGTCCGGCGCGACCCCGGGTCGAGCGCTGCGAATGACGCCCGCCGCGCATCGTGCCCCGGTCCCGAACATCCCGTCGGTGACCGATCCCGCTGCCGAGCCGTTCGAGTGGACGGTTCACACCCCGGTGTCGGCTCCGGAAGCCCTCGTCGCGAGCGCATCCCGTCTCGGCGAGCATCTCGAAACCGCGAATGCGGCACCCGCGATCACGCTGAGGATCGACGAGTCTCTCGCGGGGGAGCCGTTCGCTCGAGGGCGTGTCGGCGCCGAGGCATTCCGCGTGACGGTGACGGCCGAGGGAATCGACGTCGCGGGGGCGAGTGCGGCGGGCGTGTTCCGGGGCGTCACGCTGCTCCGGCAGCTGCGCGAGCCCGGCTCCGATCGCGCTCGGATCCCCGCAGGAACATGGCAGTCTGCTCCGGCTCACACCTGGCGGGGGGTCATGCTCGATGTCGCGCGGCACTTCCGCCCGGTCGAGGACCTGATGCGACTCGTCGATCTGATGGCCGACCACCATCTCACGGTGCTGCACCTCCACCTCACCGACGATCAGGGCTGGCGCTTCGAGGTGCCGGGGTATCCGCTGCTCACAGAGGTGGGCGCGCGCCGCGAGGAGACACAGCGGGGCCACGGGCCGGACGCCACAGTGGTGCCGGGGCTGCACGAGGGTCATTACACGGATGCGGAGCTGCGCGACCTGGTCGCCTACGCCGCGGAGCGATTCGTGACGGTCGTGCCGGAAGTCGAACTGCCCGGGCACATCCAGGCGGCGCTCGCCGCGTACCCCGCGCTCGGCAATACGGATGCGAGCGAGCGCTCTGTCGCGCCGTGGTCGCGCTTCGGCGTGAACCCTCGCACCCTCGCGCCGACGGATGACGCCCTCGCGTTCGGGCGCGCGGCGATCGACGCCCTGTGCGACCTCTTCGACTCTGCGTGGATCGGCATCGGCGGCGATGAGGTGCCGGTCACCGAGTGGGCGCAGAGCGCCGCTGCGCGCGAGCGGATGGGCGAGCTCGGTCTCGCGACTCCCCACGACGTGCAGCCCTGGTTCACCGATCATTTCGTCGCCCACCTCCGCAGCCGTGGGCGCATCGCCCTGGCATGGGACGAGGTGCTCGAGGGCGATGTCCCCGAGGGTGTGCGGATCCTCGCGTGGCGGGGTCCCGTCGCGATGCGCGAGGCGCTGAGGCGCGGCATCCCCGTGATCGCGTGCCCCGACCTCGAGGTGTATCTCGACTACCCCCAGTCGGAGTCGGCGGAGGAGCCGATCCGGGTCGGCCCGCCGCTGCCGATCGAGCAGGCCTACACGCTGCGCATCGAGGACGGCGCGGTCGGCGGACAGGCCAACGTGTGGACCGAGCACCTCCCGACGAGAGATCGGGTCGACTTCGCGATGTTCCCTCGTCTCGCAGCGATCGCCGAACGGCTGTGGGACGGCGGCGAACCACCCTCGTATGAGGGGTTCGCGCGACGTCTTCCCGTCCATCTCAGACGCCTCGCCGAGTCCGGTGTGCGGTATCGTCCTCTCGACGGTCCGACGCCCGTGCAGAGGCGTCCTGGAGTGCCGGGGAAGCCTCTGACACGCGAGGCGCGGCAGGCGATAGTCGCGGGCCTCGTCGAAGGCCTGGCGGACTCGTCGGGCACCGCCGCCGGAGTACTCTCGGCATAATGTAACGTTTCCGTAACCCTCCCTGTGCTAACTGTGGCAGGGGTTGCGAAATTTTTGTTCGTAAGGTCTACTAACAAACATGTCCGTATCGGATGGATCGCGTCCTTCGACGTCGCCAGATTACGTCGCCGCGAGCGCGCACGCCTTCGGCCCGGGGCGCCACCTGCGCTCTCGCTCGAAGGTGCTCCCGGAACACGCTCGCGGTCACAACCGCGCGCTCGTGCTGCAGACGCTCTATCACTCGGGAGCGATGAGTCGAGCGGACCTCTCTCGCGAGACCGGCCTCACTCGGGTCACCATCTCCGACCTCGTCGCGGAGTTCATCTCCGACGGCATCGTCGTCGAGATGGGAGTGCGCGAGACGGTCGGACCGGGCAAGCCTCCGATCCTCATCGACATCGACCGAGTCGGGCACCAGATCATCGGGATCGATCTCTCCGGCCCCCATGCCTTCGTCGGCGCTCTGCTCAGCCTCGACGGCGACGTGCTCGAGCGCCGTGAGGTGCCGCGACCCGAGAGCGCAGACGGCGACGCCGCCTACGCCGCCACGCTGGAGCTGGCCCGAGCGCTCGCCGAGACGGCCACGCAGCCCATCCTCGGCGTCGGGATCGGCAGCCCCGGTGTCGTGCGTCCTGACGGCGTCGTGCTCAGCTCGCCCAACCTCGGGTGGAGCAATCTCCCTCTCGAGGCGAAGCTGGGCGTCGATCTCGATCTGCCGGTCCTCGTGCGCAACGACGCCAACGCCGCGGTGCTCGCCGAGTACACGTTCGGCGAGGCGAAGGCCGACTTCATGCTCATCAAGATCGGTCGCGGAGTCGGAGCCGGCGTCATCACCGGCAGCCAGCCGCTGCTCGGCAGTCGTTTCGCAGCGGGCGAGATCGGCCACGTCGTCGTGGGCACCGACGGTGGACCCCGCTGCGCGTGCGGCAAAGACGGCTGCCTCGAAGCGTGGCTGAGTGAGACGCGGCTGCGTCCCGCCATCGCAGACGCCCCCGGATCGCGCGACGAGATCCTCCGCGATGCGGGCACCCGCATGGGCATCGCGATCGCCCCGATCGTCGCGGCACTCGATCTGTCCGAGGTCGTGCTCTCGGGTCCTGAGGATCTGCTCGACGGCGTGTTGATCGACGCCGCGGTCGAGACCCTGCACGCGCGCACGCTCGAGGGCGTCTTCGAGGACGCGCTCATCCGCCGCACACACCAGGACGACATCGTCCTGCGCGGTGCCGCCGTGATGGTGCTGTCCAGCCAGCTGGGCGTCTCGTGATCCGTACCGGCGGGAGCGACCGCGTCCACGAGCCGAAGACGAGCAGGGGCACCATCCGATGACGGATGCGCTCGCCGTCGACCTGTCCGGTCGGCCCATACGAGTGGGCCTGGACGTCGGCGGAACCAAGATCGATGCCGTCGCGGTGTCCGCGGACGGAGACATTCTGGCGCGCCTGCGCCGACCCACCGGCTGGGGTGAGGAGGCAGTCGTCGTCAGCATCCTCGAGACGGTCGATGCGCTCGCCGACGAGGGAGGATTCGCTCGCTCGTCGGTCAGATCGGTGGGCGTCGGGATCCCCGGGCTGGTCGACGCCGACACCGGTCGGGTGCTCCATGCCGTGAATCTCGGCGTCGAGTCCCTGGATCTCGCCGGGCGCGCCGGTCGACAGCTGGGCATCCCCGTCCGCGTGGAGAACGACGTGAAAGCGGCCGCCCTCGGCGCTGCGGTGCTGCGCGGCGTCGACGGGTCGATGGCCTATCTCAATCTCGGCACCGGGGTCGCTGCCGGGATCGTCGTCGACGGCACGATCTGGCGTGGCGCGCGAGGCACGGCCGGCGAGGTCGGGCACCTCTCGGTCGACCCGAACGGCCGTCTCTGCGGCTGTGGACAGCGCGGCTGCATCGAGACCTTCTGCGGCGGAGGCGCGCTCGCCCGAGCCTGGGATCGTCCCGGTGCGCTCCCGGTGCGCGACATCTTCGACGCAGCCGACACCGGTGACGAACGGGCGCTCGCGCTCCGCGCCGATCTCTTCCACGGCGGGGCCGCGGCGGTGCGTGCGCTCGTGCTCTCCGCCGACGTCGAACGCGTGATCATCGGCGGCGGCCTCACTTCGCTCGGCGACAGGCTCTACACGGGCATCCGCGACGCTCTCCGGTCCGATGCCGAGGCCTCGCCCTTCATGCGCTCGCTCCACCTGGACGACAGGATCGAACTGCTCCCTGCCGGCTCTCCCGCCGCGGCCTTCGGGGCCGCGGTCGTCGGCGCAACCACCCCCTCTAAGGAGACCGTTTCCCATGGCTGAAGTCGTCATCGTCGAGAACGCAGAAGCGGCAGGCGCCCTCGTCGCCGCCGAGATCGTCGAGCTGATCGACGGACGTGCGGATGCCGTGCTCGGCCTCGCCACCGGTTCGACGCCCCTCCCCGTCTACAAGGCGTTGCGAGACAGGCTCGCGGGTCGCGACGTCTCGCAGGTGCGCGGTTTCGCCCTGGACGAGTACGTGGGGATCGACCCCGCTCATCCCGAGAGCTACCGCTCGGTCATCACCCGCGAGGTCGTCGAGCCGCTGGGGCTCGACCCGCGACGGATCCATGTGCCCAACGGCGCACAGGCCACCATCCAGCACGCAGGTGACGACTACGAGACCGCGATCGACGCGGCCGGAGGAGTGGATCTGCAGATCCTCGGCATCGGCACCGACGGACATATCGGCTTCAACGAACCCGGCTCGTCGTTCGCCTCGCGCACGCGCGTGAAGACCCTCACCGAGCAGACCCGCGAAGACAACGCCCGCTTCTTCGACTCGATCGACGACGTGCCCATGCACTGCATCACCCAGGGGCTCGGCACGATCCTTCGCGCTCGGCACCTCGTGCTGCTCGCCTTCGGAGAGGGCAAGGCACAGGCCGTGGCGGATGCCGTCGAGGGGCCGCTGTCGGCCATCCTCCCGGGTTCGGCGATCCAGCTGCACCCGCACGCGACCGTCGTCGTCGACGAGGCCGCGGCGTCCCGGCTGAAGCTCGCCGACTACTACCGCTACACCTTCGCGAACAAGCCGAGCTGGCAGGGGATCTGACGCGGTCGGCTCTCAGGGCCGAATCGTCGGCCACGCAAGCGGCAGCAGGTGCTCGATGCTGAGCGGCGCCAGCGGCAGCGTCTCGGCATCCGCGGGTGTGATCCATCGCAGCTCGGCGAGCTCCGCCTGGACGACGACCTCCGCCGCGGCGATGGACACCGAGAACGCGTCGGCCACGACTCGGTGACCGGGCTCGTTGGCCGCCTCGGAGACGAACGTGCCGAGCGGCTCCAGATCGCCCTCATCCAGGCGAAGGCCGAGCTCTTCGTGCAGCTCGCGGATCAGCGTCTGCGACGGGGTCTCCCCGGGCTCGGGCTTGCCGCCGGGTTGCATGAAGCGCGTCGTGCCCTGCTTGCGCACGACGAGCACCCTGCCGGCGTCATCGACGATGACCGCGGCGCTGACGTGGATGTCAGGCATCGGGAGCGAAGACCTTGCCGGGGTTGAGGATTCCCAGCGGATCGAACACCCGAGTGATCTGACGCTGCAGCTCCCACTGGTCGTCTCCGAGCTCGTCGGCCAACCAGCGGCTCTTCAGCGTTCCGATGCCGTGCTCTCCGGTCAGCGTGCCGCCGAGCGCGATCGCGGCCCGGAACAGCTCGTCCGCCGCCGCCCAGACCTCAGCGGGAGGCTCTGCGCCCTCGAAGATGAAGTTCGGATGCAGGTTGCCGTCGCCCGCGTGAGCGACCGTGGGGATCGCCATCGAGTAGGCCTTCTCGATGCGGGCGATCTCGTCGAACATGGCGGGCATGGCGCTGCGCGGCACCGACACGTCTTCGATGAGGGTCGTGCCGAGCGCCGACATGGCGGGGTGCATGGCACGCCGGATGGCCAGGAGGCGCTCTCCTTCTTCGCGGTCATGGGAGACCTCGGTCACACCCTGATGAGCCGTCAGGATGTCGGAGATCATCGTCGCCTCGGCCACTGCCGCCGGACCATCGGTCTGGATCGTCAGCTGGGCGCTCCCGGCCACGGGCGAGGGGAGGTCGAGCAGGGCTGCGACGGCGGCGAGGCTCGCGGAGTCCATCAGCTCCATGATCGCCGGCTGCGCACCCGAGGCGGTGACCGCGGCCGAGGCGGACGCTGCGGCACGCACATCGGGGAAGACGGCCGTCACGGTGCAGGTCGTTCCCTCGACCAGTCGGCGCAGCTTGAGGGTGGCGCCGACGACCACGCCCAGCGTGCCCTCGGAGCCGATCACGAGCGAGGTGAGGTCGAGTCCTGTCACGCCTTTGACGCTGCGGTGGCCGAGGTGCAGCAGTCGGCCGTCGGCGAGAACCAGATCGACACCGAGGACCGCGTCTCGCACGACGCCGTACTTCGCACAGAGCAGCCCACCCGCTCCGGTGGCGATGTTGCCGCCGACCGTCGAGATCGCGCGGCTCGCAGGATCCGGCGCCCACCAGAGTCCGTGCTCCGCGAGCACGTCGTTGAGGTCGGCGTTGAGGATTCCGGGTTCGACGACGGCAAGCAGGTCGTCGGCCCGGATCTCGTGGATCGCGGTCATCCGGCGAGTGGACAGGACGATCTCGCCCTCGCCGCCGTTCGCCGCGCCGGCGAGACCGGTGCCGGCGCCACGCACCACGACAGGGGTCGCCGTCTCGGCCGCGATGCGCATCACCGTCTGGACGTGCTCGACCGTCTCGGCGTGCACGACCGCGAGCGGCCGCCCGGGCGCCGCATGCCCCGATCTGTCGGCGCGGGCTTCTTCGAGGACCGTCGCATCGGTGTCGACGATGTCGCCGAGTGCGGCGACGAGCAGGTCGAGGGCGCTCATCGGATGCGACGCCGGCCGCTCACGACGCCTGCGCCGACGGCGACCACGGCGAACGCGATGCCGATGAGGGGCTGGTCCATCAGCCACCACGCGATCGTGACGCCGACGTAGATCAGCAGCTCGACGACGACGCGAAGGAACGGATGCAGTCGCAGGACGGGTCGCGGCGAGAGGAAGAGCGCCCAGATCAGGATCACGACGACCGGAGCCCCGATGCCGAGGATGACGTTGTACGGGAAGGGCCAGGTGGCGAATCCCCACAGAGCGAGGGTGCCCACTGCGACGATCAGGACGACCGATCGGACGACGTCGAGAGCGGTGATGGTGGGGCGGTCGACGCCGGGAACGGAGGCGGGATCCTGGGACATGGATCCAGTCTATTCGCCGCCGATGGCGGGTCAGAGCGCGGGCGCGGCCTCGTCTGCGGCCACCTGGTCGACCGGCGCGGTCTCGTCGGCGGGCGCGGTGTCGTCAGCGGGGGCAGGCTCTGCCGGAAGGGCGGTCTGGTCCTCGGTCACGGGCTCTGCCGGAGGAGCGGTCTCGACGGGAGCGGCCGGGGCCTCCGTCTCGGGTGCCGGCGTCTCAGGGGACGCCTCGGCGTCCGGGGACTCGGTCGGGGCAGCGGGTGCTGCCTCGTCCGTCGGCTCGGGGATCGGCGCGATCGCGTCGTCCGGAGTCGGCTCGGAGGGTACCGTCTCGGCGGGATCCGCAGCCGGCCCTCCGCACGAGGGAGCGAGGGCCACGGAACCGAGGGTCACCCCGAGAGCCGAGAGGCTCGTGGTCGTCGGCAGCATCGGACCGGACGCCGTCACGTAGTGGACCTCGAGGGGCGCGCCGAGGAGAATCTGGACGAGACCGGGGCGCAACTCGATCGTGCCGGTCCCTGCGTCACTCAGCGATGTGCCGTCGACGCCGCCGCGGCGTCCGCCGAGCAGCGCTTCGATGTCCGCGCCCGGTTCGCCGGACACATTCACGGTCACATAGGTGACAGCGCGTGCGTCGAGGCAGATGCTCGCGAGGCTCACTTCGATCGGAGTCGTCGGCGCGGCCGGTTCCGTGGGGTTCTCGCCGGGGGTTTCGCCGCCCGGGGTTTCTCCGGGGTTCTCGCCGGGGGTTTCGCCGCCGGGGGTTTCTCCGGGGTTCTCGCCGGGGGTTTCGCCGCCGGGGGTTTCTCCGGGGTTCTCGCCGGGGGTTTCGCCGCCGGGGGTCTCTCCGGGGTTCTCGCCGGGGGTTTCGCCGCCGGGGGTCTCTCCGGGGTTCTCGCCCGGGACCTCGCCATCGGGGTTCTCGCCGTCGGGGTTCTCGTCGTCAGGCTCTTCGTCCACGGGAGGGGACGTGGACTCGGGCAGTGCCGGCGCGGTCGACTCGGTCGGGGCCGGGGGTGAGACGATCGCCGGCGCGATGTCCTCAGCGGGCTGGGGGGTGACGGGTGCTTCGACGGGCGGGGTGACGGGCTCGGGCTCGGTCTCCGCTTCATCGACGATCGGCGTCTTGTCGTCGGACATCGACTCGTCGGGCCCGACGTCTGCACTGATCGACGAGGAATCGCTGTCGCCCGCGCTCGGCATCGATGCCGCGGGCGTCGCGCCCGTGAGGCTCGGGATGATTGTGGCGGCCGCCACGACGCCGGCGACCACGAGGGCCGCCGATCCTGCGCTGACGAGCGCACCGACTCCGCTGAAGATGCCTCCGGTCGCCGTGCCACCGGCTCCGCCACCGGTCGCTGTGCCTGCGCCGGTCGCGCCGGCTCCACCGGTGCCGCTCGACGATCCGGCGGCGGCTGCTCCGCCTCCCGCAGCCACGACAGCTCCCTCGGTGATCCCCGAGGGCATGGCCGCGAGCGCGACGATGGGCGTACCGCCACCCTGGAGGGTGGCGAGGTAGCCTGCGGAACCCGTGACTCCGAGGACGAGGGGCAGCAGCACGAGGGCCAGCCGCTTGGAGACGTCCTTCGCCTCAGCGGCGACGATCATGCAGCGTGCGCACTGGTCGAGGTGCTGCTCGAGACGGTTGTGGTCTCGCGTGCTGAGGTTGCCGCGCGAGTAGGCACCCAGGTGCTCGATGGTCCACCGGCAGTCGGAACCTTCGGCCGCGCTGCGGAGGTGAGCCTGGATCCACGCTTCGCGAAGTCCTTCACGCGCTCTGAAAGCCAGCTGCGAGACGGCGCCGGACTTCATACCGAGCAGGGTCGCGGCCTCCTGCGGCTTCATCTGCTCGATCTCTGTGTACCAGAGCACTTCCTGCCAGCGGGAGGGCAGGCTGCGGAACGCCTGCGCGGTCAGGCTGCGATCGAGGGCCTCGTTGGCCGCCTGGTCGGTGCTGTCGGGATCGGCGACGGAGTCGAGCTCGTCGATGGCGGACTCGCGTCGAGAGCGGCCCCAGGCGGCGGCGGTGTTGCGGATGCTCGTGAACAGGTAGGCGCGGAACGATCCGTTCGGTCCGCCGCCCTTGATGATCGCCTGATAGATGCGGGTGTAGGACTCCTGCACGAGGTCGTCGGGGTCGATCGACGACGTGATCGATCGCGCGACCGACATGCCGGAGGGATAGTGCCGCCTCCACAGTTCGCCGAAGGCCGCCGCGTCACCCGAGCGGGTGCGCAGGACGAGATCGGCGTCGGCGATCGTTTCCTCGTGTGAAGTGCTGTCCTGATCCACTGTCATCCATCTGTCGTGGAGCGCGAGTGCGCCTCCACATGAAGAGACGCGTGAACCCCATTTTCATCACGCGTCATCTCCATTCTCTCTCCTATCTCTCAGGCTTGCCACCCCTTCTCGAAAAGTGCTCGCAGAAGACCGGGGGCGAATAAAGACCTGATCACGGGCAGATCAGTCGGGCGCGCGGAAGAACCGTGAAAAAAGATCTGAGAAATCGCGTAATGAATCGGCGTCGACGTCGTCTCATCACTAGAGACAGCCATGGGGCTCCACCGGGGGGCGGAGCTCAGGCGCTGGTGCAAGGGGTAAGTGCACCGGCATGGTGGGTCGGGCACCTCGGGGGAGGAGCGCTCGGCCCGCCAGCTCTCGCAACGTGGGGGGAATTGTGACGGGGTCGCCGATCTGGGGAACGGCGGCCCCTCACCCGCACCGGGCTACGGCCGGTCGCCGATCCACACGCGAGCGACCTGCAGCTGTGCGTTCAGCAGCACCGCGTCAGCGACGAACCCGACCGCCAGGCGACCGATCCGGTCGCCGTATCCGATCGCTCCCGCCGGTGTCTCGGTGAGCGCCCGGACGGCTTCCGTGAGAGGTGCGCCCGCCGCGGTCGCCCTGCGCAGCGCCACGTCGAGGGTGAGCGTCGACCCCGCGATCGATCCCGTGTCGTCCGCGCGCGCGATGCCGTCGAGGACCGTCACGCTCACCGCACCCAGGTCGTAGTGCCCGTCGGCGCTGCCGGCAGCCGCCATGGCATCCGTGATGAGTGCGACGCGACCGGGTGCCGAGTCGAACACGAGCTTGACCACGTGCGGGTCGAGGTGGATGTCGTCGGCGATCACCTCGAGCACCACGCGGCGGTCGGCCGCCGCCGCCAGTACCGGCCCCGGCGCTCGGTGATGGATTCCGGGCATGGCGTTGAAGGCGTGGGTCAGCACGGAGGCGCCGGTCTCGAATGCCGCGTCCGCAGTCGCGGCATCCGCACTCGTGTGTCCCACCGCTGCGACAGCGCCGGCGTCCACGATCATCCGGATCGCCTCGAGACCGCCGGGGAGCTCCGGTGCGATCGTCACCTGCCGGATCGTCCCGCGGCCGGCGTCGAGCAGGCGGGCGACGTCGTCTCGTGTCGGAGTGCGCAGCAGCGACGGCTCGTGAGCTCCGTGGTGCGCCGGGTCGAGGAACGGCCCTTCCAGATGCGAACCGAGGATGTCGGCATCCGACTCCATCAGGTCGGCGATCTGCGCCACGCGTCGAGCGAGGGCGTCGACGGGGGCGGTGACGAGGGAGATCACCGATCGTGTCGTGCCATGAGCGCGGTGCAGAGCGCGAGCCGAGCGGATCGCCTCCGGCCCGTCGTCGAACGACGCTCCGGCGCCGCCGTGGCAGTGGATGTCGATGAATCCGGGTGTGAGCACGGCATCCGGCCCGGCGACGACGGTCGCGTCGACGACCTCATCGGCGGGGGCCCACGTCTGGCCGGTGCCGAGAGCGGCGACCCGCCCGTGTTCCATGCGAACCCAGGCGTCCGCGACCTCGACGCCGTGGTCGATCAGTCGGGCCGAGTGGATGACGACCGATCCCGTCGCTGTCGAAACGGATGTCATCGCTCGCTCCAGGGGATCTCGTCTGCGGGGTGGAAGTCCACGCCCTCAGCCTTCCACAGCGGGGCGAGTGCGCCGAGTCGCCCGCGGAACGACTCCCAGTCCCGGCCGTCGGCGTCGCGCGGTGACCACGCGACCTCCGCCTGAGCGGCGGCCCGCGGGAAGACCAGCTGCTCGACCTCGCTCAGGGTGCGGGTGGTCTCGCTCCACAGCGGAGCCTCGATGCCGAGGATCGCGGACTCCGGGACGTCGAGCACAGCGGTCGGCTCCCATTCGTACGCCCTGCGGACATCGATGATCGCGGCCCAGGTGAGTCCGAGCGGAAAATCCTCGGTGTACTTCATGTCGAGGTAGGCGACGTCGGCGGTCGACATGATGAGCGCCCCGCCACGCTCGACGAAGTGCGCCGCCTCCTCAGCGTGCGATCCCTCGGGCGTCGTCTTGCCCCAGTACTGGCCGATCGTCCCCTCGGCGATGTCCTTCGCTGCGCCCACCTCGTGCCAGGCGACGGGGATCTTGCCCTCTTCGAACACGATCGCGGTGGCGCGCTCGACGAACAGATCGAAGTCCGCCTGCGGGGTGCCGAGGGACTCGTCGCCGCCGATGTGGATGTACGGACCCGGGGTCATCTCGGCGAGCTCGCGCACGACGTCACGGACGAACTCGTAGGTGCGCTCGTCATGGATGCGGACGCTCGAGTGCCCGACGCCCCACCCGAGATAGGGCTCGCCTGCGACGGGGAGCGGCTGCCCCAGGCGCGCCGATTCGGCGATCAGGCTGTCGTTCATGACCGGATCCTCGACGAGCTCCGGATACGCGACGCCGATGGCGTGCGTGTGACCGGGGAGGTCGATCTCAGGGATCACGACCATGTGCCGCTCAGCGGCGTACGCGACGATCTCGCGATAGTCGTCCTTCGTGTAGAAGCCGCCGGGGTCGCCGAGGGAGGCCGTGGACGAGGCGAGCTCGGTGAGCTTCGGCCACGAGTCGATCTGGATGCGCCAGCCCTGGTCGTCGCTGAGGTGCAGGTGCAGGTGATTGAACTTCAGGGCACTGGTGCTGTCGATGAACTTCTTGACCTCATCGACGTCGAAGAAGTGACGCGTGACGTCGAGCATGACGCCGCGACGTGCGAATCGTGGCGCGTCGGTGATCTCGGCGCGCAGGAACGCCCATCCCTCGCCGTCCTCGCGGAGCAGCTGCAGCAGCGTCTGCATGCCGTAGAAGAGTCCTGCCTCGTCGCCGCCCACGATCTCGACGGAGTCGCCGACTGTGAGCCCGTATCCTTCGGGCGCCGTGGTGGGGTCGATCCGCAGGACGATCGTCGACGCGACGCCGTCGCCGGCGCCGTCGCTGTCCGTCGAGTGCGACAGCCGGATGCCGCTGCGGCGCGCGACGGCGTCGATCAGCTGGGCCGCCGCGGGGGAGGCGCCGATGACTCGCAAGCCGTCGGAGACGGGCAGCCGACCATCCACGGCGATGGAGGAAGCGGGAAGAGGAACAAGGGGCATGGAATGGGGAAGGACCATGAACAAAACCTACCGTGCGCAGAGTCGGCAGCACAGGGAAATCCGCTATGCTTTCTCACGTCGCGACTGGCGTCTGGGTGGACTACCACCGGGGAGCGACTGACCACGGAATTCGACCGCGCGCCTGGGCCGATAGGTACACCCTTCGAATCCGTTGTCAGAGGAGCATGTCATGACCGACCGTTACTTCAACGCCCCACTCTCCGAGGTCGACCCCGAGATCGCACAGGTCCTCGACCGAGAGCTCGCACGGCAGCAGACGTTCCTCGAGATGATCGCATCCGAGAACTTCGTGCCCGTCTCCGTGCTCCAGTCCCAGGGCTCGGTGCTGACGAACAAGTACGCCGAGGGATACCCCGGCCGTCGTTACTACGGCGGCTGCGAAGAGGTCGACGTCGCGGAGGAGCTCGCGATCCAGCGCGCCAAGGACCTGTTCGGCGCGGAGTTCGCCAACGTCCAGCCGCACTCGGGAGCATCCGCGAACGCCGCCGTGCTGCACGCGATCGCTCGGCCCGGCGACACGCTGCTCGGCCTCGCCCTCGACCAGGGCGGTCACCTCACTCACGGCATGAAGATCAACTTCTCCGGCCGCCTGTACGACATCGTCGCCTACGGCGTCGACCCAGAGACCTCGACCATCGACATGGACGAGGTGCGTCGCCTCGCCCTCGAGCACAAGCCGAAGGTCATCATCGCCGGCTGGTCGGCATACCCGCGCACGCTCGACTTCGCCGCCTTCCGTGCGATCGCCGACGAGGTCGGCGCGCTGCTCTGGGTCGACATGGCGCACTTCGCCGGCCTCGTCGCCGCCGGCCTCCACCCGAACCCGGTGCCGCACGCGCACGTCGTCTCGTCGACCGTGCACAAGACGATCGGCGGCCCCCGTTCGGGCTTCATCCTGACGAACGACGCCGACCTCGCGAAGAAGCTCAACACGGCTGTGTTCCCGGGGCAGCAGGGCGGCCCCCTGATGCACGTGATCGCCGCGAAGGCGACGGCGTTCAAGCTCGCGGGCACCCCGGAGTTCAAGGAGCGCCAGGAGCGCACGTTGCGCGGAGCGTCCATCCTCGCCGAGCGTCTCTCGCAGCAGGATGTGAAGGATGCCGGCATCGGAGTGCGCTCCGGCGGCACCGACGTGCACCTGGTGCTCGTCGACCTGCGTGACGCCGCGATCGACGGCAAGCAGGCCGAGGACCTGCTGCACGACATCCACATCACCGTCAACCGCAATGCGGTGCCGAATGACCCGCGCCCGCCGATGGTCACCTCGGGTCTGCGCATCGGGACGCCGGCACTCGCCACCCGCGGCTTCGGCGACGCCGAGTTCACCGAGGTCGCCGACGTGATCGCACTCGCGCTGCTCCCCGGCGCCGACGTCGAGGCGCTCCGTGCGCGTGTCGATGCGCTCGCCGCAGGCTTCCCGCTCTACCCGGACCTGCAGCAGTGACCGCGAAGATCCTCGACGGCAAGGCGGCGTCGGCCGCGATCAAGGCCGAGCTCACCGAACGGGTCGCCGCGCTGAAGGCGAAGGGCGTGGTGCCCGGCATCGCGACCGTTCTCGTCGGAGCCGACCCGGCATCTCAGCTCTACGTCGGTATGAAGCACCGTCAGTCCGAGGCGATCGGGATGAACTCGATCCAACGCGAGCTGCCGGCCGATGCCACCCAGGCCGACGTCGAGGCGCTGATCGACGAGCTCAACGCCGATCCGGACTGCCACGGATACATCGTGCAGCTGCCGCTGCCGAAGCACATCGACACGGACGCGATCCTCGAGCGGATCGACCCGGCGAAGGATGCGGACGGACTGCACCCGACCAACCTCGGTCGACTCGTGCTCAACGTCAACAACCCGATCCACACCCCGCTGCCGTGCACGCCGCGCGGTGTCATCGAGCTGCTGCTGCGCAACGGCTACGACTTCGCCGGCAAGCACGTCGTGGTCGTCGGACGAGGCGTGACGATCGGTCGCTCGATCGGCCTGCTGCTGACGCGACGCGACCTGAACGCGACGGTCACGCTCACGCACACCGGCACGGTCGACATGCCGCGGTACCTGCGGGAGGCCGACGTCATCGTCGCCGCCGCGGGCGTCAAGCACCTCATCCGCGCCGAGGATGTCAAGCCGGGGGCCGCCGTGCTCGACGTCGGCGTGACCCGCGAGACCGACCCCGAGACGGGCAAGAACCTCGTCTTCGGAGACGTGCACCCGGATGTCGCCGAGGTCGCGGGCTGGGTGTCGCCGAACCCGGGCGGAGTCGGTCCGATGACCGTCGCCCTGCTCATGACCAACGTCGTCGAGGCGGCGGAACGCCTGGTCTGACCGTCGCCGGTCTCGATCTGCATCGTCGGTCCCGATCCGTGGACTTCCCCTTCCGATCCGCGTGCGGATCGGTGTGAGGCCCGGGATCGGGACCGTCTGCGTTCAGCCCAGCTCGTCGAGCATCCGCCGCTGCTCCGGGGTCAGACCGTCGTGGAGCTCCTCCCGCGCCTCCGCGGCGGCGGTCGTCTCCGGGGCGGGCGTGGAGGCTGCGGGCGCCGGCTTGCGGCGCGACACCTTGCCCTGCACGGCGTCGTACAGCTCGCCGGCCTTCGCCCGCAGCCTGTCGTCGACCTGGTCGTAGATCATCCAGCCGAACAGCAGGAAGAGCGGCGGGAGCGCGTAGCTCCAGAAGCCCGAGGCTCGGACGCCGCTCAGCCAGACGACGGCCACCCAGATGAGCAGCTCGACGAGATAGACGAGGACGTACTGGACGACCTTCTCGCCGGTTCTCGTGCGATCGGCCGCGGACTTCGCCGCCGCGTTGCGGAACGCCGCGGTGAGCAGCGGCTTCACGAAGAGCGCCGCGAGCGTCAGGATGACGGCCGCCCACAGCGCGGTGAACCCGACAGAGACACCCGACGACAGCAGGCCGATGAGCAGCAGCACCGCGACGTTGAACACGTAGAGTGCGGCGAACCGGACGATTCCGTTCTTCATCTGACCAGAATTCCACACACTCTCGGATGCCGCGGCATCTCCGTGCGGAGCCTGGTGGGGATCAGCGTGCGGGAAACGCGCGTTCGACCGCATCGACCACGGTGCCGTAGACGGAGTCCCACGGGACGAGCGGGGGAGTGACCCCGGCGAGTTCGAGGCTCACGGCTCCATGCACCTGCGCCCAGACGGTGAGAGCGGCGGCCATGACCTGCGGTTCGTCGACGCGGGCCGCGAGCGCGCGCACGAGCGGCGCCATCGCCGTGCTCATGGTCGCGTCATCGGGGCGGCAGTCCTCGGTCGCCACTGCGCCGCCGAACATGAGGCGGTAGAGCGCGGGATTTTCCATAGCCCACGTCCGATACGCGAATCCGAGTGCGCGGAGCCCTTCCGGTTCGGCCGTGGCCTGCGCCTCGCCGAACGACGCGAAGCCGTGCTCGATGACCGCGACGAGCAGTTCGGTCTTCCCGCCGAACAGCGCGTAGACCGCTGAGGTCGAGGTGCCGGCGTTCTGTGCGATGTCGCGGAGACTGATCCGCTCGGGTCCCTTGTCGTCGACCATCTCGGCCGTCGCGTCGAGCAGGCGGTCGCGCAGGGCGTCGTCGTACAGGGGAGGTCTTGCCATGGGATCGATCTTATCGTAACGTTGTTGCATAACGCAGTTACGTAACGATGTTCCAAGGAGAGCGCATGACTCAGCACGTCTTCCCCGGCAGGTTCACGGCCGCTCCGGAACGATCGGATGTGACGGTCTTCCTGATCGGGATGCGAGCCAATCGGTGGTGGCAGCTCGGCAGGGTGTGGCGGACGGCCAGCAAGATGCCCCCGATGTTGCAGCATCTCGTGACGCACCCGGAGGCGGGGATGCTCGGAGTGCACAGCTGGTTCGGTCGCACGACGATCCTGCTGTCGTACTGGGAGAGTCCGGGGCATCTGCAGCGGTTCGCCGCCGACCGCGACGCACCCCATCTGCAGCCCTGGCGCGACTTCATGCGCACGCTGCAGGGAACGGGGAGCGTCGGCGTGTGGCATGAGACCTATCAGGTGCCGACAGCGGATCTGGAGGCCGTCTACGTCGACATGCCGGCATTCGGACTCGCGGCGGCGACCGCGCACGTCCCCGTGGGGCCGGGCATGAAGACGGCGCGCCAGCGGATGGGTCGCTGACGCGCCGGCGTCATCAGAGCTCAGCCCTGGGGGTGCAGGCTGCTCTCGATGTTCGTGATGCGAGCCTGGTCGTCGAAGCGGAAGGTCGCAGTGCCCGTGCCGTCGGCGACCGTGGCCCCCGAGAACGCCTCGTCGGTCCACGTGAGGTTCCACCCGGCGAGACGGGCGGCGTCCCAGACCGCCGTCCGGGCATCAGGCAGAGCCAGGCCCGAGAGGATCCGCGGAAGGGCGATGGAGGCTGCGGCGACGGTCAGGGTGGGGAGCGGCGCATCGAGCAGGAAGACGGCGTACGTGCCGCCGCCGACCGGCGCGAGGTAGTAGGGCGCTCGACCGGTGAGCTCGACCGCGACCGCGCCGACCGTGTGGGCGGCTGCGGTGATCCAGTCGGCGTCGCCGGCGGCGTCCGCGGGGAAGGGGAGCTCCTGCTCGCTCAGCTCCGGGATGCCGTGCTCCCTGCCGTAATCGCGCAGCTGGCCGGCGATGCCGGCAGGGTCGCCCTGCGGGTGCGCCCACGCCCAGAGCAGCGAGCGGGGACCGGGGGCGATCGTCGCGACGAGGTGGGCGCGGGCCACGAGCCGGCGCGTGGCATCGGCGTTCGAGGTGAAGGTGAGGGTGCCCGCCGCCATGTCGGCATCCCATCGATTGTCACCGAGGTCCTCGAGGGCGGTGGCCAGGGAGTCCTGACGGAGGGCGGAGAACAGTGCGGCACGGTCTGCGAGCGGCTGGAGCGCGGCGAAGGTCATGCCCACAGTCTCGCCCGGGTTGCTATGAATCCGCCAACTCCGAGCGCGGGGACAGTGCATCGGAGGGGCGGCCCATCCGCCAGACACTCGGTACCACCAGTGTCACGGCGGCGAGCACGGCATAGAGGATCCCCGAGGTGACCAGCACCGTCTCGACATCGCTGCGGGTGATCAGCCAGCCGTAGACGAGGGTGCCGATCGGCATCACGACGAAGCTGCCGAGCATGTCGTAGCTCGAGACGCGGGACAGCTTGTCGCCCGGGATGTTCTCCATCATCGCGAGGTTCCACCCGGTGCTGAACACCTCGGCCCCGGCGCCGGCGAGGAAGGCGGCGATGGCGAGCAGCACCACCGCGGGGTGCACGCCGAGGACGGTGAGCGGGATCGCGAACGCGGCCATGCCGATCATGCCGTAGCGCAGGGGGCGTTTCAGCGGGAACCACATCAGGACGAGGGTCATGAGCAGGATGCCGACGCCTTCGGCGCTGACGACCCACCCCCAGCCGGCGATGCCGAGCCGTTCGTCGTTCTTGGCGATGTACGGACCGACGACGCCCCACGCGCCGATGTGGATCGCGTTCATGACCATGAAGGCGAGAACGATGACCCACAGCCACGTGCGACTCCAGAACTCCTGCCACCCGATCCTGAGGTCGTGGAACATCGTGGTTCCGCCCGCATGATCAGGCGGAGGCAGTCGGACCATCGCCAGGACGGGGATCGCGATGACCCAGCCGATCGCCTGCACGACCATGGCCCAGGCGGGGCCGGCCGCGGCCACGACGATGCCCGCGATGATCGGGCCGCCGATCGTGGTCGCCGAGCGCACGAACGACAGCATCGCGTTGGCCTGCTGCAGGTGCTCGGGGGAGGTCAGCTGCGGGATGATCCCCTGCATGGCGGGGAGGACGAACGCGGTGGACGCACCGTTCACCACCGACAGCAGAGCGAGCAGGGGAACCGTGGCTGTGCCGCTGAACAGGAGGGCGGCCATCGCGCCCACCGTCAGGATGTCGATGACGTAGCAGGACTGGATGATCAGCGCGCGAGGCAGCCGGTCGGCGATCACGCCGCCGAAGAGCAGGAAGACGATGTTGCTGATGGTGAAGGCGGCCAGGACCAGGGAGAGCGAGCGTGCGTCGTTGTCGATCTCGAGCACGGCGAAGGCCAGCGCGATCGACGACATCGACCCTGCGATCAGAGTGATGGCGCGGGCGAGGAAGAACCAGCGGAATCCTCGGTCCTGCATCGCTGCGAGGGCGCGGATCATGACGGCTCGTCGCTGCTCTGCATCCGTCAATCCTGCCACTCGAGGGCAGCGGCAGGCGTCAGTAGCTGGCGCGGGTCGTGTCGTCGGATGCCGGGATGAAGCGGGCGGCCAGAGCCTCGGATGCGCGTGCCAGCATCGCCACGTCGGCACCGACCGCCACGAAGTCCGCGCCGGCGGCGGTGTACGCATCGGCGGCGGAGGGATCGAAGGCGTTCACACCGACGGGCGTGCCTGCGGCCGCGACCGCGGCGAACACCTGCTCGACGGCGGCGACGACATCCGGATGCGTCTGCTGCCCGAGCAGGCCCATCGACGCGGAGAGGTCGGACGGGCCCACGAACACGGCGTCCACGCCCTCGACCGCCGCGATCTCGGAGGCGGCCTCCACCCCGGCGACCGTCTCGATCTGCACGATGAGGGAGGTGTGCCGCGCCGAGTCGCGCAGGTAGCCGTCGACCCGGTTCCAGCGGGCGCTGCGGGCGAGCGCGCTCCCGACTCCTCGGACACCCTCTGGCGGATAGCGGGTCGCCGAGACGGCCGCGCGTGCCTCCTCGGCCGACGAGACCATCGGGACGATGAGGTTCTGTGCTCCGAGGTCGAGGACCTGTTTGATCGCCACGGTGTCGTTGGACGGCACGCGCACCACCGGGGTGATCGGATAGGCGGCGACGACCTGCAGCTGCAGCAGCGTGGACTCGAGCGTGTTGGCCGAATGCTCCATGTCGATCAGCAGCCAGTCGAGGCCCGAGCCCGCAGCCACCTCGGTCACGAGAGAACTGCCGGAGCACGCCCACATCCCGATGAGCGGGCGATCGGAGGCGGCGAGATGCTCGCGAAAGGAGGGGCTCAGATGAAGCGGCATTCGATCGTTCCCATCGGTCCGTAGTCGCACAGCACCTGATCGCCGCGAGACACCCACATCGGGCGTGTGAACGATCCTGCCAGGATGACCTCGCCGGCCTCGAGACGCGCGCCGTGCTGGTGGAACTTGTTCGCGAGCCAGGCGACGCCGGTGGCGGGGTGGCCCAGCACGCCGGCGGCGACTCCGGTCTCCTCGATCTCGCCGTTGCGCGAGAGCACGCCGGGCACCCATCGCAGGTCGATCTCGTCCGGGCGCCTGTGCACATCGCCGAGGACCATGGCCCCGTAGGCGGCGTTGTCGCTGATCGTGTCGACGATCGTCCTGCCCTCGAGCTCGATGTGCGAGTTCAGCACCTCGAGCGCCGGCACGGCGTAGTCGATCGCGGCGAGGGCGTCGTCGAGCGTGCAGTCGGGCCCCTCGAGCGGATGCTTGAGCACGAACGCGAGCTCGACCTCGATGCGCACGTTCGAGAAGTGGTCGACCGGGATCTCGGCACCCGACTCGTAGACGGTGTCGTCGAACATCACCCCGTAGTCGGGCTCGGTGATGCCGGTGGCCTGCTGCATCGCCTTCGACGTCAATCCGATCTTGCGTCCGACGAGACGGCGTCCTGCGGCGATCTGCGAGTCGCGCCAGACCCCCTGGATCGCGTACGAATCCTCGACCGTCGCGTCCGGGTACCGGGCGGTGATCCGGGGGATCACCGAGTGGGTCCGGTCGGCCTCGGCGAGCTCTCCGGCGATCTGCGCGACGATGTCAGGTGACAGCATCCGTCTCTCCTCTGTGTGCGAACCTGCGTGCGAACCTGCGGATGAATCGATCAGAGCTGGTGGCCGAGCTTGTACTCGCCCTGCTTGTATTCCGGCATGGCCTCGTCGTCGCCGGGTCGCGTGTACGAGAAGCCGTCGGCGCCGATCGTGACGGCCATCTCGGAGTCGTCGGTGCGGGCGACGACGGGCTGCGGGTTGCCGTCGAGGTCGAGCACGAGCGAGGCCTCGGTGTACCAGGACGGGACGACCGGGTTGCCCCACCAGTCGCGGCGCTGGTTGTCGTGCACATCCCAGGTGATGACGGGGTTGTCGGGGTCGCCCGTGTAGTAGTCCTGCGTGTAGACCTCGACACGGTGACCGTCGGGGTCGCGGAGGTAGAGGTAGAACGCGTTCGAGACGCCGTGACGGCCCGGGCCCCGCTCGATCGCGTCGGAGCGGCGGAGGGCTCCGAGCTTGTCGCAGATCGCCAAGATGTTGTGCTTCTCGTGCGTCGCGAAGCAGACGTGGTGCATACGCGGACCGTCGCCGCCGGTCATCGCGGTGTCGTGCACGGTGGGCTTGCGACGCATCCACGCCGCATACACGGTGCCCTCGTCGTCCTGGATGTCCTCCGTGACGCGGAAGCCCAGATCCTGCATGAACTTCACGGCGCGGGGCACGTCGGGGGTGACCTGGTTGAAGTGGTCGAGTCGAACGAGCTCGCCCGGGATGTGCAGGTCGTAGCGCCACGACATGCGCTCGACGTGGTCGGACTGGTGGAAGAACTCGATGGGGAAGCCCAGCGGGTCGACCACGCGCACCGAGTCGCCGACGCCCTTGACGAAGCCCTCCGGGTTGCGGCGCACGTCGCAGCCGAGCTCGGTGTAGAACGCCACGGCGAGGTCGAGATCCTCAGCCGAGCGCACGCGGTAGGAGAACGCGGCGACAGCGGCGATCGGCCCCTTGCGCAGCACGAGGTTGTGGTGGATGAACTCCTCGGTCGAGCGGAGGTAGATCGCCTCGTCGTCCTCTTCGGTGACATACAGCCCCAGGACGTCGACGTAGAACACCCGCGAGGCCGCGAGGTCGGTGACGACCAGCTCCATGTAGGCGCAGCGCAGCACGTCCGGGGGAGTGCTCTCGGGCGTCGCGATCGGGTTGGCGGTCTCGATCGGAGCCTCCTGGCTCACGTAGTAGCCCGAGGAGGTCAGCGTCTTCGCAGTCTTGTCGGTCATGTCGGGTCCTTGCTCAGTTCTTGCCGAAGGTCGGGTTGTGCGCGCCGCCGAGCGTGATGTGCACGCTCTGCTGGTCGGTGTAGAAGTCGATCGAGCGGTAGCCGCCCTCGTGGCCCAGGCCCGAAGCCTTGACGCCGCCGAAGGGGGTGCGCAGGTCGCGCACGTTGTTGCTGTTCAGCCACACCATGCCCGCCTCCACGGACTGCGCGAAGTTGTGGGCGCGCTTCAGGTCGTTCGTCCAGATGTAGGCGGCCAGGCCGTACTTCGTGTTGTTCGCGAGCGAGAGCGCCTCGTCGTCGGAGTCGAACGGGGTGATGGCGACGACGGGGCCGAAGATCTCCTCCTGGAAGATGCGGGCATCGGGGGAGACGTCGGCGAACACCGTCGGCGCGACGAAGTTGCCCTCGTCGAAGCCCTCGGGGCGGCCGCCGCCGGCGACGAGGCGGCCCTCGGTCTTGCCGATCTCGACGTAGCTCATCACCTTGTCGTAGTGCTCGGGGTGCACGAGCGCGCCGACCTCGGTGGCCGGGTCGTGCGGGTAGCCGACCTTCACGCGCTTCGCCTGGGCGGCGTAGCGCTCGACGAACTCCTCGTAGATGGAGCGCTCGACGAGGATGCGGGAGCCGGCGGTGCAGCGCTCGCCGTTGAGGGAGAACACGCCGAAGATCGTCGCGTCGACCGCCGCCTCGATATCGGCATCGGCGAAGACGACGGCGGGGGACTTGCCGCCGAGCTCCATCGACAGGCCCTTGAGGAACGGTGCGGCGTTGCCGAAGATCAGCTGTCCGGTCGAGCTCTCGCCCGTGAACGAGATGAGCGGCACGTCGGGGTGCTTCACGAGGGCGTCTCCGGCGTCTTCGCCGAGGCCGTTCACGAGGTTGAACACGCCCTGCGGCAGCCCGGCCTCCTCGAAGATGCCCGCCCAGAGCGAGGCGGAGAGCGGCGTGAACTCGGCGGGCTTGAGCACCACGGTGTTGCCGGTCGCGAGTGCGGGGCCGAGCTTCCACGACTCGAGCATGAACGGCGTGTTCCACGGGGTGATGAGCCCGGCGACGCCGATCGGCTTGCGGTTGACGTAGTTCATCTGCTTGCCGGGAACCTTGAAGGCGTCATCGGACTGGGCGACGATCAGGTCGGCGAAGAAGCGGAAGTTCTCGGCCGCGCGGCGGGCCTGGCCGAGCGCCTGGGTGATCGGCAGGCCGGAGTCGTACGACTCGAGCTCGGCGAGGCGGGCATCCCGCGACTCGACGATGTCGGCGATCCTGTGCAGCACCCGCGAGCGCTCCCGCGGCAGCATCCGAGGCCAGGGGCCCTCGTCGAACGCGCGCGTGGCAGCGGCGACGGCGAGCTCGATGTCGGCCTTCTTGCCGGCGGCTGCGGTCGTGTAGGTCTTGTTCGTCACCGGATCGAGCACATCGAACGTGTCACCGTCGACGGAGTCGACGAACGCTCCGTCGATGTAGTGCTGGATGTGGTCGGGCAGGTCTGCGGGGATGCGGGAATCGGTCATGACTCGTCTCCTGAGTTGTGGTGAGAACGGGTGTGCAGCGCGTCGAGGAAGGCGTCCCTCGTGCGCAGGCGGTGGTTGCGGGCGGCGAGCTCGATCTCGAGCGGGTCGGCGCCCGTTCGGATCAGCTCGAGGATCTGCGCGTGCTCCTCGACCGAGTGCTGAGCCCGGCCGGGCACGTAGGCGAAGGTCGAATCCCGGATGCCGGACAGCCGCGCCCAGCCGCGGTGCACGAGGTCGAGCAGGTGCGGATTCGGGCAGGGTTCGAAGAGCAGCGAATGGAACTGCCTGTTGAGCTCGGTGAACGCGTGGGCGTCGAGATGACCGAGCATCTGGATCATCCGCTCGTTCACCGCCTCCGCGGCGTCGAGCGCCTCGGCGTCGAGGAAGGGAGCGGAGAGGGCGGTGGCCGAGCCTTCGACCAGCCCGAGCGTCTGCATCGTGTGCGCGTATTCGCTCTCGTCGACGAGGGTCACCCGCGCGCCCACGTTGCGCTCGAACGTCACGAGGCCCTCGGCTTCGAGCCGGCGGATCGCTTCACGCACCGGCACGACGCTCATCCCGAGCTCTTCCGCCAACGATCCCAGCACCAGACGGTAACCGGGGCCGAAGACGTGTCCCGAGATCCGCGAGCGGATCCAGGCGTACGCCTGCTCCGACTTGCTGGAGTTCGCCACCGTCGTCATGAGCCGGCACCGGTGCCGGTGGCGGCTTCGTACTTCTCCCGCCATGCGGCGTTGAGCGGGAAGAGGCCGTCGACCGGATGTCCGGCGGCGACCTGTTCGGCGATCCACGCGTCCTCGATCTCCTGCGCGAGAGCATCGTCTGCGACCTGCTCGGCGAGCGAGGGAGGGATCACGATGACGCCGTCGCCGTCGCCCACGATGATGTCGCCCGGTTGGACCGTGGCGCCGCCGCACGAGATGGTGACGTCGGAGTCCCACGGCACGTGCCTGCGTCCGAGGACGGAGGGATGAGCGCCCTGCGAGAAGACCGGGAGGCCGATCTCGGCGACCGCGTCGAAGTCGCGCACACCGCCGTCGGTCACGACTCCGGCGGCGCCGCGGGCGCGGGCGCGGAGCGCGAGGATGTCGCCCAGTGTTCCGGTGGTCGCGTCGCCGCGCGCTTCGATCACGATGATCTCGCCCTCGCCGACGGCATCGAACGCCCGCTTCTGGGCGTTGTATCCGCCGCCATGGCTCGCGAACAGGTCTTCTCTGAACGGCACGAAGCGCAGCGTCTTGGCCGTGCCGACGATCTTGCTGCCGGGGAGGTTCGCAGAGACGCCATCGATGAAGCACGAGTGGTGTCCGCGCTTGCGCAGCTGCGACGAGAGGCCGGCTGTCGGAGCTTCCATCAGCTTGGCGCGGAGCTCGGGGGACAGCGCGGACGTGGCCTCAGGCGGCAGACCCGCGTCTTCGCGGGAGCCCCATGCCTCGGTGCGCTGCAGGTCGTCGACGGCGGGAAGCGAGCCGACCTCGGCGTCGAAGGGCACATCGCCCTGGGTGACGGTGGTCACCAGGCGTCCCGAGGAGGGGGAGCCCTCGGCATCCGGAGCATCCACCTCGATCTCGACCACGTCGCCGGGGACGATCACGGAGGAACCCGCCGGCGTGCCGGTGAGGATGACGTCGCCGGGTTCGAGCGTGAAGTGCTGAGAGAGGTCGGCGACCAGCTGGGCGAGGGGGAAGATGAGGCCGGCGGTGGTGTCGTCCTGACGCAGGTCTCCGTTGACCCAGGCCCGGACGCGCAGGGCCGCGGGGTCGACTGCGCGCGCGTCGATCAGCTCGGGGCCGAGAGGCGTGTAGCCGTCGCCGCCCTTGGAGCGCACGTTGGATCCCTTGTCGTTGGCGCGCAGGTCGTAGAGGCCGAGGTCGTTCGAGGCGGTGACCCAGCCGACATGGCTCCACGCGTCATCGAGCGAGACGCGGCGGGCAGGGGTGCCGATGACGAGCGCGATCTCGCCCTCGAAGGCGAGCAGCTCGGTGCCGGCCGGGCGCTCGACCGTGCCCCCGGAGACGCCGACGGAACTCGCCGGTTTGAAGAAGTAGGAGGGGGCTGCGGGGCGCCGGCCGCGCTGATCGGCTCGGGAGGCGTAGCTCAGATGGATCGCGATGATCTTGCCGGGGCGGGTCATGGATGCCGTCACGGGGCGCCTCCTCGCGCTTCACGTCGACGCCTTGTGCGTCGTATTCGAAATCATATATCATCGTGTCACCCCTCGGCAAGCAACTCGACACACCTCGGACGCGAGCCGTGACAATGCGGTCACAATCAAAGGAGACACCCCTATGAGCGGGCAGTCACAGGCTGGGTTCACACCCACCGGAACCATCGCGACACCGGCCGATCGGCGCCGGGTCGTGTTCGCCACCGTCGTCGGCACCACGGTCGAGTGGTACGACTTCTTCATCTACGCCACGGCGGTCGGGCTGGTCTTCGGGCAGCTCTTCTTCGAGCCGCTCGGCGCGAACAGCGCGTTGATCGCCTTCGCCACCGTCGGCGTCAGCTTCCTCTTCCGCCCGCTCGGAGCGTTCCTCGCGGGACACTACGGCGACAAGCTCGGGCGCAAGACCGTTCTCATGTGGACGCTGATCCTGATGGGAGCGGCGACCGCGCTCATCGGAGTCCTGCCGACCTACGACGCGATCGGGATCGCCGCACCCATCCTGCTGGTGCTGCTGCGCATCCTGCAGGGCATCTCGGCCGGAGGCGAGTGGGGCGGTGCGGTGCTGATGGCCGTCGAGCACGCCCCGAAGAAGAAGCGCGGGATCTTCGGCGCATCGCCCCAGATCGGTGTGCCGCTCGGTCTGCTGCTCGCGTCGGGAGTGATGGCGCTGATGACGGCGATCGCCCCCGGAGACCAGTTCATCCAGTGGGGCTGGCGCATCCCGTTCCTGCTCAGCGTCGTCCTGATCCTGGTCGGCTACTACGTGCGCCGCAAGGTCGAGGAGAGCCCGGTGTTCATCGAGCTCGCCGAGCGCAAGGAGAAGGCGAGCATGCCGATCGTGCAGCTGTTCCGCAAGCACCTCCTGCTCGTCATCGTCGCCGCCCTCGTCTTCGCCGGCAACAACGCGGTCGGGTACATGACGACCGGCGGATACATCCAGGGCTACGCCACCAACCCCGAGGGCCCGATCGGTCTCGAGCGCGGACCGGTGCTGTGGGCGGTCACCGGCTCGGCCGTCACCTGGCTCATCACGACGCTCATCGCCGGGTGGCTGTCGGACCGCATCGGTCGGCGCACGACCTACATCATCGGCTGGGTGATGCAGCTCGTCGGTGTGTTCACGCTCTTCCCGCTCGTGAACACCGGCCAGGTCGGACTGCTGTTCGCCGGCCTCGCGATCCTCACGATCGGTCTCGGCTTCACCTACGGGCCTCAGGCGGCGCTCTACACCGAGCTCTTCCCCGCCAGCATCCGCTTCTCGGGCGTCTCGATCTCGTATGCGATCGGCGCCATCGCCGGCGGTGCGTTCGCGCCGACCATCGCGACCGCCATCGTGCAGGCGACCGGCTCGACGCAGGCCGTCACGTGGTATCTCGCCGGCATGACGCTGCTCGGCCTCGTGGCGACGCTGCTGCTGCGTGATCGCTCGGGCATCCCGCTGGGGCCGGATCACGAGGAGGAGCAGTCCGTGAGCCCGATCCGCGGGCTCGCCAGGGCCTGACCCGCATCCACGCACGAGCGCACGTCCGCCTGGCGGGCGTGCGTTCGTGCGAGTGCAGGAGAGCGTCGGTCCGGTTCTCCGCCGCCGAGCGCTCAGCCGTCGAGCGCGTCGCGGATCGCGGATGCCGAGCGCCTCAGGCGGTCCGCGATCTCGGCGTCGTCGAGGGCGGTCGCGACGTGGACGACCGCGATCGCCGCGGGCCGCTGGCCGCGCAGCACGAGGGGCACGGCGACGGACTGCACGGTGGGGATGACCTCGTCATGGCTCGTCGCATATCCGCGGGCGCGAGCCCGGTCGACCTCTGCGCGCAGTGTCGCCCCCGGTTCTCCGGGCCACTGGGACACCGGGAGCTGCGTGAGGATCGCCTTGCCGGGCGCTCCGACCGTGACGGAGTGCCTGGCGCCCGGTCGCTGGGCGACGCTCGCGATCGCGTGGCGGGGTTCGATGCTCGCGAGTGTGATGCAGTCATCGCCGTCGAGCACGCCGAGGAAGCAGGTCATGCCGAGCTCGTTGGCGATCGCGGTCAGCTCGGGGATGGCCTCGGCCTGCAGATCGTGAGCCACGCCCGCTGCCAGTGCGGCCATGCGCGGTCCAAGGGTCACGGCGCCTGAGGCGTCCCTTCCGATGAGTCGGTGGTCTTCCAGGGTGCGCAGCAGGCGATACGCCACCGAGCGATGCACGTCGAGTCGCGCGGCGATCTCGTCGATCGTGAGGGGGATCCGCGCATCGGCGAGAACCTCCAGGATGCGGATGCCGCGGCTCAGGGTCTGCGAGGCCGGAGTGCCTTCGGGCATGCGTGCGCTCCCTTGCGTTTCGAGACGACTGTCCCTAAGCTGTGTTCAATAGTAGAACGTCGTGTTCGAATATAGAACACGTGCCGTTCGAAGGCAATACCTGACAGAGAAGTCCGGAAGGAATCGACGACGATGCAGTTCCACCACCACGGCTATGTCTCCGGTGACCCCCGCGTGAAGGACGCCGCGGGGCTCGGCGCGGACCGGCCCGTCGACCTCCCTGACGAGATCGATGTGCTGATCGTCGGCTCGGGTCCCGCCGGCATGCTGCTCGCGGCGCAGATGTCGCAGTATCCCGACATCTCCACGCGCATCATCGAGAAGCGCGAGGGCCGTCTGGTGCTCGGGCAGGCCGACGGCATCCAGCCGCGCAGCGTCGAGACGTTCCAGGCGTTCGGATTCGCCGAGCGCATCATCGCCGAGGCCTACAACATCGGCTGGATGAACTTCTGGGGTCCGAATCCCGAGAAGCCCGACGAGATCGTCCGCACGTCGCGGACGGCGGACTACGCCTACGACATCTGCGAGTTCCCGCACCTCATCGTCAACCAGGCACGCGTGCTCGACTACTTCGCCGAGGCGGCGTCGAACGGTCCCGGCCGCATCGCGCCCGACTACGGCATCGAATTCGCCGGACTCACCGTGCACGACGAGGGCGAGCACCCGGTCGAGGTCTCCCTGCGCTACGTCGCAGGGGAGCGGACCGGCGAAGAGCGCACGATCCGCGCGAAGTACGTCGTCGGCTGCGACGGCGCACGCAGCGGCGTGCGCCAGGCGATCGGCCGCACGCACGTCGGCGGCAGCGCTGCGCATGCCTGGGGTGTCATGGACGTCCTCGTGAACACCGACTTCCCCGACTGGCGCACCAAGTGCGCGATCAACTCGGAGGCGGGCAACATCCTGCACATCCCGCGGGAGGGCGGGTACCTCAGCCGGATGTACATCGACCTCGGCGAGGTCGCCGAGGACGACGACCACCGCGTGCGGCAGACGCCCATCGAGGACATCATCGCCAAGGCGAACGCGATCCTGAGCCCCTACACGCTGGACGTGAAGGAGGTCGCGTGGCACAGCGTCTACGAGGTCGGCCACCGGGTCACCGACGGGTTCGACGACGTGATCGACGGGTCGGGTCGCACGCCGCACGTGTTCCTCACGGGCGATGCCTGCCACACCCACAGCGCGAAGGCCGGCCAGGGCATGAACGTGTCGATGCAGGACGGGTTCAACCTCGGCTGGAAACTCGGATCGGTGCTGACCGGTCGGGCGCCCGAGGCGCTGCTCGCGACCTACGGCGCCGAGCGTCGGCCCGTCGCGCAGCAGCTCATCGACTTCGATCGGGAGTGGTCGACCCTGATGGCGCGCAAGCCGTCGGAGATCACCGACCCCACGGACCTCGCGACGTACTACCTGGCGACGGCGGAGTTCCCCTCCGGCTTCATGACGCAGTACACCTCGTCGATGATCACCGGGTCGGACGAGCATCAGACCCTCGCGGGCGGCTTCCCCCTCGGCAAGCGCTTCAAGTCGGCCGAGGTCGTGCGGGTGGGCGACGGCAACGCGATCCATCTCGGGCACCACGCCAAGGCGGACGGGCGCTGGCGCGTCTACGCGTTCGCGGGTCGCGATGCGGCGACGCTCGACGCGTGGGCCGAGTCGGCGGCTCCGGTGCTCTCCCGGTTCACGCCTGCGGATGCCGACACCGATGCCGTCTTCGACGTCAAGGCGATCTACCAGCAGCCGCACGAGGAGGTCGAGGTCACCTCGGCGCCTGCGCTGTTCCAGCCGAAGACCGGTCCGCTCGGGCTCACCGACTGGGAGAAGGTCTACGCGGCCGGCCCGTCGAAGTGGACCGAGACCGACATCTTCGAGGCGCGGGAGCTGTCGCGCGACGGCGTCATCGTCGTGGTGCGGCCCGATCAGTACGTCGCCGCGATCCTGCCCCTCGACGCGACGGACGAGCTGGCGTCGTTCTTCGAGGGGGCGCTGCTGCCGGCATCCTGAGCCTGCGATCCGGAGGGCATCTGTGATCCGGAGGGGATCTGCGATCGGGAGGTGCTTCCTGCGCAGGGCGCCCTCCCGATCGCAGATCTCCTCCCCATCGGGCGTCAGTGACGAGCGCAGACTGCGTCGGGCGAGAGCCTCTGGTGGGTGTCGGAGGCCCCGCGTACTCTGAGGGCCGATGGGCGAAGGCGCCCCGACAGGAGGAGTGCGCGATGGAGTGGAAGATCGAATTGATCTTCGTCCCGGTCTCGGATGTCGACCGGTCGAAGGAGTTCTACGAGAGGATCGGCTTCCACGCCGATCATGATCAGGTGCCCTACGAGGGCCTGAGGTTCGTGCAGATGACACCGCCGGGGTCGGCCTGCTCGATCGCCTTCGGCACCAACCTGGGCGAGGGACTGCTGCCGGGGCAGCAGAACACGATCCAGGTGGTCGTTCCGGATGCCGATGAGGCGCTGGCGCATCTGACGGGCCTCGGCGTTGAGGCGCAGGGGGTGGATGAGCAGGCGTGGGGCCGTTTCGTCACCTTCGACGACCCCGACGGCAACACCTGGACACTGCAGGAGCTTCCCGACTACGGCGCGCAGTCCTGACGTGCTGTGATCCGGACGCTCACCGGACGCGCTCGACGAGGGTGAGCAGCGCTTCCGGTGCGCCCTCGGGGAACAGGACGCGGGTGCCGGCACGGATGTCGTCGATCGGCACCCAGCGAACCGGGCTGCCCTCGTCGAGGATGTGAAGCTCGGCGTCGAGGGGCACCGCATCCAGCTGGGCGGATGTCACCGCGAACACATGGGCGATCTCGTGACCGGGCGCGCCTTCGTACGTGAAGATGTTCTCGAAGACGCCGAGTGGCTCGGCGCCCTCGAGAGTGACGCCGAGCTCCTCCATGAACTCGCGACCGAGAGCTTCTGCGGCGGTCTCACCGAATTCGATCCCGCCGCCGATCGCCCGGAGGAAGTCCAGGCCGCGCGAGGCGTCGTGCCCTTCGAGCGCGAGCAGGTGTCCGTCCTTGACGGGCAGGCCGACGGCGATGTTGCGGATGGCAGGCATCTCGGAAGGCTAACGCAGCGGGTGCGTCGACGGGCTCAGGTCAGGGACGGGCTCAGGTCAGGAGAGACGCCCCGCCGGAGACCTCGATGCCGCCGGTCGGCGGGATCGTCACGGTCAAGAGGCTCGGACGACGCACGTGAGCGCCCTGATGGATGCGGACGGTCGTCGCCGGGTGTCCGAGGTCGCGCAGATACGCCCCGACCGATGCAGCCGCCGAGCCCGTCGCCGGGTCCTCGGTGATCCGTCCCACCGGGAAGAGGTTGCGGGCATCGAAGTCGGCGGTGCTCGCCGCGTGCAGCACTGTCGAGGTGCCGAACCACCCCTGCTCGCGCATGAGCGTGGCGACCTCGGCGGGCGAGAAGCGGAACTGGTCGAACAGCTCCCGATCACGGAGCACGACGATCGGATGCCAGTTGCCGGCGAACGATTCCTTGGCGGGGAAGCGCTCATCGAGATCCGCCCGGGTGAGTCCGAGCAGCGTGAGGAACCGGTCGAGCACGTCGGAGTCGAGATCGCGCACCTGCGGCTCGACGCTCGTGAACGACACGGTCACCGCGCCATCCCGATCCACCGTCGAGCGCAGCGTCACGGCGCCCGCGTTCGTGTCGAACACGACATCGCCCGGCCCGTCGCGCTCGGCGAGGGCGACCGCCGTCGCGACGGTCGCGTGTCCGCAGAACGGCACCTCAGCCGCCGGTGACCAGTAACGCGCCCGGTAGCGCGGCACACCGTCGCCATCGGTGCGTGCGACGAGGAAGGCGGTCTCGGAGAATCCGACGTCCACGGCGATCCGCTGCATCTGCGCGTCGCTCAGATCTGAGCCATCGAGTACGACTCCCGCGGGATTGCCGCCATCGGGCGTCGCGGCGAATGCGCTGTATCGCAGGACTCCGGAATTCTCGGTCATGACGAGGAGCCTAGCGACTCGGCGAGGTCAGGAATTCACGCGGATGATCTCCTGCTGGTACGGCGCGATCACGTCACCCGAGATGCGCAGGTCGAGCAGCAGGAACCGCCGCGTCGCAGCATCCTCCTGCGTCCATGTGGCGAGTCGATCGAGGTCTGCGAGCGTCTTCACGACGACGCCCTCCGCGCCCACCGCGGCGCCGAACGCCGCGAAGTCGACCTCGGGGATGCGCATCGGGCCCTCGGCGAGCCCCTTGAGCCCGTAGAGGTTGACCTCGGCACCGTAGGCGGCGTCGTTCCAGATCACGGCGATGCCTCGACCCGCTGCCGCGCGCACTGCCGACTCGAGGTCGGCGATCGCCATGAGTCCGCCGCCGTCGCCCGACGTCAGTACGACGGTCGACTCGCGGCGGGCGAGGGCTGCGCCGACGACACTTGGCCAGCCCTGCCCGATCGACTGGAAGGCGGTGCCGACCATCATCATGCGGTCGGGGGCCTCGACCGGCCAGTACATGTTCGCCCAGCCGATGAAGTGGCCGCCGTCGGAGACGACGACGCGATCGGGGGGCAGGAGCTCGGCGATGCGACGCGCGGCGGAGCGGGGGTCGAGGCGTCCGTCGGGAGCGAGCTCGTCGCCCTCGTCGTACGCGCGTGCGGCCTCGACGTCGACCGTCTCGCGCCACGGCTGTGCGGGCACAGCGTCGGATGCCGGGTGCGACTCGCCGTGCTGGACAGTCGGAGTCTCGGTGCGGTGTGCCTCCGCTCCGAGGCCGTGCTCGGCAGAACCGCTCTCAGGGGCGGCGCCGGAGCCGAGCGAGCCGACCCGGGCGACGAGCTCCTCGGCCGCCACGCGAGCATCCGCACGCACGAAGCCGCCGACGTGCGGGTGCGTGGCTGCGGGCGCGATGTCGATCTGGAAGACCCTGGTGCCCGGTGCGAAGAGTTCGCCGAATCGCATCGTGAACTGGTTCAGCGAGGCGCCGAACACGACGGCGACATCGGCGGTGCGCACGAGTTCCATGGCGCCGTCGGCCCCGAATCCTCCCGTGACGCCGAGGTCGAACCGGGTGTCGGGGAAGACGCCGCGCCCCAGCGCGGAGGAGGCCGTCAGAGCGCCGGTGAGGGACGCCAGCTCGCCGAGCGCCGCACCGGCCCCCGCGAGCCAGGCGCCGCGACCCGCCAGCAGGAAGGGGCGCGATGCTCCGTGAAGCGCCTGGGCGATCTCGTCGAGCGTGCCCTCGGCGAATTCGCCGCGCGGCGCGAGCGGCGCGGGGATGCGCGGCAGCGGAGCCTCGGGCACCGGGCCGGCCTCGCGTGAGGCCACGTCGTAGGGGATCGCCAGCACGACGGGCACGCGGTAGGTCAGTGCGTGCTCGATCGCGATGACGGTGGTGGCTGCGGCATCCGCGTGCCCGACCGTATAGGTGCGGGCACCGACCGCCGAGGCCAGGGCGATCTGGTCGACATCCCATGGACGAGGGCCGGACGTCGGCTCATCGCCCACCACCAGCACGAGGGGGACATGCGCCTGCACGGCCTCGGGGAGTGCTGTGAGGGTGTTCGTGAAACCGGCGCCGTAGGTCGAGGTGCCCGCGGCGATCCTGCCGGACGCGCGGAAGTGCGCATCGGCGGCGACCACTGCGCCCTGCTCATGACGGACGGCCGTGAAGACGGCATTCGTCTGGGTCTCGATCGCATCGAGGAAGTAGGCGTTGCCGTTGCCCATCACACCGAAGACGGCGTCGATGTGCTGGGCGAGAGTGAGTGCGACGTGCGCGGAGACGGAGGGCATGCGAAAGCCTTTCGAGACAGGGACGGAGAACGTTCGTATTCCGTATGTGTCTCGCCCCCGCGTCATCGTGGGGAGCTTCGTGCCTCTTTTTCAGGCACCGGCGTCGGAGAGCGCCGGACGCGTCGATCCTATCGCGCCCGTGCCGACGCGGCGCCGACTTGCGCGCGTAACACCGCCGAAACCGCGACACGGAAACATGCGGCCATGGAGTCACTGTTCGACGGATACACCTCGCGCCGGTCGCCGCAGCGAGCGGGGGCCGCGCCGTGGGACGAGATGTTCCCTGCCGATGCGCAGCCCGGTGGTGGGGGAGTGCGCCTGCCCTATCAGGACATGTATCCCGCGCTCGCGAGCATGGACGACGCCGAGCTGAGGGCACGGACCGACGCGCTCGCCAGCTCGTACCTCGCGCAGGGCGTGACGTTCGACTTCGCCGGGGAGGAGCGTCCGTTCCCGCTCGACGTGGTGCCTCGCGTGGTCGCCGCCGACGACTGGCGCTATGTCGAGTCGGGGGTGAAGCAGCGGGTGCGTGCGCTCGAGGCCTTCCTCGCCGACGTCTACGGCCGGCAGCACGCGGTGCAGGACGGAGTGATCCCCTCGTCGCTGATCAGCTCCTCCGCGCACTTCCACCGCCAGGCGGCCGGCATCGTCGGAGCGAACGGCGTGCGCATCCATGTCGCGGGGATCGACGTCATCCGCGACGAGCTCGGAGCCTGGCGCGTGCTCGAGGACAACGTGCGCGTGCCGAGCGGCGTCAGCTACGTGCTCGCGAATCGCCGGGTGATGGCGCAGACGCTCCCCGAGCTGTTCACCAGTCTGCGCGTGCGTCCCGTCGTCGACTACCCGGGGCGGCTGCTCCAGGCGCTGCGTGCGGCGGCGCCGGACGGCGTCGATGATCCGACCGTCGTCGTGCTGACCCCCGGGGTGCACAACTCGGCGTACTACGAGCACACCCTGCTCGCTCGCATGATGGGCATCGAGCTCGTCGAAGGACGCGACCTCTTCTGCTCGGGCGGTCGGGTGTGGATGCACACGACCTCGGGGCCGACGCGGGTGGACGTGATCTACCGCAGGGTCGATGACGAGTTCCTCGACCCGCAGCAGTTCCGTCCGGACTCGGTGCTGGGCGCGCCGGGGCTGATGCTCGCGGCGCGCCTCGGCACCGTGACGCTCGCGAACGCCGTCGGCAACGGCGTGGCCGACGACAAGCTCGTGTACACGTACGTCCCCGATCTGATCCGCTACTACCTGGGAGAGGAGCCGGTGATCCCGAACGTCGACACCTGGCGGCTCGAGGAGCCGGACGCGCTGGAGGAGGTGCTCGACAGGCTCGACGAGCTGGTGGTGAAGCCCGTCGACGGATCCGGCGGGAAGGGGCTGGTCGTAGGCCCCGACGCGTCGCGCGAGACGCTGGACGAGCTGCGTCGGTCGCTGCGGGCGGATCCCCGGGGCTGGATCGCCCAGCCGGTCGTGCAGCTCTCGACCATCCCGACACTCGTGGAGGACGGATTCCGCCCGAGACACGTCGATCTGCGACCCTTCGCCGTGAACGACGGGCACGACATCTGGGTGCTGCCCGGCGGTCTCACCCGCGTCGCTCTGCCCGAGGGGCAGCTCGTCGTGAACTCGAGCCAGGGCGGAGGGTCGAAGGACACCTGGGTGCTGGATCCGTCGCTCTTCACCGGGCCGACGTCGACTCTGGACGGCGACCCGGACGCCGCCGCAGACGAGGTGTCGCTGGCGACCGGGGCGATCGCCGTGGTCGCTCCGGCGCGCGAGGAACCGCATCCGCCCTTCCTCTCGTCTCCGCAGGACGAAGACCTGGACCTGCGTCACCACCAACAGCAACAGCAGCAACAGCAGCAACAGCAGCAGCAGCAGGGAGGCGCAGGATGCTGAGCCGCATCGCCGAGGCGCTGTTCTGGATCGGCCGCTACGTCGAGCGGGCCGACGGCACCGCCCGCATCCTCGATGTGCACCTGCAGCTGCTGCTCGAGGATCCCTGGGTCGAGGAGGACACCGCATGTCGGGCGCTCCTGTCGGTGATGGGGACGACGGCGGATGCCGGCACCGTGCTGAGCCGGGACGACGTCGTGCGGCTGCTCGCGCTGGATCGTGAGCACTCCGCGTCGATCGCTCATTCGATCGCGGCGGCGCGGGAGAACGCTCGACGAGCGCGCGAGATCATCTCGACGGACCTCTGGGAGACGCTGAACGAGTCGAACGCACGGATGCCGCGGCGGATCGCCTCAGACAAGACGCACCCGTTCTTCCGCTGGGTGCGTGATCGGTCGGCGCTGGCCTTCGGGGTCGTCGACTCCTCGACGAGCCGGGATGAGGCCTGGCACTTCTTCGTGCTCGGACGCTCGATCGAGCGCGCGGACATGACGGCGCGGCTGCTGGCGACGCGGTCGCTGACCGAGGCAGGCGGACCGAGCTGGACGACGCTGCTGCGCAGCTGCGGGGCGTACGAAGCCCATCTGCGCAGCCACCGGGCGGTGCCCACGGGAGCATCCGCCGTGGAGTTCCTCCTGATCGACCGGCTGTTCCCCCGATCGGTGCTCTCGAGCATCCTCCAGGCCGAGGAGTGTCTGCGCGGTATCGATCCGGCGGGTGCGTTCGGCGTGCCCGATCGGGCGCATCGCGTCTTGGGACGCATGCGGTCGGAGCTCGAATACCGACCGATCGGCGACACCGTGCATCGGCTGTCGGAGAGCATGGAGGAGGTCCAGGTGGGGATGTCGGTGGCGAGTGACGCGATCAGGGAGCGGTACTTCCCCTCGATCGCGATGCCGGTGTGGATCGGAGAGGCGCTGTGAGTCGGCTCAAGATCGTTCACCGCACCGGCTTCCGCTACGAGCAGCCGGCGACGGCGTCGTACAACGAGGCGCGGATGCTGCCGCACTCCCGGGACGGACAGTTCGTGCTGCAGGCGACGCTCGACATATCGCCGACCGCGACCCAGCACTCGTACACCGACTACTGGGACACCCGGGTCTCGACGTTCGAGCTGCTGACCCCGCATCAGATGCTCTCGGTCACCGCGACGAGCGTGGTGGATGTGAGGCCGCTGCCGACGGGAGAGGCGGACATCGACTGGGACGAACTGGCAGCCCGGATACCCCAATCGCTCGAACTCGCGGAATGCGTGGCGCAGACGCCTGCCACCGCTCCCGATGACGAGATGCGCGACCTCGCCCTGCACATCGAAGCGGAGGGTGGTGGCGTCGACGAGACGGCCCGGGAGATCTGCCGCACCGTCGGGGAGGCCATGGAGTATCGCAGCGGCGTCACCGGCGTGAGCTCGACCGCCCGCGACGCGTGGCCCACCCGGTCCGGCGTCTGCCAGGACATCGCTCATGTGGCGCTGGGCGTGCTGCGCGCCGCGGGGATCCCGGCGCGCTACGTGTCGGGGTACCTGCATCCCGATCCGACGGCGGCGATCGGACAGGCTGTGACGGGGGAGTCGCACGCCTGGGTCGAGTGGTACTCCGGCGAGTGGCGCGGATACGACCCCACCAACCTCGTCGACATCGGCGAATCGCACGTCTATGTCGGCCACGGTCGGGACTACGCCGATGTCGCACCGCTGCGCGGGGTGTACGCGGGACCCAGCGCCTCCGAGCTGTTCGTCTCGGTCGAGGTCACGCGCCTCGGCTGAGGCGACGGCGTGGCGGGAGTTCGAGTGGTGGTGCAGGAGAATGAGACGATGACGGATGCATCGATCGAGCGCGAGACGCTCACCTGGGACGGCTTCGGATCCGCGACGCGAGACCTCGCGCGCCGGATCCTGGACAGCGGCTTCATGCCCGAGGTGGTGGTGGCCATCGCGCGGGGCGGTCTGCTGCCTGCCGGTGCCATCGCCTACGGTCTCGGAGCGAAGAACTGCGGTGCGATCAACGTCGAGTTCTACACCGGCATCGGCACGGTGCTCGACGCGCCGGAGGTGCTGCCGCCCGAACTCGACATGGCGTATCTCGACGGTCGACGCGTGCTGCTGGTCGACGACGTCGCAGATTCGGGTCGCACGCTCGCCCTCGCCGTGCAGCTGCTGAAGGACAAGGGCGCCGACGTGCGCTCGGTCACGATCTACACCAAGCCGTCGACGATCATCCAGCCCGACTACGCCTGGAAGGACACCGACCTGTGGATCAACTTCCCCTGGTCGTTCCAGGGCACGGTGCGCGAAGAGGACCTCGGTCTCGCTCCGTCGGCCTGACGGGAATCACCCGCGCAGCAGCGCCCGCAGGGTCTGGATCGTGTCGGCGTCGGCGGGGTTCTTGTCGGGTCGATAGCCCTTGACTCTCGCGAACCTCAACGCGATGCCTCCGGGGTATCGCGGCGAGCGCTGCACGCCGTCGATCGCGATCTCGACCACGAACTCCGGTCGCAGGAACACCGCGCCCTGCGTGCGCCTCGTCTCGAGCGGCGGGAAGTTCTCCGTCTGCCAGCGCAGTAGCTCGTCGGTGAGCCCCTTGAACGTCTTGCCGACCATGACGAGACCGCCGGGCTCGCCGAACTCGCCGGTCGGGTCGAGTGCGCCGAGGTGCAGGTTCGACAGGAGCCCCTGGCGCCGACCCGACCCCCATTCGGCGGCGAGCACGACCAGGTCGTAGGTGAGCACGGGCTTGACCTTGACCCAGGACTTGCCGCGGCGTCCCGCCGAGTAAGGCGCATCGATCCCTTTGACGAGCACCCCCTCGTGGCCCGCGGCGAGAGCCTCGCGCGACAGCTGCTCGGCCGCTTCGGCGTCGTCGGTGACGATGCCCGGCATACGCCATTCGCCGACGACCCTCTCGAGTTCGGTCAGGCGGGTGGACAGGGGCTCGTCGAGCAGATCGCGTCCGTCGACGTGCAGGATGTCGAAGAACCAGGGCCGCAGCACGAGCTCGCGCGAGACGTCTGCCCCGAACCGCGACATCGTCTGCTGGAACGGCCGAGGGCCGCCGTCTTCGTCGAGTGACAGCGTCTCACCGTCGAGGATCAGATCGTGTGCGGGGAGCGCGCGCACGATCTCGACGATCTCCGGCACCCGGTGGGTGATGTCGGCGAGGCTGCGGGTGTAGACGCTCACATCGTCTCCCTGGCGATGCACCTGGATGCGCGCGCCATCGAGCTTGTACTCGACGGACGCGGTGCCGGTGATGTCGAGCGCGGCGGTCGGGGTGGCCGCGGTCGATGCGAGCATCGGCAGCACGGGGCGACCGACCACCAGGCCGACCGCATCGAGTTCGTCCTCCGTGCCGGTGAGTGCGAGCACGGCGGTCTCGCCCAGGTCGCCGGAGAGCATCGCTGCTCGTCGCACCGATGCCGCCGGGCGATCCGCGGCACGGGCGATGGCATCGAGCAGGACGCCGCCGAGCGCGCCCGTGCGCAGCTCGCCGAGCATGGCCCGCGACAGGAAGTCCCATTCGGGAGCCGTCGCTCGCGACGCGAGAGTCGAGAGGATCGCGGAACGCGCCGCGGCCGACCCCGACCCTGACGAGCCGGTCAAGGCCTCGAACGCGTCATCGACATCACCGATCGACAGCGAGGGCTCGGCAGCGTGCTGCACGTCGAGCGCCGCCACTCCGCGCCAGCCGACACCCAGCCGTCCCTGTCGCGGCGCCGCGAGCAGCAGCCCGACGAGGGCGGGCACGTCGGCAGCGTCAGCGCGTGCGAGCAGCCGGGACACGGCGTCGATCTTCGCCAGGCGCGATGCGGTGGCGGTGACCTCTTCGGCGGTGGAGACGAGCTCCGAGAGCAACATGCAGGCAGTCTCGCACCGGCATCCGACATCGGCGACGGCCTTGCGTTCGTCCGTCCCGCCGCAGTAAGCGGATGCGACTCAGCGGCCGCGGAACTCCGGCGTGCGTTTCTCCTGGAACGCCGCGAACCCCTCGCGGTAGTCGTCGGTGTCGCACAGGGCGGCCTGGGCGGCGTTCTCGAGATCGATCGACTCCCACAGCGCCAGGCGCTCGTCGCGGATCCTGGCGACCAGCTGCTTGCTCGCCAGGAAGGCGGCGGTGGCGCCACGCGCAGCGGTCGCTGCGGCATCCGTCGTCGCCTGCACGACCTCGTCGTCGGGCAGCACCCGGGAGAAGAGCCCCGACGACACGGCCTCGGTGCCGCTCATCAGCCGACCGGTGTAGATGAGGTCGAGTGCCCGGTGCGCCCCGAGACGTTCGACGAAGAGGGCGTGGCCGCCGGAGTCGAGAGTGGCACCGAGCGCGGCGAACGGTGACCCGATCTTGGCCGACTCTGCGACGTACACGACGTCGGTGGCGATGAGGAGTCCGAGGCCGACGCCGAGACAGGCGCCGTGCGCCACCGCGAAGGTCGGGGCGGGGAACCGTGCCATCCGCTGCAGCAGCGGGGTCACGAGCCCGCCGAGATACCCGATCACGTCGTCGTCACGGGGGTCGACGCCCGAGATGTCGCGACCGGCGCAGAAGGCCCGGCCCTCGCCCCGCAGCACCAGCGCGCGCACTCCCGCGGCATCCGCCTCGTCGTAGGCGCGGCCGAGATCGCGGAGCGCCTGCTCGTCGAGTGAATTCCGTTTCGTCGGCGCATTCAGGACGACGGTGGCGACGTCGTCGGCGACGGTCAGATCGATCATCCGATGCTCCTCAGACGTCGTAATCGACCACGATGCGGTCGCTCGTGGGGTGGGATTGGCAGGTGAGGACGTAGCCGCGCTCGAGCTCGTCGGGCTCGAGCGCGTAGTTCTCCGTCATCGTCACGCTGCCCTCGATGACCCTCGCACGGCAGGTTCCGCAGACGCCGCCCGCACACGCGAACGGCGCATCGGGTCGCACCCGCAGAGCGGCGTTGAGCACGGACTCGTGCGCGTCGACCGGACTCTCGACGGTCGACGAGACGCCGTCGAGATTCACCTCGATGCGGATCGTCTTCTCGCCCGCGCGCACCTCGACAGGGCGGGCGGCGCGCGCCGGCTCGTCACCCGTCGTGAAGAGCTCGAAGCGGATGTGCTCACGCGGCACACCGACGTCGGCGAGCACCTCTCGGCACAGGTCGACCAGCGAGAGCGGTCCGCACAGGAACCATTCGTCGACGTCGGTCGGATCGATGAGCGCTCGCAGGATGGTGCGCAGCTTCTCCTCGTCGATGCGTCCGGAGAGCACGGGGGCCGTGCGCTGCTCGCGGGACAGCACATGGTGCAGCGTCAGGCGCGTCGGGTAGCGATCCTTGAGGTCGGCGAGATCCTCGAGGAACATCACGTCGAGCGTCGAGCGGTTCGTGTAGAGCAGGGTGAAGCGGGAGGAGTCGGAGCGCGTCAGCACGGTGTGGGCGAGAGCCATCAGCGGCGTGATGCCGGAACCGGCAGCGATGCCCACGACGTGACGCTGATCGAGATCGTCGAGCCCGGAGGTGAACGTGCCCTGCGGACTCATCACGTCGATCTCGAACCCGGGGTGAAGGCCCGTCTGCGCCCAGGTCGAGAAGAGCCCGCCCTCGTCGCGCTTCACGGCGACGCTGAGCCGGGTCGGGACACCGGCGGAGATCTGCTCTGCCGTGCGGTGCTCGGGTGCGCGGCACAGCGAGTACGACCGGCGCACCTCCGTGCCGTCGAGCGACGTGCGCAGGGCGACATACTGGCCGGGCAGGTGGTCGTAGTCGTCGGCGAGGTCGGCGGGAACCGAGAAGGTCACCTCGACCGAGTCGTCGGTCAGCGGCCGCACCTCCTCGACGGCGAGGGTGTGGAAGCGCGCGCGCTTCTTCGTCGGCGCGGCGGCTCGACGAGGCGACGGCGCGGGCGCGGGACCGGAGAGGGCGAACAGCGACATCAGTGCACCTTGAAGTGGTCGAAGGGTTCGAGGCAGGCGCGGCATTCGAACAGCGCCTTGCACGAGGTGGATCCGAAGCGCGAGACCTCGCGGGTGTCCAGCGAGCCGCACCGAGGGCACCGCACGCTGATCGCGAGGCGGATCGGGCCGGACGAGATCGCCGAGCGCCCGGTCGGAGGCGCGATGCCGTACTCGGCGAGCTTCTGCCTGCCGGCATCCGACATCCAGTCCGTCGTCCATGCGGGGGAGAGCACGAGCCGGACCTCGACCTGTGAATATCCCGCGGCGGTCAGGGCGAGGATGACGTCGTCGCGGATCGTGTCCATCGCCGGGCATCCGCTGTAGGTCGGGGTGATGTCGACGCGCACCACGTCGCCGTCGACGCTGACCGCGCGCAGCACGCCGAGGTCCTCGATCGTCAGCACGGGCACCTCGGGGTCGGCCACGGCCGCGGCGATCCGCCAGGCGGTCGACCGGGGCGCGGTCTGCAGCGTGCCGGTCACCATGACGCTCCCGGATGCCGTCGAGCCAGGACCTGCATCTCCGCGAGGACATGGCCGAACGGACTCGCGTGCGCTCCTCGCCGTCCTCCGGCCGAGGATGCCGCGACGGCGGGAAGCGTCAGCTCGGCCCCGGCGAAGACGGCGGCGACGACGGCGTCGAAGCCCGCTCGCAGCGTCGACGGACGCGCCGCGGCGTCCCCGAGGCGGTCGATCAGGGGCTCGTCGCGGAAGAGCTCGTCGGCATACGGCCAGACGTCGCCCAGCGCGCGGATCATCCGCCGCCGGGATTCGTCGGTGCCGCCGGCGAGCCGCAGCACCCACTGCACCGCGTGGTCTCGGTGGTAGTCGACCTCTTTGAGGGACTTCTCGGCGATCGCCGCGAGGGTCGGGTCGCTGCTCGCCCGCACGGCCGAGTACAGCTCGAACATGTAGGTCGACACGACGAACTGGCGGGCGATGGTCTGCGCGAAGTCGCCGTTGGGCTGCTCGACGATCCAGGCGCAGCGGAACTCCGGTTCGTCGCGGAAGTACGCGAGATCGTCTTCGGAGCGTCCGTCGAAAGACCCCGCGAAGTGCAGGAACGAGCGGGCATGCCCGAGCAGGTCGAGCGCGATGTTGCCGAGGGCGACGTCCTCTTCGAGTTCGGGCGCGCGGGAGATCCACTCACCGAGCTGCTGCGACAGGATCAGTGCATCGTCGCCGAGCCAGAGCGCGTACTCGGCGATGTCGGCGGATGCCGCCGCGGAGCCGGTTCCGGTGAGCTCGTCACCGAGCCGCAGCTCGTCGACCGAGACGTCCCCGTGCGGGTCGCCGTGGATATCGCCCTGGATGTGGCTCACAGGTGCGGCACCCCCTCGGACGCCGTGTAGTACACGGCGTGCCGATAGTTCTTGCCGGCGGGGCTCTCGAAGTAGGCGCCCTTCGCGTCGGGGTCGCTGGTCGTGATCGCCTCGGCGGGCACCGCCCAGATCGACACGCCCTCGCCGCGTCGCGTGTAGAGATCGCGGGCGTTGCGGATGGCCATGTCGGCATCCGGGGCGTGCAGCGACCCGACGTGGATGTGGCTCAGGCCGCGGTTCGCGCGGACGAAGACCTCCCAGAGCGGCCAGGGCTCGCGGTCGTCGGCACCGGGCGTCGCCATCACGCCACCGCCTTCGTCTTCAGCGCCTGCTTGCGGGCGTACTCGGCCGCAGCCTCGCGCACCCACGCGCCGTCCTCATGGGCCGTGCGGCGGCGTTCGAGACGCTCGGCATTGCACGGGCCGTTGCCGCGCAGCACCTCGAAGAACTCGTCCCAGTCGATCTCGCCGATCACGTACTGGCCGGTCTCGTCGTCGAAGCGCAGATCAGGGTCGGGCAGGGTCACGCCGAGGATCTCGGCCTGGGGCACGAGCATGCTGACGAAGCGCTGACGCAGCTCGTCGTTCGTGAAGCGCTTGATCTTCCACTTCATCGACTGCGCGGAGTTGGGGGACTGGTCGTCGGGCGGACCGAACATCGCCAGGCTCGGCCAGTACCAGCGGTTCACGGCATCCTGCGCCATCGTCTTCTGCTCGTCGGTTCCCTGCATCAGCGACAGCAGGATCTCGAATCCCTGGCGCTGATGGAACGACTCCTCCTTGCAGACGCGCACCATCGCGCGGCCGTAGGGCCCGTAGGAGGCGCGGCACAGCGGCACCTGGTTGCAGATGGCGGCTCCGTCGACGAGCCACCCGATCGCCCCCATGTCAGCCCAGGTGGGCGTCGGGTAGTTGAAGATCGACGAGTACTTGGCCTTGCCGCTGATGAGCTGATCCATCATCTCGTCGCGCGTGATGCCGAGCGTCTGTGCGGCGGAGTAGAGATAGAGTCCGTGCCCCGCCTCGTCCTGGACCTTGGCCATCAGGATCGCCTTGCGCTTGAGGCTCGGCGCCCGGGTGATCCAGTTGCCCTCCGGCTGCATGCCGATGATCTCGGAGTGCGCGTGCTGCGAGATCTGACGGATCAGCGTCTTGCGATAGGCATCGGGCATCCAGTCGCGAGGCTCGATGCGCTGCTCGTTCGCGATGAGCTCGTCGAACAGGCGCTCGTCGTCGGACAGCTCTCCGTCGACGAGGGAGAGATCTGCGGGGCTGGTCATCATCGACTCCTCGGTTTCCGATCCGCTTTACTGACCGGTCGTTAGGTAATTCTGACACGGAGGTCGTCGCGGCGCAAGGAAGACCCCCGATGCGGTGCTCGGCGAGATGCTCGGAGAGTCGCTCAGCGCGAGCGGGAGACGAGGTCGAGGAGGGCTCTGCCGTACGCCTCGGCGGGATCCGGATGCTCGAAACGCAGGGTCTCGCCGGCGATCTCGACCTCGACCACGAAGGTGTCGGAGAGGCGGCTCAGCGCCCGGAAGGTGCCGCGCAGCAGCTCACGCAGCTGATCCTCGCGGGGGAGCCACACCGCGTCCGCGAGGGTCACGGCGTCGAGCGCCCACTCCGTCGTGCCGTTGAAGGCGAGGTCGGTGCCGCTCGGGGTCTGGCGGGCCTCGATCGTCATCTCGCTGACCGTGAAGACATCGGCTTCGGCCTCGAGCTCGACATCGTTCGGAAGATCGAGCTGAAAGCGGTCGCCCTCGGCGGGATGCCACACGAGTCCGGCGTCGCGCAGGGATACGGCCAGTTCTCGGGTGATCATCGTCCCACGCTAGACGACGTCACCGAGGCTCGGCTCGAATCCGCCTGTGGATGGTGGCGCACCGGGTGTCGGAGGCATCGGGCAGAGTGGAGACATGACTTCTCCCGCCTCTGTCGACACCCGCACTGCTGCGCTCTCGGCTCTGCGCGAGCTGGTCGGCCGCCCGGACGCCGACTTCCACGACGGTCAGTACGAGGCGATCGAGGCTCTGGTCGAGGGGCGCCGCCGCGCGCTCGTCGTGCAGCGCACCGGGTGGGGCAAGTCGGCTGTGTACTTCGTCGCGACGCTGCTGCTGCGCCGCCAGGGGGCAGGGCCGACCGTCCTCGTCTCGCCGCTTCTCGCGCTGATGCGCGATCAGATCGCCGCGGCCGAGCGGGCAGGCGTTCGAGCGATGGCGATCAACTCGACCAACGCGCACGAGTGGTCGGAGGTCATGGAGCAGCTCGACCGAGACGAGGTCGATGTGCTGCTCGTCTCTCCCGAACGACTCAACAATCCCGCGTTCCGCGAGCAGCAGCTGCCGGCGCTCGTTCGACGGATCGGCATGCTGGTGGTCGACGAGGCGCACTGCATCAGCGACTGGGGGCATGACTTCCGCCCCGATTACCGGCGATTGCGCGACCTCATCGAGCAGATGCCGCCCGAGGTGCCCGTGCTCGCGACGACGGCGACCGCGAACAGCAGGGTCGTGGCCGACGTCGCCGAGCAGCTCGGCACGGGAGGGGCGTCGGATGCCGCCGGCTCCGAGGTGCTCACGATCCGCGGCCCGCTCGCGCGCACCTCGCTGCGTCTCGGCGTCCTGCGTCTGCGCGACTCCGCCAGCCGGCTCGCATGGCTGCTCAGTCATATCGACGACCTGCCCGGTTCGGGCATCATCTACACCCTGACGGTCGCGGCCGCAGTCGACACCGCCCGGCTGCTGCGCGATCACGGGCACGACGTGCGCGCGTACACCGGACAGACCGACACCGACGAGCGCACCGAGTCGGAAGGGATGCTGAAGCGCAACGAGGTCAAGGCCCTCGTCGCCACGAGCGCGCTCGGGATGGGCTTCGACAAGCCGGACCTCGGTTTCGTGCTGCACCTCGGCGCGCCGTCGTCGCCGGTCGCGTACTACCAGCAGGTCGGCCGTGCCGGTCGTGCGAGCGAGAGCGCCGACGTGCTCCTGCTGCCCGGCGTCGAAGACCGCGACATCTGGCACTACTTCGCGACCGCGTCGATGCCGGATCGGGAGCGCGCCGAGCGGGTGATCGCCGCCCTCGGCGATCAGCCCATCTCGACGCCCGCGCTCGAGGCGATGGTCGACATCCGGCGTACTCCGCTCGAACTGCTGCTCAAGGTTCTCGACGTCGACGGCGCGGTGCGCCGGGTGCAGGGCGGGTGGGTCGCGACGGGGCAGCCGTGGGCCTACGACGCCGAGCGCTATGAGCGCATCGCGGCCGAGCGTCGCGCCGAGCAGCAGCACATGATCGACTACGAGCAGACCAACGGATGCCGCATGGAATTCCTCCAGCGCTCACTCGACGACGACACGGCTGCGCCCTGCGGAAGATGCGACAACTGCGCCGGCATCTGGTTCCCGAGCGAGATCGGCGAATCGGCGACGACGCAGGCCGCGGAATCGCTCGATCGCGTCGGTGTCCCGGTCGAGCCTCGTCGCGCCTGGCCGACCGGAGCCGACAAGCTCGACGTGCCGGTGAAGGGGCGCATCCCCGCGGGGGAGCAGGCCGGAGAAGGGCGCGCACTCGCCCGTCTCACCGACCTCGGCTGGGGCGGCACGCTGCGCGAGCTCTTCGCGGCGGGCGCCCCTGACGCGGTGGTGACGCCCCAGGTTCTCGGCGGCTGCGTGCGCGTGCTCGCCGACTGGGGGTGGGCCGAGCGCCCCGTCGCGGTCGTCGCCATGCCGTCGCGATCGCATCCGCTGCTCGTCGACTCGCTCGCCCGCGGGATCGCCGAGATCGGCCGCCTGCCGTATCTCGGTGCGCTCGACCTCGTGAACGGCGGGCCGACGGGCCAACCCGGTGGCAACAGCGTGTTCCGGCTGGCAGGTCTGTGGGACAGATTCAGCGCGCAGGGCCTCGACGTGCCGACCGGTCCCGTGCTGCTCGTCGACGATCTCGCCGACAGCCGCTGGACGCTCACGGTCGCCGCGCGCACGCTGCGCCAGGCGGGGGTGAGCGACGTGCTCCCGTTCGTGCTCGCGCTGCGCGGCTGACGGCGGGGACACCCGGCTCGAGCCCTACCGCAGGTCGTAGACCCGCTGGTATTTGCCCTCGCTCCGGGGCAGCGTGCCCGGCTCCTCGACCGTCACGTCGACGCTGGTGCCGATGTGCATCTTGATGCGGTGGGTGAGCACCGCAGCGGCGGCATCGCAGTCCTCGGCACTCAGCGACGGGTGTCGCTCGATGCGCACGGTCATCGTGTCGAGCTGCCCGACGTGGTGCAGCTCGAGCACGAAGTGCGGGGTGAGCGTCTCGATGCCCATCACCAGCTCCTCGATCTGGGTGGGGAAGAGGTTCACGCCGCGCAGGATGATCATGTCGTCGTTGCGGCCGGTGATCTTCTCCATGCGTCGAAGCGCCGGAAAGGTGGTTCCCGGCAGCAGGCGCGTCAGATCGCGCGTGCGATACCGGATCACAGGAAAAGCCTCTTTGGTCAGCGACGTGAAGACGAGCTCGCCGAGCGCATCGTCCGGCAGCCGTTCCCCGGTCTCTCCGTCGATGATCTCGGGCAGGAAATGGTCCTCCCAGATGTGCGGGCCGTCTTTCGTGAGCACGCTCTCGCTCGCGACCCCCGGCCCCATCACCTCGCTGAGCCCGTAGATGTCGACGGCATCGATGTTCAGTCGCCGCTCGATCTCACGACGCATCTCGTTCGTCCACGGCTCGGCGCCGAGCACCGCGACGCGCAGCGACGTGGTCGTCGGATCGATGCCCGAGGCTTCCATCGCGTCAGCGATCGTGAGCAGATAACTCGGCGTGCAGAGGATGGCATCCGGTTCGAAATCCGTGATCAGCTGCACCTGCCGGGCGGTCTGCCCTCCCGACACCGGGATCACGGTCGCTCCGAGACGCTCGATCCCGGCATGCGCGCCGAGTCCGCCGGTGAAGAGCCCGTAGCCGTAAGCGTTGTGCACCTTCATCCCCGCGCGGATGCCCGCGGCGTGCAGCGACCGCGCCACCAGGTCGCTCCACCGGTCGAGGTCTCCTTCGGTGTACCCGACCACCGTCGGCCGCCCCGTCGTGCCCGACGACGCGTGGACGCGTCGCACGTCGGCCATCGGCACGGCGAACATGCCGAACGGATAGCTCTCGCGCAGGTCGGCCTTGGTGGTGAACGGCAGACGCCGCACGTCGTCGAGGGTGCGCACGTCGTCGGGGTGCACGCCGTGCTCGTCGAACTTGCGGCGATAGGTCGGCACGTTCTCGTAGGCATGCCGGACGGTCCACTGCAGGCGCTGCAGCTGCAGCCGCGCCAGTCGTTCAGGCGAATGCAGCTCGGCCTCGGCACCGATCTCGGCATGTGTTGCGGTCATCGTCGACTCCTTCGTCGGGGGCAGAGCAGTGAGCGTGCGTGCGCTCAGGCGGGGTGCGAGCGGTTCGTCGTGAGCGAGCGGCCGCGGACCTCGGCGACGACATCGCCCGATTCGTCGGTCACCGTCACGTCGTACAGGCCGTTGCGTCCGCTGACGACACGGCGCACCGCGCGCGCTGTCAGTCTCTGGCCGGCGGTCGTGGATTTCAGGAAGGTGATATCGGCACCACCCGCGACCGTGACGCGATCGTCCTCGTTGCAGGCGATCGCGAAGGCGGTGTCGGCGAGGGTGAACACCAGTCCGCCATGCGTGATGGCGAACCCGTTCAGCATGTCGTCGCGCACGGTCATCGAGACGACGGCCTCTCCGGGGGCGTCCTCCTCGACGGTCATGCCGAGCATCTGCGATGCGGCATCGCGCTGCATCATCTCTCTCATGCGGCGACGACCTCGGGTGTCGGCTGCTTGTTCACCAGCGTGAGCACGTCGTAGGTGGCGACGAGCTCGTCGCTCTGATTGCGGATCACCGCGTCCCAGCGCACCTCTCCGTACTCGTCCGTCTCACGCGGCGTGATCTGCTTCGCGGTCAGCTCGACGCGGATCGTGTCGCCGGGGGAGACCGGCGTGATGAATCGCAGGTTCTCCAGACCGTAGTTCGCGAGCACGGGTCCGGGCTCCGGATCGACGAAGAGACCCGCGGCCCACGAGACGAGCAGGTAGCCGTGCGCGACCCGTCCGGGGAAGAACGGGTTCGCGGCGGCGGATGCCTCGTCCATGTGGGCGTAGAACGTGTCGCCCGTGAAGTGCGCGAACGTCTCGATGTCGGCGAGGGTCACCTCGCGCGAGCCGGAGGCGATCTGGTCGCCGATGCGGAGTTCCGCGAGCGACTTGCGGAACGGATGCCGACCGTCGCTGCGCGCGGCGGCCCCCGCGTGCCAGACACCCGTCAAGGCAGTCAGCATCTCGGGTGAACCTTGCACCGCCGTGCGCTGCATGTGATGCAGCACCGCACGGATGCCGCCGAGCTCCTCGCCGCCGCCGGCTCGACCGGGGCCGCCGTGCACGAGGTTCGGCAGGGGCGATCCGTGCCCGGTCGACGATCGTGCATCGTCGCGGTCGAGCAGCAGCATCCGGCCGTTGAACGGTGCGATGCGCGTGGCGAGCTCGACGGCCTGCGCCGGGTCATGCGTCGCGATGCTGGTGACCAGCGAGCCGCCACCTCGGGCGACGAGCGCTGCGGCCTCGGCGATGGTGTCGTAGGTGAGCAGCGACGACACGGGGCCGAAGGCCTCGATCGAGTGCGCCGCGTCGGACTGCGAGTCCTCGAAGCGCAGCAGCAGCGGCGACACGAAGGCTCCGTCGGGTGCGGTGCCGGTGCTGCCGTCTGCGCGACGGACCTCGGGAGCATCCGTCGTCCCGACGACGACCTGCCCGCCCGCCGCCTGCAGGCGATCCACCTGGCGCAGCACCTCATCGCGCTGCCCCGTCGAGGCCAGGGGACCCATGGTGACGCCCTCGGCGCGGGGGTCGCCCAGCACGGTCTTCTCAGCGAGGCGCGCCTGCACGGCGCCGATGATCGCGTCGGCCGAGCCCACCGGCACGATCGCACGCCGGATGGCCGTGCACTTCTGGCCGGCCTTGCTCGTCATCTCGGTGACGAGCTGGCGCACGTAGGCATCGAACTCCGGGGTGCCCTCGATCGCGTCGGTGCCGAGCACCGAGGCGTTGATCGAGTCGGTCTCGGCGGTGAACCGCACGCCGCCGGTCTGCACTGCGGCGTGGGCTTTGAGGCTCTCCGCGGTCGACGCGCTGCCGGTGAACCCGACGATGTCGCCGAGCCGCAGGTTCTCGAACAGGTCAGGCACGCTGCCGCTGACGAGCTGCAGCGATCCGTCGGGCAGCAGTCCCGATTCGACGAGGATGCGCACCATCGCCTCGGCGACGTAGCCCGTGGGCGTCGCGGGCTTCACGAGCGTCGGCATGCCGGCGAGGAACGCGGGTGCGAACTTCTCGAGCGAACCCCACACCGGGAAGTTGAACGCGTTGATCTGCACAGCGACCCCGGGGAGCGTCGTGTAGACGTGACGACCCAGGAACGACCCGTCCTTCGACAGCGGCTCCACGGGGCCGTCGACATGCACGCGGCTGTTCGGCAGCTCGCGGCGACCCTTGCCCGAGTACGAGAAGAGCACGCCGATGCCGCCGTCGATGTCGACCCACGAGTCGGCCTTCGTGGCGCCGGTACGGGCGGACAGCGCATACAGCTCGTCCTTGCGCTCGGTGAGAGCGAGAGCGAACTGCTTCAGCAGCACGGCCCGCTGGTGGAACGTGAGCGCACCGAGGCTCTTCTGCCCGACCGAGCGGGCGTACTCCAGTGACCCGGCCAGGTCGAGGCCCTCGGTCGACACGACGGCGACGACGTCGCCGGTGGACGCATCGCGGACCTCTGAGGATCGCGTGGGTGACGAGGGCGTCCACCACTCGCCCTGGACGTAGCTCGGCAGATACTCGGTCATCTCTCCTCGTTCCATGCGTAGAACCCTTCGCCGCTCTTGCGGCCCAGCTTTCCCTCGGCGACCATGCGGCGCAGCAGTTCCGGTGCAGCGAATCGCTCGCCGAGCGTGCGCTCCAGCTCTTCGGCGATGCCGAGGCGCACATCGAGCCCGACGATGTCGGTGGTGCGCAGCGGACCCATCGGATGCCGATACCCCAGCGTCATCGCGGCATCGATGTCGGCGGCCGAGGCGACGCCCTCCTCGAGCATCCGGATCGCCTCGAGGCCCAGCATCACGCCGAGCCGCGACGACGCGAAGCCCGGGGAGTCGCTGACGACGATCGGCGTCTTGCCGAGGGCGGCCACCCAGGCGGTGGCGCTCTCGACGACCGCCCGGTCGGTCGCTGCGCCGCGCACGACCTCGACCAGGGCCGACGCGGGCACCGGATTGAAGAAGTGCAGGCCGAGGAATCGCTCCGGATGCCTGCGGCCCGCAGCGAGATCGTCGATCGAGATCGACGAGGTGTTGCTCGCCAGAACCGCCGACGGGGGCAGCACGGCTTCGGCCCGCGACAGTGCGTCCTCCTTGAGGGCCCGGTCTTCGGGAACCGCCTCGATCGCGAGGTCGACCGCGGCGAAGGCTCCGGGATCGACGCCGGTCGTGATGCGCGCGGTCAATTCGGCCTCGTCGAGAGAGGGGTCGCGGTCGACGGATCTGCGGATGCTGCCGCCGATGCGGGTCAGCGCCGCCTCGGCGCTCGCCGCATCGCGCTCGATCACGCTGACGTGAGATCCGGCGAGCAGGAACGCATGTGCGATGCCGGCTCCCATGCGGCCGCCTCCGAGCACGCCGACCCGATTCGGGGCGCTGCCGATGTCGCTCATCGTCTCTTCTCCAGGAAGTCGGTCATGCGGCGGATCTTCTCGGGCGACTCGAACAGCTCGGCCTGAAGTTCGACCTCGATCGCCGGGTGGCCTGCTCGCGGAGTGCGCAGAGCGCGTTTGGTGTGCCGCGTCGCGAGGGGATCGTTCGCCGCGATGCGATCGACGATCCGGTGTGCGGCCGCGAGCAGCTCGTCGGCCGGATGGAGCGACGACACGAGTCCCCACCTCAGCGCCTCTTCGGCATCCAGAGCTCGGCCGGTGAGGAGCAGCTCGCTCGCCCTCGCGTCTCCGACGATCTCGGGCAGGCGCCAGGTCGCGCCGGCTGCGGCGATGATGCCGAGCCCGGTCTCGGGGTTACCGATGCGGAGGGACGGCGTCGCGATGCGGATGTCGGCGGCGTAGGCGAGTTCGGCTCCGCCCCCGAGCGCGTATCCGTCGAGTGCGGCGATCACCGGCATCGGGAGATCGTGGACGCGGATGAATGCGGTCGCATTGATGGCGCGCCGGGCGTCGTCGGCGGTGCGATCGCGCAGCTGGGCGATGTCGGCGCCCGCCGCGAAGACGCCGTCGGTGCCGGTGATGATCAGCGTGCGCGGCGTCCGCTCGAGCAGCGCGCAGAGGTCGTGCAGCGCGTCGATCGTCGCCTGGTCGATGGCGTTGCGCTTCTCGGGCCGGTCGAGCGTGGCGATCACCCGGTCTCGATGCTCCTCGATGCGCAGAGTCATGTCAGACGCTCCACGATCATCGCGGTGCCCTGACCCACGCCGACGCACATCGTGGCCAGACCGTAGCGCGCGTTCTCGCGCTCGAGTCGGCCGAGCAGTGTGACGATCAGGCGGGATCCGCTGGAGCCGAGGGGATGGCCGAGTGCGATGGCTCCGCCGTCGGCGTTGACGATCGACGGGTCGAGTCCGAGGCGGCGGATGCAGGCGAGGGACTGCGTGGCGAAGGCCTCGTTGAGCTCGACGGCTCCGAGGTCGCCGACCTGCAGGCCCGCCTTCGCGAGCGCTTTCTGCGTTGCCGGCACGGGACCCAGGCCCATGATCTCGGGGGCGAGCGCGGCGGTCGCCGAGGCGACGATCCGTGCGCGCGGACGAAGACCATGTCGCTCGACCGCCTCGGCGCTCGCCACGATGATCGCCGAGGCTCCGTCGTTCAAGGAACTGGAGTTGCCCGCCGTGACGACCTGGCCGCCTGCGACGACCGGACGGAGTGCGGCCAGCGCGTCGAGCGTGCTGTCCCGGCGCGGGCCTTCGTCGGTGTCGACGAGTCCGCGGCCCGTCTCGACGCCCACGATCTCCGGGGCGAGGCGTCCCGCGTCGATCGCCGAGATGGCGCGCTGATGGCTCAGGAGCGCGAAGGCGTCGGCATCCGCTCTGGTGATCCCGTCGATGCGTGCGATCTCTTCGGCGGTCTCGGGCATCGAGAACGTGGCTTTGTCGCGGGCGCTCAGCCGCGGGTTCGTGAAGCGCCAGCCGATCGATGTGTCGAAGGCCGCGCCGGGCTTGGCCCATGCCCGCTCGGGCTTCGCCTGCACCCAGGGCGCGCGTGTCATGGACTCGACGCCACCGGCGACGATGAGGTCGGCGTCCCCTGCGCGTACGGCGTTCGCGGCGAGTGCGATGGCTGACATCCCTGAGGCGCAGAGGCGGTTGACGGTCAATCCGGGGATCGAATCGGGGAGGCCCGCGAGCAGCACGGCCATCCGTGCGACGTTGCGGTTGTCCTCGCCCGCCTGATTCGCGGCGCCGAGGATCACCTCGTCGATGTCGTCCGCGGGGATGGTGGCTCGCGAGACTGTGGCGGCGACGACGAGGGCCGCCAGATCGTCCGGACGGATGCCGGCGAGTGCGCCTCCGTAGCGACCGACGGGGGTGCGGACCCCGTCGACGAGATAGGCCTCGGACATCGTCATCCTCTCGAACGCCCACGCTGGCGATAATTTCAGACCGATCGGTCAGGAATACGATCTCAGATCCTTCCGCGAATGGCAACTCATCCGGACTGACAGACTGGGCCCATGGCAGAGCCCGGAATCCAGGCGCCGGCCCCCAAGCGCGGCCGGCCAGGTTATGACCGCGAGCAGGTGCTCGCGGTCGCCGTCAAGGTCTTCAACGAGCACGGCTACGACGCGACGAGCGTGGCCGACCTCAGCGCGACGCTGGGGCTGACGAAGTCGGCGCTCTACCATCACTTCGAATCGAAGTCGGCGATCCTCGAGCTCGCGCTGAACGATGCGCTCGATGCGCTCGAGGCCGTCGTCGATGATGCGACCGCGCAGCACTCGCTGGCCTCCGACCGGCTGCGGGCGATCATCCGCGGCGCGGTGCGGGTGCTCACCGAGAAGCTCCCCTCGGTGACGCTGCTGCTGCGCGTGCGGGGGAACGGCGATGTCGAGACCTCCGCGCTGGTGCGCAGACGTGCGTTCGACCAGCGCGTGACCGCGATCGTGTCGGAAGCGCAGACCGAGGGGCTGATCCGTGACGACGTCGATGCGGCGGTCGCCACCAGGCTCATCTTCGGAATGATCAACTCGGTCGTCGAGTGGTATCGACCCGGGGGTCCCGTCGATCCCGACGAGCTGGGGGAGGACATCCTGCGGGTGAGCCTCGACGGGCTGCAGTCCCGCTGAGCGGGCTCAGTCGTCGGCCGGCGCCACGCGGGGAGGCCAGCTGGTCGCTCCGAGCTCGCGGGAGATGTTGCGCGCCGTCTCGCGCAGCGCGTTGAGCACCGCGTCCGAGGCGGGCGCCTGCGATGTGGGCATCACGACGGCGACCGCGGCGACGATGTCGTTCGACGCGTCGGCGACCGGCGCGGCGACGGACGACTCTCCGAGCACGGCCTCATCGGTCTCCGAGGCGCTGCCCCGCTCGGCGATGGCCGGCAGGTCGAGCAGCAGTCGGGCGACGTCGGTGATCGTGTCCCCGGTGAGGCTGTGCAGCGGCCGCTCGAAGACGGTGCGCTGGAAGCCGAGGTCGTGCGCCAGCAGGACCTTTCCCATCGCGGAGGCATGCGCGGGGATCGCCACGCCGGTCTCGAGCATCTGCTGGCTGTCGTCCGGACGCAGGTCGTGGTGGATCACGAGCACCTCGTGGAAGTGCGGCGCCCCGAGGCGCACCGGCAGGTTCGTGCGGCGTGCGAGCTCCTGCGTCCACCGCATGGCTCTGGCCCGGACGTCGAGGGTGTCGAGGTAGACGTTGCTCAGCCGCAGCAGGGTGGGACCGAGCATGTAGCGCTGCCCGCCACGCTCCTTCGCGACGAGTCCGTGCTCGCGCAGGGACTTGACGATCCCGTGCACGGTCGACGGGGGAAGGCTCAGGGCGAGCGCGAGATCCGTGATGCCGAGATGGCGCGCACCCTGCAGCAGCTCGAGCACTTTCGCTGCGCGATCGATGGCTTGGATCATCGCGGCTCCTCTCTCCGGATCGTCGTCGAGCCGGGCGGTCGCATCGGTCGTCAGGTCGATCTTGACAACTCGACTGCGCCCGAGCATATTCGACATTGACGAATAACTTTCCAATATTGCGAAAGAGCGCCGCCGTAGAGATCAAAGGAGATCGAACGATGAAGAAGCTCATCAACAACCCCGCCGATGTGCTGGTCGAGTCGCTGCGCGGCGTCGCACTCGCGCATCCGGAGCTCTCGGTCGACCTCGAGACGCACGTGATCACCCGCTCGACGCCGAAGGCGGAGGGGAAGGTCGCGATCGTCTCGGGTGGAGGGTCCGGCCACGAACCGCTGCATGGGGGATACGTGGGCCTCGGCATGCTCGACGCCGCCGTCGCCGGCGAGGTCTTCACCTCGCCCACCCCCGATCGAGTGCAGGCCGCCACGAAGGCCGTCGATCGCGGGGCCGGTGTGCTGCACATCGTGAAGAACTACACGGGAGACGTGCTCAACTTCGAGATGGCGGCGGAGCTCGCCTCGATGGAGGGCATCGAGGTCGGCACCGTGATCGTCGATGACGATGTCGCCGTGCAGGACTCGCTCTACACGGCAGGGCGTCGTGGCGTCGGACTCACGGTGCTGCTCGAAAAGCTGGTCGGCGCCGCGGCTGAGGAGGGGCAGGATCTCGATGCCGTCGTCGCCCTCGCGAAGCGCATCAACGGACAGGGGCGGTCGATGGGCATGGCGCTCACCAGCTGCACGGTTCCCGCAGCGGGCAAGCCGACGTTCGATCTGCCCGAGGACCAGATGGAGATCGGCATCGGCATCCATGGCGAGCCCGGTCGGCACCGGGAGCCACTGGCGCCGGCATCCGAGATCGCCCGGCAGCTCGTGGAGCCGATCCTCGCCGATCTCGACGTCTCAGGTCCCGCCATCGTGATGCTCAACGGCATGGGCGGATCCCCGTTGATCGAGCTGTATCTGATGTACGGCGAGGTGGCCGCGCTGCTCGAGCAGGCGGGAGTGCAGATCGCCCGCAACCTGGTCGGCGACTACATCACCTCGCTCGACATGGCCGGCTGCTCGCTCACGGTGCTGAAGGCCGACGACGAGCTGCTCAGGCTGTGGGACGCACCCGTCAACACCCCCGGACTGCGGTGGGGGGCATGATGGCGGCGATCGACACCGCGGCCCTGGCCGACTGGATCCGGCGGTTCCGCGACGTCATCGCCGAGAGGCGCGAATGGCTCACCGAGCTGGACTCGGCGATCGGAGACGCCGACCACGGCGCGAACATGGCCCGTGGCATGGATGCGGTCGTGGCGAAGCTCGACTCGGGTGTGCCCGACACGGTCGACGAGCTGCTCAAGACCGTCGGCATGACTCTCGTGAGCTCGGTCGGAGGCGCCAGCGGGCCGCTCTACGGCACGCTGTTCCTGCGGATGGGGATGGCTGCAGGGCCCGTGACCGAGCTCGATGGCGCCGGACTCGGCGGCTCGCTGCGTGCCGGCCTCGATGGCATCGTCGCTCGCGGCAAGGCCGAGGCCGGCGACAAGACCATGTTCGACGCCATGGCGCCCGCGGTGGACGCCTTCGACGCCGCGATCTCCGGAGGGGGAGACCTGTCTGCCGCGACGGCGGCGGCCGCAGAGGCTGCCGCGTCCGGTCGGGATGCCACCGAACCGCTCGTCGCCCGGAAGGGACGTGCGAGCTATCTCGGGGAACGCAGCGCCGGCCATCTCGACCCCGGTGCGGCGTCGACGACACTGCTGTTCGAGTCCCTCGCCCAGGCGACCGCGGAATCCTCCTGATGATCGGCATCGTCGCCGTCTCCCACAGTGCTCGACTCGGGGAGGCGGCGCTGGAGCTCGCCCTGCAGATGGTGCAGGGCGGGGGAGCGCGAGTGAGAGTCGCCGCAGGCGCCGGAACGGATGCGGACGGCGCGCCCGTCCTCGGCACGGATGCCGTCGCTGTCGCCGCGGCGATCGACGAGCTGGCCGCCGACTGCGACGGTGTCCTGGTGCTGATGGATCTCGGCTCCGCAGTGCTGAGCGCCGAGCTCGCGCTGGAGCTGCGGACGAGCGATGTGCCGGTGCGCCTCGCCCCCGCGCCGTTCGTGGAAGGGCTGCTGGCGGCCGTCGTGTCGGCCGCTGCCGGCGCATCGCTGGACGTCGTCGCGGGGGAGGCGTCGATCGCGCTCGCCGCCAAGAGCAGCCAGCTCGAGGACCCGTCGACGGAAGCCGCTCCGATCGAGTCCGCATCGACCGACCGGTCGGGTGCCGTGACGCGGACGGTGGTCGTGCGCAATGCGCTCGGTATCCACGCGCGACCGGCGGCTCTGATCGCCGAGGCATCTGCGGGCATCGATGTGCGACTGCGTCGACTGCCCGACGGGGCTGAGGCGTCGGGTGCGAGCCTGTCACGCCTGCTGATCCTCGGTGCCAGGCAGGGCGACCGGATCGAGCTGTCGGCACTCGGGCGCGACGCCGGGGGGGCGCTCGACCGACTGGTGGCACTGTTCGACGACGGATTCGGTGAAGGCACGGACGTCGACGCCGTCGCCTCGGGGTCGGTCGGGGCGCACGCTGCAGAGGCGGCCCCCGATTCCCCTCCCGTCCGGGCAGGCGACGTGCTGCGTGGTCGCGGCGTGAGCTCGGGCAGGGTCGCCGCCGAGGCCGTGCTCCTCGCCGCGCCCGTGCGCGAGCCAGACGAGAGCACCGTCGTCGCGCCTGGTGATCGGGAGGCCGAGGCATCTGCGATCGAGTGGGCCGCAGTGGCGGTGGCAGACCAGCTGCGGGCGCGCACGAGGGCGGCGACCGGCGAGGCTCGGGCGATCCTCGACGCGTCGCGTCTGCTGGCCTCCGACCCCGAACTGGTGGCCGAGGCGGCGGACCTCGTGCGGTCGCGGGGTCGAACGGCCGCGCGGGCGATCTGGGAGACATCGGCGGCGCACGAGAGAGGACTCGCGGCTCTCGGTGGGCGGATGGCCGAGCGAGCGGCCGACATCCGCGACGTCCGTGATCGGATGATCGCGGAGATCCTCGAGGTCGAGATGCCGGGCGTTCCCGAGCGTGAGGAGCCTTTCGTGCTGGTCGCGTCGGATCTCGCCCCCGCGGACACGGCAGCCTTGGAAGGCGGCAACTGCGTCGCGCTCGTGACGGAGCAGGGTGGCCCCACCTCGCATACGGCGATCATCGCCCGGTCGCTCGGAATCCCCGCAGTGGTCGGAGTCATCGGCGCGACCGGGATCCCGCGCGGTGCGGTCGTGCTCGTCGACGGCGATCGGGGCACGGTCGAGATCGACCCGAGCAGCTCTCGAGTCACCGAGGCGAAGGCCGCGTCGCTCGTGGTGCCGTTCGACGGCGAGGGGGTGCTCGCCGACGGACGGCGCATCCCGCTCCTCGCCAATGTCGGGGGAGCGGCCGAGGCCGTCGTGGCCGCTGCCTCGAAGGCCCAGGGCGTCGGTCTCTTCCGCACCGAGTTCTGCTTCCTCGACCGCGCCGACGCACCGACGATCGACGAGCAGGTCGACGCCTACCGAGGTGTCCTCGCCGCGTTTCCGGGGCAGAGGGTCGTGGTGCGCACGCTCGATGCCGGCAGTGACAAACCGCTGCCTTTCGCGAACTCCGACGCGGAGGACAATCCCGCCCTCGGCGTGCGGGGACTCCGGATCGCGCGACGGGCCCCGAAGCTGCTGGACGATCAGCTCAGGGCACTGGCGCTCGCCGCGGGGGCGGAGTCGGCACTCGTCGAGGTGATGGCTCCGATGGTGGCCACGGTCGATGAGGCACGCGACTTCGCGGAGCGTGCGCGAGAAGCCGGACTGGAGACTGTGGGGGTGATGATCGAGACGCCCTCCGCCGCGCTCCTCGCGTCGGAGATGCTCGAGGTCGTCGACTTCGTGAGCATCGGGACCAACGACCTCGCCCAGTACGCGCTCGCGGCTGATCGACTGCTCGGAGAGCTGGGCGATCTGAACGATCCGTGGCAGCCGGCCGTGCTGCGACTGATCAGGCAGGCGGGTGCGGCCGGACGCCGGTGGGGCCTGCCGGTGGGGGTATGCGGCGAGGCCGCTGCCGATCCCGCTCTGGCCGCCGTGCTCGTGGGCCTCGGCGTCACGTCGCTGTCGATGACACCCCGTGCGCTGGGTCGAGTCGCGGCGGCGCTCGCGGGCGTCACGGGCGAACAGTGCGATGCCGCTGCGCAAGCGGTCCTGAGAGCAGCGACGGCTGTCGATGCCCGCGCCGCCGCAGCCGCCGTACTCAACGGAGAGTGACGCGGTCGTCGCGTCAACGACATATGCGCTCTCCGGCATCATTCTGATCTCGACATGTACGGGCTCCTGGTCGAGGTCGTCCCAGCGCGCCTAGGCTCCAGGAGGGGACGTCTGCATCGGCGAAATGACGAGGTCGGAGGATTCAATGGCTGTCTTCATCACGGGTCGAGCGCGAGTGACGCTCGCCTTGATCGGGATCGGTGCCGTGGCCGCCGTGAGCGCCTGCGCCCCGAGTCCCCAGACGTCATCGCCTCCGTCGCCATCGCCGTCCCGGACGACCGCCGCGCCCGAGCCGTATGCCGGACCGATCGTGTTCGTCGGCGACGAGCTCGACGCATTCGCGCTCGCCCCCGAGGAGATCGTGGGGATCGTTCCGGACGCCACCGACGTCGGCGATCCGTCGCCGGTGCTCGAACAGATATCGGACGGCGGAAGCCTCCCTGCGGATCCGCCGATCTGCGACGCTCTCTACGCCGAGCAGTCACTCGGCAGCGTCGGGGCGAGGACGATCGAGTGGCAGGTGCCGACGGATCCCACGAACGGCTTCGGCCGGATGACGATCATGCAGTTCGCCGACGAGGCTCACGCCGAGGGCCGCATGGATCAGCTGCTCGAGGCGGCCGAGCAGTGCGCCGAGTTCGTCAAAGAGGGAACCGTCTCCTTCGATGCCGTGATCCCCGAAGCGTCCGAGAACACCCGGGTCTTCGCGGGCTCGCTGATCGATGCGGCGCTGGACTGGCGGTCGTTCAGCGCGTTCGCCTCGACCGGGAACGTGATCGTGCAGCTGTGGCAGCCTTTCAGCGGCGATCGCGACTTCGACGCCGAGGCGGCGGCGCTGCTGCTTCGAGAACGCGCCGAGGAGGCCCGGTCCGGGCTGGTCGAGGAGCTCACCGAGAACCCGCCCGTCGCCGAGACAGACCCCTCCGGCGATCCCGGAACCGCGTGGAGTGACTGGCAGGTCGGAGTCGGCGGCGTGGGTCCGCTCCGACTCGGCGACTCGGTCGAGTCCGCGATCGCCGCCGCCGGCGAGGACGCGCAGGTCGTCGAACCCGAGTACGACGGCGGCCCGTGGACCCTCATCGCCCCCCCGGAGGCGGGGACGATCCTGGTGCGCCCCGTCGAGGCCGGCGATGCCGTCGGGTCGATCACCGTCGGGAGCGACCGCAGCCTCGGCGACACCGTCGGTGACGGAGCCGCGCTGCCGTCGCGAGGTGATATCCGCCTCGGCGCCCCCGTGGCGGATGCGATGGCTGCATACCCCGGAGGCACCGTGGTCGAGGTCGTGTCGTCGAGCGATCACTTCTACGCCGTCACGACGCGCGACGGGCAGGTCTTCCGTTTCCAAGCCGATCGCGAGGTGCTCGAGGAGGGGGCGACGATCGTCGGCATCACGGTCGAGGACGCGACGGCACGCACGCCGCTGGTCTTCGGCTGACGACGGGCCGGTCGGATGACCGACCGGCCCGCAGCATGCCGGGAAGACGATGATCAGGCGTGCAGATCCACGCCCTTGGTCTCCTTCACCATCGACACGGCGATGAGGGAGATCACCGCCGTGATGGCGATGTAGACGCCGATCGTCCAGGCCGCCTGGAACTGGTTCATCAGAGCCTCCGCGATCATCGGTGCGAACGCCCCGCCGAGGATGGCACCCAGCGCGTATCCGATCGAGACGCCCGAGTAGCGGACGTTGGCCGGGAACATCTCGGCATAGAGAGCCGCCTGCGGGCCGTACGAGAGCCCGAGCGCGAACGTCATCACGAACAGCGCCACGAAGTACCAGAAGATGTTCGCCGTGTCGATCAGGAACCACATCGGCACCGCCCACAGCGCGAGCGCGATGTACCCGATCTGGAAGGTGCGGACGCGTCCGAGACGATCGGAGAGGTGGCCGCCCCAGAGCGTGAAGATGAGCCAGCCGAACGACGCGAGCGTCGTCGCCAGCAGCACGGGAGGACGCTCCATGCCGAGGGCGGTGACGGCGTAGGTCGCGAAGAACGCGATGAGCAGGTACCCGGCGGCGTTGTTGCCGATGAAGATCAGTGCAGTGAGCACGACCTGCTTGGTGTTCTTGCGGAACAGGCGACCCAGCGGCGCGGAGGCCTCCTGACGACGACGACGGAGATCCTCGAAGACGGGGCTCTCGTCGACGGCGCGCCTGATCACGTAGCCGACGGCGATCAGCACGATCGACATCAGGAACGGGATCCGCCAGCCCCACTCGAGGAACGCCTCGGGGGACATCGAGCTCGTCAGCACCCAGAGCGTGGCTGTGGCGAGGATCATGCCGATCGGGACGCCGATCTGCGGGAAGGCGCCGAAGAGCCCCCGGCGGGCCGTGGGGGCGTGCTCGACGGCCATCAGTGCCGCTCCGCCCCACTCGCCGCCCGCCGAGAACCCCTGCAGGATGCGGAGCACGATGAGAAGGATCGGAGCGGCGACGCCGATCGCGGCGTACGTCGGCAGCACGCCGATCAGCGAGGTGGAGAGTCCCATCATCACGAGCGTGAAGACGAGCATCTTCTTGCGGCCCAGCTTGTCGCCCAGGTGCCCGGCGACGATGGCTCCCAGGGGGCGGAAGAGGAAGGAGATCCCGATCGTGGCGAAGGAGAGGATCTGCGCGAACCCCTTGTTCTCCTCAGCGATCGGGGCGAGGAAGAGCGGCGCGAGCACGAGGCCGGCTGCTTGCGCGTAGATGAAGAAGTCGTACCACTCGATCGAGGTGCCGACCAGGGTGCTGGCGAGGACTCGCCGCTCCTCGGCGGGCATTCGCGCCGTCGAGGTGCGCGCGGATACTGCTGACGTCATGAAGAACTCCATTGTTCTGCGGGTGCGGAGGAGCGACGCTGCGTCACCCCGAGCTACTTACCGAATGATCGGTCAGTAATTGACGAGAGTAGCGCACGGTGGCCGGGCGACCCAAGCCCCACATCTGCGACCGCGCGACTCAGACGCCCTCACACCTTGCCGAACGCGCGCAGCGGATGCTCGATGAGCTCCGTGACGCGGCGGAGGAAGCTCGCCGCATACCCGCCGTCGCACACGCGGTGATCGAACACCAGTGACAGTTGAGCGACGCGGCGGGCGACGATCTGACCGTCGATCACCCACGGGCGCTCGATGATGCGACCGATGCCGAGGATCGCGACGTCGGGGTGGTTGATGATCGCGGCCGAGCCGTCGACCCCGAGCCCGCCGTAGTTGTTGAGGGTGAACGTCGACCCCCGCAGCCGCTCCGGAGGCATCGCCCCCGAACGCGCCGTCGCCGACAGCTCGCGCAGCGCGACATCGAGCTGTTCGACGGTGAGCTCGTGCGCCCGCGGGATGACGGGCACCAGGAGGCCGCGCTCGGTGTCGGCGGCGACGCCGAGGTTGAGGCCGTCGAAGGAGATGATCTCCGACCCGTCGTCGCTCAGGCGGGAGGCGAGCACCGGATGCTCCGCGAGCGCGAGCACGACGAAGCGTGCCACGAGGGCAGTGATCGACGGTGCCCTGCCGCCGGCCGGAACCATCTCGGAGCGCAGATTCCAGAGCTCGGTGGCATCGACGTCGACCCAGACCGTGGCCTCGGGGATCTCGGAGCGGCTGCGGGTCAGTCGTGCGCTGACCGCCCTGCGCAGCGGGGACATCCGCTCACGGGAGACGACGGCGAGGCCATCGAGACGTTCGGCGTTCGCGGACTGCGGCTGGTGATCATCGCGGCGATGCTGCGCCGCTGCCCCGTCGACGGCGTCGTCGACAGCGGCCGCCAGCACGTCGGCGCGCGTGACGGCGCCGTCATGGCCGGTCGGGGTGATGGCGTGGACGTCGAGTCCGAGGTCGCGGGCGAGTCGTCGCACCAGGGGAGAGCGGACGGCCACGGGCCGCCGTTCCGAAGCATTCGGGTCCGGCTTCTCGCGTGGCATCTCGGATGCCGCCGTCGCCTTCGGGCGCCGTCGGCCGGTCGCGCCGCGCTCCGAGGTCCCATAGCCGATCAGGACGTTGCCGGACCCTGCGCGCTCCTCTTCGCGGTACGCCTCCTGCTCCGGATCGCCGGCATCCGCACGGAGATCTCCTCCCGCATGGGTGTCCGGAGCGTCCGCCGAGGAAGGATCCGCAGAAGAAGAGGCGCCGTCGGCGACCTCGAGCACCGGCGCTCCGACGTCGATGGTCTCGCCCGGTTCTCCGTGCAGTGCGGTGACGACGCCGGCGAAGGGCGACGGCAGCTCGACCACGCTCTTCGCCGTCTCGACCTCGGCGATCGCCTGGTCGGTGACGATCGTGTCGCCGACGGAGACGAGCCACTGCACGAGTCCGGCCTCGGTGAGTCCCTCGCCGAGGTCCGGCAGCCGGAAGACGTGGGTGGTCAGCGCCGTCATGACTCGTCCTCCCAGTGCAGCGAGTCGATCGCGTCCAGCACGCGGTCGACGTCGGGCAGGTACCAGTGCTCGAGCTTGGGCGGGGCGTAGGGGGTGTCGAATCCGGTGACGCGGCGCACCGGAGCCTCGAGGTACTCGAAGCAGCGCTCGAAGACGCGCGCCTGGATCTCGGAGGCCACGCTGGCGAATCCGGGAGCCTCGGCGATCACGACCGCTCGTCCGGTCGCGCGCACGGCGGCGGTGACCGTGGCGTCGTCGAACGGCGACAGCGAACGGATGTCGACGACCTGCACGCTGCGCCCCTCGGATGCCGCCACATCGGCGGCCTCGAGCGCGAGCGGCACCGAGGCGCCGTAGGCGAGCAGGGTGACGTCGGTGCCCTCGCGGGCGATGCGAGCGGAGCCGATGTCCGCCGTCACGGAGGTGTCGACCTCGCCCTTCGTCCAATACAGCTTCTTCGGCTCGAGGAAGATCACCGGGTCGGGCGAGGCGATCGCCGCCCGGAGCAGCGAATAGGCGTCCTGGGGAGTCGACGGGCTCACGACGGTGAGGCCCGGGGTGTGCGCGTAGTACGCCTCGGAGGAGTCGCAGTGGTGCTCGACCCCGCCGATGCCGCCGCCGAACGGGATGCGGATCACGAGCGGCATCCGCACCGCACCGCGCGTCCGGTTGCCGAGCTTCGCGACGTGACTGACGATCTGCTCGAATGCCGGCAGTGCGAACGCGTCGAACTGCAGCTCGACGACGGGACGCATACCGTTCATGGCCATGCCGACGGCTGTGCCGACGATGCCGGATTCGGCGAGCGGGGTGTCGAAGCAGCGGTCCTCGCCGAACCGCGCCGTGAGTCCGTCGGTGATGCGGAACACGCCGCCGAGCGCTCCGACGTCCTCGCCGAAGACGACGACCTCGGGATCGCTCTCGATCGCATCCGCGAGGGCGAGGTTCAGCGCGGCGGCCATGCTCATGGTCGACACGGACAGTGCGCCGGTGTCGACCCGGATGTCGTCGTGGGCGATGGTCATCGTGCACCTCCGGCTGCTGCGTGGTTGCGTGCGATCTCGTCCCTCAGCATCTGCCACTGCTCCTCGCGCTGCGGAGAGCGGGTCTCTGTGACGAAGCGGAACAGATCCTCGGGATCGATCTCGGCATCGACGTTGAGCGCCTCTCGCATCGCCGCGGCGGTCTTCTCGGCCTCCGCCGCGTACTCGGCTTCACGGTCGGCCGTGAGGACGCCGGCGCTCGTCAGGTGTGCTCGCAGTCGCGTCAGCGGGTCGCGCTCGACCCACGCCTGGACTTCGGCGCGCTCGCGATAGCGCGTGTCGTCGTCGGCGTTCGTGTGCGCCTGCATCCGATAGGTGTGCGCCTCGATGAGCGTCGGACCGTCGCCCGAGCGGGCATGTGCGATGGCCTCGCCGAGAACGGCCAGCACGGCGGCGACGTCGTTGCCGTCGACGCGCTGCCCCGGCATCCCGTATCCGATCGCCTTGTGGGCCAGCGACGGCGCGGCGGTCTGGCGGCTGAGCGGCACCGAGATCGCGAACTCGTTGTTCTGCACGAGGAAGACGACCGGCACACGGAAGACGGCGGCGAAGTTCAGCGCCTCGTGGAAGTCGCCCTCACTGGTCGCACCGTCGCCGCACAGTGCCAGGACGGCCGTCTGCTCTCCGCGCTTCTTCGCGGCATACGCGAAGCCGACCGCGTGCAGCAGCTGTGTGGCGAGCGGAGTGGCCTGAGGCGCGACGTGGTGCGCTCGCACGTCGTAGCCCGAATGCCAGTCGCCCTTCAGCAGCACCATCGCCTCGGCCGGTGCGACACCCCGGGCGATGACCGCGACCGAGTCCCGATACGTGGGGAAGAGCCAGTCGCCGGCGTCGAGGGCGAGGGCCGCTCCGATCTGGCACGCCTCCTGACCGTGCGACGACGGGTAGACGGCGAGGCGGCCCTGGCGGACGAGAGCGCTGGCCTGATCGTTGATGCGGCGTCCCTCGACGAGACCGCGATAGGCGGCGAGCAGGGTGTCCGTATCCGGCAGCGGGAAGTGCGGGTCGTCGACGACACGGCCCTCTGCGTCGATGAGCTGCACCGCCGTGTCGCGCGGGAGCAGGTGTGCGTGTTCCATCCGTTCGCCCTCCTTGCCGAACTCGATGACGCCAGCATGCTCTCCTCGCGACAGACGTCCAAGAACATTCGGCGCATCGTGGACGAATGCGATCTACTTGCTCACCTCCGTGACGAAATGTCAGAATTCAGGCAGAGGACGAAGGGGTTCCATGATCACGCTGGACGACACCGATCACGCGATTCTCGAGCAGCTGCGCATCGACGCCCGGGCGTCGATGACCGCCATCGCCGAGGCCGTGCACATCTCGAGAGCGGGCGCTCACGCACGGATCAAGCGGCTGACCGATGCGGGCATCATCACCGGCTACTCGGTGCGCACCGACCCCGTGCTGCTCGGCCACCATGCGAGCGCCTACGTGACACTCGCCATCGAGCAGGCCACCTGGCAGGAGGTCAGCGCCAGGCTGCGGATGATTCCCGAGATCGAGCACATGGCGCTCGTCGGCGGTGACTTCGACGTCATCCTGCTCGTGCGGGCGAGCGACGCGCGCGACCTCCGCCGCATCGTCTTGGAGGACATCCAGGCGATCCCCTCGATCCGCTCCACACGCACGACCCTCATCTTCGAGGACTTCACCCTGATCTGAGCGGGTGGGGAGGTCATCCCTTCGCACTCGGACATCTGCGGCGCGCTCCGCGACAAGTGGGTTGTCGCATCGCGTTCGACAATGAGACGACCCGCCAGATCCTTGGCATGCGTCCCGCTCGAAGGAGAGTCCCGATGTCCGAATCCGCCGCATCCGCAGCCGCCGCGCTGCTCGACCGCATCCAGGCGCCGGAGGGCGCGGGGCGAGACATCCCGGATGCCGCCACACGCGAGGTCATGGGTCGTGCGCCCGAGCACTCGGTCAGCGACCTCGACGATGCGATCGCGCGAGCGCGAGCCGCTCAGCCCGGCTGGGAGTCCCTCGGCCACGCGAAGCGCAGCGAGCTGCTGATCGCTGCGGCCGATGCGATCGACGCGAACGCCGAGGCGCTCGCGCACCTGCTCTCGCGCGAGCAGGGCAAGCCGTTGAACGGCCCCAACGCGCGCTTCGAACTGGGTGCGTGCTCGGCCTGGCTGCGCACCAATGCGTCGATCCCGCTCGAGTCGCAGGTGCTCGTCGACGACGAGACCCTGCACGCCGAGCTCGTCTACAAGGCCGCCGGAGTGGTCGGCGCGATCGGTCCGTGGAACTGGCCGCTCATGATCACTATCTGGCAGATCGGTCCGTCGCTGCGGATGGGCAACACCGTCGTCGCGAAGCCGAGCGAGTACACGCCCCTGAGCGTCCTCGCGATGCTGGCGGTGATGAACGACGTGGTGCCCGCCGACGTTCTGATCGGTGTCTCCGGCGATCGCGAGGTGGGTGCGCGCCTCGCCTCGCACCCCGACATCGACAAGATCATGTTCACCGGATCCACCGCCACCGGGCGACGCATCATCGAGAGCTCGGCAGGCAACCTCGCCCGCCTCACCCTCGAGCTCGGCGGGAACGACGCCGGGATCGTGCTGCCGGGCACCGATGTGTCGGCGATCGCGCAGGACCTCTTCTGGGGCGCCTTCATCAACACCGGTCAGACCTGCGCCGCGATGAAGCGCCTCTACGTGCACGACTCCGTCTACGACGAGGTCGTCACCGCGCTCGCCGAGATCGCGGCATCCGTCCCGATGGGCAACGGGCTCGACGAGGACAACGTGCTGGGTCCGCTGCAGAATCGCGCCCAGTTCGACATCGTGTCGCGCCTGGTCGACGAGGCGAAGGGACGCGGCGCCCGTGTCGTCACGGGCGGCGAGGCGGCTCCTGAGCTCGGCGAGCTCTTCTATCGCCCCACGATCGTCGCCGACATCGACAACGACGCGGCCCTCGTGCAGGAGGAGCAGTTCGGCCCGGCGCTGCCGGTGATCCGGTACAGCGACGTCGACGAGGCGTTCGCGTTCGCCAACTCGGTCGACGTCGGTCTCGGCGCATCGGTGTGGTCGAGCGATCCGGACGCCGCCCGCGAGGCCGCGACGCGCATGGAGTCCGGCACGGTGTGGATCAACTCGCACGGCGGGCTGCACCCGATGGTGCCGTTCGGCGGCGTGAAGAGCTCGGGCTACGGCCTGGAGTTCGGTGTCGAGGGGCTCAAGTCCGTCGCCGTGACGCAGGTCGTGTCGGGGCCGGGCCGCAAGGCGCAGGCATGAGAACCGCGATCGTCGTCGGGGCCGGGACCTCGGGCGCGATCGTCGCGCGACGCCTGGTGGACGCTGGCGTCGAGGTGACGCTGATCGAAGCCGGAGGATACGACGCGAATCCGGCGATCCACGACCCGTCGAGGGCGGGGGAGCTGTGGCACTCCGCCGACGACTGGGACTTCTTCACCGTTCCGCAGAAGCACGCCGGCGGACGCCGACTGCACCTGCCGCGCGGGAAGGTCACCGGAGGCTCGCATGCGCTCAACGCCATGATCTGGGTGCGCGGCGCCGCCTCCGACTACGACGCCTGGGAACGCGCGGGCGCGACGGGGTGGGGCTGGAGCACGGTCGAACCCGTCTTCGCCGCGCTCGAGCACGATGTGCTGCCCGTCACCGACGACTACGAGCTCTCGCCGATCCAGGCCTCGATCATCGGCGCAGCCGTCGAAGAGGGGCTGCCCCGCAACCCGGACTACAACGGCGGCACCCTCGACGGCGTCTCGCAGCAGCAGGTGACGATCCGCGACGGCCGGCGGGTGAACACGTGGATGGCCTACGCGCAGCCGGTCGTCGACAGGCTCACGATCCTCACCGAGCGCGAGGTGCATTCGGTGATCGTCGAGGAGGGCCGCGCCGTCGGAGTCCGACTCGGCTCGGGCGCCGACTCCGCGGAGGTCTTCGCCGACGAGGTCGTGCTGTCGGCCGGTGCGATCGGATCACCCGTGATCCTCCTGCGCTCAGGCATCGGCCCCGCCGACGAGCTCGCCGCGCTCGGCATTCCCGTCGTGCTGGATGCACCGGGCGTCGGCAAGAACCTGCACGACCATCTGCTCTCACCGGTCATCTTCACCACCGAGAGGCCGGTCGGACCGCCGCAGCCGGGCGTCTCGGTCACGCAGTCGCACCTGTTCTGGCGCAGCCGCGACGACCTCGCCGAGCCCGACACTCAGCCCATCCACTTCTCGGTGCCGATGTGGGGCGAGCTCGAACCTCGAGGGGATGACGGATTCACCCTCATGGCCGGTCTCGTGACGCCGTACAGCCGCGGTGGGCTCACCCTGTCCGGTCCGGATCTCGCGGACCCGCCTCTGATCGACCTCGCCGCGCTCGAAGACGACAGGGACGTGGCAGCGCTCGCGGCATCGGTTCGTCAGTGCCGCCGGATCGGCGCGCAGCCGGCGCTCGCCGAGGAATGGGGAGCGACCGAGGTGTACCCCGGCCCCGACGTGTCGGACGACGGGATCGACGACTGGGTGCGCCGCACGGCCATCACCTACCACCACCAGGTCGGCACCTGCCGGATGGGATCGGATGCCGAGGCGGTGGTCGACCCGCTGCTGCGGGTGCGCGGTCTCGAGGGGCTGAGCGTGATCGACGCGTCGGTGATCCCCACCGTTCCGACGGGCAACACCAACGCCCCCGCAGCGATGATCGGCGAGCTGGGGGCGAGGTTCCTGCTCGGACGCTGACGTCGACGCTCGCGATGCCCCCTCCTGCCGAGTAGGTGGAAGGGGGCATCAGCGTCTCATCCGGCGCGCGAGGTCGAACCTGCGTGTCGTCCCGCATGCGGGGTCACCAACGCATCCGAATCGCTCCTGAGCGGTGCGTCATCGACCCCGCAGGGAAATGACGCGCACGGCATGCGACCTGATCAGCCCGCGGAATACACCTCGCGACCGGCGAACCACGTCGACCGCACGGGAGTGTGCACGATCTCGTCGGCCGGGCCGGCGATCGCATCCCGAGCGAGCACCACGAAGTCCGCCGATTTGCCTGGCGTGATCGAGCCGGTCTCCGCGCCGAGGCCCATCGCGGTCGCGGCATTGATCGTGAAGACCTGCAGGGCCTCCTCCGCCGTGATCGCCTGCTCGGGCCAGAGGACGCCGGGCGCTCGGCCGAGAGGATCGGCGCGCGTGACGAGACCCTGCAGCCCCTCGAGGGTGTTCGGCGATTCGCTCACCGGCCAGTCCGAGCCGCCGGCGACGAGCGCGCCGGCGTCGAGCAGGGCACGGTTGGGCTGCGAATGCTCGGCGCGGTCGCCGAGGACCTCGGCCAGCGCCTGCGGGATCACACCCGGGAACCAGATGAACGGCGAGATGTCGGCCGAGACATCGAGGGCTCGCAAGCGCGGGATGTCGTCGTCGGCGAGGAACTGGCCGTGCGCGATCTGGATCGGGGTGGTGAAGCCGTCGGACCGGATGCGCTCGGCGACGTCGAGCACGAGACGCGCCGATCCGTCTCCCGTGCAGTGCACCTTGGCGCCGAGTCCGCGCTCGGCCACCGACCGCAGCCAGGTGTGCAGCTCGTCGAAGTCCATCGTCGTCTCGCCGTGGAAGTGCGCACCGTGCACGGCATCCGCGATATACGGCTCGAGGAACGACGCCGTGCGCGCGGGTGGTACTCCGTCGAGGAAGATCTTCACGAAGTCGGGCCGGTGGTGCGGGGTGCGGAACTGCTCACCGAGGTCGATGAGTGGGGCGCCGATCGGATCGAACCCGAAGATCTCATCGTTGATCAGCAGCGACGAGACGACCCAGGCCGTGAGCTCGTGCGACCGGTCGAGGGTCGCGAGGGCGGCGAGGATGTCGGTCGACACTCCGGCGTCCTGGAAGGTCGTGATGCCGTAGGAGTTGAGGATCTCGACGCCGCGGCGCGACGCGGCCACGTGCTGCTCGCCCGTCAGCCCACCGCTGCGATCGTAGGCCTCCTGCACCGGGATTCCCGCTGACTCGAACAGCACCCCGGTCGGCGTGCCGTCATCGGGATCGAGCACGGTGACTCCGCCGGAGGGGATGCTGTCGGCGGTGATCCCGGCGAGCTGCAGCGCCCGCGTGCTCGCCCACCTGTTGTGCCTCGAGTCCTCGACCAGGACGACGGGGCGACCGCCGGCCGCCTCATCGAGACGCTGCCTGATCGCGCTGTTCGCGAGGCTGGGCAGCAGAGTGGTCGACACCGGGCCGCCCACGATCCACGCGTCGGGCGGCAGCGCGCTGGCCTTCTCGCGCACGAGGTCGAGGATGTCGTCGAGGCCCAGCGAGGGCGGCAGCGAGAGCTCGAACAGCTCGGTGCGCCCGGCGAGAGCGTGGTGGTTGTGCACGTCGACGAAGCCGGGGTAGACCGCGGCATCGCCGACATCCAGCATCCTCGTGTCCGGGCCGCGGTACGCGTCCATCTCGGCCCGCGTGCCGACGTCGAGGATCCGCCCGTCGCGCACCGCGAACGCCTCGACGGTCGGTGCTCGGTGATCCGCCGTGCGGATCACCGAGCCCGTCACGATGAGCTCGGCCGTCGTCATCTCAGAGGGTTCCGAACAGCGCCGGCTCGAGGCCGTTCGCGTGATGGGTCGTCGAGAGCAGTCGGCCGTGAGCGCCGAACGTGAAGTGCGTGGGCACCTCGCCCGACTCGTCGAGCCCGAAGAGCACGCCGTGCGAGCGGATCGCGTTCGCGTCGCGATGGTCGGCGATCGTGACCGATGCGCAGGGGATGACCTTCTCGCGCCACGCGAAGACGTAGATCCCGGGGCGCACCTCCCACACGCTGTTCTCGTCGGTGTCTGCGAGGCCGCGCTCGGGGCCGGCGAGACACTGCCATGAGTACCAGCGCTCCGAGAGGTACACGTGCTCGTAGGCGTGCTCCTCGCTGTAGATCCACTCGACCCGGCGACCGATGAGCGTCGTCGTCGGCGCCGGCTCTGCACCCGTCACGGTCGCTCCGTCGATGATGCTCGGCGCGAAGACGTGCTGCACGCGGGTGCGTCCCTGCTCGGGCGCGGGCAGGATCACCGAGATGACGGCGAGGGCGCGGCCGTGGCGCAGGTCGACTATCAGAGACACTGCTTCGTTCGGCAGGTAGTCGTGATGGAACTGCACGAAGTACAGGTCGTCGTCGACCTCGAACGCCTCGTAGTCGTCGGTGTCGGAGGCGGGTGCTGTCGTGTCGTCGGCACCGGGCCGGTAGTCCCACGCGACCGTGGTGTCGGCGAACCGGTGCGAGATGCGGGTTCCCCGGACGTCCACGACGGTGATCTCCCGGCCGCTCAACGCTGTCGTGTGCGGAGCCTTGTTCGCGTCGAAGCCGGGAGCCAGGCCCTCGAGCGGGAGCCAGGTGGAGGTGTCTGCGGGGTTCAGGGTCGTCATGTCTCTCCTCAGGTGAGTGGGGTTGCGGGAGCGTCAGCGGTCGCTGAAGCGCTCGAGGTCGGATGCGAGGCCCTCGTACACGGCGGGCCGGGAGCGCTTGAGATACGCGCCGTAGACGATGCCGCCGATCAGCGCCACCACGAGCAGCAGCGGCATGAGACGGATGGCGAGCTCCTCGGATCCGGCGACGATGTTGAAGTTCACGATCGCCAGCACCGAGATCGTGGCGATGCCGAGGAATCCGATTCCGGGTGCGATGAACGTGCTCCACCATCGTGGATCGCCGGCACGGCGGAAGTACACGACGATCGAGATCGCGGCGAGCCCCTGCAGGATCAGCACGCTCAGGGTGCCGAAGCCGAGCATCGCCGGCACGAGCGTGAGGATGGGGTCGGCACCGGCGATCGCGAAGATGATCGCCACGATCGCCGCGAACGATGCCTGCACGATCCCGGCCAGCTGCGGGGCGCCGTTGCGGCGCGTGCGGGCCAGAGCGTGCGGCAGGATCCGCGAGCGCCCGAGGGAGTAGAGATAGCGCGTCGCGGAGTTGTGGAACGCGAGCATCGCCGCGAACAGACTGACCAGCAGCAGGATCATCATCACGGTCGTCAGCGGGCCCCCGAGGTACTGCTGCGACAGCATGAAGATCAGGTCGCCCGTCGGCAGGTGCTCGAGAGCGGTTGCCTGCGCCTGCGCGACGCCGGTCGCGCTCACCACCGCCCAGGTGGTGACGCCGAGGATCACGCCGATCGCGATGATCGAGGTGTACGTCGCCCGCGGGATCGTGCGCAGCGGCTGCTTCGCCTCTTCGCTGAACAGGGCGGTCGCCTCGAAGCCGAGGAAGCCCGTCGCGGCCAGGAGGAGGCCGATCGGCAGCGACCCCGAGAACACGGCTTCCGGGCTGAACGCGGCCACGTCGTATCCGGTCTGCACGAGCACCGACACGTCGAACACCACGAGCATCAGCACCTCGAGCACGAGGCACACACCGAGGATCTTCGACGAGAAGTCCACCCCGACCCGTGCGAGCACGAAGCACACGACGATCGACAGCAGACCCCAGATGAGCCAGTGCACGTCGAGGCCGGTGAGGTCGCGGATGATGTTCTGCATGAAGAAGCCGCTGGTGCCGATCGTGCCGACGACGAAGAAGTTGTAGCCGAGCGTGGCGATGAGGCCGGCGACCAGACCGCCCGTGCGACCGAGGCCCTTCACGACGAAGGCGTAGAAGCCGCCGGCGTTGACCAGCTGCTTCGACATCTGCGCGTATCCCACGGCGAACAGCAGCAGGATCGCGGCCACGATGAAGAAGGCCATCGGCGTGCCGCCGCCGTTTCCGAGGGCGATCGCCAGCGAGGCGACGACGACGATGCCGGTCAGTGGTGCGACGGCGGCGAGCACGAGGAAGACGATCCCGGCGACGCCCAGCGCGCCGGGTCGAAGAGAGGTGTGGTCCTGCTGCGTCGTGGACGCAGATATCGGGTCTGCCACGTCGGCTCCTTTGCTCGGTGACGGCCGTGTCGGCACGGCATCGACGACGAGGGGTTCGTCGATACAGCGAGTCTGCTCGTGCCGGGAGCGCGGCGGTTGACCCTGAGCGAAGGACGATGGTGCCAGCGCGCACAGCCGTCCTGGTCGTGTTCCCGGCCCGGATCCGGCGGAGCAGGATGACGGTGATGACACCGCCGTCCTCGCGGAGCGCCGCCGGCGCCGCGGCGATGTCTCGAGGAGATCATGGACCTGCAGCTGACGGGCACGACCGCGCTGATCACCGGCGCCGCGAGCGGTATCGGCCGCGCGACCGCCCGCGCGCTCGCCGCGGAGGGGGTGCGCGTGGCGCTCCTCGATCGGGATGCCGTTGCGCTCGCAGAGACGGCACGCGGATGCGGTGACGCTGTGGTCCGGGTGGTCGATGTCACCGACGAGACACAGGTCGCGCTGGCGGTCTCCACGTCCGTCGAGGAGCTCGGCGGGGTGGATGCGGTCGTGTGCTGCGCGGGGATCTCGGGTCCGGTCGGATCGACGATCGAGCAGATCTCGCTTCACGACTGGAACGCCGTGTTCGCGGTCAATGTCACGGGGGCGTTCCTGGTTCTCGCGCAGGTCCTTCCCGCGTTGCGGGCGTCGCCTTCGGCATCCGTCGTGCTGCTCGCGAGCGACTCGGCGTTCGTGTCGTCACCCGGCATGGCGCCCTATTGCGCATCGAAGGCCGCGCTCGTGCAGCTGGGGCGATCGTTGTCGGTGGATCTCGCCGGCTCTGATGTCCGGGTGAACACGGTGGCGCCGTCGATCGTCGACACCCCGATGAGCCGTGGAGACCTCGGGGAGTATGCGTTCGTCTCCCCGGCTTTCGAGGTGCAGACGCCCGAGGACGTCGCTTCACACGTGCTGTATCTCGTGTCGCCGCGCAGCAGAGCGATCAACGGCACGACCATCCTCAGTGATTTCGGGTACTCGGCCCGATCAGGATTCCCGGCCTGATGGTCTCGGGGACGACGGACCTGCGCATGAGCGCGGCGAGAGCGCGTGAGCGCGGCGAGAACAGGAGCGAACATGGGTAGTGCAGTGGGATCGACGGTCTCCGGGCGGGTCATCGTGATCACCGGCGGAGGTACCGGCATCGGGGCGGCGATCGCCGAACGGTATGCCGCTGAAGGTGCGCACGTCGTGGTCGTGGGGCGTCGGCCCGAGCCGCTGCGCGCCGTGGCCGACGCCGTCGGCGCGCATCCGATCATCGCGGATGCCGCGGACACCGCATCGGCGCAGGCAGCGGTGGCGGAGGTGCTCGCGACGTTCGGGCGCCTCGACGTGCTGGTGGCGAATGCCGGCGGACACGGCTTCTCGCCGGTCGCCGACACCGACGACGACAGCTGGGATGCGGCGATCCGGGCGAACCTCACCACGGCGTTCGTCATGGCGCGAGAGGCGTTGCCTGCGCTGATCGAGGCGAAAGGACAGATCGTGATCGTGTCGTCTCTCGCAGGTCTCTTCGCGGGTCCGTCGGTGGCGGGATACACCGTGGGCAAGCACGCGCTGATCGGGCTGACGCGGACCCTCGCCCGCGACTACGGAAGGCAGGGTGTGCGCGTCAACGCGGTGTGCCCAGGGTGGGTGCAGACGCCGATGGCCGACGACGAGATGGACGAGTTCGCCACCCATGCCGGGCTGGGCTCGCGGGAAGAGGCGTATGCGACCGTCACGGCGGATGTGCCGCTGCGGCGCCCGGCTCGGCCGGCGGAGATCGCGTCGGTCGTGCGGTTCCTGGGATCGGGGGAGTCGTCGTACGTCACCGGTGCCGTGATCGTGGCGGATGGCGGGTCACACGTCGTTGATGTGCCGACGATCGCCTTCGACCGGGCGGGGATGTAGGAGGCGGTCGCTCGGGTGCATGGTCGGTCGTTCCCGGCATGGGCGCTCTCGTTCCCGTTCGGTCGTTAGCGCTCCGATGACGCCGCTGTGTTCTCCGTTCTCACGTATCCCGTCTTTCGCCTCTTCCCCGCTTCCTCCTGTCGGTCGCGCCTCTGGCGATTTCCACCCCATCCCGCGTGCGATCTGGGCGCTCTCGCTGTGCCATTCTGGGAGATTGGAATACGGATCTGATCTGGGGTAATTCTTGGTGGTTTCGGGTCTCGAATGTCGGTGGCCCCGGGTTGACTGGGGGTATGAACAGCACTGCGGAGCTTCTGGATCGGGTCATCGCCGACCTCGACACGGTGCTGTCCGACGGCGCACTCGCGGGGTTGTCGGATGCGGATCGGGTGACTGTTCTGCAGGGTGCGGGTGCTGTCTTCCGCCGCGCGGAGGCCGTGATTGTCGAGACGATCGCGACGGGCGACGCCGCCGACTTTCCGCATTCGGCGGGGTGTCGGGGCCTGAATGAGCTGTTGCAGCGGGCGGTGTCGGTGGATGTGCGGGGCGCGTCCCGGGTCGACAGGGTCGTCGATCTGGTGCGGCGTCCGGTGAGTCTGGCGGGGGAGAGGATGCCGGCCCGGTGGTCGGAGATGCGTCTCGCGTTGCTGGATGGGGTGGTCGGCGTCGCCGGGTTTCTTGCGGCGACGGGGCCGATCGAGAAGGTGTGGGATCGGCTGACGGTGGATCAGCGGTTGGCGGCGGATGTCGCATTGGCGGGGTGTGCCCGCGGCCACGGCGTCGTGGTCGACGCTGATGATGACGGCCCGGAGACTGATGAGCCGGGTCCGGCGCCGACCCCGCAGGACTTGAAAGCTCTCGCCGAGGATCTCGCGTCGATGTTCGACCCCGACGGGGAAGAACCCAAGGATGAGGACTCCCGGCGCCGGCGGGGCATCACGATCGGTCGTCTCACGGACGGCGTGCACGCGATCCGCGGGTATCTGACCCCGGACGTCGCGGCGCAGTTGCAGCTGATCCTGGACGCGATCCTCAACCCCAAAGGTGGCGGCGCGCCCATGCCCGGAGTGCACTTCGCCCCGAGCGAGGGCGCCGACACCCACGCTGGAGCGGGTGCGGGTGCTGGTGCTGGTGCAGACGGTGACGATAGGGATCCGTTCAACTCGGATCCGCGGTGTGTGCTCGATGACCGCACCGCGTCGCAGAAGCGTCACGACGCTCTCGCGATGGTGTTCGGGATCGCCGCGCGACACAGCGACATGCCCACCCTCGGTGGAGCGGCGCCGGTCCTCGTCGTGAACGTCGACGCGAGGGATCTCGTGGGCGGAATGGGCGGAATGGGCGGAAAGGGCGGAATGGGCGGAGCGGGCGGAAACGGTGGGTGGGCGACGATCGCCGGATCCGGTGCCCACGTCCCGGTCTCCGTCGCCGCGCACGTCGGATGCACGGGGACGATTCAACGGGTGCTGGTCGATGAGGGCAGGATCATTGGGATCACGACCACAGACCGGGTCTTCACCGTGCACCAACGCCGGGCGATCATCGCCCGCGACAAAGAATGCCTCATTCCCGGGTGCCACGTTCCCGCGTCGTGGTGCGAGATCCACCATGTCGTCGAGCATGCCAGGGGTGGTCCGACTCACACGGATAACGGGGTCCCGTTGTGCTGGTGGCACCACCGATCCCTCGGGACCTCGGGGTGGGAGATCCGCATGGACGACGGGGTCCCGCAGGTACGAGGACCGAGATGGTGGGATCCCGACGAACGATGGCGCACACCGAGGCTCAGCGTGGCGCGACTCACACTCCCCGCGCCGCTCACCCGCACCGGATGACGCGGGTGAGCGTCACCGATGCGACCGCAGCACCACACCAGCGCAGCACCGCATCAGCGCATCAGCGAATCGCGAGCTCGAAACCGTCCGCCGTCGGAATGACGGCCACCTGGGTGAGGTCATCGACATGGAAGGTCGGCTGATGAGACGTCGAGTGCGCGCCCACGCCGATGACCCGCATCCCCGCAGCATGCGCGGCCTGGATGCCGGCGCCCGAGTCCTCGAACACCACGCAGTCGGCGGGGTCGACGCCGAGCAGCTCCGCACCCAGCAGGAAGCCCTCGGGGTCGGGCTTGGAGGCCGACACGTTCTCGGCCGTGACCGTCAGTGCGGGCACGGTCAGGCCGGCCTGGCCCATCCGCGCGTTCATCAGCGTCACGTCGGCCGAGGTGACGATCGCGTGGGGGTAGGGGAGCAGTGCGGCGAGCAGGGCATCCGCACCCTCGATCGGGATGACGCCATCGACATCCTTGCTCTCGTTCGCGAGCATCACCGCGTTCTCGCGGATGTTGATCTCGTGGTCGCGCTCCGGCAGCATGATCGCCATGCTCTGGTGCCCCTGCCGGCCGTGCACGACGCTCAAGACAGTTTCGGGAGCGATTCCGTGGGGCTCGGCCCACGCCAGCCAGAGCCGTTCCACGACAGCCGTCGAATCGACGAGAGTGCCGTCCATGTCGAGCAGGACGGCGCGGGCGCTGATGGTCTCGGTCATCCCCTCAGGCTACTGCCGCAGCATCTGAAGCCCGACCTGACGGCGCTACCCACCGAGGTACGCGCGGTGCAGCAGCTGCGAATCCTCCTTCAACGCCTCGGCGGTGCCCTGGAAGGAGACGCGCCCACCGGCCACCACCACGGCCTCGCGAGCCAGGCCCAGGGCGAGCTGCGTGAACTGCTCCACGAGCAGCACCCCGACGCCCGACTCGGCGATCGACTTCACGATCGGCATGAGCCGCATGAACACGACAGGCGCGAGACCGAGCGACATCTCATCGATCAACAGGATCCGCGGCTTCGCGGCGAAGGCACGTGCCAGCACCACCATCTGCTGCTCGCCACCCGACAGCAGCGCGGTGGGGGAGTCGATGCGCTTCTCGAGCTCAGGGAACTGCGCGAGCGCCGCATCCTGTTCCGCAGGCGTCCGCGCGGTGAGCGAGATGTTCTCGCGCACGGTCAGCGATGGGAACACCGCTCGCCCCTGCTCGATGTGCACGATGCCGCGCCGCGCTCTCGACACCCGGGACAGCTTGTCGAGCGGCTCGCCGTCGAGCATCATCGATCCCGCGGAGTGCGGGGTCACCCCCGACACCGATTCGATCAGACTGGTCTTGCCGGCCCCGTTCGGTCCGACGAGCGCCAGCACCTCGCCACCGCGCACGGTCAGCGACACATCCGAGATCACCGGCCCCGCGCCCCGGCTGACCGTCACCCCGTCCAGCACCAGTTCGCTCACTTCAGCAGCTCCGTCTCTCCCATGTACGCCTTCACGACCTCCGGGTTCGCGAGCACCTCGGCCTGCGGACCGCTCGCGAGCACTCGACCGAAGTCGAGCACAGTCAGCGTCGGGCACACCGAGCGCACGAGATCGAGGTCGTGCTCGATGATGATCAATGCCACGCCGAACCGGGCCGGCAGCTCGCGCAGACGCGCGGCGAGAGCCAGGTGCTCATCGTGCGACAGGCCGGCCGCGGGCTCGTCGAGGATCAGCAGCCGCGGACGAGAGGCCACGTTCGCCGCGACCTCGACGAGTCGCCTGGTGCCGACGTCGACGCTCGACAGGCGCGCACCGGCCGGCGGGCATCCGAAGAACTCGAGAACCTCATCGATGTCGGATGCGGCGAGTCGACGTCGAGCGACGAACCTCACGTACGCGCCGACCGTGAGCGACGGCGGGACCCTGTCCTGCTGGAAGGTTCTGCGCAGCCCGAGCCGGGCGCGACGCGTCGGAGACAGGCCGGCGAGATCACGATCTCCGAGCAGTACTCGACCGCCGTGCTTCGGCAGGAACCCGCTGATCGCATCGACGAACGTCGACTTGCCTGCGCCGTTCGGACCGATCAGGCCCATGATCGACGCCGCCGGCACCTGGAACGACACATCGTCCAATGCTGTGAGAGCACCGAACTGCACCGTGAGTCCGTCGACAGTGAGCACGGGTGCACCGTCGAGCGCGCGCTCATCGACCGTCGCGGTGGTCGTTGTCGTGATCGCCCGATCCTCGGCATCCGCATCGGGAGGCAGCGCGGTCAGCTTCGCCGAGGCGGTCCTGCGATCCGCGCGCTTCCAGATGAGATTGCGGATGCCCTGACCGAGGTTGGTCCCGCTGGTGAGCGCCTGCACGCCCAGCACGCCGAAGACCACGAACGCCCAGTCCTGCGGCACGCCCCAGCGCTTCAGCAGCTCGGGCACGAGCACCCAGAGGATGCCGCCGAGGATCGCCATGTCGATCAGATGGGCCCCCGACATGACGGCGAGGACGTAGAGCGCCAGCGACTGAAGCGGGGTGAAGCTCGATGCGAACGGAAGCTGCACCTGGCCGGCGAGGAGTCCTCCGGCGATGCCTCCCAGTGCGGCCGAGACGGCGAACGCGGTGAGCTTGGCGCTCTGCACGCTCTGCCCTGCAGCCGCGGTGCCGCGTTCCGAGAAGGCGACCGCCTTCCAGCTCGAGCCCCACCGTCCGCGCTGCAGGAAGAAGACTCCCAGCGCGCAGACGGCGAGCACCACGACCGAGAGGAAGAAGAACTCGCGATCGTTCGAGAACAGCGTCGGGCGCTCGACAGCCGTGCCGTCGGCGGACCCGGGGAACTGGATCTGCACGAGGGTGACATCCGCCGCCGCAGCGAATCCGAGCGTGACGACCGCGAGGTTGACGCCGCGCAGCCGCAGCGCGGGGAGCCCGACGAGGATGCCCACAAGACCGGCGGCAATGCCGCCGAGGAGAAGCCAGACGACGAAGCCGCCCGGCGCCTGCATGACGTTGAGCAGCGAGACGATCCAGGCGCCCACGGCGGCGAACGTGAGCTGGCACAGCGCGATCATGCCGGCGGAGCCCGTGACGATGCCCAGTCCCAGGATCGCGATGGCCGCGACGACTGCGCTGATCGCGAGGAACACGAAGTAGCCCGGAAGCGCCGCGCTCAGGATGGCACCCAGTCCGACCGCCGCGGCGGCGACGGCGAGGGGCCAGGACAGACGGAACCAGGGACGGTCAGCGAGCGGCATCCCACACCTCCTTGCGCTGCGTCCACAGGAGCAGGACGACGATGAACAGGAACGGGAGGAAATTGCGCACGAGCGCGACCTCGTCGATCTGCGCGACGAGCCCTCCCAGAACGCCCAGTACGACTCCGCCGACGACGGCGAGGTCGAGACGGCGGAAGCCGCCGAGCAGCGCAGCGGCTGCGGCGGGGACTATGAGCATCGCGAGGCTGGTCGCGTCGTTCGACTGCGACGGCGCCACGATCATGATGGCGATCGCGCTGATCACACCGGTCACGAACCACACCGCGATGGAGAGCGGACGGGAACGGATGCCGAGCAGCTCGGCGGTGGTGGGGCGCTCGGAGAGCGCGCGCAGCTGCGTGCCCACTCTCGTCCGGCGCAGCACGATCCGCACCACGACCGCCGTGACGACCGCCATGGCGACGGTGGCGACGGTGACCTGACTGATCACCACGCCCCCGAACGAGAAGGCGGGGCCCGCGATGATCGGGGTGAACGGCTGCGGTTTGTTGCCGAACAGGATGAACGACATCGAGATGAGCAGGAGAAGCGGACCGACGGTCATCGCCGAGCGAGTGGTGGTGGAGGCCTCGGAGAGCCAGGTCGCGGCGATCCACCCGATGGTGGCGGAGAGCGCCCCGCCGACGACGACGCCGAGCACGGAGCCGAGCCAGATCGGTACCCCCAGTTCGCTGACGAACCACACGGCGCTGAAGGCACCGAACATCCCGGTCGCGGCCTGGGCGAAGTTGACGACCCGCACGAGGCGCGACATCAGGGTCAGGCACACTCCGAGGACCGCATAGAGACCGCCGGCGGCGAGACCGGCGATGGCGCCTTGCAGCATGAGGCGTCCTTTCTGATGAGAGGGGGAGAGGACCTGCCGCCGAGAATGCGCTCGGCGGCAGGTGAAGGGCGGCTACTCGCCGATGCGGAGCCAGTCGTCGGCGACCTTCTCCCAGGCGTTCGTGCCGGATTCGAGGATGATCGGCCATCCCGCGGTGTTCTGCGTGCCGAAGGCGTAGGGCGTTCCGACCATGGGGTTCTCGATCGGATCCATTCCGCGCAGCGCCTCGGTGACCGTCTCGCGGGTGATGTCGCCGTCCATGCCCTCGAGCACCTCGATGAAGTAGGTCGCGGCGAGGTATCCGCCCTGGCTGAATGAGGTGAGGGGGATGTCGTTGGCCTCCATCAGCTCCCGCCAGTCGGTGTTGATCTCGTCGTCGTCCGTGAACGGGTAGAACTCGGCGGGCACGTAGATGCCGGCCCCGGCGTCATCGATCGCATCCGCGAAGTTCTCGCTGTAGACGCTCGTCAGATAGAGCCAGGTCACGTCGTCCCAGCCCTGCGCGTTCGCGGCCTTGACCTGGCCGATCGCGTCGGGCTCGACGGGGTTGATCGCGAGCGCCTTGCAGCCCTGTTCGCGGGCCTTCACGATGTAGGGCGTGTAGTCCGAGGCGCCGTACGGCACGGTGTCGTCGACGTACTTCGGCTCCTTGCCCGTGATCTCGGTCCACTTGTCGATCGCCGCCTGGTAGGTGGGTCGGGTGGATCCTGCGATCTCCAGCAGGATGCAGATGTCGTCGAGTCCGAGCACCTCCGAGCCGTACTGCAGCGTGAGGGTCATGTCGTTGAACGGACCGACGTTGGCGGGGGAGATGTTGTCGCTCGCGAAGCAGCCGGTATCGACTCCGATGCCGGGCAGCGAGAGGATCTCCTCCTGCTCGTAGTACTTCGCGTTGATCTCGCACTCGATCAGGCTCGCTGATCCGACCAGCGCGACGGCCCCGTCGCTGCCGACGAGCTCTCGGGCTGACGCGGTGGCTGTGGCCGGGTCGCCCTTGTCATCGAGGGTCTTGTACTCGATGGTGCGTCCGTCGAGGCCTCCGGCCTCGTTGAAGGCGTCGAACACCGCGGCCGCCGCCTGCGACGCCTCAGGGAACGTCGCCGGACCGCTGATCGTGTTCACGGAGCCGACGACGATCGGGGCGTCGCCGCCACCACCGCTGCCGTCCCCGCCGGCGCAACCTGCCAGAGTGAGGGCTGCCACGGCGATGAGCGCCGCAGTGCCGGATACTCGCTTGTTCATGTGATTCCTGCCTCTCGTGTGCTTGTCGTGCTGCGGTCAGTCGCGCAGCGCGCGGTTGACCAGTTCGGTGTCGGTGAACTGCTCGAACGCGACGACCCGGTGATCGGCCAGGCGCCAGACATGCGCGACACGTGCCGCGAAGAATCGGCCGGTCGCGCGGTACGTGCCCGAGTAGGTGCCGATGCCGACGACCACGTCCCCGCCGTCGATGACCTCGTCGATCGCGACCGTGTAGTCGTCCCACTCGTCCTGGATGCGCTGGAAGACGCCTGCCGCGACCGCATCCGGCCCGATGTACGTGCCGGCGTACGGGAACCCGGCGGCCTCGGTCCAGCTCACGTCGTCGGCGAGCGGCGCCAGCATGCCGTCGAGGTCGCCGCGGTCGCTGGCCGCGTAGTGCGCGGCGATGATGTCGGCGTTGCTCATGGGAGGTCCTCTCCTGGATCTCGTCGCGGGGTCAGACGGGCTGGGCGTCGGGGTAGTCGACGGACCCGAGCGGATAGATGTGACCGCCGCCGCGGGAGTGCTCCGCGGCGCCGTCGCCGGTGAGGCCGAGGAAGATCCCCGTCGTCATGAGCTGGTAGCCGAGGTCGTGCAGCCAGACGCTCGCGACCGCGATGCGGAACTCCCGGAAGCAGAAGAGGTAGAGGCCGTCGGCGAACTTCCAGACGGTCGACAGGTCCATGTCGCCGTGGCCCCGCTGCACGCCCTCGAGGCACTGCCAGGCGTAGCGCCGGCTCGAGATGTAGACGTGCTCGTAGAGGTGGTGCGGGCTGTACCGATAGATGTTGCGCTTGCCGATGAGGTCTCGGCTCGGCCCCGGCACCTCGCCCGTCGCGGGACCGGCATCGGTCGTCGCCGCCCAGAAGTCCTGACCGACCTGCGGTGTGCCCTCGACAGCCTCGGGCGCGATGCGTGATCGCACGACGGTGGCCCGGTGGGTCGAGGTCGAATAGACGACGGTGATCGCTTCGCGTTCACGGCTCTCGAGCGGGATGTTCACGAAGACGACGTCGTCGCGCACTGCGACGGCGTCGTACGGGTCGGTGCCCGACCCGCCGAGTCCTGACCAGGTGACAGCGACCGCATCGAACGTCAGCGCCAGCGCGGAGCCATCGTCGAGCGTGAGCGTCAGCGCGGTGCCCGACAGCGAGGCGTTCGGCAGTCGGAAGGTGTCGATCCCGGCGGCGAACTCGTCGTACGTGCGCCATTCGTCGAGTGCGGGATCGGTCGTGACGGGAGCGGTCATGGGAGTCCTGACGTCGCATGCGGCGGAGCGTCCTCGCTCCGGGCACCGCATCCTCGCGGTGTGCTTGCCTCATGCTCCGGCTCGCCTTGGCATCCGCTCAAGAGAAGCGTCGCCATCGCGCGCCGACAGTCAACCGGCGTGCCCTGCAGAGCAAGGACGGGCCTGGGAATCCGCCGTGGCGTCAGCGGCGCGGCTCCGGGCGGGTGTCAGGATGAGTCATGCGAACAGAACCCCGGGCCGCCCTCTCGCCGGCGGTCAAGGCGGTCGCCTGGACGGCATCCGTCTTCTTCGCTCTCCTGTTCTTCGCCGTCGCGTGGGTCTGGTGCGGGATGTCGTACGAGGAGGAGTTCAGCGAGCAGTCCAAGGCCGTCTCCGCAGGGTCGACGATGGAGGGCTGGGGGTTCACCATCGGCCTCGTGCCCGTGCTGGTGCTCCACGCCCTGATCGCGATCGGCGCCTTCTTCGCCGTCCGGGACGGAGGACGCCGCGGGGTGCTTCTCAGTGCGATGCTCGCGCTTGCGCTCGTGGCGGCCGTGTCTCTGCCGGGCTTCGTCGCCGTGCAAATGCTGTACGGCGGCACGATGTTCGCGCCGCCGGTCTACGTCCCCTGACGGACGTTCTCCCGCTGCGCTGCGCTCAGTGCGCCGCGCGGTACTCGCTGGGGGAGATGCCGAACGCCGACTTGAACGCGCGGCTGAAGTGCGCCGCATCCACGAAGCCCCATCGGGCCGCGATCGCGGCGACGGGCCGGTCGGCGAGCATCGGGTCGAGCAGATCGCGACGGCACTGCTCGAGGCGGCGGGTGCGGATCCAGGTCGACACCGTCACGCCCTGCTCCTGGAACAGGCCGTGCAGGTGACGGGTCGAGATGAAGTGCGCCGATGCGATGGTCGCGGGTCCGAGATCCGTCGAGGCGAGGTTGCGGTCGATGTACGAGCGGATGCGCTGCACGAGCGCGCGATGAGGGTCGGCCGACACCTCGTCGAGGCCCAGCTCGCGGGTGAACACCGTCGTGACGAGGTCGAGCGCGCTGTGCGCCAGTCGTGCCCCTGTCGTGCCGGCGAGCTGGTCGAGGTTGCCGGCGAGCTGCGTCAGATACGGCACGACCATTCCGCCGAGACCGCCCTGACCCGAGATGCGCACCGCGGTGAGCTGGCCGATCATGTCGGAGGGCAGGCTGATCAGGTGCTTGGGGAACATCACGACCATCGTGCGGAAGTCGTCGTCGAAGACCAGCGAGTACGGGCGGTCGGTGTCGTAGACGGCGAGATCGCCGGCCTGGAGCACGGCCTCCCGGTCGTCCTGGATCAGCATCCCGGTGCCGGCGAGCATGAGGCTCAGCTTGAAGTACGACCGGTCGCTGCGTGCGATGAGCTCGGGTGTCCGCTCGACGACGTGCGAGGTGGCGCGCACCTCGTTGACGTGCACCTCGTCGACTGAGGCGCCGCGGATGATCCCGCGGAAGTGGTCGGGCCCGGCCGTCGATACCTGGAGCGGCACGAAGGACTCCGAGACGGCGGCCCGGAACTCGCTGATGTTGCGCGCGACGAGCGTCGACACCGATTCGGCGGGGGCGGCGAGTGCACCGTTCATGACTGATCACCTCGGGTGGTGGAACGACGACGTTGTATACGATCCGTGCCGTGATGCTATCACCGGCGCGGTCCGGAGGGCGAGGCTTCTATGATGTGGGCGGAGGCCAGTGATGCGATATGTCGGCGAGAAGGTCATGCAGGTCCTGCGTCAGCTGCGCGGACCCGACACAGCGGATGCGGTCTTCGAGGCCACCGCGCTCATAGTCGGGGCGGTGTTCTTCGTGCTCGGCTTCGCCATCGGGTGGCCGGTCTTCTGGGGTCAGGAGATGGCGATCAGCGGCACCGGCTCGATCGGCGCATTCGCCGCCTACGGCGGCGCGATCACCGCCGTCCTGGCGTTCGCGCTCGGGCGTCTCGTCGTGCGACCGGCGGCGGTCGCGCCGGACGGCACCCGCGATGGATTCAGCGTCCCCGGGGATCGGCTGCGCTGGTACGACCTGGCCGCCATCGCCTTCGCGCACGCCGCGATCGCGTACCTCGGATGGCTCGGAATCGCCGAACTGCTCGATCGCAGCTTCACCGACGCCCCGGTGTTCGCCTTCCCCGGGGCGATCCTGGTGGCCGTCGCGTTCGCTCTCACCGCCTATGTGACGTTCCTGAGCGCGGTGGCGCTCACGCCGATGGTGCTCTCCCTCGTCCTGGCGGTCTTCCTCGTGGTCGGCGCCTTCGCGGCGATGCTCGCCTCCAGCGATGTGCACTGGTGGCAGGACAACCTGTCGGCGCTGGGGATGAGCAGCAACAGCGCGTCTCTGGCCTTCAACGCGACGTTGATCATCGCCGGGGTCCTGGTGACGACGATCGCCCGCTATGCCACGGCGGGACTGCCGGTCGACGACCACGTCGATCGTCGCGGACGGCGCGTGGTGCGAGGCGGGCTGATCCTGATCGGGATCTTCCTCGCGTGCGTCGGGATCTTCCCGGTCGACGAGTTCTTCCTCGTGCACAACACCGTCGCCACCGGGATGACCGTCGCGTTCGCCGTGATCGTCGTGGGGCTGCCCTGGTTCGTGCCCACGATCCCACGGGTGTTCGTGGTGCTCGGGTGGATCTACGTGCTCGTGATCGTGCTGCTCGGCGTGTTCTTCGCCGTCGGCTACTACAACCTCACGGCGGTCGAGCTGATCGCGGCGGTGCTGATCTTCAGCTGGATCATCGTGTTCCTCCGGACCGCAGGATCGGTGCACCCCGCCGCATCAGCGCACCCCGCCGGGTCCGTGCACGCGGGGCAGCGGCCCGGTCCGACCCCGGCCTGAGCGTCGGTCCTCAGCGCAGCGGCTGCGTGGCATCCGCCGTGCGCTGCAGCGCATGGATGGTGTGCGCGTGCCGGCGCTGGGCGACACCGACGAACAGGCAGTCGACCAGTGCGAGCTGCGCGATGCGGCTCACCATCGCGCCCGCGCGGAGGCGAGGCTCACGCGCCCGCGTGAGCAGGGCGTGGTCGCAGTTCTCGGCGAGCGGCGAGGCCGGCCCACCCGTGACGCCGATCGTGGTGCCGGATGCAGCCCGTGCCGTCTGCAGGAAGTGCACGGTCTCGCGGGTCGTTCCCGAGTGGGAGAACCCGATCGCCACGGTCTTCCTCGCTCCGAGCGATGCGGCGGCGCTCGCCTCGTGCGCGTCCGTCAGGACGATCGCCGCATGTCCGATGCGGAGCAGCTTGCGGCCGAGATCCGCAGCCGCCTGTCCGCTCGCGCCGATCCCGAAGAGCAGGACGCGGTCGGCGTCGTCGATCGCCTCGACCGCGGCCGCGAGCTCGTCGTAGTCGAGGTTCGCGACGGTCTCCTCGATGGCCAGCAGCTCGAGTGCGGCGACCTTCGCGGTCGCCTCCCGCAGGGTGTCGGCCGCGGAGATCTCGGATCCGAAACCGGATGCCGCGGGGAACTGCACGGATTCGCGACCGAGCTCTGTGGCCAGCGCCATCCGCAGCGCGGCGTAGCCGTTCACGCCGATGGTGCGGCAGAAGCGGACGACCGAGGCAACCGACGTGTCGCACCTCGCCGCGATCTCGGTGATCGTGCTGTCGACGACGATGGTGGGATCATCGGCGATCGTCCGAGCGATGCGGGCCAGCGACGGCGGCAGCTTCTCGGCGGCCGAGGCGATCGTCGTCTGGATGCTCATGGCTCTCCTGCGTCAGAGGCGGATTTCGGGCGTGTGAACAATTCTTTCATGACCGGATGCTCGTGCGTAGACTATTTCCATGCCCTCTTCGCATGCTCTCGTCGCCGTCGACCTCGGCAAGTCGCGCTGCCGGGCCGTGATCGCCGAATCATCCGGTGTCGACTCTGGCGTCGTCTCTGCCGCCGATGAGCGTCGAGTGCCCCGGCGTCCCGTGTACGACGGGATCGGTGCTCCCGGGCTCGCGGCCGCAGGCGGCGTCGACGCAGCTCTCGCCACGATTCTGCCGATGAGAGATCATCTCGATGCACAGATCTCCGCGGTCTCGGTGGGTGCGGCCGGAGCCTGGGCCGCCCCCGAGGCCGCATCAGAGCTCGCCGCCGTCCTCGCCGATGCCTTTCACGTGCCCGTCGCGGTGACCTCCGACGTGGTGTCCGCTCATGCCGGAGCGCTCGGGGGCGGTGCGGGCGTACTGCTGATCGCCGGAACGGGCGCTGCGGCCCTCGGCATCGACGGCGAGGTGGCGACGCTGGTCGACGGGTGGGGTCCCGAGCTGGGAGACCTCGGCAGCGGATCCTGGTTCGGGCGCGAGGCGCTGCGTGCCGTCCTGCGCGCCTCGGTCGGGCTCGCGGTCGAGACCGTGCTCACCGATGCGGTCGCGGCGACGATCGGCGAGCCCGCCGCGGTTCCCGCCTGGATCTCCATGGACGGGCCGGTGCCTCGCCGTCTCGCGACTCTGGCGCCGCTGCTCCTCGATGCGGCGCAGAGTGGCGACGCCGTCTCCGCGGACATCGCCGCCGAGGGCATCCGCCTGCTCGTCGCGTCGGCGATCGCGGCGTCCTCGAGCAGTCGCGAGGTCGCCCTGCACGGAGGGCTCACCGACCATGTCTGGTTCCGCTCGTCGCTCGCCCAGGCGCTCCGCGCCGCTGACCGCACGGTCGTCGTCTCCTCCGGCGACGCCCTCGACGGTGCGCTCCTGCTCGCGGAGCGCACCGATCTTCCCCACGAAAGGTTCGTGCATCGTGCCGAATGAACACGCCAGACTGACTGCGCTCCTCGACGTCCTCTCGACGCTCGGCACCGAGGCGTCGACGACCGATCGCGGCGACCTCGATCTGCTCGACACCGATGAGCTCGTGCGGCGCATGAACGCGGAAGATCATCGTGTGCCGGCGGCCGTCGGCGAGCGGAGTGCGGAGATCGCCGCGGCGGTCGACGGCATCACCGCCCGCTTCCGCGCCGGCGGACGACTCATCTATCTCGGGGCGGGCACCGCAGGCCGCGTCGGAGTTCTCGACGCGAGCGAATGCCCGCCGACCTTCGGCACCGACCCCTCGATGGTGGTGGGGCTGATCGCCGGAGGCGAGACGGCCATCCGGTCGGCGGTCGAGAATGCCGAGGACGACGACGCGGCGGCAGCGGCCTCGCTGCGCGAGCTCGGCCTCACCGAGCGCGACGCCGTCGTCGGGATCTCGGCGTCGGGTCGCACCCCGTACGTCGTCGGCGGTCTGGAGTTCGCTCGGGGAGTCGGCGCGCTCACCGTGGCGATCGCCTCGAATCCGGCATCCGAGATCGGTGCGGTCGCCGAGATCGCGATCGAGGTGGTCACGGGGCCCGAGTTCATCTCGGGATCGACGCGTCTGAAGTCGGGAACAGCCCAGAAGCTCGTCGTGAACATGCTCACCACGCTGTCGATGATCAAGCTCGGCAAGACCTATCACGGCGTGATGGTCGATCTTCAGGCGACGAACGAGAAGCTGCGCGCGCGCTCGATCCGCACCGTGACGGAGCTCACCGGCGCAGAGGTCGACCAGGCTTCCGCCGCCCTGGATGCGGCGGGGGGATCGGTCAAGCTCGCGATCCTGATGGTCGCCACGGGGGCGTCCGCAGAAGCCTCGGCCCACGCGCTCGACAGCGCCGACGGCATCCTCCGTGTCGCGATCGCCGCACTGTCGTGAGGGGTACCTTCGCCGCGTGCTTCCGCCAGGGCGTTCCCGATGACGACGCCGCGTCGACCGCCGAGGCCGACGCCGCGGCTCAATGGGAGCAGGTGCAGCCCTCGCCACCTCCGCAGCATCCGGCGTCCTCGGTGACGTGCGCCTGAGACGACTCAGGAACATCCATCGCGGGGTTCTGATCGAGGAAGCCGTTCGGCTTGAACCAGAATCCGGCATAGTCGACCGGCATGATCGGCCAGTCCTCGGGGCGCGGGAAGTGCGTGAGTCCGAAGGTGTGCCACAGCACGATGTCCTCGCCGTCGAGCGAACGGTCGCCCGCCGAGTACTCCGGCAGGCCGGAGCCTCCCTGGTGCGCGTTCGGATACCGGCCGGCCGGCCAGATCTGCCCGTGTTCATGGCGGGTGGCCCAGAGATGCTTGGTCGCGAACGCCGCACGCGCGGCGACGGATGACGCGGGGTCGGCCATCAGCAGAGCGGTGGGCTCTGGGATCAGGTGATAGGCCGTGGGGCGGCCGACGTGGTTCGTCCGAGTGGTGCTCTGCACCTCCCACGCGCGCGCGACCGAGGTGTCCGCCTCCCGCTGCGCCTCGCCCTCGGAGAGCAACGGAGTCTCCGACCACGTGAAGGCATTGCCGAACGGGTTGTCCGGCCCCATCGGGATGCGCTGCGCGTCGATCTCGACCAGACGGTTCTCCTCGCCGTCGACGGCGACATCGAGCCGTGCGCAGAACAGGTGCTGGTGCACCGGCGCGAAGACGCCCGGCGCGAGCTCGGTGGCGTGCTTCTGCCGCACCCCCGGTTCGCCGGCGCCGGCGAATACGATCCCGGTGGCCTTGGCGACGACCTCGATCGAGCCGTCGAGGGAGAAGTGCCAGTAGAACCCGTAGTCGTAGTTGCCGATCGTCGAGAAGTACGACACCACGAAGCGGCGCGAGCGGCGCACGTCCGAGCGGCCGGCGAGGTCGGTGTGCTTCCAGAGGATGCCGTAGTCCTCCTCGTGCATGCACACCACGTTCGGGATGCGCACCGGATGGCCGTGGTCGTCGGCGACATAGCCGTCGAGGTAGCGGATCACCCCCAGGCAGTCGCAGCCGAGCTCGAGGTGGTTCGCGTTCTTGCCGAGAAGGTACTCGCCGGCGTCGAAGTAGCTGATCCAGAAGCGCCCGGGTGCGGTGTCGCCGTAGGGCACGACCATCTCGGGCACGCTCGCCCGACTGAGAACCGACCGTCCGTCGAACCTGACGTCGTGCAGCACGAGACCCTCGCGAGCGTTGAAGCTCACCCGCATCGACCAGTTCTCCCACTCGACGAGCGAGCCGCTGACGGCGAAGCTGGGGCCTTCCGGCTGCGTGATCTCGATCGGCTTGAGCGAGGTGCGCGCGGCGCCCTGCACCTCGGGGTAGTAGTTTCCGTGGCCCGCCGGCACAGGCACGTCGCCCTCGTCGTCGATGCGGATCACGCTGTTCGTCGTGAGGTCGATGTGCACGACCAGCCCTTCGACGGGATGCGCCCAGGGGGAGTCGTGCTCGTCGTACTTGAGGAAGGTGAGAGAGCGGATGACCCGGCGGCCCACCTCATCGGCGCGGCCGGTGTACCCGGGTGCGAGCGGTCCGCAGAACGCGAGAGCCATGTGCGCGGCGAGCCCTCGGCGCGTCATCGCCGCCTGCCATTCTGGTGACGCCTTCGCGATCGCCTCAGCGCGCTCGTACTCCTCGAAGAGGTACTGGGGCTGGCCGTAGGGTGGCGCATCGTTGGGGACCCGCTCGGCGCGCAGCACCTCGCCGCGGGTGATCGAGACGACGACTTCGCTCGCGACGCCGGTCGCGGTGTCGAGCAGGGTCGCGTCGATGCGGCGATCGATGGGGGCGCCCGGCCTCCATGCGGCGAGCTCCTCCTTGGTGGGCTCATCGGGCAGCAGCATCGGCACGCGGACGGTCTCGCCGAGCAGTCCGGCGGACTCGAGCACGGCTCGGGCCGCCGCGATCTCCTCGCCGGTGAGGGGGTCGAGCGGGTGCGGCGCGGCGATCCTGTCGATGGTGACGGGCTGGGGGTGGGACATCGGCGTACCTCACTATTTCGAGCGTTCGCTCAATAAACGGATTGGGTCGATGGTACGACGGCGCGGCGGGGCGCACAAGAGCGACGGACGAGGATTCCGAGGGGCTCGGGCGGCGGCCGGACGAGGCGGCATCGGCGAACGGCAGGGGAGCGCGGTGTGCTCAGCTGCGCCAGGGGGCGAGGATGCTGTCGTACACCGCGAGGTGCGCTGAGGCCTCCTGCGGCTCGGTGACCTCGATGACCTGCTGTCCGTAGGTGATCGAGCGCAGCAACTCCATCACGGCGCCGGTCGGAGTCGACGGTGACAGCTCGCCGTCGGTGATCGCCTGATCGAGGGCGTCACGGATGCCCTCCTGCCAGGTCGCGACCGTGGGTGCCCCTGCGTTCGGTGCGGGCGCGAGAGTCGCGATGCGCCCCCAGAACCCGACGACGACGTAGGCCTCGGTGCGCGTGCGGTCGTCGATGGGGAGTACTTCATGCATCAGCGCGTCGAGGCGTGCGAGTCCACTGAGTCCATCCGTGGCCGCGGCGATCCGTTCATCGGTGCGGTGGGTAACGATGGTCGCTGCGGCGCGGATCACGTCGTCGAACCCGTCGAAGTAGTGCCAGAGCGAGCCTGTCGCGACACCGAGCTCCTTGGCCACGGCACGAGACGACACCGCCTCATGGCCGTCGCGCGCGGCCACGGCGAGCAGCGCCTCGGCGATCTGCCGGCGGCGCTCATCGTGGTCTACGACGCGGGGCACATGCCCATCCTGACGCATCCACCGCGGGTATCGCTATTTTGAGCAGTTGATCAATATGATGCGAGTGTGGATCACCTCCTCCCCGCAGCACCGTGGCTGATGGCGCTCGCCGCCGTCGTCTCGGCCGCGGCGTGCGTGGCTGCCTGGCGGGCCGTGCCGTGGCAGGGGCGGCAGAGCGCGCTGATCATGGCGGCGGCGATGCTCGTCATCGCAGTGAGCGGCGGTGATCCGCTGATCGGGCTGGTGACCGGACTCGTCCTCATCGTCTCCGCGATGCTGGGCACGGCCGGCGTGCGGGGCACCCCGGCGGCTGCGACCTGCTGCCACCGCGCGCTGGTCTCCCTCGTCATGGCGATCTGCTCTTTCGAGAGCCTGTCGGCGGGTGACGGGCGTGGGGCGACGCAGTCGGTGGTCGAGTCAGGCGGCCACGGCGGGCATGGGCTCGACGGACTCCTCTCGGTGCTCGTGATAGCCGGAGTCATCGGCGTGGTGCTCTGGACGGTCGTCTCCGAGTGGGTGCTCGTGCCCGTGCATCAGGGGCGGACCGCCCGCCTGCTCGCGGTGGAGTCGTGGGCGATGGCGGCGGGAGTCACCGTGATGTGCGTGGGGTTCTGAGGTCGGCTCGGTTCCGGTAGCGTGGCCGGATGCCTCTCGCACTCGTTACCGGCGCGGCGCGCGCGAACAGCATCGCCGCCGGTATCGTGCCTCGCCTCCGGAATGCCGGCTGGACGGTGGTCACGAGCGATCTCACCGATGCCGACGTCGCCGCTGACCTTTCGACTCGCGAGGGTCCCGAGGCGCTCATTGCGGAGGTGAACCGCACCCGCGGCACTATCTCCGCGCTGATCCTGAGCCATGCTCATGACGTGCAGTCCGGTGTGCTCGACACCACTGCCGAGAGCTTTGACCTCCACCTCGCTGTCAACGCTCGAGCTAGTCTTCTGTTGATCGCCGCGTTTGCTCGGCAGGCTGGCCAGCACGGTGGAGCGATCGTCGCATTTACCAGTGATCACGTTACGAGCAACCTCCCGTACGGGTCGTCGAAGGGCGCTCTCGATCGGCTCGTTATCTCAGCCGCGCGGGAGCTAGGGCCGCGAGGGATTTCAGCGAACGTCCTCAACCCCGGCCCGATCGACACCGGCTGGATGGATGACGACACGCGAGTCGCGCTCACTGAGGCGACGCCGCAAGCGCGGCTCGGACGGCCCGAAGACGTTGCGGCGCTCGTAGAGTTCCTGGTCTCGGATGAAGGGCGCTGGGTCTCGGGTCAGTTGCTCAAGAGCGACGGTGCGTTCTCGGCTCGCTACTGAATCCCCCTCTCCGTTAGCCTCGCACCATGGACGGGTCGCTGCCCACGGCTGCAGAATTCGCAACAGACGTCCTCGCTGTTCCCGCCGATGGCACCGCGAGCGGGCTGTTGATGGCTGCGGTGCTGGGCATCTTTCTCGGAATCACCGCGGTGTTCGTGACGTGGTACTCGATCATCGACCGCCGTCTGGATGCACAGCGCCGCAGGCGGGAAGCGTCAGTGCGCTCCGCCGAACTCGATCAGCACGACGCCCAGGGCGATCAGTGCGACGCCGATCGCCATCATGACTGAGAAGTGATCCTTGAAGATCACTCGGCCCAGGATCGCCGTGATCGCGACGCCGGCCGCTGACCATACTCCGTAGGCGACGCCCACCGGCATGCCCATGGCGAGGATCGTGCCGAGCAGTGTGAACGCGGCGAGATAGCCGACGACGATCACGGGGATCCACCCTCGGCGTCGGAGGCCTTCAGACGCGCGCAGACTGAGGGTAGCGGTGACCTCGCTCGCGATCGCGAGGGCGAGGAGCGCCCAGGTCACGACGCCACCTCGACCGGTGTCTCGCGTGAGTGGGATCCGAGCTCGACGAGCAGCACACCGAGCACGATCGCGCCGATCCCGATGATCTGCACCGTCCCGAGAAGCTCGCCGAAGAGCACCGTGCCCATGATCGCGGTGAGGACGACGCCGATCGCGGCCCAGATGCCGTAGGCCACACCCACGGGCATCCCTCGATCCAGCACGATCGACAGCAGCCAGAGCGAGCCGGTGTAGCCGATCACGACGGGGATCAGCCACAGCGGATGGGTGAAACCCTCGGCGGCCCGCAGCGACAGGGTGGCCGACACCTCGAGGACGATCGCGATCAGCAGCGGTGGCCACGCCGACGGGCGGGAGGGGGCGGTCATATGGAGCCTTTCGACGCGGGGCGTGCCCGGGGGACAACGCGTCGGATGGTCGCAGGATTCCCTGTCGTGTGGGTGAACGACGGGCGACAGGCCGCGATTTCAGAACCCTGCCGCGCGGCGCGTACCCTGGACGCATCCCCCGAAGCTCACCCGGCAATCTCGCGCGCCGGCGACCTCGGCGCGCTCACACATGCAAGGACGCAGATGAACGTAACCGCCGCACCCTACGACGACTGGACGGCGAGAGAAGAGCTGGCCGAGCGGATGATCCCGCTCATCGGCGCTCTCAAGCGCGAACGCGACGTGGTCACCTCCCTCCACGGCCACCGACTTCTCGGCCTCTCGGCCACCGGCATCGTCGAGGTGCACGACAGGGTGGCGCAGCTCGGGCATGAACAGCTCCCGCTCGACGAGACCCTCGGGGTGCTCGAGGCGGTACACGAACTCGCACCCGGTGCGTCGTCGCTCGACCTCGCGCGCCTCGCCGCGGGCCACGCCGACAGTGACCTGCCCCTCGACGCCTATCTGGCCGAGGCGCTCGCGCCGGCGGTCGGAGCGGTCGCAGCGGCCCCCACCGATGTCGTGCTCTACGGCTTCGGACGCATCGGGCGCCTGCTTGCGCGCATCCTCATCGCGCACACGGGTGGTGGCAGCGGCCTGCGTCTGCGGGCCATCGTCGTGCGCCGCGGTTCGGAGAACGATCTCGTCAAGCGCGCGTCGCTGCTGCTGCGCGACTCGGTGCACGGCCGCTTCGCAGGCTCCGTGACGGTCGATGAGGACGCCGACCAGATCATCGCGAACGGCACCCGCATCCAGGTGATCTACTCCGACGACCCCTCGACGATCGATTACACGGCGTACGACATCCACGACGCGATCGTCGTCGACAACACCGGACGATGGCGCGACGAGGCGGGTCTCAGCCGCCACCTGGAGTCGGCGGGGGTCGCTCGCGTGCTGCTCACGGCGCCTGGCAAGGGCGCACTCAAGAACATCGTGCACGGCATCAACGACAGCACGATCGAGCCCGACGACCGCATCATCACCGCCGCCTCCTGCACGACGAACGCCATCACCCCCGTGCTCAAGGCGATCGATGAGGCCTACGGGATCGTGCGCGGGCACGTCGAGACCGTGCACTCGTTCACCAACGACCAGAACCTGATCGACAACTTCCACAGCGGCGATCGTCGCGGCCGCTCGGCCGTGCTCAACATGGTGATCACCGAGACGGGTGCCGCCAAGGCCGTCGCGCGCGCGCTGCCCGAGCTCGAGGGCAAGCTCACCGGCTCTGCGATCCGCGTGCCGACCCCCGACGTCTCGCTGGCCGTGCTGCACCTCGGCCTCGAGCGCCCCGCGGTCAAGGACGAGCTGAACGACTACCTGCGTCGCGTCTCGCTGCACTCGAAGCTGCGTCAGCAGATCGACTACGTCGAGAGCCCCGAGGTCGTCTCGACGGACTTCGTCGGCTCGCATCGCGCGGGCATCGTCGACGGTCTCGCGACCATCGCGAACGACCGCGACGTCGTGCTGTACGTCTGGTACGACAACGAGTACGGCTACTCCTGCCAGGTGATCCGCGTGCTCGAGGTCATGGCGGGCTCGCACCCCATCGTGCTGCCGGAACGTCGCGAGGTGACGCTGCACGGGTGAGTGCGCGATGTCGGTCGTGCCCGGCATGATGAGGGCATGAAGACCGCGACTCTGCGCGCCGAGCGGCTCCGCTCGCATCGTCTCAGCGCTCCGGCGCGCACGGTGACGGATGCCGCGTCGCACATGCTCGCGGTGCAGAGCCAGGACTTCACCGCCGGACGGTGGGTCCTGGCTTCGCGCACCCGTGGCGAGCCGCCGCTCCGCGCGGTCGACCGGGCCTTCGCCCGGGGCGACCTGGTGCGCGCGTGGACCATGCGCGGCACGCTGCACATCATCCCGGCGCGTGACCTGCGCTGGGTGCTCTCGGTGACCGCCGCGCGGCAGCGTCAGCAGGCGGCGGGCAGGCGTCGCGATCTCGGGATCGATGCGTCGATGGTCGCCGCGGTCGTGGCGGCGGCGGTGCCGCGTCTGCGCGACGGAGGACTCACGCGGGCCGAGATGTTCGAGGTGTTCGCCGGTATCGGCATCGATCCTGCCGGGCAGCGCGGCATCCATCTGCTGAGCGAGCTCACGCTCGACGGGCTGATCTGCCAGGGTCAGGTCGTCGCGCGCGATGGTGTGAGCCGGGAGCAGCGCTTCGTGCTCGTCGAGCAGCACATCAGCGAGCATGCGGCGCCCGACGATCCGCTCGCCGAGCTCTTCGTGCGCTACATCGACGGGCACGGTCCGGCCGGCGTCGCGGACTTCGCCTGGTGGTCCGGCCTCACGCTGGGGCAGGCGCGCGAGGCGCGGGATCACGCGGCGGCGCGCGTGGTCGAGGTCGACGAGGGTGTGTTCGTCGGCGTCGCTCGTCCGCGGCGGTCATCGAGTGCCCCGGCGGTGCTGGCGCTCGGAGCCTTCGACGAGTACTACATCTCCTACGCCGACCGCACGGACGTCTGCGCCCCTGAGCATCTCGCTCTCGTCGGGCCGGGCAAGAACGGCATGGTGCGGGCGACGCTCGTCGCCGACGGCCGGGTGATCGGATGCTGGACGCACGCGAGCGCCTCGCTCGGTTCTCCGCCGGAGCTCTTCGAGTCAGTGCCCGATTCGCGGCCGGTCGACGACGAGGCGGTGCGGGCGGCGCTCGCTCGGTTCACGCGCTTCCTCGACGTTTGAGTCGCCGAGTCGGTGCGAATCACTCGCTCGCGTGGCGTCCGAGGAAGTTGTAGACCTCGTTGTCATCGACGCCGGGGAACGCGCCACGGGGGAGCGGCGAGAACATGTGGGTGTGCACGCGGGCGCTCGGCCAGGCCTTCCCGTTCCACCGTTCGGTGAGGTCGGCCGAGGGGCGGCGGCAGCACGCCTCATCCGGGCAGGTCGAGACCGCGCGGTCGGCGGTCTCGCGCCCACGCCACCAGCGCGCGTCGTCGAAGGGAACGCCCACCGTGATCGAGAACTCGCCGTCGGTCGAGGCGCCGGTCTGCGTCGAGCACCAGAAGGTGCCGGAGGGTGTGTCGGTGTACTGGTGGTGTTCGTTCGTGCGGTTCTGCTGCGTGAACGCCGCGCGCGCCTGGAACTTCCGGCACACCCGCTGGCCCTCGACAGCGCCCGTGACGTCCATCGGCAGGGGGAGGTCGTCGTTCTCGTAGACCCTCGTGATCGCACCGGTGGCGTCGACACGGAGGAAGTGCAGTGACATGCCCAGGTGCTGGGTGAGGAGGTTCGTCATGCGCATCCCGGCCGCTTCGTGGGTCACGCCGAATGCGTCGCGGAAGTCTTCGACCGCGAGGTTGCGATCCTTCTTCGCCTGCTGCAGGAAGGCGACGGACGCCGTCTCGGGCATCAGGCACGCGGCGGCGAAGTAGTTGATCTCGAGCCGCTGCTGCAGGAAGTCGGCGTAGTCGGTGGGCGGGGTGTGGCCGAGCAGTCGGTGCGCCATCGCCTGCAGTGCCATGGACCGCAGGCCGTGACCCCCGGGGATCGATGCGGGCGGCAGGTAGATGCGCCCGTTCTCGAGGTCGGTGACCGAGCGGGTCGAGTGCGGCAGATCGTTGACGTAGATCAGTTCGAAGCCGAGCTTGTCGGCCATGATGCTCACGGTGCGGTGCGTCAGCGCGCCCTGCACGTGCCCGGCGGACCGCAGCTGCTTCTCGGCGAGTCTCTCGATGTCCGCGAGGTAGTTGTTCTGCTCGCGCATCCGCAGACGCAGCTCGGTGTTCGCTCGTCTGGCTTCTTCGGGCGTGGCGATCGCCTCTCGTTCGCGTCGCTGGAGTTCGCGGTGAAGGCCCAGAAGCGACTCGATCGTCTCGTCGCTCATCCCCTTCGTGACGCGCACGGGGGCGATGCCGAGCTGCCGGAACACCGGGCTCTCCTGGGCGCGTTCGAGTTCGATCTCGAGAGCGGCGCGACGGTTCGGCGGCTCGCCCGAGATGAGGTCGGTGACCTCGGTGCCCGTCGCCAGCGCGATGGCCTGCAGCAGCGAGAGCTTCGGTTCGCGCTTGCCGTTCTCGATCAGGCTCAGCTGCGAACCGGCGACGCCGACGAGTGCGCCCAGCTCATCGAGCGTGAAGCCCTTCTCGAGGCGGTGGTGCCTGATGCGGTGGCCGAGAGTCGCGAGGTGGATGCCGGAAGGAGCCATTCCTTGATACTAGCGAAAGAAGCGCGATTCTTATCGCCCGGAATGGCAGAAAGTCGTGCACGAACCGGAAGAAGATGGAACAAACGCCCCTCACTTCAAAGGAGTAGTCATGGCGATCGCCGAAGTCTTCACCCCCCGAGCATCATCTGTCGCACCTGTGCGCACCTTCGGGACGGCTCCGACGTATGACACCCCTGCGATGGCAGAGCTCGCCGCCTGGGTCGATGAGATCGCGACGCTCACGCAGCCGGCCTCGATCCACTGGGTCGACGGCTCGCGTGCCGAGAACGACTGGCTGCTGCGCGGGCTCGTCGACGAGGGCAAGCTGATCAAGCTGAACCCCGAGTGGCGTCCCGGCTCGTACCTCGCCCGCTCGCACCCCAGCGACGTCGCACGCACAGAGGGCCGCACCTACATCTCGTCCGAGAGTGAAGAGGATGCCGGCCCGAGCAACAACTGGGCTCCTCCTGCGCAGATGCGCGAGAAGATGACCGAGATCTTCGAGGGATCCATGCGAGGCCGCACGATGTTCGTCGTGCCCTTCTCGATGGGGCCCGTCGGGGGACCGCTCTCGCACATCGGCGTCCAGGTCACCGACAGCGCCTACGCTGTCGCGTCGATCGGCATCATGACGCGCGTCGGCGATGCGGTCACCCGCCAGATCGCCGACGGCGCTCCGTGGGTCAAGACCGTGCACTCCGTCGGCGCGCCGCTCGCTGCGGGAGAGCCCGACGTCGAGTGGCCCTGCAACGACGACAAGTACATCGTGCACTTCCCCGAGACGCTCGAGGTCTACTCCTTCGGCTCGGGCTACGGCGGCAACGCGATCCTCGCGAAGAAGTGCTTCGCCCTGCGCATCGCCTCGGTCATCGCCCGCGACGAGGGCTGGCTCGCCGAGCACATGCTGCTCATCCGGGTGATCGATCCTACGGGCAAGGCGTACCACGTGGCTGCGGCGTTCCCCTCCGCGTGCGGCAAGACGAACCTCGCGATGCTGCGCCCGACCATCCCGGGATGGCGCGTCGAGACGCTCGGCGACGACATCGCGTGGATCCGCCCCGGTGAAGACGGCCGCCTCTGGGCGATCAACCCGGAAGCCGGGTTCTTCGGCGTCGCGCCGGGCACGGGCGAGTCGACGAATGTCACGGCGGTCGAGACCCTCTGGGGCAACACGATCTTCACGAACGTCGCACTCCGCCCCGACGGAGACGTCTGGTGGGAGGGTCTGACCGATCAGGCGCCCGCCCACCTCACGGACTGGGAGGGCAACGACTGGACGCCGGACTCCGGCCGCCCCGCCGCGCATCCGAACTCGCGCTTCACGGTCTCGGCCGCGCAGTGCCCGCAGATCTCGGAGGACTGGGAGGAGGCGGTGCCGCTCGACGTGATCCTCTTCGGCGGACGTCGGGCGACCAATGTGCCGCTCGTCGTCGAGGCCACCGACTGGACCCACGGCGTGTTCCTCGGCTCCAACATCTCGTCCGAGCGCACCGCGGCTGCGGAGGGCAAGGTCGGCGAGCTGCGTCGCGATCCGTTCGCCATGCTCCCGTTCTGCGGCTACAACATGGCCGACTACTTCGGTCACTGGCTGAAGGTCGGCCGTGGTCTCCGGTTCGACCGCGCACCGCGCATCTTCCAGGTGAACTGGTTCCGTCGTGGCGCGGACGGCCGCTTCCTGTGGCCCGGATTCGGCGACAACTCGCGAGTCGTCGACTGGATCATCCGTCGCGTCTCCGGCGAGGTCTCGACGGTCGACAGCCCGATCGGTCGCCTGCCGCTGATCGAGGACCTCAATCTCGACGGCATCGACGTGCCCGAGGCCGACCTCGAGGAGCTCTTCTCGATCGACACCGACGCCTGGAAGACCGAGGCCGACCTCACCGAGGAGTTCTACGACACCTTCGGCGACAAGGTCCCCGCCGCCCTCCGGGCCGAGCTCGCCTCGCTGCGCTACCGCCTCGACAAGGCGTGACAGACCGGGCGCCGGTTCGGGGGAGCCGGCGCTCCACGGCCCCCGTGGCCCAAGACCCGCGAAGGCGGGACGTCAGAGACGAACCCATGGCTGAGTGGTCTCCGGCATCCCGCCTTCGCGTACTTCTCCCGCGCTGACCCCGTGTGCCCCTGCCGCGACGCTCAGGCGAGCAGCTGGTGCCGAGCCAGGTCGCGATAGAGCGGCGTCGACTCGATCAGCTCGGCGTGAGTGCCCTGACCGACCACTGCGCCGTCCTGCAGCACGACGATGAGATCGCTGTCGACGACGGTCGACAGTCGATGAGCGATCACGATGAGGGTGCGATCGGTCGAGACCGCGTCGATGGCCTCGCGCATGCGCTGCTCGTTCACGCCGTCGAGCGACGAGGTCGACTCGTCGAGCAGCAGGATCGGTGCGTCAGTGAGCAGCGCGCGGGCGATCGCGAGACGCTGGCGTTCTCCTCCTGAGAGCATCACGCCGTCTTCGCCGACGGGGGCATCGAGACGCAGCGGATCGCGATCGAGCACGTCGCCCAGGTTCACCGCGCGCAGCACCTGTTCGCAGGCCGCATCCGAGGAATCCGGCGAGGCGAGACGCAGGTTGTCGCCGAGCGTGCCGGCGAGAGTGGGGGCGTCCTGCTCGACGTAGCCGAACTGCGCGCGCAGCTCGTCGCGCGGGTAGGTGCGCGAGTCGTGGCCGTAGAGGCGGATCGAACCGCCTGTCGGGTCGTAGAAGCGCTCCACGAGCGAGAGGATCGTGCTCTTGCCGGCACCGCTGGGCCCGACGAGCGCGACGCGCGCACCTCGGGGCACCGCGAACGAGACGCCGCGCAGCACCTCGCGCTCCGCCACGGCGGCCGAGTCGTCGGTCGGTTCGAGGTGCGCGTCGGCCAGAAGCGTCTGCGCCTCCTTCGCGGCGGCGAGGCGAGCGGCGACCACGTTCTCGGGATAGCGGAAGCGCACGTCACGGAACTCGATCGCCGGAGCGAGGGGGTCTGCCGCATCGCGGGGGACGGATGCGGCGATCTCGGCGTCGTGCTGGGTCTCCGTCGGCAGGTTCAGCACCTCCTGGATGCGGCCGAGGGCGCCGAGTGCCTGGTTCACCGAGGTGATCGCCCCGAAGGTGGTGGCGAGCGGCATCACGAGCATGAACAGGAACAGGATGAACGTGATCAGCGAGGCGATCGTGATCGTGCCGGCCGCGACCCGGAAGCCGCCGACGCCCAGCACCACCAGGAGCGACACCTGCAGTGCGACTCCGGCGATGGGGACCACGAGCGACGAGATCTTGGCGATCCGCACCCCGATGCCGTAGGCCTCCGAGGCGAGCGCCGACACGGTCTCGGTCTCGCGCTCGGTGGCTCCCGAGGCGCGCACGGTGCGGATCGAGCCGACGGCGCGCTCGACCCCGGAGGCGAGTTCGCCGACCTTCTCCTGCTGAGCGGTGGACGCGGTGCGGATGCGGCCGCTGAGCGCCGTGACGACGACGACCGAGGCTCCGATCACGACGACGATGAGCAGCAGCAGGACCGGGTCGATCACGAGCATGGCGATCAGCGCGCCGAGGAAGAGGATCGCGCTGCCGACGGCATCCGCCAGTCCCTGGGTGAGCACGGCGTAGAGCAGTGTCGTGTCGGTGCCCACGCGCGAGACGAGGTCTCCGGTCCGGCGGGCGTCGAACTCGCTGATGGGCAGGTGAAGGATGCGCGAGATCAGCTTGCGACGGCTCGAGTACACGACCGCGGTGCCGGTGCGCTGCAGCAGATAGTGCTGGTAGCCGGAGATGATCGACGACACGATCACGAGACCGACGAGGACCCACACCAGGATCCCGAGGCCCTGGTCGGACTGCACGGCTTCGATGAGCTGCCCGACCAGCAGCGGTTGCGCGAGCGAGGTGGCCGCCCCGAAGACGCTGAGCACAGCGACGACGATGAGCGTGCGCCTGTGCTCGAAGAGGAAGGGGAGGAGCTGGCGGAAAGTGGCGCGCGGGCCGTCGTAGTGCGCGCCGCGTCCGCGTCGGCGTGATGTCGCCGTGCTGGACATGCGGGACCTCGTTCTGAAAGGGGGTAGTTCGACCGTACTTCGTGTGCGGGCGGATCCTGTGGATGGGCTGTATGAGTGTCAGTGCCTGCCGAAACGGCGGTGCGCCGCCTGCTTCGAGACGCCGAGGGAGCTCGCGATCGCCTGCCAGGAATAGCCGAGATTGCGCGCCCGTCGCACCTGTGTCTCCTCGGCCCTGGCCAGCTCGCTGCGCAGAGCGGCGAGGCGGTGGAGCTCCGAGAGCGGCTCGCCCGCGTCATCCTGTGCGATGGCGGTCTTCATGGTCATGGGGAACCTCCTGCGTCAATACTTGTTGACGATCGACCCCTTGTCAACATGCATTGACGTTCATCTCCGTGCTCAGGATGCGAGACTGGGCCGATGCTGTCCGCATCGAAACCCGTGCCCGGCGACCGCGTCGCCGTCCTGTCGCCCGCCTTCGCCGCGCCCGCGGTCGCGCCCGAGCTCCACGAGCAGGCGCTCAGCCGACTCGAGCAGCTGACCGGACTGATCCCGGTCGAGTATCCGACCACGCGGCAGCTCGATGCGAGTCCTGAAGCCCGGGCCGCCGATGTGAACGCGGCCTTCGCCGACCCGAGCATCCGGGCGATCCTGGCGACGATCGGCGGGGACGACCAGATCCTGGTGGTGCCGCACCTCGACGCCGCGCTCGCCCAGGCCGACCCGAAGCCGTTCCTCGGCTACAGCGACAACACCAACATCCTCAACTGGCTGTGGAGCCTCGGGATCCGCGGCTACTACGGCGGATCCACGGCCGTGCATCTCGGTCCGGGGCCCGCGGTCGACGACGTGCATCTGCGGTCGCTGCGCGCGGCGCTGCTCGACGGCGGCACGGTCGAGATCACGGAGCCCGGAGAGTCGGAAGATGTGGGGAGGCGCTGGACGGACCCGCGCGCTCTCAGCGAATACGGCGATCGGGTCGCGACCGAGGACTGGACCTGGTCGGGTCCGGCTGTCCGCGTCGAAGGTCGCACCTGGGGCGGCTGCCTCGAGGTCGTCGATCAGCTCGCGCTGGCCGACAGGCTGCCCTCGGCGTACGACCTGCGCGGCGGGATCCTGCTGCTCGAGACCAGCGAGGAGCGTCCGCCGGCGAGCTGGGTGGCGCGATGGCTGCGCGGGCTGGGTGAGCGCGGCATCCTCGATGTGGTCGCGGGAGTGGTCGTCGCGCGTCCGCCCGTGAGCGATTTCGAGTTCCTCCCCTCGTCGACCGAGGCAGACGCGCTGCGCGCCGCGCAACGGGATGCGGTGATCGAGACGGTCTCGCGGTACAACCCCGACGCGGTGGTCTGCGTCGGGGTGCCTTTCGGCCACACGCGGCCGCAGTGGATCGTGCCGTTCGGCGGGACGATGGTGCTCGACGGCTCGACGCGCACCATCCACGCCGCCTACTGACCGCCGGACGACGAAGGGCGGCACCTCCCGAGGAGATGCCGCCCTTCGCGTGGACGAGCGCGTCAGAGTTCGACGGCGGCCGCGACTCCGAGATCCGATTCGTAGTCGTTGTCCTTGGTCTCCTTCGACAGCAGGAGCGCGATGAAGGTCAGCACGCCCATCGCCGACAGGTACAGTCCCACCAGCCACGGAGCGCCGTCGCCGAGCTCCCAGAGCCAGAGCGCGATGAGCGGAGCGACGGCTGCGCCGAGGATCGACGAGACGTTGTAGGAGATCGCGGATCCCGTGTAGCGGACGTTCGTCGGGAAGAGCTCGGGCAGCAGCGCTCCCATCGGACCGAACGTCGCGCCCATGAGCATGAACCCGAACACGAGGAACGCCTGCGCGAGGGCGCCCGTGAACTTCGGGTCCATCGCGGGGAGCAGGAACGCATTGAACGTGAAGCCGAACACGATGATGAGCCCGGTGACCCACAGCAGCAGCTTGCGACGCCCGATCGTGTCGGCGATGGGACCGGAGAGCAGGGTGAAGATGCCGAAGAACACGACGCCGACGATCTGCATGAGCACGAAGTCCGTGTAGGCGAACCCGAGTCCCGGATAGAACTGCGCGGCGAAGGCCGAGGCGTCGAAGTCCTTGCCCGTCGCCTCGGCAGCGGCCTGAGCGGCGGCGGACGCCGTCTCGAGCGTGGCCGGCTTCGTGCCGTACGCGAGGGTGAAGTTGGTCATCAGGTAGAACAGCACGTAGGTCGCCAGCATGATGAACGTGCCGAGGATCAGCTGCTTCCAGTGGTGGCGGAACACGGTCGCGAGGGGCAGCTTGCGGATCGCCCCCTTCTTCTCGGCCTTCTTGAAGGTGTCGGACTCGACGAGCTTCAGACGCACCCACAGGCCGATGATGACCATGACGGCCGAGAACAGGAACGGGATGCGCCAGCCCCACGACAGGAAGGCCTCGGACTTCAGCGCGGGGTTGTCGGCGTGGGGAAGCAGCCAGTTGATGCCGAGGAAGAGGAAATTGGCGATGATGAAGCCGAGCGGCGCGCCCAGCTGCGGGAACGTGCCGTACCAGGCGCGCTTGCCGGCCGGAGCGTTCTCGGTGGCGACCAGCGCGGCACCCGACCACTCGCCGCCGAGGGCGAAGCCCTGAGCGAGGCGCAGGATCAGCAGCAGCAGTGCCGCCCACCAGCCGATCTGCTGGAACGTGGGAAGGAGGCCGATGATGAAGGTCGCGATGCCCATCGTGAGCAGCGAGGCGACGAGCGTCGCCTTGCGTCCGAACTTGTCGCCGAAGTGGCCGAAGACGACCGCGCCGATGGGGCGGGCGACCATGGCGGCGCCGAACACGGCGAACGATGACAGCAGCGACGTGGTGTCGTTGCCGGTGGGGAAGAACAGCACGGGGAACACGAGCACGGCCGCTGTCGCATAGGCGTAGAAGTCGTAGAACTCGATCGTGGTGCCGACCAGGCTCGCCGTGATGACACGCGAACGCGGGTTCGCGGGGGCGGTGGACGTACTCATACAGCTCCTTAGATCCATGGCCCGGTATACCAAGGCACCGAGAGATCCTACGCCTTCCTGAACGTTTGCTGGGTGGGTGTGACATCCCGCTGGACCGCGTGCGTAGAGTCGGAGGCGGATGCCCGTGCCCACCCGAGACGGAGAACCGTGACGACGAGACTGCTGCTGATCGCCGATACGCATGTGCCCGCCCGTGCGAAGCGACTGCCCGACGCGGTGCTGCGAGCGGTCGACGACGCCGACATCGTCGTGCACGCGGGGGACTGGATCGACCTCGCGACGTTGGATCTGATCGAGTCCCGGTCGCGGCTGCTCGTCGGCGTCCACGGGAACAACGACGGCCCCGCGCTGCGAGAGCGACTGCCCGAGATCGCACGGCTGACGGTCGAGGACGTCGAGGTCGCTGTGGTGCACGAGACCGGACCGAAGCAGCGGCGCGAGGAGCGGATGGATGCGGCGTTCCCGGGCGTCGACCTGCTCGTGTTCGGCCACTCCCACATCCCGTGGGACACCGTCGCCCCATCCGGGATGCGCCTGCTGAACCCGGGGTCGCCGACCGACCGCCGCAGGCAGCCCGTCTGCACGATGATGTCGGTCGCGATCGACGGCGCACGGGTCGACGCCACGCTGGTGCCGCTCGCATGACCACCGCACCTCGCGCGGGTAACGACATCGAGGTTCCCGCGGCGTACCGCGCCCCGATGCGATCGCGCGACGACGGGGTGCGCGAGGGGCTCGCGGTCGAGCGCGCGCTGCGGATCGGGGTCTGCGGAGTGGGAGGTCGCCTCGACCGCATCCCGGAGTCGCCGGCCGAGGCGCTCGCCGCAGTCGATGCCGCCTTCGGTGAGCGGGCGGCGCGCAGGCTCGAGAGGTTCTCCTCGGTCGCCGAGGGGTCGTTCGTCTGGACGCGCGACGTCGACGGACTGCTGTGGCTCGGCCGGATCGCCGGGCCCTGGCGCTACGACGCGTCGGGCGAAGCCCGTGCAGTCGACCTCGTGCACGTGCGCGCGTGCGACTGGCTCGATCGTCCGGTGGAGCCGGCCGCGGTGCCGTCCGGCGTGCACGAGTCGTTCGCGCGGGGCGGTCGCAACTGGCAGAGCATCACCCGGGCCGACGCCGCGCACCTCACCGCGGCCGTCTGGAAGTCCCGCCGCAGCGGGTGACGGGCCCGATCAGTCGGTCGGGCGCAGGTCGCGGAGAATGGCGTCATACCGGCTGAGGAAGGCGCGCTCGTCGAGTCGCTTGCGTCGGAGCCACGACGTGACCTCGTCGTTGCGCTTGCTCGCGTTGCAGGACCCGCACGCGGGCACCACGTTCTCGACGGTGTAGCGACCGCCGCGGGAGATCGGCATCACGCAGTCGCGTTGGAGCGCGATGTCGCCCGCTCCGCAGTACGCACATCCGCCCCAGGCCTCCTGCAGCGAGGCCCACTGCTCGGCGGTGAGGTCGTTGTCCGCTCTGGCCACCCGGCCCCGGCGCCGCTTCGCATGACGGGCGCGCGCAGCGGGCGTGGGGGTGGAGAATCTTCGGCGCGGCACAGACACACGGTACTGGGCGGATGCCCGTGCCTGTGATCTATTCCTCGGTGTCGCCGAGAGCGAGCGCCGGCACGAAGTCGGCCGTGGGCGCGAGCAGCTGCTCCAACTCGAGCACGATGAGCCGGTTGTCTCCCGCTCGCGTCGCCGGGGCCGGCACGAAGAGGGTGCGCTGCGGCCCGTTGCGCCAGTACCGTCCGAGGAAGAACCCGTTGACGAACGCATAGCCCTTGCTCCAGGCAACGGTGTCGAGGAACAGGTCGGCGGCGGAGTCGAGCGCGAAGTCTGCGACCCACGCAGAGGGTGCGCTTCCCGGGCCGCTCGACGTGTTCCCGCCGCTGAAGCCGATCTCCGCCGCGATCCCTGCGACGTCCAGCGCGGTCGAGTGCCAGCCGGTCAGCGGCGTGCCGTCAAGGGCAGGAGCGCCGATCAGACCCTTCTGCTCGCCGAGTCGGTGGTCGTAGTTCACGCGGCCGCCCTCCTCGACGAGGATGCTGAGCGTCCGTCCCGCGGGAATCCGCAGGGAACGGTCATGACGGGTGCGGGAGAGCGTGCCGACGGGCTGGGCGTCGACGCTCACCCAGGCGAGGTCGCGCACCTCGTCGAGCACGAGCTGACCGCCGCGACCTTCGGGAAGCTCGACGTCGTAGCGGACCAGAGCGCTCAGGTGCTCCAGCTCGTCGAATGTCCGCGGAACTGCGGATGCGGGCGTCGATGCCGCGGCATCCGTCCATGATCCCGCCGGCTTCAGCGGCACGGAGAAGATCGGTGCCGCGGTGGCCGCGGCGGGCAGCTCGTCGGGGACGGGCGCGTACTTCGCGATGACGTCGCGGAAGGCGAAGAACTTCGCGGTCGGGTTGCCGGCCTCGTCGAGAGGCGCGTCGTAGTCGTATGACGTGACGATCGGCAGGTAACGGCCTTTGTGGTTGGCACCGTTCGTGAGACCGAAGTTCGTGCCGCCGTGGAACATGTAGATGTTCACCGAGGCCCCCGCGGCCAGCAGTTCGTCGAGATCGGCGGCGGCGGTGTCCACGTCGGTCGTGTGATGCACGCCGCCCCACCAGTCGAACCAGCCGTCCCAGAACTCGGAGCACATCAGGGGACCGGTGGGCTGGTGGGAGCGCAGCGTGGCGAGGCGCTCGGCGCTGCGCGATCCGAAGGATCCGGTCTTGTGCAGCTCCGGGAGGCTGCCGTCTGCCAGCATCCGATCGGTCGGCTGGTCGACCGTGGTGAGGGGCACGGTGATACCGGCTTCTCGGGTGAGGGCGACGAGCGCCTCGAGGTAGTCCTTGTCCGAGCCGTACGCGCCGTACTCGTTCTCGATCTGCACGAGCACGACCGAGCCGCCACGGTCGATCTGCCGGGGCGCGACGATGTCGTAGACCCGGCGGAGGTAGTCGCTGACATCGGCGAGGAACGTCGGCTCGGAGGAGCGCAGCTCGCGCTCGCCGGCGGTGAGCCAGTTCGGCAGCCCGCCGTTGTGCCACTCGGCGCAGATGTAGGGGCCGGGCCGCACGATCGCATCCATGCCCTCCGCCTGGATCAGGTCGAGGAACCGGCCCAGGTCGTTCCAACCCGTGGCATCCCACTCGCCGCGCCGAGGCTCGTGAGCGTTCCATGCGACGTAGGTCTCGATCGTGTTGAGTCCCATCAGGCGGGCCTTGCGGATGCGGTCCTGCCACTGGTCGGGGTGCACCCGGAAGTAGTGGATGGCACCGGAGATCACCTGGTGGGGGAGCCCGGCGCGGAGGAAGTCTGTCTCGCCGATGGAGAAGGAGGTCACGATGAGGTGCTTTCGATGGGGAGGGCCGGACGGAGAGCGAGTCCCCGTCCGGCCCGGACGTGCGATTACTTGTTGACGGCGAAGCCCTGCGAGTTGCCGTACTCGACCAGCGCGTCCTGCCAGGTCATGAGGCCCTCGTTCAGGTCGGTGCCGTTCTGGTACGACTGGCCCACGGTGTCTCCGAAGATGCTGTTGCCGTAGACCTGGTAGGGCAGGTAGCTCCAGCCCTCGACCACGTCGTCGGCCGCTGCGGCGAGGACCTCGTTGATCTTCTGGCCGCCGAAGTACTCGGGCGCGTCGGCGAGGAACTCCTCGCTCGACAGCTCGGCGGTCGTCGACGGGAATCCGCCGGACTCGAGGAACGTCGAGATGCTCTCCTCCGAGTTGTTCAGCCACCACAGGAATCCGGCGGCGAGTGCCGGGTTCTTGCTCTGCGTGGTCACGGCCTGGCCGCCGCCGCCGTTCTCCGCCGTCGCCGGGGTGCCGTCGTAGGTCGGCATCGGAGCGACGCGCCAGTCACCGGCACCGTCGGGGGCGCCCGTGATCAGGTTGCCCGGCATCCAGGCGCCGATCACGAGGGTCGCGAGGCTGCCGTCGCCGAGAGCGCGGAACCACTCGTCGCTCCAGCTGCCGTAGGGCGCGAGCAGGTCCTCCTCGACGAGGCGGTTCCAGTTCTCGGTCCACTTCTTCGATCCGTCGTCCTGCAGGTCGATCGTGACGTCGGTGCCCGACGTCTCGAACGGCTTGCCGCCGGCCTGCCAGATCATCGAGGTCGCGAAGCCGGCGTCGCCGGTGTCGTTCGTGATGTAGGCGTCGGGGTTCGCGGCGTGGATCGCCTTCGCCGCCTCGTAGTACTCGTCCCACGTGGTGGGCACGGCGACGCCGGCGGCGTCGAACACTGCCTTGTTGTAGAAGAGCGCCATGGGGCCGGAGTCCTGCGGCAGGCCGTAGATCGCGTCGCCGTCGGTGACGGAGTTCCAGGTCGAGGCGGTGTAGTCGTCCTCGAAGTCGGCGAAGCCGTACTGCGAGAGGTCGACGAAGGCATCCGTCAGCGCGAACTGCGGGAAGGCGTAGTACTCCATCTGCACGACGTCGGGGGCGCCGGAGCCCGCCTTGATGGCGTTTTGCAGCTTGGTGTACTCCTCGTTGTTGGTGCCCGCGTTGACCACGTTCACCTTGACGTTCGGGTACTCCTTCTCGAACGCCTCGACCTGAGCCTCGGCGGAGGGGGTCCACGACCAGTACGTGATCTCGCCGCCCTTCTCGAGAGCGGCCTCGACGGAGTCGAACGAGCCGTCGCCGGCAGCGCTGCCGCCGGAGCCGGAGTCGCCGGTGCTGCAGCCGGCCAGCGCCAGCGCTGCCACGGTTCCGGCCGCGAGCACCGTGAGGGTGCGCCGTGCGGCGGGTGAGGGAAGGTGCTTCATTGCTGTGTCCTTTCGGGGGTGCGGTCCAGCGTCGGACCGACAGGGGGCGGTGCGGAGGGTGCCGGAGGCTACTGCTTGACGCTTCCGGCGGTGAGACCTGACTGCCAGAACCTCTGCAGCAGCAGGAAGGCGATGACGATCGGGATGATGGTGAGGAGGGAACCCATGATCACCAGGTTGTAGATCGGCTGAGATCCGGCGCCGATCGCCTGAGCGCTCCACTGGTTCAGGCCGACGGTGAGCGGGTACCAGGCGGGGTCGGACAGCATGATCAGCGGCAGGAAGTAGTTGTTCCACGTCGCGACCACGGTGAACAGGGTCACCGTCACGATGCCCGGTGCGAGCAGTCGCATCGAGATCGTGAAGAAGGTGCGGAACTCTCCGGCGCCGTCGATGCGCGCCGCTTCCAGCAGCTCGGTCGGCACGGACTCCGACGCGAACACCCAGATCAGGTACAGGCCGAACGGGCTGATCAGCGAGGGGATGATCACCGCCCACGGGGTGTTCGTGAGCCCGAGCTCGCTGAAGAGCAGGAAGGTCGGCACGGCGAGGGCGGTGCCCGGCACGGCGACCGCGCCGAGCACGACGGCGAACACCGCGCGCCGGCCGGGGAAGCGGTACTTCGCCAGGCCGTAGCCGGCCATGGTGGCGAGCAGCGTCGCGCCTCCGGCGCCGACCACGACGTAGAGCAGCGTGTTGCCGAGCCAGCGCAGGAAGATGCCGTCCTGATACGAGAAGGTCGCCACCAGGTTGTCGACGAATGCGAAGTCGTCGGAGAACCAGAGCCCGAACGAGCTGAACAGCCCGGACTGCGTCTTGGTCGAGCTGAACAGCAGCCAGACGAGCGGCACCAGTGTGTACAGGGCGTACATCACCATGACGATCAGCAGGATCTTCGACTTGCGCGGATTCATCAGATCGTGGCGCTTCTGCGAGGGACGGGCGAGGGGGAGTGCCATGTCAGCGCACCTCCGACTTCGAGCCGCGCAGCTGCACGACGTAGGCGATCACTGCGGTGATGACGCCCATGATGATGGCGATCGTCGCGGCGTAGTTGAACTGCTGTCCGGCGAACGAGAGGTTGTACGCGTACATGTTGGGGGTGAAGTACGTCGTGATCACGTTCGGAGCCAGGGGCCGCAGGATGTTGGGTTCGTTGAAGAGCTGGAAGCTGCCGATGATCGAGAAGATCGTGGCGATCACGAGAGCACCGCGCACCGAGGGGATCTTGATCGAGAAGATCGTGCGCCATGCGCCCGCGCCGTCGAGCGACGCCGCCTCGTACATGTCGGTGGGGATGGTCTTCAGCGACGAGTAGAAGATCAGCATGTTGTAGCCGACGAACTGCCAGGTCACGATGTTGCCGATCGAGACCAGGATCCACTCCCGGGCGAAGGGCGTGATGAGGTCGCTGCCGAGGAAGTCGTTGAAGTTCGACGTCAGACCGAACTGGTCGCCGTAGATGTACCCCCACATGAGCACCGCGACGACCGCGGGCACCGCGTACGGCAGGAAGATCAGGATGCGGAAGAACGATGCGCCGCGCAGGCGTGCGCTGTCGAGGGCGAGCGCCGCGGCCAGCGCCAGGACGAGCATGATCGGCACCTGCACCACGAGGAACAGCACCACGCGGCCGAACGCCTCCCAGAACTGCGGGTCGGTGAGCGCGCGGACGTAGTTGTCGAACCCGACGAACGCCGTGCCGCCGATCAGCTTCTCCTGGAAGAAGCTGAGGTAGAGCGCGTAGGCGAGCGGGGTCAGGAAGACCAGGGCGAAGACGACCATGAACGGGCCGACGAAGGCCCATCCCTTCCAGTCGCGCTTCTCACGCCGGCGGATGCCGTGGTCCGCCAGGGCTGCGGAATCTTGAGTCGTCATTGACGAGAACCTTCTTAGAGATCGGGCGCTCACGGCGCCGTGTGTCAACGTCAACATATTCGATGCACTGCTAGTGTGTCAACGTCAACACATGAATGGATGAGTGCTCGTGACCTCGGTACAGTCGGCAGAGCCGCCGCAGCGGCGGCGAGACCCCTCCATGGAGGACGTGGCCCGCGAGGCCGGCGTCTCCGGACAGACCGTGTCGCGCGTCGTGAACGCGCGCGGCTACGTCGGCGCGGCCACCAGGGAGCGCGTCGAAGACGCCATGCAGCGGCTCGGCTACCGGCCCAACAGCGCGGCTCGTGCGCTGCGATCCGGCCGATTCCGGGCGATCGGCGTCATCATGTTCTCCTTCAGCTCGTACGGCAACCAGCGCACACTCGATGCGATCGCGGTGCGCGCCTCGCAGATGGGATACGCCCTCACCCTCATCCCCGTCGAGTCGAGTGCCCGCGACACCGTCGCGGGAGCCTTCCGCCGCCTGGAGGAGCACGCCGTCGACGGGATCATCATCGTGATCGAGGCGCATCAGCTCGACGAGGCCGAGGTCGAGATCCCCGACGGTCTGCCCGTCGTGCTCGTCGACTCGAACCGCGGCACGACTCACCCGTTCGTCGACACGGATCAGGCTCAGGGGGCGCGCCTCGCGACCGAGCACCTGCTCGACCTCGGCCATGAGACCGTCTGGCACGTCGCAGGACCGGCGAAGTCCTACTCCGCAGAGCGTCGACGCGAGTCCTGGCGCTCGACTCTCGTGGAGCGCGGCATCGAGGCACCCGATCCGCTGCAGGGCGACTGGTCAGCCGAGTCCGGCTATCGCGCCGGGCTCCGCCTGCGTGACGACGACGGCGTCACCGCCGTGTTCGCGGCGAACGACCAGATGGCGATCGGCGTCGTGCGGGCATTCCGCGAGGCCGGTCGAGACATTCCCGGCGACGTCAGCGTGGTCGGGTTCGACGGCCTGCCGGATGCCGCCCAACTGTGGCCGCCGCTGACCACGGTGCAGCAGCATCCCGAGAAGGTCGGTGCTCTCGCGGTCGACGCCCTCCTCGCCGAGCTCGATGGGGGAGAGCGCAGTCAGACGCCGCTCGTCGGCACCGAGCTCATCGTGCGCGAGAGCTCGGCCCCGCCGCGCGCCGCGCGCTGACTCCGGCATCCTCTCGCGCGCCCTCCCTCACATTCAGCTCCCCGAGGTCGGCCCAGCTCGCCCCGCTCGGCCCAGCTTCCCACCTCGGCCCAGCTCCCCGACGATGGGGAGGGGATCCTCGATTCGGAGGGCGACACGACGCACATCGACCTCCCCTGTGCAGATCTCCTCCGAATCGACGCACGCGATGAGGACGCGGGGCTTCTGCACGGATGGCGGACGCGCGAGTCTTTCCCCGACTCGCGGCTCAGGGCAGTCATTCTCGAGGTGAGAGTGCGCCTTTCATCCACTCTGGAGAGGATGAAGAAACCGATGGTGGATGCCGCGCGAGGCGCCGCGCGGGTGCGCGATCTGCTCGTCACCGGCGTCTCACGGCATGCGATCGGCGTCGCCGTCGACCGTGGCGAGCTGATCCGAGTTCGCAAGGGCTGGGTCGCGGCGCGCGATGCCGACCCGCTGCTCATCGCGGCCGCGCGGGACGGCGTCATACTCACCTGCGTCACTCAGGCGACGAGAAGAGGGCTGTGGGATGTCGGCCTCGCCGATCCCCACGTCGCGGCACCACCGCACGCCGGACACATCGCCGCTTCAGGACATGTGCACTGGGAGAAACCGGCAGTGCCACGAGTCCCTGGAACCCTCGAGGATCCGATCGAGAACGTCCTCGCCATCGTGGCGCGGTGTCAGTCACGGGACACCGCTCTGTCGATCTGGAATTCCGCGTTGCATCGTGGACTCGTCGATCTCGACATGCTTCGACGTCTCCCGCTGACGGAATCCGGTCGCGCTCTGATCGACGAGGCGACGCCGTTCTCGGATTCCGGCCTCGAATCGGTCGTCGTGCCGCGGCTCCGGTGGCTCGACCTGCCCCTGCGGCGCCAGACCTGGATCGCCGGGCATCGCGTCGATCTCCTCATCGGGGAGTGCCTTGTGCTGCAGATCGATGGCGGCCACCACGTCGGGATGCAGCGAACTCGCGACATCGAGCACGACGCGCGGGTGATGCTCCTGGGGTACCACGTCATCAGGGTGGGGTACGACCAGGTCATGAACCGGTGGGCCGAAGTGCAGGACGTGATCCTTCGGGCCGTGGCTCAGGGCCTCCACCGTCGTGGGTGAGCCGGCTCTCTCGGTCGCCGGTGTGGCTGCGATACGGAGGAGATCGTCGATTCGGAGGTTCGCAGGATTCGCACCGCCCTCCCGTGCGCAGATCCCCTCCCGATCGAGGGCGCCGGCGCGAGATCGATGCGTCCGAGGTCAGAATCCGCTGATCCGGCGGAAGGGAAGGAGAGTCAGCGCCAGATGGCGGCGATGCCCGCGTTGAGGGCGGTCAGGATGCCGACGAGCCAGAACATCGCGGGCGGCACGCTGCCGGACTTGCGCTGCTTCGACGTGCCGATGCCGAGGAGCGCACCGATCGCGAGCAGCACCACGAGCTTCGTGCCGATCTTGGCGTAGTTCATCTCGACGCCCTCCGGCAGACCCCACGGAGCGGCGAGGGCGAGACCCGCGATCGCTGCGATGGTCATGCCGATGCTCATCAGGCGCGTGAACTCGCGCTTGCCGCCGAACGCCTGCACCGCCCAGGCGCCGAACAGCACGGCGAAGCCGATGAGATGGACGAACAGAACGACGTGGCGCAGAGTCTCCATGCCCTCACGGTACGAGCAGGCGGGACGTGCGCGCCACCAAGGGGAGGCTGACCTACCGGGCCAGGCTGACCTCAGCCCACGCGAGGGCCGGCCTCAGCCGCGCAGCGAGCGCACCAGGAGGGCCGTGCGCAGCGCGGCATCCGCAGCCTCCGCGCCCTTGTCCTCCTTCGAGCCCTCGAGTCCGGCGCGGTCGAGACCCTGCTTCTCGTCGTCGAGCGTCAGCACGCCGAATCCGACGGGCTTGCCCGCGTCGAGCGAGACCCGCGTCAGTCCGTCGGTCGTGGCTGCCGAGACGTATTCGAAGTGCGGGGTGCCTCCGCGGATGATCACGCCGAGTGCGACGACGGCATCCGCTCCACCTGCGAAGGCGGCTTGGGCGGCGAGGGCGAGTTCGAACGACCCCGGCACGCGGACGAGGCGGTAGTCGGCGTCCGCGTCATCGAGCACACGCTGGGCGCCGGCGATGAGGCCGTTCGTGATGACGTCGTGCCAGGTGCCGGCGACGATGACGACCTTCAGGCCTCGTCCGTCGATCTTCTCGGTCTTGGGTGCTCCTGCGCCGCTCATGCGTCGTCCTTCCGTCCGTCGGCGAGAGCTTCTGCGAGCTCCGCCTCACCGATGATGTGACCCATGCGGTCACGCTTGGTCTCGAGGTATTGATGGTTGTTCGGTCCGACGCCGACGATCAGCGGCACCTGCTCGACGACATCGAGTCCGAGGGTGCGCAGCTGGTTCACCTTGTCGGTGTTGTTGGTCAACAGGCGAACCTTCGAGACGCCGAGATCGGCGAGGATGCCGGCCGCAGCCGCGTAGTCCCGCGCATCCGCGGGAAGCCCGAGTGCGAGATTCGCATCGACCGTGTCGAGCCCCTCCTCCTGCAGGCTGTAGGCACGGAGCTTGTTGATCAGGCCGATTCCGCGACCTTCATGGCCGCGCATGTAGATGACGATGCCGCCGTCCTGCTCGATCGCGTCGAGGGCGGCGTCGAGCTGCGGGCCGCATTCGCATTTGAGCGACCCGAAGGCCTCTCCGGTCAGGCACTCGGAGTGCACGCGCACGAGCGCGGTCTCGGCGGGCTCGCCCGACACGACGGCGATGTGATCGGTGCCGGTCACCCGGTCCTTATAGGCGAGGAACCGGAACGTCCCGTGCGTGGTCGGCACGGTCGCGTCTGCCCGCAGGCTGACACGACGACTGGCGCGTTCGGGCGACCAGCCGGTGGGGTCGACCTCGTTGAGGTGGGCGATGAGCTGCTCGATCGTGATGACCGGCACTCCGTCGCGTGCACCCAGCTCGATGAGTCCGGGCAGTCGCATCATGCTGCCGTCCTCTGCCACGACCTCGGCGATCGCGCCCACGGGCCGCAGGCCCGCGAGCTTCATCAGATCGACCGCGGCCTCGGTGTGGCCGCTGCGCTCGCGCACTCCGCCGTCGACGGCGCGCAGCGGCAGGACGTGACCGGGGCGGATGACGCTCGTCGCGGTCGAATCGGGATTCGCCAGGACGTTCAGCGTGTGCGCGCGGTCGTGCGCGCTGATTCCGGTGGTCACGCCTTCGGCGGCGTCGACACTCACGGTGTAGGCGGTCGAACGGGCGTCCTCGGAGGCGGCCACCATCGGCTGCAGGTTGAGGTTGTCGGCGAGGTCGGCGGGCATCGGCGCGCAGATGAACCCCGACGACCAGCGGACCGTCCATGCCACCCATTCGGGCGTGGCGAGCTCGGCCGACATGATGACGTCGCCCTCGTTCTCGCGGTTCTCGTCGTCTGCGACGAGCACGGGGCGCCCCGCGCGAAGGGCCTCGAGGGCTTCGGTGATGGTGGAAAGGCTCATCGCGAGCCTCCTTCCGGTGCTGCCCGGAACGCCAGCAGGCGCTCGACGTGACGGGCGAGGATGTCGGTCTCGAGGTTGACGCGGTCGCCGACCGCGCGGGAGCCGAGGGTGGTGGCGGCGAGAGTCTCGGGGATGAGCGAGATCTCGAACCAGTGAGCGTCCGCGTCGACAGCGCTGACCGCGCTCACGGTGAGGGAGGTGCCGTCGACCGAGATGGAGCCCTTGTCGACCACGAGCGGCGCGAGGTCGTCGGGCAGCGAGATGCGCAGCACGCTCCACTGCTCGCCGGGTCGCACCTCGAGGACATCGCCGACGCCGTCGACATGTCCCTGCACGATGTGACCGCCGAGCCGCGCGCCGACCGGCATCGCCTTCTCGATGTTCACGCGGGTGCCGACGGATGCGCCGCCCAGAGCAGCCACGTCGAGGGTCTGCCTCATGACGTCGGCGTCGAAGGTGTCGAAGGTCGAGTCGACGACGGTGAGGCAGACTCCCGAGACCGCGATGGACTCGCCGTGCACGGCGTCGGAGACCGCCTTGGGGGCGCGAACCGTCAGCCGCCAGCCGTCTCCGGCGGGCGCGATCGCGGTGATCTCGCCGATCTCCTCGATGATTCCGGTGAACATCAGGCGGCTCCTTCTTCGGTGGTGAGCGCGGGATGAGCGATCGCGAGCAGGTCGGACCCGAGGGGCTGCCACTGGTCGATCGTCAGTCGTCGGGCGGCGTCGATGGATCCGACGCCGATGTCGGTCAGTGCCAGCCGGTCGCCGCCGAGCAGCACCGGCGCGATGTAGACGAGCACGCGATCGGCGAGCCCCGCGGCGACGAAGGCGCTCGCGAGCGTCGGGCCCCCCTCGATGAACACGCTCTGGATGCCGCGAGCGTGCAGGTCGGCGAGCACGGCATGCAGATCATGGGTGTCGTAGAAGAGCGGAGTCTGCGGATGCCGGCGGATCGCCGCATCGTCGGGGGTGATGCGCGAGCCGATCACGACCGGGACGGGCTGGTGTTCATGGAGCGCCTCGCCGTCGCGAGCCGTCAGCGAGGGATCGTCGGAGAGCAGAGTGCCTGTGCCGACGACGATCGCATCGGCCGCAGCGCGACGTCGATGGACGTCTGCGCGGGCTTCAGGCCCGGTGATCCATTGGCTGCTGCCGTCGGATGCCGCCGCGCGGCCGTCGAGGGACTGCGCCCACTTCACGGTGACGTGGGGGCGGCCCAGGCGCTGAGCGGTGAGCCAGCCGTCGATGATGCGGTGTGCGACATCGCTCTGTTCGCCCGCATCGACGCTGACGCCCGCCGAGCGGAGGCGGTCGGCACCGCCGCCCGAGACGGCTCCCGGATCGTCGAGGGCATAGACGACACGCGAGACGCCGGCCTCGATCAGCGCGACGGCGCAGGGGCCGGTGCGACCGGTGTGGTTGCACGGTTCGAGGGTGACGACAGCGGTCGCCCCCTCGGCGGCACCGGCGGAGAGTCGCGAGAGGGCATCGACCTCGGCGTGGGGCGTTCCGGCGCCGTGATGCCACCCTTCGGCGATGATCTCGCCGTCGGGGGAGAGGATGACGGCACCGACCTGCGGGTTCACTCCGCGAGGTCCGAGCGTCGCGAGCTCGAGCGCACGGGTCATCGCCCGGCGTTCCGCCTCGTTCACTGCCATCCGTGGTCCTCTCTGAGGCTCCGGGGGATCTCCTCGAGGGAGACGTCGGCAGAACGCGCGCGCGGCGGCGCACCGTGCTGCCTCCCTTCCGGACTAGCGAGGCTGGGCCTCGCACCACCGTCGGTCCCGGAATTCCACCGGATCGGCATCTCGGAGAACCGAGACGCTCGCGGACTGTCACCGCCGGTTCGGATTCTCACCGACCCCGGAGCACGTTGATGCTCTGAGTGTACTCAACACATCCGGATGCATTTCATTCCGCGTCGAAGTGCTACTTGAGCAGCCGTGACAACCGACGATCGGCGAGGGGTTTGCCACCGGTCTGGCACGTGGGGCAGTACTCCATCGAGCGATCTGCGAAGAAGACGCTGCGCACCGTGTCGCCGCACACGGGGCAGGCCTCGCCACGACGAGCATGCACCTGCATCCCACGGCGCTTGGCGTCTTTGAGGTCGGCCGGCGGCTTGCCCGAGGCCTCGGCGACCGCATCCGCGAGAGTCGTCTGCATGGCGGCATACAGGCGATCGACCTCGTCGTCGTCGAGCTTGTCGGCGATCGCGTACGGCGACATCTGCGCGGCGTGCAGGATCTCGTCGGAGTAGGCATTCCCGATTCCGGCGATCACGCCCTGATCGCGGAGCAGGCCCTTGATCTGCGTGCGCCGCCCCTGGAGCAGACCGCGGAAGACCTCCCGGGTGAACGACTCGTCGAGAGGGTCGGGCCCGAGCCGGGCGATCCCCGGGACGTCCTGCGGGTCGCGCACGACATACACGGCGAGCGACTTCTTGGTGCCGGCCTCGGTGAGGTCGAATCCGCTCTCGTCGTCGAGGCCGACACGGACGGCGATGGGCGACTTGCCGGGTTTGATCGGCGTCGTGGGCAGCGTCTCGTACCAGCGCAGCCAGCCCGCCTTGGCCAGGTGGAAGACGAGATGCAGGTCGTCGCCGCACGAGAGCACGACGAACTTTCCCCGTCGAGAGGCCGCAGTGATCTGCTGACCGTGCAGTGCGGAGTTCGGCGGGTCGTATGTCTTGAGCGCGGCGATCGCGCCCACGCTGGTTCGCACGATCGTCCGCCCCACCGCGCGCTGGGTGAGGAATGTGGTCAGGCCCTGTACTTCCGGCATCTCCGGCATGCGTTCATCCTGCCATCGGGGTCGGACACGCGACTAGAGCACCGGCCAGTCGACCGGTGTGCGGTCGTCGGATGCGAGGAGTCCGCCGAACCAGCCGTCGTCGCGGCCGCGCTCGCTCGTGAGCGCCTGGCGTGCGAATCCCTCGTAGCGGAACCCGAGCGCCCTCGCCGACCGTGCCGACGGGATGTTGCCCGCGACCGCCCGCCAGCCCAGCCGTGCGAGACCGAGCTCGTCGAAGCCCCAGTCGACGACGGCGCGCGCGGCCTCGACGAGGTAGCCGTTGCCGCGCGCGGCAGAGGTGACCCAGTATCCGAGCTCCGCGTGCCCGCCGGTGTGGTGCGGCGTGATGTGGTGCAACCCGATCGAGGCGACGAGCTCCTCGTCGCGATACGCGCACCAGATCGTCTGGCTCCCGTCGGCCCACCACTCGCCGATCAGGCGCACATAGTCCGCGGCGTGCTCTCGCGTGTAGGGGCTCGGCACGGTTGTCCACCGCGGGATCTCCGGATCCTGGCATGCTGCGACGATCGCGTCGATGTCCGACTCGTGCGGCACATGCAGCGTGAGGCGGTCCGTGGTGAGGGTGACCGGTTCCATCCCGGAATCCTACGGGTCGGAGAACGCGTGTGCGGGCGGCTCCTGGTCCCGGTGTCGGCGGCCGCGACTAGGCTTGTCCGGTGACTGTTCCGGGGATTCTGCGCGCCTTGGAAGAGGCGTCTCTTTTTCGTGACGCCCTCGGCTGGGCGCAGACCGATGCCGATCTCGGCCTCGTCGACGGCCTCGACGCGCCGGCGCTCGCCGGCCTGCTCGAGAAGCGCCGCGCCGCAGGTCATCCCGCAGCGCTGCTGACCGTCGTCCCCACGGGGCGGCGCGCCGAGAGCCTCGCCGCGGCGCTCGGCGCCTACATCCCCGACGCCGAGGTCGTGACCTTCCCCGCGTGGGAGACACTGCCGCATGAGCGACTGAGTCCCAGCCCCGACACCGTCGGTCAGCGACTGCAGACCCTCCGTCGCGTCGCCGAGTGGTCGGGTGACCACCCCCTCGTCGTCGTCGCCTCGGTGCGAGCAGCGCTCCAGCCCATCGCCGGCAACCTCGGCGAGATCGCTCCGCTCGAGCTGCGCGCCGGCACGCGCGGTCATGAGCTCGACCGCGTCGTCGAGCAGCTGGTCGAGCGCGCCTACTCGCGCGTCGACATGGTGTCGCGTCGCGGCGAGTTCGCCGTGCGCGGCGGCATCCTCGACGTCTTCCCCGCGATCTCGGAACATCCCTTCCGCGTCGAGTTCTTCGGCGATGAGGTCGACCAGATCCGCGCGTTCTCCGTCGCCGACCAGCGCTCGCTTCCGGGCGACGTCGACGGCGTCGATCTGCCTCCGAGCCGCGAGCTGCTGCTGACCCCCGATGTGCGCGATCGTGCGCGGGCGCTGATCGGCGGCTTCCCGGCGATCGCCGGCATGCTCGAGAAGATGGCAGAGGGCATTCCGGTCGAGGGAATGGAGTCGCTGCTCCCGGCGGTGTCCGGTCCGCTCAAGTCCCTGGCCGAGTATCTGCCCGAGGGCAGCGCGACCGCGGTCGTCGATCCCGAGCGCTCCAGCGCGCGGGCCATCACGCTGGGCGAGACGAACCGCGAGTTCCTCGATGCGGCCTGGAGCGCGGCGACGTCCGGCGCATCGGCTCCCATCGATCTCGGCGCCGGCGACTTCCTCACCATCGCCCGACTGCGCGAGGTCGTCCGCGACCGTGGCGGCGTGTGGTGGCGGCTGAGCCCGTTCGCGATGGGCGGCGAGGATGCCGAGACCATCGACGCCCAGGTCATCCCGTCGTTCCACGGCAACGTCGACGGCGCGATCTCGTTCGTCGACGCCAAGGTGGCCGAGGGGTGGCGCGTGGTGGTCATCGCCGCCGGTGCCGGACTCGTCGACCGCGCCCGCGACGTGCTCTCCGACCGTGGCATCGCCGCGCGCATCGTCTCCGAGCTCATCGAGGCGCCCGACACCGGCGTCGCGACGCTCGTCACAGGATCCGTCGAGGCCGGCTTCCAGATCGGCGAGGCGAAGCTCGCCGTCCTCACCGACAACGAGTTCTACGGCCGCACCATCGGCGGCGACCAGCGGGTCGTCAAGAAGCTCGCCTCGCGTCGCAAGAACGTCGTCGACCCGTTGCAGCTCAAACAGGGCGACTTCGTCGTGCACAACACCCACGGCATCGGCCGCTTCGTCGAGATGACGCAGCGCGAGGTCTCCACGGGGGGCCGCAATGCGACCAAGTCGGTGCGCGACTACCTCGTGCTCGAGTACGCGCCGTCGAAGCGCGGCTACCCGGGCGACAAGCTCTACGTGCCGACCGACCAGCTCGACCTGCTCTCGAAGTACGTCGGCGGCGAGGGCCCCACGCTCTCGAAGATGGGCGGCAGCGACTGGTCGCAGGCGAAGGGCAAAGCGCGCAAGGCAGTGCGCGACATCGCCGTCGAGCTCGTCAAGCTGTATTCGGCGCGGATGAGCGCCAAGGGGCATGCCTTCGGTCCGGACACGCCCTGGCAGCGCGAGCTCGAAGAGGCGTTCCCGTTCGCGGAGACCCTCGATCAGCTGCAGACCATCGACGAGATCAAGGCCGACATGGAGCGGCCGATCCCGATGGACCGCCTGCTCTCGGGCGATGTCGGGTTCGGCAAGACCGAGGTCGCCGTGCGTGCGGCGTTCAAGGCGATCCAGGACGGCAAACAGGTCGCGATGCTGGTGCCGACCACGCTTCTCGTGAAGCAGCATCTCGAGACCTTCACCGAGCGCTTCGCCGGATTCCCGGTCAAGGTGCGGCCGCTGTCCCGCTTCCAGACCGACAAGGAGGCTCGTCTCACGCTCGACGGCCTGCTCGACGGCACGGTCGACATGGTGATCGGCACGCATCGCATCCTCACCGACCAGGTCATGTTCAAGGACCTCGGTCTGATGATCATCGACGAGGAGCAGCGCTTCGGCGTCGAGCACAAGGACACCCTCAAGAAGATGAAGACCAACGTCGACATCCTCGCTATGAGTGCGACGCCGATCCCGCGCACGCTCGAGATGGCGGTCACCGGCATCCGCGAGATGTCGACGCTCGCCACCCCGCCGGAGGACCGGCATCCGATCCTCTCGTTCGTCGGCCCCCGCAGCGACAAGCAGATCGCGGCGGCGATCCGGCGCGAGATCCTGCGCGAGGGACAGGTGTTCTTCGTGCACAACCGTGTGCAGTCGATCCAGCGGGTCGCGGCACAGCTCGCCGAGCTCGTGCCCGAGGCGCGCATCGCGGTCGCACACGGTCAGATGGGCGAGCACGCGCTCGAGCAGGTCGTCGACGACTTCTGGGAGCGCAAGTTCGACGTGCTCGTCTCGACGACGATCATCGAGACCGGCCTCGACATCTCGAACGCGAACACGATCATCATCGACCGTGCCGACAAGTACGGACTCAGCCAGCTGCATCAGCTGCGCGGACGTGTCGGGCGAGGTCGCGAGCGTGCGTACGCCTACTTCCTCTACGACGAGATGAAGCCGCTGAGCGAGACGGCGGCTGACCGACTCCAGACGATCGCCGTGAACAACGACCTCGGCTCCGGCATGCAGGTCGCGCTCAAGGACCTCGAACTGCGCGGCGCGGGCAACCTGCTCGGCGGCGAGCAGGCCGGGCATATCGCCGGCGTCGGATTCGATCTCTATCTTCGGATGATCGGCGAGGCCGTCGCGACGTTCCGCGGCGAGGATGTCGAGTCGGGACAGGAGCTGCGACTCGAGCTGCCTTTGGACGCGCGCATTCCGGAGCACTACATCGACAGCGAGCGACTCCGTCTCGAGGCTTACCAGAAGCTCTCCGCCGCCTCGGCGGCCACGGCGAAGGACGACGCGATCGACCTCGTCATCGACGAGCTCACCGACCGCTACGGCACCCCGCCCGACGAGGTCGAGGGTCTGATCGCCGTCGCACGTCTGCGCCGGCGCGCGGCCAGAGCAGGACTCTCCGACGTGGTGGTCATGGGATCGAACCTGCGCATCGCGCCGGCGCGGCTCGAGGACTCGATCAAGGTGCGTCTGCAGCGGCTGTATCCCAAGGCGAAGCTGGTCGCCGGGGGTGAGGCCCTCGTGGTGCCCATGCCCACCGTGCCGGCCGCCGTGGGAGTCGGCCTCGAACCGCTGCAGGCGGCCGAGTTGCTCGAGTGGGTCGGGCAGCTGTTCACCGCGATCTTCCCCGAGCCCGTCTCGGCCGAGAAGACCGTCGACGCCTAGGCGCGGCGCAGCGACCTCGCGTGCGTCACAGCGAGAACCCGCCGTCCGTGGTCAGCACCTGACCCACCACCCAGGAGCCGGCGTCGGTGCACAGCCAGCCGATCAGCCGCGCCGGGTCGTCCGGTCGACCGACTCGGCCGAACGGCGTGCCGGTGATCCATTCGTCGACGCCGGAGAGATCGCGATCCGTGGTGTCCGCATCGAGGTAGCCCGTGTTCACGGGGCCCGGGTTGACGGTGTTCAGCACGATCCCGACGTCGAGCAGCTCCGCCGCCGTCGACCGCGTGATGCCCGCGAGCGCGGCCTTGCTCGTCGCATAGGAGATCTCTCCGCGCATCGCTCCGTGGCCCTGACCGGAGGTCATCCAGATGACGTGCGCCGTCGGCTTCTCGAACGGGCCGAGTGAGGGGATGCTGTCGCCCGGGCGGGCGACGGGGGTGTCCGCGCCGCCGAGCTCGACCCGGACTCGACGCGCCAGGCCCGCGGTGAGCAGCAGCGATGCGCGCGCGTTCGCCTGCCAGTGCGCGTCCAGCCGGTCGGCGGTCATGTCGAAGATCGTCCCGTCGCCTCCGCTCATCGCCTGATTGCAGACGACGATGTCGAGCCGTCCTGACAGCGAGGACGCCGCATCGAGCAGCGGTTCGATGCTGTCGGGGTCACGGAGATCCGCCTCGGCGTCGCCCATCACCGCTCCGGATGCGAGCGAGTCCCGGATGCCGGTGCGGACGGCGTCGAGATCGTCGCCGCCCCAGGGGTGGTCGAGATCATGCGGGCGGAAGTGATGGACGAACACGTTCGCGCCGAGGGAGGCGAGCGTCGTGGCGGTCGCGAATCCGATGCCGCGCCTGCGCGAGACGCCGGTCACGAGCGCGGTGCGTCCGAGCAGGGGAAGGTCGGCGGAGTGCATGAGGATGCCTTTCGATCGAGGATGCCGCGGCATGCCGAGGGGCGGCCGGAGGCGGGGGAGAGATCGAGTCACCTGCATTGCATGGGCGTCAGCGTAGCAGGACGCCGCCGTCGGCCTTCTCGTCCCGTGCGCTGCACCACTACGCTGGCGTCATGTTGTACGAGCACCTCGGGACTCGGCCCCGGATCCATGACACCGCCGTCGTCGCTCCCACCGCCGTGATCTCCGGAGACGTGACGATCGGACCGGACTGCCAAGTGCTGCACGGCGCCGTGATCACCGCCGAGGGCGGGCCCATCACGCTCGGCGAGCACGTGATCGTGATGGAGAACGCGCTCATCAGGGCGACGGCCGCGAACGCCGTGCACATCGGCTCGCACACGCTCGTCGGAACCCTCGCGAGCATCGCGGGTGCGACCGTCGGCGAAGAGGTCTTCCTCGCGTCGGGCGCCCGGATCTTCAACGGCGCGCTGGTCGGGGACCAGTGCGAGGTGCGCGTGAACGCCATCGTGCACCGGCGGGCGGTGCTGCCGTCCGGCACCGTCGTGCCGATCGGCTGGGTCGCGGTCGGGGATCCCGTCCAGCTCCTCTCTCCCGACCGCGAGGAGGAGATCTCCGCGGCCCAGCCCGAGCTCGACTTCCCGGGGCACGTCTTCGGCGTGGACCGCGACACCCCCGACCTGATGGTTCAGCTGACCGAGCGGTACGGCAGTTCCCTGGCCCGGCATGCCGACGACGTGCGTCTCGATGCCGACGGCCACGCGGCGGGCCGAGGGTGAGTGACGGGGCAGGGCTCGTCCGACCGGACATCAGCACGGAGGACGCCGCGCTGATCGCTCGCGACTGCTACGGGGTCGACGCCCAGGCGAGCGAGCTCGGGAGCAACCAGGATCGGAACTTCGTCCTGATCGAGCCGGACGGATCACGCAGCGTGCTGCGCGTCGACAACCCGGTGTTCGGCGAAGACGCGAGAGCCGCGCAGCATGCGGCGCTCGACGCCTACCGCGCAGCCGGCGTTCGTGTTCCCACCGTGCTCCCCGGGCTCGACGGTGAGCTCACCCAGCGCTGGCGAGGATTCGCGGTGCGGCGCAGCGAGTTCGCTGAGGGCGAGCCGATGGTCGACGCGGGCTATCTCGCTCCCGTCGTCCTGGGGGAGTTCGGCACGCTGGCTGCGGCGTCCGTGAACGCGCTCGCAGGTCTCGTGCATCCGGGGCTCGACCGTGAGCAGATGTGGGACATGCGCGTCGCGTACGAGCAGATCATCGCGCTGGCCCCGGCAGTGACCGAGGCCGCACTGCGCGTGCGCGTGCGCACGAAAGCCGATGAGGCTCACGCCGCTGTCTCGACCGTCGCTGCCGGCCTGCCTGTGCAGCCGATCCATGGCGACCTGACCGACGACAACGTCACCGGAATGCGCGGTGCCGACTCGCGGCTGCATCCGCACACGGTGCTCGATCTGGGAGACCTGGGTCTCGGTTGGCGCGTCGCGGAACTGGCTGTCTGCGTGTCGTCGATGCTGCACCATGAGCCGGAGCGCCCGCTTCGCGCACTCGACACCGTCGCGGCGTTCCACGCCGATGCCCCGCTCACTCGCGACGAGGCGGTCGCGGTGTGGCCCCTCGTCGTGCTGAGAGCAGCGCTGCTCGTCGCGAGCGGCTGGCGTCAGCTCGCGATCGACGGGGACAACGACTACGCCCGCGAGAGGATCGAGGGGGAGCAGGCCATCTTCGACGCGGCGACCGCCGTTCCGCTCGCCGAGATGTCCGAGCATGTGCTCGCGCGGCTCGGTTTCGCGTCTCCGGAGTTCGAGATGTCGGATGCCGAGACTCCGGATGAGACTCCTGATGCAGGGACTCCGGATGCAGGGACTCCGGATGAGACTCCGGATGCAGGGACTCCGGATGCGGGGACTCCGGATGCCGAGATTCCGGATGCCGAGATTCCGGGGGACGCTCCCGACGTGCCTGACGCTCCCGACGTACCCGACGCTTCCCGCCGGGAACTGTCGATGCTGCTTCCCGATCTCGACGGTCGAGTCCTCCTGGTCGATCCGGGCATCGAAGCCGAGGGGCTCGATGCAGGGCGCTGGTCGCATCCGGATGCCGAGGCGATTCTCGTGGCCGAGGCCCACGCGGCGGGTGCTCGCGCTGCCGTGGTTCCCTACGGCGTCTTCCGGCTCACCCGGACGACCGTCGACGCCGTGAGCGCGGCCGCCACCTGGCCGGTGGAGACGGAGGTGCATGTCGCCCCCGGTCCGTCGTCGCGACTGGTCGCGCCGACCGCGGGGGAGCTGAAGATCACCGACGACGGGGTGCACATCGAGCTCGACGGCGGGTGGAGGCTCGCGCTCCGTGGCACCGACATCGAGCCGAATCGCAGCGGGAGAGTCGAGAGGGGCGAGAGCATCGGCAGGCTCGCCGCATCCTTCGAGAACCGCACGATGGTCATCGGGCTGACGCGAGGGGATGCTCCGCCGCTCCGCTCCCCGCTGCCGAATCCGCCGATCGCCGCGCGGCTCGTCACCCCGGAACGCGTCGCGGCCTGGCGTCGCTTCACCGCGGACCCCGCTCCGCTGCTGGGCCTCCGGTCCGCCGCGCAGCGCGACGAGGCCGGTCAGGAGCTCGAGCGCCGCGAGCGCATCTTCGCGGCCGCACAGGAGCGCTATTACGAGCACCCGCCGCAGATCGAGCGAGGCTGGCGGCACCACCTCGTCGACACGACCGGTCGCAGCTACATCGACATGGTGAACAACGTCGCCGGGCTCGGCCACGGCCACCCGCGAGTCGCGGCGGCGGCGAACCGCCAGCTGAAGACGCTCGCCACGAACTCCAGGTTCCTGTTCCGCGGCCTCGCCGAGTACAGCGAGCGACTCATCGCGCTGATGCCCGAGGGGAGCGGCCTCGACACCGTGCTGCTCGTGAACAGCGGATCGGAGGCGGTGGACCTCGGCATCAGTCTCGCGCAGGCGGCCACCGGCCGACGAACCGTCGTCGCGCTGCGAGAGGCCTATCACGGGTGGACGATGGCGAGCGATGCGGTCACCACCAGCGCCTATGACAATCCTGATGCGCTCGCGACGCGTCCCGACTGGGTGCACGTCGCCGATGTGCCCAACTCGTTCCGCGGCACGCACCGCGGCCAGGACTCGGCGGACCGGTACCTCGCCGACCTCGCCGCCGACCTCGACCGACTCAGCGTCGAGGGCCGGGATCCGGCCGGGTTCGTGTGCGAGTCCGTGCTCGGCAACGCGGGCGGGGTGGTCCTTCCCGACGGATATCTGACCGGTGCGTACGACCTCGTGCGTTCACACGGTGGCCTGTGCATCGCCGACGAGGTGCAGGTGGGCTTCGGGCGCATGGGATCCACGTTCTGGGGATTCGAGCAGTCCGGAGTGATCCCCGACATCGTCACGATCGCGAAGCCGATGGGCAACGGCTTCCCGATCGGCGGCGTGATCACCTCGAAGAGGATCGCCGACGCGCTGAGCGAGCAGGGCCAGTTCTTCTCCTCGGGCGGTGGCAGCACGCTCAGCAGCAGCGTCGGCCTCGCGGTCCTCGATGCCATGGTCGAGGACGACCTGCAGCGCAACGCGCTCGACGTCGGTCGGCATCTGGCGGAGTCGCTCCGTGCACTCGCGCAACGGCATCCGATCGTCGGGCCCGTGCACGGGCAGGGGCTGTATCTCGGGGTCGAGCTCGTGCGCGACCCCGAGACCCTGCACCCGGCGGCGGCCGAGGCGGCCGCGATCTGCGAGAGGCTTCGCGAGCTCGGCGTGATCGTGCTCACCACCTCGGAGCGCTCGAACGTGCTGAAGATCAAACCCCCGCTCTGTCTGTCGGTCGAGAGCGCCGACCATGTCGTCGCGATGCTCGACCGCGTGCTCACCGAGGGCTGGTGATCGAGCGGGGTCTTCGAATCGAGTCGGTTGTCGGCATGTTAAATGCGTATTTCGAATCAGATCCGCTCTTCCGCTGACGAATCTCCGGGGTACATACTGAGCGTCAGTGTCGGACCGCCCGAAGTCCGACCCATGCGCTGTTCCCGAAGGAGTACTCATGGTCACGCCCATCAAGACGAAGCCGCTCGCGCAGGGCGGAGGAACCCTCCGCCGCAATCTCGGCCTCTGGGCGATCGTCGGTCTCGGACTCGGCTATATGACGCCGACCGTCGTCTTCGACACGTTCGGCATGGTGGCTCGCGACACCGACAACGTCGTCCCCGCGGCCTACCTCGTCGCCCTCGTCGTGATGGTGTTCACCGCCATCAGCTACGGCAAGATCTCCCGCGCCATCCCGAGCGCCGGGTCTGCGTACACATACGTCCGCGAGTCGATCCACCCGAACCTCGGGTTCATGGTCGGCTGGACCTCGCTCATCGACTATGTGCTGCTCCCGATGGTCAACTGCCTCATCATCCGCAGCTACCTCGAAGCGCTCTTCCCCGACATCCCCGGCTGGATCTGGGTCGTGCTGTACTGCATCCTCGTCACGAGCATCATCTACATGACGATGCGCGGCACCTCGAACATGAACATGATCCTGCTCGTGTTCTCGATCGTCGTGATGGTCGTGTTCGTCGTCATGGTCGTCGCGCAGCTGATGCGCGGCGAGGGAGCGGGCACGATCGCGTCGGCCGCGCCTTTCATCCACGACGGTGCGACGATCGGCGCGGTGCTCATGGGCGCGACGATCGTCTGCTTCTCGTTCATCGGGTTCGACGCCGTGACGATGTACGCCGAGGAGGCGAAGGATCCGAAGACGATGCCCAAGGCGATCCTGCTGACCGTGCTGCTCGGCGGCGCGATCTTCCTCGTCGCCGCGTACGTCACGCAGCTGCGCTTCCCCGACTGGAACGAGTTCGCACCCGGTGGCGACATGCAGTACGTCGAGGATTCGACGCTGCCGATCATCGGAAACCTGGTCGGGGGCAACGTGCTCATGGCCGTGCTGACCGCCGCGGGCTTCTGCGCCACGCTCGCCTCGGGTCTCGCCTCGCACGCATCCGTCTCGCGGATGCTGCTCGTGATGGGTCGCAACAACGTCCTTCCGCAGAAGGCCTTCGGCTACATCAACCCGCGCACCCACACGCCCACCTTCAACATCGTGCTGGTCGGCGCGATCTCGCTGCTCGCGATCCCGTTCACCCTCGAGCTGATCGCGGCGTGGATCAACTACGGCGCCCTGATCGCGTTCACCTTCGTCAACATCTCGGTGATCGCCTGGTTCGCCGTGCGCAAGGGGCGGCGCCACACACCGCGCGACATCTTCTCGTACATCGTGATGCCGGGCATCGGCATGCTCCTCACGGGTCTGCTGTGGGTGAACCTGCACTCCGACGCCCTGACAGGGGGACTCATCTGGACCGCTCTCGGCCTGATCTACCTCGCCGTGATCACGAAGGGGTTCCGCAAGAAGGTGGTCGCGTTCGATGAGAACCAGGCGGTGACCGGGTTCAACAAGGTCGTGAAGGTGCCGGTCGACGAGAACTGAGCACCTCAGGCGTCGAGAACGCGCAAGAGCCGCCTGCCCGGGAGGGAGGCGGCTCTTGTGTCGTGCGCAGTGGGTGCGACTCCGGTCAGATCACGCCCTGGGCGAGCATCGCGCCCGCGACGCGCTCGAAGCCCGCGATGTTCGCCCCGGCGACATAGTCGCCGGACACGTCGTAGCGCTCCGCGGCGTCGAACGCGGCGCGGTGGATGTCCGCCATGATCTCGCGCAGCTTGTTCTCGCTCGCGTCGAAGCTCCACCGCTGGCGAGACGCGTTCTGGCTCATCTCGAGAGCGGAGGTGGCGACGCCTCCCGCGTTCGCGGCCTTGCCCGGCGCGAAGAGGACTCCGGCGCTCTGGAACGCATCGACGGCAGCGGGGACGCAGGGCATGTTCGCGCCCTCCGAGACCGCTCGCACGCCGTTGGCGATCAGGGTCTCGGCGGCGTGGAGGTCGAGTTCGTTCTGGGTCGCCGACGGCACGGCGATGTCGACCGGGACCTCCCAGACGCTGCCGCCTTCGATGAATCGGGCGCCGGGGCGACGGTGGGCGTACTCGACGATGCGCGCGCGCTCGACCTCCTTGATCTGGCGCAGCAGGTCGACGTCGATGCCGGCGTCGTCGACGACGTACCCCGACGAGTCGGATGCCGTGACGGCGGTCGCGCCGAGCTGGGATGCCTTCTGGATCGCGTAGATCGCGACGTTGCCCGAGCCCGAGACGCCGACGCGCTTGCCGTCGAGCGAGTCGCTGTGCACGCCGAGCATCTCCTGTGCGAAGAACACCGCGCCATAGCCGGTCGCCTCGGTGCGCACCTCTGCGCCACCCCAGCCGGTGCCCTTGCCGGTGAACATGCCGGACTCGTGGCGGTTGGTGATCTTGCGGTACTGGCCGAACAGGTAGCCGATCTCGCGACCGCCGACGCCGATGTCGCCGGCGGGGACGTCGGTGTGCTCGCCGAGGTGACGGTAGAGCTCGTTCATGAACGACTGGCAGAAGCGCATGATCTCGGCATCCGACCTGCCGTGCGGGTCGAAGTCGGATCCGCCCTTGCCGCCGCCGATGCCCTGGCCTGTCAGCGCGTTCTTGAAGATCTGCTCGAACCCGAGGAACTTGATGATCGACAGGTTGACCGACGGGTGGAAGCGCAGGCCGCCCTTGTACGGTCCGAGCACCGAGGAGAACTGGATGCGGTAGCCGCGGTTGACCTGCAGACGCCCGGCATCGTCGACCCACGGCACGCGGAACAGGATCTGCCGCTCCGGCTCCACCAGACGCTCGAGGATGCCGCCGTCGACGTACTGCGGGTTGCGCGCGAGTACCGGTGCGATCGAGTTCAGCACCTCGTTCACGGCCTGCTGGAACTCGGGCTCGTGCGGGCTGCGGGCGAGCACCGTGTCGAACACGGGCTGCACGTCGGCGGCGAGCGGATGGAAGTCGACGGAAGACGGAGAGGTCACGCGAAAGTGCTTTCTGATCGGGGGATGGTGCTGCGTGCGATCGTGTCGCGTGAGGGTGCGCCGGATACGGCGAAGTTTTCACTCTAGCGGGCACGCCGAGGTGAGCACCTTCACACCGGCAGGCGCTTGATCGGGGACGACGACGCGGGGGTCACCCGGTGTTCTGGAGGCCCGCCGCGACGCCGCTCACCGAGAGCAGCAGCAGTCGCCGCTGCTCGTCGTCGGCACCCGAGCCGGTCGCCTCGGCCGGGTCGCGCAGCGCGCGGAGGGCGCGCAGCTGCAGCAGCGACAGGGCGTCGACGTACGGAGTGCGCAGCTGCACGGCGCGCTGCAGGATCGGCTTGTTCTCGAGCAGGCCCACGCCGCCGGTGAGACGGATGACCCACTCGCGCGTCAGCGACAGCTCGTCGAGCACGAGCTGCGCGAGATCGTCCCGATCGCCGAGGGCGAGGTATTGGCGGGCGATGCGCTCATCGGTCTTCGCGAGGCTCATGGCGACGTTGTCGATCATGGTGCGCAGCAGCGGCCAGTCGCGATAGGCCTCGGCGAGACGGGCCTCGTCGCCGACGGCGGCGAGAGCGGTTCCGAGTCCGAACCAGCCGGCGAGGTTGATGCGGGCCTGGGTCCAGGCGAAGACCCACGGGATCGCGCGCAGGTCTTCCAGCGACTCGACCGACAGTCCGCGTCGAGCCGGACGGGAGCCCAGGGCGAGCAGGCCGATCTCCTCGAGAGGGGTGACCGTGGCGAACCAGGGGGCGAAACCCTCCGCCTTGACGAGGGAGAAGAATCGCTCGCGCGACGAGGTGTCCATGACAGCGGCGATGTCGGCGAAGCGTGCGGCGGCGTCGCTCGTGTGCTTCTCGACGGACGGAGACGAGGCGAGCAGCGTCGCCGCGGCGACCTGATCGATGTGGCGCATCGCGATGGCCGGCTCGCCGTAGCGCGCGAAGATGACCTCGCCCTGCTCGGTGAGCTTGAAGCGACCGTCGACCGAGTGCGGTGGCTGAGCGAGGATGGCCGAGTTGGCGGGTCCGCCGCCTCGGCCCAGAGCACCGCCGCGACCATGGAACAGGGTCAGTTCGATGTCGGAGTCCTTGGCCCACTGCGCGATCTTCTCCTGCGCCTCGTACAGGGCGAGGTTCGCGGCGACCGGGCCGACGTCCTTCGACGAGTCGGAGTAGCCGAGCATGACCTCGAGCCGGTTGCCCGTCGCGGCGAGGCGTTCCTGGAACTCCGGGAACGTCACGGCCTCCGCGAGGATGGCGGGCGCCGCCTGCAGGTCGGCGAAGGTCTCGAACAGGGGAACGACGTCGAGCACGGGGGCGTCGTCGCCCAGCGCGTGCCTCGCGAGCGCATACACGTTCGCGAGGTCGGACGCCGACTGAGTGAACGACACGACATAGCGGCCGGCAGCCCGCAGGCCGCGGTCGCGCTGGATCTCGGCGATCACGCGGAAGACCTCGAGCACCTCCTCGGTCTGCGCGCTGATCGCGTCGCCGCTGGAGAGCTCCGAGAGCGCCTTGCGGTGCACCTGCGAGTGCTGACGCACCTCGAGCTCGGTCAGATGGAAGCCGTAGGTCTCCACCTGCCAGATGAGGTGCTGCACGCCGCCGAACGCATGGCGCTTCGCGCCCGCATCCGCCAGCGACGACTGCACCGTGCGCAGGTCGTCGAGCAGCTCCTCGGGGCGCGAGTAGCGCTGCTCCTCGCCACGGCGGGTGGCCGCGACACGGTGGGCGAGGGCGAGCAGCACGCGGCGGTGCGGCTCACCGGGGGAGCGGGCGCCCAGCTCCTCGGCGACGCGCGGCTCAGCGGCGGCGAAGGCCTCCCACAGCGCCGTGACTCCGGCGCTCGCAGGGGTGTCCTCGGCGTCCAGCGTGAGGGCGCGGCCGATGCGCTCGAGTGCGCGCTCCAGCCCCCGCAGCACGTGGTCGGAGGCGATCTGTGACGCCTCACGGGTGACGGATGCGGTCACGAACGGGTTGCCGTCGCGGTCGCCGCCGACCCAGGACCCGATGCGCACGAACGCGGGCACGACCGGAGCGCTCGAGCCGGAGTCGTCGCCGCGGAGTGCGTCGTCGATGCGCCGGTACACGTGCGGCACGGTGGTGAACAGGGTCTCGTCGAACACACCCATGACCGTGCGCACCTCGTCGGTCGGCGAGGGCTTCTCGGCGCGGAGCGGCGCGGTGCGCCAGAGGGTGTCGATCTCCTCCAGCATCCTCCGGCGCGCGCGGTGCTCCTCCGACCCGCCCTCGCTCGCGGCGTCGTGCTGGGTGAGCAGCTCGGAGAGGCGGCGGATGCTCGACGACACCGCGCGACGGCGTGCCTCGGTCGGGTGGGCGGTGAACACCGGGTGGAAGCGCAGGCCCTCGAGACGGCGGAGCGCCTCGTCGTCACCGACCTCGGTCTTCAGACGCGCATAGGCGGTGGCGACGGTGTCGGCCGCATCCTCGCGGCCCGGCTGGCCGGCGCGCTCACGGAGCACCCGCACGCGCTGGTGCTCCTCGGCGAGATTGACGAGGTGGAAGTAGCAGGTGAACGCCCGGGCGACCTCGTCGGCGCGCACGATGCTGAACGACTCGGCGATCGCGGCCGCCCGATCGAAGGCGTCGGAGGTCTCTTCGTCATAGGCCTGGATCGTCGCCAGCCGCAGCCGCTCGACGTCCTCGAAGAGGTCGTCGCCGCCTGCTTCGCGCAGTACCTGGCCGAGAAGGGCACCGAGCATTCTGACGTCGGTGCGCATGGCATCCGGAATGCCGCGGCCCGCTTCGAAACGGCCGATGATGCGGATGGCCGAGGTGTCAGTGGGCTCGGGGAAGGCGTGTTCGGGGGTCACCGTTCGAGAGTATCCCGGGTCGGGGTCGTGCTCTGAACGCATGACGATGTGAGACGTGCGGGGCGCTCGCAACTACCATGGGGGCGATGCGCATCTCCGCGAACCCTCTCCGTGGCCAGCAGTTCCCTGCTGTCCTGCTCCTCGTCGCGGCAGGGCTCGGCATCCTGCTGGCGAATCTTCCCTCGCATGATGCGCTCGCCGCGGTGCTCGACTTCCACATCGCCGTGCCCGGCACAGTGCTCGACCTCTCGATCGAGCACTGGGTGTCCGACGGTCTTCTCGCCGTGTTCTTCCTCGTGGTGGCGATCGAGCTGCGGCACGAGCTCACCCACGGCGAGCTCGATTCGCCCAGCAAGGCCGTGCAGCCGGCCATCGCCGCCGCCGGCGGTGTGCTGGTGCCGATCGCTGTCTATCTGCTCATCGCGGGCGACTCCGCGACCGCCACGGGCTGGCCCATCCCGACGGCGACCGACATCGCCTTCGCGCTCGGCGTGCTCGCGATGTTCGGACGGGGGCTTCCGTCGAACGTCCGCGTCTTCCTGCTCGCGCTCGCGATCCTCGACGACATCATCGGCATCATCTTCATCGCGGTCCTCTTCGCGCACGACGTGCAGTGGCTGTTCCTCGCGCTCGCCGTCGCCGCCGTCGTCGCGTTCTGGCTGCTCAGCAGACTGCTCCACGCCAAGGGGCATCCGGCGGTGGCCGTCGCGATGATCATCGTCGGCGTCGTCGCCTGGGGCCTGGTGGCCTCGTCGGGCATCCACGCCACCATCGCCGGCGTGATGCTCGGGCTCGTGATGTCGCCCGTTCCTGCCGCGCGCACCAGGCACGTGCTCGAACCGACCGTGAACGGCGCGATCCTGCCGATCTTCGCGTTCGTCGCCGCCTTCGTGGTGATCCCCGCCCTCGCACCGTCGGAGCTCTCTCCCGCCTTCTGGGGGATCGTCGTGGCGCTGCCCGTCGGAAAGATCATCGGCATCTCCCTGTTCGGGTGGCTCGCGATGCGGATCCGGCCCCGAGGCGCGGCGCCGGCCCTGCCGTTCGCCGACATCTTCGCCGCCGGCGCGCTGGGCGGCATCGGCTTCACCGTCTCGCTTCTGCTCGCCAACCTCGCCTTCGCGGACGACGCCGGCACCCGCGATCAGGCCATCCTCGGTGTGCTCGTCGGCTCGCTCGTGGCTCTCGTGCTCTCGGGTGTGATCGTGTCACTCCGCGCCCGTACGTACCGACGACGGGGCGCCGTGACCTCGTGACCGCGAGGCGACCCGAGTGGCGTTCGAAGGAGGACCGGTGAGTGCAGAGCCCGCCCGCGACCCGCTGCGCGCCGCAGCCGAGACGATGCGCGAGGTCCGGGATCGCTGCGTCTGGTCGCAGCAGATCACCCATCGTGATCTCGTGCCGTATCTCATCGAGGAGTCGCACGAGGTGATCGACGCCGTCGAGGACGGCTCACGGGCCGACCTGCGTGAGGAGCTCGGCGACCTGCTCTGGCAGGTGCTGTTCCACGCCGCGATCGCCGCGCAGGACCCCGACGACCCGTTCGACATCGACGATGTCGCGGCCACGCTCACCGAGAAGATGGTGCGGCGGCATCCTCACGTCTTCGCGGACGAGGTCGCGACGACCCCTGAAGAGGTCCTGGTGCACTGGAACGCCGCGAAGGCGGCGGAGAAACGCGCGAGACGCAGCGTCCTCGACGGGATCCCGCGCGGTATGCCGGCGCTCGCGCTGGCACAGAAGGTCGCCGGTCGAGCCGAGGGGGCCGGCGTCGTCGTCGCCCGGGCCGATGCGGACGGGGCTGGACCGGCGCCCTCCTCGGAAGCAGAGCTCGGCGACGCACTTCTCCGCCTCGTGGCGGTCGCGCGCGCCGAGGGCTGGGATGCCGAACGAGCGCTGCGCGAACGGCTCCGAGCGGTCGAGGCCGAGGTCCGCGAGGCGGAATCCGAAGCCTGAGTCCACGGCCTGGCCCGCCGACCTGGAAAGATGGAGGCGTGGCTACTGTGAACCCGCCGCGCGGAATGCGCGACATCCTCCCCGCCGACAAGGCTCGCCGCGAGCGCGTCCTCTCCGTGATCCGTGATCGTTACCGCTCGCACGGGTTCGACGAGATCGAGACCCCGGCGCTCGAGGAGTACTCGCGACTGCACGCCGGCATCGGCGGCGACAACGAGAAGCTCGCCTACAACGTGCTGCGCCGCGGCCTCGATGCGGATGCCATCCGCGACGCCGCCGACGACCAGGGCGCCCTGGCCGACCTCGGTCTGCGATACGACCTCACGGTTCCGCTCGCGCGCTTCTACGCGAGCAATCGCGCTCAGCTCCCCGGTGTGTTCCGCGCGATCCAGATCGGTCCGGTCTGGCGTGCTGAGCGACCGCAGAAGGGGCGCTACCGCCAGTTCGTGCAGTGCGACATCGACATCATCGGCGACGACTCCTCGCGCGCGGAGGCCGAGCTCATGGTCGCCTCGCTCGATGCGGTCGACGCACTGGGTCTCGAGGGCGCCACCGTGCGCATCAACGACCGCCGTGCGCTGGACTGGATGCTCGACAGCTTCGGCTTCACGGGCGACGAACGTCCCGGCGTCCTCATCACGATCGACAAGCTCGACAAGATCGGGCCCGACGGCGTCGCCGCCGAGCTGCGCGAGCGCGGTTCGGCGCCATCGGCCGTCGACGCGTTCGAAGCCTTCCTCCTGCGCCCGCAGACCATGGAGTACAACCCCTTCGGCGAACGTCAGATCCGCAAGGCGCTTCCCGACGGTGCCCCCGACGAGATCGTCGGACACCTCGTCGCGATCGGCGAGGCCGTCGCCGCCGGCCGAGGCGCGACCGACATCCCGCTGGTCTTCGACCCGTTCCTCGTGCGCGGCATGGGCTACTACACGGGCACGATCTTCGAGCTGGCCCACCCTTCGGTGTCGTACTCGCTCGGCGGCGGCGGTCGCTATGACGGCATGATCGGCCGCTTCCTCGGCCAGCAGGTCCCTGCCGTCGGGTTCTCGCTGGGCTTCGAGCGCCTCGTCGACCTCGTGACGGCGGGCGCGGATGCCGGCGAGCGCGCCGTCGTGCTCATCCACGACGCCGACGTGCCGGTCGCCGAGCTCGTCATGCACAAGGCGGGTCTCGTGGGCTCCGGGGCGCGAGTGCGGCTGGAACGACGCACGAAGAACGTGAAAGCCCTGCTCGAGCGCTCGGCCGCCGACGGATACACGGAGTTCGCGACCGTCTCGTCGGGCACCTCGGAGCTGGAGCTCAAGCCCCTCTCCTGAGTTCGTCGGATGCCGTTCACTCGGCGTTCACGCCGTTCCGGTCGAATCGGGACATGAGCCGACCGCCGTTCGTCGCCGTCGCGGCGGTGGGTGTCGCCACCGCGGTGGCCACCGCCGGAATCCGGGTCGTCCTCACCCGACAGGCCGCGATCGCACGTCGACGCATCGGCAAGCCGCTCGGTGAGGAGTCGATCGACGCCGACCGCGTCTGGCGTCGTTCGCTCGACGGCATGCCGATCGATCTGCTCGTGCTCGGAGACTCGCTGGCGGCGGGCCTCGGCGCCGAGCGGCGCAAGGAGACACTGGGCGGACGACTCGCCAAGGGTCTGGCGCGACGGATGCGACGACCGGTCCATCTGCGCACGGCCGCCGTCGTCGGGTCCGAATCGCCCGACCTCGCCGCCCAGCTCGACGCGCTGCCCGAGGACTACGCCCCGCATGTCGCCGTGATCGTGGTCGGGGGCAACGACGTGACGCACCGCATCCCCGTCGCCGTCTCGACGCAGCACCTGCGGGAGGCCGTCCGACGGCTGCGTGCTCGGGGTACGGAGGTCGTGGTCGGCACCTGTCCCGATCTCGGAGCCCTCCGCCCCGTACCGCAGCCTCTGCGGCGCCTGATGTCGAGCATGTCCCGTCGACTCGCCAGGGTACAGGCCGAGACCGCTCGTGCCGAGGGCGCGCACCCCGTCGACCTCCGCCGCGCCGTCGGCCCGATGTTCTTCGACGATCCGGAGGCGATGTTCAGCCTCGATCGCTTCCACCCGAGTCCGCTCGGCTATCGGCGCACGGCGGAGGCACTGCTCCCGGCCGCGTGTCGGGCTGCCGAGACCGCGCTCAGCTCGCGCCGTCAGACGGGGCAGCACTGAAGGACGCCGCCCAGTCGGCGACCCGCCGTGCGCTCTCCTCGTCCGAGAGGTCTTCGACCCGGGTCATCACCGACCATCGCACGCCGAACGGATCCCGGATGCTGGCGAATCGGTCTCCCGACACGAACGCCGACGGAGCCTCGCGCACGGTTGCGCCCGCGGCGACGGCACGCTCGACGACGGCGTCGACGTCCGAGACATAGAGTCCCATCGAGTAGCAGTCGTCGTCTCCCGACGGCGCAGAGACCAGATGATAGTCGGGGCTCGGCTCGCCCAGCTGCAGGTGGCCGAACCCGAAGTCGAGGTCCGCATGGGCGACGACACCGCCGAACTCCGTGACATCGATGACGCGAGCGCCGAAGACGTCCCGGTAGAACTCGATCGCCTCCCGCGCCCGGGGGACCGCGAGGAAGGGAGTGAGGGAGGTCGCGCTGTTCGGTCGGCCGTCCGTCGTGTGCTCGCCGGTCACGCCGGTCCTGTTCTCGGTGCTCATGCAGCCACAGTAAAGAGCAGTCGCAGACGCGCGCTTGAACTTGCGCGACACGATCGTGCGCCGGGGTCATAGGGTCGAGGCATGGACGTCGACGACCTCGGACCGACCGTGTCCGCCATGCGGGTCACCGTGGCGATCCTCGCCGGCGGCTAGCGATGCGTGCGACCCGCGGTGTGCTGTATCCGGCCCGGCTGCCGGACTTCCATCGTCTGCCGCCTGCGACCGCCGCGCGGGACCTCGCGGTGTGGTTCTGGATCCCCGAGTGGAGCATCGAGCCCGCTCGATCGTCTCGCCAGGAGATCGTCGGCTACCCGGCGCTGAACCTCGTCGTCGAGAACGGTGACGTGAGTCTGTCCGGGGCGACGACACGGGCTTCGCATCGCGAGCTGACCGGCACGGGCTGGGCAGTGGGCGCCCTGCTGCGACCCGCAGCTGTCGCGGCCCTCATCGACGACCCTGCCGCACTCGTCGATTCCGAGCAGCCGGTCGTCGCTCCCGAGCTCGCGGACGGGGTCAGTGCTGCGATGGCGTCGGGGGAGGGGCATCGCGAACGCGCCGTCGCGGTGTTCTCGGAGTGGCTCGCTCGTCGGGTCGGACCCCTCGACGACAGTGCGAGGCATGCGAACGCGCTGGTCGAGGTGCTCATGGAGGAGGGCGCGGCCGACTCGGTCGAGGAGGCCGCGACCCGACTCGCGGTCTCGCTGCGCACGCTGCAGCGCCTCGCCCATCGTCACGTCGGAGTGTCGCCGGCCGCCATGATCCGGCGCCGCAGGCTGCAGGAGGCCGCGGAGCACCTGCGTCTGCACCCATCGGTCGATCTGGCGGATCTCGCCGCCGACCTGGGGTACGCGGATCACGCCCATCTCACCCGCGACTTCCGGAACGTGCTCGGAATCGCGCCCCGCGCGTACCGGGCGTCCTCCGCGCAGGACGTTCGGAGCGCTGCCGCGCCACCCTGATCAGCGCGCGAGCCGCAGCCGGATCATCCGATAGAGCACACCGACCAGCACGACCGCGGTACCCACCACCGAAGCCACCACCGGCAGCGTGTTCACCAGCACGAGGCACCCGAGCGCACCGACGACCTGCAGCACCCGCGGATAGCGGCGAGCCGCAGTGCGCTGGCGGAATGCCGCCGCATTGGCGATGAGGTAGTACAGCAGCACACCGAACGAGGAGAAGCCGATCGCGTCGCGCAGATCGGCGACGAGCACGATCATCACGATGATGACCGCGATCGTGATCTCGGCCCGACGGGGTACGTGCCAACGCTCGTCGACCTTCGCGAGGAAGCGCGGCAGATCCTCTTCGCGGGCCATCGCCAGTGTGGTGCGACCGATGCCGGTCAGGAGGGCGAGCAGAGCTCCGAGCGAGGCGGCGGCCGCGGCCACGCGGACGACAGGAGTGAGAGCCGTCCACCCCGAGGCCGTGACGACATCGGCGAGAGGGGTGGTGCTCGTGACCGCGTCGCCGCCGAGCACGACGACGACCGTGATCGCGACGAGCGTGTAGACGACGACCGTGCCGCCGAGGGCCAGGGCGATCGCCCGGGGGATCGTCCGGGCGGGGTCGACGACCTCTTCGCCCATCGTCGCGATGCGCGCGTATCCCGCGAACGCGAAGAAGAGCAGGCCTGCGCCCTGCAGCACCCCGTACGCGGAGGCATCCGGAAGGGGAGCCGGGGCGGTAGACGAGGAACCGCCGAGGCCCACCGCGACCACCACGGCGAGTCCGAGCAGCGAGCACACGACGAGGATGCGCGTGACGAGGGCGGTTCGCGTCACGCCGAAGCAGTTGACCGCCGCGAGAGCGACGACGGCAGCGACGGCGACCGGCACCTCCCAGCCTTCCGGTGCCGCGTAGGCGGCGAAGGTCATGGCCATCGCCGCGCAGCTGGCGATCTTGCCGATCACGAAGCTCCATCCGGCGACGAAGCCCCACCACGGGCCGATCTCTGCGCGGGCGTACGCGTAGGTGCCGCCGGCGACGGGATGCGCCGCGGCGAGCTGCGCCGAGGCGGTCGCGTTGCAGTAGGCGACGATCGCGGCGATCGCCAGGGCGATCAGGATGCCGCTTCCGGCGACTCCCATGGCCGGTGCCCACACGGAGAACACGCCGGCGCCGATCATCGAACCGAGACCGATCGCGACGGCGTCGACCAGTGTCAGGCGGCGGGCGAGAGGCATCCCGTCATCGTGGCACGTCCGGGTGAACGTCCGGTATCGCCGTCGCCGTCAGCTCCGAGCGGCGGTGACGCGCTGCTTCTCGCGGATGTAGACCTGTCGGCGGACTCTGGCGACGACGTCTCCGTCGCGGTCGGTGATGACGGTCTCGAACCACTCGAGCACCTTCGCACCGCCGTGCGCCCGCTCGCGGATCTCCTCGGCCCGCTCGCGGCTGACCTCGAACTCGGCGGTCAGCACCCCGCGCCCGGGCTTGACGAACTCGATCTCGCCCCGGGTGTCCCAGACGACATAGTCCCGACCGAGCTGATGCATCACGAGCATGAAGAAGTACGGGTCCGTCATCGCGGACATCGAGCCGCCGAATGCCGTCTTCACGTAATTGCGGGTGAACACGTTGACGTGCAGCTCGACCGTGGCGTGCGTCCAGTCCTCGCTGAAGCGGCGGATGCGGATGCCGCTGAACAGATTGGGGACCCACAGGCTCATGCCCGTGGCGAGACGACGGGGAGTGATGCGCATGAGGTCAGTGTGGCCGACGGCCTCATCCGGACAAAGCTCGCTGGAGGGTTGCGACAGTTGTTATAGTTTATGTAGAACTACTAGAAGATTGGAGGACGGGATGCTGATCCGCATCGACGCCGACAGCGCTCGGCCGCTCTTCGATCAGGTCGCGGCATCCGTTCGCGCCGATGTCCTCGCCGGACGTCTCGTGCCGGGTGACCGGCTGCCTGCCGCCCGTGAACTCGCCGAGGCGCTCGAGATCAACCTGCACACCGTGCTCCGTGCCTATCAGCAGCTGCGCGACGAGGGGCTGATCGATCTGCGCCGTGGCAGGGGAGCGGTGGTGTCCGCTGCTGCATCTCCGCTCGCCGAGCTCTCACAGGACATCGCCGCGCTCGTCGCCCGCGCCGCATCCCTAGGACTCTCTTCCTCGACACTGGCCGCGCTCATCAAGGAGACCGACGCATGACCCCCGAGATCCGCCGCGCCCGCACCGCCTTCTGGTGGGTCGGGGTCATCGTCCCCGCCGCTCTGATCGTGCTCGCCGCCGTCATCGTCCTGGCGTGGCTGCCCGACATCCCCGATCCTGCGGCGATCCACTGGGGCCTCGACGGGGCCGATGGCTTCGCGCCGCGGTGGACGCCACTGGTCATGCTGATCGGCCTGGGCGGAGGGATCGTGGCGATGTTCGCGATCATCGTCCTGGTCTCGCACAGGCTGCCCCCACGGGGCTCGGGCGGGCCGCTTCCTCAGTCGCAGTGGTCGACGACCGCCCGTCTGCTCGGAGCGGCCGGCCTCGCGATGGCGGGCCTGATGTCCATGCTCGCGATCACGACGACCGGCTCCCAGCGAGGGCTCTCCGATGCGAACGAGGCGCCCGACATCACCCCCTGGGTGCCGGTCATCGTCGCGATCGCCGCCGGCCTCGGGGTGATCGGATGGTTCGCGCAGCCGAAGGTGCCCGTCGCGTCCGTCGCGTCCGCGGATCCGGCGGCACCTCTCCCTCTCGCCGACCACGAGCGCGCCGTGTGGATGAAGACCGTGAACGTGGCCCGCAGTGGCCAGGTCGTCCTCGGGATCAGCGTCTTCTTCACGGTCGCCGTGAGCGTGCTGCTGCTCGCCCGGGGCATCGCCGCCGGGTGGATCGTGGCGGGCATCACTGTGGTCCTCGTCATCGTCGTGGCGACCGGTCTGTCGTTCCGGGTGCGGGCGAGCACCGCTGGCCTTCGGGTGCGCTCCGTCGCCGGATGGCCGCGTCTCGAGATCGCCGCGGCCGACATCGCCAGCGCTCGCGCGGTGCAGGTCGACCCGTTCGCCGAGTTCGGCGGCTGGGGCTACCGAATCGGCACCGACGGGCGGCGCGGATTCGTGCTGCGCACCGGTGAGGCCCTCGAGATCACCCGCACAGACGGTCGCGTGTTCGTCGTCACCGTCGATGACGCCTCCACAGCGGCATCCGTCCTCGCTTCCGCAGCATCCCGATGATCGCTCCGCACATCGACACCGAACAGCACATCGACACCGAACAGCACATCGACACCGAACCGGGAGTCAATCCATGACCCGCCTCAGAGCCGCATCCGTCGTCCTCTTCGTCGCGCTCGCGTGCGGGCTCGCCTGGCTCGTCGCCCTGCCGCTGTGGCTGGGCGACGGCCTCGCCGAGCCCAGCACCTGGTTCCTGCTGCCCGTGATGATGCTGACCCCCGCTCTCGCCGCGCTCGTGGTCACCCTCGCCCTGCGTGTGCCGGCACCGGGGGAGCGGCTCCGCTTCCTGGGCATCTGGCCCCTGCGCCCGGCCAGGCGGGTCGTCTGGCTGATGGTGGCGGGCTGGCTCGTCCCTCCGGTTCTCGTCGCGCTCGGCATCGTGGTCGCGGCGGCCTTCGGATGGGTGCAGCTCGACCCGACGTTCTCGGCGTTCTCCGCTGAGATCGCGAGGTCGCTGCCCGCCGGTGCGCCGATGCCCCCGATCGAGCTCATCGTGATCTCGCAGATCGTGATGATCCCTGTCGGCGCCCTGATCAACAGTGTGCTGGCGTTCGGCGAAGAACTCGGCTGGCGCGGGTGGCTCGTCCCGGCCCTGCGACCGCTCGGCACGTGGCCGGCACTCCTCATCAGCGGAGCGATCTGGGGCTTCTGGCACAGCCCGGTGATCCTGCTGGGCTACAACTTCGGGCGCACCGACATCACCGGCGTGCTGTTCATGATCGGCGGCTGCATGGCCTGGGGTGTGCTGCTGGGCTGGCTGCGTCTGCGCTCCGCATCGGTCTGGCCCGCCGTCCTCGCGCACGGCTCGCTGAACGCGGCCGCCGGACTCGTCCTCATCTTCGCCGCATCGCAGCCCGATCTCGCACTCGCCGGACCTCTCGGCGTCGCGGGATGGATCGTCGCGGCGGCGGTGATCGCCGCATTGGCCCTCACGGGCGAGTTCCGTCGTCAGCCCGAGCTCGCGGGCGCGCCCGGGCGGCTGCTGTCCGCTCCCCGAGCCGGGAGGGGTCCGCAACCCTCTTGACGCTCTTCGGGGCTCACGGTTTGCTGAGGGCATGGAATCCACTCCCGCCGCCTGGTCGAATGCCGACGCCTATCTCGCTGATCTCCTCGTCGGTCATGATCCGCAGCTGGAGGCGGCGCTGGCCGCTCAGCACGATGCCGGTCTTCCCGAGATCGAGGTCGCGCCGGTCGGCGGCAAGCTCCTCAACCTCCTCGCCCGCATCAGCGGCGCTCGCCGCGTGCTGGAGATCGGGACGCTCGGCGGGTACTCGACGATCTGGCTCGCACGGGCGGTGGGTCCCGAGGGGCGCGTGATCACCGTCGAGGCCGAAGCGGACAACGCCGCCGTGGCCCGCGCGAGCATCGATGCCGCCGGCGTCGGAGACCGCGTCGACATCCGGATCGGCCGAGGTGCCGACGTGCTCCCCACGCTGGTCGGCGGCTTCGACCTGGTCTTCATCGACGCCGACAAGGAGTCGAACACGGTCTACCTCGACTGGGCCGCGAAACTGGGCCATCCCGGAACCGTGATCGTGCTCGACAACATCGGACGGGAGGGTGAGATCGTGCGCGACGATGCGGCCGACCCCAAGGTCGTCGGCACCAGGGATGCACTGCGGATGCTGGGCGAGGACCCGCGCTTCGACGCCACCGCGCTGCAGACGGTCGGTGTCAAAGGCTGGGATGGCGTCGCGCTCGCTGTCGTCGTGTGAACCTCCGACCCCGACCCGGGTGCTGAGGTTCGGCGGGCTAGACTGGGCGCGGATCGACGACGCTCCACACACCTTTTCTCTGAGCAAGGAGCACATCAGTGGCACTGATCGAGGCTGTAGGCGCACGCGAGATTCTCGACTCGCGCGGAAACCCGACCGTTGAGGTGGAGGTGCTCCTCGACGACGGCGTAGTCCAGCGGGCAGCCGTCCCGTCGGGTGCATCCACCGGCGCATTCGAGGCGTACGAGCTGCGCGACGGCGACAAGAGCCGTTATGGCGGCAAGGGCGTGCTCAAGGCCGTCGACGCCATCATCGACGAGCTCGGACCGGCGCTCGAGGGCATCGAGGCGAGCGAGCAGCGCATCGTCGACGAGATCCTGATCGAGACCGACGGCACCGAGAACAAGCAGCGCACCGGCGCCAACGCGATCCTCGGCGTCAGCCTCGCCGTCGCGAAGGCCGCGGCCGACTCGGCCGATCTGCCCCTGTTCCGCTACCTGGGCGGCCCCAACGCGCACGTGCTGCCCGTGCCGCTCTTCAACGTGATCAACGGCGGCGAGCACGCCGACAACGGCATCGACATGCAGGAGTTCTTCCTCGCGCCGATCGGCGCCGAGACGTACTCCGAGGCGCTTCGCTGGGGTGTCGAGACCTACCACGTGCTGCGCGGCGAGCTGAAGGCCGCCGGCTATGCGACGGGCCTCGGCGACGAGGGCGGCTTCGCCCCCGACCTGCCCAGCAACCGCGAGGGTCTCGACTTCCTCGTCAAGGCGATCGAGAAGGCCGGCTTCAAGCCGGGCACCGAGATCGCGCTCGGCCTCGACGTCGCAGCGACCGAGTTCTTCAGCGACGGCGTGTACCGCCTCGACAACAAGGACTGGACCGGCCCCGAGCTGATCGAGTACTACCAGGGTCTGGTCAACGACTTCCCGATCGTCACGATCGAGGACGCCCTCGCCGAGGACGACTGGGACAACTGGAAGCTCCTCACCGACGCTCTCGGCTCGAAGGTCCAGCTCGTCGGAGACGACCTGTTCGTCACGAACCCGACGCGTCTGGCTGACGGCATCAAGCGCGGCGTCGCCAACTCGCTGCTCGTGAAGGTCAACCAGATCGGAACGCTCACCGAGACGTTCGACGCGGTCAGCCTGGCACAGCGCTCGGGTTACACCGCCATGCTGTCGCACCGCTCGGGTGAGACCGAGGACACGACGATCGCCGACCTCGTGGTCGCGACGAACGCGGGTCAGATCAAGGCGGGTGCGCCTGCTCGCAGCGAGCGCGTCGCGAAGTACAATCAGCTTCTGCGCATCGAGGAAGAGCTGGGCGACGCGGCTGTCTTCGCCGGCCGCTCCGCGTTCCCGCGCTACCAGGGCTGAACACAGCTGAGACAGACAGAAGCCGCCTGAGCGGCTCGAACGGAGGAGGAGCCGTGGCACGACGACCGGCTCCTCCTTCGGCGTCTCCGGGGGCGACCCGGCCCGCCTCAGCGCCGCCGTCGCCCGCACAGCGCACCGCGGGCCGGACGCCCCGGGGTGCGGCGAGCAGAGGCGCGCAGGACCGCAGGGTCGATGTGCGCGAGTGGGCCTCCGGCATCCGCCTGTCGGCCTTCTCGGTCATCATGCTGTCTCTCGTGGTCCTCGGCGCATGGGTGCTGGTGCCGACCCTCGGCACCTTCATCGATCAGAGGCAGAAGATCTCGGCTCTGGAGCAGTCGATCCAGGTCTCCGAAGACCAGATCGCCGCGCTCGAGAAAGAGCGTGAACGCTGGAACGACCCGGCGTACATCACCACCCAGGCGCGTGAGCGCCTGTATTACGTCAAGCCCGGCGAGGTCGTGTACCTGATCGACAACGACCTCGACCCCGCCGCGCTTCCGCAGCAGCAGGGCCCGGTCAGCGACACGCTCGAGGAGACGCCCTCCGACTGGATGCCGCAGCTCCTGCGCACTCTGACGTCCGCCGGACTCAGCGACACGGCCGCAGTCGCCCGCTGACCTGCGCCGCCGCCGCACGGGGCGTGTGCTCCGAGCATCCTCCCGGTCGGCTCCCGTACGCTGGTCGGGTGACCACGCCGCCATTCCCCGCCCCCACGACCGCCGAACTCGCCGTGGTGTCGGCCCAGTTGGGGAGAACTGCTCGCGGCGTCGTCGGCATCGCAGCCCGTTGCGTCTGCGGCAACCCCACGGTCGTCGCCACCACGCCGAGGCTGCCGGACGGAACGCCGTTCCCCACCTTCTACTACCTCACCCACCCTGCCGCGACTGCGGCCATGTCGACTCTCGAGGCCACGCAGGTCATGCCGGAGCTCGCGGCGCTCCTCTCCGAGGACGACGGGGTCGCGGCGGCCTACCTCGCGGCGCACGAGGCCTACCTCGCCGATCGTGCGCAGTTCGGCGAGGTCACTGAGATCGACGGCATCTCGGCGGGCGGCATGCCCACGCGCGTCAAGTGCCTGCACGCTCTGGCCGGTCACGCTCTCGCGGCCGGCCCCGGCGTGAACCCGATCGGCGACGTGGCGCTCGAGCGTTCGACGTGGTCTCCCGAGAAGTGCCGGTGCGACGCCCCGGGCGCGGCACTACGCGACGTCGAGGCGTCGACCGAATGAGGCCGACGCGGATGCTGCGCAACGGCGTCGCGGTGGCGACGATCGTGGCATCCGTCCTGCTCCTCGGCGCAGCGGCGACGCCGCCGCCGGTGCCCGATGATCCTGCCGATCCGGTGCGCGCCGCCGAATACTGGCTCGATGGCGCCGGGATCCGAGACGCCTGGCAGACCACACGCGGCGACGGAGTGACCATCGCCGTCATCGACACCGGGATCGCCAAGGTCCCGGGAGTGTTCGACGGGGCCGTCGTCGGCGGCACGGACGTGTCCGGCACCGGGACACCCGACGGGCGCACCCCGGTGGGTGCCATCGACGGCAATCACGGCTCGTGGGTCGCATCCCTCGCCGCCGGGCGCGGCGCGGCCGACGGCAAGGGCATGATCGGCGTCGCCCCCGAAGCCGACCTGCTCTCGATCTCCGTGGGGTTCGGTGCAGCTGCCGCCGTGCCGTTCACCGAGCAGGTGGCGAAGGCGATGCGCTGGGCGGTCGATCACGGGGCGGACATCATCAACCTCTCGTTCACCACGAACACGCTGGACTGGGACAAGAGTTGGGACGACGCGTTCCTCTACGCCTTCGAGAACGACGTCGTGGTCGTGGTCGCGGCGGGCAATCGGGGGAGCGGCACCGACATCATCGGCGCCCCCGCGACGATCCCCGGCGTGCTCACGGTCGGCGGAGTCGATCAGACGGGCACGGCGAGCATCGAGGCCTCGACGCAGGGGATCACCATCGGCATCGCGGCACCCAGCGAGGGCCTGCGAGGTGTCTCGGCGGACGGCACGGTCGTGCCCTGGAGCGGCACCAGCGGTGCGGCGCCCATCGTCGCGGGCATCGCGGCCCTCGTCCGGTCCGCGCATCCCGAGCTCGATGCCGCCAACGTCATCAACCGCATCATCAAGACGGCGATCGAGGTCCCCGGCATGGCGGATCCGCCCGACCCCCTCTACGGCTACGGTCTGGTGGATGCCGAGGCGGCGATCAGCGGGGACGTGCCCAAGGTCTCCGAGAACCCCATGGGAGACCTCGCCGAGTGGGTCCGCCTGTTCCGTCGGGCGGAGACGGTCCCGCAGCCGGAACCCACCGCCGCGCCGGTCGAGGTGCCGCCTCTGCCGGATGCGGACGCGCCGACAGAAGCCGGTTCACCGCTGCTTCCCAGCGCTGAATCGCTGCGCTACGGTACCCTGCCGCTCATCGCGCTCACAGTCCCTGGTATCCTGATAGCGCTTGGCGTCACCGCAGCTGCCCGGCGCATCCGATCGGCGCGCGCACGCACGCCACATTCCTGACTCCCGAGGAGTTGTCCCCCTGTGCCTCAGAACAGCACTGTGCCCAAGATTCTGATCGTCGGTGGAGGCTATGCAGGCTTCTACACGGCGTGGAAGCTGGAGAAGCACCTTCGCAAGGGTGAAGCAGACGTCACCATGGTCGACCCGCTGCCGTACATGACGTACCAGCCGTTCCTCCCCGAGGTGGCCGCCGGCTCGATCGAAGCCCGACACTCGGTGGTCGCCCACCGTCGTCACCTCAAGCGCACGAACGTGCTCACCGCCAAGGTGACCGGAATCAACCACGCCGAGAAGGTCGCGACGATCACGCCTCCCGTGGGCGAGCCGTACGAGTTCGCGTACGACCAGATCGTGGTGACCGCGGGTGCCGTCTCGCGCACCTTCCCGATCCCGGGCATCGCAGACAACGCGATCGGCCTGAAGACGATCGAGGAGGCCGTCGCTATCCGTGACCGCCTGATGTCGAACTTCGACAAGGCGGCGTCGCTGCCTGCGGGCCCCGCGCGTGATCGCCTGCTCTCCGTCGTCGTCGTCGGCGGTGGCTTCGCCGGCATCGAGGTGTTCGCCGAGCTGCGCTCGCTCGCCTCGTCGCTGGTCAGCAAGTACCCGCAGCTGACCTTCGACGACACCCACTTCCACCTGATCGAGGCGATGGGGCGCATCATGCCCGAGGTCTCGCTGCAGACGAGCGAGTGGGTGCTCAAGGACCTCGCGAAGCGTGGCGCCAACGTGCACCTCGACACGCAGCTCACCAGCGCGGTCGACGGCAACGTCGAGCTGTCGACGGGTGAGGTCATCCCCACCGATCTGATCGTCTGGACCGCCGGTGTCATGGCGAACCCGACGGTGGTGCGCGGTGGCGACCTCCCGATCGAGGAGCGCGGCCGCATCCAGACCCGTGCAGACCTCCGTGTCGGCACCCCCGAGGCCTTCGTTCCCGGGGCCTGGGCCGCCGGTGACGTCTCTGCCGTCCCCGACCTGTCCGGTGGTGGCGTCGGCGGCTTCTGCGTGCCGAACGCCCAGCACGCCGTCCGTCAGGCGAAGCTCCTCGCGAAGAACATCGTCGCCGTGCTGCGTGGCGAGGACCCGAAGGAGTACTTCCACAAGAACCTCGGCGCCGTCGCGGGCCTCGGGCTCTACAACGGTGTCTTCCAGTCCGGCAAGATCGCCCTCAAGGGGTTCGTCGCCTGGGTCGCCCACCGTGGATACCACGGCCTCGCAATGCCCACGTGGGAGCGCAAGTTCCGCGTGGTGTGGGGCTGGTGGAACAACCTGTGGCTCGGTCGCGACCTGGTGAACCTCGAGACGGTCCAGAACCCGCGCTATGTCTTCGAGGAGTTCGCCGCTCGCCCGCGTCCGGCCGCCGATGCGCCGGCTCCCGCCGTCACGGCTCCGGCCGCGCAGGCGACCGCCGTCGACAAGGCTGCTGACGAGAAGCCCGCCGGCCAGAAGACCGGTGCCAAGAAGCCGGCCGCCAAGAAGACCGCCGAGACGGCTGCCGCCAAGTAGTCCTCTCCTCGAACGCCCCGATTCCTCCGGAGTCGGGGCGTTCGTCGTCTCCGCCGACGGGGCGTGTCTCGCACCCCGTTCATAGGCGCGCTTGCTACCGTCGGCAGCGCAAGGGGAGTACTCCCGTCTGCGGTGGTGTCGTCATTACGGATACGAGGTCGTGTCCCGGCCCACCGGCCCGTGAGGGTGGAGGAGACCTGGCGTCCGTATCCGCGGACGGCCAAGGACCCCTCACCGCACCGCTGTCGAGACCCGTGGTCGTCCACACCACGAAGGAATCGTCACCATGGGAAAACTCAACCGACTGCTCGGGATGGCCGCTCGCGCCCTCGATCTCGACGAGAGCGGATCCCGCACGGATCGCGACGGCTCGCGGGGGCAGACGCCTCCCGCGCCCGGACGGCGTCACCCGGAGAATGATCGATACTCTCCTCCGCCGGTGCACCGGACGTCGCGTGACCCGTACTCTCCGCCTCCTGCCGGTGCCGCCTCCGCCTCCCGTGCAGCTGGATCGGGGTCGGATGCCGACCGGGCCGCGATCGCACGGTACGACTACCTGCTCGAGACCGCCGATCCGCACCGCATCGAGCAGATCCATCGCGAGGCGTTCGCGCGGCTGACGCCGGCGCAGCGCGCGCAGGTGCAGGAGCGCATGAACACGGAGCTCGCGCCCGGCGAACGCCCGACCTCGTCCTCGCCGGAGGATCTCGCACGTGCGGCCGGGCGCTCCGAGGCGGCGCACCCCGGACGCATGCGCGGCATCCTGTCGCGGGTGCGCGGGTTCGGCACTGCCGGTGCCGTCGGCGGCGCCGCCGTGGGCGCGTTGGGCATCGTGGCGGTCGGCGCCGTCGGCAGTGCCGTCGCCGCCCCCCTTCTCGAGCAGGCGGCCGGGCTCGGTGTCGACTTCGACGCGCTCGCGCAGGGTGTCGACGTCGAGGCGATCGCGAGCGGACTCGGCGGCGAGGAGCTCGCGGGAGCCGCTGAGGGTGTTCTCGGATCGGCCGGTGAGACCGTCTCGGGCCTCGGCGACGCCGCGAGCGAATGGGGTCAGCGGCTCGGCGACCTGGGCATCCCCGGAATCGGCGATCTGTTCGGCCGATGAGCGGCGCGATCATGGCGGCCGCCGAGTCATCGCCGTCGGATCACGGATTCTCCGGCCTCACCGGGTTCGCCGCCGACGTCCTCACCCAGCTCGGCGACATCGGGGTGGGCGTGCTGGTGTTCCTCGAGGTGCTCGTCCCGCCCATTCCGAGCGAGGTGATTCTCCCGTTCGCCGGCTACCTGAGTCAGAGCGGCGACCTCACGCTCGGCTGGCTGATCGTGTGGAGCACCCTCGCCTCATGGATCGGGGCGCTCCTGCTCTACTGGCTCGGGGCGGCCATCGGCATCGAGCGGGCCGTGCGGCTTCTCGCGGCCACCAAGCTGGTCAGCCGCGGCGATCTGGACCGGGGAGTGGCCTGGTTCCAGCGAAGCGGAGGGTGGACGGTGCTCGTGGGGCGGATGGTCCCCGGAGTCCGCAGCCTGATCTCGATCCCTGCGGGTGCCACGCGGATGAACCTGGCGCGATTCAGCGTCTACACCATCGTGGGCAGCGGCCTGTGGAACACTCTGCTCATCGGGGTGGGTGCCCTGCTGGGAACCCAGCACGAGCAGCTCGAGCACCTGCTCGGGTATCTCGACTACGCCGTGTATTCAGCGCTGGCGATCGCCGTCGGTGTGCTGGTCCTGCGCCGAATCCGTGAGGCGCGCGGGTCGGCATCCGCGAACGGACAGACCCGCGGCGCGGCAGATGGACGCGCGGATGGCTGAGAAGCGCGCTGTGCCCCCGCTGGGACTCGAACCCAGACTGAAGCGATTTTAAGTCGCCTGCCTCTGCCATTGGGCTACGGGGGCTCCATGTGACTGGCTCAGATTACACGGGTATATCGGCCGCTCCGGCGCCGCATCCCGCACGGACAGGGCGAAGGGAGACGGGCGTCCCAGCGCCCGTCTCCCTGTGATGCTGCTGAGACAGCATCGCTACCCCCCGGCAACCGGCCGGGCACGGCCGGTGAGCCGCCACGAATGACGGCCTCAGTGATAGAGACGGCGACCGTGGATGTTCATTACGAGCATTGCGGCTAAAGTACCGGGATTCCGGACGTGGCCGTACGACTGCGCTGCGACTCGATCTCAGAAAGCATGAATCCGCGTCCGCGCTGGACATAGGGTGGGGGAGTGCTCGACCTCATCGCCGATATGAGCCCCGATCAGGGACGAAACGCAGTCTCCCCCGAGTGGCACGACCCGTCACGGTACTGGCCGCGCCTGTCTGCGGCGACCGGCCACCTCTCTGCTCCCGTGGCGGTGATCGACAGAGAAGCGCTCCGGCACAACGCCCTGGATCTGCTGGTCCGTGCGGGCGGACTGCCGATCCGCGTCGCCTCGAAGTCGGTGCGCGTGCGCTCGGTGCTCGACGCGGTGCTGCAGCTTCCCGGCTACCGGGGGATTCTCGCGTTCACCCTCGCCGAAGCGCTCTGGCTCGCCGAGACCCATGACGACATCGTGATCGGCTACCCGACGGTCGATCGCGCGGGACTCGCGCAGCTCTTCGAATCAGAAGAGGCGGTGCGGCGCATCACGCTCATGGTCGACGACCCGGCGCATCTCGACATCGTCGACAGCGTCGCGCCTGCCGGCCATCGCCCCGACATCCGTGTCGCGATCGACGCGGACGCCTCACTGCGATCGGCGGCGCTCGGTCATATCGGCGTCCGCAGGTCCGCGCTGTTCACTCCGGGAGAGGTGGCGGCCTTCGCTCGTACGATCGTCCGCCGCCCCGGCTTCACGCTCGTCGGCCTGCAGATGTACGAGGCCCAGATCGCCGGGCAGGGCGACAACGCGGGACCGGACGCGCCGGTGATCCGTCTGATGCAGGCGCGCTCCCGGTCAGAGCTGCGAGACCGACGAGCCGCGATCGTCGGCGCACTCTCGGAGATCGCCCCTCTCGAGTTCCTCAACGGCGGAGGGACCGGCTCCCTCGAGTTCACCGGCAGCGACGAATCGCTGACCGAGGCGAGTGCCGGCAGCGGACTGCTCGGAGGGCACCTCTTCGACGGGTACCGATCCTTTCGCCCGGCACCGGCGTCGGCGTTCGCGTTCGACGTGGTGCGGCGGCCGGCCGCCGACATCGCGACCGTGCTCGGTGGCGGATGGATCGCCTCGGGCCCCGCCGTGACGTCGCGACAGCCGTCGCCCGTCTGGCCGCAGGGACTGCGCACTCTGTCGCGCGAGGCCGCGGGCGAGGTGCAGACACCGCTGCAGGGGCGAGAGGCCCAGCACCTCGGAGTGGGCGATCGGGTCTGGTTCCGCCACGCGAAGAGCGGCGAGCCTGCCGAGCGCATCGACAGCTACCAGCTCGTCTCCGGCGACGAGATCGTCGACGAGCTTCCCACGTATCGCGGCGAGGGGAAGGCGTTCCTGTGACCCGGATCGGCGGAACCTGGCAGAACTGGGGGCGGTCGGCGCAGGTGAAGCCGCTCCGCGTCGAGCGCCCGCGCACGCCGGAAGGCGTGCAGCGCGCCGTCCGGGCGGCTGTGACGCAAGGGCTCACCGTGAAGGCGGTCGGAGCGGGGCACAGCTTCACGGGCATCGCCGTCGCCCCCGGGGTGCTCCTGGAACTCGACGACATGCAAGGACTCGTATCGGCCGACGCGTCCACCGGCCGCGCGACCCTGCTCGCGGGAACCCGGCTGCACCGCATCCCCTCACTGCTTGCGCCGTTCGGTCTCGCCATGGAGAACCTCGGCGACATCGACCGTCAGTCCATCTCCGGCGCGATCTCGACCGGGACGCATGGCACCGGGTCCGGGTTCGGGGGACTCGCCACACAGGTCGTCGCGGCGACCATGGTGACCGCAGCCGGCGAGTTCCTGAGAGTGGACGAGAGGCAGAACACCGATCTGCTGCCCGCGGTCACACTGGGGCTCGGCGCGCTCGGGATCCTGGTCGACATCACGCTGCAGTGCGTGCCGAACCTCCTCATGGAGGCAGTCGACGAGCCGGCGCCTCTCGACGACGTTCTCGAGACCCTGCACAGTCGGGTCGAGGAATCGGACCACTTCGAGTTCTACTGGTTCCCGCACACGGACATCGCTCTGACGAAGAGACAGACCAGACTGCCGGAGTCGACTCGGCGGCAGCCTCTCCCCGTCGTAGGGCGCTGGATCGATGAGACCCTGCTCTCGAACGGCGTATACCGGGCGGTATGCGCCGCCGGGCAGGTGGCACCCGTCATCACTCCGCCGTTCAACAGGCTCGCGGTGAAGCTCACGGGCGACCGGCGCTACACCGAGCTGTCGCACCGCGTCCTGACACAGAGCCGCACGGTGCGGTTCCGCGAGATGGAGTACGCGCTGCCCGTCGAGAACGTCGTGCCGGCCTTCCGCGCTGTGCGCGAGCTCATCGAGCGACGAGGATGGCGCATCGAATTCCCGATCGAGGTGCGCTTCGCGGCGGGCGACGACAGGTGGCTGTCGACGGCGTACGGCAGGGCCACGGGGTACATCGCGGTCCACCGCTACTGGCGCGCCGATCCGTCGGTGTACTTCGAGGCCGTGGAGCAGATCATGCTCGAGCACGGCGGACGCCCCCACTGGGGCAAGCTGCACACGCTGACCGCGGAGCAGCTGCGAGAGCGCTATCCGCGGTTCGACGACTTCACCGCCGTGCGCGACCGGCTCGACCCGGATCGCCGATTCACGAACCGATACCTGGATCGCGTTCTCGGCGCATGACGGGGCTGCAGCTGACCGTCGCACACCCAGTCGACGCGCAGGCTGCGCCGATAGGATGAGACAAACACGAGGAAGGGTGGGCCTCTGATGGAATGGCTCGTGCCGGTACTGATCGTCGTCGGTGTGATTCTGCTCATCGGAATCTACCTCTGGGCGACCTACAACTCGCTGGTGCAGCTCAACGTCCGCGTCGACGAGGCCTGGAGCGGCATCACGGTTCAGCTGAAGCGCAGAGCGGATCTGATACCCAACCTCATCGAGACGGTGAAGGGCTACGCCTCGCACGAGAAGGCGGTGTTCGAGAACGTCACGCGTGCGCGAGCGGAGACGCTGTCTGCCGGCAGCCCCGGCGAGGCGGGCATCGCCGAAGGTCATCTGCAGCAGGCGCTCCGCAGCCTGTTCGCGGTCGCCGAGGCCTATCCGCAGCTGCAGGCGAGCCAGAACTTCCTTCAGGTGCAGCAGGCCCTCGTCGACACCGAGGACAAGATCCAGGCTGCGCGCCGCTTCTACAACGGCGGGGTCCGCGAGCTGAACACCAAGATCAAGGTCTTCCCCAACAATCTCTTCGCCAAGGGACTCGGATTCACCGAGCGCGAGTTCTTCGAGGTCGCCGACAGCGGCGCGATCTCGGAGCCGCCACGCGTGCAGTTCTGATGTGTCAGAAGGCCCGATGCGCACCAGCGCATCGGGCCTTCTGCATGTCCGGCCGCCTGTGGCGAGTCGATCGCGGGGCCTGAGCGACGCTCACCAGACGTCGAGCTCCACAACGTCACCCTCGACGGTCACGCCACCGCGGAGCGTCCAGGAGTCCGTGCGATACGTCTCGGTCCTCGGACTGCCGTCCTGACCTGTGCCCGACACGGTGGCGACGAGGACGCCCCCGTCGGCGGCGAATCCACCGTCCGTGAGCTCCAGGACCGGCAGCTGCTCTATGCGGAACCGGACGTCGTCGACCGAGGCGAACTCGGTGCCCCAGGGGATCCTGATCCCGCATCCGTCGGGAACGGCGTCATCGGAGACCTCCGCAGACGTGCACTCCTCGAGGTGGTCGTCCAGCGCCCGCTGTGCGGTCGTGCGCACATCGATCTCAGGCGTCGGTGCGCTGCTCGTCGCCGGGGGACCGGCAGCAGGGGACACATCGCCGGATGACAGCCACAGCCATGATGCCGTCACCACGACGACGAGAGCGGCACCGACGCCGCCGATCGCCCATGCCCTGCGGCGATTCACGAGGGCACCTCTCTCGCGTGCACATGGCGACGCACGGACGTGTCCGGGCGAACCGAGAGTGCGGCGTGAAGAGCCTCTGCCGCGGTGCCCCACCGCGAGACCGAGACATGCGCGAGGCCCTGCCATTCCGCTGCGAGCGCCAGCTCTGCGGCGATCCGCTCAGCGTCGGCGTCAGGCCTGGCCTGAGGCTCCCACCAGGCCGACTGCACCTGAAGCGTCGACGTCGCGCGGTCGGCCTTCAGATCGACGCGGGCCACGATCCGGTCGCCGACGAGCACGGGCAGCGAGTAGTAGCCGTATCGCCGCTTGTCGGCGGGGACGTAGATCTCGATCCTGTAGTCGAGCTCGAAGGCGCGCAGCGCTCTGTCGCGGAACCAGACGACGGGATCGAACGGTGTCAGCAGCGCTGACGCGTCGATGCGGCGCGGCAGCACGGCATCCCGATGTCGCCAGCTCGGGAGCGGGCGCCCACCGCGGTCCCAGCCCCGCACCGACACCGGGAGCAGCTCGCCCGTGTCGACCAGATCGGCGATCGACTGCGAGACCGCCGCGCGATCGCGGATGCGGTGGTAGTCGGCGAGATCCGACTGCGTCGCGACTCCCGACGAGCGCGCCGCCCGACGTGTGAGCTCGCGGATCGCATCGTCCCGCGGCACGTGGCGCGACAGGATGGCGTCGGGGATCACCTGCTCGGCAAGAGCGTAGTTGCGCTCGAAGCCCTTCCGACCGCTGATCGCGACGTCCCCGGTGCGCCACAGATGCTCGAGCGCGAGCTTGACGTCATCCCAGTCCCACCATGTGCCGCGCTCGCGGGGCGCATCTTCTCGGAGATCCGCCGGTCGCAGTGGGCCCCGCGCCCTGAGCTCGTCCTGCACCCAGCGCAGCGTCCGCGTGTTCAGGCTCATCCACGAGTCGGCCGCCGCCCATCGAGCGCGGAAGTGATCCATCCGGAATCGCCACAGCGGCCAATCCTCGATGGGGATGAACGTCGCCTCATGAGCCATGTACTCGACGTAGTGGGTGGTCCGGGAGTGGAACACCCGATCGAACAGCGCCGGATCGTAGGCTCCCAGACGCGAGAACAGCGGCATGTAGTGCGACCTCGCGAACACGTTGACCGAGTCGATCTGCAGCACGCCCAGCCGATCCATCACCCGGTGGATGTGCCGGGCCGACACCGATGCGGGGCGTGCGCGGGAGAAGCCCTGCGCGGCCAGCGCGATGCGACGGGCCTGGGCGGAGCTGAGGGTCTCGGTCACCTCGTCAGGGTATCTCCGAGCGCCGACATCCGGGCCTCGTACGTCCGGACGCGCGGCGCCCGCGCCGTAGACTTGGGCGATGAGCGAAGAGCTGCGTCCACGGCTGAGAGACCTCTTCCGTCCGCGCCCGGTCTCGCCGGATCGCACGGTGACCACCGAGGCCGATGAAGCCGTCCCGCGAGGACTCCGCATCACGGCCGCATATTCCTGGCGCATCCTGCTGATCGCAGCGGTGGTGGCCGGATTCATCTGGCTCGTGATCGAGCTGAAGCTCCTCGTGATCCCGCTCATGGTCGGCATCCTCATCACGGCTCTGCTGTGGCCGGGATTCCAGTGGATGCTGCGCCACCGGTTCCCGCGCTGGCTGGCAGTGGCGCTGTCGATCATCGGCACGCTCGCGATCGTCTCCCTGCTGCTCTGGCTCGTCATCTGGCAGGTCCGCGCCCAGCTGCCCGACGTGCAGGCGCGGAGTTCCCAGGCGATCGAGGAGTTCCGGCAGTTCCTTCTCAACGGACCGCTGCACCTGAGTGAGACGCAGATCCAGGACTACATCGATCAGGGCCTCGGCATCATCAACGAGCAGACGCAGACGCTCCTCAACGGGGCTCTCGCGGTCGGCACGACCGCCGCGCATGTGGTGACCGGAGCGGTCCTCTCACTGTTCATCCTGATCTGCCTGCTCGCCGACGGTCGGGGGATCTGGCGCTGGACGCTGCGCCTGTTCCCGCGCGCGGCGCGACCGGCCGCCGACGCAGCCGCGAGCAACGGCTTCGCGACGATCGTCAACTACGCCCGCACGCAGCTGCTGGTGGCCGCGATCGACGCGGTCGGCATCGGCGTGGGTGCCGCTCTGCTCGGCGTCCCGCTGGCGATACCGGTCGCCGTGCTCGTCTTCCTCGGATCCTTCGTGCCGATCGTCGGTGCGGTCGTGACCGGCGCGATCGCGGTCCTGCTGGCCCTCGTCTACAACGGGCCGTGGATCGCTCTGGCGATGCTGGCCGTCGTGCTCGGCGTGCAGCAGCTCGAGGGGCACATCCTGCAGCCGATCCTGATGGGCTCCGCGGTGAAGGTGCACCCGCTCGCGGTCGTGCTCGTGGTCGCCGGCGGCTCGATGGTCGGCGGCATCCCCGGAGCGCTGTTCGCGGTGCCTCTCGCAGCGTTCGTCAACGTCGCAGCGGTGACCGTCAGCACGGGGTCGTGGAAGACCGGCGACGTCCCGAACGCAGACCTAATCTGGAGCACAGTTCCGCGCGAGCGGAGACGGAGGAATCGATGAGCGCAGTCCCCAGCCTGGACGAGTTCGAGAAGGCAGCTCAGAGTCTGGCTGAGGTGATCACGCGGACGCCGACGTTGCCTTCGCGCGCTCTGTCGGATGTCCTCGGAGCGCCGGTCGTACTCAAGATGGAGAACCTGCAGCGAACGGGGTCCTTCAAGATCCGGGGATCCGCATATCGCCTCTCCCAGCTGAGTGCCGAAGAGCGCGCGCGCGGCGTGGTCGCGGCCTCCGCCGGCAATCACGCGCAGGGCGTCGCCCTCGCGGCGCAGACCCTCGGAATCCCGGCGACCATCTTCGTGCCGATCGGCATCCCGGTGCCCAAGCTGCTGGCGACCAGGAGCTACGGCGCCGAGGTCGTGCTCGAGGGAGAGACGGTCGCGACGTCGCTGCGGCTCGCCGCCGAGTTCGCCGAGCGCACGGGAGCGGTGATCATCCATCCGTTCGACCACCGCGATGTCGTCATCGGCCAGGGCACGCTCGGGCTCGAGCTGCTCGAGGATGCTCCGGACGTCGACACGATCGTGCTGGGGATCGGCGGGGGAGGCCTGATCGCCGGTGTCGCCGCCGCGGTGAAGGCGAAGGCCGCCGAGATGGGCCGCACCGTCCGCATCATCGGCGTCCAGGCCGAGAACGCCGCGGCGATGCTTCCCTCGCTCGAAGCGGGATACCCGGTCGACATCGAGACGAAGCCCACGATCGCCGACGGCATCCTGGTCGCGCGCCCCGGCGCCATCCCGTTCGAGATCATCAAGGACCTCGTCGACGAGGTCGTCACGGTGACGGACGACGACCTCGCACGCGCCATCCTCGTGCTGCTCGAGCAGTCCAAGGTGATCGCGGAGCCGGCGGGTGCCGTCGGAGTCGCCGCGATCCTCGCCGGCAAGGTGAAGGCCAGCGGCAAGACCATGGCCGTGGTCTCCGGTGGCAACATCGACCCGCTGCTGCTGCAGCGCGTGGTCTCTCACGGTCTGGCGGCATCCGGCCGGTACCTGACGATCCGCATCCCGCTGCCCGACCGTCCCGGTCAGCTGGCGCGGGTGTCCGAGCTGATCGCGGAGGCCGGCGCCAACGTGATCGAGGCGATGCACACCCGTCACGGGCACGGGCTGCAGATCAGCGAGGTCTTCCTCGAGCTCAGCGTCGAGACGCGGGGCACCGAGCATTCCGAGCACACCCTCGACACCCTCCGTCGTGCCGGCTTCCAGCCGATGATCGTTCCGGACTGACCCGCGACGACAGAAGGCCCCGTCCATTCGGACGGGGCCTTCTGTCGTCGCGGAACGCGCGCGTGATCGGAGCGCGTCAGCCGGTGTAGGTCTCGACGTTCACGATCTCGACCGAGATCGCGCGGCCGTTCGGCGCCTCGTACGAGGACTTCTCGCCGACCTTGAGTCCGAGGATCGCCTGTCCGAGCGGGCTGGCCTCGCTGTACACGTCGAGGTCGCTGCCCACGGCGATCTCACGGCTGCCGAGGAGGAAGACCTCTTCGCCACCGGCGACCACGGCCGTCACGACCGTGCCGGGCTCGACGATGCCGCGGCTCGCGGGCGCCTCGCCGACCTTGGCGGTCTTGAGAAGGTTCTCGAGGGTGCGGATCCGCGCCTCCTGCTTGCCCTGCTCGTCTTTGGCGGCGTGGTAACCGCCGTTCTCCTTGAGGTCGCCCTCTTCGCGTGCCGCTTCGATGCGCTTGGCGATCTCTTCGCGACCGGTGGTGGAGAGGTGCTCGAGCTCGGCGACGAGCCGGTCATACGCTTCCTGCGTGAGGAAGGGAACCTGAGCGTCAGTAGACATGACGAAGCTCCTTCGTTAGGTACCCGGCGACGTTCCGCGGGGGATATGCCAAGACGCCCCGGCACGGTGCCAGGGCGTCATCTGTCTGGCTCGAGTCTAAGCGACCCAGCAGCTGTTCACCAAACCTGTCGTGGCGCTCGAGACGGTGGGAACCGTGGCAGAGAGCGCCTGCGAATGGGCATCTCCGGCGGGGATCTCGACGACCTTCCAGCCGACGACCCCGAACTCCTCGTCCAGCGCCTCGACGATGCAGGCCACGTCCTTGCCCTGCACCCCGGTGATCTGGAAGCGCACGGTGACGCTGTGCTCATCCACCAGATCGAAGCCGAGATCGTCGGAGTCGACCGCGTTCATCTGCGCCGCGACGATCATCCAGCCGAACGCTCCGACGAGAAGTGCCGCGATGGCGATCAGGACGATCCATGGCCCCCGGCGGGAGCGGGTGCGACCGTAGCGGTCATCGAGCTGTTGTGCGGTCGTCACGGGGTGGGTCTTCCGGTCGTTAGGCTGGTAACTCCAGGTTATGCGACCTGCGCATGAAAGGCAGACTCCATGCTCGCTCTGACCGAGACACCGATGCCGACGCCCACGATGACGGTGGCACCGGAGCTGGTCACGCCCGGATTCGTCGGCTTCGCCGCCGTCGTGATCATCCTGATCGCGGTGATCCTGCTGATCCTCGACATGAACCGTCGCATCCGTCGGGTCCGCTACCGCGAAGAGGTCAGGGATGAGCTCGACGCCGAAGAGGCCGCGCGGGCGGCTGACGAGGCGACCGAGACGGATGCCGACCTGCCGATCGTGCGCGAGGGCGACGACGACCCCGAGAAGCGCTGACCGAGCCTTCGGCGGGTCAGGCCCCGAGTGACGGGGACAGCGGTGCGAGGGCGATGAGCAGACACGCGACCCAGTGGCACAGGAAAGCGAGCACCGTGCATACGTGGAAGATCTCGTGGAACCCGAAATGGCCGGGCCACGGGTTGGGCTTCTTGATCGCGTAGACGACCGCGCCGCCCGTATAGAGGAGCCCTCCGACGATGACGAGCACCATCATCGTGGCGTTCGCGACGAAGAGGTCGGCGAGGTACATCACCGCAGCCCAGCCCAGAAGCAGGTAGAGGGCGACGTACAGCCACCGCGGAGCATTGATCCAGAACACCCGGAACAGGATGCCGAGAAGCGCCCCGCTCCACACGAACACGAGCAGCAGGGCGCCCTTCTGAGGGGGCAGAGCGAGCACGGCGAGCGGCGTATAGGTGCCGGCGATCAGCAGCAGGATGTTCGCGTGGTCGATCCGCTTGAGGATCACCTTGACCTTCGGGCTCCAGTCGATCCGGTGATAGAGAGCGGAGTTGCCGAAGAGCAGCAGCGAGGTGGCCATGAACACGGCGGCGGCCCACTTGGCCGCGCCGCCCTGCGCGACGGTGATCAGCACCACCCCGGCGACGATCGCGACGGGGAACGTGGCCGCGTGGATCCAGCCGCGCCAGGTCGGCTTGATCTCGACGGCGGCGTCGTGCGCCGCCTCCTCCAGGAGGGGCAGCTGGGGGACGTCAGGTACCGAGGAGTCGGGAGTGCTCACGCCTTCACTCTATGCGGGCGCCCATGCAGGCGAGCGTACATATCCTGAGCGTCGGCCCTGGGTCCGCCGACGCCGACGCGATAGCGTAGGGAGGTGATGACACGCGATGGTCAGGGGCGGGGGCCGCTGTACCGCCTCTACACCAGCCGGCTGCGCCGCCATCTCGATCCGGCGACCGTTCCCCATCACGTCGCCATGATGATCGACGGCAATCGGCGCTGGGCCAGGCAGCTCGGCTACGAGACTCCCGCGGAGGGACACAGGGCGGGTGCCGCCAAGATGCGCGAGTTCCTCGGCTGGTGCGACGAACTCGGGGTTCGGGTCGTGTCGCTGTATCTCCTGTCCAGCGACAACCTGCGAAAGCGCGACTCCGCCGAGCTCGCCGATCTGATCGAGATCATCGCCGAGCTCGCCGAGGCACTGTCGCGCGAGGGCAATTGGCGTGTGAAGCACGTCGGACGCTCGGACATCCTTCCCGCGGAGCTCGCGAAGGTGCTGGACGACGCACAGGAGCGCACGCGCGACCACACCGGCCTCCACGTCAACCTCGCGGTCGGCTACGGCGGACGCAACGAGATCGTCGATGCGGTGCGCAGCATCGTCACGGCGCATCAGGCGTCCGGCGGCACGATCGAGGACCTCGCCGCTCATCTGACCCCCGAGATGATCGGGGAGCATCTGTACACCGGCGGCCAGCCGGACCCCGATCTCGTCATCCGCACGAGCGGCGAGCAGCGTCTGAGCGACTTCCTGCTCTGGCAGAGCGCCCACAGCGAGTTCTACTTCGTGGAGGCGCTCGGGCCGGACCTGCGACAGGTCGACTTCCTCCGCGCGATCCGCGACTTCGCCGACCGTGACCGGCGCTTCGGCCGCTGACCTCGCCGACGACGCCACCCCGCGTTAACCAACACGTAACGAACTCGTGGCGTGTCGAGTTCGTCAAATGTCGGCGGCTGGTCGTAGCTTCTAGGCATCGGGCAAGGTGCCCGTCGGGTCGGCCTCAGGATGACGACTCGTGACCCCCTGGTCGACTCGTTCGAATAACCGGGAGTTCCCCGGGTCGGGAGTGGGTCGTGACCTCACGTACAGCGCAGCAGTCCACCAGCACCGCGCAGCAGTCCACCCGTAAGACGACGATGCGAGCGGGGGCGGAGGGTCCTGATCAGGATCTTCGGACCTATGTGCTCGACACGTCCGTCCTGCTGAGCGATCCGCAGGCGTTCTTCCGGTTCGCCGAGCACTCGGTCGTCCTTCCGGTGGTGGTCATCACCGAACTCGAAGGCAAGCGGCACGACCCGGAGATCGGATACTTCGCCCGTCAGGCGCTTCGCCACCTCGATGACCTTCGCGTCGAGCACGGACGGCTGGACTTCCCCGTCGAGGTCGGCGAGGGCGGCACGCTTCGGGTCGAGCTGGCCAACACGGACTCCTCGGTGCTCCCGGCCGGCATCCGGCTGAGCGACAACGACACCCGCATCCTCTCGGTCGCGATGAACCTCGCGCAGGACGGTCAGGACGTCACGATCGTCTCGAAGGACCTCCCGATGCGCGTCAAGGCGGCCTCGCTCGGTCTGCGTGCCGAGGAGTACCTCGCCGAGCAGGCCGTCGATTCGGGATGGACCGGAATCACCACGCTCGACCTGTCCGGTGACGAGATCAGCGATCTCTACGAGAGCGAGGTGGGCATCAGCGAAGATGCGAGGGGCCTGCCGGTGAACACCGGGCTCATCATCCACTCCGAGCGCGGTTCCGCACTCGGCAGGATCACGGGAGACGGCGAGTACAAGCTCGTCCGCGGCGACCGCGACATCTTCGGCATGCACGGGCGGTCCGCCGAGCAGCGGATCGCGATCGACCTGCTCACCGACCCGGACATCGGCATCGTCTCGCTGGGCGGGCGCGCGGGCACCGGAAAGTCCGCCCTGGCTCTCTGCGCCGGCCTCGAGGCGGTGCTCGAACGACAGCAGCAGAAGAAGATCATCGTCTTCCGCCCGCTGTTCGCCGTCGGAGGCCAGGAGCTCGGCTACCTGCCCGGCGATCAGGGCGAGAAGATGGGCCCGTGGGGGCAGGCGGTGTTCGACACGCTCGGTTCGGTCGTGTCAGGCAACGTCATGGAGGAGGTCGTCGAACGGGGCATTCTCGAGGTGCTCCCGCTCACGCACATCCGCGGTCGGTCGCTGCACGACGCGTTCGTGATCGTCGACGAGGCGCAGTCGCTCGAGCGCAACGTGCTGCTGACCGTCCTCAGCCGCATGGGGCAGAACTCGCGCGTGATCCTGACCCACGACGTCGGCCAGCGCGACAACCTCCGTGTCGGCCGTCATGACGGCATCGCCAGCGTGATCGAGACGCTCAAGGGGCATGACCTGTTCGCCCACGTGACGCTGATGCGGTCCGAGCGCTCCGCGATCGCCGCCCTGGTGACCGAGCTTCTCGAAGGGGGCGAACTCAGCTGACCTGAGTGGTCCGACAGCGGATGCCGTGGTGTCACGGCATCCGCTGTCGCATGTTCCGGCGGATGCGTCGGCGATTCGCTTCCGTCGGCGTGGTCGTCGGATTACGCTCGTGGCACCGAACGCAGACGATGGAGTGATGCGCCATGAGTGACACAACGAAGACTGTCGAAGACCACTCGCTTCCCCCGGTGGCTGTCGATGAGAAGCCGCGCTGGACACCGCTGAAGATCGTCCTCTGGGCGGCGATCGCGCTACTGGGCGGTGTCGCCTGGACGATGCTCGCCATCGTCAGAGGCGAGACGGTGAACGCGATCTGGTTCGTGTTCGCGGCGGTCTGCACCTATCTCGTCTTCTACCGTTTCTACTCGAAGTTCATCGAGCGCAACCTCGTCAAGCCGAACGACCGACGCGCGACACCCGCCGAGTACAAGGCGGACGGCAAGGACTACGTCGCGACCGACCGTCGGGTGCTGTTCGGTCACCACTTCGCCGCGATCGCGGGTGCCGGCCCTCTCGTGGGACCCGTGCTCGCCGCGCAGATGGGCTACCTGCCGGGCACGATCTGGATCATCGTCGGAGTCGTCCTGGCGGGTGCCGTGCAGGACTACCTCGTGATGTTCTTCTCGATGCGCCGGGGCGGGCGCTCTCTCGGCCAGATGGCCCGCGACGAGCTCGGTCGATTCGGCGGCACGGCGGCCATCGTCGCCACACTCCTCATCATGATCATCATCACGGCGATCCTCGCTCTCGTCGTGGTGAACGCCCTCGGCGAGAGCCCCTGGGGCGTGTTCTCCGTGGCCATGACGATCCCGATCGCCCTGTTCATGGGCGCGTACCTCCGGTGGGTCCGACCAGGCAAGATCACCGAGGTGTCGCTCATCGGGTTCGTGCTGCTGATGGCGGCGATCATCGGCGGCGGGATGGTCGCCGAGACCGACTGGGGTCAGGCGGTCTTCACCCTCGACCGCACGACGATCGCGTGGGGGATCATCATCTACGGCTTCATCGCCGCGGTGCTGCCGGTGTGGATGCTGCTCGCTCCGCGCGACTACCTCTCGACGTTCATGAAGATCGGCGTGATCGTGGCACTCGCCGTCGCGATTCTCTTCGTGCGGCCGGAGATCACTGTCCCGGCCTTCAGCGAATTCGCGGCGGGGGAGACGGGGCCGGTCTGGGCGGGTTCCCTCTTCCCGTTCCTGTTCGTGACGATCGCCTGCGGGGCGCTGAGCGGATTCCATGCGCTCATCGCGTCGGGCACCACGCCGAAGATGATCGAGAAGGAGAAGCAGACCCGCTTCATCGGCTACGGCGGCATGCTCATGGAGTCGTTCGTCGCGATCATGGCGCTCGTCGCCGCGATCTCGATCGACCGTGGTCTGTACTTCGCGATGAACTCCTCGCCGGCCGCGACCCTCGGCACCGTCGAAGGCGCCGTGCAGTTCGTCAACAGCCTCGGGCTGACGGGTGTGAACCTGACCCCCGAGATGCTCACGAGCACGGCCGAAGCTGTGGGGGAGGAGTCGATCGTCTCCCGCACCGGCGGTGCGCCGACCCTCGCTCTCGGCCTCGCGCACATCATGCAGCAGTGGATCGGCGGCACCGGGATGATGGCGTTCTGGTATCACTTCGCGATCATGTTCGAGGCGCTGTTCATCCTGACCGCGGTGGATGCCGGCACCCGTGTCGCGCGATTCATGCTGCAGGACTCGGTCGGCAACGTCATCCCCCGTTTCAAGGACACGTCGTGGCGGGCCGGGGCCTGGATCTGCACGGCGGTGATGGTCGCGGGCTGGGGCGCGGTGCTGATCATGGGCGTCACGGACCCTCTCGGCGGCATCAACACCCTGTTCCCGTTGTTCGGCATCGCCAATCAGCTGCTGGCGGCCATCGCGCTCGCCGTGGTGCTCACCATCGTCGCCCGCAGGCGCACGTTCACGGTTCTCTGGGTGGTCGCTCTGCCGTTGGCATTCGTGACGGTCGTCACCGTCACGGCGTCGCTGCAGAAGATCTTCTCGAGCGTGCCGCAGGTCGGGTACTTCGCCAATCACGTCGCCTTCCGCGACGCGCTCGCTGCGGGCGAGACGTCGTTCGGCACGGCGACCAGCGTCGCCGCGATGGAGGCGGTGGTGCGCAACACGATGATCCAGGGCATCCTGTCGGTGACTTTCCTCGTGCTGTCTGTGATCGTCATCACGATCTCGATCGTCAAGGTCATCCAGGCGGTGCGACCCGGGCCGATCATCGACCACGAGGACCCGGAGGTGCCGTCGCGTCGGTTCGCTCCGGCAGGACTCATCGCCTCACCGGAGGAGCGCGCGGTCGAGAAGGAGTGGAACGCGCTGCCCTCGTCCGCCCAGCCGACGAGGGGGCACTGATGTCTGCGGCGGTGGCCGAGGCGGCGCGCAGGATCTGGCACTCCGTCGCCTGGTACATGAACGGCGTGACAGGGCAGTCGCGGTACACGGCATACGTCGCGCACGAACGGGAGCGGCATCCCGAGCGAGAGCCGCTCACCGAACGCGAGTTCTGGCGGGCGCACTACGCCCAGCAGGATGCCGACCCCGGAGCCCGCTGCTGCTGAGGGGGCAGAGACGACGGATGCCGCAGGGAACGAGTCCCTGCGGCATCCGTCGTGTCAGTATCCGGTGATCAACCCGGGTGGGTCATCGACAGCAGGTCGAGCTTCTCGTCGAGCTGCTCGAGCGTCAGGTCCCCGCGCTCGACATAGCCGAGGTCGATCACGGCGTCGCGCACCGTGATGCCCTTCGCGACCGAGTGCTTGGCGATCTTCGCCGCAGCCTCGTAGCCGATGAGCTTGTTGAGCGGGGTGACGATCGACGGGCTCATTCCGGCGAAAGCCGCCGCGCGGTCGAGGTTCGCCTGCAGTCCGTCGACGGTCTTGTCGGCGAGCACGCGCGAGGCGTTGGCGAGCAGACGGATCGACTCGAGAACGGCGGTGCCCATGACCGGGATCGCGACGTTGAGCTCGAACGAGCCGGATGCTCCGGCCCAGGCGACGGTCGCGTCGTTGCCGATCACTCGTGCGCACACCATCAGCACGGCCTCGGGGACGACCGGGTTCACCTTTCCGGGCATGATCGAGGAACCCGGCTGCAGGTCGGGGATGTGCAGTTCGCCGAGTCCGGTGTTGGGGCCGGAGCCCATCCAGCGCAGGTCGTTGTTGATCTTGGTCAGCGAGACGGCGATCGTGCGCAGCGCGCCGGACGCCTCGACGAGACCGTCGCGGTTGGCCTGTGCCTCGAAGTGATCCTTGGCCTCGGTGATCGGAAGCTCGGTCTCGGCTGCGAGCAGCTCGATGACCTTCTGCGGGAACCCGAGCGGCGTGTTGATGCCGGTGCCGGTGGCGGTGCCGCCGAGCGGGACCTCGGCGACGCGGGGGAGCGCCGACTGCACGCGCTCGATGCCGAGGCGCATCTGACGGGCGTAGCCGCCGAACTCCTGGCCCAGGGTGACGGGAGTGGCGTCCATGAGGTGCGTGCGACCCGACTTCACCGCGTCCTTCCACAGCTCGGCCTTCGCCTCGAAGGCGACGGCGAGGTGGTCGAGCGCGGGGATGAGGGTGTCGATGAGCGCCTGCGTGACTGCGATGTGCACCGAGGTCGGGAACACGTCGTTCGACGACTGCGAGGCGTTCACATGGTCGTTCGGGTGCACATCCGCACCGAGGATGCGCGTCGCGAGCGTCGCGAGCACCTCGTTCATGTTCATGTTCGACGACGTGCCGGAGCCCGTCTGGTAGGTGTCGACGGGGAACTCGCCGTCATGTGCACCGGATGCGACCTCGTCGGCGGCCTGGGCGATCGCGTCCGCGATCGCCCCATCGAGCGTGCCCAGCTCCTTGTTCGCGAGCGCGGCGGCCTTCTTGATGCGCGCGAGGGCGGCGATCTGCGTGGATTCGAGGCCCTTGCCCGAGATCGGGAAGTTCTCGACGGCGCGCTGCGTCTGTGCGCCGTAGAGCGCGCTCACGGGAACCCGCACCTCGCCCATCGTGTCGTGCTCGATGCGGTAGCCCTGCGCGTCTGCGCCGCTGTGCTGGTCGGTCATTCCGAACCCTCCTTGGTTGCGGGGCTGTGCCCCTCGGTGTCGTTTCCGTCTGTGTCGAGTCCGACCGTGATGACGGGAATCGCGGTTCCCTCGGCCAGACGGTAGTTGGCGCCGACGATGCCCAGACGACCCTCGGCGACGGCGTGGGAGATCACCTCGGACGACTGCAGCAGGTCGCGGACCGTGTTGCGCAGGTGCTCCTGGCCGACCAGGTCGGCGTCGATCTCGGCGACCGTGGTCCCGCCGCTCTCGACGAGCACCTTCCGGGCCGCAGGCACGATCGGTGCGATGAGCTTCCAGATGTGCGGCGGCAGCGGCGCCGCGTCGATCGCGGTGCCGTCGATGGCGGCGCGCACAGCACCGCACGAGTCGTGTGCGAGCACGACGATCAGGGGGACGTTCAGCACCGCGACCGCGTACTCGAGGCTCGCGACGATCGACTCGCCGATCACCTGACCGGCATTGCGGACGACGAACAGGTCGCCGAGCCCCAGGTCGAAGATGATCTCCGCGGCCAGCCGGGAGTCGGAGCATCCGAACAGGGTGGCGACAGGATGCTGCGCCGCAGCCAGGTGCTTGCGTCGGGCGACATCCTGATTCGGGTGCCGCGGGGCGTCATCGACGAATCGCTGGTTGCCCTCCTGCATCTGCTTCCAGGCGGCGGCGGGCGTGAGCGTGTCTGTCATGAGGGCTACTCCGAGAGGTCGCGGATCTGGGGGACGAGGGACTCGGCGAGCTCGGCGGTGGAGTCGGCGGAGCGTGAGCCGTAGAGCAGCAGGTAGTCGTCACCCGCCTGGGTGCCGATCGCATAGGTGATGTTCTGCTTCGCACCGGCATCGCCGAGGTCGTAGACGTCCCACTCCAGCCCGCCGATCGACGTCGTGTCCGTCGGCGCGGTTCCGTTGAGGCGCTGCGGGGCCCAGGCTGCGTCAGCATCGAAGGCCTGTGCCAGCTTGATGAATCCGCGCTCATCCTCGGCTGACGGGGCGAGGGTGACATCCCAGACCGTCGTCGCGCCGCTCGTGAGCTCGGCCGTGTTGACTCTCCAGAAGTCGGCCAGGTCGGGCACGATCACCGGGCGATCCATGGTGGACTCCACGTCCGCGGCTACGCCGACCACGTCGATCTTCTGGGCGGTCGCGGGTTCGCCACGGGGAACTGCGAGCACGATCACCGTGACGATGGCCAGCGTGACGATCAGAGCGGCCACCAGGCTGCGCACCGTCTGGCTCGAGCGATAGGCCTTGCTCGACGCGGCCTTGCGGGCCGCCGTCTCTTCGGGGGTCTCCGGCCGGCCCAGTTCGGCGACGATGGGAGCGGGCTTGCTCATGAGTCGTCTCCGTCGGCGGCACCGGTCGACGTCGCACGGGCGGCCTCGAGGCGACGCTTGGCGCCGAGCAGCCATTCCTCGCAGCGGGCCGCCAGGGCCTCGCCGCGCTCCCAGAGAGCGAGCGACTGCTCGAGGGTCGGAGCGCCCTGTTCGAGCTCGGAGACGACCTTCACGAGCTCATCGCGAGCGGCCTCGAATGACAGCGTGTCCACAGGGGTGTCGTTCGGCGCACTCACGCCTCCATCCTACGCGGTGCGCGGGACCCGCTCATCCGGAGCGGGGCACCGGTGCTTCCGCGATCTCGCCCTCGGAACGGGCCGCGACGGAGCCGCGGTCGACCGTGATCGTCAGGCTGCTGCCGGCCGGAGCGTCGGCGGCGTCGCGGAGGATCACTCCGCCCGCGAGATGGGCGATCGCATAGCCGCGCGACAGCGTGGCCGCGGGCGAGAGCGCCCGCAGTGAGGCTCGCAGCTCGCTCGTCGCACGGCCCGCCGCATCGTGCTGACGGGTGATCGTGTCGCGTCCCCGCGAGAGCAGCAGCCACACGTCCTGAGAACGCGACTCGATGATCGGGTCGGGGGAGCGCAGCGAGGGACGGGACCGCAGCTGCTCGAGCTGCGCGATGTCGTGCGACAGCCGCTGCGTCAGCCGGGACGTGGCTCGGGATCGCAGCTGCGCGATCAGCGCCCGCTGCTCGCTGACGTCGGGTACGACGCGCTTCGCGGCATCCGTCGGAGTCGATGCGCGCAGGTCGGCCACGTCGTCCAGAAGCGGATGATCGTTCTCATGTCCGATCGCGCTGACGATCGGAGTCGTTGCCGCGGCCACAGCCCGCACGAGCCGTTCGTCACTGAACCCGAGCAGCGTCTGCGGATCGCCGCCGCCGCGGGCGATGACGATCACGTCGACATCCGGGTCGGCGTCCAGTCGTGCCAGAGCGGCGAGGGTCTCGGGGACGCACCGGTCGCCCTGAACAGCCGCATACTCCGTGCGGAAGCGCACCTGGGGCCACCGCAACTCGGCGTTGCGGTGCACGTCCTTCTCGGCATCCGACTTCTCTCCCGTGATCAGGCCGATCACGTGGGGGAGGAACGGGAGGCGCTTCTTGCGCGACGCGTCGAACAGGCCCTCCTGGCGCAGCTGCAGTCGCAGCTTCTCCAGCTTCTCCAGCTGATCGCCGAGGCCCACGTGCTTCATCGCGGAGACGGCGAAGCTGAAATCGCCGGCCTTGACGAAGTAGTCGGCCTTGACGGCGGCGACGACATGGTCGCCGACAGCCAGATCACCGGGGATCCGCGGGCGCACACTCGACCAGATCCTGATGGAGATCTGCGCGTCGGAGCGGGTGTCCTTGAGCCGGGCGAAGATGTTGCCCCCGCGCACGTTCCAGGAGGTGATCTCGCCTTCGACCCACACCGTGTTCCAGCGCGCCACGAAGTCGCGGATCGTCGCGTTCAGGCGTGCGACCGAGGTCGGTGCGTCGGCCGAGGAGTCGCGCGGGGCGACCGCATCCGCCGGCGGAGTCTCGCCAGGACGCGTCGATGCTTCGAAGACCGTCATGCGCTCGGTGCCCCTTCCCGCTCCTGCTCAGGTTCTCGGCGGTAGAATTCAAGGGTGACCTCGACTGCCGTTCATCTGCCTCTGCCGCGCATCCCCCGAGTACGTGGGGCGGCCGGGCGGCTTCAGGATAACCCGGTCGTCGGGAACAAGCGTGTTCTGCTCGCCGCTCCGCGCGGATACTGCGCCGGCGTCGACCGGGCTGTGGTCGCCGTCGAGAAGGCGCTCGAGCGCTACGGCGCGCCGGTCTACGTGCGCAAGCAGATCGTGCACAACATCCACGTCGTCACCGAGCTCGAGGAGAAGGGCGCGATCTTCGTCGAGGAGGTCGACGAGGTTCCCGAGGGCGCTCACGTCGTCTTCAGTGCGCACGGAGTCTCGCCCGCGGTCGTCGAGGCGGCGTCGGACCGCGGCCTGCACGCCATCGACGCGACCTGCCCGCTGGTCACCAAGGTTCACCGCGAGGCAGTGCGTTTCGCCCGCGACGATTTCGAGATCCTGCTCATCGGCCACGAGGGGCACGAAGAGGTCGAGGGTACCGCGGGAGAGGCTCCCGAGCACGTGACCATCGTGAACTCGCCCGCCGAAGCCGACACCGTGCAGGTGAAGGACCCCTCGAAGGTGGTCTGGCTCTCGCAGACCACGCTCTCGGTCGACGAGACCATGGAGACCGTGAACCGACTGCGGGCCCGGTTCCCCGAGATGCACAATCCGCCGTCCGATGACATCTGCTACGCCACGCAGAACCGCCAGGTCGCCATCAAGAAGGTCGCGGCGAACGCCGACCTCGTGATCGTCGTCGGTTCCTCGAACTCGTCGAATTCGGTGCGCCTCGTCGAGGTCGCGCTCGAATACGGCGCGAAGGCCGCCTATCGCGTGGACTACGCCGAAGAGGTCAAGCAGGAGTGGCTCGACGGCGTTGCGACTGTCGGTGTCACCAGCGGCGCCTCCGTGCCCGAGGTGCTGGTTCGCGAGGTCCTCGACGCACTCGACGGAGCGGGTTACCGCGACGTCGAAGAGGTCAAGACGGCGGAGGAGGACCTCATGTTCTCCCTGCCCAAGGAGCTGCGACAGGATGCCGCGGGTCAGCGAGATGCGCGTGCGCTGGGAGGCCGTTCCTCCAGCGGGAACGCCTGACGGTGGCCGCCACAGAGGCGGCGCCGACGCTGATCGGCTCGGTGCAGCGCGCGCTCCGACTCGTCGACATGGTCGCGAACTCTCCGCGCCCGGTGCCGGTCAAGACTCTCGCCATGCGAACCGGCCTCACCCCGGGCACGACCTACAACCTCGTGCGCACACTGGTGCATGAGGGGTATCTCGTGAGCGAGCCCGACGGTCTGGTCCTCGGCGAGAACTTCCCCGCCTTCCGGCTGCAGTCCGACGCCGGGGGCGTGTTCTTCGCGCATGTCCGCATGGCCCTGCGTCAGACCGCCGACGAGGTGGGTGCTTCCGCATACCTGTCCCGCTATCAGGACGGCGAAGTGCACCTCATCGACATCGTGGATGCCCCGCGCAGTCCTCGGCTCGATCTGTGGGTGGGTCTGGATTCGAGCGCGCATGCCACGGCGCTCGGCAAGCAGATCCTCAGCGATCTGAGCGGAGAGGAGCGTGACGACTATCTCTCGCGGCATCCGCTGGAGGAACTCACGTCTCGCACGATCAGTGACCGGCGTGCGCTGATCGCGGAGCTCGACCGCTCTCCGGGATTCGCCGTGGACCGCGAGGAGTATGCCATCGGCAACACCTGCATCGCCGTTCCCGTGATCGCCCCGAGCGTCAGAGCCTCACTCGCCGTCTCGCTTCCTGTGGGACACCCGCGCTTCGATCGCGGCCTGGTCGGGAAGCTCAAGCTCGTGGCGAGGCGGTTGTCCATGCAGTTGGGGGCGGACGCTCTGGGCGGCGGCGCAGCCCGTCTGGCGACGCCGATCTGACGCAGCACGTGTCGCCCGTCTGATGCTCTTCACTATCTGAAGAAGTGCCTCTGGTGCTCGGGCACGCGCTTTCCTACCATGTGAGGTGTAGTCGTCTGTGCAATCGGCGCTACAGGTGGAGGAATGTCCCCAGCGTTCCTCACCCCACTTGGATGACGAGCGTCCCCAGCGTTCCGAGTCCGCGGCCCCGAGGAGTCCCCACTCCTCCGGGGCCGCCATTCTTTTGACGCCCGCAGTCTGTGAGTCGTGCAGAGACCGGGCGGATACCATGGCCGAATGACCGATCAGCGTCCCCAGTACGGCGAAATCGCGACCCTCGAAGAGCAGCGGAGGGCAGCAGGGCTGCCGCCGCTGGGCGAGGTGCCGGCTGTGGATGTGAGCGGGACCGAGAACGCGCCCGCTCCCGGTGACCGAGTCCCGTCCGCATCGGCAGCGGCTCGTCCGCGTCCCGTCGATCGCTTCGTGACCATCGCACTGCTCGCCTACGGGCTGATCAATGTCGTGATGACAGGACTGTCATACCTCGACTTCTCCACCGCGATGAATCAGATGATGACAGTGCTCGGCGTGGACGGCGAGTTCACCAACTTCGCTGAGGGCCGGATCTGGGGCACCGTCGCGGCGATCGTGCTCGCCGTGGGCTGGTCGCTCACCGCTTTCCTGTCGATCCGACGCCTGCGCGCCGGCAAGCTCTCGTGGTGGGTTCCGCTGGTCGGTGCGGCCGTGACCCTGCTCGTGGCGTCTGTATGCGCCGCGATTCCGCTGATGAACGACCCGGCGTTCATCGACTTCGTCGCCCAGACGGCGGGTGGATGACCCCGTGAAACAGGAGATGCCCCCGGCCGTTCGGTCGGGGGCATCTGCGTTGTCAGGCTGGATCAGCTCTGGGACTGGCCGTACGAGCCGAGCTGGCGCGTGGACTCGACGACGCGAGCGGCCATGGCCGTCTCTGCGATCTTGCCCCAGGCGCGCGGGTCATACTGCTTCTTGTTGCCGACCTCGCCGTCGACCTTGAGCACACCGTCGTAGTTCTTGAACATGTAGTCCGCGATGGCACGCGTGTAGGCGTACTGCGTGTCGGTGTCGATGTTCATCTTGATGACGCCGTTGGCCACCGCGAGGGCGATCTCCTCATCGGTCGAACCAGAACCGCCGTGGAAGACGAGGTCGAGCGGCTTCGCGCCGGTGTTGTACTTCGCGGCGACCTGCTGCTGGATCTCTCCGAGGAGCTCGGGACGCAGCTTCACTCCGCCCGGCTTGTAGACGCCGTGGACGTTGCCGAACGTGAGGGCTGCGATGTAGCGCCCCTGCTCGCCGAGACCGAGCGCCTGTACGGCCTGGTCGACGTCCGCGAACGTCGTGTAGAGGGCATCGTTGGATCCCTCGTGCGCCACACCGTCTTCCTCGCCGCCGACGACGCCGATCTCGACCTCGAGGATGGCGTTGATGTTCTTCATGCGGGGCAGGAGATCCTTGGCGATCTCGATGTTCTCCGCGAGCGGCACGGCCGAGCCGTCCCACATGTGGGACTGGAAGATCGGGTTGCGTCCCGCCTTGACCTCGTCTTCGGAGGCGGAGATCAGCGGCTCGACGAAGCCGGCGAGAGCATCCTTCGGGCAGTGGTCGGTGTGCAGCGCGACGGTGATCGGGTAGTTCTTCGCGACCTCGGTCGCGAAGCGCGCGAAGGCGAGTGCGCCGGTCGCGCGGGCCTTGACCGTGTGGCCGGCGAAGTAGTCGGCGCCGCCGGTGGTGACCTGGATGATTCCGTCGGAACCTGCCTCGGTCAGGCCCTGGAGGACGGAGTTGATGGTCTGCGAGCTCGAGACGTTGAAAGCCGGATACGCGAAGCCGCCGGCCTTCGCGCGGTCGAGCATTTCGGCGTACTGATCCGGGGTGGCGACGGGCATGAGAACTCCTGCGATTTGGGGAAGCCGGGACAGCAGTCACTCTATCGGGGCTGACTGTCGGATGCTGTCGGCGGCGACGGGGCGAGCACGCCCTCCTACCCGTGTGTTAAGAATCGGGATTCCTTCGTCGTCACTCGACCGAAAACTGCCGTTTCAGACGTTCACGCTGGTTAGGCTGACCGCATGGTTAGTCTTACAGCGGATCTCAGCCCCCTTCGTCCGGATCGAAACCTCGCGATGGAGCTGGTGCGGGCCACTGAAGCGGCCGCCATCCGCGCCGTTCCGTTCATCGGTCGTGGCGCGAAGGAGGCGGCGGACGGCGCCGCCGTCGATGCGATGCGTGCCTTCCTCGGGACAGTGGCCTTTCAGGGGCGAGTGGTCATCGGTGAGGGCGAGAAGGACAATGCTCCGATGCTCTTCAACGGCGAAGAGGTCGGCACCGGCAGCGGCCCGGAGTGCGACATCGCGGTCGACCCGATCGATGGCACCTCGCTGACCGCAGCAGGACGTCAGAATGCGCTCTCCGTCATCGCCGTCTCCGATCGCGGATCGATGCTCGACGCGTCCAGCGTCTTCTATATGGACAAGCTCGTCACGGGCCCTGCCGGTGTCGGAGTGGTCGACATCCGCCTGCCGATCGGCGAGAACATCCGCAAGCTCGCGGGGGCTCTCGGCAAGCCGGTGGACGAGATCGTCGTCTCGGTGCTGAACCGTCCGCGTCACGAGCAGCTGATCCAGGAGATCCGGGATGCCGGTGCCGGGACGCGACTCATGAGCGACGGCGACGTCGCCGGCGGGATCAACGCGGCGCGTCACGCGGCCCGAACCGACATGTGCGTCGGGGTGGGCGGCAGCCCCGAGGGAATCGTGACGGCGTGTGCGATCAAGGCTCTCGGCGGTCACATCCAGGGGCGTCTCTGGCCTCGCGACGACGATGAGCGCCAGCGCGGAATCGACGCCGGCCTCGACATGGACAAGGTCTACGAGGCCGACGATCTCGTGCGCGGGGACAACACGATCTTCGTCGCCACCGGCGTCACGGACGGCCAGCTGGTGGCCGGCGTCCGACGCGAGGGCGGCTACATCTACACCGAGAGCGTCGTGCTGCGCGGTGCCTCGGGAACCCTTCGCCGGATCGCCTCGGAGCACCTCGTCTCGAAGTGGCTCTGACTGCCGCGACCTGAGAGCGCGGGTCGGGAACGGGCCCCTCATCGTTACCGACCCGGTACCGCCTGTGCGGTGCTGAGCCGAGCTTTCTCGTGGGTTCGTGTGACAATTGACACTGGATTTGTCGCCGTCGACGGAGCCGCCAGGCACCGCAGGCACAGGAGGGCAGACCGATGACAACGCAGCACACGAATGGTTCCCAGGGCACGCCGACCAAGATCGTGACGACGCCGACCGGCCGGATCATGCGGATCAACGTCGACGAGGCCGGAGTGCCTCTGCCGATCGCGACTCCGGCGGCGCCTGTCGTCAAGACGGCTGTCTCAGATCCCGCTCGACGTGCGGACGTGCTGTTCCGCAAGCGCCTCGACGAGGGGCACGAGATCAGCTCCTGGTGGATGGTCGGAGCTTTCGTCGTGACCAGTGGCCTCGTGATCCTGCTGCTCAGCGGCGTACCGGGCGTCGCCTGATCTCAGCGGCGGGGCTCTTCCGCCTCGACCTGTCGGGATGCCGAATCCGAGTTCGCCGATTCGTCGTCGCTGACCCGGCCGCGAACGTCTCCGACATCGGCCTGGATCGACGTACCCGGCGCAGCGGACGCATCGTCAGCAGCATGGGGGATGCGGAGCTCGGAGCCGATCTCCGCACCGGAGCCGCTCATGAGCTCTGCCGAGGTGAAGCGTCGCGTCTGCGCGGTGATCGCCGGTGGGGCGGAGCCGAGCGTCGACGCGCTGATTCCGGGGAACTGCCTGGCCGTCACGAGCACACGGCTCTCGAGCGAACCCGCGAATCTGTTGTAGCTGTCGACCGTGCGCTCGAGTGCGCGGCGCAGATCGTCGGCGTGCCCCGCGAGGACGCCGAGTCGGTCGTAGAGCTGGGTGCCGAGATTCAGCAGTGCGCGCGCCTCGGTCGACACCTCTTGCTGCGTCCAGCTGTAGGCCACGGTCTTGAGCACGGCCCACAGATTCACCGGGGACGCGAGCGCCACCTTCTTCGTGAATGCGTAGTCCAGCAGCGTCGGGTCTTCGTCGATGGCTGCGGCGAGCAGCGACTCGCTCGGCAGGAAGCAAATGACGAACTCAGGACTGGCGTCGAGGCCCGTCCAGTACGCCTTCTTCGCGAGTGCGTCCACGTGCGCGCGAACGGCCTTCACGTGCTTCTGCATGTGGGAGCGACGCTGTGTCTCATGCGCGTCCCCGATCGGCAGTGCCGATGCCTCGAGGTAGGCATCGAGCGGAACCTTGGCGTCGACCGCGATCGATGTGCCGCCGGCGAGACGGATCACCATGTCGGGCCGTCCCTGACCCCGGTCCGACGAGATGCTGGACTGCAGATCGAAGTCGACGTGTCGGATCAGCCCTGCGGCCTCGACGACCCGTCGCAGCTGCGTCTCACCCCAGACCCCTCGTGTGGCTGTCGAGCGCAGTGCTCCGGCGAGCGACTCGGTCGTCGAGCGCAACGCCTCGTCGGACTCCTGCGCGCGCCTGAGCTGCTCCGCGAGCGATCCGAACTGCGCATGACGCTCCTGCTCGATCGCCGAGACCTTCTGCTGCATCTGCTGGAGACTCTCGCGCACGGGAGCGAGAGCGGTGAGCACCGCATTCTGCTGCTGCACCCGCTGCGCCTCGGCGCGCTGCTCGAGCCTCGCGTGCTCGACGGCATCCCGATACAGGTCGTACTGTCGGTCGCGATCGTCTCGAGCTGCGGCGAGCTCGGCCTCGGCGCGAGCGAGGTCTGCTGCTCCGCGCGATCCGCGGAGGAACCACCCCACGGCGGCGCCGGCCGCGAGCGCGACCAGGAGAAGAACGAGCGTGAGAGCATCCATGTGCTCCATGATGCGCTCGGCCACGGACATTCGTCCGGTGCGACTCAGGCGACCGCGCGCTCCGGGGTGGCGAGGACCGGCTCGGTCACTCGCAGCGACAAGGCATCCGCCAGGGAGAAGACGTCGGACGCGCCGTGTCGGCGAGCGGCGTCGATGATGATGTGGGCGCACGCGAGCGCGTCCGCAAGCGCGTCATGGTGCGAGAAGCCGGTGAAGCCCGCAGCCTCTGCGGCCTTCGGGAGTCGGTACGACTCGAGGTCGTAGGTCTTGCGAGCCACCTGCAGGCTGCACAGCGAGCGATACGGTGGGCAGTCGCCGCCGGTGGCCTCGGACGCCCGGCGGAGCACGTTGAGGTCGAAGCCCGCGTTGTGCGCCACGAGCACGTCGGCGCCGGCGAAGGCGCACAGGCGGTCGAACTGATCGGCCCAGGTGGCCGCGTCGATCACGTCGTGGGCGCGGATGCCGTGGATCTTGGTGTTCCACTCCTGGAACTCGTCGTGACCGGCGGGCGGGCGGATCAACCATCCGGCGGTGGCGACGATCCTGCCGTCGCGCACCCGTACGAGGCCGACGGAGCAGGCCGAGGCGGGGCTGGAGTTCGCCGTCTCGAAGTCGATTGCGGTGAAATCCAGTGGCACATCCCCACTCTCTCCCGGCATCCGAGACGCTCCAGGATGACGCGCCGTAGGCTGGCGACATGAGTACCGACCGAGCGACATCCTTCGGCGCCGAGGCCGCGAACTACGAGGCGGGAAGACCCGAGTATCCCTTCGAGGCCGTGTCGTGGATGCTCGATCCGATGCCTCACGGCTCCCGTCGCATCGCCGACGTGGGCGCGGGCACCGGAAAGCTCACACGTGTGCTCGCGCAGGCCCCGGATGCCGAGGTCGTCGCCGTGGATCCGGACGCCGCCATGCTCGCGACACTGCGGCGGAGCGTTCCCGGTGTTCCGACTTTCCAGGGAACAGCCGAACGGATGCCGCTGCCCGACGCCAGCCTCGACGCCGCCGTGCTGGGTCAGGCCTGGCACTGGGTCGAGCCGTCTGCGGCGTCCCTCGAACTCGGACGAGTCGTCCGCACCGGGGGAGTGCTGGGGCTGATCTGGAACATCCGCGACGAACGCGCGGACTGGGTGCGCCGTCTCACTGACATCATGCACAGCAGTCCGGCGGAGGACATGGTCAACGGACCCGGCTCCGACGGCCCGCGCATCGAGGCCCCCTTCACAGGGATCGAGAAGCAGCAGTGGGGGTGGACCCGGGCGATGAGCCGGACGCAGCTGCATCAGATGGCGCGCTCGCGCAGCTACCTGATCGCGGCGTCGGACGACGAACGCTCAGAGATCACCCGGCAGATGGACGAGCTGTTCGACGAGCTCGGACTCGACGGTGAGGGGACGATCGACCTGCCCTACGTGACGCACGCATTCCGCGCCGTGCGAGCCTGACGCGGACACCCGCAGGGGCTGCGCACCTGCGACCGGTAGACTCGACCCCCGTGGCTCTCACTATCGGAATCGTCGGCCTGCCCAATGTCGGCAAGTCCACCCTCTTCAACGCTCTGACCAAGAACGACGTGCTCGCGGCGAACTATCCGTTCGCGACGATCGAGCCGAACGTCGGGGTGGTGAACCTGCCCGATCCTCGACTCGACAAGCTCGCCGAGATCTTCGGCAGCGAGCGCATCCTGCCCGCCGCGGTGTCGTTCGTCGACATCGCCGGCATCGTGCGCGGCGCGAGCGAGGGAGAGGGACTCGGCAACAAGTTCCTCGCGAACATCCGCGAGGCGGATGCCATCGCCCAGGTCGTGCGCGGGTTCGCAGATGACGATGTCGTGCACGTGGACGGTGCGGTCAATCCGGCATCCGACATGGAGACCATCAACGCCGAGCTCATGCTGGCCGACCTCGAGACCGTCGACAAGGCGATCACGCGGTACGAGAAGGAGGTCCGCGGCAAGAAGATCGAGCCCGTCGTCCTCGAGACCGCCAACGCGGCGAAGGATGCGCTCGAGCGCGGTGTGCTGCTGTCCGTCGCGGGCATCGATCTGACGCCGATCCGCGAGCTCGGACTCCTCACCGCCAAGCCGGTCATCTTCGTCTTCAACGTCGACGAGGGCGTGCTCACCGACGACGCCCGCAAGGCGGAGCTCGCCGCGCTGGTCGCCCCGGCGAAGGCCATCTTCCTCGACGCCAAGATCGAGTCCGAGCTGATCGACCTCGACCCCGAGGATGCCGCAGAGCTGCTCGCGTCGACCGGGCAGGACGAGTCCGGTCTCGACCAGCTCGCCCGCATCGGGTTCGACACTCTGGGTCTGCAGACCTACCTCACGGCTGGCCCGAAAGAGGCGCGCGCGTGGACGATCCCCAAGGGATCCAAGGCGCCGCAGGCCGCCGGAGTCATCCACACCGACTTCGAGAAGGGCTTCATCAAGGCTGAGATCGTCTCGTTCGACGACCTCGTCGAGACCGGGTCCGTCGTCGAAGCCCGCTCCAAGGGCAAGGCGCGCCTCGAGGGCAAGGACTACGTCATGCAGGACGGCGACGTCGTGGAGTTCCGTTTCAACAACTGAGCGAGGTTCTGCCCGAGTGCTGAGGAGATCGGCACCGGCGCCTACGAAGCCGCGGGGTGCGAATCAGATCTCGTCGCTACGTCGAGCACGCACGGTCCAGCCGACCTGCGTCAGTGCCTCCGTGAGGCGGTCGGCGGCAGCGCTCGCGACGTCGACGCTTGCGTCAGAGCAGACGTCGATGGCGATCGGCGGCGGATCGGCGAAACGTGGGATCTGCACCTCTGCCCAGGCCTCGGGCGACAGCGGTACCCGAGGGGACGCGGTGCGGGCGTCTCGGATGGCGCTGTCGGCCGCGAAAGCGATGACGTCCAGCGCATGGAGCTTGGTGATCGGCATGTCCACCACGAGGGTGACGGCGAAAGTCGCGTCTGCGGTATCCCCGAATTCTGGCCTCACCGCATGAAGATATCACTGCGCGGTCGGTGCGGATACGAGCGTGACAGCGACGGGCGATGATCGCCATGCCGTGGAGTCGCGAGCGAACTCGGCGCGCACAGCCGGTCTAGCTGCGACGCTCGACATCCTGACTCAAGAGCTCGGGCCAGGCTTCGACATCTTCAGGAGTGCGGGCGACCGCCAGGGTCGCGTGCGGGAGCAGCTCGGCGAGGGATTCTGCGGTCGACAGCGGGTGGCCGGGGTCGTCCACCCAGGCCAATATCGTCGTCGGCACATCGATCCCTGCGACCATCTCAGGGGCGGGCAGGTCGCTGAGCGCTGCACCGCGAAGCAACGACGGCAGAAGGGCATCGGCGACGTCGGGCCATGTCTCCGGGGCCGAGACGGTGGCCGGGGGTGGCGTCGATCCGCGCGTGCCGGCGAGGAACGCCTCCACACCATCGGCTTCGATCAGCGCAGCCGCGGCTCGGTAGATATCCGCTTGAGCGGGTCTGGTCTTCCACCCGGTGGGCGGCACCATGAGTGTGAGTCCCGTGAAGCGGTCCGGCTCGAGCGACGCAGCGTGCAGAAGGGTCGCGGCACCCATCGAGGGGCCGACCCCGTGGACGCGCTCGCCGGGGAACCAATGATCGAGCAACCGCAGAAGATCATCCGCCAGGTTCGGCCAGCGATAGTCGTCGGCAACCTTCCGCCCGGTCGAACGGCCATGGCCGCGTGCGTCGTACCGCAGGAGTCGAGTTCCGCTCAGTCCGCGACCGAGGTCGAGATTGAGCACCCGGTCGCGGGCCTGGCTCGACGTGAGGCCATGCAGCTGGACAACGGGGTGCCCGCCTTCATCGCTCAGGGCGACAGCCAGCTCGGCTCCGGGTACCTCGAAGGTGGGCATCAGGCTCCTCGATCGATGACTGAGCGAGTCTGCTCGGGCAGTCGTGTTGAGTGATCAGGTTATCCGGACGATATGGTGCTACCCATGCGACTGACCAACGTCACGCACCTCCGCCTCCCCTTCGGACGGCTCTGGGGGTACGACGTCAGCGCGTCCGCGCTCGGACGACCCCTGCCCGTGTCGTTCGACCAGCGACTGCATGTCGGGGCGGGTGACCGACCCGGCTCCTGGATGGCTCTGTCGTTCCGGTTGCCCGCACAGACCGATCGTGAATCGATCGCGGATGCGTGGCTGGCTGTCGTCGCTCGACATGGCACGCTGCGATCGGCCTTCGCACGTGGTGCGGACGGCGATCCGACGCTTCACGAGATCGAGATCAGCCCCGGAAGCTGGGTCGAGCATCAGGTGGGCCCTGGTCAGGCGGTCAATGACGCGCTGCGCGACATCCTCGACGCGGAGTGCTCCCCGTACGGACGTCCGTCCCATCGGCTGTGCGTGCTGGAGACCGCTGCGGGGCTCACGGTCGTGATCGCGGCGGACCACGCGCACGTCGACATGTGGTCGATGCTCGTGATCGTGCGCGATCTGCTGTCCGCGCTGGACGCGGGCAAGACGGGCGCGAAGCCGATGTCGACGCCGAGGTCGGCGCCGGCGTTCGTCGAACACACGCAGGCGTTGCTGGACAAGGACCCTGCACCGGACCACGTGCGGCGCCGATGGGAAGCGATCATCGCGGACAGCGGCGGGGTGATGCCGCAGTTCCCTCTATCTCTCGGCGCACCCGAGCCGCATCGCGAGCGCGTGGAAGTGCGCGATGTCTTCGATGTCGACGACGCCGCGGCATTCGCCGCGCAGGCCCGTGACGATGGCGTCTCCACGCTCGCATCTGCGGTCGTCGCGATGACCGCGGTGACGCGCGAAGTCGCGGGTACTGCGCTGCGAGCCGTGTTTCCCGTGCACAGTCGCTTCGAGGACGACTGGCATGACTCAGTCGGCTGGTTCATCACGAATTCCGTCCTCGAATCGGAGCTCGCCGAACCGCACGCCGCAGCAGCGGCCGTCAAGGAAGCAGTACAACTCGGTGCGTGGCCGCTCGCAGATGTGCTCGCACCGTGGGGTGGGATGCCGGTGGCTCCAGGGATGTTCGCGATCTCGTGGCTGGATCTGCGCAGGCTGCCCGTGCGGATCGACTCCGTCGGGCTCGACGCCCAGTACGTCAGCGCGGCAACCGACACCGACGGCGTCATGCTGTGGTTCATCCTGGACGAGTCCGGTCTGCACCTGAGATGCCGCTATCCCGACACCGCAGAGGCTCGCACCAATGTCGGCGGATGGCTCGACCTGCTCGTAGCCAGGATGCAGGCCGACGCGCGGTCCTCAGTGCGGGGACGACTGCAGGTGGCGGGCCGAACCTTCCGTGTCGAGCGGGCGACTCGGGATGACATCGAGGCGATCGCAGCGCTGCTGTCGGACGATCGATTCGGTGCAGACCGTGAGAGTGTCGAACTCGACCGATACGAGGCGGGTTTCCGCGCCGTCATCCGCGACGCATCCAACTACCTGGGGGTCGTCCGGGACAGCGCCGACCGCATCGTCGCCACCATGCAGTTGACCGTCATCCCGGGGCTCTCTCGCGGCGGGTCGACCCGACTGCAGATCGAGGGACTGCGTGTCGCGACGGCGGAGCGATCACGGGGCCTGGGCGCGGCGATGCTGGAGTGGGCGCACGAGTTCGGTCGTGCGCGGGGGGCGACGCTGTCACAGATCACCACAGACGAGGCTCGGGATCGCACCCGCGCGTTCTACACCCGGCTCGGCTACCAGACGGCCCACGTCGGGCTCAAACGGAACATCTAGCGCGCGTCACACCGCCAGGGCGTGCGGGTAATCCGTCGATCGTCCCTGGAAGCTCAGGATGCTCGGGTTCTGGATCATTCCGTCGCGGATCTCGATCGCGCGTGTGAGCGTCGAGCTCTCGGCCCACGCGTCGGGGCCTTCGAGCACAGTGCGGAGGAAAGGCAGGAGAGCTTCGCTGATGTCCCACGTGGCCGAGTTCCAGAGATACGACGGGCTGTGGTCGACGGCGTAGTAGTTCACGCCCTGACCCACCGTGAACATCGGCTCGTCGAAGGTCGTCGGGCTCGCCCACTCGAAGCCCATGCCCTCGTCGCACGACACATCGATGATCAGGCTGCCCGAGGCGAAACGGGACAGGTCCTCGGTGCGCAGATACGTCAACGGCGCCGCGACATCCTGCAGGGTGCAGTTCACGACGATGTCGTACGTCGCCAGGAAGTCGGGGAGCAGCACGGAGCCGTCCTCCGTCTCGACCTCGCTGAGGTGCGTGGGTCCGTCGTCGGTGTTCAGCTGAGTGAGGTGCGAATTGTGGATGGGGGAGCCCACGGCGGCCGCCCCGCGCTGAGTGAGGACTTCGATGTCGTGCACCCCGTGAGCATTCAATGCCGTCACCGCGCCGCGTGCCGTCGCCCCGAAGCCGATGACGACTGCGCGCAGGCGCGGGCCGTAGTCCCCGGTCGAGCCGACGAGGCTCATCGCATGGATGACCGAGCAGTAGCCGGCCAGCTCGTTGTTCTTGTGGAAGACGTGCAGGCTCATGTCTCCCTGCGGGGTCCAGTGGTTCATGGCCTCGAAGGCGATCAGCGTGAGACGGCTGTCGATCGCGGTCTGCGTGAGAGCGACGTCCTGCACGCAGTGCGGCCAGCCCCACAGGATGCCGCCAGCGCTGATCTCGGCGACATCCGCGAGCTGCGGCTTGGGCAGCAGCAGCACGTCAGCGGAGGCGAGCACGTCAGACCGCGCGGCGACCCGGCCCACGCGGGACTCCACATAGCCGGGCTCCAGCTGGAAGTCGGCGCCGTACCCGTGCTCGACGATCATGCGAGCGCGCACATCCGCGTCGATGCGGTCGAGATGGCGGGGATGGATCGGGAGGCGCCGTTCGTTCTCCATCGAGGAGTTCGCCAGCAGGCCGAGGGTCAGAAGCTCCGGGCCGGAGGTCTGGGTATGGACGGACGAGCGTGTCGTGTCTGACAACGGGTTCCCATCTTCGGGGAACCAGAGTCAGCTCCTGGCCTGACTCTACGCCCCTGCGCGCCTGAGGTGGGCGGGGCGGATCTCCGCCGACGGGCTCGACTACGCTGGAAAGCGATCCCTGACATCCGAACGAGGAGCCGCGCGCCCATGACCGATACCCAGATCTTCGAGCCAGAGGGCCGCGCGATCCCCTTCGTGGATGAGGGAGACGGTCCGGTCAAGCTTGTTCTGATCCAGGAGAAGGGACTCGCCGCGGACGTGCTGGGCGTCGCCGCGCACTATCTCGCCGAAGAGGCGGGTTTCCATGTGCTGCGGATCGGCCACCGCGCGGCATCCGATGCCTCGCTCGACGAGCGCGTCGACGACGTCATCGACGTGATCGATCACGTCGGAATCGAGGACACCTGGGTCGGCGGTCATGGCTTCGGTGGGACGATCGCACGCGCCCTCGTGGCAGCGCACAGCGACCGGGCCAACGGTCTGCTGCTGCTCGGCGTCGAGGACGTCGACATCGCCGTCGCACCGGCGATCCCCGTGCTGATCGTGCAGGGAACCGAAGACACCGACACCCCCGCCGCCACTGCCGAGGCGTTGCAGGCCACGATGCCCGACCGTTCCAGCATCAAGACGATCGCCGGCGACCACCTGTTCCCGATGCACCACCCGATCGAGACCGGCGTGATCATCGAGGAATACCTGGACTGGGACTGACTCGGATGCCATCATCTGGCCGCACTGTCGTCCTCGCGATCGACCTGCAGGCCGGCGTGATGCCGGGATGCTTCGACGAGCACAGTGTGCTCGCGCGTGCCGCAAGCCTCGTCGAGCGCGCTCGCGACGGTGGGGTTCCCGTGGTCTGGGTCCACCACGACCCCGTCGGAGTGGGCACACCCGAGTGGGAGCTCGCCGCGCCGCTGCGGCGGGACGAAGGAGAGCCGTTGGTTCGCAAGAGCTACCGCGACTCCTTCGCCGACACGAACCTGCGCGAGACCCTGGACGCCCTCGGCGCGACACGACTGGTGATCACCGGCGCGCAGTCCGACTTCTGCGTACGCACCACGATGCAGCGCGCGGCGGCGGAAGGCTATGACGTGACCCTCGTGAGTGACGCGCACACGACGGTCGACACGGAGTGGGACGGCGTGCCGATCTCAGGTGAGCAGATCGTCGCGCACACGAACATGTACTTCTCGGGACTGCGGTATCCCGGGCAGGAGTTCGCGATCGCGACGCATGATCAGGTCGCGCTCTGACGAGAGTCGCGCCCTATATTGATCTCGTGACCCAGTATGCAGCTCAGGCCAAGACGAACCTGCTCGCCCTGGTGGGCTTCATCGCCGCGTTCGTGATCCCTCTCGCGGGTGTGATCCTGTCGATCTTCGCGCGCCGACAGCTGGACGCTCCCGGGAACACCGAGTCCGGCCGGGGCCTCGCTCGGTGGGCGATGGTGATCGGCATCCTCGGCACGCTCGCTCAGGTCGCCTTCTTCATCCTCTGGTTCTCGCTCTTCTTCCGCGCCGTGGCCTGACGGTCACCGGGCCGGGGCGGGCGTGGACCAGCCGTGAGCCTGACAGACTGGTCTGATGACCGCCACCCTCGTCGCCCAGAACCTGGCAGGCGGCTACGGCCACCGCATCCTCTTCGAGGGCCTCGACCTGACCGTCGCTCCCGGCGACGTCATCGGCGTGGTAGGCGCGAACGGCGCGGGGAAATCGACTCTGCTCCGCCTGCTCGCCGGTGTGGATGCGCCGATGGGTGGGTCGATCTCGCTCGCGCCCACCGACGCTTTCGTCGGCTGGCTGCCTCAGGAGCATGAGCGCGTCGACGGCGAGACGGTGGCGGGATACATCGCGCGCCGCACGGGCTGCGCGACGGCGACGAGTGAGATGGATGCCGCTGCAGCGGCGCTCGGCGATCCCACGCTCGCCCCGGCGGGCACGGACCCCGCCGACACCTATTCTCAGGCGCTCGATCGGTGGCTCGCGAGCGGTGCCGCCGATCTCGAGGAGCGCATCCCTGCGGTGCTCGCCGACCTCGGACTCCCGAGCACGAGCGGCGTCGCGGAGGACGCGCTCATGACCGGCCTGTCCGGCGGCCAGGCGGCTCGCGTCGGACTCGCCGCACTGCTGCTGTCGCGGTTCGACATCGTCTTCCTCGACGAGCCGACCAACGACCTCGACCTCGATGGGCTGGAGCGCCTCGAGGCGTTCGTACGCGGTCTCCGCGGCGGCGTCGTTCTCGTCAGCCACGACCGCGAGTTCCTGGCTCGCAGTGTCACCCGCGTGCTCGAACTCGATCTCGCCCAGGGATCGAATCGTCTCTACGGGGGCGGCTACGACGCCTACATCGAGGAACGCGCCGTCGTGCGTCGGCACCTGCGGGAGAAGTACGACGAGTTCGCCGACAAGAAGGCGGACCTCGTCGCGCGGGCGCGCACCCAGCGAGAATGGTCGAGCCAGGGCGTCCGGAACGCGATGAAGAAGGCTCCGGACAACGACAAGATCAGGCGCAAGGCATCGACGGAGTCGAGCGAGAAGCAGGCGCAGAAGGTGCGTCAGATGGAAAGCCGGATCGCCCGCCTCGACGAGGTCGAGGAGCCGCGCAAGGAATGGCAGCTGGAGTTCACGATCGGCTCGGCGCCCCGATCGAGCAGCGTGGTCTCGACACTCAACGGGGCGGTCTTCCAGCAGGGCGCGTTCACGCTGGGGCCGCTGTCGCTGCAGGTGGACGTCGGCGACCGCATCGGAATCACCGGTCCCAACGGCGCCGGCAAGTCGACACTGCTCCGTGGGCTCCTCGGACGACAGCAACCCGTCGAGGGGACCGCGGCGCTCGGGAGCAGCGTGCAGATCGGCGAGATCGACCAGGCTCGGTCGCTGCTGATCGGCGATTCTGCGCTCGCCGATGCGTTCGAGGCTCTCGTGCCCGAGATGTCGTCGGCCGAGGTGCGCACTCTGCTGGCGAAGTTCGGTCTGAGGGCAGACCACGTCACGCGTTCCGTCGAAGCCCTGTCACCGGGTGAACGCACGCGGGCGTCACTGGCGCTGCTGCAGGCGCGGGGAGTCAATCTGCTCGTCCTCGACGAGCCGACCAACCACCTCGACCTGCCGGCGATCGAACAGCTCGAGCAGGCGCTCCAGTCGTACACCGGAACTCTGCTGCTGGTCACGCACGACCGACGGATGCTGGAGGCTGTCCAGACCGATCGGCGGTGGTCCGTCGAGAGCGGCCAGGTCACCGAACGCTGAGGCTCAGCGACCCTGACGCTTCTTGTAGGGCTTCGGCTGACCCTTCACGATGGGCGCGCGACCTTTGCCCTTGGACGCCTTGGCCTTGCCGCCCGCCGGGCCCGCCGTCTTCGGCGCGGGCGGGGGAGCGGCGGCCACGGTCGCCTGCGCTTCAGCGAGGAACAGCTCTCCCACGTTCGTGAGTCGCGGCGTCCCTTCGCGATTGATCAGCGTGTGTCCGACCTCGTCCTCGAGCTTGTCGAGAGAGGTGTACAGGGAGGCCAGGGGAATGCCCAGCTGGGAAGCGGCTCGGGGGAAGTGCAGCGTCTCAGCGAGGACGACGTAGCGACGGAGCAATGCCAGCTTCATGCGGGGGAACGGTCCTTCTGGATCCGCGACGATCACGGGTCTCCGTCTAACCTACGCGAGGCGGATGCGCGGCAGTCCCAGATGCCGCGGCTCGATGAGCCGCGGCATCCGGTGGCGGATCTCCTCAGGAGACCTGCGGAAGCACGGCGAAGGACACGGATCCCTCGTCATCGACGCCGGCGTCGAGCACCTTGTCATCGAGCGCGGCTGCGGCGGTCTCATCGAGGAAGAGTCGGGTGCCCGACACCTCGACGACCTGGTCGTCGGGTTCCGGGTCCGGCGTCACGAGGACGGCGAGGCGCGCACCCCCATCCGGTCCAGGGGCGGGCGTGGAGTGGATGCGAAGCCCGGCGTCGTCAGCGTCGGTCTGACGGCTGACGAGGGTGTTCACGATTGCGGTGGCGTTATCGGTGAGGGTGAGCACAAGACTCTCCTTCCGGTTGCGGTCACGACGCGGGTGCGGCGTGACGGGCCACGATTCCGCACTCGGCGGGACGATTCAACCCGACGCGCCCGTTCAGAGGGGTCTCACACCTGATGCAGAGGTTTTCTCAGGAACACCTGCTCGGTTCCGTCGCCCTGCGGCACGCGCTCGGCCTCCTCGTATCCGCATGACTCGTACAGGCGGATGTTGGCCTCGCTCAGACTGCCGGTGAAGAGCTCGGCCACATCCGCGCTCGACGCGCGTTCCGCCGCGTCGAGCAGCGTGCGCCCGATGCCCTCTCCCTGCATGTCGGGCGCGATCGCGATCCTGCCGATCAGTAGCACGCCGTCGTCCTCGACGAACCGGATGACCCCGACCAGCCGTCCGTCCTTCCGCGCCGCGAGGCCGCTGCTGGAACGCAGCTCGGCCTCCACTTCGGGGAGCGTCTGGGTCAGCGGGGGCATATCGGCGCTGCCGTAGATCTGCGCCTCCGACACGAACGCCGCGCGCTGCAGGGTGAGCACCTCACCCGCATCCGACTCCGAGGTCGGGCCGATCACCACATCCGATGCGTGGTCGTCGATCTCGGTCTGTGCTCTCTCTGATTTCGTCACTGCGCCACGATCTGATGAGACCGGGGGGACTGTCAACCCCCTCGATACGGGTCGCGAGCGGAGCTAGTCTCGCAGTTTCCAACCCCAGGAGGACTCATGGCTGAGAAGAGCACGTCCAAGAGCGCGTCCAAGACCGGCACCGCATCCAAGCGCGGAGCGAAGACGACGAGAAGGCAGAACGCCGAGAAGGGATTCGCGGCGTCGCCCACCCTCGCCGCGAACCTGCAGCTCGTGCTGGTCGACCTGATCGAGCTCTCACTGCAGGGCAAGCAGGCTCACTGGAACGTCGTCGGACGCAACTTCCGCGACACCCACCGTCAGCTCGACGAGATCATCGACGCCGCGCGCACGTTCAGCGACACGGTCGCCGAGCGGATGCGGGCACTGCACGCGGTGCCCGACGGACGCACGGACACGATCGCGGAATCGACCTCTCTTCCCGCGTTCCCGATGGGCGAGGTCTCGACGACCGACACGATCGACCTCATCACCGCGCGCCTCGAGGCGACGATCGGGACGATCCGCGACGTGCACGATGCCGTCGACGAGGAAGACCCCACGTCGGCCGACATCCTGCACGCGGTGCTCGAGAGCCTGGAGCAGTTCGCGTGGATGGTGAGTGCCGAGAACCGCACTCCCGCGACCAGCTGAGCTGACGTCTCACTCTCGTTCGTCCTCCCGCGTACGGTCGGCCTCTCGCCGGACCAGGCGCGGGAGGACGAGCCAGAGAAGGAGGACGGCGACCAGTGAGGAGACGAGCGCGATGAGCCCGGCGGCGCGATCGACGGTGAAGTCGATGATGAGGGTGGTCACACCGATCGTCAGTGCGGAGATCGCCACGAGGTCGATCTTCACGATCCGAGCGGCCACCCGGACGAGTTCGGGTTTGCGGCGGCGACCGAACAGCGCCCTGTGCATGCCCACCGGCGCGAGCGCCAGGATCGTCGCCAGCGCGGCGAGTGCCACCAGCACCACGTACAGATCCCTCTGGACCTCGTCCATGTCCTCGAAGCGGGGAGTGAAGGCGACGGCCAGCAGGAATCCGGTGAGGATCTGCGTACCGGTCTGCATGACTCGCAGCTCCTGCAGGAGTTCCTCCCAGTTGCGGTCGGCGCGCTCGTTCCGAGTCTCGTCGCGTCCGTCTCGTCGGTCGTCGAGCTCGCTCGACGGTGCAGATCGGTGGTCGGGTTTCATGGAGTCAGTTTTGCGGCACCGCTCGGAGTCTGTCCAGACTCTTGCGCAGATGCACTCGAGGAGCAGGGGATGACGCTTCCACCGATCCGCGAGTGGTGGCCCGGGCTGTCGCTCGAGGCGCGAGTCGAGGTGCTCGGAGACACCGCGCCGCACCTCGGCGAGCGGACGCGGGATGAGATCAGGACGATCACCGGGGCTGTGGTCGGCATGGCCGAGACGCTGTCCGACGACGATCTGGAGTACGCCCGTTCCGAGGCCCGGTCGGAGATCGAGCAGGAGGACTCGGCTTGAAACGGCGTTGTCAGCTGTCGCCGTTCGCGTGCTCCTCGCGCAGCCGCGGAACGGTGCGGCGTTCGGGACGGAGACCGGCCTTGTCTGCGTAGAACGCGCGGATCCTGTCCATGTCGGCGGCGACGTCCCCCGTCAGCTCGATCGTGGGGCCGAGTCCGGTGGTCATCGTGGTGCGGTCGACGAAACCGAGAGTCACCGGCATCCCGGTCTCTCGTGCGATCCGATAGAAGCCGGACTTCCAGTACTCGTTGCCCCCGCGAGTGCCGTCGGGCGTGATCACGAGGCCGAAGACGCCGCCGGAATGGACCTGCGCCACGACGTCGTTGACGACCCGCGCCGGGTCGGCGCGGTCGACGGCGATGCCGCCGAGACGACGCATGATCGGACCCCGCCACCCGCGGAACAGGCTGTTCTTGCCCAGCCAGTGCACCTCGATGCCCAGTCTCCACGCGATCGCCAGCATGAGCACGAAGTCCCAGTTGGACGTGTGCGGCGCACCGATGAGGATGGTGGGTCTCTGAGGAGTGGCCTCGGCGGAGAGGGTCCAGCGGCTGACTGCCCAGAAGAAGCGGGCGAGGAGTCGTTTGAGCACTCGTCCACCGTAGGGCAGAACGTCTGATGATCAGCCGCCCCGGCCGCCGCCGCATTTCCGCGCCATGCCGTCGCCACAGGCGTACGATCGAATGATGGCCAAGACACAGGACTCCGCCGAGCAGGACGCACCGACCGTGCTTCAGCCGCTGACCGGAACTCCGAACCTGCTTGATGACGACGCCGCCGGGTACTGCAGCGGCGGCGTCTGCCACCTCCCTGCGCCGAAGACGCAGTAGCAGGAGACGCCGCCGCAGCGGGACGATCAGTGTCCGCCGTGCGCTCCGCCGGAGACGTCGTCAGCGGGCTTGCGGACGAAGGGGCTCAGCGCCACCGCAGCCAGCGAGATGATCGCGGCGATGAGGAATGCCATGCGGGCACCCGGCGCACCGGCGACCGCCGTGGGGAGCCCTTCGGCTTCTCCGGCGTGCAGGATGGCGGAGTACGTCACCGTCAGCACCGCCACGCCCGCCGCGCCACCGACCTGCTGGAGGGTGTTCAGCACAGCGGAGCCGTGTGAGTACAGCGAACGCTGCAGCGACCCGAGCGACGCGGAGAACAACGGCGTGAACGACATCGCGAGTCCGACCGACATGGCCGCCTGCACGATGATGAGGACCCACCACACGGTGTGCTCGCCGACGGTCGAGTAGTAGAACAGCGCGGCCGACACGAGGATCGTTCCGGGGATCAGCAGCGGGCGAGTGCCGCGTGCGTCGTACACCCGACCCATGATGGGGCCGAGCAGACCCATCAGCACCGAACCGGGAAGCAGGATGAGACCGGACTCGAGGGCGTTGAGGCCGGCGACGTTCTGCAGGTACTGCGGCAGAAGGGTCAGCGTCCCGAACATCGACAGCGCGAGGATCGTCATGATGACGACCGAGAATGTGAAGTTCGCCGAGCGGAACACGCGCAGGTCGAGCAGTGCGTCGTCGACCCGCTGCAGCACCAGCTGGCGCCACACGAACAGCGCGAGTGCGACGGCACCCACGACGAGAGCGACGACACCGGCGGTCTCGCCGGATCCGCCTTCGCCGCCGAACTGGCTGAGACCGAAGACGATGCCGCCGAATCCGAGAGCGGCGAGCGGGATGGAGACGACATCGAGGGGGACCACGCGGGTCTCACCCAGGTTGGTCATCCACTTGACGCCGATGAGCAGCGAGACGAGCGCGATGGGCAGGATGATCGCGAACAGCGCACGCCAGTGGAGCGTCTCGAGGACCGCACCGGCGAGCGTCGGTCCGATCGCGGGAGCGAGCGAGATGACGAGTCCGACGCGCCCCATCATGCGTCCGCGCGACTGGGCGGGGACGACGTTCATGATGGTGGTCATGAGGAGCGGCATCATGATGCCCGTGCCGGCGGCCTGGATGACGCGGCCGGCGAGGAGGATCTCGAATCCGGGCGCCACGAGGGCGACCAGGGTTCCGAGCGAGAACGAGATCATCGCGGCGATGAAGACCTGACGGGTCGTGAAGCGCTGCAGGATGAACCCGGTCGTCGGGATGACGACCGCCATGGTGAGCATGAATGCGCTCGTCAGCCACTGGCCGAGCTCGGGCGGGATGCCCAGATCGACGTTCAGATGGGGGATCGCGATGCCCATCGTGGTCTCGTTGAGGATCGCGACGAACGCGGCGACGAGCAGGAGCCAGATCACGCGCATGTCGCTGCGGGCGATCTCGCCGCTGCGCGCGGGAGGGGGCGTGGTGATCGACCCGGTGTCGACGGCAGACATACGGCCTCCAAGGCACTGAAGAGAGGGGGAGATCGCGCGAGTGCGCGGGGACCACTCAGCGTAACCACAGGTTCGGACATTTCATTCCGGATCCCTCTGAATCCGCTCTCAGCGGACGGACGCCCGCGCTGAGCGCGTCCCGGGGTCATGCGTGCTGACTACGCTGGCGACATGAGCATGGGTGGTGGACGCGGGGGATTCCGCGGTGTGGACGAGAGCGCACAGCGTCGGCTCAACGCCGAGGCACCGCGCATCAGCGGGCTCGGATCCAGGGTGATCGCGCTGTTCCGTCCGTACCGCTGGCGCATCTTCTGGACCGGCGTATTGGTCGTGATCGGCGCCGCCATCGCCGTGATCCCACCGCTGATCGTGCAGCGCATCTTCGACGACGCGCTCTTCCCCGTCGACGGCGGTGGCCCCCAGCTGCAGCTCCTGATCTGGCTGGTCTCGGCGATGGTCGGGCTCTTCCTCCTCTCCGCCGTCCTCGGCGTCGCGCAGACCTGGCTCACCTCGACCGTCGGCAACAGCGTCACGGGCGATCTGCGGGTCCGGCTGTTCGAGCATCTGCAGGCCATGGAGCTCGGATTCTTCACCCGGACGAAGACCGGCGTCATCCAGTCGCGTCTGCAGAACGACGTCGGCGGCGTCTCGGGCGTCCTGACCAACACCGTGACCAGCATCCTCGGCAATGTCGTGACGGTCATCGCCTCCCTCGTCGCGATGATCCTGATCGATTGGCGGCTCACGCTGATCGCTGTCGTGCTCATGCCGTTCCTCATCATCGTGCAGCGACGCGTGGGGCAGGTCCGTGCGCGCATCGCCGGCGAGACCCAGGAGTCGCTGTCCGAGCTCACCTCCATCACGCAGGAGACTCTGAGCGTGTCGGGGATGCTCCTGTCGAAGGCGTTCAACCGACAGCGCACCGAATCGCAGCGATACCAGGCCGAGAACCGCAACCAGGTGAGGCTGCAGGTACGGCGGGCGATGAGCGGGCAGGGCTTCTTCGCGGTCGTCCAGGTGCTGATGGCGAGCGTCCCCGCGGTCATCTACCTCGTCTCGGGCTACCTGATCGCCGGCGGCACCGGCGCGATCACCGCGGGAACCGTCGTCGCCTTCACGACCGTTCAGGCCCGTCTGCTGCAGCCGCTGATGGGCCTCATGCGGGTGTCGCTCGACCTTCAGACGTCGTCCGCGCTGTTCGCGCGCATCTTCGAGTACCTCGACCTGGTGCCCGAGATCCAGGACGCCCCGGATGCGATCACGGTCGCTGAAGCGCCGGGGCCACGGGGACGGATCGAGTTCGCCGACGTCGTCTTCCGCTATCCGGACGCGGCACCCGATGCTCGCCCCACCCTGCAGGGCGTCTCCTTCGTGGCCGAGCCCGGTCAGCACGTCGCATTCGTCGGTCCCTCGGGTGCGGGCAAGACGACGGTGCTGTATCTGGCGCCGAGACTGTACGAGGCGCATGGCGGCGCGGTGCTGTTCGCGGGAGCGGACGTGAAGACCCTCACGCAGGAGTCGATCATCGACCAGGTCGGCATCGTCTCGCAGGAGACGTACCTGTTCCACGCGACGATCCGCGAGAACCTGCTGTACGCCAGACCCGACGCGACGGACGAGGAGATGATCGCCGCCTGCACCGCAGCGAACATCCATCACATCATCAGCGGGTTTGAAGACGGCTATGACACCGTGGTCGGAGAACGGGGATACCGTCTCTCGGGCGGTGAGAAGCAGCGCATCGCGATCGCCCGAGTGCTGTTGAAGGATCCGCCCGTGCTGCTGCTCGACGAAGCGACGTCCGCTCTCGACACGGTGTCGGAGCGCGTCGTGCAGGAGGCGTTGGACGAAGCGGCCAAGGGGCGCACGACGCTGACGATCGCGCATCGACTCTCGACGATCATGGGGGCCGACGTCATCCATGTCGTCGAAGCCGGCCTGATCGTGGAGTCGGGCACTCACGCAGAGCTCCTCGCGCGGGGCGGTCTCTATGCCGAGCTCGCCGCGCAGCAGGTGGCCGCTTCGCGTGTGCTCGATACGGAGAGGGCCGTCGAGACGGCCGTCTCGGGAGGCGTGCGCGCGGCCCTCGCCCACCGTCGGGCCGACCGGGCTCCGGAGGATTCCGCCGGGGCGGATGCGGTCGACGCGCTCACCGCTCCGGTTCCGCTGCTCGACGTGTCCCGTGCCGACGAGCGGGTCTACCCGGCCGAGGGGTGAGACGTGCTCAGTGCACCGACAGGCCGCCGTCGATGAACATCGACTGCCCGGTGACGTAGCTCGAGCCGGCGCCGGCGAGGAACACGGCCGCGGCGGCGAAATCCGACGGCAGTCCGTTGCGTCCGATCATGGTCCGTGCGGCGAGGGCGGCGATCTGCTCGGGGTCCTCCTGCAGCCGGGCGTTGAGCGGGGTGAGCACGAACCCGGGGACGAGACTGTTGCTCGTGACTCCGGTGCCTCCCCATGCCTCGGCCTCCGAGCGCATCAGCGACTCCACGGCTCCCTTCGAGGCGCCGTAGACGCCGCTGCCGACGAACGCGCGATGGGCCTGCTGGGAGCTGATGTGGATCAGGCGCCCGTAGCCCCGCTCGGCCATGCCGGTGGCATAGCGCTGGCCGAGCAGGAAAGGGGCGAGCGCATTCACCGTCATCGTCGCGTCCCAGTCGTCCTCGGTGATCTCGGCGAACGGCGGGCGGATGTTGATCCCTGCGGAGTTCACCAGGATGTCCGGCTCGCCGAACGGCTCGACGGCCGCTTCAGCGAGGGCTCGGATTCCCTCCCGCGTGCCGAGGTCTCCGGCGACTCCTGCCGCCCGGCATCCGGCGCGGGTGAGCTCCGCCACGGTCTCGGCAATCCGCGCTTCACCGCGCGCCACGATCACGGTCGAGGCGCCCGCGCTCGCGAGTGCCGTCGCGATGCCGCGTCCGATGCCCGAGCTGCCACCCGTGACGACGGCGGTGCGCCCCTCGAGCGAGAAGAGGTCGGCGAGGTACTGGTTCATCGGTCTCCAGAGTGCGGGTCTCACCACGCCAGCGCGGCGGTGAGGGCGGGATCGGGGCGGGCGGCGGCGTGCTCGGGGAGTGCTTCGATCTCGGCGACGAACGCGTCGACCTCGTCTGAGTAGTCCGGTTCGGTGTGCGTGCGCGCGATCTCGAGCAGCGGCGGAATGTCCATGGCCAGGATCAGCTCGAGACGGGCGGTGACGGCGGCCTGTGCTCCCGCCTCGTGCAGCACGCGGATTCCTCCGCGCAGAGCCGTGAGATAGTCGCGCAGCACGGGGAGCTTCGCACGCCCCTGCGTGATCGAGGTGCCGTCCGCGCGCAGGCGCCAGCGCACCACGGTGTCGGGGATGACATCGAAGCTGCGCGCCCGTGTGTACATCAGCTGGGCGACCACCTGATCCTCGTAGGCGACGCCCTCGGGGAACCTCAGGTCGTTCCAGAACTCGGTGCGGCTGACCTTCGACCAAGCCACGATGTTCGCGCTCGCTCGAGGGTGCTCCGCGATCGTGGTGGCGAGTCGTTCGGGCGACGTCGCTGCCGACACCCACGGCTGCACGCGCCCCGCGACGTAGCGCTCGCCGTCGAAGCGCGACCTCACGTAGGCGCCGGCGACGAAATCGCTGCCGGTCTCGGCGAGCGTCCCGACGAGTCGTTCGAGGGCCGAGGGCGTGAGTTCGTCGTCTGCGTCGAGGAAGCCGATCAGGGGAGTGTCGACGAGGTCGATGCCGACGTTCCGCGCGGCACCCAGGCCTCGGGACGCCTCGTGATGCACCGCCCGGAACCGTGGATCCGATGCGGCGGCCGCGGCGAAGATCTCCGCCGTGTCGTCTCTGGATCCGTCGTCGATGAGGATCGCGTTCCACCTCGTCTCGGTCTGCGAGCGCAGCGACTCGAGTGCGGCAGGAGCGAAGGCGCCGATGTCGCGGCCGGGGACGATCAGGGTCACGATCGGGGCGGAGGCGGTCACGAGCCGAGTCTATGGCCGGCCGGTCGGGCTCGTCGTTCAGGGGTGGGTGACCGCGCGCACCGATTCGGCGACCAGCCCGGCGAGCCGTTCGGCCAGGTCGTGCGGGAGCGCCTCGCGTCCGAAGGTGAACCGCACAGAGGTCTGCGCGACCGCGGGGGAGATCCCGCATGCGAGAAGCACATGCGAGGGCTCGTCGCTTCCGGCGGTGCAGGCAGAGCCGCTCGACGACACCACTCCCCGACGCTCGAGCTCGAGCAGGACAGCCTCCCCGCTGACTCCGGCGAACGTGAAGCTCGCCGTGCCGGGCAGCCGTGCCACGGGGTCGCCGGTGAGGGCCGCCTGCGGCACGAGTGCGTGCACCGCGGCGATGAAGCGCCCCGTCGACTCAGCGACCCGGGCGCTCGCCTCTTCGCGCTCCGCGTCGGCGAGCTCCAGCGCTGTCGCGAGAGCCACCGCGCCCGCGACGTTCTCGGTGCCCGAACGGCGTCCTCGTTCCTGGCCGCCCCCGTGCATGAGCGGCTCGAGCGCGACGCGCCCCCGCACGGCGAGCGTTCCGATCCCCTTCGGAGCTCCGAGCTTGTGCCCGGCGATGGCGACGGCATCCGCTCCGAGGCCGCTGAGCGGCAGCCACCCCGCAGACTGCACGGCGTCGACATGCACCGGGACGCCTGCCTCCCTCGCGGCTGCTGCGAGGGAGGCGACGTCCTGGACCGTGCCGATCTCGTTGTTGGCGTGTCCGAAGGCGACCAGTGCGGTGTCATCGCGCAGGGCCTGCGTCAGAGCGGCGACGGAGATCCTGCCGAGGCCGTCGACGGGGATCGGCGTCACCTCGACGTCGTGGAAGCGCCGCAGGTGGTCGGCGGATTCGAGGATCGACTCGTGCTCGATCGGCGAGACGACCAGATGCCGGCGACCGCGTGCGAGGGCTGCCAGCACGATGCCCTTCACCGCGAGATTGTTCGATTCCGTTCCACCGGATGTGAAGATCACATCGCCCGCGCGCATGCCCAGCACTCGGGCCACCCGCGACCGTGCGTCATCGAGTGCGCTCGCCGCGGCCTCACCGTACGTGTGGTGGCTCGACGGATTGCCGAAGACCCCGGTCAGGAACGGGCGCATGGCCTCGACGACCTCCGGTCGCACCGGAGCCGTTGCGGCGTGATCGAGATAGAGCATCCCCGTCAGTCGATCCGCACGTCGAGACCGAGATCGAGCGCCCGGGCGGAGTGCGTCAGGGCGCCGACCGAGATGACGTCGACCCCGGTCGCCGCGATCGCCCCGACCGTGTCGAGAGCGACCCCGCCCGAGGCTTCGACCTGCGCGCGATCGCCGATCATCGAGACCCCGGCGCGCAGGTCGTCGAGAGAGAAGTTGTCGAGCAGCACCGTGTGCGCACCCCCGTCGAGCACGGCGGGGATCTGATCGAGCCGGTCGACCTCGACGACCACGTGCGTCGTGTGAGGCAGCCGGGAGAGCGCATCCCGCAGAGCCGAGGCGAGGTCGACGCCCGAGCGCTTCAGCACCGCGAGATGGTTGTCCTTGGCCATCACCGCATCGGACAGCGAGAACCGGTGGTTGTGACCACCGCCCGAGAGCACCGCATGCCGTTCGAACGCTCGCATGCCCGGGGTCGTCTTCCGCGTGTCGGCGATCCGCGCCGATGTCCCCTCGACCGCGCGCACGTAGGCGGCGGTGGCTGTCGCGACACCGCTCATCCGCTGGGTGAAGTTCAGAGCGATGCGCTCGGCGGTGAGGATGCCGCGGGCCGAGCCGGATACCGAGGCGAGCACGTCGCCCGCATCGAAGGCGTCTCCGTCGCCCACATGCACGTCGACCGCGATCGCCGGATCGGTGAGGTGGAACGCGGCCGCGAACACCTCGCCGCCGCTGAAGGTGCCCGCTTCGCGGGCGACGAGGTCGGCAGTGGCGGTGGCATCCGCGGGAAGCAGGGTCGCGCTCGTCAGGTCGCCCCAGGGGGCGTCTTCCTCGAGGGCTGCGCTGACGACGCGGGTGATGTGGGCGGCGGTGAGCATCAGACTGTCTCCAGGAGAGGTGAGGCGAGGGGTTCGCGGAAGTGCGCACCGACGGAATCGGTGCGAGCGAGCGCGGCAGACGCGGTCGCGCGGGCGAGCAGGAGGAGGTTCGCATCCTCGCGCTCGCGGACGGTGGCCGGCTCGGGAATCGCGGCGAGCCAGCGGCCGACGATGGTTGCGGCGTGTCGCAGACCCTCTTCCGAGCGCAGCAGGCCGACGTGGTCCCACATCAGGCGCTGCAGCGCTGCGCGACTGAAGTCGGCGCCGACAGCGATCTCGCCGGTGGATTCCGACTCCTCGGACAGAGGTGCGCGAGGCGCCGAGCCGCGCTGCGAGCTGACGGGAGGATGCTGCCAGGGCGTGCCGAGCGCGGCTGCCGCGCGGGCTCCGAAGACCGCGCCTTCGAGCAGCGAGTTCGAGGCGAGACGATTCGCACCGTGCACGCCGGTGCGCGCGACCTCGCCCACGGCGAAGAGCCCGGGGACGGAGGTGCGCCCGTCGAGGTCGGTGACGACGCCTCCCATCAGATAGTGGGCGGCGGGTGTCACCGGGATCGGAGCGGAGCCCCAGTCGAGACCGCGTTCCCGCGTCACTCGATCGATCGTCGGGAACCGCTGCGCGAGCCTGAGTCCGCCGATCCTGGTCGCGTCGAGACGCACGGGGGAGCCCTGTCGGGCGGACTGGCGGGCGATCGCCCGCGCGACGACGTCGCGCGGGGCGAGCTCGCCGTCCGGGTGGCTGTCGAAGACGAATCGCCGACCGTCGGCGTCCACCAGCGTCGCCCCTTCGCCGCGGACCGCTTCCGAGACGAGGAAGGCGGAACCCTCGGCCAGGGTCGTCGGATGGAACTGCACGAACTCGAGGTCGGCCACCGCGGCCCCGATCCGCACGGCGGCGGCGATGCCGTCACCCGTGGTGCCGAGGGGATTCGTGGTGTGCGCATACAGGTGCCCTGCGCCGCCCGTGGCGAGCACGACCGCGTCGGCGGAGAGCTCCGAGACCGCCCCGCCGACCTGGACACGCACGCCGCGCACGACGCCGTCCTCGGCGATCACGTCGGCCAGGAAGGCGCCCTCCACGACGGTGACATCCGCGTCGCGGACCGAGGCCACCAACGCCCGGGTGATCGCTGCTCCCGTGGCATCCCCTCCGGCGTGCACGATGCGTGCGTGACGGTGCGCGGCCTCCCGCCCGAGCAGCACCCGCCCGTCGGGTGAGCGGTCGAACGCGACGCCTCGGGCGATCAGCTCCGCGATCCTGGTCGCGCCCTCGTGCACGAGAACATCGACCGCGGCGGGATCCGAGAGTCCTGCTCCGGCATCGATGGTGTCTGCGGCGTGCTGTGCCGCCGAGTCGCCGACGCCGTAGATTCCGGCGACGCCGCCCTGCGCGTACCCCGTGCAGCCGTCGCCCAGCGCACCCTTCGTCACGATCGTGACCGAGTGGCCGGTCTCGTGCGCGTGCAGGGCCGTCGTGAGTCCGGCGATGCCCGAGCCGACGACGACGACGTTCACCGGGCGCTCGCCGCCACGGGCGGCTTCGCCGCCAGCATCCGTTCGAGGGCGATGCGGGCGGGGTCGGCCACGTCCGCCGTCACCGTGATCCGATTCGGCGTGCGGCCCGCGACGAGCTCTTCGAGCACCCAGGCGAGATACCCGGGGTGGATGCGGTACATCGTCGAGCAGGGGCACACCACCGGGTCCAGGCAGAAGATCTCGTGCTGGGGGAACTGCGCCGCGAGGCGACGGACGAGGTTGATCTCGGTGCCGATCGCGAAGGTGGTCGGCGTGGTCGCCGCGGCGATCGCCCGACGGATGTAGTCGGTCGATCCCGCCTCGTCCGCCGCGTCCACGACGGCCATCGGGCACTCGGGGTGCACGATCACCCGGACCCCGGGGTGCTCGGCCCGCGCCTGGTCGATCTGATCCACGGTGAAACGGCGGTGCACCGAGCAGAACCCGTGCCAGAGGATCACCTGCGAGTCGACGAGCTGTGCCGCGGAGGATCCGCCGAGCGCCTGGCGCGGGTTCCACATCGGCATCCGCTCGAGCGGTACGCCCATCGCCTTCGCGGTGTTGCGGCCGAGGTGCTGGTCGGGGAAGAAGAGCACGCGCTGACCGCGCTCGAATGCCCACTCGAGTACGGTCTGCGCATTCGAGGAGGTGCACACGATTCCTCCGTGGCGCCCCACGAAGCCCTTGATCGCGGCCGACGAGTTCATATACGTGACGGGGATCACCGGCACCCGTCCACCCGCATCGGGTGTGTCGAGGTCGCCCAGCACGTCTGCGAGCTGCTCCCAGCAGTCCTCGACCTGATCGATGTCCGCCATATCGGCCATCGAGCATCCGGCCGCCAGATTGGGCAGGATCACGGCCTGGTCGGGTCCCGAGAGCAGATCAGCCGTCTCGGCCATGAAGTGCACTCCGCAGAACACGATCGCCTCGGCGTTCGGACGCTCCTTCGCCGCGGTCGCGAGCTGGAACGAGTCGCCCACGTAGTCGGCGTGCCGCACGACCTCTTCGCGCTGGTAGAAGTGCCCGAGCACGACGGCGCGGTCACCGAGGGTGGCCTTCGCGATGCGGATGCGCTCGTCGAGGTCGGCCTCGCCGGCCTCTCGGTACTCGGCGGGGAGCTCTCCCTGCCGCGGAGCGCCGGTGGGGATGACGTCGCCCATCGACGACCCGGGACCGTATCCGGGGCGGGAGTCGAAGTCCCAGGGGCCGGCGGCGAGGTCGGTCGCGCACGTCGCGTCGGTCGAGGCGCCGGACACGATCGACTGGATCGCGTGATCGACAGAGGCGTCGATCGGCTGGACGACCGGTGTGGGAACGAAGGTGATGCTCATCGGGTGCTCGTCTCCTCGGGGCCGAGGGGGCCGTGATCGGCCAGCTCGACGTCGGTGTTGTAGCGGTACAGGCGGGCGGGTCGGTGGTTGCCGGTGCGGAACCGGTCGGTGGGAAGGAGGTTGCCGGCGGATTCGACCTGGCGGCGGAAGTTGGCTGGATCCAGGTGCTTGCCGAGAATGGCCTCGTACGCCTCGCGGAGATCCGCCAGGGTGAACTCGGCAGGAAGGAAGCCGTGGGCGACGCGGCTGTAGCCGACCTTGTTCCGCAGTCGCCACAGGGCGTACTCGACGATCTTCGTGTGATCGAAGGCCAGCGCCGGGAGCTCATCGAGGTCGACCCAGCGCACGTTCTCCGGAGCCTTGCCGGATGCCCGATGCGCCGCGCTCTGCGCGTCGACGTCATCCTGGCGGAGCAGTGCCCAGTACACGATCGACACGACGCGGGTGGGGGAGCGGTCGACGGCCCCGAAGGCGTAGAGCTGCTCGAGATAGCTCGGCGTCAGTCCCGTCGTCTCGGCCAGAGTCCTGGCTGCGGCGTCGACAGCCGATTCGGTCTCGGTGAGCCAGCCGCCGGGGAGGGCCCACTGGCCGGCGAACGGCTCGCGCGTGCGCAGCACGAGTGGCAGCGCGAGCACCGCCGAGCCGTTCTCGGTGCGTCGAAGGGTGAGGATCACGGTCGACACGGCGACGTCGATGCCTCTGCTTTGGGTCATATATACCTTAACCTCCTGTTCTGATCTTAGTGTCATCTCGACTGTTAGTGCATCTTCGTGACGCCACCGCCCCTGAGGCCGAAACGTTATATACCAGCGTTCTGGACTCTTGTCGCTATGAAAGGGATTTGTTAGGTTACTGTCCTAACAAATCCCTTTCGGGATCTGTTGCGAACTCCGTCCGGAGTTCGACTCCACCCGGAGAAATCCCTCCTGCAGTGCAGCACCGAGAGGAAATACAGAATGATCCGTAACGGAAGGCGCAAGATCGCGCTCACCGCTGTGGCGGGGGCATCCGTCCTCGCCCTGGGCCTGACGGCCTGTGGCGCAGGCGGAGGCAACGAGGGGAGCGGTGGCGATGGCGACCGTGCTCTTCGTGTCTGGGCCGGCAGCCAGACCCCCATCACCGCGAACTACAACCCGTTCGCCCCGACCGTGCTCCACGGTGCACTCGGGCCGATCTACGAGCCGCTGTTCTTCTTCAACAAGACGGCGGATTCCGAGCCCGTCGGTCTGATCGGAGACTCGTACGAATACAACGAGGACGGCACGGTGATCACGATCGCCATCAAGCCCGATCTCAAGTGGAGCGACGGAGAGCCGCTGACCGCCGCCGACGTCGCGTTCTCCTTCACCTACGAGGCCAACAACCCTGAGGGCAACGGTCTCGTCTCGGCGGAGGCTACGGACGACACCACGGTCGTCCTCACGTACACGACCGCGCAGTACACGACCGAGTTCCAGCGCCTCGGTTCGACCTACATCCTCCCCGAGCACGTGTGGGCGGAGGTCACCGACTTCGCGAACTTCGCCAACGAAGAGCCGGTCGGCTCCGGCGCCTACGTGGTCGACAAGACGACGAGCGAGTCGTACACGCTCGTCGCGAACGAGAACTTCCGCGACGCCGACGAGCTCGGAGTCAAGAAGGTCCAGTACATCGCGGTCGACAACAACCAGACCGCACAGGACCTGCTCGCCGCCGGCAAGCTCGACTGGACGGGCATGTTCATCCCGAACCCGGACGACGTCACGGGCAACGGAGCGATCGATTGGATCAACACGCCGCAGGACCCGACCGTCCTGTACACGTGCTCGAACGCCGAGCTCGGCTGCACGGGTCCCCAGACCGACGTCGCGGTTCGACAGGCGCTCAACGTCGCGATCGACCGCACGGCCATCAAGGACAAGGCGTTCGTCGGTCTGACCGGCGACATCTCGCCGACCTTCGCGCTGCTGCCCCGTGACGAGAAGTGGGTCGCGGACTCCGCCAACGAGATCAGCCCCCAGGAGGCGAACGCCGACGAGGCGGGCGAGATCCTCGAGGCCGCCGGCTACACGAAGGACGGCGACTTCTACGCGAAGGACGGCGTGCCGCTCGAGCTCAGCCTGATCTCGGTCGACGGCTGGACCGACTACAACGATGCGGCGAAGCTGATCGCCGAGCAGGCACAGGCTGCCGGCATCAAGATCACGGCATCCACGGTGCAGTGGCAGGAATTCTCGGACGCCCGTCAGGGCGGTGACTTCCAGCTGATCGTCGGCGGTGTGGTCGGAACCTCGGTGGCCGACCCGTTCCAGATCTACCGCGACTGGTTCGGCGGCACGACCGTCGGTTCGACCGCAGCGGTGGGCTCGGAGGTGCCCGCGGGGCGTTGGAACTTCAGCCGATACAGCAACCCCGTCGTCGACACGGCCGTCCAGGCCGCGATCAGCACGAACGACGAGGCAGAGAAGAAGGAGCTGTACGGCACGATCCAGACCGAGATCGTCCGTGATCTGCCCTACATCCCGCTCGTGATCAACGCGACGCAGACCTTCTACAACACGAAGGACTTCACGGGATGGCCGACGGAGGAGGACCTCTACGCCTTCCCGCCGTCCTGGGGTGCGATCGCGGCGGGCTACGTCCTGACGCAGCTCGAGCCGGCGAACTAAGCACATGGAGTCGGGGGAGCAGGAAGCACGGTCAGTGACATGAAGTTCTATGCACGAAGAATCGGGTTCTACGCGTTCACGCTATGGGCCGCGATCTCACTCAACTTCCTGCTTCCCCGGCTCATGCCGGGGAACCCGGCGGACATCATGATCGCCAAGATGCAGCGAGCGGGCGGCGAGGTCTCCGAGACCACGATCCGCAACATCAAGCTGCTTCTCGGCGGTGATGACTCGTCCCTCTGGGATCAGTACATCGCGTACTGGGGGCGCATGTTCCAGGGCGACCTGGGCATCTCCGTCACCAAGTTCCCCGCGCCGGTGAGCGAGCTGATCGGGCAGGCGCTGCCCTGGACGCTCATCCTCGTCGGCACGGTGACCGTGATCTCCTTCATCCTCGGCGTCGTCCTCGGCGCCTGGGCGGGATGGAAGCGCGGAACGTGGGTCGACCACCTCATCCCGGCGACCACCGTGCTGCAGTCCATCCCGTACTTCTGGATGGCGCTGCTGCTCGTCTCGGTGTTCGCGGTCGGGCTCGGCTGGTTCCCGATCTTCGGCGGCTACGACGTGTTCGACTTCCCGGACGGTCCCGAGCCGACCTGGGCGTTCTTCATGGATGCGCTCTCGCACGCCATCCTGCCCGCACTGACGATCGTGATCTCGTCGGTGGGCGGCTGGATGTTCGGGATGCGCAACATGATGGTGCAGACCATGGCCGAGGACTACGTGCTCACGGCCGAGGCCAAGGGGCTCCGTCCGCGTCGCATCATGACGACGTACGCCGCCCGCAATGCCGCGATCCCGTCGATCGCCGGCTTCTCGATCACCCTGGGATTCGTTGTCGCCGGCTCCATCGTCATGGAGCAGGTCTTCACCTACCCGGGCATCGGGAAGCTGATGTTCCAGGCGGTCACGAACAACGACTACGCGCTGATGCAGGGACTCTTCCTCGTCATCACGATCACGGTGCTCGCCGCCAACTTCATCATGGACCTCGTCTATGGCTTCATCGACCCGAGGGCTCGCCAGAATGTCTGACACCGAGAACACAGTGCTGATCACGAAGGATCAGCCCATGACCCAGCCTGCGAGCACGATCTCTCTCGCCACCCAGCGGGGCCGCAGACGCCGCCGCGTCCTTCCCACCTCATCGACGAAATTCATCATCGGCGCGAGCATCGTGATCGCGATCGTGCTGTTCGCGATCATCGCGCCGATCTTCTCGCAGGACCCTCGAAGCACCGACAACCCCGCACTGCTCCCGCCCTCGCCGGAGCACTGGTTGGGCACCACCAAGCTCGGCAACGACATGTTCGCCCAGCTCGCCATCGGCGCCCAGGGCTCGCTCCTCGTGGGCGTGGTAGCGGGCGGAATCGCCATCATCCTGTCGCTTGTCTTCGGAGTCCTCGCGGGGTACCTCGGCGGATGGCGCGAGGACACCCTGGCGCTGCTGACCAACGTGATGATCGTGATCCCCGGCCTGCCGCTGGTGATGGTGATCTCCTCCTTCGTCCCGCAGCGCAGCTGGCAGCTCGTCGCGTTCGTGCTCGGCATCACGTCCTGGGCCGGTGCCGCCTACGTGCTCAGGCTGCAGACCCGATCTCTGCGCACGCGTGACTACGTCTACGCGTCCAAGGTCGCGGGAGAGCGATCCTTCCGCGTCATCCTGGTCGAGATCATGCCGAACCTGCTGCCGTTGCTCACCGCGCAGTTCCTGTTCGCGATCATCTTCGCGATCCTCGGCGAGGCCGGACTCTCATACCTCGGTCTCGGCCCCAACTCCTCCATCACCTGGGGGACGATCCTCAACGACGCGCAGTCAGGGCAGGCGCTCGGACGAGGCGCCTGGTGGTGGTTCGTCCCACCGGGAATCATGATCGCCATGCTCGGCGCGGGACTCTCGCTCATCAACTTCGCGATCGACGAGGTCATCAACCCCAAGCTCCGCAATGCACCCGACGCCGCTCGGCGCGTGCGCAAGGCCGCCAAGACGAAGGGGGTCGCCGCATGAGCGCTCCGGATGCCGTGCTGACCGCACGCGACGTGTCGATCGAGTACGAGGTGGATCCGCCCGTGAAGGCGGTCCGCAACGTCTCTCTCACACTCAACCGAGGCGAGATCCTCGGCCTCGCCGGTGAGTCCGGCTGCGGCAAGACGACGCTCGCCTACGGCATGAATCGGCTGCTCAAGGCTCCTGCGCTCATGACCAGCGGCGAGATCGTGTTCCATGACCGCGACGGCCACGACATCGACATCGTCGCTCTCGACGGCGATGGGCTGCGGGCCTTCCGCTGGGACAAGATCTCGATGGTGTTCCAGGGAGCGATGAACTCGCTCAATCCGGTCATCAGCGTCAAGGCGCAGATCTTCGACATCTTCGAGACCCATCGCCCCGGCATGTCCAAGAAGGACAAGCAGGCGCGGGCCGAAGAGCTGCTGACCCTGGTCGGGGTCGACCCGTCGAGACTGACGAGCTTCCCTCATGAGCTGTCCGGTGGCATGCGTCAGCGCATGATGATCGCGATGGCGCTCGCGCTGGACCCTCAGGTGATGATCATGGACGAGCCGACCACGGCGCTCGACGTGGTCGTGCAGCGCGGGATCATCCGCGAGATCATGCGGTTGCGTGAGCGGCTGGGCTTCGCGGTGATCTTCATCACGCACGACCTGCCCATGCTGATCGAGATCAGCGACCGCATCGCCGTGATGCTGCAGGGGCAGATCGTCGAGGAGGGCACCGCGGAGGAGATCTACCGCACGCCCCAGCACGAATACACCAAGAAGCTCCTGTCGAGCTTCCCGAGTCTGACCGGCGAGCGCGGAGATTTCGTCCGCACCGGCAACCAGCCCAGTCAGGAGGAGGTCCGATGAGTGCTCCCACCCTCGAAGCCCGCAACCTGGTGAAGGACTTCACGCTGCGATCCGGCCTCAAGACGTCGGTCCTGCACGCGGTGAAGGACGTCTCGTTCACCATCGAAGCGGGGAAGACGGTCGCTCTCGTCGGCGAATCCGGGTCGGGCAAGTCGACGATCGCCCGGATGCTGATGAAGCTCGAGACGCCGACGGGCGGGCAGATCCTGCTCGACGGCAAGGACTCGGGCATGCGAGGCCGCGCCGTGGAGGACTACCGCTCCCAGGTGCAGATGGTCTTCCAGGACCCCTTCGCGTCACTCAACCCGTTCCACACGATCATCCATCACCTGGAGCGGCCGATCCGGCTCCACCACCCCAAGCTGTCTGGCTCCCAGGTGCGGGCGCGGGCGATCGAGCTGCTCGAGCGCGTGCGGCTGTCGCCCGGCGAGAGCTTCGCGGAACGTCGCCCGCATGAGCTGTCCGGTGGTCAGCGGCAGCGGGTGGCGATCGCTCGTGCGCTCGCCCCGGGCGCGCGGTTCATCGTCGCGGATGAGCCGGTCTCGATGCTCGATGTCTCGATCCGACTGGGAGTGCTCAACCTGCTGGCAGACCTGCAGCGGGAGGAGAACCTCGGCGTGCTCTACATCACGCACGATCTCGCGACGGCACGTCACTTCAGCGACGAGATCATGGTGCTCTACAAGGGTGATGTCGTCGAGCGCGGCCCCGCCGACGAGGTCATCCTCAATCCGCAGCACGAGTACACCAGGACATTGCTGGGCGCCGCGCCCGAGCCCGAGAACCTCGGGCGTCTGCGAGACGAGGTCAGAGCCGAGCTGGCGGGTCGCTGACCTCCAGTGGATGACGCCGCGCTCGCCTGGCGCCCCACCTTCGGGGCGTCGGGGGAGCGCGGCTTTCTGCGGCCTGTGCCGACGACGTCGACCCGCTAGACTGAGGCCACAAGTGAAGACAGGCCGAATGACCCACGCGGGAGAGCCCCGGCGAATGCAGCCGGGCACCGAAGGAGCAAGCCTCCCCGCCAATCTCTCAGGTACGCGTACCGCGCGGTTCCGGCCACTCTGAAAAGCGATCTCGAGCGACGCCGCGTCAGCTCGGATCCGCCGACGGTGAAAGCCCAGTCTCTGGGCGAAGCTCTCAGGCTCATGACAGAGGGGGAGTTCCCAGGAGCAGCGTCGCTGTTCCGCCCGATCCAGCCCGGGAGAACTCCATGTCCGACCCCCGCTACACCCCGCTGCGTGAGCGCCACGAGGCGCTCGGTGCATCGTTCACCGACTTCGGCGGTTGGCAGATGCCGGTGCGATACACGTCCGACCTCGCCGAGCACCACGCCGTGCGGCAGGCGGCCGGCATCTTCGACATCTCCCATATGGCGGAGTTCCTCGTCACCGGCGACTTCGCCGGGGAGTTCCTCGACTACTCGCTCGCGGGCCGGCTGTCGGCGATGGCGGTCGGCAAGGCGAAGTACTCCCTGATGCTCGCCGACGACGGCGGGATCATCGACGACGTCATCGTCTACCGGCTCGCAGACGACCGCTTCCTGGTGATCGCGAACGCGGGAAACCGCGGATTCGTCGACCAGGCGTTCGCATCGCGCGTCCGTTCGTTCCCATCGCGGATCGAACGCGAGATGCCCGCCAGGGCCGAGGGAGAGGATCGCAGCTTCGCGGGGTTCATCGGCGACAGGGGCGTGGACGTCGAAGACGTCTCCGACGACTATGCCCTGCTCGCGGTCCAGGGCCCCGCCTCCGAGGCGATCGTCTCGTCGACGCCGGGCATCACCGATCTCGGCACCCCATGGGCGGAACAGAAGTACTACGCCTGGGCCGATGCGCTGTTTCAGGGTGCACCGCTGCTGCTCGCCCGCACCGGCTACACGGGCGAGGACGGATTCGAGCTTCTGGTGAGAGCCGCCGACGCACCCGCCCTGTGGGACGCCCTCGTCGAGGCGGGTCAGCCGCACGGGCTCGTCCCCGCGGGCCTCGCCGCGCGCGACACCCTCCGGCTCGAAGCGGGGATGCCTCTCTACGGTCACGAGCTCTCGCGCGAGACGAAGCCGTCTCAGGCCGGTCTCGGGCGAGTGGTGGTGTCCGACAAAGATGACTTCATCGGCAAGGGAGCGGTGGATGCCGCATCCGACGCTCCGGTGCTCGTCGGCCTGGTCGCCGAGGGCAAACGTGCCGGACGCGCGGGCTACTCGGTGGTCGACGCGGACGGCATCGTGCTGGGCGAGGTCACCAGCGGTGCACTGAGCCCGACGCTCGGCCACCCGATCGCGATGGCCTACGTGGCACCTTCTTCCGCTGCCGCGGGAACCGCAGTATTCCTTGATGTGCGGGGGACCAGGATCCCCGCGACCGTGACCGCCCTGCCTTTCTACCGGAGGACCAAATGACCGATCTCAACGCACTCAGCTATACCGACGAGCACGAGTGGATCGCCGCTGGCGGTGACACCGTCACCATCGGGATCACCGACTACGCGGCCGACAAGCTGGGAGACGTCGTGTTCGTCGAACTCCCCGCCGTCGGCACCGAGATCGCCGCAGGCTCGGTCGTCGGTGAGATCGAGTCGACCAAGTCGGTCGGCGAGCTCTACGCCCCGGTCACCGGCACGGTCGTCGAGATCAACGACGCCGTCGTCGACGACCCGTCGCTCGTGAACGCTGAGCCGTTCGACGGAGGCTGGCTCATCAAGGTCTCCGTCGCCGCCGGTGCGCTCGAGGGCCTGATGGACCGCGACGCGTACGTCGCTCTCACGGAGGGCTGATCGTCCAGTGGTCTCTTTCGCCGATCGTCATATCGGAACCACCGCCGCCGCCCAGCGCCAGATGCTCGACACGCTGGGCGTCGAGTCGAAGCTCGAGGACTGGAGCCCGGTCGAGGCGCTGATGCGTCAGGCCGTGCCCGCTTCGATCTTCACCCCCGCCTCCACGGAGTCCGTGATCCCGCGCGCAGCGAGCGAGACCGAGGCGCTCGCCGAGCTGCGAGCGCTCGCGTCCCGCAACACGGTGAACCGGCCGATGATCGGTCTCGGGTACTACGGCACGATCACCCCTCAGGTGATCCAGCGCAACGTGCTCGAGAATCCGTCGTGGTACACCGCGTACACGCCGTACCAGCCCGAGATCTCGCAGGGTCGCCTCGAAGCACTCATCAACTTCCAGACGATGGTCGCCGAACTGACCGGCCTGACCACCGCGAACGCGTCGATGCTCGACGAATCGACCGCTGTGGTCGAGGGGATGCTGCTGGCACGCCGCGCGTCGAAGAAGGCGTCGAACGTCTTCGCCGTCGACGCCGACGCGTTCCCGCAGACGAAGGCACTGCTCGAGACCCGTGCCGAGGCCGTGGGCATCGAACTGGTGTCCGTCGACTTCGCGGCGGGTGAAGAGCTGCCCGCCGAGCTGTTCGGAGTCTTCGTGCAGTACCCGGGGGCCTCCGGGCGAGTCTGGAACCCGGCGGCCGTGATCGATGCGGCGCACCTCGCGGGCGGGCTCGCCGTCGTCGCGGCCGACCTCCTCGCGCTCACCCTCATCGCGTCGCCGGGCTCGCTCGGGGCCGATGTCGCGGTCGGGACGACGCAGCGCTTCGGCGTGCCGATCGGCTTCGGAGGCCCGCACGCGGGCTACATGGCTGTGCGCGCAGGGCTCGAACGTCAGCTGCCCGGCCGTCTCGTCGGCGTCTCTGTCGATGCCGACGGCAAGCCGGCGTATCGGCTGTCGCTGCAGACCCGCGAGCAGCACATCCGCCGCGAGAAGGCGACGAGCAACATCTGCACGGCTCAGGTGCTGCTCGCCGTGATGGCGTCGATGTACGCCGTCTACCACGGTCCCGATGGACTGAAGGCGATCGCCCGGGAGGTCGCGGCCAAGACCGCGATGCTGCGCGACTGGCTCGCCGATGCGGGTGCGGACGTCGTGCACGACTCGTTCTTCGACACCCTCCAGGTGCGGGTGCCGGGGCGCGCTGCCGAGTTCGTGGAGCAGGCCCATCACGGTTTCGGCATCCTGCTGCACGCCGCGGATGCCGACACGATCGGCATCTCGATCGACGAGACCACGACGGTCGCCGAGCTCCATCAGGTCGCTCAGGTCTTCGGCGGTGCCCGGGAGCGCGCATTCGGATTCTTCGGCTCCGGTTCGCAGGGCGGCCTCCCCGGCGATCTGCTCCGTCAGGACGAGTACCTCACGCACCCCGTCTTCCACGCGCACCGCAGCGAGACGGCGATGATGCGCTATCTCAAGAGCCTCGCCGATCGTGACTATGCGCTCGACCGCGGCATGATCCCGCTCGGGTCCTGCACGATGAAGCTCAACGCGGCGACCGAGATGGCATCGATCACGTGGCCGGAGTTCGCGGGCATCCACCCGTTCGCGCCGGCATCCGATGTCGCGGGGTATCTCGACATGATCACGCAGCTCGAAGCGTGGCTCGCCGAGGTCACGGGGTACGACGCCGTCTCGCTGCAGCCGAACGCCGGCTCGCAGGGCGAGCTGGCCGGCCTCCTCGCCATCCGCGGATACCACCTCGCGAACGGCGACACGCAGCGCACGGTGTGCCTGATCCCGTCGTCCGCGCACGGCACCAACGCGGCCTCCGCAGTGCTCGCCGGAATGAAGGTCGTCGTCGTGGCGTGCGATGAGCTCGGGAACGTCGACCTCGACGACCTGCGGGCGAAGATCGCGGCGCACGCCGACGAGCTCTCGGCGCTGATGATCACCTACCCGTCGACGCATGGCGTCTACGAGCAGGACGTGGTCGAGATCACGACCGCGGTGCACGACGCCGGCGGCCAGGTGTACGTGGACGGAGCGAACCTCAACGCGCTGCTCGGCTACGCCCGGTTCGGCGATCTCGGCGGCGACGTCTCGCACCTCAACCTGCACAAGACGTTCGCGATCCCGCACGGCGGCGGCGGCCCCGGTGTGGGCCCCGTCGCAGCCAAGGCGCACCTCGCGGCCTACCTGCCGTCGCACCCGCTCGCGCAGCGGGCGGAGCATGCGGGCGGATTCGTCTTCGAAGGCGGCGCGGTGTCGGCGGCACCCTACGGATCTGCGGGCATCCTGCCGATCTCCTGGTCCTATGTGCGGATGATGGGCGCCGACGGCCTCCGTCACGCGACCGCGGCCGCGGTGCTGTCCGCGAACTACATCGCCGCGCGCCTGGGCGAGCACTTCCCCGTGCTGTACGCGGGGGAGGACGGCCGGGTGGCGCACGAGTGCATCCTCGACCTGCGTCCGCTTCGCGAGGAGACCGGGATCACCGTCGACGACGTCGCCAAGCGACTGATCGACTTCGGCTTCCACGCACCGACCATGTCGTTCCCGGTCGCGGGGACTCTGATGGTGGAACCCACCGAGTCCGAGGACCTCGGCGAGATCGAGCGGTTCATCGAGGCCATGATCATGATCAAGGCCGAAGCGGATGCCGTCGCCGCCGGGCGCTGGCCCGCGGACGACAACCCTCTCGTCAACGCTCCGCACACCGCAGTCTCGCTGATCGCGGGGGAGTGGGAGCACGCCTACAGCCGTGAAGACGCCGCCTATCCGGTGCACGCCCTGGTGGCAGGCAAGTACTGGCCGCCCGTGCGCCGCATCGACCAGGCGTACGGTGACCGCAACCTCGTGTGCGCCTGCCCGCCGATCGAGGCGTTCGCCTGAACCGAATCCTGAGGGGTGACGGCGTCGTGTCCATGCGGACACGACGCCGTCACTCGTTTCCGTGCATTTCCGCGTGTTTCGGGGATGTTTCAGTTGGTCACCACTCAGTAACGGTTCATTAGCCGAGAGCGGCGTCCACGAAACCGCGGGTTACAGTCAACTATCCCTACGCGTTCGACGATGAGCGCGCAGTCTGATGAATACCCGTCCACAGGAGGACACAAAGTGAAGCGCAACAAGATCGCCCTTGCGGGCACTGCGCTGTTCGCGATCGGCGCCCTGGCGCTCGCGGGCTGCGCGAGCGGTGGAAGCGGCAATGAAGGCGACGGCGGCTCCGGTGCGAACACCGACGCCGACGCCATCATCACCACGAACGGCTCGGAGCCCGAGAACCCGCTGATCCCCACCAACACCAACGAGGTGGGCGGCGGAAAGATCCTCGACGAGATCTTCGCCGGTCTGATCTACTACGACGCCGACGGCAAGCCCGTCAACGACGTGGCTGAGGAGATCACCACGGAGGACCCGCAGAACCTCACCGTCAAGATCAAGGAAGGCCTGACCTTCACCGACGGTGAAGAAGTCACCGCCGACAACTTCATCAAGGCGTGGAACGAGGGCGCCAAGGCGTCGAACGCTCACCTCTCCAGCTACTTCTTCGAGGACATCGAGGGCTTCAGCTACGACACCGACTCCGAGCTCACGGGTCTCAAGCAGGTCGATGACTACACCTTCACGATCGCGCTGAACAAGCCGGCATCCGACTTCGCTCTGCGTCTCGGCTACTCGGCCTTCTACCCGCTCCCCGACGTCGCGTTCGAGGACATGGAAGCGTTCGGTCAGAACCCGATCGGCAACGGTCCGTACATGATCGACGGCGAAGACGCGTGGCAGCACGACGTCCAGATCGACCTCGTCCGCAACGACGACTACGACGGTGGCCGTCAGGCCGCCAACGGCGGTCTGACCATCAAGTTCTACGCCACGCAGGAGGCCGCATACGCCGACCTGCTGTCGAACGAGGTCGACGTCATCGACGCCATCCCGACGAACTCGCTCCCGGTCTTCACCGACGAGCTCGGCGACCGTGCTGTGAACCAGCCCTCCGCTGTGTTCCAGTCCTTCACCATCGGCCAGTTCCTCCCGCACTTCAGCGGCGAAGAGGGCCAGCTGCGTCGTCAGGCGCTGTCGATGGCGATCAACCGCGAGGAGATCACCGAGACGATCTTCTCGGGCACCCGCACCCCGGCATCCGACTTCACCTCTCCGGTCATCGACGGCTGGTCCGACTCGGTTCCCGGCAGCGAGGTCCTCGACTTCGACCCCGAGAAGGCGAAGGAGCTGTGGGCTGAGGCCGACGCCATCGCACCGTGGGACGGCGAGTTCAAGATCGCGTACAACTCCGACGGCGGCCACGACGCCTGGGTCGACGCGGTGAGCAACAGCATCAAGAACACGCTCGGCATCGAGGCATCGGGTGACCCGTACCCGACCTTCCAGGACCTTCGCACGAAGATCAACGACCGCACCATCACCACGGCTGCGCGCTCGGGCTGGCAGGCCGACTACCCGGGTCTGTACAACTTCCTCGGACCGCTCTACGCCACCGGCGCAGGCTCCAACGACGGTGACTACACGAACCCCGAGTTCGACGAGCTCATCTCCGCCGGCATCAGCAACCCCGACGCCGAGGCTCAGATCGAGGACTTCACCAAGGCGCAGGAGGTCCTGTTCCAGGACCTTCCCGCGATCCCGCTGTGGTACTCGAACGTGACCGGTGGCTTCAGCGAGAACGTCGACAACGTCACGTTCGGCTGGAACTCGGTTCCGCTGTACTACGAGATCACGAAGGCCGGCGAGTAAGTCTGACGGCACTTCACCTGTGAGGCGGTGACGATTCTTCGTCACCGCCTCACAGGCTTGTGTTCACGTAGCTTTCTTTCCCCTCAAGAAGGGACAAGCGGATGCTCGGTTACATTCTGAGACGTCTCCTGCAGGTGATCCCGGTCTTCTTCGGAGCCACCCTGCTCATTTACTTCCTCGTGTTCGCCATGCCCGGCGACCCGATCCTCGCCCTGTTCGGCGACAAGACGCCCAACCCGGCGGTCGTCGAGCAGCTGCGCGCGCAGTACCACCTGGACCAGCCGTTCATCGTGCAGTACTGGTACTACATCACCGGCGTCTTCCAGGGCGACCTGGGCACGACCTACTCGGGCCGCCCGGTCTCGGCTGTGCTCGCCGCCACGCTTCCTGTCACCGGCCGACTCGCAGTCATGGCCATCGCCATCGAGTTCGTGCTCGCCATCGTCATCGGCACCATCTCGGCGCTGCGCAAGGGCAAGCTGTTCGACAACGTCTCGCTCGTCGTGGCGCTGGTCGCGATCGCGATCCCGATCTTCGTGGTGGCGTTCCTCGCGCAGTACTTCCTCGCGATCCAGCTCGGCTGGTTCAAGCCCACGGTGGGTGCGGACAACGACTGGGGCGGGTTGTGGCTGCCGGCGATCGTGCTCGGTTTCAGCCTCTATGCGGTGAGCATGCGTCTCATGCGCAGCTCGGTCATCGAGACCCTGAACCAGGACTGGGTGCGCACGGCGTACAGCAAGGGGCTCTCGCGCAACCGCGTGCTGCCCGTGCACGTGCTGCGCAACTCCCTGATCCCGGTGATCACGAACTCCGCCACGAACTTCGGCGTGCTGCTCGTGGGCGCCACCGTCACCGAGGGCATCTTCAACGTCCCCGGTGTGGGAAACACGCTCTTCCAGGCGATCCAGCGCGGCGAGGGACCCACGGTCGTCTCGTTCGTGACCGTGTTCGTCATCCTGTACGTGTTGGTGAACCTTCTCATCGACCTGCTCTACGGTCTGCTCGACCCGAGGATTCGCTATGCCTGATCCCACATCTCAGAAGCACTACGTCGCTCCGATCGAGACGGAGTCGATCGCGGTCGACGCCGTTCGGATCTCGGACAAGCCCAGCAACCTCTGGCGTGACGCCTGGTTCGACCTGCGTCGTCGTCCGCTGTTCTGGTTCTCGGTCGTCCTCGCGCTGTTCTTCCTCGTGATGGCGCTGTGGCCGACTCTGTTCACCGCGACGCCGCCGAACAACGACTGCCAGCTGTCGAACAGCAACGGCGGTCCGACGGATGGACACCCGCTCGGGTTCACGTTCCAGGGCTGCGACATCTATGCGCGCATCGTCTGGGGCGCGCAGACGTCGCTGGCCGTCGGCCTCATCGCGACGCTGATCTCGTCCGTTCTCGGCCTGATCATGGGAGCTCTCGCGGGCTTCTACGGCGGATGGCTCGACTCGGTGCTCTCGCGCATCGGCGACATCTTCTTCGCCATCCCGTACATCCTCGCGGCCGTCGTCGTGATGACCGTGTTCCGGGATTCCCGTTCGGTGTGGACGCTCGCGTTCGCCATCGGAGCGTTCGCCTGGGCGTCCACGGCTCGCGTCGTGCGGGCCGAGGTGCTCCGTGTGCGTCAGGCGGACTTCGTGATGGCGTCGCAGGCGCTCGGTCAGTCGAAGTTCAAGATCCTCCTGAACCACGTGGTCCCGAACGCCATCGCTCCGCTGCTCGTCGTCTCGACGCTCGGCCTCGCCGCCGCGATCGTCGCGGAAGCGACGCTCTCGTTCCTCGGGGTGGGTCTCGGCAGCGACGTGATGTCGTGGGGAAATGACATCGCGAAGGCTCAGGCATCGCTGCGTGTCGCGCCGATGGCGCTCATCTATCCGTCGATCGCTCTCACCCTCGCGGTGCTGGCGTTCGTCACCCTGGGCGAGCTCATCCGAGACGCCCTCGACCCGAAGGCGAGGGCACGCCGATGAGCGAGCGAATCACCGAACAGGTCCCGCTGCTGAGCATCCGCGACCTGAGCGTCGCGTTCCGCACGCAGGAGGGTCTGCGCGAAGTGCTCCACGGAGTGAGCTTCGACGTCATGCCCGGAGAGACCGTCGCGATCGTGGGCGAGTCGGGCTCGGGCAAGTCCACGACGGCCACGGCCATCGTGAACCTGCTGCCCGGCACCGGCCAGGTCACCGCGGGATCGATCACCCTCGAGGGGCGCGAGCTCACGACGCTCAACCGTCGCGAGATCGAGGCCGTCCGAGGCCGGGACATCGGCTTCGTGCCGCAGGACCCGATGTCGAACCTCAACCCCGTCTGGAGCATCGGCTTCCAGGTGAAAGAGGCGATCCGTGCGAACGGCATCGCCCAGGGGCGCGACGCGGCCAAGGCGCGCACCGTCGAGGTGCTGCAGCAGGCCGGACTCGCCGACGCCGAGAAGCGTCTGCACCAGTTCCCGCACCAGTTCTCGGGAGGCATGCGCCAGCGCGCGCTCATCGGGATGGGCCTCGCGGCCGACCCCAAGCTGCTCATCGCCGACGAGCCGACCTCGGCTCTCGACGTCACCGTGCAGCGCGTGATCCTCGACCACATGGCGTCGCTCACCCGTGACAAGGGCACCTCGGTGCTCCTGATCACGCACGATCTCGGTCTCGCAGCCGAGCGTGCGGACAAGATCATCGTGATGAACGGCGGCAACATCGTCGAGTCCGGTCCCAGCCGCGAGATCCTCGAGAACCCGCAGCACCCGTACACGAAGCGACTGGTCGCCGCGGCGCCCAGCGTCGCATCGCAGCGCATCCAGGCGGTGGTGGAGGACCGGGGGATCGAGACGCTCGACGACCTCGCCGACATCCCGCCGACGGTGCGCGTCGCCGGACTCACGAAGGACTACCGGATCCGCCAGGGGAACTTCCGCAGTGAAGCGTTCCGCGCTGTCGACGACGTGTCCTTCGAGATCCCTCGCGGCAAGACGCTCGCGCTCGTGGGCGAGTCGGGCTCTGGCAAGTCCACGGTCGCCAAGATGGTGCTGAAGCTCGAAGAGCCGACCAGCGGAACCATCGAGATCGACGGGCAGGATGTGTCGAGGCTGTCGAATGCGCAGGCGTTCGGTCTGCGTCGGCGCATGCAGCCGGTCTTCCAGGACCCGTACGGCTCGCTCGATCCACTGCGCAACATCGGCAACACGATCGCCGAGCCGATGCAGATCCACGGCGTCGGCGATCGCGCCTCGCAGCGCGAGCGGGTCGAGGAGCTGCTCGACCAGGTCTCGCTTCCGCGCGTCCTCGCGACTCGGTATCCGAACGAGCTCTCGGGCGGTCAGCGTCAGCGTGTCGCGATCGCACGCGCTCTCGCGCTCAAGCCCGACATCATCGTCCTCGACGAGGCGGTGTCGGCGCTCGACGTGCTGGTGCAGGATCAGGTGCTGCAGCTGCTGGCCGAGCTCCAGTCGGAGCTCGGGCTCACCTACCTGTTCATCACTCACGACCTCGCGGTCGTCCGAGTGTCGAGCGATCTGGTGTGCGTCATGGAGAAGGGCAAGATCGTCGAGCAGGGCACTGTCGACGAGATCTTCGCGAATCCCCAGCAGGAGTACACCGATCGTCTGCTCAAGGCGATCCCCGGGGCGACCATCACCCTCGGCGGTCACTGAGAGTGAGCATCGACCCTCGACCGGAGGCCGCACGGACTTTCCGTGCGGCCTCCGGGCCTGTCTCCCTCGTGCTGTGCTCGCTGCTCGCGATCTTCCTGCTCGGCGACGCCGTCGTACGCGCCGGCTGGGGCCAGATGCTCCTGCTCGCACCCTGGGTGCTGCTCGGACTCTGGGTGGTCTACGAGATCGCGTTCGTCTCGGTCGTCCGCATCGACGACCAGGGAGCGATGGTGCAGAACATGCTGCGTCGCACCTCGTTCGGCTGGAGCCGCGTGCGCGACGTCGACCTGCGCTGGCAGCTCGTCTTCTCGCTCGACGACGGCACCGACCTGTCGAGCTACGGAGGGCCGGCTCGAGCGCGGCCCGTGCGACGCGCGACCGGCGACGACGAGGCCAAGGCCCCCGTCGCGCTCCGCGACCTCACCGACGTCCGTGACCGCTGGCAGGCGGCTCTCTCCGGTGCGGACGCGCCGATCCGCCGCACGTGGGACTATCGGGCGCTCATCGCCCTCGGTGTCATCGTGCTCTGGGCCGTGGCGTCGATCCTGGTCGCGAACGGCTGACCCCGCCTCGGCTCTCAGCCGGGCAACCCGAACAGCGCCGGCCAGGTCGCCGCAGCCCACGGGTAGCCGACGAACACGGTCGCGTCGATCAGGAAGTGCGCGACGAGGAACGGCATCAGCCGTCCGCTGCGCTGGAACAGCCATCCGAAGAGCAGTCCCATCGCCAGGTTCCCGATGAAGGCTCCCGGCCCCTGGTAGAGGTGGTAGCTCGCGCGCAGCAGCGATGTGGCGACGATGATGGCCCACGGACCCCAGCCGAGCTGCCTGAGCCGGGCGAAGAGATATCCGAGCACGACGAACTCCTCCTGCAGCGATGCGCGCGCTGCAGCGAGGAGAAGCACCGGGATGGTCCACCAGTGGCTGTCGAGCCCCGCGGGATTCACCGCGACGAACAGCCCGAGTGCGCGGCCGGCGAGATACAGCCCGATGCCCGGGATGCCGATGGCTGCCACCAGGAGGATCCCGCGACCGACGTCCGGACCCACCCGGGTGCCGTCGAGACCCAGGCGCGCGAGGTGCGGCCTCGAGGATTGCCAGAGAAGGAAGCACACCAGCAGCACCGGGACGAGGGAGAAGCCGATCGACAGGATCTGGTAGATCAGGTCGAAGATCTCCCGATCGCTCCGGGAGGGGTTCAGGGTCGCGGTCTGGTCGGCGAGCGGCGTCTCGTCGGTGAGGCGGTACGCCAGCTGAACGACCGCATACACCGCTGACTGACCGAGGCCGAGCGCGAGGACGATCGCCACCTCCCACCACAGACGACTGCGTGAGGGAGCGGGGGAGAGGTCGGCGACGGTCACGATCACGATGCTACTTCGAGAGCGCTCAGGAACGACTCGCCCGAATACGATAGTCTGGAACGTCGGCTTCTCGGCAAAACCCCACACTCTTTAGGACATCTGCATGGCGCACGCCCTTCGCTCTGACCTCCGCAACGTCGCAATCGTCGCGCACGTCGACCACGGCAAGACCACTCTCGTCGACGCCATGCTGCGTCAGACCGGCTCGTTCGGCGAACACGCCCACGTCGATGAGCGCGCGATGGACTCGAACGACCTCGAGCGCGAGAAGGGCATCACGATCCTCGCCAAGAACACGGCGATCACCTACAAGGGCAAGCATGCTCAGGGCAAGGAGATCACGATCAACGTGATCGACACCCCCGGCCACGCCGACTTCGGTGGTGAGGTCGAGCGCGGCCTGTCGATGGTCGACGGCGTCGTGCTGCTCGTAGACGCCAGCGAGGGCCCGCTCCCGCAGACCCGTTTCGTGCTGCGCAAGGCTCTCGAGGCCAAGCTGCCCGTCATCCTCCTGGTCAACAAGACCGACCGTCCCGACGCTCGTATCGCCGAGGTCGAGGAAGAGGCTCACGACCTGCTGCTCGGCCTCGCGTCCGACCTCGTCGACGACGTGCCCGACCTCGATGTCGACGCCCTGCTCGACGTTCCCGTCGTCTACGCGTCCGGCCGTGCCGGCGCGGCCTCGCAGAACCGCCCCGCCGACGGATCGCTGCCCGACAACGACGACCTTGAGCCGCTGTTCGAGGCGATCCTCGAGCACGTCCCCGCTCCCGCCTACGACGACGAGCACCCGCTGCAGGCCTGGGTCACCAACCTCGACTCCAGCCCCTTCCTCGGTCGTCTCGCTCTGCTGCGCGTCTTCAACGGCACGCTGAAGAAGGGCCAGACGGTCGCCTGGGTACGCGCTGACGGCACGCACCAGAACGCACGCATCACCGAGCTGCTCAAGACGCGGGCGCTCGAGCGCTACCCGGCCGATTCGGCGGGCCCGGGCGACATCGTCGCCATCGCCGGCTTCGAGAACATCACGATCGGCGAAACCATCGCCGACCCCGAGGATGTCCGGCCGCTTCCTGCGATCACCGTCGACGACCCGGCCATCTCGATGACGATCGGCACCAACACCTCGCCGCTCATGGGCAAGGTCAAGGGTCACAAGCTCACCGCTCGCATGGTCAAGGACCGTCTCGACAAGGAGCTGATCGGCAACGTCTCGCTCAAGGTCGTAGACATCGGACGCCCGGACGCCTGGGAGGTGCAGGGCCGCGGAGAGCTGGCGCTGGCCATCCTCGTCGAGAACATGCGCCGTGAGGGCTTCGAGCTCACCGTCGGCAAGCCGCAGGTGGTCACGAAGAAGATCGACGGCAAGACGTACGAGCCGTTCGAGCATCTCACGATCGACACGCCGGAGGAGCACCTCGGCGCGATCACGCAGCTTCTGGCGAACCGCAAGGGCCGCATGGAGAACATGACGAACCACGGCACTGGCTGGGTGCGCATGGAGTTCATCGTCCCGTCGCGCGGTCTCATCGGGTTCCGCAGCGAGTTCCTCACGACGACCCGAGGCACCGGCATCGCGAACGCGATCTCGCACGGCTACGAGCCGTGGGCCGGTTCCATCACGACCCGTCAGAACGGCTCGATCGTGGCCGACCGTCAGGGCGTCGTGACTCCGTTCGCGATGATCGCCCTGCAGGAGCGCATGTCGTTCTTCGTGCAGCCCACGCAGGAGGTCTACGAGGGCATGGTCATCGGCGAGAACTCCCGCGCCGACGACATGGACGTCAACATCACGAAGGAGAAGAAGCTCACCAACATGCGTGCGGCGAGCTCCGACACGTTCGAGTCGATGACGCCCCCGCGCCAGCTGACGCTCGAGGAGAGCCTCGAGTTCGCCCGTGACGACGAATGCGTCGAGGTCACGCCCGAGGTCGTCCGCATCCGCAAGGTGAATCTCGACGCGAACACTCGTGCGCGTGAGACCGCTCGCCTGAAGCGCCAGGACGCGAACGTCTGAGAATCGTCTGAGAGAAGGGGCCCTGTACCGCCGGAACGGCGGTACAGGGCCCCTTTCTCACGAAACGTCCAGGAGTGCCGTTGCAGAATCGTTACCTTGCGCCTGGGGCGATCTCCCGATGAGTGTCCTGTGACGGGCGTACGACGACCCGAAAGTCGAACCCAATGCTTCACACCACCCGTGCGCTTCGGCGCGCCCACGCGGCGGCGACAGCTCGTAACGCCATCACGGCGCGTCGCCCGAAACTGATTCTCGGAACGATCACCGGCGGCGTGCTCGGCCTCGCTCTGACGGTCGGCATCGTGTCCGCCCCCGCGGCCGGCGCCGAGCTGCCGGACGCCGTCGCAGGCGTCACCTCGTTCGTCACCGGCGAGCCGGACGCCCCGGCCAAGAGCGCGGATGACTCGGCGCTCACGATGGTCGCCGCTCAGGATGCCGTCGCGGCAGCTGAGGCGCTGAACGCAGAGGTCGCGGCATCGGGCCTCGATCTGGGCGCCGCACCCTCGAGCGTCGACACCGCTGACGTGACCACGTGGGTCGATCAGCTGGCGGACCGTGATGACTTCTCGAACAGGGAGCTCTCGAGCCTGACCGCGTACGCAGTCACCGGAACCGACGAGATCGTCGCGGAGACCGCTGCGCTGCAGGCGTCCTATGTCGCGGCCCAGGAGGCGAAGGCCGCTGCGGACGCGGCTGCGGCCCAGGCGGCGGCTGAAGCCGCGGCGCTCGCTCAGACGAACACCGTCGACGGCGCGAAGGCCGCGGCTCGCGACATCGCGTCGAGTGAGTACGGCTGGGGCGAGGACCAGTTCTCCTGCCTGAACTCGCTGTGGACCAAGGAGTCCGGCTGGAACTACAAGGCGTACAACGCCTCGGGTGGCGCGACGGGGATCCCGCAGGCTCTGCCCGGGAGCAAGATGGCGTCAGCCGGTTCCGACTGGCAGACCAACGCGGCCACTCAGATCCGCTGGGGCCTCGGATACATCTCGTCGGTCTACGGCACCCCCTGCAGTGCGTGGGGCCACTCCCAGTCGGTGAACTGGTACTGAGTCGCAGCTCCGCACACCCTCCCTCCGAGACCCACCCCGCCTGCGTGCGGCGGTGGGTCTCGGTGTCTCCGGACATGTGTCGCAACAGGGCACTGCCTGCCCTAGGCAGCGCGACGCATTGGCACTACGGTGAGCGATGACGGCTGGGGGGTCGTGGACTCGAAGGAGAACGCATGGACGTCGCGGCGCTGGCAGGCATCCCGCAGCAGGTCTCGACGGGTGGGCTGCCCGGGTGGGACAGGGTCGACCAGCTCGTGCGTGAGGCTCATCGCCTGTATGCGCAGGACCAAGGCGGCGCGGTCGCCGACTACATCCCGGTCCTCGCCGACGCCGACCCCGAGCTGTTCGGTCTCGCGGTCATCGAGGTCGACGGCGGCCTGCATGACGCCGGGGATGCGCAGCATCCGTTCTCGATCCAGTCGATCTCGAAGATGTTCGTCTACGCCCTGGCGATCCAGGAGAACGGCCATGAGCGGGTGCGCGACATCGTCGGTGTCAACAACACCGGCCTCGCCTTCAACTCCCTGATGGCGCTCGAGCTCAACGGCGGACACCCCATGAATCCGATGGTCAACGCCGGTGCGATCGCGACGACGGCACTGATGCCGGGGCAGACGGCTGTCGAGCAGTGGGAGCGCGTGCGCGAGGGGCTCTCTGCTTTCGCCGGCCGCGCGCTGAGCCTCGACGGCGTGGTGTACGCCTCGGAAGCCGCGACCAACGAGCGCAACCGGGCGATGGGCTGGCTGCTCCGCAGCTACGGACGGCTGGTCGGCGACCCCGACGAGGTCGTCGACGTCTACACGCGTCAGTGCGCTCTCAGCGTCACGGCCCACGACCTCGCGGTGATGGGGGCGACGCTCGCCGACGGCGGCGTGAATCCGATAACGGGCGAGCGGGTGGTCTCTGCGGACGTCTGCCGCGACACTCTCGCAGTGGTGGCATCCACGGGCCTCTACGAGGCCTCGGGTGAGTGGCTGTTCGAGATCGGGCTGCCCGCCAAGTCGGGTGTGGCAGGAGGGATCGTCGCCGTCGCGCCGGGCAAGGGTGCCGTCGCCGGATTCTCACCGCGCCTCGACGCGGCGGGAAACTCCGTGCGATCGCAGCTCGCCATCGGTCACCTCTCCCGCGCTCTCGGACTGAACCTGTTCGCCTCCGCGCCCGCGCCGACCGCTCGGTCGACGGACTGACCTCCTTCCCGCTCAGAGGACCCTGCCATGACACTCACTTCTCCGGCATCCACGAAGACCTCCTGGATGCCGCTCGTCAGTCTCTTCCTCGCCCAGGTGCTCATGTCGTTCAACGTGGCAGCCCTGCCGATATCCCTCGGTGGCATGGTCAGTGAGTTCGGCGTGCCGCCGACGGTCGCCAGCACCACCATCGTGATGTACGGCCTCGCCGTGGCCGCCCTCGTGATGACCGGCGCGAAGCTCGGTCAGCGGGTCGGCTGGGTCCTCATCTTCCGGATCGTGATCGGCCTGTTCGCCGCGTCGTCGGTGCTGATGATCGTGTCTCCGAGCGTGGGCTGGGCCATCGCGGGTCAGGCGGTCGCCGGCGCCGCCGCAGCGATCATCGTCCCCTCGATCGTGGCGCTGATCGCCGAGAACTATCGGGGCGCGCAGCAGGCGACGGCGATCGGTGCGATCGGGTCCGCCCGAGCCATTTCGGGAGTCACCGCGTTCCTCATCGGCGGCACGCTCGGCACCCTGGTCGGATGGCGGCCGATGTTCTTCATCGTGTTCGGCATCGCCGTGGTCGTCTTCGCGTTCAGCTTCACGCTGCGAGGTGATGGGGGAGACGCGTCGATCCGCATCGACCTCGTGGCGTCGCTCCTCATCGGCGCGGCCATCGTGCTTCTGACCCTGGGTTTCAACAACCTCAACGGGTGGGGTGCCGTCGCTGCGACCGAGGCCGCACCCTTCAACATCCTCGGGCTCTCGCCTGCGCCCGCCTTCGTCGTCGTCGGGATCGTGCTCGGTCAATGCTTCTTCGTCTGGACTCGCCGTCGGATGGCCGAGGGCAAGGTGCCGCTGATCGACCTCAGCATCCTCGACTCGTCGAAGGAGCGCGCTGCCGTGTACGCGATGTTCATCGTCGTGGCGCTCGAGGCGTGCGTGAACTTCACCATCCCCCTGTACATCCAGATCGTGCAGGGAAGGACGCCCTTCGACACGTCGCTCGCGATGATGCCTTTCAACTTGACCGTGTTCATCACCGCCACACTCGTCGTCCGGTTCTACAAGCGCTACCCGCCGCGGGTCATCGGCGTCTTCGGCTTCATCCTCACCACGGTCGCGCTCGTCTGGCTGTCCTTCGTGGTGAACAACAACTGGGAGACGCTTCCGACGATCCTCGGGCTGGTCGTGTTCGGCATCGGTCAGGGTGCGCTCGTGACCCTCGTCTTCAACGTGCTCGTCACCGCGGCGCCGGCTGAGCTCGCGGGTGATGTCGGCTCGTTGCGCGGCACCACGCAGAATCTCGCCTCGGCGGTCGGGACCGCTCTGGCCGGCGCACTCCTCGTCTCGCTCCTCGGGGTGAGCATCGGCCGCGCGGTCGTCGAGCACCCCGAGCTGCCGCCGTCGCTCGTCGCGCAGGTCGACATGGACAACCTGAACTTCGTCAGCAACGACGACCTGCGCGCAGCACTCGAGCAGACGGATGCGACGCCCGAGCAGGTCGACGAGGCGGTGGCCGTCAACGAGGAGTCGCGTCTGGGGACGCTGCGACTCGGCCTGCTGCTGCTCGCGGGACTCAGTGCCGTGGCGATCCTGCCTGCATCCCGGCTGCCGAAGTACAAGCCGGACGAGATCCCGGACCCGTCACCGGTCTCGGGCTCCGCGCCGAAGTGATGCTCAGCGCAGCTCCGAGATGAGCACCGCACTGGTCGAGGCGACGGTCGCCTCGAACACGTGGGGCGCGTCTCCGGCGTACGAGAGATAGTCGCCCGGGTTCAGCAGCACGGGGGCGTCCGACGGACCGATCCGAGCCTGGCCGGAGATGAGGATCACGTGTTCGGTCGTTCCCACGTGATGCGGATCGGAGCGGCGTGGATCCCCCGGATCCGCGTGGATCAGGTACACATCCCGCCTCGCACCCGGCGGGCTCGCTGAGAGCAGGGTCGCGCTGTACGCGGCGACCGACGACGGGACACCCGTGAGGTCATCGGCGCGGATGAGCGTCGGCGCGTTGCTCTGCTGATCGACGAGGACGGCGAACGGCACCCCGAGCGCGACGCCGAGCGCCCAGAGCGTCTCGACGCTGGGGTTGCCGGCACCGGACTCCAGTTGGGAGACGGTCGCCTTCGAGATTCCCGCTCGACGCGCCAACTCCGACACGGATAGTCCGGCTCTCTCCCTCTCTCTGCGCAGAGTGCGGGCGATGCGCGTTCGGAGTTCCTCCATGTGTTCATCATGTCAAACGATCGTTCGCTTGACTATCCCGGACACCGCGTTCAGAATGATGGTCATGTGTTCACCGCAGCGAACGATCGTGCAATGAGCGCCGACCGCGAGGTCTGGCGTGAAGCGCTGGGAGTCGTGCTCGCCACCAGCGCCTATGGCATCTCGTTCGGCGCGCTGGCCGTGGCATCCGGACTCGACGTCTGGCAGGCGTGCGTGCTGAGCCTGCTGATGTTCACGGGCGGGTCGCAGTTCGCCTTCGTCGGAGTCTTCGCCGCCGGAGGAGTGTCCGCACTGCCATCGGCGATCGCGTCGGCCGCGCTGCTGGGAGTGCGCAATGCCGCATACGGCATGCGGATGTCACCCGTCGTCGGCACGACCACCGGACGGCGGATAGCGGCGGCGCACTTCACGATCGACGAGTCGACCGCCGTGGCCATCTCGCAGACTGATCCGCGGCTGAGGCAGGTCGGCTTCTGGGTCACCGGGATCGGCATCTTCATCGGCTGGAACATCACGACCCTGATCGGGGCACTCGTCGGCGACGTGCTCGGTGACCCCAAGACCTGGGGGCTGGATGCTGCGGCGGCCGCGGCGTTCCTGGCTCTGCTCTGGCCGCGCCTGAAGGAACGTCAGGCCATAGCGGTCGGGGTGGCTGCGGCGGTGGTGGCGGCCGCCCTCACGCCGTTCCTCATGCCCGGGCTGCCCGTGCTCGTGGCAGCCGTCGTCGCGATCATCGTGGGCTGGTTCAACTGGCTCGGTCGAGTCGATGCCTCCGCACCCGACGGTGGGGAGGCCGCCGCGTGAGCATCTGGAGTGCGATCCTTCTCGCTGCGGTGATCTGCCTCGCTCTGAAGGCCGCGGGGTACCTCGTGCCGCCCTCGGTGCTCGAGGCACCGCGACCGGCGCGCATCTCCGATCTGCTCACCGTGGCCCTGCTCGCCGCGCTCGTGGCCGTGCAGACCCTCGGAGCAGGGCAGGCCGTCGTCGTCGATGCACGGGTTCCCGCTCTGCTCGTCGCGGCCGGGCTTCTCTGGCTGCGTCAGTCGTTCCTCGTCGTGGTGGTCGCGGCCGCCCTCGTCGCGGCTCTCCTGCGCCTGTTCGGGCTCGCTGTCTGAGCGCCCCCTCGCGGCGGCGCGCGTAGGATCGACTCGTGCGTATCGGATGGATCTCCCGGGTGCTCTCCTGGATCGCCGCGGCTCTCGTCGGCGGCGTGTTCGGCGTCGCAGGGACGATCGGTCACAGCCTCATGTGGGGTCCCGTGCCCGTCGGACTCATCGTCGGAGCGATCGCGTGCGGCGCGATCCTCGTCGCGATCCGCGCGCTCACCCACGACCGAGGCGCGACTCTCGCCGCGGGGCTCGGCATGCTCGGCATGCTGGTGCTCATCTCCGGCGTCGGGCCCGGGGGATCGGTGGTGGTCGAAGACACGCTCAGCGGTCGCATCTGGACCTATCTCGTCGCGGGGCTCGTGCTCCTCGCTGTCGCATGGCCCTCGTTCTCGCGGCTTCCGACTCGCACCGAGGCGCAGGCGTCGACGGCCGCGGCATCCGGCACGGCGCCCGGCGCAGACGAGGCGACCGCCCCTCGTGCCCCCGTCCTGGGCGATCGGACCGGCGGCGAGTCGTAGACTGGAGGGGTGACGTATGTGATCGCCCTCCCGTGCGTCGATGTCAAGGATCGCGCCTGCATCGACGAGTGCCCCGTTGACTGTATCTACGAGGGCGAACGCTCGCTGTACATCCACCCCGACGAATGCGTCGACTGCGGCGCGTGCGAACCCGTCTGCCCCGTCGAGGCGATCTACTACGAAGACGACCTGCCGGATGAATGGCAGGACTACTACAAGGCCAACGTCGAGTTCTTCGACGAGGTGGGCTCCCCGGGCGGTGCGGCCAAGGTCGGCGTCATCGCACACGATCACCCGATCATCGCCGCTCTCCCGCCGCAGGGCGAGTAGTCCGTGAGTGTTCGCGACCTCGCCGACTACCCGTGGGATGCGGTCGTTCCCTACCGCGAACGCGCCGCGCGTCATCCGGACGGAATCGTCGACCTGTCGGTCGGTTCGCCCGTCGACCCGACGCCCGAGCTGATCCGCCGGGCGCTGTCGGAGGCGACCGATGCGCACGCCTATCCTCAGACCGTCGGCACTCCCGCCCTTCGTGAGGCGATCGTCGAGTGGTACGCGCGGCGCAGGGGAGTGAGCGACCTGACCGTCGCCAACGTCCTGCCCACCATCGGCTCGAAGGAGCTGGTGGCTCTGCTGCCGACCCTTCTGGGCCTGGGGGAGGGCGACATCGTGGTGCATCCCCGAATCGCCTACCCGACCTATGAGGTGGGTGCTCGCGTCGTGGGAGCGACCCCGCTGCCGTCCGACGATCCGACGGAGTGGCCTGACGGCACCAAGCTCATCTGGATCAACACGCCCGGGAATCCGGACGGCCGTACCTGGACCGTGGAGGAACTGGCTGCTGCGGTCGAGCGGGCTCGAGAGCTGGGAGCCGTGCTCGCGAGCGACGAGTGCTACGCCGAGCTCGGCTGGGACGGTCGATGGGCGACTGAGCCGATTCCCTCGATCCTCGACCCTCGCGTGACCGGTGGCAGCAGGGCCAATCTGCTCAGCGTCTACTCGCTCAGCAAGCAGTCGAATCTCGCCGGCTATCGTGCGGCATTCGTCGCAGGGTGCGCGCGCATCGTCGGCGAACTGCTCACCGCGCGCAAGCACCTGGGCCTGATGCCGCCAGAGCCGGTGCAGCACGCCATGGCAGTGGCGCTGGGCGATGACGAGCACGTCGCCGCTCAGAAGGCGCTCTACCGAGCGCGACGCGACATGCTGCGGCCTGCGCTCGAGGCGGCGGGGTTCCGGATCGACGGCTCGGAGGCCGGGCTCTACCTGTGGGCGACGGAGGGGCAGGACGCCTGGGCGAGCATCGAGCGGCTCGCCGATCTCGGCATCCTGGCGGGTCCGGGTCCGTTCTACGGTGAGTTCTCGACCCAGCACGTGCGACTGGCTCTGACGGCTCCCTCCGACAGGATCGCTGAGGGCGCGCGGCGTCTGCACGCACAGGCCGTGTAGGTTCTGGCCTCAGATCAGTGGTTCTTTTGTCGGTTGTCACAGTAGGCCTGTGTGCCTACTAGGCTGTAAAGGCGATTCGGTCGTGTATCGACGATCTCGAACTGACCTGGTGCACAGCGCCGTGACATCGCCACATCCGACTTGATGAAGATCCATGAGGAGGCCCGCGTGAGCGCAGCGGCAGAGCAGCAGGCGACGGCGAAGCTGACGATCGGCGATACGACCGCTGAATTCCCACTCGTGCGCGGCACGGCCGGCAACGACAGCATCGACTTCTCGACGCTGACGCGGCAGACGGGTTACACGGGACTCGACTACGGGTTCGTCAACACGGCGTCGACGAAGTCCGCGATCACGTTCATCGACGGAGACAAGGGCATCCTGCGCTACCGCGGGTATCCGATCGAGCAGCTTGCCGGTTCGACGAGCTACCTCGAGGTCGCCTGGCTCCTCATCTACGGCGAGCTTCCCTCCGCCGCCGAGCTCGCCGAGTTCGACGAGAAGATCCGTCGGCACACACTGCTGCATGAAGACCTCAAGCGCTTCTTCTCGGCGCTTCCGCACACCGCGCACCCCATGTCGGTGCTGTCGTCTGCCGTCGCAGCCCTCTCGACCTACTACGAGGGTCAGACCGACCCGCACAACCCCGAGCACGTCGAGCTGAACATGATCCGGATGCTGGCCAAGCTGCCGGTCATCGCGGCGTATGCACACAAGAAGAGCATCGGCCAGGCGTTCCTGTACCCCGACAACTCGCTCGGCTTCGTCGAGAACTTCCTGAAGCTCAACTTCGGCGTGCATTCCGAGGAGTATCAGGTCAACCCCGTGATGTCGAAGGCCCTCGAGCTGCTGCTGATCCTGCACGAGGACCACGAGCAGAACGCGTCGACCTCGACTGTGCGTCTCGTCGGCTCGACGGGCGCGAACCAGTTCGCCTCGATCTCCGCCGGCATCCAGGCTCTCTCCGGCCCGCTGCACGGCGGTGCGAACGAAGCCGTGCTCACCATGCTCGGGCAGATCCGCGATTCCGGTCAGAGCGTCTCGCGCTTCGTCGAGCGGGTGAAGAACAAGGAAGAGGGCGTGAAGCTGATGGGCTTCGGGCACCGGGTCTACAAGAACTACGACCCGCGCGCCAAGCTCGTCAAGGAGGCGGCGGGCGAGGTGCTCGCCGAGCTCGGCGTCACGGATCCGCTGCTCGACCTCGCTCAGGAGCTCGAGGAGCTGGCTCTCGCCGACGATTACTTCAAGGAGCGTCGTCTCTACCCGAACGTCGACTTCTACACCGGCGTGATCTACAAGGCGATGGGCTTCCCGACGCGCATGTTCACCGTGCTGTTCGCGATCGGCCGTCTGCCCGGTTGGCTCGCACAGTGGCGCGAGCTGCAGCTCGACCCGCAGACCAAGATCGGTCGCCCGCAGCAGCTCTACACAGGATCTCCCGAGCGCACCTTCCAGACCCGCTGAATCGACTCGCGATGCCTGTCGTGAGCGCGGAGGCCGTCGTGCCGGTGGATCCGGCGACGGCCTTCGCCGTCTCACAGACGACGGGTGCGATCCGACGCCGGTGGGATCCGTTCATCAGTGAGCAGCACTTCCTCGATGGCGCCGATGTCGCGGCCAAGGATGTGCGGACGTTCACCAGGCAGCGCTTCGGCTTGTCGATGGTGAGCCGGTATGTGTCCTACGCCCCGCCGAGGAACGTCGGGATGGTCATGGAGACCGGGCCGTGGTTCTTCACGAAGCTCGGCGGAGGCTGGCGGTTCACCGAGGTGCCTGAGGGCACGCTCGCCGTCTGGAAGTACAACTTCTCGTGTCAGCCGACCTGGCTCGCGCCGATCGCCGAGTGGATCGGCGCGCGCGTGCTCGGGTTCGAGATCCGTCGGCGCATCGCCGGTTTCGCCCGAGGGTGCTCAGACCCGCAGGTGCTGGCCGCCGTTCGCGGCTGACCTCGCGCAGGCGGGACGAAGAAGGCGGGTGCCCCGACGCTGAGCGTCGGCGCACCCGCCTGTATGTCTCTCGGGTCAGCGGCCCTGCGAGCCGCGACCACGGCCGCCCTGGCCACCGGAGCGGGATCCGCCCTGGCCACCCTGACGGCTGCCGGCCGTGGCGCCCTGGCCGCCCTGGCCCGAGCGGGGACGACGGCTGCGGCGCGACGGCGGGTTTGCCGCTGAATTGCGCTCGCCGCCGGCGGGGCGCTGCTTCGACGACTGACGCTGCTGCTGCTGGGGCTGAACCGGAGCCGGACGCACGTGCGGCGCACGCTCGGGGACGAGCTCGGTGACGGCGTTCGACGTGACGGGCTCGAGTGCGGCGGTGATCGACGCCTTGCGCAGGAGGTCCTTCACATCACGACGCTGCTCGGGGAGGACCACCGTGACGACGGTTCCCGCGGCTCCCGCACGGGCGGTGCGGCCGGAGCGGTGCAGGTATGCCTTGTGCTCCATGGGCGGGTCGACGTGGACGACGAGGTCGACGTTGTCGACGTGCACGCCACGGGCGGCGACGTCGGTCGCGACGAGGACGCGCACGCCTCCGTCGGCGGGATCTGACGAGAAGGCGCCGAGGTTGCGCTCACGCGCGTTCTGCGAGAGGTTTCCGTGCAGATCGACAGCGGGGATGCCCGCCGCGGTCAGCTGCTTCGCGAGCTTCTTCGCCTGGTGCTTCGTGCGGGTGAAGAGGATGCGACGACCGGTGCCCGAGGCGAGCTCGCGCACGAGAGTGGTCTTGTTGTCGGTGGAATCGACGACGAGCACGCGGTGCGTCATCTCGCCGACGGGAACGCTCTCCTCGTCCACCTCGTGGCTCACGGCGTTCGAGAGGAACCGGCGGGCGAGGGTGTCGATGCCGCGGTCCAGCGTGGCGCTGAACAGCAGGCGCTGTCCGCCGGCGGGCGTGGCGGTGAGGATGCGGGTGACACCCGGCAGGAAGCCGAGGTCGGCCATGTGATCGGCCTCGTCGAGCACAGTCACCTCGACGGAGTCGAGCTGCACGACCCGCTGCTTCATCAGGTCTTCGAGGCGGCCGGGGCACGCGACGACGATGTCGACGCCGTTGCGCATGGCCTGTTCCTGGGGACGCTGGCTGACGCCGCCGAACACGGTGGTGACGCGCAGGCCTTTCGCCTCGGCGAGGGGCGCGATGGTCGCGGCGATCTGGGTCGCGAGCTCACGGGTCGGAGCGAGGACGAGTCCTCGGGGGTGCCCGGGGCGGCTCTTGCGCGACGAGGCGGCGAGGCGGGCGACGAGGGGGAGCGCGAAGGCGATCGTCTTGCCGCTGCCGGTGCGGCCGCGGCCGAGGAGGTCGCGTCCGCCGAGCGAGTCGGGAAGCGTGTCGCGCTGAATCGCGAACGCCTCGGTCTTGCCGTCCTTCGCGAGGACGGCGGCGAGGTCGGCGGGCACGCCGAGATCGAGGAAGGAAGTCATGAAGTATCTCCGAGAAATGCACGCACGAGCCGAGGGGCCGGGTGCGGAAGGTGGGCGACGGCGCGGGATCGCGCATCGTTTCGCCGTTCGAAATGGCCAGAACCAGGCAAGTGGCGCGGGAGCGTGTCGACGACGCAGACGTCTCGCAGTGCGAGTGGCGTCACCGCGACACTATCACGGCAGTCCCGGAGAAGGCTGAGACGGCCCGCTCTCAGCGAGTCGTGCGATCAGGCGTGGAGTGCGTCGTTGAGGGTCACACCGACGCCGGCGCGCTGCACGGCTTCGACCGCGCCGCTCAGCGAGTTGCGGCGGAACAGCAGTCCGTCGCGTCCGGACAGCTCGGAACCCTTGGCGGTCTTCCTGCCGCCGTCAGGCGTCGCCGGGCCGTCGACCAGCACGACCTTCGTGCCGGCCGTCACGTACAGTCCGGCCTCGACGACGCAGTCATCGCCGAGCGAGATGCCGATGCCCGCGTTGGCTCCCAGCAGCGTGCGTGCCCCGATGGAGACGCGGTGTGCGCCGCCGCCCGACAGGGTGCCCATGATCGACGAGCCGCCGCCGATGTCGCTGCCGTCGCCCACCACGACGCCCTGGGAGATACGTCCTTCGACCATCGACGCACCGAGGGTGCCTGCGTTGAAGTTCACGAAGCCCTCGTGCATGACGGTCGTGCCGGGGGAGAGGTGCGCGCCCAGGCGGACGCGCGACGCATCTGCGATGCGCACACCGGCAGGCTGCACGTAGTCGGTGAGCCGGGGGAACTTGTCGAGCCCCTGAACCTGGATCCCTGAGCGCTGGAGCACGGGTCGAAGCCGCGCGGCATCCACGGGGTGCATGGGGCCGGCGTTCGTCCACGCCACGTTCGGCAGATGCGCGAAGATGCCGTCGAGGTTGAGTTCGTTCGGTCGCACCAGGAGGTGCGACAGTGTGTGCAGCCGCAGATAGGCGTCAGCGGTCGAGGCCGGCGCCGCGTCGAGATCGATCTGCAGCTGTACCGTCTGCACCGAGACGTTTCGACGTTCGTCCGGACCGGTGAACTCCTCGAGCGCCGCGAGCGCGGTGGCCGCGTCGTCGGCACCGGGCTCGACGGCCGTCACCTCGGGGAACCAGGCATCGAGTACGGTGCCGTCACCGGCGATCGTCGACAGTCCAGTACCCCACACGGTGCGCGCCTCAGTCATACCTCCACGGTATCGCTACCGGCGACGGGGGATGGTCCAGATGTCGGGGTAAGTAGGCTGGGGTCATGATGCTCGATCTGACCGCGTCCTCCGTCGACCTGACCCGTGCGATCTGCGACATCCCGAGCGTGTCGGGTGACGAGAAGGCGCTTGCGGATGCCATCGAGCAGGCGATCTCCGCGTATCCCCATCTCGAGGTGATCCGCCACGGCAACACGATCGTCGCGCGCACCGATCTCGGGCGAGCGCAGCGGGTCGCGATCGCCGGACACATCGACACCGTGCCGATCAACGGCAACGTGCCGACGAAGGACGTCGAGATCGACGGCGTCGAGTACCTCTGGGGCCGGGGAACCGTCGACATGAAGAGCGGCACCGCTGTGCAGCTGAAGCTCGCCGCCGAGCTCACCGAGCCCTCGGTCGACATCACCTGGATGTGGTACGACAACGAAGAGGTGGAGGCCTCGAAGAACGGGCTGGCGCTCCTCGCCGCGGTGCGGCCGGATCTCTTCCAGGCCGACTTCGCGATCCTCGGCGAGCCGTCCAACGGCGAGGTCGAGGGTGGCTGCAACGGCACGATGCGCGCGATCGTGCGCACCACCGGCGTGCGTGCGCACGCGGCACGTGCGTGGATCGGTGAGAACGCCATCCATCGGGCAGCCCCGATCCTCGCGCGCCTGGCCGAGTACCGTGCACGAGAGATCGCGGTCGACGGACTCCTGTATCGGGAGAGCATGAGCGCCGTGCGCATCACAGGCGGGGTCGCAGGCAACGTGATCCCCGATGCCTGCGAGGTCGAGGTGAACTACCGGTTCGCTCCGAGCAAGTCGGCAGCAGATGCAGAAGCGCACATCCGCAACCTCCTCGCCGGCTTCGACGTGGAGATCACGGACGCCGCAGAAGGCGCGCGGCCGGGCCTCGACGCGCCGATCGCCCAAGACTTCGTGGCCGCCGTCGGCGCCGAGCCTCGCCCGAAGTACGGCTGGACCGATGTCGCTCGGTTCTCCGCCCTCGGCATCCCCGCCGTGAACTACGGACCGGGAGACCCGCACCTCGCGCACCATGACGAGGAGCGCGTGCCGCTCGCGCAGATCGACGCCGTCGAGCGAGGACTGCGCGCATGGCTCAGCTCGCGCTGACCGCGACCCGCCGGTGGGCCGCAGCGCCACTGGCGCTGCGCGTGGCCCTGATCTACCTCGCCGCTCGCGCGGTGACGACCGCGATGATGATCGCGGCGGCGACGCAGTCGACATCGCTGTCGAGGTTCGGCGCAGAACCGGGCCTCGCCGATTTCATCGTCGGGTGGGACGCGCAGTGGTACTGGCTCGTCGCCGAAGAGGGATACCCCTCGGATCTGCCGCTCACCGAATCGGGTGACGTCGCTGAGAACGCCTGGGCGTTCATGCCGGTGTTCGCCTTCGCCGCCAAGGCGATCGGCTTCGTGTTCGGGTCCTGGGGGATGGGCGCCTTCCTGCTGTCATTCGTGGCCGGCTACCTCGCCTGTCTCGCGCTGCACCGATTGCTGCGCGATCGGATCGGCGCGCGTGCGGCGATGTGGGCGGTGGTGTTCTTCGCCTCCGGACCGATCGCGGCGATGTTCCAGGTGGGGTACGCCGAGACCCTGTTCCTGCTGTTCCTCTTCCTGGCTCTCGATGCCACGGTGCGACGGAACTACGCATGGCTGTATCTCCTCATCCCCGTGATGGCGTTCACCAGACCGGGGATTCTCGCGTTCGCGCTGTACCTGGGTCTGCACGGCATCCTCCGCTGGTGGCATCGCAGGGATGATCCGCTCGCCCCGCGGGAGATCGTGCACATCGTGGCGCTCGGCGCACTCGCCACGGTCGCGGGCTTCTCGTGGCAGGTCATCGCCGGCGTCGTGACCGGCGATCCCGGTGCGTACCTGGCGACCGAGCTCTCCTGGCGTCGCAACTGGCTCGTGGGCGGTGTCGACGGGTTCGTGCCTTTCGAAGGGTGGGTCCAGGCATCCCAGTTCTGGTTCGGTCAGTGGGGACTCCCCGGCTCGTGGGGGCCGGTCGCCGTCGCGCTCCTGGTGGTGGCAGCGGGTGCCGCCCTGCTCTACGTGCCGCAGGTGCGTGCGCTGGGTCCCGACCTGCGGCTGTGGAGCGCGAGTTACCTCCTCTACCTGCTCGCGGTGTTCTTCCCTCAGTCGAGCACCTTCCGGCTGCTGCTGCCCGTGAGCCCGATCTGGGGAGCACTCGCGGTGCCGCGCTCGCGCGTCTGGCGGCTCGGGGTCCTGGCCGTCTGCCTGCTGGGGCAGTGGCTGTGGATATTCCACATCTACGCCCTGGGGAACACCTTCTGGCAGGTGCCGTGAATGTTAAGGCTTGATGCATTTCTTCATAGGGGACATCCAGGTTCCGGTAACACCCGATAAACTGATCGCATACCACCGGAGGAAAAGGAGCCCACGATGGCAGCGATGAAGCCGAGGACCGGAGACGGACCCATGGAGGCCGTGAAAGAAGGGCGACTCATCATCGTGCGCGTCCCGCTCGAAGGCGGCGGCCGTTTGGTCGTCTCCGTGAACGACGCAGAGGCGAAGGAGCTTCACGACGTGCTGGCAGCCGTCGTGACGCCCGCCTGATCGAACTCGAATTCGCGCACGCGGATTCACGGAAGAGGGCGACGGATCGATGATCCGTCGCCCTCTTCCGTCCGTTCACGACGGTGTTCGGCTCAGCTCTCGCCGACGCTGATCAGCTGCAGCAGCCCCTCGCCGGAGGCAGAGACGGTCGCGAGCACGGCTGATGACTCCTGAGTCTCCTGCACGAGCGAGCGGTAGGCGGAGGTCACCTCGTCGCGCTGCACCGGATCGGCGACACGGCCGCCTCCGAGAATGTGGGGGACGAGAACCATTCCGCCTCGACGCACCAGCCGCAGGCCATGCTCGACGTAGTCGATGACGTTCTCGGGGTCGGCATCGACCAGCACGATGTCGTATGACGCCTCGTTCATGCGGGGCAGCACGTCAGCCGCGCGACCTGTGATGAAACGCGCCTTCGTCGCGGGGACGCGTGCGTCGGAGAAGGCCTGACGGGCGGCGGCGAGGTGCTCGGGCTCGTTGTCGATCGAGGTCAGCACCGCCTGCGGCGCGCCGCGCAGCAGCCAGAGACCCGAGACTCCGGCGCCCGTGCCGATCTCGACGATCGATCTGGCACCGGTCGCGGCGGCCAGCACGGCGATCTGCGAGCCGACGGCCGCGCTGATCGGCGACGCGCCGAGTTCGATGGCGTGCGCACGCGCGCGGGCGATCGGCGACGGCTCCGCGATGGACTCGCGGATGAAACGTGCATTCGCATCGTTCTCGCTCATTGCCTGATTCTCCCGACTGAGATATGTGTTCTCCCAGGGTATGCGCTCGGTGCGCGGCACAACGGCAGGCGCGGCGGTAGCCTGGACAGATGCAGTTCGGGATCACCTTCGAGAAGCTGCTGCTCATCGGTCTGATCGCTGTGCTTCTCATCGGACCGGAGCGGCTGCCCCGCTACGCCGAGAGCGTCGCCAAGCTCGCTCGGCGCGCCGGCGAGTTCCTCCGCGACACCAAATCGCGTGTCCGCGACGAGATGGGTCCCGAGATCGACGACGTCGACTGGCGCAAACTCGATCCACGGCAGTACGACCCCCGGCGCATCATCCGCGACGCGCTCTTCGAAGACGACGCTGCGCCCGGTCCCGCCCGTGCGGAGGCAGTCGTTGCGGAGCCGACGGTGAAACCGGTGCGTACGGCGAGGGTGCGACCGGAGTTCTCGGTCGCGAGTCCTCCGCCGTACGATTCCGAAGCGACATAGCCCGAGTCTCCGCCCGGCGGAGCTCCGCTGCGAAGGCTCAGCCGATGCGCGCGCGCAGCGTGGCGAGGTCGTCGTCCGTCACCAGTGACCGGGGGATGGCGGTGATCGCCGACGCGCCACGCAGCTTGAGCAGTACCGCGTCAGCGCCTGCTCGCACGCTCTGGAAGGTGCTGTAGTCGATGTCGGACGAGCGATGCCCCGCGCCGATGTGCAGGGCAGTGTCGCCCAGTCGCACCCAGACGACGGTGCCTGGCGGGGTCGCCGAATGCACGGCACGCCGTGCTCCGACGATCGTCATCACGACGGCATAGACCATCAGACCGATGCTCGCGACGGGGAGCAGATCCGACAGCCCCGGGTTGCCTCCGGTCGCGCTCAGATTCAGGATGCTCAGCGCGAGCGCTGCAGCGAGGGCGATCCACATCACGATCGCCGCAGGACGAGTGAGCGCGTAGACCGCGGCATCTCGAGCCATTCCCCGAAGCAACCGCTCATCGACGGTGACAGTCATGGTCGGGCCTATCCGACATTCATGGGAAGCGACCGGCCGGCGAGTCCGCGCCCCTGTCCGGCGAGAGTGCGGGCCAGATCACGGATCGCCGTCGCCGCCGCATCGGCGCCGTCGCTCAGGACGACCGGCACACCGTCGTCGCCTCCGGAGCGCAGCGCGGGGCTGAGCGGGATCGACGCCAGCAGCGGGACGGACTGCGTCTCGGACAGCGCCTCTGCGACGGCAGCACCTCCACCCGAGCCGAACAGGTCTATCACGGTGCCGTCCGGCAGGGTGAGCGCGCCCATGTTCTCGACCACGCCGATCACCCGCTGACCGGTCTGACGCGCAACCAGCCCGCTGCGGATCGCCACGTCGGATGCGGCCGCCTGCGGGGTCGTCACGACGAGCACCTCGGCGTGCGGCAACAGCTGCCCGATCGAGATCGCGATGTCGCCGGTGCCGGGGGGCATGTCGATCAGCAGGATGTCGAGGTCGCCGAAGAACACGTCCGTCAGGAACTGCTGCACTGTGCGGTGCAGCATCGGACCGCGCCAGGCCACCACGGCCTCGCCGTCGCGCAGGAACATGCCGATGGAGATCGTCTTCACTCCGTGGGCGACGGGCGGGAGCATGAGGTCGTCGATGCGCGTGGGCTGTGTCCCCGCGGGGATGCCGAGGAGCCCGGGGATCGAGAAGCCGTGCACATCGGCGTCGACGAGACCGACTGCGAGACCCTGCGCGGCGAGTGCGACCGCGAGGTTCGCCGTCACCGTGGACTTGCCGACCCCGCCCTTGCCGCTGGAGACGAGGATCACCCGCGTGAGCGAGTCCGGGCCGAAGGGCATCTGGCGCGGCGGCCGGCCGTCGCGCAGCTTCTCGGTGAGCGCCTTGCGCTCGGTGGGCGTCATGACACCGACCTCGACGTCCACCTCGGTGATCCCCGGCACGGAGGCGGCGGCCGCGCGGACGTCCGATTCGATGCGGGCGGCAGCCGGGCAGCCGACGATCGTGAGGACGATCGCGACGTGCGCGCGCGGACCGTCGACGTCGATCTCCCTGACCATGTCGAGATCGCCGATGGGGCGTCGCAGCTCGGGATCTGTGACCGCGGCTACGGCCGCCCGCACGGAATCAGCGGTGCTCATGATGATGCGGCGCGGCCGCGGGGGCGTCGCTCGACCGGCTCGTCGTCATGGTCTCCGAGCTCGGCGAGCAGCGACTTGAGCTCCTGCCGCAGCACATCGCGGGTCACGACCTGGTTGTTGCGCTCCTCGAGCGACATCCGCAGCGCGACGATCTCACGGGCGAGGTACTCGGTGTCGGCGAGGTTGCGCTCGGCCCGCTGACGATCCTGTTCGATCTGCACTCGGTCACGGTCGTCCTGGCGGTTCTGCGCGAGAAGGATCAGAGGGGCCGCGTACGACGCCTGCAGCGAGAGCATGAGGGTGAGGGCCGTGAAACCGAGCGCCGCGTCATCGAAGCGCAGGTGGTCGGGCAGCAGTGTGTTCCAGCAGATCCAGAGCACACAGAACAGTGTGAGGATCAGCAGGAACGCGGGGGTGCCCATGGCGCGGGCGACCCACTCGGTGAAACGGCCGAAGCGATCACGCGACGTCGAGCGCTGGCGGGAGGTGCCGCGGCCCAGGGGTGCGTCGAGCCGAGGCGAGCGCGAGCGGGAGCGGGGCATCAGCGCACCTCCTTGGAGACCGTCGGCTCGTCGCTGTCGTGCGTGCGCCAGTCATCGGGCAGCAGGTAGTCGAGGACGTCGTCGATGCTGATCGCGCCGACCAGTCGGTGGGCGGCATCGATCACGGGGAGCGAGACGAGGTCGTAGCTCGCCAGCATCCTGGCGACCTCAGCGGCGGACGCGGTGACCCGCACCGGCTCGAGGCTGTCGTCCATGATGGCCCCGAGACGTTCGTGCGGCGGGTAGCGCAGCATCCGCTGGAAGTGCACCATGCCGAGCAGCCGACCGGTCGGCGTCTCGAACGGCGGCAGGGTCACGAAGACCGCGGCTGCAAGGGCGGGGTGCAGCTCGTGGCGCCGGATGAGGGCGAGCGCCTCGGCCACCGTCGCGTCGGCCGACAGGATGATCGGCTCGGGCGTCATGAGTCCACCGGCCGTGTCGGGGCCGTAACGGAGCAGCATCCTGACGTCCTCGGCCTCTTCGGGCTCCATCAGCTCGAGCAGCTGCTCGAGACGATTCGGCGGAAGCTGCGCGAGGAGGTCCGCGGCGTCGTCCGGTTCCATCTGGTCGAGGATGTCGGCGGCGCGCTCGTCGCCGAGTCGATCGAGGATATGCACCTGCTCGTCTTCGGGCATCTCCTCCAGGGCATCGGCCAGGCGGTCGTCCGAGAGCTCCTCGGCGACCTCGATCATGCGCTGCTGGGGGAGGTCGAGCAGGGTGTTCGCGAGGTCGGCTGCGTGGAGCTCCGAGTACGACGCGACGAGCTGCTCGGCCGACTGGGACTCGCCGGGGGAGTGCTGCTCGGCGACCTCGCTCCAGGCTGCGAACGTGGTCGGTCCCTTCGCGAACGGAGAGGCGCTGGTCTTCGGTCGACGCAGGAAGAGCTGACTGATCGCCCATTCCCCGATGCGGTTCGGCTCGATGGCGACGTCTTCGATCACGGCGGTGCCGCTGCCGTCGACGAGGCTCACCCGACGCCCGAGGAGCTCGGCGAGAACGCGCACCTCGCCGGCGCGCGGTGAGAATCGGCGCACATTGATGAGACCGGTGCTGATCACCTGGCCCGCGCGGATCGACGTCACCCGTCCGATGGAGAGGAAGACCTGTCTGCGCCCGGGGATCTCGACGACGAGGCCGATGACGCGGGGAGCACCCGTACTTCGGTACACGATGACGACATCACGGACTTTGCCGAGCCGGTCGCCCACGGGGTCGAAGACGGCGCAGCCAGCAAGGCGCGCGGCGAATACCCGTTGTGTGCTCACTCGTCCAGCGTAGTCGCCGGTGTCGCAGGGGTGGCCCCCGGCGGCACCGCTGCACGACACACTCCCGGCCCTGTCACCACACGGCATGGAACAATGGCGGGATGAGTATGCTGAACCGTCCAGCCGACAGCCGCGATGAGGGCGAGATCGTCGCCTCCACACGCGATTACGAAGGCGCCCAGAAGACGGTGTCGAAACTGATCGCCCAGGAGGTGCCCGCCCGGGACATCGCGATCATCGGACAGAGCGTCCGGACGGTCGAGCGCATCACCGGGCGTCTGGGCTATGCAGCAGCCGCCCGATCGGGAGCGATCAACGGCGTGCTCATCGGTCTCTTCCTCTCTGCGATCCTCGTGATCGGCAACCCGGAGGTTCCGATCCAGCTGTTCGTCGGATTCGTCTTCATCGGCGTCGCACTCGGGATGCTTCTGAGCCTCGTCACGTATGCGATCGTGCGGCGACGCCGCGACTTCGCGAGCGTCACGCAGTTCGCGGCCGATCACTACGAGGTCCGCGTCCAGGCCGCTTCGCTCGCGAAGGCCCGTCTCGCCCTGGGTGCGGCCACGCCGGCACCGGCGCGGGCACCGGTGAACCTCGACGAGCCGCCGCGGTACGGCGAGCGCATCACCCCCGGCGCGCACGAACCGGCCGGACAGCCGACGACCACGACACAGCCGACGCCCGAAGAGCCGACGCCCGGAGCCGATCCGACTCCCGGCAGCGAGCCGACACCGCCGCTGGGCGGCGGTGAGACTCCGCCTGCAGAGCCGGCCGTCCCGCCGAGGCCCGCGGATCCGGAGCCGCCGTCTCCCGCGGCGCCCGGGACCGGTGGCGCGGGGGTTCCTCCGAAGTCTGCGGAGCCCGCCTGATGTCAGACGCACCCCGCGATCCGTCGACCCCGTCCGAGCGATCGGCGCAGCCCGCACCGCCGCCCGTGCCTCCCGTTCCGCCCTTCCCTGACGGGCAGCAGCCCGCGGCGCCGGCCCGTCCGCTGAACCCGTACGCCCCGCCGCCGGCGCCCGGCTCAGCCCCGCAGCAGTCGCACGGCTACGCACCGCCACAGGGCTCCGCGTACGCACCGCCGCAGGGCTCCGGGTACGCACCGCCGCAGGCCCCGGGGTATGCGCCGCCTCAGGCGCCGGGCTACGCGCCGCAGCAATCGGCACCGGGCTACGCGCCGCCGGCCTACCCCGTACAGGGGTACCCCGTCGGCGCCTACCCTGCGGCCGTCCCCCCGCGGGGTCTGCTTCCGTGGGCACTGGGCCTGCTGATCCTCATCCCGTTCCCGTTCGTCGGCGGACTCGCGTCCGGACTCGCCATGGCCGTGAGCGGCGGGGCGTCCCGTCGATACGGCGGGGTCGCGCGTGAGAACGCTCGCGCTGCGCTGAACTGGGGGCTGACGTACCTTCTGGTCTCCACGGTGCTCCTGGTCACGCACTTCGTGCTGCTGTTCGCGCTGACCTCCGATTCGCCGACCACCGGCTTCTACCCGCTCGGCATCCCCATCACGCTCTATTTCGCGCTCTCGGTGCTGCACGTCGTGCTCGTGATCGTGGGCATGGTGCGTGCGTCGAGCGGCAAGGTCATGCGCGTGCCGTTCGCCATCCCGTACCTGCGGGCCTGATGATCGAGATCCCTGTCGAGCTGCCCTCCGGGGTGACGACGGTCTCTGCCGACTGGGCGCCCGGCGACAACGGCGCGACAGTCCTGATCGCCCACGGCGCCGGTGCGGGCAAGGACCATCCATTCCTCGTGGGATTCTCGGATGCGCTCTCGGACCGGGGATTCTCCACCCTGCGGTTCAACTTCCCCTACGTGGAGCAGGGGCGCAGGATGCCGGGGCCTGCGGCGCACGCGATCGCGACGTGGAACGCGGCTGTGGCCTTCGCGCGCGATCTCGACGCGGAGGCCGCCATCTGGGCCACAGGCAAGTCCTACGGCGGACGCATGGCATCGATGGCCGTGGCCGAGGGACTGGCGGTCGACGGTCTCGTCTACCTCGGCTACCCGCTGCACGCTCCGGGCAGACCGGAGAAGCCGAGAGCTGAGCACCTGCCGGCGGTCGCTGCGCCGCAGCTGTTCATCGAGGGCACGAACGACCCCTTCATCCAACCTCTGACACAGTTCGATGACGTCGTCTCCACGTGTCAGGACGCCCGCGTCGTCTGGATCGAGGGTGGCGGTCACACCTTCGAGGTGAAGGGGCGCAAGCGTGCGGCATCCGACATCGGCGCGTCGCTCGCGCCGATCGTCGCGGAGTTCGTCCGGCCCTGACAGCATGGCAGGGTGAGTCTCGAACGCGTCGCCCTGATCTCCGATGTCCACGGAAACCTGAGCGCTCTCGAGGCGGTGCTCGCCGACATCCATCGCAGGGGCATCGCCCGCATCGTCAACCTCGGAGACACGGCGGGCAAGGGGCCACGAGGCGAGGACGCCGTGCGGCGCTGCCGCGACGTGTGCGAGGTGAACGTCCGCGGCAACTGGGACGACTTCCTGCCGACCATCCCCGACGACGGGCCGTCCGAGATGCTGTGGTGGCGAGATGAGCTGTCGGCGCCGAGCAGGGCGTGGCTCCGGTCGCTTCCGCTGAGTGTCGATCTGGTCCTCAGCGGTCATCGGATCCGCCTGTTCCACGCGTCGGCGCAGAGCCCGCACGTCCGCGTGCACTTCGCCCACACGCCCGAGCAGTTCTCCGCGATGTTCGAGGCGACGGAGATGACCGGCGACGGCCCGCTGCCCGATGTGGTGGGCTACGCCGACATCCACGACGCCTACATCGAATCGAACGACGGACGTACGCTGTTCAACGTCGGAAGCGTCGGGAACCCGCTCGACACACCCGTTCCGTCCTACGTGATCCTCGAAGGAGGACAGTCGGCGGACGATCCCTTCGGGATCCAGTTCGTGCGCGTGCCCTACGACGTCGAGGCCGAGATCGCCGTCGCCGAATCGCTCGACATGCCGACCGCCGATGTCTGGGCCGTCGAGCTCCGCACCGCCGTATATCGAGGGCGGCAGGCATCGCAGACGGCGACGCCATGATCGCTCAGAGGTTCGCGAGGTCCGGATCGTCGAGCAGACGCCTCATCGTCGACCGTCCCAGACCGCTCATGGCGGGGTTCGAGGACTCGTAGTACCAGACGAGGCCCATCGCCTGCTGCAGCGCCCAGGCTGCTCCTCGCTGCCACTCGCTGTCGGAGACGCGCAGACGGTCACGCACGACGGACCGCCCCCGAGCGTCGAACAGATGCCACGCGGCGACGAGATCGAGCGCAGGGTCGGCAGGGCCGAAGCCCCCGCCGTCGAGGACACCGACGAGACGACCGTCGGCCACCAGCAGGTTGAACGGCGTGAGGTCCCGGTGGCTCATGACGTCCGCACCCTCGCGGGGCGCGTCGCGCAGCGAGCTCCAGAGTCGATCCACGCGATCAGGATCGATCCGGTGAGCGCTGCGCTCGATGCAGAGCGCGACCCACTCGTCGTGGTCACGGAGAACACCACCGCGGCCGCGCCCGTCGAACTTCCGTCCGCGGGTCTCGGTCGACCGCAGCGCAGCGATCAGCCCGGAGACGTCCGAGACGAGCGACTCCGACGATGCGTGGCCGGCGGGGTTCGCGGCGACACCCGCCAGCCAGGTCTGGATCGACCAGGCAGAAGGATGCTCCTCGGTCGCCGCGGCGAGTCCGACAGGCCGCGTCGCCGGCACGCCGCAGACGTCGGCGAGCTCAGCCATCGCCGCGGCCTCGGCGCCGAGGACATCGCGCGATTCTGCGACGAGGGGGAACCGTGCCGCGAGGTCGTCGCCGATCCGGAAGATCGTGTTCACCGTGCCCGTCGAGCGGACGCGCTGGATCGGCAGATGGGCGAGCTCGGGGAACGTCTGCGCGATCAGCCGCGCAGCGCGATCGTCCGTGAGTGCGAGCTCGCCCTCGTGCATCCGTGAGGTCAGCGCTGGACTCGTGCGATCCAGGCTTCGACCTCATCCGCCGTGCGCGGGATGTCCGCCGAGAGGTTCACCGGGCCGTCCTCGGTCATCAGGATGTCGTCCTCGATTCGCACACCGATACCCCGGTACTCCTCGGGAACGGTGAGGTCGTCGATCTGGAAGTAGAGGCCGGGTTCGATCGTGAAGACCATTCCCGGGGCGAGGATGCCGTCGTAGTACATCTCACGCCGGGCCTGAGCGCAGTCATGGACGTCGATGCCGAGGTGGTGCGACGTGCCGTGCACCATGTAGCGGCGGTGCTGCCCGCCGGTGTCGCCGTCCAGCGCCTCCTGCGCGGTCACGGGGAGCATTCCCCACTCGGCGACGCGCGCGGCGATGACGCGCATGGCCGCCTCGTGGACCTCGCGGAAGCGCACCCCGATGCGAGCCGCGGCGAACGCGGCATCAGCGGCCTCGCGCACCGTCTCGTACACCCGGCGCTGCACCTCGGTGAAGGTTCCGGAGACGGGGAGCGTGCGGGTGATGTCCGCGGTGTACAGGCTGTCCGCTTCGACGCCCGCGTCAACGAGGATGAGGTCTCCCGGCACGACCGTGCCATCGTTGCGGGTCCAGTGCAGGTAGCAGGCATGGGGACCCGATGCGGCGATCGTGTCGTACCCCTCGCCGTTGCCGTCCTCGCGCGCGCGGCGGTGGAAGACGCCCTCGACGACGCGCTCGCCGCGAGCATGAGCGATCGCGTCGGGCAGCGAACGGATGACGTCCTCGAATCCCTGCGCGGTGATGTCCACCGCTCGGCGCATCTCGGCGATCTCGTACTCGTCCTTCAGGAGCCGCAGCTCCGAGACGAAGCGGGTGAGGTCGTCGTCCTCGTCGAGCACGAGCTCTCCCTCGGCGGCCGAGAACCTCTCGAGGTGGTCGGTCGCGATGTCGAGGTCTGCCGCGACGCCGGCGAGAGACGGGCGAGGGCCGATCCAGAATTCACCGACCGTGGCGTCCGCATAGAACTCCGTGGTGGTGCGATCGGCGCGCTCCCGGAAGTACAGCGTCACATCGTGGCCGGACTCGGCCGGCTCGAACACGAGGATCGAGTCGGGCTCGGCATCCGAAGCCCATCCCGTGAGGTGTGCGAAGGCCGAATGCGCACGGTACGGGTAGTCGGTGTCGTTGCTGCGCTGCTTGAGCGAACCGGCAGGGATGACGAGTCGCTTGCCGGGGAAGGCAGCGGACAGGGCGGCGCGACGCACGGCGGCGAACGGCGCCTGCGCTCGCGGCGCGGGGATCGACTCGGGGCGCTCCGCCCATCCGGTCGAGATCGTGTCGAGGAATCCGCGGGGGAAGGGCTGCTTCCGATTCGTGGTGGTCGTCTCGGCGGGAGTCTCGGTCGTGGGCTCTGCGATCGTGTCGCGCTCAGCGGTGCTCATCCCTCCAGTCTGTCACCTGAGCGACGGCCACGGCATGTCAGCCTGCGGGTTCGAGCTGCACCACGAGACCGCGGTGGTCGCTTCCCGAGCCGCCGATCACGACGGAACCCGTCGTGGACCAGCTCGGCGACGCCATGACGTGGTCGATCGGGGTGCTCAGCAGCGCCGGCAGCGAGCTCGGCCATGTGCCGCTGAATCCGTTGCCGGAGCGGCTCGCACCGTCGCGGCAGTACCCCATGTCGCCGCCGTCGACGCCGAGCCCCGCCATGTGGTCGATCGTGGCGTTGAAGTCGCCCGCGAGGATGAAGTTCCCCTCGGGGCACTGGTCGGCGATCCAGCGCAGGTCGCTCTGCCACTGCGCCATGTCCTCCATCCGGGGCGCGACGGCGTGCACCGCGACGATCGTCGGACCCTCGCCATCGACCGGCATCAGCACCGCGCTGGGCACCGAGCCGGTGTTGTTGGAGCCGTCCTCGGACGACTCGATCACGGAGTACTCGCCGAGGTCGGGGGAGACGAGGACGGTCGTGTGCCAGGACTTGGGGCCGTCGACGACGTCGGGCTTGAACTGCACATGGTGCACCCACATGGGGTGATCCTGATCGCGCAGCAGCACGGCGATCTGCTCGCCCACCTCTTCGGTGGTCTCGGGCAATGCGACGACGTCAGCGCCACGCTCGAGGATCTCCCGCGCGATCTCCTCGGCGGACACCTCGTCGCCGGCGGTGTTCCAGGTGAGCACCCGGATGCTCGAATCGGTGGCGGCGGGGAGCGTGTCCGCGCCGAACCCGCGCATGAAGCCGATGGCTCCCGTCGCACCGGCGCCGAGCAGGGCGACGATCAGCACGGATGCCGCGAAGCCGCGCAACGGCTTCGCGAACAGGAGCAGCATCGAAACGGCCGCGACGAGGAGGAATGCCGCCAGGACCACGCCGCGGGCGGCGACGATCTGCGCGAACGGATAGGTCTGCTCGAGATGGAAGAACTGCGGCCAGACGACGACGGCCGTCGCGATCGCGAGCAGCACGGTGACGAGGATCCCCAGTAGTCGAAACATCCTCTTCAGCCTAGAAGTCCTCTCTGTGAAGTCCCTAGAGCGACAGGCGTGCGCGGCCGACGTCCACGGTCGTCGGTACGCTCGGAGCATGGCCACCGCTCGATCCCGCCGTTTCGCCGGTCCGTCCGACCTGCACATGCACTCGAACCACTCGGACGGAACGGAGTCGCCCGGCGATGTCGTGCGCCAGGCACACCGGTTCGGGGTGCGCACGATGGCGCTGACCGATCACGATCGCACGACGGGGTGGGACGAGGCGGCAGCGGCGACGGCCGAGCTCGGGATGACGTTCATCCCCGGCATGGAACTCTCCGCGAAACACGAGTGGCGCAGTGTGCACGTGCTGGGCTACCTCTTCGATCCGCTCGACGAGGCGCTCGGATCCGAGACCGATCGCATCAGAGGCGACCGGATCGGTCGTGCCGAGCGGATCGTCCGCAGCATCGGTCGTGACTACGACCTCGACTGGGACGATGTCCTCGCCCAGACCACTCTCGACGCGACGGTCGGCCGTCCGCACATCGCCGATGCCCTCGTGGCGCGCGGAATCGTGCGCGACCGCACCGAGGCGTTCGACGGGATTCTGCACCCCAGAGAGGGCTACTACGAGCCGCACTACGCGCCCGACCCCCTCACGGCAGTGCGTCTGATCACCGAGGCCGGAGGGGTGGCGATCATCGCGCACCCTGCCACGATCGGCCGCGACCACATGATGCCCGTGCCGTTCATCGAGCAGCTCATCGCCGCAGGCCTGGGCGGTTTCGAGATCGATCATCGGGAGAACACCGCGGCAGGCCGGAAGACGCTGCACGCGATCGCCGCGAAGCACGATCTCATCGTCACCGGCTCGAGCGACTATCACGGCACCGGGAAACCCAATCTGCCGGGCGAGAACACCACATCCGACGAGATGGTGGAGCGACTGATCGAGCGCGCGACCGGCACCGCACCCCGCTACGCCTGACGCCGGGACGGCAGAGGGGCGGATGCCGCAGCTGCAGCATCCGCCCCTCTGTGAGTCCCTGAGGTGGAGTCGATCAGGCTCCGACGACCGGAGCCGCTCCCGCGCCGCCCGAACCCCCGCGGCGACGACGGCGACGACGGGCCGGGGCCGGCTTGCCGTCGTGGTGCTCCTTGCCTGCGCCGTCGTGGGTGCCGGCGCCCTCGGCGCCGCGGTCCGCTGACGGCGAGGACTGAGAGTCTCCGGGTGATGCGTCGGCAGCGCCCTCGGCGAATGTCGAGCCCACCGGGGTCGAGCCGCCCCGACGACGCCGACGACGGCGGGTGCCGCCCTCATCCGTGCCCTCGGCCGCGGCATCGGCCGCACGCTCGGGGCGCGGTGCGCGCTCGGTCTTGACCGACTGGGTCTTGGGAGCCGAGACGAGACGGCCCTTGGTGCCTGCGGGGATGTCGAGGTCACTGAACAGGTGCGGGCTCGAGGAGTAGGTCTCGACCGGGTCGGGCTGCCCGAACTCGAGGGCGCGGTTGATCAGCGCCCACTTGTGCAGGTCCTCCCAGTCGACGAAGGTCACGGCGATGCCGGTCTTGCCCGCCCGGCCGGTGCGACCGGCGCGGTGCAGGTAGGTCTTGTCCTCGTCGGGGATGGTGTGGTTGATGACGTGCGTCACATCGTCGACGTCGATGCCGCGGGCGGCGACATCGGTCGCGACGAGGACGTCGCGCTTGCCGGCCTTGAACGCGGCCATCGACCGCTCGCGCTGGTCCTGTCCCATGTCGCCGTGCACGCCGCCGACGTTGAAGCCGCGGTCGCTGAGCTCGTCGACGAGGCGCTGCGCGGCCCGCTTGGTACGGGTGAAGATCACCGTCTTGCCGCGACCCTCCGCCTGGAGGATGCGGGCGATGATCTCGTCCTTGTCGAGCGAGTGGGCGCGGTACACCAGGTGCTTGATGTTCGCCTGCGTGAGACCCTCGTCGGGGTCGGTCGCGCGGATGTGGATCGGGTTCGTCATGAACCGACGAGCCAGCGCGACGATCGGTCCGGGCATGGTCGCGGAGAACAGCTGGGTGTGACGGACGGCCGGGACCTTCTGGAAGATCTTCTCGATGTCCGCGAGGAATCCGAGGTCGAGCATCTTGTCGGCCTCGTCGAGCACGACCTCGGTCGCGTTGGAGAGGTCGAGCAGACGCTGGCCGGCGAGGTCGATCAGGCGACCGGGCGTGCCGACGACGATCTGGGCGCCCGCCTTGAGCTGGTCGATCTGGCCCTCGTATGCCTTGCCGCCGTAGATCGCGACGACGCTGGTGGAGCGGTTGCTCGTCAGCAGGTCGATGTCCTCGTACACCTGCACCGCGAGCTCGCGCGTCGGCACCACGATGAGCGCCTTGACGCCGTGCTCGGGGTCGAGGCCGAGCCGCTGCACCACGGGGATGCCGAAGCCGAAGGTCTTGCCTGTTCCGGTCTTGGCCTGGCCGATGATGTCCTGGCCCGGAAGGCCGAGGGGGATGGTCTGCTCCTGGATCGGGAATGCGTCGACGATGCCCTTGGAGGCGAGAGCGTCGATGATGTCCTGATCGATTCCGAGATCAGCGAAGGTTGTCAATGTTCAGATGCCTGTCCGGCGACCTGCGAGGATCGCCATGTTCACGGATCCACGCCGTCTCTTGTGCCACAGGCGCGGGCCCCGCTCCGACGGCGGGGACAGGGACAGCCTACCCGAGGGGGTGGCGACGCCCGGGAATATCGCGTCTCCCGGGTAGTGTGAACCCCGTGGTGAACTGGTTCTGGAAGCGTAGGACGCCCCGGCGCACGATGACGTTGCGCAGTCGGGGCGATCAAGGAGCGGCGACGCGGGTCGACTTCGCCGAACTCGCGCCGGAGCTGCCGCGATTCCTGGGACAGGCGGCGTACCTCCAGCTGGGGTACTTCGAGACGCTCACGCGGCTGATCAGGGCGACTCCGGAGCTCTCCGAGAAGGAGGCGCTCTCCCGGGCAGCCGGTGCTGCGCTCACCAAGCATCGGGCGATAGTCGAACTCATCGCGGAGCGCGGAGACGATCCGACGCAGCTCATGCTCCCGTTCCGGGAGAACCTCGACGCCTTCCGGCGCAAGACCATCGGCGCGCGTCCGCGGGAGACTCTCCTCGCCGTCTACATCACGGCAGGCATGCTCGACGACTTCTACTTCGCGCTCGCCTCGAGCTACGGCGACACGGGGGAGAGGGTCGCGGAGATCCTCTCCGAGGACGATGCGCGACACGAGATCGTCGCCATCATCCAGGAGACGATCGACGGCGACGGCGAGTGGCGGTCGCTGCTCTCGATGTGGGCGCGCCGGCTCGTGGGGGACACGATCCTGGTGTGCCGGTCGGCGCTGCGTCAGCCCGAGCTCGCCGCGATGAGCGAGGACCGCGTCGAATTGGTCTACACCGAGCTGATGGGCGCGCACGCACGCCGCATGGATGCGATGGGTCTCGCCTCCTAGCCGACGGACCCGGCCGACGGCATCAGATGCCGAGTGCCGCCTTGGCCGCGGCATCGCTGCGTAGGCGAGACGCGACGATCGCGACGGTGGCGACTGCCGCGATGCCGACGGATCCCACCACGCTCGCGAGCCATAGCCAGATGCTGTCCTCGCCCACGCCGAGCCACTGCAGGCCGGTGTAGATGACGGCAGCGAGGGCCGTGGCGACAGCGGGGGTGAGAGCGACCCCGCGCAACTCCCGCCCACCGATCATGTAGTGGGCCGCGATGCCGAGCGCGCACGCTCCGACGAGAGCGAGGAGGATGTACATCGTGGGGTCAGGCGAAGAAGCCGACGCGACGAGACTCCTCGGTGCCGAGCTCGATGTACGCGAGGTTCGCGGTCGGAACCAGGTAGGAGTTGCCCTTGACATCGGCGAAGCTCAGGTGAGAAGTGTTCTGCTCGAGAGCCGAGGAGACCTGCGTGCGGACCTCGTCCGCGCTCGATGCGGTCTCGAAGCTGAGCTCACGGCCGGTGTTGATGATGCCGATGCGGATTTCCACGCGTACTCCTGTTTTCCAGTCGACGATGCTGTGGTCGAGTCGACCTCGGAGGTCGACGACTGAGCCTAACTCTACCGGGCGGCGAGGTGACGGGATCCGCGGATCGGGCCGGTTTCGCCCTGAGCGCACACCGTCGCGAGGCGCCGACGCCCGGCGATGTCGGCGCGCCGCAGTAGCGTGGAGGACATGACAGAGGATGCCGCGCAGAACGCCGTGATCGGTGCAGACGCCTCGGCATCCGGCGTCATCATCGGGGCGCCCGGCACGGGCAAGACCCGCACTCTCACCGAGCGCGTCGTCCATCTGCTCGACACAGCGGGGATGCGTCCGGAGCAGGTCCTCGTCCTCACTCCCAGCAGGCAGGCGGCGACCGCGCTGCGGGACCGCATCGGGGTCAGGATCGGTCAGGCCACTCCCGGGCCGCTGGCCAGGTCGCTCGGGTCGTTCGCATTCCAGGTGGTGCGCGGAGCGATGGTCCGCGAAGGGGCGGAGCCACCGGCTCTGCTGACCGGCGCAGACCAGGACCGCCTGATCGCCGAGCTCCTCGCCGGCGATGCGGAGGACGAGCGCATCGACTGGCCGCAGGCGCTGAGCCCCGCCGTACGCGCCTCCAAGGGGTTCCGCTCCGAGCTCCGTGCCTTCCTCGCGGAATGCGTCGAACTGGGGGCGCAGCCCGACGAGCTGCGCACGTCCGATGTCCCCGCCTGGTCGTCCGTCGCCGAGTTCCTCGTCGAATACCGCGCCGTGCTCGACCTGGCACGGGCATCCCACCGCGACGCGGCAGACCTGCTCGCCGAGGCGTGCACGATCCTGCGCACCGCGGAGCCGAGTGCCCTCGGCCCTCTCGCCGACCTCAGGGTGGTGCTCATCGACGATGCGCAGGAGCTGACACGCGGTGGCATCGCGGTGGTCGAGGCGCTCCGTGCGCGAGGCACGGCAGTGCTCGCCTTCGGTGATCCTGACATCTCCTCCGGAGCTTTCCGCGGCGCGAGCCCCGAGCTGTTCGCGCACCTCGCCACGGCGCTGGGCGAGGTCCACGTGCTCGATGTCCCTCATCGTCAGGCGCCGGCGCTCACCGCGCTGACCCGCACCGTCACGCAGGCGATCGGCGTGTCGGGCCGCGTCGACCACAGGCGCGCGCCCGAGCCCGTCGCCGCGCACAGCCCGGGCGCCCCCGGCGACGTGAGCACCTTCATCGCCCCGTCACCGCATGAAGAGCTCGACCGCATCGCGGGTGTCATGCGCGAATGGCATCTCGTGGATGACGTCCCGTGGGATCGCATCGCGGTCATCGCACACGACACCAGGCAGGTCACGCAGCTCGACGCAGAGCTCGCCGCGCGGGAGATCCCGACGAGAGCCGCGGGCGTGCAACGTCCTCTCGGCTCCGAGCCGATCGTGCGCGACATCGTCGGCATCGTGCGCCTGGCCCTCACGCCGGCCGAGGAGCGGACTCCCCAGGACTGGGAGGAGGCGCTCCGCACTCCCTTCGGAGGCATGGATGCGATCGGGCTCCGACGCCTTCGCGCTCGTCTGCGCCATATCGAGCTCGACCTGGGGGGCTCGACGCCCGCACGGGAACTGCTGCGCCAGGCGCTGGCATCGCCCGACCACTTCACGCTCATCGACGCCCAGGAATCGCGCCTGGCCGCGCGCTTCGCCGCGACGATCGCAGATGTGGCCGCCGCGGCTGCCGACGGCGAGACGATCCACGATCTCCTGTGGCGGGTCTGGGACCAGGCCAGAGCGGTCGACGGGCGCAAGCTCCAGATCGCCTGGCGTGAGATGTCGTTGCAGACCAGCGGTGCGGAGACGGCGCGAGCCCTCGATGCGCTCGTCTCCCTGTTCGGTGCGGCCAAGCGATTCGTCGAGCGCACCCCGAACGAGAAGCCGGAGGTCTTCGTGCGCGACATCCTCGACAGCGAGGTGCCCGAAGACTCTCTCTCGAGTCCCGACCGGCCGGGCCGTGTGACCCTGCTCACACCGGCGACCGCACTCGGAACGGAGTTCGACGCGGTCGTGGTGGCCGGAGTGCAGGACGGAATCTGGCCGAATGTGCGGCTGCGCGGCGGGATGCTCCAGTCCTGGCGTCTCGCCGACGCACTGCTCGCATCCCGCACCGGAACCGCCGAGCACCCGCCCGAGGCACTCGACAGGCGCCGCGCCGCTCTGCACGATGAGCTGCGGCTGTTCGTCCGCGCCATCTCTCGTTCGCGGAGCAGACTCCTCATCACCGCGGTCGATGACGACGACATGACACCCAGTGCGTTCTTCGGCTTCCTCCCGCCGCCCGACCCGCCCGAGCTGCATGCCTCGGCCGAGCACCCGCTCACGCTGCGCGGTCTCGTCGCGCGTCATCGTCGGGTACTGACGACCTCGAGCGTCCGTGCCGCCCGAGACCACGCCTCCGCCCAGCTGGCGGTGCTCGCGCGGGAGGGAGTGCCGGGTGCCGATCCGGACGAGTGGTACGGAGTGACGCCGCCGACGACCGATGCACCGCTGCACGACCTCGCCGTCGACGCCGCCCGGGTCTCGCCGTCGCGGATGGAGTCCTTCGAGGAGTGCGAGCTGAACTGGGCGGTGTCCGCCCTGGGCGGCGACACCGTGATGCCGCCGTCGGCCGGAATCGGCACGATCATCCACGAGGCGATGGAGCAGGTGCCCGACGGCGAACTGGACCGTCTGCGTGAGGTCCTGGCCGAGCATTGGCCGGAGCTCGATTTCGAGACGGCCTGGATAGGTCGCAAGGAGAGGCGCCGCGCCGATCTGTACATCGATCGACTGCACAGCTACCTGTCGGACGTGGCGGACGAAGGCGGTCGGGTGATCGCCGGCGAGGTGGAGTTCCGGTTCGCGGTCGAGGTGCCCGAGCAGGAGGGCATCGCGCCGGGCGTGCGTGCGGCGAGCGTCGACGGCGACCCCCATCCGCACCATGCGATCGTGCACGGCTTCATCGACCGGGTCGAGGCGTACACCGCGGGTGGTGGAGAGCATGCGAAGGCGCGGGGACAGAAGTGGACGCGCATGGCCGATGCGCAGAGCGGGGAGCGCGTCGTGGTCGTGGACTTGAAGACCGGCAAGTACGAGCCGGAGAGCGAGCAGAAGGTGGCGGACCACGCCCAGCTCGCCGCATACCAGGTGGCGGTGCAGGAAGGACTCGTGGCGGGAGCGGATCCTGCGGCCCTCGCCGGCGCGCGCCTCGTCCTGGTCGCCAAGACCCTGGCCGGCAGCGATTTCCGCGTCGCGCACCAGCACACCCTCGCCGGTGAAGAGCGTGTCCAGTTCCTCGGGCGGATCGCGGAAGCCGCCCGAGGGATGTCGGCGGCGAGCTTCACGGCCCATGTCGAGGCTCACTGCGCGGATACGCAATGGCGAGTCCAGCCGTGCCGCATCCACACCGTCGCCGCGGTGAGCGCGTGACGGCGTGGACGGGAGCGGGGAACGGGATCTCTGCTCTGGACGTCGCCGCCGCGCTCGGTCTCCCCGCACCGACGGAGGCTCAGCAGCGGGTGATCGAGTCGCCACCGGCGCCGGCTTTGGTGGTCGCGGGCGCGGGCAGCGGAAAGACCGAGACGATGGCCGGCCGCGTCGTCTGGCTGGTCGCGAACGGGCATGTGCGACGCGATCAGATCCTCGGCCTGACCTTCACGCGGAAGGCCGCGGGTGAGCTCGCGGAGCGCATCGGCGTCCGTCTGGCGCTCATCGACGAATACGGGAGACGAGGACTGCTGCCGCACCTGCCCGAGATCGTGGCGAGCGGTGCCCTCGATCGGGTGTCGAGAGCCGCGAACGCCAGACAGCGCGAGGTCGTCCGATCGCAGGTGCTCGACGAGCTCGCCGCACGTTTCGGCACCGGGGCGGTCTCGACCCCCCGTTCGGCCGAGGATCTGTTGATCCGTCCGAAGGTCTCGACCTACAACGCGTTCGCGGATGGCATCGTGCGCGAGCACGCGGCGCGCATCGGCCGCGACTCCGACGTCGCCATGCTCAGCCAGGCCGCATCCTGGATGCTCGTGCGCGACGTGGTGCTGCGCGCCGACCTGCCGGAGCTGGAGGAGATCGACCGGTCGGTGGCGGGGGTGGTCGACGCGGTTCAGAGATTGGCCGGCGACTCGCTCGATCACCGGGTCGATCTCGACCGCGCCGATCGCATCGCGCTGCGCCAGGCCGAGGCGTTCGAGCCGTACCTCAGCAACGCGGAGGTCGCGACCGCGGCTGCGAACCTGCGCGCTCTTCCCGCTCTGTCCGTCCTGGTGCGCGATTACATCGCCGAGAAGGAGCGCCGCGGAGTGCTGGACTTCGCCGACCAGGTCAGCGGCGCCTACGACATCGTGGAGTCGTCTCCCGACGTGCGCGAGGACCTGCGGCAGCAGCATCAGGTGGTGCTGCTGGACGAATACCAGGACACCTCGGTGATCCAGACGCAGTTCCTCGCCCGACTCTTCCGCGACACCGCGGTGATGGCGGTCGGGGATCCGCACCAGTCGATCTACGGATGGCGAGGCGCCAGCGCGGACAATCTGCACGCCTTCGCGCGCACCTTCTCCGAACACGAGAGCGTCGGCAACTACAGTCTGATGACGAGCTGGCGCAACGACCGGAGCATCCTCGGTGTCGCCAACCGCATCCTCGGTCCGCTGCGCAGGCCCGGATTGGATGTGCCACCGCTCGAGTCTCGTCCCGGCGCCGGCCCCGGGGCGGTCGAGATGAGCTTCCCGCTCACCGTCGATGACGAGGCTCGCGCGGTCGCCGAATGGTTCGCGGCGCGTCGCGCGGAGCACGACGACCTCGCGAAGCCGCATACCGGAGCGGTGCTGTTCCGGTCGAAGCGGCACATGCAGACGTTCGCGGCGGCCCTTGCCGCAGAAGGGATTCCGCACCGCATCCTGGGGCTCGGGGGACTCCTGGCGACCCCCGAGGTCGTCGATGTCGTGTCGACGCTGCGCGTGCTGCACGATCCGACGGCGGGCTCTGCGTTGATCAGGCTCCTCGTCGGTCCTCGATTCTCCGTCGGTGTCGCCGACATGGCGGCGTTGCAGCAGCTCGCGGCGGAGCTCTCCCGTCGGGACAGCGGGCTGCTGCCGCTGGACGACGAGCTCCGCAAACGCATCCGCGCGTCACGGGGGGCGGACGAGGCGCTGTCGATCATCGACGCCGTCGACGTGCTCCGCGGTCTCAGCGACGACTACCGCCTTCTCGCCGGGATCACGCCGGACGGGCGTTCTCGCATCCGTGCCGCGGGCGAGATGCTCGAACGCCTCCGACGGGCGTCGTCGCTTCCGCTTCCCGATCTGCTGAGGCTGATCGAGCTCGAGCTGCGTTTGGACATCGAGCTCGCAGCGAACGAGACCAGAGGGCCGGCGCGTATCGCGGCGACGCAGCTGCGCGCGTTCACCGACGAGGTTCGGTCGTTCCTCGCCGCAGACGAACGGGGGACCATCTCGAGTCTCCTCGCCTGGTTGGAGAAGGCCGAGAGCACAGACGAGCTGGTGCCGCGGCCCGAGCCGCCCGAACCCGGGGTCGTCCAGCTTCTGACGATCCACGGATCCAAGGGGTTGGAGTGGGATGCGGTCGCCGTCGTCCGCATGGTCGAGGGCGAACTGCCGTCGCGCCCGACGGACACCTCAGGATGGTTCGGCTTCGGAGTGCTGCCGTTCGCTCTGCGAGGCGACAGCGCGGCCCTGCCGACCTTCAGTTGGATAGCGCCCTCGGACGAAGAGCTCGATGCGGCGAAGCGGCTGAAGGCAGGTATCGCATCGCTGACCAGCAGGAGCAAGACAGCGCCGGGCGCGATCACGGTCTTCAAGGACGCCTACCGCGAGTATCAGCAGGAGGAGGAGCGTCGACTCGCCTACGTCGCCGTCACCAGGGCGCGCAGTCATCTGCTTCTGACCGGGGCCCACTGGGCGGGGCAGAAGCAGCCGAAGAAGCCGAGCCCCTATCTGACCGAGGCGATGGAGATTCTCGGAATCGCTCCGATCGAGCCCGTGGATCCGGACGAGAACCCCTACGACGGCCCCGGCGCAACGCTCACCTGGCCTCTCGACCCGCTCGGCGCTCGGCGTGGAGTCGTCGAGGCAGCCGCCGCTGCCGTGCGCGCGGCAGCCGACGGGGAGCCGGAGGCCGCTCCCGAACTGGCGCGTCTGCTCGCCGAGCGCGCCGCCCGATTGCGTGGCACCGACGCATCACCGCCCACCCGGGTGCCGGCCTCCCGCTTCAAGGACTACGTCACCGATTTCACCGGCACCGTGTCTTCCATCGTCCGTCCGATGCCTGAGCGGCCGTATCGGCAGACCCGGCTGGGCACGCTGTTCCACGCATGGGTCGAGCGGCGGAGCGAACTCGTCGGCGTCGGTCAGCGCGTCGACGAGGCGCTGTGGGAGGTCGACGAGGATGATCTCTCGTTCGTCGAGACCGTCGGCGGAGCGGAGGTCTCGTCCGCCGACGCCGCCGACCTCGAGACCCTGCAGTCGATCTTCGAGGCCAGCGAGTGGGGAGCGCTCAAGCCCATCGCGGTCGAGATCGAGATCGACTTCGCGCTGGGTGGCGCTGTGCCGGGTGACGAACGCCATATCGTCATCTGCAAACTCGACGCGGTCTATCGACGCGAAGATCGCGGCGGGCGCATCGAGATCGTCGACTGGAAGACGGGCAAGGCCCCACGCACACCTCGGGAACGGGAGGAGCGGATGCTGCAGCTCGCGCTCTACCGTCTCGCCTACCACCGTCGTTTCGGAGTGCCCCTGGAGGAGATCGACGTGGCGCTGTACTACGTCGCGGACGACCTCGTCATCCGCGGTGACCGCGTCTACTCCGAGTCGGAGCTCTTCCAGCGCTGGAGCGCTGCTCGGGCAGCCCGCTGAGCCTCGTCCTCCGGCGATCCCTCGTCTGAGCCGTCCGCTCGCTCAGTCCGCGCCGGGTCATCGACCGGGCGTCGCTCCGCGGTGGGCTCCTGCGCGGTGTGCCTGCGCACGCCTGAAAGATCTTCCGTCTCGAGACCACCGACCTCGAGACGACGAGCGGCGTCCGCGGCGGCGTCGCTGAGATCGCTCGTCGCCTGATCGTCGGCATCGCCATCAGGACCGTCGGCGTCGTCGTCGCGCCACAGCTCGTTCGGGTTGTACGCGTCGGTCTGCATCGACGTGTCGGCCCCCGCCGAGGCGCGTGCCGGCACTCTGTCGAGCGCGTCCAGGGCGGACTCGACGCCCTCGTTGCGCGACGCGATCACGCCGAGATCGTCGCTGTGCAATCCTTCGGCGAGTGCCTCGAGAAGGGCGGCGGCGTCGTCGACGATGTCGGGTCGGTGCAAGGAGTCGCCGTGGACGAGCCATCGGGCGAATTCGAGCTCGGCGAGCAGGCGTGCGCGCACCTCGAGAGCGCCGTCCGGCCCGCGGTCGGCGGCCCGAGCGTACGCGGCATGGACGTCGTGCGCCGCATCAGGGGCGGTGGACAGCCACGACAGATCGATCGCCGGATCTCCGACGGAGAGCGAATGCCAGCCGATGAGTCCGGTGACCTCGGGACCGAGATCCGGGTCGTCCCGGAAGATGAAGGAGGTCGACTGCACGCCGCCCAGCACGACCGTCGATTCGAACCGCCAGAGATCGTCATCGGCGACGGCGTCGCGCCATCGCACGGTGAGCCGCGCGGGGACGCGCCCGGTCGATGCCGCGGAGTCGATCAGTCGAGCGAGTTCGTCGCGGCTCTCCTGCGCAGACCGCGTCGTCAATCCGGCGCCTCTCACGACGGAGGTGGGCAGGGAGTGCACTGCCGCGATCGCCGCACCCATCGATTCGGCGGCGCCACGGCCGGCCGGCACCATCGCCGCCTCGATCTGGAATCCGGGCAGCAGCTCCGTCACGAGCGCGCGGGCGTCTGCGAGTCGCGTCTCGCCGATGTATTCCGGGGCTCGGAAGGGGAGCATCGCCCGCGCACCGGCCGTCAGAGCCCGCAGCGCGAGGGCCTCGGCGGCCAGCTCGCGTGAGGTCTCATCGTCATCGGCGACACGGATCGCGAGCTCGCGCCCGTCTGCGAGAGTGGCGACCGCGGAGTCGAAGCGTCCGTCACCGTCGGCGCTGAGCGTGCGGGCCCCGATCACCTCGGCGCCGGGCAGTGCGGCAGTCACCGCCGCGGCTAGAGTGAATGGAGAGCGTCCCATGCCTCCAGGGTAGGTGGACGTGGGGGTGGTCCAGCTTCCGCCACGCCCGTGAGAGAGGGAGACGATGATCGCCGGCAGCAGCACATCCCTCGATCGCGCAGCGGATCTGCGGGTCGAACCCGGAGTCCTCGATCGTCTGCGCGCCGACGAGGCGACGCGGGTCATCGCCGTACGAGACGGCCGCGTGCGCATTTCGGGCGCCGACCTCGAATCGGCCACGCTGCTGCGGGTTCCCGCCGGCGAGATCGTCGATGCGACCTGGGCGCTCCTCGGGCGCGAAGGTGACGGTACCGCCGTGCTTCTCGCCGTTCTGCAGCCCGAGGGCGACACCGTCGACACCGCACCCGACGAGGTGTGGCTGGGACTCCGCGACCTCGGCGCGCGTCTCGGCTCGGGTGACACAGAGCTGCTCATCGAGGCGCTCGCGCTGGGAGGCTGGCTGCGGGACGCACCGTTCTGCCCCCGATGCGGCGGAGGGACGGAGCTGCGCCAGGCCGGATGGTCGCGCCGCTGCCTCGTCTGCGGTCGCGAGCACTTCCCTCGGACGGACCCAGCCGTCATCGTCGCGGTGGAGAGCTCTGACGGCGAACGGCTCCTGCTCGGGGCGAACGCCAATTGGGGCGGCCGGATGTACTCATGCTTCGCCGGATTCACCGAGGCGGGCGAGTCGTTGGAGTCGACCGTGCATCGTGAGCTCGAGGAGGAATCCGGCGTTCGGCTGGCCTCGCTGCGTTACGTCTCGTCTCAGCCGTGGCCGTTCCCTCGCTCGCTCATGCTCGGCTTCCGTGCCGTCGCTCTGGATGAGCACGAGCTGCGGCCCGACGGGGAGGAGATCATCGACGTCCGCTGGTTCACCCGTGACGAGATCGGGTCCGCTCTCGCCGGTGACGGACCCGTCGGCCTCCCCGGACCCGCGTCCATCGCGCGCGCACTGATCCTCGACTGGTTCGAGGAGCGCGCGTGAGCGCGCTCGAAGCCCTCGACGATCGACAGCGGGAGGCGGCATCCGTGCTGCGCGGTCCCGTCGCCGTGCTCGCAGGTGCGGGAACCGGGAAGACCCGAGTGATCACCCACCGGATCGCCCATGGCGTCGACACCGGTGCATACTCGCCGTCGCGCGTCATGGCGGTGACCTTCACGGCCAAGGCGGCGGGCGAGCTCAGGGGTCGTCTGCGCGCGCTCGGCGTCGAGGGCGTGGCCGCGCGGACATTCCACGCCGCCGCCCTCGCCCAGCTGAACTTCTTCTGGCCCACACTGGCCGGATCACCCGCTCCGTCGATCATCGACAACAAGGTGAGGCTGCTCGGCCAGGCTGCCGACGCGATGCGACTGCGGCCGAGCACCGCGACGCTTCGCGACCTCGCCTCGGAGATCGAATGGCGCAAGGTGTCGATGTTGTCGATCGAACAGCACGCGTCGCTCGGCCGCACGTTGAGCGGCGTCGACTCCGCTCAGTTCGTCGAACTGCAACAGCGCTATGAAGCGTTGAAGGACGAGCGGCGCCAACTCGACTTCGAGGACGTGCTGCTGGCCTGCGCCGGGATGCTCGAGGCCGAACCTCGCGTCGCAGCGTCCGTGCACGAGCAGTATCGGCATTTCACGGTCGACGAGTACCAGGACGTCTCTCCGCTCCAGAACCGCCTGCTCGAACTCTGGCTGGGCGATCGCAAGGACATCTGCGTCGTCGGTGACGCGAGTCAGACCATCTACTCGTTCGCCGGCGCCGAACAGCGATTCCTCCTCGAGTTCGAGCGGCGGCATCCCGATGCCACGGTCGTGCGTCTCGAGACCAACTACCGTTCGCAGGCCCCGATCCTCGAAGCGGCGAACGCCCTGATGAAGGGGCGGCCGGGCGCCCTCGAACTCGTCCCGGCGAGAGAGACGTTCAACGCGGATTCGCCCACGGTCACGGCGTACGACTCCGAGCGCGACGAGGCAGAGGGGATCGCCGCCGCCGTGGCGGCGCGGATCGAGTCAGGGGCGTCGCCCTCAGAGATCGCCGTGCTCTACCGGGCTCATGCGCAGTCCGCGGTGCTGCAGCAGGCGCTCGCCGCCGAGGGCATCGCGACATCGGTGCTGGGTGGAACCCGGTTCTTCGCGATGCCCGAGGTGCGACAGGCGATCCTGGCCCTGCGGGCCGCCGCGGTCGCGCCGACCGAGCACGGTTTCCTGCCCGGGGTCCAGAGGGTCCTCCGCGAGCTCGGTCTCTCCGACGAGCCACCGGCGGCCGGGGGAGCTCAGCGCGACGGCTGGGAGGCTCGGCGGGCGATTCTGCGTCTCGCCGAAGACGCCGGACCCGATGAGACCCTGCGCACCTTCAGCGACGCGCTCATGGCGCGCGCGAAGGACCAGCACGAGCCCACCATGCGCACCGTGACTCTGTCGACGTTGCACGCCGCCAAGGGTCTCGAATGGCCGCATGTCTACCTCGCGGGGTGGGCGGAGGGCGCACTTCCGATCTCCTACGCCACCGGCTTCGAGGCGATCGACGAAGAGCGCCGCCTCGCTTACGTCGGCGTCACGCGGGCCGCGCGTACTCTCTCGCTGTCGTGGTCGCGCTCAGCGGGACGCGGGGAACGCGCCCCGTCGCGGTTCCTGGCAGAGATGGGAACGACTGCTCGCGGCACCGGCATTCTTCGTGAAACGTCACCGAGCGCCAGTCGCGGCGCCCCTCGCCGCTGACCTCGACGAACGAGCCCGGGGCCGCGCTCTCTGCGAGCAGCCGCGCGACGAGCGTCGCCGCCTCCGTGATCCGCGCGGCACTGATCGGACCCGCGCCGCGCCCGATGAGTTGGGCGTGCATGCGGGGCCAGGCATCGTCGCGCTCGCGTTCATGCTCGTCGCGGCAGGTCAGGCAGGCCGATTCGCCGGGCACCACCAGGGGTCCGACCGTGATCCGTCCTCGCTCGAGCGCGACCGGAAGGTGCGAGGTGTCGTCGCGAAGGTAGCGTGCGAAGTGCAGCGCGGCCGCCGCACCTTCGACCAGCACGATGCCGATGTCGCGGGGATTCTCCCGCTCGCCGACGGCGATGCCCTCGTCGAGGAGCGCCTCGCGCATGCGGAACTCGCATCGCGCGTCGGCGACGTCGATGCTCTCCACCCACGCAGCCGGGGGAGCGGGAGAATCGTCGACGAGCAGCGGCTCGAGCCGCGACAGGAGCATCCGCGCCTCTGCGCGCGGGGCGCCGGCGGCATGTGCCACGACATCGAAGCCCCCGCGCCGGAATCCGGCGGCCATCCGAGCGATCAGACGCTCGACCCACGGCTCCGAGGCGGCGATGCGCAGTGTCCCCTCGATGCCGATCTGCAGGGTCTCACCGTCGCGCCAGAGCAGCGGAACCGCGGGATCCAGGCGAGTGATGGTCTTGGGTGTCAGAGGAGACATCCCTCGATTCTGCGCAAAGCCGAGCTCCCGGTGGGGGAGTCGCGGGCATCCGTGGAAAAGTCCTCGCGCCTCTGCCACCCCGTCGGTCACACGGGTCGGTCGCCCCCTGGGCCGTCGTCACCGTCCGTGTCCTGCTCGCCTTCGGGCGTCTCCGGCTGCTCTCGCGAGAAGTCGTCGCCATCCAGCAGACGTGCCAGCGCCTCGTCGAACTCATCGGCGACCGGCTGCTCTCCCCGCGCGCTCGCCTGCAGTCGCGCCACGAGCGCCGACGGGTCGTCGATGTCGTCCGACGTCGGCATGAGGTCGGGGTAGTCCCACAGGGAGTCGCGCCCGGCGATGCCCACGGCGTCTGTCACCGCCTGCCACATGGCCGATGCCTCGCGCAGACGACGGGGCCGCAGCTTGAGTCCGACGAGAGCGCCGAGTGCGTCCTCGGCGGGACCGCCCACCGCGCGGCGGCGACGAGCGGCTTCGGCGATGCGGGCACCGTCGGGAAGACGGGAGGTGGCCTGCGCGGTCACGACGTCGACCCAGCCGTCGATCGTCGCGACGAGGTTCTCGAGTCGGTCCAGTGCCTCGCGCTGCGCGTCGGTCTGCGTGGGAAGCAGCGCACCGCCTTCGATGGCCGCGCGGAGCTCTTCGGGGTTGGACGGGTCGAGGCGGCTTGCGACGTCCTCGAGTGCATCCACGTCGACCGTGACCCCGCGGGCGAAATCGGTGATCTGCGCCATGACGTGCAGGTGCAGCCACTTCGAGTGGCGATACAGCCGGGCGTATGCGAGTTCGCGGGTCGCGAGATAGAGGGTGATCTGGTCTTCGGGGATCTCGAGACCCTCGCCGAACGCTGTCAGGTTCTGGGGGATGACAGCGGCAGTGCCGGCCGGAAGCACCGGGATGCCGACGTCTCCGCCCGACACCACTTCGAGTGCGAGGTTGCCGAGGACCTGGCCGAACTGCGCCGCGAAGACCGAGCCGCCGAGACCGCGCATGAGCTTGCCCGCGCCCTGCACGACGTCGCGCATCTCTTCGGGCACCTGCGTGTCGAGCGCGCTGGTGAGCGCATCGGCGATGCTCGTCGACACGGGGCCGGCGATCTCCTTCCACACGGGCAGGGTCGCTTCGACCCATTCGCCGCGCGTCATGGCCTTCGGCGACTCGCCGAGTTCGGAGATCGTGGTCGCCTCGCCGAGCCAGAGGTCCGCGAGGGCGAAGGAGTCGACGAGCGAGGTCCGCGAGCCGTCGGTGATGCCGAGACCGTCGCGGTTGGCGATGTGCAGCGCCTGCCGCAGCGCGTTCTCCCAGGGATCGCCGCCGAACGCACCCTGCAGCTGCGACATGATCGTCTGCATCATCGCCGGGTCGATCTGGATCCCATCCATGCCCGCGAAGGCGTTCTGCAGCGCCTCGGGGTCGATGTCTCCGGCGCCCTGGCCGGACATCATGCGTCGGAGGAACTCTTGGAAGTCCTCGGGGGTCGGGTCGTTGTCTGACATGTCGCTCGCCTCTCAGCACGCCTAAAGCCGTGGCATCTACGCTAGTCACAGGATCGGCCGCGAGACCCCGAAGCGGGCAGATCGCTGTACGCCGCCCGCGAACGACGGAGGAACCCTGTGGATCGAACCCGGTCTGTCAAGCTCGGACTGGGAGTCTGGGCGCTGGTCGTCGCGTTGATCGCGCTCGTCGTGCTGACCTTCCTCCCGACGCCTTACGTGATCCAGCGCCCGGGCCCGGTCTACGACACCCTCGGCACCGCGGCAGGAGCCGACGGCGAGCAGGTTCCGCTCATCCAGGTCGACGGCGCCGAGACGTTCGAGACCGGAGGCACTCTCGACCTCACGACCGTGCAGGTCGTCGGAAACCGTGAGCGCACCCCGAGCTGGTTCGAGCTCGCTCTCGCGTGGATGGACTCCTCACGAGCGGTGGTGCCTCTCGACTCCGTGTTCCCCGAGGGGGTCACGACGGAGCAGCGTGACGAACGCAACGCGACACTCATGGTGGACTCGCAGCACGAGGCGACCGCGGCAGCGCTCAACGAGCTGGGCTACGACACCGGAGCCGAGGTCGTCGTCCAGGAGGTCGTCGAGGATGCACCGGCCGAGGGAGCGCTCGAGGCGGAGGACGTCATCACCGCCGTGGACGGCGCCGCGGTGACCTCCGCGAAGCAGCTGCGTCAGGCGATCCAGGATGGGGAGGGCGCGCCGGTCTCGCTCACCGTGCAGCGCTCCGGCGAGGAACAGGTGGTCGAGGTGACGCCCGTCGAGCAGACCGACGGTGACGTGACGACGTGGCTGATCGGTGTCACGTTGCGCACGGACTACGATTTCGAGATCGATGTGACGCTCCAGCTCGACAATGTCGGTGGACCCAGCGCCGGGATGATGTTCGCGCTCGGCATCATCGACACCCTCACCGAAGGGGAGTTGAACGGCGGCGAGAACGTCGCCGGCACCGGCACGATCGAGGCCGATGGGACGGTCGGGCCGATCGGCGGCATCCGTCAGAAGCTCTACGGTGCCCGTGATGCGGGGGCGGAGTACTTCCTCGCTCCGTCGACGAACTGCGACGAGGTCACCGGCCACGTGCCGGACGGACTGACCGTGATCAGCACCTCGACGCTGGAGGAATCGCTCGACGCGCTCGAGGTGATCGCGAACGGCGGCGACGTGGGATCGCTCCCGACCTGCGACGTCGTGACCTCCCCGTGACAGGTATGACAGCCGCAGCACAGTAAGGCGTGCCTAGGATGGGAGGGTGACCTCGACTTCTGCACCGAACCCGGCCACTCCCCGAACCTCGCGAAGAATCTTCGGTATCTCGCTGGCGATCATCGCCGCGCTGATCGCCGCCTTCTTCGTCTTCGCGTCGCTCTACACCGAATTCCTCTGGTTCGACCAGGTGGGCTTCGCGGGAGTGCTCACCACCCAATGGTTCGCCACGGCGGTGATGTTCGTCGTCGGATTCCTCGGCATGGCCGTGCCGCTGTTCGTCGCCATCCAGCTCGCGTACCGACTGCGCCCCGTCTACGTGCGGCTCAGCTCGCAGCTCGACAGGTACCAGGAGGTCATCGAGCCGCTCCGCCGCCTCGCGATGTGGGGCATGCCGATCTTCTTCGGCCTCTTCGCCGGCTTCTCGGCGGCCAGCCAGTGGAAGACCGTCTGGCTCTGGGCCAACGGCGTCGCGACCGACGCCACCGACCCGCAGTTCGGCGTCGACACCGGCTTCTACATGTTCGCGATGCCGTTCTACTCGATCCTGCTGGCTTTCGTGTCTGCGGTCCTGCTGCTCACCCTCATCGTCACCGCGCTGGTGTCGTACCTCTACGGGTCGGTCCGCATCGGTCAGGGCGAGCTGCGCATCTCGAAGCCCGCACGCATCCAGCTCGCTGTGATCGCGGGGCTGTACCTTCTGGTTCAGGCGGCGAGCCTGTGGCTCGACCGCTACAAGACCCTCGTCGCACAGGACGACCGCATCGTCGGCCCGGCCTACACGGGCGTCAACGCCACGATCCCCGGCCTCGCGATCCTCGCGATCATCGCCGCGCTCGTCGCCATCCTCTTCTTCGTCACGGCCGTCATCGGCCGGTGGCGGTTCCCTCTCGCCGCGACCGCGCTGCTCATCGTCGCCTCGCTCGTCGTCGGCGTCGGATTCCCGTGGGCCGTCACCACGTTCCAGGTCCGCCCGAACCAGAACGCCTACCAGGCCGAGTTCTACCAGCGGAACATCGACGGCACCAAGGAGGCGTACGGGGTCGCCGACCTCGAGACCACCCCGTTCGAAGCCGAGACCGATGCCGAGGCCGGCCAGCTGCGTGAAGACGCCGAGACCACCGCATCGATCCGCATCGTCGACCCCAACGTGATCAGCCCCGCCGTGCGACAGCTCGAGCAGTACCGCGGCTACTACCAGTTCCAGGAGAAGCTCGACGTCGACCGCTACGAGATCGGCGGGGAGATGCAGGACACGGTCGTCTCCGTCCGCGACCTCGACATGAACGGCGTCGACGTCACGAACTGGAACAACCGCGCCGCTGTCTACACGCACGGCTACGGCTTGGTCGTCGCAGCGGGCAACCAGCGCACGCCCGACGGCGAGCCGGTCTTCCTCGAGCGTGGCATCCCGTCCGACGGCTTCCTCACCCAGCAGGAGGAGTTCGAGCCGCGCGTGTACTTCGGCGAGAACTCGCCGGGGTACTCGATCGTCGGCTCTCCCGACGGAACCGATCCTGTCGAGATCGACTATCCGCGAGGCAAGGACGGCGCCAGCGAGACCAAGACGACGTTCGAGGGCGACGGCGGACCGAAGATCGGGAGCAGCTTCACGAAGCTGCTGTACGCGCTGAAGTTCCAGTCGGAGCAGATCCTGTTCTCGAACCTCGTGAACGAGGACTCGCAGATCCTGTACGACCGCGATCCCAAGACGCGCGTGCAGAAGGTCGCCCCGTACCTCGAGCTCGACAGCGACCCGTACCCGAGCGTCGTGGACGGCAGGATCGTCTGGATCGTCGACGGATACACCACGAGCTCGACCTACCCCTACTCGACGAACGTGAGCCTGTCGGATGCGATCGCCGACTCGAACCTCCCGTCGCCGACGCTCGCGATCGACGAGATCAACTACATCCGCAACTCGGTCAAGGCCACGGTCGACGCCTACGACGGTTCGGTCACCCTGTACGCATGGGACGACCAGGATCCCGTGCTGCAGACCTGGCAGAACATCTACCCGTCGACGCTCAAGCCGGTGAGCGACATGTCGGCCGATCTGATGAGCCACGTCCGCTACCCGACAGACCTGTTCAAGGTGCAGCGCGACATCCTCGGCACCTACCACATCGACACCGCCGGCTCCTTCGCGCAGCAGGACAACCGCTGGCAGACGCCGAACGACCCGCGCAGCGAGCAGGTCCTGCAGCCGCCGTACTACCTGACGATGCAGATGCCGGGTCAGGATTCCCCGCGCTTCTCGATGTTCTCGACGTTCATTCCTTCGGCGCAGGGCGGCAGCAACCGCGACGTGCTGATGGGCTATCTCGCGGTCGACTCGGATGCCGGATCGGAGGCCGGCGTGAAGGCAGAAGGCTACGGCCAGCTTCGGATGCTCGAGATCGACACCGATACGACCGTGCCAGGCCCCGGCCAGGTGCAGAACACCTACAACTCGGACACGGCTGTGGTGCCGCAGCTCAACCTGCTGCAGCAGGGCGAGTCCGAGGTGCTGTACGGAAACCTCCTCACTCTGCCCGTGGGCGGCGGTCTGCTCTACGTGCAGCCGGTGTACGTGCAGTCCTCGGAGGGCACCAAGCTGCCGCGTCTGCAGAAGGTCCTCGTGGCCTTCGGCGACAAGGTCGCGTTCGAAGACACGCTGACCGCCGCGCTCGACACCCTCTTCGGCGGTGATGCCGGTGCGACCGGTGGAGACGATGAGGTCGAGCCGACCGAGCCCGACCCGGACACCGGTGAGGTCCCGACCGAGCCGACGGTGCCGACCGACGCCGAGGCCGAGGCTCTTGCAGCCGCGCAGCAGGCGCTGACCGACCGAGAGGCCGCATTGAAGGCAGGCGACCTGACCAAGTTCGCCGAGGCCGACAAGCGCCTCACGGATGCCGTGAACACGCTGCTCGGACTGGAAGCCGCCTCGGGGGAGTAACACCCCGGCCCCGTCTGCACGCGATGCCGTCCCTCGTTCGCGAGGGGCGGCATCGTCCGTTTCTGCCGACGCCCGCGGAGGCAGGCGACGGGCGCGACGAGCAGTCCGCTGACGCCGCCGCGATCCGTCCGTGCCGATCAGTCCGGTCGGTCAGTCCGCGTCGTAGCGGCAGGTCACGGAGCCCGTGCCGCTCTGCTCGACGACCAGCTCGTCGTTCCACAGAATCTGACAGCTCACGGTCGAGTCCGTGTCGTCGTCCGGGGCGGTGACGACGATCTCCGCCGAATCGCCGGTCGTCGTGTACTGCTTCCAGCCGCTGGAGGCCCACTCCTCGTCGTACGCCTGTGTGTCATCGGCGAAGGAGACCGTGAATGTGGGTCCGCCCGTGGCATGCACCTCGACGTGGTTGAGGCCGTTGCCGGCGAGGACGCCGACTGCCATCACGACGACGAGAATGAGATCGACGATGAGGGCGACCGCTGCGACGACGACGGCCGCCGTTCCCGTGCGAGCGACCGCGGAGCGTCTCGCTCGACCGGCCAGCAGGAGAGCGACGATCGCCAGCAGCGCGGCGGCTGCTGCGACCGGGAGCAGGGCCGGAACGGGCAAGAGGAGCACGATCAATGCGACGGAGATCAGCAGAGCCACGGCGCCGATCCAGAGGCTGACGATCGCGCGCCGCGATGAGCCTGATGCAAGCGCGGGACGGTTCCCCGCGGCGCTGTCTGGAGTCTGCGTCATCATGGACCTCCGGGTCATTGTTTCCACCGACCGCGCCGCCGTCGACGGTCGCGCCGTTCGGTGGGACAGTCTAACGAGTGGATCCGAGGGCGATGCGGGTGTCGTCTGGTCGCGAGCGAAGGAGTCCGGGAATCGATTAGTCTCTCGGAGGAGCCGCCCCGACGCGTCGAGAGATGTCCGGGCGGCACTTCACGGAAATCGAGACTGGAGGGGATCGAGATATGCCTGACTATTCGGAGTTGCCGGACATCATCGGCAAGATGAAGCGCGCCGCGATCGACTGTTTCATGGCGGACCAGGGCTTTCACCCGAACTGGGGAAATGACCAGATCTACGCGAAGTGGGGCTTCATGCTCAACTTCTACAACCGGCCGAATGCCGCAGGCGAGGGCGGGGGCGACGGCAACGGCGTGAACCACTCGGTCGCACCGGCTTTCGACGACATCCGGGCCGCGATCGATGCCCGCGTGTCGAAGTGGCTTGATCTGCCGGACGGCGGTGACGCCTGCGAGGCACCGGCGAGTGCGACCTCGGCGGCAGCCGCGATCCTCGGCACCTCGGGCGCGGGTGCGTCGGTGCAGAACACCGGTGCGATCGGCACAGCCAATGACTCGGTGCACGAGATGATGGCGAACAAGATCGAGGGCAGCTTCAAGCCCGCGTTCATCGACAAGTACTACATCCAGTTCCAGTCCGTCACCCACGGCCTGGGGGACGCATGCGTGATCCTCCAGCTCAACTACAGCGCTCAGGCCGCCATGTGGCCCGCCGCGCGACAGGACGTCGTGTCGATCTGCGACAGCGCTCGCGCCGCCTGGGACCAGAAGGCGGGGAACGCCGCTGCGGCCAACGGGACGCTCGTGCTGACCGTCGTCGGAGCGGTGGCGGGCGTCGTATCCGCGATCGTGACGGCCGGCACGGGCACGGTGGCCGCAGCAGCCGTGCTCTCGGGAATCGCCGGCGCGGCCAGCAGCGCCGTGCAGGGGATCGCCCGCAACGTCGTCATCGAGGGCAACACCTATTCCGACATCCTGTCGTCTCTCGACGAGGCGCTCGGCAATCTCGATAAGGCGCTCGAGAAGCAGGAGAACGAGCTCAACGACGCGATGACCGAAGCCGCGAGCATCATCCGCTCCGACAACGCCACCTACAATCTGGACGCGTTCGCTCTCGGCCCGTACCCGGTCGGTGACGGCACGATGAGCATGGACAGGAGCAATGCGACCGTTGTGTCGAACAGCATGGGCCGGATCGATACGGAGCTCGCCAGTGCCGCAGCGGCGCTCGGCAGCGCGCCGGCGTCGAACCCGACTCCCCGCGGCGCCGGCGTCGGGCGCTCGTCGAACGGCACGCATTACGCGGCGAGCGACCTCTACGCGCTGACGGCGCGCTGCCTGGCGCTCACCGTGGCCGAATATGCCCGAGGGCATCAGCTGTTCGACGCGACTGTCGAGGACTTCTTCTCGTCGGATTCCGCGGCTTCGCAGGAGGTCTCGCGCCTCCTTGCCGAAGAGATCCTCAGCGCGAATCTGGGGGTGTGAACTGATGGAGAGTCGTCATCTCGGACAGATCACCCTCGACGGCGGAACCGGAGGGGGCGCGATGAACGGCTCGGTGCCGTTCGACGGAGACGATGTGCAGGTGCGCATCGAGATCGACTATCCGGACCGCTTCGACGAGTCCGTCCTCAACGACGTCGATATGGTTCTCGACAATCTCGCCTTCCTCGACGAGATGGCGCGCACCACCATCTCCGAGGGAGTGCAGCGCGACAGCTCACCCGCGGCGAGCGTCTTCCGCACCTGGGAACAGGGCCGGGTCGGGGGCGCCTCGGCGGGTGACTTCGTGGACGCGCTCTCGGTCGCGCGCGTTCTCATCCTGCCGGACGGCGGAACCGCGAACAGGGACCGCGTCGTGATGAGCTACGTCGCGGCCGGCGCGGCGGCGCTGGGCAGCGTCCGAGTCAAGTTCGTCGAGCCGACCGGTCCTGAGCTCACACTCAGCTACCGCTGATCCTTCGCAGCCGAGCGATCTCGATGTCGCTCGGCTGCGAGGCCGGCGTGAGGTACACATGCGAAAGGCCCCTGATCGGAATATCTCCCGATCAGGGGCCTTTCGTGTGTCGCATTCTCGTTGCGGGGACAGGATTTGAACCTGCGACCTCCGGGTTATGAGCCCGGCGAGCTACCGAACTGCTCCACCCCGCGGCACGATCAATAGCCTAACACGCGAATCAGGAGTGCGCGAATCGAGGCCGCGAGGACGCGTGTGCGAGAGGATGGGAGCATGCCAGAGACCCCCGCCGTGCCCGTCGCTGTGCCCGTCGCCGTCTGTCAGTTCGCCCCCACCGCCTCCCGTGCGGCCAACCGGGATCGGATCGCGGAGCTGACGGCGGAGGCCGCCGCACGCGGTGCCAGGCTGGTCGTGTTCCCCGAGTACTCGAGCTACTTCGTGGATCCGATGGACGCCACTCTCGCCGAGAACGCGGAGCCACTCGATGGTGAGTTCGTGTCGACACTGACTGCGCTGGCCTCCGACTACGCAGTGGTGATCGTGGCGGGGCTGGCCGAGCAGGCCTCGGACGCCGCTCATGTGAGGAACACGGTGGTCGCGGTGCGCGGCGACGGCATCCTCGCGACCTATCGCAAGCAGCACCTGTATGACGCCTTCGGCCAGACCGAGTCCGACTGGGTCGAGGCGGGGGAGGTCGGGGGAGCGGCGACGTTCGAGCTCGCGGGCATCCGATTCGGACTGATGACCTGTTACGACCTGCGATTCCCCGAGGTGTCGCGCACTCTGATGGATGCCGGCGCCGACGCCCTGGTGGTGCCGGCCGAGTGGGTCCGCGGTCCGCTCAAGGAGCACCACTGGACCACGCTGCTGGCGGCACGCGCCATCGAGAACACCGCGTACGTGATCGCCGCCGACCACCCGACCCCGATCGGCGTCGGGCACTCGCAGATCGTCGATCCGCAGGGCGTCGTGCTCGCCGGGGTGGGAACGACCGAGGGCATCGCGGTCGCGACAGTCGAGCGGAGCACGATCGATCGCGTGCGGGCAGTGAACCCGTCCCTGCGCGTGCGCCGCTACGCCGTCGGTCCGCGCTGAACGGGTGCGTTCAGAAGCTCCTCGCGAGCCTCGTCGCCGCGTCCTCCAGGATCTCGACGCGTTTGCACGCCGCGAAGCGGACGAGCCCGGCGTACTCGCATCGGCGCGACTGCGACACGAAGGCGGTCAGCGGGATCGCCACCACTCCTGCGCGTTCGGGAAGTGCGCGGCAGAACGCCGCGGCATCCGCTCCGCCGATCGCTGACGCGTCGGCCACCGTGAAATAGCCGCCCTGGGGCGGATGCACGGTGAACCCGGCGGCGCGCAGGCCGGCGCCGAGTATCTCGTGCTTGCGCGCCAGCGTCGACGCGGCATCCGCGAAGAACGCATCTCCGAGGCGCAGACCCACGGCGATCGCCGGCTGGAACGGCGAGCCGTTCACGTATGTCAGATACTGCTTCACGGTCAGCACAGCGGTGATGAGATCGGCGGGGCCGTGCACCCAGCCGATCTTCCAGCCGGTCGCGGAGAACGTCTTGCCTGCCGACGAGATCGTGAGCGTGCGCTCGGCGGCACCCGGCAGGGTGGCGACGGGGGTGTGCGGGATCTGGAAAGCGAGATGCTCGTAGACCTCGTCGGTGACGATGATCGCATCGTGCAGGTCGGCGAGACGGACGACCTCCGAGAGCACCTCGCGACCGAAGACGGCTCCGGTGGGGTTGTGGGGGTCATTGACCAGGATGATGCGCGTGCGGTCGGACACCGCGGCCGCCAGCTGCTCCAGATCGGGCTGGAAGTCCGGTGCTCGCAACGGCACCGTGCGCAGTCGTGCGCCGGCGAGAGCGACCGCCGCCGCGTAGGAGTCGTAGTACGGCTCGAAGACGACGACCTCGTCGTCAGGACCGTCGATGAGGGCGAGCAGCGTCGCGGTCAGCGCCTCGGTGGCACCGGCCGTCACGATCACCTCTGTGGAGGGGTCGACCTCGAGCCCGTAGAAGCGCCGCTGGTGTTCGCTGATCGCGGCGAGCAGGTCGGCGTTCCCTCTTCCGGGCGGGTACTGATTCACCCCGCGGGAGATCGCGTCCCTGGCAGCGTCGAGCACCTCTGCAGGACCGTCCTCGTCGGGGAAACCCTGGCCGAGATTGATCGCACCGGTTCGGGCCGCAGCAGCGGACATCTCTGCGAAGATGGTGGGCGCGACGGTTCCGTCTGGTGCGAGCAGACCGGCTCCCGCTGCCGTGCGCCGCCATGCGCCGGGGATGACACTCATGAAGAACAGGCTAAGGCCATAGGTGAAACTCATCTTCGCCATACGAAACGCACAGATACAGGCGTCACTCTGAGAGGGCGTTGTTGAAGGAGCACACACCATGAACGAAGACAGCACCCAGGACCACACGGCACCTGCGTCGAATGACGCAGCGCCGTCCACCGAGGCAGCAGAGGTCGTCGACCGTTCGACGACGGATGCCGCCGCTCAGACCCCCGGCATCGTCGCCGCCCCGGGGCCATATCAGGGACACCACGTTCCCGCGACGTTCACATCGTCACCCGCGGCGGCATTCGAGGCGCCGACCGCACCTGTGGCGCCGGACGCCCAGACCGTCCCGCAGCAGTACCTCGGAGCGCCGGGACACCACCCTGGCCACGCATCGGGCCCGGTCGGCGGACCGGCCGCGGCCTCTCCCGGTGCGGCGTTCGGTCTGCACACCGGAGCGCAGCCCGGGCAGCCGGTCGACGGCTCCGTCAAGGTCAAAGAGCAGAAGCCGCGCGCCGGAGTGAAGTTCGCCGCGATCGTCGTGGCGGCTGCGCTCGTCGGCGGTGTCGCGGGCTTCGGCGGCGGAGCGATCCTCAACGGGATCTCCGACCAGAGTTCGACGGGCGTCGCCCAGGGTCCCGAGACCATCACCGTCAACAACCCCGGCTCCGTCAACGAGACGACGGCCGTCGCGACCGCGGCGCTCCCGTCGGTCGTCACCATCGAGGTGGCCGGCTCCGATCAGGGCGGCAGCGGATCGGGCGTCATCATCAGCGACGACGGCTACGTGCTCACGAACACTCACGTGGTGACGCTCGGCGGCGCAGTCGCCGATCCCACGATCCGCGTCACCACGTCGGACGGCCGCATCTTCTCGGCGACCGTCGTCGGGACCGACCCGATCTACGACCTCGCCGTCATCAAGCTCGAGGACGCGACAGATCTCACCCCGATCGACTTCGCAGACTCCTCCAAGCTCAACGTGGGGGACACCGCGGTGGCTCTGGGCGCGCCGCTCGGCCTGTCGAACTCGGTCACGACCGGAATCGTCAGTGCTCTGAACCGCAGCATCCAGATCGCGTCGTCGGCGCTTCCGGACTCGTCCTCGGAAGATGCTCCGCAGAACGAGCAGCAGACGCCTGAGGAGGGCGAGGGCCCGTTCCAGTTCGATCTGCCCGGCAACACCTCGCAGCAGACGTCGGAGTCGATCTCGATCGCCGTGATCCAGACGGATGCCGCCATCAACCACGGCAACTCCGGCGGCGCGCTCGTGAACAGCAAGGGCGAGCTCATCGGCATCAACGTCGCGATCGCGAGCTCCGGGAGCTCGGAGGAGTCGGGATCCATCGGGATCGGCTTCGCCATCCCCGCGAACATCGCTCAGCGGGTGTCGGAGGAGATCATCGCCGACGGCGCAGCCACCCATGGCCTGCTCGGGGCGTCGGTGCAGGATGCGGCCAGCGTCAAGGATGCCGACGTGTCGGGTGCCTACATCGCGGATGTCACCGGTGGCGGCGCCGCCGCGGCCGGCGGGCTGAAGGCCGATGACATCGTGACCGCGTTCAACGGCGTGCCCATCACGAGCGCCAGCGACCTCACGGCGCAGGTGCGGGCGGCAGCCGGGGGCAGCGACGCGAAGGTCACGTACATCCGTGGCGGCAAGGAATACGAGGCCGATGTGACCCTGGGCGACCTCGCCGGCTGACTCCGGCAACCGTGCTCACCGAGAAGGACGCCACCCCGCGATAGGCTCGCGGGGTGGCGTCCTTCTCTTTCGGCTCCGGCAATGCGGCCAAGCTGCTTCGGATACCGCTCTACCTCGCCGGACGCGCCGGCACCCTCGTGATTCCGCGCGGGGCCCGATGGGTGTTCGGGTGCGGTGCAGGCGTCGGGGATGGGGCTCTCGCCCTGCACCGTGTCGCCGCAGCTGAGGGGCACGACACCGTGTGGCTCACGTCCTCCGATCGGGAAGACCACGATGCCGCGGCGCTCGGCCTCCGCACGGTGCGCAAGGGCAGCCTGCGAGGGTGGTGGGCGACGGCGCGTGCCCGCGTCGTCGTCGTCACGCACGGCCTCGGCGACGTCAACCGCTATGCGGTGTCCGGTGCCTTCGTCGTGCAGCTCTGGCACGGCATCCCCCTCAAGCGGATCGGATTGGACTCACCCGCGACCACGCAGGTCCCGGAAGTCCCCGGTGCGCCGCTGCTGCGTCGTCTCGTCGGCTTCCTGTACCGCCGAGCCGCTCAGCGGATCCGAGTCTTCCCGGCCGCATCGCACCGGTCGAGGGGTCGGCTCGAGTCGGCCTTCGCGCTCGGCGACGGCCGCGTCGTCGTCACGGGCGAGCCGCGCGTCGACGTGCTGTCCGCAGGCGACCCGACCGAGCGTCGGGCCGCCGCGTCCGATGCGCTGGCGCGCGTCGTCGGCGAATTGCCGACCGCATCTCGGACGATCCTCTACGCCCCGACCTGGCGCGACGGAGCCGATGATCCGGCAGTCCCGTCGGCGACTCAGTGGGTGCGGATCATCCAGATGCTCGAGCAGCGGGATGCCGTGCTGCTCGTTCGCTCCCACCCGCTCGGAGAGGGCGGGTATGCGCCTCCGCTGCCCAGCAGAAGGGTGCGGATGCTCGGCTCCGGCCTGCTGACCGACGTCACGCCGGTGCTGCCGGCGATCGATGTGCTCATCACCGACTACTCCTCGATGGCGTACGACGTGGGACTCTTGAGAATGCCGGTGCTGTTCCTCGCTCCCGACGCCGAGGACTACGCGCGGACGAGAGGCTTCTACGGTCGGTTCCAGGACGTCGCCGGCGACGACGCCGCGACCGGCTGGGACTCGCTCTTGCCGCAGCTGTCTGCACTTCTGGACGACGAGGACCTCTTCTCTGCACGCGCCGAGCGTTCGGATACGCTCAGCGCGGAGATGCACGCCTTCCGCGACGGCGGCAACACCCGGCGCGTCTACGAGACAATCCGTGCGCGGGGGATCCCCGCGCCGAAGGGAGCAGCATGACCACGGCCCGGATCGATGAGGCGGCAGAGACGCTGGTCATCGCAGGCGCCGGCCAGCGCCCCACCACCGCCGAGCTGATCGGGCCGCGCGCCCGGGTCGGCGCGCGCATCACCGGCGGAGGCAAGACCTGGAAGGCGACGTTCCCGCTGCGCGCAGCACGGTGGGGCGGCCCTGAGCTTCCCCTGCCGACTGGGGACTACGAGCTGCACATCGCCGACGTGGAGCTCGGTGATCTCCTCGTCGCAGCGGAGGTGCTGACCGGCGTGCGCGTCGCCGTCGACGGGACGACCGTGCGCATCGCGGCCCCGATCGATCCCGCCTATGAGACGAGCGAGGGGCAGGCGACGCTCGAGGGCCGCTACCTCGCGCATCCCGGGGCGACCGAGAACGCCGTCTTCTTCGAGAGCTTCTACGGACGTGCCGTCGGCTGCAACCCGCAGGCGATCGACCGCGCCTTGTTCGCGCAGGCGCCGGACGTCACGCGCTACTGGAGTGTGGTCGACCTGTCGGTGGCGGTTCCCGACGGGGCGATCGCGGTGGTCGAAGGCAGCCCGGAGTGGTGGCGTGCCCGCGCGGCATCCCGCCTGCTCGTGGTCAACGACTGGCTGCGCCGTCGCTTCGCCCGCAAGCCCGGCCAGAAGGTGCTGCAGACCTGGCACGGCACACCCCTGAAGCGGCTGGCGCTGCACCGTCCGGGGTTCGCTCCTCGACGGATGGCGGCGGTCATCAAGGAGTCCCGACGCTGGGACGTGCTCCTGGCACAGAACACCTACTCCGAGCGCATTCTCCGCAAGGCGTACGCATTCTTCGGACGGCCCATCTGGGTCGAGGGGTATCCGCGGAACGACGCTCTGGTCACCGGGGATGCCGCAGCGATCCGCGCGGATCTGGGCATCGCCGACGGCGAGCGCGTGCTGCTGTATGCGCCCACCTGGCGCGACGACCGACCCGAGATGGTCGACTTCATCGACGCGGAGGAGCTCGCGAGGCAGACGGACTCCGTCGTGCTCGTGCGCGGCCACTCGCGCACGATCGACACGGGACGGGACCGAGCGGGCGCTCGCGTGATCGACGTCACCGGATACCCCGAGACCTCGCAGCTTCTGCTCGCCGCCGACGTGTTGATCACCGACTATTCCTCGGTGATGTTCGATTTCAGTGTCACGGGCAAGCCGATGTTCTTCCTCGTGCCCGACCTCGACCACTATCGCGGAGAGCTCCGTGGGTTCTACTTCGATCTCGAGACCCGCGCCCCCGGCCCTCTGGTCCGCACGCAGGATGAACTGGTCGCGGCACTCGCCGACGGCGAGCACGGGAACGTCTATGCCGAGCGATATCGTGCCTGGCGGGCGCAGTTCAACCCGCGGGATGACGGTCGCTCCGCCGAGCGGGTCGTCGCGCGGATCCTGGACCAGGGGTACGTCACCCGGTGAGCCGGTCGGCGGTGCGGCGCGTCAGGGGAGTGGCGTGTTGCGGGTGCCGAGTCGGGACGCGTCCACCGTGTCGCGAGCGCCGCGCAGCACGCCCTCGATGAAGCCGAGGCCCCAGGAGAGGTGCATGGTGGGCAGAACCAGCAGTGTCCACAGTCTCTGGCGCAGCCCGCCACCGCCGGGAAGGCAGGCGACGCCCACCACGAGCAGCAGATACGCCACCAGCGGCAGATAGACCACAGCCCCGACGACGAGCGAGAGAGCGCCGGAGAGGATGCCGGTCAGCTGCAGGACGCCGGTGAGGAGAGCGGCCGCGACGAGGACGACGAGTGCCGGGGGAGCGAAGTACCGGATGCCGTTGCGGCGTCCGTATCGTCGCACGAGTTCGCCGCGCCACGCGCCCGTGGCCCGGAACTGACGGGCGAGGCGCAGCCAGCTCTCGCGAGGCCAGTAGGTCACCGAGAGATCGGGATCGAACCAGACGAGATGTCCTGCCTGGCGGATGCGGAGGTTGAGCTCCCAGTCCTCTCCGCGACGTATCGACTCGTCGAAGAGCCCGACCTCGTCGAGCACCGACCGACGCATGACGCCGAGGTAGGCGGATTCGGCCTCGCCCTCGTGGGTGCCGCCGTGATAGGCCCCCCCGCCGAGGCCGACGGGGGAGTTGTAGAGGCGCGCGACGGAGGTCTGGAACGGCGTGCGTCCGTCAGCGCGCATCACACCGCCGACGTTCGCGGCACCCGTGCGTTCGAGAGTCGCGAGGGCGAGGGCCGCATAGCCCGGAGCGAGTTCGGAATGGGCGTCGACGCGGACGATGGTCGCGAAGCGGCTGGCCCGGATCGCGGCGTTCAATCCGACCGGGATGTGAGCTGCGGGGTTGTCGACGAGCCGGATCCGCGCGTCCCCGGCGGCCAGGCGCTGAGCGAGCTCCGTCGTGCCGTCGGTGGAAGGCCCGAGCGCGAGCACCAGCTCGGCCGGGACAGTGAGCTCCTGCTGGAGCACGGAGGCGACTGCGTGCTCCAGATAGGCGCGCTCGTTGAGCACGGGCATGACGAAAGACACTCCGTTCTCCGGGGCGGCGATGTCGTTGTCAGGCACATGACGATCATGGCATGCGCTTCTCGCGCGTTCGCTGATTCCCGGCACCGGTGATCTCGGAAGGCGTCAGGCGGGGCGAGCCGCCGCACTCGGTATCCTGGAGGGATGGGTGCTGTGTCCGATGCGAAGAAGGCCTACCGTCTGCTGAAGCGGGCGCTCGCCTCGCGCAAGGCTGTGCAGCGAGTGCGGCGGCGCCTCGCCGAGCGCGAACCGCACCCGCCGGAGCACTACCAGGTGGCGGTGTACTTCGCCGACGGCGACGTGAACATGTACCAGATGCGGCAGTGGTATCGCCCTCTCGTGGAGCTGTCGAAGCACTGGCCCGTCGTCGTGCTGTCCCGGTCGGCGACGGGCGCCGACAAGCTGCTCGACGAGGCCGGTCCTCCCGTCGCCTTCGTCCCGACGATCCGTGATCTCGAACGCTTCCTCAGCACGCAGGACATCCGTGTCGTCCTCTACGTGAATCAGAACACCCGCAACTTCCAGATGTTCCGCTACGGCAGGCGCTGGCACGTGTTCATCAATCACGGCGAGTCGGACAAGATGTACATGACGACCAATCAGTACAAGGCGTACGACTACGCCCTGGTCGCAGGACAGGCTGCCCGTGACCGCCTGTCACGGACTCTCTGGGACTGGGACATCGATCGACGGACGATCGAGATCGGCCGGCCGCAGGCCGACCACTACTCGGGCACGCTGCCGTACGTTCCGGACGAGCGCACCGTGGTGCTCTACGCCCCGACGTGGGAGGGCGACCGCCCGAGCGCGCACTACGGGTCGATCGCCACCCACGGCGAGACCCTCGTCACGACGCTGCTCGCCTCGGAGAGGCACCGCGTGATCTACCGCCCGCACCCGCGAAGCGGCGTGATCGACGACGCGTACGGTGCCGCGCACCGACGCATCATCGCCGCCATCGCGGCCGCCAACGCCGCGGATCCGTCCGCACAGCACGTCTACGACGACGGCGCGGAGCTCGGATGGCAGCTGGCCGCCGCCGATGTCGCGATCGTCGACATCTCGGCGATGGTCTACGACCGCCTCGCAGTAGGCAAGCCGCTGATGATCACACGGCCGGCCGACGAGAGGGCATCGATCGACACCAACGGCTACCTGTCGGACTGTGAATGGCTCGACGCCGGCGCTGCGGGTGACATCGTCGCCGAGGTGGAACGCGTGCGTGCCGACGAGGTCGCCATCGCGAGGCTGCGCATGTGGGTGCAGCACTACTTCGGAGACACGACCCCCGGAGTGGCCACGGAGAAGTTCCACGCCGCGATCGCGCAGCTCATGCAGAAGTGGGATCGTTGGCAGGCGAACGAGATCGGGGCAGTGCGCACCGATGAGGACGATGACGACGAAGAGGCCGACGAAGAGGAGGTCTGACGTGGACCTTCCACTCACTGCCGCGGTCGCCTCACGTCTCGAGGTGCTGACCGAAGCAGGCTCGACGAACGACATCTTGAGCGAGCGAGCGCGCGATTCGCCGTCGACGCCGCACCTGTCCGTTGTCCTCACCGACAACCAGACGGCGGGGCGCGGCAGACTCGGCCGCTCCTGGACATCCGCACCTGGCGCATCGCTCGCCGTCTCCGTGCTGCTGCGGAGGCTGCCCTCGGCGGCGGATTCGCGAGGCTGGATCCCGCTCGCGGCCGGAGTGGCGATGGCGGATGCGATCGCCGAACAGCTTCCCGACCACGACGTGGCGGTCAAATGGCCGAACGACATCTTGGTCGACGGTCGCAAGATCTGCGGAATCCTGGCGCAGGCGACTCAGGATGCCGTCGTCGTCGGAACCGGTGTGAACACGGCGATGACAGGGTCGGAGCTTCCGGTGCCGACCGCGACGTCCTTCGCGATCCTCGGCGTCGAGGCCGACGCCGACAGGCTTCTCGCCACCTACCTGCGCGCACTCGATCAGCTGGTCGCCGAGCTCGCGGCAGCGGGCGACGCCGTCTCGAGCGGTCTCCACGCCGCCGCGAGCGAGCGGTGCGCCACGATCGGTCTCGACGTCAGGGTCTCCCTTCCCGGCGACTCCGTCCTCGTCGGAAGAGCCACCGGACTCGACGTGGACGGTCGGCTCGTCGTGCAGGCGGAGGGCGGCGACACGTCGATCTCTGCCGGAGATGTGGTGCACGTCCGTCCGGCGTGAGTCTGACACGCCCGGCGCGCGAGCGGCGATGTCGGCGGTTGCGGGCACAATGGAGGGGTGACTCAGCCCGTGACTCTCGGCGGAAGGCCGACGATGCCACCGCCGGGTGCGCCCGCGGAAGAGCTGCTCATCGCCCGGTTCCGCACTCACGCCCGGAGGCTCTTCTGGTCGGCGCTCGTGCTCATCGCCGTCTTCGGTGCGACGTCCTTCTTCTACGACAACCTCCCGGCGCCGTTCGAGAACTGGATGCTGCTGAGTGCAGCCGGAGCGATCGTCCTCCTGTTGGTCGTCGTGCCCTGGGTCATCTGGTACTCGCGCTCCGTTACTCTCACCACGCGGAGGGTCATCGTCAATCACGGTATCGGCGCCCGCAACAGGCGGGAGATGTCGCACGCTCGGGGATACACGATCGGCGTCCGCCGCGGCATGATCCAGCGGATGTGGGGCGTCGGAACGATCACGCTCTCGAATGGGGTCGATGCACCGTTGCGTCTGCCCAATGTCCCGAACGTGACGCTCGTGCACGAGACACTGGCCGATCAGATCGAGGTGAGCCAGATTCTGGCGCACCGCGATGCGCAGTCAGGTCACGACGGCACTGCCGGATTCTGAGCGCGGTACCGCGTCGGCGGGTCGGGCGGGACGCGTGAACGGCGCTCGCGCTGATGCGCGAGAATGGTCAGGACGAAATGGAGGCGGCCCATGGCGCTGCGCGTTGGTGTGATCGGTGGAGGCCAGCTGGCTCGGATGATGATCGCTCCGGCGGTCGAACTCGGACTCGAGCTGAGGGTGCTCGCTGAGGACGAGGGGATGTCCGCGCAGCTCGCCGCGACGGCGGTCGGCGACTACCACGACCTCGAGGTCGTCCGCGCGTTCGTCCGCGACGTGGACGTCGTCACCTTCGACCACGAGCACGTGCCGCAGGAGGTGCTGCGGGCACTGGTTGCCGACGGGGTCGCCGTGCACCCGGGGCCGGACGCCCTGCAGTTCGCCCAGGACAAGCTCCTGATGAGGGCGAGGCTCGAAGAGCTCGGGGTTCCTCAGCCGGACTGGGCGCCGGTGCGCGACTCCTCCGAGCTGCAGGCATTCCTCGACGAGCACGACGGGCAGGGTGTCGTGAAGACCCCCCGCGGCGGATACGACGGCAAGGGAGTCCGCGTGGTCCGAGAGGCCGGCGAGGCTCAGGACTGGTTCGACGGGCTCGCCGACGGCGAGGCGCTGCTGGTCGAGGAGCTGGTCGGATTCGTGCGCGAGCTCGCGCAGCAGGTGGCTCGTCGTCCGGGCGGCCAGATCGTCGCCTACCCGGTGGTCGAGACGGTGCAGCGCGGGGGTGTGTGCGCAGAGGTGATAGCGCCGGCGCCTCATGCGGCCGAGCGCCTCGTCCGGGTCGCCGAGGAGATCGGTCGATCGATCGCGGAAGGACTCGGGGTCACCGGGATGCTCGCGGTCGAGCTCTTCGAGACCGACGATGAGCGCATCCTCGTGAACGAACTCGCCATGCGTCCGCACAACAGCGGCCACTGGAGCCAGGACGGCGCAGTGACCGGGCAGTTCGAACAGCACCTGCGCGCTGTCGCGGACCTGCCCCTCGGCGACACCGCGCCTCAGGCGGCGTGGTCCGTGATGGTGAACATCCTCGGAGGGCCGCAGACCGGCACGCTCGGCGACCGTTTCGCCGGAGCCATGTCCGAGCATCCGTCGGCGAAGATCCACACCTACGGAAAGAGCCCGCGACCGGGTCGCAAGGTCGGGCACGTCAATGTGACGGGCGACGACCTCGACGACGCGGTGTACGTCGCGCGCGCCGCGGCGGCGCACTTCGACTGAGCGTGCGGTCAGGGGTGTGCCGTTCGGGGTTTCTCCCAGCACCAGACCGTAGCCTGAGTGGGTGACTGAGCCACTGCACTCCTCCACCGCGCCCCTCGTCGGCGTCGTCATGGGTTCCGACTCCGACTGGCGCGTGATGAGCGACGCCTCTCAGTCGCTGAGCGACTTCGCTATCCCGCACGAGGTGGAGGTCGTCTCGGCGCACCGCACCCCCGACAAGCTCATGCAGTACGCGCGGGAAGCGCGCGGTCGCGGCATCCGTGTGATCATCGCAGGTGCCGGCGGGGCCGCTCATCTTCCCGGGATGCTGGCCTCGATGACCGCGTTGCCGGTCATCGGAGTCCCCGTTCCGCTCGCGTACCTCGACGGGATGGACTCGCTTCTCTCCATCGTGCAGATGCCTGCCGGAATCCCGGTCGCGACGGTGTCGATAGCGGGAGCGCGCAACGCGGGCATCCTCGCGGCGCGGATTCTCGGCACCTCCGACGATGACCTCGCCGATCGTGTCGAGGCCTACGCGCTCGACCTCGAAGCGCAGGTCGAGGAGAAGAACGATCGGCTGAAGGGGTCCCTGTGACCCTTGCGCCGCCGCGAGGTACGGCGCGACCACTGATCGAGAGCCGCCCGATCCGGCATCCGAACACCGCCGATGCGGGGATGATGACCAAACGCGGGTGGTGGCTGGTGCTGCTCAACCTGCTGGTGCCCGGTTCCGCCCAGGTCCTCGCCGGCAATCGCAGGCTCGGACGCTTCGGTCTCGGGGCGACGCTGACCGCATGGCTGCTCGTGATCGTGGGCGCGGGGCTGGCGTTGTTCGCTCGTCCTGTACTGCTGTGGCTCACGGTCGGCGGAGGCTGGTTCTCCGCGGTCATCCTGACTCTCGTCCAGGTGCTGCTGATCGCCTACCTCGTGCTGTGGGTGGTGCTCACCTTCGATGTGCTGCGGCTCGTCCGACTGGTCAGGGTCCCGGGCCCGTCCAAGTTCGCGATCCCACTCGTCGCCCTGCTTCTGCTCGGTCTCGTCGGAACCGGAACGGCATACGCGGCGTCGTACGTCGGCACAGCCCGGGGAACGATCAGCACGATCTTCGGACAGAGCGGGCCCAGCCTGCCGCCGAGCGAGGGGTATTACAACATCCTGCTGCTCGGAGCGGACAGCGGCGAGGGCCGAGACTCGATGAGGTTCGACAGCATCTCGGTGGTCTCGGTGAACGCGACCACCGGCGCCGTGACGATCACCGGGATCCCGCGCGAGCTGCCCAATGCACCCTTCAGCGAGGGAAGCCCGATGCAGGCTCTGTATCCGAACGGCCTCGAGGGTCACAGCTCCAGCGCGTGCGGCTGGAACGGCTGGATGAACCACGTGCGCAATGCCGCAGAGATCTGCCGTGACGACAACGGCACCGGCCTGTACCCGGACGCCGCATCGCACGGTTCCGATCCCGGCATCGAGGCGACCAAGGATGCGGCGGAGGGCGTTCTCGGCATCGAGATCCCGTACTACGTCTTCGTCGACATGCACGGCTTCGCTGCGCTCGTCGACGCGCTCGGCGGTGTGGACATCACTGTGACGGAGCGGCTGCCCAAGGGTGGCCCACCCGAGGGCACCGACCCGTATGACGTCGACGCATGGGCGATCGGGTGGATCGAGGTCGGCGAGCAGCACATGGACGGTGACACGGCGCAGTGGTATGCGCGATCGCGGTACACGACGAGCGACTGGGATCGGATGAAGCGCCAGCGCGAACTGCAGGAGGCGATCCTCGCGCAGTTCACCCCGCAGACGGTGCTCACGCGCTTCAACGAGGTGGCCGCCGCGGGTACCGCGCTGATCAGCACCGATCTGCCTCAGGACAAGCTGCCCGAGTTTTTCGACCTGATGACGAAGGCCCGGGAGCAGACCGTCACCACGATCGAGCTCACTCCTGACAACGGGGTGGACGAGCACACCCCTGACTACGGGTACATCCACGAGCTGGTCCGGCAGACGCTGCACCCGCCGACGGAGACGCCGACGCCGACTCCGTGATCGGTGACGTCGATCGGGATGTTCTCCCTCGAACGGCCGGTGCACATGAGTGAGCCCACGGCCGCCACCTGAGAGTGAAGGTGGCGGCCGTGGGCCTCCGGTTCAGGACCGGATTCACCAGACGACGGTGATCGGAGGGGGAGGGATCACCGTCGTCCAGTCGGTTCCCGCTGAAAGCGGGGACCTGACCTAGGCGCGCTTACGGCGCGTGACGCCTGTGGCGACGAGTACTCCACCAGCCACCAGAGCAGCTGCCCCACCTCCGAGAACCCACGGCGAGACGCTGCCGCCCGTGAGGGCGAGCTCGAGCCCGCCGCCGGTGAGCGGAAGCTCCGTGCCCGCGGCCGCGACACCGGGATCGTGGTCGCAGCTCACCGCTGAATCGTGGCCGTGCGAGACGGTGATCGTCGCCGTGTACGACCGCGACCCGTCGAAGGCGAGTGCGTAGGAGCCCTCGCCGTCGGCCGGCGGGCGGAAGGTGACGACGAGGCTGCCGTCCGCCGCGGCCGTGTTGCCCGAGACAGCGGAGTCGCCCGCGTTGAGGCCAGAGACCGACACTCCGACGTTCTCAGACGGCAGGAAATAGCCTGCGCCGAAGACGACGGTGGACACTTCGCAGATGTCGATGATCGGATCATCGACGCTCACCCGCGGCGTGCCGGCATACGAGTCGGACTCGGTCGGAACGACCGGTGAGGCGGAGGCGACAGCAGGTGCCATGAGCACGAGTACGCCAGCGGTAAGGCTGATGGCAGCCAGTTTCTTCAGCATGATTCTCCCCAGAAATACACGCGGAATCGCCTTCGGATACACCCCTGCATCCGACTGCGTGAGCTCTTCCTGTCCCCACGACAGAATTGCAGAACTCAGATATTCCCCAGTGAGAATGACCCTACATCATCGAATCAGGAAAGTCACGACGTGCAACGCAGTTGTTCGCGGGACACGTCGGGTGCGGTGACCATGGGCGTGTGATCGACCACCGTCAGTCGTTCTCCGGCGCCGGTTCCCTGATATTCGACGGTGATCGTCGACGATTCGCCCGGAGCCAGCAGCACCTCGTGCTGAACGGCGGAGCGGGAGCCGAGCAGAGCCGTTTGCACACTGACCTCTTCTCCGTCGCGATCGATATGAGACGGGGTCGCGCCCTCGGGGCCGTACACGGTGATCAGGGTCCTGGTCGACCCGGCGGGTACTCCGTAGAACCCGTTAGCGGTCACGTATGGCGGCAGCGCCGTCCCGGCGTCCGCGGGCGCGTCGTTCTTCCAGGTCACCGTCACCTGCGTGGTCGGTTCGCCGTCGCACGTGCCGATCGACGTCGTGATGGCCGCGTCCGCGTAGAAGTCCATCTTCCCGCCGGTCGTGTCGTTGAAGAGCACGCCGACGTGGGTCTGGGGGCCGTCCTCGGGCAGCGCCCCGCCGAGCGTCGACGCCGACAGGATCGCCTCTTCGTCCTCATGCGCGCTCCAGATGCGGATGCGTCGCTCATCGGCCGACTCGGCGAGGGCGGCGACGAGATCCTTCGGGGCCGCTTCGGTCAGCGCAGCGGACAGCAGCGCTCCCGCCGCCTGGGAGAAGATCTCATCCTGCGCCGCCGGATCGGGCACGCTGGCGTAGATCTCCGAGATCAGCAGGCCCACGACGGTGTCTTTCGTCGCGCTGAACGGCCCGAAGGTGAGCGGGCCCGTGGCTGCGACGAGGTTCTCCGTCATCACGGCGTCGACCGCGATGACGCCGTCGATGGGGTGCCCGAATCGGTTCTGCCATCGTGCCGCGATCGCGGGGCCTGCTTCCGTGAAATCCGGAATGCTCGTCAGGTTCTGCATATACCGACCGGGGCTGTCCTCGAAGAGGGCGACGGTCGACTCGCTCAACGGCAGCGGCGTGTCGAGGGAGGGGAAATCCGGAACGGAGGCCTGCTGGACGAGCGTGATCCGGCCGTTCTCGGCGTGCAGCAGGGCGATCGCCCCGATGATTCCGCCGGACGATCGCAGCTCGGCATTGTTCTGCATCGCGAGCACATAATTGCGGGGACCCTCTCCGCCGAGCATGCTCGGCAGCAGCGCGGACGCTCCATGCAGCGCTCCCACGACGGTGGCAGCCTGCGTGACGGCCGATCGCATCTCTCTCACGGCATCGGCGAGCGGAGGAATCGTCGCGCCCGCGTCGATGTCGAGCGCTCGCGTCTCCGCAGAGGTCAGCGTGGCACTCGCCTCAGCCAACGGGGGCTCGATCTGCGCGAAAGGCGTGAGATCTACCACTCCGCCGGAGAGTCCCAGACTCGCCAGATCGAGTTCCTCAGCGGCGGCCAGCACCGGAACGAGCGCGTCCGACGCGACGTCGTCGGCGATCTCGGCGACGTCGCTCACCGCCGAGAAGTTCGGTCCGAGCCAGGGCAGCAGACCGAAGCCTGACCAGATCGGATCGGATGTCAGGTCGTGCGCGGACCGTGCGTGGTGAGCGATGCGCGCAGAGAGCGTTGCGGCTGTGTCGAGGTCGCCCTGCCCGATCGCCTGCTTGAGCTTCGACGACGCGGCCGAGACCTGCTGCAGATCGTTCACGGCTCCGATCCCACGGATGCCGACCCAGCCGATCGCGAGCACGACGAGGGTCACGATCGCGCCGATGGTCCACCGCAACCATCGACGACGTACAGGCAGGCGTCCGTCACTCACCCCTGCATTCAAGCACGAAGCGAGATATCGGCGGCGGACGGCCCCGCAATCCTCCGCGCACCCGGTGCTGCTCCCAGGTTCGGGGCGGGTGGGCGATTACTGTTGTCGCATGGGTGCTCGGCTGCGTGTTGTTCTGGATCAGCTGACGCATGTCGTGCACGCGGACCACGCCTCAGCGGCGTCGGACCTCACCGCTGCGCTCATCTCGACCGCCCCCTCCGGGTGCGAGGTCGAGGCCATCGTCCCGTCGGGCGTCGACGTGCAGATCCCGGGTCTGGTCGACGTGCGCAGACTGTCACTCGCGCGGCGCGAGCTCGCGGCGTCCTGGCAGTTGGGCATCGTCCCCGGGGTGGGCGGAGGGCTCATCCACTCGCCGACCCTGATGGCTCCGCTGGTGCGTCACGACCGCCTGCACGACCTCGATCAGACGACAGTCACCCTGTGGGATCTGCAGGCGTGGGACGAGCCGGATTCGCTCACCAAGTCCGTGGTCGCCTGGCAGCGGGCGATGCTGAAGCGAGCCGTCAAGCACGCGGATGCCGTCGTGGTGCCCTCCCACTCGGTCGGTGAGCGACTGGCGGAGATCGCGAAGCTGAGCGGACGGATTCGCGTCATCCCTGGGGCCGCCCCAACTGCTCTGGTGATGCCCCTCGACGCGCGAGAACGACGAGCCGCTCTGTCCCTGACGGAAGGGTATGTGCTGCTCACCGGATCGGCGCAGTCGCTCGAGCACGGCTTCCGGGCAGCTGTCGCATCCGGCAGGGATGCCGTCGTGCTCGACGCTCCGGAGGGGGCAGAACCGCGACTCGTCGAGGTCGCAGTGGCCACAGGGCTGCCTGAAGCACGGGCCCACATCCGTCGCGCTCTGTCGACGGAGGATCGGGCGGCCGTCTTCGCCGGGGCGTCGGCGCTGGTCGCGACCAGCCCACGCGCTGCGTGGCCATGGCGTGCGGTCGAGGCCATGACCCTCGGTGTGCCGGTGGTCGCCGTCGACAGCGGAGTCCATCAGGATGTGATCGCTGACGGGGGCGCGATCGTGCCGTCGACCGAGATGGTCGAGGCCGTCGTCGATGCGGTCGGCGACGGCGCACGGCGTCTGAGCGTGCTCGGCGCGGATCGATCGAGGTCGTTCTCCTGGCTCGGCGCGGCCGAGCGTGTGTGGGGACTCCACGCGGATCTCTGAGACGCACATCCGCGCGCGGTCGCCGAGCGCGCTGCGCCGGCGTCCGAGCGCTCTCAGGAGCGCATGACCTCGACGGCTTCCGCGCTCGGTCCGTCGAAGCGCACTTTGCCCTTCTGAAGCAGGATGCCGCGGTCGCACAGGTTCGAGACCATGTTGAGGTCGTGGCTGACCACGACGAGCGTCTTCCCCTCAGCGTGCAGTTCGCGCACGCGAGCGAGGCACTTCTTCTGGAACGGCTCGTCGCCGACCGAGAGGATCTCGTCGATCAGCAGGACGTCCATCTCGGTGTGGATCGCCACGGAGAACGCGAGTCTGAGGAACATGCCGGACGAATAGTGCTTCACCTCGGTGTCGATGAACTGCTCGATCTCGCTGAACGCGACGATCTCGTCGTACCGAGCCTCGGTCTCCTTCTTGCTCATGCCGAGGATCGCGGCGTTGAGGAAGATGTTCTCGCGTCCGGACAGATCGGGGTGGAACCCCGCGCCGACCTCGATCAGGCCGGCGATGCGGCCGCGAGTGAGCACGGTGCCGGCATCGGGCTCGAGAACACCCGAGATCAGCTTGAGCATCGTCGACTTGCCCGATCCGTTGAAACCGAGGAGAGCGACGGATTCGCCTTGCTGGATGTCGAACGACACGCCGTCCAGGGCGTGGAAGTCGGTCGTCAGCGGCTTGCGACGGATCGCGGCGAGAGCCGTCTCCTTGATCGAATGCGTGTGCCGGAGTTTGAACGTCTTGTGGACGTCGTCGATGATGATCCGCGGAAGTGGCTGCGCATCAGAGATCTTGGGCAAAGCGGCCCTCCAGTCGGCGGAAGACGAGCTGGCCGATGACCAGCGCGATGAGAGACGTCACGAGGGCGATGAGCCCGTACATCCACACGTCGGGGAGCGGGGACGCGTCAGGCCCGAGCGGGAACCAGACGCCGTAGTGGAAGAGCTCCACGGCGGCGGTGATGGGGTTCAGTCGATAGAGGACGAAGAGCCAGTCGGGTACGACATTGGCGACCTGCGTCCACTCGTACATCACGGGGGAGGCCCAGATCGCGACCATCACGATGATCTCGACGAAGCTCTGCGCATCGCGGAACGTCACGTTGATCGACCCGAAGAAGAGCCCGAGGCCACTGGCGAGCACGGCGATGATGACGAGTGCGAGAAGGATGGCGCCGAGCGAGGCGAAGGTGGGCGCCCACCCGAAGAACAGCGAGATGGCGATCACGACGATGATCTGCGGCACCGTGTTCACGGCGGCGATCATCATGCTGGCGATCGGGAACATCTCGCGAGGCAGGTAGATCTTCTTGATGAGCGCCGCGTTGTCGACCAGGGACCGGGTGCCGTTGGAGAACGCCTCGTTGAAGAAGGTGACGACGGTGATGCCCGAGAGCAGATAGATCGGGAAGTAGTCGACGCGGTCGTTCAGGCCGAGGAACACGCCGATCGCGACGAAGAACACCACGAACTGCACGAGTGGCTTCACGTACGACCACAGCCAGCCGAAGATGGAACCCCGATACCGGATCTGGACTTCCTTGCGCACGATGAGCGAGAGGAGATGCCGTTGCCGGAAGACCTCGAGGAGCCCTCGATTCGCGCCAGGAGTCGTCATTCTCTGGTCGTCGGCTGTGCGAGCCTGTTGCACCGCGATTCCACCTTCCGAGGCGCCGACGGTCTCGGGCGCACCGAGAGCAATCATACGATCCTCCGCGCGGTGTCCCTGGCAGATCGATGGGGATGCGTCCGAACGCGCGGCACAGGCGCAACCCAGGGTCAGGGGCTGGGCCGCTGGTAGGATCGCGGAGGTCTCGTGCGTCCGTCGATCCGAAAGCAAACTGTATCCGTGACACCTCTTCAAGCTCTCGATCAGCCTGCACTCTTCCGCTTCGAGGACCCGCAGACGGGCGCCGATCTGTCGGAGCGCGAACGCCGCCTTCTCGTCGGCGCGTTGAACTTCCACGCGCTCATGGCACCTCAGCGAAAGCTGCGGATCCATCTCTACGACGGCTCGGTGGAGACGACGCCTCGACTGACCGACGACAGCACGTTCGACGGACTCTCGAGGAACAACCGACACCGCATCGGGAGCTTCGACATCGTCAGCTCCGTCTCCGTCGAAGAGCGTGAGCGCGAGCGTGCGGAAGCGGCCTCGGCCCGTCTCGTGGCGTCGCCCGCCAGGCATCTGCACGTGTCATCCGACGATGTGCTCGACTCGGACCCTTACCGCCCGCAGCGTCCCGGCCTGGTCGGCCGGATCGCACGGAGCGTCAAGTCGCGCGCGCCGCTGCTCTACGACGACGCCCGGGACCTCTCGCTGCTCAGATTCCGCCGCAAGCTCACGACGGCCATCGAGCCTCGCGATTACGAGGCGGAGTTCCGTCCGGGGGGCGCACACGAGGACGACGTGATCGTGCCGGCCGGCCCGGTTCTCGACGGGGCGCCGAAGGCCGTGATCATCGGACTCCACTGGTTCGAGCTCGGTGGCGCCGAACTCTGGGCGTTCGAGACGGTGCGTCTGGTGCGCGAGGCCGGCTTCCTTCCCATCGTGCTGACCAATCGGGACTCTCACCAGCCATGGGTCACACGGCCCGAGCTCGACGGAGCGCTGCTGATCCCGTTCTCCGAGCCCACCGTCACCTCGCAGACCGCCGGCGTCGAACCGCTGCTCCGCTCGCTGCTGCGCACCTTCGACGTGCGCGGTGTCGTCATCCACCACAATCAGTGGCTGTACGACCGGGTCGCCTGGATCGCCGCCTCGCGTCCTGGCATCCCCATCATCGACAGCACTCACATCGTCGAGTACACCGGCGGCGGGTATCCGCTGAGCAGTGCGATCGCGTCCCGATCGATCACGACGCATCACGTCATCTCGCCGAGCCTCGCCCGCTGGATGACCGATGTGCAGCGCATCCCTGCTGACCGTGTGGTCATGGCACCGCTCGGCGGACTCACCGTGAAGCCGAAGGATGCCGTGTTCCGTCCGCGGACCGCGGGTGAGCAGTTCACCGTCGCGTTCATCGGCCGGATGGCCCGGCAGAAGGCGCCCGAGGTGTACATCACCATGGCGAGGCGGTTGAAGCGCCAGGGATACTCGCTGCGTTTCATCCTTCACGGCGGCGGCGAGCTGTCGAGCTGGGTCGATGACATCATCCGTGCCGAGGGGCTGGGGGAGGACATCGTCCGACGCAGCTCGGACACCCCTGTCTCCGAGACGCTCGATGAAGCGCATGTGCTCGTCGTCGCGTCGCACAATGAGGGACTCACGCTCACGACGCTCGAGGCGATCGCACACGGTGTGCCCGTGATCTCGACGGATGTCGGGGCACAGAGCGACATCATCCCCGAATCCGCTCTGGTTCCGCGTCACGCACGTGTCGCCGCCCGTCGACTCGCCGAGGCGGTGGCCCCGCTCGTCGACGACGAGGAGTCGAGGGAAGCGCTGTGGCGGAAGGAGCGCAAGGCGGAGAAGAAGTTGCTGTCCCAGCAGTCCGCGAGTTCATGGTTCAAGGAAGAGGTGGGCTCATGGTGAGTGTCGCTGGAGTGGTCGTCACGTTCAATCGGCTCGAGAAGCTGAAGACGGTGATCGCATCGATCGAGGCGCAGACGCACGCCGTCGAGACGCTGTTCGTCATCGACAACGCCTCGACCGACGGCACGGCGGAGTACCTGGCATCCCTCGAGACGTCCGTCCCCCTCGAAGTCGTGACCATGTCGACCAACTCCGGGGGAGCGGGTGGCTTCTCCGAGGGGATGCTGCGCGGATACGCCTCCGGCGCGGACCACGTGTGGATCATGGACGATGACTGCTATCCGAAGCCGGAAGCGCTCGAGAGCCTCATCGCCGGATTCGACGGGGCCGTCCAGGAACTCGGCGGCGACGTCCCCTTCGCATGTTCCGTCGTCGAGTTCACCGACGGCAGCATCTGCGAGATGAACAACCCCGTGACGACGTGGGACTGGGGCCGTCTGCTCGTCAAGGGCCAGAACAATGTCATGGTCACAGCGTGCTCGTTCGTCTCCGTGCTCATTCCACGCTGGGCGATCGCGGAGTACGGGCTTCCGTACTCCGAGTACTTCATCTGGTTCGACGACCGCGAGTACACCCTTCGCCTCACCGCTCGCTGCCCGGGCGTGCAGGTGCTCGACAGCGTCGTGGTCCACGACATGGGCGACAACCGCGGAGTGAACTTCGCGATGGTCGACCGCAAGAGCCTCTGGAAGTTCTCGTACGGCGTGCGCAACGAGGCCTCCTGGCAGCTGCACCATCGCGGATTCCTGTACTTCATCGAGTTCGGCGCACGGCTCTTCGTGAGCCTGCACCGCGGTCGCGTCCCGCTGGATCTGCGCGCGAAGCTGCTCGGCAAGTGGCTGAAGGGCATCACCTTCAATCCGAAGGTCCGCTACCCGGAGGCTGAGGCGGCGTGAGCTGGGTCTCGATCCTGCCCGCACTGATCGTCACCGGAGCTCTTCTCTTCCTCCCGGGACTCCTGCTCGGCTTCCTCCTCCGCCTGCGCGGAATGAGACTCCTCGCGCTGGCACCGGCGCTGAGCGTCTCCCTCGTCGCGGTCGCCGCCATCGCAGCGCCTTTCGTGGGAATCCGATGGAGCATCCTGCCCGTCCTCGTACTCACCGCGGTGGCGTCGCTCGCCGCCTTCTTCTGGTCGAAGCACGTCGGAGTCCCGGCGCGACCACGCACGCACGTGAGCGCGAGGCAGCTGGTCGCGATCATCGTCTCCATCGCAGTGCCCGCTGCGCTGATCGCGTTCGTGCTCGTGCGGAGCATGCACGACCCGGAGTTCTTCTCACAGCGTTACGACAACTTCTTCCATCTGAACGCTGTGCAGTACGTCCTGGACACCGGGAACGCATCGCCGCTGTGGCTGGGAAGCATGACGTCGCCGGCCGGCGTCCCCTTCTACCCGTCCGGATGGCACGCGCTCGTCTCCATCGTCGTCGCTCTGAGCGGGGCATCCGTGCCCCTCGCTACCAATGCGATGATCATCGTCGTCGCGGCGGTCGTCTGGCCGATCGGCGCGGTGTTCCTCGTGCGCGAGCTTCTGGGACGAAACCAGATCATGACGGTGATCGCGGGCGCTCTGGCTGCCGCCTTCCCGGCCTTCCCCTTCCTGCTCCTGCACTACGGGGTGCTCTATCCGCTGTTCCTCGGCCTGGCCGTGGCTCCGGCCGCGATCGTCGTCGCCTGGTGGCTTCTCAGGCCCGGGCGAGTGTCGCGTCGCCAGGACTGGGCCCTGCTGTTGGTGCTCGTCGTGCCGGGCCTGGGTGTCGCGCACCCCGGGGCTCTCATGGCGGTCGTCGCTCTCACGGTGCCCTTCGTCCTCGCCAGGCTTCTGCATCAGATGAGGGCTCCCGGACGCCCGCGGGTGATCGCGATCGGCCTGCTCGTCGCCTACGCCGCCGTCGGCGTGGTCCTCCTGCAGGTCGTGCGTCCCCCCGGAAGCCAGATCTACTGGCCCATCATCAACACCGTGCCCGACTCCATCGGTGAGGTCGTCGCGGCGAGCGTGTACGGCTACCCGAGTTCGCTCGGGATCACCGCTCTGATGATCATCGGCGCGTACAGCGTGATCCGCCGAGGCACCTATGCGCGGTGGTCGGTCCTGGCGATGGCGGTCATCTCCGCCGTGCTCTATATCATCGTGTCGGCGTCACCGTATGAGACGCTCCGGTTCTGGTTCACGGCCCCGTGGTACAACAACCCGCCTCGTATCGCCGCGTTCTGGGCGATCGGAGTCCTCCCGCTCGCTGCGCTCGGTGGCATCGTGCTGGTCACATGGCTTTTGCGCCAGCGGCTGCTCGCGCCGGTGCGGCGCTTCTCCGAGCGTCTGCCGATCGTCCTGATCGCCGTCGTCGTGATCGCACTCGTCGGAGTCACCCAGAACGCCGCGATCCGGCAGGCCGCAGCAGATATCGAGTTCACCTACGAGCTGCGACCGGGTGGGCCGATCCTGTCTCCGGACGAGCTCGATCTCATGGAGGATCTCGACGAGCTCGTTCCCGAGGACGCCGTCATCGCGGGAGACCCGTGGACCGGAGCGTCCTTCGCCTATGGCGTGAGCGGACGACGCGTCCTCATGCCGCATCTCCTGATGGATCTCACCGACGACGCCGAGGCGATCAACACGAAGCTGAACACAGACGGCGACTCTCCGCAGGTGTGCGACGCCCTCGAGGACACCGGTGTCGCGTACGTCCTCGACTTCAGCGCCGACGGCGACTTCCAGGAGAACGACGGCGACTACTCGGGACTCGAGGACCTCGAGAGCTCGCCTTACGTCGAGCTCGTCGAGCAGCGCGGAGATGCGAAGCTCTACAAGATCGTCTCGTGCGGACTCGGCTCATGACGTACGAGATCTTCGTGCCTTTCTGGGGAGACCCCGAACAGCTCTACGAGACCGTCGAATCGGTGCGCGCCCAGACGGACCCGGACTGGCGGCTGACCGTCATCGACGACTGTTATCCCGATGACTCTGTCGCGGCGCACTTCGACGAGGAGTTGGACGAGCGGATCATCTACACCCGGAACGAGCACAACATCGGGATCACCGAGAACTTCCGGGAGTCGGTCCGCCGCGCGTCCGGGGACTTCGTCACGATCCTCGGCTGCGACGACCTCCTGCACCCGAACTACGTGGCGGTCGTCCGCGCCGCGGCGCGTGCCGTGCCCCACGCGGATGTGATCCAGCCGGGAGTCCAGGTCATCGATGAGCGCGGCGCGGTCGTGCTGCCCCTCGTCGATCGGATCAAGCAGCGCCTGCTCACCCCGAAGGGCCAGGGGATCACCGTGTTCAACGGCCCTGACATGGCCACGACGCTGATCCGGGGCAACTGGCTGTATTGGCCCTCGCTCTCGCTGCGGGTCGAGACGCTGCGCAGGATCGACTTCACGGATGACCTCGCCGTCATCCAGGATCTCGCTCTCCTCATGGACATCGCGTTCGACGGGGGCACGCTGGCGTATACGCCGCCGCTCGCGTTCTCCTATCGGCGTCATCTGGCGAGCGCGTCTCAGAAGACGCTGCTCGACGGCAGTCGTTTCCTCGACGAGCGTCGGTACTACCGCATCGCGCGTCGATCGGCCGCTGCGCGGGGATGGAGCCGCACAGCGCGGACCGCGAGAGTACGTCTCATGTCCCGTCTGCACGGGATCGCCGCGTTGCCCCTCGTCCTGAGGCATGGCACGGCGCGGGGTGTGCGGTCGGCCCTGGCGCACGTCGCGGATCCCCGCTGAGGTTCCGCGCGCGGAAAAGGCTCAGCCGCTGTCTACGGGGCTGAGCCGCCTCGGCTGAGTCGTCGTGCCGCGGCGACGCGACGTGATGCCTCGCGCCAGGCACGGAGAAGCATCCACCGCGACTGCAGAGCCTTGCGGAGACCCCGTGGTCTCGGTGCCGACGCATTGGCATCGTGCAGCCGACGTCGCAGAACCGGGCTCTGCACATGCGCGAGCACACGGGCCGTGTTGCCCACCGTCGCGATCCACAGGTCGTGGGACTCGACCAGGAACCCGGGGAAAGGCAGGATCAGCTCCGAGGCCTCACGTCGGATCGCCATCGCGCAGCCGTAGTAGGGGGCATCGCCGGCCAGCAGACGCAGCTCGTTCGCCAGCGATCCGCCCGAGGGGAGCGGAGCGAGGCGCCAGGGTCGTCCGGTGAGCGGCGAGCTCAGTGGCGAGTCGTCAGGGAGCAGCACCAGGTCGCCGGCGGCGATCGAGCGGTCGCGGAGTGCCTCGACCAACAGGTCGCGACGCCCGGCGACCCACTCATCGTCCTGGTCGGAGAGGAAGATGACGTCACGGTCCGCCAGCGACAGCGCACGCTCGAACGTCTTGACGTAACCGAGGTTCTTCGGGTTTCTGTACACGGTCACGCGCGCATCGCGGTATGTCTCGAGAAGGGCGACGGTGCCGTCGGTACTCGCGTCGTCGACGATGACGACCTGATCGTCCGGCCGCAGTCCCGCGAGGATCGAGTCGAGTTGCTCGCGCAGATACCCTGTGCCGTTGTACGTCGCCATGCATACGCACACGGTCTCAGTCATGTGCGACTCCTCGCTCAGACGGTGCCACGAGAGCGAAAGCCGCCCGCCTCTCCCGCAGCAGATGATGTGTTCCGGCCGACCCGACGACGGCGAGGATCACGAGCTCCGAGGCGGCGAGGCCGGCGATGATCCCGCTGAGACCCCACTGGGACGCCCAGATCATGAGCGGCACTCCGACGACAGCGGCGCCGAGGGTGCCGTAGAGCACGTAGCGGTTGAGGCCGGCCGGCACCAGGACGTTGCGGATGAAGGGGGTCGTCAGGCTCGTCAGCGCGAAGGTGGCGCCGAAGCCCAGGAACACGGCGATCTCGGGCGTCGCCGCGCGGCCGAACAGGAGCGTGGACAGCACAGGGCCGAGCAGAGCCAGCGCCGTACCGCCGAAGAGAGCGAGGGCTGTGTGGAGGCCGAATGCCACGAGATGGCGGCGCGCCCGGCCATGCGCATAAGACACTTCGAGCACCCACTTCTGCAGAGTGTTCGACAGCACCGTGACGGCGAAGAGGGCGATGCGGAAGAACTTGTCGGCGGAGGTCGCCTGACCACTGGCCGTCGCGCCGAGGAGGCCCTGGGCGAGCGGGATGGGCGCAGAGGTGTAGGTTCCGCCGATCGTCTCGGCCGCGGCGACCGAGACGTTCGCGCGATATGCGCGCAGGACGCGCCGCCCGGCGAACGGAGGCACGGGTCGTCGGTAGAGGCGGAGGTTCAGAAGCAGCGGGCCGGTGAGGAAGCCGATCAGAGTGAGGACCGGATACCACAGCAGCTGCTCGGTGAGCAGGAGGAGCGGGATCGCGAGAGCGACGCTGAGGCTCACTGGCACGGTCTCGAACAGCAGGACGACCCGCGCATCCCCGACGCCGACTGCGTACCAGACGACGGTCATGGCCGCGGCGGTGGTCGCCAGCGTGACGAGGGCGGCGACAAGGCGGAACTCGGGGGGAACCAGGGCCGAGCTGAGGGCGGCACCGACGAGTCCCGCCGCGACGACGAGCAGTCCGCGGCACCAGAACGAATCACCGAAGAGCTGACGTCGGGCGTCGTCGTCGGCACTGAGCGCGATGCGCGCTCCGCCCGAGATGTTCCAGCCGAATCCCGCGACTATCGCGCAGACGGTTCCCACGGCCTGAGCAGTGCCCACGGAGCCCCACGCCGCCAGACCGAAGACGTTCGGGATGATCGGCAGCAGGAACAGCGGCGCGATGAATGAGATCAGAGGAACGGCGCTGAAGCCCGCGAAGCGTGACAGCAGAACCTTCATCGATGGGACTCCTCGGACCATTGCGGCCCGACACCATTCCGGATGGCGCGGACGTGAACGCGTGCGACCCTAGACTACTTGAGTCGGCGTGAACGAGAGGTCAGGGTCCCATGGTTGGTGTCATCGTGCTCGCCGCCTACCGACCTTCCCGGGAACTCTTCAGCCGCCAGCTCGCCTCTATTCGCGATCAGACGGTCACCGACTGGGAGTGCATCATCTCCGTCGACGGAGAACTGGAGACCGTCGAGGAGGTCGTCGCCGAGGTCGCGGCCGGGGACGAGCGCTTCCGCATCGTCGCGGACGGCAGACGCCTGGGTTTCTACCTGAACTTCGAGAGGGGTCTCGCAGCGGTGCCCGCCGAGACCGAGTGGGTGGCGCTGAGCGACCAGGACGACTTCTGGTATCCCGACAAGCTCGAGAAGCTGCTCCCGTACCTCTCGCATTCGGCGATCGTCTCCGGGCAGGCGCGTCTGGTGTCCCATCCCGGTGACGAGGTGCTCGGATTCACCGACCGCCGGCAGCTCGACCCGGCATCGACGATGATCGTGAATCAGTTCACCGGTTCGTTGTGCCTCTTCCGCCGAGACCTGCTGACGACGGCGCTGCCGTTTCCCCGCCTCTCCTCACACACGGTCGCGCACGATCACTGGCTTGCTGTCGTCGGGATGGCGCAGGGAGGCGGTCGCATCGTGGATGAGGTCGTGCAGGACTACGTGCAGCACTCCGCGAACGTGTTCGGCGACCCGAGCAGGCTGAGACTCGGACCGATCGCGACCCTGCGGAGAGCCTGGGGCAATGCCGTCACGTTCGCCGTGCGGTACGAGGGGGCGGCGACGCCGTCCGCGATGACCCGGATGCTGTTCTGGATCTATGTGGGGTGGCGCCAGCTCATGGCGCAGACGCTCCTGGAGCGTGATCCCCGCGCGGCACGCGCGATCGAGTTGGATCGGCTCTTCGGCTCGGGTCGGCGACTGCCGGTGACCCTGGGGATGTTGCGGAGGGTTCGCCGCGCGCGGGCCGTCCCGACGCCTTTCGTCATCGCCTATGTCGCGAGCTGGGCAGCGGGGTGGCTGATCCGGGGCCGGCGGCGCACTCCGACGGTGGCACGCTGAGCGGTCCGTTCGCAAATCTCGCGCCGGTCACACAGGGCGCGCGCGCCAGGTGACTCGAGCGGCGTCAGCGGCGAGTTCCGGGCTCATCCTGCCCAGGCGCTCAGCGCGTCCGTCACGGAACCCCGCGATGAGCAGCTTGCGCATGGTGGATCGGGGCCTGGCCAGCATCCACGCGATGAGGAAGTACGCGTAGTCGGCTCGCGCGTCGCGACGCAGGCGCGCCCGATGACGCGGATGCCGCCGTCCCACGACGATCCGATTCCTCGCCCTGTAGTAGTACCGGAACGGCGTGCTCAGCGTGAGGGTGGGAAGCACCGCTCCGAGCGGGCCGGGTACCCGGTAGCGTGCACCCAGGCGGTGGGGCAGGCGGAGGCCGGGGGCGACGATGCACGGCAGGTCGGCATCCAGGCAGCGGATCTCGAAGTCCGTATCCACGAGGTCGATGAAGAGGGCTTCGTCCATCAGCCCGACCCGTTCGAGCACCTCTGACGGAAGATACATGCCGGACTGGATCGCGTGGGCGGCGTGGACCACTCCCTGCGGCGTCGATGACCCGGCCTGGGAGACGTCCGCGAAGAACTCCGGAACCACGGGGCCCGCGGGAACGCCGTGCGCGCGCGCATGCTCGTGCGCGGCGCCCAGAGCGGCGACGAAGCCGGGGGCGATGGTCGAGTCCTGGTCGAATGTCACGACCGCGCTCGCGCCGTGTTCGATGGCGCAGCGGATGCCGTGATTCAGTGCCGCACCGATGCCGCGGTTGCTCTCCAACGTGATCACCTGCGCACCGGTCGATGCGATGTCCGCGCGGATCACGTCGAACTCTGCACCGCTGCCGTCATCGACCACGATGATGCCGGTGACTTGCGGAGCGAGATCTCCCAGAAGCGGAGGCACCTGTGCCGGGCGATGCACGGTGACGACGCCCCAGACATCGGCGCTCGGGGCTCCGGACGTCATGCCGGGGGAGCGCTGTCGGCGTCGCGGCCGCGGTGCTGAGCCTCCAGAGCGGCGATGCGGCGATCCAACCTGTCGATCTCGGCGCGCGACAGCGCCGCTTCCTCCGCGACGCGGCGGATCTCGTCCTCTGCCTGGGAGAGCTCCCAGGAGAGGTGCAGCGCGACTCCCAGGAGCAGGGTGATCGCGAGAGCGAACAGCAGGTTCGCCGGCACTTGCACGCCGAGCAGCGATGTCGCCCAGAGCAGGAGCTGGGGGAAGATCCCGAGCAGCAGGACGCTCAGCGCGATGACGATCCACATCACCGCGTACTTCTCGCGAAGACGTCGCGTCAGCAGCATCCAGAAGACCAGTGCGAGGATGACGAGAGCGAGAGCGATCCCGACGATGACGATCATCGTGCGACCTCCGGTTCGCCCACGGATGTGGACCGACTCGTCGAACCGGGTCGTCGCAGCATCGCCAGGCCGAGGGTGAACACCGAACGCAGCAGGTAGATCGATGCTCCGATCGGGCCCTGACTCGGGGTGCCGTGCACGCGCGGGCGCATCGCCACCGGCACCTGCGTCACCGTCAATCCGGCGTGGCACGCTGCGACGAGCGAGTCGATGGTGTCGCCGAGGTACTCGGCGGGGTAATAGCGGACGTACTGTTCGATGGCTCTGCTGTTGGCAGCGCGGAAGCCGCTCGTCACGTCTGTCAGACGGGTCTTCGCGACCCGGGACACGGTCTTGGCCAGGAACACCATCGCCCAGTGGCGCGGGCCGCGAACCGAATAGTCGCCGACGTCCGCGAAACGTGCGCCGATCGAGATGTCCGCGGTGTCGAGACCGTCGAGGACTCGCGCGATGTCGACGGGGTTGTGCTGGCCGTCGGCGTCGACCTGGATGGCCCGCGTGTAGCCGTGGCGCTTCGCGTAGGTGAAGCCGGTGCGCATCGCTCCGCCGACGCCGAGGTTGAAGGGGAGGGAGATGACCGTGGCGCCGGCCTCTCGCGCGACCGCGCTCGTGTCATCGGTCGATCCGTCGTCGACGACGAGCAGATCGAAGTCGGCGCTCGCTGCCCGGATCTCGTGCACGGTGCGTCCGACGTTGCGGGCCTCGTTCCATGCGGGGACGATCACGAGGACACGGTCCGACGACAAGCTCATAGTTCACCGATCCTATCCGATCGGCCGAACGCGACGATCACGTGATCGGAGCGCCCATGGCGTAGTCGGCCTTGAAGGCGGGGGCGAGCTGGAGCACTGCGGGTGCACGCCCTCCACCGAGCCGGAGGAGAACCCCGATCGACGTCACATGTCGGAGCTTGCCGTTCTCGTAGAAGTAGATCTCCGGCGCGCCGGTGAACTGCACGAAGTCGGTTCCGCTGGTCAGCAGAGGGGATCCCACCTTGTATCGCGACAGCTGATCACCCGGGAGCACGTATTCGCGCGGCGCGGTTCCCCCGTTCAGCTGGAGCAGGGTCGTGATGCTGCGGACGTGACGCAACGTCCCGTTCTCGTATCGGTAGATCTCCTCGCGCCCGGTGAAGCGCACGAACGACTTCTCGGGCAGGTTCGCCGCACCGGTGCCGAACCATTCGACGGTGGCCGGTGACCAGGGCAGCACCTTCAACGGCCTGGACCCGTTGAGGGCCAGCAGGTCGGCAGGGGACGGCACATGACGCAGCGTGCCGCCCGAGACGACGTAGATCTCCGGGGCTCCCTGCGGCTGGATGAACAGAGGTGCGGAGACCGTGGTCTTCGAGCGGGGCATCGCGCCGCATTCCCCGCTGCCCAGCGTGGTCGGCTTGATGCCGCCATACTGCGTGCCCGACACCGGATGGAGCTTGCCGCCCGCGGCGATCAGAGTGCTGCTGCCGCACGAGACGACGGGGGTGAGCGTCGAACCGACTCTCGTGTTGGCTGCGACCGAGCTGCTCGGCACCACGGTGATGCCGGCAGCGCCGAACTCACGGGCGAGGGCGGTGCTCGGTACGCGCAGCAGGCGGTCGCCGAGAAGCGTGAGGAACACATCCTGTGTTCCCGCGGCGCGGATCAGGCTGTTCGCCTTGATGACGAGGAGCCCGTTGCCGATCGATGCGGCCGCGGACGGCTTCATCGACGCGACGTACCCGGATGTTCCTTTGGAGACCTCGAGCCAGGTCTGCTGGTTGGCCACATGCCTGCGCAGACCGCCCTGGTAGAGGTAGACCTCGGGGTCCGCCCCCGAGCGGAAGAACGAACCGACAGGGGCACCCTCGGAGAATCGGTCCGCAGTAGTGCCGGTGAGGTTGACGTACGAGCTGAACGCGTATCCGAACAGGGCGACTTGAGCAGCGTCGACGAAGCGATGGCGGGTGCCGTCCGGTTCCAGGAGGTACAGCGTCCCGGTGCGAGGGTCGTGCACGTACCGCGTGACCGGCTTGCCCTCGGGCATCGGGTCGAGGTACGCCGCGGCCACGGACACGGCACCGCCGAGCCTCGACCGCAGCGCGGCGAGGTCCTCGGCAGCGACGACATGGTGGCGGACACCGGACTGCACGAGGTAGATCTCCGCGCGACCCGGCACCTGCGCGAGGGTGGCCGGAGCGGCGCCCGTCGTCTGAGTGCTGCCGAACCAATCGGTGAAGAGCTGGTAGAAGTTGCGATTGCCGTAGCTGGAGCATCCGTCCCCGGTGCCGTATCCGGCGTTGAGCGCCGCCCGATTCGGCTGGTAGGGCGTGTAGTAGTACAGAGCGGCGGTCGCCTTGTTCTCGACCCTGACCGGGGCGGACCCGCAGGCCCGGTTGGGGTCCGGGTGGTAGAGGATGTTCCAGGTCTTCCCCGGCGCGTAGTACGTGAACCAGCGTCCCTCGGCGTAGATCTGCATCTGCCGGGCGGCGCCGTAGATCTGGTAGAAGAAGCCTGCGTAGGCCGGATCGCACGGCGCAGTGTCCGGGCACCCCTGGCCGAGGGCCTTGTCGAAGCGCCAGGTGCTCGGCCACGTGTGCGTGACCAGGCTCTGCTCCTTCTCGAGCATGACGATGAGCACCCGCGGGTTGATGCCGCAGGACTGCGCGACCCGCGCGATGATCGTCGCCGCCGACTCGTTCGGTGCTCCGGAGTATCCGCGGCAGTAGCTGTCCGCAGGACGGTTCGGTGTGTTCTGACGGTAGTCCTTGAGGCAGACGTACCCACCTCGGCACGAAGCCACCTTCCCGCGGAAGAACGAGTCGATCTGGCCGGCGGACATGGTGTCGCTCTGGAAGAACACGCCATCGGAGATGATGTTCCCCGGCTTGAACTGCGCGAGGTTCGCGGTGTCCCGGATGGATGCGTCCGCGGAACCCGTCACCGCGGTCGAGGATGTCAGCGTGGCCCCCGCAGTCGACAGAGCGCCGGAGGAGGAGGGCGCGACGGCGTTGGCCGGCGTCGCCACGAGCAGGGATGCGGCGAAGACGACAGCCGCTGCACTGGCGATGAGGCCGAGCAGGTGGGGGGATTTTGAGCCGGTCACCTGCTCATTGTGACGGAAATGCACAGACGATGCCAGTGTGAACGATGTGACGCAAGTAAATCGTGCCTGTCTGAGTCCCAGCTGGGATGTGGCACGATATGGGGGTGAAAGGCATAATTCTCGCTGGTGGCTCAGGAACCCGACTGCATCCGATCACGATCGGCATCTCCAAGCAGCTGATACCCGTGTACGACAAGCCGATGGTCTACTACCCGCTGTCGACGCTGATGCTGGCGGGGATCCGGGACATCCTGATCATCACCACGCCTCACGACGCCGAGCAGTTCGAGCGTCTTCTCGGTGACGGCTCGCAGTTCGGGGTCAATCTCACGTTCGCGCAGCAGCCGTCGCCGGACGGCCTCGCACAGGCCTTCGTGATCGGAGCCGACTTCATCGGCGACGACAAGGTCGCCCTCGTGCTCGGTGACAACCTGCTCTACGGCCCGGGGCTCGGAACGCAGCTCAAGCGCTACACCGATGTCGAGGGCGGCGCCGTGTTCGCCTACTGGGTGGCGGAGCCCAACGCCTACGGAGTGGTCGAGTTCGATGCCGACGGTCGTGCCGTCTCGCTCGAGGAGAAGCCCGAGCACCCCAAGAGCAACTACGCCGTACCCGGACTCTATTTCTACGACAACGACGTCGTCGAGATCGCTCGCGCCCTCGAGCCCAGCGCTCGCGGCGAGTACGAGATCACCGACATCAACCGCGCCTATCTCGAACGAGGCGCGCTCCAGGTGGAGGTGCTCCCGCGCGGAACAGCGTGGCTCGACACCGGGACCTTCGACCAGATGTCGGATGCCGGCGACTACGTGCGCACCATGGAGCGCCGCACGGGTCTGCGCATCGGCGTCCCCGAGGAGGTCGCCTGGCGTCAGGGCTTCCTCACCGACGATGACCTGCGCGAGCGGGCCACGAAGCTCGTGAAGTCCGGATACGGCACCTACCTGCTCGAGACCCTGGAAAGAGGTCGTTGATGTCGAACATCCTCGTCACCGGAGGCGCCGGTTTCATCGGCTCGAACTTCGTCCACTACGCGGTGGAGAACACCGATCACACCGTCACGGTGCTCGACGCGCTGACCTATGCCGGAAACCGGGCGTCGCTCGAGGGGCTCCCCGAGAACCGGGTGCGATTCGTGCACGGTGACATCACCGATGCCGAGCTCGTCGACGGGCTCACCGCAGAAGCGGACGCCGTGGTGCACTACGCGGCGGAGTCGCACAACGACAACTCGCTGCACAGTCCTCGTCCCTTCCTGGACACGAACATCATCGGCACGTACACGCTGCTGGAAGCGGCGCGTCGGCACGAGACGCGGTTCCACCACATCTCGACCGACGAGGTGTACGGCGACCTCGAGCTCGACGACCCCGAGCGGTTCACCGAGCAGACGCCGTACAACCCCTCGTCGCCGTACTCGTCGACGAAGGCCGGCAGCGACCTGCTCGTGCGCGCGTGGGTCCGCTCGTTCGGCGTCCAGGCGACGATCTCGAACTGCTCCAACAACTACGGCCCCTACCAGCACGTCGAGAAGTTCATCCCTCGGCAGATCACCAATGTCATCCGCGGTATCCGGCCGAAGCTCTACGGCGCCGGGGAGAACGTCCGGGACTGGATCCACGCGAACGATCACTCGTCCGCCGTGCTCACGATCCTGGAGAAGGGTCGGATCGGCGAGACCTATCTGATCGGCGCCGACGGAGAGCGGAACAACAAGGACGTCGTCGAGCTCATCCTCGAGGAGATGGGCCAGCCGCGAGACGCGTACGACCACGTCACGGACCGCGCAGGCCACGATCTGCGGTACGCGATCGATTCCACCAAGCTGCGCACCGAGCTGGGCTGGAAGCCGGAGTTCGCCGACTTCGAGTCCGGACTCGCCGCGACCATCGCCTGGTACCGCGACAACGAATCGTGGTGGGCGCCGTCCAAGGACCAGACCGAGGCGTTCTACGCGTCGAAGGGACAGTGACCCGGTGAGCGAGATCGACTTCGGAAAGCCTCTGAGTCGCACCGAGACGACGATTCCCGGGCTCGAGATCTTCGATCTGCCCGTGCACGGCGACTCGCGCGGATGGTTCAAGGAGAACTGGCAGCGCGAGAAGATGACCGCACTGGGCCTCGCCGATTTCGGTCCGGTGCAGAACAACGTCTCCTTCAACGACGCCGTCGGCACGACCCGAGGGATCCACGCCGAGCCGTGGGACAAGTGGGTGTCGATCGCGACCGGTCGGATCTTCGGGGCCTGGGTCGACCTGCGAGAAGGCCCGACATTCGGAGCGGTCTTCACGGCGGAGCTGGATCCCTCGAAGGCGATCTTCGTGCCTCGCGGCGTCGGCAACTCCTACCAGACCCTCGAGCCTGACACCGCGTACACCTACCTCGTGAACGATCACTGGTCGCCGGACGCCTCGTACTCGTTCCTGAATCTCGCTGACGAGACCGTCGCGATCGAGTGGCCCATCCCGCTCGCCGAGGCCGAGGTGTCTGCGAAGGACCTCGCACACCCGCGTCTCGCGGATGTCGAGCCGGTCGCCCCGAAGAAGACCCTCGTCATCGGCTCGGGCGGGCAGCTGGGAACCGCGCTGCGAGCCGAGTTCGAAGGCGTCGGCAGCGTCGAATGGACGACGCGAGCGGATTTCGATCTCGGATCGACGACTCTGACCGACGCGCGACGGTGGCGCGACTACGACACGATCATCAACGCCGCCGCGTACACGGCCGTGGATCGTGCGGAGACGCCCGAGGGCAGGCGGGATGCGTGGGCGGTCAACGCCGCCGGACCGGCAGCTCTCGCTCGCATCGCTGCGGAGCACGGCATCACCCTCGTGCATGTGTCGAGTGACTACGTCTTCGACGGAACCGCCGAGCGACCGTACACGGAGGACGACGTCGTGTGTCCACTCGGCGTCTACGGCCAGTCGAAGGCGGCGGGCGATCTCGCCGTCTCCACAGCCCCTCGTCACTACATCGTCCGCACCTCGTGGGTGATCGGGAGTGGTGGGAACTTCGTGCGCACCATGGCGTCGCTGGCCGCGAAGGGAGTCGACCCGAAGGTCGTCGACGACCAGCGGGGGAGACTCACGTTCGCTGAAGAGATCGCGCGCCTCATCCGCACCCTCGTCGAGACCCGCCCGCCGTTCGGCGTCTACAACCTGACGTCCGAGGGCGAGAGCGTCACCTGGGCCGACATCGCCCGCCGTGTGTTCGAACTCGTCGGCGAGGATCCGGCGCGGGTCACGGGTGTGTCGACTGACGCGTACTTCGCCGCGGCGACGTCGCCCGTCGCCCCGCGCCCCACGAACAGCGTCCTCGACCTGACCCGGGTGCAGAGCATCGGCTTCACCCCTCGCGTGGGAGACGAGCTCCTCAGGGAGTATCTCGGGTCGTGAGCGTGTCGTTGCGGAGCGCAGACGCTCCGACCGCGGCGCCGAAGGCGCGGGTGTTCCGAACCGACATCCAAGCACTTCGCGCCGTGGCCATCGGCCTGGTGGTGCTCAATCACCTCTGGCCGATGCGCCTGCCCGGCGGCTACGTCGGAGTCGATGTGTTCTTCGTGATCTCCGGCTTCCTCATCACGGGGCACCTGGTGGGCGAGATGACACGGACCGGGGGAGTGCGCCTCGGTGCGTTCTACGCCCGACGGATCCGGCGCCTGCTTCCGGCGGCGCTGCTCGTCCTCGCGGTGTCGCTCGTGCTTCTCGTGCTGTTCCTTCCCTACCCTCGCTGGGAGCGGGGCGCCTGGGAGGTCGCAGCGAGCGCGGGGTACGTCGAGAACTGGTTCCTGGCATCGATGTCGGTCAACTACTCGGCGCTCAATGATGCGGCGAGCGTGGTCCAGCACTATTGGTCGCTCTCGGTCGAAGAGCAGTTCTACATCGTCTGGCCCGTGCTGCTGGTGGCCGCGCTGGCCGTGTCGCGGCGCACCGGACGACCGGACACGCGACGCGGAGTGAGAGCGCGGACGGCCACGGCGCTGATCGCGGTCGTCGCGCTGGTGGGGGTCGCCTCCTTCGTCGCCAGCGTCGTCTACACGACCATGGCTCCGCCTCAGGCGTACTTCGCGACGTTCACGCGCGGGTGGGAATTCGCGATCGGCGGGGCGGTCGCGCTGCTCGGCAGTCGAATCCCGCTCGGACTCGCCGCGGCCGACATCGTCAGCCTGCTCGGGTTCGGCCTCATCGTCGTCGCCGCCTTCGCCTATGATCATGCGACTTCTTTCCCCGGGTACGCCGCACTGCTGCCGGTTCTCGGCACCGCAGCGGTGATCCTCGCCGGAAACTCGCACGCCGCTCTCTGGCATGCGAAGGTGACCGCACTGAGACCTGTGCAGTGGATCGGCGGAATCTCGTACTCGCTCTATCTCTGGCACTGGCCGCTCATCGTCGTCGCCCCGTTCGTCATCGGTGGCGAAGCGAGCACTCTCTCGAAGATCGCGGTTCTGGCCATCTCGCTGGTGTTGGCCGTGCTCACGAAGAGGTTCGTCGAAGACGCCGGACAGACCTGGGGATATTGGCGCGGCTCCTCGCGCCGCGCGTTCGGGCTCATGGTCACGGGGATGCTCGTCATCGCGGCGCTCGTGGCGGCGGTCCTTGCCGCATATGCGGCGAGGGTCGAGGCGGACAGCCCACCGGACGACCTCGCCGCGTCGACGTGCGAAGGGCCTTCGGCGCTCGCACCGGGGGCCGAGTGCGACGACCCTTTCGGGGCTGCGGACTATTCGGTGATGACCAAGAAGAACGAGTACTTCTACACGCCTGCGGAGTGCGGCGAGTTCCTGCCGATTCTCACGTATGGGGACCTCAAGACCACCCACGAGTGCGATTTCTCGCGAGGCGAAGAGGATCCGACGAGGGTGTGGCTCATCGGGGACTCCCATGCGCAGCAGTGGCAGGGAGCTGTGTTCGACATCGCAGAGGAGCACGGCTGGATCGTCGACACGAGTTTCTACGGCGGGTGTCCCGCAGCCGACGTCGAGTTCATCGGGTTCCGCAGCGCGTGGGGTGCCGCCGACGTCGAGAGGTGCCGCGAGTGGTCGAGCGACCTCGCCGACACCGTCGCCGAAGAGGATCCGGACCTCGTCATCACCGCGATGGCGTCGCGGCTCCAGCTGGTGGACGACGGCAGCGACCGGCCGCAGGTCGATCAGATGTCGGACGGACTGCTCGATTACTGGACGCGGTGGAGCGAGGAGGGGATCAAGGTGCTCGCGCTGGCGGATCCTCCGTTCAACGCTGAGGTCAGAAGCCCCGACTGCGTGCTGCACAATGCCGAGGACCCGAAGTCCTGCGCGCGCCCTCGAGCCGAGGCACACCCGGTCGACCCGGTGGTCGTGGCGGGCGCTCAGGCAGAGTCACCGTCGATCAGCGTGCTGGATCTGACCGACCGATTCTGCGACGCGACATCGTGCTACGCCGTGGTCGGCGGCATCCCCGTCTACTACGACGCGGATCATCTCAATCTCGAATACGCCAGACTGCTGGGAACCGAGATCGACGCGGCGGCCGAGCGACTGCTCGCAACGGGCGGATAGGCTGGCAGAGGCAGACGGTCGACCCGAGACGACTGCGGCGACACCCCTCGCCGATACGCCGCCCCTCATGAAAACGACGCACCCGACACCGCTTCCTCCGACCGCGCCTGTCGCCGGGGATCCGCTCACCCGCCGCGCGGACATCGACGGTCTGCGCGCGCTCGCCATCCTGCTGGTCGTGGCGTACCACGTGTGGCTGGGGCGCGTCTCGGGCGGCGTCGACGTGTTCCTGATGGTCTCCGCCTTCTTCCTCACCGCGTCGTTCGTGCGACGAGTCGGGTCGGAGCGTCCGCTCGCGCTCGCGTCCTTCTGGTTGCGCCGCTTCCAGCGGCTGCTGCCCGCCGCGGCCGTGACGATCGTCGGCGTCCTCGGCGTCGCGTTCGCGGCGTATCCGCAGACCGAGTGGCCGCGCGTCTGGCGTGAGGCCTGGTCGAGTCTCTTCTACGTCGAGAACTGGACGCTGGCCCTGTCGGAGGTCGACTACTACGCTCGCGACTCCGTGACCCCGAGTCCGTTCCAGCACTTCTGGTCGCTGTCGGTCCAAGGACAGGTCTTCATCCTGTGGCCGCTCATCATCGCCGCGGTCTGGCTGATCCTCCGTCGTCGGCGCCACCTCGTCATCCCCGCACTCGCCGTCGTCTTCGGGACGATCTTCGTCGCCTCGCTCGCATTCTCGGTCGTCGAGACGATGCGCGCCCAGTCCTTCGCCTATTTCGACACCCGCACGCGACTGTGGGAGTTCGCGGCCGGCTCGCTCGTCGCGATCGCTCTCCCGCATGTCCGCGTCCGACCGTCGATCGCCGCACTCCTCGGTTGGGTCGGGATCGTCGGCATCGTCATGTGCGGAATCGTGCTCGACGTGCAGGGCGGATTCCCCGGGTATCTCGCTCTGTGGCCGGTGATCTGCACGGCGCTCGTCATCGTCGCCGGGCGCGACCGCCCGCGTGGCGGCCCCGCGATGATCCTCGAGTCGGCGCCGCTGCGATTCGTCTCCCATGACGCGTACGCGCTCTACCTCGTCCACTGGCCGGTCCTCGTGACCTGGATGATGGTGAGCGGCAGGTCCGAGCCGGGATGGCTGGCCGGCGCCGGTATCGTCCTGGTCTCGTTCGTGCTGGCGCGGATCGTGTCGACGCTCGTGGAGCGCCCGATCCGCGACGCCGCGTTCTTCGATGGCTCCCGTCGTCTCGGCGTCCTCGCACTCGCGGCCTCGGTCCTGCTGGTCGCCGCACCCCTCGCCGCCTGGCAGCTCACGATCCAGCATCGTGCGGCGGCGCTGATGGACAGCGACAGCGGCGGGTATCCGGGTGCCGCCCAGATCGACTCGCCGATCGATCTCGCCGTCACCGACCTCCCGCTGATGCCGCCGGCCACGGCGCTCGATGACGAGTGGGTGGACCTGAACGGCAGCTGCGCGGGAGACCTCGAACCTGTGGAGCCTGCGCTGGCAGGCAGCTGCGCCCAGACCGCGGCAGCGGAGGACTCCGACGCCTGGCGAGTGCTCGTGATGGGGGATTCGCACGCACAGCAGCTCATGTCGCCTCTCGCCGTTCTCGCCGATCAGCAGGGATGGGGCCTCGTTGCCCTGCTGAAGGGAGGGTGCGCCATCGGCATCGGAGCTCCGACCTGGTCGGCGGCGGGTACACCCTGCGACGAGTGGCGCGCCGCGGCGATCGAGTATGCGATGAGGGTCCAGCCGGATGCGGTCTACCTGGTCGCGACCCGGGCGACGCCCTCGTCTCCCGAGGTTCTCGTCGAGGGGATCCGCGAGATCGCGGAGGAGCTCACGGCGAACGGCATCCAGGTGATCGCCGTGCGCGACAATCCTCGCTTCGATTTCGACATGTACGAGTGCGTGTCGGAGGATTCGGAGGTCGTTCCGGGTGCCGACGCCGCATCGTGCGACGTGCCCGAACTCGCCTTCGTCGACGGAGAGGATTTCGACGATCTCACGGCGGCTGACGGGGTGATCGCGGTGGACTTCCGACCCTGGCTGTGTCCTGAGGGCGTGTGCAGGGGCTCGATCGGCAACGTCGCCGTCTACATCGACGACAATCACCTCTCCGACTCGTATGGGCGCACGCTCGCCCCGATGCTCCAGCAGATGCTGGACGTCGGAGGGCGTGTCGGCACCGAGGCGGGCTGACAGGCAGCGCCGAGTGCGCTGCAGGTAGAGTTGTCTGCTGTGTGCCGCGCGACGCCGTGCGGATGTCAGCCTTGTGGGCAGAAAGCAGCAACATGGATCTTCTTGTCGTCGGGTCGGGCTTCTTCGGCCTCACCATCGCAGAACGCGCCGCCGATGCAGGCCGCAAGGTGACGGTCATCGATCGTCGCCACCACATCGGCGGGAACGCCTACAGCGAGGCCGAGCCCGAGACGGGCATCGAGGTCCACCGCTACGGCGCGCATCTGTTCCACACCTCCAACGCCACGGTGTGGGAGTATGTCAACCGTTTCACGAGCTTCACGAACTACGTGCACCGCGTGTACACGACGCACAAGGGCACCGTGTTCCCGATGCCGGTCAACCTCGGCACGATCAACCAGTTCTTCCAGTCGGCCTACACGCCCGACCAGGCACGGGCCCTCGTGCGCGAGCAGGCGGGGGAGTTCGACGTCAAGACGGCGTCCAACTTCGAGGAGAAGGGCATCGCGCTCGTCGGCCGCCCCCTGTTCGAGGCGTTCTTCCGCGACTACACCGCGAAGCAGTGGCAGACGGATCCGCAGAAGCTGTCCGGCGACATCATCAGCCGCCTGCCTGTGCGATACACCTACGACAACCGCTACTTCAACGACACGTGGGAGGGGCTGCCGACGGACGGCTACACCGCGTGGATCGAGCGGATGGCCGATCACCCCAACATCGAGGTGAAGCTGAACGTCGACTTCTTCGATGAGGCTCAGCCCCTGAACAAGAAGGCGACGGTCGGACAGCTGCCCATCGTCTACACGGGCCCCGTGGACCGCTACTTCGACTACACGGCGGGTGCCCTCAGCTGGCGCACGCTCGACTTCGAGCAGGAGGTGCTGAACATCGGCGACTTCCAGGGCACCAGCGTGATGAACTACCCCGACATGGACGTGCCGTACACGCGCATCCACGAGTTCAAGCATTTCCACCCGGAGCGTAAGGACGTCTACGAGTCGGACAAGACGGTCATCATGCGGGAGTTCTCTCGCTTCGCGAACCGCGAGGACGAGCCGTACTACCCGGTGAACACCCCGACGGACCGTGACGGCCTGCTCGCCTATCGCGAGCTCACGAGGGGCGAGAAGGACGTGCACTTCGGCGGACGCCTCGGCACGTACCAGTACCTCGACATGCACATGGCCATCGGCTCGGCGCTGTCGCTGTGGAACAACTCGCTCTCGTAGACTCGACACCGTGAGTCACGCTGCTGTCGGGGCGCCCGGGACGCCCCGGCGCTATCTGCATTCTCTGTGGTTGTTGTCGGCCAGAGACCTCAAGGTGCGGTACTCGACGAGCCTGCTCGGCTATCTGTGGTCGGTGCTCGATCCGCTCGTCATGAGCGTGATCTACTGGTTCGTCTTCACGCAGATCTTCAACCGCGACGTCGGCGAGGACCCGTACATCGTGTTCCTCATCAGCGCTCTGCTGCCCTGGGTGTGGTTCAACACGTCGGTCACGGACTTCACGCGCGCGTTCAAGAAGGATGCGCGGCTCGTACGATCCACCGCGATCCCGCGCTCGATCTGGGTCAACCGCATCGTGTTGAGCAAGGGAATCGAGTTCCTCTTCTCGCTGCCTGTGCTCGCTGCCTTCGTGATCATCAACCTGCTGGTCGAGCAGGATCCGGCGCACACGGTGCAGGTGGGCTGGGGAGTCCTCTGGGTGCCGGTCGCGATCTTCCTGCAGACCGTCCTGCTCGTGGGCCTGGGGCTTCTGGTCGCCCCGCTCTGCGTCCTCTTCGTCGACCTGGAGCGCACGACCGCGTTGGTTCTGCGCGCCATGTTCTATGCGACTCCGATCATCTACAACGTCACCGACCTCCCCGGCATCTTCCAGACGCTCGGTGCATTCAATCCTCTCGCCGGGATCTTCATGCTCTATCGGATGCCGTTCTTCCCCGACCAGTGGAACCCCTTCACTCTGCTGGTCAGCGTGGGCATGACCCTCGTCATTCTGGCGCTCGGCGTATGGACCTTCCGGTCCTTCGAGCGCACCGTTCTGAAGGAGCTGGGATGACCGTCGCGATCGAGGCCAACGGGCTGGGCGTTCGGTTCCGCCGCAATCGCCGTGGGCGCCAGAACTTCAAAGACCTGTTCGCCCCTGCGGCGCGGCGGTCGCGCTCGGGTGAGTTCTGGGCACTGCGTGACGTCTCGTTCACGGTGCAGCAGGGGGAGTCGATCGGCGTCGTCGGGCGCAACGGCCAGGGCAAGTCCACGCTGCTCCGTCTCGTCGCGAACGTGCTGCTCCCCGACGAAGGGGCGGTGACCGTGCACGGTGGAGTCGCCCCGCTGATCGAGATCACGGGCGGCTTCGTGGGAGATCTGACCGTGCGGGAGAATGTCGCCTTGATGGCGGGTCTGCACGGAATGCCGCGCGACGCTGTCGCGCTGCGCTACGACGACATGATCGCCTTCGCCGAGCTGGCGGGATTCGAGGACACTCCCTACAAGCACCTGTCCAACGGCATGAAGGTGCGCCTGGCGTTCTCGGTCGTGTCCCAGCTCGACGAGCCGATCCTGCTCGTTGACGAGGTTCTCGCCGTTGGAGACAAGGCGTTCAAAGACAAGTGCTACAAGCGCATCGACGAGCTCCTCGCCGAAGGGCGCACGCTCTTCTTCGTCAGCCACAACGAGCGGGACCTCCGTCGCTTCTGCACCCGAGGTCTGTATCTCGACAAGGGCACGCTCGCCCTGGACGGGCCGATCACCGACGTCCTCGACCGGTACAACGCCGACTACAACCGCGGCTGAGCGGGATTCGCCGGCGATCTCCCGGTCATTCGCCGAGCTTCTTCTGTTCGACGTGCGCGTTGACCGCGGCCAGGTCGGGATGCGCGTCGAGCACCGCCACGATCCCGGTCGCGTCCAGCGACGCGGCACCGTGCTCCTCGATCAGCCTGCGGATGACCGTCAGGTCCTCCGGAGTGTCCAGCGTCACCCGATAGTGCGAGGCATCGACGTCCTGCGTGATCGAGTGGATGTTCGCCCGCGGTGACCCGCCCGCGTAGAGATAAGGGGTGACGTGCTCGCGCTCCGCAGGCTCGGTGGCGTTCCGGTCGGCGTCGGCGAGAGCGGCCGCGGAGAACACCTCGAAGTCGAAGCCTCGCGGGTACGTGCGCTGGAGGACGTTGGAGACATGAGCATGAGGATCGTCCAGCGCGATGAATCGACGGACGCCTTCGAGGACCACGGCGGGATCGATCAGCGGGCAGTCCGACGTCACTCGGACGACGACATCCAACTCGGCGGAGGAAGCCGCCCCCGAGAACCGACTCAGCACATCGGTCTCGCTGCCGCGGAACACGTCGATGCCGCGTGCGTGCCCCAGGGCCGCGAGAGGGTCGTCTGCGGCGTTCGTGGTGGTGGCGAGCACGATCGGCAGATCGGCGGCGGCGAGCCTGTCGAGGTGGTGGTCGAGCATGGAGCGGCCGCCGGCCGGGATCAGCACCTTCCCCGGAAGACGGGTGCTGGTCATCCGCGCCTGCGTGATGATCCCGATCCGCGTCAACGCAGAGCCCTGAGGAGCGACTCGACGACCTGGTCGACCTGGTCGTCGGTGAGCTCGGGGTGGATGGGGAGCGAGAGCTCCTCGGCGTAGAAGGCCTCCGCGTTCGGGCACATTCCGCGGCGATAACCGGCGTCCGCGTACACGGGGTGCCAGTACACGGGCATGTAGTTGACCTGCACCCCGATGCCGTCCGCGCGCATCCGGTCGAAGACCGTCCGACGGCGTCCGTCGAGGATGCGCACCGGATAGAGATGCCGGATCAGCTCGACGTCGTCACGCTGGATCGGAGTACGGACCCCGTCGACGCCTGCGAGAGCCGCGTCGTAGCGCCGCGTGATCTCCGCGCGTCGCCGCCTGAACGAGTCGAGCCGCGCCAGCTGGGCGATCCCGAGTGCACAGGCGATGTCGTCGAGGCGATAGTTGAACCCGAACTCGTGGACTTCCTGATGCCACGCGCCTTCCGTCGTCATCGCGAAGCGATCGGCATCCCGCACCAGCCCGATGAAGTGGAACTCATGGGCGCGCTGGGCGATCTTCGGATCCTTGGCGACGAGCGCACCGCCCTCGCCGGTCGTGAGGTTCTTCGTCGGGAAGAACGAGAACGTCGTCAGGTCCGCGAGATCGCCGACCGGCCGACCCCGGTACGTGCTGCCGATCGAATGGGCGGCGTCGTCGAGGACGAGCGCGTCCACACGCGCCGCGATCTCTGTCAGTCTGTCGTAGTCGGCGGGGTGTCCCGCATAGTCCACGGCGGCGATCACCTTGGTGCGTTCATCGACGAGGGCGTCGACCGCGTCCGGGTCGATGAGCGCTGTGTCCTCCTCGACGTCTGCGAAGACGATGTCGGCCCCGAGGACCGACGCCATCGAGGTCGTGGCGATGAAGGTCATCGGAGTCGAGATCACGGTGTCTCCGTGCGTGACCCCCGCAGCCGCGTACGCCATGTGCAGCGCCGCCGTGCCCGAGGTCGCGGTGACCGCCCGGTGCCCGCCGGCGATCTCGCCGAGTCGCGCTTCGAACGCGGCCACTGCCGGGCCGGTCGTGAGCCAGTCGCCACGGAGCACCTCGACGACGGCCTGGATGTCCTCCTCGGAGATCGACTGCCGTCCGTAGGGCAGCATCGTCAGATCCCCGCCTCGATGATCTCGGAGATCTCCTGCTGCGAGTACCACTGATCGTTGCTGTCCGACCGGTACGCGAAGCCATCCGGCACGGGCACGGCTCCGGCGGGCATCTGATAGCCCCAGGACGCGAGGTCGGGCTGGATGATGAAGTACTTCCCATCGCTGACCGTGACGGCGCGACGGCCCTCTTCCGGGCTGATCATCTCCTCGTGGAGCTTCTCGCCCGGGCGCAGGCCCACATCGACGAGTTCCGCTCCCGGCACGACGGCGTGGGCGAGATCGGTGACCTTCATCGACGGGATCCGCGGAACGAGGAGCTCGCCGCCCTGCATGAGCTCGAACGTGTCGATCACCATCTCGACCGCCTGGGGGAGTGTGATGAAGAACCGCGTGCATCGAAGATCAGTGATGGGAAGCGGCTTTCCCTCGGCACCCAGGCGGGAGAAGAAGGGGATGACCGAGCCGCGGGATCCCATGACGTTGCCGTAGCGGACCACCGCGAACCGCGTGTCGTACGCGGCTGCGTAGTGATTGCCGGTGATGAAGAGCTTGTCGGCCGTGAGCTTGGTCGCACCGTAGAGGTTGATCGGACTCGAGGCCTTGTCCGTCGACAGCGCGACGACGCGCTTCACACCGGCGTCGATCGACGCCTCGATCACGTTCTGGCTGCCGAGGATGTTCGTCTTCACGAACTCGAACGGGTTGTACTCGGCCGTGTCCACCTGCTTGAGGGCAGCGGCGTGAACGACGTAGTCGACGCCGTGCAGCGCGCGAGCGAGTCGCCTCTCGTCGCGGATGTCGCCGATGAACCACCGGAGTCGAGGGTCGTCGCCGAACTGCTGCCGCACCTCGTACTGCTTGAGTTCGTCGCGCGAGAAGATGACGAGACGCCGGGGATTGATGTGGGTCAGGGCGTGACGTATGAACGCCTTGCCGAACGACCCGGTGCCGCCAGTGATGAGGATGCTCGCGCCCTCGAGAACCGACACTCTGTCTCCTCAGCGTTGTCGTGATGGCACGGATGCTCGGGTTGTTCCATGCCCGGCCTATCCTATCGGGTGGGCGCAGCCGCGCCCCCGAGGAGAGGGACGTGTGATGAGCGGGCGACGGGTCCTCCTGCACTGCAATGCCGGTGTCGAGGCGGGCATGGGGCACCTCATGCGCACTCTCACCATCGCCCGCGAGGCGCGGGACCGGGGGTGGGCGGCGTCGGTGTTCGGCGATGTGGATGCGGTCGGTGCGGAGGTCCTGCGCCGGATGGATCCGGAACTCGAGCTGCTCACCGTGGACGGCGCCGCGGCGAGCCTCGGCGACTTCGCGGAGCTCGGGCGGGACGCCGACGTGATCCATCTGGACACCTATCGCGAAGTCCCCGATCTCTCGTCCCTCGCAGTGCTGCTCAGCAACATGCAGGATGGTCCGTTCGGTGTGCGCGACGCCGATCTGGCCATCGATGCCAATCTGGCGTCCGAGCGCACCTTCGCGAGTCCTGAACGCAGCCGGAGTCATCTGGCCGGCATCGACGCGGCTGTCGTACGCGCTCAGGTGCTCGCTCAGCGCGACGCCCGGAGGACGGCGGCGGCAGCGCCTCGCGTGCTGATCGTGATGGGCGGCACGGACCCTCACGGCGTGACCGCGCGCGTCGTCGCCGCGTTCGATCGCGTTCCTTCTCCGGTGGAGATCACGGTGATCGACCCCCGGCGGCGTCCCGACGTGCTGTCCGCGGCGGGGTCCTCGCGTCATGCCGTCCAGGTCCTCGGCTTCGTCGAGGACCTCCCCGCGATCGCCGCGTCCCACGACCTGGCCGTGACGGCTGCCGGCACCTCGGTCTGGGACTTCGCGTGCATGGGTCTTCCCATGGCGCTCGTCTGCGTGGCGGACAACCAGCGGGTCGGCTACCGTCAGGTCGTCGAACAGGGGCTCGCGGTGGGCCTCGGGGAGCCGCCCCATCACGGACTCGAGGAGAGGATCGGCGCGCTCGCCGATCTCCTGGCTTCTCCGGCATCGCTCGCCCGGACGGCCGCCGAGCTGAAGCGGACCGTCGACGGACTCGGGAGCTGGCGGATCGTGGCGTCCTGGGAACAGCTGCTGACGACCCGCCCTTCCGTCGAGCCTCCCTCCGGACTCGTCGCCCGTGCGGCGAACGTCGACGACGGGCGGAGACTGTTCGAGTGGCGCAACGACCCGGAGGTCCGCTCCGGCTCGCGCTCACGCGGCGAGATCGACTGGAGATCGCACACCGATTGGCTCGCGCGCAGCCTGCGGAACCCGGACCGGCGACTCCTGATCGTCGAGTCCGACGGGGTGCCGGTCGCCACCTGCCGATGGGACCGACGGTCGGCCGACGAGTGGGAGATCTCGATCACGGTCGCACCCGAGAGCCGTGGCCGCGGGCTGGCGGCATCGGTGCTCCAGGCCGCGGAGCGAGCCCTCGCCGAACAGCCGCCGGTGCGCATGGTGGCCACTGTGCACGGCGACAACGTCGCATCACGACGATTGTTCGAGCGCGCCGGCTATCTGCCGTACCTGCCCGCCGACGATGCCGGCTTCCTCACCCTCGCCCGGTGGCGGCTCTCGTAGGACTCGCGGTCTAGAGCGCATCCCAGGTCAGCGGGGTGCCGCGTTCGACGTCTCGCGTGAACGTGCGTCCGCTCACCAGGGCGAAGTCATCGGGGCGGAGTCCGCCGGCGGGGCGGATCGACCGCACGTTCTCGGGTCCCACGGTGTCGCCCGCTCGGACGTCGGTGACGACGAACAGCGAACGGCGAAGGGCGAGCACCGCTTCTTCCTGAGCGGTCGGTCCGAAGGACACACCGCTCGCGGATGCGACGCGCGCCTGTTCGGAGGCCACGACGAGAGCGCTGAACTCGTCGGGTGTGAGAGAGAAGTCCGCGTCGACGCCGCCGTCCGTTCGGTCGAGCGTGACGTGCTTCTCGATCACGACCGCGCCGAGGGCCGCAGCGGCGACCGCGACCCCGATCCCGAGCGTGTGGTCCGAGAGCCCCACCGGCACGTCGAAGGCGTCTCGGAGCGCCGCGATGTTGCCGAGTCGCGCCTCTTCGGGAACCGCGGGGTAGGCCGCTGTGCAGGCCAGCAGCACGAGCTGGGTGCCTCCGGCACCGCGGATGGCGGTGACCGCCGCATCGATCTCCGAGAGCGTCGCCATGCCGGTCGACACGATCATCGGCTTACCGGTGCGGGCGACCTCCCGGAGGAGCGGGATATCGACGATCTCAGCGGATGCCGTCTTGTAGATCTCGACCCCCAGCTCTTCGAGGAACGAGACCGAGCTCGGATCGAAGGGCGTCGAGAAGGGGATCAGTCCATGGCTGCGCGCGCGATCGAAGATCGGCGCATGCCACTCCCACGGCGTGTGAGCCTCCTGGTAGAGGGAATAGAGGTTCCTGCCGCCCCAGAGCCCGTGGTCGCTCGCGACCCGGAAGGCGGGCTTGTCGGAGTCGATCGTGAGCGTGTCGGCGGTGTAAGTCTGGATCTTGAGAGCGTCGGCGCCGGTGGCGGCGACCGCGTCGACGATCGCGAGCGCCCGATCGATGTCGCCGTTGTGGTTTCCCGACATCTCAGCGATCGTGAACACGGGGGAGCCGGTGCCGATGCTCGCCGTGGAGAGCGGGATGGTCTGCGAAGAAGTCACGCCGACAACTCTAGACGCGTCCTCTCCGTGACTCGCCGCCCCGCCGATGGGACAGCCGCCGCGGTGCCCTAAGCTGAGGTCTCATGGGGCGTGTGACGGATCTTGTCGGTGATGACAGGGCGATTGCCGGAGAGGTCGACTTCTACGACCGACTCCGTCCGCTCGTCACGGCATACGGGCGAGCGGATACCGCTCGTCGGATCGCCGTCGTCGGAAATCAGCCGCTCGAGCCGTCCGACGAGCGCGCCGCGATGCTCGACACGGCTGACATCGTGTTCCGAGTCAACGGCTTCCGTGTCGACGACGTCGACGGCATGCCGTCGGTGGGTCGGCGCGCCGACGTCGTCGTGTTCAATCGTGGTGTGCGTCCGACGCCCTGGTTCTTCGAGGGCTACTCCGAGCGCCTCTACCTGATGATCGAACCCGGGCGCCTGCTCTGGGAGAACCCGAAGCTCCCGGCCTTCTGGCCCGCGGATCTCGGAATCGTGACGATGCCGAACCGCGAGGTGGTGCTGCCACTCGGCGAGGCGATGGGAGCCGATCCGCGCAGCGGTGGCCAGTGGGCGACGACGGGGACGGTGATGCTCTGGATCGCCACCCGCCTGTTCCCGGACGCCACGGTCGATGCGGCCGGATTCTCCTTCGTCGACGCGCCGGATCAGACATCATGGAACCACGCCTACGGAGACCCCTCGGCGGTCGGAGCAGAGCACCGGATCGACCTGGAGTCGGCGCTCGTGCGGGACTGGATCGACTCCGGCCGCGTCACGTATCACCGCTGAATCCCACAGACCATCGACAATCACCCGAATGATTGAGGACTGAATGCTGAACCGACTCCGTCGCAGACTCGACGCCGTCGTCGAACGCCGTGTAGACGCGAGAGTGGACGCCCGCATGGGGCGTGCTCTCGAGCAGGTCGAACACGCGCAGCGCGACTACGAGGCACGCCTCGCGGGAACCCAGGCCGACTTCTCTTACATCAGATCCGAGTTCGATCGCATCGCTCCTCAGGTCGCCGCGCTCGAGCAGCGGTTCGAGTGGCTGCGCGTGCGCCTCGATGTGGCTGATCTGGAAGCCGACGAGGCGCTCAGCCGCGCCCAGTCGGAGCACGAGCGCGCGCGACTGCGCCTCGAACTCGCGGCGCACTACGAGGAGCGCCTGCGCCGCCTCGAGTCCGACGGCGACTGAGCCGAACGGATCGGGCCGCCGCCGCGGGGTCAGAGCCCGACGAGGCCTCGAAGCTGATTCGCAGCCGAGCGTGCGCCGTCGACGCTCGCCTGCATCCCTGCGGCCGCGTCGGCGTGCAGCGAGCTGAGCGCCTGGTCGTACTCGCTCAGCGCGCTGCCCCAGGCGGATTCGATGGATGAGGGCGGAGCGCTCTCGCCGAGCCGCTGCGCGTCGGCCTGGAGGCTCTCGATGACCTCGGTCGCGTCCTGCCCACTGGACTCGCTGACGATCTGCAGTCCCGTCAGCGCATCATCGAGCCAGCCCTGAACCTGTCCGCGGAAGGCGTCGACCGAGGGGTCCGCGACGGGGGGCGGGGTCGTGATCGGTGTCATCGTCGGCGCGGGCTCCGCCGTCGGCTGAGGGGTCTCGGTCTGCGTCGGCGACGCTGACGCTGACGGGGACGGGGATGTCGATGCCGACGCGGAGGGGGAGGGCGAGCCGCTGGCTCCCGGAGTCGGGGTCTCGCCCCGCGGGAGGAGGAAGAACAGCAGCACGCCCACGATGACGAGCACGGCGACGACGAGCCCGACGATGAGCCAGACACGACCACGATTGCTCGGCTTCGGCTCCAGTGGCGCCCAGCGGAGTTCCGGCTGCGGTTCGTCGGTCATGCGGTCAGTCCTCCAGAGCGGGCATGGGCGTCCAGGAGCGATCGCGGCCGAGCTTGCCGCCCTCCTTGAGTCCCCGGAACAGATTGCTCGTCCCTCGCACCGTGCGCTCGACGAACAGGAGCCGGATGAGCTCCTTCGCGAACGTCATCGACGTCCCGAGGCCGAACAGCACGGGGTTGTAGTTGCGGTGAACGCGGTAGTACTGCTTGATGTACGCCCGGTTGCGCATGATGTAGAACCGGTAGGCGTTGCTCGAGGCATTCATGTGGCGGATGCCCATGTCCCACTGCTTGATCTCGCGAGTGCGTCGCAGGACGAACTCGTCGACGATCACCGCAGTGGTCTTGCGCGAGGCGAGCCACCCGTACATCTGGTCATCCCAGTAGATGAAGAAGCGGTGGTCGGGCAGACCGATCTGCTTCACGATGGACCGATGGATGAACATGCCTTCGAAGCATCCGCTGTTCATCTCCTTGTAGCCCGACGCATCGAACCCGGACGGCGCGAACGGGATCGGGATGCCCATGCGCTCGGCGATCCGGTACTGCCAGTAGAACTCGCTGCCGTCGTAGTCGTACCGGCGGCCCTGGATGCTCTTGAACCGTGGGGCCCATTTGCCCATCTTCGCCAGGCCGTCGGTCACGACCTCGACGTCGTCGTCCATCATCCAGATCCACTGAGAACCCAGCTCGTACGCCGTGCGCATGCCTTCGCTGAAGCCGCCCGACCCACCGGTGTTCGTCTCGAGGCGTCGGTAGACGATCTCGGTGCCGAGCCGAGGACGGAAGGAGTCGACGACCTCGGTGGTGTCGTCGGACGAGGCGTTGTCGATGATCACGACATGGCCCGGCTTCGGGTCCATCGCCGTGATGCTCTCGAGGAGGCCGGTCAGGAGGTGAGACCGGTTGTACGTGACGATGACGATCGTCGCGGAGGCCGGGTCGAAGGGGGCGTGAGTCACGAGGTGAAATCTCCGGAGGCTCGGGGCCCGCAGGGCGCCGCGAGCAGATCCACCCTACCCGGAGCAGTTCGGAATCCGCCGAGGGCGCGGCGCGGAGGTCAGCGTTCGGGACGCAGCGTCGGGATCGCCCCGGTGTGCGCGGCGTCGATGTTCTCCCGCCACGACCTCGTCTGGCCGGCCCGCAGCGCACAGAGCACGAGCATGAACCAGCCCGCGCCGACGATCGTGAAGCTCTCGAACATCGACTCGACGGCGAGTGTGACGAGCATGAGCGGGGTCCAGGCGTAGACCACCGAACGTCGAGCGCTCGCGACGAGCCAGGACCGGACGGTGGCGATGCCGCCAAACAGGAGGAAGAGCACGAGGCCGGCGGCGCCCAGTTGCAGCAGGACGTCGAAGTACGCGTTCAGCGCGCTCTGGTGGTGGTCGTCGAGCAGGAAGTTGATGTACGTGAACGGGAACTCTCCGCGGGCCCACGCGCCGTACCAGCCCCACCCCTCGACCGGCTTGAGAGCGACGAAATCGAGGATCGTGTTCCACAGGGTCGCTCTGATCGAGAAATCCGAGCCGGCATCGAGCAGCGCGATGATCACATGGCGCAGTGCGAACGCGGCGGCGAGGGCGAGAGCGACGAGGACACCGAGCACCCACTGCACGATGGTCCGCCGCTCGGGCGGGGTGTGACGGACGATCGCGAGCGCGACGGCGACGACGCCGACTGCGGCCGCGAGCACGAGCACGGTGGGGGAGGAGGAGAAGAAGGCCAGCAGCGCCGCGAGCGCGATCGAGGGGATCGCGATGCGAGCGGTCAGCGACTGCGACCGCCACTCCACCACGAAAGTGATGAGTGCGATCACGGTGACGAAACCGAGCATGTTCCTGCTGCCGAAGATCCCCTGCACGGGTCCGCCGACGGCCAGGTCTCCCTGGATGCCGAGGAAGAGGAAGGGCGTGTCGAGCAGCACGCCGGAGAGGATCTCCAGGCCCAGCGACACGAGGAGGAGGAACCTCAGCGAGTCGCCCAGGGCGCGGACGGTCTGGAGGGTGTCGCGGATGTGGCCGACGGTGATCGCCAGGAAGGCGAAGCCGAAGAGCTCCATCCACCCGAACGCGGTGTCGGACTTGTCGGTCGTCCACACGATGCTGACGGCGGCCCACGCCAGGAAGGCCAGCAGCGAGGACGGAGCGATCCGCAGCAGCGACAGCTCCTCTCTGCGCACCCACAGGATCCAGGCGCCGACGACGCACAGGACGGCGATGATCGTCGCGAGGGTGACCGATGAGGCGATGTGCTCGATCGCGAACGACGAGAAGACCGCTGTGAGGACCGCGATCGTGTACGCGCGGGCGAACTCGGCCGAGCCGAGCAGATCGCTCAGACGACGTTCGGGCGTCACGGAACCCGCCGGCTTCGCTCGCCGCGCTCGATCACACGCTCGCGTTCACCGACGCCGACCAGGGGCACGACCTTGATCTTGAACGAGAGCAGGACCAGCAGCATCCAGCCCCAGAGCATGATCGGGGTCGATTCCGTCAGACCCTGCACGAGCAGCACGACCGTGAAGAGACTCGGAAGCAGAGTGATCGCCGAATAGTCGCGGTCCGACCTCAGATCCCAGCGCGGGCGGTCGATGGCGAAGAACCACGAACGCCAGAGCAGGCTGAGATAGGCGAGAGCCATGAGGACGACCCCCACCACGCCCAGCTGCATCAGCACGTCGAGCCACATGTTGTGCGCGTGGAACACCGTGATGCCGTGATCCTCGATCCATCCGGCGAAGGCAGGATCGAAGGGAACCCAGGGACTCGAGAACCCGTTGCCGAAGATCGGATGCTCCGCGGCGCGCGCGAGGACCTTGTCCCAGATCTTGTCGGAGCGCCCGGTGAGGTCTGCGCTGCGACCGATGAGGGCGAACAGGGGTTCACGCAGGAGCCAGACGGCGGATCCGATGACAACGGCGCCGCCGATGAACAGCACATACAGTCGTGTTCGTGCGCCCGGAGACTTCGCGCGGCGCATCAGCAGGGCGACGACCAGGACTGCGGCGGCAGCGGCGGCGCACACGTATGCCGTCGCGGATCCGGCCCGGACGAGGAAGTATCCCGCGAGGAGGGCCCAGAGCGCGAGAGTGGTGCGCCAGCGCGTGCGCGCGGCGAACAGCACGCCGAAGGTGAGTATCGCGAACAGGCAGATGATGGCGAGCACGTTCGAATTGCCCACGATGCCCTGGATCCGGCCGCCGTCCACGAGGTTGCCGCGAACCCAGTACCAGTGGGCGTCGGTCTCGCCGTCCGGCCGCACGAAGAAGTTCGGCAGGATCGGAGCGTGGACGACAAGGGCGACCCACAGCTCGAGCGCGAGGGACAGGCCGAGGATCCACTTGAACGCGGAAGCGAGCGCCCGCACGATCTCGTGCCAGGTGAGCACATGGACGATGAAGAGCGCGTTCACCGTGACGGTGGCGAGCAGGACCCAGGTGATGATGGTCGCTCCGCGCCACTGAGACCACGCGATCGAGAGCAGGGCCAGCGCGGTGTAAGCGACGGCGGCCCAGGGCAGGCGACGCCACGCGAACGCGGCAGGTCTGCGACGGGCGATCATCGGAACGCCGATGGAGAGCGTCGCGATCAGGAACACGACGAGGGTGATGAATGCGCCGATCTCGCCCACGAGGTTGTACACCGCCGAGTGCGCGAAGGTCGCGAACAGCACCAGGCCGATGTACCCGCGCAGCAGAAGGTGCCCCGTGGACTCGCGCTCGGGAGCGGCGGGCGGGGCGGCGACCGGGTGCTTCGTGTATTGCGCCATCGCGTTCAGGCTACCGCGCGGAAGTCGCGAGTCACCGATGGGACGGTCGTGGCACCGTGGGTTCCCTGCCAATACCCTGGTGGCATGCTGCTCAGTCTCTCGAATGCACCCCGTGACTACGCGTGGGGATCCCCGACGCTCCTGGCCGACCTGGAAGGCCGCACCCCCACGGGTGCGCCTGAGGCGGAGGTGTGGTTCGGCGACCACCCGGGAGACCCGTCCGACGTGCAGGGCGGCGGGACGCTGGACGCCGTCACGGGCGGTGCTCTGCCGTACCTGCTCAAGCTCCTCGCGGCCGCATCGCCGCTGTCCATCCAGGTGCACCCGACCGTCGAGCAGGCGAGAGCCGGGTGGGCGAGGGAATCGACGCTCGACGCCACGGACCCGACTCGCAACTACCGCGATGACAACCACAAGCCCGAGCTGATCGTCGCCCTGAGCGACCGGTTCGAATCCCTGAGCGGGCTGCGCCCCGTCGGCGACACCCTGGGCCTGTTGGGGGAGTTGAAGCAGAGCGCCGGGGTCGAGGAACTCGCTGATCGTCTCCGCGGTGAGGGCGACGTCCTGCGCGACACGATCGGCTGGCTGCTTTCCGGCGATGCGCGGTCCGTGGTCGACGACGTCGTCGCCTCGGTGAGCGCGGCCGCAGCCTCCGCGTCGGGCGAATGGGCCGAGACGCTCCGAGGTGTGGCGGCGATCGCGGAGACCTATCCGGGAGACCCCGGTGTGGTCGTCGCGCTGCTCATGAACCACGTGGTGCTTCGCAGGGGCGAGGGCATCTTCCTGCGGGCCGGGCTCCTGCATGCCTACATCGCCGGTCTCGGGGTGGAGATCATGGCGGCGAGCGACAACGTCCTGCGCGGCGGTCTCACGCCCAAGCGCATCGATGTGGCCGAGCTGCTCTCGGTCCTCGACACGACGACCGGCGAGGTGCCGGTGCTGCGCCCGACGACGGAAGGTGCGATCACGGAGTACCCGGTGCCCGTCGCGGACTTCTCGCTGAGAAGGGTCGAACTCGACGGCCAGGACGTCGTCATCGACGTGGACGGACCGACGATGGTCCTCGCGACGTCCGGTCGCGTCAGGGTGGGCGGTGCGGACGGTGCAGTGCTCGATGTTCCGATCGGCACCGTCGCGTTCGCGTCCGCCGACGAGGTTCGATTGACCGTCGGCGGCCAGGGCGAGGCGTTCGTCGCATCGCCCGGCGATCTCACCTCCGGCCGCTGACTCCTCGGGCGGACGTGCGACACGCCGTACGGAGGTCAAGAACCTTCAAGACCGGATTGAGGGTTTACGATCCGCGACTTGACCGATGGGAATGACACGGGTGTAATTAGTTGAGCACGGCCCGCCGAGGGGGCGGAATTTAGGGGTTGGAGAGCGAGATGACGGGTTACCGTTCAGACGTACCGGAGAACTGGTTCGTCGATCCGATCAACCTCGGTGTTCCCGGGGTTCGCAAGGTCGAGACCGACGATGACAATGCTCTCGCATGGCAGAGCGATGCACTGTGCTCGCAGACTGATCCTGAGGCCTTCTTCCCCGAGAAGGGCGGATCGACCCGCGACGCCAAGAGGATCTGCACGTCCTGCGATGTCCGCGGCGAGTGCCTCGAGTACGCGCTCAACAACGACGAGCGCTTCGGAATCTGGGGCGGGCTCTCCGAGCGCGAGCGCCGCAAGCTCAAGCGTCGCGCGAGCTGACCCGGCAGTGATTCGTCCGCGTTCATAGCTTCGCGGCCACGCCGGGTCGGGTCAGCCCCCGATTCCTGTCGCACGCATAGGCTGACCACGTCATGCCAGCCCGAGTTCACGCAATCATCGTCGCGCGCCCCGGTTCCTCCGCCCGCGCGCAGCTGCTCCGCACACTCGATGCGTTGCGCTCCCAGACGACGCCCGCAGCCGCCATCACCCTGGTGATGTGCGGCGACGCGGCGTCGGCTCGCGAGAGCGAGGCCGTGACGAGTACAGTCGAGGGCATCATCCAGGCGCGCGGCAACACCTCATTCGCGGATGCCGTCGAACTCGCCCGACCCCGCATACTCGAGGGCAGCGCCGTCTGGCTGCTCGCACAGGACACCGCTCCGCACCCGCGAGCGCTCGAGCGCCTGATCGGCACTCTCGAACGATCTCCGTCGGCGGCGATCGTGGCGCCCAAGCTCGTGCAGACCGACAACGACCGCGAGATCGTCTCTCTGGGCGTCAGCATGACGACTCTGGGGCGCTCGGTGGAGCTGGCCGGCGGCGAGCTCGACCAAGGACAGCACGATGCCAGCGACGACGCGCTCGGTGCGGACATCCGCGGCATGCTGATCCGCGGTGAGGTCCGCGATGCGCTCCGTCCGGATCCGGCGCTCGCGGGAGCCGACCTGGGTCTCGACCTCGGAGTCCGTGCCCGCCTCGGTGGCGGACGCGTCGTGCTCGCGCCCTCGGCGCGCGTATCCGTGTCACCGGACGGACCAGGGACACCTCCGACCGCGCGGGGCAGGCGCGCGTTCGCGACCAGACTCGCCCAGCTGCACCGCCGCCTCGCTTATGCCCCGGCGATCTCCGTCCCGCTGCACTGGCTCACTCTGCTTCCTCTCGCGCTCTGGCGATCCATGGCCGACCTGATCGGCAAGCGGCCGGAGGCCGTCGCGCCCGAGTGGGCGGCTGCGGTGACGGCGATGTTCCGCTTCGGCGCGATCGCGCGGTCTCGTTCTCGCATCCGCTCCTTCCGCACCTCGAGCTGGTCGAGCATCGCCCCGCTGCGTGTGAGCAGCTCCGATCTTCGTCGTCGGCTGGATGACGGCCACGGCAGCGAGGGCGGAGCGGTCAGTGAGCTCCGGTTCTTCTCGGGCGGCGGCGCCTGGGCGGTGCTGGGCGCCCTCGTCGTCAGCATCGCGACCTTCACCACGATCCTCGCGTGGCCCGTGCTCGGTGGCGGTGCGCTGCTTCCGCTGCGGTCGACGGTGGGTGCGCTGTGGAATGACGCCGCCTGGGGGCTGCGCGGTCTCGGAGTCGACGTCGTCGGCCCCGCGGATCCCTTCTCCGGAGTGCTCGCTGTGCTCGGCTCCCTCTGGCCGGCCGCCCCGTCGTTCTCCCTCGTGCTCCTCTGGGTGCTGGCGCTGCCCCTCGCCGTGCTCGGCGGCTGGTTCGCGGCCACGCGAGTGACCGATCGTGCGGGTCTGCGCATCTTCGCCGGAATCGTGTGGGCGCTCGCTCCCACCTTCCTCACCGCGCTCGTGGACGGTCGCCCCGCCGCTGTGCTGGTGCACCTCCTCCTGCCCTGGCTCTTCCACGCCGGGGCGGTGGCCCATCGTTCGTGGGGCGCGGCAGGTGCAGCGTCGCTCCTCTTCGCCGCGGTCACGGCATGTGCGCCCTCGCTCGCCCCGGCACTCCTCCTGCTGTGGGTCGTGGCGCTCGGCATCACCCTCGTGGGCGCTCGTATCCGCGGAGCCGTCCGCCTGGTCTGGGTGCCGATTCCCGCCGTCGCCCTCTTCGCGCCGCTCGTGGTCTGGCAGCTGAGCCGCGGAGACATCCTCGCGGTGCTCGCGGATCCCGGCTCGATCTGGGCCGGTCCGCAGGCAGCTGCCGATGCCGCAGGCAGGCTCGCGCTGGCCAGCGGGTTCCCCAGCGGTGACATGGCCGGGTGGGCGACGTGGCTCGGCCTCGAGCTCGCGCCGTGGGTGGGGGTACTGCTCGCCCCGCTCGCGCTCCTCGCTCTCGCATCAGCGGTCGCCCCGCGCTGGCGAGCCGGAATCACTCTTCTGCTCGTCGCGCTCTGCGGCCTGGCCACCGCGTTCTTGGCCGTGGGAGTCGCCGTGTCCTTCGCCCAGGGGACTCCCGTCGCCATCTGGCCGGGATCGGGTCTCAGCCTCGCGTGGATCGGCGTCACCGGAGCCGCCCTCGTGACGCTCGACACCGCGGTGACCATGCCACGGGCCCGGGTGCTCAGCGCGGCGGTCGCCGGTCTTGCGATCGCCGTGTGCGCTGTTCCTGCCCTGGCCGCGGTCCACGCGGACGAATCGGAGCTCCGAGACGGTCCCGCATCGACGCTGCCGGCGTATGTCGCAGCGCAGGCGGGTGCCGACCGTCAGATCGGAACCCTCGTGCTCACCCCGCAGAACGACGGCGGCCTGGCGACCGAGGTGGCGTGGGGCGGAAGCGAGACGCTGAGCGCCCAGACGACGATCCTCTCGACAGCGACGGAGCTGCGCGGCTCCGACCTCACGACGCTCGCGGTCGATCTGCTCTCGGCCAGGGACTTCGATGCGGCTGATGAGCTGGCTCGGACGGGGATCTCGTACGTCCTGCTCGCACAGGTCTCGGGTGAGGAGTCGGACCGTGCTCGCTCTCTGCGCACGGCCGCGGTGACATCGCTCGACCAGCGGGCCGGTTTCGTCCAGGCCGGCTCGACCGACCGTGGTGTGCTCTACAGGCTCGAGGCCGACGCCTCGCCACGGGCTCCGCTCTCGACCGCTCAGCAGGCGACAGCGCGCCTCGTGATCACGGTCCAGCTCGTGCTCGTGCTCGCGGCGCTGCTGCTGTCCGTGCCGACACGTGCGTCGCGGCGAGCAGCCCGCGCCCGCTCGCGCATCGTCGGACGAGCACCGGAAGAGCCGCTCGTGCTGCCTCGGCACCCCGAGGACCGCGACGGCGCCGCAGAACCGCACGGCGATCCGGAGGTCGCTGAGACAGCCGCAACAGCCGACGCCGCGCCCTCGGTCGGGCCCGAGCCGGATGCGGCAGTCGAGGCCCATCCGTCGACCGAACAGGGTGAGGAGGAGCGGCGATGACCCGCAACCGCGCATTCCGGGTGGCGGCGACCGGCGCTCGAGTCCTGACAGGCGCCGTCGTCGCAGGAGCGTGCGTCGTCGGTGTCGTCGTCGGCATCACTGCGCCGTGGCCGACTGTCGCGCACGAGCCCGCTCAGGCGCAGGTGGCGCCCCTCCCGGGTGACACCGTTCTCGTCTGCAACGGTGACCTTCGCGCTGTCGGTCGAGATCCTTCCAACCCGCTCGAGATGGTGTCGGCGGCGTCTCCCCAATTGACCTCCGAGGGGTCGTCCGGGCGACCGGAGTCGAGTCCCCTGCCTGCGAAGGACCTTGCCGACGGCGGATCCGCGCAACGCCTCGTGGGCCCTGTCGAGGGACGCCAGGCGCCGCTGCTCGGCGCCACGGAGTCGGTCAGCGTGCAGGAGGCGGACCTGTTCGGTCTCGCCGCGGCGCCCTGCCGTCCTGCGGGCATCGAGTCGTGGCTCGTCGGCGGAACGGTCGCCACCGGGACCGAGGACCTGATCGTCCTCACGAACCCCGGGGTCGTGCCCTCCACTGTTTCTCTCGGCGTGTTCGGGTCTGCGCGGGCGTCCAGCACCGTGATCGTCCCCGCGGAGTCTCAGGTCGCGCTCGCGCTGTCATCGATCGCCGCCGGATCGGACTTCCCGATCGTCAAGGTGACCGCGACAGGGTCGCCCGTGCGGGCTGTACTGCAGTCGTCGCTCACCCGGACCCTCGATCCCTCGGGCATCGACCTGCAGGATGCGGTTCCCGCTGCGCAGCGTCAGCCGGTGCTCCCGGGCATCCAGGTCTTCGAGAACCAGGGCGACAACGCAGACATGGCGGTTCTGCGGCTGATGTCACCCGAGGTCGATTCCCAGGCCGTCGTGACGGTCAGAGAGGTCGGTGCGTCCACGATCGCCGACGAGTTCACCGTTCCGCTCACCGCCGACGCGCCCACCGAGCTGTCGCTCTCCGCGCTGTCGCCGGGGGACTACACGATGAGCATCGAATCGGACAACCCCGTGCTCGCCGCGGTGCGGCAGCAGGATGTCGCCGGGCCGCAGGACGATTTCGCCTGGGTCACGCCGGCGCCGGAGCTCGAGGATGACCTGTACGTCGCCGTTCCTGCCGGGCCGACGCCGCGCCTCGTGCTCGCCAACGACGAGGATTCCGATGCGACGGTGCAGGTCGCATCGACATCGGGCGGAGAGCCCGTCGAGGTCACTGTCCCCGCCCACTCGTCGGCGTCGGTCGATGTGACGCCGCGCACGGTGTATGCGCTGTCGACCTCGGCGCCGGTGCATGCCTCCGTCACGATGAGCGCGCCCGGAGCGCTCGCGGTCTGGCCGGTATGGCCGGCTGCGGGAGCGCAGCAGAGCATCACCGTCTACCCGTGACCTGCGGACCGGCGAGGACGGTCTCTGAGCTCAGTGCTCGTGGCCGCCGAGGTCCCAGGGCTCGCGGCCGACGTACTCGGCCGCAGCTCTGAACACAGCGCTCTCGATCGCCATCCTGCGGTGGGCGGAGTCGTCGTGTCCCGGCGGCAGCAGCCGTTCGATGGGAAGCCGGAAGAGCACGATGCGCGCCTTCTCGTGATCGAGGTACCAGCGCGGGACCTCGTCTGCGGCCTCGAACGCGGGCATGGCGCCGATCTCGAACCGCACCTCCTGCAGTTCGGGCCAGGTTCCTCGAAGGAACTCCACCGCAGTGCCGACGGTCAGATCGAACCTGTCGATGCGCCCGTCGAGAGGGGCGAGTGGAGGGCGCACGACCTCGCTGCGTCCGAGCCGACCGTGGCGCCCGTGCCTGGCCCCGCGGCGGGGTGCGTCAGAGGTGCGGGAGCGACGGGGCATAGCGAAAGTCTAGGCCGAGTCCGACGGGCGCGGCGGCGCGGCATCCGCTCATCCGATGAACCTCGACGTAGCCTGGCGTGAATGGACGGAAGACTCTGCTCGAAGGTCGGCTGCGCGCGCGAGGCCGTGGCCACTCTCACCTACGACTACGGCGATCAGATGGCCGCGCTCGGGCCCCTGGGGATGGCGCGCCACCCGAACGCGCATGATCTGTGCGCACAGCATGCGGACCGCCTGTCCGTTCCCGCAGGATGGCTCGTCGTCCGGCACGAGGCGCTTCGCGCCTGATATACCGTCCGCATCGCCGACGGGGACACGCCGCCTCGGGGCGGGTGGGTCATCGACCCATGCCGATACGCTGACCGCGGATGCGCCAGGGCGGCGCCGCCGGAAAGGCAGCCGTGATCGTCTGGCGACGCTGGATCTTCCCTCTTCTTCTCGTTCTCGTCTTCGGCGCGTGCGCCGCGGCTCTCGTGAAGATCGCGTTCTTCCCGGACGCCACAGAGGCGATGGTCAGCCCCGAGTCGTCGATCGTCGATCCCGTCATCCCGGTCGAACGGGGCTCGGTGGTGAACGCTCTCACCCTGAGCGGCAACGTCGCACGCGATGACGCGTTCCCGGTGCGGTCGGAGATCACCGGAACGGTCATCGCGGTGCATGTCCCCGACGGGGTGACCGTCGCGGCGGGGCAGAAGCTCTTCACGATCCGGCAGGACGAGCCCAAGAAGGATGTGGACGTCGTCGCGCCGGAGGCCGGCGACGTCTCGGAGATCGCTCTCGTGAAGGGTCAGGCGACATCCACCGGAACCGAGATCTTCACGCTCACGCCCGCGCGCTACCACCTGCTCGCGACCGTCGAGCCGGTCCAGCTGTACCGCCTGGTGAATGCGCCGGCCGACGCATCGGTGACGATCACCGGGGGGCCCGCGCCGTTCGTGTGCACAGGAGTGCGGGTGCAGGTGAGCGCCGAGGGCACAGCGAGCGTGCGATGCGCGGTGCCCGGTGACCAAATCGTCTTCGCCGGTCTGCCGGCGACGATGGATCTGGCACTCGGGCAGGTGGACGACGCCCTGGTGGTGCCGGTCACCGCTGTGCAGGGTGGCGCGGGCACGGGCAACGTCTGGGTCGACGCCGGCGACGGCGCTGAACCGGAAGAGCGAGCGGTCGAGCTCGGCGTGAACGACGGGGCCATGGTCGAGGTGGTCTCCGGCCTCGAAGAGGGGGAGTCGATCCGCCAGTTCGTCCCCGGCTTCGTCGCCCCGGTCGAGGAGGTCTGCTACGAGGTGGCTCCCGGAGTCGAGCAGTGCGACAGCGGGGTCAGCTGGTGACCCTCGTCGCGCTGAGCGATGTGACGAAGAGCGTGCGGCTCGCTGACGACTCGGAGCTGGAGATCCTGCGAGGGATCACGCTCGAGGTCAGTGCGGGCGATCACGTCTCGATCGTCGGCAGGTCGGGCTCCGGGAAGTCGACGCTGCTCAACATCCTCGGGATGCTCGACGCTCCGACCACCGGCTCCGTGTCGTTCGAGGATCGCGAAGTGCGTCGGATGCGGTCGGGGCGGCTGGACCGGCTGCGCGGCGACAACGTCGGCTTCGTGTTCCAACAGTTCAATCTGCTCCCGGGGCGCACCGCGCTCGACAATGTGATGATGCCACTCGGCCATGCGCGCGGTCGGCTGTTCTGGAACAGGAGGCAGATCGCCGCTGACATGCTCGAGAGAGTCGGCCTCGGTCATCGCATCGAGCAGGTCGCCGATCGACTCTCGGGAGGAGAGCAGCAGCGGGTCGCGATCGCGAGGGCCCTCGTGCGCAGGCCCGTGCTGATCCTCGCGGACGAGCCGACCGGCGCACTCGACATCGACACGGGCGCGTCCGTCATGTCGCTGCTCGACGAGGTCGCGACCGAGACCGACGCGGCGCTGGTGACCATCACGCACGACCTCCATGTGGCCGCCCGTGCCCGACGGCACTACCGACTCGACGCCGGGGTCCTCGAGCCTGCGGATCTCAGCCGCGCCTTCGAAGCCTCGACCCTCGCGGCGTCCGTTCCCTCCGCATCCGTTCCCTCTTCATCCGTCCCGGCCGCATCCGCACCGGCGGCTGCGTCCACCGGGGCCGAGATGCCGACACCCGGCAGCATGCCGGCCATGCCGTACTCGCGTCGCGGAGCCGCGTCATGACCGGCATCCTCGGAGCGCTGTCGGATGCGTGGGCGGAGATCCGCGTCCACAAGCTGCGTGTGCTGCTCAGCCTGATCGGCATCGCGGTCTCGGTGGCAGCCCTCACCGGGGTCGTCGCCGTCTCGGAATATCAGCGTCAGTTCCAGGCAGAGCAGTCGGATCGCTGGGGAGGCAGGGCGGCGACCCTGGTCGTCACGATCAGCAGCGACGACGGGGCGCCGGTCGACTTCGACGCCTTCGACGAGAGGTTCACGCGCGTCACGGAGCGGTTCGAGTTCAGCCACACGGCCCGGATCGCACAGGGCATGGTCGTTCCGGTGCAGCTGCCGGACGGCATCGTCGATGTCAACTCACGATTGATCGATCCGCTCTACTCCGAGATCCACCGCGAGCAGCTGCTCGTGGGCCGATGGATGCGGGATGCGGATGCCGACGCACTCTCCCCGCCTGTCGTGATCACGGAGGCGCTGTGGGATCGCATCGGTCGCACGCCCGTCGCGGAGCATCCGATTCTCACGCTCGCGGGGCCTGCGGGTGGCACTTATCAGGTCGTGGGTGTCGTGCCTCGCCAGGGGTTCGGAGACGAGGAGCTTCGGGTCGACATCCTCTACGACGCGTATCGTGCCCGCGTCGATGCTCTGCCGGAGGGCGCCTGGCCGCAGTACGAGGTCTGGCTCGGACAGGAGCAGGTCGACGAGATCGCACCCGTGCTCGCCATGGATCTTCGCGCAGGGCTCCCGGACGGGCAGACGGTGTCGGTGAGCCGCTCGGACTGGGCTGCTCAGCCGGGTGCGCTGGATGCGCAGGCGACCTTCGAGATGGTCACCGGCGGCATCGCTGCCGTGATCCTCGCGCTGGGAGCTCTGAGTCTGATCAACATCCAGCTCGTCGCGATGCGGCAGCGAGTGCGTGAGATCGGCGTGCGTCGCGCTTTCGGCGCCACCTCGGGCCGGGTCTTCTTCTCGGTCTTCCTCGAGAGCCTCGTCGCGACGACGGTGGCGGGACTCGTCGGCATCGCGATCGTCGTCGCGGTGCTCCGTTCGGACTGGGTCGTCACCTCGCTGTTCTACGGGATCCAGGACGTTCCGCCGTTCCCGATGCGCGCGGCCTTCGTGGGGCTCGCCGCGTCGATCCTGGTGGGCGCCGTCGCCGGCTTCATCCCTGCACTGGTCGCCCTTCGCGTCAAGGTGATCGACGCGATCCGATTCTGACGGCGCCGGGGTTCGCGAAGAGACCGGTGTGCTCAGGCCCCGACGCGTCGGCCGGTGAGCTTCTCCGCTCGGCGGTCGGCGTTCTCCAGCGCTCTGCGCTCCCGCTCGCGCCGCAGCACGGTGATGCCGATGAGCGCAACCTCCGGGGCGGCCTGAGGCAGAGGCGAGACGAACGGCGATGCCTCGGTCAGGAGATCCTGCGCCACTCGGGCGCGAGCTGACGGGACCATCCGCTGAGCGCTCTGCAGGAACTGCGAGATGCGGCGCGCGAGACGGTCGGGGAGGCGCGCGACATCGGCGATCTGCGCCCAGCCGGCGAGCATCGGCGGCAGCACGGGGACGCTCGGGATCAGCTTCGGCGTGCGCACGCGCTGGCTGTAGGTGCCGGCGACCATGTCTCCCAGCCGCTGCGAGCGGGCGCTGAACGCTCCGGCGAGCACCGCGATGCTGCCCAGCGTCATGTAGATCTCGAGGACGCCGAGGAGTGCCCTGATGAACGCATGGCGGAAACCGGTCGCGCCTCCGTCGAGTCGCACGATCCGACCCCCGACGGCGAGCTTGCCCAGGCTGCGGCCCTTGAGGGCGACCTCCATGGTGATCGGCAGCACCACGAAGCTGATCACGATCGAGGCGATCAAGGCGATCGTGTCTGTCGCCTGGGTCAGGACGCCGATGTCGAGGAGCCAGATCCGCAGGAAGATCGTCGACAGGAACACCGCGAGCCCGACCAGGAGGTCGATGATCGCGCCCGCGGCTCGCAACACGAAGCCGATCGGCTGCACGTCGATCGCGACGGCCTCGCCCGAGAGGACCTCGTCGGATGCATCGAGCGCGGCGGACATGAGTACAGTAAATCAGGTGGATGCCGATGCGCTGACAGATGCACGCCGCGCCGAGTGGGAACGGCTCGACCAGCTGAGCCGTGCTCGGCTCGACGGCGCGGGCGTCGACGAGCTGATCGTCCGCTATCGCGCGGCGTCCGCGGATCTCGCTGAGCTCAAGACCTCGGTGGGGGAGTCACCTCAAGGTGCGTACCTCTCGACGATCCTCGTGCGCGCGCGGCTGCGACTCACCGGGGCGTCCGACAGCATCCTCACCCAGACCGGCCGATTCTTCTCGCTGCAGCTGCCCGCCGCGCTCTATCGACTGCGCTGGACGACGCTCGTGATCGCGGCGTCCTTCATCGCGATCGTCGTCGGGACCGCGACATGGATCTCCGCAGATCCGGCACTCCTCGCGACCCTCGGCCCGCCGGACCTGCTGGAGCAGTACGCCGACGAGAGCTTCACCGGCTACTACACCGAGAACCCGGCCGCGGTGTTCATGGGCATGGTCTGGTGGAACAACGCCTGGATCGCCCTGCAATGCGTGCTGTTCGGCATCACCGGCATCTGGCCGATCAACGTCCTCGTGCAGAACGCGATGGGGCTGGGCGTGTCGGGCGCCGTCATGGCCGCACACGACCAGGTCGATGTGATGATCCTTTACATCCTCCCGCACGGGCTCCTGGAGATGACGTCGATCTTCGTCGCGGCTGCGGCGGGTCTGCACCTGTTCTGGTCGTGGGTCGCGCCGGGACACCGTTCGAGAGGCGAGTCACTCGCGTCCGAGGGACGCTCGCTCGCGACAGTGGCGATCGGACTCGTCTTCGCGCTGTTCGTGTCCGGACTGATCGAGGGATTCGTGACGGGGTGGGCGCTGCCCTGGCCGGTCAAGATCGGCATCGGCGTCGCCGCCCTCGCCGCGTTCCTCATCTATATGCTCGTGATCGGCGGTCGAGCGTATCGCCGCGGCGAGACCGGAGACCTCGTCGAGTACGAGGCAGGTACGCCCAGGCTCCTGGCCGGCTGACTCTCCGCGTTCAGAGGCGCCCGGCGGCCTTCAGCTCCAGGTACCGGTCTGCGATCCTCGGAGGCAGCGACTCGGGGTCAGCGGCGATCGCCTCGCCTCCCGCGCGGCGCACCGCGTCGGCCACGTTCTCCGCGTCGCGCATCGTGCGTTCGGCCGCCGCAGCGAGGTAGATCTCCTCTCGAGATCCGCGCCGCGTCGTGAGATCCGCGATGCCGTCGTCGGTGACCGAACCGACGAGGATCGATGTCGACCTGCTCGCGTCGGGAAACGCACCGAGGAATCCGCGAGCCGACTCGGCCGCATCCTGAGCGGTGAGCACCACGATGAGCGACGGACGGGTCGTGAGCGTGCGCACGGCAGCGAAAGCACCCGGCCAGTCGGTGTCGACGAGACGCGCGTGCACCGGAGCCATCGCATCGGTCAGCGCCGGAAGCAGCGCTGTCCCCTCCACACCGGTCACGCGCGCCCGCACGACCCGGTCGTACATGAGCAGATGCACGTGGTCGCCCGCACGCGCGGCGAGGGCCGCGAGCAGAAGAGACGCCTCCAGGGCGGCATCGACCCTCGTGCCGTCGCCGACGCGCGCGGCGGCCGTGCGGCCGGTGTCGATGATGATCACGACGTGGCGGTCGCGCTCCGGTCGCCACGTCCTCAGCATCGTGGTGCCCGCGCGAGCGGTGGCGCGCCAGTCGATCGACCGCACGTCATCCCCTCGGACGTACTCGCGGAGCGAGTCGAACTCGGTGCCCTGACCGCGCACCTGGATGCTCGTGTTCCCGTCGAGCTCCCGCAGACGGGCGAGGCGGGAGGGGAGGTGCTTCCGCGACGAGAAGGCGGGCAGCACCCGGATGGTCCCGCGTACGAGGTGACGGGCCTGCCGGCCGGCGAGGCCGAGCGGACCGAGCGAGCGGATCATCACGAACTCGCTCGCCAGCTCGCCGCGACGTCGTGGCAGCAGGGGGATGGAGACGCGTCGCCGTTCACCCGGCGGGACGCTGAGTCGCTGACGGGCCTCACCCGCTCCGGCCGTCGGCTGCCAGGCATCGCGGATCAGCGCATGGAGCGTCCGGGGACCCTGATTCTGCAGCGCGACGCTCACGGGGACCTGCTCGCCGATGCGGGTGCGCGTCGGCACGCGCCTGGTCACGACGACGGAGCGGGGGCTCGGAGCCAGCAGCACATCGACGACGATCAGCAGGACGCAGAGCAGCACCCAGATGCCGAGGGCGGCATAGGGCGGGAAGTCCGCCAGCCCGGCGAGGACGAGCGGGACGATGCCGACGGCGACGGCAAGCGCGAGACGGCCGGTGACGAACACCTAGATCGGCACCCTGGTCTGCTGGACGACGGATGTGAGCACGGCATCCGCGGACACGCCCTCCATCTGGGCGTCCGGGCGGAGCTGCAGCCGGTGCCGCCAGACGGGGACGAGCATCGTCTGCACGTGATCCGGCGTGACGGCAGAGGATGCGTTGAGCCACGCCCATGCCTTCGCAGCGGCGAGCAGACCCGTGGAGGCGCGGGGGCTCGCGCCGAGCTCGACCGAGGGCGACTGCCTCGTGGCTCTGGCGAGGTCGACGACATAGCCGAGGACGTCATCGGTGACCTCGACGCGTCCTGCCGCATCCTGAGCCGCACGGATCTCGTCCGCGGAGACGGTCGCCTCCACGCCGGTGAGCTCGCGCGGGGAGAAGCCGGAGGCGTGCTTGCGCAGCACGGACACCTCGGCATCCCGCTCCGGCATTCCCACGACCAGCTTCATCAGGAAGCGGTCGAGCTGGGCCTCCGGCAGCGAATACGTGCCCTCGTGCTCGATCGGGTTCTGCGTCGCGGCGACGAGGAACGGGTCGGGCAGAGCTCGGCTGACACCGTCGGCGGACACCTGACGTTCTTCCATCGCCTCGAGCAGGGCTGCCTGGGTCTTCGGAGGCGTGCGGTTGATCTCGTCGGCGAGAAGGATGTTCGTGAACACCGGACCCGCACGGAAGTCGAACTCGCCCGTGCGGGCGTCGTAGACCAGCGAACCGGTGACATCTCCCGGCATGAGGTCGGGGGTGAACTGCACGCGCTTCGTGTCGAGGCCGAGCGCCCGGGCGAACGATCGCACGACCAGGGTCTTCGCCACCCCGGGCACGCCCTCGAGCAGCACATGTCCTCGCGCGAGCAGCGACACCAGCAGGCCGGTCACCGTGCCCGCCTGGCCCACGACGGCCTTGTCGACCTCCGTGCGCACGCGGTGCATGGCCTGACGCAGCTCGGCGTCGTTGAAGTTCTCAGCGGTCACGTGGTGTCCTCGGCTTCCGGTCGGATGATGGATGGACGGCGGTTCGGCGGGGGCGGTTCATTCGGATCTCCGCTCCGTGAAGGACGAGGCGTCGACGGTGCTCTCGAGTTCCTGCAGTCGGCGCGCGAGGTCGATCAGTGACGGATCGTCGACGGGTGGCGCGCCCGCGAGCAGCTCGTGCAACGAGCCACGCGGCACGCGCAGCCGGTCGGCTGCGGCATCCGCGACCTCCTCGGCACTCGCGGTGACAGCGAGGCCGAGCCTGCGCGCCAGGCGGCGCCCGCTCCCGTCTCGGATAGCTTCGCCCGCGTGCGCGGCGTCGCCGGCCTTCGCGGTCAGACGTGCGCGACCGTGCATGGTCTCCGAGGCGCGGACCGTCACCGGCAGCGTCTCGGCGACGAGCGGTCCGAAGCGCTGACCGCGCCACAGTGCTGCCGCGACGCCGGCCAGCATGAGCAGCAGGATGGCCGGTGTCACCCATCCCGGTGTGAGCGACCCGAGGGTGTCCTCGGTCTCACCCTCGATGTCCGTGTCGCCGAAACTGGGCACGTACCAGACGACGCGCTCGGTCTGTCCGAGCAGCGCGAGCGCGAGTGCGGCGTTGCCGTCATCCGCGAGATAGGCGTTGCTGAAGAGGCGCGCACCCTCGACGACGACATGCGTGGCTCCGTCGCTCTCATCGATGAGCACGGCCGCCGCGTCGTCGTCGCCGAAGCATCCCTCCACGCCGTCGGCGGGCGTGAACAGCCGATCAGGACGGATCGAGCCGACGTCCGCGAACTCGGGTGCGTCGCAGTCCGCCTGCACCGGGGTGAAATCCGGGGTGGCGTTGTCGCCGATCCGCAAGAGGCTCAGCAGGTGCGTACTGCTCGACAGGAAGACCACCCGGTCGGCGGGCTCGATGAGCTCGGTGATCGCCTCGTCGGAGAGCGTGTACGGATTCGCCATCACGAGCGTGGCGTCGTCATCGAGCGCTTGGCGTGCCTCGGTGCGCGAACGGAAGACCGAGACCTCGACACCGTTCTCCTGCAGGATCTGCGCGATGGCCATGGCACCCGAGTCGCTCACGCTCTCGGGATCGAGCGAACCCCGCTGATCGGGCATGCGCACACCGACCTGAATTGCGACGAAGACGCCGCCGAGGACGAGCGCCACGATGATCAGCCATCCGAGCAGAGCTCGCGACCGTCGGCCTCGAGGCGCGCGTTCGGCGGTCGACGCGGGGACGTCCCGCTGCTCGAGAACGCTCACGCGGTCACTGCTTCCGGGCGCAGGGCACTGAGACGGTCGTCTGTCGCTGCGAGCTCCGCGTAGCGATCAGCGGTCGCGGGATGCCGCAGATAGCGCACGTCATCGAAGAACACGGCGGCCTGGCGGACGGGCGTCGTCTCCGCAGGAAACACGACAGAGACCTCGCGCGCGATCGCCTGGGCCGTCGCGCCGGGGGACGGCTCGATGAGGTCGCGCTCGAGGAGTCCTCTCGCCAGCGCGCGGAACCGCAGGACCGTCGCCTCGTCCCAGTCCGCCGCTCGCGCGGCGCGGTCGGCATCCGCACGCAGCTGGGCCGCCGAGCGGTCATCCTCGGCGCCGAGAAGCCCGGCACCCGGCCGACGGATCGCCTGGGAGCGGCGAGGGCGACCCCAGATGATGAGGGCCGCCACAAGAGCGCCGAAGACGATGACGCTGACGATGATCAGTGCAGACGGCCCGACGCTGGCGCCGTTGTCGGAGCTGAACAGATCGGCGAGGAACCGGCCGATGTCACGCGCGACGAGATCGAACCACGTGGGCTTCGCATCGGCATATCGCGGGTCGGAGAGCTCCTGCTCGGCCCACTGTCTCGCCTCGTCTCCGTCAGGCACCAGCACATCGTCCAGCGGGCGGATCATGCAGATCCTTCGCTGCCCGCTCCGGGGGCCGCCCAGGTGGAGTCGTCCGCGGGCGCCGAGGATGCCGGGGGAGCGGTGGGCGCCGGTGCCGGCCGATACGCCGGTGGCTGAGGCGGGGCGGTCGCAGCCGGCGACGCGTACGGCGGCTGTGGCGGGGCAGGCTGAGTCGGGTACCCGTACTGCTGCCCGGGGTACGGCTGTGCCGGGTATGGCTGTGCCGGGTACGGCTGTGCCGGGTACTGCTGCCCGGGGTACTGCTGCCCGGGGTACGGCTGCCCTCCATACGGCTGCGCCTCATAGCTGGCCGGCGTCATCGTCGCCCATTCGGGCACCTGCTTGGGCGGCGGTGCACTCGAGACGGCGCGCGTGGCGTCGACGACGAAGGGGTCGCCGAGCTGTTCCTCCGTCCACCCCAGGTCGCGTCGCTCGACATGACTGATCAGCGCCTGGTCGAGACCCTCGTAGCGCATCCGACTGTCGAGATACACGAGGGTGCCTGCGGTGCTCTGCACCACGAGCGTGATGGCCTGTAGCACGAGGAGCAGGATCTGCGGGGCGAGGAGGGCGAAGACGAACCCCATGATCGCGGCAGTGTCCGCAGAGCCGGTCGGGGCGATGACCGATCCGAGCATCGAGCTCAGCAGCGACACGGGGAGATTCACGAGCTGCATCGCGGCACCCATGATCGCGCCGATCAGGAAGGTGACTCCCCAGGCGATCCAGAAGCGACCGCGGGTGAGTCGCCACGAGCGCACGAGCGCATCGCGGAGCTTCGCGCGCTCGAGGACGAGGATGGACGGCACCAGCAGCAGCTTGGTCGTCAGCCAGACCAGGAGGGGGATCGTCGTGAGCAGGACGAGCAGCACGAGGATGACGACGCCGCCGATGGCCTCAGCGGATCCGCCGAGCCCGCTGGCGACGAAGCCGGCGACGATGACGAAGAGGATGACGATCACACCGAAGATGAAGATGACCGAGAGCGAAGCGAAGGCGGCCAGCCGCCAGAACGACGGGGTCATCTTGCGCCAGAGGGTCTTCAGCGTGGCCTTCACCCCGATCGCGGCGTAGCCGATCTCGGCTGCGACGACGCCCTGCATCAGAGCGGTGAAAGCGACGGACGCGAGACCGACGGAGATGCCCGCGACGATGTTCATCGCGATCGTTCCGGCGAACACGGCCTCGAAGTCCGGGGAGGAGGGAGAGAGCGACTCGAGCCGCGTGAACGTCGTGACGAACACGAAGCCCATCACCGTGGCGCTGAGCACCACGACCGCGAGCTGGATGACGACTCCGAAGCCGAAGAGGACCTTGGGGTTGTGGCGCAGTGCGACGAACGACTTGCTCAACAGCATCCCGAACGTCAGCGGATGCAGGGGGATGATGCCCTTCTTCGGGGCAGGGGTCCATGTCTGGCCGCTCACCGGCACTCCCTCCGTCGTGCGCTCCCATCGTGTCACATGACCCGTCGGGCGCGTAGACAGGAGGACCGTGGTACTGAGTGCCATAAGGTAACAGTTATGACCTCACGCATTCTTGTGGTCGACGACGACACCGCGCTCGCCGAGATGATCGGCATCGTGCTGCGCACGGAAGGTTTCGAGCCGGTGTTCTGCGCCGACGGTGCGCGGGCGGTCGACGAGTGGCGCGCACAGCGTCCCGATCTCGTGCTGCTCGACCTGATGCTGCCCGGGATGGACGGCATCGAGATCTGCACGCGCATCCGCGCCGAATCCGGAGTCCCCGTCATCATGCTCACCGCCCGCAGCGACACCGCTGATGTGGTCAGAGGACTCGAGGTCGGAGCCGACGACTACATCGTCAAGCCCTTCAACCCGAAGGAGCTCGTCGCTCGTATCAGAACCCGACTGCGGCCCACGTCGCAGAACGTGGGGGAGCAGCTGCGCGTGGGAGACCTCACCGTCGACGTCGACGCCCATGAGGTGCGCCGCGGCACGGCTCCGATCGCTCTCACGCCCCTGGAGTTCCAACTGCTCGTCGCGCTCGCGTCGAAGCCCCAGCAGGTGTTCTCGAGGGAGATGCTGCTCGAGCAGGTGTGGGGCTACCACTACAAGGCCGATACGCGGCTGGTCAACGTGCACGTGCAGCGTCTGCGGGCGAAGGTCGAACTCGACCCGGACAACCCCAAGATCGTCATGACGGTACGGGGCGTCGGCTACCGTGCCGGGAGCGCGGGCTAGGCCCACGATGGCCGCGACCACAGCGACCACCACGGCGGTCGCTGTCATCCGCGACTGGCGTGGCTGGCCGACCGTCGTCCAGGCGTTGTGGCGCAGTTCTCTGCGATTCCGGACGCTCACGATCACGCTTCTGCTGACGTCCACCGCGATCCTGATCACCTGCGTGACGATGGCGCTGGTGATCCAGAACGATCTGTTCGAATCCCGCAAGAACGAGGCGCTCGAAGACGCGGCCCGCTCGGTGAACCAGGCGCAGGCGACCCTGGACGCGACGGCGCTGGGCGATGACCCGGCAGCCCTGCCGGAGCTGTGGGACAGCGTGCAGGAGGACCTCGGACGCAATTCGACGGCCGAAGGTCTTGCCGGATTCCGCATGGAGGTCGACCCCGACGTCCCGCTCAACGGCTTCACCGCCGGGCTGAGCGACAATCTGATCACCTCGGGCCTCAGGAACAGGGTGGTCGAGTTCGACGACTGGCAGTCCTGGCAGTCCGTATCACTCGAGGTCGGCGGCCGAGCTGTGCCCGGGATCATCGTGGGGCAGCAGCTGCGGGTTCCCGAGGCGGGGCCGTTCGAGATCTACTTCGCGTACGACCTCGCGGATGCGGACAACACTCTCACCTTCGTGCAGCGCACCCTGTGGGTCGCCGGCATAGGTCTGGTGGCGATCGTCGCCGCGATCTCCTTCATCGTTCTCCGCACCGTGTCGACGCCGATCGTCGAGGCTGCCGAGACGAGCGCACGTCTGGCCTCGGGCGACCTCGGGGTCCGCATCGACGTGCACGGGGAAGACGAGATCGCGACCCTGGGACGCTCCTTCAACGCCATGGCCGACAGCATCGAATCCCAGATCAAGGAGCTCGGCGAACTGTCACTCGTGCAGCAGCGCTTCGTGTCAGATGTGTCGCATGAGCTGCGGACTCCGCTCACCACGATCCGCCTCGCCGCCGACATGCTGAACGATCAGCGGGAGGAGTTCGATCCGACGACCGCTCGCACCACCGAGCTCCTGCACACGCAGGTGCAGCGGTTCGAGACGCTGCTGTCGGATCTGCTCGAGATCAGCCGCTACGACGCAGGCTCCGTGCAGCTCGAGCTCGAGGCGACGAGCCTCGCGCATCTGGCAGAGGACATCATCGAGCAGATGCGTCCTCTCGCCGACGATCGCGGCAGCGAGCTGAGGCTCGTCGCCCCCGGCGGTTATTCGCCGGTCGACATGGATCCTCGGCGGGTGCGACGAGTGCTGCGCAACCTGATCGGCAATGCGATCGAGCACGGCGAGGGCCGGCCGATCGTGGTCACCGTCGACAGCAATCAGCATGCGGTCGCCGCCGGCGTCCGCGACTTCGGGCTCGGCATGGACCCGGCGGATGCCGAGCGGGTGTTCGACCGATTCTGGCGCGCTGATCCCTCCCGCCAGCGCACTCTCGGGGGCACGGGGCTCGGACTGTCGATCGCGCTGGGCGATGCGACTCTCCACGGCGGATCGCTCGCGGTGTGGTCCGAACTCGGCGTCGGGACGAACTTCGTTCTGACCCTGCCTCGCCGTGGCGATGCGACGGATGGGCCTTCGCCCATCCCGATCGAGCCGCAGGAGCCGCTCGCCGAACTCGGCGATGCCACGCAGCCGATCCAGCTCGCCGATGTCCCGGCGGAGCTCTTCGATCGAGGGAGCATCGAATGACCGCGCGGACTCGGCGCGCGCTGCGTGGTCTCGTGATCGCGGCGACCGTGCTCATCCTGTCAGCGTGCACAGGTCTTCCGACCAGCGGAGACGCACAGCCGGGAAAGCCTCTCGGGGCGTCCCCCGAGGGGCAGGACTTCCTCCCGCTCGCTTCGGGTCCAGTGGACGGCGCGGGGCCTGCGGCGATCGTCGAAGGCTTCATGGAGGCCGCGATCACCCCGGCCGACAACTGGAACACCGCTCGCAGCTTTCTCACCCCGGAGCTCGCATCGACCTGGCGTCCGAACACCGGCGTGTCGATCGATGTGAGCTCGGCGACCCGCTCGTTCAGCTCGAATGTCGACGAAGACGACGATGCCGATGACGGCGACACGGCCGACGTGAGGGTCGCCTTCGATCAGGTCGCCAGCGTCGACGCGACCGGAGCGTACTCCGAGGCGTTCGGCGCCTCGAACTCGGCCTTCGTGGTCGAACTCACAGACGGCCAGTGGCGGATCGCCGAGGCTCCGGACGGCGTGGTGATCGACGAATCCAGGTTCTCGCGCGTGTACGACGACTACGCGCTGCAGTACTTCGATCAGACGTGGGAACGACTCGTGCCCGATGTGCGCTGGTTCCCTCGACGCGCCACGGTGGCGACGACCATCGCGCAGTCGCTGATCGGCGGCGCGCCCAGCCCCTGGCTCGATCCGGCCGTGCAGAGCGCGTTCCCGCAGGAGGTGCAGCTCGCACGGGACTCCGTGCCGATCGACCCCGACCAGATCGCCGACGTCGCCCTGAACCGGGCGGCGCTGGGCCTCGACCCGACCACCCTCGCGCGCATGCGCACTCAGCTCCAGGCGACCCTGACCGCCGGGGGCGTGCAGATCGACCAGGTGCGCTTCACGGTCGACGGCCGCACACTGGAGGCCGGGGTCGTCGAGGTCGTGACGGACAAGGCCGATCCGGGCAGCCTCGTGCTGAAGGACGGGACTTTCGGCATGCTGGTCGGTGGAGAGATCACGCCGATCCCCGGCGTCTCGGACCAGATCGTGAACGCGGGTCAGCCCGTCACAGCGGTCGACGTGTCGGTCGACAGCTCCCACGCGGCCGTGCAGCTCATCGACGGGCACGTGTGGCTCGCAGGTGAAGGCAGCTTCAACGAGCTGGACGACCGCCCATCGCTGGTGCGGCCGTCCATGGATCCCTACGACTACACGTGGTCGGTCCCGTCTAACGCACCGGCGGCTCTGCAGGCGATCGGCAGCGATGTCGCTCCTCAGAGCATCGCGGGCGCGTGGCCAGAGGCCTCCTCCGTATCCGCCATCCGCGTCTCGGCGGACGGGGCCCGTGTCGCCGCGGCCGTCGTGATCGGGGGCGAGCGCTGGATCGTCGTGTCATCGGTGATCCGCGATGAGGCCGGGCTTCCGACCGAGCTCGGGCCCACCGAGCCGCTGGCGCAGCTCGACGGCGGCGCCATCGGCCTCGTCTGGCTGGGCGCGGATCGTCTCGGACTGCTGACGGATCCCGCAGACCGGATGGTCGTCACGCAGGTGGTAGGAGGGCCTGGCACGTCAGAGGTGGCTCCGACCGGCGCGGTGTCCCTGGCGGGTGCGCGCGCAGCCACCGGTCTGCGAGTGCTGGGCGCGGACGGCGCCGTGTTCGCCCGTGCGGGCTCGGCATGGAGCGAGTCGATCAGCGGAGTCTCACTTCTCGCGACGCGTGCGGGGCACTGAGCGCGACTGTCCCTGCACGGCCGTCCGACATCGACTGACAGTCCATGACGGCCGCGTTCCGCGCAGCCTCTGCAGCCCCGGCGCCGGATTGTTGCGAGAGCATCGACGGATGTCACCGCATCCACCGGCCCGCGCCGTAGGACTCGAGATACTCGCCCTTCTGCTCGCGGCGACCTGCGCGGGGTGCGACCGGCCCGAGACGCTGCTCTGCGGCTCGTGCCGACAGAGCATCCGACCGGAGCCGCTCGTCCGCCGCACGCCCGCCGGACTGGAGGTCCGAGCGGCGATGCCCTTCGAGTCGGTCGCGGCGCGATGCATCCGCAGGATGAAGGACGACGGCGAGACGCTGCTCGCTCGCCCGTTCGGATCGGCGCTGGGGGAGGTGGTCGACGTGCTCGAGGCACGCGCGGATACCGATCGACCGCTCCACCTCGTGCCGATCCCGACATCGGTGGCCGCCTTTCGACGGCGCGGCTACCGGGTGCCCGAGCTGCTGATCCGGCGGGCGGGTCGGCTTCCCGACCGGTTGCTCGTTCTGCGGGGTCGGCGCACGGATCAGCGAGGCCTCGATTCCGTGAGCCGAGCGGAGAACGTCCGCGGGAGCATGCGAGCGCGACGTGTGCTCGAGGGGGAGACCGTCGTGCTCGTCGACGACGTGGTCACGACGGGTGCGACGTTCGATGAGGCGGCTCGCGCGCTGAAAGACGCGGGCGCCCATGTCCTGGCAGCGGTCGCGCTCGCCGCCACGCCGCGTCACAGCGAACGGAATGTGAACGCATCGGGGACACGCAGCAACTGACCCGTGACATCCGAGGTCAGGCCGACTACCGTTGGGGGTCACAAGGCGACCACGGTCCGCCCTTGGCCGGGAGGACCGGGACAAGGAGGCAGCAATGGAAACGAGCATCGTTGGCGTCGGGGTGGGTATCACCGATCGATTCCGAGCCGTTGTCGAAGAGAAGATCGCCAAGATCCAGACGTTCGCGTCCCGTGCGCAACGGCTGGATGTCAAGGTCACCCACCGGGTGTACCGCAACGGTCACGTGCCGGACGAGACCGTGGAGCTCACGCTCGTCAGCAAGGGCCCCGTCGTGCGCGCTGAAGCCACGGACGGAGACAAGTTCGTCGCACTCGACATGGCCGTCGACAAGATGGCCGAGCAGCTTCGTCGAGCGAAGGAGAAGCGAGTCGACGGACGTCAGCACCCACGCGGGGCGCACTTCGAGAAGGAGAGCGGAGCGCTGGAGGGCATCGATGTCCAGCCGGCATCCGTGGATGTCCTGCGGGCCGTCGCGACCGGCAACGTGCCGATCCAGAACGAGGACGACGAGGTCTACTCACCGGTGGTCATCCGCACCAAGAACTTCGGAGCGGAATGGATGACCGTCGAAGAGGCCGTCGACCGGATGGAGTTGGTCGGGCACGATTTCTTCCTGTTCGTGGACGTGCGCACCGACCACCCGAGCGTCGTCTACCGACGCAAGGGCTGGGATTACGGTGTGATCGCTCTCGAGACGCAGGCTCCGCCCACTGAGGCGCTCGCCTCCTGAGGCTGAGACGACGACGGCCCGGCTCCAGAGGGAGCCGGGCCGTCGTCGCGTTGTGCGACGGCGTCAGTCGAAGATGCCGTCGAGGATGCTGCCGATGACGAGACCGCCGAGGATGCCCGAGGCGACGTCGCCGCCACCGCCGCGTCGGCCCCCGCCGCTCCAGCCGCCGCCGCCCCAGCCGTTTCCGCCGCCCCAGCCCTGATCCTGCGGCCGTGAGGAATCGATGTCGCGCTGGGCGAGCTGCAGGGCCTCAGAAGCCAGGTGTGCGACGCGTCGTGCACTGGTCAGAGCCTCGTCGCGCGTCTCTTCCGCCGGAAGCAGATCCGACAGATCGACCCGCAGCCTCTCGGCCTCGGCGAGGCGCGTGCGCGCGTCGGCGCCGATCCAGCCGCGGTGCCCGGCGATGAGTCCGCGGGCGACGCCGAGCTGGCGGTCGGCATCATCGATCGCATGCTGCACCTGCTGGATGCTGGGCAGCGGGTGCGCCTCGCGGTGCCGAGCGGTGGCGATCGCGTCGTCGAGAGCCGTGTTCGCGTCGCGCAGCTGCGACAGCTCGGCGAAGGGATCTCCGGGGGTCCCCGCGGGCGACAGGGCGCTCAGCGCGTCCTGGAGCGCGGAGACGGCGACCGCGACGGCCGGCACCTGGGGTGCGGTGCGCGCGGCGATGAGGTCGTTGCGTGAATCAGCGACGACCTCGGCAAGGGTCGACTCCGCTCGCAGCGCTTCGATCTCGAAGTCCTCCACGGCGTCGAGAAGCGCGGAAGCACGACGCGTGGCCTCGGTGGCGGTCTCCAGTGCGAGGTTCGCCTCCTCGTTCTGCTTCGCCGCGCGGCGACGCTCTGAGACGGCCGCGCCGTGCGTTGCGAACGCGATCAGCTGCTCTGCTTCGGCGGCGCTCGCCGTGATCTGGTGCATCGCCGAGTCCGAGTAACGCGCGGAGAGGCGCGCGACGGTCTCGTTCGTGTGCGGGATCCGTGCGCTCAGCGCCTCGGCATCGGCACGCACCTGGGCGATGATCTCGGGTGCGCGACGCACCTTCGAGATCGATGCCGCGAGATCCGACGTCTTCTCGTCGAGCAGATCCTGCGCCCAATCGCACAGCTGGATGATCCGCGCGTTGCGGGTGCGGAGCTCCTCAGGCGTGTCGGGAATCTCATCGTGGTTGAGCTGGTGGAGCTGAAATGCCTCGCGCAGATGCGTGCGCACCGCAGCGAGCGCCTTCTTCAGGTCGCGAGTCAGCTGCTCCCCGAGTTCGGCCTCCGCGAACGCCAGCTCGTCGGACGTGCTCCTGATGCGCTCGTCCGCCGAGACGAGTGCCTGCTCAGCGCGGCGAGCCAGGTCGGCGTCCTGTGCGGCCAGCTCTTCCTGCTCGCGCTTGCGTCTGCCCCATATTCCAGCCATAGGACTGATCCTAGTTTCCCGGGCGACGCCGCTGGCTGTGCATACGCTTGGGGCGAAACCCGTCAGACGAGTGCCGCCACGTCTGCCCTCGACGGCCTGCCACGTTTGGGTCGATCGGTCGTCAACTCGAGAGCGAGGGCGTGGACAGGGTGCTGGGCGAGCCGGGTCTGCACATGGTCGAGCCAGCGGACCTCGGCCTCCGCCGTGAAGATCATCGAATCGACGACGAGCGACCACGCGAGCCCCTCGGGGCTGTCGTCCTCGCGCGTCGCCCTCGTCGCGGTGAGATCTGCGAGATGCTCTTCCGACGCCGCGCGCTGGGCCGCGATGACTCGGGCGGCGTCCGCGCCGGGGAGGGTTGCCGCCACAGCCAGCTTGATGGCGAGCTCGTTGCGCGTCGCCTGGCTTCGTGGCGCGGGAGACGCGAGCCAGCGGTCCACCTCGGACGCGCCGGTGGCCGTGATCTCCCAGTAGACGTGGCCGTGCTCGTCCGCTGCACCGCGAGCGACGAGCCCGTCACGCTCGAGGCGCTCGAGCGTGTTGTAGATCTGACCGACGTTGAGCGGCCATACCGAGCCCGTGCGGCGGTCGAACTCGTGCCGCAACTGGTAGCCGTAGCAGGGGCCCTGAGCGAGGATCGCGAGCAGACTCTGTCGGACCGACATATGGACCTCCCGGTGTCGTGGACCAATATATACATACTCGGAAACGCGTTGGAGGCACGCCATGCAGATGACGTGCAGACGACGTGCAGGTCACGGACCGGTAACATGACAAGGTATGCCTGGCACGCGCCCGACACGCGGCGCCGCCGGAACCATCGACAGGGAGATGACATCTGTGGCCAATCCTCTTGAGAAGCTGCTGCGCGCTGGAGAAGGGCGGGTCATCCGACGCCTGAACCAGGTGGTCAAGGCCGTGAACGCGCTGGAAGAGGACATCTCCAAGCTCACGGACGACGAACTTCGCAACGAGACCACCGAGCTGCGTGAGCGGTTCGCGAAGGGCGAGTCGCTCGATCAGCTCATGCCCGAGGCGTTCGCCGCCGTGCGCGAAGCGGCGAAGCGCACCCTCGGTATGCGCGCGTACGACGTGCAGATCATGGGTGGTGCTGCTCTCCACCTCGGCAACATCGCAGAGATGAAGACCGGTGAGGGCAAGACCCTGGTCGCCACCTTCCCGGCGTACCTCAATGCGATCGCGGGCGAGGGCGTCCACGTGATCACGGTCAACGACTTCCTCGCGAGCTATCAGGCAGAGCTCATGGGGCGCGTGTACCGGGCCCTCGGCATGTCGACGGGAATCATCGTCTCGGGCCAGACCCCGGCTGTGCGCCGCGAGCAGTATGCGTCCGACATCACCTACGGCACGAACAACGAGTTCGGCTTCGACTACCTCCGCGACAACATGGCGTGGCGCAAGGAAGACCTCGTCCAGCGCGAGCACTACTTCGCGATCGTCGACGAGGTCGACTCCATCCTGATCGATGAGGCGCGCACGCCGCTGATCATCTCAGGACCGTCTTCCGGTGAGGCGAACCGCTGGTTCGCGGAGTTCGCGAAGATCGCGCGCACCCTCGAGGCGGGCGTCGACTACGAGGTCGACGAGAAGAAGCGCACCGTCGGCGTTCTCGAACCCGGCATCGAGAAGGTCGAGGACTACCTTGGCATCGACAACCTGTACGAGTCCGCGAACACGCCGCTGATCTCGTTCCTCAACAACTCGATCAAGGCCCTCGCCCTGTTCAAGAAGGACACCGACTACGTCGTCATGAACGACGAGGTCATGATCGTCGACGAGCACACCGGTCGCATCCTGGTGGGACGTCGCTACAACGAGGGCATCCACCAGGCCATCGAGGCGAAGGAGGCCGTGCCGGTCAAGGCCGAGAACCAGACTCTCGCCACGGTCACGCTTCAGAACTACTTCCGCCTTTATGACAAGCTCGCCGGCATGACCGGTACCGCCGAGACCGAAGCGGCCGAGTTCATGTCGACCTACAAGCTCGGTGTCATCCCCATCCCGACGAACCGTCCGATGATCCGCAAGGACCAGTCCGACCTCGTCTACAAGAACGAGACCGCCAAGTTCACGCAGGTGGTCGAGGACATCGCCGAGCGTCACGCGCAGGGGCAGCCGGTGCTCGTGGGCACCGTGAGCGTCGAGAAGAGCGAGTACCTGTCGCGGCTCCTCGCGAAGAAGGGCGTCAAGCACGAGGTCCTCAACGCGAAGAACCACGCGCGCGAGGCCGAGATCGTCGCTCGCGCAGGGCGCCTCGGCGCCGTGACCGTCGCCACCAACATGGCCGGTCGTGGAACCGACATCATGCTCGGCGGCAACGCCGAGTTCCTCGCCGTGCAGGAGCTCAAGGGCAAGGGACTCGACCCCGTCGAGACGCCCGAGGAGTACGAGATCGCGTGGGACGAGACGTACGAGGCGATGAAGTCCATCGTGTCCGAAGAGGCCGAGAAGGTCATCGAGGCCGGTGGGCTCTATGTCCTGGGCACGGAGCGCCACGAGTCGCGCCGCATCGACAACCAGCTGCGCGGTCGCTCGGGCCGTCAGGGCGACCCCGGCGAGAGCCGTTTCTATCTGAGCCTCACCGACGATCTCATGCGCCTGTTCCAGTCGGGCGCCGCCGAGGCGATCCTCGCGCGCACCAACTTCCCCGACGACGTCCCGATCGAGTCGGGCCTGGTGTCGCGGGCGATCCGCAGCGCTCAGTCGCAGGTCGAGTCGCGCAACGCCGAGATGCGCAAGAACGTCCTCAAGTACGACGACGTCCTGAACCGTCAGCGCGAGGCGATCTACGCCGACCGCCGCCACATCCTGCAGGGCGATGACATCGCCGACCGCGTCCAGCACTTCATCGAGGACGCGATCAGTGGAGTGGTGCGCGATCACACCGGCGAGGGTCACAACGAGAGCTGGGACTTCGACGCACTCTGGACCGAGCTCAAGACGCTGTACCCGGTGAGCGTGACCATCGACGAGGTCGTGTCCGAGGCTGCCGGCCGCAAGGGTGGCATCACCGCAGAGGGTCTGACCCGCGAGCTGCTGTCGGACGCGAAGATCGCATACGAGACCCGTGAGGAGTCGCTCGGAGAAGCGGCGACCCGTGAGCTCGAACGACGCGTGGTGCTGCAGGTGCTCGATCGCCGCTGGCGCGACCACCTCTACGAGATGGACTACCTCAAGGACGGCATCGGTCTCCGTGCGATGGCGCAGCGCGACCCGCTCATCGAGTACCAGCGCGAGGGCTACGCGATGTTCCAGTCGATGATGGGGCAGATCAAGGAGGAGTCGGTCGGCTACCTCTACAATCTCGAGGTCGAGGTGCGTCGGGCGGGCGATTCGCAGACGGCCGAGGTCGAGGCGAAGGGCCTCGCCGAAGACGGTGGAGACCAGCGGCTCGAGTACTCTGCCGCGAACGACGCCGGCGAGGTCGAGGTCCGCAACGACCGCGGTCAGGTTCAGCAGGCCGCGACCGAGAAGCTTCGTCAGGCAGCGGCCGCGCGTCAGGCGCCCGCCGAGGAGGCCGAGTCGGCTGAGGCTCCGCGCGGCGCGTTCGGGCAGCGCACCGAGGGCTCGGCAGCTCCCGCGGGCAACCGCGAGCAGCGGCGGGCGCAGGGCAAGAAGAAGAAGTAGCAGAGCGCATGACGAGGGGCCGGTCCGTGGGGATCGGCCCCTCGTCGCGTCATTGTAGGCTTGCTCAATGACACCAACGCGCCACTTCGACCAGTCGTCGAAGCTCAAGAACGTCCTGTACGAGATCCGTGGAAACACGCTCGTCGAGGCGGCGCGGCTCGAGGCCGAGGGACATCGGATCCTCAAGCTCAACACGGGCAACCCCGCCATCTTCGGCTTCGAGGCACCCCACCAGATCGTGCACGACATGCTGGCCGCGCTTCCGACTGCTCACGGGTACAGCGACAGCAAGGGGATCATCTCGGCACGGCGAGCAGTCGTCAGCCGGTACGAGGAGATCCCCGGGTTCCCGCGATTCGATCCCGAGGATGTCTTCCTCGGCAACGGCGTCTCCGAGCTCATCACGATGACGATGCAGGCTCTTCTCGACGAGGGCGATGAGGTGCTCATCCCGGCACCCGACTACCCGCTGTGGACCGCCATGACGAGTCTTGCTGACGGCACCCCGGTCCATTACCTGTGCGATGAGGACAACGGATGGCAGCCCGACCTCGAGGACATCCGATCCAAGATCACTCCGCGCACCAAAGCTCTCGTCATCATCAACCCCAACAACCCGACCGGCGTGGTCTACTCACGCGAAGTTCTCGAGGGCATGGTGCAGATCGCCCGTGAGAACCAGCTGCTGCTGCTTTCCGACGAGATCTACGATCGCATCCTGTTCGATGATGCGGTGCACATCCCGACGGCGACCCTGGCGCCGGACCTGCTGTGTCTGACGTTCAACGGGCTCTCGAAGACATACCGGGTCGCCGGCTTCCGGTCCGGGTGGCTCGTGATCACCGGGCCGCAGGACCACGCGAAGGGGTTCCTCGAGGGGATCAACCTGCTCGCCTCGACGCGTCTCTGCCCGAACGTCCCCGCCCAGTACGCGGTTCAGGCGGCTCTCGGCGGAGTGCAGTCCATCGACTCGCTGATCGCGCCGACCGGGCGCCTGCATGAGCAGCGTGACATCGCCTGGAAGGGACTCGAATCGATCCCCGGTGTCTCGTGCGTCAAGCCCGTCGGCGCGTTGTACGCCTTCCCGCGTCTGGACCCGAACGTCCACGAGATCAGGGACGACGCGAAGCTGGTCTACGACCTGCTGGTCTCCGAACACATCCTCCTCGTGCAGGGAACCGGCTTCAACTGGCCGACCCCCGACCACCTCCGACTGGTCACGCTCCCCGAGCCCCGCGTGCTCGCAGAAGCCGTCGAGCGCCTCGGGAACTTCCTCTCGAGCTACCGCCAGTAGGCGGCTCTGCTGATGTGGAGACGAGAGTCTCCACGACGCGGCGCACGCCGGCGACGAGGGACGAGCGCGGAGTGAGGTCCGCCATCGGTCGCGCGTGCAGGAGTGCGGCGTCGGCGGCCCGCTGATCGAAAGGGAGGAACGCGACGTCCGTGATGCCGGCGAACCTTTCGAGCGTGCGCCGGATCTGACCTCGGGCATCCACGCCCAGGGGGCCGGGGCGCACGCGGTTCACCACCACTCTGATGGGCGTCCGGGTCGTGAGCCGTCGTAGCTCGGCATGCTCCCTGATGAACCTGCTCATGCCGAGCGGGTCGGCCGCCGCGATGGCGATGACCACGTCTGCCTCCTGCAGCGCGGCAACTGTGGCTGCGTGGCGACGCGGGCCAGCGAGGTCGTACGTCGCCTCATCGTCGGCGTCGAAGGCGCTCGCGACGTCGACGACGGTCTCCTCTGCCCAGCTGCGGCATGCGCGCAGCGTCGCCTCCAATCGACGTGCGCCGAGTTCCGGCCAGCGCCCAGGGCGATTGATGCCCCCGAGGACCTCGATCTCTCCTGCGCTCGTGTCGAGGACGGTCGCCAGCCGTGTGAGTTCTGCCGAGTCGAGTGCGCCGAGTTCTGCCCGACGGCACGCGGCGGCGATCCCGGGTGCATCATCGCTGAGTCCCAGCAGCAGCGCGAGGGAGGGAGCGACGGTGTCGGCATCCACCAGGGCAGTGCGGCGTCCTGCCCTGGACAGCTCGACGGCGAGCTGGATCGCGACGGTCGATCGTCCCGGCGCACCGGACGGACCCCAGACCACCGTGACACGACGCGGAGATTGCGCGATTCGCTCGACGGAGCCCGCAAGGTCGGCGGTGAGCGCTGCAGCGATCTCCCAGCCGCGCGCTTCTGTCGGGAGTGCGGCCGCGAGGCCGTAGCGCCCGAGCAGTCTGCTGTCGCCGTCGCCGAGCGGCAGGATCCGCACCCCTGCCCTGTCGCAGTCGGCGACGAGCGCGGGCGTCAGCACCGCGCGGCTGGCGGGAACGATGACGGCATCGACGCCGTCGGGCAGGGGCAGGATCCTGCTCGGCGCGACGACGGAAACCACGCTGATGCCTTCGAGCTCGAGTTCCTCGGCCAGGGTGCGCGCACGGGAATCGGGTAGGGCGATGATTACCGACGTCACGAGGTCGAGCCGATCGGCACGACGGACAGGACAGAGCCGCCGGTGATCGCGGACAGCACATCGGCGACATCCGCTCGGTCGATCACGATCTCAGCCGTGGTGCCGTCGGCGGCGAGCATTCCTTCGGTCTTCATCACCGATGTGACGATCGCATCGGCGACGAGGATGCGCGGCGTCCCCGGGAGGGCGCCTTCGTCCACCGGAGGAGATTGCCAGAGTTCGATGATGCTCCCGGCGCCCACATCGGCCGGGATGCCGGTGCTGCTCTCGACGACGATCGTGGTGGTTCTGTTCGCATCCGCGTCCTCGGCGGCAGAAGTCGGCATCAGCTCGCCGTCGACGACCGTCCGGGACGCGATCTGACCGGGCCGAAGGTCTTGGGGCGCGAGGTAGCGATCCGAGACGGCGCCGAGTCCCACGTCCACCACCTGGAAGTCACCGGAGACGAGCGCTTCGCCGAGCGGTATCGTTCGCGTCGCCTGGAGTACCGGTGTCGTGGCGCCGGAGGAGGAGACGACGGCCCACACGCCGGCGACAGACAGCGCGACCACGGCGATGCCGATCAGGAAGCGGGCGTCACCCCAGACGGCACGCCGTGAACGGGAGAACTTGCTCATGGCGACATGGTCACAGAAATCGCCGCGGCTGCTCGAGACTTATCCACAGCATCGGATCGGCCCTGGCGTATCGGCACGGCAGGGGGAGAATGGGAGCATGCCCCATTCCTCTCCGGCCACGCAGCGCTTCCTGGCGCCGGCGCAGGTGGCGGAACTGCTGAGCATCGGGGTCGACGAGGTCATCGAACTCGTCTACGCGGGGCGTCTGCGCGGGTCCAAGCTCGGTGCACCCGCCCGGTGGCGCGTCGAGGAGTCGAGCCTTTCGGAGTATCTCGCCGAGCAGTCCGAAGAGGCCAGACGGATGGCACTGTGGCGTGAGGCGAATGAGGCGAGTTTCCCAGAGGTCTGGGGCACATCCCGCCGTCACGGCATCTGATCTCCCGCGGTCTGCACCGACGTGACGGCTGCGAACGGGATGATCTGGAACGCACGCACAGCCGAGGCGGTCCTCGCCTCGCCCGGGTCGTGCAGGGCGAGATCCAGATGGTCCGCGCCCGCTCGGTCGATCGTCCCGTGGAGGTCGGATGCATCGACGCTGACGATTCTGACCGGAACCCGCCGCCGGGCGAGGTCACGGAGGACGAACCCGAGCGACATGCGCTCGCGGAGCACGGGGGCGGGCTCGTCCTCTTCGTCCAGGCTCGACAGCAGCAGGCCGTGATCGACGGTGAGTCCGCGGAGCGCGTGGAGGGGGACGATCACGGTCGACCGCGTCGTCCGTGATTCCTCGGCCTGCGCGATCGTCGCAGCGATCCAATCGGAGCCCAGCGCGTTCAGTCGTGCCCGAACGCGAGCTCCACCCGGCAGATCCAGGGTGGCGGGAGCGGCCGATGCGCAGAGCACTCTGAGCCGGCTGCGAAGCTCGAGCCTCGAGATGCGCAGGCGCTCCGACTCGGCGTCGAGCGCCGCGCGCTCGCTCTCCCACTCGGAGGCCAGCTGGCCTTCGAGGTCTTCGAACAGTCGATCCCAGTGCACGCGGACCACCGTAAATGAAGTCCGGGAGCGCATGTACGAGTTATCCACATACATCACGAACGCGACCGGATCGGCCAGTCGACGCATGCTCTACTTGGCGCAGTCTTCCCGATGGAGAGTGCCTCAGATGATGCTTCACGAGTACTTCGCACCACAGCCGACACCCCGCGCCGAGCTGCCGGATCCGAGTCCGCTGCTGCGGAGCCTGACCCAGGGCGTGCTCGAGGTACTCGCGGGAGTCAGAGAAGTCGATCAGCTCGCCCGCTGGTTCAATGAAGACGCGTACCGGAGTTTGGTGACGCGGGCGAATCTGTCGGCGAGGGCGCGCAGCGCGAGGGGGGTCTCGCCTGCGCGCCCGACTTTCGAGATCCTGTCGATCCGCGTGACGGAACCGGTGGACGGCAAGGTGGAGGCTGTCGTCGTGGTCGCGGGTCCCGGTCGCACCCGGGCGGTGGCGATTCGCCTCGAAGGTCTCGACCGACGCTGGCGGGCGACGTCGCTGGCCGTTCTCTGAGCGGACGCGCTCTAGGCTGGTGGGGTGTCAACGCTCAGCGACCTCGCCAATGCCCAGGGCCGTCTTGCCGAGAACGATGTCGAGTGGCTGCATCGACTCGCCGGCGACGGTCAGCTTCTCGCGGACCTCGCGTCGGCGGACATCGTCGTCTGGATCGAGACCGACGACGGATCGTTCGTCGCCGTAGCCCACGCCCGTCCGAGCGGAGCGGCCACCCTGTTCTACCGCGACATCGTGGGCGAGCGGGTGCGGCCGCAGTGGCGCACGCAGGTACAGGGGGCGTTCGATTCGGCGGAGATCGTGGACTCGTCCTCACCGGATTGGTTCGAGGAGACCCCGACGCGCGTGAGGGCGGTGCCGATCGTCAACGAGCGCCGCGGCAGTGAGCACCAGGGGACCGTCATCGGCGTCGTCACCCGGCACACGAACCTCGGCGAGGCCCGGACGCCGTCGCGACAGCAGATCACGTTCGACGAGTGCGCGAACGACATCTTCCGGATGATCGCCGACGGCAGCTTTCCCGATCCGGCGGCTCCGACCTCCCCGCGCCGCGGAGCTCCCCGAGCGTCAGACGGCTTGATCCGGATCGACGTCGACGGCATCACGACGTTCGCGAGTCCGAACGCGCTCTCGGCGTTCAATCGGATGGGTTTCGATGACGAACTGGAGGGCGAGTCTCTCGCCGAGGTCACCACGAGGCTCGTGCCGCCGTCGCGACAGGTCGACGAGTCGCTGCCCGTCGTCGTGACCGGGCGCGCCCCGTGGCGCACCGACATCGAAGCACGCGGCGTCACTGTCTCGCTGCGGGCGATTCCCCTCAAGGATCACGGGACGCGCATCGGTGCCATCGTCCTGTGCCGGGACGTGTCGGAGCTGCGTCATCAGGAGCAGGAGCTCATCACCAAGGACGCGACGATCCGCGAGATCCATCACCGTGTCAAGAACAACCTGCAGACGGTCGCATCGCTGTTGCGCATCCAGGCGCGTCGTACGCACTCGGACGAGGCGCGCGATGCGCTGACCCAGGCGATGAGACGTGTGGACTCCATCGCGGTGGTTCACGACACCCTCGCTCAGGGGCTGACTCAGAAGGTCGACTTCGACGAGGTGTTCCACCGGGTTCTGAAGCTCGTCGCCGAGGTCGCATCCGCGCCGAACACCCGTGCGCGCACTCGGTCGACCGGGCGCTTCGGGGTCCTGCCGAGCGAGTACGCGACGCCGTTGGCTCTCGCGCTCACCGAGGTCGTCACGAACGCGGTGGAGCACGGCCTCGCAGGGCAGGAGGGCATGGTCACGATCGACGCCACGCGCACCGAGGAGAATCTGCGCGTCACGGTGCACGACACCGGCAAGGGGCTGCCGGAGGGGCGCATCGGTCAGGGACTGGGAACGCAGATCATCCGCACCCTGATCCAGGGGGAGCTCAGCGGATCGATCGAGTGGCGGGGGAGCGAGGGAGAGGGCACCGAAGTCGTCATCGACATCCCGCTCCGCTGGCTCACCGCGTGACGAGTCCGCCGCGACGGTGAGCAGATACGCAGAAGCGGCCCGAGACATCGTCTCGGGCCGCTTCTCGATGTTCAGGAGGCGCGGCGGGCGCGGGCGGCGCGGCGCTTGAGTGCGCGGCGCTCGTCCTCGGAGAGGCCGCCCCACACGCCCGAGTCCTGGCTGGACTCGAGGGCGTACTGCAGGCAGATCTCGGTCACCGTGCATGTGGCGCAGACGGTCTTCGCCTTCTCGATCTGGTCGACGGCCGGACCCGTGTTCCCGACAGGGAAGAACAGTTCGGGGTCGACAGTCAAGCAGGCGGCCTTATCGCGCCAGTCCATGGGGGCTCCTCGGTGTGGTTTTTCAGAAATCGACGCACTGCGACGACTCGGATTTCGGGTGCAGATCGGGTTCAGCTACCCTGTATGAGATACGGACGGATGCCCGCTTTCTGTGATGCGAGCTCGAAGCCCGCCCCACGCCGCTGTGGGAGCACATGACGCTGTCTATTCTGTTACATGAAACCGGCGAAATCAAGGGTTTCCGCCGTTCTCATCCGATTCTCAGGAGACAACTGTGCGCTCACCCGGCCTCGCTCTGGCGGCATCCGCGGTTCTCGCGGCGGAGGGCGCCGCCTTGATCGTCTTCGCTCTCATCGAGCTCGTGGGCCTCGGTGCAGGGGACGCAGCCTCACTGCCGACAGCGCTCGCTCTCATCGTGCTCACTCTCCTCGGCGCCGCCGCGCTCATCGCGTTCGCGATCGGGACGAGGACGGGGCGGTCATGGGCGCGATCGGGTGGCGTCGTCTTCCAGGTGCTCGCCATCGCGCTCGCGCTCGCCTCGCTGACGCTGCAGCCGGTCGCGTGGGCGTTCACCGTCGGAGTGGGTCTGCCAGCACTGCTGTGCTTCGCGCTGCTGATCGCCAGCACGCGAGCCGAGAACGAGCGCCCGGCGGAGTGACCGTCAGGCGTCGACGCCGAGGAGCTTGCGCAGGCGCGCGACGTGTCCGGTGGCCTTGACGTTGTACTGGGCGAGTGCGATCGTGCCCTGCTCATCGAGCACGAAGGTCGATCGGATGACGCCCTCCACGACCTTGCCGTAGTTCATCTTCTCGCCCCATACGCCGTAAACGGAGTGCACCGCGTGGTCGGGGTCGCTGAGAAGGGTGAAGGTGAGGCCGTCGCGCTCGCGGAACTCGGCGAGCTTTGCGGGCTCGTCGCGCGAGACCCCGACCACCCGGTATCCGGCGCCCTCGAGCGACGAGATGCTGTCGCGGAAGTCGCAGGCCTGCGTCGTGCAGCCCGGGGTCATGGCCGCGGGATAGAAGTACAGCACCGTCTTGCGGCCGCGCAGATCGTCGAGGGTGACGGTCTGTCCGTCTTGGTCGAGGAGAGCGAAGTCGGGGGCAGCGGTTCCGGGTTCCAGGCGCACAGTCACCCCTCCAGCCTAGCGGCCGGGCGTCTGCTCCGCCTTGTCGGCGAAGGTCTGCAGGAGCCGCTGGAGGGAGTCCAGACGCGCTCGTCCCGTCTCGCTGAGCTCGCCGCTCTCCGCGGCTTCGATGAGAGCGCAATCCGGGGCATCGGCGAGGTGCGTGCATCCGCGCGGACAGTTCTCGGCGATCTCGGCGAGCTCGGTGAATGCGGCGAGGATGTTCGCGGGGTTGACGTGCCCGAGTCCGAAGGACCGGACCCCCGGGGTGTCGATCACCCAACCGCGACCCTCGGGGCCGACGTACCGCAGAGAGACGGTGGACGAGGAGGTGTGCCTGCCACGGCCGGTGACCTGGTTGACGTGCCCTGTAGCGCGGAGCGCGCTGGGCACCAGGGCGTTCACGAGCGTCGACTTGCCCACGCCGGAGTGGCCGACGAAGACCGTCGAGTGACCGACCAGTGCCGCGCCGATCTCATCGACGGGCATCTCGTCCTGCGCACTCGTGAAGACGCGCAGGTCGAGGCCGTCGAAGTGCGACAGGAAGGCGCTGGGATCGGCCAGGTCGGTCTTGGTCACGACGAGGAGCGGGCGGATGCCGGCGTCCAGAGCGGCGACGAGATAGCGGTCGACCAGTCGGGCTCGCGGCTCGGGGTCGGCCGCGGCGACGACGACCAGCATCTGATCGGCGTTCGCGACGATGACGCGCTCGACCTGGTCGGTGTCGTCGGCGCTGCGCCTGAGCAGAGAGGTGCGATCGGCGATGCCGATGATGCGCCCCAGCGTGCCGTCCTCGCCGGAGATGTCACCGACCACCTTCGCCTGGTCGCCCGTCACGATCGGGTTCCTGCGGAGTTCTCGTGCCCGTGCCGCGGTGATCATCCGCTCGTCGGGCGTGTCCTCATCGAGCAGCACGGAGTAGCGGCCGCGGTCGACACCGAGGACGCGTCCGATCTGCGCATCGTCATGGGCGGGCCGCCGCTTCGTGCGGGGGCGATTCGCCTTCGGGTTCGGACGCGCGCGGATGCTGCTCTCATCGAAGTCCTCGAAGTCGTCCTCGAGGTCGTCGGAGTCGTCGAGCCAGCTCACGCGGACGCGCCCCGCAGCATGCGCTCCCACAGGAGGGTGAATTCCGGGAGGGTCTTCGATGTCGTTCCGATGTCGTCGATCTCGACTCCCGGAACGCGCAGGCCGATGAGGGCGCCCGTCGTCGCCATGCGGTGATCGTGGTGCGCCGCCCAGCCCCCGCCGTGCAGATCCCGCGGGATGATGCGCAGACCGTCGGAGAGCTCCTCGGCCTCGCCTCCCAGAGCGCGGATGTTGCCCACGAGGGCCGCGATGCGATCGGTCTCGTGGAGTCGGATGTGACCGATTCCGCGGATCGTCGTCGGGCCGGACGCGAACGCCGCGAGCCCGACGAGGGTGGGAGTCAGCTCGCTCGCTGCGGACAGGTCCATGTCGAGTCCGCGGATCTCGGAGCCGGCCCTGACCGTCAGCGTCCCGCTGTGACGGCCGACGTGCGCGCCCATCGCCTGCAGGATCTCGGGAAGCAGTGCGCCGGGCTGGGTGGAGTGCACCGGCCAGCCGGGAACCGACACCGCCCCGCCCGTGACCAGGGCCGCGGCGAGGAACGGCGCGGCGTTCGAGAGATCGGGCTCGATGGCGATCTCCTTGGCGCGGGGCACCCCGGCTTCGACGAGCCACTCTCCGGTGGCGGGCCGCTCGATGCGAATGCCACGACGACTCAGCGCCTCGATCGTCATGTCGATGTGGGGCAGGCTCGGCAGATGCTCGCCGGTGTGCACCAGGTGCAGACCCACGTCGAACCGCGGCGCCGCGAGCAGCAGTCCCGAGACGAACTGGCTGGATGCCGAGGCATCGATCTCGACCCGTCCACCGCGGATGCGGCCGTGCCCGCGGACGGTGAACGGCAGCGCCCACGTCCCCTCGTCGTCGATGTCGACTCCCAGGTCGCGCAGTGCGCTGATGAGGCCGCCCATTGGCCTGTGGAGCGCGGTCTCGTGAGCGGTGAGGTGCACGTCGTGCTGCGCGAGGCCCGCGAGCGGCGCGATGAAGCGCATGACCGTGCCGGCCTGGCCGCAGTCGATCGTGGTGCCGCCGACGAGTTTGGCGGGAGTGATCGCCAGATCGGGGCCGAAGTCTCCGTTGCCGTCGACCTCCTCGATGCCCACACCCAACGCCCGCAGCGCGTCGATCATCCGGCGGGAGTCGTCGGAGTGCAGCGGAGCGATGAGCCGGCCCGGTCCGTCGGCGATCGCGGCGATGATGAGCTCGCGATTCGTGAGCGATTTCGAGCCCGGGATCGTCACGGTCGCGTGGACGGCGTTCGCGCTGGTCGGCGCGACGTAGACGCCCTGGACAGGGGAGGGGGAATACCTGTTGGCGCTCATCGGTTCCCACCTTAGTAAACGCGAGTGCTCGCATGACGGAATCCGGGCGCTCGACGACAAGGAGAGAGCATGCTCGCAACGCTGGAACGCGAGTCGGTGGACCTCGCCCGCCTAGACTGGCCGGTGATGGATGACACGGCAACCGCAGAGACGGTCAGCGACCCTCGGCGCGAATTCGAGGAACAGGCGATCCCGTTCATGGATCAGCTCTACGCCGCGGCGATGCGCATGACGCGCAACCCGGCTGATGCTGCTGACCTCGTGCAGGAGACCTTCGTCAAGGCGTACGGATCCTGGGCGACGTTCTCGCAGGGCACGAACCTCAAGGCGTGGCTCTATCGGATCCTCACGAACACCTACATCAACATCTACCGCAAGAAGCAGCGGGAGCCGTTCCAGGGCACGATCGACGAGCTCGAGGACTGGCAGATGGGCGGTGCGGAGTCGACCACGACCACCGCGTCGCACAGCCGTTCGGCGGAGGCGGAAGCCATCGACCACATGCCCGCATCGGTCGTCAAGGACGCGTTGCAGGCCGTACCCGAGGACTTCCGGCTGGCGGTGTACCTCGCGGACGTCGAGGGCTTCGCCTACCAGGAGATCGCGGACATCATGAAGACGCCCATCGGCACCGTGATGAGTCGCCTGCATAGAGGCAGGCGGATGCTGCGGGAGCTGCTGGCTGACTACGCCGTGGAGCGGGGAATCTCCGCGGCCGACCCGAGGAGCAAGAAATGACCGACTGCGGCTGCGACAAGGCCCGCAAGGATCTCGAGGAGTACCTCCGCAACGAGGTCTGCAACACCGAGCACACGGAGATCCGCGAGCATCTCGAGAACTGCCCGTCCTGTCGGGACGAGGCACTCGTGGCGACGACCCTCACCGAGGTCGTGGCGCGCGCCTGCAAGGAGACGGCTCCGGAGGAGCTGCGCGACCAGGTGTTCGCGCGACTGCGCGAGGTGCAGTCCGCTCAGCACTGACCGCGGGCGAGCAGCCGTCGACCCCTGAGATCGTGATGTCGGCATCCGCCCATAGGCTGGAAGCATGACGCTCATCGATTCACGCGACATCCCGGCCGATCCGACCTCCACCGAGCGACTGGCGGCGGAATCGCTGGTCTACCGGGTCGTCGACACCGCTGACGACGCACAGTCCGAGAGCTTCCAGAGGGCGATGACCCGAGGTTTCCTCGGCGCGGAGCCCACACCGGAGGTGCTCGCCTTCGGCCGAGCGGCCTTCGAGTCGCGACGCAACATCGGCGTCTACGACGCAGCGGCGACGGACGCACCTCCGGTCGCCACGATCGACTCCTGGGTCACGCCGCTGACGCTGCCCGGTGGGGGCGAGATCCCGATGTGGGCGATCAGCGGAGTCACGGTGTCGGCCACGCACCGACGTCGCGGCATCGCGCGAGCGCTCCTCGAGGGCGAGCTCAGGGCAGCGGCGACGGCAGGAGTGCCGATCGCGGGGCTGACGGTCTCGGAGGCGACAATCTACGGCAGGTACGGCTTCGGGTCGGCTGTGCATATGTCGCGCGTCACGGTCGATACCCGTCGCGCCGGCTGGGCAGGTCCGTCTTCGGACGGCCGCGTCGAATACCTCGACCGCGAGTCGCTCGCCGCGGAACTCGGAGCGGTGCATGATCGGGTCCGCGGTCATCGTGGCGGCCAGATCCCCGGGTGGCACTCGCGATGGACCGGCATCGCCGGCCTGTCACCGAGTGACACCGACCGCGATCAGGTGCGCGGCATCCGCTTCGTCGATGCGGACGGCGAGGTGCGCGGGGCGATGGCCTTCACCCTCAGCGAGCGCACCGGATCCTTCCGATTCGCCCTCGCCGTGCGCCTGCTGGTCGCGGAGACTCCCGAAGCGACTGCCGCCCTGTGGGGGTTCGCGCTGCAGCACGATCTCGTCGACGAGGTCACGGCCGATCTGCGTCCGCTCGACGACGCGCTTCCGTGGCTGGTTCGCGACCCGCGTGGTGTCACCCAGACGGTGCACGACCATGGCTGGCTGCGCCTGCTCGACGTCCCCGCGGCTCTCCCTGCGCGACGGTACTCGGCGCCCATCGATGTGATTCTGCGCGTTCGCGATCCGCTCGGCGTCGCGTCGGGTGACTGGCGTCTGCGCGTCGACGAGACGGGGGAGGCATCCGTCGAGGCCGTGGACGATGCCGCGGCCGTGGATGCGGAGCTCGATGTATCCGCGCTCTCCATCCTCTATGCCGGGGGTGTGCGGGCCTCGTCTCTGCACGTCGCCGGACGGATCGATGCCGACGCCGCCGTCGTCGAAGAGCTGGACCGCGCGTTCGTGGCATTCCCCGCGCCGGCACTCGACATCTGGTACTGAACTCTCAGACGATAGGGGCGCCTCGACCGAAGTCGAGGCGCCCCTTTCGTGTCTGCCGGGTATCAGCCGAGCGTGAGGGCATCCCGCAGCAGCTTCGCCTGCTCGGCCGCGTGCACCTTCGACGAGCCCGTCGCGGGCGATGCCGAAGCCGGACGCGACACCGGACGGAAGCTGCGGTCACCCGGGACATCGGCGAAGGCGAGTGCCAGGAACGGCCAGGCTCCCTGGTTCTCCGGCTCCTCCTGCACCCACACCAGCTCGGCGTTCGGGTACGAATCGGTGATGGCCTTCAGTCCGTCGATCGGGGTCGGGTAGAGCTGCTCGAGCCTGACCAGCGCGATCTCGGGGTTCGGGTTCTTCTCGAGTTCGGCTTTGAGATCCCAGTGCACCTTGCCGGAGTGCACGAGGACGCGCTTCACGGCATTGCGATCGAGGCCCCGGTTGTCGTCGAGAACCGGCTCGAAACGGCCCTGCGTGAAGGCCTCGACCGGGCTCGTCGCCCCACGCAGACGCAGCATGGCCTTCGGGGTGAAGACGATGAGCGGCTTGCGCGGACGCGCGTAGGCCTGGCGGCGCAGCAGGTGGAAGTACGACGCGGGCGTCGAGGGGCGCGCGACGATCATGTTGTCCTGCGCGCACATCTGCAGGAACCGCTCGATGCGTGAGGAGGAGTGGTCCGGCCCCTGACCCTCGTAGCCGTGGGGGAGGAGCAGCGTGACGCTGGACTGCTGTCCCCACTTCTGCTCCGCAGCCGAGATGTACTCGTCTATGACCGACTGAGCGCCGTTGACGAAGTCGCCGAACTGGGCCTCCCACAGCACGAGGGCCTCGGGAGCCTCGACGGAGTAGCCGTACTCGAAGCCGAGCGCCGCATACTCGCTGAGGAGCGAGTCGTAGACGAAGAAGCGGCCCTGCGACTCGGAGAGGTTCGACAGCGGCAGCCACTCCTGGCCGTTCGCGCGGTCGTGCAGAGTCGCGTGACGCTGCACGAACGTGCCGCGGCGCGAGTCCTGCCCGGCGAGCCGCACGGGCGTTCCCTCGACGAGGAGCGAACCGAAGGCGAGAAGCTCGCCGAAGCCCCAGTCGATGTTGCCGTTGCGGCTCATGTCGAGACGCTTCTCGAGCTGCTGCTGCAGCTTGGGGTGCACGGTGAAGCCCTCGGGCTTGTTCACGAACGCGTCGCCGATGAGCTGGATGACCTCGTTCGAGACTCCGGTGATCTCCGGAGCGCCGACCTGCTCGTCGACCGGCGGCAGATCCTGCGCGACCGGGTTGGCGCCGGTCTCGGCGGCGTGCGTCTCGGCGAACGCGATCTCCAGACGGTTCTGGAAGTCGGCCTTGGCCTCGTCGTACTCCTCTTCGGTGATGTCGCCACGACCGACGAGCGACTCCGTGTACAGCTTGCGCACCGATCGCTTCGCCTGGATCAGGTCGGTCATCAACGGTTGCGTCATCGAGGGGTCGTCTCCCTCGTTGTGACCACGGCGGCGGTAGCAGACGAGGTCGATGACGACGTCGCGGTGGAACCGCTCGCGGTATTCGAACGCGAGCTGCGCGACGTGGATCACAGCCTCGGGGTCGTCGCCGTTCACGTGGAACACGGGTGCCTGGATGGTCTTCGCGACATCGGTCGAGTACACCGAGGAACGCGAGTCGTTCGGGAGGGTCGTGAAGCCGACCTGGTTGTTGACCACCACGTGGATCGTGCCGCCGGTGCGATACCCGCGCAGCTGAGACATCTGCAGCGTCTCGACCACCACGCCCTGACCGGCGAACGCCGCGTCGCCGTGCACGAGGATCGGCAGCCAGGCGAACGTGCCGATCGGCTTGCGGTCCTGCTTGGCGCGCACGATGCCCTCGAGGACTCCGTCGACCGTCTCGAGGTGAGACGGGTTCGCGGCCAGATACACCGGGAGCTCGGAGCCGTCATCGGCGACGAACGTTCCCTCGGTGCCCAGGTGGTACTTCACATCGCCCGAGCCGCGCTGGTTGCCGGGGGTCTGCGTGCCCTCGAACTCCTGGAACACGTGGCCGTAGGTCTTGCCCGCGATGTTCGTCAGCACGTTCAGACGGCCGCGGTGCGCCATGCCGATCGCGGCGCCCTCGAGTCCGGATGTGGCCGCACCCTGGAGGATCTCGTCGAGCAGCGGGACGAGAGACTCGCCGCCCTCGAGCGAGAACCGCTTCTGACCGACGAACTTGGTCTGCAGGAAGGTCTCGAACGCCTCGGCCTCGTTGAGCTTGCGAAGAACCCTCAGCTGCTCGTCGTGGCCGGGCTTCTGGTACTTGACCTCGACCTTCTCCTGGAACCAGCGGCGCTGCTCCGGGTCCTGGATGTGCATGTACTCGATGCCGAGCGTGCGGCAGTACGAGTCGCGAAGGACGCCGAGGATGTCGCGCAGCTTGGCGACCCGACGGCCACCGAACCCGCCGGTCACGAACTCGCGGTCGAGATCCCAGAAGGTGAGCCCGTGGCTCTCGATCTCGAGGTCGGGGTGCGAGCGCTGGACGTACTCGAGCGGATCGATGTCGGCCATCAGGTGACCGCGCACGCGGAACGAGTTGATGAGCTCCTGCACGCGGGATTGCTTGTCGACGCGCTCGGCGAGATCCACCGCGATGTCGGGGTTCCAGCGGATGGGGGAGTACGGGATGCGCAGAGCGGCGAAGATGTCGTCGTAGAAGCCGCGCTGTCCGATCAGGAGCTCGTGGACCTTCTTCAGGAACTCGCCGGAGCCAGCGCCCTGGATGACGCGGTGGTCATAGGTGCTCGTCAACGTGATCGTCTTGCCGATCGCCAGCTCGTTGAGCGTCTTCTCGCTCGCTCCCTGGAACTCGGCCGGGTACTCGAGGGCACCGGCGCCGATGATGCAGCCCTGCCCCTTCATCAGACGAGGCACGGAGTGGACGGTGCCGATGCCGCCGGGGTTGGTGAGTGAGACCGTGGTGCCCTGGAAGTCGGCCGCCGTCAGCTTGTTGTTGCGGGCGCGCGTCACGAGGTCTTCGTAGGCGACGAGGTACTCGCTGAAGGTCAGCGTGTCGGCGCGCTTGATGCTGGGGACCATCAGAGCGCGCGTGCCGTCGGGCTTGGGCAGATCGATCGCGATGCCGAGGTTCACGTGAGCCGGAGCCACGACCGAGGGCTTGCCGTCGATCTCGGCGTAGAAGACGTTCTGGCTGCGGAACTCGTCGAGCGTGCGGATCAGCGCCCAGCCGATGAGGTGGGTGAAGCTGATCTTGCCGCCGCGCGTGCGCGCCATGTGGTTGTTGATGACGATCCGGTTGTCGATCATCAGCTTCGCGGGCACCGTGCGCACGCTCGTCGCGGTCGGAACCGTCAGCGACTCGTCCATGTTCGCGGCGAGGGTCTTGGGCAGACCGCGGAGGGGCGTGACCTTGTCCTCTTCGACGGGCTCGGCTGACTCGGGCGCCTCGGCCTTGGCTGCGGGCTTCGGAGCCTGCGCGGGGATCGGGGCTGCAGCGGCGGGCTTGGTCGTGGTCCGTGCGACCGGCTGTGCGCCGATGACCGGGATGGGCGCGGTCACGGGGTGAGTCGGCTGCTCCGTGGCGGCTGCGGGGACCGCGCTGCCGGTCGCGGCATCCGACTGGTACTTCTCGAGGATCGGCCACCACTCCTTGTCGACGGAGTCGCGGTTCACCTTGTACTGCTCGTAGAGCTCTTCCACGAGCCAGGAATTGGCTCCGAACCCCCCGTCGCCCCCGACGCCGGTCACCTGGTTCGACACGCTCGATCGCCCTCTTTCATCGCTGAAGTCCATATATGCACACCAGGACGCGTGATGCGTCCGGGCCCGCACACTCTCGACTTCCAAGCCTAACGTGTTTCCTCGGGCATTCGTCGAAGGCATGCGCCCTCGGCGGCGCTATCTGAGTACCGTGGGGGTATGGAGTTCTCCGGTGAGTCACCCGCAGTCGATCTGACCTATTCCGACGTGTTCCTCGTGCCGCGACGATCGGCTGTCACGAGTCGTCTGCAGGTCGATCTGGCGCCGCAGGACGGGACTCCCGCGACGCTCCCGATCGTTGCCTCGAACATGAATTCCGTCACCGGTCCTCGGCTCGCCGCGGTGCTCGCGCGGCGGGGCGGGCTCGGAGTGCTTCCGCAGGACATGCCCCTGCAGGGGCTGGACGCCGCGATCCGCGATGTCAAGGCGCAGCCGGTGCTGTGGGACACGCCGATCGTGCTGCCGCCCGAGGCGTCGGTGGCGGACGCCCTTCGTCTGATGCCGGCCACCGCCGGGCACGGCATCGTCGTCGCCACGGGAGAGGCACCGCACGATGCGGAGAGGATCCTCGGCGTTCTGCCCGCGACACGGCTGGCGATCGCGCTGCCCGATGCGCAGCTGGGCGATCTCGTGCACGTCGGCACACCGTCGCTCGACGCCGACGACATCGGATCCGAGCGTCATGCGTTCGACGTGATCACCGACGCGGGCGTCGACATGGTCACGATCACGCACCACGGACATCTCGTGGGCACCCTCAGTGCGCGCAGTGCTCTGCGCTCGACGCTGTATCAGCCGGCCCTGGACCGCGATGGCCGTCTCGCCGTCGCGGCGGCGGTCGGCATCAACGGAGACGTCGCCGCCAAGGCGAAGGCACTGGCGGCCGCAGGCGTCGACGTGCTCGTGGTCGACACGGCGCACGGGCACCAGGAGGGGATGCTGCGTGCGCTGAGCGCCGTGGCCGCTCTGGACCTCGGCATCCCGATCGTGGCGGGGAACATCGTCACCGCCGACGGCGTCAAGGACCTCGTCGAGGCGGGCGCCTCGATCCTCAAGGTCGGCGTGGGGCCCGGCGCCATGTGCACGACGCGGATGATGACCGCGGTCGGCCGCCCGCAGTTCTCCGCCGTGCTCGAGACCGCAGAAGCGGCACGCGAGCAGGGCGCGCACGTCTGGGCGGACGGGGGTGTGCGATATCCGCGCGATGTGGCGCTCGCGCTCGCCGCAGGCGCAGCATCCGTCATGGTCGGCTCCTGGTTCGCCGGGACGATCGAAGCGCCCGGAGAGCTGCAGAGCGACGCGGAGGGCCGTCTCTACAAGGAATCCTGGGGGATGGCCTCGACGAAGGCGGTGCAGGCCCGATTCGGACGCCTCGATGCCTATGAGCGCGCACGGAAGGAGCTGTTCGCGGAGGGGATCTCCTCGTCGCAGATCTACCTCGATCCGCTGCGCCCGGGACTCGAGGACCTGCTCGACATGATCACCTCGGGCGTGCGGTCGTCGTTCACCTATGCCGGTGCGTCTTCGGTGCCCGAGTTCCACGACAGGGCGCTCGTCGGGCTGCAGTCCGCGGCCGGATACGAAGAGGGCAAGGCGCTGCCGGTCAGCTGGTAGCGGTCCGTCCTCCGTCGCACCGGCATCCCGTAGAATCGTGGACACCATGGACGACCCTCCCAGTTGTAGTACATCGCCCCACTGCCTGCCTCTCCACATCGGGAGGAACGACTGATGGACTACATCCTCTTGGGCGTGGGGCTTCTGCTCACTGTGGGCACGGGGCTGTTCGTCGCGAGCGAGTTCGCGCTGGTCAATCTCGACCGTGCCGACCTCGAAGCCCGCCAGGCCCGGGGCGAGTCCCGCCTGTCGCTGACGATCAGCGCACTCAAGCACACCTCGACCCACCTGTCGTCCGCCCAGCTCGGCATCACCCTGACGACGCTGCTGACCGGGTACACGATGGAGCCGGCGCTCTCGAACCTCCTCGGTCCGACGCTCGTCGCGTGGAGCATCCCCGACGCGGCCGTCGGCCCGATCGCCACCATCGTCGCCATGCTGGTCGCCACGGTACTGTCGATGATCCTCGGCGAGCTCGTTCCGAAGAACTTCGCTCTCGCTCTGCCGCTCGCGACTGCGAAGCTCGTCATCCCGTTCCAGGTCGCCTTCACCACCGTCTTCAAGCCCGCCGTCGTCGTGCTCAACGGCAGCGCGAACGGGGTCCTGCGAAGCATCGGCATCGAGCCGAAGGAGGAGCTCTCTGGCGCCCGCAGCGCGGAAGAGCTCTCCTCTCTCGTGCGTCGTTCGGCGAGCGCCGGCCTGCTCGAAGCCGACACCGCCAGCCTGCTCGACCGCACCCTGACCTTCTCGCGATTGACGGCCGCCGATGTGATGACGGCTCGGCCGAGCATGCATGCGCTCGCCGTCGGAGACTCGGCGGACGACGTCATCCAGCTCGCTCGCCGGACGGGGCACAGTCGCTTCCCGGTGTACGACGACGATCTCGACGACATCACGGGTGTCGTTCACCTCAAGGCCGCGATCTCCGTGCCGCGCGAGCGACGCGGCGAGGTCCCTGTCGGCGCGCTCTCGACCGATCCGCTGCGCGTGCCGGAGACCGTGCACGTCGATGCGCTCATCTCTGAGCTCAGAGCCCGCGGATATCAGCTGGCGGTGGTCGTCGACGAGTACGGCGGAACTGCCGGTCTCGTCACGCTGGAGGACCTCGTGGAGGAACTCGTGGGCGAGGTCTCCGACGAGCACGACCGCACGCGCGCCGGTGTCGTCCGCAACCGGGACGGCATCACGTTCCCCGGGGAGCTGCGGCCCGACGAGCTGCGCCGCAGAGCGGGCGTGGAGGTTCCCGAGGGAGATGTGTACGACACCGTGGGCGGGTATGTCATGAGCGTCCTCGAGCGCGTGCCGTCGGTGGGCGACGAGGTCGCCCTCGACACGGGCACGCTCCAGGTCGTCCGGATGGACGGTCGCCGCGTCGATCGGATCCGCTACGTTCCGAGTCCGGATCTGCCGGGAGAGGTGGTCGGACGATGAACGACTGGGGAGGACTGGCCTGGCTGGTCGTGCTGCTGGTGGCGAACGCGTTCTTCGTGGGTGCAGAGTTCGCAGTGATCTCCGCGCGTCGATCGCAGATCGAGCCGAAGGCCGACCGCGGGTCGCGCTCGGCCAAGACCGCGCTCTACGCGATGGAGCACGCGACGCTGATGCTCGCGACCTCGCAGCTGGGCATCACCATCTGCTCGCTGCTGATCCTGAACGTCTCAGAGCCCGCCATCCACCATCTGCTCGCTGTGCCGCTGCACGCGATCGGCTGGTCGGACGGCGTCGTCGACGCGGTGTCGTTCACGATCGCCCTGCTCATCGTGTCGTTCCTTCACGTCGTGTTCGGTGAGATGGTGCCGAAGAACCTCGCGTTCTCGGTGCCGGATCGCGCGGTGCTCATCCTCGCGCCGCCGCTCGTGTTGGTGTCCAAGATCTTCATGCCGGTGATCTGGCTGCTGAACGCGGCCGCCAACGGCGTGCTGCGGCTGTTCCGGGTCGAGCCCAAGAACGAGGCGGCGTCGACGTTCACACTCGACGAGGTCGCGACGATCGTCGACCAGTCACGGCGCGAGGGCGTGCTCACCGACACGGCGGGCACGGTCGCGGCCGCCGTGGAGTTCACCGACAAGAAGGCTCGCGACGTGGCTGTTCCGCTCAGCGATCTCGTGACCCTTCCGCAGTCCACGACGCCCGACGACATCGAGAAGGCCGTCGCCCGGTACGGATTCTCGCGCTACGTGATCGTCGACGACGAGGGTGCGCCGGTCGGGTACGTCCACTTGAAGGACATCCTGCGGGCGTCGGACGGGCCGGGCTCTGCCGCGAAGCTGGTCGAGCCGCTGCCCTCGAAGCGCATCAACCACATGGTGCCGATCCAGGAGGACACGGATCTGGAAGACGCACTCGCGGTGATGCGCCGAGCGGGTCGACACCTGGCGAAGGTGCGCGACTCCCAGGGGCGCACGACCGCCGTGCTCTTCCTGGAGGACATCCTCGAGGAGCTCGTGGGCGAGGTGCAGGACGCGACCCGTCGCATCCGCGGCCACTGAGCCGCACACATGACGAAGGCCTCGGTCCGAGCGGACCGGGGCCTTCGCCGTGGGTGGTGGTCAGCGCCAGTGCGCGCGCTCGTACTGCGGCGGCCAGGTGATGTCCGCGCCGAGTTCGTGCGCGGCGCGGAGCGCGAAGTGCGGGTCGCGCAGCCACTCCCGGCCGGCGAAGATCGCGTCGGCGGCCCCGTCGGCGAGCACCTGCTCGGCCTGTTCGGCAGCGGTGATCAGGCCCACGGCGGACACCGGGATGCGTCCGCCCTGGCGTACCAACTCGGCCAGCGGCACCTGGTATCCGGGGAACACGCTGATCTGCTGATGCGCGACGAGCCCGCCGCTGGAGACGTCGATGAGATCGGCCCCGTGCTCGGTAGCCCAGGTGCTCACCGTCGCCGCCTCCTCGGGCGTGAACCCGCCCTCGGCGTGATCGGTCGCCGAGATGCGGACGAACACCGGCACATCGTCACCGGCGACCTCGCGGATCGCGTCGACCACCCGGAGGAGCAGCCGAGCCCGGTTCTCGAGCGACCCGCCGTACTCGTCGTCCCGCAGGTTCGACAGAGGAGAGAGGAACTGGTGCAGCAGGTATCCATGTGCGCCGTGGACCTCGAGCACGTCGAAGCCGGCGTCGAGCGCCCGTCGAGTGGCGGCGGCGAATCCCGCCACGACGGCGTCGATGCCGGCCGCATCGAGTGCGACCGGTGCGGCGAAGCCCTCGAAGGCGATCGCGGACGGGGCCGTGGTCGTCCATCCGCCGTCGGTCTCGGGCACGGATCCGCGCTCGTCGGCCCAGGGCCACCAGGTCGACGCCTTGCGGCCGGCGTGCGCCAATTGGATGCCCGCAGCGGCACCGCGCGAGTGGATCGCCTCGACGATCGGCGCCCAGGCGTCGCGCTGCTCGTCGTTCCAGAGCCCGGCGTCTCGCGGTGAGATGCGACCTTCCGGCACGACAGCGGTCGCCTCGGCGACGATCAGGCCCGCGCCGCCGGAGGCGAACTGCGCGAGGTGAGTGTGGTGCCACTCCTGCACGACACCGTCCACCGCGCTGTACATGCACATGGGGGACACCCAGAGCCGGTTGCGGAAAGCGGAGGAACGGATGCTCAGGGGAGAGAAGAGAATGCTCACCCCTCGACGCTACTGTGCGGCTGGGGCGAGGAGGGCCGTCGCACTAACGTGGAGTCATGCCCGACGCACGCGATTGGTCCCGCGACGACACCGCCCGCCTCCTGCGCGTGCCGGGCGCGGATGACGACAAGTACTCCCGCGGGGTCGTGGGCCTGCGCACCGGGTCTTCGGACTACCCCGGCGCAGCCGTGCTCGGCGTGGAAGCGGCGTGGCGTGCCGGAGCAGGATTCGTCCGGTATATCGGTGAGGGACGAGCGGCGGATGCCGTGATCGCTCGCCGCCCCGAGACGGTGGTCAGCCCGCGGGCCGCCGGCGCACGCGTCGGCGCCTGGGTCATCGGATCGGGGACGAATGCCGCGAGCAGGACCTCCGACGAGGAACGCGAGCTCCGCGACCTGCTCGACGGCTCCGTCCCGGTGGTCGTCGACGCGGGGGCACTGGATCTCGCGCCCGGGAGCCGCGCGCCGCTCGTGCTGACGCCGCATCGACGCGAGTTCGAGCGGCTGCAGACTCAGCTCGGCTTCGCCGGTGACGATGATCGGGCGACCGCGGTCGCCCGCGTGGCGAGCGAGATCGACGCGACCGTGCTGCTGAAGGGCGCGCAGACGCTGATCGCAGACCCCGACGGCGGCGTCATCCGAGTGGAGGCAGGCACCGGCTGGCTGGCGACGGCCGGCACCGGTGATGTCCTCGGGGGTGTTCTCGGAGCGCTGCTCGCGGGCGAGGTCGACGCATCGACTGCGGAGATCGCGGCCGCCGCCGCCTGGCTGCACGGTCACGCCGGGCGCATCGCTGCGGGCATCGGCGCAATCGGCGGCGCGCAGGGGCATCCGATCGTCGCCCTGGATGTCGCGGAGGCTCTTCCTCGCGCGATCGCGGACGTCATCGCGTGAGTCGCACCACGACGGTTCGTCTCGTCGCGCTGTGGAGCGCGTTCGCGACCGTGCATATCGCGATCGCGGTCACGGGGTGGCTGTACCCGAGCCAGCCGATGGGCGACGTGGTGCTGGTCTACGAACCCTGGTCGACCGCCGCGCTCTCGGGAGGAGCGATCGTCGGGATCACCGAGTCGTGGGTCTATCCCCAGCTCGCGCTCGTTCCCATGCTGCTCGCCAAGGTCCTGTCGGCCCCGCTCATCGCCGTCGTGGGCGCCTCGGAGGCCTATCTGATCGCGTGGGCTGCGCTTGTGACGGTGCTCGATGCGATCGCCTTCGCGGTGCTTCTCGGCCGCGCATCATCTCGTCCGCGGCGTGCGGCGGCGTGGTTCTGGGTCGCCGCCCTGCTTCTGCTCGGCCCGATCGCGATGTACCGCATCGACGCGATCACCGTGCCTCTGGCGGTGATCGGCGGGCTCTGGCTGGTCCGTCGCCCCGCTGCGGCAGCCGCGCTGCTGACGATCGGCGCCTGGATCAAGATCTGGCCGGCCGCCCTCGTGCTCGCCGCCGTGGTCGCGCTCGTGAGCAGGATGCGCGTCCTGCTCACGGCTGCAGCCGTGTCCGCCGTCGTCATCTCGCTGCTGTTCCTGCTCGGAGCCGACACCGAGATCTTCGGATTCCTGACGGAGCAGACCGGGCGGGGCCTCCAGATCGAAGCCGTCGCGGCGACCCCGTTCCTCTGGCTCGCGATCTCGGGTGCCGCTCGCATCGAGTACAGCTTCGACATCCTGACCTTCCAGATCAGTGCTCAGGGTGCGGACGCGGTCAGTGCGGTGCTCACACCGCTGATGGCGGTCCTCGTGGTCGTCGTGATGGTCGTCGGGGGACTCAAGGCTGCGCGGGGCGCATCGTCGGCGCGGCTGTTGCCTCCTCTCGCGCTGAGTCTCGTCACGACCCTGATCGTGATGAACAAGGTGGGCTCACCGCAGTTCCAGACGTGGCTGATCGCTCCGGTCATCCTGTGGTTCGTCTTCGACCGCGCACGAGCCGTCTGGCCCGCCGTGCTCGTGCTCGCGCTCTGTGCCCTCACGTGCCTGGTCTACCCGCTCAGCTACGACGCGCTGCTGCGCGCGGAGCTGCAGCCCATCGTCATCCTGACCGCGCGGAACGTCCTCCTCATCGTGCTCCTCGCCGTCGGCATCCGCGCCGTCGTCCGTGTGCCCGCCCGCAATCCGTCCACCACCCGGGAGTGAACCCATGTTGATCGCCTTCTCCGTCGCGCCGAGCGGCACACCCTCCGACGGATCGGAGCGCTCAGACGCGTCGGTCCACGACGCGGTCGCCGCCGCCGTGCGGGTCGTGCGCGAGTCGGGACTGCCGCACCGCACGACCAGCATGTTCACCGAGATCGAAGGACCGGACTGGGACTCGGTGATGGACGTCGTCAAGCGCGCGACCGAGGCCGTGATGCCGTTCGGGTCGCGGGTCTCGCTGGTGCTCAAGGCTGACATCCGACCCGGGTACGCGGGGGAGCTCGATGCGAAGATCGAGCGGCTCGAAGCGGCGATCGACGACTCGGACACCCCGTAGACTCGACGGGTGAATCCCTCGACTGAATCGAGGGGTGCGGCGAAGTGGGCGCTCCTCTCCCTCGCCATCGGCAGCTTCGGCATCGGCATGACCGAGTTCGTCGTCATGGGCCTGCTGCCCAACATCGCTGACGAGCTGCTGCCCACGCTGTGGGCCAGCAGCCCCGAAGACGCGCTGAGCCAGGCCGGCTGGCTGATCTCGCTCTACGCTCTCGGCGTCGTCGTCGGAGCTCCTACGATCGCCGGCTTCGTCGCGCGCTACCCGCGGCATCGCGTGATGATCGGGCTGGCTCTGGCGCTGACCCTGTTCAACGCGCTCACGGTCTTCCTCCCGACCTTCGAACTCGTCGGTGCCTCGCGATTCCTCGCGGGGCTGCCTCACGGCGCCTACTTCGGCATCGGCGCGCTGGTCGCGGCTGACGTGATGGGGCCGGGCAACCGAGCCAAGGGCGTCGCCTTCATCCTCACCGGATTGACGGTGGCGAACGTGGTCGGGGTGCCGTTCGGGACCTTCCTCGGTCAGCTCTGGGGGTGGCGGGCAGCCTTCGCGGTCGTGACCCTCGTCTTCGCCCTCGCGACCGTCTGCATCATCTTCTTCGTGCCCGAGCATCCCGGCTCTCCCGGCCGGACCATGCGCGAGGAGCTCGGCGTGTTCCGCATCCCGCAGGTCTGGTTCACGCTCGGCGTCGGTGCGATCGGGTTCGGCGGCTTCTTCGCGGTCTACAGCTACATCGCGCCCCTGGTGACCGAGGTGGCGGGCTCTCCCGAGTGGGCGGTGCCGATCGTGCTGGTGCTGATGGGATTGGGCATGACCGCCGGCAACCTCGTCGGCGGGCATCTCGCCGACATCGACCTGCGACGCACGCTGCTCTTCGGACTCGCAGCGATGGCGCTCGTGTTCGCACTCCTCGCCGTGCTCGCATTCTGGATCGTCAGCCTCGCCCTCCTCGTATTCGTCGTGGGCTTCGTGTCCTCGGTGCTCAGCCCGACGATCCAGACGCGGTTGATGGATGTCGCCGGAGACAATCAGTCGATCGCCGCGGCGATGAACCACTCTGCGCTCAACATCGGCAACAGCCTCGGCGCGTTCCTCGGCGGCATGGTGATCGCGGCCGGATGGGGCTTCGTCGCGCCGTCGTGGACCGGGGCGGCCCTCGCGGTCGCGGGCCTCGTGATCGCGCTGCTGTCGTATCGCACAGAGGCGCGCAGGCCCGTCCTCGTTCAGGCCTGAGCGGCATTGCGCCTCATAGAGTGAGGCTGTGACCGATCTCGACCATCTGCCCGTCGCCGGGACGGCCGTGCTGCTGCGCTCGACACGCGGCGGCTTCGCTGTGCTGCTGATGCGCCGGCCGGATCGCGGTTCGTTCGCCGGTGCGTGGGTGTTCCCGGGCGGCAAGGTGGAGCCGTCCGACTGCCGCGCGGGGGCGGAGGAGAGCGACGACGCGCGTCGAGCGGCGATCCGTGAGACGCGCGAGGAGGTCGGCCTGACGATCGCCGATCCGGTGCTGCTGTCCCGCTGGCAGCCGCCGGCTGAGGCGCCGATCCGCATCCGGACATGGTTCTTCCTCGCCGTAGCGCCGGACGGGGACCTGCGGTTCTCGCCCGACGAGGTCGTCGACGCGGTCTGGTTGAGCCCTGCCGAAGCTCTGTCGAGGCATGCGACGGGGGAGTGGACGCTCTTCCCGCCGACCTGGGTCACCCTGCATCAGCTCAGCCGGTTCGACACGGCCGAGGACGCTCTCGCGTCGGCTGGCGAGGCGCAGCACTTCGCGACCCGGGTGGTCCGGTCGCCACACGGCACCGACTTCGAGTGGGAGGGCCTGCGGCTGCGCACCGGATCCCTGCCGTGGACGATCGATCCGATCTAGCTCGCGAGCAGCCGCCGCAGGTTGCTGCCGACCGCCTCGGTCTCGATGAGGAAGCCGTCATGCCCGAAATCGCTGTTCAGCACCACGGCTTCGGTGCCGTCGAGGGTGTTCGGGATGCTGCGGGAGATGCGGTGCTGGCCGTCGACGGGGAAGAGGCGGTCGCTGTCGATGCCGAGGACGAGCGTCGTCGCCGTCACGGCGCGCAGCGCCTCTTCGACCCCGCCGCGGTCGCGGCCGACGTCGTGCGAGTTCATCGCCTCGACGAGGGTGATGTAGCTGTTCGCGTCGAAACGGCGGGTGAACTTGTTGCCGTGGAAGTCCAGGTACGACTCGACCGCGAAACGTCCGCCATGGCCGAGAGGCGACACCCCTGACTGCCACGAGCGCTGGAACCGCTGGTTGAGCTCGATCGGACTGCGGTAGTTGAGCAGTGCCATACGACGGGCGAGCGCCAGTCCGCGGTGCGGGCCGTCGCCGTCGGCCAGATCGTAGTACTCGCCGCCCAGGAACCGGGGATCCATCCGGATGGTCTCGAGCTGCACCGTGTTCAGGGCGATCTGATCGGCTGTCGTGACCGGAGGCGATGACAGCACGGCGAGGCGAGCGACACGCTCGGGGTGCGAGACCGCCCATTCGAGCGCGTGCATCCCGCCCATGGAACCGCCGATCACCGCGGCCCAGGTGTCGATGCCCAGCGAGTCGGCGAGGCGTACCTGCGCGGCGACCTGGTCGCGGATCGTCAGGTAGGGGAAGCGCGAGGCCCACTCGTATCCGGAGGGGGCGATGCTGGCCGGGCCGGTGGATCCCTGGCAGCCGCCGAGCATGTTGGGTGCGATGACGAACCAGCGGTCGGTGTCGAGCGGTGCTCCGGGGCCGGTGATGTCCTCCCACCAGCCGGCGGTCGGGTGTCCCGCCCCGGCGGCGCCGCGCACGTGACTGTCGCCGGTGAGCGCATGCAGGACGAGGATCGCGTTGTCCCGGTCGTCGTTCAGCTCGCCCCAGGTCTCGAACGCGAGGCGGAAGCCCGGGAGCTCGGCGCCGCTCTCGGTCGGGAAAGCGCCGAACGAGGTGAAACGCCGTCCGCCGGCCGGGTCCCCGTCGCGCCACGCGCCGGTGGCGGGAGGTCGTGCGCGAAGCAGGCGCACGTCGGCCTCCGTCACGGGCGCCGACGGCACCGTGTCCTCAGAGGTCGTCTGCCAGTCCATGCTTCCATTCTCGCCTGACGCGCGACGCGCCGGCCGCAGGTTACGCGCCCGGTGCGCCGCGGACGGATGCGTCGTCGGATCGCTCAGAACGCGAGGGTGGTGACCGTCGCCAGGTGGTCGCTGCTGCCTGCCCGCATGGTCGTCGAACCGAGCACGGTCAGGCCGCGCGTGAAGACATGATCGATCCTGGCGAGCGGGAGTGCGGCGGGCCACGTGAACCCGAGGGCGCCGTCGGTCGGCCTGACCCAGTCGAGCTGAGATCGGATGGCGCCCAGGGCAGGATCTGCAGAGGCGGCGTTGAAGTCGCCGACGACGACGACCGACCCCGATGAATCGGCGGCGACGGCATCGGCGATGCCGGACAGCATCGCGTCCCTCTCGCTCTGCACGCCCGGGCGGACGGACGCCGCGTGCATGACGTAGACGGCCACCTCGCCGTCCGGCGCGTTCACGACCACACGCAGTGCGCGCTTCCAGTCGAGTCCGAGCGACAGCGCCTGCGCATCCGCGATCGGCAGGCGGCTCCACACGGCGACCGTGCCGACGGCATACGAGTGCGGGTAGTCGGCGGCGAGCGTGTCGCGTGCCGCCGCGAGGCTGTCGGCGTCGAGCTCGGTGAGGGCGATGACCTCGGCGCCGGAGCCAGCGAGGTCTGTCGCGGATTCCGCCGCGCCACCGGAGTGGGCGCGCACGTTCTGGCTGACTATCCGCACGCCGGGCGATTCGTCGGCGCTGCCCGATGCGAAGCCCGGAGCAGACGGAGCGATCGCCAGCATCCACGCGACGATAGGCACGAGCAGCACCAGGAGGACACGTCGGGCGAGGAGGAGGGCGACCACCGCCAGCACTCCGAGCGCGAGACCGCACCAGGGGAGAAGCGCAGCGGCCGCGGTTCCCACCACGCCCGGGACCCAGACGCACACGATCATGACCAGCACGACCAGTGCGACGACGGCGATGGCTCGCCCCGCAGGTACGTGCGTGCGTCGGCGGGTCGGCGGATGCGTCGTGGCGGTGATCGTGAGCTCCTCGGGTGGGTTCTCATTGTCGTCCGCGCCGCCTGTGCACGGGCCGAACGAGCCGGGGACGAGAAGTGCCCCGAGCCGAAGCCCGGGGCACTTGCTCTGCGTGATGGCGGTCAGGCGCGAGCGGCCTCCGACACGCGGCGAGCCGCGGCGAGTGCCTCGTCGAGGTCTGCCTTGAGGTCGTCGATGTTCTCGATGCCCACCGACAGTCGCACGAGGCCGGGGGTGACGCCGGCCGTGAGCTGCTGCTCGGGCGTGAGCTGCGCGTGGGTGGTCGACGCCGGGTGGATGACGAGAGAGCGCACGTCGCCGATGTTCGCGAGGTGGCTGAACAGCGACAGGCTGTTGACGAACTCGCGACCGGCTTCGACGCCGCCCTTGAGCTCGAACGACAGCACCGCGCCGACGCCCTTGGGCGCGTACTGGTTCGCCTTGGCGTACCAGGGCGACGAGGGCAGGCCAGAGTAGTTGACGGATGCCACGTCGTCCCGGCTGTCGAGCCACTCGGCGATCTCCTGGGCGTTCTGCACGTGACGCTCGATGCGCAGCGACAGCGTCTCGATGCCCTGGATGAGGTTCCAGGCGCTCTGCGGCGCGATGGCCGAGCCGAGGTCGCGGAGCAGCTGCACCCGGGCCTTGATGATGTAGGCGAGCGGGTCACCGACCGCGGCGGTGTAGCTCGCGCCGTGGTACGACGGGTCGGGCTCGGTGAGGCCGGGGAAGCGCTCGACGTTCTTCGACCACTCGAAGGTGCCGCCGTCGATGATCGCGCCGCCGATGGTGGTGCCGTGGCCGCCGAGGAACTTGGTGACCGAGTGCACGACGATGTCGGCCCCGTGCTCGAACGGGCGGATCAGGTACGGAGTCGCGATCGTGTTGTCGACGATCAGCGGGACGCCGCCCTCGTGCGCCACGTCTGCGACGGTGCGGATGTCGAGGATGTTGATCTGCGGATTGCCGATGGTCTCCGCGAAGAAGAGCTTGGTGTTCGGTCGCAGCGCGCGGCGCCACTCCTCGGGGTCGTCCTGGTTCTCGACGAACGTGACCTCGATGCCGAGCTTGGCGAGCGTGTACTTGAACAGGTTATACGTGCCGCCGTAGATCGAGCTGGACGAGACGATGTGGTCACCGGCCTGCGCGATGTTCAGCACAGCGAACGTCGACGCCGCCTGACCGCTGGCGAGGACGAGGGCTCCGGTGCCCCCCTCGAGCGCCGCGAGGCGCTGCTCCAGGACGTCCTGCGTCGGGTTCTGGATGCGGGTGTAGATGTTGCCGAACTCCGCCAGGGCGAACAGGTTCGCGGCGTGATCCGCGCTGTCGAACACGTAGGACGTGGTCTGGTAGATCGGAGTGGCACGGGCCTTGGTCACGGGGTCGGGAGCAGCGCCGGAGTGGATCTGCTTGGTCTCGAAACGCCAGGTCTCGGGTGCGGACATGTGTTCCCCCTGGAACTGTTGGAAGGTCGATTCGACTGATGTCGTTGATGCGACAGTACGGAATATCGGAAGTTGTCAACAGTGGGTGGGAAATGTGACGTAATGAACACCGGCCGGATCCCGGCGCCGGTGCGCGTGCGGGTTCAGGGCCGGCCGAGCAGCCTCGCCGCCCACGTGCGAGCGATCGCGAACGGCTCGGCGAACGTCGTCATCCCGACCGTGACGATCGCGCCCTCGTACAGCAGCATCATCGCCTGTGCCATCGCCTGCGGATCGGTGATCCCCGCTTCGCTGCAGAGCTCCTCGAACAGATCGAGGAGCCAGGCCTTCTGGCGAGACACCTCGGGGAACACCGGGTGGTCGTCGTTGCCCTCGCCGATCTCGGCTCGGGCGTTGATCGCGCTGCATCCCTTCGGGCTGTTCTCGTCGGACCAGGAGATCGCGGCGTCGAAGACCGCGAGCACACGGTCGGCGCCGGGGCGGGGCACCCGGGCGAGCTGGCCGGCGACGTGGTCGCGCCACCGCGCATCCCGGTGCTGGAGGTAGGAGACGACCAGCGCCTCCTTCGACCCGAAGCGGTCGTAGAGCGTCTTCTTCGTGACTCCGGCCGCCTCGGCGATCGTGTCGACCCCGACCGCGTGGATGCCTCGCTCGTAGAACAGTCGGGATGCGGCGTCGAGAACGCGCCGCCCTCCGGGCGTGAGCGGGACGAGTTCGGGAACGGACGAGGTCATGCGGACGACTATACCAGTCTGTATAGTCGGCATCATGAGTAAACAGATCGGTGTACTTCGGGTCGTGACGACGGCGACCGCCGCGACCGCATTCGTCGTGACCTGGAGCTCGGGGTTCATCATCCCGGCGTTCGCCACCGTCGAGGTCTCGCCCCTGACGCTCCTCGTGTGGCGGTTCGCACCCCTGGCCGTCGCGCTGCTCGTGCTCGTCGTCGTCTCAGGAGCGGCGACGGGGATGCACCGACGTGAGCTCCGGATCCAGGCCTCGATAGGGATCTTCGCGCAGTTCGGCTACTGCATCGCGGTCTACGGTGCCGTCGCCGCAGGCATCGCCACCGGCACCGTGGCTCTCATCGACGCGGTGCAGCCCCTGGTGGTGGCTGTGCTCGTCGGGCCCATCCTCGGTCTGCGTGTGCGCGGAGCCCAATGGGTCGGGCTCGGAGTGGGCGCGATCGGAGTGCTGCTCGTCGTCCAGTCGCAGCTCGGCGCCACCGAGGCTCCACCTGCGGCCTACGCGCTCCCGGCCGTCGCCATGGTGTGCCTCATCGTCGGCACCCTGCTGCAGCGGAAGACCGGGGTGCAGACCGGCGTGCTCGTGACGCTGACCGTCCACGTGACGGTGACGGCGGCGCTGCTCGTGGTGATCGCGGCGGTGACGGGGACGCTGGTTCCGCCCGCCTCCGGATCGTTCTGGCTCGCCGTGGTGCTGACCGCGGCCGCTCCGACGCTCGCCGCATACGGCCTGTACTGGTGGCTGCTGAAGCGCATCGGCATCACCGCCCTGCAGGCGCTGCTCTTCCTGATCGCGCCGACGACGTCACTGGCCGGAACCATCCTGCTGGGGGAGCCTCTGACGATCCTCACGATCGCCGGATTCGCCCTGTGCGGAGCCGGGGTCGCACTCGTCCTCGTCTCCGAGGTCCGGTCGGCGCGCGTCCACTCCCGACGCGGCGCGTCGAGACGACCCGACCATGCGCAGCGGCTTTCGCGGCCGGAACATCGTACGGTGGAGGAATGGTGAACAGGCGTGCAGTGGTGACGGGTGCGAGTTCGGGTATCGGACAGGCGACGGTGCGCGCGCTGCGCGCCCGCGGCTGGGGGGTCGTGGGAGTCGCGCGACGGGCGTCCCGACTGGAGGCGCTCTCGGCGGAGACCGGGGCGTCGACGATCGCGTGCGACCTGACGAACCCGGAAGCCGTCGCAGCGCTGGTCTCGGAGCTCGAGGATTCGGGACCCGTGCACGCTCTCGTGCAGGTCGCGGGCGGAGCGCGGGGCACGGATCGCATCGAGAACGCGTCGATCGACGACTGGCAGTGGATGTACGACGCGAACGTGCTCTCGAGCCAGCGTCTGGTGGCGGGGCTCCTGCCTCTGCTTCGTCGGGCAGCCGCCGCGGACGGTCACGCGGACACCGTGTTCGTGACCTCGACGGCCGCCCAGGTGGCCTACCCGGGTGGCGGAGGCTACAACGCCGCCAAGGCCGCGCAGGCCATGCTCGTGCACGCCCTCCGTCTCGAGTTGAACGGCGAGCCGATCCGCGTGTCCGAGATCGCTCCCGGAATGGTGCACACCGAGGAGTTCACGCTCAACCGTTTGGGCGGAGACGCGGTCGCGGCAGAGGCCGTGTATTCGGGCGTCGAGGCGCCGCTGCGTGCCGAGGACGTCGCCGACGTGATCGCCTATGCCCTCGACGCGCCCGCTCATGTGAATCTCGACCTCGTCACGATGCGACCCGTCGCGCAGTCGGCCAACCATCTTCTCGCCCGCGGACCGCTGCGCGTGCGGCCGATCGACTGAGGATGACCGCGCGCACTCTCGCCGAGCTCGCCGGCGACGGTCTCATGGACCCCGAATGGGCGGACGCACTCGCTCCGGCTCAGCAGACGATCACCGCCCTCGGGGAGCGGCTGCGGGAGGAGCAGGCCGCAGGACGCGGTTATCTTCCCGCGGGCGATCACGTGCTGCGCGCCTTCGAACGCCCGATGTCCGACGTCAAGGTGCTCATCACCGGCCAGGACCCGTATCCGACTCCCGGGCACCCGATCGGGCTGTCGTTCGCCGTCGACCATGACGTGCGGCCGCTGCCGCGCAGCCTGGGGAACATCTACCGGGAACTCGAGAGCGATCTCGGCATCCCGCCCGCCCCCCACGGAGATCTGTCCGCGTGGAGCGACCAGGGGGTCCTGCTGCTCAACAGGGTGCTGACCGTGCGGCCCGGCGAGGCCGGCTCCCATCGCCGCTGGGGATGGGAGCAGGTGACCGAGCTCGCGATCCGCGCACTCGTCGCGCGGGACCAGCCGCTCGTCGCGATCCTGTGGGGCAAGGACGCCGCGAATCTGCAGCCCCTCCTCGGAGAGACCCCCGTGATCGCCTCGGCGCACCCGTCTCCGCTCTCCGCACGGCGCGGATTCTTCGGCTCTCGGCCGTTCTCGCGAGCGAACGAGCTGCTCGACGGGCTCGGTGCGAGTCCGATCGACTGGCGCGTCGGCGAAGCGCCCCCTCTAAGCTGATCGCATGCAGTTCGAGCCCGGTGATCGCCGCCGTGTGCTGCCGCGCCATCTGCGCCCGCAGCCCGAACCCGACGTGTTCTCGTACTCGATCCGCCCCGCACGTTCGGGCGACCTCCCGTACGTGCGCGAGATCTACAACCATTTCGTCAGCAATTCGGTGGTCACTCTCGATGAGCGGCGCAGCAGCATCCCCTACTGGCGTGAGAAGTTCGCGCTGCTGAGCAAGCTCGGCCTGCCCTTCCTGGTGGCGGTCTCGCCGGCGGGGGTCGTGATCGGGTACGCGCTGGCGCAGCCGTGGGCGGGCAAGAACGCGTACCGGTACACGGTCGAGGACTCGATCTACCTCGGCCCGGGAGCCGGCGGCAAGGGACTCGGAGCTGCGCTGCTGCAGGCGCTCATCGACGCCTGCGAACAGCTCGGCATCCGCGAGATGGTGGCCGTGATCAGCGACACGAAGGCCGACGCCTCGATTCGGCTCCACGCGAAGCTCGGCTTCGTCGAAGCCGGACGGATGGGCCGAGTCGGGCACAAGTTCGGCCGCGACCTCGGGACGGTCTACATGCGCCGCGCGCTGCGTCCCAGCCGTCGACGGAAGTTCTTCAGCACGAGCTCGACGCGCTGACGACCCTGCTCACGACGGGGGAGCGGGGATCACGGGGATCGCGGCGAGGAGCGCCTTCGTGTAGTCCTGCGTCGGGCGCAGCAGCACGTCCGCGGTGGATCCTCGCTCGACGACGGCGCCGTCCTTCATCACGACCACCGTGTCGCACAGGTTCTGCACCACGCCGATGTCGTGCGACACCAGGACGAGCGTCAGGTCGGCGCTGCGTCGCAGCTCGATCAGGAGCTCGAGGATCTGAGCTCGCACGGTCACGTCGAGCGCCGACAGGGGCTCGTCTCCGACGAGGATGCGGGGTCGATGCACGATGGCGCGGGCCAACGCGATCCGCTGCCGCTGCCCTCCCGAGAACTCATGCGGGTAGCGGTCGCCCATCTCGGGTTCGAGGCCGACCTGCTCGAGCACGTCGCGTACACGTGCGCGGTGGTCTCCCTCGATGCCGAGCGCCCAGAGGGGCTCGCGGATGATCTGGGCGGCGGTCATCCGAGGGTCCAGCGATGCGTACGGGTCCTGGAACACGAGCCCGGTCTGACGGCGCAGCCAGTGCAGCGAGCGGGCGGATGCCGCGGCATCCACGGCTCTTCCGTCGACGGTGACGGTGCCGGACGTCGGACGGTCGAGTCCGAGCAGCAGTCTGACGAGCGTCGATTTCCCCGACCCGGATTCGCCGATGATCCCGACGGACGACCCCTCGACGATGTCGAGGTCGGTCGGTGCCAAGGCTGTCTGCCTGCGCGTCGGCTCGAAGGCGGAGCGCTTGGGGATCACGAAGTCACGCCGCAGAGACCGCGCCTCGATCAGGCTCATCGCGTGCCTCCCTCGGGCCGCCACAGGGTCGCGGTCGCGTCGCGGAGCAGCCCCTGGGTGATCGGCGACGTCGGGGCGGTGAGAAGCGTGCTCACGGGAGCCGCCTCGACCACTTGGCCGTCTTCGAGGACCACGCCCTCGGTCGCGACCTGAGCGAGGACGGCGAGATCGTGGGTGATGAACACCAGTGACATGCCCTGCTCCTCGACGAGGTTCAACAGCAGAGCGAGGATCTCGGCTTGTATCGTGACGTCGAGAGCGGTCGTCGGCTCATCGGCGATGAGCAGACGCGGTCGGCACGCGAGCGCCATCGCGATCGCCACCCGCTGCCTCTGACCGCCGGACAGCTGGTGCGGATACCGATCGACGATCGACGCCGGGTCGGGCAGGCGCACACGAGCCGCCTCCTGGATCGCTCGCTCTCGGGCCTCTCGTCGACCGATGCCCTCGTGGATGCGGATCGACTCGGCGATCTGCCTGCCGACCGTGCGGATCGGGTTCAGAGCGGTGCGCGGCTCCTGGAAGACGATCCCGATCTCGTCACCGCGCAGGCGGGCGAGCTCGCGATCCGGCATTCCGATCAGCTCGGTGCCGTTCCAGCGGATGCTGCCGCTCGCCGTCGCGCCGTCGGGAAGGAGCCCGAGAACGGCCAGGGCGGTCAAGGACTTGCCGGATCCGGATTCGCCGATCAGGCCCAGGCGCGATCCGTCCGGCACCTCGAACGAGACGCCGTCGACCACCGGCCGTCCGTCGATGCGGACGACGAGGTCGGTCACTTCGAGACTCATGCGATCACCGCCGGCGTGTGGATCTCGGCGGCGCGATGGCGCAGCGTGGGATCGGTGGCCTCGCGCAGGCCGTCGCCCAGGAGGTTGAGAGCGAGCACAGTGATCGTGATTGCGAGGCCCGGCCAGATGACCGAGAGGGGATGCACGCCGATGTAGCGCTGGAGATCGGCGAGCAGCAGCCCCCAGCTCGGCTCCACCACTGACGCGCCGAAGCCCAGGTACGACAGTCCCGCTTCGGCGAGCACGGCGACCGCCATCGACCACGACAGCTGCACGATGAACACGGGCGCGACGTTGGGCAGCAGGTGGCGCGCGAGGCTCTGACCGGTCGTCAGGCCGGAGGCCCGCGCGGCGAGGACGAAGTCGCTCTGCTGCACGCGGCGCAGCTCGGGTCGGGTGACGCGAGCGATGTTGACGCCGAAGCCGATGCCCACCGACCAGATCACCACCCAGAGCGAGCCGCCCCAGACCGACGAGATCATCATCGCGATGAGCAGCACGGGGAAGGCGATCAGGATGTCGACGAGCACGGCCACCGTCTCACGCAGCCACCGTGTCGTGAGCGCGCCGAGCGCGGCCAGGGCGATGCCGACGACCGTGGCGACGAGCCCGGCGCCGATGCTCACGAACACCGTCGTCCGAGAGCCCGCCATGAGCAGACTGAGGATGTCGCGCCCGGTGTCGTCGGTGCCGAGCAGATGGGGCCAGCCGGGGACACCCCAGCGAGCCGCCAGATCGGACTCCTGCGGGTCGAACGGCGTCCAGAACAGCGAGACGAGCGCCGTGAGAGCGACGATGGCGACGACGATCAGACCGAATCGCCCGGTCGCGGTCCGCCACAGTCTCGACAGCCAACCGGACATCAGGCCTCCCTCTGCCGAGGATCGATCGCACGATGGACCAGATCGACGAGGAAGCCCACCACGAGCACGAAACCGGTGAGCACGAGCAGCTCGCTCTGCACCTTGACGAGGTCGCGCGTTCCGACGTCGGCCACGAGCATCCGCCCGATGCCCGGGAGGGTGAACAGCTGCTCGATGACGACCGAGCCGACGATGATGCCCGCGACCTGCAGTCCGAGGACAGTGATGATCGAGAGTCCGACTGCCGGTATGCCGTGGGAGATAAGGGCGCGCGTGCGGGTGAGTCCCTTGGCGGCGGCGGTGCGGACGAAGTCCTGTCCCGCAGCCTGCAGGGTCGCACTGCGCACGAATCTCATGAGCATCGCGCCCTCAACGATGCCGATCGTGAGAGCGGGCAGCAGCAGCGACTCGATCGCTCGCCAGGGCGTGCTCCACCCGGTGCGGGGAAAGCCCTGCGGGGGAAGCCAGCCGAGCCAGACCGAGAAGACGACGATGAGCATCATGCCCGCCCAGACGACGGGCACCGCGGCGAGAGCCTGCGCGCCCACGCTCAGCGCCGTGCCTCCGCGACCGCCACGACGCAGCGCGGCCAGGATGCCGAATGGCACGGCGATGAGGACGGCGATGAGCAGGGAGAGGATGCCGAGCGGGACCGTGACCTGCGCCTTCTCGAGCAGCTCCTCGCCGACCGAGGCGCCCGAGAGGAGCGACGTGCCGAGATCGCCGCGGAAGATCCCGCCGATCCACTCCGCGTACTGCGCGGGGAGAGGACGGTTCAGACCGAGGGATTCGCGAAGGGCCTCCACCTCGTCGGGGGAGGCCTGCGTGCCCGCGATCAGCTGTGCGACATCGCCGGGGAAGACCCTGAGTGTCAGGAAGATCACCGCACTCGAGACGAGGAGCCCTGCGATGAGCAGGGCTCCTCGAACGAGCGCGTAGCGGATCACGACGTGCGCGTCATCACTTCTCGGTGGCCACGGTCACCCCGGCCAGGTTGATGCGGGAGTTGATCGAGTCCTCGGGGAAGCCGGTCACGAGCGGGCTCACGGCCGTGATGGTCGCACCGTTGTACAGCCAGTCCGCCGCGTGGTCCTCGGACACGATGCGCGCGGCTTCGGCGAGCAGGTCCGCGGACTTGTCGGGATCGACCTCGGCCAGCGCCTCGGTGTACAGGCCCTGCACCTCGGCGTTGTCGTAGCCGAAGTAGTAGTCGGGGTTCGCGAAGTTGCCGAAGTCGCGCGGCTCGACGTGCAGCACGAAGCTGAGGTCGTAGTCGTGGTTGGTGTAGACGTCCTCCAACCAGGCCGGGAACTCGACGGAGTCGACATCGAGGGTGACGCCGACCTTCTGGAAGTCCGAGATGAGCACCTTGGGGACCGTCGTTCCGTAGAAGCTGGGGATCGTCAGGGTGAGCTCGAGATCCTCCTGGCCGGCTTCTGCAAGCAACTCCTTCGCCTTCTCCGGATCGTAGGAGACGACATCGGAGAGGTCCTCGTAACCGGGGTCCAGCTCGGGGATCGGTCCGTACAGGGTGGATCCCGCACCGACGGCCTCGACGAGAGCCTCGTGATCGATCGCGAGGCGGAGTGCCTCGCGTACCCGCACGTCGTCGAGAGGCGCCTTGGCGTTGTTGAACGCGAGCGTGGCCTTGTCTGTGGTGCGGCCGGTCGTAAGGGTGAAGTCGCCGGAATCCTCGAGCTGCGGGGCGAGATTCGGGTCGACGGCTGTGAGAACCTGAACCCCGCCGTCGAGAGCGGTGTTCACTCCGGCGGTGAAGTCGGGGATGTACTGGAACTCGACCTCGGCGACTCCCGCCGGTTCGCCCCAATAGGCGTCGTTGCGGGCGAAGGTGATGGCGCTGCCCTTGTTCCACCGAGTCAGGGTGAAGGGTCCGGTTCCGTTCTCGGCGGTCTTGAGGTCGGTCGTGTCGCCCGTCTGGAAGACGAGACCCGCAGGCCCGGTGAGCGAGAACAGGAAGTTCTGGTTCGGCTCCGCGAGCACGATCTGCACCGTCGCGGGGTCCGGGGCGGTGATAGAGGCCACCGAGGCGAACTCGGCGTTGCCCTGCAGCGTCGCGTCCGTGCGGACGGCCTCGTACGAGGCGACCACGTCGGCCGAGGTGAGTGCTGTTCCGCTGTGGAACGTGATGCCCTCGTTGAGGGTAAACGTGTAAGTGAGTCCGTCGTCGGAGACCTCGTAGTCCGAGGCGAGGCGGGGCACGATCTCGTTCTCCTGCGTCCGGCTGATCAGACCCTCGTAGATGTTGTCGATGAGGATCTGCTCGAGGGCGGCGCCGCTGGTGTGACGGATGTCGAGATTGGTGGGTTCGAGGACGAGCCCCACCTGGAGCGTCGCGTCCGGATCGGGCTCTCCGACGGGCTCGGTGGTCTCGGGCTCTGCGGCACCCGCGCAGGCGGTGAGGACGATGGCGCTCGCCGCGATGGCGGAGATCAGCGCGAGTCGTCGCGTACGTCGGAACATGGGTTGTTTCCTCTCGGTGCGGCAGTTGCTGTGTGCCGATGGATCGAGCCTAGGGATGTGTCGGGTGGGTGAGGGCGGAATGTGGAACGGAACGTCACATTCCGCGCGGCGGGAGCGAGGACGAGATCACTGCGGCGAGCTGCCCGGGCGCGGTCTCCTGGACGTTGTGGGTGGCCTGGACGGCGATCACGCGGGCCTGCGGCAGACGATCGGCGAACTCCTGCGCATCCGCTGCGGTCACGAAGCCGTCGATGGCGCGGAGGAGCGTGAGGGGTGCCGACGTCTGCGAGAGATCCTGCCAGCCGGTGGTGTGAAGTGCGGACGGCGCCGAGACGTCGCCGCGGTCGTGCGCAGCGAGCGTCTGGGCCGCGAGGTGCGCGAAGTGGTGCTTCCACTCGACGCGGCCGTCGGCGCGCACGCGGGTGTTCAGGAACACGCCCCGCTCGGTGTCAGACCTGGCGCCCCCGAACCCGAACGAGATCGCACGGTCGACGAGCTCGTCGCGCGTCTCGAAATCCGTGGGGCCGGCGTAGAACTCGCGTAGGGCGGCGGGCCCGGCGGACGTGTCGATGCCCGGGGTGATGTCGACCACGATCAGCTCCGACACGAGGTCGGGACGGGCAGCGGCAAGAGCTGCGCCGGTGAGGCCGCCGAGCGAGTGGCCCACGACCAGCTGCGGGGCGTCCGTCCAGGCGTCGAGCGCCGCGGCGACGTCGAGGGCGAGAGTGCGAGGGGTGTAATCGAGGTCGTCGCGCCACGACGAGTCGCCGTGACCGGCGAGGTCGATCGCCAGCACCGGCTGCTGGAGCGCGAGCACCGTCGTGTCCCACGTGTGCGCATTGAGACCGGCGCCGTGCAGCAGTGTCACTCGAGGTGCCTCGTCGCCGAATCGCAGCGCGCTCACCTGGCGGCCGTCCGGCAGGGGCAGCGTCACGCGTCGAACGGACGGTTCGGAGACCCCCATCGTCTGCGCCTGTGCGGGAAGATAGCTGAACTCGCTGGTGTCGATCGCCACCTGCATATTCTGCTCTGCTTCGAGGGTGGTGGGGAAATGCGGGAGCATTATGTTTGCCGTAACCCGGCTCACCCTTGGCGAAAAGGTATCAAATCGGCGCTGTCATTTCGCGCTCTGCATTCTCGCTTCCTGTGAGCGGCTCGCCAGCTTGAGTGCACAACGGAATATCATTGAGCCATGAGCGAGACGCGAGTGCACCTCTCAAAGACCGAGCCGGCGGCCTACCAGGCGCTCGACGCCTTCGCCCGCACCGTGGGAGACATCTGCGCAGCCAACGGGATCGACGATCGGCTCAAGGAGATCGTGATGATCCACTCGTCGCAGCTCAACGGGTGCAGCTACTGCACGCGTCTGCATGTGGATCGCGCGCTCAAGGCGGGCATCGATACCGACACGCTCATGCAGATCGCGACGTGGCGCGAGAGCAATGTCTTCAGTGACCGCGAGGAAGCCGCGCTCGAGCTCGCCGAGGCTTTCACCTTCATCTCCGAGGAGGGCATCTCCGACGACGTGTACGACCGGGTCGGTGGAGTGTTCACCGAGAAGGAGTACGCGGCACTGAGCTGGGCCTGCATCTCGATCAACGCCTTCAACCGAGTCGTGATCGCCGGAAGATACCCGGTTCCGCCGCGCTCGCCGCAGGCGCAGGCGCAGGCATGAGCGTTCTCGAGGTCGACGGGGTCAACAACTTCCGCGACGTCGGAGGGATGCTCGCAGACGGTGGTCGGATCCGTTCGGGCGTGCTGTTGCGATCCGGCCAGCTCTCGGCGGCGACCACTGCCGGGGTGAACGAGGTCCGTCGCCGCGTCGCTCACATCGTCGATCTCCGCGACGGCGAAGAGGTCGCCGCAGAGCCGACCGAGATCGAGGGTCCCGACACCACTCACCTTCCGCTGTTCCTCGGATCCGTGCGGTCGTTCTTCGAGACGGACACGAGCCTGGAGGATCTCTATCTGCACCTGCTCGAGGAGAGCGGAGATCGGCTCGTCGCCGCGATCCGCATCATCGCCGAGGGGGAGCCGACTCTCGTTCACTGCACGGTCGGCAAGGACCGCACCGGGGTGACCGTCGCGCTCGCACTCGCCGCAGTGGGCGCCGACCGTGAGGCGATCGTCGCGGACTACGCGCTCACGGAGTCGCTGCTGCCCGCCGAGCGGTCGCAGCGCATCGCCGCATACCTGAGGTCGCAGCATCCGCAGGCTGTGCACGCCGTCGCTCTGGCGACGCAGTCGCCGGCACCGGTGATGCGGGCGCTGCTCGAGCAGGTCGACGAACGTTGGGGTTCGGCAGCCGGCTACCTGCGCGCGAACGGGATGACGGACCAGGAACTCGAGGCTCTGCGATGCGCACTTGTGGAAGAAGTCCCCGAGCAAGGTTAGGCAACCCTTCATGTGCTGTATGATGGATGCATCATGGAGACCTTCCTCGAGACCCGCAGCACGCGTGCCGAGCGCCGCGCCGCACGTCGCCGTGCTCACCACCTGGTGACGGCCGACGAGCACTCGCTCACCGAGCTCGAGGTCTTCCTCGCCACTCTGCCGCTGTGCGCGTCGGGTCGGATCTTCATCGAGGTCGCCGACGCGTCCGACATCGGCGTGATCGAAGCCCCTGGACGCATGACGGTCACGTGGCTCGCTCGATCGCAGCGATCGGGCGCACCGGGAAGCGGGCGAGCGTGCGCACCCGGCGAGGCTCTCGCCCGAGCGACCTGCGCGTGGGCAGACGAGATGCTCTGCGACGACGAGCTCGACACCCACGTCACTCTTCTCGGAGGCTTCCTCGGCACGGCTGACATCGTCGAGCACCTGACGGGCGCCCTCGAGATCCAGCCTGCTCAGATCCACGCTCCGGAGCGTTTCGGGCTGCTGCCCGTCGACCGCTGAGCGCTTCCGCGCTCTACGGCCGCGACCTGCTGCGGCGGACGTAGTTGCCGTCTTCCAGGCCTGCCTCGATCTCGAAGCGGTTGCGCAGCGGATCCCTGCCCGCGAACAGGTAGAGCACCGGAAGCAGGATGCCGTAGCGCAGCCACTGCGCCTTGTGCACCGCCTCGTGGCGCAGCACGGCGTCGCTCGGACGGGCGTCACCCGTCAGGAAGCAGCCGCCGACGCACACTCCGCCGCGGTTGAACGTCCAGTTCGGCATCCCCTGGAACACCCACAGGCCCGATCGGCGTTCGACGGGACCCGTGCTCCACAGGGACCCCCAGATCCAGCCCACGGACGTGCCCCACCAGTAGCCGATCCGGCTGATCGGCGAACGCAGGAGGAACGCGGGGATCCGGCGGTCGAGTCTCCGACCGCGAGCCACAGCGCGCTCGGCGGCCGGCCGCCAGTCGGACGTCATGCGACGGCTCCGACGAGACGGAGCAGCGCGCCGAGGTCGTCGACCGCGTCAGCGGGTGAGCGAGGGGCGAACCCCGCGATGGTGGCGCCCGCCAGCGGCACACGGGACCGCAGTGCGCGGATCGCGGTGCTCAGACTCGCGGGCGAGAGTCCGAACGGTGCGGGGGAGGAGACGCCGGCGATCTCCGCAGGGTCGAGCACATCGACGTCGATGTGCACCCATACGCGGCGCGCGCCGGTCGCTTCGACCGCGTCGGCGAGAGCGTCGGGCGATTCCAGATCGTCGACGGAGAGCTGGGCGAGGCCGTCGAGGGCGGTGACCTCGTCGTCGTCGAGATTGCGCATGCCCACCGTGACCACCCGATCGCGGGGGATCCCGGGCGAGAGCGCGAGTTGAGGCTCTCCGTCGCCGAGTACCGCGCGGAGCGCCATGCCGGAGAACGCTCCGGAGGGTGAGGTATCCGGCGTGTGCAGGTCGGCGTGGGCATCGCACCACACGACGGCCAGGTCGTCGGTTCCGCCGGGAAGAGCCGCCAGGGCGGCGACGGTCACGCTGCAGTCGCCGCCGATGATCACGGTGTCGGCGGTCATGCCGGTTTCGACGAGCTCTCGGGTGCGAAGGAGAGCGCTGAGTCGGCGGACGCCGGTGCCGAGGGATTCACCGGCTTCGACCGGCACATCGAGCACCGTGGTCGCGGCACGCGGAAGGTCGCCGGCGATCGCCGAGGCGCCGTCGACGAGCAGCATCGCGCGAGCGGCGGGGGAGCCCTGCCACTGCGGGACGACGAGGAAACGCACCATGGGTGCCTCCAGCTGAGAAAGAGGAGCGGGTGCCTCGGACGCGAGGATCCGAGGCACCCGCAGGTGTGTCAGGAGCCTTCGATGGCCTGGCGAGGGGCGGAGCCGCCCGCCTTCAGCTCGGCGAGACGAGCCTCGACTTCGGTGAGCTCACCGAGGTCTTCGAGGCTCTCGAACTGAGCGTCGAGGCTGGATGCCGCGAGCTCGATCTTGCCCTGGGCGAGGGCCTCCTGACGGCGGACCTTGTCTTCGAAACGTCCCAGCTCGCTGGTGGGGTCGAGGACGTTGATCGAGGAGACCGCATCCTGCACCTTCGTCTGAGCCTCGGCGACCTTGGCGCGGGCGAGCAGCTCGCTGCGCTTGTTCTTCAGCTCGCCGAGCTTGTCCTTCATGCCGTTGAGGCCGGACTTCAGTTTGTCGACGATCTCGGTCTGAGCGGCGATCTGCGGCTCGGCCCCGGTCGCCTCGCGCTCGGCGCTGATCTGGCGCTGCAGAGCGATCTTCGCGAGGTTGTCGAACTTGTCGGCATCGGCGGCGTCGCCGGTGGAGCGCATCTCGTCGGCCTTGCGGCTGGCGGCGAGAGCCTTGTTGCCCCACTCGGTCGCGGCCTGGACGTCTTCTTCGTGGTCGCGCTCCAGCAGACGCAGGTTGCCGATGGTCTCGGCGATGGCCGACTCCGCGTCGGCGATGCTGTTCGTGTAGTCGCGAACGAGCTGGTCGATCATCTTCTGCGGGTCTTCCGCAGAGTCCAGGAGCGAGTTGATGTTCGCGCGGACGAGGGTCGAGATACGTCCGAAGATGGACTGCTTGGTCATGCGTGGTTCCTTTCAGAGGGTCGGACTCGATGTCTGGGGTCGATAGGTGTGCGGTTCAGAAGCGTCGCCCTCCCGAACGGCCGCTGCGGCCGCTGGAGCGGCTGCCGCCGCCTCCGCCGAAACCGGAGCTGCGGAACCCGCCGCCACCGCTGGAACGCCAGCTGCTGCTGCGCGAGGAGCCGCCGCCTCCGCCGCCGCCCGAGAGCAGACCGCCGATGATGCCGCCCAGGATGTCGCCACCCAGGCCGGAACCGCCGGAGCCTGATCCGCCGCCGAAGATGCTGCCGCCGGCGCCGCCCCATCCGCTCTCATAGCGGCTCGGGCTCATGGCCGCGACATCCGCCTGGGCGGATGAGGTGGCCTGCCGGGCGAGCTCGAGCGCGCGTCCTGCTTCTGCGAGCGCGGTCTCGGGATCCGACGACCGCAGACTCACGGCCTGAGTGAGGGTCGCGTCGGCCTGGGAGAGGCGGGTGCGAGCCGTGGAGCCGACGGTTCCCCGCCGCGTCTCGATGTACTCGCGCGCTGCTCGGATCTCGGAGCCCGCCTGCGTCAGGGTCTGCTCGAGAAGCTGCTGCACGCGTCGCGCCCGTTCCACGGCCTGGGTGCCCTCCGCGATCGCGGCGTCGATCTGCGTGTTCGCCGCGCTGAGCGCTTCGAGCACGCGCTGCGGACTGCGCGATGCTCCGGAGAGGTCGGCCTGCGCACGCTGCAGCTGCTGCGAGGTTGCGGCCGCGACCGCGGCGAGCGTGCCTCCGGCGTCAGGCAGCTGCTGTGCCGCGGCGATGTCGGCCTGCAGCTCGGCGACGAGAGCCTGCGCCTGCGATTCGATACGGGAGAGTTCGGTGCCCAGCGCGGTGATGGCCTCGACCAGCTGTGTCGCCTGCGCCACCGACTGCTCGGCCGTGCGGATGGCGAACGCCGCCTCGCCGGAGCGACCGGCCGCTATCGCCTGCTGCGCGGCCTCGATCGAGCGGTCGGCCAGGGCTGCCCGCTCCTGAGCCTGTGCCGGGTTGTCGGACACCGTGCTCAGTGCCGATGCGTCGTAGGTGGCGGACAGCGCGGCCAGAGCGGGAGCCGCGGAAGTCAGAAGCGGGACGAGAGCGGCTCGCTCGCCGCGGACTCTGTCGAGTTCCTGTGGTGCGTTCTGCTCGAGCTTGCGGAGCGCGTCGAATGCGTCGGTGTTCTCGTCGAGGACGTCGTCGATCTCGTCGCACAGCCGGATGATGCGGATGTGCCAGGCGCGGCGATCGTGGACGGTGTCCTCGATCTCGTCGTCGAGCTTCTGCTTCAGATCGAAGGCCTCGGACATCTTCGACTTCGCGGTCTCGACTGCTCCGCTGAACTCGGCGGTCGCCGCGTCGCCGAACTGGGCGACGGCGAAGCCGAGCTCCTCGCGGCTCGAGGTGATCGCATCGTCCGCCTGCACGAGTGCGGCCCCCGCCTGCGTCTCCACCTGCTCGTCGGTCAGCGTGGAGAACGGATCGTTCGGATCGGGCGTCTCGGGCATGGCGCCACGCCTGCGGATCGCGGCATTGCGACGCGCGCGGCGAATGAGGGCGATGATCAGCCAGATGATCAGGCCGACAGCGATGACGGCGACCACGATCAGTGTGGCCCGTAGAGCGCCCGCACCGCCGTCGCCCTCGATCTCGTCGGCGGCGAGGACGATCATGCCCTCCCAGTCCTCCTGTGCGGCCAGACCCTGGATCTTGTCTTCCACGTCGTCGAGCTTGCTGTCGCTGAGGGGGCCGTCGGGTGCGGCCGAGATGTAGTAGCTGCGTCCCTCTACCGCGATCGCGAGCAGGTACTGCTCGGAGCCGAGGTTGTTGTTCTCTGCGACGGTATCGGCCCAGGCGACGTTGTCGGTCGGCGAGGTGAAGTCATCGACGAGGACGACGAAGAGATCGGACGAGGAATTGTCGCTGAGCGTCTGGAGTCGAGCCTCGACGGCGTCCTCTTGGCTCGGGCTGAGGACGTCGGCGTCGTCCGTCACGTATCCCGAGTCGAGCGTCACGGGGTCGGTCGCGGAGGCAGCAGATGCGGAGAACGCGGCTGCTGCAGCCGCCGCAGTCAGTGCGGCCAGCGCCAGCCACCGTGTCTTCATCGTGTTCCCTCCGACCGGCAGCCGAGCCCCATGGCACGAGTCTATGCACAGAGGCCGACACGCGACACCTTCCGAGCGGGGATAGCCGTTCGCCCTCAGCGGAGACACATACGCTGGATGGCATGGACGACAGGTACGGATCCGATGTGCTCGCTGCCGGCTGGAGGGAACGAGCAGCCAAGCCGGTGCCGCAGGTTCCCGCCGAGCTCGATCTCGTCGTCGAGGTGGCGCAGGACGGATTCTGCGGAGCGGTCACACGGGTGCAGGGCGGCAACGTCGAACTCGAGGACCGGGTGGGGCGCAAGCGCCTCTTCCCGCTCGGAGGCGGGTTCCTGATCGACGGATCACCGGTGCGGCTCATGGTCCCGGCCGCGAAGGAGCAGGGCCTCCGACGCACGGCATCCGGCTCGTTCGTCGCCGCCGATCAACGAGCCAGGGTCGCGCTTCCCAGCCGGATCCTGGTCGAGGGCAAGCACGACGCCGAGCTGGTCGAGAAGGTATGGGGAGCGGACCTGCGGGTCGAGGGCGTCGTCGTCGAGTTCCTGCAGGGAGTCGACCTGCTCGACGAGCTGCTCGCCGCAGAGCCTCCCAGCGCATCGCGCCGCTACGGGGTCCTCGTGGATCACCTCGTGCCCGGGTCGAAGGAATCGCGCATCGCCGACGCCGTCGCCCGGGGTCCGCACGGCAGGCATGTGAAGATCGTCGGCCACCCGTTCGTGGATGTCTGGCAGTGCGTCACCCCTCGGGCTCTCGGTATCGCGAGATGGCCGGAGATCCCCCGGGGCACGGACTGGAAGACCGGGATCTGCCGCGCATTCGGGTGGCCGTACGAGACGCAGGCGGACACCGGTCGCGCCTGGCAGCACATCCTGTCGAAGGTGCACACCTACCGCGACCTCGAGCCCGCGCTCCTCGGTCGGGTGGAGGAGCTGATCGACTTCGTGACGGCACCGGCCTCCTGACCCGCGGTCGGTGGCGTTCAGCGCCGCCGACTACCCTGGAAGCATGCCCGAACCCCGCACCTTCCGCGACGAACCGGTCTCCTTCGTGCGCCGCAGCGGCCGGATGTCCGATGCTCAGGAGCGCGCGTTCGAAGAGCTCGGACCGCACTACCTCCTCGACGTGCCCCGCGATGTCGCCTGGACCTCGGTGCACCCGGAGGCGCGTCTCGATCCCGCCTCCGAGTACGGGCGGGATGCGGACCTGTACGTCGAGATCGGCTCCGGTCAGGGGCACGCCATCGTCGCCGCCGCATCGTCCCGCCCCGACGACGACTTCCTCGCGGTCGAGGTCTTCCGCGCGGGTCTCGCCAGGACCATGCTCGACGCCGACCGCGAAGGCGCTCGCAACGTCCGCGTGGTCGAGGCGAATGCGCCGGAGGTGCTCTCGTCGTACCTCCCCGAAGCGGCAGCGGCAGAGGTCTGGATCTTCTTCCCTGATCCGTGGCACAAGAAGAAGCACACCAAGCGCCGTCTCGTCCGCCAGGGGTTCGCCGACACCGCCGCTCGCGCACTCCGTGACGGCGGTCTGCTCCGCCTCGCGACCGACTGGGAGGACTACGCGCTGCAGATGCGCGAGGTGCTCGACGCGGAGCCTCTGTTCGAGCGCGCCTTCGACGGCGACTGGGCCGAGCGATTCGATGGACGCGTCATGACCGCATTCGAACGCAAGGGGATCGCCAAGGGGCGAGACATCCGCGATCTCGTGTATCGGCGGAAGTCGCGCGCGTGATCACCGCGCAGCGCATCTCGGCGACGTGGCCGGCGGTCGTCTCCGCGCTCTTCGTGTGCGCTGCGGCGCCGGCGTTCTTCGTGGTGCAGATCCCGTGGCTCGGCTGGGCGCTGCTCGCACTCGGCGTCGGGAGCGCGTGGCTCGTCGAGCGCCGTCTGCCGGTGACGGCGGATCAGACGGTGCGCGTGGGCACGCGTCGCGAGAGCGCCCGAGTCGTGGGGACCAGCCGTCAGCCCTCGCTCACCAGGGACCTGTCCCTGATCGCCCTCGGCATGCTCATCGTCAGCGTGATCCCGCTCGCGGCAGAGCTCGACAACCTCGCGATGCTGCGGTTCACGCTCGCCCTCGGCGGCGCGGTGGCGGTTCCGTACGTCGTCTCCCGCTTCGTGTTCCGCGACCGGGCGATCGGCTTCCCCTGGCGGGCGCATCGCCGGTGGGGGCGCCTGCAGTGGGGCTGGCTCGTCGCCGTCCTGGTGCTCGGCTGGCTGATCCTGCCGTTCTACTTCATCACCAGCGGCGTCTATCAGAACTGGCCGGTCGTGGACTCGCCCGACCTCATCGCCCGGCTGTTCGTCGGCGTCGGAGCGGTCGGCATCTGGGACGAGCTGTTCTTCATCTGCACCGTCTTCGCCCTGCTGCGCAGGCATTTCCCCGACGCCCTCGCCAACGTGCTGCAGATGATCGTGTTCGTCTCATTCCTGTGGGAGCTGGGCTATCGCGAGTGGGGACCGCTGCTGACCATCCCGTTCGCGCTGCTGCAGGGGTTCATCTTCATGCGGACGCACTCGCTGGCCTATGTCGTCACGGTGCACCTGCTGTTCGATGCGGTGGTGTTCGGGGTGCTCGTACACGCCCACAACCCCGGGCTTCTGCCGATCTTCCTGATCTAGCGCGAGCGGACATCGATACGATCGAGTCATGCTCATCGTCGGACTCGTCCTCGCCGCGGCCGCTGCCGCCTTCCACGTCTTCATCTTCGCGCTCGAGTCGCTGAGATGGACAGAGCCCGAGACGAGGAAGATCTTCGGCGTCGCGAGCGAGGCGGACGCCCTCACGACGAAGGCGCTCGCCTTCAACCAGGGCTTCTACAACCTGTTCCTCGCGCTGACCGCGCTGCTCGGCGTCGGCTTCGTGATCATCGGCTTCACAACGGTGGGACTGACTCTCGTGTTCGCCGGAACGGGGATGATGCTCGCCGCCGCACTGGTGCTGATCCTCTCCGATCGCACGAAGGCGCGCGCCGCAGTGATGCAGGGCACGCTGCCGCTCCTCGCCGTGATCGCGACCGCGATCGCCGTCTCGATCAGCTGATCTCGGTGATGCGCTGATCGTCTCCGAGGGGTGACAACTCGCCCGGTACGGGCCACACTCGGTGCATGACCGACTGGGTGCTGCACGTCGACATGGATCAGTTCATCGCTGCGGTCGAGGTGCTGCGCCGACCGGAGCTCGCCGGGCTCCCCGTGATCGTCGGCGGCCGGGGCGACCCGACGGAGCGCGCCGTCGTGTCGACGGCGTCGTACGAGGCGCGGAAGTTCGGCATCGGATCCGGCATGCCGCTGAAGATCGCGGCACGCAAGGCGCCTGAGAACGCGGTCTTCCTGCCGGTGGACCACGAAGCCTATGAATCGGCCTCCACCGAGGTGATGTCGACACTGCGTGCACTGCCCGGGGTGGTGCTCGAGGTCATCGGCTGGGACGAGTGCTTTCTCGGCGTGACCACGGACGACCCCGAGCAGACGGCGCGCAGCGCGCAGAACGCGGTGCTCGAGTCGACGGCGCTGCACTGCTCGGTCGGCATCGGCGACAACAAGGTGCGGGCCAAGATCGCCACGGAGTTCGGCAAGCCCCGGGGCGTCTTCCGGCTCACCGCCGAGAACTGGTTCGACGTGATGGGAGACCGGCCTACTCGGGACCTGTGGGGAGTCGGCCCGAAGGTTCAGAAGCGGCTCGCCACCCACGGCATCACGACGGTCCGGGAACTCGCTGACGCGGACGAGGCAGCTCATCGCGGAGTTCGGACCGCGGATGGGCGTCTGGTACCACGGGCTGGGCTCGGGCCTCGGTCCGACCGTGGTCGACAGCACCCCATGGGTGGCCCGCAGCCACAGTCGCGAGATGACGTACCAGCAGAACCTCACGACGACTGCAGAGGTTCAGGCGGCGCTGACCGAACTGGCGGGGCAGGCCTTCGAGGACTGCGCCGCCGAGGGGCGCCCGGTCGTCCGCGTGCATCTGAAGGTGCGCTATGCGCCGTTCGAGACCAAGACCTTCGGCCGCAAGCTGCCGGAGCCGACCACCCGGCGCGCGACGGTCATCGAGGCGGCACTGGCGCTCGGTGCCACGCTCGATCATGACCGGGAGGTCAGACTGCTCGGCGTCCGCGCGGAGATGGCGATGCCCGAGGGCGGTGACTCGGCCGAGCGGACCCCGGTGCGCGGAAGGATCTGAGTCGGCGCGCCGCGGTTATTCGCGGATGACGGCGGCGATCGCGCTCACCTCGATCACTGCGCCTGGGACGCCGAGGCCGGCCACGAGGGCTGCGGTCACCAGCGGAGGGGCGCCGTCACGGGCGAGCGTCGCTGCGACGGCACCGTAGGCGGCACGAAGATCGGCATCCTGGTGGATGTAGATCGTCCAGCTGATGACATCGTCGAGGCCTGCGCCCGCCGACTCGAGCGCGATCCGAGCGTTCTCGACCGCTCGGAGCGACTGATCGGCGGCATCCGTCGAGACGAGCGCGCCCGTCTCATCGACGCCGTTCTGGCCGCCGACGTGGATCGTCGTGGCCCCGGGCGGGACGACGGCGACATGACTGAAGGCGGGGCTCACGACGAGTCCCGCCGGCTGTGCGAGTGTGATCTCCATCTGCAGAGTGTGCACCCGGGGGCGGACATCCGCGAGAGGGTTCGTCGGCGGTGCATCGGGGCGGGCACGGGGCCCGCCCCGACGGGGATCAGCCGACCTTCTTGACCGTGTATCGGAACACGTCCGTGCGGAGCACGTCTCCTGACGTCTTCACGACCTTGATCGTGTGCTCGCCGTCCTTCAGCCCGGTCGCCTCGAACAGGGTCTGATTCGAGACGCGCGACTCGGCGTGGGTGTCGACGCTCTTCACCTTCTTGCCGTCGATGTACACATCGACGGCTCCCTGGTCGGGTGCCTTCGGGCCGAGCCACGCGACGCCCGTCCCGCGGAACGTGAACGACACGGAGTCGCCGTCGGCCGTGGTGGCGTGGACATCGTCGAGATGGTCTCCGGTGAACGCGAAGTCCAGCGTCGCGTCTCCCACCGGGAGCGCGGCGAGGTACGACGACTTCAGTGTGACCGTCGATCCGGACAGCGTGTAGTCGGCGTCGCGCTCGAGCGGCTCACCGCCGAGGCTGATCGAGGAGAGCTCGCTCGGGTCGCGCAGCACATCGACCGTCACGTCGGCGGGAGCGGCCTTGTTGAACGCACCCGAGGTCGTGCTCAGCTGGCTGTCGAGAGTGACGACGAGCTTGTCGAGCAGCATGAAGGATCCGGACTTCTTGACCACCCGCAGGGTGTGACTTCCGCTCGCGAGATCGGCGACGGCGTAGACCACCTGCTGGGAGAGGCGCCCGTCGGCCGCGGGCAGCGAGGTGTCGACGGTCTCGACCAGCTGTCCGTCGAGGTAGACCTCGACCTCGCCCTGCGATTCGTGCTTCTCGGTGACGTACTGGATCCCGGTTCCCTGGAACGTGTACTCGAAGGCCGCTCCGTTCGTCTCGACATAGTGGACGTCGTCGCCGTGGTCGCCCAGCCCGCGGTTGTTGCTGTCGCCCCAGGACCCGCTGTAGCCGATGCGTGAATCGTCGTCGTTCAGGGTCACTGTCAGCCCGGTGGCGGGCGGTTCGGGCGTGCCTCCACCCGGGGTGTCGGACACCGCGACGGTGAAGGGCTGCGATGTCGCAGGCACCTCGTTGCCGTCGTTGCGCACCCACGCCCCGTCGTAGCCGACCCGCAGCGAGTCGTCGTTGACGGTGAGTGCCGCCTGCTTCGCGGGCGTCACCTTCAGCAGGCGCACGCCGTGGATCGGCACGCTCTCGGCGGTGAAGCCCTCCGCTTCCGATCCCAGGTTCTTGCCGGCCCAGAGATCGCGGACCTTCGCGGAGCCGTCGAGTCCGATGTCGGACCAGTCGACCGTGATGTCGGCGTCTGCGCGGCCCAGGTTGTACAGCGCCACGGTGTAGGTGCCATCCGGGTTCAGTGCGTACCAGACCTGCTGCTTCGTCGTCGTCGAGACGGGGCGAGCGGGCACGCCTGCCTGGTTCACGGCGATGACCTCGCGGTTGGTGATCAGCTCGAGCCCGTACTCGTCGAGGTTCGTCAGATCGTTGCCCAGGTACATCGGCGCCGCGGAGGTCGCCCAGAGCGTCGTCGCGGTGCGGCGTTCGTCGCGCGTGAGGCCGTCCATCTTCCCGTTGCCCACGTTGAGGGAGTCGAGGTCGTTCCAGCCTGCGGGCCCGGCGTGGCGCCACCAGTCCGAGAGCCTCGGGAACAGGCGGGCGACGTTCTCCCAGGTGGTCAGGGCCTCATCGCCGCAGTAGCACTCGACGTCCCAGTCGATGCGCCAGCCGTCTGCATACTGCTTCCAGTAGTCCGCGTAGTCGATGTCGACGGCCCAGGAGAGCTCGAACCAGATGTCGTTGCGGTCGAGCGCCCGAGACCAGGCGGCGACCTCCTCGCGGGCGTCCATCGACAGGTCGCTGATTCCGGAGCCGGGGGTGACGCTGTCGAACTTGATGAAGTCGACTCCCCATTCGCCGAGCAGATCGGCGATCGAGTCGATGTACTTCTCGGTGCAGGGGTTGTCGAAGTCGAGTCGGTACCCGTAGCCCCAGTAGTCGCCCTGCTGGAGAGGCTGCTTGAGCAGATTCTCGGTCGTGCAGCCGGGAGCGCCGTAGATCGGGAGCGCCTTCTGCGCCGTCTCGAGGCTCATCCCGGGAATCAGATACAGACCCACCTTCTGGCCGTTGTCGTGCACGTGGTCGATCACCGCGTCGAGCCCGTCGGGGAACAGCGTCGTGCTGGGAATGGGGCGTCCGTACTCGTCCTGGCCCCCGTTCCAGCCGGCGTCGATGTTGATGTAGTCGTAGCCGTAATCCTGGAGCTTGTCATGCATGGCATCCGACTGAGCCATGATCTGATCGGCGGTGATCCACTGGCCCCCTTCGTACACCTGCATGCTGTAGCTGCTCCAGCCCATGTAGGGGGCGGCCGATCGGTTCGAGATGCCGTCTTCGGTCTCGTCCGCAGGCGTGCGCGTCGCATCCGCCGGTGGATCCTGCTCCGGGGCGCTCGGGGGAGCAGGTTCCGGTGCCGGCTCTTCAATCGGTGCCGGCTCTTCAATCGGTGCCGGGTCTTCCGTCGGGGCCGGGTCTTCCGTCGGCGCGGGAGCCGTCGTCGGCGTCGTCTCCGGCGCCGGAGTCGGTTCCGGTGTCGCCTCGGTGGCCCAGCTCGCGCCAGGTGCCAGAGCGAGGACGATCGCTGTCGCGGCGAGTGCCGCGGTCAACGAGGCCGCTCTCCTTCTCTGTCGGTGTGCGTTCATTGCTTTCCTCTCGTTCGACTGCTCTGTCGGGGGATGGGAAGGAGGAGTGACCGTCAGCCGTCTGCGCGCCTGATCTCGATGAGCATCGCCTGCTGCGGATTGAGCGTCGGCAGGGGTACGCCGGCGGTGACGAGGACGGACCCCGGCATCTCGACCGGGGCGGCGACGGCGGCCGTCACCCACTCGGGGTCTCCGCCGTGTCTGCTCGACGCGCCGAGGTCCTCGCGGATCCGGACGGTGTACGGCGCAGCGGCATCCAGTCCGGGAAAACGCACCCGACCGGACTGGCCCGATGCCGATGTCGTGAACCGGCTCCAGGTGAACAGCGCTTCGGATGCGTCTCGGGCCACGATTCCCGAAAGTGATGTCGCGGGATCCGCGAGGTCCGCGTTGACGACGCGACCGCTGTGCAGCAGGTCGCGGAATTCGCGGTACATCGCGGTCCAGCGGGCGATCGCCGCCAGCTCGCCGTCGTCGACGACGGTGAGGTCCTGCTCGATGCCGGCGTGCGCGGTCAGCGACGTCGCCAGACGGAACGACAGATCGGTGGTGCGGGCGGTGGTGTGCGATCGCGCGGAGCCGAGGTGGGAGCCGATGAGTTCGGGAGGCACGAGGCTGCGCGTCCACCGCTCGATCTGGGCGCGTTCGACCGGATCGTTGCAGTCCGAGGCCCAGACACGATCGGTGCGGTCGAGGATCCCGAGGTCGATGCGTCCGCCGCCGCCCGAGCATGTCTCGATCTCGAGCCCCGGGTGCCGCGACCGCAGCTCGTCGAGCAGGCGGTAGAGCGCGGCCGTCTGCCGGTGCACGCTGGGCCTGTCCCCATCGCCGCCGCGACTGACCGCTTCGAGAAGATCGCGGTTGTGATCCCATTTCAGGTAATCGATCGAGTGCTCGCGCACAAGAGCGTCGAGACGCGCGAGAAGGTAGTCGTACGCCTCGGGGCGCGCGATGTCGAGAACGTGCTGCGACCGGGATTCCGGGCCGAGGCCCTCGGCCGGACCCAGTACCCAGTCCGGATGGGCGCGCGCGAGATCGGAGTCGAGATTGATCATCTCGGGCTCGAACCAGAGACCGAACTGCATCCCCTGAGCACGCACGACATCGACGAGGGGCCCGAGTCCGTCCGGCCACACCTCATCGTCGACGAACCAGTCGCCCAGGCCGGCATCCGCTTCGCGGCGTCCGCGGAACCAGCCGTCGTCGAGCACGATGCGCTCGACTCCCACCTCCGCCGCACGCTCGATCAGCGCGGTGAGGCGCTCGAGGTCGTGGTCGAAGTAGACCGCCTCCCAGGTGTTGAGCACCAGGGGTCGCGGCGAGCACGGATGCGTCGGACGCGCGCGCAGGCGCCGGTGGAGTCGGTCGCTGATCGCGTCGAGTCCGCTGTCGGACCAGAGGAACAGCGCGGTCGGTGCGTCGTAGCGGTCGCCGTCTTCGAGGATGATCTCGCCCGGGTGGAGCTCCTCACCGGCTCCGATGACCGAACTGAACACGCCAGCGCCCTCGGGAAGGCGCTCGGCGAGGTACTGCTGTTCACCGCTCCACGCGAGGTGCACGGCCCAGATCTCTCCGTGCCGGAAGCCGAATCCGGCGGTTCCGGCCGCGAGCAGGAAGGGCGAGTCGTGTCCCGGCTTGCCGCGGTGCGCGGCGCGACGGTGGGTGCCGAAGCCGAAGGGCGAACGCTGCGGGGAGCGCTCACGGCACCACTTCCCGGTGAAGTCGAGGATCTCGGTCGCGCGCTCGGGGAGCGGAAGCAGCGACAGCACGGCGCCCACCGTGTAGGGGGTCCGACCGATGCGCGGACTGAGGGCGGCGTCGCGTGCGAGGGACGTGTCGACCGCGAGAACTCCGTGCGGGTCGAGGTGATATGCGAGTTCGGTGCGGATGCCGCTGATCGTGTCGTCGAACCGGAGGACGATGCGCCCGCCGACGCCGTCGGACGGGATCTCGACATCGTGTCCCACGAGTCGAGGTCGGGGGGTCGTGGCGCGTCCGCTCGCGTGACCGGAGAGAGCTGCGGTTCCCGACCAGCCCTCGTACTCGGTGGGCAGTGCGGAGAAGGCACGCGGGATGTCGGGGGAGTTGTTCAGCTGGGCGGGCCCGGCGGTGAGGGCGAGCGACGAGACGGCTGCGGGATCGAGGTCTCCGAGATCCGCGCCCCAGTGCAGCACACGGGGGATCGGGTCGGATATCTGGACGATGAAGGCGGCACCAGCGGCGCGGAGTGCGACGACGGTGTCTGCACGGGAAGTCATGGGATGAGACCCTCCGATGGTTACTTGACAACGTCAATAAATCACGTTTGAGATGGACGTGCAAGCGATCCCTCGAAATAGCCGACCGGAAATCGAGCGTTTACTTTTTCGGCTCGGCGTGATTTTATTACGACGTAAAGTAATCCTGCCCTGGGAGGGCGATCATGAAGCTCAGTGCTGAGCACGCACCACCGGTCGAGATCTCGCCGCCGAGTCCTCGACGCACCGACGCACGTTCGCGATTCGTCCGCAGCCTGCGCCGCTACTGGCAGCTGTACCTGCTGCTGCTCCTGCCCGTCATCTGGTTCATCGTGTTCCGATACGTGCCGATGGCCAACGCGGTCATCGCGTTCAAGAACTACAACCCCATCGACGGCGTGTGGGGGAGTCCCTGGGTGGGATTCGACAACTTCACCGCACTCTTCCGCAACCCGGTGTTCCCCAAGCTCATCGGCAACACGTTCATCCTCGCGGTCTACACCCTCATCGCGAGCTTCCCGCTGCCGATCATCCTCGCGATCCTGCTCAACGAGGTCCGACTGCGGTTCTTCACCCGCACGGTCCAGCTCGTCACGTACGCGCCGTACTTCATCTCCACCGTCGTGATCGTGTCTATGACGATCCTGCTGCTGTCTCCACGCGTGGGCATCCTGGGCCGGACGCTGAGCTTCTTCGGGGGAGGTCAGGTCGATCTGCTGGCGAGCGCCGACTTCTTCCGGCACATCTATGTGGCGACCGACATCTGGACGACCACCGGGTACTCCGCGGTCATCTACCTCGCCGCCCTCGCGTCCGTGGACACCTCCCTCTACGAGGCCGCCAAGATCGACGGCGCATCACGGCTGCAGAAGATCTGGTACGTCGACCTGCCGTCCCTGCTGCCGACAGCGACGATCATCCTGATCCTCGGGGTCGGCAACATCATGGCGATCGGGTTCGAGAAGGCGTTCCTCCTGCAGAACGCGCTGAACCTCTCGACGTCGGAGATCATCCCGACGTACGTCTACAAGACAGGCATCCTGAACGCCAACTTCAGCCTCGGAGCCACCATCGGACTCTTCAACGCCGTCATCAGCCTCGTGCTCCTGCTCGTCGTCAACGGCATATCCAAGCGAGTGACAGGAAGTGGGCTGTGGTGAGCACCGTGATCAGAGAGCAGCCCCTGCTCACCGAGGAGATCGTCGTCGGATCGGGCTCAGGGCGCGGCGGCCGCCGCCGACGGGACCCCCTGGCCTCCGGGGTGAAGGTGAAGGAGACCAGAGCGGATCGCGTCTTCGTGATCGCCGCCTACCTGCTGTTGACGGTCTTCCTGCTCGTCGTGCTCCTGCCGCTGCTGAACATCGTCGCCAGCTCGTTCTCCAGCCCTCAGGCGGTGTCATCCGGCCGGGTGCTGTTCTGGCCCGTCGACTTCACCCTCCGTGGGTACACCGAAGCTCTCAACAACCCCGCGATCCTCCGCGGATTCGGCAACTCTGTGTTCTACACCGTGGTCGGCACGATCATCAGCGTCGCCGGCACGGTCGCCATCGCGTATCCGCTGTCCCGGGCGAACCTGTTCGGGCGCAAGACCCTCACCGGCGGCGTCGTCTTCACGATGCTGTTCTCCGGCGGAGTGATCCCGATGTACATCGTCGTCCAGTCGCTCGGCCTGCTCGACACCCGATGGTCGATGCTCCTCCCGAACGCGATCGGCGTCTGGCAGGTGATCATCGCGATGGTCTACTTCCGCTCGTCGATCCCCGACGAGGTCTACGAGGCGGCACAGCTCGACGGTGCGAGCGAACTCCGCATCCTCTGGACCATCGTGCTGCCGCTCGCCAAGCCGCTGCTCGCGGTCATCGCGCTGATGTACGCGATCATGCAGTGGAACTCGTACTTCGACGCGCTGCTCTATCTGCGCGACGCCGACCTGCAGCCGCTGCAGCTCGTGCTGCGAGGCATCCTCATCCTCAACGACGGCGGAGGCGGTGGCGACCTGGCCGCCCAGCTCGAACGTCGAGAGCTCGCCGACCTGCTCAAGTACTCGACCGTCATCATCGCCACCGTGCCGATGCTGATCGTGTACCCGTTCGTCGCGAAGCACTTCAGCAAGGGGATCATGGTCGGCGCCGTCAAGGGCTGACCACTCCTCTCACAGACCCACCACACACACCCGCACACCTGAACCGGTCAAAGGAGATTCCGGCAATGACACACCGCATCACACGAGGCGCGATCGCGGCGGTCACCGTCGTCGCGACGGGACTGGCGCTCGCCGCCTGCACCCCGGCGAGCGACGACAACGGCCAGCTCGTCGCATTCGGCCCGCAGGGCGAGAACGGCTCGCTCAAGGACAATCTGTTCACCCAAGAGGTCGAGAAGAAGTTCGACATCGACTTCGACTGGCAGACCACGACCTACGACGGCAGCGTCGCGGGGGAGAAGCGACAGATCTCGCTCGCCAGCGGCGACTACCCCGACGCGTACTTCCTCGTGCCGTGGGTCGACGGATTCTCGCGCAATGAGATCCTCAAGTACGGGCAGCAGGGGGTGCTCGTGCCCCTCGAAGACCTCATCGACGAATACGCCCCCAACCTCGCCGAGCGATTCGAGGAGAAGCCCGATTGGAAGCAGTCGGTCACCGCGCCTGACGGCCACATCTACGCGATCACCCAGTGGAGCGAGTGCTTCCACTGCAGCTACCCGTCGAAGCTCTGGATGAACACGACCTGGCTCGACGCCCTGGGACTCGAGCAGCCGACCACCACCGAGGAGCTGCGCACGGTGCTGCGCGCCTTCAAGGACGGCGACCCGAACGGCAACGGCGCCGCCGACGAGGTGCCGCTGAGCGGCTCGGCGTCGGAGCCGATCATCAACTATCTGATGAACGCCTTCACCTATGCCCCGGTCGGCGGACCCTCGAGCCCGCCGCCTCTCGTGCTCGACGGCGATGAGGTCGCGCTCAACGCCACCTCGGACAGCTGGCGGGCGGGGCTGGAGTACATCACGTCGCTGGCGCAGGAAGGGCTGCTCGACACCGGGGCGTTCACGCAGAACGGCGACGCCCTCAAGGCGCTCGGAGACAGCGGGGACGCGCAGATCCTCGGCTCCGCCGTCACGCTGCACCCGTACGTGTTCGTCTCGGCGGACTCTCCTGACGGACGTGACAAGAACTACGACGCGGTCGCGCCGGTCGCGGGTCCGGACGGCACTCAGCTCGCCACGTGGCGGTCGCCGGTGAATCCGGTGGGCACGTTCGCGCTGACCAACAAGTCGACCGAGGACGAGCGCATCGAGGCCATCAAGCTGCTCGACTACCTCGCGACGGACGAGGGCCAGATCCGCGCGTCGATGGGACCGGAGGGGGAGGCGTGGGTGCCCGCGGTCGACGGCGACCTCGCGCTCGACCCCGAGCTCGAGCCGACATTCCGTCCCATCACGTATGACGAGACCTCCAACGCCGCGTGGCGTTCGATGTCGCAGTACTGGGACTCGCTGGAGTTCCGCAACGCCCAGGTCGTGCCGGAGGACATCTACACGCCCGACGGATACGAGCGACGTCTGCTCTACGCGACGCAGGAGTACGAGCCCTTCCAGCCCGACGAGAGCGTGATCTTCCCGATCGAGAAGTTGTGGCCCGACCTCGAGACCTCGGCCGAGCTCGCGGAGCTGCAGACGAACATCGCCACCTACATCACGCAGGCCCAGGCGGAGTTCGTCACGGGGCAGCGCGACATCACGGACGACGGCGCGTGGGACGCGTACGTCGCCGACATCGAGGGCCTCGGGCTCGCACGCTACCTGGAGCTGCTGCAGACCGCGTACGACGCACTCTGATCGACACGGGATGCGCGGGACGGATCATCCGTCCCGCGCATCTCTGCATTGCGGACCGTGGCGGGCTGGGCGCGAGAAGGGGACGGATGCCGATGGCATCCGTCCCCTTCTCTTCCGCTCGTCCCGAGCGGTCAGCGCACGAGCGACTGGATGGCGGCGGCGGATGCGCCTCGCGCCCAGTCCTCGAAGGTGTGCGGACGGGTCAGGATGCGGCAGCGCGCCGCAGCGCCGAACGCGTGCGCCTCGAACGCGTCGTGCAGGGTCTTCTCGAACAGGTCGAAGTCCGAGACGCCCTCGCCGCCGATGATGACGACCTCGGGACCGGTGAGGTTCACGAGGGTGGCGATGGCCGTGCCGATGAGGCGGGCCGCTTCGCGGAATGCGGCGTCGGCGTCGGCGTCTCCGGCGTGGGCGAGAGCCACGGCTTCATCGATCGCGACCGGCCGGCCGAGGGCACCGGAGACCGCCGCCTCGATCGCTCCGGTCGAGGCGGCGGCCTCGACGCAGCCGCGACGCCCGCACGGGCAGACGAGTGCCGGATCGGCGAGCGGCAGGTGCCCGATCTCGCCCGCGACACCGAACGCCCCGCTCACGACCTCTCCGTTGAGGTGCAGTCCGCTGCCGATCCCGCGTCCGATGGTGACGATCGCGAACGAGGCGGTGCCGAGCCCGACACCGAACCAGTGCTCTCCGATCGTCAGCGCGTGCACGTCGTTCTCGAGCGTGACGGGCCAGGGGAGGCGCTCCTGGAGCAGGTCGCCGAGCGGCACGTCCGCCCACCCCATGATGTTCGACTCGCGCACGATCCCGGTGATGCTGTCGACGTCACCCGACACCGACACTCCGACTCCCGCGATGGCCGACGCGCTCTCTCCGAGCTCGGCCGCGAGCGCGGCGACGACGTCGGAGATGGCGTCGATGACGGTGTGGGGATCATCGGAGGGAAGCGCACGACGGGTGCTGGCGAGCACGGTCGTGGCGAGATCTGTGGCGACGGCGATGATCTCGTCGACGTTGACCTTGACGCCGATCATGACCATCGACTCGAGGACGATGGAGACGGGGCTCACCGGGCGTCCGGGGGTGCCGTCGCGATGCGAGGCGGGCGGCGCGTCGACGAGGCCGGCCGCGACGAGCGGGGCCACCGCTTTCGTGACGGCGGCTTGGGAGAGCCCCGTCTGGCGGGCGATGTCGATCCGGCTGATGGGACTGCGCGTCAGGATCGTCTCGAAGACCCGCGATCCCGCGTCGGACGCCGAGCGGATCAGGGTGGTTCGCGCTGCGGTGTCGTGGTCCATCAGGTCCTTCGTGTCGTGTCGGCTATCGTAGCGAATCCGCCGTGAGGCGGTCGGCTGTGCAGGCCCAGGTGCTCGGCCGCGAACTCCAGGGCGTTCTCCTCGTCGAGGTCTCCGCCGGCCTCGTGCCCGTTGTACGGCCACAGGACCACGGTCTTCTGGCCGCCGTACGCGGCGAATGCGGGCAGCACGGTCTCGGGCGGCGCGATGCCGTCGAGGAGTCCCGTGCTCAGCAGAGCCGGGGCCGTCGCACGCTTCGCGTGGTTGATCCCGTCGAAATATCGGAGCGTCTCGAGAGCCGCTGCGGCGTCGCCGCGCCGATCCGCGAAGTACTGGGTGAGCAAGGTGTACGGGTGCTCGGTGCTCAGCGTGGCGGCCCGGTCGAGTTCGCAGAGGAAAGGTGCCTGCACGATCGCGACGGCGAGGTCGGGGACCAGGCCGGCGATCGCCAGCGCGATCCCGCCCCCCTGGCTCGCGCCCACCGCGCCCACGCGATCCGCGTCGACGACGTCGACGGCACGCAGCGCGTCGACGGCTCGCACGGCATCCGCATACACCCTGCGGTAGTAGTACTCCTGAGGCGAGCGGATGCCGCGGGTGAGGAATCCGCCGGCGGACGGACCGCCGTCGGCATGATCGTCATCGGTGTCGCCGTGTCCCTGTCCCCGCGCGTCCACCACCAGGTGCGCGTAGCCCGCGGCAGCCCATCGCAGATCGCGCAGGGCATGACCTCGGCCGTTGCCGTAGCCGAAGAACTGCACGAGCCCGGGGAGGGGCTCCGCGGCACCGTGCGGCACGCGCAGCCAGGCATGGATCGGTGTTCCGCCGTACCCGCGGAACGACACGTCGTACACGTCTATCTGAGTGAGACGCGTGGGCATCGGGGTCACGGAGAGGTCGAGCGGAAAGCTCCGAGTGCGAGCGATCGTGTCCGCCCAGAAGGCATCGAAGTCATCAGGCTCGGTCTGCGTGGTGGGGGCGACGACATCACGCACCTCACCGCGCACGGGACTCCTCCTGGTCGGCCGACGCGGAGAAGAGAAGATCATGATCGGCGAAATCGATCCGAGCGCCCGTCGGCACAGCGATGATCGCCTCCCGCTCGCCGTTCGAGACGGAGACCTCCCTGTCGCGCTCGCCGGGGTTGCGGAGAGCACCCGAGATCACCCGCCCGTCCGCCCAGGCGAGGTCGAGCACGAGGCCAGGTCGCACGGCGATGCCCTGGACGTCTCCGTGGGTCCAGGATGCGGGGAGCGCGGGAAGCAGACGCACTGTGCCGCCGTGGCTCTGCACGAGCATCTCGGTGATCGCGGCGGGGAATCCGAGGTTGCCGTCGATCTGGAAGGGCGGATGCGTGCTGAGGAGGTTGGGGAGCAGGCCTCCCCACTCCGAGCCGTCGACGGGCCCGTGCCGCGTGGCGTCGCCGTCGAACGGCGTCAGCGCCTCCTCGAGCAGCGATGCGGCGATGTCGCCCTGCCGTGCCCTGGCGCGCAGTGCCACCTTCCACGCCCACGACCAGCCCATGGCTCCCGGCCCGCGTGCGTCGATGAGCGCCACAGACGCGTCGAACAGCTCCGGAGTCCGCTCGGGCGTCACCTGGTCGAGCGGGAAGAGTCCGACCACGGGGGAGAGGTGCCGATGCAGCGGTTCATGCTCGTCGACCTCTTCGGACCATTCGAGCAGTCGGCCGTCGGAGCCGACACGCAACGGAGCGAGGGCTGCCAGCGCCTCGCGCACCTCGGCTTCCAGTGCGTCGTCGATGCCGAGTCGGCGGATCGCGACGAGCGCGCGCTCGAAGAGCGAGCCGATGAGGCTGAGATCCGACGTCGCGGTCAGGCCGAGCGGCGTCGGCAGACCGTCGGCGGCCACATAGGAGTTCTCGGGGGCCGTCGACGGCGAGGTGTGCAGGTGCCCGTCGGGGCCCGGAGTCAGCCAGTCGAGGCAGAACTCCACCGCGCCCCGCATCAGCGGCCAGATGCGAGCGCGGAGCAGCTCATCGTCGCCACCGAACTCGTACGCGTCCCAGAGATTATGGGTGAGCCAGACTCCGCCCATCATCCAGATCGCCCAGCTCGCCGCCCCGTGCCCGTCGCCGACCGGCAGGCTCCACCCCCAGACGTCGCTGTTGTGATGGGCGACCCATCCGCGCGTTCCGTACAGCTCCCTGGCGGTGTCGGAGCCGGTGCGGGCGAGGCGCTCGACGAGGGAGATCAACGGCTCGAGGACATCAGGATCGAGCAGCATCGGCGCCGCCCAGTAGTTCATCTCGGTGTTGATATTGATCGTGTAGTTCGAGGACCAGGCCGGTTGCAGCTGGTCGTTCCAGATCCCCTGCAGGTTGGCCGCAGGGCTGCCGGCACGAGAGCTCGACGCGAGGAGGTACATCCCGAATTCGGCGGCGATCGTCGCACGGAGCAGGGGGTCGGAGCCGCGGAGAACGTCGCGATCGACGCTCCACTCGCCCTCACGCCGACTGCCGATCGCGAATCGCGCCCGAGTCATGCGGCGCCGGTCGGCGACGTGCTCGGCGAGGAGAGACGAGGCGTCGCGCTGAGCCGCGGCCTCCGCCCTCTCTCGTGCGCGATCCCGGATCGCCTCGCGTGAGGTGATCCGCCAGTCCCCGTCGGCGTCGGCCCACCACGACCCGGCGCGCGACGAAGTGGACAGGGCGATCAGCAGGCGGCGGGCATGGCGGACGACGATGCGATCGTCGTGGCGACCCACCTCGCCATCCGAGTCGAGGGAGACGGCGACGGCCGCGTAGGCGTCGAACTCGGCATCGTCGTCGGCGTAGCGCAGGGGGTCGACGGAGTCCTCGTGCAGCGGGGCGCCGTCGATCGGAACCTGCACATCCAGCACGAGCTCGTCGGCGACGCGACCGCGGAGCGGGGTGGACAGCTCGATGGTGGTCTCGAACTCGTGGTCCGAGGTGAGCTCGATGATCAGGGCGCGAGCCGGAGCCGAGACCCAGGACCGTCGCGTCACGCGGCCGGCGGGGGTGCGCAGTGACTCGACGAGGGTCGCCCTGTCGAGATCGAGGATGCGAGCGGGGACGGTCTCATCCGATCGAGCGTCCGCCACGCGCACGAGCAGATCGGCGAGAGGGAGGAACTCCTGCGAGTAGGGGCCCTCGAACGCCATCAGCAGCTCCTCCGCCCGGCGCACGTCGGCGGCAGCGAGGGCCTCACGGACGGCCGCGAGCCGTTCGGGACCGGCACCCCCGTCACGCACCTTCTGCAATGCGCGCGCGGGGCCGTCGGGCGTTCCCGACCAGATCGTCGAGTCGTTCAGCTGATAGTGGCCGTCGGAGCCGCCGAACGCCATCGCGCCGATGCGGCCGTTGCCGAGGGGCGTCGCCTCCTCCCAGCGGGTGGCGGGGGCGTCCCAGGTGAGGCGCAGGGTGTCGGTCATCGCACTCCGGTGTGTTCGATCGATCTCGATGTCACCGTCAGCGTAGGCGGCATTAATTGCCGCTGTCAAGTAATCCGACCGCCCTGCGCCTGACCAGGTCAGAACTGCAGGAGAACCTTGCCCACCCGGCCCGCGGTGTTGCTCGCGCGGACGGCCTCGGCGGCATCCGCCGCATCGAAGACGCCGGCGACGGGCAGGGTCAGCGTGCCGTCGCTGACGCGCTGGATCAGTTCGCCGAACAGGGCGCCGCGCGTGCCGGCATCCATGGTCTGGATCACCTTGCTGCCCCAGAAGCCCTTGACGGTCGCCTGCTTGAAGATGACGTCGCCCGAGGCGATCTCCATCGTGGGGGAGTTCATGGCACCGAACGCGACGAGAGTGCCACCCTCGGCGAGGAGCGACAGGACGTCGCCGGCCGACGAGCCGCCTACCGAGTCGATGCCGAAGGCGACGTGCGCGCCACCGGTGATCGCGGCGACCTGCTCGCGCCAGTCGTCCGCATCCGTGGAGACCACGTTCTCGATGCCCTGCTCGCGCAGTTCATCGACCCCGGCCGAGCGCCGGACGAGCCCGATGACGTTGATGCCACGAGCGGCGCCGAGCTGTGCCAGCATGCGACCGACCGCGCCGTTCGCCGCGTTCTGGACGATCCAGTCGCCCTTCTCGGCGCCCAGGAAGTGCAGCAGGCTGATGGTGCTGAACGGCATCGACACGAGCTGCGCGGCGCTCTCGTCGCTGAGCGACTCCGGCACGGGGATGAGGCCCGCGGCGTTCGCGACGACGTACTCCGCCCAGGCGCCGAAGGTGCCGCCCGTCGCGACGCGCTGACCGACGGAGAGATCGTCGACACCCTCGCCGAGAGCATCCACGATTCCCAGAGCCTCGGTGCCCGATGCTGCCGGGAGCTCCGGCTTGAAGCCGTAGGTGCCGCGGATCGTCCACAGGTCGTGGTTGTGGATGGGGGAGAGGACGATCTTCAGTCGGACCTGGCCGGGGCCGGGCTCCGGCGTCGGACGCTCGGTGACGGTGAGGACCTCTTCGGGTTCGCCGAAGGTCTCGTGGGTGAGGGCGCGCATGATGTTCTCCTTGTGGGATCGGTCGTGGTGGAGGTCGAGCGGGATCAGTCGTCGGAGACGGTGATCGCGACGTCGATGTTGCCGCGCGTCGCGTTGGAGTACGGGCAGACCTGGTGGGCGGCGTCTGCGAGCGCCTGAGCCTGCTCGTGCGGAAGGTCGGGGATGACGACCTCGAGCTGCACGGCGAGGCCGAATCCGCCCTCGCCGTTCGACCCGATCTGCACGCGGGCCCCGACCGACGAATCGGTGATCTTCACCTTCTGCGCACGCGCGACGGTCTGCAGCGCGGAGTGGAAGCAGGCGGCGTACCCGGCCGCGAACAGCTGCTCGGGGTTGGCGCCGTCGCCGCTGCCGCCCATCTCCTTCGGGATGGCGAGGTCGAGGTCGAGTCGGCCCTCGCCTGTGGTGACGCGGCCGTTTCGTCCGGCTCCGGTGGCGAGTGCTTCGGCGGTGTAGAGAGCGTCCATCGTGTGGACTCCTTCCGGGTTGGGGTCAGTCGGCGAGCTGCAGGCGTGCGGTGAGCTCCTGCAGCTCGGTGATCAGGCGGTGACGCTGGTCGTCGTCCTGCATTCCGGCGAGGGCGGCGATCTTGGTGTGAACCGGAGCGACTTCAGTGCGCAGAGCCATGCCGGTGTCGGTCAGTCGCACGGTGACGACGCGCTCATCGGCCGTGCTGCGGGCCCGCGCGACGTAGCCCGCCTGCTCGAGGCGGCGGACCAGGGGGGAGAGGGTGCCGGAGTCGAGCTGCATGGCGTCGCCCAGCGAGCCGATCGTCTGCTCGCCCTCCATCCAGAGGATCGCGAGCACGAGGTACTGCGGGTAGGTCAGACCCCACGGGGCCAAGAGGGCACGGTACGCCTGCGTCGTCGCTCGGGCGGCGGAGTACAGCGAGAAGCACACCATCTCATCGGTCACGGCCATACCTCGAGTATTGCACGCGATTAAATTGTGCACAACCTATCTGCGAGAGACTGCGCACCCGGGATGCCGAGATCCCGGGTGCGCGCTCCGTCAATCCCTGGCCATCGCCGCGGCCAGATGCGCCTCCAGGTCGAGGTAGGCGTCATCAGCGATGTCGAACACCACCTGCGCGATCTCTCCTCCGGTGAAGTCGAACCCGTAGCCGTACAGAGACGAGACGGGGTCGGCGCTGTCACGGCCGATCGTCAGTCCCTCGCCGCAGAGCGAGAAGTGTCCCAACACGGTCCGGATCCTCTTCTCGCCGACCTGCTGCTCGTCGATGTACAGCTTCACCGGACCGACGCCCTCGCGGTGCTCGCCCATGCCCTCCTTGGTGAACTCCACGCCGATGATGTGTCTGCCGGAGGTCGGCGCAGGAGCGGAGACGCGATCCTCCGGCGGGATCCCGAGGAAGTTGTAGAGGTAATGCACCTCGCCGTCCTTCACGACGAGCGCATGGCCGCCGAACCGTGAGCCGTGGGCGAAGATGACGCCCTCGGTCTCGGGCGTGAACTCGATCTCGGCCGCGATCTTGTACGACACGTTGTGCGTGTTCGCCGCAGAGCGCTCCGGCACCTCGGTCGTGCCCGGGTAGTACACGAAACGTCCGGACGGCGGGGCCGGCTGGTGGAACTCCATCGCGACGAAGGTCTCGAAGTCCTTCGGGTTGCCGATGATCTGCAGGTCGTTCAGGGGCAGCACATCGTTGGCCTTCGCCTCTTCCATCCAGAGCGCCTTGAGCTCCTCGAGACGATCCGGGTGCTCGGCCGCCAGGTTCACGGCCTCCGCCCGGTCGACATCCGTGTGGTAAAGCTCCCACTCGTCGTTCTCGAACCCGCTCGTGCCGGCCATGGGGCCATGCACGGCGACGGCCTTCCAGCCGTCGTGCCAGATGCCGCGCTGGCCGAGCATCTCGTAGTACTGCGTGTGCTTCTCGGTCGGCCCGTCGGCGGCCGCATCGAAGGAATAGGTCATCGAGACCCCCGCGAGCGGCGTCTGCTCGACGCCGTTGTACACGTCGGGGAACTGCACCCCGCACGCCTCCAGAATGGTCGGCACGATGTCAGTCGAGTGGTGGTACTGATGCCGCACCTCGCCACGCGCCCGCATTCCGGCGGGCCAGTGAATCACCAGAGGGTCGCAGACACCGCCCTGATAGGTGTAACGCTTGAACATCTTGTAGGGCGTCGAGAAGGCGGCCGCCCAGCCGGTGGGGTAATGGTTGTACGTCTCCGGAGAGCCGAGCTTGTCGACCATCCGCAGGTTCTCCGCCTCGTCGTCGGGGTAGCCGCCGAAGATCTTGCCCTCGTTGACCGATCCGTTGGGGCTGCCTTCACCGGACGCCCCGTTGTCGGCGCAGTACAGGATCAGCGTGTTGTCGAGTTGACCGGAATCCTCGAGATAGTCCACGATGCGTCCGATCTGCGAATCGGTGTACTCGCTGAACCCCGCGTAGACCTCGGCCATCCGCGAGAACATCGCCTTCTCCTCGTCATTCAGCGTGTCCCAGGGCCGCACCTCGTCGGTGGGGTTGAACGTGCCGTCCGGCATCGGATTGAACGCGGTGAGCTCGGTGTCCTCCGGCAGGATGCCGCGTTCGATCATCCGGGCGAGCACCCATTCGCGATATGCGTCGTAGCCGTCGTCGAAGGCGCCCTTGTACTTGTCGATGTACTCCTGCGGGGCGTGATGGGGAGCGTGGTTGGCACCCGGGCAGAACCAGAGGTACCACGGCTTGTCGGGCTCGGTCTGCTTGACGTCTCGGATCATCGTCAGCGCCTGATCGGCGAGGTCCTTCGACAGGTGGTAGCCCTGCTCCGGCAGATAGGGCTGATCGATGTAATGGTTGTCCTCCGCGAGCGAGGGATACCAGTTGTTCGTCTCGCCGCCGATGAAGCCGTAGAAGCGGTCGTAGCCCTGCGCCAGCGGCCAGTGCTTCTTCGACGCCCCCGCGGTCCACTCGTCGATCGGGACGTTGTGGTTCTTGCCCACCCAGAAAGTCGCCCAGCCCGCGTCGCGGAGGACATGTGCCATGGTCGCGTTCGACTCGGGGATGTGCGAGTTGTAGCCCGGGAATCCGGTCGACGACTCCGAGATGGTGGCGAAGCCGTTCTGGTGGTGGTTCCGGCCCGTGAGAAAGGTCGAACGCGTGGGTGAGCAGAGTGCGGTCGTGTGCCACTGCGAGTACGTCAGACCGTTCTTCGCCAGCCGATCCATGGTCGGCATGTTGATCCTGCCTCCGTAGGGGGACCACGCGGCCATACCGGTGTCGTCGTAGAGCACCACCAACACGTTCGGCGCCCCCTGTGGCGGCGGCGAGGCGAGGAAGGCGTCCCAGTCCGCCTGCGAATCGCGGACGTCGAGCTCGATCTTCCCTTGGAATTCACGGACCATCTCTGCCTCCTTCGTCTCTCGGGAACGCGGTGTGCCCGAGCAGTGCAGCCGGCCGATCCGAAGCGGATCGGGGCGAGTCATGGTGCGTCATGACGCAACGAATTCGTTCGCTCATAGGAGCCCTGAGATGCCCTTCTGCAGCTGGAGGGCGCCGATCACGAGCAGCAGAGCGGCGTTCATCACGTGGGTGTTTCCGGCGACCCACCGTCGGGCGGAGTCGAGCAGCGGCTGCGAGCGCTCGCCTCGGATCGCGACGTAGAACACCGGCACCGCGATGGGCAACGTCCCGACGACCACGAACGCCAGGGCGACCCAGACCGCGTCGTCGCCGACCTGCGCGAGCGAGATGTCGAGCGCTGCGATGATGGCGCAGGACGCGTCGACGGGGTTCAGCACGAAGAGCGCCAGCCCGAGGAATCCGGTGCGCACGGGGCGGAACGTCTCGACGGCATGCAGCCACCCCGGCAGCTGCGGAGCGGCCGCGACCACCTGCTGCGGCGAGGATGCGGCGGCCATCTGACGGATGCGCGCAGAGCCCTTGCGGTAGACCCAGACGGCGGCGCCCGCGAGGAACAGTCCGATCACCAGACGGAGGATCGGCACCCAGAGCGGCGGTTCGCGAAGCCCGTGCACCTCGAAGACGCCGAAGAGCCAGAGAGCCAGCGCCAGAAGGCCGGCGAGCCCCACGACCCACCCGATCAGGAACGCGATGCCGTTCGCACTCGCTCGTCGGGAGAGCAGCACGGCCACCAGAGCCATGATCGCCAAGGGGCTCAGGACGACTCCGAGCGCGACGGGGATGAGTGTGACCAGCAACTCACCCATGATCGGCCCCATCCGTCATCGTGAACCTCCCCGCGCACGGTCCGGCGCGCTGATCTCAGAGTGCACCGAGGACGGCGCGGATGGCGTGTCCCTCACCCGATGCGGGTGAGGGCTCGCGGAACGGCGTCGTCGGTGACGTGGCGACGTGGAACCGCTCCCACTGGCTGTGATCGTCAGGGAGACTCGCTCTTGTCCGATATACCGCCCGTCGCTAGGTTGAGGGCATGGCCTCCCCCACGCGCCTGTCTCGTCCTGTACCCGCTGTGCGCTTCCGCCCTCCGGAACGACAACCGGGAGGCGTGCGGCGAGCGCGAGTGAACGATGCGCTGGTCGAGGCGGCGAGCGGACGGCATCTCAGCGTCGTCAGCGCTCCGAGCGGATACGGCAAGACGACGGCGGTCGCCGAATGGGCATCCGGCGCCGACGAACTCGCCTGGCTCGCCCTGACTCCGTCGGATGCCGAAGCCGGTGTACTCGCCCAGGGAGTGGTCGATGCGCTGATCGTCGGCGGAGAGAGAGCGGGACGTTCCCTCGCCCTGACACGCGGTCTCGTCGACCCGATGCGTGCCTACGCCGAGATCTGCGAGGGCCTCGACACGGTCGACGACATCGTGCATCTCGTCATCGACGATGCGCAGCGCGCCGGTGAGCACTGGAGAGACGGACTTCTCGGACTGCTGGCCGAACAGCCGCCGGACAATCTCCACCTCATGCTCGTGGGAACGACCCTTCTGGACATCACGCTGTCGCGGGAGCATCTGATGGACCCCGGCGCCTTCGTCGGATCCGACACCCTGCGCTTCACGCGGTCCGAGATCGAGCGGATCGAGGGCGTCGGCGCTTCTGGACTGGATGCGGAGACGATCCTGCGTGAGACGCACGGATGGCCGATCGCCGTGAAGCTCGTGGCCATCGGCGGGGCGCGCCCCTCATCCGACGCCGCGACGGCATCCGCGTTCCTCGGAGACTATGTGCGCGACCACGTGCTCAGCGTGCTGCCTGACGAGACCAGAGAGTTCGTGCTCGATGCCGCCATCTGCCATGAGCTCACGCCAGACCTCGCGAGCGCTGTGACCGGGCGAGCTGATGCGGCGTCGCTGCTCGACGACTGCGTGAGGCTCGGGCTCTTCCTCGACCGGTTCGAGGCGCCGCACGGCGTCGTCTACCGCTGGCATGGCTCCTTCGCCCGGCAGTGCATCGAGATCGCTCGCAAGGATCCCGAGCGCAGTGCCGAGCGTCACAGACGCGTGGCGCAGTTCTGCGAGGTCACCGATCCGCTGATGTCGGTCGCGCACTCGCTGCGGGCGAACGATCTGACGCAAGCCAGAGTCACCTTCATGCGCCACTGGATGCGTCTGGTCATGGGAGCGTGTGCTGCCGAGGTCGAGCGCCTCGCGACGGTACTGCTGGGCTATCTTCCGGACGACGCCGAGGTCTTCGCCGTCCGGGCTTGCGCGACGGATGTGCTCGGAGAGCATCACCTCGCGCGCGAGCTGCTCGATCGCGCCGAGGCCGCGCACCGGCGGGCAGGGGGAGGATGCTCGACGACCCTCGCGATCGCACAGCTGTTCGTCGCCGATGATCGTGAGCACGCGATGTCTGCCGGTTCCACGTTGCGCTCGCTGCTCGCCAGCTCGAAAGACCTCGCGGTCGACCGCGCCGCGGTCAACTACCTCATCGGATGGTCGGAGATCCGCCATCCCACCAACCCCACGCTCCCGGCCGAGTACTTCGGCGCCGCAGCCCGAGAGATCGAGGGCTCGGGCGAGGTGGGGCTGTGGAAGCGGGCGCTCGGCCACCTCGCATTCGGCCAGACCTGGGAGGGGCGGTTCACGGATGCGGAGAGAACCCTCGCGGAGATCCAGGCTCCCGGCACCGCGCTGTCGGCCGCGATCGGCTATGCCGGCGGCAGCACCTCAGCAGCAGCCGGGCTGGTCGCCTACTGGGCGGGTGAGACCGACGATGCGGTGCGGCACTTCGAGACGGTGCTTCTGACCAGCGGGCATGACCCGTCATTCACGGCGGTCGCACGGATGATGCTGGCTTACGCGGCCGCAGAGGGAGGCGACGCCGCAGCATGCCGACGGGCTGCGATCGGCGTCCAGGACATCCCCCTCGAACTGCTCCACGGCGTCTCGTGGCCCGTGTTCCGCGAGTCGGCCATCGCACTCCTGGAGGAGGCCGTCGGAAACGAGGAGCGAGCCCTGCGGATCGCTCGCCGACACCTGGCGATCCCCGACCTCCCCCTCATCGGCGTCGCGCTCGCCGGGGTGCTCCGCCGGGGTGGAGACTACGCCGCAGCGTTGGAGATGCTGCGATCGATGCGCATCTTCGCGGAGGTCTCGTACGTCAAGTCGTCGACGCTGATCACGGCCGCGGTCATGCGCCGTCACGTGGGCGATCACGACAAGGCGCACGACCTGTGCGAGGCGGCGATCGCGGTCGCGTCGGGCGAGAACGTGCGTCTACCGTTCGGGCGCCGGGAGACGGCTGTCCGGCGACTCCTCAGCGAGCACGTGCACCATGGCTCCGAATTCGAGGACTTCATCGGCCGATGCCTGGCATCGGATGCGGCGAGTCCCGTGACCGGCTCGTTGTCCGACCGTGAGAGAGACGTCTTCCGGCAGCTGCAGACCTCTCGCACCCTCCCGGAGATCGCGAGCGAGCTGGGCCTGTCCATCAACACGGTGAAGACCCATCAGCGGTCGATCTATCGCAAGCTGGCGGTGTCGTCGCGGCGGGAGGCCGTGCGGACCACGCTGTGAGGCGCAGGTCCCGCACGCGGGTGATCACACCTCAGGTGCGGCGACGGGCGCGCTCCCAGACGGCGTTGGCCGTCGCCGCGCACACGGAATAGGTTCCGATGAGCGGGTGGCCGAGACGGGCGAGGTCGGAGGAGAGCTGTGCGAACCACATCGGCTCCACGAGAACCACGGCTGCCCAGGCGCCGACAGGGAGCTCCATCGCGATGCGCCGGGCGTCGTCGCTGCCGACCAGGCCTGCGATCTGCAGTGACAGGCCGGCGAGCGAGAACTCCGCTTCGTCGATCTCGGTGAGGTCGTAGCCTCCTTCGCTCCGTCGATGCAGGAGGAAGAAGTCGAGCAGCTGCACCGTGCTGCTCTCGACCTGGCGCAGCAGCGACTCGAGCAGTGCAGGACTGGGACGGTCGGACCCGATCCTCACGACGAGGATCTGCACATCCCCGAGTTCGCGAGGCATCTGTCCGCCCGCCCCAGTCTCGGCTGTCAGGCCAGGGCCCGAGCCTTGATGGAGGCGAACTCCGCCTCGGTGATCGTTCCGGAGGCCAGGAGCTTGGCCGCCTTGTCGATCTCGTCGCTCGGGCTGCTGCCGGCGACGCTGCGGATGTAGCTGTCGGCCGCGTGCTGCTGCGCCTGCATGGACGAGACGTTGCGCTCTGCCATGCCGGGGCCGCGGGCGATCAGGTACACCAGTGCGGTGAGGAAGGGCACGAAGACCAGGAAGATGATCCACAGCGCTTTGAGCCATCCGTTCAGCGCATGGTCACGGAACAGGTCGGCGACGATGTTGAAGAGCACCATCAGGTAGGAGATGAATACGAAAGCCCAGAAGAACCACCAGATGATGGCCCAGAAGCTATCCCATATGGACATTGCAGACTCCTCTCGTTGAGTTTCTGTCTGTGGTGATAGTGGCACCGAGCATCATCGAAATCGCCGCCCCCTCACCCGGAGCGGGCGAGCGGCCGCCCGGACCCGTCCGGACGCCTCGATACAGTCCTCGTGTGGATGTGACCGACCCGCAGGATCCCGTGGCCGCGCCGACGACTCCGTCGCGGTGGGGTCGTCTGCAGCGAGTGCTCCCGGCGCATCCGCTGCGCTCGGGTTTCGCGGTCGCCCTCGGAGTGCTTCTCGCGATGGCGCTCGCCGCCACCATCGCGGGCATCTCCACCGTGCTGATGTCGATCTTCCTCGGCGTCTTCCTCGCCCTCGGGCTCGATCCGGCGGTGCGGGCGCTGGAACGCCGCGGCGTGCGCCGCCCCATCGGCGTCGCGATCGTCGCGGTCGCTTTCCTGCTGCTCGTCGTCGCGATCCTGCTCGTCGTCGTTCCGGCCATCGTGCGTCAGCTCGCAGCGGTGGTCGTCGGCGCGCCCGAGACGATCGAGTCGATGCAGCAGAGCCAGTGGTACCTCGATCTCGAACGCAACCTCGGCGTCGACCTCTCGGCAGTGGTCGCGGAGGGGGTGCAGTCGCTCACGACCCTGTCATCGTTCCTGACGATCTCGGGCGGGGTCCTGAAAGCGGGATTCGGAGTGGTCGGGGCGGTGTCGAGCTTCGTGATGGTCTCGGTGCTGACGCTCTATTTCGTCGCGTCGCTGGAGAGCATCAAGCAGTCAGCCGCTCGGCTCGTCCCCGCCTATCGGCGAGCGAGCTTCTCACGACTGCTCGACGAGGTGACGTCGTCGGTGGGCGGGGTGGTCGCCGGGGGAGTCACGCTGTCGTCCATCAATGCCGCCGTGGTGCTCGTCCTCCAGCTGCTCGTGGGGTCGCCCGCGCCGGCGGTGCTGGCGATCGCCGCGTTCTTCGTCACCCTCGTGCCGATGATCGGGTCACTGGTCTTTCTCGTGATCGGCGGCATCGCCACGCTGTTCGTCAGCCCGACGGCTGCGCTGATCTTCGTCATCGCGTACTTCGCCTACATCCAGATCGAGGCCTACGTCGTCACGCCGCGGGTGATGGGTCGCGCTGCCGCCGTGCCGAGCGTGCTCGTGATCATCGGCGCGATGATCGGCGCCACGCTTCTCGGTCTGCTCGGGGCGCTCGTCGCGATCCCTATCACCGCATCGATCCTGATCGTCATCCGCCAGGTGTGGATCCCGCGCCAGGACAGCGAGACGACGCCGCCGATCGAGTGACCGGCGTCCTTCACCCGCTTCGGGTGAGCGGCGGCGTCTCCGCTGACGCACGGATGTCAGCATGGGCACATCGTCCCGCATCGAGGGCGCGAGCGCGGAGGTGACGAGGTGCAGAGACCGCTGGCCGGCGTCACCCGTCACAACCTCGTGCGTGAACTGCTCGCCGGCGTCACGCTCCTCGCGATCGCGATCCCCCTGAACATCGGGTATGCGCAGATCGCAGGTCTTCCCCCGACCGCAGGGCTCTACGCACTCGTCGTGCCGACGATCGTCTACGTGCTGGTCGTCTCGTCGAGACAGCTCGTCGCCTCGCCGGACGCGGCGGCGGCGGCGCTGGTCGCCTCCTCGATCGGAGGCCTCGCCGCGGCCGGCTCAGACGACTACATCACCATGGCACTCGCGCAGGCGATCATCTGCGGCGTCATGTTCGTGCTGCTCGCGGTCTTCAAACTGGGATTCCTCGCGAACTTCCTCTCGAAGCCGATCCTGGTCGGATTCGTCGGGGGCCTGGCCCTCGACATCCTCGTCTCGCAGATCGCCAAGATGCTGGGCGTCTCGATCGATTCAGGCGGCGAGTTCGTCGACAAGCTGGCGGGTCTCGTCGGGGGTCTCGGCACCACGAACCCGTGGTCGCTCGCGATCTCCATCGCGTCGGTCGCGATCCTCGTGCTGGGTCGGCGGATGCTGAGCGCGGTGCCCTGGGCGCTCGTCGTGATGGTGCTCGCCACCGTGGTGGTGCTCGGCACCGGCCTCGCGGATCGTGGCGTGGCCGTGCTCGGCGAGGTGCCTGCGGGCGCACCGACCCTCACCTGGCCCGTGCTCGACTGGCAGACGTGGCTGCTGCTCGTGCCGTCGGCCATGGCTCTGACCCTCGTGACCACGGCCGAGGGGCTGCTCGTCTCCCGCTCGTACGGCGAGAAGCGGCATTACCGCACGTCTCCGAACCGAGACCTGCTCGCGTTCGGCGTCGCGAACATCGCCGCCGGGGCCCAGGGCAGCTTCGCCGTCGGGTCGTCGACCAGCCGCACCGCGGCGATGGACCAGTCGGGCTCGCGCACTCAGCTGCCCTCGCTCGTGCTCGCCGCCGGGACACTGCTGCTGCTGCTGTTCGGCACCGGACTGCTCGAGGACATCCCCTCGCCCGCGATCGGCGCGATCGTGGGGGTCGCGATCCTCCCGCTGCTGGGCATCAGGGAATTCGCCGCACTGTGGCGGATCGATCGGTTCGAGTTCGCCATCGGCGCCGTGTGCTTCCTGGTGACGCTGTTCGTCGGTTCGATCCCCGGCATCCTGATCGCCTTCGTGCTCGCTCTCATCAACCTGGCGAGGCGCGCGTCGAGCCCGGCGATCGACGTGCTCGCCGACGATGATCGGCCGACGGCATCGCTGCTCGACGCCGCGCAACCGGGCGCGATGACCGCACCCGGGATCGTCGTGGTGCGGATGGCTGCGCCGCTGTTCTTCGCGAACGCGGATGCGTTCGCGACGGCGGTGCGCTCGGCGGTCGAGGCGCCGGGGCCGGGTGCCGTGCGCCACCTCGTCATCGACATGGAGGCGGTCACCGATGCGGATGTCACCGCGGCGGAATCGTTCGAGAGCCTCATGGAGTCGATGCGATCCCATGGCGTGACGGTGTCGTTCAGCCGTCTGCGCGCATCGGCGGAAGACCGACTGAAGAAGCTGGGGATCCTCGACGATCAGAGGGTCTTCGACACCAATCGTGCGGCGATCGAAGAGCTCAGCGCGCGCGCACCGTCAGAGAGAGGAACACGAGATGAATGATTTCCGCTACGGACCCGTGGAGTACTACCTCGTCGGGTTCGAGGGGAGGCATCCGGATCCGAGCATCTTCGGAGCGCTGGACGACCTCATAGGCGCGGGGACGGTGCGACTGCTCGATGTCGTCGTCCTCGCGAAATCGGACGACGGGGAGATCGAGGTCTTCGACCTCGAAGCGGGCGAGGTGCCAGGCCTCAGCGAGCTCGACCCGCTGGCCGCAGGCCTCGCCGGCGACGAGGACATCGAGATGCTCGCCGAGCTCGTGCCCGCCGGCAGCTCGGCCGCGATCGTCGTGCTCGAGCTCGCCTTCGCGAGGGCGCTCGCCGAGAACCTCGCACGTGCCGGGGGAGAGGTGCTGCGGACCGACCGCATCCCCGCCCCGGTCGTCAACGCCATGATGGACATCCTCGAGCAGGAAGGAGAGTGACATGCCTCTGAGGAGATTCGGCCGTCCGGGACTGATCGGACTCGCCGCGAGAACAGCAGTCGTCGCAGGAACCGCGTCGGCGGTGTCGGGGGCGTCGATGCGTCACCAGCAGCAGCGGGCGGAGGGACAGTACGAGCAGCAGCAGTACGAGGCCGCCCAGCAGCAGGCGCAGATAGATGCCGCAGCCCAGAACGCGGCGGCGCAGTACGCAGCCGCTCCCGCAGCTCCCCCTGCGCCTCCGGCTGCGGGCGGCGCAGACGACATGATCGCCAAGCTCCAGCAGCTGGCATCGCTGCGAGACTCCGGCGTGCTGTCGGAGGAGGAGTTCTCCGCGGCGAAGCAGAAGCTGCTGAGCTGAGCGGCCGAGCGGGCGAGAAGAGGGAGACGTCATGGGTCCGGTGATCGGTCAGCTGCTGCCGCTCGCGGTGGGCATCGCGATCAGCCCGCTGCCGGTGATCGCCGGCATCCTGATGCTGATGTCTCCCCGCGCCCGCTCCACAGGGGTCGGCTTCCTCGTCGGATGGCTCGGGGGGATCGTGATCGTGGCTGTGCTGTTCGCCGCCCTCTCGTCGGTCCTCCCGGACCAGTCCGGCGACGGAGCCACTCCCATTCTCGGGGTGGTGCAGCTCGTCCTCGGTGTGCTGATGCTGCTCATGGCGGTGCGCCAATGGCGGGGTCGGCCGAAGCCGGGCGCACAGCCCGAGATGCCGAAGTGGATGGCGCAGATCGACGGGATGACGTTCTTCGCGGCACTCGGGCTCGGACTGCTGCTCGCGGCGCTGAACCCCAAGAACCTGCTGCTCGGAGCCAGTGCCGGCGTGACTCTGGGTGGCGCGGGGCTCGGTGTCGGAGACATGGTCGTCGTGGTGGTGATCTACACGATCCTCGCGTCGTCGACGGTGTTGATCCCGGTCGTCGGATTCCTGCTCGCGTCGGAGCGCCTGCGCGCGCCGCTGGGCAGACTGCGCGACTGGCTGCAGGCGGAGAACGCCGTCATCATGACGGTGCTGCTTCTCGTGCTGGGTGTGGTGATCATCGGCAAGGGCATCGCCGCCTTCGGGTGAGCGACGCAGAACGGAGGGGACTCGGATGAGTGAACTGGATGAGCTCCGCGAGCGCGTCGTCGCGCTCGAACGGGAGAACGACGAACTCCGCACGCCGAAGAAGCGACGATTCCGAGCGAAGAGCGTCGTCGGTGCGATCCTGCTCGTGCTGGCTGTGGTGCTCGCGCCCGTCGCCGCGATGGGAACCTGGGCCCGTCTGCAGTTGGTCGACACCGAGCGCTTCGTCGCCACATTCGCCCCGCTCGCGTCCGATCCGGATGTGCAGGATTTCGTCGCCGATCAGGTGACCACCGCGATAGACGAGCAGGTCGACATCTCGGCGGTCGTCGGCGAGGTGTTCGACGGCATCCGGTCGCTCGGGCTTCCACCGCGCGCCGACACGGCGATCTCGCTGCTCGAGGGCCCCGCCGCGAACGGCGCGATCTCGCTGATCGACGGAGTGGTGCGCGATGTGGTGCGGTCAGACCAGTTCGCCGACATCTGGACGCAGTCGCTGCGCTTCACCCATGAGCGGGCCACGGCGATCATCCAGAACGCACCGGGCACGGCGGTGCAGCTCGGCGACGACGGTGCGGTCACGATCGAACTCGGAGTGGTGATCGACCGGGTCAAAGAGGCGATGTCGGAGCGCGGGATCGGCCTCGCCGACGTGATCCCCGAGATCGACAGGTCGATTCCCATCGCCCAGGCGGATGCCCTCGCACTGGTGCGCACGGTGTACCAGGTCGCCGACATCGGCGGCTTCTGGCTGCCGTGGCTCGTGCTCGGCCTCTTCGTCGCCGGCGTGCTGCTGATGCGCGATCGACCTCGAGCGCTCTTCTGGTCGAGCGCAGGTTTCGCTCTCGTGTTCCTGCTGCTCACGGCGGGCATGGGCATCGGGCGAGGTGTGTTCATCCGCGCGGTGAGCCCGTCGATCATGTCGGCCGCGGCGGCGACGGCGCTGTTCGAACAGCTCACGTCGCTCCTTGCGGGAACGATCGCCGCGCTCGCCCTCGTCGGTGTGCTGATCGCGATCTGGGCGTGGCTCGCAGGCTCGGGTCGAACGGCGGTCGCGTTCAGGGGACTCCTCGAGAGCGGGTTCTCGGCCGTACGCGGTGCGGCCGAGAAGCGAGGCCTCACGACCGGTGCCTTCGGTCGAGGGGTGGACCGCTTCCGAGGTCCGATCTTCCTCGTCGGTGCGCTCGCGGCGATGACGCTGCTGATCGTCACGCGACCGGTGTCGTTCGGGGTGGTCATCGGAGTCGGAGCGGGCCTGCTGGTCCTCGCGATCCTCATCGAGCTGCTGCGTCGGCCGGAGGGGGACGCGGACATCGCGCCAGTGGCACGTGATCCGCGAGCCGAACCGGTGTCGGAGACTCTGACGGAGCGTGCTCCGGATGCCGTGAGCTAGCCCGGCCCCGGCGGCGCTCACCCTCGACGGGTGAGCGCCGCTGCATTCGACACGGATCAACGCAGAAGATGGGCGCATGACGGACGACTCGACACCCGAACGCACGAGAGCCACGCGGATCCTCGACATCGTCACGGTCGTCCTGCTCTCGATCACCGCGGTCGTCACGGCCTGGTGCGGATTCGAGGCGTCGAAGTGGGGCGGCGAGATGTCGATCGCCTTCAGCCAGGCATCCAGTGCCCGGGTGCAGGCGGCGTCGGCCCAGTCGACAGCCCAGGCCGCGCGTCAGTACGACCTCACCATCTACACCGAGTGGGTGCTGGCGGAGGCGGACGGCAGGCAGGAGCTGGTGCAGTTCATCGAGCAGCGGTTCACCCCCGAGTTCACGGTCGCGTTCGACGCCTGGATCGCTGAAGACCGCGAATCGCAGGGACCGTTCGTGATGGAGGAGTACGTGCCCCCGGGCACGAGGGAGGCCGAGGAGCTCAACGCGCGAGCCGATGCGAAATTCGACGAGGCCCTCGCCAACAACCAGCGCGGCGACGACTATTCGCTGCTGACGGTGCTGTTCGCCCTGGTGCTGTTCTTCGCCGCACTGTCGCAGCACCAGAGCGCGGTCTGGCGGCGCAGGACATTCCTCGCACTCAGCGGTGTGATCGCCCTCGTGGGGCTCGTGATCCTGCTGACGTTCCCGATCAAGATCTGACTCCGCTCCGATGCAGATGACCGGGGAGGAGCTGCGACAGCGCTGGTTGCGCTATCGGCGTCGGTTCGGCTCGCGCCGCACCATCCTCAGCGATCTGAAGGCCGGAATCGTGCTGGGGGTCGAGAGCGTCCCCGACGGGCTCGCGTCGGGTCTGCTCGCCGGGGTGAACCCCGTGATGGGGTTGAACGCCTACATCGTCGGGACGTTCGCCGGCGCGCTGGCCACCGGATCGGTCTTCATGTCCGTGCAGGCGACAGGCGCGATGGCGGTGATCATCGCCGATGTGCCCGAGGTCCACGGAGACGACGGCATGGGCGCGATGGCGATGCTGACCGTGATGGCAGGCATCGTGATGCTGGTGCTCGGCGTCGCACGGCTGGGCAGCCTCGTGCGCTTCATCCCGACGGCGGTGCTGATCGGATTCGTCAACGCCGTCGCCGTCAACATCGTGCTCAGTCAGCTCGAGAACTTCACGGGGTTCGACAGCGATGCCGACGCTCGTCTGCTGAGGGTCGTCGACATCGCCGCGAACCTGCTGCAGATCAGCTGGTGGTCCGTGATCGTGGGCACCGTCACGATCGGACTGATTCTTCTGCTCGAGCGCACCCCGCTCGGCGCGCTCTCGATGGTCATCGCGATTATCGTCGGATCCGCGCTCGCCGTGGTGCTGCCCGACGGCGCGGTCGCGACGATCTCCGACGTGGCAGAGGCGGGTCGGAGTCTTCCCTCGATCTCCTTGCCCGACCTGTCGATGATCTTCGTGCTCATCGTCCCCGCGCTGTCGCTCGCACTGGTCGGTCTCGTGCAGGGAGCCGCGATCTCCGGGTCCATCCCGAACCCCGACGGTCGCTACCCCGATGCCTCCGCCGACTTCCGCGGGCAGGGCATCGCCAACATCGCCACCGGGATGCTGCAGGGCATCCCCGTCGGAGGATCCATGTCGGCGACGGCGCTGTCCCGGGCAGCAGGGGCCCGCAGTGCGGCCGGCAATCTCATCGCCGCCGTCGTGATGGTGCTCAGCGTGCTCGTGTTCGGGCCGCTCATCGGATACATCGCGATGCCCGCGCTCGCCGGCCTCCTGATCCTGGTCGGAGTCCGCACGGTCAAGCCGCGGCAGATCGTCATGGTGTTCAAGACGGGCGCCGTGCAGATCGCCGTGTTCCTCGTCACCTTCGCGCTCACGCTCCTCATCCCGCTGCAGTACGCGGTGCTCGCCGGTGTCGGTCTCGCCGTGGTGCTGCAGATCGCACGCCAGTCGAATCGCGTGCGGGTGCGTCGGTGGGTGTTCGACGAGCCGAACGGGCGTCCGATCGAGCAGGATCCGCCCCCGACCCTCGAACCGGGGGAGACGGTCGTGCTGACCCCCTACGGCAGTCTGTTCTTCGCCTCCGCGCCCTCGTTCCGTCAGCAGCTGCCCGACGCCGAGCACAGCAGCCCCGGAGCATTCGTGATCATCCGCCTCCGCGGCACGGACGAGCTGGGAGTGACCTTCCTCACGATGATCCGCACTTACGCCCAAGAGCTTGCGGCGGTGGGGGCCACTCTGATGGTCGCGGGCGTCGGCCCCCGGGTGCAGGCGCAGCTGGCGTCGACGGGGGTGCGCGCCGTCGTCGGCGAGGAGAACATCTTCGTCGAGCAGCCCCGACTCGGAGACGCGCTGCAGGACGCGCTCGCCGAGGTGTCGCGTCGCCGACTCGACGCCGGGTGATCGATGTCCCTCACCCTTCACGGGTGACGCGTGAGGGTGGGGGGATCGCGGCATGACTAGCCTCCTCGGGACGGACCATTTCTCATACGGCGACGAAGGAGAGACGATGTCGGAATTCAACGCGGACTTCTCGGGCAGGATCGAGCTGGACGTCCGGGACTCCGTGCCCGACTGGTCGCCGTACGAGCTGCCGGTGGCACCCGAGGGCGCGCCGAACGTGCTGGTGGTTCTCTACGACGACACCGGCCTCGCCTCCTGGTCCCCGTACGGCGGACGCATCAACATGCCGACCATGGATCGCCTCGCTCAAGCGGGTCTCACGTACACGCAGTGGCACACCACGTCGCTGTGCTCGCCGACCCGGTCGACCATGCTCACCGGCCGCAACCATCACGTCAACCGTGCGGGCGTGATCATGGAGGGTACGAACGGCTTCCCGGGGTTCGCGGGGCGGCTCCCTGCCGAATGCGCCACGGTCGGTCAGATCCTGCAGCAGAACGGATACTCGACGTTCTGGGTCGGCAAGAACCACAACGTCCCCGAGGAGGACGTCGCCCCGGGCGGCAACCGCTCGATGTGGCCCCTTCAGCTCGGCTTCGACCGCTTCTACGGCTTCCTCGGCGGCGAGACGAACAACTGGTATCCCGATCTCGTCGAGGACAACCACTTCATCGACGCCCCCGCGACGCCGGAGGAGGGATACCACCTCTCGAAGGACCTCGCGGATCAGGCTCTGCGCATGATCCGCAACCAGCAGTCCTCGAACCCGTCGAAGCCCTGGTACATGTGGTTCTGCCCGGGTGCCAACCACGCGCCCCACCACGCGCCGCAGGAGTACATCGACAAGTACAAGGGCGCGTTCGACGACGGCTATGACGCGTATCGCGAGTGGGTGCTCGCCCGCATGGTCGAGAAGGGCATCGTCCCGGAGGGGACTGCCCTGACGCCGATCAACCCGCTGCCGGACGACGTCGCGAACCCCGCCGACGAGGTGCGCCCCTGGGACGAGCTGAACGACGACGAGAAGCGTCTGTTCGCCAGATTCGCGGAGGTGTTCGCCGGGTTCTCCGAGTACACCGACGCGCAGGTCGGGCGCATCATCGACTATCTCGAGGAGAGCGGCCAGCTGGACAACACGCTGGTCTTCTACTGCGCCGACAACGGTGCGTCGGGCGAGGGCAGCCCCAACGGCTCCGTCAATGAGAACAAGTTCTTCAACGGATACCCGGACGACCTCGCCGAGAACCTGGCGATGCTCGATCGCCTGGGGTCTGCTGACACCTACAACCACTATCCGACGGGTTGGGCGGTGGCGTTCTCGACACCGTTCCAGATGTTCAAGCGCTACTCGCAGTTCGCCGGCGGCACGTGCGACCCGATGGTCATCCACTGGCCGAAGGGCATCCGCGCGCAGGGAGAGCTGCGTCACCAGTACCACCACTCGGTCGACGTGGTCGCCACGGTGCTCGACGTGGTCGGCATCGACATGCCTGAGGTCTTCCGTGGCGTGGAGCAGCATCCGCTCGACGGGGTCTCGATGAAGTACAGCTTCGACGCGGCGCCGGATGCGGCGACCGAGAAGAAGACGCAGTACTACTCGATGCTCGGCACGAGAGGGATCTGGAAAGACGGCTGGAAGGCGGCTGCCGTGCACGCGCCGCTGACCGGCAAAGGACACTTCGAGGACGACGTATGGGAGCTCTACAACGTCGAGGTCGACCGTTCGGAGTCGAACGACCTCGCGGCCAGCGAGCCCGAGAAGCTGAAGGAGCTCATCGCCGCGTGGTTCGAGGAGGCCGATGCCAACTTCGTCCTTCCTCTGGACGACCGCTCCGCGAGAGAGCAGCTCACCATCGATCGGCCCCAGGCCGAGAAGCCCCGGGAGCGGTACGTCTACTACCCCGACACCGCAGCGGTGCCCGAGAGCGTCGCGGTCAACGTGCGAGGGCGCTCGTACAAGATCATCGCCGACGTCGTGCTCGACGAGGGCGCACAGGGGGTGCTGTTCGCCCACGGATCGAGGTTCGGCGGGCACTCGCTGTTCATCAAGGACAACCGCCTCACCTACGTGTACAACTTCCTCGGCATCCCGCCGGAGCAGACCTTCACCTCCGAGGAGCTGACTCCCGGTCCGCACACCCTCGGCGTGGAGTTCGTGCGGGAGGGGGCGGGGGAGCACGGAGAGTCGCTCGGCACAGCCACGCTCTACGTCGACGACCAGGCGGTCGCCTCTGGACCCATGCGTGCCCAGATCGGCAAGTTCACGCTGTGCGGAGACGGGCTCTGCATCGGATGGGACAGCGCGGATCCGGTGAGCAGCCAGTACGGGGTGCCGTTCCCGTTCACCGGGGGCAAGCTGCTCGGGGTCGGTGTCGACGTCAGCGGCGAGCAGTACCTCGATCTCGAACTGGAGGCCGCCGCGATGCTCTCCCGGGAGTAGACCGCAGGCCCGGCCTCTAGTCGGTCGCGGTGAACGCCTCGTCGACGTTCGCGTGCACCCGGCCCTCGGCGATCATGCGCTGATACCACTCCGTCTTCACCGCGATCGCCGTGGCACGTTCCGGCAGCGCGGCGATGTGCAGCGTGCTGTCCATCGCGGTCAGCTCACGGTCGAGGTCCTCCAGCATGTCGAGGACCGTGATCGTGACGATGTCGAGCCGCAGGGCGTCGAAGATCACGATGCGCACCGGTTCGGGCCGTTGGGCGACGATGTCGATGATCGCCCTCTCGCATGCGAGAGCGTTGGCCGTGTAGAGCCCGCGGACAGTGTGGATCGCGAGGCGTCCGTCGCGCTCTCCGATGATCTCGAGCCGCGGGATGTTGAGCTCTCGCAGTACCAGGATCAGCGTCAACGCCACTCCGGCGGCCACTGCGGCCAGCAGCCCGACGGTCAGGCCGAGCACGGCGACGATGAGCGCGATCCAGAAGTCCGTCGGACTGATCCGCGCCCACCGGACCAGCAGGGGGATGTCGATGAGCCCGGCCACGGCGAGGAAGACCATCGCCGCGAGAGTCGCCTGGGGAAGCAGCGAGACCACCGGGCCGAGGAAGAGGGCGACCACGATCGCGAGCGCGACGGTGACGAGCGTCGCGAGCTGGGTCCTGGCGCCGGCGTCCCGATTGACCGCGCTCTGCGAGAACCCGCCGGCGGCGGGGAGCACAGTGAAGAAGGTGCCGGCGAGGTTGGCGGCTCCCACGGCGACGAGCTCCTGGTCGGCGTCGATGGCGGGCTCGGTCATGCGACGCATGCTGCGCGCGACTGCCGCGGTCTCGAGGAAGACCATCACCGCGATCGCGAGGGCGCCGGGAAGCAACGCTCCGATCTGCGTGAGGTCGGGAATGCCGGGGGTCGGGAGTCCCGAGGGCACGGGATCGATGAGCGCCACACCTCTCTCGTCGAGGTTCGCGAGTGCGACGAGGACGATTCCGCCGACCACGACGACGAGGGTTCCGGGGATCCGAGGGGCGAACCGCTTCAGCACGAGGAGGACGATCAGGCTCCCGACCGAGAGCGCGACCGTGGGCAGGTTGATGCTCGCAGCGGCCGCGATCGCGGCCTCGATGGTTCGGAAGAACCCCTCTCCCGAGACTTCCGATGTCTCGCCCAGGAGCTTCGGGAGCTGCCCCACGGCGACTGTGCCGCCGACACCGATCTTGACCCCCAGGATCGTCGCCGCACTGATGTTCTCGACCAGCGATCCCCACCGCAGCAGGCGCGCACCGATGAGCAGCAGACCGACCAGCATCGCCAGGGTCATCAGGCTTCCGGCCGGGTCCTCGACGCTCGACGCGACGGATGCCGTCACCAGCGTCGTGGCCGTGAGAGTGGCGATGGTCGACGTCGTCGACACGCTCATCGCGCGGGACCCGCCGAGCAGCGCATACACCAGCATCGGGATGATGCACGTGTAGAGCCCTACCTGCACGGGCAGGTTCGCGATGGTGGCGTATGCCATCGCCTGCGGCACCACGACGGCACCGGCTGCGAGGCCGGCGACGACATCGCGCATCAGCCATTCGCGACGGTACCCCGCCATGCTCGGCAGGAGGACTCGCGGGGCGCGTCGCGTGGCGTGGTCGCTCATGTGCTCATGCTGGCATCGAGACGCAGACCGGTCGCCGGCATGTCACCCGTCGAGGGCGAGGAGCGTCGTGTCGGTCACAGCTGCTCACGGGTCTCGTCGCGGTGGGTGATCCGTCGCACCCGGTCTCCGATGTACGAGATGACGAGCGCCGAGGTGGTGCCCACGATCGCGATGCCGCCGATCATCAGACACACCGCGTACACCCGTCCGAGAGTCGTCACCGGGTAGGTGTCGCCGTAGCCGACTGTCGCGATGGTGACGCACGCCCACCAGATCGCCGTGCCGAAGTCGATGATCGTCGCCTCAGGGGCGCCGCGCTCCACCTGCAGGGTGGCGAGCGAGATGAAGTAGACGAAGAGCACCGTGTACGCGAGGGCGAAGGTGATGATCTGCGCCCGGACCGCGTCGCCGGTGCGGCGATGGAAATAGGGGAGGCCGCGTGCGAGCTCGACGACGCGGAACGCTCGGAACAGGGGGACGACAACGGACAGGACTTCGACGGGATGGTGCACCAGGAATGCGACGCGGCTCCCGGCCGGGGTGAGCGCCACTCGCACGATGAGGTCGATGACCAATGCGAGCCAGGTGATCGCGATCTCGACCACGAGCACGAGGCGTACCCAGTCTGGAAGGCCCGGCACGAGCACGATCACCGAGTACGCGACGATGAAGCCGAGGCCGAGCACCGTGAGGGGAACGGTCGCAGCGGACTCCCAGCGCTGCAGCGTCTCCCGCGCACCCTGCGGCTCGTCTCGGGCGGTGCCGGTCACGTCGTCGGTCACCGCGACCACCGTCGGACGCGGCGTGAATCCCAGGGGATGCGACGAACGACGCGCCCTTCCCTGGTCGCCGGTGACGGGCGAGCGCCGCGGTCTCCCGATACCCAGCGCAGCCAGAGGGTGTCGTCACTGCCTTCGAGAAGCAGAGTGCGCGCCAGGAGAGTCAGCGGCACAGCCAGCAGAGCACCGACCGGTCCGATGATCACGGTCCAGAACACGACGGCGAAGAAGCTCAGCGTGACGCTGAGCCCGACGGCATCACTGACGAAAGCCGGCTGAACGAACACCTGCAGAACGACGTTGACGACGCAGTACACGATCACCACGCCGAGAAGCAGCGGCCACCCACCCACCGCGAGAGCCAGGATCGCCGGGGGCACGAGTCCGATGACGAATCCGATGTTGGGGATGAAGTTCGTCACGAAGGCCAGGACGGCCCAGAGGACGGGGGCCGGCACTCCCAGCCACCAGAGCGCGAGGCCGTCCAGCGTCGCGACGATGGCGCCGAACACGGTGTTCACCACGTAGTAGCGCCGGATGTTCGTGTTCAGCCGCGATATGCGCGCGATCGTCTCGGCCTTGTGAGCGCCGAACACGGTCGACGCATGCTGGTAGCGTCCGGCATCCACCGCCATCACGACCACGTAGGCGCAGACCAGGAAGAGAGCGACGGCGATGCCGAGGACGGCGCTGCTCACGCCCTGGGCGACGGCGACGAGAGCGGGCACGACGATGCGCGCGGCGTCACCGGAGTCCGAGCTCGGGCCTCCGGTGCCCAGAGCGGCCCAACTGTCGAGCTGCGATGCGACATGCGTGAGATCGCCGCCGGGGGAGAGGTCGCCGAGGAGATCGATGAACTGCACTCCGGCGATCCACACCAAGGCGCCCATCGTGAGCAGCACAGAGTAGGCGAGGAGGATGATCGCCGTCACGCCGAGTCCCCGTGGCCACCCGCGCCGGACGAGAGCGCTGCTCGCCGGGCTGCAGATCACGACGACCACCAGAGCGACCCCGAGCGGCGCGATCACGTCGCGGAGGAGCCATGCTCCCGCCAGTGCGATCGTCGCGCACGCCAGCACCACGAGGACATGGGTGCCGGCGGCGCGGGGGGTGCTCACGGCACGTCTGCGGGTGATCCGGAAACGCCCGGGAACACCGTCTCCCAGTCGTCTCGCACGCTCACGACGATGTAACCGGCGTCGACGGCGCTCGCGAGAGCCGTCTCTGCACCGGCATCGTACGGAGTGTCCTCGCGGGAGTCGTCGTCATGGTGGATCAGCAGGGCCAGGCCCGGACGGGGGCCACGGCGAGCGAAATCGAGCATCGGCATGTCGCCGTTGGAGTTCCCGGCTGCGAAGAGCGGTCGGCGTCCGATCCTGCTCCAGATCCGCACGGGCTTCTCCGGCCCGTCATCGAAGAACGCCAAAGACGGCGCGTAGCGCACCACCGCCTTCTCCGCGTCGTAGCCGAGACCGAACGCCGAGCCGATGACGCGTTCCGGCGGTATGCCGTAATTGCTCTGCGTCATGGGTCGCATGAAATCGCGCTCGCCGCCTGACACGATGTAGCAGGTGAAGCCGTGCTGCTCGAGATACCGGAGCAGCTCCACCATCGGCTGATAGACCGCGTCGGCGTAGCGTCGCTGCAGCACGGGATGTGTCGCGGTCGCGAAGAACTCCGCCACTGACTCGGCGTACTTCTCCACGCTGACGCCATCGGTGAGTCCGCCGAGGGCTTGGAGGATCACGCCCAGATCCGAGTCGTCACCCGAATAGTGCTTGTCGATGGCCGCGCCCAGCCACGCGAGATCTCCGCTCACGGCTGCGCGGTACGGCTGCTTCTGCGCGAGCTCCGGGTCGAGCTCGGCGGCCACACGCCACTGCTCGACGACGTAGTGGAGCTGCGTCGGCATGGGCTTCTCCGACCAGAGGGTGCCGTCGTTGTCGAACACGGCGATGCGCTCTTCGACGGGAACCGCGTCCGCACCTTCCGTGACCGACAGGACGAAGCGCTCGATCGCGTCGCGCGTCGCACCCTGGTTCCAGGATCGCAGCTGTGCCGGGTCGTCCATCGCGCTCTCGATTCTCTCGATACTGGTGCGTCGTGCGGGCCGTTCGTCGGCCCATCCTGACACCGGCCGAGCGCGCGGTGGAGACCCCGTCACCCGCTTCGGGCGAGGGAGCGCAGCCGTCCTGGGGCCTCAGTCGGCTGCTGCAGTGGGGCTCCACCCGGAGTCCGGCCCGACAGCCGACGAGATCCGTCGACTGATCGTCGCGAGCTGTCGAGCTTGCGCGGCGGTGATCGCATCGAAGACGAGCTGATGCACGAGAGCGTGGTGGCCGGGCGTCGACCGTGTGACCTTCTCGTGTCCCGCCGCCGTCAGCACTCCGAGCGTGAAGCGCCCGTCATCGGGGTCCGCGACGCGACGCACCCAGTCTCTCGATTCGAGACGGGTGATCGCCCGCGAGAGGCGCGAGAGGGTGCAGCTCGCGTACCCGGCGAGCACACTCAGGCGCAGCGATCGTTCGGGCGCCGAGTCGAGAGCGAACAGTATGCCGTGCTCGAAGTGCGTCAGACCGCTGTCGCGTTGCAGCTGCGCGTCGAGTGCCGTCGGCAGTCGTTCGATGAGCGTGGCGACGGAGGCCCAGATCTCGAGCTGTTCCGTGGTCAGGGGGGAGGCGTCCGGCTGCTCTGACATGACCTCAGACTAGGTCATCGTGCCTCGGAGATGGTTATCGGTGAACTTGCCTGAGCAAGCCCCAGGATCTACGGTTAACTTTCTCAAGCAAGTAAACAGACGCGTGTGCGTCGAGGAGAGGAAGCACCATGGATCTGCAGCTGCACGGGAAGACGGCGTTCATCAGCGGCTCGACGCAGGGCATCGGGTTCGCGATCGCCTCCGCGCTCGCCCGCGAAGGCGTGGACGTGACGGTGAACGGACGTGATGAGCAGCGTGTGGATGCGGCGGTCCGGCGACTGCGTGCGGAGCACCCCGGCTCGACGGTCTCGGGACTGGCGGCGGACTTCGCGAGGAGAGAAGAGGTGGAGCGACTGACGGAAGCCTTGGGCGACGTCGACATTCTCGTCAACAATGTGGGAATCTTCGGCCTTGCCGAGTTCGAGACGATCACGGACGACGACTGGACTCGCTACTTCGAGGTGAACGTCATGAGCGGAGTCCGGCTGTCCCGCCACCTTCTCGGAGGCATGCTTGCGCGGGGGTGGGGCCGCATCGTCTTCATCAGCAGCGAGTCCGGGGTGAACATCCCCGCCGACATGGTGCACTACGGCACGACGAAGGCCGCGATGGCCGCTCTCGGCAGCGGGCTGGCCAAGCGCACCAGAGGCACCGCCGTGACTGTGAACACGATCCTCGGAGGGCCGACGTATTCGGACGGGGTGGCGGCGAGCGTTGCAGCCGTGGCAGAGGCGCAGTCCCTTCCGCCCGAGGTGATGAAAGCCTCCATCATCGGTCAGAACCGCACAACGCTGCTCGAGCGGTTCATCGAGCCCGATGAGATCGCGAGTCTGGTGACCTACATCGCCAGTCCTCGCTCATCGGCTACCAACGGCGCGGCGCTGCGGGCAGAGGGGGGAGTGCTCACCGCGATGCTGTAACCGCGTGCACCGCGAGATCGGAATAAACCGCACGCCGCGCTTATTGCTAGCTAAGCTAGTAGTCATGGAACGCTACATTCGCCTGCGCTGGGTGGGCCTGGTCTTCATCAGCATCGCCGTCTCGCTGATCATCGTCGACTCGACGATCGTGAATGTGGCGATTCCGGCGATCGTCGACGATCTCGGCATCACCTCCACCGAAGTGCAGTGGGTGCAGGAGGCGTACACGCTGGTGTTCGCCGCGCTGCTGCTCGTGTTCGGCAGCCTCGCGGATCGGCTCGGGCGTCGGCGCATGATGATCATCGGAGTCGTGGTCTTCGCAGCATCCTCGGTGCTCGCGGCCTTCGCTCCGGACGGCGGGATGCTGATCGTCGCCCGTCTTGCGCAGGGAGTGGGCGGATCGATGATCCTGCCGACCACGCTGTCGATCATCAATGCCACCTTCCGCGGGCGCGAGCGGGGGATCGCCTTCGCGGTGTGGGGGTCGACGATCGGCGGAATGGCCGCTGTGGGACCGCTGCTCGGCGGATGGCTGACGACTGCCTTCTCCTGGCGGTGGGCGTTCGGGATCAACATCCCGCTGGGCATCATCATCGTCATCGGCGTGCTGCTCACGGTGGGGGAGTCGCGCAGCGACCGGACGTCGAAGATCGATGTGGTCGGGGCGATCCTCTCGGTCATCACCATGGCCAGCCTCGTGTTCGGCCTCATCGAGGGGCGCACGTACGGCTGGTGGCTCGTCGATCAACGTCCGCAGATCGGCGACTGGGCCTGGCCGCTCGATGTCTCTCCGATCCCCTTCGCCTTCGCGCTGGCGATCGTGGCACTCGTCGCGTTCATCGCATGGGGTGTGCATCGCGAGCGGCAGGGCAGGTCCACGCTGCTTGCTCTGCGTCTGTTCTCCATCCCCTCGTTCCGCAACGGCAACATCGCGGCGACAGTCGTGTCGCTGGGAGAGTTCGGCATCATCCTCGCTCTGCCCCTGTGGTTGCAGTTCGTCCTCGGCTTCGATGCGCTGCAGACCGGACTCCTGCTGCTCGCGCTCGCCCTCGGATCCTTCGTCGCGAGCGGTGCCGCGGGGGCGGCCAGTGGAAAGATCGCGCCGGTGTGGGTCGTCCGTGCGGGCCTCATCGCCGAGATCATCGGCGTCGCCGGAGTCGGCTTCGTCATCGCCCCCGATGCGTCGTGGGTGCCGCTGATCCCGTTCCTCTTCGTCTACGGCCTCGGTGTCGGCCTCGCTACCGCTCAGCTGACCGGCGTCGTGCTCGCCGATGTGCCGGTCGACGACAGCGGCGCGGCTTCGGGCACGCAGTCGACGTCACGACAGCTCGGTGCAGCGCTCGGGGTCGCAGTGCTCGGCACCGTGCTGTTCACGAGCACAGCCGGGATCCTCGCGTCATCACTCGACGCTCGGGGACTCCCGGCCGAGCAGCGCGATCAGATCGTGTCGGCGGTCGTCGACAGTGCGGGCGGAGCGATCAGCGGACTGGAGGCGCAGCCCGAGACGGCTGACATCGCCGACGACGCCAAGGCCGCGTTCTCCGACGGCACGCGTTTCGCGGCGTGGACGGCGGCAGGGTTCCTGTCCCTCGGTCTCCTGTCGACGATCTCCCTCGGAGCGACCGCCAAGACCCGACGTGAGGACCAGCCCGACGCGACGTCGGCCGCCTGATTCCGTCAAGTACCGGGGCTACTCGATGTCCCACATCGTGTAGCCGACGACGCCGGCCGGGATGAACTCCATCGGCTTCGTCAGCTCGTTCTCGATGCCTGTGATCCGGCCGGTGTCCTCGGAGATGAGGAGGGTGCTCTGGTAGGACGTCCCCTCATCGCTCACCCGGAGCCCGACCACGTCTCGGCCGAGCCGGTCGTGCGACTCACCCAGCACCGTGAGCCCGCCCGCATCGACGAGCATGTCGATCAGAGTGGCGTGCAGCTCGTCCGTCAGAGTCCAGTGGCTCGATAGCTGGCCGATGGCGAGCAGGAGGTCTCCCGACGAACTTCTGTTCCGGCGTCGAGAGCCTCTGCTCCGAAGTCGGTCTCGCTAGCCCTCATCGACGGTCACCGCATTGCCCCACACCCAGCACCGGAACGTCCGGTCGCCTGCCCGGAACTCGATGCCTGCGGCCAACGGTGTCGACCGCGCGAGCTTCGCATCGACCCGCACCGCTTCGGGCCCGAAGCGCACCCACGCGCGGACCGCACGATACGGCTGCGGATAGATCGTGACGGGCTGTTCCCGGAGCGCCAGCTCGCGCTCTGTCAGGGATTGAAGCGCGCCGGCGCGCGCTGCGGTGAGGATGGTCTGATGCTGAGAGCGCATGTCGTAGTGGGCTGCCAGGCGCTTGCTCGTGCCCATGCCGGCTCCCTTCTCCGGCCCAGTGACAACGGTAGCAAGATTCGAAGATTTGTTCTATTCTCGACTCATGCGACCAGCTCCTGCTCATCTGCCTGCGACTATATGGATGGTCGACGACATCCCGTCGCGAATGGTCTTCGCCGGGCGTCGATGGAAGGTCTCCGACACGCCCACGCGACTCCGGGACTCGATCTGGTCAGCGGCGCCGGAGTCGGAGCGAGGGTTGTACGGATGGCGGTTCCAGGGCACGGATGACGAGGGCCACTCCCTGGTGTTCGACGTCTTCCGGGGTGAGGACGGGTGGCATGTGCACCACAGCTACGACTAGGGGTCAGGCGGACCGAATCCTTGTCCCGGCTCGGTCGGTGCGCGCTATCGTGTGGGCATGACGGACTCCGGCGCGACACTCCTCGCCGCGATCATCGCGGCCGGCGTGGCAGGGGTCGGACTGATCTGGTCTGTCGTCAGCTTCATGCTGACGAGGCGGACCCAGCGAGCCACGGATGCTCGTCAGGAGTGGTCGCGCCGATTCGAGCACGCACACGCGCTCGCGTTCAGCTCCGATCTCAAGGAGGCGGCGAGCGGCCTCACGCTCATCGAGGCGCTCGCGCGTGAGCGGTGGGTCACGGACGAAGATCGGGCGACCGCGGTGAGCATCCTCTCGTCTCTCACGGGGGTGGCTGAGGCGCCGGCGGCGCAGCTGCGCGCGACGATCCTCGCGGAGGTCAGGAACCCGGCGGTCGCCGCTGCGCTCGGCAGAGTGGAGCCAGGGCCGAAGGGCCGGTTCGAGGTCTACCGCGACGCGTCCGGAGACTACCGATGGCGCCTCAAGAGCGCGGGAGGCCACTACCTGGCCGTCAGTGAGGGGCATTCCAGCGAGGCTGCCGCGATGAGCTCGCTCGAACTGGCCCGTCGTGAACTCGGCAGAGAGCCACCGGAGTAAGTGGGCCGCGAGCGCAACGAGAAAGGCCGCCTGGAACCAGGCGGCCTTTCTCGTTATGTCGGACTCCGCGTGCGAATTCCATTCATGCAGCGCGTGACCCGTGTGTGCCCCCGACAGGAGTCGAACCTGCGACCTACGGTACCGGAAACCGGCGCTCTATCCACTGAGCTACGGAGGCGTACCGATCGACAATATCACTGCTCGGGAGTGGTCTCCGACCCACCGGCCTCGGTCACCGGCGCGTCGCCCAGTTCGCCGAGCGCTGCGGCCAGCTTCTCGGCGAGGTAGCGGTGACCGTCGGTCGACGGATGCTTGCGGCCGATCTCGACGTCGATGACCGACAGGTAGTTCTGGTCGGTGATCCAGTTCTGTGCGACGGGGGAGATGTACCACCATCCGCGAGCGGCGGCGAGTTCACCGAGATCGGCGTCGATGCGCGCGGTCTCAGCGCCCACGGGAAGTTCGTGCGGCGCCGGCCCCAGAATGACGATCGACGCCTCCGGATACTTCGCCGCCATCGCATCCCACGCGGCGGTGACGGCCTCGCGGTATCCGGCCTCGCCCTGCGCCCGGTCGTTGATCGACCCCTGGAGGATGATCAGGTCGGGAGTGAGTGTCGGGTCCAGAGCGGCGATGCGCACACCGAAGGCCGGGCCATCGAGTCCGGGCTTGAGGTACCCGCTGCCGCGGACTCCGTCGACGATCGTCTGTCCGTCGATCAGGTCGGCGAGCTGATAGGCGTATCCGAGGGTCGGCTCGGTCGCGGCCGAGCCGTAGGTCCAGGAGTCGCCGAACACGAGAACGGTCGGATGCTCCGGAAGAAGAAGGGGAACCGGCGCGATCGCGACCGATTCGTCCGCTGCCGCCGCAGCACCGACGGGTGCCGAAGACGGCATCGGAACCCAGGGCCGCCACACGCCGAGGACGACTGCCGCGACCGCCAGGATCACTGCGACGGCGAGGCCCGCGACGGGCAGACGATAGCGGGCGGATGCGGCCTTCATGGCATGACTGTAGATCACGAATCCGCCCTCGCAAATTCGGGCGCGTGACGCGCCGTAAACTGGGAGGCCTATGAACCCTGAATCGCTCGCCACAGCCCTCCTCGCCGTCCTCGCACCGATCGCCGAGGAACGACGTCCTGGCGAGCCGTTCTCGCTGTCCGCGTCGGACATCGTCTTCGAGCGTCCGCGCAACCGCGACCACGGCGACTGGGCCTCGAACATCGCGATGCGCCTGGCGAAGCCGTTCGGCACGAACCCGCGCGAGCTGGCGCAGCAGATCGCCGATGGCCTCGCGCAGGTGGATGGCGTGCAGACCGCCGAGGTCGCAGGGCCGGGCTTCATCAACATCCGCCTCGACGCGGCTGCCGCCGGCGCGCTGGCGAAGCTCATCGTCGAAGCCGGCGCAGAGTACGGGCACAACGACACGCAGGCCGGTCACAGCATCAACATCGAGTTCGTGAGCGCGAACCCGACCGGGCCGCTGCACATCGGCCACACTCGCTGGGCGGCGCTCGGCGATGCGATCGCCCGGGTGCTCGCGGCCTCCGGCGCGAAGGTCGCGAGGGAGTATTACATCAACGACGCCGGAGTGCAGATGGAGCGCTTCGCGAATTCGGTGCTGGCCGCCGTCAAGGGCGAACCAACTCCCGAGGGCGGGTACGCCGGCAGCTACATCGGCGATCTGGCCGCTCGTGTTCTCGTGGCGCGTCCGGACCTGCTCGAGCTCTCCGGTGACGAGCAGGCGGTCGTCACGCGGGAGCTCGCCTACGGGTTCCAGCTGGAGGAGCAGAAGCAGTCGCTCTCGAAGTTCAACGTCGACTTCGACGTGTGGTTCTCGGAGCGCACGCTGCACGCCAAGGACGCGGACGGCGTCAGCTTCGTCGATCGCGCCGTCGACCGCCTGCGCGAGCAGGGACACGTGTTCGACGACGAGGGTGCAGTGTGGGTGCGCACCACCGACTTCGGTGACGACAAGGATCGCGTGATCCGTCGCTCCAACGGCGAGTACACGTACTTCGCCGCCGACGCCGCGTACTACCTGAACAAGGGTGACCGCGGCTTCGAGTACAAGCTGTACCTTCTCGGAGCCGACCACCACGGCTACGTCCACCGCCTCAAGGCGATCGCCGGTGCCGCCGGGGAAGACCCCGAGAAGAACGTCGAGGTGCTGATCGGTCAGCTGGTCTCGGTCGGGGGAGCGCGGCTGAGCAAGCGTGCGGGCAACATCATCGAGATGGACGATCTGCGCGAATGGCTCGGCACCGATGCGCTGCGCTACTCGCTCGAGCGTTCGCCTGCTGACTCCCCGCTCGCTCTCGATCCTGAGCTGCTGCAGAAGCGCACGAACGACAACCCGGTGTTCTACGTGCAGTACGCGCATGCTCGCACGCACAACGTGGCCCGCAATGCCGCCGACTCCGGTGTGGATCGCTCGGAGTTCGCGCCCGAGACGCTCACGCATGAGACCGAGAGCGCTCTGCTCGGCGCTCTGCAGGAGTTCCCGCGCATCGTGGCGTTTGCAGCCGAGGTGCGCGAGCCGCACCGCGTCGCGCGCTACCTCGAGGAGCTCGCCGGCCTGTACCACCGCTGGTACGACAACTGCCGCGTGATCCCGCAGGGCGACGACCCCATCGAGACCGTGCACCGCACGCGTCTGTGGCTCAATGACGCCGCAGGGCAGGTCTTCCGCAACGGCCTCGACCTGCTCGGCGTGTCCGCTCCCGAGCGCATGTGACCTCTGCTGTCGCCCGTGCCGTAGGGCAGGATGGCAGCATGAGCGACGAGAACCACACCCTTCCTTACCCGTCCGCGGATTCCGAGCATCCGACGCTCGTGATCCCCGGTGGGAAGGACGGCGGGGATGCCGGTGCCACACCGCCGAAGCGCGCGCGCAAGCGCTGGCCCTGGGTGCTGCTGATCGTCGTGGTCGTTCTCGCTGTTCTCGCCGTCGCTGCGGAGCTCATCGCGCGCGCTGTCCTGCCCGGCATCGTGCGGGGCATGGTGATCGAGCAGCTCGACCTGCCGGCCGACCAGAAGCTCGCCGTCGAGGCCGACGGCATCCTGATCCCGCAGCTGATCGGCGGAACGCTGGACACCCTGCATCTCTCGACCGACTCGGTCACGCTGGAGGGGATCACGGGCGCCGTCGACGTCACCGCCACGGGCGTGCCGCTGCGCGGCGGTGACCTCGCATCCGCATCCGGCACGATCCGCATCGACGAGTCCCAGTTCACGTCCCTGCTCTCGAACACCGAGCTGCCGATCGACACGGTCACGCTCGAATCGCCGAACGCGACGGTCGCGGGTTCGGTGAGCGTTCTCGGCCTCGCCATCCCGGTATCGCTCACGGTGACCCCGGGGGTGGCCGAGGGAGATCTCGAGCTCACTCCTGTCGGCCTCACCGTCGGCGGACTCGAGGTCGACGCGGATCAGGTCGGCTCGAGTCTCGGTGCTCTGGGGGAGCAGCTCACCCAGACGCAGCGCATCTGCATCGCGGACCAGCTTCCCGCCGGCATCACCCTCACGGGCCTCAAGATCGACGGATCGGAGGCTGTGATCGACGTCGACGTCGACGGTGCGATCGCGACCGATCAGACCCTGCTCGAGAAGGGCACCTGCCCCTGAGACGGGCTCAGTCCTCGTCGGTTCCGAGACGGGCCTCGCGCTCGGCCTTCTGCGCCTCCCGAAGCTCGGACGTCGCCAGCGCGACCTCCGCTTCGGCGCGCTGCACACGTCGCTGGGGGAAGGTCGTCGCGCCGAACCGCGCGTGCACCCGGTCCTTGCGTTCCTCCTCCGACGTGACGATGTAGGCGCACGCGATCAGGATGACCTGGGTCGACAGGTTGAGCCAGATGAGCAGCGCCAGCAGGGTGGCGAAGGAGGCGAGAAGGGGGTTGCTCGTCGCGCCGCCGATGAACAGGCCGGACAGCTCCTGCAGCACGAGCAGCCCGACTCCGCCGATGAGGGACCCGATCCAGAGCGAGCGGGCTGCGGGGCGCAGCCCGGAGAGCAGGCGGAACACCCCGGCGATGAGCACCGTGTCGAGTGCCAGCACGACGACCAGGGAGACGATCCGGATGCTCCAGGATGCCGCGGGCGAATCCTCGGGAATGCCGAGCAGACCGCTGATCCACGTGATCCCGAGCCGACCGGCGAATGTGACGGCCGCTGCGGCGACGAACAGCACGGCGACGCCGGCCGCGAGCAGCAGGTTGCGGAGCATGACCCAGATGAACAGCACGTCGGCATGCGCGGTTCCGGCGAGGACGCGCACCGCGGTGCGCAGCGATCCGACGGCGCCGAGCGCCGAGCCGATCAGCGCGACCGTCGAGATGGCGCCCGCGACGGAGAGCGAGATCGGCTCCTTGAGATCGTCGGGATTGACGACGCCGTCTTCGCCGATGAGACCGGGCACCACGGACTGCACGGCGGAGACGATCGCGTTCCAGACGTCGGGATTGCCTGCGAGCCAGAGAGCGGCGATCGAGAACCCCAGGAGCACGGCGGCGAAGACGCTGAACAGAGCGCGGTATGTCACGCTGTCGGCGAGCATCGGGCCCCGCCGCTCGGAGTAGAGCAGGAACGCGCGGACCGGGCGCCGTGTCAGAGCCCAGCGGATCGCCGACGCGCTGACGCGCGCGATCAAGCCGGGGCGTCGGGCATCGGGTGCTGCGGATTCGGTGCTCATCTCCACCACCTTAGGAGTCGGTGGGATGTGTCCGCAGGGGGTTGACGCCGGGCGTCACCATGACTGATGCGGCATGCACGGTGCCCTAGAATCGGGGGCAACCTCGCAGTGCGCGCATCCGCCCGAGACCCGTCCCACGATTGGTGTTCCTTGCTTTCCCCTGCCGACTCGCTCGCCCCGGAATGGCTCGTCGTGCCCGACGACGCGAATGATCTTCCCACCGCCGTGTGGCCGGCGTCCGCCGTCCGCGGTGACGACGGAGCGCTGCGGCTCGCGGGGATCTCCGCCACCGATCTCGCGGAGTCGTACGGCACGCCGCTGCTCGTGATCGACGAGGACGAGGTGCGATCTCGGGCCCGCGCCTTCCGCTCGTCCTTCGACGCGGCCGCCGCCGCCCACGGCACGACTGCGCGGGTGTATTACGCCGGCAAGGCGCTGCTGACCACGACGATCGCGCGCTGGGTGACCGAAGAGGGGCTCAACGTCGACGTGTGCACCGGTGGTGAACTCGAGGTCGCACTCGCGGCCGGCGTCTCTCCGTCGTCGCTGGGGTTCCACGGGAACAACAAGTCGGTCGCCGAGCTCGAGCGTGCGGTCGAGGTAGGCATCGGCACGATCATCGTCGACAGCGCGATCGAGATCGAGCGTCTCGCGGCCATCACCGCCAGGACCGGCGCTGTGCAGCGGGTGCTGGTGCGGGTCATCAGCGGCGTGCACGCCGAGACGCACGACTTCCTCGCGACGGCCCACGAAGACCAGAAGTTCGGCTTCCCGCTGCCCGAGGCCGAGCAGGCCGTCGCCCGCATCAGGGAGATCCCGGGAATCGAGTTCGCCGGCCTTCACTGCCACATCGGATCGCAGATCTTCGGCGTCGCGGGCTTCCGCGAGTCGGCGTCGCGCGTGCTCGAGCTCCATGCGACTCTCCTCGAGGGCGGACCGGTTCCGCAGCTCAACCTCGGCGGAGGGTTCGGAATCGCCTACACGAGTGTCGACGACCCGACGCCGATCGAGACCCTCGCGGGCGAGATCGTCGCCGCCGTCGCCGAAGGCTGCGCCGCGCGAGGCATCGCCGTGCCCGCGCTGTCGTTCGAGCCGGGCAGGGCCATCGTCGGCACCGCCGGAGTGACGCTCTACGAGGTCGGGACGACCAAGGACGTCGCGCTCGAGTCGGGCGCGACCCGGCGCTACATCAGCGTCGACGGCGGAATGAGCGACAACGCCAGGACGGCGCTGTACGACGCGCAGTTCTCGGCTCGACTCGCCTCCCGGATCGGCATCGGCTCGCCGCAGCTCAGCAGGGTCGTGGGCAAGCACTGCGAGTCCGGCGACATCGTCGTCGACCATGAATACCTTCCGGCCGACGTCTCTCCCGGCGATCTGCTCGCGGTCCCCTCGACCGGTGCGTACTGTGCGCCGCTCGCGAGCAACTACAACCATGTCCCTCGCCCTCCGATCGTCGCTGTGAGCGACGGCCGATCGGCGGTCATCGTCCGCGGTGAGACGATCGCCGACGTGCTGTCTCGCGACGTCGGTGTCGCGGCCCCCGAGAGCCACGGGTGATCCGCGCGACGAACGACGCGGTCCCCGACGAAGCACGACTGAACCACCCTCCTAAGGAGAGATGCAATGACGACTGAGTATCGACGACTTCGGGTGGCGCTCCTCGGCGCCGGAGCGGTCGGCTCCCAGGTGGCCGCCCTGCTGCTGCGCCACGGCGATGAGCTCGCCGACCGGGCGGGTGCCACGCTGGAGCTGGCCGGCATCGCGGTGCGCAACCTCGATGCGCCGCGCGAGACCGATCTGCCGAAAGAGCTGTTCACGACCGATGCCGAATCGCTGATCCTCGGCTCCGACATCGTGATCGAGCTGATCGGCGGCATCGAGCCCGCCCGCACGAGCATCCTGCAGGCGATCGGCTCCGGTGCCGACGTCGTGACCGCCAACAAGGCGCTGCTGGCCACTCACGGCCCCGAGCTCTTCGAAGCGGCCGACCGCGTGGGCGCATCCGTCTACTATGAGGCCGCCGCCGCGGGTGCCATCCCGATCATCCGCCCGCTGCGCGACTCTCTCGCCGGTGACCGCGTGGTGCGCATCATGGGAATCGTGAACGGCACGACCAACTACATCCTCGACCGCATGGACACCGAGGGCGCCGACTTCGCCGATGTGCTCGCTGACGCGCAGCGTCTCGGATACGCCGAGGCCGACCCGACCGCCGACGTCGAGGGATACGACGCCGCGCAGAAGGCCGCGATCCTCGCGAGCCTCGCCTTCCACACGGCTGTTCCGCTCGACGCCGTGTACCGCGAGGGCATCACGACCATCACCGCGTCGATGATCGATGAGGCGCGCGCAGCCGGCTTCGTCATCAAGCTGCTCGCCGTGTGCGAGCGCATCGAGGCCAACGGCACCGAGTCGATCTCGGTGCGCGTCTACCCGGCCCTCGTGCCGACGTCGCACCCTCTCGCGTCGGTGCACGGCGCCAACAACGCCGTGTTCGTCGAGGCCGAGGCTGCGGGCTCGCTCATGTTCTACGGCGCAGGCGCCGGTGGCGTGCAGACCGCATCCGCCGTGCTCGGAGACGTCGTGTCGGCGGCTCGACGCCATATCGCCGGCGGCGTCGGCGTGGGGGAGTCCACCAGGGCCAACCTCCCGGTGGTGCCGATCGGTCATGTCACCACCCGCTACCAGATCACCCTCGAGGTCTCGGACGCCCCCGGTGTGCTCGCGACCGTCGCCGGCATCCTCAGCGACGGATCGGTCTCCGTCGCGACCGTGGTTCAGACGGTCGAAGGAGAGGACGAGCCCACCGCTCGTCTCGTCATCGGCACGCACCGGGCCACGGACGCCGCGCTCAGCGCCACGGTCGACGCACTCGCCGCCAGCTCTGTCGTCGAGCGGGTCGTCTCGGTGCTCCGCGTGGAAGGCGAGTGACGATGGCGGCAGGGCGCACGGTCGAGGTGACCGTGCCGGCGACCAGCGCCAACCTCGGTCCCGGATTCGACACGCTCGGACTCGCGCTCAGTGTCTACGACACGCTTCTTGTGACCGAGCTCGCCGCCGGCGAGCTCGAGATCGAGGTCTCGGGTTCCGGCGCGAGCGAGATCCCTCGTGACGACTCGAACCTGATCGTCCGCACGATCGCTCACGTGTACGCCGACGTCGATCGCGCCGTCCCGGGCCTGCGCATCGTCGCGGAGAACGGGGTGCCCCACGGGCGCGGACTCGGGTCCTCCGGCGCGGCGGTCGCGGCGGGGATCCTCGCGGCGAAGGGCCTGCTCGAGGGCGACGTCGACATCGACGACGTCGACATGCTGCGCCTCGCCACCGAGATCGAAGGGCACCCCGACAACGTGGCTCCCGCGCTGTTCGGCGGTCTGACGATCGCCTGGGTCGGCGAACGAGGTCCCCAGCACAAGAAGCTCCTCGTGCACCGCGGCGTCTCGCCGCTCGTGCTCGTTCCGTCGTACACGATGTCGACGTCGAAGGCGCGATCGCTGCAGCCGCCGCAGGTGTCGACGGCCGATGCGGTCTTCAACGTCTCGCGCTCGGCGCTGCTCATCGCCGCGCTGATGCAGAGCCCGGAGCTGCTGCTCGACGCGACCGCCGACCGACTGCATCAGGACTACCGCGCCGAGGCGATGCCCGAGACGCAGCGGCTCGTCCAGACGCTCCGTGCGGCAGGTTTCGCCGCCGTGGTGTCCGGCGCCGGACCCAGCGTGCTGGTTCTCGCAGACGGCCCCGGAAGTCGTCAGGACGCCGTGGAACTGGCGGAATCGACGACCGACACCCCGTGGGATGCGCTGCTGCTCGCGGTCGACGTGCGTGGTGGTACAGTGGGGAATCGAGCGGAGGGCTCCACGTAACTGCGTGAATCTGGCCCCATTGCAACTCTGCAAGACCCGCACGCAAAACCCCTGTCGCACTGCTCTCACCGAGAACCTCGTTCTTTCCGAGAACCCAGTGCAGAGGCTGGCTGACGCCGAGCGTCAGCCCGTGCGATCGCGCGCAGCACCCGTTGTGCGCGTGCCGCTCATGTCCCCGAGACCAAAGAGGGAGTACTCGTGGAGAATTTCTCCGAGACCCAGAACGACCAGGCGGCACCCGCCGCCGAGGCTGCGGCGAAGGCCGCGAGCTCCGACGCCGCGACGACCGCCGCGACCGAGGTCGCACCGGCCCGCAAGCGCGCTCCGCGCCGTGCGAGCACCGCGACCGCCGCCGCGAAGGCTGAGAAGGCCGAGAAGGCCGCAGCATCCACCGACAGCGCACCGGCCACCGAGGCTCCCGCAGCCGAGGCACCCGCCGCCGACGCGGCACCCAAGGCGAAGGCCCCTCGCCGCAGCCGTGCGAAGAAGGCTGACGCAGAGAACGCTGAGTCTCCTGCGGCGACCGCCGAGGCTCCTGCAGCCTCCGCGCCGGCACCCGCCGAATCCACCGAGGCTCCCGCAGCGAAGACCGCAGAGTCCAACGGCTCCGCGGACGCCGGTTCCGCAGAGGCGGGTTCTGCCGACGAGCCGAAGAAGACCACCGGTCGCGGACGCCGCACGGCGAAGAAGCCTGCTGCCGAGGCCGAGACTCCCGCAGCCGAGAAGCCCGCTGACGCCGCACCGGCCGAGGCAGCACCCGCGGCGGACTCCTCCTCGGATTCCGGCGACGGCGAGGAGCAGGGCGGTCGCAACCGCAACCGCAACCGCAGCCGTAACCGCGGACGCGGCCAGAACGGCAACGGCCAGGGCGGCGAGCAGCAGCCCCAGCAGCAGCAGCAGCCGCAGACGGCACCCGCCGAAGACGAGGGCGGCAACGGCCGCAACCGTCAGCGCAACAAGCGCCGCGGCGGCGCGCCGACGGACGAGTTCGACACCGAGATCGGCGAGGACGACGTCCTCGTCCCGATCGCCGGAATCCTCGACGTGCTCGACAACTACGCCTTCGTCCGCACGACCGGATACCTCGCCGGCCCCAGCGACGTCTACGTGTCGCTCGGACAGGTCAAGAAGTACAACCTCCGCAAGGGCGACGCGATCGTCGGCTCGATCAAGCAGCCCCGCGAGGGTGAGCAGCAGGGCCGCCAGAAGTACAACGCGCTGGTGAAGGTCGACTCGATCAACGGCCTGTCGATCGACGACGCCGCGACCCGTGTCGAGTTCGGCAAGCTCACGCCGCTCTACCCGCAGGAGCGTCTGCGCCTCGAGACGGCGCCCGAGAAGCTCACGCAGCGCATCATCGATCTCGTGGCCCCGATCGGCAAGGGACAGCGCGGCCTCATCGTCGCGCCGCCCAAGGCCGGCAAGACGATCGTCCTGCAGCAGATCGCCAACGCGATCGCGCAGAACAACCCCGAGGTCCACCTCATGGTCGTGCTCGTCGACGAGCGCCCCGAAGAGGTCACCGACATGGAGCGCACGGTGAAGGGCGAGGTCATCGCCTCGACCTTCGACCGTCCGGCAGAAGACCACACCACGGTCGCCGAGCTCGCCATCGAGCGCGCCAAGCGTCTCGTCGAGCTGGGCCGCGACGTCGTCGTGCTGCTCGACTCGATCACCCGCCTCGGCCGTGCGTACAACCTCGCTGCTCCGGCATCCGGACGGGTGCTCTCGGGTGGCGTCGACGCCTCGGCGCTGTACCCGCCCAAGCGCTTCTTCGGTGCTGCGCGCAACATCGAGAACGGCGGATCCCTGACGATCCTCGCCACGGCGCTGGTCGAGACCGGCTCCAAGATGGACGAGGTGATCTTCGAGGAGTTCAAGGGCACCGGCAACAGCGAACTGCGCCTGTCGCGCCAGCTCGCCGACAAGCGCATCTTCCCGGCCGTCGACGTCAACGCGTCGAGCACCCGCCGCGAAGAGATGCTGCTGTCGACCGACGAGGTCAAGATCACCTGGAAGCTGCGTCGCGCCCTTGCAGGCCTCGACCAGCAGCAGGCGCTCGAGGTCGTCCTGGGCAAGCTCAGGGAGACCCACTCGAACGTCGAGTTCCTCGTGCAGATGCAGAAGTCGATTCCGACGCTCCCCTCGGGTGCGCACGGACACGACAACAACATCCGCTGAGCGGAGCCGGGGTGTTCGAGTCCGTCCAGACTCTGATCGACGAGCATCGCCGGGTGCAGGAGGAGCTCTCCGACCCGGCGGTGCACGCCGATGCTGCTCGGGCGAAGCGCGTCAACCGTCGCTACGCCGAGCTGTCGAGGATCGTCGCCGCCTATGAGGCCTGGGCGGCGGCATCCGATGACCTCGACGCCGCGAGGGAGCTCGCCCGCGAGGACGAGGCGTTCGCCGCTGAGATCCCGACCCTCGAAGAGGGGCTGCAGTCATCGCAGGAGAAGCTGCGCCGACTGCTCATCCCACGGGATCCCGATGACGCGCGCGACGTCATCATGGAGATCAAGGCGGGGGAGGGCGGCGCAGAGTCGGCGCTGTTCGCCGCGGATCTGCTGCGCATGTACATCCAGTACGCAGCCTCCAAGGGCTGGAAGACCGAACTCCTCGAGCGCAACGAATCCGATCTCGGCGGCTACAAGGACGTCCAGGTCGCGATCAAGGGATCGTCCACGGACCCCGCCCAGGGCGTCTGGGCGCACCTGAAGTACGAAGGCGGCGTGCACCGCGTGCAGCGCGTGCCCGCGACCGAGTCGCAGGGGCGGATCCACACCTCGACCACCGGAGTGCTGGTGTTCCCCGAGGTCGACGAGCCCGACGAGATCGCGATCAATCAGAACGACCTGAAGATCGATGTCTTCCGGTCCTCGGGCCCGGGCGGTCAGTCGGTCAACACGACCGACTCGGCCGTGCGCATCACACACGTGCCCAGTGGAATCGTCGTGTCGATGCAGAACGAGAAGTCGCAGCTGCAGAACCGTGAGGCCGCGATGCGCGTGCTCCGGGCGCGACTGCTGGCGAAGCAGCAGGAGGAGCTGGATGCCGCGGCATCCGATGCACGCAAGTCGCAGATCCGCGGCATGGATCGGTCAGAGCGCATCCGCACCTACAACTTCCCCGAGAATCGCATCGCCGACCACCGCACGGGATTCAAGGCCTACAACCTTGATCAGGTGATGGACGGCGCTCTCGAGCCGATCATCGAGAGTGCGATCCAGGCCGACGAAGAGGCTCGACTCGCCGCGGTGGGCTCCGACTCCTGAGGTGACGCCGCTGAGCTGCGGCGCGGGTCAGGAGCGGGCCGCGTACCGGTGCTCCGGCCGTCCGGTCGCCCCGTAGCGCAGGCGGACCTCCACGACCGCCCGAGCAGCGAGAGCCGCGAGGTGGCGCTGCGCGGTGGCACGGGAGATCCCGACGCGCTCTCCGACTTCTGCCGCCGACGCCTCGCCGTCGCCGAGAGCGGCGAGCACCAGCTGCTCGGTCGCGGATCGCGAGACAGACACCGGTTCTCCGGATCCGTGGAGGATCGCCAGGGCGCGATCGGTGTCCTCCTGGCGAAGGGGACGATCTCCGGCGAGCAGGTTGCGATACCGCGCGTAGCGCTCGAGCAGGCCGACCAGCGCCCGACGATCGAACGGCTTCAGCAGGTACCCGACGGCGCCTGATCTGAGCGCGCGTCGAATCGTCGGCGCGTCGTCGGCGGCCGAGATGAGGATCGCGTCCACGCCGCTTTCGCGCACGAGGGCGATGCCGTCTCCGTCCGGGAGGAAGACGTCCGCCAGGAGGAGGTCAGGGCGTGATGAGCGGATGCCGTCCCGTGCCTCGGCGAGGGTGCGGACGGGCTCCAGTGCCGAGAATCCGGGCTGGTCGTCGATGATGCTCCGGTGCAGTCGTCCGACGCGGAAGTCGTCGTCGAGGATCAGCACCCGCAGGGGATCGTTCATCGGTTCTCCTCAGTCGTCGATGTGTCGGTGACGGCGCCACCGAGTCGAGCGGCGAACACGGCACCGTGCTCCTCGCCTCCGGCGTCGATGATCCAGAGATCGCCGCCGCGGCGTCGCGCGATGTCTCGAGCCAACGGGATGCCGAGCCCGCGGCCGTGCACGCGGTCTGTGTCGTCGTCGCGCGGCTGACTCGGAGCCATCGGGTCGATCCCCGCGAGGCCCGGTCCCGAGTCTGCGACCGTGACGACGAGCGCGTCGCCGTCTCCGAGCACCGCGACCTCGACCCAGCGGGGAGTCCGCGCTCCGGCGACGGCGGCGGTCACCGCGTTGTCGACGAGGTTGCCCACGACGGCGGCGACGTCCTCCGGTTCTGCCACGCTGCCGATCAGCTGGCTCTCGTCCGCGACGCGCAGGGAGACGCCGCGTTCACCGGCCTCGATCCCTTTGGCGCCCAGGAAAGAGTGCAGGAACGGGTCGCTGAGCAGGTCGAGCCCGGCGACGGGGAATGCGACCGAGCCGCGCTCGACGAGCTCATCGAGGAATCCCCGAGCATCGTCGATCCTGGCTGCGTCGATGAGCCCCGCGACCACGTGCATCCGGTTCGCGAACTCGTGACGCTGCACGCGCAGGGCGGCGGTCACGGCTTGCACGGTCTCCAGTCGCTCCGTCAGAGCGATGAGGTCGGTGCGGTCACGGATGATCAGCACATGTCCGAGCGGCCTGCCGTCGCGGATCACCGGACGGGAATCGAGGTAGAGCACGCGGTTGTCCACGACGGTGCTCGACGTCGTGGGCGCTCCCGTCGCGGTCTCGACGACAGCGGTCGGCAGCGAGAGCTCCGCCAGCCGTCGTCCCACAGCGGCGCCGAGACCGAGCATCCGATCGGCCGCATCATTGCTCACCCGCACGATCCCTGCCGTGTCGACGGCCAGGACGCCGTCATCCACGCCATTCAGCACTGCTGTCTGGTTCTGCACGAGCGCCACGAGCTCCTCGGGCTGCACGCCGAGCGTCAGGTGCTCCCAGCGACGGCGCAGCAGCAGGAAAGCGAGGAGAGCCAGCGCCAGGGCACCGGCGGCGGTAATGCCGATCACCGCGAGCAGCGGAGGCAGGTCATCGAAGACGCCTGTGCGCTCGAATCCGACGCTGACCTCGCCGACGGGGATCCCCGCATCGTCGAGCACGGGGACCTTGGCGCGAGCCGACTCGCCGAGGGTTCCGGTCTGCCAGTCGACCACCTCGTTCCCGGCGAGCACCTCCTCGAAGGGTGTGCTCACCATCTGGCCGATGCGTGAACTGGTGGGATGGGCGAGGCGGATGCCGTCCTCATCGGCGATGACGACGAACAGTGCACCGGTGCGGTCAGAGACGTCCGCTGCAAGGCGCGCGAGCTCGCCCTTCCTGAGCTCGTCCGGGTCCGGCGCCTCTTCGGCGGCCGAGATTCGTGCGACCTCGTCGCGGACCTGCGGGTCCTCGGCGAGGGTCCGGGCGATGCCGAGGGCGGTGGACTCGGCTTCGGTGCGAAGCTGCTGCACGGCGAGAAGGAGGTACACGCCGGTGCACATCACGACGACAAGGGCGACCGTGGCGAGATGCAGCAGCAGCGTGCGGGTCGCGAACCGAGGTCGCGTCGTCGTCGTCGACACCGTGGTCCTTCCCTCTCTGCTCCCGCGCAATATGCGCAGAACCCACGCTACGCGCACAACATCCGAGAATGCGGCATACCGCGCTCTGCGGGGAGGGATTGCCTAGTCTCGTCAGGATCCGTCGCAGTCGACGGAGCTTCGACGAAGGAGTCACAGCATGCTCGATGCACTCACCGGCCTGTCCACGGCCGCAGAAGAGGCGCCGACCTACGACGTCGCGTTCGTGCCGCCCGAATGGGTTCTGGTCCTCCTGGGATTCACCATGGTGCTGGCCTTCATGACGCTGATCATGACGAAGCGACTGACGCCCATGGTGGCGCTGATCCTCGTGCCGACCGTGTTCGGGCTGTTCGCCGGTGCGGGGCTCGGCATGGGCGACATGATCCTCGATTCCATCGCCACGATGGCCCCGACCGCAGCGCTGCTGATGTTCGCGATCATGTTCTTCGGCATCATGATCGACGTCGGCCTGTTCGATCCGCTGATCCGGGTGATCACGCGTGTTCTCGGCGATGACCCGGCGAAGGTCGTGCTGGGAACCGCGATCCTCGCGGGAGCCGTCTCGCTCGACGGCGACGGCTCGACGACGTTCATCATCACGACGTCGGCGATGCTGCCGATCTATCTCCGTCTCGGCATGAGTCCGGTCGTCCTCACGTGCGTCGCCGGCTTGATGAACGGCACTCTGAACATCGTTCCCTGGGGCGGGCCGACGGTGCGCGCGGCGACCGCTCTGGGACTGCAGCCGACGGACATCTTCGTCCCCATGCTGCCGGCTCTCGGCGTCGGCATCGTCGTGACGCTGGGCTTCGCCTGGATGCTCGGGCTGGGGGAGCGCCGCCGACTCGGGCGCCTCGAAGGGCTGCTCACGGGTTCCGACGGCGGTGCTCTTTCTACAGTGCCGAGGATCTTCCGCGGTGCCGGACCGAAGCCCGGCGCCCGTGCAGCGCTCCGCACCGGCAACATCGTCGTCGTCGCCGGTGGGCGAGGGCCCGTCGCCGCGGCCAGCGTCGACCCGGCCGACACCGCCATGGCGGACACCATGCTCGACCCCGCGCGCCCGACGCTGAGGCCGCGACTGATCTGGTTCAACCTCGCGCTCACCGTCGCCGTCATGGTGCTGCTCGTTCTCGACATCATGCCGCTCCCGTACGTGTTCATGGTCGGTGCCGCCGTCGCGCTGCTGGTCAACTTCCGAGGGATCAAGGAGCAGGCGTCCGAGATCGTGGCCCATGCGCCCAGCATCGTCGGTGTCGTCTCGATGGTGATCGCGGCCGGAGTCCTGGTCGGCGTCCTGACCGGCACCGGGATGGTCGATGCGATGGCGACCTGGATCACCGACGTGCTTCCGCCTGCGCTCGGCCCCTTCCTCGCACCCATCACCGGTGTTCTGTCGATCCCGTTCACATTCTTCATGTCGAACGACGCCTTCTACTTCGGCATCCTGCCGGTGCTGTCGCAGAGCGCGGCGACGTTCGGCATCGACCCCGTCGAGATGGCGAGGGCATCGATCATCGGTCAGCCGGTCCACCTGCAGAGCCCGCTCGTGCCGGCGATCCTGCTGCTCGTCTCGCTCGCCAGCGTCAACCTGGGCGATCACCACAGGAAGGTGCTGTGGCGCGCGGTGATCGTGTCGCTCGTGATGCTCGCCGTCGGCATCCTGTCGGGCGCGATCCCCTTCTTCGTCGCCCAGTGAGAGCGATATGCTCAGCGCGTGATCACCTTCCTCTTCCGCGCGCTGATGTACGTCATCTCGGCCGGTCTCGGTCTCATCGTGGCCGACCTCGCGCTCGAGGGGTTCCAGATCCAGTGGGACCAGTGGTGGGGGTTCGTGCTCTGCATCCTGATCTTCGCCGTGCTGCAGAGCGTGCTCTCACCATGGGTCAGCAAGATCGCGGATCGCTATGCACCGGTCCTGATGGGCGGCATCGGCATCTTCTCGACGCTCATCGCCCTCGTGGTCGTCGTCCTGCTGCCGATCGGCGGGCTGCGCATCGTCGATCTCGTGGGCTGGCTGCTCGGATCGGTGATCGTCTGGCTGATCACGGCGCTCGGCAGCGTGCTGCTGCCACTGATCTTCCTTCGCAAGAAGGTCGACAAGGTGAGGTCTCGCCGCGGGGCGGCCTGACAGCGCGGGCGCGTCAGATCGAGTAGTCGGGTGCGGTGAGCACCGCTCGGGTGTCCTCGCCCATGACCCGTGCGCGGGGCTTGGCCGGCACGCCGACGAGGATGCTGTCCGCCGGGGCGTCGCGAGTGACGACGGCATTCGCTCCGACCACGGAGCCCTCGCCGATCGTGATCGGTCCGAGGATCTTCGCGCCTGCTCCCACGGCCACGCCGTCGCCGAGCGTCGGATGCCGCTTGCCGGAGTCACGCGTGCGGCCGCCGAGAGTGACCCCGTGATACAGCATCACATCGTCGCCGACCTCTGCCGTCTCGCCGATGACCACGCCCATGCCATGGTCGATGAAGAAGCGTCGACCGATGCGCGCGCCGGGGTGGATCTCGATCCCGGTGAGCCATCGCGACACCTGTGATGTCGCACGGGCGAGCAGTCGCAGCCGGCGGCGCCACAGCGCGTGCGAGACCCGATGGGCCCAGATCGCGTGCATCCCCGGATACAGCAGTGCCACCTCGGCGCCGCTGCGCGCGGCGGGGTCGCGAAGTCGGGCTGCCGCGATGTCCTCACGCATTCGGCCGATCATGTCCATCGGGAGTTCAGGCCTCGCGCAGATCCTCGTAGAGCGCCGTCGAGAGGTAGCGCTCGCCGAACGAGGGGATGATGACGACGATCGTCTTCCCTGCAGCCTCCGGGCGCTGGGCGACCTGCAGAGCGGCCCAGATCGCGGCTCCGCTCGACATGCCCACGAGGATGCCCTCGCGGCTCGCGGTCTCGCGCGCGACACGGATGGCGTCGTCGAACGTGACGTCGATGACCTCGTCGAGGACATCGCGATCGAGGATCGGAGGCACGAAGTTAGGTCCGATGCCCTGGATCTTGTGCGGCCCGGGGTGTCCCTCGGTGAGGATAGGCGAATCCTTGGGTTCGACGGCGACGATCTTCACCCCGGGGACGCGCTCCTTCAGGACCTGACCGACGCCCGTGATGGTTCCGCCCGTGCCGATGCCGGCGACGAGGTAGTCGACGGAGCCCTCCGTGTCGCGGAGGATCTCCTCGGCCGTCGTGCGGCGGTGGATCGCGGGGTTCGCCTCGTTGGCGAACTGCTTCGCGAGAATGGCACCCGGAGTGCGGGCGGCGATCGCCTCCGCCTCGGCGATCGCGTTCGTCATGCCCTTCGTGGGGTCGGTGAGGATTAGTTCGGCGCCGAACGCCTTGAGAAGGAGGCGCCGCTCCTTGGACATCGACGCGGGCATCGTGAGGATCACCTTGTACCCGCGTGCGGCGCCGACCATCGCCAGCGCGATACCGGTGTTGCCGCTGGTCGCCTCCACGATCGTGCCTCCGGGCTTCAGCTCGCCCGAGGCCTCCGCAGCGTCGACGATGGCGATGCCGAGCCGGTCTTTGACGCTCGAGGCCGGGTTGTAGAACTCGAGCTTGGCGAGAACTGTCGCGCCGAGGCCCTCGGTGACCCGGTTCAGACGAACCAGGGGAGTGTTGCCGAAAGCGGAGGTGATGTCGGAGTGGATACCGGGCATGGGGAGAGCCTTCCTGTGCGGGGGACTGCGCGCTCCAGCCTAGGCGAGAGCCCTAGGGGGGTGGGCAATATGACACCTGCCGCGCTCTACGCTTGATCCATGTCCGATCTCTCCCTCGCCTCCGCCGTGCATGCGGCGGCCCGACAGCTCGCAGACGCCGGCGTCACGGATCCTCTCGTCGACGCGGAGCTGCTCGCCGGTCACGTCCTCGGCGCGCGGCGTGGTGAGGTGCAGGCATCGATCATCCGCGGTGATGCGGTGGAGGAGGCGGACGCCGAGGCGTTGCGGGCTCTGGTTGCCCGTCGTGCGAGCAGGGAGCCGTTGCAGCACATCACCGGAACGGCGCCGTTCCGCCACCTCGAGCTCGCGGTCGGGCCCGGAGTCTTCGTCCCGCGACCTGAGACCGAGACGGTCGTGCAGTACGCGATCGACGCGCTCCTCGGGTCCGCGCTTCCCGACCCGATCGGCATCGATCTCGGCACCGGCAGCGGGGCGATAGCACTCGCCATGGCCACCGAGGTGCCCCATGCGCGTATCTTCGCCGCCGAGCTCTCGCCCGACGCGTATCCGTGGGCGGCTCGGAACACGGCGGGGGTGGCCAACCTCACCCTCGTGAACGACGACCTGGCGCACGCGTTCGCGGAGCTGGACGGCACTGCCTCCGTCGTGATCTCGAACCCGCCGTACGTTCCGGACGCCGCGGTGCCTCGTGACCCTGAGGTTCGGCTCTTCGATCCGTCGATGGCGCTGTACGGGGGAGAAGACGGGCTCGACATCGTGCGTGTGCTCAGCGTGCGCGCGCTCGAGCTGCTGCATCCGGGCGGGCTGCTGGTGATCGAGCACGGGGAGCTCCAGGGCGAGGAGATCCGCAGCATCCTCACGCGCGACGGCTGGCGTGCCGCCGCGACGCACCGCGACCTCACCTTGCGAGACCGCGCGACGACCGCTCTGCGTCCCTGACGCGCAGACACGAACCGCACAGACATCGCCAACTAGAATCGGATCGTCATGTCCTCCATCTTCGATTGCGGCGACGAGGCCCAGCTCCTCGCCGGCATGCGCCACGCCCGCCAGGCCATCGCCCGCGGCGAACTCATCGTCATGCCCACCGACACGGTCTACGGCGTCGCCGCCGACGCGTTCTCTCCCGCTGCCGTACAGCGCCTCCTCGACGCCAAAGGGCGAGGGCGCAATCAGCCGCCTCCCGTGCTCATCGGCACGAAGGAGACGCTGCACGCGCTGGCGGAGTCCGTTCCCGAGCCCGTCCAGCGACTCGTCGACGCCTTCTGGCCCGGCGGCCTGACCATCGTTCTCCCCGCTCAGCCCTCTCTCGTCTGGGACCTGGGCGACACGGAGGGGACCGTCGCCGTCAGAATGCCCGAGGGGCGCGTCGCGCTGGAGCTCCTGGCGGAGACCGGACCGCTGGCCGTCTCCAGCGCGAACCTCACCGGCCGTGAGTCGGCGATCTCCGCGTTCGATGCCGAGCGGATGCTCGGAGACAGCGTGTCGGTGTATCTCGCAGACGGCGTCAGTCGCGACGGGGTCGCGTCGACGATCGTCGACGCGACCTCCCTGGTTCCCCGCGGCGCGGAGCCCGCCGCCGGTGGTGTTCGCATCCTCAGAGCCGGCGCCGTCAGCCGCGAACGGCTGGAGGAGGTGCTCGGCGACCTGCTCGAACCCGAGGCGCCGTCGCCGGAATCGGACGGGGATTCGTGAAGCAGTACCTCCTCACGATCATCCTGACCGCCGCGATCACCTTCGCGTTGACCTGGGCGGTCTGGAAGCTGAGCCTGCGTTTCAAGCTGTACCCCGGCATCCGAGAGCGGGATGTGCACACGACTCCCACTCCCCGTCTCGGTGGCGTCGCGATCTTCCTCGGCATCGCAGCGGCGATCGGGGTCTCGGCTCTGAATCCGTTCTTCACCACCATGTGGATGCCGCCGCAGACGATGTGGTCGATCCTCGCCGCATCCCTCTTGATCGCCGTCATCGGCGTCGTCGACGATCTGTGGGATCTCGACTGGATGATCAAGCTCGGCGCACAGTTCCTCGCTGCCGGGATCATCACCGTCGGTGGCGGGCTGCAGATCCTCTCCCTGCCGTTCGGCGATCTGATCGTCTTCTCGAGCTGGCTGAGCATCACCATCACGATGTTCGCGATCGTCATCGTGATGAACGCCGTCAACTTCATCGACGGCCTCGACGGCCTCGTCGCCGGCGTCTGCCTGATCGCGAACGGCGTGTTCTTCGCCTACTCCTACATCCTGACGCGTGACACCGGAGCATCGAGCTACTTCAACCTCGCATCCTTCCTCGCCGCAGTGCTGATCGGCGCGTGCCTCGGCTTCCTCCCGTTCAACTGGAGTCCTGCGAAGCTCTTCATGGGCGATTCGGGAGCGCTCGTGATCGGTCTGCTGATGGCGACGTCCGCGATCGCCGTGACCGGGCAGCTCGAGCCGTCGGCCCTCGATCCCGAGCGTCTCGGACGATCGCAGCTCCTCGGCGCGTTCATCCCGATCCTCCTCCCTCTTCTGGTCGTGCTGCTGCCGCTCCTCGATTTCGGGCTCGCAGTGCTGCGACGGATGAACGCGGGGAAGTCGCCGTTCTCACCCGACCGCAAGCACCTGCATCACCGCATGCTCGACCTCGGCCACCGCGACCGCGACGCCGTGCTCATCTTCTACGCCTGGACCGCGGTCATCTCCCTGGCCGTCCTCCTCATGTACGTGGGCGCGCGTGAGGACTGGCCCGGCCAGTACCTCCCCGGAGTTGTGTTCGGCCTGGTGGGAATCGCCGCGTGCCTCGTCATCACCCTGAATCCTCTGCGCCGACGGAAGCCCGCGGCGTCTGCTGAGTCCGACCCGACACCCGTGGAGTCCCCGTGAGCCCGAGCCCTGTTTCCAGCAATCCGATCCTGCGGAAGACGCTGATCTGGTCCGCGGTCTCGATGGCGGTCCTCGCGATCGTCGCCGGAGCGATCGGCCTCCTCGTCGGCGGGACGGAAGGTCTCGTCAGCGGCCTGCTGGGCGTCGTGCTCGCCATGCTGTTCCTCGGCATCACGGCCCTCAGCATCCTCATCGCCAACCGCTGGTTCGGGGATCCGCTCTACGTGCAGCTGTTCTTCGCGATCGTGCTCGGCGGATGGCTTCTGAAGCTCGGCCTCTTCGTCGTGATCATGATCGTCCTGAGCGGGCAGCCGTGGATCGAGCCGATGGTGTTCTTCCTGTCGATCGTCGCGGGCGTGGTGGCGACCCTCGTCATCGACGTGATCGTCATCACGCGGATGCGCCTTCCGCACGTGAGCGACGCGTCCCTTCCCTCCGAGGCTCCGATCGACCGCGCGCCGGGGGTGGAGCTGCCGACCGTCGTGCCGGAGGATCGTGCGCCCGGACGCCACCACATCGTGCCCGAACCCCCTGTGCAGGACGGCTCCGGCGAACAGCACCCGCGGTCTTAGGACACCCTCTTATTCTGATAGTGTTGAGACGTGCCCGCCGCTCGCCCGCGAGCGCTTGCGCTTGAAGCACACCGACCATCGTCGCCCCGGTTCTGACCGGTGCCCCGAAGCTGGAGCCCGCGCTGTTCAATCTTGCTGCGACCCTGATGCCCAAACTCGCCTCTGACGGCGAGTTCCACGGACCTTCGATCGACGAGTTCTTCCCGGAGATCCTCTTCGAAGTCGCGGGTATCCCCGTGCACCGAATCCACCTCGTGCAGTTCCTCGCCGTGGTCGCCGTCGTGCTGATCCTCGTCCTCGGAACCCGCCGTATGAAGATCGTCCCCGGACGCTTCCAGAGCGTCGTCGAGATGGGGCTGGACTTCGTCCGCACCAATATCGCGCACGATCTGCTCGGACGCAGGGACGGCAACCGATTCCTGCCGATCCTCACCACCATCTTCTTCATGGTGCTGTTCATGAACATCACGGGAATCATTCCGTTCCTGAACATCGCAGGCACGAGCATCGCGGCCGTGCCGCTGACGCTCGCGCTGGTGAGCTACATCACCTTCATCTACGCGGGTATCAAGAAGAGCCCGCTGGGCTTCTTCAAGAACGCGCTGTTCCCGGCCGGCGTTCCGTGGCCGGTCTACATCATCGTGACGCCGATCGAGTTCCTCTCGACGTTCATCATCCGGCCCGTCACGCTGATGCTCCGACTCCTGATGAACATGGTGGTCGGCCACATGCTCCTGGTGCTGTGCTTCGCAGCCACCCAGTTCTTCTTCTTCACCGCAGGTGGCGGCTGGGCCGCTCTCGGTGTCGGAACCCTCGCCTTCGGCGGCGCCTTCACTCTCTTCGAGATCCTGGTCGCCGTTCTCCAGGCATACGTCTTCACCGTCCTCACCGCGGTCTACATCCAGCTCGCGGTCGCAGAAGAGCACTGAGCGGGTCGGCAACTGCCGTCCCACCCAACGAAAGGAAAAACCCGTGGACGCTACTACGGTTCTCGCAGACATCAACGGTCACCTCGCATCGGTCGGCTACGGCCTCGCAGCGATCGGTCCGGCCATCGGCGTGGGTATCGTCGTCGGCAAGACCATCGAGGGTGTCGCTCGTCAGCCCGAGCTGGCCGGCCGCCTGCAGGTCCTCATGTGGATCGGTATCGCCTTCACCGAGGCGCTTGCATTCGTCGGCATCGCCGTCGGATTCATCCCCTTCCCGTAATCCGAACCGACTTCTGAAGGAGACAGGATGCTGAACGCTCTTGTCACGAACCTCGCAGCAGAGGGTGAAACACCCAACCCTCTGATCCCTGCGTGGTACGACATCATCTGGTCGGGTCTGTGGTTCCTCGTCATCCTCATCGTCGTGTGGAAGGTCGCCCTTCCGAAGTTCACGGCAATGCTCGACAAGCGGTCCGCCGCCATCGAGGGCAACATCGCCAAGGCGGACGAAGCACAGAAGCAGGCTGAGGCCGCGCTCGAGGAGTACACCCGTCAGCTCGCCGAGGCACGCACCGAGGCCGGTGAGATCCGCGAAGCCGCCCGTGAGGACGGCAAGAAGATCGTCGCCGAGGCCAAGGAGGCCGCGTCGAGCGAAGCAGCTCGCATCACCGCGACCGCGCACACGCAGATCGAGGCCGAGCGGCAGACCGCTCTCGTCTCGCTGCGCAGCGAGGTCGGCTCGCTCGCGATCGACCTCGCCGGTGGCGTGGTCGGCGAGACGCTCTCCGACGATGCACGTGCGACCGCGGTCGTCGACCGCTTCCTCGCCGACCTCGAAGCATCCGAGAAGGCGGCTCAGTAATGGGCAGCGCGACCACTCAGGCACTCGCGGCATCCACTCAGACGCTTGCCGCAGCGACGGACGTCACTCTCGACACGGCGCGGGAGCTGTTCGCAGCCGCACGCGCCGTGGCGGAGTCGTCTCATTTGAGCGGCGCGCTCGCTGACCCGTCGGCTCCGGTCGTGGCGCGACAGAACGTCGTCGCCGCGGTGTTCGGCGGGTTCTCGCAGAACGCGCAGACCGTCCTGAAGACGGTCGTCGCCGAGCGCTGGTCATCGGCTTCCCAGCTCGTGGACGGCGTCGAGGAACTCGCGATCAGGGCTGCCGCGATCGCCGAACCGCAGGCTGACATCGGGGGAGAGCTCTTCGGCTTCACCCGGGTGATCGCCGCGAACGCGGAGCTCGAGCTCGCGCTCGGAAGCCGCCTCGGGGGCGAAGACGCCAAGGGCGCGCTCGTCGACAGGCTTCTCGCCGGGGGCGTCAGCGACGCGACCGCCGTGATCGTCTCGTCGCTGGTGCGCCAGCCTCGTGACCGTCGCGTTCGGCAGATGCTCACCCGTGCGACGCGGGTCGTCGCCGACCAGGGCGACCGTGTGGTCGCGACGGTGCACAGCGCCACACCGCTCACCGACGCACAGCGCACCCGTCTCAGCGACGCTCTCTCGCGTCGTTACGACGGCAAGATCTCGCTCAACGAGGTCAACGACCCCTCTGTCGTCGGAGGCCTGCGCGTGCAGATCGCCGATGACGTCATCGACGGCAGTATCTCCGCCCGTCTCGCCGATCTTCGCCAGAAGCTCGCCGGCTAACACGACTTCGCGCGGGGAACCGCGCACCCAGATACAAAGGGAAGACAATGGCAGAACTATCGATCAGCCCCGACGTCATCCGTGACGCGCTGAAGGACTTCGCCGCAGCATACGAGCCCACTGGGGCCGCGGCGACCGAGGTCGGCACCGTCATCGACGCAGCCGACGGCATCGCGCATGTCGAGGGACTGCCCGGGGTGATGGCGAACGAACTCGTCACCTTCGCGGACGGCACCAAGGGTCTCGCGCTCAACCTCGACGAGCACCAGATCGGTGTCGTCGTGCTCGGCGACTTCACCGGCGTCGAGGCCGGCCAGGAAGTCACCCGCACGGGTGAGGTCCTCTCGGTTCCCGTCGGCGACGGCTACCTCGGTCGCGTCGTCGACCCGCTGGGTAACCCGATCGACGGCCTCGGCTCCATCGCCACCGAAGGCGTTCGCGAGCTCGAGCTGCAGGCACCGGGTGTCATGCAGCGCAAGTCGGTGCACGAGCCGATGCAGACCGGCATCAAGGCCATCGACGCCATGATCCCCGTCGGCCGCGGTCAGCGTCAGCTGATCATCGGTGACCGCCAGACCGGCAAGACGGCCATCGCGATCGACACGATCATCAACCAGAAGGCCAACTGGGAGTCGGGCGACGTCAACAAGCAGGTGCGCTGCATCTACGTCGCCATCGGTCAGAAGGGCTCGACAATCGCTTCGGTGAAGGGCGCGCTCGAAGAGGCCGGCGCTCTGGAGTACACCACCATCGTGGCGGCTCCGGCATCCGACCCCGCCGGTTTCAAGTACCTCGCTCCCTACACCGGTTCGGCCATCGGCCAGCACTGGATGTACGGCGGCAAGCACGTCCTCATCATCTTCGACGACCTGTCGAAGCAGGCTGAGGCCTACCGTGCGGTGTCGCTTCTCCTGCGTCGTCCGCCGGGCCGCGAGGCTTACCCGGGTGACGTCTTCTACCTGCACTCGCGTCTGCTCGAGCGTTGCGCGAAGCTGTCCGACGAGCTCGGCGCAGGTTCGATGACCGGTCTCCCGATCATCGAGACCAAGGCGAACGACGTCTCGGCATACATTCCGACCAACGTGATCTCGATCACCGACGGCCAGATCTTCCTCCAGTCCGACCTCTTCAACGCCAACCAGCGTCCGGCGGTCGACGTGGGTATCTCGGTGTCGCGAGTCGGTGGTGACGCTCAGGTCAAGTCGATCAAGAAGGTCTCCGGAACGTTGAAGCTGGAGCTCGCGCAGTACCGCTCCCTCGAGGCGTTCGCGATGTTCGCATCCGACCTCGACGCGGCTTCGCGTCGTCAGCTCTCCCGTGGAGCGCGCCTGACGGAGCTGCTCAAGCAGCCTCAGTACTCGCCGTACCCCGTCGAGGAGCAGGTCGTCTCGATCTGGGCCGGAACGAAGGGCAAGCTCGACACCCTCGAGGTCTCGGACGTTCTTCGCTTCGAGCGCGAGCTGCTCGACTACCTGCGTCGCAACACGAAGGTGCTCGAGACCCTGCGCGAGAACAACGTCCTCGATGACGACACCGTCGCCGAGCTCGACAAGCACACCGACGCTTTCCTTCTGGAGTTCCAGGGTGGCAAGGGGCAGGCCATCGGCGCCCCGGGTCACGAGGAGCACGCTGCAGCCGAGGCTGAGGACGTCAACCAGGAGAAGATCGTCAAGGGTCGTCGCGCGTAATCGCGTGAGGAACTGATTTCATGGGCGCTCAACTCAGGGTCTACAAGCAGAAGATCTCTTCTGCTCAGACGACCAAGAAGATCACGAAGGCGATGGAACTCATCGCGGCTTCGCGCATCCAGAAGGCGATGGCACGCGTCAAAGCGTCCAGCCCCTTCGCGCGGGCCGTGACGAGGGCCGTGTCCGCCGTCGCGACGCACTCGAACGTCGACCACCCGCTCACCCGCGAGCCCGAGACGATCCGCCGTTCTGCGGTCGTGATCTTCTCGTCGGACCGCGGTCTCGCCGGAGCCTTCAACTCGCAGATCCTCCGTGAGGGTCTCGAGGTGGCGGAGCTCCTGCGGGGGCAGGGCAAGGAGCCGGTGTTCTACCTCGTCGGACGCAAGGCCGTCGGCTACTTCCAGTTCCGCCGCATCGCGGCTGCTGTGGAGTGGACGGGCGACACCGACACCCCGTCGTTCCACACGGCGGAGGAGATCTCGGCCACGCTGCTCGAGGACTTCTCGCGCGGTGCGGACGAGGGTGGCGTCGACGAGATCCACCTCGTGTACAACCGCTTCGTCAGCATGATGACGCAGTCGCCGGAATCCGTGCGACTGCTCCCGCTGGAGATCGCGGAAGCCGATGACTCGGAAGCGGGCAGCGCCGTCTACCCGCTGTACGAGTTCGAGCCGGATGCCGAGACAGTCCTCGACGCGATCCTGCCGGTGTACATCCAGAGCCGCGTCTTCAACGCTCTCCTGCAGTCGTCTGCCGCCAAGCAGGCCGCCACGCAGAAGGCGATGAAGTCGGCCAGCGACAACGCCGACAAGCTCATCACCGACTACACCCGTCTGCGCAACAACGCGCGTCAGGCGGAGATCACGCAGCAGATCGCGGAGATCGTCGGCGGCGCCGACGCCCTCTCGTCGAGCAAATAGACCATCAGGAAAGAGACGAAGAAATGACCCCCACCGCTACGGCTGACCAGCCGGCGACCGCGGTCGTCGGGCGCGTCGCGCGCGTCAACGGTCCGGTTGTCGACATCGAGTTCCCGCACGACTCGATCCCCGACATCTACAACGCTCTGAAGACCACCATCGTCATCGGCGAGGAGTCCACGGAGATCACCCTCGAGGTCGCTCAGCACCTCGGCGACGACCTCGTTCGCGCCATCGCGCTGAAGCCCACCGACGGCATCGTCCGCGGCCAGGAAGTCCGCGACACGGGCGAGGCCATCTCGGTCCCGGTCGGCGACGTCACCAAGGGCAAGGTCTTCAACGTGATCGGCGAGGTCCTGAACCTCGAGCCCGGCGAGACCATCGAGGTCACCGAGCGTTGGCCGATCCACCGCAAGGCTCCCAACTTCGACCAGCTCGAGTCGAAGACCACGATGTTCGAGACCGGCATCAAGTCGATCGACCTCCTCACGCCGTACGTGCTGGGTGGAAAGATCGGTCTGTTCGGTGGAGCCGGTGTCGGCAAGACCGTCCTCATCCAGGAGATGATCCAGCGCGTCGCGCAGGACCACGGTGGAGTCTCGGTGTTCGCCGGTGTCGGTGAGCGCACCCGTGAGGGCAACGACCTCATCCACGAGATGGAAGAGGCGGGTGTCTTCGACAAGACGGCCCTCGTCTTCGGCCAGATGGACGAGCCGCCGGGAACGCGTCTGCGCGTCGCCCTCTCGGCTCTGACGATGGCGGAGTACTTCCGTGACGTGCAGAAGCAGGACGTGCTGCTCTTCATCGACAACATCTTCCGCTTCACGCAGGCCGGTTCCGAGGTCTCCACGCTGCTGGGCCGCATGCCCTCCGCCGTGGGTTACCAGCCGAACCTCGCCGACGAGATGGGCCTCCTGCAGGAGCGCATCACGTCGACCCGTGGCCACTCGATCACCTCGCTGCAGGCGATCTACGTGCCCGCCGATGACTACACCGACCCGGCACCGGCGACCACGTTCGCCCACCTCGACGCCACCACGGAGCTCTCGCGTGAGATCGCGTCGAAGGGTCTGTACCCGGCCATCGACCCGCTGACCTCGACGTCGCGCATCATGGACCCCCGCTACTTGGGCGAGGACCACTACCGCGTCGCCACCACGGTCAAGCAGATCCTCCAGAAGAACAAGGAACTGCAGGAGATCATCGCCATCCTCGGTGTCGACGAGCTCTCCGAAGAGGACAAGATCGTCGTGTCTCGTGCACGTCGTATCCAGCAGTTCCTCTCGCAGAACACCTACATGGCCAAGAAGTTCACGGGTGTCGAGGGTTCGACCGTCCCGCTCAAGGAGACCATCGAGTCGTTCGATGCGATCGCCCGCGGTGACTTCGACCACGTCGCCGAGCAGGCCTTCTTCAACGTCGGTGGCATCTCCGATGTCGAAGAGCAGTGGGCGAAGATCCAGAAGGAGAACGGCTGATCATGGCATTGCATGTCAGCCTCGTCTCCGCGGATGCGGAGGTCTGGACGGGAGAGGCGAGCCTCGTGGTCGCCAAGACCGTCGAGGGTGAGATCGGATTCATGGCCGGCCACGAGCCGGTCCTGGCGATCCTCGCCCAGGGCGAGGTCCGGATCACGCAGACGGATGGCACAAAGGTGCTCGCCAACGCGCAGGACGGATTCCTCTCGATGGAGAGCGACGTCCTGACGATCGTGGCAGGCAACGCGGCTCTCATCGCCTGATCAGTCCCAGTTCCTCGCGTCCGCCTCGGCCCTCAGTGGGTCGGGGCGGACGTGTCTGTATCCCGAGGTCTCATGAAGATTCTGCTGCCCCCGTCGGAGACCAAGCGACCCGGAGGACGCGATGCGCCTCTCGACGAGAGCTCGCTGGCGCTCCCCGGGCTGGTCGCCGAGCGCCGAGCGGTGATCGATGCGCTCATCGATCTGGCGCACGACGAGCAAGCAGCGCGCAGAGTGCTGAAGCTGAGCCCCAAGCAGGCAGGCGATGTCGAGCACAATCGGATGCTGCGCTCGGCCGCGACGATGCCGGCGGTCGACCGTTACACGGGCGTTCTGTATGACGCTCTCGACGCGGGCAGTCTCGACCCAGCGTCTCGCCGCTGGCTCGGTTCGCACGTCTGGATCCACTCGGCGCCGCTGGGGCCGATCGGGGCGCTCGATCTCATTCCGCCGTACCGGCTCGCTGCCGGGACCTCAGTGCCGGGCCTGGCTGCGCTGCGCAGGCACTGGGCAGACGCGACCACGACGGCCATAGCGGGGGAGGACCCCGACTTCATTCTCGATCTGCGCAGTGAGGCCTACGTCGCGCTCGGTCCCGTGCCGGACTCCGTGCCCTCCGCTTATGTGCGGGTCGTCACCGAGCACGGACGGGCTCTCAATCACTTCAACAAGAAGTCCAAGGGTCTTCTCGTGCGCGCGCTGGCGGAGGACCGCCCGCGAGTTCGGTCGCTTCGCACGCTTCGGACATGGGCGGCGAGCAGGGGTCTCGTCCTTCGACCGACCGACGACCGCGGTGTCGAGGAGCTCGTCGTCGCGGAATGACGGTGCATGACGGGCAGTGCGCTGTCTCTGCGTGTGTCGTTGCCCCGAATATCAGCACACCGATATGGTGGGTCTCGCGGCGCGCACAGCGTCCGCTCCATCGGATCCGGAGGGGATCATGTACAACGACTATTACGACAACGGGGCGGCTATCGCCGGTCTGTTCGTCGTCTTCTTGATCAGTCTGCTCTTTGCGCTGGCGTTCTATGTGATCTCGTCGATCTTCCTCATGAAGATCTTCGAAAAGGCTGGCGTCCAGGGCAAGTGGCGCGCGTGGGTGCCGGTGTACAACACGATGATCTTCGCGAAGCTGGGTGACATCTCGCCGTGGGTCGTCCTCATCGGCATCGGTCTCTCGTTCATTCCGTACCTCAACTTCCTGACCGGCATCGCTCTCGCTGTGGTGCTCGCTCTGGCCGCATGGCGGGTCGGACTGAAGCTGCAGAAGGATGCCGTCTGGGTGGTCCTGTTCGTTCTGCTCTCGATCGTCTGGTACGGCATCAACGCGTTCGACAAGTCGCGCTGGAACCCGAACATCGTTCCCGCACCGTGGGCAGGAAACAGCTTCCTCGCCGATTCCACCGTCTGGGATGGCGTTCCTGTGCAGCCGCGTCCGGCAGCCGGTCCCGGCTACGGCGCTCCGCAGGGCTACGGCGCTCCTCAGCAGGGCTACGCGCCGCCCGCGCCGCAGGGATACGCACCGCCCGCGCAGCCCGGCTACGCTCCGCCCGCCCAGCCCGGTTACGCTCCGCCCGCGGCCCCGTCGACCACCGGTGCTCCGCCGGCTGCTCCGTCGACGCCGCCCACGGCACCGCCCACGGCACCGCCGGCTCCGCCCGCAGCGCCTCCGGCCGCTCCGCAGGTTCCGCCCACGGATCCCACGCAGCCTCCGGCCTGATCGCATACCGCACAGAGCCCTCGACTTCGGTCGGGGGCTCTGTGCTGTATGGGGCGCTCGCGGCGTGGTGAAGAGCAACGGTGGAAGACGATAACGTGGAGGCATGCTCATGTCGCAGCCCAGAGTCGGCGCCGCAGGACTCCGCGTGATGGCCGGGGGTGCGCGTGCGGCCGTCGCGGCGTCCACTACGATATGTGAGTGTCCTGGGGTAGCCCGAACCGCAGGAAATCCGGAGGCGACGAGTGGCTGAGACGACGACGAAGACGCGCCGCGTCACGGTTGCGCAGCGTCAGCTGCTCCTGTCCTGGGCAGGCGTCACCGACGTGGGGCGGCGACGTGAGACGAACCAGGACGCGTTCTTCGCGGACTATCCGCTCTTCATCGTCGCCGATGGCATGGGTGGCCATGCGGGCGGCGAGATCGCGAGCCGCAGCACGGTGAAGCGGCTCGACGCCGTGGTCGCTGCTGGCGCGGTCGATCGCGGCGCCATCGAGGGTGCGTTGGAGATGGCGGTGGCCGACATCGCCGACCATCCGGAGACCACGGACGAGGGTACAGGGACGACGCTCACCGGAGTCTTCCTCGAGTTCGAGGGCGACGAGCCGCATTGGACGTCGCTCAACATCGGCGACTCGCGCGTGTACCTCCTCAGGGACGATCGCCTGGTGCAGATCACCACCGACCACTCGGTCGTGCAGGAGCTCATCGCGGCAGGCAAGATCAGCCCCGAAGAGGCCGAAGGTCATCCGTACAGCAATGTGATCACACGAGCGGTCGGGGCGAGCGAGCTCACCGCTCCCGACTACGTCACGCTCGATGTGCGCCCGGGAGATCGTTTCGTGATCTGCTCTGACGGACTAACGAAGGAGCTGACCGACTACGGCATCCAGCATTTCCTCCGCGAGAACGCCGATCCGGCTGCCGCCGTCGATGCGATGCTCGCTGCGGCCCTCGAGAATGGCGGTCGCGACAACGTGACGCTCGTCATCGTGCAGATCGCGGACGAGTCGCCCTCGGTGCCGGACGAGTCCTCCTCCACAACGGACGAGTCCTCCGTCTGACGTCCTTTCACTGTGGAGGGCTGATTCTGAGCCCCGCATGTGCGGTCCACTGGAGGCATGGACTCTCTGCCGATCGCGATCCCTGCCGCCCCCGCACCGGCTCGTAGGCCTCCGACACCGTTCGTCGCGGCACTCGTCCCCGTAGCCGCTGGAGTGGTGCTCTGGCTCGTCACCGGTTCGCTGTTCTCCCTGTGCTTCGCGGTTCTGGGTCCCCTGATGATCATCGCGTCGCTGATCGACGGGTCGCGATCCCGACGCAAGGCGTCGCGGGTGGCTGCGACCGACAGCGAGGCTGCCTGGTCGGTCGTCGAAGCACAGTTGACGCAGCTTCACGCTGATGAGCGTCAGCTGCGGTGGCATCGATATCCCGACGCAGCGGCAGGCCTGGCGCAGCCCCCTTTGCGCGGCCTCGATCCACCCGCCGCCGCCACTCATGTCGTCGTCGGCAGCGGTACGGGCGACAGCGGCGTGCGCGCTTCGGGCGGGGATGGGGAGCGCGAACGGGACTTCCGGCTGCGATGCGCGAGGGTCGAGCGGGTGCCGGTGACGGTGCCCCTCAGCGGTGGCATCGGACTGCGCGGCTCGTATCCTCTCGTCGCCGCCGCGACGCGGGCGCTCGCGGTGCAGCTGTGTCTCAGATTCGGCACCGCCCAGATGTCCATCGTCGGCTCCCGTCTTGAAGAGCTGGGGCTCGCGGGGTTCCCGCAGGCCCACGCCGCGCGGCGCGGCTCGTTCCGGGTGGCCGTGGTGCAGGGCGCTGATCCTCGACCGACGGCCGACGCCGTGATCTGGCTGCTGGATCGGGATGACGATGTTCCGGAAGGGATCACGACCGTCATCGACATCACCGAGCCGCACCGGGCGCGCGTCCGCACGGCGCAGGGCATCGTCGAGGTCGACGCCGAGTTCATGTCCCGGGATCAGACGATCGCGATCGGGGTCAGTCGCACAGGAGAGGGAGAGGAACTCGATTCTGTCCCCCCGTCGGTGGCGCTCGGCGACCTGCTGCAGCCGGAATCGCTCGACGGTCTGCCGGCCGCAATCGGCCGTGGTGAGCGGGAGGACATGCTCCTCGACATCGTCGATGACGGGCCGCACGCCATCGTGACCGGCACGACCGGAACGGGCAAGAGCGAGCTGCTGGTCTCGTGGGTGACGGCCATGGCGAGCCGCCATGGACCCGATCGAGTGACATTCGTCCTCGCCGATTTCAAAGGCGGCACAGCCTTCGAACCGCTTCGGATGCTCCCGCAGGTGGCTGCAGTGATCACGGACCTCGATGAGGAAGGGGCGCGGAGGGGCGTCTTCAGCCTGACCGCCGAGCTGCGGCGCCGCGAGTCGGTCCTCGTCGAGGCCGGCGCACGAGACGTCCGTGAGGTCGGCATGGCGAGGCTGGTCATCGTGGTCGATGAGTTCGCCGCGCTGCTCCAGGATCATCCGGACCTCGGGGCTGTGTTCACGGACATCGCCGCTCGGGGAAGGGCGCTGGGCATGCACCTGGTCCTCGGGACGCAGCGCGCGTCCGGCGTGATCCGCGATGCGTTGGCGGCGAACTGTCCGCTGAGAGTGAGCCTGCGTGTTGCGGACGCCGCTGACAGTCGGGCCGTCATCGGTGCCGATGACGCGGCTGAGCTCCCGGGCGGCGTCGAGTCGAGGGGCTTGGCTCTGGTTCGGCGCCCGCAGGACGCTGTGCCGATCGCGATGCGAGTGGCTTTGACCGGCGTCGCCGATCTCAGGGCGATCGCGCTGAGATGGGCTGACGCCGACGTTCCGGGCAGCCCGTGGCTGCCGGTGCTGCCGCGGATGCTTCCTCTTGAGGAGTTTCACGCTGAGGCACGCAAGGACGGCGACGTCATCCTGGGCCGAGGCGACGATCCGGAACGTCAGGAGCAGCCACTCGAGCGCCTGTCGATCGGATCCGATCGAGGAATCGCCTTCCTCGGAGGACCCGAGTCGGGGCGCAGCTCGGCCTTGCGTGCCCTCGCCAAGCAGCATGGGCATCCACTCTGGATACCGAGCGATCCAGAGCATTCGTGGGATGCCGTCGTGGCTCTGGCGGAAGGGGGAGTTCCGCGCGGGGGGCTCGTGCTGTGCGACGACATCGACGTCCGGATCGGCGAGCTGCCCGTCGAGTACGGCCAACAGCTGGCGCAGCTCTGGGAGCAGATCCTCCGCAACGGGGCCGGAGCCACGATCGCGATCACGGCGACGAGAGCATCGGGGCCTGTCGGGCGGCTTCTCGATGCTCTGCCGCGTCGGGGGCTGCTCAAGATGCCGAGTCGGGTCGATCACCTTGCTGCGGGTGGGGACTCCGCAGGTTTCGATCCGCAGCGCGGTCCGGGACGGATGCGGATGGGGGATCGGGAGATCCAACTGGTCTGGGTCCCCGAGGAGCGACTGCGGTCGTCGGGTCCATCCAGTGGCACCTCTCGATATCGGGAACGGGAAAGTGACGGCTGGGCTCCGCGGCGTGCCCTCACGGCGCTCATCACGCCGGGGGTGTCTGCGGTGGCGGAGTCAGTGGCGGCTGCGTATCCCGACTGCGACGTCGTCACTCTGAGCGGCGAACCGCGCGATGCTCAGGCACCCACGCGTCCCACCGTCGTGCTCGGCGATGCAGACGCGTGGCAGCGCAGTTGGACGCTGTGGCAGCGGGTGCGTCGAGAGGGCGAAGTGCTCATCCGCGCGGAGAATGCCGCGGAGCTGCGGCAGCTCGCCGGTGTGCGAGAGCTCCCGCCATATTCGCGACCGCATGCGGGCCGGGCCTGGTCGCTGGTCGGCGACTCGGGGCCCCGACGAATCGTGATCCCGGCACTCGCGCCCCGGCGATGAGAAGCGTGTCGTCTCCTGGTCAGATGGCACTGCCGGGACGAACGGCTCCGACCGTCGCCCCACCGCCGAGCACCTCGAGAGGCAGCGCGGCGGCGAGTGTCGCCACGTCCGAATCGGTGAGCCCACCTGCGCGCGCCAGCAGAGTCGCCGCCACGATGGTCGACGCGCGCGCCCCGCCGTCGAGCATCTTCAGCGCGACGGTCGTGCCGTTCGGGGCGACCATGACCATGATCCCTTCGGCACCGCCCTTCGCGAACACGCCGAGCGTCTCGATCGCGATGGTGTCCGGGCGCCCCGGGCCGTCGATCGTCCACGGGTGCTCACGCACCGCACGCACCAGCGAGCCGGCCACCCGGTGCAGGGCGAAGGGCGAGCGGTCCGAGGCGGTGCCGATCCGGTGGATCGATCGGGCGAGGCCCGTCAGCGTGATCGCGTATACCGGGGCGCCGCAGCCGTCGATGGCCGTGTGAGCGACCTTCTCGCCGGTGAGCCGCTCGATCACGTCGCGGATGTGCAGCTGAAGCGGATGCGCCGGGTCCAGGTAGCTGTCGGTCGGCCAGCCCGTCGCGACGCAGGCACGGAGCATGGCCGCGTGCTTGCCTGAGCAGTTCATGCGGATACGTGTCTGTGCGCCGTGTTCGCGCACGAGCTCGTCGCGAGCGGCGGTGTCGCCCGGCCACGCCGGCGGGCAGCCCAGGTGGTCCTCGGTGAGACCGCCCTCGGTGAGCACGTCGCGAACCACGGAGGCATGACGATCCGTGCCGCTGTGGCTCGCGGTCGACATGGCGAGCTGCTCGTCCTCGAGAGCGGCACCCGCGGTGATGCACGCCACGGCCTGCAGCGGCTTGAGGCTCGAGCGCGGAAGTATCAGGGCGTCGGCGTTGCCGTATCGAGCGACGATGTCGCCGTCGGGGGAGAGGACCACCGCCGCCCCCGCGTGGCGGGACTCGATGAACCCGCTGCGTTCGACGACGGCGAGTTCCACGGCATCTTGAACGGTGAGAGTCTCCAGCACCTCCCCAGGATATCGTCGGATGGGCGTCGACCGTGCCACCGGCACATCGTCCGGCACATCGTCCGGCACATCGTCCGGCAGAGTCGAGTGGCAGACTGTCGATATGGCAGATCGACTCGCGCCGCTCGGCGAGCACCGTTACTCACTCACCTCGACCTGGACCGGAAACTCTGGCACCGGCACCAGCGGCTACCGCGAGTATCGACGCGATGTCACGCTCGAGGTCGACGGCAAGCCCGACATCCTGGCCTCAGCCGATAAGCCGTTCCGTGGCGATCCGTCCCGGTGGAACCCTGAGGATCTGCTCCTCGCCTCCCTGTCGCAGTGCCATCTGCTCTCGTATCTGCACGCGTGCGTGACGGCTGGCGTCGTCGTCGTCTCCTACCGCGATACGGCCTCCGGCATGATGCGAGAGGACGGGCGCGGCGGCGGCGCGTTCGTCGAGGTGATGCTGCGGCCCGAGGTCGTCGTCGCGGACGCCTCGATGATAGAGGCGGCCGAACGTGCCCATGCCCAGGCGAACGCATGGTGCTTCATCGCGAATTCGATGAACTTCCCCGTGCGGCACGAAGCCTCGGTCCGCGCCCAGCAGAGCTGACCGGCGGCGGCGTCAGCGGCGCTCGTGGGGCAGCGCCTGCTTGATCTTCTCGATCGTGCCCTGCGCGGGAGCCTCGTTGTAGGCGTCCGCCAGTTCCTGCCCGGAAAGGGCATGGATCGCGGCCATGATCTCGTCCGTCGCGAGCCTGCGGGCGCGCCCGCTCGTGGCGGGTCCGTGGGGCGAGAGGTCGAGAGGTTCGCCGAAGCGCACGGTGATGCGCTCCTTGAGGGTCGGCATCTTGGCGCCGACGGGCATCACCTTGTCCGTGCCGACAAGGCCGACCGGCACGACCGGCGCACCGGTCTGCAGGGCGAGGAACGCCACGCCGGTGCGTCCCTTGTAGAGGCGTCCGTCCGTCGAGCGCGTGCCCTCCGGATAGAGGGCGACAGCGAGGCCCTCCTCGAGAAGCTGACGCTGCACGTCGAGTGCGTCGAGGGCGGCCTTCCCCGCTCCACGGCGGACCGAGATCGCCCCGATGGACTCGAAGAACGTCTTGCTGAGCCAGCCCTTGAATCCAGGGCCCTCGAAATACGTGGACTTCGCGAGGAAGTGCACGGGCCTCGGTGCGGCGACCGGGATCGCGATCGAGTCGATGAACGACAGGTGGTTGCTCGCGAAGATGACCGGGCCGTCCTTCGGGACGTTCTCCCTGCCTTCGATGCGGGGCCGGTATATCGTGCGCGCGAGGGGCGTGATGAGGCTGCGACCGAGCGCATAGGCGAAGCCGGCGTGTCGAGGCTTCTCAGTCTCTGCGGGCGAAGTTTCGGGCTCCACGGACTGCTCTGACGTCATCAGAGCAGATTACCCCGGCGATCATGCCCCAGTGGGAATGAAGCGCCGGAGCGAGTCTCCCAGCATCGGCAAAGGGGTATGGGGGATGATGGGGTGTCCCGCCCGCGATCCTGAGGTTCCACTGTGCGCAAGCGTCCGCTTATCGTCCTGTCCACCGTCGCCGCGGCGACCCTTCTGCTGGCCGGGTGCGCCGGAGGCTCGGACCCCGAGTCCACGAGCACTCCTGACCCTGCCGCCGAGACCTCGTGCCTGGCGGACATCGCGTCGGGCGCCGGCTCCGATGCCGTGACCGTCGAGGGATCCGGGGCAGACGCCAAGGTCACGGTGCCGGAGGGCACCGACCTCGCGGAGGCCGAGCGCTCGGTCGTCGTCGAGGGTGACGGCGATGACGTCATGCCCGGCGATCTCGTGTCTCTGCGCTACCAGCTCATCGACGCCACCACCAACGAGGTGCTCAGCACCTCGGAGCGGGGCCCCGACGGGGTACTGTCAGCCCTGCTCGCGGTGCAGCAGCCTCAGCAGATCGTCGACCCGACGCAGTCCACGGTGTTCACGGTGGCGGCCGAGTGCCTCCCGATCGGTTCGAGTGTCGTGCTGACGCTCCCCGCCGCGCAGGAGGGCATGAACCCGAGCGTCCTCTACGTCGAGACGATCGAACAGCTTCCTACGACCGCATCCGGCTCTGATGTCGACGCGACCGAAGGCATGCCGACCGTGAAGCTCGACGACGAGGGCTCGCCGACGATCACGCTCCCGGACTCCGATGCTCCCGCCGAGACGGAGGTGGCCGTCCTCAAGCAGGGCGACGGCGCCGTCGTCGGCGCAGGCGACCTGGTCACTGTGCAGTACCGCGGTGTGAAGTGGTCGGACGGCTCGGAGTTCGACTCCAGCTGGAGCCGGGATGCAGCTCCCTCGCAGTTCCAGACCAGCGGTGTCGTGACGGGCTTCAAGATGGCACTCGAGGGCCAGAAGGTCGGTTCGCAGGTCATCGTCACCATGCCTCCGAAGGATGGCTATGGCGAGGGCGAGATCAACGACACCGATCTGACCGGCGAGACCCTGGTCTTCGTCGTCGACATCCTCGCGACCACGCCGATCGAACAGGCCCAGTAAGACGGAGGCGTCGAGGGCTTGCCATAGGCTGGCGGCATGCGTCGCATCATCGTCCTCGGCTCCACCGGCTCCATCGGCACACAGGCGCTCGACGTCATCCGGGCGAATCCACGTCGCTTCGAACTCGTCGGGCTCGCGGCCGGAACGAATGCCGAGATGCTCGCAGAGCAGGCTGCCGCTTTCGGGGTCGAGAACATCGCGCTCGGCGCGACCGAGGCCGAGCAGCTCGTGCGTGACGTCGAGGCTGACGTCGTTCTCAACGCGATCACCGGATCGATCGGACTCGGCGCCACTCTCGCGGCGCTGAAGGCTGGAAGAACGCTCGCTCTCGCGAATAAGGAGTCCCTCGTCGTCGGAGGCGAGTTGGTGCGCGCAGCAGCTGCCCCTGACCAGATCGTCCCGGTCGACTCCGAGCACTCGGCGCTCGCCCAGGCGCTGCGAAGCGGCACGCACGCCGAGGTGCGCCGCCTGGTCGTGACGGCATCCGGTGGTCCGTTCCGCGGCCGTTCGCGTGATCAGATGCTCGATGTCGCGCCGCAGGAAGCGCTCGCGCACCCCACCTGGGACATGGGCCGGATGGTCACGACGAACTCCGCGACGCTCGTGAACAAGGGACTCGAGGTGATCGAGGCGCACCTGCTGTTCGATGTCGCCTACGACGACATCGAGGTCGTGGTGCACCCGCAGTCCATCGTGCATTCGATGGTCGAATTCATCGACGGCTCGACGATCGCTCAGGCGTCCCCGCCCGACATGCGTCTGCCGATCTCGCTGGGTCTCGACTGGCCGAGCCGTGTGGGCGGCGTCGGTCGCCCGCTCGACTGGACTCAGGCGACCTCCTGGACCTTCGAGCCGCTCGACAACGACGCGTTCCCGGCGGTCGATCTCGCGAAGTCCGTCGGTCGTGCGGCTGCCACTTTCCCTGCGGTCTACAACGCGGCCAACGAGCAGGCCGTCGATGCCTTCCACGAGGGTCGCCTGCCGTTCCTCGGGATCGTCGACACGATCTCTCGGGTCGTCGACTCCCACGAGCCCCCGCAGACGCTGACGGTCGAGTCGCTGGCGGATGCCGAGGAGTGGGCGCGCCGCAAAGCCGACCAGCTCATCGCTCGAGCCTGACCGAACGGTTCTGGGCGGTATTCCGCCCAGGCCGCGCGGTCGACCCGGGCGCGGATGCGGTCGTCGACGGCATCCGCTCCCGGTTCAGTCCTCGTCCGGGTAGGGAACCGGCCAGTGCGAATCGGGCACGGGCCATCCGGCTGCTCGGAGGGCACGACGCGCCAGCTCGCGCGCCGAGTACGGCGTGCGAACGCCCCGGATGTCGCGATAGTCCTGGTGGCCGGGTCCCGCCCACAGGATCGAGTCGCCTTCGCCGACCAGGCCCACGGCCGCCACGATGGCCGTCTCGGGAGGCGAGTACTCATGGATCTGCGCGTCCGGGCGCGCGGCGCGTGCGCCGGCCACGAGAGTGGCTCTGATCGAGTCGGGGTCTTCGAAACGGGGGTGGTGGTCCGTGACGACGAGGATGTCGCTGCCCTCGACGGCCGTGCGCGCCATGTCGTAGCGCTTGCTGGCATCGCGGTCGCCATCGGCGCCGAAGAGCATCAGCACCTTGCCCGGTGTGACACGGCGGACCGCGGCGAGCGTCTTCTCGAACGCGTCGGGGGAGTGCCCGAAGTCGACGAAGACGACCGGGCCGGAGTCGCCGGAGACGAGCTGGGTGCGACCGGGAAGGTGCGCCAGAATGCCACCGTCGCGGTCGAGTGCCGTGGCGATTCGATCCCAGGCGTAGCCGCCCTCGAGCAGCATCACGATGGCGAGTGCTGCGTTCGCGGCCATGTGCGGACCGATCACGGGAACCGTCGTCGTGAGCCTGCCTGCCGGGCCGGTGAGAGTGAACGTGGTGCCGGACGCGCGTTCGTCGTCGATCACGACGACCCAGTCGGCACGGGCCGCGGCATCGGGGTCGGCGGCGATGGAGGGCGTGCCGACGGTGACCACGGGGATCTCCGAGCGCTGAACGACCGTGGCGCCCGACGGGGAATCGAGGCATACCACTGCGCGGGTCGCTCGATCCGGACGGAAGAGCGGCAGCTTCGCCTCGAAGTACTCCTCCATGTCGGCGTAGTCGTCGAGGTGGTCATGGCTGAGGTTGGTGAAGCCGGCGACGTCGAAGCGGATGCCGTCGACGCGATGACGTGAGAGCGCCTGCGCGCTGACCTCGACGGCCACGGCTTCGACATCGCGCTCGCGCATCAAGGCGAGGAGCGCGTGCATCTCGGATGCCTCAGGAGTGGTGAGTCTCGACACGATCACCTCGCCGGCGATGTGTCGTTCGGCGGTCGATGAGAGTCCGGTGACGACGCCGAGCTGGTCGAGGATGCCCTCGAGGAGGTGCGAGACACTCGTCTTGCCGTTCGTCCCGGTCGTCGCGAACAGCAGCGGGAGCGGCTCGCCTGCGCCGGTGCCGTAGACCCAGGCGCTGAGGGCGCCGAGGACTGCGCGCGGGTCGTCCACCACGAGCACGGGCAGGCCCGCGGGTTCGGCGATCTCGGCGCCGTCCTCATCCGTGATGATCGCGACAGCGCCCTTCTCCGCGGCGGTGACCGCGAAATCGGCGCCGTGGCGGTTCACGCCTCGGATCGCGACGAACGCCTCGCCGGGGCGGAGATCGGCGGTGGCCAGGGTGATGCCGGAAAGGGTGACACCGGTCACCTCGCCACGGACGTCTCGTGCGAATCGAGAGGCGAGTTCGGACAGCTCACGCCGGGGCGGGTTCGCGGGGCGGAGCACGGGAGGCAGGCTCGGTTGTTGTTCAATCGACATGTCCCTTTCATGATCTCACGCCCGCGGCGCGATGACCGGGTGCGGCACGTCTCCCCGGCCGCATGCGATCGGGGAGACGTGCCGGCGCGTCACGCCGCGCGGCGGTACGCCAGTACCGAGACCACGAGCGCGGCGACGCCGGCGACGAGGCCGCCTGCGCCCAGCGCCGTGCCGACCGCATTCGCGGATCCCGCATCGTCGGCCGCGTCCGCACCGGCGGAGTCTGCATCTCCGGCATCTTCGGCAGAGTCATGCTCGCCGTGCCCGTCGGCAGTGGCCGCGGTCACCTCGACCACGGGAGCGGGCGCGTCGAGGCTGTGCGGGTCCTCGCCGTCCTCCGCGAGCTGGGTCCATTCGGTGCTGCCTTCGACGCAGGTCTGGATCACGGGGAAAGCGAGGGAAGCGGGTGTGTTCTCGTCGAGGCCGACGGCCATGCTGACCGCTCCGCGCAGCTCGTTGGGCACCGGTGCGACGGCGGTGTACGTCACGGCGCTGACGAGTCCGTCGTCGCCCTTCTCTACGTCGATCGTCCAGTCGCTGTCCATGGTGGGCGCGACCGACGCGAGCCCCTCCGGCATCGTGACCTTCAGCGAGGTGGTCGGAGAGTTCTCGCAGCCGTGCGCGAACGAGAAGGTCAGAACACCGTGGTCTCCTGCAGTCAGCTCGTCGGGGCTGACGCTGACGTGTGCGCTGGCCATGGCGGGGATGGCGAGTGCGAGGATCGCACCCCCGATGAGGCCTGCGGTGACGTTGCGACGGGTGGTGCGGGTGTTGGTGGAACGCATGGTGGTACTCCTGTGTGCTGATCTGCGGGCGCGTCGGTGCGCGCGTCGTCCGCGGGAAGGGGAAACGCCTCGGGGAGGCGATGCGAGATCAGACGAGTGCAGGAGGTCCGCGGCGGGAGACCGACGCAGCGAGAAGGTCCTGATCCGGCAGTCGGATCGCGAACACGGGGAGCGCGGGGTGCTCGGACAGAGGCCGGAACACGGCGACCGCGTGACGAAGGCGAGCCCGCACCCATCCGGCGATGGCCCGCACCGACGATTCGCCGTGGCACAGCAGCGCAGTGGTGAGGATCGCCGCGACGACGTGGCCGATGAGCATGAGGGAGTCGGGGGCGGTCGTCGCGACCACCGGGCCCAGAGCTGCGAGATCGAGGTGGTGCTGATGTCCCGCCGGTGCCGCCGTTCCGGTCGGCGTGCCGAGCAGCTGGAACACCAGGTGGAAGAGCCCCTGGCTGATCAGCACCGTCAGAGCGATCCGCGCGCGAGACATCCCTACGCCGATGAGCAGCGCGGCGAGCGGGACCAGGAGGATCGCCACGGCGACCACGAGGAGCGGATGCGGCGCGGCCCCGCCAGCGGTGGTGTGCGATGCGGCGGCGACGAGAGTCGCAGCACCGGATGCCGTCGCTGCGCGCAGAAGTCGCAGCTGGCGGGAGGTCACGGGACAAGCCTAACCGTGCGACGCGGTCGCCCCGTGCAGCTCTCGGGGCGTATTCCTAGGCGTCGAGCACTAGCTTGGGGGAGTGGAAGCACTGCTCTATCTGGCCGGCATCGTGTTCATGCTGATCGGCCTCGGTCTGTCGATCGGTCTGCACGAGGTCGGACATCTCCTGCCGGCCAAGCTGTTCGGCGTGCGCGTCGGCCAGTACATGATCGGCTTCGGTCCGAGGATCTGGTCCAAGCGAATCGGCGAGACCGAGTACGGGTTCAAGCTGCTGCCGCTCGGTGGCTTCATCTCGATGTCGGGGATGTACCCGGCTTCCGCCGCATCGGGGCCTGCGAAAGGCGTGTTCAGCGCTCTCGTCCAGGACGCACGGACGGCGAATGACGAGACGATCGCCGAGGGTGCTGAGGACCGCGTCTTCTACCGGCTTCCCGTGTGGAAGCGGGTCATCGTGATGCTCGGCGGTCCGCTGATGAATCTGATCCTCGCGGTCGTGATCTTCACCGTCCTCGTCTCCGGGATCGGCGTCCAGCAGGGAACCACGACGATCGCTTCGGTGAACGAGTGCGTGCTCCCCGCCGGCTCATCGGCGACCGAATGCACGCCGGACGATCCGGCCACGCCCGCGGCAGAAGCCGGGATCCTCCCGGGCGACGTCCTCGTGTCCGTGGACGGGCAGCCGGTGTCGACGTTCGCTCAGGCGACGGCCATCGTGCAGGCGGCGCCGGGCGAGACCCTGGAGATGGTGGTGCTGCGGGACGGTGCCGAGGAGACGCTCAGCATCACGCCTATCGAAGCTGAGCGCACCATCACGGATGCGAGTGGGCAGCCCGTCCTCGACGACGACGGGCAACCCGTCGTGCGAGAGGTCGGCTACGTGGGTATGGCCGCTCAGATGGGCTTCGTGCCGCAGCCGCTCTCCGCCGGCCCCCAGATGGCCGCGGACACCGTCGCCCGCGTGGGGTCGATGATCGTCACCCTTCCCGTTCGGATCTGGGACGTGGGCGTCTCACTGGTCACCGGTTCGGAGCGGGACCCGAATGGACCCCTGAGCGTCGTCGGGGTCGGACGCATCGCCGGTGAGGTCGCGGCGACCGATGCGCCGGTCCTCAATCGGTTCTCCGTGCTTCTCGGACTTCTCGGCTCCCTGAACGTGGCCCTGTTCGTGTTCAACCTGATTCCGCTCCTGCCGCTCGACGGCGGTCATGTCGTGGTCGCCCTGTGGGACGGCATCAGGCGCGCCTGGGCGAAGCTGTTCCGTCGTCCGCCGCCCGCGCCCGTCGACGCGACCAGGCTCGTGCCGCTCACGGTCGTCGTCGCCACGCTTCTCATCGCGATGGGGGCCGTGCTGCTCCTCGCCGACGTGTTCAACCCCGTGAAGCTCTTCGGAGGTTGAGCGGCCGGTGCGGCCGATCCACCGGACTGCGCCCGGTCGAGGATCAGCTGAGCGCGTGCGTGACCAGGCGCTCGAGAGTGCGGATGCCGTCGCGGGACAGGATCGATTCCAGGTGCCCCTGCACCGACGCGAAGCGGTCGCCCCGAAGCGCATAGACGTCGCCCGATTCCGGGTCTGCCGACACCTCGACCGAGCCGATCGACGTCGTGCCCGGAGCAACCCTGGCGGTGAAGGTGTTGTAGAAGCCGATCGAGGCGTTCTCGCCGAACACGGGCACCGCCTTCTGCAGCCCCTGGTGCGGCGCCGTGAGGGGAGTCAGTTCGATGCCGAAGCGATCACTGAGGATCTGGTGGCTCAGGCATACCGCGAGCAGTGGCGCCTCGGCGTCGACGCGTCGGGACACGACCTCACGCAGTCGGGTGATGCGGTCGCTCTCGACGTCACGGGGGTCGCCGGGGCCCGGACCCGCGACAACGAGATCGGCTGCATCGAGCTCCGCGTCGTCGGCCTCGCTCCAGGCGCGGATCGCGACGTCGAGTCCCAGGTGGCGCAGCTGATGCGCCAGCATCGTGGTGAAACGATCCTCTGCATCGACGACGATCGCCGATCGCCCGGCGAAAGGACCGCTCAGGTCATCGCCCTGCGGATTCAACCAGAAGTCCGCGAGCCGCGCATTGCGGGACGAGAGGAGCTCCGAGACCGCGGGGTCGTCGGCAAGCGTCTGCGGCCGACCCGGGGCGTCCGCGTCGTCGCGGGCTTCGGCGACGCGGTCTCGGTCGATCGCTCCGATCGCGCCGAGCACTCCAGCGGCCTTGCCATGGGTCTCCGACACCTCGCCGTGAGGATCGGAGTGCCGAACCAGGGTCGCACCCACTGGAACGCTGAGCGATCCGTTCTGCAGGTACACGGTTCGGATGAGGATCGGGGCATCGAGGTCGTGACCGCCGTCGACGTTCGGAGTGAACAGTGCGGCGACGCCCGAGTAGTATCCGCGGGGCTTCTTCTCGTGCCGACGGATCACCGCGCATGCGTTCTGCATCGGCGAGCCCGTCACCGTCGGCGCGAACATCGTCTCGCGCAGGATGTCCCGCGGGTCGAGCGTGCTGCGCCCGCGGAGCATGTACTCCGTGTGCGTGAGGCGGGACATCTCCTTCAGATGCGGGCCGGTGATGCGCCCACCGTCGGAGCAGACGGCGCTCATCATCTTGAGTTCCTCGTCCACGACCATGAAGAGCTCCTCGGTCTCCTTGGTCGACGAGAGGAAGTCCACCAGGGTGTCCCGAGTCGCTCCGCCGGCCGGGTGGCGGAAGGTGCCCGAGATCGGGTTCATGGTGACGACGCCGCCCCGCGCGACGACATGCGCCTCCGGGCTCGCGCCGACGGCGATGTGTCCGGGCGTGACGACCGCGAAGGTCCAGTAGGCGCCGCGTTCGTGCGTGAGCAGGGCGCGGAACCAGGTGAGGGCCGCCGTGCGGTCGTCGACGTCGATCTCGGCGGTGAAGTCGCGGCGGATCACGAAGTTCGCGCCCTCGCCCCGTCCGATCTCGTCGGCGATCACGGTCTCGACGATCCGGGCGTAGTCGTCGTCGGCGATGTCGAAGCCGCCGTCACGAAGGGGGACAGGGGCGGAAGGGAGTTCGGCGACCAGTTCGGAAGCCGGGAGATGCAGATGCTCGTCGACCACGATGCATCGCAGCGGCGCGCCGTCGTCTTGGGCGACGAACCCGCGCTCGCGCACCTGGCGGTACGGCACCATGGCGAAGATCTCGCGAGGGGTGCCCTCGATCGTGAGCGGGATGTCGGCGAGCAGGTCGACGTCGACGACCTCGCCTGTGAGCAGCTCGACGGTGTCGGCGCCGTCGCGGGCGATCAGCACGAACGAGGCCGTGGGATCTGCGGTGAGCTCGGCAAGACGTGAGAGGGTCATCGGTGTCTCCTGTGCGTGGCTCCGGCTCGGCTCAACGAAAAGACCGCCCCGGAGGCGGTCTGGATTCGTGGGAACGCGAACACACCGCCTAAGAGGCGGGCCACCAGGTGAAGTTCGCGAGCATGGGCTGAAAACTATCACACCGAACGCCGCGTTCCCGGTCGTATGACGCGCATCCGAGCCGGGCGACATCCAGCCTGTGTGCATTCAGGCGGCGTAGGCTGGGGGTTGTGCCAGCAGTGAATCTTGGGATGCCGAAGATCCCCGAAGTCCTCGCCCCGCGCCGCAAGTCTCGCCAGATCAAGGTGGGCAAGGTGCTCGTGGGTGGTGACGCTCCCGTCACCGTGCAGTCCATGACGACGACGAAGACGACGGACATCAACGCGACCCTCCAGCAGATCGCCGAGCTGACCGCGTCCGGATGCGAGATCGTCCGTGTCGCCGTCCCTCATCAGGACGACGCCGACGCGTTGAAGATCATCGCCATGAAGAGCCAGATCCCGGTGATCGCCGACATCCACTTCCAGCCGCGCTACATCTACACCGCCATCGATGCGGGATGCGGCGCCGTGCGTGTGAACCCGGGGAACATCCGGGAGTTCGACGGCAACGTCGGCAAGATCGCGGAGGCGGCCAAGGCCGCGGGTGTCTCTCTGCGGATCGGTGTCAATGCCGGGTCGCTCGACCGGCGCATCCTCACCAAGTACGGCAAGGCGACGGCTGAGGCCCTCGTCGAGAGTGCCGTCTGGGAGGCGTCGCTGTTCGAGGAGCACGACTTCCACGATTTCAAGATCTCGGTCAAGCACAACGACCCGATCGTCATGGTGAAGGCCTACCGCCTGCTCGCCGAGCGGGGCGACTGGCCGCTGCACCTCGGTGTGACTGAGGCCGGTCCGGCGTTCCAGGGCACGATCAAGAGCGCCACGGCGTTCGGCATCCTGCTCGGTGAGGGCATCGGAGACACCATCCGCGTCTCACTGTCCGCACCGCCCGCCGAAGAGGTCAAGGTCGGTCACCAGATCCTGCAGTCGCTGAACCTGCGAGAGCGCAAGCTCGAGATCGTCTCGTGCCCCTCGTGCGGGCGCGCACAGGTCGACGTGTACACGCTCGCCGAGAACGTGACCGAGGGTCTCAAAGACATGACGGTGCCGTTGCGCGTCGCCGTCATGGGATGCGTCGTGAACGGTCCCGGCGAGGCGCGGGAGGCTGACCTCGGGGTCGCCTCGGGCAACGGCAAGGGACAGATCTTCGTCAAGGGCGAGGTCATCAAGACCGTGCCGGAGGCCGACATCGTCGCGACGCTCATCGAAGAGGCGAACCGCATCGCGGCCGACATGGGGCCGGAAGCGCCACTCGGCACCGCGCAGGTCGTCACGGTCTGACCGCGGAGCGTTCCCTCCCTCGGACTCGAAAGCGGGTCCTGTCGGCGGGGGACGGCGACCATCCAGCACACCTCAAGGAGCTCCATGTCCTCGTCAACTGTCGTGTCCTTCGCCGGTGGCGACGTCTCGGGTTCGAGCACCGTCGCGCGGGTCGAGTCGACTCCCGCAGGTGTCGTCGTCGTCGTCGACGCGACGCCCTTCCACCCCGTCGACCACACCTGGCCCGATCAGCCGGGAGACAGCGGCGAGATCGCGCAGGACGGTTCGAGAGTCCGCGTCTCCGAGGCTGTGATGGCAGCGGTCTCCGACGAGGGCGAGTTCGCCGTAGCATCCGACATCCCGGTGAAGCGCGGCGCCGAGGGATGGACATGGCTCGTCGGCCATCCGCTGGAGGGGGAGGCCCCGTCCTGGCTGGTCGAGGGCGCACGTGTCGAGCTGTCGGTCGATTCGTCCCGGCGGGCTGGTCTCAGCCGCGGACATACGGCCTGCCACCTCGCGTCGTTGGCGCTCGACCTGGCTCTCGCCGACCTCTGGCGGAAGGATCCGGGCGAGGATGCTCTGGGCAACCCGAACTTCGAGGGGAAGGCCAATCAGTCCAGCCGCATCCACGTCGACGGTGCTGTGGACGAATACCGACTGGGAAAGAGCCTGCGCCGGGCAGGCTTCGACACGGAGACCTTCGCGACGACGCTCGCTGAGCGCGAGGCGGCGATCAACGCTCAGCTGGCCGAATGGGTGGCCTCCGGCGCATCGAGCAGGGTGGTGACCGAAGGCTCGACGATCGTGGACCGCCGTACTTGGCACTGCGAGCTGCCGGAGGGTACGGCCGAGATCCTCTGCGGCGGCACGCACGTGGCGTCCCTCGCCGAGTTCGTCTCGATCTCAGTGACACTCGACCTGACCGATCCGCAGCTGCTGGTCATGACGACGCGGGCCGTGCCCGCATCCTGAGCCCCGCTCAGCGCACGAAGCCGCTCTGCACCCGGCCGCCCGCGCGGATGAGCTCGTCCTCGACCCGGGCGGCGAAGGCGGCGTAGTCCCGCGCGAGCAGAGGGGTGCTCAGGAGGTCGGCACGCTCGCGACTGAGGCTCCGAAGCCGTCGCGGAAGCCACTTGCCCGTCGCCGTCCAGCGTCCTTCGCTCAACAGCATGAGCTCCGCGATCCTCTCGAACAGGATGGCGGCCTCGACCTGCTGCTCCAGCGCATCCGTCGCATCCCTGAGATCGTCGAGCACATCGGTGATGACGTATCGGCGAAAGGCGGACTCCTTCGCGCTCAGGGAGGGGCCGTCGTCGAGCACGCTCCGCCATCGAGCGCGCAGCGCGGAGAGGCGACCGTCGTCTCGGATCGCGATGCCTTCGACGAGCATGTGCACCGTCACCGGTCGATGCTGTGCGACGCCGCGGTCGGCCCACTCGTCGAATCCCGCCGGGGTGTATGCGAAGACCTCGAAGATCTCGCCCTCGAACTCGTGCGTCGAGGCCTCACTCGTCTGCTCCTCGACCGCGAAGAGGCGGTCGCCGAGAAGCAGCAGATCGATGTCGCTCGATGGCGTCCGCTCACCGCGCGCGGTGCTCCCCGCCACTACCGCGACGTCTGCCCCGGGATAGTGAGCGTCGACGAATCGTTCAGCGATGGCGAGGTGGTCCACGCCGCCAGCGTAGCGTCCCTCCGCGTGTGTTCCGAGAGAGTCAGACGGCGAACTCGATCTCACCTCGGGTGACGTCCACCCGCTCGACACGGAGGCGCACGATCGCGCCGGGGACGGTGTCGGGCGGCACAGGGGCGGAGGCCGTCACGGCGGGATCGGCGATCTGGACGGTCGCGCGCTCACCGCGCATCTCGATGACGGTCGCGTCGACGGATGCGCCGACCAGCGGTGTCATCAGCGCAGCCTCGACGCAGTTGATCGTCGCGGAATCGAGTCGGGAGGCACGCTGGCCGGACTCCTGCATCAGTGCAGGAAGCTCGGCGAGGGAGTCGCGCACCCAGCTCGGAACCTCGCGACCCTCGGATGCGGCGAGGCAGACAGTGAGCGACCAGCGGTCGACGAGACGCCGCAATGGTGCGGTGGCATGAGCGTAGGGGGCGGCGATCGCCGCCTGTTCCGTGTCGGGCGGTACCGGGCCGTCGAAGGTCACATACCCCGCTCCGCGGAACAGGGACGCCGCAGCTTCGAGGATCGGGAGGGTCATGGGGTCTTCGCGGTCCAGCTCGCGGAGGTAGTCACCATACCTGCCGGTCGTCCACGGCCGGCCGAGGGCCTCGGTCTGGTGGCGGAACGCCTCGAACGATTTCTCGTCGGGCTGGGGCATCGTCCGCAGGATCCCGATGCCTGCGTCGATCATGAGCGACGCGGCTGCCATGCCCGTCATGAGCGACAGCTGAGCATTCCATTCCTCGACAGGAAGCGGATGCCGGCGTTCGATGGCGAAGGTTCCGTCGACGCCCCGCACGACCTCTTCGTCGGGCAGGTTCAGGCTCGCACCGCCCCGCAGCTTCTCCTGCGCGATGCGGAGCGCGCCGATCTCCGGCAGAAGCTCGGCGGGACCCGCCTCGCCCTGATCGAGTGCCGCCTGCGTGCTGGCGTAGTCGAGCTGGGCGCGCGAGCGGATCAGCGCTCGCTCGAGCCGGAACTCCTCGACGACTCCCGCGGAATCCAACGCGAAGGTCCAGACGAGCGCGGGGCGATCCACATCGGCCAGCAGCGACGCACGATCCTCGCTCAACACCTTCGGATGCAACGGGATCGTGCCGTCCGCTGCATACAGGGTCTGACCTCGCCGGCGGGCTTCCGCGTCGACAGCGCCGCCCGGTCGCACGAAAGCGGGTACATCGGCGATCGCGTAGCGGACGGTGTAGCCGGATTCCCGGCGCTCGAGGTGGAAGGCCTGGTCGAGGTCGCGCGACCCGAGCGGATCCAGGGTGGCGAACGGGATGTCGCGCAGATCGAGCTCTGGGGTGGCAGCATCCGAGGCTGCAGCCTCCGCCAGGACCGCCGCAGGGAAGTCCGTGGGGGCGCCCAGAGATTCCCGAAGGGTGGCGAGCGCGACGGCGAGCTCGGTCTGCGCGGCTGACGGAGCAACGTGGGATCGGCGCTGAGGCATGACCCCACACTAGATCCTTCGCTTTCGCGAGCCGGTGCCGTCGGGGCAGCACCGCGGGAGCCGAGGGGTCGAGCCGTCAGCCGTAGCGATGCGCACCACCCGGAACCTGAGATTCGCGTGTCCGTCCGGCCCCGACCGGAATACTGGGCGTTAGCGTGGGGGCATGACCACTGCTGCGAAAGCCCAGACCCTGATCGGACTCTACGAAGCTCCGGAGATCCTCCGCGTCGTGAACGTGTGGGACGTCGTGTCCGCCCGCGCCGTCGCCAAGCTTCCCGAGACGAAGGCGATCGCGACGGCCGGACACGGCATCGCCGCCTCGTTCGGCTTCGAGGACGGCACCATCACCCGCGACATCATGATCGACATGGTCGGCCGCATCGCCGCATCCGTCTCCGTTCCGGTGACCGCCGACCTCGACGACGGATACGGCGACGCAGGAGAGACCACGCGACTCGCGATCGGCGCCGGCGTGGTGGGTGCCAACGTCGAAGACCGTCTGAAGCCGTTCGACGAGTCGGTCGCGGCCGTCGAGGCCATCGTCAAGGCCGCCGAGGCCGAGGGTGTTCCGTTCGCTCTGAACGCTCGTACCGACGCTTTCGTGCGCGCCGGCCACCGTCCTGTCGCCGAGAGCATCGCCGATGCGATCCAGCGCGGCCGGGCGTTCCTCGACGCCGGCGCCACGGCTGTCTTCGTTCCGGGCATGCTCGACGCCAACATCACGCGTCAGCTCGTGGAGGGGCTCGGCGAGGGCAAGCTCAGCGTCATCGGGCTCCCCGGCACCCTCGCCGCTTCGGAGTACGAGAAGCTCGGTGTGGCCCGCATTTCCTACGGCCCGCTCCCTCAGCGGGTCGCCCTGACCGCGGTCCAGGATCTTGCGGCAAGCCTCTACGCGGGCGGCGTGATCCCGAACGGCCTGCCCGCGCTCAACTGACGCATCGCGAAACGAGCGACCACCGGTCAGTAGACTTGCCCGGTGGTCACTCGTCTTTCGAAATTCTTCCTCCGCACGCTCCGTGAAGACCCTGCAGGCGCAGAGGTCGCGAGCCACAAGCTGCTGATCCGCGCCGGGTACATCCGGCCGCAGGCTGCCGGTATCTTCGCGTGGCTCCCGCTGGGTCTCCGCGTGAAGGCCAAGATCGAGACCGTCGTCCGCGAGGAGATGGCCGCGGCAGGCGCACAGGAGGTGCACTTCCCGGCTCTCATGCCCCGCGAGTCGTATGAGGCGACCGGACGCTGGGACGAGTACGGCGACCTGCTGTTCCGTCTCCAGGACCGCAAGGGCGGCGACTACCTGCTCGCCCCGACGCACGAAGAGGCCTTCACGCTGCTCGTGAAGGACCTGTACTCGTCGTACAAGGATCTTCCCCTCACGCTCTACCAGATCCAGGACAAGTACCGCGATGAGGCGCGTCCGCGGGCAGGACTGCTTCGCGGACGCGAGTTCACGATGAAGGACGCCTATTCGTTCGATTCCTCCGATGAGGGTCTCGATCTCAGCTACCAGGCTCAGCGCGATGCCTACGAGCGCATCTTCCAGCGCCTGGGTCTCGAGTACGTCATCGTCCAGGCGGATGCCGGAGCGATGGGCGGTTCGCGGAGCGAGGAATTCCTGCACCCGACTCCCGTCGGCGAGGACACGTTCGTCCGCAGCGCCGGCGGATACGCCGCCAATGTGGAGGCATTCACGACCGCCGTTCCCGACGCCATCGCGTTCGACGCGGATGCGGCACCGGTGATCTTCGACTCGCCGAACACGCCCACGATCGAGACTCTCGTCGCGCACTCGAACGTGCACCTCGACGGCGACTACACGGCTGCGGACACGCTCAAGAACGTCGTGCTCGCGCTCACGCACCTCGACGGCACCCGTGAACTCGTCGTCGTCGGCATCCCCGGCGACCGCGAGGTCGACGAGAAGCGGGCCGAGGTCGCGTTCGCGCCCGCCGAGGTCGAGACCGCCACGGCAGACGACTTCGAGAAGAATCCGCTGCTCGTCAAGGGCTACATCGGCCCCTGGTCGCCCACGGGAGCTGTGCTCGGCGAGGAATCGGCTACCGGCATCCGCTACCTGGTCGACCCCCGTGTGAGCGAGGGCACGAGCTGGATCACCGGTGCGAACCTCGACGAGAAGCACGCGCATTCGGTTGTCGCCGGACGTGACTTCTTCGCCGACGGCATCGTCGAGATCGCCGACGTCCGCGCGGGCGATCCGGCTCCTGACGGCTCCGGTCCGGTCGAGCTCGCGCGCGGAATGGAGATCGGTCACGTGTTCCAGCTGGGTCGCAAGTACGCGGACGCGCTCGGACTCAAGGTGCTCAACGAGAACGGCAAGCTCGTCACGGTCACGATGGGGTCGTACGGCATCGGCGTGACGCGCATCCTGGCGATCATCGCCGAGTTGAACAACGACGAGAAGGGTCTCATCTGGCCGGCATCGGTCGCGCCCTTCGATGTGCAGGTCGTGGCTGCCGGTCGTGACCAGGTGGCCTTCGACGTGGCAGCTGAGCTCTCCGCTCAGCTCGAGTCCGCCGGTCTCGACGTGCTCTACGACGACCGCCCGAAGGTCTCGCCCGGAGTCAAGTTCGGAGACGCCGAGCTCGTCGGCGTTCCGCAGATCGTCATCGTCGGCCGAGGGGCCGCGGACGGTCAGGTCGAGCTGTGGGACCGGCGCACGGGGGATCGCAGCGCGGTGTCCGTCGCCGACGCCGTCGATCAGCTGACCCAGCGCTGACCTCGACGACAGAGAAATGCCGCGCACCTCACCGGGTGCGCGGCATTCTGTCGTTCGGAGCGGACGTCAGCAGACGATCCGGCCGTGGTTCATGATGTCGTCATCGGGCGTGTCCTTGGTCACGAGGGCCTTGAGCGCGCCGGCCGCCATCGCGATCTTGCCCTTGGAGGGCTCCCAGAACTCGGTCACCGTCGGCGTCACCTTGAGAAGTGCGATGCCGGGAGTGTCCAGCCCGTCCTCGAACCAGATGTCGAGCGAGGGCGAATAGAGCTCTTCCATCTTCGCGCGGTCGTGCACCACGGACGCGTTGCCGGCCACCGACACGTATCGCATGCCCTTCGCGTCGCAGTACGAGAGGCCGACCTGTCGATGGGCGCGCGCCTCCTCGACCTTCTCGGTGTCTTCGGCGGTGAAGAACCAGATGTCGCCGGCGTCGTCCATCTGCCGGGTCGACATCGGCCTGCTCACGAGGTTGCCGTCGTCGTCGGTGGTCGTCAGCATCGTGAAGTCGATGTCCTCGACGAGTTCGGTGACGCGTGCCAGTGCTTCCGGTCCAGTGATCTCTGTCATGCAGCCACTGTCCCGCAGGAGACCTGACTTGGCACGGGCGTTGACACGGGGACGTGAGCGTGGTGAGGGCGGAGGGCGGCGTTGCGGCGGCCCGCCCGACGCGCTCCCATGACAGGCTGAGGGCATGACCGACGAACCGCTGACGGCGTCGCTGAGCGCCGAGATCAACAACGTCCTCGACGAAGCAGGGGTCAAGACCGATCGCAGACTCGTGATGCGCATGGTGCGCACAGCGGTCCTGCTGGGGGAGGACGGCACGAACCGCCTCGATCTCAAGATCGCCTCCGCCGCCCTCGCCGAGATGCGGGACGCCTTCCGCTTGTTCGCACCGTTCGAAGGGGTGCCGAAGGTCACGGTGTTCGGCTCGGCGCGTACCCTCCACGACGATCCGCTCTACGTCCAGGCGCGTGATGTCGCGGCTGCTCTCGCGGCGGACGGATGGATGGTGGTGACCGGAGCAGGACCGGGAATCATGCAGGCTGCCGCTGAAGGTGCCGGCCCCGCGCTCTCGCTCGGCGTGTCGATCAGGCTGCCGTTCGAGGAGAAGGCCAACAGCCTGATCGCGGCGAGCGAGCATGTGGTGGCGATGAAGTACTTCTTCACCCGCAAACTCATGCTCATCAAGGAGTCCAGCGGCTTCATCTGTCTCCCTGGCGGATTCGGCACCCTCGACGAGATGTTCGAGCTGCTGACCCTCCAGCAGACCGGAAAGGCCGAGCCGACGCCGATCGTGCTGCTCGACGAGCCGGGAGGCACGTTCTGGAACGGCCTCAAGCGATTCATCGACGAGGACCTGGCGCCGACAGGGGTGATCTCGGAGGGCGACTTCGATCGCGTGGTCATCACCGACTCCGTCGAGTCGGCAGCCGCCGTGATCGCCGGGTTCTGGCGCAACTACGACTCGCTGCGCTGGGTGGGGGACTCGCTCGTGCTGAGACTGCGTGGAGAGCCGACGGACGAAGAGCTCGAGGATCTCAACGACCGGTTCGCCGGGATGCTGGCGAGCGGACGGATCGAACGGACAGCTCCGCGGTCGCCGGAGGTCGCAGACGACGATCTGCTGCACCTTCCTCGTCTCTCCCTGCATCTCGACCAGCGACAGGTCGGCAACCTGTTCCGTCTGATCGGCGCGATCAACTCGCTGGAGTCCGCTCCCGCGCTGTGATGCCTGCCGCGAATTCCGCCAGGTCGATCGACCGACCGAGAATGCGCTCAGCGGCGCGGTGCCCCGAGTAGTACGCGGCCCCCACGGTCGCCGGCTCGTCGCCCCATGTCGCCTCACCGGCGAAGTGCAGCACTGCGTCGACCGGCCCCGCGAGCTCGTCGTGGTCGTGGTGTGACGAGCCGACCGCGAGATGCGAGTACGACCCGTTCGAGAACTCGTCCTGTCCCCATCGCGTGATCCAGTGCGCGGTGGGGTCGCCGACGGCATCCGGGTAGAGGAACCGCAGGGCGCTCACGACGTCCGCGACGACCTCCTCATCCGACAGATCCTGCATCCGGCGGCCGAACGGGCCGGCGGCGAAGGTCAGCAACGTCGGGATCCCGCTGACCGCCGAGACGTCGTACCAGGAGTGCCAGTGCTCACCGGCCTCGCCGAGCGCCCGGAGAACGTAGCTGTCCTCGCGCCAGAAGCGTTCCGGGAACTGGATGAACACCTTGTTGAACACTCCCATGCCCAGTCGCGCGATCGGTCCGCCGACAGCGTCGGGCAGCGGAGGGGCGAACTCGATCGACTCCGCCTTGAGCACGCCGAGCGGCACGGTCACCAGCGCGTTGCGGGCCGAGAACTCTCCGTTCCGGGTCGACACGGTGACGCCCCGGTCGGTCCGCTCGATGCGGGTGACGACGTGACCGAGTCGGATGTCGAGACCGGCGGCGATCCGACGCGGGAGCTCATCGTAGCCGCGCGGGAAGATGACCTCGTCGCCGTCGATCGCATCCTCGTCGAGCCCGTGCGCGTCGAGGTCCCCGACCCATGCACCGCACTGCTCCTCGACGCGGTGACGGAAGAACTCGCGGACCTCATCGATGCGCTCCGGCTCGAAGCCCGAGCGGTCGAGCGCGCGCTCCGTGACATCCAGATAGGTGTCGCCGGGGGAGGACCGGGTGATCTCCTCTGCCAACAGTCGATCTGCTTGCTCGACATCGGCGACCCACTGAGAAGTGCTCGCAGGATCCATCGCCCTGCCCTCCCCATCGAAGTTCTCGATCGGCCTGCCTCCGGCCTGGAAGCTGCCGACGGTGTACTCGAGGGTGGGGATGCCGAGCGCCTGCACGAGATCCCACAGCGGGGAGTCGTCGATGCCGTGGACCCACGACGCACCGCGATCGACGGGAAAACCCGCAGCGCGGTCGGTGTGCATCCTGCCCCCGACGCGATCCCTCGCCTCGAGGACGATGACGTCGGCTCCGGCGTCGTCGAGCATGCGGGCCGCCGTCACACCCGACATCCCTGCCCCGATCACGATGGTGTCGTACGTCGTCACTGAGTCCTCCTGCGCGCTCGGCACCGCGTCGGTGCGGCCGCCTCCGTGGCATCGGGCGGTGGGCACAGGGTATCGTGGTACGGATGTCGCGCGTGAACACCCGCGCGACGAGAGCTGAATAGGGAGTCGTCATGGATATCGAACTGAGTCTGCTGCGTGGGATCGAGAAGGAGAAGGCGATCCCCTTCGATGAGCTGGTCTCGATCATCGAACAGGCCATCCTGACCGCCTACTCCAAGCACGTCTCGGACGACGGCGCCACCCCCGAGGGGGTCCGCGTCGAACTCGATCGTCGCACCGGGCACGTCGCCGTGCTGCAGGTCGTCAAGGACGAAGAGGGCGCGATCATCGGCGAAGAGGACGCGACGCCGAATGACTTCGGACGTATCGCGGCCTTCGCCGCCAAGCAGGTCATCAGCCAGCGCCTGCGGGACATCGCGGATGATGTCGTGCTGGGAGACTTCAAGGACAAGGAAGGCGACATCGTCGCCGGCGTGATCCAGCAGGGACCGAATCCCCGCATGATCCACGTCGATCTCGGAGCCGTCGAGGCGATCCTTCCTCCGGAGGAGCAGGTGCCGGGCGAGGAGTACACCCACGGGTCGCGCCTCCGCGTCTACGTGACCAGCGTCGCGAAGGGTCTCAAGGGACCGCAGATCACCGTCTCGCGCACGCACCCCGGTCTCGTCCGCAAGCTGTTCGCGCTCGAGGTGCCCGAGATCGCCGCAGGTCTCGTGGAGATCGTCTCGCTGGCTCGTGAGGCCGGCCACCGCACCAAGATCGCCGTCCGTGCGAACGACCCGGCGATCAACGCGAAGGGCGCCTGCATCGGCGAGATGGGCCGACGCGTTCGTGCCGTCACCGAGGAGCTGGCCGGCGAGAAGATCGACATCGTCGATCACGACCCGGAGCTCGCCGCGTTCGTCGCGAACGCCCTCTCTCCCGCCAAGGTCACGAGCTCGTTCATCCTCGACGCGAACACCAGGGCCGTGCGTGCACTCGTGCCCGACTATCAGCTCTCGCTCGCGATCGGCAAGGAGGGGCAGAACGCCCGACTGGCTGCCAAGCTCACCGGAGCGAAGATCGACATCCAGCCGGACAGCGTCCTGGACTGACCGCTCGCCACGTCCGACTCGCGCCAGCCGCGCGAGTCGGACGGGAACACAGGTGTAAGATGGAACCCGTACGAACGTGCGTCGGCTGTCGCACGCGTGCTCCCCGCGCCGCTCTTCTCAGAGTGGTGTCCCAGAACGACATCCTCATCCTCGATGAGCGCGCCGTTCTGCCAGGGCGAGGCGCGTGGGTCCATCCGACACCGGAATGCGTGGATGCCGCTCTGCGGCGCCGGGCTTTCGGAAGAGCACTGCGCGTCTCCAGCGATCTGGACACGCGGATCATCGAACAGCACCCACCAAGAAACAAAGGCTGAACGGCTATGGAAACAAAGTGAACGGCTCGAAATGAGACCCGTCCGCGACTAGTGGTCTGCCCTGTCTGGGTGGACCGACCCCAGACAGGAGAATTGTGGCTGGTAAACCACGCGTACACGAGATCGCCGCCGAACTCGGCGTCGACAGCAAGATCGCACTTGCAAAGCTCAAGGAACTCGGAGAGTTCGTCAAGAGCCCCTCTTCGACCATCGAACCGCCGGTGGCGCGCAAGCTTCGCGCTGCCATCGAGTCGGACGCCTCGCTGAAGGGCTCCGCGGATGCGGCTCCCGCCGCAGCGAAGCCCGGTGCCGCCAAGCCCGGTGCTGCCAAGCCCGGTGCAGCCAAGCCCGGTGCCGCCAAGCCCGGTGCCGGTGCACCGACACCCGGACCGAAGCCCGGGCCCAAGCCCGCGCCCGCGCCCGAGGCGCCTGCTGCCGCTCCGGCACCCGAAGCTCCGGCCGAGGCCGCCGCTCCGGCTGCCGCCACGCCGGCAGCTCCCCAGTCCGCAGACAGCGCAGCTTCCAAGCCCGCTGACGGCGGCGCACCCAAGCCCGGCGCCCCGCGCCCGGGCAACAACCCGTTCTCGTCCGCTCAGGGCATGGGTCAGCGGCCCAACGGACCGCGACCCGGCAACAACCCCTTCGCCTCCGCGCAGGGGATGGGCCAGCGCCCGACGCCGGGCAACATCCCGCGTCCGCAGGCTCCGCGTCCCGGCGCGCCGCGTCCGGGTGCACCTCGTCCCGGTTCCCCCCGTCCCGGCGCCCCGCGCGGCGGTCAGGGCGGTCGTCCCGGTGGCGCACCGTTCCAGCAGCGTCCGGGTGGACCCGGTCGTCCCGGCGGTGCCGGTGGACCCGGTGCAGGTCCCGGCGCTCGTCCCGGTGGAGGCTTCGCAGGTCGTCCCGGTGGCGGTGGAGGTCGCGGTCGTGGTCCCGGTGGAGGTACCGCAGGTGCCTTCGGCAAGGGCGGCGGCAAGAGCAAGCAGCGCAAGTCGCGGCGGGCGAAGCGGCAGGAATTCGAGATGCGGAGCGCCCCGGTCGTCGGTGGCGTCAACGTCACCCGCGGTAACGGGGAGATCATCCGTATGCGCCGCGGCGCGTCGATCTCGGACTTCGCCGACAAGATCGAGACGCTGACCGGCTACACGGTCCAGCCCGGAACCCTCGTGACGATCCTCTTCAACCTCGGCGAGATGGCCACGGCCACCGAGTCGCTGGATGAGGCGACGTTCGAGGTCCTGGGTGCGGAGCTCGGATACAAGATCCAGATGGTCTCGCCCGAGGACGAGGACAAGGAGCTCCTCGAGGGCTTCGGTCTCAACCTCGAGCAGGAGCTCGAGGAGGAGAGCGAGGACGACCTCGAGATCCGTCCTCCGGTGGTCACCGTCATGGGCCACGTCGACCACGGTAAGACGCGCCTTCTCGACGCCATCCGTCAGACCAACGTCATCGAGGGTGAAGCCGGCGGCATCACCCAGCACATCGGTGCGTACCAGGTGTGGACGGAGCACGAGGGCATCGAGCGTGCCATCACCTTCATCGACACTCCGGGTCACGAGGCCTTCACGGCCATGCGTGCTCGTGGAGCGCAGGTCACCGACCTCGCGATCCTCGTGGTCGCGGCCGACGACGGCATCATGCCGCAGACGGTCGAGGCGCTCAACCACGCCCAGGCGGCGAACGTGCCGATCGTGGTCGCGGTCAACAAGGTCGACAAGCCCGACGCCAACCCGGCCAAGGTGCGCCAGCAGCTCACCGAGTACGGCCTGGTCGCAGAGGAGTATGGCGGAGACGTCATGTTCGTCGATGTCTCGGCCCGTGCGAACACCGGAATCCAGGAGCTCCTGGACGCGGTGCTGCTCACTGCCGATGCAGGCCTCGACCTGACCGCCAACCCGAACAAGGCCGCTCGCGGTGTCGCCATCGAGGCGAAGCTCGACAAGGGTCGCGGTTCGGTCGCCACGGTGCTCATCCAGTCCGGAACGCTGCGCGTCGGTGACGCGATCGTCGCCGGAACGGCTTACGGCCGTGTGCGTGCGATGGCGGATGAGAACGGCGAGCAGGTCCTCGAGGCCTACCCGTCGCGTCCCGTGCAGGTGCAGGGTCTGAACTCCGTGCCGCGTGCCGGCGACGTCTTCATCGTCACTGAGGAAGACCGCATGGCCCGTCAGATCGCCGAGAAGCGTGAAGCTGTCGAGCGCAACGCGCAGCTGGCGAAGGCCCGCAAGCGCATCTCGCTCGAGGACTTCACCCGTGCTCTCGAAGAGGGCAAGGTCGAGTCGCTCAACCTCATCATCAAGGGTGACGTCTCCGGTGCCGTCGAGGCGCTCGAGGAGTCGCTTCTCAAGATCGAGGTCGACGACTCGGTGCAGCTCCGCATCATCCACCGCGGTGTCGGTGCGATCACGGAGTCTGACGTCAACCTCGCGACGATCGACAACGCGATCATCGTGGGCTTCAACGTCCGTCCCGACACGAAGGCGCGCGAGCGTGCACAGCGTGAAGGCGTGGACATCCGGTTCTACTCGGTGATCTACAACGCGATCGACGAGATCGAGAGCTCGCTCAAGGGCATGCTCAAGCCGGAGTACGAAGAGGTCCAGTCGGGTGTCGCCGAGATCCGCGAGGTGTTCCGCTCCTCGAAGTTCGGCAACATCGCCGGTGTCATCGTGCGCTCGGGAACGATCACGCGAAACGCCAAGGCTCGCGTCATCCGCGACGGTGTGGTGATCGCCGATGGCCTCGCCATCGAGTCGCTGCGTCGCTTCAAGGACGACGTCACCGAGGTTCGCACGGACTACGAGGCCGGTATCGGCCTCGGCAAGTTCAACGACATCCAGATCGGCGACGAGATCGAGACCACTGAGCTGGTCGAGAAGCCTCGCAGCTGATCGAGTTCGATATCTTCGGGCGAGGGTGCGTCATGCACCCTCGCCCGAAGGGTACGTAGAGGGAGAGAACAATGGCTGGTGAACGACAGGCACGTCTGGCCGATCGCATTCGTGTGATCCTCGCAGAGCGACTGGAGAAGGGTCTGCGCGACCCGCGACTCGGATTCGTGACCATCACCGACGTCCGCGTGAGCGGAGACCTGCAGCACGCCTCCGTGTTCTACACGGTGCTGGGCACCGAGGAGGAGCGCCTCTCCAGCGGTGCGGCGCTGACCTCCGCGACCGGCATGCTCCGCAGCGAGGTCGGGAAGCAGCTGAGCACCCGCCTGGTTCCGACGCTCGAGTTCATCCCCGACGCGCTGCCCGAGAACGCCGATCACATCTCGGCGCTTCTTCGCGAGGCGCAGCAGCGCGATGCCGACGTGGCGAAGCTCGCCTCCTCCGCCTCGCACGCCGGTGACGCAGACCCGTACCTGCGCCCGGAAGACGACGACACGCAGGCCTGAATATCGCGCCCTCGTCTGAGGGCGTGAGCAGTCTTGGTAACCTCGGCCTAACGGGCGGTTGCCCGCGGGGACTGGGGAGTTCAGCATCGACGTTTCGCGTGCGCAGAGGACAGCTCCGGTCGCACCGGCAGCTGTCGAGACGATTCTCGAGGAACTCCTCGAGCATGACCTGAGCTGCGCGCCGCATGTCGCGGCGCGACTCGCTGCCGAGCTGTCGGAGGACCCTCCCACGATCCTCGCCGTCGCAGCTCGTCTTGACGGGGCTCAACGGCAGGGGCTCAGGTCGCTCCCCTCACCGTTGCCGATGGTGTCATCGATCGAGACGCTGTTCGCCCAGCTGGAGCTGGACGACAGCGACCGTGAGGTGCTCATCGCGGTGTCGATGCGCCTCGACGACAGGCTGGATCCGCTGGTCGATTTCGCCGGTCGTTCTGCCGCGGAGCTCACCACAGGCCCTCTCGGAGCGCTCCTCGACATCCACGCAGGTCGCGTCCGTCTGTCCGACCCCCGCTTGGCGATCTGGTTGCGAGCGACGACGCCCTCCTCCGCGGCTGCTGCAGTGCACCTGCGACTTCACCGACTCTTCGACGAACGCGGCGAGCAGGTGGACGCCGACTGGCACAGCGCTCGAGCTGCGATGCACGGCGAACCGGTGACTGCCGGGGAGCTCACACGGATAGCCAGGGAGCATTCGGAGGCGGGACTCAGCGAGCGCGCCTTCCACCTCGCTGCAGAAGCCGCCGCCCACTCGAGCGGGGTCGAGCAGGACGAGGCGAACCTCGTCGCCGGTGTCGCCGCCATCGCGGCCGGGCACGCGGTCGAGGCGGCGCGACGGCTCGGAAGTCTCTTCCCCGGTGGCGACGAGCTCTATCGGCTCCAGGGGCTCGGCGGGCTGCTCGTCGCCGAGACACATCTGCGCGGGTCAGTTCCCGAGGTCGACATGAGCGTGATCCGACCGGATCGCGATGACGCGGAGCACTGGTACTCCTGGGCGCGAGCTGCTGCCTTCGCGGCGATGTTGTGCGCCGAACGCGGTGACCGTCGCACGATGCGCTCGTGGCTCGACGCTCTCCGTCACGCGAGCGCGCGCGTCGAAGCCGATCGCGAACTCCGAGATCCGGTCGTCGCACTGGCCTGGCTCGTCATCGGCGACCGCGAGAAGGACGACGTTCGCGGGGCCGGGCCCCTCACCGGCGGCCTGTTGAGGGCTCTGCAAGCGGCGGTCGACGGGGACGTCGACCGGGGGCTGAGCCTGCTCGCCGCAGGTGACTCGCCGGTCGGCGTCGAGGTCGACCCGTTCGTGGCCGGCTTCGAGCTCAGTCCACTCGTCGCGGCGTACCGCGCGGTCGCCGAGGTGCTGCTCCTGATGTGGCGTGGAGACATCGGCGCCGCGCGCGACCGGATGCTTCGTGCGGCCGTCGAGCTGCCTGTGGCGCTGCCTTTCGCCGGGCTCGGCGTCGTGATCGCACGACGCCTCGATCTCGCGGTTCTCGGACATCTGGGGCCGTTCGCCAAGGCTCTCACCGCCGCCCTCCCGGCCCCTCTGCGCATCGATCAGCTGGTGGACAGGGGGATCGAATCATTCCTGTCGGGACACTCGGCTGAAGCCGCGGCGTGCATGCGGCTCTGGAGGGATCGCGGCGCTCCTCAGCCGACCCTGTCGGTGCCGGGGCTGGAGGAGGCGATCGTGGTCACGCATGGCGGATCATGGAGCCCGCAGCGGATCGAACCGCCCGAGATCGCTCTGGCGCAACGGCTGCGCGTGCAGATCACCAGCTGCTCGGACGACGAGTGGCGCCTTGCGCGGCCGGTCGTGGTCGCCGCCGCACGGACCTTGACCTCGCCTTTCTCGCGCGGACGGGTCGAGGCGATGATCGGCACGAGGTCGCTGATCAAGGGAGACGTGGGTCTCGGACGGGAGCACCTCTCGATGGCACGGAACCTGCTCGAGGTCTCCGGTGCGACGGCATGGGCGAGAGCGGTCTCGGTGCGTCTGGAGCAGGTGGAGGCCTCTGACGGAGCTGCCGCCAGCGGTGACCCGCTCTCCTCGTGCCGGCGAGTGTGGGAGTCGATGCTCACCGCTCGAGAGTTCGAGGTGGCGATGCTGGCGGTCGGCGGAGCTTCTAACCGCGACATCGCGGATGCGCTCCACGTATCGGTGCGCACCGTGGAGGTGCACCTCGGCCGAGTCTTCGTGAAGCTCGAGGTGAGGACCCGAGTCGAGCTCACGGTGCTCGCTCACCGCATCGGGCAGTTCGTCTGACGGGCGGACTCAGCGGGGAAGCGACAGCAGTTCGCCATCGGCCTCGGCGAGGCCGTCGGCGATGAGCGAGTCGATCGCACGGTCGCGCTGAAGCGGATCGGGCCAGTCGGCCAGCACGGAGTCGATCAGGACCGGGGTGGGCGCGGCGGTTCGCAGCACCCGCAGCACGGCTCCTCGCGCCTGACGGTCAGAACCCTCGAAGGCGGCTTGGCGTCTGCGGGTGTCACCGGTCTCGGGTCGCCCTGCGGCCAGCCACGCGCACGTGTCGCTCAGCGGGCAGACGTCGCAGCGCGGCGAGCGTGCCGTGCACACCGTCGCGCCCAGCTCCATCGCGGCCGCGTTGAACACGGCGGACTCTGCGACATCGGCGGGCAGCAGCGAGTCCATCAGCGCCAGGTCGCGACGCGAGGGCGGTCCCGGCTGTGCTTGGCCGAGGATGGCGCGCGCCATCACACGTCGAGTGTTCGTGTCGACGACGGGGTGCCGGTCGCCGTAGGCGAAGACAGCGACAGCCCTGGCCGTGTAGTCGCCGATGCCCGAGAGCTTGAGGAGGGCATCGATGTCGCTGGGGACGACGCCGCCGTGTCGCTCAGAGATCTCGATGGCCGCGCGATGCAGCCAGAGTGCGCGGCGCGGGTAGCCGAGGTTGGCCCACTGCTGCACGACCTCGGCGGGTGAAGCGGCGGCCATGGCCGCGGGCGTCGGCCACCGGGCGAGCCACGCCTCGAGGTGCGGTATCACTCGGTTCACGGGCGTCTGCTGCAGCATGAACTCGCTGACCAGCGTTCCCCACGCGCCGAAATCCTCGCGGAATTCCGTGCGCCGCCACGGAAGGTCGCGTGCGGCACCCCGGTACCAGTCCGCGAGAGGCTCGGACACCTCGGCGGGTTGATGCGAAGTCGAAGGCACCTCGCCAGCCTAGGCGAACCCCGATCCCGCCGAAGAGCGGCGGACGGTGTCGACATGGGTCGCGACGGGCAGAGGGGAGTTCGAGCGCACCGTAGGCTTGAGAGATGGTCTCGCCCGGCATCCTCCTCGTCGACAAACCAGCTGGGCTGACCAGCCATGACGTCGTCGCACGCACTCGACGTGCGCTCGGCACTCGCAAGGTCGGGCACGCCGGAACCCTCGACCCCATGGCCACGGGTCTGCTCGTGATCGGCGTCGAGGGCGCGACGCGACTGCTCACCTACATCGTCGGAGCGGACAAGACCTACGAGGCGACGATCCGACTGGGACAGACGACGGGCACGGACGATGCGGACGGCGAGATCCTGACCCGAGCCACGGCGGGGTCCTGGGACTCGGTCACCCCTGATCGGGTCGCGGCGGGGATCGACGCGCTCACCGGCGCGATCTCTCAGGTCCCGAGCTCGGTGTCCGCGATCAAGGTCGACGGACGTCGTGCGTACGACCGTGTGCGGGCCGGCGAAGAGGTCGTGTTGGCCGCTCGTGACGTCACAGTGTCGCGGTTCGAGGTTCTGGCGGAGCGTTCCGGTGACGGGTTCCTGGATCTCGACGTCGTCGTCGACTGCTCCTCCGGCACGTACATCCGTTCCCTCGCTCGTGATCTCGGGGCAGCGCTCGGAGTCGGCGGGCATCTCACGGCTCTTCGGCGCTCGCGAGTCGGCGACTTCGACGTCGCGGATGCCGTGACGGTCGACGGCGTCGTCGAGACAGCGCTGCTGACTCCGGCCGCCGCGGCCGCGCGAGTCTTGGATGTGATGCCGGTGTCGGCAGAGGAAGCGAGAGATCTGCGTCACGGCAAGCGGCTGGTCGGCCAGGCGGATCGGCTGACCGGCTCCCTCGCGGCTGCGATCGACGAGGACGGCGTCCTGGTCGGCGTCGTCGAGAGGCGCGGTGCCGATCTCAAGAGCGCCATGAATATGCCGGAGGCGGCTCGATGATCCTCTGGCTGACGATCGCCCAGGTGGCGGTCGCGACCCTGGCCGGACTGTTCTGCGTGTCACTCGGCCTGGCCGGGCGACGCCCGAGCGACTACTCCGTCGGTGCGCTCGCGCTCGTCGAGCTGCTCCTCGTCGTGCAGGTGGTCGTCGCCATCGTGGCACCGCTGGTGGGGAACCCGCCGACGGGCGACCTGCTCGAGTACTGGGTCTATCTCGTCTCCGCGGTGCTGCTCCCCATCGGCGCCGTGCTCTGGGCGCTGATGGAGAGGAGCCGTTGGAGCACGGTGATCCTCGGGGTGGCGGCGCTGGCCGTCGCGATCATGATCTGGCGTATGCACGTGATCTGGACCATCCAGGTGGCCTGACCGGTCGGCGAGTCATCCGGGGCTTCCCGCCCGGATCTAGAATGGAGGACGCTATGAGCACCACCGTTCCCACCTCCCGCATGACCGGCATCGGTCGTGTCCTCGTGATCGTCTACGCCGTGATGGCGCTGGCGGCGACCGGGCGAAGCTTCGTGCAGATCTTCCGCCAGTTCGGTGAAGCCCCTCTCGCGTATGCGCTCTCGGCACTCGCTGCCGTCGTGTACATCCTGGCGACGTTGGCGCTCGTTCTCGCGAATCGACGCGGCTGGTACGCGGTGGCCTGGGTGGCGATCGTCTTCGAGCTCGCCGGCGTCCTCGTGGTCGGCTCGCTCAGCATCTTCTTCCCCGAGCTGTTTCCGCACGACACGGTCTGGTCGATGTTCGGGCGCGGGTATCTGTTCATCCCGCTCGTGCTGCCGATCTTCGGCATCTGGTGGCTGCGCACGCATAGGCCGGCCGGTGCGGTCTCGTCCGCTCTCCGTGTCGAGGCGAGCGCATGATCGTCTTCCGAGACCCGAGCGAGGTTCCCCCCGGTTTCGGTCCCTCCGCCGTGGCGATCGGCAAGTTCGACGGCGTCCACGCGGGGCACAGAGCGGTGATCGGGCGCCTCAAGGAGATCGCTGCCGAGTCGGGGATCCGCGCCGTGGCGGTCACGTTCGACCGCAATCCGCTCGCCGTGCTGCGGCCCGACCGCTGCCCGGAGAACGTGGTCACGGTCGAGCGGAAGATCGAGCTGCTGAGCGAGCTCGAGCTCGACGCCACGCTGCTTCTGACGTTCGACGAGGAGCTCGCAGCGCGCAGCGCGGAGGACTTCGTCGCCGGCATCCTGACCAGTGCCCTGCACGTGTCCACCGTTCTCGTGGGTGAAGACTTCCGGTTCGGCCGCGGCGGAGCGGGCAACCCCGATCTCCTCCGACAGCTCGGACCGAAATACGGCTTCACCGTAGAGGTCGTCGACGACGTCTTCCTCGACGGCTCCGACCGTCGGGTCTCGTCCACCTGGATCAGGGAACTGCTGATGGCCGGAGATGTCACCGCCGCCGCGCGTGTGCTCGACCGCAACGTCGACGTGCGCGGGGAGGTGGTGCACGGACTCAAGCGCGGACGCGAGCTCGGCTTCCCCACGGCGAACCTCTCGGCGTCCGTCGACTCGTTCGTGCCGGCCGACGGAGTCTACGCGGGCTGGCTCGTCGACCACGAGACCGGCCTCCGCCACCGGGCTGCCATCTCGGTCGGCACCAACCCCACCTTCGACGACGTGCTCGAACGTCAGGTCGAGGCGCACGTGATCGGCGAGACCGATCTCGATCTGTACGGTCACGACGTCACCGTCGAGTTCGTCGAGCGTCTGCGCGGAATGGTCGCGTTCGAGGGGATCGAGAAGCTGAAATCCCAGATGGCCGCCGACGTGACCGATGCCGAGACCGTCCTGTCGCGCGACGCCCGCTGAACTCGCCCTGAACTCTGCGTGTCCTGATCTGCGTGGCTCAGGCTGCATGGCATAGAATGGGCCTCGGTGGTCCCTGATCCTCGCGCGTCCTTCGCTCGTCGACGACCGCCGGAAATACTGTTCGTACGGTCCTGGCTCACGCCACACGCGGACACCGAGAACGGCCGATGCATCCTCAGGGTGTTCCGGCCTTCACGCTCAGGAGGAGCATGCCGACCACGGCAACCGCCGCAACACGGCGCAAGAAGACGTCCCGTCGCGACGATGAGGCACCCCTCATCCCGATCCTCGCCCGCAAGGTGCGTGAGATCGAGGCGAAGTCGCAGCGAGGAAAGCTCGGACCCACCAACCGGGTCAAGTTCCAGGTCATCGCCTTCCTGGTGCGTGAAGAGCGCGCCAGGGTCAAGGCGGATGCCGACATCGCCGATGCCGCCCGCGCAGAGCTTCTCAAGCGACTCGACGGCGTCGCCACGATCCTGGCGAAGACGGCGGCGCGCGACACGTCCCTGATCCAGCTTCTCGAAGCCGATCAGGCGACCTCACCGGTCGCGAAGCGCATGCGACGCGACTGGCTGCTCGAGTCGGGGGCCGAACTGGCTCCGGAAGAGCTGATCATCGCCGACATCGCGCCCGTTCAGGCACCCGTGGTGTCCGCCGCGATCGCCGAGCGGCAGGTGACCCCGCCCTCTGTCGAGGCGCGTCAGCTGGCGAACCCGTTCCTCGCGCCCGATCTCACCCCGCGCGCCACCACGACTCCGCGTCGACGTCTCGACGGCTGGGAGCTCATGGGCCCGCTGTACAAGGCTTTCGAGACCGGAGCCGGGGGCGGAGCAGCCAGTATGGACCTGCCTCCGGCGCCCGAGTACGACCACCTCTCGCCCAAGGGCCTCGAGGTCATGGTGCATCAGTCCCGCTTCCTCGAAGCGGTGCGAGAGGGGCACAGGAGCTTCCTCCTCGCCGACGAGCCCGGTCTGGGCAAGACGGCGCAGTCGGTGCTCGCGGCGTCCGTGGCCGGGGCCTACCCGCTGCTCGTGGTCGTGCCCAACGTGGTCAAGATGAACTGGGCGCGAGAGGTCGAGCGCTGGACCCCTCAGCGCAGGGCCACCGTGATCCAGGGCGATGGCGATGACATCGACGCCTTCGCGGATGTGTTCATCGTGAACTACGAGATCCTCGATCGCCACATGTCGTGGCTCGCATCCATCGGCCTCCGGGGCATGGTCGTCGACGAGGCGCACTTCATCAAGAATCTCAGCTCCCAGCGGTCGCAGAACGTGCTGTCGCTCGCGAACCGCGTTCGAGAGCGCACCCCCGGCGGCAACCCGCTGATGCTCGCGCTCACGGGAACCCCACTGATCAACGACGTCGAGGACTTCGACGCGATCTGGCGCTTCCTCGGGTGGACGACGGGTGAGAAGCCCGGGCCGGAGTTGATGGAGAAGCTCGACGCGACCGGCTTCACCCCCGCAGACAAGGCGTTCTACCCCGAGGCTCGCGAAGCCGTGATCTCGATGGGTATCGTGCGGCGCAAGAAGAAGGACGTCGCCGCCGACCTTCCCGACAAGCTCATCGCCGACCTTCCCGTGCAGCTGGACGACGAGTTCGGCCGCGGCATCCGTCAGGCCGAGCGAGAGTTGGGCGAGCGGCTCGCCGCCCGCTACCGGCGGATCATCGAGGCGCGAGGGGATCGCGGACTGGCACCCGGCGAGATCGACGACGACATCGTGCGTCTGGTCGCCCAGAACGAGCTCGAGGAGTCGAAGGCCGCTGGCACCGGGGGAGACAACGTCTTCACGATGGTGCGGCGCATCGGACAGGCGAAGGCGCACCTGGCAGCCGACTACGCGGCCCAGCTGCAGCGATCGGTGGGCAAGGTCGTGTTCTTCGCGAAGCACATCGACGTGATGGACCAGGCGGAGGCGCACTTCGCGTCGGCCGGCATCCGTTCGGTCTCGATCCGCGGCGACCAGACCTCGACCGTGCGGCAGCAGTCGATCGACGACTTCAACAGCGACCCCGAGGTCGGCATCGCGGTGTGTTCGCTGACCGCTGCCGGTGTCGGCCTGAACCTGCAGGCCGCATCCAACGTGGTCCTGGCGGAACTGTCCTGGACGGCCGCGGAGCAGACTCAGGCGATCGACCGCGTGCACCGTATCGGTCAGGACGAGCCGGTGACGGCGTGGCGGATCATCGCCGCGCACACGATCGACGCCAAGATCGCGGAGCTCATCGATCAGAAGCAGGGCCTCGCGGCCCGTGCCCTGGACGGCGAGGCCCTCGACGAGGCGGCGGCCGAGCCTGTGCAGCTGGGCGCTCTCATGCATCTTCTGCGGGAGACGCTCGGCGTCGTCTGAGCCTTCTCGAGTCGACAGAGATCGGCGTTAAGAACTCTGTTTCTTGGCGCCGATTTCTCATGTCGGCCGGACGTATCGCGCATTTCTGGCGAATCGTCGCGCAACGGCGGCAAGATCCTCGGTTTTCATCGTCTCGAATGGCGCCCGGTCCGCCCGGAGCGCTAGTGTCGATCGCAGGCAACGTCGCCTGTTCCCCCTTCCCTGAACCCGTCTGAGGCAAGCATGAAGATCGGCATTCTGACGAGCGGCGGCGACTGCCCCGGACTCAACGCGGTCATCCGCGGCATCGTGCTCAAGGGCACCACCACCTACGACCTCGAGTTCGTCGGCATCCGCGACGGCTGGCGCGGCGTGGTCGACGGGGACTTCTTCCCGCTCACCAGACACGAGGTGAAGGGCCTGTCGAAGGTCGGCGGCACGATCCTGGGCACCAGTCGCACGAACCCCTACGAGGGTGAGCGCGGCGGCGCCGAGAACATCGCCAAGACGCTGTACGGACACAAGATCGACGGCATCATCGCGATCGGCGGCGAGGGGACCCTCGCAGCAGCCGACCGCCTCGCCAAGGACGGCATCAACGTCATCGGCGTGCCGAAGACGATCGACAACGACCTGCGCGCCACGGACTACTCGTTCGGGTTCGACACGGCGGTCAACATCGCCACGGACGCGATGGATCGTCTGCGCACCACGGGCGACTCCCACCAGCGCTGCATGGTCGCCGAGGTCATGGGGCGCCACGTCGGTTGGATCGCCCTTCACGCGGGCATGGCAGCGGGCGCTCACGCCATCTGCATCCCCGAAGTGCCCATGTCGATCGACGACATCACCGAGCTCGTCTCGAGCGCGCACGATCGCGGTCGCGCACCGCTCGTCGTCGTCTCCGAGGGGTTCAAGCTGCTCGGTATGGATGAGGCCTACAGCGACAAGGGCCTGGACGCATTCAACCGTCCTCGACTCGGCGGCATCGGCGACCAGCTCGCTCCGGCGATCGAGCGCATCACGGGCATCGAGACCCGCGCGACGATCCTCGGCCACATCCAGCGCGGCGGATCGCCGTCGGCCTTCGACCGCGTGCTCGCGACGCGCCTCGGACTCCACGCGGCCGACGCGATCATCGACAAGGCATGGGGCCAGATGGTCGCGATGCAGGGCACGGACATCGTGCGCGTGCCGTTCGCCGAGGCTCTGGGCGAGCTGAACACCGTTCCGCGCAGCCGCTACGACGAGGCAGCAGCGCTCTTCGGCTGAGTCTCGATCGCGTGCACCACAGAGAACGGGCCGATCCCTGCGGATCGGCCCGTTCTCTGCGTTCTTCGAGAGGTCAGCGCGATGCGAGGCCGACCGTGTCGAGGATCCAGGCGAGCTCGAACGCCCGCTCCTTCCACGAGTTGTAGCGTCCGCTGACACCGCCGTGACCGGCGACCATCTCGCACTTGAGCAGGGCGTCGGTCGCACCGGCGACGCGCAGGGCAGCGATCCACTTCGCAGGCTCGACGTAGAGGACGCGTGTGTCATTGAGCGAGGTCACGGCCAGGATGCGCGGGTAGCGCACGCCGTCGCGGACGTTCTCATACGGCGAGTACGACTTCATGTACTCGTACACCTCGGCTCCGTGCAGCGGGTCGCCCCATTCATCCCACTCGATCACCGTCAGGGGGAGGGAGGGGTCGAGGATCGTGGTGAGCGCGTCGACGAACGGCACTGCCGCGAGCACGCCGGCGAACAGCTCGGGAGCGAGGTTCGTCACCGCGCCCATGAGGAGTCCTCCCGCGCTTCCTCCCTCGGCGACCAGGCGCTCGGGCGACGTGACTCCCTGCTCCACGAGGTGCTCGGCGCACGCGACGAAGTCGGTGAAGGTGTTGCGCTTGTTCAGCAGCTTGCCGTCCTCGTACCACTGCCGACCCATCTCGCCACCGCCGCGGACATGAGCGACGGCGAAGACGATGCCGCGGTCGAGTTCCGAGAGCCGCGCGACCGAGAAGCCGGGGTCGATCGAGTGCTCGTACGAGCCATAGCCGTAGAGATGCACGGGGCGCGGGTCGGCGCCAGGCTCTCCGAACGATCGCTTCCACACGAGGGAGATCGGCACGCGGGTACCGTCCGACGCCGTGGCCCAGTCGCGCTTCTGGCCGTACTCCCGGGGGTCATACCCGCCGAGGACGGCGACCTGCTTGCGCAGATGCAGCTCGCGGGTGGCGAGATCCATCTCGTAGACGGTTCCCGGAGTCACGAACGACGTGTAGCCGAGCCGGAGGAACGGCGAGTGCCATTCCGGATTGCCGCTGACGCCTGCCGAGTACAGGGGCTCGTCGAAGGCGATGTCGTCGACCGAGTCCGTCGTGTAGTCCAGGATGCCGACCCGTTCCAGGCCTTCACGGCGGTACTCCACCGTCGCGAAGTCGCGGAACGCGTCCATCCCGAGCAGTCGACGACCCGGCTCGTGCGCGAGGACGATGCGGCGCTCACTCTGAGGGTCGGAGGCGGGCACGGAGACGAGCTCGAAGTCCAGGGCCTCATCGTTGTGCAGGATGTAGAGGCGGTCCTCGCTATCCACCACGGCGTGCTCGAGCGAGTACTCGACGCCTTCGCGGCGCGGCCAGACGATTCGAGGAGCTGCGGTGAGGTCTCCGGCGAGATCGACGAGGTACTCCTCGCTGGTGATGCTCGATCCGACGGCGATCACCAGGTACTTGCGGCTGCGGGTGATGCCGGCGCCGAGCCAGTACTTCTCATCGGGCTCGTGGAAGAGCTTCACGTCGTCCGAGACGGGAGTGCCGAGACGATGCAGCCAGAGAGTGTCGGGCCGCCATGCCTCGTCGCGTGTCGTGTAGAGGATCCCGGTGCCATCCGGTGTGAAGAACGCGCCACCCGTGTCGGGGATCTCGTCGGGGAGCGTCTCGCCGGTCACGAGGTCGCGCACGTGCACCGTGTAGAGCTCGTCGCCCTCGAAGTCCGTCGCCCAGAGCAGCTTCGTCGCGTCGTCCGAGGTGTCGAACGCTCCGAGGGAGAAGAACTCGTGCCCCTCGGCCTCGACGTTGCCGTCGAGCAGCACGATCTCGCCCGGCATCGCCACGCCCGGCTCCAGCACCGGGGGAGTCCAGTCGTCCTCGGCCGCGGCGGTACGGCAGTGGATGCCGTACTGCGCGCCCTCTTCGGTGCGGCTGTAGTACCACCAGGCACCGCGCCGCGTGGGCACGGACAGATCCGTCTCCTGCACACGGCCCTTGATCTCCTGGAACAGAGTCTCGCGGAGGTCGGTCAGATGGGAGAGCTCGGCCTCAGTGTGCGCGTTCTCGGCTTCGAGGTGTGCGATGACCTCGCCGGATTCCTTCTCCCGAAGCCATTCGTATGGATCATCGAAGGTGTCACCGTGGTGCGTGCGAAGGGTGGAGCGGCGGTCTGCGATCGGGGCATCAGTCACGCCTCCCACGCTATCCCAGGTCAAGTTGACCGGCACCCGGGAGGGTGGGAGGATCTACCGGGGCCGGTTAACGGAAGTAAAACCCACGGTGAACTCTTCGTTCGTCACGTCGATCCCGTCGACACCTCTCCTTTCTTCCTCAACGACCGAAAGCGAACGGTGGAAACCGCAGCCCTCATCGTCGTGCTGGTTATCCTGCTGGCACTCTTCTTCGACTTCACCAACGGGTTTCACGACACCGCCAACGCGATGGCCACGCCCATCGCGACAGGCGCGCTGAAGCCCAAGACCGCTGTCCTTCTCGCAGCAGTCCTCAACCTCGTCGGAGCATTCCTGTCGACGGAGGTCTCCAAGACCGTGTCGCACGGGATCATCCGCGAGGACACGATCCAAGGCGACGTGTTCCTGCCGATGATCTTCGCCGGTCTCATCGGCGCGATCACCTGGAACATGCTGACGTGGCTGCTGGGTCTGCCCTCGAGCTCGTCCCACGCGCTGTTCGGCGGCCTCATCGGAGCCACCCTGGTCGGCGTCGGAGTCAACGGCATCGACTTCGGCATGGTGCTCTCGAAGATCATCCTCCCGGCGCTCATCGCCCCGCTGACGGCCGGCATCATCGCCTTCGCGGCGACCAAGCTCGCGTACTCCATCACACGACGCTACGACGGCAAGCCCGACGGGCGCGACGGCTTCCGCTGGGGACAGATCTTCACGTCGTCACTGGTCGCACTCGCGCACGGCACGAACGACGCTCAGAAGACGATGGGCGTGATCACCCTCGCGCTGATCACTGTCGGGTGGCAGAGCAGCGAGCAGGCCGATCCGTACCTCTGGGTCATCATCGCCTGTGCGGTGACGATCGCCCTCGGCACCTATCTCGGCGGGTGGCGCATCATCCGCACGCTGGGCAAGGGGCTGACCGAGGTCAAGCCCGCGCAGGGCTTCTCGGCCGAGAGTTCGACGGCAGCGACGATCCTCGCCTCCAGCGCTTTCGGCTTCGCGCTCTCGACGACGCAGGTCGCTTCGGGCTCGGTCATCGGCTCCGGCCTCGGCCGCCGCGGCTCCACGGTCCGCTGGCGGACCGCCGGTCGAATCGCCATCGGCTGGCTCCTCACACTTCCGGCTGCAGGTGCAGTCGGTGCCCTCGCGGCCCTGCTCATCACCTGGCTCGGCCTCTGGGGTATCGCGATCGACGCGGTCCTGGCGCTGGCCGTGATCATCGGCCTGTTCCTTCGCTCCCGCAAGGATGCAGTGACCTCCGCGAACGCCATGAGCGATGTGGCCGAGTCGGGGCTCGCGATCGAGCACCCCGACACGCCCCCGCCCACGCGTCGACAGCAGCGGATCATCGAGGCCAAGGCCGAGGCCAAGGCTCGTGCGGAGGCGCGCGAGAAGGTCAAGGCTCAGGCCAAGGCGGACGCCAAGGCGAAGGCAGCGGCCAAGGCCGCGAAGAAGGCCCCGAAGACGGGAGCCTCGACGCGGGTCGACGGCCCCGGGGTCGACAGTCCCGAGACGGCGAAGAGCGAGGAGTCGAAGTGAGTGTCGGCATCGACTGGGGCGCATTCGTCCAGGTGTTCCTTGCGGCTCTGATCGGAGCCTGCGCGGTCGTGACGTTCTATGCGTTCGGTCTTCGGCTCCTTGTTCGCAGCGGACACGCGCCGGTCGTGAGCCCGGCGGAGTTCACCGACGCCATCACCGTGATCTCCGAGAAGGAGCTCAAGCGGGCTGCCAAGCAGGCGGCCAAGGCGGCGAAGAAGAGTCCGCTCACCGAGGGGCAGCGACGGATCGCGCTGTTCGGCGCGTACGGATGCTTCGCGCTCTGCGCGGCTGCCGTCGTGGCAGGCATCCTGATCATCGTCGTCGGGCACTGACCGAGGAGTCCTGCCCAGGAGGGCGTCAGCGGAGGAGACCCGCGACGAGGTCGTCGACGATCTCGTCGGTGGTGGTGTCCGGATCGATCGGGGTCGTGAGCCGATCGAGCAGCAGGCCGTCGATCGCATAGTGGAAGAGCGCGATCTCTCGGCGACCGCCCGGAAGACCCGCTCCCGCGTTGAAAGCGACGTCCGCGTCGAACCCCGCTCGCTGCCACGCGCCGAGAAGGGCGCCGACCTCGGGGCGGCGGCTGCTCTCGAGCCGCAGCTCGAACAGTGCGAGTGTGACGTCGCGGTCATCGGTGAGGCGACGCACGATGTCGCGGATGTACTCGGCGAATAGCTCCCTGCTCGGCTCCTCCGATGACCGCCGTGCGAGGTCGTCGTCGCTGGGGGCGAGACGCTCGCCGATCCGATCGACGAGGCCCGCGATGAGCGCCTCTCGGCTGCGGAAGTAGTTCGAGGTGGTGCCCACCGGCACGCCCGCGACGATGTCCACGGCTCGGTGGGTGAGACCGCGAGAGCCATCGGTCGCCAGAACGGTCAGCCCTGCATCCGCGATGATCCGTCGCCGTGTCTCGTTCTTCGCCATCCGAGCACTGTATCGCGACTACTACAGCTGCCGTGGAGTCGTCGCCCGTCCGGTGTCCCGCCGCGGCCTAGGCTGAGACCATGTCAGCGCCTTCCGACAGCGGCTTCGTCTTCGGTCGCCATGATCCCGCCTCGCACGTCGTCATCCATGTGAGCGACCCGCACTTCCTCGCAGGTGGAGCGCGGCTCGGCGGACGATACGACGTCGAGTCGAACTTCGCTCGCACCCTTGAGGCGATCAGGGCCGTGCACCCGCACCCGTCGGCGATCGTCATCACCGGCGACCTGGCCGACCTGGGGGAGCCGGATGCGTATCGCCGTCTCCGCCGCGCCGTCGAGCCCGTGGCGCAGGAGCTGGGGACGACCGTCGTCTGGGTTGCCGGCAACCACGACGAGCGGCCGGCGCTGCGCGAGGGGCTGCTCGACCTGCCCGCGACGGAGGAGCCCGTGACGGGCGCATGGGACCTCGACGGTCTGCGCCTGATCGCCCTCGACACGAGTGTGCCCGGATGGCATCACGGCGACCTGGACCCCGGCCAGCTCTCCTGGCTGGCGGAGATCCTGAAGCAACCGGCGCCGCACGGCACGCTGCTCGCGATGCACCACCCGCCGCTCCCGAGCCACCTTCCGCTCTTCGACATACTCGAGCTGCGGCACCAGGACGAACTCGCGGAGGTCATTCGTGACACGGACGTGCGCGGTATCCTCGCCGGCCACCTGCATTACTCGTCGCACGGCACCTTCGCGGGCGTGCCTGTCAGCGTGTCCTCGGCGACCTGCTACACGATGAATGTCGCTCGTCCGGCCGCCGATGTGAACGGCATGGATGCGGCGCAGGCGTTCCAGATCGTGCATGTACGACCCGAGACGATCACCCACACCGTGGTGCCCGTGACCGACGCGCCGACCGGCGATCACTTCTCGATGGCGTGGCTGGAGAGAATGGCCCGTCTCAGCCCGGCAGAGCGTCTCGAGGCTTTCTCTCGCAAACGCTGACCCGCCGTCGTATCCCTGGCCGTGCATGCACCCAGGCGTAGACTGGATGCATCCCCCGCACCACACACTCGCCACTACCCACAAGGATGTGACATGGCTTCTGCCGCGCCTGCCCCCACCCGCACCGAGACCGATTCGCTCGGGAGCATGGAGATTCCCGCCGACGCGTACTGGGGGATCCACACCGCCCGCGCCGACGCGAACTTCCCGATCACCAAGCGTCCGATCTCGGTCTATCCGGACCTCGTCGTCGCACTCGCGATGGTCAAGCAGGCCAGCGCCAGAGCGAACCGCGAGATCGGCGTCCTCGACCCCGAGCGTGCTGACCTGATCGATCGGGCCGCCCAGCGTGTCATCGACGGAGAGTTCCACGATCAGTTCACCGTCGGTGTGATCCAGGGCGGTGCCGGCACGTCGACGAACATGAACGCCAACGAGGTCATCACCAACATCGCCCTCGAGCTCGCCGGACGCGAGAAGGGCGACTACGCGTTCCTCTCGCCGATCGATCACACGAACCGCAGTCAGTCGACCAACGACGTCTACCCGACGGCGGTCAAGATCGGTCTCTCTCTGACACTCCGCTCGCTGCTCGAAGAGCTCGATCTGCTGCGCATCTCGTTCCTGCACAAGTCGCACGAGTTCCACGATGTGCTCAAGGTCGGACGCACGCAGCTGCAGGACGCCGTGCCCATGACTCTGGGTCAGGAGTTCCACGGCTTCGCTTCGACCCTCGGCTACGATCACACGCGCCTCACCGAGAACGCCTCGCTGATGTTCGAGATCAACATGGGTGCGACCGCCATCGGCACCGGCATCACCACGCACGTCGACTACGCACCCGCTGTGCTGAAGCATCTGCGCGAGATCACCGGACTCGACCTGGTGACGGCCGGCGACCTCGTCGAGGCGACCAGCGACACCGGCTCGTTCATGTCGTTCTCGTCGACCCTGAAGCGCAACGCCATGAAGCTGTCGAAGATCTGCAACGACCTGCGACTGCTGTCGTCGGGTCCGCAGGCGGGCTTCGGCGAGATCAACCTGCCGGCGATGCAGGCCGGTTCCAGCATCATGCCGGGCAAGGTGAACCCGGTGATCCCGGAGGTCGTCAACCAGGTGGCGTTCGCGGTCGCCGGCGCGGACATGACGGTGACGATGGCGGCCGAGGCCGGGCAGCTCCAGCTCAACGCATTCGAGCCTGTGATCGCCCACTCGATCTTCCAGTCCATCACCTGGATGCGACAGGCGATGTGGACGCTGCGCGTCAACTGCGTCGACGGCATCACCGCGAACCGAGACCGCCTCGGCGCCATGGTCGGCGCTTCGGTCGGCGTCATCACAGCACTCACGCCGTTCATCGGATACGCCGCCGCGGCCGCGCTGGCCAAGACCGCGCTGCTGACGAACAGGAACGTCGCCGACCTGGTCGTCGAAGCCGGACTGATGTCTCGCGAAGAGGTCATCAAGCAGTTGTCGCCCGCGCGTCTGTCGGGACTCGAGGCCATCACGGCCGCGATCCCGGTGATCGGGTCCGAGGACCTCATCGAGATCTGACTCCGAGCACACGGAAGGGCCCCGGCGACATCTCGCCGGGGCCCTTCCGTGTGTCACAGAGTGAGCGGGTGATCAGTCCAGCACGCGACAGTGGGTGGTGAGCTCGCCGATGCCGTCGATGCCGACCGTCACCGTCGAACGATCCCGGAGGAAGATCTGGGGGTCTCGAGAGTATCCGGCACCGCCGGGGCTCCCGGTGGAGATCAGAGTGCCGGGAAGCAGCGTCAGGGACTGCGAGAGATGCGCGATGAGCTTCGCGACCGACCGCACCATCTGATCCGTGCTCGCGTCCTGGACGGTCTGGCCGTCGACGATTGCCCAGATGTGCAGGTCCTGCGGGTCGGCGACCTCGTCGGCCGTGACGGCGAAGGGACCGGTCGGGGTGAAGCCGTCGAACGACTTGCACCGTGACCACTGCGCTTCAGAGAACTGGACGTTCCGCGCGGTGATGTCGTTCACGACGGTGTAGCCCCAGACGTGCGAGAGCGCGTCGGCCTCTGCGACATCCTTCGCCGGGGTGCCGATCAGCACACCGAGCTCCGCCTCGTAGTCCACAGCCTCGCTCAGCGAACGCGGCCACGACGTCGTCTGCTCGTGGCCTGTCAGCGAGTTCGGCCACAGGGTGAACACGGTCGGAGCGGCGTCGGTCTTCAGACCGAGCTCGCTCGAGTGAGCCGCGTAGTTGAGGCCGACCGCGAGGACCGCCGGGGGAGCGATGACCGCTGAGGCGAAGCTCCACCCGTCGAGCGGGTGCCGCGGAGCATCGCCGTCGAGGGCCGAGCGAAGAGCGGTGAGCGTCTGCTCGCCCCCTTCGATCAGCTGCTGAAGCGTCGCAGGGGGGTCGGGAAGGAGATCGGAGACGAGGATGGCGTCGGCACCCTCCACCACTGCGAGATGCGCAGCGGGAGAGTCGGCACGACGCAGATGAGCGAACCGCATGCTCCTACGCTATCCGCTGCTCGGCTCGATTGCCTGGAGGAAGTCGCCAGACCCGGGCGAAGTTGGTTGTTCGCCATATGCTTTGGCTATGAGTTCCGGAGGACCGTCCCAGCCATCGCCGTACACGCCGCCGCCCGCGCAGCAGCAGCCGCCGACGTATCCCCAGCAGCCGCCGACGTATCCCCAGCAGTATGCTGCGCAGCCCCCGCAGTATTCGGCGCAGCAGTACGCGCAGTCGAACTACGCCCCGCCGCAGTTCTCCCAGCGTCCGCAGTACGCCTCGGTCCTCGCGCAGCCGACCCCGTATTCGCCTCCCGCTCCGGCCGCACCCTCGCCTGCCCCCGGTCTTCCTGCCCTGCCGGCGGCACGCCGAGGCGGACGCGTCGCGCTGTTCGCTCTGTTCGGCTTCCTCGGTCTGCTGATGCTCGGGCTCATCGCCTACTTCGGTCTGTTCCTGGGTCCGCTCGCATCGATCATCGGCCTCGTCCTCGCGCTCGTCCCGCTCGCCATCGTCTTCTTCGTCGTCCGTATGATCGACCGGTGGGAACCCGAGCCCAAGTCGCTGGTGTTCTTCGCGATCGCCTGGGGGGCGATCGCCGCCGTGGGACTCACGCTCCTCGTCGACCTCGGGCTGACCGCGCTGCTGGGGTTCCGGGGAGAAGTGGCGGGCGCCGTCATCCAGGCGCCGATCGTCGAGGAGTTCTGGAAGGGTTTCGGAGTCTTCCTGATCTTCCTCATCGCGCGTCGCTCGTTCGACGGTCCGGTCGACGGGGTCGTCTACGGGGCGCTGGTCGGTGCCGGCTTCGCGTTCACCGAGAACATCCAGTACTTTGCGATCAGCCTCATCGAGGGCGGCGGCGAGCAGCTGACGGTGACGTTCATCCTTCGGGCGATCATGTCGCCCTTCGCCCACGCGATGTTCACATCGCTGACGGGTCTTGCCATCGGCCTGGCCGCTCGACGGCACGCGTCGACAGGGGCCGCACTCGGGTTCGGTCTGCTCGGGATGCTGGGGGCGATGGTGCTCCACGGCCTGTGGAACGGATCGTCCTTCGCGAACTTCTTCCTCCTCTACTTCGTCCTCCAGGTGCCGCTGTTCGTGGGGTTCATCGTGGGGATCATCGCGTTGAGGCGCGAGGAGTCTCGCCTCACGAAGGCGCGTCTGGGCGATTACGCGGCCGCCGGGTGGTTCACCCCCGAGGAGGTCACGATGCTCGCGACTCCCGCCGGGCGCAAGACCGGCCTGGCATGGGCGTCGCAGCTTCGGGGCGATCGGCGTCCGCTGATGCGCGAGTTCATCAAGGACGCCACCATGCTGGCATCCGTCCGTCAGCGCGCGATAACGGGGCGCGACCCTATGGCACCGGCGGACGAGCAGGCGCTGCTCGCCCGAACCCGCGCCACTCGGGCTGCTCTGCTGGCCTACTGAGACCCGCTGATCATGGCCCTCTTCATCCTTGTGCACGGAGCAGGAGACACGGGGTGGTCATGGCATCGGCTCGCCGCCGTCCTGCGAGAGCGCGGACATGAGGTGATCGCACCCGACCTGCCGGGCGATGACGAGTCCCTCACTCTCACCGACTACGCGGATGCCGTCGTGGCAGCGGCAGACGCGAGACGGGGCGGTGTCGTGGTCGGCCATTCGTTCGGGGGATTCACCGCACCGATCGTCGCTGAGAGATTGGCGGCGGACGTGCTCGTGATGCTGGCGGCGATGATTCCCGACCCGGGGGAGCGTCCGGACGAGTGGTGGTCCAACACCGGATTCGAGGATGCCGTGGCGGCGCAGGCAGCTCGCGACGGAGGCCTCACCGGCAACGACGATCCGCACATCGGCTTCTATCACGACGTGCCGCGAGCGCTCGCCGACGAGGCGATCGGTCGGGAGAGAGCACATCCGTCGGTCGCATCAATGGCCGTCCCGTGGCCGCTCACGGCCTGGCCCTCTGTTCCCACTCGGTTCGTCGTCTGCACGGAGGACAGATTCTTCCCGCCCGCATTCCTTCGCGACCTCGCCCGGAAGCGCCTGGGCATCGTCGCCGACGAGATCGAGGGGAGTCACTGTGTCGCCCTCAGCCGGCCCGAAGAGCTCGCATCGATGCTGATCGCCTACGCGCAGGAGCAGCATCCGTCATGATGCTCGAGCCGTCAAGCAGGTTCCGTACCAAGACTCAGCGCCCGGTGCTGCGGCGATGCCTGCATGTCTACCGGGCGCTGAGTTGATCTGTAAACAGGGTGCACCCGGTGTGCGCGGGTGTCAAGGGCTTAGGGGCAGTCGACGGGCGGCATCGCCGTTTCGCCCTCAGCGGAGCGATCGCGTTGACCCGCGCCGTGCGACTCGGGTTTGATGGAGGACATGACTGATCGCACAAAGCCTGAGTTCGACGCCCCCACCGGACCCGCCCCCGCGGAGCTCGTGATCCGCGACATCATCGAGGGAGACGGAGCCGAGGCCAAGCCCGGCGACACGGTCACCGTGCACTACGCCGGTGTCGAGTTCGAATCGGGCGAGGAGTTCGACTCGTCGTGGGGTCGCGGCGAGACCATCCAGTTCCCGCTTCGCGGCCTGATCCAGGGGTGGCAGGACGGCATCCCGGGCATGAAGGAAGGCGGACGGCGCGAGCTCGTCATCCCGCCGCACCTCGCATACGGCCCGGTCGGAGGAGGCCACTTCCTCTCGGGCAAGACCCTCATCTTCATCATCGATCTCGTCGCCGTCGGCTGACCCGATCGACGCCGGAAGGCGCCGGGCCCACTGCGGGCTCGGCGCCTTTTCGTCGTCCGAGGAAATATCCGCATTCAGGGGAATACATGCATGTGCATGTAAGTTGTTACACGTGACGCCGTGAACACGGCCCCTCATCCGTTGCCGCACACATGCGGCTGATGTCTCCAGAGGAGAAACCATGACCAGCATCGACATTCCCGGCTACCGTCCCGGCACCTGGGTGCTCGACCCGTCGCACAGCGAGGTCACGTTCAGCGTGCGCCACATGATGATCTCGAAGGTGCGCGGCACGTTCGGCGTCAAGAGCGCGACGCTGATCGCTCCCGAGAACCCGCTCGAGGCCCGCGTCGAGGCGAGCGTCGACGTCACCTCGATCGACACCAAGGACGAGGGGCGCGACACGCACCTGCGCTCCGGCGACTTCTTCGACACCGAGAACTTCCCCACGATGGAGTTCGTGTCGACGGGTGCGCGCGCCGAGGACGGCGAGCTCTTCGTCGACGGCGACCTGACGATCCGCGGCATCACCAAGCCCGTCAGCTTCGAGCTCGACTTCGGTGGCTTCGGCTCCGACCCGTGGGGCAACTACAAGGCCGGCGCATCGGCCAAGACGGTCATCAACCGCGAGGACTTCGGCCTGACGTGGAATGCCGCGCTCGAGACCGGCGGCGTGCTCGTGGGCAAGGACGTCACGATCAGCCTCGACCTGCAGGGCGCTCTGCAGCAGGACTGATCACCTGATCGCGAGAACCCCGGGCCCTCAGGGCTCGGGGTTCTCTGCGTCGTAGCCGCGGAATCCCGGGCTGCGCCGTGCGAGCAGGGCGACCAGGGTGATCACCAGCAATCCGCCCAGCAGCGGCGGGAACCACAGGGTCGTGAAGGTCGCGAGCGTGCCCGCGTAGAGGGCGCCGATCCGGGGGCCGCCGGCGACTACGATGATGAAGACCCCCTGCAGTCGACCGCGCATGGTGTCGGGCACGGCCGCCTGCATCATCGTGTTGCGATAGATCGAGCTGATGTTGTCGGATGCGCCGGAGAGCGCGAGCGCGATGCACGAGGCGATGATCAGCCCGACGTTCGGCGTCGCCTCGGTCGCCCCGGCAGAGACGGCTCCGATGACCAGGACCACGCCGAAGAGCAGGATGGACGCGCCATAGGCCTCGACCGCGCGCTCGATGCCGCGTCCGTGCCAGCGGTACTGCACGACCCGACCGGAGAAGAGGCTCGATGCGAATGTGCCCGCGGCGACGGCTGCGGTGAGGATGCCGGTGGTCACCGCTCCGCCGCCCAGCAGAAGGGTGCCGAGTGCGGGGAAGAGCACGAGGGGCTGCCCGAATGTCATGGCGATGATGTCGACCACGTATTGCATTCGGATGTTGTTCGCGCGGCGCAGGAACCTCCACCCGTCCACGAGTGATGCGAACCCCGGCCGCACGATGTCCCCTTCCGGCCGCAGCGGAGGGAGACTCCACAGGCCGAGGAACATCGACAGCATCAGGATGACGTCGAGTGTGTAAGTCCACCCGTATCCTGTCAGCGCGACGAGTATGCCGGCTATCGCTGGGCCGGCCATCACGGTGAGGCCGAACGCCACTCCGTTGAGCGCGGACGCGGCGGCCAGCTTGTCGCGGGGGATGAGCCGTGGCACGATCGCGGTCCGGGTGGCCATGCCGACCGAGTTCGCGGCGGAGTTGACGATGCTCAGCACATAGAGCCACCAGATCGTCTCCGCACCGGTCCAGGTGAGCGCGGCGAGCAGCGCGGTCGAGGCGAAGGTGACCGTGGCCGCGACCAACGCCACGCGGCGGCGGTCGAACGCGTCCGCGAGCATCCCGCCGTAGAGGCCGGCGAGGATCATGGGGACGAGTCCGGCGACCGCGATCATCGATACCGCGAAGGTGCTTCCGGTGAGCGCGAACACGTGCAGCATCACCGTGACGATCGTCAGCTGCCCGCCGATCCCCGCGAGCAGCGAGCCGATCCACATGCGTGCGAACGCAGGGCTGGCCCGCAGGGGGCTGAGATCGATCAGATGGCTGCGTGCAGCGCTCACGCCGCATATCCGTCATGCATGATTCGAGAGTATCCGAGGTGCCGTCGGGCGGGCGTGGGCACGGTCACCCAGCGGCATCGAGTCCTGGTAGACTCTTCAGGTTGCCGTTTGATCGGCCGCGGATAAAGAGAGCTCACGCATCAGGCGTCGGGCACCGCGCAACAAGCAGAGAGGGGATCGAATCTATGGCACTGGAAGCAGACGTCAAGAAGGCGATCATCGAAGAGTACGCGACGCACCCCGGTGACACCGGATCCCCCGAGGTGCAGGCCGCGATGCTGACGCAGCGCATCAAGGACCTCACGGAGCACCTGAAGGAGCACAAGCACGACCACCACTCGCGTCGTGGCCTGTTCCTGCTCGTGGGTCAGCGCCGTCGTCTGCTCGGCTACCTCCAGAGCGTCGACATCGAGCGTTACCGCTCGCTGATCGCACGCCTGGGTCTCCGCCGATAACGCGGAGCGAGCCAGCGTACAATCGCGCAGAACATTCTTGAGAAGGCCGCCCCAGGTGTGGGGCGGCCTTCGTCATGTTCGGGGGGGGAGGCGTGCAGCGCCTCCCCGTCTCAGGCGTTCGTGCCGACCAGGTCGGGGTGGTGGATCGCAGCCACGTCGGGGTGCGCACGCAGTCGCGACTTCATGGCGTTCTCGCCATAGGTGGCATGGATGGGGTTGCTCGGGTCCTCGGTGATGCCGGTCGCCGCCGCGGCGAGATCTGCGGGAAGCTCGAGAAGCGGCAGCTGCTGATCGAGCGCGGGGTTGAAGAAGAACGGGATCGAGATGCGCTCTTCGGGTGCCCGAGGGGAGATGACGCGGTGGTTGGTCGCCTTGAGGTAGCCGCCGGTCGCGTACTCCAGCAGCTCGCCGATGTTGACGACGAACGCGCCCGGGATGGACGGGGCTGACACCCACTCGCCGTCTCGTTCGACCTGCAGGCCGCCCTTGCCGGGCTCGACCCAGAGCAGGGTCAGCACTCCGGAGTCCTTGTGCGCTCCGACGCCCTGCTGCGGCTCGGGTTCGTGGGTGCCGGGGTAGCGGACGATCTTGATCAGCGTCGACGGATCACGGAAGGGCTCGTCGAAGTACGACTCGTCCGCCCCGAGCGTGACGGCCCAGGCGCGCAGGAGCTTGCGGGCGACCTCGGTCAGCGTGTCGTGCCACTCGGTGATCACCGCTTTGAGCTCGGGCTGTGCGGCGGGCCACAGGTTCGGGCCGACGAGTCGATTGAAGGCCGGACCGCCCTCGACAGGCTCGCGCTCGGGGCCGATGTCGATCTGCTCGCGCCAGTCGACCTTGCCCTGCGTCCGCTCGCCGCCGACCCGCGTGTACCCGCGGAAATGAGGACTCTTGACGTTCTCGATCGCGAGCTTCTCGTCGTCGGGCAGCGCGAAGAAATCGAGCGCCGCGCGGTGCAACCTCGCCTCCAGCTCGGGGGAGATGCCTGTGCCGGTGAGATAGAAGAAGCCCACGTCGTGCGTGGCCGCGCGAAGGTCGTCGCGGAACCGAGCAGCGGCTTCGGGACCGGCATCGAGCTGGGACAGGTCGAGGATGGGAAGCGAGAGATCAGCCATTCACCGAGCGTAGATCGGGTCTGGGCGAGTGCGGTTCAGTGTTGCGCCGAATTACCGAGAGGCGATCGCGTGTGTGCGAGGCCCGAGCGGAAGGGGTGCTAATGTCTCTGAAGTAAGGGATGCCTTACCTCAGTCTTTCCCAGAGAGTTCCCTCCGTGCTCGCCACTTTTCTCATCGGTCTTCGTGAAGGCCTCGAAGCCGCGATCGTCGTCGGCATCCTCGTCGCCTACCTGCGCAGGCTCGGTCGCGGTGACGCGTTGCCCAGGCTCTGGGCGGGGGTCGGCCTGGCAATCGCCCTCGCACTCGGCATCGGGGCCGTCCTGACCTTCGGTGCGTACTCGCTGACCTTCGAGGCTCAGGAGCTGATCGGCGGACTGCTGTCGCTGCTCGCGGTGGGCATGGTGACCTGGATGATCTTCTGGATGCAGAAGGCCGGGCGCACGATGAAGGCGACCCTCGAGGGCGGACTCGACCGCGCGCTCACACAGGGCGGCGTCTGGGCGCTGATCGCGATCGGCTTCGTTTCGGTGGCACGCGAGGGGATCGAGACGACTCTTCTGCTGTGGTCGATGGTGCAGTCCTTCGGCGATGCTCCGTCGGCGCTGCTCGGCGCGGTGCTCGGGCTTCTCGCCGCCGTGGTGATCGGCTGGGCGCTCGCCCGCGGCGCCGTCCGGCTCGACCTTCGCCGGTTCTTCACCTGGACCAGTGGGTTCCTCGTCATCGTCGCAGCCGGGGTGCTCGCCTACGCGATCATGGACCTCCAGGAGGCCGGCGCGTTGCCGGGACCGTTCACCGCGGCGGCACCGATCGACGCGGCCACCGGGGCGGTCGCTCTCGGCTGGGTGGCATTCCCCTTCGGCTGGGCCTTCGATGTCACGAACGTGATCGCGCCCGACAGTGCCTGGGCGACCATCCTGCAGGCGACCGTCGGCTTCATGCCACGGATGACGTGGCTCCAGGTCACGGCTTGGACCGTTTACATCGTCGTCGTCGGGCTCTTGTTCATCCGGGGGCTCCGGTCACGCCGGTCCGCCTCCCCACATGTGCAGACGTCCCCTGGCCGCGACACGTCGGCATCCACTCTCACCCAGCAAGGAGCAGCATGACCACCTCTCGCCGAATCCTCGGTGCCGTCGCCGCAGCAGGCGCGGCAGCACTCGTCCTCAGCGGGTGCGTCGCCAAGAGCGATGTCGCCGCGGGTGCATCCTTCGACGTCTCGTCGACCGACTCGGCGTGCGCCGTCTCGGCTGCGACCGCCAAGAGCGGCACACTCACGTTCGATGTGAAGAACGACAGCGCGCAGACCTCGGAGTTCTATCTGCTCGCAGAAGACGGCCTCCGCATCGTCGGCGAGGTCGAGAACATCGCGCCCTCAGCGTCGCGGACCCTCACGGTGGTGGCTCAGCCGGGGGAGTACTTCACGCTGTGCAAGCCGGGCATGATCGGCGAGGGGGTCGGCAAGTCCGCGTTCACCGTGACCGGCGACCGGGTCGCTGTCGACGGCGAGGATGCCGATCAGAAGCAGCAGGCCGTCGACCTCTACGCCGCCTTCGTCAAGGACCAGGTCGGTCAGCTGGTTCCGTCGGTCGACGAGTTCGTCACCGCCTATGAGTCCGGCGATGATGAGGCCGCGCGAGCTCTGTTCCCCCAGACGCGCGCGTTCTACGAGCGCATCGAGCCCGTCGCCGAAGCGCTCGGGACGCTCGACCCCCGCATCGACTACCGCGAGGTCGACGCTGTGGCGGAGGGCCTCGACTGGACGGGCTTCCACCGCATCGAGAAGGACCTCTGGGTGCCGGCGCAGGACGCCCTCAACGCCGACGGCGAGACGCCCGCATGGCAGGACTGGGCACCGTCGACGACGGAGGAGCGCGCCGAGTACGGCGACCAGCTGATCGCCGACGTGCAGGAGCTCTACGACTACGTGCACTCGGACGACTTCACCGCGGCTCTCGACGACCAGGGGATCGGCGGCATCTCGAACGGCGCGATCGCGCTGCTCGACGAAGTGGCGACGGGCAAGATCTCCGGCGAGGAGGACTGGTGGTCCGGCACCGACCTGTACGACTTCGCCGCGAACGTCGAGGGGTCGAAGATGGCGTTCTCGCTGGTTCAGGATTTCGCCACGGCGCAGGGGGATGAAGGCGCGGATCTCGTGACCGAGATCGAAGGCGGATACTCCGCTCTCGAGGAATCCCTCGCGGCGCACGGCTCGCTCTCCGACGGCTTCGTCGGCTACGCCGAGCTCACCGATGCGGACAAGCGCGAGTTCACCGATCTCATCAACGCCCTCGCAGAGCCGCTCTCGCAGCTCACCGGCACCGTCCTCGACTGATCCGACGGACGCGGTCTCGCACATGAACGACAGCGCGAAGGACGCTGCAGCTGCCGACTCCCTCCCGGAGTCGGCGGCCGCGGCATCCTCGGCCACGGGTCTCAGCCGGCGCGGACTCCTCGGACTGGCACTCGGCGGCGGCGTCGCGTCCCTCGCCGTCGGAGTCGGCGCCGGACTGTCGGGGGGAGTCGCGCTCGGACGCGCGAGAGCAGAAGCGGACGCCCAGCGTGCGTACGACTTCTTCGGCGCCCATCAGGCGGGAATCACGACGCCCGTGCAGGAGCATCTGCATTTCGCCTCCTTCGACATGATGCCTCGCACCGACCGCGAAGACCTGGTCTCGCTGCTGCAGGATTGGACTTATGCCGCCTCGCGGATGACGCAGGGGCTCGAGGTGAGTGCCACCGGCGCTGTCGGGGGCGATGCGGAGGTGCCGCCGGATGACACGGGCGAGGCTCTCGGGCTGACGGCAGCCGGCCTCACGATCACGTTCGGCTTCGGCCCGACCCTGTTCGAGAGCGACGAGGGCGACCGGTACGGCATCGCCTCCCTGCGTCCCGAGCGGCTCGAGAGGCTTCCCGCCTTCCTCGGCGACGATCTCGACCCGCAGACCTCGCACGGCGATCTCTGCATCCAGGCGTGCGCCGACGACCCCCAGGTCGCCGTGCACGCGATCCGCAACCTGAGCCGCATCGCCTTCGGTCGTGCCAAGCTGCGCTGGTCCCAGCTCGGGTTCGGCAAGACGTCCCGCACGACGTCGGCGCAGGCGACGCCCCGCAACCTGTTCGGCTTCAAGGACGGGACCGCGAACATCCTCGCCGATGACTCCGTCGCCCTCGACGAGAACGTGTGGCTCGGCCCCGATGACAGGCCCGAGTGGATGGTCGGCGGGTCGTACCTCGTGGCGCGCAAGATCGCGATGCGGATCGAGACCTGGGACCGCGTGCGGCTCTCCGAGCAGAACACCATCATCGGGCGCGACAAGGGCGAGGGCGCTCCGCTCTCCGGCGGCGACGAGTTCGCGGCGCCGGATTTCGGTACGTCGGCCATCGATCAGAACGCGCACGTCCGTCTCGCGCATCCGGACCAGAACGACGGCATCCGGATCCTGCGGCGAGGATTCAACTATGTCAACGGCAACAACGATCTCGGACGGCTGGACGCGGGGCTCTTCTTCCTGTCGTACCAGCGGGATCCCGCTCAGTTCGTCTCGCTGCAGCGCCGGCTGTCGACGGATCGGATGAACGAGTACGTCACGCATGTCGGGTCAGGGATCTGGGCGGTCCCCGGAGGCTCGAAGCCGGGCTCGTTCGTCGGCGCCGACCTCTTCGCCTGATGCCGGTCGAGGGTCAGGAGCACAGCGTCTCCGCGACGAACGTCGCGTAGGCATCCGCGCCGAAATGGTCGTCGGCTGTGATCGTGACGACGGCATCCTCACCGAATATCAGCAGCTGTCCGTACGCCCCGTGCAGGCGCCACACCTGGCCCGGGCCGTCCCACCCCGCGAGCGCATAGCGCTCGTAACCGGCATTCTCACCGGCGACCACCCAGTCGGAGTGCATCGCGTCGATGATCTCGGTCGGCACGAGTCGTCGGCCCTGCCATTCGCCACGGTCGCGGATCAGCCGACCGAGGCGCGCCATCTCCTCCGTGCGCAGTGCGATGCCGCCTCCCGCGACGATGCGTCCCTGCGGGCACCGCTCCCACTCGAGGTCGTCGAAGCCCAGAGGCGCGAGCAGCCGGGGGCGCAGATACTCGACGACGTCACCGGTCCGCGTGGCCAGGATCATCATCGCCGCGTACGTGCTGGCGTTGGAGTACTGGAAGACGTGACCGCGAGACGGGCGCGAGAGGAACTCTCGTGCGAGATCGGGCCAGTCCGTCATCATGGTCTCCGACCAGGCGAGATCGACTCCGCTCGACATCGAGAGCAGTCGTCGCAGCGTGAGGTGCTCGACGCCGTCTCCGAAGGTGAGGTCCGGCACGTACTCTGCGATCGGGGCATCGAGCGAGATGAGACCGTCGGCGGCAGCGATTCCGGCCGCGAGGACGGACACGCCCTTCGCAACCGAGTGGATCTCCTCGCGGACGTCGGCAGTCCACCGGTGCTCGGCGACGTCGTCGCCCACGAGCACGTGGAGCCCGTGAGCCCCGAACCCCGACGCGTCCGCATGGTCCACGAGGCGGTCGCGGATCATCTCGGCTCTCGTCACTCCTTCAGGCTAGCCGCTGCGCCCTGACGGGGCCGACGAGAGCCGGTCGGGTCGCTGCGGTGGCCCTCGCGTCGAGCCAGCTCGGGGTCTCGGAAGAGCCAGGACGGGCGGGGCTCCACCAGCGGGCGGAAGAGCCAGCGCACGGGCTTGGTGGCGAGCGCGAGAGCCAGCACCACCGACAGCAGCGTCACGAGCGGCAGCCACAGCCACGTCGGGTCGAGGTCGCGCAGCACCCCGGTCTCGCGGAAGGGGTACAGCACGAACGAGTGGAGCAGGAACACGTACATGGTGTACTGGCCGAACTTCGTCCACCAGTAGGTTCCGCGGGGGATCAGAGCGAAGAAGGCGGCGCTCAGGATCACTGCCATCAGCATGAGTGCGACGCGCACACCGCCGGCCCACCACTGCTCTCCGCCGAGGTCCGCGTACGCGTCCTCGTAGAACAACCAGTGGCGCAGATCGAGCTCCTTCCAGACATCGATCCACCGCCAGGCCGAGAACCCTGCCGCGGCGAGGAGTACGACGCTGACGACGCGGATCCACCACGGGCGGATCTCGAGGAGGCGGAAGCGAGTGACGACGTCGCGTTCGCGCAGCCACCAGCCGAGTGCGAAGAAGGGCAGAAGGCCCAGGGTCCGCGAGAGCGAGAACGTGCTGTCGACGTTGGGCAGATAGCCCACGCCGATCGAGATGATGACGGTCCACAGCAGCGGCCACCGCAGCAGCGCGAGGTAGGGGAGGACGAGGCGGAAGATGCCGAGCGCCAGGAGGAACCAGAGGGTCCAGGACGGTTTGGTGAAGTTCGGGTCGGCCTGACCTTCGACCAGCCATTTCGTGAGGGTCCACAGGAACTCGAAGATCACGTAGGGCAGCAGGATGTCGGTGATCACCCTGGCCATCTGCACACGCGTCGGGGAACCGGACTTCGAGAAGTAGCCCGAGATGATCGCGAACGCCGGCATGTGGAAGGCGTAGAGGGCGAGATAGGCCGCGAGCGCGATGTCGGAGTCGTAGGTGAGGCGCTGGATCGCGTGGCCGAGCACCACGAGGACGATGCACGCATATCGCGCGTTGTCCCAGAACGGCACGCGCTTGCGGGGCTTCTGGACGGATCCGGTGGCGGGGTTCGTCAGGGCGGATCCGTCGCTGTGCATGCTCTGAGGCTACTCGGGGAATAAAGTTGCTCGCATCGCGTTGACTCAGATACATTCAAATGAATAGAACCGGATGCAGGGCACCCGATTCGGAGAAGACGGAGCAATCATGAGTGAGCAGGCAGGCGTCCCGGTGCAGTTCGGCATCATGTCGGTCAGCGACATCACCCGCGACCCGACCACCGGCGAGACGCCGAGTGAGCAGGAGCGGATCAAGGCGACCCTCGCGATCGCCAAGCACAGCGAGGAGGTCGGCCTCGACGTCTTCGCGATCGGCGAGCACCACAACCCTCCGTTCTGGTCCTCGAGCCCCACGACGTTCCTCGCCGCCCTCGCGGCGCAGACCGAGCGTCTGATCGTCTCGACGTCGACCACCCTGATCACGACCAACGACCCGGTGCGCATCGCCGAGGAATACGCGATGCTGCAGCACGTCTCGGACGGGCGCATGGACCTCATGCTCGGCCGCGGCAACACGGGTCCGGTGTACCCCTGGTTCGGTCAGGACATCCGTCAGGGGCTCCCGCTGGCGATCGAGAACTACGCCCTGCTGCACAAGCTGTGGCGTGAGGACGTCGTGAACTGGGAGGGCAAGTTCCGCACCCCGCTGCAGGGCTTCACCTCGACGCCTCGTCCCCTCGACGGAGTCGCGCCGTTCGTGTGGCACGGATCGATCCGCACCCCGGAGATCGCCGAGCAGGCCGCGTACTACGGCGACGGCTTCTTCGCGAACAACATCTTCTGGCCCAAGGAGCACTACCAGCGCCTGATCGAGCTGTACCGCCAGCGCTACGCGCACTACGGACACGGCACACCCGAACAGGCGATCGTCGGCCTCGGTGGCCAGGTGTTCATGGCGGCGAAGTCGCAGGATGCCGTGAATCAGTTCCGCCCCTACTTCGACAATGCCCCTGTGTACGGTCACGGACCGAGCATGGAGGACTTCACCGAGATGACCCCGCTGACGGTGGGCTCGCCTCAGCAGGTCATCGACCGCTATGCCGCCATGCGCGAGCACTACGGCGACTACCAGCGTCAGCTGTTCCTGATCGACCACGCGGGCCTTCCGCTGAAGACCGTCCTCGAGCAGCTGGACATCCTCGGTTCCGAGGTCGTGCCCGTGCTGCGCAAGGAGCTGGCGAAGGATCGTCCGGCCGGCGTGCCGGATGCTCCGACCCATGCCGCACGGGTGAGGGCCGAGTTCGGCGACGGACCGACGCGTCAGGCTCGTCCGGGTGCGAACCGCGGTGACAACCTGACGGGGGATTCGCCCTATCAGGACTCTCCCGCTCCGGCGGGAGCCGCGTTCGGACTCAGCCGGAAGGGGGCCTGAGATGACCACTCGTCGTATCGCCGTCGTGTCTGCCGGGCTCTCGAACCCGTCGTCCACGCGCATGCTCGCGGATCGCCTCGCGGCCGAGACCGTGAAGGCCCTCGCGGGGCACGACATCGAGGCGAGCGTCGACGTGATCGAGCTGCGCGACTACGCCCACGACATCACGAACAACCTGCTCACCGGATTCGCACCGCCCGCGCTCGAGACCGCGATCAACACAGTGGTGTCGGCGGACGCGCTCATCGCCGTCACGCCGATCTTCTCGACGAGCTACAACGGGCTCTTCAAGTCGTTCATCGACGTGCTCGATCCCGACGCGCTCACGGGCAAGCCGGTGCTGATCGGAGCGAACGCCGGCACGGCTCGGCACTCGCTCGCCATCGACTACGCCATCCGTCCGCTCTTCGCCTACCTGCATGCCGACGCCGTCTCGACCGGTGTGTTCGCGGCGTCGAGCGACTGGGGCGGGGGCGGCGACGACGTCGCGCCTCTGGCCAAGCGCGTCGAGAAGGGCGCTCGCGAGCTGGCTGAGGCGATCGCGAAGCGCGAGGTGGCTGCGGCCGCCGACCCGTACGACCCGGCGACGTATCTCGGAGAGGGCCGTTCGTTCGGCCACATGCTCGGCGGTCTCGCCGGCGAGTGATCGATCCCCGGCACGACCGGGAATGAGCGCAGGGCCATGAGGCCGTAGACGATGTCCGAAGGGAGTCGTACGGTGACCTCATGGCCCTTCGCTCTGTCCTCGAATCCGCGCGGCATGCCCTGCGCGGCGCTCTCGTCCTCCCCGGCGACGAATCCTTCGACGCGGCGCGTCGTCCGTGGAACCTGGCGATCGAACAGCATCCGGCGGGCGTGGCCGCACCGGCCGATCTGCGCGATCTGCGCGCTCTTCTCGACGCCGCGGGCGACGCGGGCGTGACGCTCGCGGTCCAGCCCACCGGGCACGGCGCCGGCGGAGACCTGGCCGACGCCGTCATCGTCCGAATGGCGGCCTTCGACGAGCTGTCGATCGACCTCGGTTCGGGGGTGGTCCGCATCGGCAGCGGAGTCCGCTGGGGCGCCGTCGTCGAGGCGCTCGAAGGAACGGGCTGGGTGGCTCCTGCCGGCACGAGCCCGGTCGTCGCCGTCGCGGGGTACACCCTGGGCGGCGGCCATTCCTGGTTCAGTCGCACAGCAGGACTCGGGTCGGACAACCTCAGGGCCGCGTGGGTGCTGCGGAGCGACGGGACCCATGATCGGGTCGACGACGAGAGCGACCCGGAGATGATGTGGGCGCTTCGCGGAGCGGGCGGCGTCGTCGGAATCGTGACGGCCCTCGAGATCGACCTGGTTCCCGCGCCGTCGCTGTGGGGAACCGAACTCACTTTCGACGCCGCAGACGCCGGGTCGGTGCTGCGGGCCGTCCGCGATCTGTCCGCAGAGGCCCCGGCATCGCTCAACGTGTTCGTGAATTCGATGCGTATGCCCGACGCTCCGCAGCTTCCCGAGGAGATCCGCGGACGCAGCTTCCTCAGCGTGCGGGCGCTGTCCACGGTCGGATCCGCCGATGAGCTGTTCGAGCGGGTGCGGCGAGCAGGCACGGTTCGTCGTGAGATGTCGGGGGCCACATCGCCGAAGACCGTCGCGGCGTCGAGCGGCGAACCCACCGAACCGACGCCGGGCAAAGGCGTGTCTGCTGCGCTCTCGTCGCTCGACGACGCGACGATCGACGATCTCTTGCGGTTCCGCGAGCTGCCGGATCAGTGGCCGATCATGGGCATCGACATCCGGATGCTCGGTGGCGCGCTGAACGATCCTCGACGCGCCGGATTTGCGACACTTCAGGGCGTCGGCTGGCTGCTCCACGCCCTGGTGCCCGTCTTCCCCGGGGTGCCGAGCGAACCGGGGGAGGCGAGCATGGCGGGCTTCCGTGAGGTGCTGGCGCACGCGATCGCCCCGTGCACGGTCCCGACGTTCCTGGGTCCGGGTGAGACCCTCGAGCGCTGCGGTGACCCGACGGCGATCGATCGCCTTCGCGCCATCAGGGCCGCCGCCGACCCCGACTCGCTCATCCACGAGGGGCGGCTCCCGCGCTGACACCGGGCTGACACCGGGCCGCATCCAGCGGACAGGATCCGCGTCGTCCGAACGATGGGACGGGCGGGGGTGCCGCGCCGGCATCATTCGTCTCCGTCGACGCGTCTCGTCCAGCGGTACTCCGTCTCCGGGCGTCCACGTGCGCCGTAGCGAGCGCTGCGTGTGATGATGCCCGAATCGGTGAGATGCTCCAGGTACCTCCGTACGGACACGCGAGACATCCCGAGTCGCGCGGCGGCCTCGCTCGCCGAGACCGCGGCGCTGGAGGAGCGCAGCTCTGTCGTCACCTTCTGCAGCGTCGCGGTCGACAGCCCTTTGGGAATCGGGATCGTCCCCGTCGTGCGCCCGAGAAGCGCATCGATCTCCGCCTGGGTCGCCTCTCCGGCCGTCGACCGTGCCTGCTCCCGATGGATGCGATACGCGGTGAGACGCTCGTGGAACACCGCGAAGGGGAACGGCTTGACGAGGTACTGGTAGACGCCGAGAGCTGCCATCTGTCGGACGGTGTCCGCATCGCGCACGCCGGTGATCGCGATCACATCGACGGCAGCGTGTCGGGCACGCAGCCCTCGGAGCACATCGATGCCGGAGCCGTCGGGCATCGTGATGTCGAGAAGGACCAGGTCGAACGGCTCGTCGTGCGGCTGATCGAGCACGGCGGTCAATGCGGCCCTGGCGCCGGTGCACTCGCCGCCCACGATGAAGCCGTCGATCCTCTCGAGGTACGAGCGGTGGAGCTCGAGTGTCAGAGCGTCGTCATCGACGATCAGCGTGCGGATCATGGGCTCCTGCGTCCTCTCGCCGGCGGGAGGGTGACGGTGAACGTGGTCGGATGAGCGGAGAGCTCCACAGTGCCGCCCACCCCGGCCACCACCGCGCGGACGAGAGCGAGCCCGACTCCGCGCCCGTGGTTGCTTGCAGGCTTGGTCGAGAAGCCCTGGGTGAAGACGCGCTCGCGCAGGTCGGAGGGTATGCCGTCCCCGCCGTCGGAGACCTCGAGGACGATTCCGCCGTTCTTCGAGGGGCGCAGCGAGACCCCCACCCAGCGCTCAGCACCGGTGGCGGCGGCATCCATGGCGTTGTCGATCAGGTTGCCGAGCACGGCGACGCTGTCGACGGGGGAGAGGGGGGAGGCGGGAGTGTCCGGGTCGATGCTCACCCGCCAGTCGATCCCGCGCTCCCTGGCCTGCGACGCCTTGCCGAGAAGCAGGGCACCGACGGCGGGATCGCCGGCCTGTCGTGCGGTGACCTGATCGACGAGCGACTGACTCTGGCGCGAGGTCTCGGTCAGGATGTCGATCGCCTCCTCGCTACGGCCGAGCTCGAGAAGCGCGACCGCCGTGTGCATGCGATTGCCGTGCTCGTGCGTCTGAGCGCGCAGCGCGTCGCCCAGAGTGCGCAGGGATTCGTATGACGACACGGCGTCCCTCACCTGACCCGGCGGCAGGTCTCCTGCGATACCGCGCGTGAACCGGCGAGCGATCCACGCGCCGAGCGCACCGAGAGCGATGAGGCCGACGGTGATGCCGAGTGACAGGGGGAGACGACGGATCAGGGTGTCGGAGATGGTCTCGGTCGTCACGCCGGCCGAGACCCAGCCCACCGGTTCGCCATCGGAGGCGAGTACCGGAACGATGGTTCGCACCGAGGGCCCGAGAGTGCCGGTGAACACCTCGGTGAAGGTTCGAGGCGTGTCGGGGATGGTGCCGAGGTATCTCGCCCCGATCTGCTCGATGTCAGGGTGGGTCACGCGGGTGCCGTCAGGCGTCATGATCGTCACGAAGTCGAGATCCGCGTCCGAGATCACATCGAGCGCATAGGGCTCGAGGGTCTGCGTGGCCGTTGCGGCATCGCCGACCTCGAGGGTGTCGATCACGAGCGGTGACACGGCGAGAGTCACTGCTGTCGCCGCCGTGACGCGCTCGGCCTCGGCATGCGTGGCGCGTTGCGCATCGATCACGAGGAAGACGGCGACCAGAGCTCCCACGACGAGCGCGGCGACGAGGAGCACGGCGAACACCCGTGAAGCGATGCTGCGGGCAGGTCTCATCGCGTCCTTCCGATCGACGGTGATCGCGGAGTCCGGCATATCGGTAATGACCAATACGACCACAAATGGCTTTGCCGAGTGATGTCCGCGACCGTGAGCTTACCGAAGGCGAGGGCGCCCGAGGGCATGAGACGAAGACGTTCATGATCAAGGAGGAAAACATGGCCATCACGACAGGGTTCTCGCTTCCCGGATTCCATTGGCGGCGCGGCAAGCAGGCATGGGACAGGCATACGTGGCTGTACGTGTCGGTCATCATCGCCGTCGTGCTCGGAGCCGCGGTCGGCCTCATCTGGCCCGAGGTCGGACAGAGCCTCGAACCGATCGGCAAGGGCTTCGTCTCTCTCATCAAGATGATGATCGCGCCGATCATCTTCTGCACGATCGTGGTGGGCGTCGGCTCGATCGCCAAGGCAGCGACCGTCGGCAAGATCGGCGGACTCGCGCTGCTCTACTTCATGGTCATGTCGACGTTCGCGCTGGCGATCGGCCTGGTGGTCGGCAACATCATCCACCCCGGTGCGGGCCTCGATATGGCGAACTCCAGCTATGACGCGACAGCGACCGAGGCGAAGACCACCACGGAGTTCATCCTGGGCATCATCCCGACGACGTTCTTCTCCGCCTTCACGGGCGAGAGCGTGCTGCAGGTTCTGTTCATCGCGCTGCTCGTCGGCTTCGCACTCCAGGGACTCGGCGAAAAGGGCGCCCCGATCATGGATGCGGTCAAGAACCTCCAGAAGCTGGTCTTCCGCATCCTGGGCATGATCTTGTGGCTTGCACCGCTTGGCGCGTTCGGAGCCATCGCCGCGGTCGTCGGCAAGACGGGCATCGCCGCGATCTGGAGCCTCGGCGTGCTGATGGTCGCGTTCTACATCACCTGCATCCTGTTCATCGTGGTCGTGCTCGGAACCCTGCTCTTCGCCGTCACCCGGGTCAACATCTTCAGCCTGGTGAAGTACCTCGCCCGCGAGTACCTGCTGATCGTCGGCACCTCGTCATCTGAGTCCGCCCTTCCGCGTCTGATCGCGAAGATGGAGCACATCGGGGTATCCAAGCCCGTCGTCGGCATCACGGTCCCCACCGGGTACTCGTTCAACCTCGACGGCACGGCGATCTACCTCACGATGGCGTCGCTCTTCATCGCGACCGGCATGGGGCAGCCGATGACGATCGGTGAGCAAATCGGCTTGCTCGTCTTCATGATCATCGCCAGCAAGGGTGCCGCCGGTGTCACCGGAGCCGGACTCGCCACCCTCGCCGGCGGGCTGCAGGCTTACCGTCCCGACCTGGTCGACGGCGTCGGCGTGATCGTGGGCATCGACCGGTTCATGTCGGAGGGACGGGCCCTGACGAACTTCACCGGCAACGCGGTGGCGACGCTGCTCATCGGCACCTGGACGCGCCAGATCGATCGCGAACGCGTGCAGCAGGTGCTGAGCGGCGCGCTGCCGTTCGAGGAGTCCTCGCTCGACGGCGTGGATGACCACGGCATGGCGGACGAGAGCACGGCCGTGGACATCCAGGGCCTCAAGGAATCCGCGCTCGACGAGATGGCGGCGAAGGAGGAGCGGGCACGGGCGCGCGCGGCGCGAAGCTGAGCTGCCTGCTGAGAAGAGGGATGCGGGAGTCGACGGCAGTCGGCTCCCGCATCCGTGTGGTCAACCGCTCTTGCGTCGGAACTCGCGCCGCGTCTGCGGGGCGGGCGCGCCATGGACGGCGGAGTCGCCATCCAGGTGGGCCTCGCCCTGCCGGTGGTGCGCGTTCTTCTTCTCGAGCGCTTCCTTGAACTTGCGCTTCATCTCCTCGCTGGAGGAGGCGCCTTCTTCGGTGCTCATGCTCGCCAGCCTAGGGCACGCATCTGAGGCATGGGTGGATCAGTTCCGTGCTCGGCGCGACACGACATCGATCGCGGCGCCGAGCCCGACGGCGACGACGACGGACACGAGGACGGCGACCAGAGGGCCTCCCGGAAGCAGCACGGCGACGATGGCGCCCACGGATGCCTGGTAGGCGGACCACCCGAACGCCGCGATCGTCACGAGCGGCAGATACCGAGCCGGCGGGATCCGCGAGGCCCCTGCCATGAGGTTGATCGCCAGTCGAGCGAAAGGGACGAAGCGCGCGGTGAAGAGCACGGTGGCGGTCCCGCCGTCCAGACGCAGCCGCGCCCAGGTGAGCGCTCGGCGCACTCGGGGCGTGCGCATCCAGCGCCACCTGTCGACGCCCACGCTGCGACCCACGAGATAGCAGGTGACGTCTCCGGCGACCGCGGCGATGCCCGCCCACAGGATCACACACCACAGGGGAGGATCGCCGGTCGTCGATGCGACGGCGCCGAGCGCGGTCACCGCGATCTCTCCCGGAACCACCACGAAGAACGAGTCGCCCAGCACGAGCAGGCTCATGACCACCAGAGCCCAGGGGCCGTCGAGCAGTTCAGTGGACACGTTCCCACCGTGGTCGTCGGAGGTGAACGGGAACCAACGCCGGGATAGCCGGTGAAGAGCCGTCCAGCATCCGGTGAACTTCTGGTGCTCCGACCCGATTCGCGCCTCGGGTGGGAGTCGAGGGCTGCATCCTGAGGACGTGAGAGTCGCGATCGTGACAGAGTCCTTCCTTCCGCACATGAACGGTGTCACCGGATCCGTCCTGCAGATCCTCAGTCACCTCGAACGTGCTGGCCATGATGCGCATGTGATCGCGCCCGATGGGACCGGCATCCCCGGGGAGGTGCACGGAGCCGCTGTGGAAGCGGTCCCCAGCCTCGCGCTGCCGGGGTACCGCAGTGTGCGCGTGGGAACCCCGCCTGCACGTCAGGTCGCGGCATCGCTGCGACGCTTCCGCCCCGATGTCATCCACCTGGCTTCGCCCTTCGCCCTCGGATGGCGAGGCGCGCTCGCCGCAGAGCACATCGGCGTCGCCGCCGTCGCCGCGTACCAGACCGATGTCGCGGCATACACGCAGAGGTATCGCATCCCTGTGGCGACCGGTGTCGCCGAATCGCACATCGCGCGGCTCCATCGGCGCGCGACCATCACGCTCGCGCCGTCGCCCGACTCGGCGCAGCAGCTCGCGCAGCTCGGTGTGGATCGCATCCGTCTGTGGGGGAGAGGCGTGGATGCCGAGCGGTTCCAGCCGGCCCGCCGGAGCGCGACACTGCGCGCGGAGTGGGCGAGCGAGGTCGTGATCGGCTACGTGGGCAGGCTCGCACCCGAGAAGCAGGTGGAAGACCTGACAGTGCTGCAGACGATCCCCGGTGCGCGACTCGTGATCGTGGGGGACGGACCGAGCAGGCCTCGACTCGAGTCCCTGATGCCCGGTGCGTGCTTCCTCGGGCACCTCGAAGGCGACGCGCTCGCAGCAGCCATGGCATCCTTCGACGTGTTCGTGCACCCGGGAGAGAGCGAGACCTTCGGACAGACCCTACAGGAGGCCCACGCCAGCGGGGTGCCCGTCGTCGCCACCGGTCGCGGCGGCCCCCTCGGCCTCGTCCGGATGGGAATCGACGGATGGCTCTACCGTCCCGGCGATCTCGGCGACCTGCGGATGCGCGTGGTCGACCTCACCGGCGACGGCCGCAAACGCCGGGCGTTCGGCGCAGCAGGACGCGAGGCCGTGCAGGGTCGCAGCTGGGCGAACGTCTGTTCTCAGCTGATGGGGCATTACGAGGAGGCCCGAGAGCTCAGGATGATCGATGAGGGAGCGCGCGCTCGCCGCCTGACGCGGCCGGAGCCCATCGCCCCGGTGCAAGCGCGCACCTGGCGGCGTTACGTGGCGCTGGGGGACTCGCTCACGGAAGGCCTGTGCGATCCGGCACCAGATGGTGCGCTCCGTGGATGGGCCGACCGGCTCGCCCTGCTGCTCGCCGCACGCGGAGGTCTCCGGTATGCGAACCTCGCCGTCCGGTCGAAGCGTGTGCGTGATGTGTGCGGCACCCAGCTCGATCGAGCGCTCGAACTGCAGCCGGACCTCGTGTCCATCCTGATCGGCGCCAACGATCTGGTTAAGTCGACGGTCGACGTGCCCGCGCTCGCCGCGGAGCTCGAGGGCGCGGTCACCCGGCTCCGCGACATCGGGGCCGACGTGCTGCTCGTCACTCCGTTCCTGCCCCGTCGGAGAGCGGCCGGGATCTACACCAGGAGGTTCGCGGCATTCGCCACGGCACTGTCCGGCATCGCCGCGCGGACGGGCGCGATCCTGATCGACACCGACCTGTACCCGTCGCTTCCGGATCGCCCGAACTGGGGGGAGGACCTCGTCCACCTCAGCAGTCGTGGTCACAGATTCCTCGCGTATCGCGCGGGCGAGGTCCTCTCGGTGCCGCACGCCGACGCGCTGGGGGCGCTCGATGCCGCGCTGCATGAGAACGAGCAGATCGGCGCGGGACTGTGGTGGCGCCGCCATGCGCTGCCCTGGGTGTGGCGACGACTGCACGGTCGGGCGGCCGGCGATGGCCGGGTCGCGAAGCACGACGACTACGTCTATCTCGGACGATCGAGCGCTCCGCAGGACGTCAAGGTCCACTGAACGAACCCGCCGCGGACGGAAACGGAGGACATTCAAGGGCGCGCTGATAGGCTGGAGGAGGTCGACGTGTGTCGACCGCACAACTTCATATCGACTCATGGAGCGATCGGCGGAGAGCTGGTCCCCTGTGGTGGGTTCCTCGGCGCGACGTCGGGTGGCTTTCTACTGGTGGCCAGCGCAGGTGAGATTCGCGGGGATGCCCGCGCGCCCGTATCCGGCTGAATCCGCTCCTTCATGAATGCGCTCGCGCGTCACACGGACTCGCGAGTCTAAACAAAGAAGGAGAGACCTCTTGGAAGGTCCTGAAATCACCGCCACCGAGGCCGTTCTCGACAACGGCCGCTTCGGCACCCGCACCATCCGCTTCGAGACCGGCCGCCTCGCGCAGCAGGCTCAGGGCGCAGTCGCCGCGTACCTCGACGGCGAGACCATGCTCCTCTCGGCCACCAGCGCAGGCAAGCACCCGCGCGAGGGCTTCGACTTCTTCCCGCTGACGGTCGACGTCGAAGAGCGTTCGTACGCAGCAGGCAAGATCCCCGGCTCGTTCTTCCGTCGTGAGGGACGTCCCTCGACCGAGGCGATCCTCGTCTGCCGTCTGATCGACCGTCCGCTGCGTCCGTCGTTCGTCGACGGCCTGCGCAACGAGGTCCAGATTGTCATCACCGTCCTGTCGATCGCCCCGGGCGAGTTCTACGACGCCCTCGCGATCAACGCGGCTTCCGCGTCGACGCAGATCTCGGGTCTCCCGTTCTCGGGTCCCGTCGCCGGTGTGCGCCTCGCGTTCATCCCCGGCCACGGCGAGCACGCGGACCAGTGGGTCGCGTTCCCGACGGCTGAGCAGGTCAGCGAGGCCGTGTTCGACCTGATCGTCGCCGGTCGCGTCGTCACCAAGTCCGACGGCACCGAAGATGTCGCGATCATGATGGTCGAGGCTGAGGCCACCGAGGGCAGCTGGAACCTCATCAAGGCCGGCGCCACCAAGCCCGACGAGGCTGTCGTCGCGCAGGGCCTCGAGGCATCGAAGCCCTTCATCGCTCAGCTCGTCAAGGCTCAGGCCGAGCTCGCCGCCAGCGCGTCGAAGGAGCCGGGTGTGTACCCGGTCTTCCCGCCGTACTCCAGCGAGGTCTACGACTTCGTGGCCGAGCGCTCCTACGACGACCTGGTGAACGTCTACCAGATCGCCGACAAGCAGGAGCGTCAGGGCAAGGACGACGAGGTCAAGGACCGCGTCAGGGCGCAGCTCATCGAAGCGGTCGAAGCAGGCAACCTGCCCGCTGGAGCCCCGATCGAGTTCTCCGCAGCGTACAAGTCCGTCACGAAGAAGATCGTCCGCGGCCGCATCCTCACCGAGAGCGTGCGCATGGACGGCCGCGGCCTGGCCGACATCCGTCCGCTCGACGCCGAGGTCCAGGTCATCCCGCGCGTTCACGGCTCCGCGATCTTCCAGCGCGGCGAGACCCAGATCATGGGAATCACCACGCTGAACATGCTCAAGATGGAGCAGCAGATCGACTCGCTGTCGCCGACCACGAGCAAGCGCTACATGCACCACTACAACTTCCCGCCCTACTCGACCGGTGAGACCGGCCGGGTCGGTTCGCCGAAGCGTCGCGAGATCGGGCACGGCTTCCTCGCCGAGCGCGCGCTCGTGCCGGTGCTGCCCAGCCGCGAGGAGTTCCCCTACGCGATCCGTCAGGTCTCCGAGGCGCTGAGCTCCAACGGCTCGACGTCGATGGGTTCCGTCTGCGCGTCGACCCTGTCGCTGCTGAACGCGGGTGTGCCTCTGCGCGCAGCCGTCGCCGGCATCGCGATGGGACTCGTCTCCGATGAGGTCGACGGAGAGACGCGCTACGCAGCCCTCACCGACATCCTCGGCGCAGAGGACGCGCTGGGCGACATGGACTTCAAGGTCGCCGGTACCAGCGAGTTCGTCACGGCCATCCAGCTCGACACGAAGCTCGACGGCATCCCGTCGTCGGTGCTCGCCGGCGCGCTGACCCAGGCTCGCGACGCCCGTCTGACCATCCTCAACGTGCTGAACGCCGCGATCGACGCTCCCGACGAGATGGCACCGACCGCGCCGCGCGTCATCAGCGTGCAGATCCCGGTCGACAAGATCGGTGAGCTGATCGGCCCGAAGGGCAAGACGATCAACGCGATCCAGGACGAGACCGGCGCGCAGATCTCCATCGAGGAGGACGGCACCGTCTACATCGGCGCGACCGACGGCCCCTCGGCCGAGGCTGCCCGTGCCCAGGTCAACGCGATCGCGAACCCGACCAACCCGGAGGTGGGAGAGCAGTTCCTCGGAACCGTGGTGAAGATCGCGACGTTCGGTGCGTTCGTCTCGCTGCTGCCCGGCAAGGACGGCCTGCTGCACGTCACCGAGGTGCGCAAGCTCGCCGGTGGCAAGCGCGTCGAGAACGTCGATGACGTCCTGTCCGTCGGCCAGAAGATCCTCGTGAAGATCACGAAGATCGACGACCGCGGCAAGCTGTCGCTCGAGCCCGTGCTCGACGACGCCCCCGCAGCGGACGCAGCTCCTGCTGACGAGGCCGCTGCCGAGTAATCGCCAGCGCTTCGACACGAGGCCCGGGCTGTCCACACGGACGGTCCGGGCTTCGTCGTATCCGATGTGATCAAACCGTTATGGGAAGTTCTTGCGCCGTTCCCCGTATTGGTCGGGGAGTTCGCAGATCTCGCCTACTCTCGAAGTACGCACCGGGGGGTGCATTTCAGGCAGTGACGCAGGTCGGTACGCACCGATTGACGCGGGGGTGAGGATATGCGGTTGTTCAGTGTAGGCGCAGGAGCGCCGGCCGATCGCGCGCAGCAGGGCGCCGCAGAGCACCCGTCCGCACCCATCCCGATCGTCGGACCCGGAATAGGGGAGACCATCCGCGTCCCTCTCGGCGAGACCGGGCTCGAGACCTTTCCGCTCATGCTCGGTGCGGCGGAGTTCGGCTGGAACGTCGATCTCGAGACGAGCCATGGGATCCTCGACCGCTACGTCGAATTCGGTGGCAACGCCATCCACACCGCCGACGGATTCTCCGGCGGTCGCAGCGAGCACATCATCGGCCAATGGCTGCAGTCCAGAGGGCGACGCGACCGCGCCCTGCTGAGTGTGCGGATCGGTGCTCACGCAGACAATCCGGGTCTCGGTTCGGTGAACCTCGTCCGCGCTGTCGAGGGGTCGCTCACGCGGCTCGGCGTCGAGCGCATCGACGTGCTGTACCTCGACGCGACGCTCGACCGCACGACGAATCTCGAGGACACCCTCGCGACGGTCGAGTGGATGGTCGACGCGGGCAAGATCGGCGCACTCGGCGCATTCGGCTTCGCACCCGAGCGGCTCGTGGAGGCGCGCATCCTCGCCTCGGCCGGGTACCCACGCATCGAGGTCATCGATTCGCCGTACAACCTCGTGCGCCGTCAGCCGTTCGAAGGGGACCTGCGTCTGGTGGCGGGTGCGCAGAGCCTCGCGGTCACGCCGTCGCACGCTCTCGAGCACGGTTTCCTCTCCGGTCGCCACCGCAGCAAGGCGCTGACCTCGCGGGGCGTACGCGGGGAGCAGCTGCGGGGGCATCTCAACAGGCGTGGCACGAAGATCCTGCGGGCTCTCGACCAGGTCGCGACCGAACTCGAGGTTCCCGTGGCCGCCGTGTCCATCGCGTGGCTGCTCGCGCAGCGGACCATCGCGGCGCCCATCGTCAACACCTTCGCGACCGAGCACGTCGACGAGCTGATGCAGGGCGCCGGCGTCACGCTGTCGCGCGCACAGGTCACCGAGCTCACTCGCGCCGGCAACTGAGCGTCGTAACGCCTCTGTCACAGACCTGGCATAGGGTGGAGTGAATCCCGGCGGACGCTGTCGATGAAGCGAGCGAGTTTGTGACGCATTACATATATCTGGTCAGACATGGTGAACATCAGGACGCCGAGCACGGTCTCGCCGACGGGCCCCTGTCGCCGCGTGGCCAGCGTCAGGCCGAACTCATCGCAGATCGGCTCTCGGGACTCCCGCTCGACGCCGTCTGGCACTCTCCGCTCCTGCGCGCCAACGAGACGGCCCGTGCGATCGCCGAGCGACTCCCGTCGGTCGATCCAGAGCCGACCGCACTGCTATTCGACTGCGTGCCCACGGGGATGACCGACGAGACCCCGGCCGCCTACGAACCGTTCTTCGGCTCGGTGACGGAGGCGGAGCTCGATGCCGGGCGTGCTCAGATGTTCGACGCGGTCAACGAGTTCCTGGTGCGCAAACCGGGTGACGTGCACGAGGTGCTCATCACCCACAACTTCGTGATCTCGTGGTTCGTGCGTGAGGTCCTCGGTGCCCCCGAGTGGCGATGGATGACCTTGAACCAGGCGCACTGCGGCCTCACGGTGATCGCCCAGAAACAGGGCCGGCCCTGGACGCTCCTCACTCACAACGACACCGGGCATCTCCCGGTCGAGCTGCGCACCGGCATCCCCGATTCGATGCCCGTCTGATTCCCCGTTGATTCCCTGAGTTCCGGCCCGCCGCGCCGGGCGGATCGACGTCGCGAAATAGACTGAACGCATGACCACCCAGGTAGCACTCGTCGGCGGAACCGGGAAGCTCGGATCGATCATCGGTTCGGTGATCGACGAGCTCGAGGGCTTCGAGGTGACGCGCGTGCTGACGTCTCGTAGCGACCTCGCCGAGCTCGACGGTGCGGACCTGGTGATCGACGCGACCACGCCTCAGGTCAGTGTCGACGTCGTGCGCGCTGCGGTCGAGCGTGAGATCAACATTCTCGTCGCCACGTCAGGATGGTCCACCGAGCGGATCGCACTCGTGCGTCCTCTGGTGGAGAACGCCGGAACCGGGGCTGTCTTCATCCCGAACTTCTCGCTGGGATCGGTGCTCGGTTCGGCTCTGGCCGCAGCAGCCGCGCCGTTCTTCGGATCGGCGGAGATCGTCGAGGCACACCATGAGGCGAAGGTGGATTCGCCGAGCGGCACTGCGGTGCGCACGGCCGAGCTCATCGCCGCCGCACGCGCCGAACAGGGTCCCGTCAGCGCACCGCACGCCGACCAGCGAGCGCGCGGACAGCAGGTCGGCAGCGTGCCGATCCACTCGCTCCGGCGTCCCGGCGTCATCGCCAAACAGGAGGTCGTCCTGTCCGGCCCCGGTGAGTCCCTCACGTTCACGCATGACACGGTCGACCCCGCACTCGCCTACGCCCCGGGCATCCGTCTCGCGGTGCCGTTCGCGGCCCAGGCGATCGGCGTCTTCGTCGGGCTCGAGAGCATGATCGACATCGGCATCCGCTCGTGATGTCGCGGATCGGCGTCGGCCTGATGGCCGCCGCACTGCTGGTCTACCTCGCCGTCGCCATCTGGTTGGCGGTGATGTTCTTCGCTGTCGGCACACCGGTGTCCATCGGCATGGGCATCGCGCTGATCGTTCTCGCCCCGATCGGGGCATGGGCGCTCGTCCGAGAGATGCAGTTCGGGTTCGCTGCCGACCGGCTCGGGCGTGAGCTCGATGCCGAGGGCGGTATGCCCGCGGCGGAGTCCGAGCTGACGCCGAGTGGCCGGATCGCTCGTGCCGACGCTGACCCGCTCATCGCGAGATACGCGGGGGAGGCGGATGCGGAGCCGACGGACTGGCGCGCGCGCTACCGACTCGGCGTCGTCCAGGATGCCGCTGGCCGCCGCAAGGACGCTCGCGCCAGCATCCGCGAGGCGATTCGCATCGCTCGCGGATGACCGACGTCAGGCGAGCGTGGCCTCGAGCGTGATCTCGATGCCGGCGAGCGCCTGCGATACGGGGCAGCCGACCTTCGCCTCGGCAGCGATCGACTGGAACTCCTCAGGGCTGAGCCCGGGGACGACCGCGTTCACGTTGAGGTGGCTTCCGCTGATTCCGACACCGGGCTTGAAGGTGACGGACGCGCTCGTGTTGACGCGCTCCGGCGGAGTGCCGTTCTCGGACAGCGCGTGAGACAGCGCCATGCTGAAACACGACGCGTGGGCTGCGGCGATCAGCTCTTCAGGCGTGGTGGTGGTGTCGCTGCCCTCGCTGCGGGCCTTCCAGTTGATCGGGAAGGTCCCGAGCTTCGATGAGGAGAACGCCACTGTGCCCGAGCCCTCGGTGAGGGATCCGGTCCAGGTGGTGGTGGCTTCGCTGGTGACGGGCATGATTCCTCCGTTGTATCGCGCGCTGCTCGATGCGGGTCGCGTGTGCGGCCAGCCTATCGAGCGTGGGCGTGCGGCGGAACAGCGCTCAGGCGGTCGACGCCGCGCGACCGAGGATGCCTGCTCGCTGCAGCAGCAGATAGATCTGGCATCCGAGGCAGAAGGAGAACGCCGCATTGAGGAAGGCGGCGATGAAAGCGGCGGCGGTCGCGATGGGCAGCGCCCACGGGACCCCGGCGAGGTGCAGCACGAGACCGATCGTGACGACGACGAGACCGACACCCTGGGCGAACCGCGGTGGACGCGGATCCTCGAGCTCGGTCGGAGCGGCCAGTCTCGGACGGATGACCCTGCGGAACACGACGCCCCATGGTGCAGTCGCGGGTGACAGGACGCCCCACAGGAACAGCAGGGCGATCACGATCGTGAGGAGGAACCCCGGGTCCAGCGCGCGCTGTGCAAGGGTCGCCGACGTCACGGCCCACGTGGCCGAGCCGATGTCGGCCGAGTCGAGCGGCTGATAGGCGAACCAGCCGAAGGTCCGTGCGGTCGAGATGCCGACCAGCGCCAGATATGTCGCGACGAGCAGCAGCACTGTCGTGATCGTCGCTGCGAATCGCGGGCCGCGGGGATCGATGCCGGCCGGTGTCGTCATGTGCTTTCCGTCCTCGTCATACGGTTGCCAGCGCGTCGTTCAGCGCGTGTCGATGGGGCACGCCATGGAAGCGTGCGCGGACGGCTCCTGATCCGTCGACGATGAAGGTCGTCGGTGTCTGCATGACCTTGTATCGAGCCGACAGATCCGGTCGATGCGTCAGGTCGACCTCCACGTGGTCCAGGCCCTCCGATTCTGCGACGTAGCTGCTGAGCATGCGTCGTACCTGGGGGCAGCGGGTGCACATCTCGGTGCTGAACTGCACGACTGTCGCTCTCGCGCCCAGGCGCGACACGCCCGCGTCGTTCGGATCGAAGCGCAGATGGCCGCCTCCGCGACGCCGTCCGTCGAGAAGTCTCAGCACGACACCGATCGTGCCGGCGAGCACGAGCAGCGCTGCGGCGACGAGAAGGGCGACGGCGGGTGACATGCGTCGAGAATACGGGCGATCCGGCACCGCCCGGGCCGATATGTCGCATCGTGACGATCCGACTCGACAGCTCCCAGGGCGGGTAGTCTGGCACACATGAGCGCAGCCGTCCCGACGCCGTACGAAGACCTTCTCCGAGACGTGCTGGAGTCCGGCACTCACAAGTCCGATCGAACAGGAACCGGCACCACCAGCGTCTTCGGGCGGCAGATCCGCTTCGATCTCTCCGAGGGCTTCCCGCTCATCACCACGAAGCGGGTGCACTTCAAGTCGATCGCCTATGAGCTCCTCTGGTTCCTCAGGGGCGACTCGAATGTGAAGTGGCTGCAGGAGCATGGTGTCACCATCTGGGACGAATGGGCGGATGCCGACGGCGATCTGGGTCCGGTCTACGGAGTGCAGTGGCGCAGCTGGCCGACGCCGGAGGGTGAGAGCATCGATCAGCTCGCTCAGGTGATCGAGCAGATCCGGCAGACGCCCGACTCCCGGCGACTCATCGTGTCTGCCTGGAACCCGGCGGACATTCCCGACATGGCGCTTGCTCCCTGTCACGCCCTGTTCCAGTTCTACGTGGCGGACGGCAAGCTCTCCTGCCAGCTCTATCAGCGCAGCGCCGACCTGTTCCTCGGCGTCCCGTTCAACATCGCGTCCTACGCCTTGCTGACGCTGATGGTCGCCCAGCAGGTGGGACTCGAGCCGGGCGACTTCGTCTGGACCGGGGGTGACTGCCACATCTACGACAATCACCTCGACCAGGTGAATGAACAGCTCACGCGCGAACCGTATCCATACCCGACGCTGAGGTTCGCCCGGAAGCCCGAGTCGATCCTCGACTACGACTACGAGGACTTCGTCGTCGAGGATTACCAGCACCACGCTCCGATCAGGGCGGCGGTCGCGGTATGACCTGGGTCGGGCTGATCTGGGCCGAGGCGCACGGCGGCGTCATCGGAGCAGAGGGCGGCATGCCCTGGAACGTCCCCGAGGATCTCGCTCACTTCAAGGAAGTCACCCTCGGCGCTCCCGTGATCATGGGTCGCAAGACGTGGGACTCGCTCCCTGAGCGCTTCCGCCCGCTTCGAGGGCGAGAGAACATCGTCATCACCCGCCAGCAGGACTGGTCCGCGGACGGCGCCCGACGTGCCGCGACCGTCACGGACGCGGTGCGGGGCCACGAGAAGGTATGGATCATCGGCGGCGCCGAGATCTTCCGCCTGGTGATCGCCGACGCCGACCGCCTCGAAGTCACCGAGCTCGACATCGAGGTCTCCGGCGACGCGTATGCGCCGTCCAAAGCCGGGTGGCGGCTCGTGAACGAGGGGGAGTGGCAGACGTCGCGCTCCGGCATCCGGTTCCGCTTCCTGGGATACGAGCGCTGATGCCCACCGCACTGATCACCGGAGCGAGCGCCGGCCTCGGCGCAGAGTTCGCGCGCCAGTTGGCCCGGCGCCGAGCCGATCTGATCCTCGTCGCACGTTCCGCCGGCGATCTCGAGGTCGTGGCGGCCGAGTTGCGCAGCGAGCACGGTGTCGCGGTCGAGGTGCTTCCCGCCGACCTGTCGATCGATGAGGATGTCGAGCGCGTCGCCGACCGTCTCCGTGATGCCTCCGATCCGGTCGACCTTCTCATCAACAACGCAGGCTTCGGCCTCCCGCTGCAGTTCGCCGACAACGACATCGACGACGAGGTGCGCCATCTGCGCGTTCACGTCGAGGCGTCGATGCGGCTCATGCACGCGGCGCTTCAGACGATGCGCGGCCGCGGGGGCCGGATCATCAACGTCGCGTCCGTCGCAGGGTTCATCTCGCGCTCCACGTATTCCGCGTGCAAGAGCTGGTTGATCGGATTCAGCCGCTGGGCGAATGTCGAGTACGCACGCGACGGAGTGACGGTCACCGCCGTCTGCCCGGGTTTCACGCACACGACCTTCCACGAGCGGATGGGACTCGAACCGGGGCACGAGGGCGTTCCCGGCTTCATGTGGCTCGACGCGCGGAGTGTGGTCCGCGAGGCGCTCCGTGACGCGGCGCGCGGAAAGGCCGTCTCGATCCCCTCGCTGCGTTACAAGGCGATCGTCGCTGTCGCGTCCCTGCTTCCGAGCGCGCTGACCTCCGGCGTCGCACGTCGCGGCCGCGTCTGATCTGAACGTCGACCGCGTCCCGCTGCGGGCGCGCCGTGCGCGAATGAGGGCGCTAGGAGATCAGCGGAATCTGCCCAGACGGATACCGGCGTATCCGATCGCCGCCACGGTCTCTCCATCGGTGATGCGGCCATCGGAGATCATGCCGAGGACGTCGGAGAACGGTACCCAGGTGACGGCGTCGATGCCCTCCTCCGCCTGCGTGCGAGTGGAGTCGTCGGACGGAGTCAGACCCCGAGCGAGGAACACGTGCTCGGGGGCGTGGGCGATCCCGTTCAGGGCGTTCATCGTTCCGAGTTCCGTCCAGTCCTCGGCGACGAAGCCCGTCTCCTCGAGCAGCTCGCGCTGCGCTGCCGCGAGCGGTTCTTCGCCGTCGCTTCCTCCGGCAGGAATCTCGATCGACACTCCGGTCGTGTAGCGCTCGAGAGTGATGAGGCAGACGCGGTCCTCGTCATCGAGTGCGACGACGAAGACTGCCGGATGCCGCATGGTCACCACGCCGTAGATGCCATCGCCCCCGGGCCCCGTGACCTGGTCCTCCCGAACCTCGATCCACCGGTTCTCGTACACCGTCGACGATTCGCGTGTGACCCATGCCATGGAGTCGAGCCTATGTGGATCCCAATCAAGATGATGGTCGCGATCGTCCGGGGAGATGTCATCCGCCGTCCCTCGTCTGGGTGAGCGGCATTCGAACCGATACGCTGGGGGCATGACGCACTCGGGCAACCCCTTCGGACAGGTTCTCGTCGCGCTCGTCACTCCGATGACGGCCGACGGCGAAGTCGATTGGCCCGCCGTCGAGAAGCACATCGATGACGTCATCACCGCCGGTGCTGACGGAATCGTCGTGACGGGAACGACCGGCGAGACCTCGACCCTGACGGACCCTGAGAAGCTCAAGCTCGTCGAGGTCGGAAAGTCGGTCTCGGCCGGACGCGCCAAGATCATCACCGGCGGTGGATCCAACGAGACCGCGCACGCGATCGAGCTCTACAAGGCGAGCGAGAAGGCCGGCGCAGACGCCATCATGATCGTCACGCCGTACTACAACAAGCCGACCCAGGCCGGGATCCTCACGCATTTCCGCCTGGTGGCCGACGCCACCGACCTGCCGGTGATCCTCTACGACATCCCCGGTCGCACCGGCGTGCCGATCAAGTACGAGACCATCCTGCGCCTCGCCAAGCACCCGAACATCCTCGCAGTGAAGGACGCCAAGGGCGACTTCTCCGAGGTGAGCCGCGTCCTGAACCAGACCGACCTCATGTACTTCTCGGGAGACGACGCGAATGTTCTGCCGCATCTCGCCATCGGCGCGACCGGCCTGATCGGCGTGACCGCCAACGTCGCGGCGGCTCCGTACCGCACCATCATCGACGCCGTCAACCGAGGCGATCTGACGACGGCCACGGCAGAGCACAAGAGGCTCGAGCCGCTCGTGCGCGCGGTCATGACGCATGTCCCGGGAACCGTCGCCGCGAAGTACATCCTGCACGGCCTGGGCCGGATCTCCAGCCCCCGCGTGCGTCTGCCCCTGGTGGGTCCCGAAGAGTGGGAGGCCGCGCTCATCGAGGACGAGCTCGATCTCGTGAGGGACGTTCCGGGAGCAGACTTCTCCAACTTCCGCCCCGACCGCAACGCGGCCGCGGGCGGCGCCCTGCCGAAGGTGCACGGCACGACCCGCTGAGAACGCACGCGCCGAGGCGCGTCACCATGAACGAACGGACGCGTGGAGTGTCCGACTGAGGAGACAGCATGTCCATCCCGCTCGCAGAACCCGCAGCTCTCGACGAGGGGACGCTGCGGGTCACTCCGCTCGGCGGACTCGGTGAGATCGGTCGCAACATGACCATCTTCGAGTTCGACGGCAAGATCCTGATCGTCGACTGCGGAGTGCTCTTCCCGGAGGAGCACCAGCCCGGAGTCGACCTGATCCTGCCGGACTTCGAGCCGATCAAGAGCCGCCTCGACGACATCGTCGGAGTCGTCCTCACCCACGGCCACGAGGACCACATCGGTGCCGTTCCCTACCTGCTGCGCCTGAAGAGCGACATCCCCGTGATCGGATCGGGCCTCACGCTCGCGCTGGTCGAGGCGAAGCTCAAGGAGCACCGCATCAAGGCCTACACCCTCACGGTGAAGGAGGGCCAGCGGGAGCAGGTCGGACCGTTCGACCTCGAGTTCATCGCGGTCAACCACTCGATCCCGGACGCACTCGCCGTGGCGATCCGCACTCCCGCGGGCCTCGTGCTGGCGACCGGCGACTTCAAGATGGACCAGCTTCCGCTCGACGGACGCATCACCGACCTCCGCGCGTTCGCCCGCCTCGGCGAGGAAGGGGTCGACCTGTTCCTCGTCGACTCGACGAACGCCGACGTGCCCGGGTTCACTCCCACGGAGCGCTCGATCGGCCCCGTGCTCGATCAGGTCATCGGCAAGGCGCCTCGCCGGGTCATCGTCGCGAGCTTCTCGAGTCACGTGCACCGCGTGCAGCAGGTTCTCGACGCCGCGCATGCGCACGGCCGACGGGTCGCGCTGCTCGGACGCAGCATGCTGCGCAACATGACGATCGCCGAGGACCTCGGATACCTGAAGGTGCCGAGCGGTCTTCTCATCGACTACAAGAAGGCCCGCGACCTTCCGGACGACAAGATCGTCTACATGTCGACCGGCTCGCAGGGCGAGCCCATGGCCGTTCTGAGTCGCATGGCCAACCTCGACCACGCGATCGAGCCCGGACCGGGTGACACCGTCATCCTGGCCTCGAGCCTCATCCCCGGCAACGAGAATGCCGTGTACCGCGTGATCGACGGTCTGACCAAGCTCGGCGCGAACGTGGTGCACAAGGCGAACGCCAAGGTGCACGTCTCGGGCCATGCTGCAGCGGGTGAGCTCATCTACTGCTACAACATCCTGCGACCCAAGAACGTGCTGCCCGTGCACGGCGAGTACCGCCATCTGATCGCCAACGCCAAGCTGGCGCAGGACACGGGCATCGAGGCCGAGCGCACGATCATCGCCTCGAACGGCACGGTCATCGACCTGAAGGGCGGCGACGCCCGAGTGGTCGGCCAGCTCGATCTCGGTTTCGTGTACGTCGACGGCTCGACCGTCGGCGCGATCACGGACGCAGACCTCAAGGATCGTCGGATCCTGGCTGAAGAGGGCTTCGTCTCCGTGATCGTCGTGGTCGATGCCGCCACCGGTCGCATCATCTCCGGTCCGGAAATCCACGCGCGCGGCATCGCCGAAGACGATTCCGTCTTCGATGACGTCACCCCGAAGATCATCGCCGCCCTCAAGGAGGCCTCCGGCAACGGCGTGCGCGACACGCATGCGCTCTCGCAGGTCATCCGTCGGACCATCGGGCGCTGGGTCAACCAGAAGCTCCGTCGTCGTCCGATGATCGTCCCGCTGGTCATCGAAGCGTGATCGGAGCCCGGTGGTTCGCGGGTTCCCAGTCGACCGACACTCGGCTGTAACGCGAACGGCCTAGGCTCACTCCATGCCGGACGTCTTCTCGATTCGACCCGCCGACCAGGCGGACGGGAGCTTCCTCGGCGACATGGTCGTCGAGGCGGCGAACTGGCGCTCGGGCGGGGCACGCGCTCGGCATGAGATTCTCAGCGCCGTCGAGCACCGGCGCTACATCGCGGGGTGGATGCGGCCGGCGGATGCCGGTTTCATCGCGCTCGACTCCGATCTGCGACCCATCGGTGCGGCGTGGTATCGGATGCTCGCACCGGACGACGCAGGCTTCGGTTTCGTCGGAACCGCGGTGCCCGAGCTCATCATCGGAGTGCAGCCGATCTGGCGGGCGCACGGAGTCGGACGGACCCTGCTTCGACGCCTCGTGACCCACGCGCGCGAGCAGGGGCACCCTCGGATCAGCCTCAGCGTCGAACGGGACAACTTCGCGCACGCCCTGTATAGGTCGGAGGGTTTCGTGGTCACCGACGCGGGGGATCTCCGTGACACGATGGTGCATCGCACGTCCTGATCTCCCTTCGCGGGCCCGGGAACCGGCCGGAATGCCGCGTCATTACGGGTGAATGTCGGCCTCTGGCCGTAACGTGAGAGCATGGCCAGGAGTACCACGAAGTCCGCGCGCGCGTCCGAGAGCGCCACGCCTCGCCCGAAGCGGCAGGCTGCGCCGAAGGCCCAGGCTGCGCCGAAGAAGTACATCGACGAGATCGACAAGCCTCCGGTGGCGGTACGAGCGTGGAACGGGCTCGCCCACGGCGTCGGTGGCCTGTTCCGGGCATTCGGCCCGGAGACGCTCGAAAAGGATGACCGGCGCGACGGATTCCCCTTCCTGCTGGTGCTTCTGGCGATCGCCGGAGCGGTCAACGAATGGTTCTTCATCGGCAACGAGGTCGCGTCGAACATCAGCGCCTACTCGGTGGGGCTTCTGGTCGGGCGCGTGGCTTTCGTCATGCCCGTGCTGCTGCTGCTGCTGGCAGGGTGGCTGTTCCGCCATCCCTCGTCCGTCCACGACAACGGGCGCATCGGCATCGGCTTCGGACTCTTCGTGCTCACCCTGGCAGGCTTCTGCCACATCGCAGCGGGTCGAGTCGACTCCGCCGGACTGCTCGTTCGTGCGCAGCCCCGGGACGGCATGCCTGCGCTCAGCGAAGCGGGCGGTCTCTTCGGCTGGATGATCGGTGAGCCGCTCTCGTATCTCACTCCGGTGGGTGCCTATATCGTCCTGGCCCTGCTGGCGGGACTCAGCATCCTGATCCTGACCAAGACTCCGCCGAACCGTATCGGGCAGCGCCTGGGCGACCTCTACGCGTGGATGTTCGACGCTGAGCGCACCGAGAAGCCTGCGAAGGAAGCCGCGGCGATCGACGAGTCCGACAAGGTCGACGACCCCGACGTCCTTCCCTGGTGGCGGCGGAACAAGACCGGCCGTGAGGAAGACCCCGACGAGGGGACCCTGGGCTCCGACGACATCACCGCGCTGCTGACGACCTCCGAGCCGACTCCGGCTTACGATCAGGCCGTCGTCGTGGAAGATCCGTACGACGCGGCGACGGAGGTGCTGACGGACGTGCGGTCGGTGACGGAATCCCTGGCAGGGCAGCAGACCACCGCATTGCTCGACGACGAGTCCGACACCGGAGAGATGCCGGAGCTTCCGGGTCTCGACGGCTTCGGCACGGCAGGGCCGGGGGAGCGAGGCCCCCAGGCCCCCGTCGCCCCGTACGTGCTGCCGTCGCCAGGTCTTCTGGTCGAAGGGCCTCCACCGGTCGCGCGCTCCGAGGCGACCGACAAGGTGATCGAGCAGATCACGAGCGTGCTGACACAGTTCAAGGTCGACGCGAAGGTCACTGGTTTCTCGCGTGGCCCCACGGTCACCCAGTACGAGGTCGAGGTGGGGCACGGCGTCAAGGTCGAGAAGATCCTCCAGCTGAGCAACAACTTCGCCTATGCGGTCGCATCGAACGATGTGCGGATCCTGTCGCCGATACCCGGAAAGAGCGCGATCGGAATCGAGATCCCGAACGCCGACAAGGAGATGGTCGCGCTCGGCGATGTGCTCAGGTCTCCGGCAGCGCACAAGAGCACCCACCCGATGACGATCGGCGTCGGAAAGGACGTCGGTGGGAACATCGTCATCGCCAACCTCGCGAAGATGCCTCACCTGCTTGTCGCCGGTTCCACCGGCTCCGGAAAGTCGAGCTTCGTCAACTCGATGATCACGAGTCTGCTCATGCGCGCCCGACCCACGGATGTGCGGATGGTCCTGATCGACCCCAAGCGCGTGGAGCTGACGAGCTACGCCGGGGTGCCGCACCTGATCACACCCATCATCACGAACCCCAAGAAGGCGGCGGAAGCGCTGCAGTGGGTCGTGAAGGAGATGGACATGCGGTACGACGACCTCGCGTCGTTCGGGTTCCGTCACATCGACGACTTCAACCGTGCCGTCCGCGCCGGCGAGGTGGAGCTTCCTGTGGGAAGCGAACGCGTGCTCAAGCCCTACCCGTACCTCCTCGTCGTCGTCGACGAGCTGGCGGACCTGATGATGGTCGCCCCGCGCGACGTCGAGGACTCGATCGTCCGCATCACCCAGCTCGCACGCGCGTCCGGTATCCACCTCGTGCTCGCGACGCAGCGACCCAGCGTCGATGTCGTGACCGGTCTGATCAAGGCGAATGTCCCCTCACGCCTCGCGTTCGCCGTCACGAGCGTCACAGACAGCCGCGTGATCCTCGACAGCCCCGGCGCCGACAAGCTGATCGGACAGGGCGATGCGCTGTTCTCGCCCATGGGGTCGTCCAAGCCGTTCCGACTGCAGGGTGCGTGGGTCGATGAGAAGGAGATCGACGCTGTCGTCAAGCACGTGACGCGTCAGGCCCGTCCGGACTACCGCGCCGACGTCCAGGAAGCGCTGGAGCCCACGAAGAAGAAGGAGGTCGACGAGGACATCGGCGACGATCTCGAGCTTCTTCTCGCCGCTGCCGAACTCATCGTGTCGTCGCAGTTCGGGTCCACGTCGATGCTGCAGCGCAAGCTCCGCGTCGGATTCGCGAAGGCCGGTCGCCTGATGGACCTCCTCGAGTCGCGGGAGATCGTCGGCCCGTCAGAAGGATCCAAGGCGCGCGATGTGCTGGCGACGGCCGAACAGCTGCCCCAGGTCATGGCGAAGCTGCGAGGCGACGACACTCCGCCGAAGCCGCCTGCCCCCTCCTCGGCCGCGACTGCTGCCGGGACGCCGCACGACCCGGTCGAGGCGCAGTTCCAGGGACTTCCTGTGGTCGAGGCTGAAGACGATGGCGACGAAGACGCCTGGGGACTGACGGGACGCGACTGATGGCCATTCCACGGCAGCTTCCCAACGCGATCACGGTCGCGCGCATACCGCTCGCGGTGATCTTCTTCGTCCTCCTGCTGATCGGTGGCACGTTCGGACTCGACGACATCGCTGTCCGCTGGATCGCCGCCGTTCTCTTCATCGTCGCGATCTCAACCGATTGGGTCGATGGCTATCTGGCCCGCCGCTACGAGATCGTCAGCGACTTCGGAAAGCTCTGGGACCCGATCGCCGACAAGCTGCTCACCGGCGCCGGTTTCATCGGTCTCGCGATACTCGGCGAGCTGAACTGGTGGCTGGTGATCATCATCCTCATTCGGGAGTGGGGCATCACGATCCACCGTCTCATGGTGGCGAAGGAGCACGTCGTGGCTGCGGCCTGGATGGGCAAGATCAAGACGGCCGTGCAGGCGGTGGCCTTGTCCTGGGCGCTGCTTCCGTTGCACGTCGTGATCGGGCTGGAGCCGTGGCTGCTCGTGACCGCGATCCTGATGGTGCTCGTGCTGATCCTCACCGTGGCGAGCGGAATCGACTACATCGTCGCGCAGGTACGAGGCGCGCGGCAGCCCTCGTGACATCTGCGTCGGCCGTGCTCGCCGCGCTGGTCGAGCGTGGCTGGACGCTCGGTGTCGCGGAGTCGTTGACGGGCGGTGCTCTCGCTGCCGAGTTCGTCTCCGTGCCGGGGGCGTCGGCCTCCCTCCGCGGAGCGATCGTCGCGTACGCCACTCCGGTGAAGCACACGCTGCTGGGCGTCGACGACGCGCTGCTCGACGCGCACGGTCCCGTGCACCCCGACGTCGCTCTTCAGATGGCGGCGGGGGTGCGCGGTGCGTTGAACGTCGACGGGGCCCCTGCCGACGTCGGTGTCTCGACCACGGGTATCGCGGGGCCGGACTCACCTGACGGTCAGCCGGTCGGCACGGTGCATGTGGCCGTGGTGACGCCGGATTTCTCGGTCACCGAGTTGTTTCGATTCGCCGGTGATCGTGCCGAGGTGCGGGCGCGGGCGGTCGACGCGGCGATCGATATGCTCGCTCGGGTTCTGCGGGAATAGGGGATGGGTGCGCTCCGTTATGTCCTATGTGCTCACACCGAAAGCACAGCGTGCGAAGGTAGATTTTGTGAAGGTCGGTAGGACTAGACTGGCGGTCTCTTCGAGGGACACCTCGAGAAGACGATCTGGGAGGAGGTTCCGATGATTCTTGTACGACAGGAAATCGGCGATGTGCTGAGGGACTTCCGCCTGCAGAAGGGGCGGACGCTCCGGCAGGTTGCAAGCAAGGCTTCTGTGGCGCTGGGCTATCTCAGCGAGGTCGAGCGGGGCCAGAAGGAAGCATCGAGTGAGATTCTCGCCTCGGTGGCTGACGCTCTGGATGTTCCCATCTCGATCATCATGCGAGAGGTCGGCGACCGGATCTCGGTCCTCGAAGGCATTCAGGTCTTCCCTGATGTCGTTCCGGACGACCTCGTGGCTTCTGTCGAGCCCGAGCTGTCGCTCCACTGAACGTCGGACTCTCATAGCCTCTGATGCGACGTAGTGAGTTCCTCCGCGCAGTCGATGCGGAATTCGGCGGTCGCGGGTCATCTCTGATCAGCGACCTCGTTCTGACTCAGCTCGCCGGGCGCACTGCCGACGAAGCGCTGGACGCTGGCGTCGCACCGCGCGAGATCTGGCTGGCGCTGTGCGCCGAGACGGATGTCCCCCTGGAGCGGCGACACGGTGCAGGTCGTCTGGAGCCGCGCAAGCGATGACCCTCTGAGGCGTTCGCGGCGAGGGCCGCGTTCGAGGCGGTTTCGATTTGCGACACGCCGAGACGGCGTGTCGTCGAATATGTGTTCGAAACGGGCGTAGTCTTCTGCACAAGTGGTTCAGAGACGTTTCTCTCCCTGTTTCGCGGTGCTGACGACGCAATGTCGGAGGCTCCTCCTACGGTGAAGAACAAGCCGAAGAGCCATACGCCTTGTCGGAGAGTTCCGCCCAGCCGGGAGGACCGCGACAGCCTACAGGCGGTACCACGCGAGCATAAGGAGCACGGCATGCCATCACCCGCTGACCGCGAGAAGTCCCTCGAGACCGCCCTCGCCCAGATCGATCGTCAGTTCGGAAAGGGCTCGGTCATGAGACTGGGCAGCGACGAGCGTGCGCCTGTCGCCGTCATTCCGACCGGTTCCATCGCTCTCGATGTCGCCCTCGGCGTCGGAGGACTGCCGCGTGGGCGAATCGTCGAGATCTACGGTCCTGAGTCGTCGGGTAAGACGACGCTCACCCTCCACGCGATCGCCAACGCTCAGCGCGCCGGCGGAATCGCTGCCTTCATCGACGCCGAGCACGCGCTCGACCCTGACTACGCCGCGAAGCTCGGTGTCGACATCGACGCCCTTCTCGTCTCGCAACCCGACACGGGTGAGCAGGCGCTCGAGATCGCGGACATGCTCGTCCGCTCCGGGGCCATCGACCTGATCGTCATCGACTCCGTGGCCGCGCTCGTGCCTCGAGCCGAGATCGAGGGCGAGATGGGTGACTCCCACGTGGGTCTGCAGGCTCGTCTGATGTCTCAGGCGCTGCGAAAGCTCACCGGTGGGCTCAACCAGACGAACACCACGATGATCTTCATCAACCAGCTGCGCGAGAAGATCGGTGTCTTCTTCGGCTCGCCGGAGACCACCGCGGGTGGAAAGGCGCTGAAGTTCTACGCGTCCGTCCGAATGGACATCCGCCGAATCGAGACGCTGAAGGACGGCACCGACGCAGTCGGAAACCGTACGAGGGTCAAGGTCGTGAAGAACAAGATGGCTCCGCCGTTCAAGCAGGCTGAGTTCGACATCCTCTACGGCGTCGGCATCTCCCGTGAGGGCAGCCTGATCGACTTCGGTGTGGAGCACGGCATCGTCAAGAAGTCCGGGTCCTGGTACACCTATGACGGTGACCAGCTGGGACAGGGCAAGGAGAACGCGCGAACGTTCCTGCTCAAGAACCCCGACATCGCGCTGGCGATCGAGACCCAGATCAAGCAGAAGCTCGGCATCGGAGGAGCCACCGAGGCACCTGCTGACGAGCTCGCCGAGCGCCGCCCGGCATGATCGTGATGGTTCGCGGTTGTGGCGCAACCGGAGCGAACCATGAGTGATGGCGGGGGCGAGCCTCAGGAGCTCGCCCCCATCATCCCTCTGTTCGGCCGTGATTCCGCGCGGATGAAACCGGTTGATCGAAGCTCTGTCGGGTCCGATGCAGTCACCCCTCGCGCTGCGGAAGACGCAGGCCACGAGGAATCGACGGCGGCAGGAGTCGCATCCACCGGCGACTCGGCTCCAGCTCCACTCGTCGACTCTCGTGGGCCCAGCGAACGGCATCCAGCTCGTGGCGCTGCGGCTCGGTCTGCTCCCCGATTGCGTGCTCTGCAGCCGCACGAAGACTCAGCAGATGAGAGCGGAGCCGATCCGTCGAAGCTGCGTGTCGACGCCGAGGAGCTTCTCGTGCGCAAGCTGAGGGCTCGATCGCTCTCTTTGTCCGAGGCGCGGATGGTGCTCAAGGGCTACGAAGAGAACGGCGTCCGGCTCGACTCCGGATCGATCGACGACGTGATCGACGACTTCTGTCGCCGCGGCTACCTCGATGACGCGGTTCTCGCCGATCAGCTCGTGATGTCGGGAATCGAGCGAAAAGGACAGGGACGGGTCGCTCTGTCGCGAGCGCTCTCGCAGCGGGGGATTCCCCGCGATGTGATCGACGCGGCATTGGGCGACGTTCCCGACGACGACGCGGAGCGTGCACTCGAGTACGCTCGCTCGAAAGCACGATCGATGTCCCGCCTCGACCCGGATACTGCTCTGAGACGCCTCGTCGGTCAGCTATCACGTCGCGGGTACAACGGTTCCATCGCGATGACGGCTGCGAAGACGGCCCTCGCCGAGGGTTCTTCCGGCTCTTCCTCGTCGCGGGTCCGATTCGTCGATTCGGACTGAGGCGGCGGGGGGCGCGCACCTGCCCGGTAGCCGGCCCGGTCAGCGGCAGCGAGGGGGAACCGCTCGTACAATGGGGAGATCATGACTATCCCGCGCAGTGAACCGACGATCATCGCGTCGTCGTCAGCCGCAATCGACCGTGACGGGCGCCAGCGTTCGTACGAGGTCCGCACCTTCGGCTGCCAGATGAACGTCCACGATTCCGAACGTCTCTCGGGCTCGCTCGAAAGTGCGGGATACGTCCGAGCCACGGACGGCGCCGAGGCCGATGTCGTGATCATCAACACGTGCGCAGTTCGCGACAATGCCGCGGGCAAGCTCTACGGGACCCTCGGTCAGCTCGCTTCGGTGAAGCGCCGCAAGGACGGCATGCAGATCGCCGTCGGGGGCTGTCTCGCCCAGATGGACAAGCAAGCCGTTCTCGACAAGGCCCCATGGGTCGACGTGGTCTTCGGCACGCACAACATGGGGTCGCTTCCCGGCCTTCTCGAGAGAGCGCGACACAACGGTGACGCCGAGCTGGAGATCCTCGAGTCGCTCGAGGTGTTTCCCTCGACGCTCCCGACCAAGCGTGACTCTGCGCACAGCGGGTGGGTGTCCATCTCGGTCGGATGCAACAACACGTGCACCTTCTGCATCGTTCCGAGTCTTCGCGGCAAGGAGAAGGACCGCCGTCCGGGTGACATCCTGAACGAGATCCGCCTCCTCGTGGAGGACGGTGCCATCGAGGTCACCCTGCTCGGACAGAACGTCAACTCCTACGGCGTGGAGTTCGGCGATCGCCAGGCATTCGGCAAGCTCCTGCGCGCGGCGGGCGAGATCGAAGGACTCGAGCGCATTCGCTTCACGAGTCCTCACCCGGCTGCGTTCACCGACGACGTGATCGACGCGATGGCTGAGACTCCCACTGTGATGCCGCAGCTTCACATGCCGCTGCAGTCCGGCAGCGATCGCATCCTCAAGTCCATGCGTCGTTCCTATCGCAGTGAGGGGTTCCTCGGAATCCTCGACCGCGTCCGTGATCGCATTCCGCATGCCGCGATCACCACCGACATCATCGTCGGGTTCCCCGGTGAGACCGAGGCGGACTTCGAGGACACGATGCGGGTGGTCGAACAGGCCCGCTTCTCGAGCGCCTTCACCTTCCAGTACTCGATCCGCGAGGGCACACCGGCGGCGACCATGGAAGACCAGGTTCCGAAGGCCGTCGTGCAGGAACGCTACAACCGGCTCATCGCGCTGCAGGAGCGCATCTCGCTCGAAGAGAACCAGAAGCAGATCGGCCGCGAGGTCGAGGTCCTCGTCTCGACGGGCGAGGGCAAGAAGGACGCCGAGACGCATAGGCTGACCGGCCGGGGGGAAGACAATCGCCTCGTGCACTTCGAGGTGACCCCGGGGTCGGCTGTTCCCCGGCCCGGTGACGTCGTCTCGGTGACCATCACCCATGCGGCTCCGTTCCACCTGCTCGCCGATGACCCGACGGGCTCCCCGCTCAAGATCCGTCGCACGCGCGGTGGGGACGCCTGGGATCGCGCCCAGGCGGAATCGTGCGCCGTACCGGCGCCTGCGGCGCCCGACGGCACGCGGGCGGTGTCTCTCGGCCTGCCGACGCTGCGCGTCGGCAGGTGACCGCTGCTCGCGACGAAGCCGGTATCCAAGGAATGACGGGTACGGAGCCGGGCGGCACGCACGATGCGCCGCGGCTCTGGGCGGTCGTCGGCGCGACCGGGACGGGCAAGAGCGATCTCGCGCTCGATCTCGCCGCGGCGCTGCGCCGGCGGGGCAACGCGGCCGAGATCGTGAACGCCGATGCGATGCAGCTCTACCGCGGAATGGACATCGGCACGGCGAAGCTCGCCGCCGCAGACCGACGCGGCATTCCGCACCACCTCTTCGACGTGCGCGAGGTCGACGAGGAAGCGGCGGTCGCCTGGTATCAGCCTCTTGCGCGCTCCGTGATCATCGATATCCAGCGCCGTGGTGCTGACGCGATCCTCGTCGGCGGCTCCGGACTCTATGTCTCCAGCGTCGTCTTCGACTTCGCCTTCCCGCCGCGCGATCCGGTCATCCGCGCTCGGCTCGAACGCGAGCTCGAGGACGAGGGTGCGGGGGCGATGCTCGACCGGCTGAGAGCGCTCGACCCCGCCACGGCGGCGCGCGTCGACCCGCACAACGGGAGACGCGTGATCCGCGCCCTCGAGGTGCTCGAGCAGGGCAGCGCCACGCACGGTGCCGCTCTGCCGGAACAGCCGTCGCTCTGGCACGCGGACACCCGACTGATCGGTCTCCATGTCGAGCGCAGCGTCCTCGTCGAACGGCTCGACGCACGGGTCGAACAGATGTGGCGTGCAGGCCTCGTCGACGAGGTGGCGGGGCTCCGGCGGCAAGGGCTCGAGGATGGCGTCACTGCGCAGCGTGCCATCGGCTACTCCCAGGCTCTGGGGCAGATCGACGGGCGGCTCAGTCAAGACGAGGCGATCGCCGAGACGCAGGCCCTCACGCGTCGGTATGCCCGACGTCAGGTGTCCTGGTTCAAGCGGTATCCGGGTCTCACCTGGCACGAACCCCCGGTCGACGCGACGGCACTCGTCGAGTCCTGAGTCGACATCTCCGTCACCGCCATCGCGCGATGTCGGTGACCGATGAGAAGGTGGATGCATGGCCACCCACTTCTACACGGCGAGCAGCCTCGACGGTTTCATCGCGACTGACCAGCACTCCCTCGATTGGCTCCTCAAGCAGGACATCGACGCCGAAGGACCGATGTCCTATGGGGCGTTCGAGAAGACGATCGGGGCGCTGGCCATGGGGGCATCGACCTACAACTGGGTCATGCAGCACGAAGAAGGGCGCTGGGGCTACGAGCAGCCGACCTGGGTGTTCACGCACAGGGAGCTCGAGATTCCCGTCGGCGCCGACGTCCGCAAGGCGCAGGGCGATGTGACCGCCGTTCACTCCGAGATGGTCACTGCCGCCGGCGGCAGTGACCTGTGGGTCGTCGGCGGCGGAGACCTGGCCGGGCAGTTCGCGGATGCGGGTCTTCTCGATGAGGTGTGGGTGCAGTACGCGCCGGTCACTCTCGGATCCGGGGCGCCCCTGTTGCCGCGGATGCTGGACCTCGAGCTCCTCGAGGTGGCTCGCAACCGCAACTTCATGTGCGGGCGTTACCGCGTGCGCCGTGGCTGAGGCGTCAGCTCCTCGGCGCGCAGTCGAGAGCTGGCCGGTCCGGGCGTTCGATCGGGCGGACACCGAGGCGGTTGTCGCGCTCTGGGACGAGGTCGGGCTCACGCGCCCGTGGAACGATCCGCGGCTCGACATCGAGCGCAAGCTCACGGTGCAGCCGGAGCTGTTTCTGGTCGTCGAGAGCACCGAGCCCGAATCGAGCTCGGCACCGATCCTCGGGACGGTCATGGCCGGCTACGACGGACACCGCGGCTGGCTCTACTACCTGGCGACCGCCAAGTCGCACCGCCAACGAGGGATCGCGAGAGCACTCGTGCGCGAGGCCGAACGGCTTCTCGTCGCCATGGGCTGCCCGAAGGTGCAGCTCATGGTCAGGGAGGGGAACGAAGGCGTCCTCGGTTTCTACGACGACCTGGGCTACGAACGATTCTCCGTGTCGAACACGGGCAGACGCCTGATCGTCGACGCCTAGCCGAGATCTCTAGACTGGACGAATGGTCGCATTCACCAAAGGGCACGGTACGGGCAACGATTTCGTGATCATCGCCGACCCCGACGGCTCACTGGAACTCAGCTCGGAACAGGTCGCAGTGCTCTGTGACCGGCACCGCGGCATCGGAGCCGACGGCATCCTTCGTGTCGTGCGCTCTGCAGCGATCGTGGACGGGCGGGCGTCACTCGCTGAGGAGCCGGCAGCTGAATGGTTCATGGACTACCGCAACGCCGACGGATCGATCGCCGAGATGTGCGGCAACGGCATCCGCGTCTTCGCGCACTATCTCGTGCGCTCCGGGCTCGCCACGATCCAGCCCGGCTCGACGCTCCCGATCGGAACCCGAGCGGGCGTGCGCGACGTGACCCGCAGTGAGACGGGATATCAGGTGGATCTCGGCCTGTGGAAGCTCTCCGGCGACGACCCTCTTGTCACGGCGGACGGGCTCCCCGTCACGCGCCCGGGGCTGGGCATCGACGTCGGGAATCCTCATGTGGTGGTCGCCCTCGCATCCGAGGCGGAACTCGCCTCACTCGAACTCCACCGTGCTCCGGTGCTCGAACCCACCCCGCCCGCGGGTGCGAACGTCGAGTTCGTCGTCCCGGGTGAGCCGCTTGTGCGGGACGGGATCGGGCACGTCTCGATGCGCGTCTCCGAGCGCGGTGTGGGGGAGACCCTCAGCTGTGGCACGGGTGTGGCGGCCACAGCTCTGGCGGTGCGCTACTGGGCAGGTGCGAAGGCGCCCGACAACTGGCGGGTCGAGGTGCCGGGTGGCACGCTCGGCGTGCGCATGTTCCCCGCGGAGGACGGCGAGCACGTCGCGCTGTCCGGCCCCGCGCAGCTCGTGTTCAGCGGCGAGGTCGACCTGATCTGATGGGCGCGACCGGTCCGATCGATCTGGTCATCTTCGACTGCGACGGAGTCCTCGTCGACAGCGAGCGGCTCTCGATCGAGGTGGACCGGCGGGTACTCGCCGATCTCGGGTGGGAACTGTCCTCGGATGAGATCGTGCACCGGTTCGTCGGACGTTCTGCCGCCTACTTCCGCTCGGAGATCGAGTCGTTCCTCGGGAGCCCGCTTCGCGATGACTGGGAGGCGACCTATCAGCCGTGGTACGTCGCTGCCTTCGCTGAGCTGATCGCGGTGGACGGCGTCGAGCGCGCACTCGACGAGATCGTGACGGCCACGTGCGTGGCTTCGAGCGGTACCCATGCGAAGATCCGGAGAACGCTCGGGATGACCGGTCTCCTTCCGCGATTCGAGGGAAGGATCTTCAGCGTGGATGACGTGGTCGTCGGTAAGCCCGCCCCGGATCTCTTTCTGCACGCCGCAGATCGGCTCGGGGTGCACCCCGAACACTGCGCGGTGGTCGAGGACAGCCGGTTCGGCGTCCGCGCCGCTCGAGCCGCCGGGATGCGGGTATACGGCTACGCCGGCGGGCTCACCCCAGCCGAGTGGCTCGAACAGGAAGGAGCCGTCGTGTTCGCCGACATGCGCGACCTTCCCGACCTTCTCGGTCGCTGATGTCGCTGCGGCGAGAGGTCAGACGAGAGCGATCGGCTCGGTGGGCGGAGTGCCGTGCTTGCGTACCTTGAGGATGCGATAGCCCTTGGAGGTCGCGGTGCGGTGCACGCTGAAACCAGGATGGAACGTCGAGCCGATCCACCGTTGCAGCGAATCCGCGCCGAGGTTGCGCTGCACGACGAGCCACGCGTCGCTGCGCTCGTCGAGGCGGGGGATCCACTTCTCGAGCAGGCCGTGAAGCTCGTTCTTGCCGACGCGGATCGGAGGATTCGAGCGGATCGAGCGGAAAGTCACGTCAGCGGGAACATCCTCGGGCAGTGAGGCGTTGACATTCTTGAGACCATGAGCCGCGGCGTTGCGACGCACGAGATCCAGAGCCCGCTCGTTCACATCGACCGCCCACACGGTCGCATGGGGCGCGGCCAATGCCATCGACAGCGTGACCGGTCCCCACCCGCTTCCGAGGTCGAGAAGATGGCCTCCCGGCGGAACCGGAGGCGTGTTTGCGAGAAGGACGGCAGTACCGGCATCCAGCCGATCCGGGCTGAAGACGCCGCCAGCAGTGGTGACGTCCAGCTCTCGGCCTGCGAGCGTCACACGGATCGATCGCAGGTTCTCGGGGCTTGCCGGGGCCGCGGTGAAGTAATGGTCGGACCCCATACCGTGAGCGTAGCGGACAGCGCGGGCTAAGGTTAAGGCTCGCAACAAAACCCAGAGATAAGGGACGGATGACGGAGACCAGCACACACTCCACAGGTGACGAAGCAGTCGATCGCGTTCTCGCGAATGCGGAGAAGCGGACGGAGGCACGAGTCTTCGGCGCCGCTCAGGCGCTGCAGGACCAGTCCACCGCGTCACACGCGTTCTCGGACGGCGACCAGTGGGACCTCGAGGATCGTCATGCGCTGCGGCGCGTCGGCGGTCTCTCCACAGAACTCGAAGACGTCACGGAGGTCGAGTACCGCCAGCTTCGGCTCGAGAACGTGGTGCTGGTCGGCGTGTATCCGCAGGGCGCTCAGGAAGACGCGGAGAACTCGCTCCGCGAACTCGCAGCCCTCGCGGAGACCGCAGGAGCCGTCGTCCTCGATGGTGTTCTGCAGAGGCGACCGCACCCGGACGCCGCGACCTACATCGGGCGCGGCAAGGCGCAGGAGCTGAAGGACATCGTGGCGGCCACGGGCGCGGACACCGTGATCGCCGACACGGAACTCGCCCCCAGCCAGCGACGAGCTCTCGAGGACGTGGTCAAGGTCAAGGTCATCGACCGCACCACCGTCATCCTCGACATCTTCAGCCAGCACGCCAAGAGCCGTGAGGGCAAAGCCCAGGTCGAACTCGCGCAGCTCGAGTACCTCCTGCCGCGCCTGCGCGGCTGGGGTGACTCGATGAGCCGTCAGGCGGGTGGCCAGGTCGGTGCCGGTGGTGCCGGAATGGGCTCCCGTGGCCCCGGTGAGACGAAGATCGAGCTCGACCGTCGCCGAATCCGCACCAAGATGGCGCTCCTTCGCCGGCAGATCCGCGACTTCGGCCCGGCGCGAGAGGCCAAGCGCGCCGAGCGCAAGCGCAACACGATTCCTTCCGTGGCCATCGCCGGATACACCAACGCCGGCAAGTCGAGCCTCCTCAACGCTCTCACGAGCGCAGGGGTGCTCGTGGAGAACGCACTGTTCGCGACGCTGGATGCGACGGTCCGCCGCTCGGAGACGTCGGACGGGCGTGTGTACACGCTGACGGACACCGTCGGCTTCGTCCGCAACCTTCCGCACCAGCTCGTCGAGGCTTTCCGATCCACGTTGGAAGAGGTCGGCGACGCCGACGTCGTGCTGCACGTCGTTGACGGATCTCACCCCGACCCCGCCGGTCAACTGCAGACCGTGCGGGACGTCATGGGCGACGTCGGTGTGCGTGATATGCCCGAGCTCGTGGTGTTCAACAAGGCCGATCTGATCGACGACGACGAGCGTCTCGTGCTGCGAGGCCTCGAGCCCACGGCGCATTTCGTCTCATCCCGGTCGGGCGAGGGCATCGAAGAGCTTCGAGCGGCGATCGAAGAGGCGCTTCCGAAGCCGGCCGTGGAGGTGCACGCGGTCGTTCCCTATGACAGGGGTGATCTGGTCGCGGCGATCCACGAGACCGGGATGCTGCTGGCGGTGGACCACAGCGAGCAGGGCACAGTCGTGCACGCGCGTGTATCGGAGCGACTCGCCGCCGATCTGGCGCCGTTCGCGATCGACGCCTGACCGCTTTGCGGTGCGGGGCGCGGTTCAGCGCGCGACGAATCGCGCCTCGACCGTTGCGGAGATGACGATCTCGTCGGGTTCGTAGTCCATTGACGGCCCGCCCACGTCCTGGGACTCCTGCATCATCGCCCCGCGCATCTTGGGCATGCCCGCGAGCGGCTGAACGGGTGCGGGGGCGATCAGCCCGACATCGGCGATCTCGACGGGAACGACAGAACCGAGTCCGAGCGCTGTGGCGTATGCCTGCGCGCGCGTCACGGCCGCTCCGACGGCCTGCGCCGCGACCTCCCGTTCGACCCGGGACCTCGTCTCGGCGGTGAGGTGCCAGTCGACCCAGCCGACCTCGACACCGTCCCATGCCGAGACCTCGGACACCCAGAGCGAGAGCGCCGAGGCTTCGGCGAACGTCGCAGTCAGATCCACGCCGGCGTAGTGAACGGGCGCGAGCTGCGTGCCCTCCGAGTTCCACGGGCGCTCGGCGCGCACGGACAACCGCTTGCTGGACCAGTCGACGACGATGCCCGTGTCCAGCCGCGCGGTGATGCTCTCGCGCACCGGCTCGGTGAGATGCATCACGCTATCGACCACTCCTGCGCGGTCGGCGCCGTCTGCGCGGACACTGACGTGGATGGTGGCGCGCTCGGGCGCAACTCGCGCCTCGTGATCGCCGCGGACGGTGACGGTGACTTCGCTCATGTCGTGACTCTACGCCAGGGCATGGAATGGCGAAGGCCTCGCGAACGTTGTAGTCTGTGAGGCTCGGGGACTCCGGTTCCCGGGATGATAAGTACACAGAGTGACAGCGGCTCCTTCGAGAGAAGGACCACGGGGCTGATCGGTTTCGACAGCGCCTGTGAATCCACGAGAAGCGGGCCGAGGATGCAGAGTTATCTCGTAAACGCTCTCTGCAAAAAAATAGTTGCCGAAACCAAGCGCAACGACTTCGCCCTCGCTGCATAAGCGAGCCCGATAGTCCGTCAGGCCGTATGCGATTCCGATACGGATCCTGGCGTCATTTAGGAATCTTGCTGCGTGATGGCGTCTGGACGTCACGTGGGACTCTTCCCAGGCTGGGCTCGTCGACTTAGGTGTCTGTGACAAAGGTCGGAGCCGAGCAGAACGTCTTCACAGACTGCGCCCGGAGAAGGCGTGGAGACTCAGCGTTGGACGGGGGTTCGATTCCCCCCAGCTCCACCACGTCGCTGTCACAAGCAAGAAGGCCCGCCTCCCTGGTGAAAATCACGAAGGGAGGCGGGTCTTTTGTGTGCGTGATCGGGAATCGACGCGGCTCAGACTCGGCCTACGGCGCGCCAGGCAGGGTCTCGCAGGGGATGCCGTCGTTGTCGAAGTCGAGCTTTGCGACGTCGCCGTAGTAGGGGTAGAACCGGTCGAACCATTCCTTCGCTGCAGCGTAGTTCGCGAAGTCCGTGCAATTCCGCGTGTCCCCGGGGTTCCCCGGTTGCTGAGGCGGTTGAGGTTGCTGAGGCGGCTGAGGGACGGGGATGCCTGAGGACGGTACTCGGAAGTTGTCGCCTTCGTAGATCCACACCCGCCACCACTTGGCGAGGACTGCATCTCGTTCGGCCGCGTCCGCGGTGTAGAAGTGATGAGCCGCGGAGTTCGACCAGAACCGCGCGACGGGAACGGTGCCGGCCTGCGTGGAGTCGGCCGGGTAGACGTAGTACGCGATCCCTTCGTCTTTCCAGATGTTCGGCCACTTGGCGATGACAGCCGCGCGCTCGGTGGGGTCTGCGGTGTAGAAATGCCCCGAGTACGTGCTGCTCCAGAACCTGTAGAGCGGGATGGTTCCGGCGACCTGAGTCGTGAACGCGGTGTACCGCTGCCCCTCGTAGGTCCAGACGTTCGGCCAACGGGCGATGATCTGATCGCGCTCCGTCGGGTCAGTGGTGAAGAAGTGCCCCTGGTAGACGGGGCTCCAGAACCGGTATACGCCGACGGGGTCTGGCATCGGCGGCGCGGAGGGCCGTCCGACGGCGGGCGTCGCCGGCATCCAGGCGTCCCACTGGGGGCCGCATTCTCGGAGGAGCGTCTGGATGGCGCTCTTCTCGACGGGGTCGACGGACAGGTTCCACCGCCACTTCACCGCGACCCACTCGGACACATAGTTGCACCGCATCGGCCGGTATGGAGGCAACCAGGATGCAGGATCCTTGTCGGCCTTCGCGGTATTCACGGCGGCGGTGACCATGGTCAGGGTGCGCTGGTCGTCGAGGTCGTTGGAGTAGCTCTGTCGTTGCGCGTCGGTCCAGGCCCACGCGCCGGACGCCCACGCTTCCTTGAGCGCGACAAGGTGATCCATCTCGATCGCGGCGGGGTCGATGTGCGTGACGTTGTCGTAGTAGGAGAACCACTGACCTCCAGTGACGGTGCACGCGCCGGTGACGGTCGTCGGAATGTCGGACTCCTCGAGCAGCACCTCCGGACGGGTGCGGCATCCGTCCCCGTCGAGATCCGCGCCTTCGAAGAAGAGGTCGCGGTTGTACTTCACGGTGGACGGAGCCTCGACACGCAGCTGATCGAGGAGCGTGCCGACGGGTACCCTTTCCGTCGATGGCGGAGGCGCTGCCACCGCCGCTGACGGAGTGAGCGAGCCTGCGACGACCGCGGTCGCGACGAGGATGGCACCCAGGAACCGATTGCGCATGCCACTCCCTGTGAAATCGGCTCCGCCGTGGAGCCTCGCGCTCAGGATACACACAGAATACCGGTACGCTGTCGAGGTCGTTCGACGGCGCGTGCGTCCGCTGACACGTCCTCCCGCGTCGGTGGTCAGCCGGTGGTGAGCCGGTCGAGAGCGTCCTCTGCGGTGCGGAGATGCTCTGCCGACTCCCGCACTCGCTGCGCGAGCGATTCCTGTTCGGCCTCCGCCTCCTCGGCGTCTTCTCGCGCGCGCTTCGCTTCATGTCGGACCTTCGCCAGGTCAGCTTCGAGTTCACGCTCACGGCGTGCGAGGGCTTCGATCCTCACCGCGGCATCGCGGAGTGCTCGGTCGGCCGTCGCCGCTTCGCGTGCCGCCGTGTCGTGAGCCTTCTGGGCTTCTCTGACGGCCCGTTCCGCGTCCCGTCGCTCTCTGCGTGACCGCACCTCGTCGACGGGTGTGGGCGAGATCGCGGGTGGTGCGGGTGCGCCTCCACCCACGAGGGTGTCGGCGATGTCGGCGAACGTGCCGGCCGGTTCCAGCTCGCGCACGAGCCTCGCCGAGGCGACGGCGGCGGCCGCAGTCGGATCGAAGAAGGCCGCGCTAATGGTCTGCTGAACCGCCTCTCTCGTCGAAGCCGTGACGCGCTGTCCGCGCGCTTCAGCGAGCGCGGCGGCATCTGCCGCGAGTCGGCTCGTGAGGGCGCGGCGGTCGCGACCGAGCTGCGCGAGCGCGCGAGCATCCAGGTCCGCCTGAGCTTCGCGGAGCTCTTCGGCGAGTTGAAGCGCTTCTCCGAGTTGCGCGGCGCGCTCGTGTGCGAAGACGTTGACCACCCAGGCGGCGACCGACGGCTTCTTCAGATCGCGAATCTGCGCGGCGAGGCCCGCGTCGTCGGCCTCGGCGGCGCGCGCGTTGCGTGCGCTCACGAACTCTGCAGGTGACCCCGTGTACAGCTCCACTGCGATGTCAGCGAGCGGGGAGTCCATGCGTGCGACGATACACCGCGCAGGATGAGCTCCTCCCTGCCACGTCAGATGCGCGTTCCGAGCCACCTGTGCCAGTATTCTGGTTCGCATGGCAACGCTGTTCTATGGCGCGTCGGACGTTCCGATCCACATCGAGGATCGAGCACTCGCGCATCTGAAGATCGTCATCGCGACCAAGCTCCGCCGTCAGGAGAGCTTCACCCTGTCATGGCGTCATCCCGAGGGAGAGCCCGGCGGGCGATCCACCATCTGGATCCATCCGTCCATCCCGCTGCGCTTCACCTTCGACGAGCCGGAGCAGCCTCAGCTGAACCCGCGGTGGATCGACGATCTGATGCAGTCGGTGAACTCGACAGGCGGCATCCTCCTCGTCGACGAGGTGATCGATTCTCCGGTCGAGTGAGCGTCAGCCGGCCCACTCGATCAGGATGAGGCCCTGGCGCGTGTCCGCGAACTTCACCCAGCCGTCGCCGAACAGATACGTCATGCCGTAGCCGTCTTCGTCGGTGCCCATCGCGAACTGCGGGTTCTCGGTGATGTAGATGCCGTCGGGGCCGTCCTCGCGGGTCCAGCCCTCTCCGAGGAGGGAGGTCTGTGCGGCAGTGGCGTCTTCAGCGCTGATCGTCGACCACCCGTAGAGCTGACCGTGATCTGAGGCGACGCTGTAGTCGGCCCAGAAGCAGAGGAGCCCGTCGGCGAGCGTCACGCCACCCACCACGAACTCCTTCTCCTCGAAGGTCCAGCCCTGATCGGTGAGTGCCTGCACGGTTCCGGCCGAGACGATCGTGTCGCAGGCTGGCTCCACCGCCGCGGAGGGTGTGGGAGTGGCTGCCGGCTCCGCAGTCGCCGTGGGGGAGGGCTTCGGCGAGTCGGGAGTGGGCGACGGCGCTCCCTCGGGCGTCGCTGCGCAGGAGACGAGCGCGACGGTGAGCAGGAGCGCACCGAGTGCGGCGGAGGTGAAGCGGTTCATCGCGCGTGCCTTCATCAGGGGTCAGTCGTGCAGAAGTGCGAGGAACGCGTCGTGGAGGATGCCGTTGGTGGCCAGCGCCGAAAGGTCGGAGATCGTCTCTGCGCCGTCGAAACCGGTCATCCGACCGCCCGCCTCGCGCACGATCGGGACTGCGGCCGCGACGTCGTACTCCTTGACGCCGAATTCCGCGACCATGTCGATCCGCCCCTCGGCCAGGAGCATGTAGGCGTAGATGTCTCCGTAGGCGCGGTCGCGCCATACCCGGTCGGCCAGCTTCAGCAGTTGGTCGAGGTGACCGGACTCAGCCCATTGGGTGATGCTCTGGAAGCTCACGCTCGCGTCATCGAGAGACGACACGGAGGATGCCGAGACGCGGCGCGGTTCGGCATCCGTCGCCGTCCATGCCCCTGACCCTGACGCCGCCCACCAGCGGCGTCCGATCGCGGGCATGCTGACCACTCCGACCTGCGGTACGCCGTCGACCGCGAGGGCGATCATCGTGCCCCACAGCGGCACTCCGCGGAGGAAGTTCGCGGTGCCGTCGATGGGATCGATGATCCACTGCCGATGGGTGCTGCCCTCAGCGCCGAACTCCTCGCCGAAGATGCCGTCGTCGGGCCGTTCGATCGACAGGATGGCGCGGATCGCCCGTTCGGTGGCGAGGTCCGCATCGGTGACATGCGAATTGTCCGCTTTGGTCGAGATCTCCAGGTCGGAGCTGTCGAACCGGGGGAGCGACTGCGCATCTGCGGCGTCGGCGAGTCGAAGGGCGAGTGCGAGGTCGCGAGAGAAGTCGTCGACGCGGGGGGAGGCGGTCACATCTCCAGGATAACCGCCCCGCCCGGGGACCCGAGGGCTCGTGACACGGGGCGACACGCGCGGCGAACACGTGGGACCCGACTCGATTTCGCACCGCGGCGATCGGCTGGTAATGTAATTCCTCGGCCGGGGAATACCGCGCCACGCACCTCTAGCTCAATCGGCAGAGCAACTGACTCTTAATCAGTGGGTTCTCGGTTCAAGTCCGAGGGGGTGCACGGATCAGCCTCGATGACTCTCGCCAGTCATCGGGGCTTTTCTGCGTCGCGGTGATGCCGCCGACATCGCATTCCGTGCGCTAGTTTGATGCAAACGCTAAGGGGTGGCGATGCGCGCACGGGTGAAGAGACTCGCAGTCGGTGCGATCGTGGCCGTCTGCAGTCTTCCGCTCACCGCATGCTCGGCTGGGCTCGAGACGAGCATCGCCTATACGGCCTCCTCGGTGACGCTGGCCCCCGACGAGGCGCTCGTGGTCGACTTCGGTGACATCAATCCCACCGTCGGTGAGGAGTGGGTGCTGACGCGGGAGCCCGATCCGGCGGTTCTGGGACCGGGCGACGAGCGGTCGCGGTACCTGGGCGAGGAGGGTGAGACCGGAGCGCCGAGCGCGCTCACCTACCGCTTCGCGCCCGTGGGTGAGGGAACCACCGTGATCCAGTTCGAGTACCGATTCCGCGGCGCCGTTCCCGAGGACCTCGACGACCAGAAGACCGCGGAGATCACGGTCACCGTCAAGTAGGTCGATCAGGCGACTGCGATGACAGCGCCGCCGGTGGGCCTGCTGCGCTCTGAGAGCTCGCTCATCGCCCCACGGCATCGAACGCAGCAGGCTGGCGTGTCACCCGGCGTCGCCGAGCAGGATGGCCTGCGCGTCCTCGATCGCGGCGTCGTCGGGCTCGTCGTCGATGTGCGCGAGGATCTTCCTGCCGCAGAAGACCGTCGCCGCTGCGATGAGCACGGCGAGAGCGGCGACCAGATACGGGATCGTCGCGTTGAACGCGTGCCAGAGAGCCGCTGCGAGGGGCGGCGCGATGGCTCCGCCGAGGAATCTCACCGACGAGTACGCCGACGATGCGACCGAGCGGGGCAGGTCCGTCGCCTCCATCACCGCTTCGGTGAGCACGGTGTTCATCACACCCAGCAGCAGTCCGCCGATGACGATGCACACGACCAGCGCAGTGGCGGATTCGACCAGCAGGCCGGCGATGATCAGATCCACGGCGAGAAGCGGCAGGACGGTGAGGATCACGCTCGTGCGGGACATCCGGCGCATGAGCAGGGGAGCCACCCAGACGCTCGTGATGGCGAGGGCGAGGCCCCAGCCGAAGAACGTGAAGCCGATCCCCATGGCCCCGAAGCCCAGAGGGAACGGCGAGAACGCGAGCAGGATGAAGAAGCCGATGTTGTAGAAGAAGGCCGCGATCGCGAGAATCGCGAGCGCAGGACGACCCAGGGCCCTGAAGGGTGCCGAGAACGGGATGGGCGCGCGCTTGTCCTCGGGGCCGCGCAGAAGCACGAGCACGGCGAGGAAGGCGATCGCCATGAGCACCACCACTCCGAAGAACGGTGCACGCCAGCTCTGCTCACCCAGCAGGCCGCCCAGAAGCGGGCCGATGGCGATACCGAGCCCGAGGGCTGCCTCGTAGAGGATGATCGCAGCTGAGCTGCCCCCCGATGCCGCGCCCACGATCGTCGCGAGAGCGGTGGAGATGAACAGCGCGTTGCCCAGACCCCATCCTGCGCGGAAGCCGATGACCGCGTCGACGCTGCCGCTGAGCGCGCAGAGCAGGGCGAACACCACGATGAGCGCCAGCCCGATCAGAAGCGTCTTCTTGGCGCCGATGCGGCTCGAGATCCAGCTGGTCACGAGCATCGCGAGACCGGTGACCGCGAGATAGCTCGTGAACAGGAGCTCCGTCTCGAACGGGGTCGCCTGCAGGGATTCCGCGATCGCGGGGAGGATGGGATCCACGAGTCCGATGCCCATGAATGCGACGACGCACGCGAAGGCGACGGCCCAGACCTGGGCTGGTTGCTTCCACACTGAGGTGGCGGGGGTGTTCACGCTGCTGCTCCTGTCGAGTCGGTGGTGGTGTGCGCCGCGAGGATCTCGGCGGCGCGCGTCAGGATGCTCCATTCGTCGCCGTCGAGGTCGGCGAAGCGAGGGGCGAGCGTGTCACGGAACTCTTCGCGCCATGACTGCAGCGCGTGGGACCCGGCCGCGGTTATGGCGACGGCTGTCGCGCGAGAGTCCTCGGCGACGGGGGAGCGAAGGACCAATCCCTCGCGCTCGAGATTCCCGATGAGCCGGGTCATCCCGGGCTGGGTCGTGCGTGCGGCTGCCGCGAGCTCTCCGACCCGCTTGGGCCCGGACTGCTCGAGCAGACTCAGCACCCGCCACTGCGCGGCAGGCGCATCATTGCCGGCGTCCTGTGCGGCGATCCGGCCGAGCGCATACCCGGAGAGCACGAGCGAGGGGATGACATCCTGACGATTCATACCAGAAAGTATATACCCACTGGTATGTATAAGTCCGGGTCAGCGCCGAGCCCCCGCGATCCGAGCCGAGAGCTGGTGCGCATGGGCGAGGAGCGTCCTGCCCAGCTCGCCGATCCGATCAGGGCCGAAGCGGAATCCCACGCCGGTCAGGCTCAAGGCCCATTCCGGTCGACCCGAGCGATCGAAGACCGCCGCGCCGAGACCCCAGCTGCCCTCCACGATCAGCCCCGGATTCACCGCATAGCCTCTCTCCTTCGTCTCGGCCAGCCGTGTTCGCAGAGGTGCGGCGCCGTGAGATCTGCCCCAGTTGGCCTCGAGCTCCGGATGACGTTCCAGATAGGCGTCCACATCGTGGTCAGGGAGGAATGCCAGGATGGCGAGCCCGGCGCTTGCTACGCCGAGCGGAAACCGCACGCCCTCGCTCAGCACGAATGACCGGATCGGGAAGGAGCCCTCCTCGCGGACGAGGCACACCGTCTCATCGGCACGGCGCACCGAGAGGAAGGCGCTCTCCTCGGTCTTGACCGCGAGCGAGCGGACGATATCACGCCCCAGGGCAGTCACGTCGTAACGGGCTGCGGCGACGGATCCCATGAGATAGAGCTCCGGCCCGGGCATCCAGCGAGTGGAGGACTCGTCGCGGTCGACCAGACCCTCGGCGCGAAGTGCGGAGAGCAGGCGATGCGCGGTCGAGCGGGACAACCCGGCGGACGCGGACAACTCCTGGAGCGACGCACCGTCGTGGCCGCTGGAGGTCACGAGCCTCAAGAGCTTCGCGGCGCGCGCGATCGCCTGCGTTCCGGGAATCGAGGCGGAGGGTTCCATAATGTGGACGCTATTCGTTGATGTGTCCACATCGCAAGAGTGTTCTTCCCTCGAGGATGCCGGAGAGCGGATGCTGAAGGAACGAGCGTCATTCGAAGGAGCATGCGTGATCGACAAACAGTGGGCGAGCGCCGAAGAAGCGGTCGCAGACATCGAGGACGGTGCGTCTCTCGCCGTCGGAGGATTCGGGCTCTCCGGGAATCCGACTGCGCTCATCGACGCACTGCTCGCCCGGGGCACGAGCGGGCTCAGCATCGTCAGCAATAACTGCGGAGTGGACGACTGGGGGCTCGGCATCCTGCTCGCCGCTCGCCGGATCCGCAAGATGACCTCGTCCTACGTCGGGGAGAACAAGGAGTTCGAACGGCAGTTCCTCTCCGGCGAACTCGAGCTCGAGCTGACACCGCAGGGAACCCTCGCCGAGAAGCTCAGGGCGGGAGGGTCTGGGATTGCCGCATTCTTCACCCAGACCGGCGTCGGCACGCAGGTCGCCGAGGGTGGGCTCCCGCGACGCTACAACCCCGACGGCAGCATCGCGGTGGCGTCTCCGGCGAAGGATGTTCGTACCTTCGACACCGCGGCAGGGCCGCGTGAGTATGTGCTCGAAGAGGCCATCACCACCGATTTCGCGCTGGTGCATGCGCTGGCGGGGGACAGACACGGGAATCTGATCTTCAACAAGGCGGCGCGCAACTTCAACCCGCTCGCGGGGATGGCCGGACGAATCTGCATCGCGCAGGTGGAGCAGCTCGTCGAACCGGGGGAGCTGGATCCGGACCGCGTCCATCTGCCGGGTGTCTTCGTGCACCGCGTCGTCGAGGTCGGCACCGACATCCCGAAGCGCATCGAACGTCGAACCGTCACGCCGGAAGGAGTCTGACATGGCGCTCACACGCGATGAGATGGCCGCTCGCGCTGCCGCAGAGCTGCGGGACGGCTCCTATGTCAACCTCGGCATCGGGCTGCCCACGCTCGTGCCGAACCACGTGCCGGAGGGGGTGACCGTCGTGCTGCAATCCGAGAACGGCATCCTCGGCGTCGGACCGTACCCGCACGAGGGCGCGGTGGATCCGGACCTGATCAACGCCGGCAAAGAGACCGTCACGGTGCTGGCCGGTGCCGCGTACTTCGACTCCGCGACGAGTTTCGGCATGATCAGAGGCGGCAAGATCGACGCGGCGATCCTCGGCGCCATGCAGGTGTCCGCCACCGGAGACCTCGCGAACTGGATGATCCCGGGCAAGATGGTGAAGGGACCCGGCGGCGCGATGGATCTCGTGCATGGTGCCGCGCGCGTCATCGTGCTGATGGAGCACACCGCGAAGGACGGATCGGCGAAGATCGTGCACGACTGCTCGCTTCCACTCACAGGCCGCGGGGTCGTCGATCGCATCATCACCGACCTGGCGGTGATCGACGTGACACCGGACGGTCTCTCGCTCGTCGAGCTCGCACCGGGCGTGACGGTGGAGCAGGTCGTGGCGGCGACGGAGCCGACACTCACGGTCCCCGAAGAACTGCACGACCGATGAACGCACAGAACGGAGAGGCGGAGATGAACGCCCCAGACCACTCGAGCGACGCGGACGTCGTGATCGTCGCCGCGGCACGCACTCCCCAGGGCCGCCTCAAGGGACAGCTGGCGAGCTTCAGCGCGCCGGAGCTCGGCGCATTCGCGATCCGAGGTGCCCTGGAACAGGGGTCCATCGATCCCTCGGACGTGGACGCCGTGATCGTCGGCCAGGTCCTCGCGGCCGGCTCGGGACAGAACGCAGCGAGACAGGCGGCGATCGGAGCCGGTATCGGCTGGGACGTTCCCGCCCATTCCGTGAACAAGGTGTGCCTCTCAGGTCTCACGGCGATCATCGACGCGGCTCGGATGATCCGGACGGGAGACGCGGCGGTCGTCGTCGCGGCGGGCATGGAATCCATGACCAGGGCTCCGCACCTGCTCATGGGGTCGCGGGACGGATGGACGTACGGCAGCGTGGAGGTGCTCGATCACATGGCCCACGACGGCCTCACCGACGCGTACGACAAAGAGAGCATGGGCGCGTCCACCGAGCGCCACAACGCCCGCTACGAGCTGACGCGCGGGGCTCAGGATCAGGTGGCGGCGCTGTCGCATCAGCGTGCTTCGGCGGCTCAGACCGCCGGCGTCTTCGACGATGAGATCGTGTCCGTCGCCGTTCCCCAGCGGCGGGGGGAGCCGACGCTCGTCACCGCCGATGAGGGCATCAGGCCCGACACGACCGTCGAGTCTCTCGCGGGCCTTCGGGCGGCGTTCGCCGACGGCGGCTCGATCACGGCCGGCAATTCGTCTCAGATCTCCGACGGAGCGTCGGCGGTCGTCGTGACGACCCGCGCCACGGCGGTCACCAGAGGCTGGCCGGTGCTCGTCACCGTCGGCGCCAGCGGGCAGACCGCAGGGCCGGACAACTCGCTGCAGGCGCAGCCCGCGCGGGCCATCGAACGCGCGTGCGAGAAGCAGGGCATCACAGCCGCAGACCTCGATGTCGTCGAGATCAACGAGGCCTTCGGAGCGGTCGTCGCCCGATCGCAGCTCGAGCTCGGGCTCTCCAGCGACATCGTGAACGTCCACGGCGGCGGCATCGCGATCGGTCATCCGATCGGCGCGTCAGGCACACGTCTGGTCGTCCACATGGCACACGAACTCGCTCGCAGGGGAAGCGGCGTCGCGGCTGTGGGGCTATGCGGAGGAGGCGGTCAGGGCGAGGCGCTGATCCTCACCCGCTGAGACTCAGCGCTTGATCGGCTTGACGCCCTCGGAGCGCTGCTTCTTGGCTTCCTTCTCGCGCTCCTTCTGCTGCTTGGCATAGACCGGCGAATCGGGCGACACGGGGCGACCCTGCTTCGCGCGGCGGGTGTCGATGACAGCGCCGATCGACAGCGCGAGCGTGATTCCCCAGCTCACCCACGCGAGGGCGGAGCGCCAGGTGATCTTGGTGTCGCGGGATCCGCGGAGCAGAGTGACGCCCGTCATGATCGCGCCGACGATTCCGGTGCCCGAGAGGTAGTTCATGACTTCACGCTACCTGTCGACGGCTGCGTCGCGCCCCGCCTTGACAACTCGGCGGGGAATCTGTCAGAGCCGTCCGTCGATGAGGCGGCCCGGGAACCCAGGCGTCGTCCCGCCGACCGCGCTACCATGGAAGGGTCGCGGCTGGTCCGCGGCCGCAATCCGTGTATCTACCGGCCGCCGGCTTCCCGGCGGACAGCGGCGGCACCCGACCCCGCGTCCGTGGACGCGCGAGAGCCCATGACACACGCAACTCCCATTCCCGAGCACCCTGCCCCGATCCCCGCGGCTGAGGAGCGAGGACTGCTCCGCATCGCGGGGCTCCCGTATTTCATCATCGCGTTCATCGCCCGGCTTCCGTTCGCGATGATGGTCGTCGGAGTACTCACGGTCGTCGTCTCGGCGCGCGGTTCGCTCTCGCTCGGCGGACTCACGTCCGCGGCCGTCGGACTCGGCACGGCATGCTTCGGACCTCTGCTCGGCGCCGCCGCCGATCGGTTCGGACAGCGCATGGTGCTGCTGATCCTGGCGATCGCCAACGGGGCGATGCTGGTGCTCTTCACCGTCGTCGTCTACACGGGGGGAGCGGACGCGCTGGTGCTGATATCCGCGTTCGGCATCGGGGCCACCGCTCCGCAGGTCGCTCCGATGTCTCGATCCAGACTCGTGACGATGATCGCCGATCGGATGCCTGAGGCGGCGCGCACGCGCACCGTCTCGGGGACCATGGCGTATGAGTCCGCCGCCGATGAGACCGTGTTCGTGTTCGGCCCGTTCATCGTCGGCATCCTCGCCTCCGCCATCGCGCCGTGGGCCCCGCTCATCGGTGCGGCGGTGCTCACGGTCGTGTTCGTGGGCGCGTTCGCCCTGCATCCGAGCGCGCGTGTCGTCTCGGTGCACCGAGGCGAGGACGGGCGGGCGCCGTCGGCCGTGACCGAGCTCTTCAGCCCGCGTCTGCTGATCGTCGTCGTCGGCATCCTCGGCGTCGGCATGTTCTTCGGCACGATGCTCACATCGCTCACCTCCTTCATGGCGGACCGCGGCGCCGCAGAACAGGCAGGGCTCCTCTACGGCGTGATGGGCGTCGGGTCGGCGATTCTCGCGCTCGGCGTCGCGTGGCTCCCGGTGCGGTTCTCGCTCCGCGCGCGCTGGCTGCTCTTCGCCGGCATCCTGCTCGGCGGAAGCCTGCTGCTCCTCCTCGTCGACTCGCCGGCGACCATGATGATCGCTCTCGGAATCATGGGGATCGGCATCGGCCCGACCCTCGTCACGCAGTACAGCTTCGGGGCTGCGCGCAGCCCTCTGGGGCGCTCGGCGACCGTGATGACGATGCTCGGCTCGGGGATCGTCGTCGGCCAGTCCCTCGGCGCGGCCGTGGCGGGAGAGCTCGCCGAGAGCGCTGGAACGACCAGCGCTCTCGTGCTGCCGATCATCTCTGCGGCGATAGCCTTCGTCGCCGGGCTTGTCAACTGGTGGCTGAGCGGCACCAGACCTCGCGTAGCCTCGGTCTGAGCTTCTGTAGCCTGAGGAGCACCCCCACTGCATCGTCAGGAGCACTCACCCATGTCAGTCGCAGATTTCGTCGTCGTCGCCAACCGACTTCCCGTCGACCGGGTCGTGGGTCCTGACGGAGACGAGGAGTGGCGGACCTCCCCGGGCGGTCTGGTCGCCGCACTCGAGCCGATGATGCGCAGTGCGCGCGGAGCCTGGGTCGGGTGGGCCGGCCAGCCGGATGTCGAGCTGGATCGATTCGAGATCAACGGCATCGACCTGATCCCGGTGCCGCTCAGCGCCGAGGAGGTCGCCGACTACTACGAGGGCTTCGCGAACGACACGATCTGGCCGCTGTACCACGACGTCATCGCGCCGCCGCAGTACCACCGCGAATGGTGGGAGGCGTACGTCAAGGTCAACCGCCGTTTCGCGGAGGCAGCCGCCGACGTCGTCGCACAGGACGGCACCGTCTGGGTGCACGACTACCAGCTGCAGCTGGTGCCGCAGATGATCCGCGAACTGAGGCCCGATGTCACGATCGGCTACTTCCACCACATCCCGTTCCCTGCGCACGGGCTCTATGCCCAGCTCCCGTGGCGTGATCAGGTGCTCAAAGGCCTGCTCGGCGCTGATGTCATCGGCTTCCAGCGCGCACAGGACGCCACCTACTTCCTGACCGCTGTGCGCCGTCGTCTGCGTCACGAGGTGAAGGGGTCGGCGGTCACCATCCCGACCGCGGGGGGCGGCACGCGCACCGCCGTCGCTCGGGCCTTCCCGATCTCGATCGACACCGCTCCGTACCTCGAGCTCGCGGCACGCCCCGATGTCCGAGCGCGCGCGGCCGAGATCAGAGCGAGCCTCGGCAACCCGAAGAAGATCCTCCTGGGCGTGGACCGCCTCGACTACACCAAGGGCATCCGGCATCGCATCAAGGCGTACGGCGAGCTCCTCGAAGACGGCAAGCTGAGCGTCGACGACGTCACCTTCGTGCAGGTCGCGAGTCCGAGCCGAGAGCGTGTCGACGCGTACGTGCATCTTCGCGACGAGATCGAACTCGCGGTCGGGCGCATCAACGGCGATCACGACACCATGGGGCACACCGCCATCCGCTATCTGCACCAGGGCTACCCGCGCGAGGAGATGGTCGCACTGTACCTCGCCGCCGACGTCATGCTCGTGACCGCGCTGCGCGACGGCATGAACCTCGTCGCGAAGGAGTACGTCGCGACGCGGGCCGACAATCGCGGGGTGCTCGTGCTGAGCGAGTTCACGGGCGCCGCCGACGAGCTGCGGCAGGCGGTGCGCGTCAACCCGCACGACATCGCCGGGTTGAAGGACGCGATCATGACCGCGGTCACCATGACGCCCGCTGAGCAGGGCAAGCGGATGCGGTCGCTGCGACGTCGCGTGCTGGAGAACGACGTGAACGCGTGGTCGTCGTCGTTCCTGCGCGCACTCGCGGACGTCCGCGGACGCTGATCGGCCGGGTCGCACCGTTCCGCCGGGTCATACTGGGAGGACACCGCCTCGATTGGAGACACTGTGACCCGTAGCTGGACCCCCGGAGCCGCAGACCCGGCGCTGAGCGCCATCGCCGCCACACCCAGACTGATCGTCGCGCTGGACTTCGACGGCACGGCATCTCCGCTCGTCCCCGATCCGATGGCCGCCAGGGCTCTGCCCGAGGTCGCCGTGCAGGTCGCCCGTCTCGCGGCGCTCCCCGACACGGTCGTCGCCTACGTCTCCGGGCGCAGCATGCACGACCTGCGGGTGATCACCGAGCACACGGATGACTCGCTGATCGCGCTGGCCGGATCGCACGGTGCGCAGTACTGGTATCCCGGGGTCGGCGCCAACGAGGTCGACGGCGACACCGCTGAGGGGTCGCGAGAGGAGCTGTGGGAGGCCGCGCGGCCGATCATCGATCGATACGAGGGGGCGGAGCTCGAGCCCAAGACCTTCGGAATGGGTGTGCACACCCGCACGGCCACACCCGAGGTCGAGAAGGCGGTGTTCGCCGAGATCGATGCACTCGTCGCGGAGCGCTTCCCGCACTGGCGACGCCGCTCGGGGCACCGCGTGCTCGAGTTCTCGTCGCGGAACGAGGGCAAGGACGCCGCGATGACCGCGCTACGCGAGCATTTCGACGCCACCGCCATCCTTTTCGCCGGCGATGACGTCACGGACGAGGACGCCATGCGCGTGCTCAGCGGCGACGATCTCGGCGTCCGCGTGGGACCGGGGGAGAGCGCCGCCGAGCTTCGTGTGGAGAACCCACAACAGATCGCCCTGCTTCTGGAGGCGCTCGCGGACGAGCGCACCTCCCGGCGGGAATAGACTTCCGTCATGTCCTCGCATGATCCCTCCACCAGCGCGCCCATCGACATCAAGCCCCGCAGCCGCGTCGTCACCGACGGCATCGAGGCGACGACCTCCCGAGGCATGCTCCGTGCCGTCGGCATGGGCGACGCCGACTGGGACAAGCCCCAGATCGGCATCGCCTCCAGCTGGAACGAGATCACACCCTGCAACCTGAGCCTCGACCGGCTCGCGCAGGGTGCCAAGGAGGGCGTGCACTCCGGCGGCGGGTACCCGCTGCAGTTCGGCACGATCTCGGTCTCGGACGGCATCTCGATGGGCCACGAGGGCATGCACTTCTCGCTCGTGTCGCGCGAGGTCATCGCCGACTCGGTCGAGACCGTGATGATGGCCGAGCGACTCGACGGATCGGTGCTGCTCGCCGGTTGCGACAAGTCGATCCCCGGAATGCTGATGGCCAGCGCCCGGCTCGACCTGTCGAGCGTGTTCCTCTACGCCGGCTCCATCGCACCGGGCTGGGTCAAGCTCTCGGACGGCACCGAGAAGGACGTCACGATCATCGACTCGTTCGAGGCCGTCGGCGCCTGCCGCGCGGGACTCATGAGCGAAGAGGACCTCAAGCGCATCGAATGCGCGATCGCACCGGGTGAGGGCGCCTGCGGTGGCATGTACACGGCGAACACGATGGCGTCGGTCGCCGAGGCCCTGGGCCTGAGCCTTCCCGGGTCTGCCGCGCCGCCCGCCGCAGATCGTCGTCGTGACTACTTCGCGCACCGTTCCGGCGAGGCCGTCGTCAACCTGCTCCGCCAGGGCATCACGACCCGCGACATCCTCACCAAGGAGGCGTTCGAGAACGCGATCGCCCTCGCGATGGCCCTGGGCGGTTCGACCAATGTCGTGCTGCACCTGCTCGCGATCGCGCGCGAGGCCGAGGTCGAGCTGAGCCTGCACGATTTCAACCGCATCGGCGACAAGGTGCCGCACGTCGCGGACATGAAGCCGTTCGGCAAGTACGTCATGAACGACGTCGACCGCCACGGCGGCATCCCCGTGATCATGAAGGCGATGCTCGACGAGGGCCTGCTGCACGGTGACGCGCTCACCGTGACGGGCAAGACGCTCGCCGAGAACCTCGCGGACCTCGACCCGCAGCCAATCGACGGCGAGGTCATCCACACCTTCGACAACCCGATCCACGCGACCGGCGGCCTGACGATCCTGCACGGGTCGCTCGCGCCCGAGGGTGCCGTCGTGAAGACCGCAGGCTTCGACGCGGCCGTCTTCGAGGGCTCCGCCCGGGTGTTCGAGCGCGAGCGCGCGGCCATGGACGCCGTGGCCAACGGCGAGATCGAGGCGGGCACCGTCATCGTCATCCGCTACGAGGGTCCGAAGGGCGGACCCGGTATGCGCGAGATGCTCGCCATCACCGCGGCCATCAAGGGCGCGGGGCTCGGAAAAGATGTACTACTCTTGACTGACGGACGATTCTCAGGCGGCACAACCGGCCTGTGCATCGGCCACATAGCACCCGAAGCGGTGGACGCAGGTCCTATCGCCTTCGTGCGCGATGGTGATCTGATACGGGTCGATATCGCAGCTCGCTCTCTCGACCTACTCGTCGACGAGGCGGAGCTCGCCTCCCGCCGCTCTGGCTGGGAGCCGCTACCCCCGCGCTATACCCGTGGCGTTCTTGCCAAGTACTCGCGTCTCGTGCGGTCCGCCGCCGAGGGCGCGACGACCGGCTGATCCGCGTCGGCTCCGGCATCCCAGCCTCCGACGTCGCCAACAGACCATCAGAAGGAGTGTCATGACTGCTGACACCGTCTCGGCTGTGCCGAGGCCGCCCGCACCCAAGTCCGCCGCACCGGAGATCTCCGGAGCCGAGGCCGTGGTCCGCACGCTCGAGCTCCTCGGCGTCAAGGACGTCTTCGGTCTTCCCGGAGGAGCGATCCTCCCGGTCTACGACCCGCTGATGGACGCCGCCGAGCTGCGGCACATCCTCGTGCGGCACGAACAGGGAGCGGGACACGCCGCCGAAGGCTACGCGTCGTCCTCGGGCAAGGTCGGCGTCTGCATCGCGACGTCGGGTCCCGGTGCGACCAACCTCGTGACCGCGATCGCCGACGCCTACATGGACTCGGTGCCGCTGCTCGCGATCACCGGGCAGGTGTTCTCGACGCTGATGGGCACTGACGCGTTCCAGGAGGCCGACATCGTCGGCATCACGATGCCGGTCACGAAGCACTCGTTCCTCGTGAAGGATGCGTCGGAGATCCCGGGCGCCATCGCGGCGGCCTATGAGATCGCCTCGACCGGCCGACCGGGACCGGTGCTCGTCGACATCACGAAGGACGCCCAGCAGGCGATGGCGCCGTTCGTCTGGCCTCCCAAGTACGACCTGCCCGGATACCGCCCCGTGACCAAGGCGCACGGCAAGCAGATCCAGGCGGCGGCGACCCTTCTCGCCGAGGCCAAGAAGCCGGTGCTGTACGTCGGCGGCGGTGTGATCCGCGGTCGCGCGTCTGCCGAGCTGCTCGCCCTAGCCGAGACCACGAAGGCGCCCGTCGTGACCACGCTCATGGCTCGCGGCGCATTCCCCGACTCCCACCAGCAGCACCTCGGCATGCCGGGCATGCACGGCACCGTTCCGGCGGTGCTGGCGCTGCAGGAGGCCGACCTGATCGTGTCCCTCGGGGCGCGGTTCGACGACCGCGTGACCGGCAAGGCCGCGCTCTTCGCGCCGAACGCCAAGGTCGTGCACGTCGACATCGATCCGGCCGAGATCTCTAAGATCCGCACCGCAGACGTGCCGATCGTGGGCGACGTCCGCGACGTGCTGGTCGATCTCGAGTCGGCGTTCCGCACCGCGATCACCACCACGACCCCTGACACCGAGGAGTGGTGGTCGTACCTCGACGGGCTGCGCAACGAGTTCCCGCTCGGGTACGCGCCGACGACCGACGGCCTCCTCGCGCCGCAGTACGTGATCCAGCGGATCGGTGAGCTGACCGGGCCGGAGGGCATCTACGCCGCGGGCGTGGGACAGCACCAGATGTGGGCTGCGCAGTTCATCAAGTACGAGCGCCCCAACGCCTGGCTGAACTCCGGGGGCGCAGGAACCATGGGCTACTCGGTTCCCGCTGCGATGGGCGCGAAGGTCGCCGAGCCCGACCGTGTGGTGTGGGCGATCGACGGTGACGGCTGCTTCCAGATGACCAATCAGGAGCTCGCCACCTGCACGATCAACAACATCCCGATCAAGGTCGCGATCATCAACAACTCGTCGCTGGGCATGGTGCGCCAGTGGCAGACGCTGTTCTACGACGGTCGCCACTCGAACACCGACCTCAACACCGGTCACGGCACCGTCCGCATCCCCGACTTCGTGAAGCTCGCGGAGGCATATGGCTGCCTCGCGATCCGCGTGGAGAAGGAGGAGGAGGTGGACGCGGCGATCAAGCTCGCCCTCGAGACGAACGACCGTCCCGTCGTCATCGATTTCGTCGTCAGCGCCGATTCGATGGTGTGGCCGATGGTTCCCCAGGGCGTGAGCAACAGCTACGTCCAGTACGCCCGCGAGCACGCGCCCGCATTCGACGAGGAGGACTGACCATGTCGACTCACGTGCTGAGCCTCCTCGTGGAGAACACCCCCGGCCTGCTGACCCGAGTCGCGGGACTGTTCGCACGCCGTGGCTTCAACATCGACTCTCTCGCGGTGGGCGTGACCGAGGTGCCTGGCATCTCGCGCATCACGGTCGTCGTCGACCTCGAGGATCTTCCTCTCGAGCAGGTGACCAAGCAGCTCAACAAGCTGATCAACGTCATCAAGATCGTCGAGCTCGACTTCCCGACCTCGGTGCAGCGCGAGCACATGCTCGTCAAGGTGCGCACCGACAACGCGACCAGGTCGAACGTCATCGAGGTGGCGAACCTGTTCCGCGCCTCTGTGGTGGACTACGCCTCCGACGCGCTGGTGATCGAGGTCACCGGTGACCGGGGCAAGGTCGATGCCATGCTCCGCGCCCTCGAGCCTTTCGGAATCAAGGAGATCGCGCAGTCGGGCCTCCTCGCCATCGGCCGCGGAGGCAAGAGCATCACCGAGCGCGTCCTGCGCGGCTGACCAGATTTCACACACGTACACGAACATCAATCAAGGAGAGAAACCAGTGAGCACCGAGATCTTCTACGACGCAGACGCCGATCTGTCGATCATCCAGGGCAAGAAGGTCGCGATCGTCGGCTACGGCTCGCAGGGTCACGCGCACGCGCAGAACCTTCGCGACTCGGGTGTCGAGGTCGCCATCGCCCTCAAGGAGGGGTCGAAGTCGGCGCCGAAGGCGGAAGAGGCCGGATTCGCGGTCAAGACCGTCGCCGACGCGACGCAGTGGGCCGACCTCATCATGATCCTCGCGCCTGACCAGCACCAGCGCACGATCTACAGCGAGTCGATCGCACCGAACCTCACCGAGGGCAAGACGCTCGCCTTCGCGCACGGCTTCAACATCCGCTTCGGCTACATCGATGCTCCTGAGGGCGTCGACGTGATCCTCGTCGCCCCGAAGGCTCCGGGTCACACGGTCCGTCGCGAGTTCGTCGCCGGCCGTGGAATCCCCGACATCATCGCCGTCGAGCGAGACGCATCGGGCAACGCGTGGGCCACGGCGCTCTCGTACGCGAAGGCCATCGGCGGCACCCGTGCCGGCGTCATCAAGACGACCTTCACCGAAGAGACCGAGACCGACCTGTTCGGCGAGCAGGCCGTGCTGTGCGGTGGCGTCAGCCACCTCGTGCAGGCCGGCTTCGAGACGCTCACCGAAGCGGGATACCAGCCGCAGATCGCGTACTTCGAGGTGCTGCACGAGCTGAAGCTCATCGTCGATCTCATGTGGGAGGGCGGCATCGCGAAGCAGCGTTGGTCGGTCTCCGACACTGCTGAGTACGGCGACTACGTCTCGGGTCCCCGCGTCGTGACCCCCGAGGTCAAGGAGTCGATGAAGGCGATCCTCGCGGACATCCAGAACGGCAACTTCGCGAAGCGCTTCATCGACGACCAGGACAACGGCGCCGAGGAGTTCCTGGCACTGCGCGCCAAGGAGGAGACACACCCGATCGAGGCCACCGGCAAGGAGCTGCGCTCGCTCTTCGCATGGAAGCAGCAGGACGAAGACTACGTCGACGGCAGCGCTGCGCGCTGATCTGAGACGGTCGAAGAGAAGGGGCCCGGTGCGGATCGCACCGGGCCCCTTCTCGCGGTTCTGCGGGTCACTCCGCCGGAGCCTCCTCGACCTCGATCGGGGCGTCGGCGGGGTCGGCCCATACCGGCGCGGGCAGAAGAGTGTCGACCGCTCCGCCCTGGATCTCGCGCAACGCGTCCTCGATCTCGTCGGCGTTCTCGGGCACGGCGAGACCGCAGGTGCGCAGCTCGGAGGCGAACTTCAGCGTGAGGCGGCTCTTGCCGGCCTCCACGGCCTCAGCCGTGGTGCCGGCGCGCTTCTCGCTGCCGGTCTGGATGTCGGAGACCTCATCGCACACGTGGTAGACCGCACCGCCGTCGACCCACACGACCTCGTCCTTTCCGAGCATCAGGATGACCGCCGACTGGTCGGCCGTGTACTTCTCGACGGACGGCGGGTTGAAGTCGACACCGATCACTGTGGCGAGCAGGGCGAGGACCACGCCGACGATGCCGGCCGTCGTCTTCTGCCCCTTGCTCATGTCCTTGTTGAGGAAGATCAGGATCACCAGGGGGAGGAAGGCCACGACCGCGATGATCGCGCCGAGCTGGTTCTGCACGAAGAAGCGCACGGTCTCGGATCGGCGCGCGGGGTCGAGCCTGTTCGCCTTCTTCCAGAGCAGCGAGCCGGTGATCGCGAGCGCGGCGATGACGACGAGCAGGACGAGAAGCGTGACGAACGCCCACTGCGGGAACTGCGCCGTGACGCCCTGCTCCTCCAGGAGGCCCGTGTCGGGGTCGCGCACGAGCGTGCCGTCCTCGCCGACGTACTCGCGCTGGCGGAGCAGCCAGAAGATCGACACCGCCTCGGCCGCGATGGCGAGACCCCACAGGACCGCGGCGATCCAGCGGAAGGTCGTCGCCCGCGACTTCGCCGCGGCTGTCGGCTTCCATCCCGCGGCGGGCTCGTCGGCTCCGCCCGGTGTGCTCTGGTCGACCCTGTCGTTCTGCTCGGCCACTGGCTTCCCTTCCGGAGAGGGCCGCGGTGGCCCAGATGCCCCCGAGCATAGTGGACGACGTGTCCTACGCTGGGGACATGACTTCCGACTCCGACGATGCCCTGAGCTGGGACGGCGACGACGGCGTCGCGCCGAAGGCGCGCACTCCGAAGCGCTCTGAGAGCGAGGCGTCCACCCAGCGGGATCACGCCGATGATGCGGCGCTGCCGGACGGCTGGAACGCCGTCGGCCGCGGCAGCGAGGCCGTCGGTCGCGTCAAGGCCGACGGCACCGTCACGATGCCGGACGAGCAGGAATCAGCACACCTGAGCACCGCGATGCTGCTGACCCTCGGGGTCGTCGGCGGCGTGTACCTCCTGTACAGCATCGGCTGGGTCGTCGGAGGGCTGCGGCTGAAGCCGCTGGCCAATCTGATCGTGGCCGATGCCATGTACGTGCCGTGGTTCGTGCTCGCGGTCGCGGCGCCCGCACTCTGGTTCCTCGCGGTGTGGGTCTTGACCCGTGCGAAGGCGACGTGGATCCGGGTCGGACTGCTGCTGCTCGGAGTGGTGCTGCTCGTGCCCTGGCCTTTCGTGACGGTGGGGGTGATCGGATCATGACCGAGCAGTCGACCTCTCCGGCGACCTCCGCCTCCCCGCGGTGGCTCAATGCACTCGTGCTCGGAGTCGCAGGACTCTTCTACGCCTATGCGATCTGGAATGCCGTCGCTCATCTCGTCTCCATGGCCCAGAGCGGACTCACCGGCATCGGCTGGGTGACCCTTCTCTTCGGAGTGGTGTTCCCGGCGCTCGTCTTCGTGTTCGCGTACGTGATCGGGCGACGGCGACGCGCGGGCGAGCTCGCTCTGGTGCTGCTGGCGGGTCTCGGCGTCGTGGCGGTGTTCTGGCTGAGCCTGATCGGCTACAGCATCCTCAACATGTCCGATCTCGTGACCGTCGCTCTCTGACAGACGGCGTCACACGGCACGGAGCAGCGGAGCCGCTCGGGTACAGTTGAAGTGATCGCGCCCCCACGGTGTGCGGCGCATCGGCCCCCTGTCGCGCTGCCCCGAAGGATCCCTGTGCCGAAGCCCGTCGTGCTCATCGCTGAAGTTCTCTCTCCCGCCACGATCGAGGCCCTCGGCCCCGACTTCGACGTTCGCAACGTCGACGGCACCGACCGCGAAGCGCTGTTCGCCTCGCTCGCGGATGCCGACGCGGTGCTCATCCGTTCGGCGACGCACATCGACGAAGAGGCGCTCACCCACGCTCCGAAGCTCAAGGTCGTCGCCCGCGCGGGCGTCGGGCTCGACAACGTCGACATCAAGGCGGCCACCGCCGCGGGTGTCATGGTGGTCAACGCGCCGACCTCGAACATCGTCTCGGCCGCCGAGCTGACGGTCGGCCACATCCTCAGCCTCGCCCGTCGCATCCCCGCCGCACACGCGTCGCTCGCGGCCGGTCAGTGGAAGCGCAGCTCGTTCACGGGAGCCGAGCTCTTCGAGAAGACAGTCGGCATCGTCGGCCTCGGCCGCATCGGAGCTCTCGTCGCCGCGCGCCTCGCCGCGTTCGACATGCGCGTCGTCGCTTACGACCCCTACGTCACCTCGGCCCGCGCGCAGCAGCTCGGCGTGCAGCTCCTCTCGCTCGACGAGCTCGTCGCAGAGGCGGACTTCCTCACGATCCACATGCCGAAGACGCCGGAGACGACCGGCATGATCGGTGCCGAGCAGTTCACGGCCATGAAGCCCACGGCCTTCGTCGTCAACGTCGCCCGCGGTGGCCTCATCGACGAGGAAGCGCTGCACGCGGCCCTCGTCGCCGGTGAGATCGCGGGTGCGGGTCTCGACGTCTTCACCTCCGAGCCCCCGGCCGAGGGCGGAACTGCTCGTCCGCTGCTCGACCTCCCGAACGTCGTCGTCACTCCGCACCTGGGTGCCAGCACGGAGGAGGCGCAGGAGAAGGCCGGGGTCTCGGTCGCGCGTTCCGTGCGCCTCGCGCTGGGCGGCGACCTCGTTCCCGATGCGGTCAACGTGGCCGGGGGAGTCATCGACCCGTATGTGCGCCCCGGCATCTCGCTCGTCGAGAAGCTCGGCCAGATCTTCGCGGCGCTCGCGACGTCGCCTCTCACGAGCCTCGATGTCGAGGTGCACGGCGAGCTCAACGACTACGACGTGAGCGTGCTGAAGCTCGCCGCGCTCAAGGGCGTCTTCACGAACATCGTCAGCGAGACCGTGTCGTACGTCAACGCACCGCTGCTCGCCGACCAGCGCGGTATCGCGGTCCGTCTGCTCAAGGACGACGTGAGCGACGAGTACCGCAACGTCATCACTCTGGCCGGAGCGCTCTCCGACGGCACGCAGCTGTCGGTGTCGGGCACCCTCACGGGTCCCAAGCAGGCAGAGAAGCTGGTCGCCATCAATGACCACGCCCTCGAGCTGCCGATCGAGAAGCACCACGTCGTGATGCTCTACACCGACCGTCCCGGCATCGTCGCGGTCTACGGTCAGAAGTTCGGCGAGGCCGGTATCAACATCGCAGGCATGCAGATCTCGCGCCTGGGGGCGGGCGATCAGGCGCTCAGCGTTCTCACCCTCGACTCGCCGGTCTCGGACGATCTGCTCGACGACCTGCGCAACGAGATCGACGCAGACCTGTTCCGTCAGATCGAGATCACCGAGGTCTGATCGCAGGGGAGACTCCGACAGAGCGGGAGGAGCGACCGGGAGGTCGCTCCTCCCGCTCTGTCGTTCCCGGCCTCAGGGAGCGGTGGCGCGCAGCACGAGCGCGATCAGGTCGGACAGCTCGTCACTTCTCGGCACCAGGCGCTCGGGACCGTGCACATCGAGCGAGTTGTTGAAGTACAGGCCGTCACTGAGCAGCATCACGAGATCGAGGCTCGCGGCATCCCGCACATGAGGACGGATCGTGTCCTCCCAGCGGTCGCGGTTGCGTCGCAGCGCGTCGGCAGCGGGTGCCGAGCCGCCTTGGGCCAGGCGGGTGGCGGCGATGAGGACGCGGTCCAGCGCGTCGTCCTCCATCACGGAGGTGCGCACGTAGTACGCGACGGGGCCCTCTTCGGCCGAGGTCATCCGCTCGAGATCCAGAGTGGTGAGCGCATCGAGGCGCTCGATGAGGCCCGCTGCCAGCTCGTCCTTCGAGCCGAAGTGATAGAGGAGGCCGCCCTTCGACACGCCGGCGGCCTTCGCTGTCGCATCCAACGTGGCCGCCCGCTCACCGTCTTCGATGACGATCGATTCGAAGGCGTCCAGGACGCGTTCGCGGGCGAGGGGAGGTCGGGGCATCGGGGATCCTCTGTTCGTCTCGATTCACAGTAGCGCGGACGTATGACGATTCTGTTACTATACCATCTGGACGGTTTAGTAACGATGCCGTCGTGATCCTGAGAGGTGTTCCATGACCCGTACTGCGTCGATCCCGACGACAGAGACGGATGCTCCCCGCGTCGGCGCCCGTGGCTGGGCGGCACTCGTCGTCCTCATGCTGCCGGTGCTCCTGGTGTCGGTGGACAACACGGTGCTGAGCTTCGCACTGCCCGAGATCTCCATCGCGCTCGCGCCCACCGGAGCGGAGCAGCTGTGGATCATCGATGTGTATCCGCTCGTGCTCGCCGGGCTGCTCGTGACCATGGGCACACTCGGAGACCGCTTCGGGCGTCGTCGGATGCTGCTGATCGGCGCGACCGGCTTCGCGGCCGTGTCGGCACTCGCTGCGTTCGCCCCCACGGCAGGTCTTCTCATCGCCGCACGAGCGCTGCTCGGCTTCTTCGGCGCGATGCTGATGCCGTCGACCCTCTCGCTGCTGCGCTCGATCTTCACGAACCGCGATCAGCGGCGCCTCGCCATCGCGGTCTGGGCGTCGGCGTTCTCCGCGGGCTCGGCCCTCGGGCCGATCGTCGGCGGCTTCCTGCTCGAGCACTTCGACTGGGGCTCGGTCTTCCTGATCGCCGTGCCCGTGCTGATCCCGCTCCTCATCGCGGCGCCGCTGCTCGTTCCCGAAAGCCGTGACCCGCACCCCGGACGCATCGACATCGTCAGCATCATGCTCTCGATGGCAGCGATGATCCCGGTCGTCTACGCGATCAAGTCGCTCGCCGTCGACGGCCCCAGTCTCACTGCGGGGGCGTGGGCGCTGCTCGGCATCGCGATGGGGTATCTCTTCGTGCGACGTCAGCTCGCAGCCGAGGTCCCGATGCTCGACATGCAGCTGTTCCGCCGGGGCTCCTTCTCGGGGGCGATCCTCGTGAACCTCCTGAGCGTCGTGGCGCTCGTGGGCTTCCTCTACTTCGTGTCGCAGCACCTGCAGCTCGTCCTCGGCCTCTCGCCGATGACGGCCGGCGCAGCGCTCGTGCCCGGAATGGCCGCGATGATCGTCGCCGGCCTCTCGGTCGTGCCGATCTCACGGCGAGTGCCACCGCACGTGCTCGTGCCCGCGGGTCTCGCGTTCTCTGTCGCCGGCTACCTCCTGGTCGCGTTCACGACGGCGGATCACGGCGTCGCTCCGCTGATCATCGCCTTCGTGGTGCTGGGCATCGGCATCGGGGCGGCGGAGACGATCTCGAATGAGCTGATCCTGTCCAGTGCTCCGGCCGAGAAGGCGGGCGCGGCCAGCGCCGTGTCCGAGACCGCCTACGAGCTGGGAGCGGTGCTCGGCACCGCCGTCCTCGGCGGCCTGATCACCGCGTTCTACCGCGGGGCGCTGGTGATTTCCTCCGGCATCCCAGCGGAGGCGGCGCACGCCGCGACGGAGACGCTGGCCGGCGCCTACACTGCCGCGAAGGATCTGCCCGCGCAGCTCGGAGACGCGCTGTGGGATGCGGCTGCCGCCGCCTTCGGATCGGGTGTCCTGGTGACCTCGCTGATCGGCGCGGGCCTGGTGATCGTGGCCGGGGTGATCGCCGCCGTCACACTGCGCAAGGCGCCCTCGCACTGACCAGTACGCTGGGAGGACCGGCCCGCTCGGCATGCATCCGAGCGTCGGCCGGTCCATCCCGATGCAAGGAGTGTCATGTCGCGTGTCGTGAAGCTGGCCGTCATCCCCGGTGACGGAATCGGCCCAGAGGTCGTCGCCGAGGCCGAGAAGGTCCTCGACGCGGTCACCGCATCGAGCGATGTGACGTTCGACAAGACGCGCTTCTCGCTCGGCGCCGCCCGTTTCCTCGAGACGGGCGACACTCTCACCGACGATGATCTGCAGTCGATCTCCGAACACGACGCGATCCTGCTCGGCGCGGTCGGCGGCACGCCAGGAGACCCGCGCCTGAAGGACGCGAACATCGAGCGCGGCCTGCTGCTGAAACTCCGCTTCACGCTGGATCATTACGTCAATCTGCGTCCGTCCAAGCTCTTCGCCGGTGCCTCGGGTCCGCTCGCGAACCCCGGCGAGATCGACTTCGTCGTCGTCCGCGAGGGCACTGAGGGGCCGTACGTCGGCAACGGCGGCGCGATCCGCAAGGGCACACCGCACGAGGTCGCCAACGAGACGTCCGTGAACACGGCATTCGGTGTCGAGCGGGTCGTGCGATACGCGTTCGATCTCGCCGAACGTCGCAGCAAGAAGATCACCCTCGTGCACAAGACGAACGTGCTCGTGCACGCCGGCGCCATCTGGCAGCGCGTCGTCGACGAGGTCGCGTCCGAGCATCCCGACGTGTCCGTCGACTACCTGCACGTCGATGCCGCGACGATCTTCCTCGTCACCGATCCCTCGCGCTTCGACGTGATCGTCACCGACAACCTCTTCGGCGACATCCTCACCGATCTCGCAGGCGCTGTCACCGGCGGCATCGGACTCGCCGCATCGGGCAACATCAACCCCGACGGCACCTTCCCGTCGATGTTCGAGCCGGTGCACGGCTCGGCTCCCGACATCGCGGGGCAGCAGAAGGCCGACCCCACCGCGGCGATCCTGTCGGTCGCGCTGCTGCTCGACCACCTCGGACTCGGAGCGGAGGCCGCTCGAGTGAGTGCCGCCGTCGAATCCGACATCGCGACCCGCACGGGTGCGCGCACGACCGCGGAGATCGGCTCCGCGATCGCTGCTCTGCTCTGACCGACAGGCGTAGGCTGAGACGGCGCGAGGATGCGCGCCGCATGAGGAATGGATGACGAGATGACGACCATCGACGCCGAGACCACCGTGGCTCCGCTGGAGTTCGCTGTGACCAAGAACCTGACCGCCGCGACGCCCGGTCGGGTCGCCGAGGTTCACGAGAACCCGGGGTTCGGTGTCGTGTTCACCGACCACATGGTCGACATCTGCTGGTCCGTCAAGGGCGGATGGCACCGACCGCGCGTGCAGCCCTACGGACCCATCCCGCTCGACCCGGCCGCGTCCGTGCTGCACTACGCCCAGGAGATCTTCGAGGGCATCAAGGCCTATCGTCACGCCGACGGCTCGATCCACACGTTCCGCCCCGACCGCAACGCGGCACGACTGCAGGCCAGCGCGCGTCGACTCGCGCTCCCGGAGCTGCCCACCGAGTACTTCATCCAGTCGCTGCGCGAGATCATCGCGGTCGACGGTCGCTGGGTGCCCTCAGGTGCCGACCAGAGCCTGTACCTGCGTCCGTTCATGTTCGCCAAGGAGGCCTTCCTCGGTGTTCGCGCGGCTCAGAAGGTCGCGTACTACGTGATCGCCAGCCCAGCCGGAGCGTACTTCACCGGGGGAGTGAAGCCCGTGCGGATCTGGCTCTCCGAGGACTACGCCCGTGCCGGCAAGGGCGGCACCGGCAAGGCGAAGACCGGCGGCAACTACGCCTCGAGCCTGCTCGCGCAGAGTGAGGCGAGCGCGAAGGGCTGCGACCAGGTCGTGTTCCTCAACGAGCAGCGCAACGTCGAGGAGCTCGGCGGCATGAACGTCGTGTTCGTCTTCAAAGACGGCCGCGTCGTGACGCCCGAGTCCGACAGCATCCTCGAGGGGATCACACGCGATTCGCTGCTGCAGCTCGCCGAAGACCGCGGCTACGCGGTCGAGAAGCGTCCGATCTCCATCGACGAGTGGCGCGAGGGTGTGGCCTCAGGCGACATCGTCGAGGTCTTCGCCTGCGGCACCGCCGCCGTCGTGACTCCCATCGGTGCTCTCGTCGGCGAGGGCTTCGATGAGCCGCAGCCGCTCGGCGAACTGGCCCTGTCGCTGCGCGAAGAGCTCACCGACATCCAGTACGGCCGCCGTGAGGACAAGCACGGCTGGCTTCTGCGGCTCGACGCCTGAGCCTTCGTACTCTCGAGACCCCGCTGCGCTTCCGTGCAGCGGGGTCTCGTCGTGCATCACGCTGGATAGGCTGGTGGCATGAAGATCGCCCGATTCAGCCATGACGACGCCATCCTCTTCGGGATCGTCGATGACACCGACCTCGTCGTCCTCTCCGGCGATCCGCTCTTCGCGGGCTACGAACCCACGGGTGACCGGGTGCCGATCGCGGACGCGGTGATCCTCGCTCCGGTGATCCCGCGCTCCAAGATCGTCTGCGTCGGCAAGAACTACCACGATCACGCCGCCGAGATGGGCGGAGTCGCCCCCGAGGAGCCGCTGCTGTTCCTCAAGCCCAACACCGCCGTCATCGGCCCGGGAGACGCCATCGTGCGCCCCTCGATCTCGGAGCAGACCGAGTACGAGGGTGAGCTCGCTGTCGTGATCGGCAGGGTCGCGAAGAACGTGAAGGCCGCGGATGCCCTCGATCACGTGCTCGGCTACACGATCGCCAACGACGTCACCGCGCGAGACCTCCAGCGCAAGGACGGTCAGTGGGCTCGGGCGAAGGGCTTCGACACCTTCTGCCCTCTCGGCCCGACCATCAGCACCGACTTCGACCCCTCGGTCGCGACGATCGAGACCCGCGTCAACGGCGAGGTGCGGCAGAAGGCGCCGCTCACCGACATGATCCACTCGGTCGAGGCGATCATCGAGCATGCTTCGGCGGCCTTCACGCTGCTGCCCGGCGACGTCATCCTCACGGGTACGCCCGCAGGTGTGGGGGAGTTCGTCGCCGGGGACACCGTCGAGGTCGAGATCACCGGACTGGGTATCCTGCGCAACACCGTGCGCGACGCCGTGCGCGCATCATGACCGGCGTCGCCCTCACGGCTGCTCAGCAGGCGGCGGTGCAGCGGCGAACCGTGCTGGTTCTCTCCACAGGGCAGGTACTGGGCGGGATCGCCTTCGGGGCGACGGTGTCTCTCGGCGCTCTGCTTGCGGCTGACATCTCGGGCAGCGACGCCCTCTCGGGGCTCGCGACGGCGTCGGTCACCCTCGGCGCCGCGCTGTGCGCCATCCCGCTCGCGCGCCTGGCTGCCAAGGTGGGCCGACGCCGAGCCCTCACCTTGGGAAACCTCTTCGCACTCGTCGGCATCGCGGTGGTGATCCTCGCGGCGTCGGTGCGGGTGTTCCCGCTGCTGCTGGTCGGCATCCTGATGATCGGCGCCGGCAATGCGGGCAATCTGCAGTCGCGGTTCGCCGCGACCGACCTCGCCGCACCACGGCATCGCGGAAGGGATCTGTCGATCGTGGTCTGGGCGACCACCATCGGCGGTGTCGCTGGGCCGTTGCTGCTGGGGCCGGGGGAGATCGTCGGGGCGGCGATCGGCATGCCGCCACAGACCGGTTCCTACGCCTTCTCGTTCGTCGCTCAGTGCGTCGCGCTCGCCCTGTACCTCGTGGCGCTCCGCCCCGACCCGCTTCTGGCAGCGCAGCGGCTCGCCTCGGCGGCCGCGAAGGCGACGGGCGCCGTCGTCGCCGACCGACCTGTGGTCGCGCGCTACGCGATGTTCGCGGTGGCCGGTTCGCACGTGGTGATGGCCTCCGTCATGGCGATGACCCCGGTCCACCTCGCCCATATGGCGCACGGTGCACACGGCATGGCGCCCACCCCGGCCGATGTCTCGGCTCTCGTGGGCATCACGATCGCCCTGCACGTCGGAGGCATGTACGCGCTGTCGCCCGTCTTCGGCATCCTCGCCGACAGATGGGGCCGGCTGCGCGTGGTTCTGCTGGGGCAGATCCTTCTCGGCGGGGCGCTCGCGTTCGCCGTCTTCGCGAACGATCGGGAGTGGGGCGTGATCGTCGCTCTCATCCTGCTGGGACTCGGATGGAGCGCGGCGACGGTGGCAGGGGCCGCGCTGCTGACCGAGTCGAGTGCCTCCGAGATCCGCACGCGCAGGCAGGGCCGCAGCGATTCGCTGATGAGCCTCTCGGCCGCAGCAGGCGCTGTGCTCGCGGGTGTGGTGCTCGCGAACTTCCAGTACGCAGGGCTCGGGATCGCGGCATCGGTGATCGTCATCGCCATCGTCGCGCTGTCGCCGCTCGGCCGCTCGCGCGGATGAAGGACTGGACGGGCACCGGGCGCGCATACGCCGACTCCTACGCGTCGCTCTGCGTCGGGACCGCGGAGGCCCTGCTCGGAGCGTTCGGAACCCCTGGGAAACGGACGCTGCTCGACGTGGGGTCGGGCACAGGAATGCTCACGGCCGCATTCGCCGATGCCGGCTGGGATGCGACCGGATGCGAGCCCGAGCCGACGATGCGAGACGTCGCGCTGCGCGAGCATCCCGAGATTCCGGTGCGCGACGGAACGCTGCCTGACCTGCCTTTCGAGGACGGCCAGTTCGACGTCGTCGTGGCGAACTTCGTGCTGAACCACGTCGCCGACCCCCGAGCATCCGCGGCGGAGCTCCTCCGCGTCTCCGTAGATCTGGTGTCGGCGACGATCTGGACGAACTCGCCCACCTGGCTCTGGCGGGAGGTGTGCGAGCGTGCGGCACTCATTCCTGCGACGGGGGAGCGACTGCCGCCGGAGAGGGACTTCGAGCGCACCGTCGACGGCTTCGCGAGGATGCTCGACGACGCGGGCTGGCCGCGCCCGCAGGTGTCTGAGATCACCTGGACGTGGTCGGCCGATGCGACTGCGCTGTGGGCGTCCGCCGAGGGAGGCGTCGGGGGAGCCGGTCAGTTCTACCGTGCGCTCGACGACGCCGGTCGGCGCTCGTTCCGCGCGGCCTTCGAGTTCGTGTGCGCCGAGCGGTCGATCGCCGGACGCCTGCCGCTGGCGCATTCTGCGGCGGTCGCCGTCGCGCCGCGAGGCTAGACCGCCCAGGGCAGAATGCCCAGGGCTCCCCGGTGCCGCGACCGCCTCCGTGAGCGCGGCACCGAGGAGCACCTGAATCGCGGCGATCAGGTGTACCAGGTCGGCTCAGGCACCTCGTTGCGCAGCACGTAGTCGCCGACCTCCCGCTTCTTGTACGCGATCGGGTCGTGCAGGCTGTGCGTGCGCAGGTTGCGCCAGAAGATGTCGAGGCCGACCGAGTTGGCCGAGGCCCTGGCGCCGGTGAGCTCGTAGATCTTCGTGGCGACCTCCAGGCCGTCGTCGACGATGCGCAGCTTCCCCGCCGCGATGCGCACGGCGATCTCGCCACGTCGACGTGCAGTGAGTTCTTCGCGCGGGGCGTGCAGCACCGCACTGATCTCGGCGCCCACGGCATCGAGCAGCGCTTCGTCGGCCCACAGCTTCGATGCCAGCTCGCCATAGCCTTCGAGCAGATACCACTCGTCTGTCGCGTGCTGCTTGTCATCGCCGCCGTACGGCCACGGGCGGGTCACAGATCGCGTGTAGGCGGATGCCGTCTGGAGGGCACCCTGTGCGATGCCGAGGTAGAAGTTCGCGAAGACGAGCTGGATGGTCGGCACGTTCAGAGTGTTGTAGGTCAAGGGGCGGAACACCCGGTCGACGAAGCCGGCTGCCACCGACCAGGGGACTCGGACGTCGCGGATCTCGACCGAGCCCGATTCGGTGAGTCGCTGCCCCAGGTTGTCCCAGTCGTCTCCGAAGACGATCCCCTCCTGAGCCGTGGGGACGATCGCGAAGATGTGCGTCTCGGTGCCTTCGAGGACGCCTTCGAGGACGGTCAGGTCCGAGATCTGGCCGCCCGTCGAGAAGGACTTGCGCCCGGAGAACACGAGATCATCGCCGTCTTCGCGGATCACCAAGTCGGAGTCGCGCGGGTTGACCGCGCCGCCGAAGACGAAGTCGTTCGCGGTGTACAGCTCCTCGACCGCGGCGATCTGCTCTTCGGTTCCGACGAGACGGGCCGCCCACGCCCAGAGGTAGTGATACCCGAGGACCTGTCCGATCGACCCGTCGCCGCGGGCCACCGCCCTGATCACCTTGTAGGCGGTGTCCCAGCTCTCACCGGCGCCGCCGTGGGCGCGAGGGCCGAGCAGGGTGACCAGCCCCGAGTCCTTGAGCAGCTGGACCTCGGCCCGAGGGGTCGCATTCGCGCGGTCCCGCTCGACGGCATCCACCGCGAGGATGTCGGCCACCTCCTCGGCGCGGTCGATCCACTCGAGGCTGGTCTGAGGTCTTGGCGTGCCGCGCCAGCGATCGCTGAGGCCTGTCGTCACTGCATCCGTGATTGTCATGTTGTCACCCTTCCGGTTGGTCGATGCGGCAACGATAGAAGCGCGTCGGCGTCGAATGCGGGTTGTTACCCAGGGTGAGGGACTGTTACCCACGGTGACCCCTCCTGAGCGGCCCGCGACCGCTGGCGATCGGGGAGGTCGAGACGCCACCCGGCAACTAGAATCGAGGGGATATGGCTACCCCGCACCCCCTCACCACGACCGCCAGCGGCTCCGACGTACGCGTCCGCTTCTGCCCCTCGCCCACCGGACTGCCGCACGTCGGCATGGTCCGCACGGCCCTCTTCAACTGGGCGTACGCCCGCCACAACGGCGGGAAGATGGTGTTCCGCATCGAGGACACCGACGCCGCGCGCGACAGTGAGGAGAGCTTCCGCCAGCTCGTCGACGCTCTGACCTGGCTCAAGATCGACTGGGATGAGGGCGTCGAGGTCGGTGGGCCGCATGCCCCGTACCGCCAGTCCGAGCGTCACGACATCTATCGCGGCGTGATCGACAAGCTCCTCGCCTCCGGCGCCCTGTACGAGAGCTTCTCCACGGCGGAGGAGATCGACGCCCGCAACGAGGCGGCCGGACGCGCGAAGCAGCTCGGCTACGACAATCACGACCGGGATCTCACGACCGAGCAGAAGGACGCCTTCCGCGCGGAGGGTCGTCAGCCGGCACTCCGACTGCGCGTGCCTGACGAGGACCTCACCTACGTCGATCTGATCCGCGGTGAGGTGACCTTCCCCGCCGGTTCCTTCCCGGACTTCGTGGTGGTGCGTCCGAACGGGATCCCGCTCTACACGTTCGTGAATCCCGTCGACGACGCGCTCATGGGCATCACGCACGTTCTGCGCGGCGAAGACCTGATGCCCTCCACGGCTCGTCAGCTCGCGCTGTACGCGGCCCTGATCGACGCCGGCGTCACCACGTTCGTCCCGCGGTTCGCTCACATGCCGCTCGTGCTCGGCGAGACGGGTAACAAGAAGCTCTCCAAGCGCGACCCTCAGGCGGATCTTTTCCTGCACCGGGATCGCGGATTCATCCACGAGGGTCTCCTGAACTATCTGGCGCTGCTCGGCTGGTCCATCGGTCACGACCGCGATGTCTTCACGCTCGAGGAGTTCACCGAGGCGTTCGACATCGTGGACGTCAACCCGAACCCGGCTCGGTTCGACCAGAAGAAGGCCGAGTCGATCAACGGCGACCACATCCGCAAGCTCGACGAGAAGGACTTCGCCGAGAGGACGATCCCGTACCTCGCGGCCGCCGGCCTCTTCGACGAGCCGACTCACGAAGAGCTCGTGCTCGCCTTCCGGGTCGCCCCGCTCGTGCAGGAGCGCGTGCAGCTGCTCGGGGACGTGCCCGGCATGGTCGGCTTCCTCTTCTCCGACGACGTCTCGTATGACGCCGACGCGCTCAAGGGGCTCCCTGCGAACGCCGGCGAGGTTCTCGACGCGTGCGTGGTGGCTCTCGAGCCGGTGACCGACTTCACGCCCGAGAAGATTCAGGAGGCTCTCGCAGCGGCGCTCGTCGAGAGCCTCGAGCTCAAGCCGCGTGTCGCCTACGGTCCTCCGCGTGTCGCGATCACGGGACGCCGCATCTCGCCGCCGCTGTTCGAGTCCATGGAGCTCCTGGGCAAGGACGAGTCGCTGCGACGGCTCCGGTTGCTGTCGGAGTTCCTGGCCGGCTGAGACGGCCTGGTCGACGAGGGAGAGTCGCCGATGAGTGCTCTCCCTCGTCATCTCCGCCCGCGACGCGCCCGGACGAACGGCGGCGTTTTGGCATTAGGGCCGCGGCTCGGGTAAGCTTGACTCTCGGTGCGAGACTCCGGTTTCGCCCTTGGGGTATGGTGTAATTGGCAACACGGCGGTTTCTGGTTCCGTTGTTCTTGGTTCGAGTCCAGGTACCCCAGCAAGACAAAAACCCCCGCTCAGGCGGGGGTTTTGTCGTTACTGGATGCGTGCCTACTCGCACTCTCCGATGAACCCGAGGTAGCACACCGCTTCGTGCGTGACGGCCGGCTCGTAGTCGTCGTTCGACACCTGACGTGTATCGATCTCAGGCGTCCGGTGAAGGCTGCCATAGCTGCCGAGCGTGGCCACGAAGTAGCCGTCGCCGTCCTGCGCCTTCATCTCGTCTATCGCCGCGCGGTACTCGGCGCACAGGCGGGTCGCGCTCTCGGTGAGCTCGACATCGACGCAGGCTGCCGTGTAGGTCGCGACCATGAGGTTCGTGCAGTCCGTCCAGTCCTGGTTCACGCTGCAGGGGTTCACGTTGTCCATCGTGACGTCGTAGCGCCCGGTCTCGTACTCCTCGCTGCGGAAGGTCTCTGGCTGCTCGGGTACATCGGTCTTGGTCCAGTGTCGCGCCGTGGCGAAGGCGAAGATCACGACGATCGCCGCGATGAGAAGGAGCGCGCCCACGATCGAGAGCGCCACCCAGAGACCGACACGCCTCTTCTGACCCGGAGGGCCGTCGGGCGCGGCCGTGTATCCCGGGTACACCTGCGGGCCTGCTGGCGCCGGGGCCTGCGTGGCGTACACGGGCGCCGTGTCGTATGCGGGAGGAGGTGCGTCGTACGCCGGAGGAGGTGCGTCGTATGCGGGGCCCGTGGGCGGCGGGGGAGCGGTCGGCTGAGTCGACACCCAGTAGGCGTACCAGCTCTGAGCGGACGCGGTATCGTCGGCCACCTGTCGGGCTTCGAGGTCGGTGAGCTGCAACCCGAGTGGGGCGCGCAGATCTGCACGGGTCAGGGACGCACGGAACTCCTCGAATGACATCGCCATAGTCACGAGGATGGCAGACCATCGGGTGCCCGGACAATCCGATCGGCGCGATGCCGCTGCCGACGGAGCATGCCGTCCGGAGGGAGATATCGCCTAGCAGAGCGCACCCGTGTCGCGCCATGCCCTTCACTGCCGTCGCCGGGCCGGGCATCGTGATCGCAGATGCCCGACGCGGCATGACAGGGAGGATGCCAATGGCACTCACGAGAGTCGTCCCCGGCGAGACGCCGGGAATTCGACGCGTGCGATCGGGCTCCGGCTTCCGATACGTCGATGCCGGTAACACGCCCGTGGCCGAGGCCGATCGAGAGCGCATCCGGGACCTCGCGATACCTCCCGCGTGGAAAGACGTGTGGATCGCCGCCGACCCCCTCGCTCACATTCAGGCGGTCGGCACAGACGATGCGGGCAGACGTCAGTATCTCTACCATCCCCTCTGGCGCACCGGCAGAGATCAGCGCAAGTTCGCCCGGGCGCTCAAACTGGCCGAGGCGCTGCCCGCCGCCAGGGCGAAGGTCACCCGTGCCATCGGTGAACCGGGACTGACACGTGAACGCGCCCTCGCCGTCTCCTTCCGGCTGCTGGACGACGCTGCACTGCGCATCGGCTCGGAGCGCTACCTGGTGAAACACGGCAGTCGCGGCCTGAGCACGCTTCGGCGACGGGACGTGCGGATTGACGGGAGTACGGTCGCGCTCAGCTTCCCGGCGAAGAGCAAGCAGCTCGCCTCGATCGAGATCACCGATGCGCCGCTCGCCGAGGCGCTGTCGGAGTTCGCCGTCGGTTCGCCGAAGGCTCCGCTGCTCGCCTATCGCAAGGGCCGTCGCCGCGTGCGCCTCACCTCGAGCGAGGTCAACGACTATCTGCGGCAGGTGGCGGGATCGTCGTTCACCGCGAAGGACTTCCGCACGCTGCACGGTACGATCCTCGCGGCGGACGCGCTGGCGCGGATCGGCCGACTCGAGACGAAGACCGATCGACGGCGCGCCGAGCGCCTCGCTGTGCAGGCCACGGCGTCGGCGCTCGGCAACACTCTCGCGGTCGCCCGAGGGAGCTATATCGACCCGCGGGTCTTCCGGCTCTACGCGCGCGGTCGCACTCTCGACCTGTCGGTGTCGCCGGAGACTGCCATCCGCAAGCTCCTCGGGCGGTGAGGGGCGTCAGCTCTCGCGAGGGTAGGTGTAGAAACCCTCGCCCGTCGCGACCCCCAGCTTGCCGTGGTCGATGTACTGCTCCTTGAGCAGGTCTGCGAAGCGCTGCTGCTTCTCGCCGCCCATGCGCGAGATGTTGTAGGCGGTCGTCAGACCGACGATGTCGTAGATCTCGAAGGGGCCTGCCGGCGCGCCCGTGCCGATCCGCCAGGTCGCGTCGATGTCCGCGGGCTCGGCGATGCCGTCGACGAGCAGCTCGGCCCCGGCCTGGAGGAAGGGCACGAGCAGCGAGTTCAGCAGGTAGCCCGCCTTCTCCTTCTTGATCTGGATGGGGACCATCCCGATCTGCGTCGCGAACTCGACGACCGTCTCGTAGACGGTGGGGTCGGTTGCGGGGGTTCCCATGACCTCGGCGGTGTTGTGCGACCAGATCTCGTTCGCGAAGTGGAGGGCGAGGAACCGGTCGGGGCGACCCGTCGATTCCGCGAGCGCGCTCGGCAGGAGGGTCGAGGAGTTGGTCGCGAAGATCGTGGTCGCCGGTGCGGCGTCGGCGAGGGTCCGGTAGATGCTCTGCTTGAGTTCGAGGTTCTCGGGCACCGCCTCGATGATGAGGTCAGCCGCAGCGGCTGCATCCGCGAGGTCGGACGTGAGCCGGATGCGGTCGATCGCGGCTTTCGCGCCGCCGTCAGCGGCATTCTCCACGCCGTCTGCGATGTAGCGCGAGGCGAGACCCTCGAATCGTTCGGCCGCGCGATCGAGCGCGGACTGATCGATGTCGTATGCGACGACGTCGAAACCGTGGAAGGCGGTCTGGAACGCGATCTGCGATCCGAGCACGCCGGTGCCGAGAACAGTGATGTTCTTCATTTCTCTTCTTCCTCTGGTGGCCTTGTGGGCCGTGGTCAGGCTTGTTCGTCGCCGCTGTCGAAACGCCGGAGATCATGCGCGAAGCGCTGCACCTCGTCATCCGTCCACTGCGCGAGATGGGCGTCGATGACGTCCTGCAGCGATCGCAGTGTGCCGCGGAATGCCTCTTCGCCCTCGGCGGTCAGCTCGAGCGGTCGGCCGCGTCCGGAGTTCGAAGGGGTCTCCTGCACGAGGCCGAGAGACATGAGTGCGGACAGCTGACGCGAAACGGTCGAGCGGTTCAGCCGGAACATCCGGGCGATGTCCGTCGACCGGATCCCGGGCTGGTCGGCGATCGCCATGACGATGGACTGGTCGGTCATCGAGAGCGTCGGCTCTCCCGCGCGGGCGTCGACCAGGCCGCGCCGCGTGATGGCGACGAGCGACTTCAGGACGGCGGCGCTGTCGGTTCGGCGTTCGTCTGACCCGGTCTGATGTTGCATAGCGCAACTCTACGCTCTCCTGTTGCGTGAGGCAACGTACGTAGGTTCGGCAGGGCGGGAACGCGGATGAAAGGATGGAGGCATGGACACAGCCAATCTCTCCCGAGAGGAGACCGCGGCGCGATCCGCCGCCGTCTCCGTGCGCAGCATCCGCGTAGAACTCGACCTCACGGGTGCACCGGAGCGGGCACGCAGCGGGTTCTCCACGACCACGACCCTGGATTTCGCCGCGACGGCGGACTCGACCTGGGTGGACTTCATCGGAGAGAGTGTCGAGAGGGTCGTCGTCAACGGCGTCGACCGCGATGTCGTCTACGACGGGTCGCGCATCGAGCTGAGCGGCCTCGGGACCGAGAACGTCGTCCGTGTCGAAGCTGTCGCGAGCTACAGCCGATCCGGCGAAGGCCTGCACCGGTTCCACGACCCGGCCGACGACCGCACCTACCTCTACACGCAGTACGAGCCCGCCGACGCGCGACGGGTGATGGCCTGCTTCGAGCAGCCCGACATCAAGGCGCCCTACACGTTCGTGATCGATGCTCCGGCGGGTTGGCAGGTGCTGTCGAACCAGGCGGCGGTCAGCGTCGACGCCGGCGTCGGCGTGCAACGTGTCGAGTTCGCTCCTACGCTTCCGATCTCCAGTTACATCACGTCCATCGCGGCGGGACCCTACGCTCGAGTCGACGGCGAGTGGCAGCGCGACGATCAGCGCATCGCGCTGGGCCTGTTCGCGCGACAGTCCCTCGCGCAGTACCTGGAGTCGGACGAGATCCTCGAGATCACCCGCCAGGGTCTCGATTTCTTCACCGACGCGTTCGCCTACCCCTATCCCTGGGGCAAGTACGACCAGATCTTCGTGCCCGAATACAACCTCGGCGCGATGGAGAACCCCGGCCTCGTGACATTCACAGAGTCCTACCTGTCGCGAGGGGCCGCCACGGATGCCCAGCGTGCCGCTCGCGCGAACACGATCCTGCATGAGATGGCGCACATGTGGTTCGGCGACCTGGTCACGATGAAGTGGTGGGACGACCTGTGGCTCAAGGAGTCGTTCGCCGACTACATGGGTTCGCACGCCTCGGCGGTGGCGACGCGCTTCCACGACGCCTGGGTGAAATTCGCTGCGAACCGCAAAGCGTGGGCGTACCAGCAGGACCAGTTGCCCACGACGCACCCGATCGTCGCGGACATCCCCGATCTCGAGGCGGCGAAGCTGAACTTCGACGGCATCACCTACGCCAAGGGTGCCGCCGTGCTCAAGCAGCTCGTCGCGTTCGTCGGCGACGAGGCGTTCTTCGAGGGCGCGCGGCGGTACTTCGCGGCGAACGCCTTCGGCAACACGACCCTCGACGACTTCCTCGTGCAGTTGAGTGCGGTCTCCGGGCGGGACATGACCGATTGGTCGCGTGCCTGGTTGCAGACCACCGGGGTCTCGACGCTGTGGGTGGAGCGGGATGCCGACGGCGGCGCCGCCGTCATGCAGAGCGACCCTCGGCCGCACCGCCTGCGCATCGGTCTCTACGATCGTGTCGACGGGAGGGTCGTCCGTCGCGATCAGATCGCGCTCGACATCGACGACGAGCGGACACCGGTCGTCATCCCGGCTGCGGATCTCGTGCTCCTCAATGATGACGACCTCACCTATGCCAAGGTGCGTCTCGACGACGCCTCTCTGGCGACGGTGCGGGAATCACTGTCTTCGCTCGACGATCCTCTCGCCAGGGCTGTCATCTGGTCATCGCTCTGGAACGCCACCCGCGACGGCGAGCTCGCGGTCGCTCGGTACGCCGAGATCGTTCGTGCCCACGCTCCGCGGGAGTCGAACATCGGCCTTCTCGCCGGCATCCTCGCGAATACGCTCTTCGCGATCCGCAACTACGCGAGCGATGACGCGCGACAGCGTGAATTGACAGCATGGGTCGAGACCGCGTGGACTGCGCTCCAGGCGTCCGATGCCGGCAGCGATGCACAGCTCTCCTGGGCGCGTGCGCTCGCATCGGCATCAGCTTTCGACGATGTGCGTGCAGACGACATCCGCGCGATCCTGCATGGCGATGCCCCCGACGGGCTCACGATCGACCCGGATCTGCGGTGGCAGCTCCTCACCGCCCTCGTCACCACGGGACACGCGGATGCCGATGCGGTGGCCGCGGAGCTGGAGTCCGACGACACGGGCAGCGGACGCACCGCTGCCCGCAGGGCCCTGGCCTCGCGTCCCGAACCGGACGTCCGGGCTGCCGCCTGGGACGCGGCGTGGAACGACGGATCGCTCAGCAACGATCATCTCGACGCGGTGATCGGCGGGTTCCGATCCGGAGGACGCCGCGATCTCATCGAGAGGTTCGATGCCGAGTACTTCGGGCGGATCGGCGATGCGTGGGCGACACGGAGCATCGAGCTGGCGCAACGCCTCGTGGTCGGACTCTTCCCCGCCTCGCCCACACTCGATGCCGTGGATGCCTGGCTCGCGGACAACGACATGGCGCCCGCCGCTCTGCGCCGGATCGTCATCGAACAGCGCGACCACCTGGCGCGAGCTCTGCGCATTCGAGCCGCGCAGAGCTAGTCCTCTTCGAGCGCGTCGGCCGTGCTCACTCCGACGGCGAAGTACTCGGGCCTGTCATCGCTCTGAGTCATCAGGACGAGGGCGATGTACGCCGCCCAGCCTCTCGCGCGGGTCCAGGTGGCGTCGTCGTAACGCTCCCTCGTCGCTCGCCGGAATGCCTTTCGGCCGCAGGCGTCGAAGAGCATCCAGGCCGAGGCGAGGTCGTAGGCGGGGTCGCCGACCGTGACATCGCCGAAGTCGATGAGCGCGGTGAGCGTGCCGTCGGCGACGAGCACGTTGCCCGGGTGCAGATCGCCATGGATCCAGACCTGCTCCGATGCGGGCGGCGCTGCGAGTGCCGCGGCCCAGGCGTCGCGCAGTGCCGTCCGGCGGTCGAACGCGTCCAGACGTGGCTGAATGGCGGCGTCTCGAGTGGATAGGGCGCGTCCGCGCACCGGGTTGCGGGGAGCATCGACCGGCGCGGCCACGTGCAGCGCGCGCAGGGCGTCCGCGAGTCGGGGCGCCCAGGTCGCGTTGTTCGGGCGGGAGGAGGCGAGCGCCGTCGTTCCGGGGATCCAGGGCAGAACGGACCAGGGTCGCGGAAAGTGCGCGCTCGGCTCGCCCACGATCACGGGGACGGGCGCACGGATGCCGACGGCGGCGAGAGCCGGGCCGATCGTGCGCAGGGCACGCTGCTCGTGGGTGATGAGCGGCACCGAGAGATCGCGTCGAGGCAGTCGCACGGCGAGTTCGGAGCCGAGGCGCCACATCGAGTTGTCCCAGCCGTCGGCGAACAGCCTCAGCGGAAGCTCGGCGAGGGCGGGGTCCGTGCTTCGGAGGAGATCTCGTACGCCGCCCTCGTCGAGCGAGTACTCGGCAGAGGGGGAGTCCGCCACGTCAGATGTCGAGCGAGTCGCCCGGTTCGAGTATCGAGAACTCGCCGCCGCCCTGCTCGGTCGCCCACTGCAGCCGCTGCCGGTGCATCGTCTTGCCCGCGACGGACAGCGTCATGTCGTGAGTGCCGAACGCCCGCCGTGGTTTCACGGCCAGGACGTAGTCCATGGCCTCGCCGATCTTCAGCCACGGCGCGCCGAGCGGTGCCGCGAGAGTGCCGACCTCGACGCCCTCGGGGATCGCGTACGAGTCGCCCGGGTAGTAGAAGACATCGTTGATCAGCACGCCGACGTTCTCGACCACCGGCAGTGACGAGTGGATCACCTCATGCGTGCCGCCGAAGAAGCGGAGCGTGAACGCACCGACCTCCACCGTCTCGCCCGGAGCGACCACGGAGATGTCATAGCCGTCGGCGGCGCGCGCGACGCCCGCCGGGGCGTAGATCGGGGTGCCGGGGGCTGCGCGCAGGATCCGATCCAGGTGCTCGGGGGTCCAATGGTCGGGGTGCTCGTGAGTGATCACGACAGCGACGAGACCCGAGAGATCGTTCAGGGGAGACGTGAACGAGCCCGGGTCGAGGAGAAGGACGTCATCGCCCTGCTGGATGCGAAGAGCGGCATGTTCGAATTTGGTGACGCGCATGAGATGAGTCAACTCCTTCCGGGGCGCCGTGGCAAACCCCTCGGCAGGTGCGCCACGCCCGGGATCTGAAGACCGCCCCGCTCGATTTGGCGACGTGAGAATCGTCGTGGCATACTTGAACAGTTGTCGCGGCACGGAAACGTTCCGTCAGACGGCCCCATCGTATAGCGGCCTAGTACGCTGCCCTCTCACGGCGGTAACGCGGGTTCGAATCCCGCTGGGGTCACAACAAGCGAAAGCCCTCGGTTCTCCGAGGGCTTTCGTCGTCTCCGCATCCATCATGTGGATCCGACGGCTGTACGCAGCGACATGCTCCGGAACGCGGGGTTGGCCAACGGCGCCACCATCGATGCCGTCATCGCTCCACCGAAGAGGGCGAAGGGAACCCAGAGCGCGGTGGTCGACGCGAGCAGACCGAACGCGGCCATCGCGAGCGGCATCAGGCAGTCGTCGCCCAACCGGGTGATGGAGCTCATGCGGCCGAGGTACGCGGTGTCGACGGTTGCCGAGAACGTGGCGCTGAGCAGCACCGATGCGTAGCCGGCGGTCGCACCGATGACGAAGGCAGCGACTCCGACACTCCACGCGGGACCCCAGCCGAGTGCGACGATGGCCATTCCCTGCAGCATCAGAGCACGGAATCCCGCGCGTGCCTCGCGCCGAGGCCGCCACCTGGCGACGGACACGGCGCCGATCGCCGCGCCGAGTCCCAACAGAGCTTCGAACAGCCCTACAGCCGGCGCGCCCCAGCCTTCGTCGTGTGCTCGGAGCGCGAGGCCGATCCCGACGGCCGGACCGACCGCGAGGTTGAGCCCCGAGAGGGCGATGACGAGCGTGCGGGTGGTCGGATGTGCGCCGAGGTGGGCGAATCCACCCGCGATGTCGCGAAGAGCGGACTGTCGGTCTGCCCGTGCGAGCAGGAACCGCGGTCTGAGCCAGATGGCGATGAACGCGATGACGACGGTGAAAGTCACCGCGTTCACCGCCGCGCTTCCGACGAGGCCCGCGGACGCGACGATCACACCGCCGACGGCCGCGCCGGCCATCGTTCCGAGTCGCGATGCGGTCTGCGAGAGAGCGCCGTAGGACGGCAGGTCAGCGGCTCGCACGAGCTGGCGGGCGACGGTGCCCGCCGAGGGCTCGTAGAAGGCGTCGCAGACGCCGAATGCGATGGCGGCGAGGAGGAGCACACCCACGGTGGGCGGCGCGGAGAGCACCCAGAGCGCCACCGTCACGAGAACGCCCACCCGGACGGCGTTGAACAGCATCATCACTCGGCGCGCGTCCGCGCGGTCGGCGATCATGCCGCCGAACAGCAGGACGACCGCACGAGGCAGAGTGCCGGCGGCGACGATGAGTCCTGCGACCGCAGGCGAGGCCGTCTGCACGGCGGTCCACGCCAGCGCGATCGTCCACAGGGCGTCGCCCGCGTCCGAGAGCGCCTTGACGAGGATCCACGCATGCACTCGATGGTCTCGTCGGAACGCCGGCGGCTCGACGAGCTGCACAGGGTCTGCGGCGGTCATGGTGTCGTCGGGAAGGCGTGCGCGAAGAAGAAGATCGGTGTCCGCCGCTGCCCGTCTTCGAGATCGACCGAGTCGCGCCAGTCCTTCAGCGTCGCCGACAGCCTCGAGTTGAGGTCGCGCAGCTCGTCCGGCGTCGCCCAGGCCGTGGTCTCGGTGTTCGAGGCGTCATAGCCGGCGACGGCCGGATCATCGTGCCGGCGCTGCCAGCGTTGGAGGCGCTCGATCTGCATCCGGATGCTCTGCCGTTGCGCTTCGCGCGCCAGAAGCGCGTCGGCGGGGGAGTCCGCGAAGTCTTCCGCCGACCAGGTCAGGCCGCGACGGGCGATCTTCCACCAGCTCGTGCGCCGGTCGCCCGACGGGTCCTCGGCGCGCTCGACGAGGCCCGCCCGCTCCAGCATGCGCAGATGATGGCTGATGCTGCCGACCTGCGCATCGAGCGACCGGGCGAGTGCCGTCACCTGCGATGTGCCGTACAGCAGCAGGTAGTCGTAGATGCGTCGGCGCAGCGGGTGGTGCACGGCGGTGACGACCGAGATGTCTTCCATGAACGTCACGTTAGAACCGGTTCCCGATTCTCACAAGAGTTCTTGTATACCCCGGAAATCCGAGATTTGACGGGTGATCTCAGCTGTCGGTACCCGCCGCGTCGGAGCCTCGACGACCGCGGCGTGCTCGGCGGACGCCCCATATGATCAGCACGACCAGCCCGGCCACGGCGAGCCACGGAAGCAGGAATCCGACAGAGACCACCAGGGCGTTCAGCGAGACCACGAGCCCGTTCCATCCCGCGACGAGCCCATCGGAGAATCCTGCGGGATCGGCCGTCGTCGGCGCGGCGGTGCGGGTCAGCTGCACCGAGAGACTCGACATCGCGACCTGGTCCTCGAGCGAGGCGAGGTGCTGCTCGTACGACTCGAGCTGCGCCTGACGATCGGTCAGCGCCACCTCCGCCTCGATGAGCTCCGCGACGGTGCCGGTCTGGGACATGAGCTCGCTGAGTCGCTGGACGGATGCCCTGGTCGCATCGATGCGCGCTCGCAGATCGATCGCGGTCGAGGTCACATCCTGCTGCGCGATGGAGGAGGAGAGCACCTCGCCGGATTCGGTGAGCTCATCGATGACGGCGGGAAGATCCGCCGACGGCACGCGGATGCTGATCCAGCCGTACTCCGAGTCCGCGGCGACAGGATCGGAGGAGGCGTCCACGGCAGGGGTACCGCCGATCTCGGTGCTCTCGACGTAGCCGCCATGCGACTCTGCGAGTGCCCCGATGGCGACCGCGGCGTCCGAGACGTCCTTCACCTCCACCGTGGCGTTGGCCGTGGCGATGATCTCACGATCACCCGCTGCGACATCTCCGGCGACCGCGCCCGACTCGGCTGACTCGGTCAGAGCCGAGGGCGCGCTCTGGTCGACGGCGCCCGAGCGAGCGTCCTCGACGACAGTCACGCCCCCGCCGTCGGCCGAGCTCGTCGCCGAACCGCCGACCGCGGTGAGGATGGGCGGGGTGATGAGGACGCCGATGACGAACGCCGCGGCGATGCCGGTGCCGGTGAGCCACCGACGACGACGAACGCGACCGCGCTTCTCTGCAGGCGACTGCCGCGGCAGCTCGGCGGCGATGTCCTCGAACACGGCTCTCTCGATGCGCTCCACTGCGGCATCGGTGAGCTCGGGCAGTGGCTCGGTGGAGGTGTCGTTCATGCGTCGCTCGCTTCCTTCACGGCACCACGCAGTCGGGTGCGGACTCGGGAGAGACGGTTCCGGACGATGGCGTGGCTCACGCCGAGCTCCTCGGCCGCAGCCTGGTAGGCGTAGCCTTCCGCGGCGCAGAGGCGGAAGATCGCGCGATCGAGGTCGCTGAGGGTGCCGACCTCCGCCGCGATCCGCTCTGCGAGGTCCGCGGTGATCACCTGCTCCTCCACGCTGACCGTCGAGGGGAGGGTCTCATCGACCGCATCCGCGGTGTTGGCCTGGTCGCGTCTGCGCTGGCGCAGGCGGTTCGCGGCCTGGAAGCGGCAGATCGTCGCGAGCCACGGGAGGATGGAGTCTCCCTGCAGCTCGAACCCCGGCAGCTTCCGCCACGCCGTGACGAAGGTCTCCTGAGTCACGTCCTCGGCATCCGCGGCGGCGCCGACGATCCCGTGTGCGATCCAGTAGACCGGGCGGGCGTACGCGCGGTACAGCTCGCGGAAGGCGCTCTCGTCACCTGCCGCGGCCCGCGCCGCCACTCTCTGGTCACTCGTCTGCACTGGCATCCCGATTCCGTTCGGTGTCTCTCACCCAGGAAGTGTCGGTCGACGCCCCATCGTCTCAGATCGGTGCCGGCGGCATCCGCAAGCGTCTTCGACTCCGCTACCATTGCTGAGGCGAGAGGGAGTATCCCGCAAGCGCATCCACCGTCATCACGAGCACCGACATCGCTGCTCCGGTCGTGCGACGCACTCTGTGCGTGGGAGAGACTTTCGGCGTTTTTCCGACCCTCCCGAAAGGTGCTGTACGCCCTTGGAAATCCCTGTCTGGTTCGAGATCACCTCGATGATCGTCCTCACGATCATCCTGATCGGCGACCTGCTTCTGATCCGACTTCGTCCCCACATCCCCTCGACCAAGGAGTCGACCCTGTGGGTGGTGTTCTACGTCGGACTCGCGCTGCTCTTCGCGGTTCTTCTCGGAAACGTCGCAGGCTGGCGAAACGCCGGCGACTTCATCACCGGCTGGGCGCTCGAATACAGCCTCTCGATCGACAACCTCTTCGTCTTCGTGCTGATCATGGCGCAGTTCGCGGTGCCGCGACGCTTGCAGCAGCAGGTGCTGATGGTCGGCATCATCATCGCCCTCGTCCTCCGCGGAGCGTTCATCCTCGTCGGCGTCACGATCGTCGAGCACTTCTCGCCGATCTTCTACATCTTCGGTGCCTTCCTCATCTACACCGCGATCAAGCAGGCGATGCCCGAGGGCGAGCACGAAGACGATGTGAAGAAGGAGAACTTCATCGTGCGCCTGCTGCGGCGCCGCATCGACATCAGCGAGGAGTACGACGGCTCGAAGCTGCGCACGACCGTCGACGGCAAGCGCATGTGGACGCCGATGGTCATCGTGTTCATCACGATCGGCGTCACCGACCTGATCTTCGCGATCGACTCGATCCCGGCGATCTTCGAGATCACCACCAACGGGTTCCTCGTCTTCGCCGCGAACATCTTCGCGCTCATGGGTCTGCGCCAGCTCTACTTCCTGCTCGGTGATCTGCTCGATCGTCTGCGCTACCTCCACTACGGGATCGCGGTCATCCTCGGATTCATCGGCATCAAGCTGATCCTTCACGCGCTGCACGAGAACGAGCTGCCGTTCATCAACGGCGGTCAGCATGTCGAGTGGGTTCCCGACATCGACAACATGGTGTCGCTGGGCGTCATCGTCGTGGCGATGACCGTGGCCACCGTCGCCAGCCTCATCGCCTCGTCTCGGGAGAAGCGGGCGCAGCGGGTCAGCCCGACGGTCGAGTGAGGCGGTCGCTCTCCGCGGCGCCCGCGATTCCCGCGACGAGCAGAAGACGTGTCACTCCGCTGTCCAGAGCGCCTCGGCGTCGAGCGTGAGATCGATCACCTGACGCAGCAGAGCGCCCACCGTGCTGGACTGCAGCAGCGTGTACTGGTCGTATTCGCCCAGCGGCGCGATGGCGGCGAGCTGCCAGGCGGCCGCGAGCGGTTCTTCCGACAGCTCGGTGTCGGCGTCCCAGGGCGAGTCGGTGCGTGCCAGCACCCGGCGCACGATCGCCTCGGCTTCGGTGCGCAGGGGGGTGAGGGCGTCGTTCCAGGTCAGCTCGGGCAGCGGGGTCACCTCTGCGCGCGGGTAAGGAGCTTCGTCGAGCCACTGGTCGACGGTGAAGCGTGCCGTGCCGACCGCCAGGGTGTGCAGCACCTGGGCATCGGCCGCCACGCTCACCAGGCGCGCCATCGTGCCGATTCCACTGCGGCGGTCGCCACCGCCGACCTCATGTCCGCGCTCGATGAGCACGACGCCGAACTGAGGGTCGTCCTCGTCGAGCAGCTGTCCGATCATGGTGAGGTACCGCGGCTCGAACACGCGGAGCGGGAGCGGGGTGTACGGGAAGAGCACCGACCCCAGCGGGAACATCGGTATTTCTGACATGGCCCCAGTCAACACCGTGCGACGTACAGTGAACAGATGCGCAGACCCCGCCCTCTCGTGCCCTCGCCCGGTCAGGAATCCGTCTGGGACTATCCTCGACCGCCGAAGATCGAGCCCGTGGCTGCGCGCATCACCGTCCGCCTCGGCGGCCAGCTCATCGCCGACACGCGCGACGCGGTGCGAGTCCTCGAGACGAGCCATCCTCCCGTGTACTACCTGCCGATCGCCGACTTCACCGCGGGCTCGCTCTCTGACGCGCCGGGCTCCTCGTTCTGCGAGTTCAAGGGAGCCGCACGCTACCTCGATGTGCGAGGTGGAGCGCAGACGGCGGCCGGGGCCGCCTGGAACTACCCGAATCCCTCTCGAGGTTTCGAGATGCTGGCAGACCGGGTCGCCGTCTATGCGGGTCCGATGGACGAGTGCACGGTGGGGGACGAGGTCGTCACACCGCAGCCGGGCGGGTTCTACGGCGGGTGGGTCACGTCGACGGTCGTCGGCCCCTTCAAGGGCGCACCCGGCACCCTGGGCTGGTGACCCTGCTCGCGTACGCGTCAGAACGCGCGGAGGTTCGCCTGCAGCCCTCCGTCGACGTAGTCCCGGCGCAGGATGCCCCGGCGTCGAAGAACGGGCACGAGTTCATCCAGCGTCCGATGCAGCGTGACGGGGTGGAAGTCGCCCCACAGCAGAACGCCGTCGTTGCCCCACTCGCCGAGCTCTTCGATCAGATCTGCGAACTCCTCGGCAGTGCCGACGAAACCCGAGCGATCGGAGATGCGGCCCGTCCGAGCGAGCGCGGCGAGATGGGCTCGCAGAGGAGCATCGTCTCCGCGGTCGCCGATCAGGCGCTGGATGCTCCCGCGCGAGACGTGCTCGCCGAAGATCTCGAGGTCGAGTGGTCTGTCGAGATCGAGCGAGGTCAGATCCGTCTCCAGGTCGCTGGACTGCTTGCGTGCGATCTGCACGAGGGTCGCGTCGTCGGGATGCGCGGAAGCGGCGACGATTCGGTCGGCCTCCTCGGCGGATGATGTGATCACCGGCTGGATCGCGAACAGGATCTTGATGTCGTCCGGCGAGCGTCCGGCGGCGATCGCCGCATCGTGGATCTTCGCTCGATAGGCACGCACCGAGGCCTCGTCCAGCGGCGCGAGGGCGAGCTGCACATCGGAGTTGGCGCCGGCGAATCCGAGGCCGCGGCCGGAGCCTCCGGGGGAGACGATCGACGGCTCCCCGTCGGTGAACGGCACGGCGTTCAACGGGCCGTCGAAGTCGAAGTGCGTTCCGCGGTGCTGCACGGAGCGCAGCGTCGATCCGTCGGCGAACACGTCGGTCTCGCGATCGCGGACCAGTGCACCGTCGTCCCAGCTGCGCCAGAGCGAGCGGATGCCGGCGAGCCATTCTTCGGCGCGGTCGTATGCCGCATCGTGCCCGAGCTGTTCCGCGGCGGAGAAATGTCGCGCACTGCCGGTGTCGGTCACCACGTTGAGCCCGAGGCGGTGGCCACTGAGGTGCTGAAGCGTGGAGAACTGCCGAGCCGCGGTATACGGCAGGTACGCCGCCGGGTTCACGGTGGGCACGACCCCGAGATGCCGTGTCGCCTGGAAGAGGTAGGGAGCGAGCAGCAGCGGGTCGTGCTTGGGGCCGCCGAAGGCATGGCGCACCCGGAGGTCGATCGTGTCGGGAGAGCCGAGCGACGGCGCGTCCTCGATGATGAGGAGGTCGAAGCCTGCCTGCTCGAGCGTGCGAGCCGCCTCCTGGTAGATCTCCGGACGGGTCCAGTCGTAGTCCCAGTCCAGCGACGGATAGCCCCACCCCTGCGGGCCGAAGCCGCGTGCCAGGAACCACCCGAAGTGCTGGGGCCTGGTCATGAGACGGCCTCTCGTGCGGGTTCCAGGACTCGGGCCAGGTCGCCGAGGAGGTCGGCGACGTCTTCGATGCCGACCGACAGCCGCAGGGTTCCCGGCTGCACTCCGAGGACGTCTCGCTCCTCGGGCGTGCGATGCGAGTGGCTGGTGGTCGCGGGGTGCAGCACCAGCGAGCGCACGTCGCCGATGTGGGTCATGTGCGTGAACACGTCGACGCTCTCGACGAAGTCGCGTGCGGCGTCGAGGCCCCCGCGGAGCGTGAAGGTGAAGATCGAGCCGTACCCTCCCGAGAGGTACGTCTCGGCGAGGCCGTGGTCGGGATGCGTGTCGAGGCCGACGTAGTCGACGCTCTCGACCGCTTCCTGCGCGGCGAGCCAGCGGGCGATCTCGAGGGCGTTCCGGGACTGCCGCTCGACCCGCAGACCGAGGGTCTCGGCGCCCTGTCCGATCAGGAACGCGTTGAGCGGCGACGGGGACGCGCCGAATCGCGGAGCGACGGACTCGCGCGCGTAGGCGATGCGCGCGTTGCCGCCATGACGCGAAGCCACGCTCGGGAACCCGCCGCGCCCCGGAAGAACGAGATGCGGAGCGTTGTGCCCCGCCTTCGCCGGGTCGAAGCGACCGTCGTCGAGGATCACGCCTCCGAGCACCGACCCGTGACCGGCGAGGAACTTCGAGGCGGAGTGCACCACCATGGCGGCGCCGTGCTCGAGCGGCCGGAACAGGAACGGCGTCGCGAGGGTGTTGTCGACGATGAGCGGGATGGCGAACTCGTCGGCGACCGCGCTCACCGCGGAGATGTCGAGGATGTCGTTGCGCGCGTTCGCGATGGATTCGCCGAACAGCGCCCGGGTGGTCGGGCGGATCGCACCCCGCCAGGCGCCGGGGTCGGCGATGTCGTCGATGAACGTCGTCTCGATGCCGAGGCGAGCGAGGTTGTCGAGCAGAAGCCCTCGCGTGCCTTCGTAGATGTGCGTCGAGGAGACGATGTGATCGCCCGCTCCGGCGACGGTCAGCAGTGCGGTGACGACCGCGGCCTGGCCGCTGGCGACGAGCACGGCCTCTGCGGCGGATTCGAGTGCGGCGAGCTGGCGCTCGACGGCGTGCACCGTCGGATTCCCCGTGCGCGTGTATCCGAACCCCGCGCCGGTGCCGAAGTGGTCGGCGGCGTGGTCGAAGTCGTCGAACTCGAAGCCCGCCGTCAGGTAGATCGGCGTCGCCCTCGACGATGCGGGCCCCTGATTCCGGGCCGCGTGGACCGCTCTCGTGGCGAATCCGGTGCTGTCGTCGGTCATGCGGGTGCCTCTCGAAGGTGTGGGTGACAGTAGCGTGTCACGCGGAGACTCCGGGCGCTGAAGCGGTGGTAATCTGACGTCATGCGGATCGTGCTCCTTCTTAGCGGCCGCGACGAGACCTCGTTCTGAGCCCCTCCTCGTCGCGGAGTCCATCGTGGGCCGAACCGCCAGCTTCAGGAGACACGCAATGAACACCCCCGCAGCAGACACTGCTCCCGTCCGTCCCAGGACCCTCGCCGAGAAGGTCTGGGACGACCATCTCGTCGTCAAGGGCGAGAACGGCGAGCCGGACCTCATCTACATCGATCTGCACCTGGTGCATGAGGTGACGAGCCCGCAGGCGTTCGACGGACTGCGGTCGGAGGGGCGACCGTTGCGGCGCCTCGACCTAACGATCGCCACCGAGGACCACAACACGCCGACCTGGGACATCGACAAGCCCATCGCCGACCTCACGAGCCGCACGCAGATCGAGACGCTGCGCCGCAACGCCGCGGAGTTCGGCGTGCGTCTGCACTCGCTCGGCGACGCCGAACAGGGCATCGTCCACGTCGTGGGGCCGCAGCTCGGTCTCACGATGCCCGGCATCACGGTGGTCTGCGGCGACTCGCACACATCGACGCACGGCGCGTTCGGCGCCATGGCCTTCGGCATCGGCACGAGCGAGGTCGAGCATGTCATGGCGACGCAGACGCTGCCGCTGAAGCCGTTCAAGACCATGGCGATCAACGTCGAGGGCACGCTGAGGCCCGGCGTCACCGCGAAGGACATCATCCTCGCGGTGATCGCGAAGATCACCACCGGCGGCGGTCAGGGCTACGTCCTGGAGTTCCGCGGCAGCGCGATCCGGGCGTTGTCGATGGAGGGCCGGATGACGATCTGCAACATGTCGATCGAGGCCGGCGCTCGTGCCGGCATGGTCGCGCCCGACGAGACGACCTTCGAGTACCTGAAGGGTCGCCCGCACGCACCGAAGGGGCAGGACTGGGACGACGCCGTCGCGTACTGGCGAACGCTGCCGACGGATGAGGGGGCGACGTTCGACGCCGAGGTCTTCATCGATGCCGATGAGCTCGAGCCGTTCGTGACGTGGGGCACCAACCCCGGTCAGGGCAGCTCGCTGTCGGCGGCGGTTCCCGACCCGGCAGAGATCGCCGATGCCAATGAGCGTGCCGCAGCCGAGCGGGCCCTCGAGTACATGGATCTGACGCCTGGCACGCCTCTCAAGGAGGTGCCGGTCGACGCCGTCTTCATGGGGTCGTGCACGAACAGCCGCATCGAGGATCTCCGCGCGTTCGCGTCGATCGTCGAAGGCAAGAAGAAGGCCGACGGCGTCCGCGTCATGGTCGTTCCCGGCTCCGCCCGGGTGCGGCTGGAGGCGGAGGCCGAAGGACTCGACAAGATCATCAAGGACTTCGGAGCCGAGTGGCGATTCGCGGGGTGCTCCATGTGCCTCGGGATGAACCCCGATCAGCTCGCGCCGGGGGAGCGCTGCGCGTCGACCTCCAACCGCAACTTCGAGGGCCGGCAGGGCAAGGGTGGACGCACGCACCTGGTGTCACCGCTCGTCGCCGCCGCGACCGCGATCCGCGGCACGCTGTCGAGTCCGAGCGACCTGAACGAGATGGCGGAGGTCTGACCATGGAGAAGTTCACCACCCACACCGGCATCGCCGCCCCGCTGAAGCGCTCGAACGTCGACACGGACCAGATCATCCCCGCCGTGTTCCTCAAGCGGGTCACGAAGACCGGCTTCGAGGACGCACTGTTCCACGGCTGGCGTCAGGATCCCGAGTTCGTGCTCAACCAGCCGGCTTTCCAGGGCGCATCGGTGCTCGTCGCCGGCCCCGACTTCGGCACCGGATCCAGCCGCGAGCACGCCGTCTGGGCGCTTCGCGACTTCGGCTTCGCGGTGGTCCTGAGCCCGCGCTTCGCCGACATCTTCCGGGGCAACTCGGGCAAGCAGGGGCTCCTCGCCGCCACCATCTCCGAAGAGGATCTCGAGCGGATCTGGGCCGAGATCGACCGGAATCCCGGGGCTTCGATCACGGTCGACCTCGAGGCGCGAGTCGCGTCGATCGGTGAGATCCAGGCTGACCTCGGGATCGACGATTACACTAGATGGCGGCTCCTCGAAGGGCTCGATGACATCGGGCTCACCCTGCGCAACGAAGACAAGATCGCGCAGTTCGAGGCCCGTCGCGAGTCGTGGCGGCCCCGGACCCTTCCCGTTCAGCAGTGAACGGCGGGGCGGGGGAGCCGAGGGCGACCCCGCCCCGAATTCCGTTGAATGAAGTGAGGCTCCGAATGACGACACCTGTGCGCGACGCTCTTCCGGACGGAGTCCCCCCACTCACCGGAGACGTCCTCGCCATTCGCGGAGGGCGCCCGCTGCGCGGCCGCGTCGACGTCAAGGGCGCGAAGAACCTCGCGACCAAGGCGATGGTCGCGTCCCTGCTCGGAGAGACCGTCAGCGTGCTGCGCGACGTGCCCGCCATCAGCGACGTCGCGGTCGTCCGCTCGCTTCTCGAGGTCCATGGCGTGCGGGTCTCCGACGGCGATGAGCCCGGAGCTCTCGTCTTCGACCCCAGCGACGTCGAGTCGGCCCACTTCGAGGAGATCGACGCTCACGCGGGTGCCTCGCGCATCCCGATCCTCTTCTGCGGCCCGCTGCTGCACCGTCTCGGTCAGGCCTTCATCCCCGACCTGGGCGGCTGCCGCATCGGCGACCGCCCGATCGACTTCCATTTGGACGCGCTCCGCAAGTTCGGCGCCATCGTCGAGAAGCTGCCGAGCGGCATCCGCCTGTCGACGGGTGGTGCGCGCCTGCACGGTGCGAACATCCACCTCCCGTACCCGAGTGTCGGAGCGACCGAGCAGGTGCTGCTCACGGCCGTTCGCGCCGAGGGCACCACGGAGCTTCGCAACGCCGCCATCGAGCCCGAGATCATGGATCTGATCGCGGTGCTGCAGAAGATGGGCGCGATCATCTCCTACGAGCCGAACCGCGTCATCCTCATCGAGGGTGTCGAGACGCTTCGGGGGTACGACCACCGCTCGATCTTCGACCGCAACGAAGCCGCATCCTGGGCGTCCGCCGCACTCGCCACCGACGGCGAGATCTTCGTGGGCGGCGCGAAGCAGCAGGAGATGCTCACGTTCCTCAACGTGTTCCGCAAGGCCGGCGGATGGTTCGACATCAAGGAGGACGGGATCCTGTTCCGTCGCGACGGCGAGCTCAAGCCGGTCATCGTCGAGACCGACGTGCACCCCGGGTTCATGACCGACTGGCAGCAGCCTCTCGTCGTGGCGCTCACTCAGGCCAAGGGCCGCTCGGTCGTGCACGAGACGGTCTACGAGAACCGTCTGGGCTTCACCGAGGCGCTCGTCAAGATGGGCGCCGACATCGTCGTGCACCCCCGCGGACTGCAGGACGGAGCCCGTCGTGTCCCGCGCCGGGACCTCGAGCAGGCCGCCGTCATCACCGGCCCGACGCCGCTGCACGCCGCAGACATCGTCGTTCCCGATCTTCGCGGCGGATACAGCCACGTCATCGCGGCGCTGACCGCCGAAGGCGAGTCGAGGGTGTCCGGAGTGGACATCCTCAGCCGCGGCTACGAGAAGTTCCTCGCCAAGCTCGATGCCGTGGGCGCCGACTTCGACGTCATCCGGTGACCCCGATGGGTTCCCGCTCGACGGAGACCACGCGACCGAGTGCGTTCTGGCCGGTCGCGGCGATCGCCGTGCCGCTGATCTCGCTCGTCGCGAAGCTCCGCATCACGGGAAGCGAGAAGCTCCCGCGTGAGGGAGCGTACGTTCTCGCCCCGAACCACTACTCCGAGTTCGATCCGCTCGTGGTCGCACTCGCGGTGTGGCGCATCGGTCGAGCTCCGCGCTTCATGGCGAAGGAGAGTCTCTTCAAGGTTCCTGTGCTCGGAGCCGTGCTCCGCGCGACAGGAATGGTCCCCGTGGCACGCGCCTCGTCGGCATCCGCGGCGAAGCAGACGCTCAAGCAGTCGGCCGAGCTCGTCGAGCACGGTCGCGGTGTGATCGTCTATCCGGAGGGCACGCTGACCCGCGACCCCGACATGTGGCCGATGCGCGGAAAGTCCGGGGCTGTCCGGCTCGCGCTGACCGACGGCATCCCACTCATCCCGATGGCCCACTGGGGCACCCAGCGGATCATGGGGCGTTACCAGAAGGGGCTCAGCCTCTGGCCGCTGCGCAAGCCCGTGGACGTCGTCATCGGCGATCCCGTCGATCTGTCGGACCTCCGTGGTCGTGCAGGCGAGGCATCTGCGCTGAACGAAGCCACCGAACGACTGATGCAGGCCATCACGGCGCTGCTCGAGGACCTGCGTGACGAGAAGGCTCCGGCCGAGCGCTGGAACCCGTCCGCCCATGGACAGAAGGAGACGGGTCGCCTTGACTCCTAAGCGCAACGCTCCCGCAGGACCACGCGTCGCGGTGATCGGTGCCGGAAGCTGGGGCACCACGTTCGGAAAGATCCTCGCCGACGGCGGGGCGCAGGTCACGATGTGGGCGCGCCGAGCCGAACTCGCCCACGAGATCGACGAGGCCAAGCGCAACTCCCGCTATCTGCCCGGCATCAACCTGCCGCGCACGATGTCCGCGACGCACGAGCTGGCGATCGCGCTCCGCGATGTCGACCAGGTGTACCTCTCGGTGCCGAGTCAGTCGCTGCGGGAGAATCTCAAGGCGCTTCGGCCGCTGCTCGCCGACAACGACGCCAAGATCGTCAGCCTGATGAAGGGCGTCGAGCGCACGACGGGGCTCCGGATGAGCCAGGTCATCGAGCAGGAGCTGCGCTGCGATCCCGACCGTATCGCGGTCGCCTCCGGGCCGAACCTCGCGCTCGAGATCGCTCGCGAGCAGCCCACGGCCGCCGTGATCTCCTCACGCAGTCGGGAGACCGCCGAGGAGGTCGCGCGCGCGGCACGTAACAGCTACTTCCGGACGTTCGTGAACACCGACGTGATCGGCACGGAGTTCGGGGGAGTGCTGAAGAACCTCATCGCGGTGGCCATCGGCATCGTCGACGGCGTCGGGTACGGCGAGAACACCAAGGCGTCGATCATCACCCGCGGGCTCGTGGAGATGACCGATTTCGCCGTCGCCAACGGCGCTCACCCCGAGACCCTGCAGGGACTCGCGGGCCTGGGCGACCTCATCGCGACATGTCAGTCCCCGCTGAGCCGCAACAACACGGCCGGGCGCCTGCTCGGCCAGGGATACAGCTTCCAGGACGTCGTGAAGCAGATGCAGCAGACCGCTGAGGGCCTCGCGTCCGTGGCGCCCGTGCTGCAACTCGCCCGCGAGTCCGACGTGCACATGCCCATCGTCGAGCAGGTGAAGATGGTGCTCGACGGCAAGATGAACCCCCGTGACATCGCACCCCACCTGACGACGGATGACGACACCCCGCAGGGTGAGAGGACCAACCATGGACAAGCAGACGGTGGTGGTGCTCTTCGGAGGGCGCTCCAGCGAGCATTCGATCAGTTCCGCAACGGCGGGCGGAGTGCTGGGCGCGATTGATCGCGATCGGTACGCCGTGATCCCGGTCGGGATCACGCGCGACGGCGCCTTCGTCCTCGAGGACGACGACCCGGCGAAGTTCCCGCTGGATGCCGCTCACCTGCCCGAGGTCGCCGACAACGGCACACGGGTGCTGTGGCCGGAACCCGGCGGAGACCGCAGCCTGCGCGTCGTGCGCACCGACGGCACCACCGAATCCCTCGGCGAGATCGATATCGTGCTGCCGATCCTCCACGGCCCGCACGGCGAGGACGGCACCATCCAGGGGTACTTCGACACCCTCGAGGTCCCCTACGCCGGCGGCGGGGTGCTCGACTCCGCACTGTGCATGGACAAGCACTTCATGAAGATCGCGCTGCGGGCCGCCGGTATCGCGGTGGCGGCCGGACTGACGGTGCGCGCGCGCCAGTGGGAACAGGATGCCGTCGCGATCCGCGATTCGGCGGCGGCGCTCGGCCTGCCGCTCTTCGTGAAGCCGGCTCGCGCGGGATCCAGCGTGGGCGTCTCGAAGGTCGAGAGCGCCGACGAGCTCGATGCGGCGCTGGCGATCGCGTTCGCAGAAGACGACAAGGTCCTGATCGAGGCGGGCGTGGTCGGCCGCGAGATCGAGGTCGCCGTGCTCGAAGGGGCCGACGGCGTCCGAGCGTCGCTTCCTGGCGAGATCGTGCTGACGACTCGAGGGTTCTACGACTTCGAGGGAAAGTACCTCGGCGGCGACGGCGTCGACGTCGTGTGCCCGGCGGAGCTCGAGGAATCCGAGGTCGCGGCCATTCAGGATGCCGCAGTCCGTGCGTTCGAGGCGGTGGACGGGCGAGGTCTTGCGCGCGTCGACATGTTCCTCACGCCTACGGGAGAGCTGGTGGTCAACGAGCTGAACACGATGCCGGGATTCACTCCGATCTCGATGTTCCCGAAGTGTTGGGTGGCCTCCGGACTCAGCTACGGCGACCTGATCTCCGAGTTGATCGAGGCGGGCCTGCGCCGCTGACCCTCGACGGGTCAGCCTTCGGTCGATCCGTCGTCCGGGTTCTCCTCGGTGGGCACCCGGTCGGTGCAGCGTGCCGTGGCGGGCGCGAGGCCCGACTGGATGCTCGTGGAGAGGCTCTCGACGACCGTACGGAAGTCGATCTCCTCGCCACGGCGGATGATCACCTCGATGGCGGGCTCGCGACCGTACGTCACGAGACGCTGCCGGTCTTCCTCCTGATCGAGAACGAGCCAGTCGACGCTGCCGATGGTCGTGCACACCTCTGTCGATGGCGCCGGCGGTTCGACGCCGCAGCGCAGCACGACGGTCGGGTCGCCCCAGGCTCCGGTCGCCTGAGCATCGGTCCACACCCGATCGAGATCGCCGACGGCGTCGGGGAGCAGCACGGACACCTCGGCGCAGGCTGGATCGTTGGCGTCCTCAGCGGGTTCGAGGTGGATCGTCGTCGAGCAGCCGGACAGTGCGGCGAGGAGGACCAGCGAGCCCGCGACGACGGCGAGACGGCGAGAGCGGGGCATGCATCCAGGCTACCTTTGACTGCATGTCCTCCCGACCTCGCGACGATGATCCGACCCTCGGCGAACTGTCGGAGGGGGAGATACTCCGAGCGATCCTGGCGAGGACGGCGCGGGCCTCTCACACGCTCGTCGGACCCGGCGACGATGCGGCGGTGATAGCGGCTCCCTCGGGTTCGGTGGTCGCCACGACGGACACTCTCGTGCACGGCCCGGACTTCCGGCTCGCGTGGTCGTCGGGGTACGACCTCGGTTGGAAGGCCGCCGCCGTCAACCTCGCCGACGTGGCGGCCATGGGCGCACGGCCGACGGCGCTCCTGGTGGCGCTGGCCGTTCCCCGCGACCTTCGACTGTCGTTCATCGAGCGCCTCGCAGACGGCTTCCGAGAAGCCTGCGCCGCACTCGCACCGGGATGCGCGGTGGTCGGCGGCGATCTCACGGTCTCGGACGTCCTGACCGTGGCGGTCACCGCGCTCGGCGATCTCGAGGGCCGGCCGCCCGTGACCCGGTCGGGTGCACGGGTCGGTGACGCGGTCGCGGTCGCAGGCGAACTGGGGCACGCCGCTCACGGACTCTCGGTGCTCTTCGGAAGGTTCCGTGAGGGGGAGGCGCCGGTCCCCGTCGATGCGTCCCTGCTCGCCCCGGGTGAGAGCGCTGCTCTGGCTGCACAGCTCCGTCCATCGCCGCCGATCGGTCTCGGCCCTTTCGCTGCCACCGCGGGCGCGACCGCGATGATGGACATCTCAGACGGGCTCGCGCTCGACGCGCGACGGATGGCAGCGGCCTCCGAGGTCACCATCGCACTCGACAGCGCAGCCCTCGGCGACAGCCCCCAGCGAGCTCTCGCCGGTGGCGAGGATCACGCCCTTCTCGCCTGCTTCCCGCCGGGGATCGTGCCGGCGGGCTTCCGCGTCATCGGCACTGTCGTGCCCCGGGGCGAGCACGAGCTGCTGGTCGACGGCGCACCCGCGGATGTCAGCGGCTGGGATCCCTATCGCGACTGGGACTCGGCCTCGGGCTGAGACGGCTCCGTCGCGGGAGTGGGCTCGGCCCACCAGAGCGCGGTGTCGCCGTAGGCCTTCTCGCGGATCAGCTCCAGTCCGGCCGCAGCGAGGTCGGGAGGGGTCGATCGCCGGGCGCGCTCGATGATCACGAGGGCGTCGGGAGTGAGAAGCGGCGCGAGCGTGACGAGGTCCGCCGTCATCGCCTCGTCGTCGAGGTCGTACGGGGGATCCGAGAACACGAGGTCGTACGGGCCGGAGGCGCGCAGCAGGAACGATCGGACGGTGCTCTGGTGCACCCTCGCGCTCGGCGCTCCGGCCTTCGCGACGGTGGCGGCGTTGCGGCGGACCACCGACGCCGCCTCTCGGCCGTGCTCGACGAGATCCGCGCTCGTCGCGCCGCGGCTGAGGGTCTCCAGTCCCAGCGCACCCGAGCCGGCATAGAGGTCGAGTACGCGCGCGCCGACGATGGCATCCGCGGACTCCAGCGCTCCGAAGAGCGACTCCCGCACGCGATCGCTGGTGGGTCTCGTTCCCGCGCGGGGCACGTCGAGCCGTGCGCCGCGCGCTGTTCCGGCGATGATCCTCGTCACCCGTTCACGATACGACAGCTGCGGCGCACGTCGTGTCCGTGCGGCCTCCTAGACTCGGATCATGTCGCTCACGCTGGATTCGTCGCTCGATGAGGCGCTGGGTGCCACGCCGGCGAAGTCTCTCGACAGAGCCTTCAGCATGAAGACGGTCGGCGATCTCGTGTCGCACTATCCCCGACGGTACGCGGATCCGGGCGAGCTGACCCCGATCCGTGAACTCCCTCTGGGCGAGACGGTGACGATCGTCGCCGAGGTGCTGTCCTCCAGCGCCAGGGCGATGCGCAACCGTCGTGGTGCGATGGTCGACGTCGTGATCGGCGACGGCATCGGCAAGATGTCTCTGACGTTCTTCGCGAAGAACCTCGGCGCGGCCAAGTGGCGCTCCGAGGACCTCGCGGTCGGACGTCGAGGTGTCTTCTCGGGCAAGGTCGGCGAGTTCAACGGCATGACGCAGTTCGCGCATCCCGAGTACGAGCTGTTCGACGACGAGGATGCGGCCAGACGCCGGGCGGACGCGCGCGCTGCCGTGCTGATTCCCATCTATCCCGCGACGTCGACGCTGCAGACGTGGCAGATCGCGAAGTTCATCACGCGGGCGCTCGACGGCCTCGGCGACGTGCCGGAGCCTCTCGCCCCCGATGTCCGCGCGCGGGAGGAACTTCTGACCGCCCGAGAGGCGCTCGAGCAGATTCACCGCCCGAAGACCCGCAACGACATCGATCCTGCGGTCCGCACCCTGCGGATGCACGAGGCGCTCACCCTCCAGACCGCCCTCCTGCAGCAGCGCGATGCGGTGCGATCGCTGTCGGCGACCGCGCGTCCGTCGAAGCCCGGTGGGCTGCTCGAGCGCTTCGACGCCTCGCTGCCGTACGACCTCACGCCCGACCAGAAGACGGTCGGCGAGCAGGTGGCGAGCGACCTCGTCGCCGCCTGGCCGATGAATCGTCTCGTGCAGGGTGAGGTCGGGTCCGGCAAGACCCTCGTCGCGCTGCGTGCGATGCTCCAGGTGGCCGAGTCCGGCGGTCAGGCGGCGCTGATCGCCCCGACCGAGGTGCTCGCAGGGCAGCACCTGCGATCGATCGCGAAGATGCTCGGGCCGCAGATGTCACCGCTCGTGATGCCCACCCTGCTCACCGGTCAGATGCCGGCCGCCGAGCGTCGCAAGGCTGCGCTCCGCGTCGCCTCCGGACAGGCGCTGATCGTCGTGGGCACGCACGCGCTGCTCGGCGAGAAGACGACCTTCGCTGATCTCGGCCTCGTCGTCGTCGACGAGCAGCACCGGTTCGGAGTCGAGCAACGAGAGGCGCTCCGCGCGAAGGGGTCCAGCCCGCACGCGCTGGTTCTCACCGCGACCCCGATCCCGCGCACGGTCGCGATGACGGTGTTCGGCGATCTCGACACTTCCGTGATCCGCACGATGCCCAAGGGACGAGCCGGAATCGAGTCCTTCGTCGCTCCGCTCGCAGAGCATCCCGGCTGGTTCAATCGAGTCTGGGAGCGCGCCGCCGAGGAGATCTCCCAGGGCCGACAGGTGTTCGCGGTATGCGCGGCGATCGACACGACCAAGAAGACGGCGGAAGCGGGGGAGCAGCCCGTGATCCCGCCCGAGGGTGCGTCAGGTCCTCGCTGGGGCGTGGTGCAGCTCGATGAGGCCCTGGCGACGCACCCCCGGCTCGGGAACGTCCGACGGGCCGTGCTGCACGGTCGCATGCCGTCCGACGAGAAGGACGCCGTCATGCAGTCCTTCGCGCGCGGCGAGATCGACCTGCTGGTGGCGACGACCGTGATCGAGGTCGGCGTCGACGTCCCGAACGCCTCGACCATGATCGTTCTCGACGCCGATCGGTTCGGGGTGTCGCAGCTGCACCAGCTGAGGGGCCGTGTCGGTCGAGGAGGCGTTCCAGGGCTCTGCCTGTTGGTCACCGAAGCCGAAGAGGGGTCAGTGGCGCGCGAACGCGTGGACGCGGTGGCAGCGACTCTCGACGGATTCGCTCTCGCGGAGGTCGATCTCGAGCTCCGCGGTGAAGGTGACGTGCTCGGTGCCGCACAGGCTGGAGTTCGGTCCTCCCTGAAGCTGCTGCGGGTCGTCAAAGACTCGGGCCTGATCGTCCGAGCCCGGGAGCTCGCGGAGGGCATCCTCTCCGACGACCCGGATCTGCGGGCGAATCCCGGACTCCGCTCGGCGATCGAGCGACGCGTGAGCGACGACGACCGGGCGGCACTCGCGAAGAACTGACCGCGGCATCGCGTGCTTTAGGCTGGGGGCATGAGCAGCCGGATCGCCGTCGTCCCTGGATCGTTCGATCCGCCGACCCTGGGTCATCTCGACGTGATCCGTCGCGCAGCCAAGCTGTACGACGAACTCCACGTGCTCGTGGTTCACAACCCCGGCAAAGAGGCGCTGCTCCCGATCGCTCAGCGGATGTCGCTGCTCGAGCAGTCGATCGCTGAGGACGGGATCGGCGACAACGTCGTCGTGGGCTCCTGGAGCATGGGGCTGCTCGTGGACTACGCCCGCGACGTCGGTGCGGGAGTTCTCGTGAAGGGCATCCGTTCGCAGATCGACGTCGCGTACGAATCCCCGATGGCGATCGTCAACCGTCACCTCGCCGACATCGAGACGGTCTTCCTCCTGCCCGACCCCGCGCATGCCCTGGTCTCCAGCTCCCTGGTCCGCCAGGTGGCCGGCCTCGGCGGTGACGTGTCGCCGTTCGTGCCTCCGGCGGTTGCATCCTTCCTCGACACCGGATCACGCGGGATCTGATTTCCGGAGGCGCCGTCTCCACACAGCGCGGAACCAGCCTCCATCCCGCAGGAGCCGGTACCATTGCCGGGTGCGTTCCCGAATGAATGGTCCCTTCGTCCTGCCCGTCCGTGACATCGTCCGCAAGCCGGGCGAGATGCGCGAGCACGAGTTCTCGGTGACCCTCGGCGAAGGCTGGGGAGAGGGAATCGTCGCGTATGAAGCCGGTTCTGCGCTCGACCTGGACGTGCGTCTCGAGTCGGTTCACGAGGGCATCCTGGTGTCCGGAACCGCCGATGCTGAGTACTCCGGCGTATGCGGAAGATGCCTGATCGACATCACCCGGCCCGTCGAAGTCGAGTTCCAGGAGCTTTTCGCGTATCCTGGTGAGGAAGAAACTGACTTCGAGGTTCAAGACGACCACGTGGATCTTGAAACTCTAGTCAGGGATGCGGCCGTATTGGCGCTTCCATTTCAGCCGGTGTGTCAGCCGGATTGCCCCGGGCTCGACCCGGAGACGGGCGAGAGGCTGACCGCGAGCACCGGGACGGAGCAGGTGGCTCCCATCGATCCTCGGTGGAGCGCGCTCCAGCAGATCACAGACCAAGACGGTGAGGCACAGAGCCGAGCCGCCGAGAAAGAAGAGAGCTAGTCATGGCTGGTAACCCCCCGAAGCGCAAGGTATCCCGTTCGAACACCCGCTCGCGCCGCGCGCAGTGGAAGGCGGCGCCCGTCGCACTCGTCAAGACCATCGAGAACGGTCAGGTCGTCTACAGCCGTCCTCACCAGGCCAAGGTCGTCACCGACTCGCAGGGCACCGAGCTCTTCCTCGAGTACAAGGGTCGCAAGGTCGCCGACGTCTGAGTCGCGACTTCACGATTGTGACTGAGGTCCCTGGGGGGACGAGACCGCTCCCAGAGAAGCTCCGCGTCGATATCGACGCGGAGCTTCTGGAGTTGGCGCTCACCCATCGCTCCTATGCCTACGAGCACGGCGGCATCCCCCATAACGAACGTCTCGAGTTCCTCGGCGACTCCGTTCTCGGACAAGCCGTGACGGTGATGCTCTTCACGACCCATCCGGGGCTGGATGAGGGGGAGTTGGCCAAGCGGCGCGCGAGCGTCGTCTCGACGGTCGCTCTCGCCGAGGTCGCGAGAGCGATCGATCTCGGCAGCCATCTGCTGCTGGGACGCGGTGAGGAACAGACGGGCGGTCGCGACAAGGACTCGATCCTCGCCGACACGATGGAAGCCGTGATCGGCGCGACGTATCTGTCAGCGGGTCCTGAGGCGGCGACCGAGCTCGTGCTCCGGCTGACCGCGCCGCTCCTCGCCGACCCCGAGCGCTACGGCGCGGCGATGGATCCGAAGACGAGCCTGCAGGAGCTGGCTGCGCGAGTCGGTGCGACTCCGCCCCAGTACTCGGTGGAGGCGAGCGGCCCCGACCACGATCGTCGATTCCTCGCAACCGTGGTCGTCGGCGATCTGGCGATGACCGGCAAGGGCAGCAGCAAGAAGACGGCAGAGATGGCCGCCGCGCTCAGCGCGTGGCGACTGCTCAACGAGCGTGCCTGAGCTTCCCGAGGTCGAGGTCGTCCGGGCGGGTCTCGCTCCCGCGGTGATCGGCTCGCTCATCACGGCCGTGAGCGTGTTCGATGAACGAGCTCTCACACGGCATGCGGCCGGGCCGTCCGACTTCGTCGCGCGCCTGGAGGGACGCAGAGTCACTGCAGCCGACCGACGGGGCAAGTTCCTCTGGCTGCCGCTGGACACCGCTGATTCCGCGTTGATCGCGCACCTCGGAATGAGCGGACAGATGCTGCTGCGGGCGCCGGACGCCGAGGCAGAACGCCACGAGCGCATCCGGATCAGCATCGAGCATCCTCGGCATGGCGAGCTCGCGATCGTCTTCGCCGACCAGAGGACTTTCGGGTCGTTCGCGGTCGACGGTCTGGTGCCGGACGGACCGACGTGGATCCCGACTCAGGTCGTGCACATCGCCCGTGATCCGATAGACCCGCTGTTCGACGACGATCGCTTCCTGCGTGCACTCCGCACACGCGGCAGTGCGATCAAGCGAGTGCTGCTCGATCAGCAGACGATCAGCGGCGTGGGCAACATCTATGCGGATGAGGCGCTGTGGGCTGCGCGCATCCACCCGGCGACTCTCGCGAGTGCGCTGTCGACGCAAGCGAGCAGGCGACTCCTCGCCGAGATCAGAGTGGTGCTCGTGAAGGCCCTTGCCGAGGGCGGCACGAGCTTCGACTCCCAGTACGTCAATGTGAACGGTCAGGCAGGCTACTTCGCCCACTCGCTCAACGCGTACGGTCGAGGCGGACAGCCGTGCCCGCGCTGCGGCATTCTGATCCGCCGGGAGGCTTTCATGAACCGCTCGAGTCATTACTGTCCGCGCTGCCAGCGGCGTCGCTGAGACTCACACCATCTCGAATGACCGGGCGAGCAGGGGCCGCGTCGCTCGAGTGCTCATCCAGACGATTCCGATCCCCACGGCCAGTACGAGCGCGATCGTGAGGAGAGACTCGGGTGCCGTGACCAGGGCGATCCCCAGCAGCGGGAAGACCAGCACGCCGGCACAGGTCGCCGAGCCGATCGCGGTCACGAGGAGTGGAGACATGATCGCCCGGCGGCGTGCGCTGTCGACGATCGCGAGCGGCACGCCCAGCCGGTGCAGACTCCGGTGGAGTTCCTGCTGATCGAGAACGGCCGCGGCTTGATTGACCCCCACGGATGCCGCGACCATCAGGAATGAAGCGACGAGGGTGATGACGAGGCCGGTGCGCATGTCCGCGGCGAGGGCCGCATCCGCGGACGTCGTGTCGCCGCTGTTCATCACATTCATCAGGGAGACTCCGGTTCCTGCGAACACGGCCATGAAGCTCGCCATCGCGATGCCGCTCACCTGACGCCACGCGGCTTTGGGGGAGTCCAGCACCAGACGGGCGGCGAGCAGCCGATCTGCGTGCTCGGCCTTGCGCAGCTGACGGCCGGCGGCGACCTTCAGGACCCATGGTCCGATCACGTTGAGCACCGCCAGGGAGACGGCGAACAACAGGGCGAGGACGGCGATGGTCGCCGCGAGTCCTGCGACGGAAGGGAAGACCGTGACAAGGACGAACACGAGCGCAAGAACGGAGACTGCGATGATCGCGCGGAACCAGTGCGCGGTGGAGACGGTCGTCCGCAGGCGCACGCCGAGGGGCGAGATGATCACGCGCCGGAGCCCCAGCACAGCACTCGCTGCCGCCACGAGAAGGACGGCTCCCACGACGGCGAGAACGCGGAAGGGCGAGAGCATGATCGCCTCGACGCCGAGAGCCGTGCCACGGAACGGGATGAGTCCGACGAGAGGGGTGAGGGCGAGATGGACGACGACTCCGGCGACGGCACCGGCGGCCGCGACGATCATGGATTCGATGACCGTAGCGACCCCGACGCCCAGAGGCGTCACGCCGAGAAGCCGCAGGGTCGAGAGACGCTCGTCACGACGGCGGGCTGAGAGACGGGCGGCCGCCCCGCCGAGATTCATCAGCGGGACGATGAGGAGCACGAGCGCGATCGCGGCCAACGCCTGGTACACCGGCGCGTACTCATCGGTCCAGGTCCAGAACGACTGAGCCCCGCCCACGACGGTCAGCACGAGGGCGGTGACGATGCCGAAAGCGATGACCGGGAGCGCGAGCACCGCGTTCTCTCCCTTCCCGGCGCGAAGAAGCACAGCCAGGACGCGGGCGTTCATGCCGTCACCGCCGACGAGATGATCTGTCCGTCGCGCACGGAGACGATCCGCGAGCAGCGCGCCGCCACGTCTGCATCGTGTGTCACGACGAGCAGCGTGCGCCCCTGACCCGTCGTCGACCACAGCAGCGCATTCATCACGTCCTGCGACGTGTGCGAGTCGAGGGCGCCGGTCGGCTCGTCGGCGAACACGAGTTCCGCACCCGTCGCCTGAGCCCGTGCGATCGCGACGCGCTGCGCCTGCCCGCCGGACAGCTCGCCGATTCGGCGGTCCTCCATCCCGGCCAGCCCGAGCGCGGCGAGCCAGGACGCCGCGTGAGCGGTGGCCTGCGCTCTCTTCACGCCGTTGATCATCGATGCGAGCGCCACGTTCTCGACCGCCGTGAGCTCCGGAATGAGCAGACCCTGCTGGAAGACGAACCCGAACCGCTCTCTCCGCAGCCGGGAACGAGCGGATTCTCCGAGTCCGGCGAGTTCCACCGCCTGACCGACCGAGGGCTGGAACGACACGGTGCCCGAGTCCGGACTGATGATGCCGGCGAGGACATGGAGGAGAGTGGTCTTGCCCGACCCGGAGGCACCCATGATGGCGACCGACTCGCCGCGGTGGATGGTGAGATCCACCCCGGCGAGTGCGCGGGTCGTTTCGTAGGACTTGGTCAGAGAGCGTGCGTCGAGGACCGTCGTGTTCATGCATCCAGCCTCGCGGCCATATGGAGACCGCTGCGTCGGCCGGGCGGATGATCCGTGGCCAGCCGCGTACACCGCTCGGATGATCTCGATCAGATCCGCTTCTGCCACGCTCCCGCATAGGAGACAGGCGCGAAACCGATCGCCTCGTTGATGCTCAACATGGGACGGTTCTCCTCTGCGTTGAACGTCGAGACCGTCGGGGTGAGCGGCATGAGCTCTCTCCAACGGAGGAGATTCGCGCACTTGACGATCGTGCCGAGACGGTGCCCGCGGTGCTCGCGAGACACCAGAGTGCCGAGCTGGTGGGTCACTCCTGCGCGGTCCGCCCCGACGAGCAGCTCGTTGTAGGCCACCATGTCTCCGCTGGGCACATGCTGCACCGCGACGATCGACAGAGCTTGACCGGCCCCCGTGAGCCGTCGCTCACGGCGCACGACACGTTCTGCATCCCACTCCTCGGCGACGAAGTCCATGTCGCCGCTCGGGGCGTCGGTAGACAGGCGAGCGAGGATCGCCGCGTACCCGTCACGGAACTCGGGCGGTGTCGGCGCCATCCACTGGAGCACCCGGTAATCGTCGCCGGCGGCGGTCTTCGCCGATTCCAGAGCGGCCCGCAGCGGGGCGGGGTCGGAGCGCAGATCGAGCTCGCTGTTGCGTTCGACCTGTTCGAATTCATATCCGCGGGCGACGAGAGCGTCCGACAGCGGAATCGCCGGAATGCGACCCCACCCCGTTCGCGGTGTGATCATCCGGTCTGACTCCATGGGCCTGTGCAGCGTCCAGGTCTGCACCAGGGATCGGCCGTGTGCGCGCGCCTCCGACTCGGCGAGCGACAGGAGAGCGTCTTCGACACCGCGTCCCCATTGGCTCGCCGGCACGAGGAGGTCCGCCTCTGCGGCGTTCGCCTCCGCCTCCTGAGCGTAGGAGAGAGTGATCATGCCGACGATCTCGGTTCCGAGCCTGGCGACGAACCCCGTCTGCAGGGTATCGCTGGGATCCTGCCACGATGCGAGCATCTGCGCGGCATCGGGGGCGATGTCGGGCAGACCGACCAGCTCCTCGCAGATCTGCCTGTTGAGCTCTCCGTATGCGCGGAAGTCCGCGGCATCCTCGGCGTCCAGCGCGCGGGGGACGGCCAGAGGTGTGATCGTCAGTGTGCTGGTCGTCATGACAGCTCCTTCTTCCACGCGCCTTCATAGGCGACGGCGGTGAATCCCATCGCCTCGTTGATGGCGAGCATCGGCCGGTTCTCCTCGGCGTTGTAAGTGATCACGTCGCGTGACGCGGGAGCGATGCCTGTCCACGACAGGAACGCTTCGCACTTCACGAGCTGCCCCAGACGATGGCCGCGGTGCTCGGTGAGCACCAGGGTGTCGTGCTGGTGTGTGGTGGCGGTGGGATCCGGACCGATTCCGAGTTCGGTGAATGCGGTGAGCTCGCCTGTCGGGATGTGCTGCGCGACAGTGACCTGCATGATCTGGCCCATCTCCGCGACTCTCTTCTCCGTGGCGACCAGACGCTCTGCGTCCCAGGCCTCCTCGTCGGTCTCGAGATCGGCCGAGGGGGCGTCGGTCGACATGCGCGACTTGAGCCATGCGTAGCCGTCGACGTGCTCCGGTGGCGTCGGAAGCATCCACTGGAGCACGCGATAGTCCTGTGAGCGCGCTCGCGCGTCCTCCCGCAGCTCCTCGGCACGCTGAACCGTCTCCTGGGTGACCGCGAGGCGGCTCACCCGATAGACCTGCTCGAGGGTGAATCCGTGGCGGATGAGGAATCGTGCGACGTGATCGTCCGGAACGCTGCCGAAGCCCGTCTTCGCCTGCAGCCTGGGTCCGTCGCTGGCCGGCTGCTCCGTCCAGTTCTGAATGACCGCGCGGCCGTGGAGACGGGCGAAGGCCTCGACGTGCGGCAGGATCGCGGTTCCGATCCCCTGACCCCAGACACGGGGGAGGATCTCGATCGCGGCGATCGCCACACGCGACCCCTCCTCATGAGGGATGTCGATGACTGTGCGCCCGACGATCTCGCCTCCGACGCGCACCGCCCACACGGCAGTCGTGCGCTCTTTGCGAGAGCGCAGGATCGGAAGCAGCGCCTCTGGCGTCAGATCCTGCTCGGTGCGTCCGGTGAGCTCTCGGTAGACGGCGTTGCGAACGCGGGCGAGCTCGCGGAATTCGGCGGCGTCAGCTGCATCCGCTCGTGCCGGCAGCACGAGCGGATGCAGCGACGCATCAGGGGTGAGCGGAATGCTCATGGCGATCTCCAGGTCAGCGCAGCTGACGCTGCAGGTCGTAGGTGAGCAGGGCGTAGGTCTCGCCGGGCGTGCGATCACGTCGATCGAGACGCAGCGCATCCGCTTCGGCGGCGGCGATACGACGTACCGGGCGAGGGCGCTGTGCCCTCTGGAGCAGCCAGAGGCCGATCCGGAGAGAGAGACGATCTGCCAGCGCGAGGCGCCGCAGCTCATCCGGTGCGGGGATGTGGAGGACCTGCTGGTCCTCGGTATCCGGAGGGTGGGGGATGCTGCGGTACAGCGTGGTGTTCACGATGATTCCTTCGAGATGAATGGTGGTGATGGGTGCGGCGAACGCGGCCGCAGGGCCTTCGTTGAAGGGCGGCGGTGCGCGGTGAGAGTCGAGAGCCCGGTGCGCCCGAAGGCGAGCACCGGGATCGGCGGAGAGCCGTGATCCGGAGAGGATCAGAGGGCGGAGCGCGGAGTAGAGCGGGCGAGAAGCCCCGTCACAGGTCGGAGACCGGTGGATCGTTCGGGGCAGAGTTCTCGGGCTGCGGTTCTACGAGAGAGCGCTTCGACGGACGCCGGCGGTTACCGAGTGCGCAGAGCGCGGCGCGAATGGCGCGGCGAGGCCAGTGGCCTGAGCAGTGAGCTGAGTGATCATCGGTAACCTCCTTTCGTGTGGCGATCCGGAGGTTACGGTAGCGAAACCCGGGCGTGTCCGTCAAGCATGACCGGCGTGGATCGGCGTGTCGCGCGGAATTCCGGTTCACTGCGAACCCGCGCGGGATGCCCGTTCTGAGCCGTCATTCCGGTAGCGTATGGGCGTGATTCACCCCCGAGACGCGGTACGCGCATGCATCTGAAGAGCCTGACCCTCAAGGGGTTCAAGTCCTTCGCGCAGCCGACCAGCTTCGTCTTCGAGCCGGGTGTCACCTGCATCGTCGGGCCCAACGGGTCAGGCAAGTCCAACGTGGTGGACGCCCTCGCCTGGGTCATGGGCGAGCAAGGGGCCAAGACGCTGCGCGGCGGCAAGATGGAAGACGTCATCTTCGCAGGCACCTCGACCCGGGGGCCGCTGGGCCGCGCCGAGGTGCAGCTGACGATCGACAACAGCGACGGGGCACTGCCGATCGAGTTCGCCGAGGTCACGATCAGCCGGACTCTGTTCCGCAACGGATCGAGCGAATACGCGATCAACGGAGAGAACTGCCGCCTGCTCGATCTGCAGGAGCTCCTCAGCGACTCCGGGCTGGGACGCGAGATGCACGTCATCGTCGGACAGGGCCGGCTGGACACGGTGCTCCAGGCATCGCCGGAAGACCGTCGTGGCTTCATCGAAGAGGCCGCCGGCATCCTCAAGCATCGGCGGCGCAAGGAGAAGACCCTTCGCAAGCTCGATGCGATGGAGACCAACCTCACGCGATTGAGCGACCTCGCGGGTGAGATCCGCCGTCAACTGAAGCCGCTGGGACGCCAGGCCGAGATCGCGCGAGAGGCGCAGACGATCGCCGCTGTCGTCCGCGATGCCAAGGCCCGGATCTTCGCCGACGACGTCGTGGCGCTGCGCACCGCCCTGGCCGATCACACGCGCACGGAGAACGAGAGACATACCGAACGACTGGTGCTGTCCGATCAGGCGGAGGCGGTGCGGGCGAACATCGCACGGCTCGAGCAGGATCAGAACTCGGCCGCGGTGGACCAGGCGAGAAGCGTCGCCTTCGGTCTCGAGCAGGTGCAGGAGCGGATGCGCGGGCTTTACACTCTGGCCAATCAGCGGCTCGCGCTGCTCGGCTCGGACGACGATGACGCGGCCGTGACCGCCGTCACGGTCACGCAGAGCACGATCGACGAGGCGAAAGATGAGATCACCGTGATTTCCGCTGGCCTTGGTGACGCCCAGGAAGCGGCGACCGTGGCGAGCCGCGAGGTGATGCTCGCGCGCGCCGAACTCGACACTCTCGACGTCGACATCGCCGAACAGAGCGCGCTGGTGTCGGCGTACGACATGCGCATCAGTTCGCTGCGTGGCACAGCCGATGCGGCCGCGTCCGCTCTCGTTGCCGTGCGGGGCGCGGTTCTTCGGCAGGAGAACGCTCTCGAGGCGGCGAACGCGCGCCGTCGTGACGCAGCGGAAGCCCTCGAGGCCATCGCCGATGCAGAGGCGCCTGAGGGCACGGCAGCCGAGCATTCCGCAACGTACGAGAGCGCGCAGCGGGCTGCGACGGCGGCCGAAGCCGAGCGGGAGACACTCCGAGAGCGGCTGCACGCGGCGGAACGCGAGGTCGACGCGCTCACCGCGAAGTCGGCGGCGCTCGGGAGCGCGCTCGCGATCTCCGGAGGAGCCGCGGAGATCGTGAAGACCGGCGGTCCGGGGATACGCGGACTCGTGGGCGACTCGGTGCAGGTCAGGAGCGGATTCGAAGCCGCCGTCGCGGCGGTGCTGGGTCCCCTCGCCGAAGGCGTCCTCGTCGACGGCGCGGACGATGCGTTCGACCTCGCCGGCGACGCGTCGGAGCAGCGACGGGGAGTGGTCGATTTCGTGATCGCCGACTCCGCGCGTCCGTTGATCGAGCTGCCCGCCATCGATGGGGTGACCCGCGCGGTCGACACGGTCACGGCGCCGGACGGCGTCCTCGGCATCCTGTCGCACGTGGTCATCGCAGACAGCCTCGACGCGGCGCGTGCCGCGCGACTGTCACTCGATCTCGCCGGCGACACCACCACCACGATCGTGACCACCGCCGGCGACGTCGTCACCGCTCAGACTCTGCGCACGGGTTCCGGCGGCGAACGCTCGCGCCTCGAGCTCGCCGCCGAACGAGACGCGGCGAACGACCGCCTGGCCGAAGTGCAGGTCATCGTCGACTCGCTGCGGGAGGCGCGTGAGGACGCGAACGAGTCCGTCGAGACATCCCGTCGTCTGGCGAAGGACGCGCTCCGGGCGCTCCGCGAGCACGATGCCGCGCTGGCGACGCACGCCGAGCAGGTCAACCGCATCACGGTCACCCACGAGTCGGCGGTCGCCGAGTGCGAGCGACTCGAGAACGGGCTCGCGCAGGCGCAGAGCGCGGTGCAGGAGGCCGAGGCCGCGTCGGAGGCAGCCAAGGCCGAGTGGGACGCCGCTGTCGCGGCGCCGCGGCCCGTGCTCGACGCCTCAGCGCGTGACGGACTGCTCGAAGCGCTCGAGATCGCACGCGAGGGCGAGGTCAGGGCTCGCCTGGAGATCGAGACGCTGCGTGAGCGCGTGCGCGCTGCCCAGTCCCGGGTCGTCGGTCTCGAGCGGCAGCGCGAGCAGGAGCGGGACGCGGCTGCCGAGGCAGCGCGCCGGGCCGTCATCCGCCGTGCGCAGCGCGAGGCGGCATCCGGCGTCGCGCTAGAGCTCCCGCGCATCCTCGATTCGATCGATCGGTCCGTCACCGAGGCACGCGTCGCGCTGGCCGAGGCGGAGTCGGCGCGATCGGCGCAGAACCAGGAGTTGACGGCTCTGCGCGCGCAGGAGACCTCGCTGCGGGAGAGGTTGGCCGGCCTCACCGAGAGCGTCCACGGTCTCGAGCTGCAGATCCATGAGAAGAAGCTGCACCTCAACAGCCTCCTGGAGCGGGTGGCGTCGGAGCTCGCGCTCGACGAAGATATTCTCGTTGCGGAATATGGTCCCGACCAGCTCGTTCCGCGGGACCCCGCTGCGGAGCCCGCCGATGACGAGCAGCTCGACACGGCGATCCCGTTCGATCGACGGATTCAGCAGCGTCGACTGGCTGATGCGGAGCGCAAGCTCGCTCAACTCGGACGCGTGAACCCGCTCGCGCTGGAGGAGTTCGCGGCACTCGAGCAGCGCCATGCATTCCTCACCGAACAGCTCGCCGACCTGACCCAGACGCGTCAGGATCTGCTCACGATCATCGCCGATCTCGACGAGCGGATGCAGACGATCTTCGCGAGCGCGTTCGAAGACACGAGGATCGCGTTCGGAGAGGTCTTCCCGCTGCTGTTCCCCGGCGGATCCGGAAGCATCTCGCTCACAGATCCCGAGAACATGCTCACCACGGGCATCGAGGTGTCGGTGCGTCCGGTCGGCAAGAAGATCGAGCGGCTCTCCCTGCTCTCGGGAGGTGAACGCTCCCTCGCCGCGGTCGCGCTGCTCGTCGCCATCTTCAAGGCGCGCCCGAGCCCCTTCTACATCCTCGACGAGGTCGAGGCGGCGCTCGACGACGCCAATCTCGGCCGCCTGCTCACCGTGTTCGAGCAGCTTCGCGAGAGCTCGCAGCTGCTCGTCATCACGCACCAGAAGCGAACCATGGAGATCGCGGACGCTCTCTACGGTGTGTCGATGCGTCAGGACGGCGTCTCTGCGGTCGTCGGGCAGCGTGTGGGCGACCGCGCGGCCGCCGTCTGACGGCGCTACCCGTAGGCTGGAGTCATGGTGGAGAAGTCGTGGTCCCTCACTCGCGCGCTGCGCGGGATGTTCGTCAAGCCCACTATCGACGAGACGACGTGGGAGGACCTCGAGACCGCTCTCATCACGGCTGACTTCGGTCCCGACATCAGCGAGAGGGTCGTCGAGGAGCTTCGAGAGAAGGTCGAGCGCTACCGCACGACCGATCCGCAGGATCTCCAGCGGATGCTGCGCGAGACGCTCGAGGAGCACTTCGCGAAGTTCGACACCACCCTGAAGCTCACCGAGCGACCGGCGGTCGTGCTCGTCGTGGGCGTCAACGGCGTCGGCAAGACCACGACGATCGGCAAGTTCACCAAGTTCCTCCGCGGGTTCCAGCGCAGCGTGGTGGTCGGTGCAGCCGACACGTTCCGTGCGGCGGCCGTCGATCAGCTCGCCACCTGGGCGCAGCGCGGGGGAGCGGCGATCGTCCGTCCCCAGCAGGAGGGCCAGGATCCGGCATCCGTCGCCTACCAGACGATCGAGTTCGCCCAGCGTGAGGGCATCGAGATCGCGATCATCGACACGGCCGGTCGTCTGCACACCAAGGGCGGGCTGATGGATGAGCTGGGAAAGATCCGTCGCGTGATCGAAAAGCAGGCGCCGATCAGCGAGGTCCTTCTCGTGCTCGACGCCACGACCGGGCAGAACGGAGTGATGCAGGCCGAGGCCTTCCTCCAGCATGCCGGCGTCACCGGTCTCGTCCTGACCAAGCTCGACGGATCGGCGAAGGGCGGTTTCGTCCTCGCCGTGCAGGAGCGCACCGGCATCCCCGTCAAGCTCCTCGGGCAGGGCGAGGGCATCGATGATCTGACCGGATTCACCCCCCATGTCTTCGTCAAGTCGCTCGTCGGCTGACGACGGGACTACCGCCGCGAGCACGAGGCTGGTTTCATAGCGTTATGGCGATCGAACACGACTACTTCGGACTCCTGTCCTCAGGGCCCGACGGCTCGATCTTCTGGTCCGAGACGGTGGAGCTCGGTGACCAGAGCGTCACCGTCGACCTCACGGCTCCCGACCAGGACGATGTCTCTGCCGACGCGCTCGACATCGCCGCTTCGCTCATCGCGGGGATCGAGAACGTCGACGCGGTCTCGCGGCGGGGCATGCTCGCGGAGGTCGACGATCGCACGAGCGAGGTCACCGAGTACATCCTTCAGCAGCAGGAGGCGTATGGTGACGAGCTCGAAGACGTCCTCGTCGACGTGAGCGGTGACGCCGCCGTCGACATCATCCGATCGCTCCGGCTCATGAGCATGACGATCCTCGCCGACGAGCACGGTGGGTCCGAGCCCTTCGCCGTGTTGGAGTACGCGCTCGACGCCACCACCACCGACGACGTCCTGCTCGTGAACCTCGGCTCCGACGGCAGCGTGCAATCCGTGATGAGCGCGGACTGACCGTTCCCGCCTCAGTTCAGACGGCTTGGGCGAAGCCGAGGTCTGCACTCTCGGCGATGTGCGCCAGGTGCGGCGGGATCTCGCGTCCTTTCGACACCATCGACTGCGCCCACAGCCGGCCGGCGCGGTAGGACGAGCGCACGAGGGGGCCTGCGAGCACGCCGAGGAAGCCGATCCGCTCGGCCTCCTCCTTGAACTCCACGAACTCGGTCGGCTTGACCCACCGTGCGACAGGCAGGTGACGAGGAGACGGCCGCAGATACTGCGTGATGGTGATGATGTCGCAGCCGGCGTCGTGCAGGTCGTTCAGCGCCTGGACGACCTCCTCCGGTTCCTCGCCCATTCCGAGGATGAGGTTGGACTTGGTGATCAGTCCCGCGTTGCGTGCCTGGGTGATCACATCGAGCGAGCGCTCGTACCGGAATGCAGGGCGGATACGCTTGAAGATGCGCGGCACGGTCTCGACGTTGTGGGCGAAGACCTCGGGGCGTGCGTCGAAGATCTGGCCGAGGAAGGCCGGATCGGCGTTGTGCTCGTTGGCGAGCAGCTCTACTCCGGTGTTCGGGTTGAGCTCGTGGATCTTCCGGACGGTCTCGGCATTCAGCCAGGCTCCGGTGTCCGGCAGGTCGTCGCGGGCGACGCTGGTGACCGTCGCATAGCGGAGGTTCATCCGCACGACGCTCTCGGCGACCCGGCGCGGCTCGTCCGTGTCGTAGGCGTCGGGCTTGCCGGTGTCGATCTGGCAGAAGTCGCACCGACGGGTGCACTGCGACCCGCCGATGAGGAAGGTCGCCTCTCGGTCCTCCCAGCATTCGAAGATGTTCGGACACCCCGCCTCCTGGCACACGGTGTGGAGGTCCTCGCTCTTCACCAGCGAGTGGAGCGCGGTGTACTCGGGCCCCATCTTCGCCTTCGTCTTGATCCATTCCGGCTTGCGCTCGATGGGCGTCTCGGCGTTGCGGATCTCGAGGCGGAGGAGCTTGCGTCCCTCGGGTGCGGCGGTCATCTGGAGGCTCCTACACGGTCGGCGGTCGAGTATTCGGCGAGGAAGGCGGCGGACACGGAGGCGCTGATGTCGGCGGGGGAGACGTCAGCACCGACGACCTCGCTCACCGTCGTCACGCCCGCGTCGGTGATCCCGCACGGGATGATGCCGCCGAAGCCCGCGAGAGTGTTGTCGCAGTTGATCGCGAAGCCGTGCATCGTGACGCCCTGCTGCACACGCACCCCGATCGCCGCGACCTTGTCCTCCGAGAGCGGGCGGCGGACCCATACGCCGCTGCGTCCCTCGACCTGGTACCCGTCGACGCCGAGCGGACGGAGCACGTCGATCAGGATGCGCTCGAGGCGGCGGACGTGAGCGACGACGTCCATCGGCTCGGGCAGTCGGACGATCGGGTATCCCACGAGCTGGCCGGGGCCATGCCAGGTGATCTTCCCGCCGCGGTCGACGTCGATCACCGGAGTGCCGTCGTGGGGGCGCTCCTGCGGCTCGGTCCGCTTGCCGGCGGTGTACACGGCCTCATGCTCGAGGAGGATGAGCGTGTCCGGACGGGTGCCGGACACGACGTCGGCATGGATGCTGCGCTGCAGATCCCAGCCCACGGTGTAGGGGACGTACGTCGGGGCGAGACCCGCCGTCAGTATCTCGAGCATGGAGACCACTCTCGTCAATAGATGGATTGCGTCTAAGAATACTCCTCCGCACTGACGGCGGCGCGCCGCAGCGACGCGCGGTAGCGTGTTGACATGAGCAGCACGAGCCGAGCAGGGCGGCCGAAGGCGTCTTCGCGGGAGACTCTCGCCGAGGCTGCCTGCGAGCTGTTCCTGGAGCAGGGGTACGACGCCACCTCGGTCGCCGACATCACCCAGCGAGCCGGAGTGAGCCGCTCGAGCTTCTTCAACTACTTCTCGTCGAAGAGCGACGTGCTCTGGTCCGGTCTCGACGACCGCATCGGTCGTGCGGTCGAAGATCTGGTCGCGGTGCACGAAGATCGCGACGGCGCGCACGTCAGACGCATCCTCTCGGCTCTCGTCGACGACTTCGCACCCGACAGCCTCGCACTCGCGATCAACAACTCGTCCGCGATGGGGCTCGACGACGAACTCGAGCAGGACGCCGCACGGCGACAGGCGCGCCTGGCTGCGACCCTCGCCGATCTCGCCCGGCGCTCCGGCGTCCCCGCGCTCACCGCCGACATCGCGGCAGCGACGTGGGCCGCCGCGGTTCTCGCTGCGGTGCGAGCCTGGGCCGAGAGCGGCGCAGGTCGCGGTTCGGTCAGCGATCGATTCGCCGACGCTGTGCGCGCGATCGCGCGGTTGCCGTGGACCGCGGCAGCGAGCGCGGAGAACGGGTCAGGATTCGCGTAAACTCGGTGTCACCATGGCTACCTTTGGCACGCTCTCCGATCGGCTCACCGAGACCTTCCGCAACCTTCGCACGAAGGGAAAGCTCACTGCGGCCGACGTCGACGGCACAGTGCGCGAGATCCGGCGCGCGCTGCTCGACGCCGACGTCGCGCTCACGGTCGTCAAGGACTTCACCGCGAAGGTGCGCGAACGTGCCCTCGGCGACGAGGTCAACAAGGCACTGAACCCGGCCCAGCAGGTCGTGCAGATCGTCAACGAGGAGCTCGTGCAGATCCTCGGAGGCGAGCAGCGTCGTCTCCAGTTCGCCAAGACCGCGCCGACGGTCATCATGCTCGCAGGACTCCAGGGTTCGGGTAAGACGACGTTCGCGGGCAAGCTCGCGAAGCAGCTCGAGGGGGAGGGACACACTCCTCTGCTCGTCGCGGCGGACCTCCAGCGCCCGAACGCCGTGAACCAGCTCCAGGTGGTCGCCGAGCAGGCCGGTGCCACCGTCTACGCACCCGAGCCGGGCAACGGCGTGGGCGACCCGGTCAAGGTCTCGCGTGACGGTGTCGAGCATGCGCGACGTCACCAGCACGACGTGGTCATCATCGACACCGCCGGACGCCTGGGTGTGGATGCCGAGCTCATGAAGCAGGCATCCGACATCCGCAAGGCCACCGACCCCGACGAGGTTCTCTTCGTCATCGACGCCATGATCGGCCAGGATGCGGTGAACACCGCTCGTGCGTTCCAGGAGGGTGTCGACTTCACCGGCGTCGTGCTGTCGAAGCTCGACGGAGATGCCCGCGGTGGTGCGGCGCTGTCCGTCGCCTCCGTGACCGGACGACCGATCATCTTCGCATCGACCGGTGAGCGCCTCGAAGACCTCGAGCCGTTCCACCCCGATCGCATGGCCAGCCGGATCCTGGATCTCGGCGACATCCTCACCCTCATCGAGCAGGCCCAGCAGGCCTTCGATGAGGAAGAGGCGGTCAAGATGGCCGAGAAGCTCGCGACCGAGCAGTTCACACTCGAAGACTTCCTCGACCAGCTTCAGCAGATGAAGAAGATGGGATCGATGAAGAAGATGCTGGGAATGCTTCCCGGCATGGGGCAGATGAAGCAGCAGCTCGAGGACTTCGACGAGCGCGAGATCGATCGCACCGAGGCGATCATTCGCTCCATGACTCCTGGTGAGCGCCGCAATCCGAAGGTCCTCAACGGCTCGCGTCGCCTGCGTATCGCCCGCGGTTCGGGAATGACGGTCACGGATGTCAACCAGCTCGTCCAGCGCTTCGATCAGGCCGCGAAGATGATGAAGACCGTCGCGCGCGGCGGCACCCCGAACATCCCGGGCATGGGGTCGATGCCCGGCATGGGCAAGCCCGGCGCGTCGTCGAAGCGCGGCAAGAAGGGCAAGTCCTCCGGCGGTTCGCGTTCCGGCAACCCCGCCAAGCGCGCCGCCGAGAACGCCGGCCTCGCTCCGACGTCGACTCCGACGGGTTCGGGTTTCGGTCTCGGGGGCGCGAAGGCGCCGAGCGAAGCCGACCTCGCGGAGATCCAGAAGCTCTTCGGCAAGAGCTGAGGCGTCCCTTCAGAGTCGGCGCGCGGGCAGCACCGGTTCCGGAGCACGTGACGACCGGCGGGGTCGCCGGAGCGCGGTCAGCTGTCCTCCGACGAGGGCGACCAGGACGAGAACGACACCGACGACCTGAGCCGTCGTGAACCTCTCGCCGGCGACGAGTGCGCCCAGCAGAGTCGCCACGACGGGGGAGAGCAGAGCGAGCAGCCCGGGTGCGATCACTGGCAGCTGCTGGATGCCTCGAAACCACAGTATGTAGGCGAGCAGGCCTCCCACCGATCCGAGCCAGACGTACCCGAGCGCTGCTCCGCCGTCGACGGTCGGGGGAGTGCCTTCGAACAGCAGGGCGAGGGGCAGCAGGACCAGCCCGCCCGCAGTCAGCTGCCACCCCGCGTAGGCGACGGCCCCCACGCCTGCCGGGCGCCCCCAGCGCTTGGTGAGGATCATGCCCACCGAGGTCGCAGTCACCCCGCCGAGCGCCGCCAGGATGCCGAGGGCATCGAGCTGGGCTGCTGGTCCGAGCACGACGAGAGCGACGCCTCCGGCACCCACGGCGGCAGCGATTGCCGTGACAGGGCGGATGCGGTCTCCGAGCAGCAGAGCACTCAGTCCGAGGATGGTCAGCGGTTGGACACCCGCGACGGCGGCGGCGACTCCGCCGGGCAGCCTTTCCGCGGCGATGAACAGGAGCGGGAAGAATGCGCCGATGTTGAGGGTTCCGAGTGCGAGAGATCTCAGCCACCAGGCTCCGCGTGGCAGAGCGCGACCGATCGACATGGCGACGAGTCCCGCAGGAAGCGCGCGGAGGAGTCCTGCGAAGAGGGGATGACCGGTCGGGAGCAACTCCGTCGTCACGATGTAGGTGGTGCCCCACGACAGAGGGGCCAGCGCGGTGAGCAGCAGCAGGGCGAGGCGGTTCATTCCTTCAGCCTGAATGCCTATCAGTCATGAGTCCAACGCATGGTTCTCACCTGACACATGAGCTGCGATCATGAATGCATGGATCTGCAGCAGTTGAGATACGTCGTCGAAGTCGCGTCGTCCGCCAGTTTCACGCGCGCCGCCGAGCGCTGCTTCGTGACGCAGTCGGCGCTGAGCCACCAGATAGCTGCTCTCGAGCGGGAACTCGGGCAGCGGCTGTTCGTCCGATCGAGCCGCAGCGTACGCACCACCGAGGCGGGTGAGGCATTCCTCGTCCATGCGAATCGGGCGGTCAGAGCAGCGCACGATGCGCGTGACGCTGCGGCTGCCACGGCCGGCCACGTCGTGGGCACCCTTCATCTCGGTGTCATCCCCACGGGCAGCGCCGTCCCTGTCCCGCAAGCGATCGCACGGTTCCGCGCCGCTCATCCGGATGCCGCGGTCGAGCTCACGGTCGGCAACAGCGACACGCTGGTGGAGGCCGTTCGGCGCGGCGACCTCGATGTCGCTCTGCTGGGACTGCGAGAGGGCGTCGAGCCTCGGAGCGTGGCATTTCGTGCACTCGCCCGCGAACGCCTTGTTGTCGCGGCATCCCCTGCTCACCGCATCTCCGGGCATGTCGGCGTCAGCCTCGCCGACCTCGCGGATGAGGTCTTCGCGGACTTTCCCGCGGGCACATCTGGCCGCGCCCAGGCGGACGCTGCCTTCGCGGCAGCCGGCATCACACGTGACGTGCCCTTCCAAGCGGACTCGTCTGAGCTGATATTGGGTCTCGTCTCCCAGGGGCTCGCGATCTCACTGCTGGCACCGGGGGTGATCGCTACGTCGTCCTTCGACGTCGCGGCGGTCGATCTCGTCGATGGTCCCGTACGGGTTCAGTACGTCGCCTGGGACGATCGCTCCCCGCGCAACGTCACGTCCGCCTTCCTCCGCGTCGTCGAGTCGATGACGTCGCGCCGGAATGATGAAGCGGGCCCGGAGGAATCCTCCGGGCCCGCCCACTCAGGTATCTGAGGTCACTTCACGTCTTCGTCGACCCAGTCCATCGACTTGCTGACGGCCTTGCGCCACAGACGCAGCTGGCGATCGCGCTCTCCGTCTTCCATGGAGGGCTCCCAACGGCGGTCCTCCTGCCAGTTGGCGGAGAGATCGTCGAGTCCGTTCCAGAATCCGACGGCGAGACCGGCCGCGTAAGCGGCGCCGAGCGCCGTCGTCTCCGCCACGACGGGGCGAACGACCGGCACACCGAGCACATCGGCCTGGAACTGCATGAGCGCGTCGTTCGCGACCATCCCGCCGTCGACCTTGAGTTCCGTGAGGTCGACTCCGGCATCCGCGTTGACGGCGTCGAGCACGTCGCGGGTCTGGAATGCGACCGCCTCGAGCGCTGCGCGAGCGATGTGATTCTTGTTCGCGTAGCGGGTGAGGCCCACGATGGCGCCGCGGGCGTCCGGACGCCAGTAGGGCGCGAACAGACCGGAGAACGCCGGGACGATGTACACGCCGCCGTTGTCGTCGACCTGCTTCGCGAGTTCTTCGACCTCGGGAGCGGAGCCGATGATGCCGAGCTGGTCGCGCAGCCACTGGATCAGGGATCCGGTGACGGCGATCGAGCCCTCGAGCGCGTAGTGCGTCGGTCCGTCGCCGAGCTTGTAGCCGACAGTGGTGAGCAGGCCGTTCTTCGAGTGGACGATCTCCTCACCCGTGTTGAAGATCAGGAAGCACCCGGTGCCGTAGGTGTTCTTGCTCTCGCCCGTGTTGAATGCGGCCTGGCCGAAGGTCGCGGCCTGCTGGTCGCCGAGGATGCCGGCGATCGGCGTCTCGCGCAGCAGTGACGAGTCCTCGGCTGCGCCGTAGACCTCGGAGGAGGAGCGGATCTCGGGCATCATCGAGCGGGGAACGCCGAACGCCTCGAGGATGTCGTCGCGCCACTCGAGCGTCTCGAGATCCATGAACATCGTGCGCGAGGCGTTGGTGACGTCCGTCACGTGAACGCCGCCGTCGACACCGCCGGTGAGGTTCCAGAGCACCCAGCTGTCCGTCGTGCCGAAGACGAGGTCGCCGGCATCCGCCTTCTCGCGAGCGCCCTCGACGTTCTCGAGGATCCAGGCGATCTTGGTGCCGGAGAAGTAGGTGGCGAGGGGGAGGCCCACGATGGGCTTGAACCGCTCGACCCCGCCGTCGGCCGCGAGGCGGTCGACGATCTCCTGCGTACGGGTGTCCTGCCAGACGATGGCGTTGTAGACGGCCTTGCCGGTGGTCTTGTCCCAGACCACAGCGGTCTCGCGCTGGTTCGTGATTCCGACCGCGGCGATGTCGTGGCGCGTCAGGTCGGCGCGACTCAGTGCGAGTCCGATGACCTCCTGCACGTTGCGCCAGATCTCAGCGGGGTCGTGCTCGACCCAGCCTGCCTTGGGCAGGATCTGCTCGTGCTCCTTCTGACCGGTCGCGACGATGCTGCCCTTCTTGTCGAAGATGATCGCGCGGCTGGAGGTGGTGCCCTGATCGATGGCGATGATGTAGTCGGCCATTGTGTTCTCCTTTGAAGTCAGGTTCGGGTTCAGGCGAGGTTGAGCAGTACCGGCGCAGCGACGGCGGCGAGGACGCCGCCGATGAGCGGACCGACGACCGGGACCCACGAGTAGGACCAGTCGCTGGAACCCTTGCCCTTGATCGGGAGGATGGCGTGGGCGATGCGGGGGCCGAGGTCACGTGCCGGGTTGATCGCGTATCCGGTCGGTCCACCGAGCGATGCACCGATGGCGACCACGACGAGTGCGACGGGAAGGGCGCTGAGCGGGCCGAGGCCTCCGGGGACGCCGATCTCGATGTCGCCGTAGTCAGCGAACGCGAAGACCGCGAACACGAGGACGAACGTGCCGATGACCTCGGTGACGAGGTTCCAGCCGTACGAGCGGATCGCGGGACCGGTCGAGAAGACGCCGAGCTTGTTGGCGGGGTCGGGCTCCTCGTCGAAGTGCTGCTTGTAGGCCAGCCAGGTGAGGATCGCACCGACGATCGCGCCGAGCAGCTCAGCACCGGTCGCGACCGCGAACTGAGAGAAGTCGATCTTTCCTGCGACGAGAAGGCCGATGCCGACAGCAGGGTTCAGGATGGCGCCGGAGTAGGCGGAGGCGAGGACACCCACGAAGACCGCGAGACCCCATCCCCAGTTGACCATCAGGAAACCGCCGCCGAAGCCCTTGTTCTTGGCTAGCGCGACGTTGGCGACCACACCACATCCGAGGAGGATCAGCAGCGCTGTGCCGACGAACTCCGAGAGGAAGTAGAGACCGAGATTCACTTCAGTCATGTCTTCATTGACCTTTCTTGAGTGCCAGGGCCCCTTAGCCCTGGCACTTGTTGGGAATTACACCGCGTGGAGGGCGGTGTTCGGATGTCTCGTCAGCCGCGTGCGCGTGACGAGATCTGGAGTCCATGGCGTTCGTTCAGCAGCGCCCGCGTCTGCTCGAGTTCGGCATCGTGCCGTGCGCGATCCCAGTCGAGCAGAGGAGACAGCGCGTCTGCAAGCTCTTCGAGCACATCCGCATCGGCATTGCCGGTGAAAGCGATGCTGGTGCGGCGCAGAACGACGTCCTGCAGTCGCGCGACCATCTCGTTCTCGACCATCCATGCCAGCTCACGCGTCGAGAGGTCGCCGCCGACCAGAGGCGCGTCGTCTCCCTGCTCGATGAACTCCCAGACCTGCGCGGCGCGGGTTCCGTATCGGGCGAGAAGACGCTCGGCGCGATCGCCGGCTCCGGGCAGGTTCTCCTGGATCCAGATGCGACGTGCCTTCTCGGTGCGCGGGAAGTCACGGCCTCCGCCGATGGCGCGTCCGGCGGTGGACACGGTGCGGGTGCGACCGATCAGACCGAGCACCACGTCGGAGAGCGATTCGCCGAGGGCTCGGAAGGTGGTCCACTTGCCTCCGACGAGGCTCACGAGAGGGGCGGCACCCTTCTCATCGACTTCGATGCGATAGTCGCGAGAGACGAATCCCGGTGCGGTGTCCTCGTGCCGGGGGAGCGGACGGATCCCCGAGAAGTTGAAGACGATCTGCTCGCGGGTCACGTCGATCGTCGGGAAGACGTGGTGGATGAGGTCGAAGAAGTAGTCGATCTCCTCCTCGGTGCACACCGGGACTTCGCGGGGGTCTGCATCGATGTCGGTCGTCCCCACGAGAACGCGACCCTTGAGCGGGTAGATCAGGACGATGCGACCGTCGGAGTGCTCGAAGAAGATCTCGCGTCCGCGCGTCGCCTCGAGGAGCTCGGGGTGGTCGAGGACGATGTGGGATCCCTTGGTGCCGCCCATGAAACGCGTGTCGTTGCCCAGCGCGTCGTTGGTGAGATCGGTCCAAGGACCGGATGCGTTCACGACGACATCGGCGGTGACGGTGAACTCGGTCCCGCTCTCACGATCGCGGAGGACGACCTTCTCGCCGTCCCGCGCGATCGCCTCGACGTAGTTCAGTGCGACGGCGCCGGGGTGTGCGGCGCGTCCGTCCTGCAGGACGTCGAGCGCGAGGCGCTCCGGGTCGTGCATCGACGCGTCGTAGTAGGTGGCCGTGTACTTGATGTTCGGGTCGAGCGAGGGGAGCTCGGCGAGCGAGCGCTTGCGACCCAGGAACCGGTGACGGGGCACCATGCCGCCGTCGCGGGAGAACGTGTCGTAGATCGTCAGTCCGACCTTGATCAGGAACGCTCCACGCTCCTGGGGCTTGCCGCTCTTGTGCGTGAGGAAGCGCAGGGGAGCGGACAGGATGCCGGAGAAGGTCGAGTAGATGGGGATCGTCGTCTCGAGCGGCTTGACGTAGTGCGGGGCGATCTTCAGCAGACCGTTGCGCTCTTCGACCGATTCGCGCACGAGTCGGAACTCGCCGTTCTCGAGATAGCGGATGCCGCCGTGGATCATGTGGCTCGACGCCGCCGACGCGCCGGAGGCGAAGTCGCCTCGCTCGACGAGCAGTACGTCGACGCCCTGCAGCGCCAGATCACGGAACGCGGAGATCCCGTTGATCCCGGCTCCGATGACAAGGACGCTCGTGCGTCCGGACTCACGGACGGCGCGGACTGCCGCGCGTTCCGGTGATGAGTGTGTCGACTCGATCATCTTCGACCCTTCTCTGTGCGTGCTCCCAGCTTCGACCTGATCGCCCACCACGCGCAAGCCCGTTGCACATATGTGCAAAGATCGACTCGAGGAGGTCGTCATGCGCCAGTCTGACGCGGGATCGCGCGATTCCAAGCTGATCGCCGCGCTCACCGCGGCACAGCTCTACTACATGCAGGACAAGACCATGGAGGTGATCGCGCAGGAGCTGAAGACCTCGCGATCATCGGTGTCGCGCCTGCTCAGCTTCGCCCGCGAGAGCGGACTCGTGGACATCCGCATCAATTCCCCTCTCGAGCGACTCGGCATGCTGGAGCAGCGCATCCGGGACAGGCATCGCCTCGTGGCCCACGTCGTGCCCATCCCGGAGATCGTCAGCGAGGTCGAGAGGCTCGAGCGGGTGGCCCTGACCGCAGGGCGACTGCTGTCGCAGTTCGTCGACTCGAACATGATCGTGGGTGTCGCGTGGGGATCCACGATCAGCGCGGTCAGTCGTGGTCTCACGCAGAAGGAGACGCACAACACGACGTTCGTGCAGTTGAACGGTGCCGGGAACACGCAGACCAGCGGGGTCGAGTACTCGAGCGACATCCTCCAGCGCTTCGGCAGCGCGTTCGGTGCGCAGGTGCAGCAGTTCCCCGTGCCCGCGTTCTTCGACGATCCCTCGACGCGCGAGGCGATGTGGCGAGAGCGGAGCACTCTGCGGGTGCTCGACCTGCAGTCGAAGATGGACATCGCCGTGTTCAGTCTCGGCTCTCCGGCCGCGGAGGTCCCCAGTCGCGTGTACGTCGGCGGCTATCTCGGTCGCGACGACTACCGGAGCCTCCGGGAGGACCATGCGATCGGCGACGTGGCCACGGTCTTCTTCCGCGCGGACGGGTCCTGGAGGGACATCCGTGTCAACGCACGGGCGACGGGTCCGGGTCTCGACAGGCTGCGGCGGGTGCCCCGACGCGTGTGCGTGGTGTCCGGTGTTCCGAAGCTCGCCAGCCTCCGCGCCGCCATCGCCGCCGACCTCATCACGGACGTGGTGCTCGATGAAGGACTCGCGCGCAGGCTCGTCGAGGACTGACCCTACGGCTCGTCGGTCGAGGATTCCGGGCCGGAGCGGAACTCTCGGATCAGATGCTGGACGACTGCACCGAGGTCGCCGCCCGTCGCGTTCGCGATCGTCAGCTGACGCTCGTAGCTCGCGCCGTCCGAGAGGATCGTCTCGATGCTGCCGAACTCACGCACGCAGCCGAGTTCGACCGCGACCGGGGCGAGCTCCTCGAGCACCTCCGCAAGATGCTCCCGCACGGGACGCTGGGTTCCGGCGGCGTCGACGATCACCCGCGCGTCCAAGCCGTAGCGCGCGGCGCGCCACTTGTTCTCCCGGTGGTACCAGGCAGGCATCTGCGCGAGGGGGAGTCCCTCGTCCATCTGACGCGAGAGATGCTCGACCAGGACCTGCACGAGCGCGGCCACCGCCGCGAGCTCCGGCAGCGTGGAGAGCCCGTCGCATGCCCGCACCTCGATCGTCCCCCACCGCGGTGCGGGCCGGATGTCCCAGCGCACTTCGGTGGCGTCCGCCATCACACCGGTGCGCACCATGTCGTCGAGGTAGGCCTCGTACTCCGGCCAGTCCTGCAGCGGCCACGGGAGCCCCGCAGTGGGCAGCTGCTGGAACACCAGAGCACGGTTCGAAGCGTACCCGGTGCGCTCACCGGCCCAGAACGGACTCGAGGCGGAGAGAGCCTGCAGATGCGGGAGATAAGCGGCGAGGGCGTTGATGATCGGGATGACCTTGCGCTGATCCTCCACGCCGATGTGGACGTGGATCCCCCAGATCATCATGTTCCGACCCCACCACTGGGTGCGCTCGATCAGGGTGTGGTAGCGCGTCTTGTCGGTCACTTCCTGGTGGTACCACTGCGCGAACGGGTGACTGCCGGCCGAGAGCAGCTCGATGCCGGCCGGATCCGTCGCCGCACGAACAGCGGTGATCGCGTTGGCGATGTCGTCCACGGCATGGGCCACGGAATCGCCGATGCCGCTGGTGACCTCGATCGTGTTGGTGAGGAGCTCGCCCGTCACGGTGTGCCGTTCTTCTGCACTCTCATCCTCGAGTGCCGACAGCAGCTCGGGGGCGCGGCCGACGAGATCACCGCTCACCGGATCGGCGAGCATGATCTCCCACTCGAGACCGACGGTGGACCGGGCCGATGGCGCGAAATCGAGCTTCACGAGCACAGTCTGACACGCGCTGTCGGCGACACGGCAACCGTCGTGTCGCCGCGTTTCGCTCCTGGGCCGCGGATCTGGCAGAATAGAAGGTCGGACGACGTGCTCGACCCTCTATCCAGCACTCGTCCTCCCTATTTGAGCTTCCGCCGGGTGTGCACCCCACTCTCCAGGCGATCGGTTCGTTACCTTCCACACAATTCAGGAGAATCGTGGCTGTCAAGATTCGTCTCAAGCGCCTGGGCAAGATCCGTGCGCCGTACTACCGCATCGTCGTCGCCGACTCGAAGACCAAGCGCGATGGTCGCGTGATCGAGGAGATCGGCAAGTACCACCCCACCGAGGAGCCCTCGTTCATCGAGATCGACTCCGACCGTGCGCAGTACTGGCTCTCCGTCGGCGCTCAGCCGACCGAGCAGGTCGCTGCTCTGCTCAAGATCACGGGCGACTGGGGCAAGTTCAAGGGCGACAAGGACGCGAAGTCCACGCTGAAGGTCAAGGAGCCCAAGGTTCCGTTCGAGATCGACGCGTCCAAGAAGTCCGTCGTCAAGCCCAAGGCCGAGAAGAAGGTGGAGGCCCCCGCTGAGGAGGCTCCCGCCAAGGCCGACGCGGAGGCCGCAGAGGCTCCCGCCGCCGACGCAGAGTAATTCGTCGTGCTCGCCGCCGCGCTCGAACACATCGTCAAGGGGATCGTCGATCACCCTGAAGATGTCCGCATCAACGCTTCCACGACGCCGAGAGGCGACCTGCTCGAGGTGCGTGTGCACCCCGACGACCGTGGTCGAGTGATCGGGCGCGGCGGCCGCACCGCAAAAGCACTGCGCACGCTCATCGCCGCTCTCGCGGATGGGCGGCGTGTCCGGGTCGACGTCGCGGATGACTGACGTGGTGTCCAAGGACCGCAACCAGGGCAAGAACCAGCTGCGGGTGGGGCGCCTCGTCAAGGCCCACGGCCTCAAGGGCGCTCTCAAGCTCGAGCTGTACACCGACAACCCGGAACGCCGATTCACTCCGGGAGCCGAGTTCACGTTGCAGGTGCCTGAGGCATCTCCGTGGCATGGCAAAACCGTCGTCGTTCGCGAATACCGCGTGATGAACGGCAACCCCGTCGTCTTCCTCAAGGATGTCGACGATCGCGAGGGCGCAGAGACTCTCGTCCGAGCCATCCTCTGGATCGATCAGGACAACGACGAGGTCGAGGACAACGCGTGGTTCGACCATCAGCTCGTGGGTCTCGACGTCGTCCGTGACGGCGTCGTCGTGGGCAAGGTGGCTCGCGTCGAGCATTTCCCTGCGCAGGATCTGCTCATCGTCAGGTCCGGCGAGCAGGACATCATGGTGCCGTTCGTCCAGGCGATCGTTCCCACGGTCGACATCAGCGCCGGACGCGTCATCGTCACGCCGCCTGCGGGCCTCTTCGAAGAGCTCCCTGACGCGTCCGATGCGACGGAGGCGGGGGAGTCCTCCGACTCCGACGCCACCGACTGATCCCTCGTTCGGCCCGCCAGTGCGCATCGACGTCCTCTCGATCTTCCCGTCGTACTTCGACGGTCTGACGCTCTCCCTGCTCGGGAAGGCGCAGAGTACCGGCATCCTCGACCTGCGTGTCCGAGACCTCCGTGAGTGGACGTCCGATCGTCACCGCACCGTGGACGACACCCCCTACGGGGGCGGGGCGGGGATGGTGATGAAGCCGGAGCCCTGGGGGCTCGCGCTCGACGAGCTGGCATCATCTGCTCCGTCCGAAGAGGGCAGTCGGCCCACGATCATCTTCCCGTCGCCCGCAGGCGAGGTCTTCACGCAGGCCACCGCACGCGATCTCAGCACTCGCGACCACCTCATCTTCGGATGCGGTCGATACGAGGGGATCGACGAGCGGGTGTTCGAATACGCCTCATCGCTCGGCGAGGTGCGGCTCATCAGTCTCGGCGATTACGTCCTCAACGGCGGGGAAGTGGCGACGATGGCGATGATCGAGGCCATCGGTCGCCTGATCCCCGGTGTCGTGGGAAATCCGGCGAGCCTCGTCGAGGAGTCTCACGAGGACGGACTCCTCGAGTACCCGTCTTACACGAAGCCGTCGGTGTGGCGAGAGCGACCGGTGCCGGACGTGCTGCTGAGCGGCAATCACGGCGTGATCGCTTCCTGGCGGCGGGATCAGCAGATCGAACGGACGCGACGTCGGCGCCCGGATCTGCTGCCGGACGACGACCGCTAGACGATCCGTTCGATCCCCGAGTCGATCTCGAACACCACGCCCTGAGGGTGCCGCAGCGAGAGCGCGGATGCGGGGTCCAGGCCCCGGAGCTCCGCACGCAGCAGCCGTCCGATCATCTCGTGACTCACCAGCAGCGGGATCCCGGACGAAGCCCACCCGCACACCGACAGTGCCCGGCGGGCACGTCCCTTCGCCTGGGCGTAGCTCTCACCTCCGGGAAATGCCCAACCATATCGGTTCTCAGCCCGGTCCTCGCGGGCGGTGGGGAATCGTTCATCGATCTCGGACCAGGTCAGGCCGGCCATCTCACCGTGATGGAGCTCGGCGAGCTCCGGTACCTCCACGAGATCTGCGCCGATCCGATCGGCGACGATGACCGCGGTCCGGAGCGCGCGGCCGAGCGGGCTGGAGCACACGGTGGTGATGCCTCGGTCGACGAGGCGCGCGGCGACGCTCTGCGCCTGAAGGATGCCGTCCTCGGTCAGAGGCGAGTCGAGTTGTCCGTGCAGCCGATGATCGAGGTTCCAGCAGGTCTGCCCGTGCCGCACCAGGAACAGGTGTTCTGGCACATGCCGATCCTCCGGAATCATGGACTCAGGATGGCATAGCCGCGTCGCCTCCGTACTGGCGGAATCGGCGGCTGATAGCGTCGCACCATGGTCGATGAGGTGCTGGCGAAGTCGTTCGAGACGATCGGGGCGGATTACGACCGCTACCGTCCCGGATTCCCCGTGGAGGCGGTCGAGCTCATCGCGCCACAGCGCATCGGGACTGCGCTGGACCTCGGCGCGGGCACCGGGAAATTCACGGAACTGCTGTCGGCCCGAGCGGAACGCGTGATCGCTGTCGAGCCCTCCGAGCAGATGCTGTCGGTTCTGCGAGCCAAGCTTCCGGATGTGGAAGGCCTCATCGGCAGTGCCGAGCGGATTCCGTTGCCGGACGGCACGGCGGATGTCGTCGCCGTCGCGCAGGCGTTCCATTGGTTCGATCGTGAGTCTGCCTGTGCGGAGATCTCGCGCATCCTCACGCCGGGCGGAACTCTCGGGCTGGTCTGGAACCACTCGGATCCGTCGAGTTCGTGGGATCGGGCAGCGCACCGTATCGCGCACCCCGCGGTCGCTGACACGGACGGAACGACCAGCTCCGCCGCGGCGGAGCTCCCCGGATTCACGTTCGTGACGAGCGAATCGATCCACTGGACGGAGCAGATCAGCCGCGAGGCGTACCTCCGTCGCTGGTCGACGGTGAGCACCTTCCTCGTGGCCGACGACGATGCGCGTTCGGTGATGACGACCGCCATCGAAGCGGTGCTCGACGGGGACCCGGACACACGCGGGCGCGAACAGCTCGAGTTGCCGATCATCACCGACGTGTTCGTCTATCGGCGCGCATGAGGATCTGGTCACTGCACCCGCAGTACCTCGATCGCCAGGGTCTGGTGGCCTGCTGGCGGGAGGCGCTGCTCGCTCAAGCGGTGCTCGCCGGGCGAACCCGTGGCTACACCGGTCACCCCCAACTGGAGCGGTTCCGTGCCTATCCCGATCCGCTCGATGCCATCGGCGCGTACCTTCGGGGCGTCGCCGTCGAGGCGGACGTGCGCAGCTATACCTTCGACCGATCGCGAATCGATCGACCGGATGCGAGAGGTGAGTCGATCCTGTCCGTGACCACCGGCCAGCTCGCGCTGGAATGGTCGCATCTCAGCGCGAAGCTCGCGGAGCGCAATCCCGACGTGCTCGGACTCTGGTCCGCGGTCTCGGTGCCCGAACCGCATCCGGCGTTCCACGTCCTCGAGGGTCCGGTCGCCGCGTGGGAACGCGCGCTGCCGCCGGCTGACCCCCGCGGGTCAGCGAACGCCGAGGAATGACCTGTCGGTGAGGACGATCGGACCATCGGCCGTCACTGCCACGGTGTGCTCGGAATGCGCGCCCCTGGAACCGTCCACACTCCGAAGGGTCCATCCGTCGGGATCGGTCACGAGTTCGTCCGTGGTCTCGAGCAGCCACGGTTCCAGCGCGAACACCAGGCCCTCGCGCAACGGGAATCCACGTCCCGCGCGACCGTCGTTGGGGACGTGGGGGTCGCCGTGCATGATGCGTCCGACACCGTGACCGCCGAAGTCGGTATTGATCGAATACCCCTCGCCGTGTGAGATCGCGGCGATGGCGGCCGAGATGTCACCGATCCGGTTGCCGACCACGGCCGCGTCGATGGCCGCAGCGAGAGCGCGCTCTGTCGTCTCGATGATGCGGAGGTCCTCGTCGCGGGGAGTGCCGACGACGAAGGACACCGCGGAGTCGGCCACCCATCCGTCGACGGAGACGGCGAAGTCGAGCGACACCAGGTCGCCGTCTCGCAGCGTGTAGTCGTGGGGGAGGCCGTGCAGTACAGCGTCGTTGATCGAGGTGCAGATCACCTTGCCGAAGGGACTGGCGCCGAAGGACGGGTGGTAGTCGATGTAGCAGGACTCCGCTCCGGCCTTACGGATCATGTCGTGCGCTCGGCGATCGATCGACAGCAGGTTCGTGCCGACCTTCGTCTCGTCGCGCAGGGTTGCCAGGGTCTCGGCCACGAAGCGACCGGCGGCGCGCATCTCGTCGATCTCGGCAGGGGTGCGCAGTTCGATCATCGGGTGTCCTCTCGTCCTCTCCATTCTCCCCGATCTCCGGGTGACGGGCGTCCGCCTCGAGGCCGCGTGCTCAGAGCGAACACCTGGATCATCGGCCGCACGCCGTCGTACGATTTGTGACATGTGGTTGCGTCAGGCGTTCTTCCGGTGGCTCATTCCGGCAGCGTTCCTCCTGCCGCTCTGGTTGCTCGTGGGCTGGGGCGTCTTCCAAGGCGGTTGGGCCATCCTCTGGGTCCTCTTCATCGCGGTCCCCTCCGTGTTCGTCGGCCAGCTTCTTCTCACACTCCTGACTCGGTCTCGCCCGTCGGTGCGGGTCGAGAGGGCCGTCTCGTGGTGGGATGTCGGCGGTTTCACGCTCTGGCACGGGCTGACTATCGCTGTCGGATGCTTCATCGACGGCGCGTTCGGCTGGCTTCTCGCCGCCGCCGTCGTCGTCGGCATCGGTCTGGTCTGGCTGCAGCTCTGGCAGCTGTGGAACGAGGCGAAGGGAAGCGGAGCACGGATCCGCGAGACCATCTCGTGGTCCACCGTTCCCGGCGTCGACGAGCCCGCGCCGGAGACCCGCGTGCGAGAGGTCTTCGTCATCCGGGAGAAGGACTCGCCGGAGTGACGGCAGCGCACGCGACGTTTTGGCCGTGTGCGGCATCCATGGCAGAATGAGTGTTTGTGCCGTGACCGGTTCTGCCTCAGGGGAGCCCACGGACGCTTCGGCGCCGTTCAGCACACACTTCTTCTTATTCCTACTTACAGCATGCAACCGACCTGAGGCGAGTGCAGAGAGAGACGATCATGCAGATCCTCGACGCCGTCGACGCAGCATCCCTGCGTTCAGACGTTCCCGTCTTCCACCCCGGTGACACGGTCAACGTGCACGTGAACATCACCGAGGGCACCCGCTCGCGTATCCAGGTCTTCAAGGGCGTCGTCATCGGCCGCCAGGGCGACGGCGTGCGCGAGACCTTCACCGTTCGCAAGATCAGCTTCCAGGTGGGCGTCGAGCGTACGTTCCCGGTGCACTCCCCGGTGATCGACCACATCGAGGTCGTCACCCGCGGTGACGTGCGTCGCGCGAAGCTCTACTACCTCCGTCAGCTGCGGGGCAAGAAGGCCAAGATCAAGGAGAAGCGCGACAACTGACGCGCAGGCTCTCCACAGCACCCCGGGACACGATGTCCCGGGGTGCTGTGTTCTCCCCGGGGTGTGCGACCCTTGATACTGCCGTCTCCGTGCGGTGCGAGACTGTGAAGGAAACCCCATGACGACTGACTCCGCCGCCGCGTCCGCTCGACCGACGAAGCGGCGTCGTGGGTTCCTCGTGTTCCTTCGCGACGTCCTCGTGATCGTCGTCATCGCGGCGCTCGTCTCCTTCGTCGTCAAGACCTTCATCGTCCGCTCCTTCTACATCCCGTCCGCATCGATGGAACGAACTCTCCTGGTCAACGATCGGATCCTCGTGGACGAGCTGACGCCGCGGTGGACCGCCTACGAACGCGGCGACGTCGTGGTCTTCAAGGACCCGGGCGGGTGGCTCGACGGCCAGCCGCAGACTCCTGCGCAGCCGCCTCTCGTCGAGGCTTTCGACTGGATGCTCAACGTCGTCGGGATCTCGGCCACGGATTCGCAGGATCACCTCGTCAAGCGTGTGATCGGTCTCCCGGGTGACCACGTCGTCTGCTGCAACGCGCTCGGACAGATCACGGTCAACGGAGCGCCCATCGACGAGCTCAGCTACCTCAACCTGCCAGACGGCGACACTGCAGCGTCGAACGATCCGTTCGACGTGGTCGTGCCGGATGGGTCGCTGTGGCTCCTCGGAGACAACCGCGATCGCTCGCGCGACTCGCGGGCGCATCAGGATCTTCCGAGCGGCGGCTTCGTCCCGATCGAGAACGTCGTGGGCAAGGCGTTCTTCACCACGTGGCCCTTCGACCGTCTGGGCACGATCGACGGCCACCATGACAGCTTCAACGGCGTCCCGGATCCGGAATGACCGTCGTCGCTCCGAAGCTCACTCTGGAGCGCAGGCTGCTGAGCGAGTGCGATCTGATCATCTCCCTCGATGAGGTCGGACGCGGTGCGCTTGCCGGGCCGGTAGCGGTCGGAGCTGCCGTGATGGATGCGGCAGGGGCGCGCCGCCGCGTTCCCGAAGGGCTTCGGGATTCGAAGCTGGTCACCGAGAGGCGTCGGCCCGATGTCGCTGCGCGAGCCGCGGCATGGGTGCAGGCTTCTGGAGTCGGTTGGGCCAGCGCGGCCGAGGTCGACGAGGTGGGCATCATGCGAGCGCTCGGTCTGGCGGCGTCGCGCGCCGTGCAGAGCGTCGTCGATTCGGGAGTTCGCCTCGACGGCGCTCTGGTGCTCCTCGACGGCAACCACGACTATGTCTCGCGGGTGCATCCGGTGCCTCTTCGGGTGCGACCGGTCGTCAAGGGCGACCGCGACTGCGCATCGGTCTCGGCGGCATCGGTGATCGCGAAAGTGGCGAGGGACACCTACATGGCGGAGCTCCACGAGGGTCATCCCGCGTACCAGTGGGACCGGAACAAGGGATACGCGAGCCTCGAGCATCGCGATGCGATCCGCAGCCTCGGGCTCTCTCCGCACCACCGATCATCCTGGGCGATCGCGGATGTCCCGACTCTGTTCTGAGCCTGCGTGCGTCATCGACGCGTCGCCGACTCTAGGATGGAGTGATCATGGATGAGGAAGCCTTCGACGACTACGACCGCGAGCTCGAGCTGGCGCTGTTCCGCGAATACCGCGATGTCGTCGCGCAGTTCCAGTACGTTGTCGAGACGGAACGCCGGTTCTACCTCGCCAACGAGGTGAACGTCGTGCGTCGTGACACCGAGCACGACTTCTACTTCGAGATCTCGATGAGTGACGTCTGGGTGTGGGACATCTATCGTGCCGACCGCTTCGTGAAGGCTGTGCGCGTGCTGACGTTCAAGGACGTCAACGTCGAAGAGCTTCAGCGCCGCGAGTTCGAGCTGCCCCAGGAGCTGTCGCTCGACGGGGAGTGACCACTTCTGCACAGTCCGGCTTTCTGATGGGCTGTCCCCGCACTCCGCAACGTCCCCACTCCTGAAGCGCGGTCGTCGATCCCGATCGACAGGCTGTCTTCATGGCAGCGAAAGACGAGCTCGGTAGATCCGGCGAAGAACATGCGGTTCGGTATCTGACCGGCATCGGATATGTGGTCCTCGACCGCAACTGGCGATGTGCGCAGGGCGAGATCGACATCGTCGCCTGTCGCGGTCACCACCTCGCCATCGTCGAGGTCAAGACACGACGGACGATCTCCCACGGACACCCGTTCGAGGCCGTGGATTCCCGCAAGATCCGACGACTGTGGCGATTGGCTCATGCGTGGGCGGCAGACCATCCCGAACAGGCGGTCGGCCTCGTGATCCGGATCGAGGCGATCGGGATCATCGGAGCCGACCCGCAGCACAGCACCCTCGAACATCTCGTGGACGTGTCGTGAAAACGGCCCGCACGTGGGCGGTCGCGCTCACCGGGGTCGACGGGCACATGGTCGAGGTCGAAGCCGACATCTCGAACCAGACCCCCGACTTCAAGATCATCGGCCTGCCGGACAAAGCACTCGGCGAGGCGGTTCAGCGGGTTCACAACGCCTGCAAGAACACGCAACTCGATCTTCCGCGCCGCCGCCTCACGGTCAACCTCTCGCCCGCCAGCCTCCCCAAGCAGGGAGCCGGTTTCGACCTGAGCATCGCGGTCGCCGCTCTCGCGGCAGGGGGAGCGCTGTCGACGCGGTCCATCGCGGGAACGGTGCATCTCGGCGAACTCGGACTCGACGGCCGGCTCCGTCCCGTGCCCGGGGTGCTCCCGTCCGTCTTCGCCGCTGCGCGTGCGGGGTTCGACACCGTGATCGTGCCGTGGGGCAACGAGGCGGAGGCGAGGCTGGTGCCCGGAATCGAGGTTCGCGCAGCAGCGAGTCTTTCGCAGGTCGCCGTCTGGCACGGCGCGGAGATCGACGTGCTCGATGCCGATCCGGTCGCCTCGGCGACACTCGCGCCGGAGCATCGCGAGAGGCTGGACCTCGCGGACGTCGTCGGCCAGGACGAGGCGGTCGAGGCTCTGATCGTCGCGGCAGCAGGAGGCCATCACATGCTGCTCAGCGGCCCGCCAGGCGCAGGTAAGACCATGCTCGCGCGTCGACTCCCCGGCATACTTCCGAGTCTCTCCGACGACGAGGCTCTCGAAGTGGCCTCGATCCGCTCACTCACCGGCGACGCTGTGCGAGCTCTCGACGCCACGCCGCCGATGGAGTCGCCTCACCACAGCGCCTCGGTTGCGGCGCTCGTCGGAGGCGGCACGAGGTCTGTTCGTCCTGGCGCCATCTCTCGCGCTCACAGAGGTGTGCTCTTCCTCGACGAAGCAGCGGAATTCTCGAGAGTGGCGCTCGACGCACTGCGGCAGCCGCTCGAGTCCGGCGTCATCGAGGTGAGTCGATCGGGCGTCACCGCACAGTTCCCCGCACGCTTCCAACTGGTCATGGCGCTCAATCCGTGCCCGTGCGGCAATTACGGGGTGCGCGGTGCGGAATGCACATGTCCGTCGTTGGCGATCCGGAGATACTCGACCCGACTCTCCGGTCCGCTTCGCGACCGGGTCGATATCGAGCTGCATGTCTCGCGCGTGTCTGCTGCTCGGGCCATGATCGGCGACCGTACGGAGGTGACGAGCGAGCGAGCTCGAGCGAGAGTCATGCAGGCGCGTGAGCGGGCGGTCTCGCGGTGGCGGGGGACACCGTGGGGCCGCAACAGCGAAGTTCCGGGCGCCCGATTGAGGCAACTCGATCTGCGGATCGCCGCAGAGGCAAGGGCGCCCCTGGATAGGGCTCTCGAGCGGGGAGCTCTCACTCTTCGCGGCTATGACAGGGTTCTGCGGCTGGCTTGGACCATGGCGGACCTCGCCGAGGTCGACAGTCCAGGTCGGGAAGAAATAGGACGGGCACTGTTCTTGAAGAGGGGATACCTATCGTGATCGAGTCTCTCAGAGGCGATGCGGCGGTGCGGCGATCGCTGCGACAGGTGCGACCGGTCGATGACCTGGACGAGGCGCTGGCACGAGTGTCGTGGTCAGTCCTCACCGAGCCGGGGGACGGAGTCGCCGGCGCGCTCATCGCGGAGCGGGGCGCAGTGACATCACTGGGGCTGGCGATCGGCGGAGGGGCCGCGGCGAGTTCGGATGTCAGCGAACGGGCTCTCGCCGAGGGACGAGCCCGGTGGATGGTCCGCGCGGATGCGCGCAGCGTTCTCGATGCGATCCGTGCAGCAGCCGAGGTCGGCGCTCGGCTCCTTCTGCCGGGGGACGACCTCTGGCCGAGATCTCTCGACGACCTTGGGGTGCATGCGCCGACAGTGCTCTGGGTTCGCGGAGACCCGGCGCTGCTCACGGCTCCGAGCCGAGTCGCGATCGTGGGCGCGAGGGCGGCCAGCGGTTATGGAGAGATGCTCGCCGGCGACTTCGCCGGCGAGCTCGCAGCCACCGGCACGGTCGTCGTATCCGGCGGAGCGTACGGCATCGACGGGGCAGCCCATCGGGCCGCCCTCGCCGTGAGCGGCAAGACCGTAGCCTTCCTCGCCGGGGGAGTCGATCGCGCGTATCCCCAAGGCCATCAGCAGCTGCTGCGGAGAATCGTGGAGACCGGAGCCGTGGTGAGCGAAGTGCCCTGCGGCACCGCGCCGACGAAGTGGCGATTCCTCTCGCGCAACAGACTCATCGCCGCTCTCGGCGACGCGACGGTCGTGGTGGAGGCAGGGTGGCGGAGCGGTTCACTGAACACCGCAGGACACGCGGCTGCGCTCGGACGGCCGCTCGGTGCGGTGCCTGGGCCTGTGACCTCCGCATCGTCGGCCGGCTGTCATCGGCTTCTTCGTGAATACGACGCGAGATGCGTCACGACCACCGCCGAGATACGCGAGTTGTGGGGTGACGCCGCACCCGGGACGACCGTTGGCGGAGTCACGGACCCGGATCGGTCTCGGGTGCTCGACGCCCTGAGCAGTCGCTCCGCACGACCCGTTCTCGAGCTGTCCCGAAGATCGGGGCTCGCTCCCGAGAGGATCGGCGCCCTCCTCGGGCTCCTGGAGCTGGATGGGATTGTCACGCGCGTCGAGAGCGGATGGCGGAAACGGCCGGACGGAGAGCGGCGCGGCTGACACCGCGCGGATTCGCGCTCCTGCACACTTGATCCATGCAGTTCCAGGCAGCAGCACACGCCTTCACCGAGCATCTCTCCCGAGTGCGTCGGCTGTCTTCAGCGACTGTGCGGGCCTACCGATCTGATCTCCGTGATCTCGCGGAGACCGTCGGCGATCGCGAGCTCGAAGACGTCACACTCGAGACACTGCGCGACTGGCTGTGGCGCGCGACTCAACGGGGGGACGCGCGGTCAACACTCGCGCGGCGCGCCGCGGCGGCCCGGTCCTTCTTCAGCTGGGCGCAGGAGCAGCAGCTCGTCGCACACGATCCGAGTCTCCGGCTGGTAGCCCCGAAGCGGGGGCGGACGCTGCCCGTCATCGCCTCTCAGGACGCGATGACGACTCTTCTCGAGGCGCAACGGCACGCCGCCGCCGCCGGTGATCCGATCGCGCTCCGCGACCATGCGATTCTCGAGCTGCTGTACGGGGCAGGGATCCGAGTCTCCGAGCTGTGCGGACTCGATGTCGACGATCTGGACCTCGACCGGGGCACGGCGCGCGTGCTGGGGAAAGGCGCGAAAGAGAGGGTGGTGCCCTACGGTGCTCCTGCGCGTGATGCCACCGGCGCCTACCTGTCTCGAGGGCGCCCCTCACTCGCCGCACGAGCTGCCCGACCGTCGCCGGCTCTGCTACTCGGCAGTCGAGGCGCGCGGATCGGACCGCGCGCGGTCTATTCGCTCGTCGCCGACGTGCTCGCACCGTTCATCGGGGCGGACACGGTCGGCCCGCATGCGCTGAGACACACTGCCGCGACCCACCTCCTGGACGGCGGCGCGGACTTGCGAGCGGTGCAGGAGATCCTCGGCCATGCGAGTCTCGGCACGACCCAGATCTACACCCACGTGTCCGCCGAACGGCTGACCGCGACGTATCGCCTCGCACACCCGCGCGCCTGAACACCCGGTCACCGATTCACGGGGTCGTGCAGCAGGGGAGCAGTACCGCCCTGGGTACGGCGCCGAAGAGGAGCAACGGGTTGATGTACGCGCCATCCATTCGCACACCGAGGTGCAGAGTACCGGGCGCCGCGTGGCCACCGGCAGCCACCGTGCCGATCTCCTGCCCCGATGAGATCGCGTCTCCCGGCGAGAGCTCGGAGGACAACGGCTCGAACGTCGACACGTAGCCACCGGGGTGCTCGATCGTGATCAGAGGCCTGTCGACGACGGTTCCGCGGAATGCTATCGTCCCGTCGGCGGGAGCGCGGATCACAGCCCCCGGCGTCGTCGCGAGGTCCATCCCTCGATGGCCGGCACCGTACTCGTGCGCGGGAGCGCGATACGGCGACGCGACCGCGCGGCGCTCATCGGTCGGCCAGAGCCAGACGGGATACCTCTCACCTTCCGCGGATGACGCGTGCGCACGCGTCGGGATCGGAGCGACGAGAATCAGGGCGACCAGCAGAAGGAACGCGATGGTCGCGCGTGCGCGGGAGTTCATGAGGCAATGGTCCGTCGCTCCCGCCGGCGGAGGGACGCGTCATCGCAACCCCCGCGATCCATGTGGGGAAGACATGGCTTCGGTGCATCGTGCAGGAGGAGTGAGGTCGCCGCATCCTGTATGCTGTTGGAGCACCTCGATCTCGGGGTGACTACGCGTGCCCAGAGCGACTTCGGTCGTGGCATCCACTCCCACTGGTCCTGATTCCACTCAGGCGGGTGTGCGCCGGGCACCAGGGAGTTCGGTCGTCCGATCGACTCGACAACCTCAAGGGCGCAGAATCGCGCCGGAACAAGGAGACGACCATGGCTGTGGTCACCATCCGCCAGCTGCTCGACAGCGGCGTGCACTTCGGACACCAGACCCGTCGGTGGAACCCGAAGGTCAAGCGCTTCATCCTCACGGAGCGCAGCGGCATCCACATCATCGACCTCCAGCAGTCGCTCGGCTACATCGACAAGGCCTACGACTTCGTCAAGGAGACCGTCGCGCACGGCGGCACGATCCTCTTCGTCGGCACGAAGAAGCAGGCGCAGGAGATCCTCGCGGAGCAGGCCACGCGCGTCGGCCAGCCCTACGTCAACCAGCGCTGGCTCGGTGGACTCCTCACCAACTTCCAGACCATCGCGAAGCGTCTCGCTCGCATGAAGGAGCTCGAGGAGCTCGACTACGAGAACCCGGCTGCCTCGGGCTTCACCAAGAAGGAACTCCTTCTCAAGAAGCGTGAGCTCGACAAGCTCCACAAGTCGCTCGGTGGTATCCGCAACCTCACCAAGACGCCGTCCGCTCTCTGGGTCGTCGACGCCAAGCGCGAGCACCTCGCCATCGACGAGGCCAAGAAGCTCGGCATCCCGGTGATCGGCATTCTCGACACCAACGCCGACCCGGACGACTTCCAGTACCCGATCCCCGGCAACGACGACGCCATCCGCTCCGTCTCGCTGCTCACCCGCATCATCGCGGACGCAGCGGCAGAGGGCCTGCAGCAGAAGCACAACCCCGAGACGGGCGACGCTGAGCCGCTCGCCGACTGGGAGAAGGAGCTCCTCGAGGCTCCCGTCCAGGAGTCGGCTGACGCCGCAGAGGTCGATGACGCCGCAGCTGACGAAGCTGCCACCGTCGAGACCCCCGCTGCCGACGAGACCGCTGCTGACGAGGCCGGCGCCGAGGCGCACGACGAGGCCATCGCTGCCGCTTCCGGCGAGGAGACCGCTGAGGTCGCCGCCGCCGAGGCAGCAGACGCCAAGTAATTCCGCGACCACCACACACATCACGAAGCAAGGAGCCACCACACATGGCCAACTTCACCATCGCCGACCTCAAGGCGCTGCGTGAGCAGCTCGGAACGGGAATGGTCGACACCAAGAAGGCGCTCGAGGAGGCCGACGGAGACGTCGAGAAGGCCACCGAGATCCTGCGTCTCAAGGGTGCCAAGGGCAACGCGAAGCGTGCCGACCGTTCGACCAGCGAGGGCCTCATCGTCGCTCGCGAGCAGGACGGCGCAGTGACGCTGATCGAGCTCGCCTGCGAGACGGACTTCGTCGCGAAGAACGAGCGCTTCATCGCACTGGCCGACAAGGTCGCCGACGCTGTCGCGGCCGTGAAGGCCGACTCGGTCGAGGCCGGACTCGCCGCCCAGGCAGGCGACAAGAGCGTCGAGCAGGTCATCTCGGAAGAGGCTGCGATCATCGGCGAGAAGGTCGAGCTTCGTCGCGTTCGCACGATCACCGGCGACAACGTCGAGGTCTACCTGCACCGCACGAGCAAGGACCTTCCGCCGCAGATCGGCGTCGTCGTCGCCTACACGGGTGACAACGCCGAGACCGCTCGCAGCATCGCGCAGCACATCTCGTTCGCGAACCCGTCGTACCTGTCCCGCGAGGACGTCCCGGCTGACGCCGTGGAGAAGGAGCGCGAGATCGTCACCGAGATCTCCCGCAACGAGGGCAAGCCGGAAGCGGCTCTGCCCAAGATCGTCGAGGGCCGTGTCTCCGCGTTCATCAAGCAGGTCGCACTGCTCGAGCAGGACTACGCGAAGGACAACAAGCTCTCCGTCGCCCAGGTGGCGAAGGACGCCGGTATCACCGTGACGGACTTCGCGCGCTTCAAGGTCGGCGCGTAACACCGTCGAAGGGGTTCGGATCACATGATCCGAACCCCTTCTTCATGCCCAGAAGGCACTATCTTGAATCGGGACGAGAGGAACACCCCCATGACCGAAGGCAACGGACGCCGTCGCGTTCTCCTGAAGCTCTCCGGTGAGGCGTTCGGCGCCGGACAGCTCGGCGTCAACCCCGACGTCGTCAGCCAGATCGCCCGTGACATCGCCGCGGCCGTCGACCGCGTAGAGATCGCGATCGTCGTCGGCGGCGGCAACTTCTTCCGCGGAGCGGAACTCAGCCAGCGCGGAATGGACCGGGGGCGAGCCGACTACATGGGCATGCTCGGCACAGTGATGAACGCCCTCGCGCTGCAGGACTTCCTCGAGCAGGCCGGAGCGCCGACCCGCGTGCAGTCCGCGATCTCGATGACGCAGGTCGCCGAGCCGTACATCCCGCTGCGGGCCGAGCGGCACATGGAGAAGGGCCGCGTCGTCATCTTCGGCGCCGGAGCGGGCCTCCCGTACTTCTCCACCGACACGGTCGCCGCGCAGCGCGCGCTGGAGATCGGGGCGCAGGAGGTGCTCGTGGCCAAGAACGGCGTCGACGCCATCTACACCGCGGACCCGAACAAGCACGCCGACGCCGAGCGCATCGAGCGCGTGACCTACCGCGATGCCCTTCAGCGCGGCCTCAAGGTGGTCGACTCGACCGCGTTCAGCCTCTGCATGGACAACAACATGGACATGAGGGTGTTCGGCATGGAGCCGGCGGGCAATGTCACGCGTGCGCTCCTCGGAGAGCCGATCGGCACTCTCGTCACCGCCTGAGTCCCTGACGGTGCTCACGCGCCGCGCCAGATAGAATTTCAGAACACCCCGACGATAGGAGTCACCGTGATCGCGGATGTCCTCGCTGAAACCACCTCCCGTATGGCACGAGCGGTCGAGGCCGCCAAGGAGGACTTCTCCACGGTGCGCACGGGTCGCGCCAACCCGCAGCTCTTCCAGAAGGTGCTCGTCGACTACTACGGAACGCCGACGCCGCTCGCCCAGCTCGCCTCTCTGGCGAACCAGGAGGCGCGCACCCTCATCATCACTCCCTACGACAAGAGTGCTCTGAAGGGGATCGAGCAGGCGATCCGGGACATGCCGAACCTCGGCGCGAACCCCACGAACGACGGCAACCTCGTCCGCGTGACGATGCCCGAGCTCACGGCTGAGCGCCGCAAGGAGTACGTCAAGCTCGTCAAGACCAAGGCCGAGGACGCCAAGGTGCACGTGCGCGGCATCCGTCGCAAGGCCAAGGACGAACTCGACGGTCTCAAGAGCGAGCTCGGAGAAGACGAGATCTCTCGCGGAGAGAAGGAACTCGACGCCCTCACGCGCCAGCACGTCGACCTCATCGACGACGCACTCAAGCGCAAAGAGGCTGAGCTCCTCGAGGTGTAGGCGGCATGTCCGACGAACGCACCGATGACGGCACCGACAAGCCGCAGACGCGCCGGGAGGCGCGCGACTCGTCGACCTCGACCGGCGCCATCCCGCTGGTCGACGGCGCCTTCCCGGCGTTCGACGCGACGAGCATCCCGCCACGTCCACCTCTCCCCGCCGAGGAGCGCGCGATGACGGAGTCCCCGTTGGACACAGCTGATCACAACGCGATCAGAGAGCAGTGGCGTGCCGCACGCGACGAGTTCGGGACCCACGTCACGAATGCTCGCGGGCAGCTCGACCAGGCGAACGAGCGCATCAAGGAGCGCACAGGGCGTGACCTGATCCTCGCGACGCTGATCGGGCTGGCGTTCGGCGCCGCCCTGCTCGCCTCGCTGTTGTTCATCAAGGTCCTCTTCGTGCCGTTCGCGTTGGCAGCGGCGCTGCTCGGGGTGTACGAGCTTTCCCTGGCACTGCGCGCGTCCGGGCGGCGGATCGACGTGATCGCTCAGTTCGTGGCGGCGACGCTGCTCGTGCTGTCCGCGTTCTTCCTCGACCTGTGGTTCGTCTGGGTGATGCTGTTCTTCGCCGTCGCATTCGTGATCGTGTGGCGGTTGGTCGCCCAGATGGTCGCCAAGGACGGCAGAACCTACGGCGATGTGCTGACGGATGCCGTCATCGGAGGCTTCGTTCAGATCTACGTGCCGTTCCTCGCGGCGGTCGCCCTGATCCTGCTCAAGCAGGAGGGTGGCCAGTGGTGGGTGCTGAGCTTCATCGCCATCGCCGTCGTGGCGGACACCGGCGCGTATGCCGCCGGGCTGGCCTTCGGCCGGCATCCGATGGCCCCGCGAATCAGTCCCAAGAAGACGTGGGAAGGGTTCGGTGGAGCCGTGGTGGGTTCCATCACGGCGGGTGTCCTCCTCGCGATCTTCCTGTTGCATCTGCCGTGGTGGATCGGCGTGATCTTCGGCGTCGCCATCCTGCTGTCCGCGACCCTCGGCGACCTCGGCGAGTCCATGCTCAAGCGTGATCTCGGAATCAAGGACATGAGCTCCTGGCTGCCCGGTCACGGCGGGCTCCTCGATCGACTCGACAGCATCCTTCCGTCGACGGTGCCCGCGCTGTGCCTGTATTTCCTCTTCTCCTCCTGGGTGGTGCTGTGATGGTCTCCGACGACGTGCGAGCATCGGACGGTTCGGTTCAGCCTCCGGCCGCGTTCTCTGTGACGACCGGTCGCGTGCGCGGCTATCACCGCGCAGCGGTCGACACGTTCCTCGCAGCCGCTCGGGCTGCATTCGAAGGCGACGCGGACGATCTCGGCGCAGCCGACGTACGGGTGGCGTCCTTCCCGCTCGTGAAGAACGGCTATGTCGTGGCAGAGGTCGATGCGGCGCTCGGGAGAGTCGAGGACGCACTGGCGGCTCGCGCGCGTGACCGGGCCGTCCGGTCGCAGGGCGCGGGGGCATGGGTCGAGCAGGCACGAGACGATGCCCAGATCATCCTCGACCACCTCGCGCGTCCGAAGCGTCAGCGTTTCGCGCGCACGGGCGTCCTCACCTTCGGGTATCGCATCGACGAGGTCGACCATGTGGGCACCCGCATCGCCCGCTATCTGCGAGACGGCGAACCGCTGACGGCCGAGCAGCTGCGTTCGGCGGCGTTCCGCATGCAGCGCGGCGGGTACCGGGAAGAGCAGGTGGATGCCCTTCTCGACGCTACCGTCGATGTGATCCTGGCGGTTCGCTGAGCGTTCTGATGGCCGACTCACGCCTCACGGGGTAGACTGCCACTCATCGTGAACTCCCGAAACGACATCACACCTCATCGCAAAGACGTCACGCCGGTGCCTGCATCCGCGGCGCTTTCGGCGCGCAGCGGTAGCCGCCGACGGGGCGTCGTCGGTTTCGTCAGCGCCCTCGCGGTCGTGGGTTTCGCGGCCGCGATGGTCGCCCCGACCGGCGTCGCGCTGGCTCAGCAGCCTGAGACGGAAGGCCCCGAGTCGGCGTACTCAGCGGCGCTCACGGAGACGCAGAATCTCACGGTGACCGCAGAGGGTGCCGCTATCGCACCGGTTCAGCGTGGATCGTTCTCGGTCTACGTGACGCCCAAGCCGACTCCCACCCCGACCCCGACGACCGGGTCGTCCGGGTCATCCGGGTCATCGAAACCCGGTCCCAGCGCTCCTCTGTACTACACCGGCGGGGGAGCCCCTGCGGAGTGGATGGCAGCAGCGGGCATCGCGGAGTCCGACTGGGGCTTCGTCGACTACATCGTCTCCCGCGAGAGCGGCTGGAACCCGAACGCGACGAACAAGTCCTCTGGAGCGTGTGGGCTCGTCCAGGCTCTGCCATGCAGCAAGGTTCCCGGCAATGGCTACGACCCGGTGGACAACCTGCGCTGGGCAACGGGATACGCCACGGGTCGATACGGAAGCTGGGCGGGCGCCCACGCCTTCTGGACGAACAACCACTGGTGGTGAGTCGGCCTCATGGCCCGCTCTCGCAGACGCCGTCCGGCGCGCCCTGACACCGACGATTCGCTCGATCGACTCCTCTCGTCCTGGAAGCGCACGGAAGTCCGTCGTGGGTCCGAGTGGACCGTCCAGCCGGTGTCGGCAGCTCAGGCGCTGAAGGAGTACATCTGTCCTGGGTGCGGGCGATCGGTTGTTCCCGGAACCGCTCATCTCGTGATCTGGCGCGCGGACGGGGTGCTCGGTGACGCCGCAGACCTCGCGGCACGCAGGCATTGGCACACACACTGTTGGAGGATTGCGTGAGCATGGAGATCCGTGGACCGATCGAGCTGCCTGCGCGGCGCGAAGACATCGCACTGGAGACCGCAGACGAGCTGACACTGGTCGGAGAGCTGGCGGTTCCCGAGTCGTCGGCGCCCGTGGCCACGCTCGTCACGCTGCATCCTCTCCCGACGGCCGGCGGGTTCATGGACTCGCACATCATCCGCAAGGCTGCCGCCCGTCTGCCTGCGCTGGCGGACCTCGCTGTGCTGCGCTTCAACACGAGAGGGACCACCTCTCCGCGTGGCACCAGCGATGGCGCGTTCGATGGGGGAGAGGCGGAGCAGTTCGACGTCGCGGCGGCGATGGGCTTCGTGCGCGAGCGCGGTCTTCCGCGCCCATGGCTGCTCGGCTGGTCGTTCGGCACCGAACTCGCGCTGAAGTACGGTCGGGAACACGATGTCGAGGGGATCATCCTCTTGTCCCCGCCACTTCACCGCGCCACAGACGCCGAGGTGGCGGCGTGGGCCGACTCCGATGCCGACGTCGTGGTGCTGGTACCCGAGCTCGACGACTACCTCCGCCCGGCCGAAGCACGCGAGCGCTTCTCCGCGATTCCGCATGCGAAGCTGATCGCCGTCGAGGGTGGCAAGCACCTCTGGGTGGGGGAGAGCCAGACTCGGAGAGTCCTCACCGAGATCGTCGCTGCCGTGAACCCGGCAGCTCTTCCGCTGCCGACGGAGTGGCCCGCCGACTAGAGCTCGTTCATGCGAGGGATCAGCACCTGCCGGTAGAGGATCAGGATGCTGGCCGCCACCGGAATCGCGATCAGCGCGCCGAGCAGCCCCAGGAGGCTTCCGCCCGCCAACGCCGCGACGACGACAACCGCTCCGGGTACGGACACGGCCCGGCTCATGATGCGCGGCGAGATCACGTACGCCTCGATCTGCATGTAGATGAGGTAGTAGATGGCGGCGGCGATCGCTGTCGCCGGTGATCCCAGGCCGGGGATCAGGCACACGAGCACGATGATGGTCGACCCCGTGAGGGTGCCGACGAGTGGAATCAGTGAGAAGAAGAAGGCGACGACGGCGAGCACGGCCGGGAACGGCGCATCGATGATCGTGAGGAAGATCATGCTCAGGATGCCGTTGATGACGCCCTGGGAGACCTGGCCCATGACGTAGTAGCCGACCGAATCGGTGATCTGCTCGGCCAGGTCGATGAAGCGCTCGCGCTTGGATGCAGGAGCGAGCTGGTAGACGGCGCGCTTGAGCGACGGTGTCGAGGCCGTCAGGTAGATCGTCAGGATGAGGATGATGAACGCGCCGAACAGTCCGCTCAGCAGTGCCCCGCCGGCGGCGAGCACGCCCTGCCCGATGGACCCCCCGATCTGGGCGAGGTTCGTCTCCAGCCAGTCGGTCACATAGGCGAAGACGTCATCCACCTTGAGATTGGGGAACGTGTCGACCATCCACTGGCGCAGGTCGAGGAGAAATGTCCCGCGTTGGACGATGGCCGTGATCTCGGCGATGAGCTGCGAGATCTGGTCGACCAGCACGGGGATGACGATCAGGATGATCCCGGCGAAGATCCCGAGCACCGCGAGGATCGTGATGAGCACGGCGAGCCAGCGGGGGAGACGCCTGCGCTCGAGGAAGGAGACGAGCGGGTCCAGGCCGAGACTGAGGAAGAGAGCCGTACCGACGTAGAGCAGCACGGTCGACAGGCTCTCCACGCTTCCGATCAGCAGGATTCCCAGTCCCACGCCGAGCGTCGCCACGAGGGCGGTGCGGAACGGGTTGTGGATCTTCATCGTTGCTCCTCGGAATGGGGGACTCTGCAAGCGTATCCACCGCACCACGACCGGCCGGGACGACGTGCCGCACGTGGTGCCGCATGCCCCTCGTGGGCAACACACAGGTGATTTCGCTAGTCTGAAATGTCGAGTGTTGCGACTCGGGCGTGCGTCCGGGCCGTGTGAGGAGACTATTCGTGCGTTTCGTATGGGCCGTCGTGGCCTTCGTGCTGGCTGCGGGACTGATCGCTGCGGGCATCGCGCAGCGAACCATCTTCATGGGTCCGTCGACTCAGGAAGTCTCAGTCGCTGCAGAGGAACCCGCCCCGTTTGTGCTGATGGACGGCGACGTCCTTCGTGAGCACCCGGGATCTCAGACCTTGCTGGTGCGCGGAGAGGGCGAGATCTTCGCCGCCTATGGCCGCACCGCCGACATGGAAGCGTGGCTTGCCGACTCGTCGTACAACCGCGTGACGGTCGGCGACGACGGTGACCTGGAGGTCCAGCTGGTCCCCGCCGGATCAGCACCGGAAGGTGATGGGGCCTCCGAAACCCCGGCCCCTGCCGAGACCCCGGCCGCGGCCGAGACTCCGGCACCGGCGGAGACGCCCGCCGAGGGCGATGCAGCCGCAGAGCCGGGCCGCAACCCCGCCGGCTCCGACCTCTGGCTGGACTCCTTCACCGAGACCGACACACTCATCGCAGACAACATGCAGCTGCCCGAGGGCGTGAGTCTGATCATCGCGTACGACGGCACCGCCGACGCACCGGACGACATCGTGGTGTCCTGGCCGCTGGACACGTCCACCCCTCTCGCCGGACCGCTCATGGCGGCGGGCGCGGCGATGCTTCTCGTCGGACTCGTGCTCTACGTCCTCGCGATCCGGCACCAGCGTCGCGGGCGAGGACCGCGGCGCAAGGGCCCCGGCCCCCTTCCGGCCACCGAGCCGATCGACGTGGCTCAGCTGCCGCCATCGGAACGCGCGGCGATCGACGACACCTCGACCACCGCTGCCGGGGATGAGCCCGGTCGGACCGGCGCAGACTCCGACGCGGCAGCCGCCGGTGACCCGGGGGCAGTCGACGCCGCCGGTCCGAAGAACCCAGACCCCGATCGGAAGACGGAGATGCGTGCGCGACCCGTGAACCGTCGACGGCGCCTGCTCGCGGTCCCCGCCCTCGCCGTGACCGCGTTGCTCGCGAGCGGCTGCTCGCCTGACTCATGGCCGCAGCTCGGAGAGGGAACGCCCTCGCCGTCTCCCAGCGCGACGGTGATCGCCCCGGACAATCAGAAGCCCCCGGCAGTGACGGAGGCCCAGGCGAAGCGGATCCTGCAGGAAGTGTCGACGACCCTATCCGACGCGGACGCGTCGATGGACATCGCTCTGGCCGGCACTCGTCTGGACGGCCCGGCGCTCACGGCTCGCACCACCGAGTACGCGCTTCGGACAGCTCTTCCGGAGACCGCACCGCCCGCCGCACTCCCGACCGATGACGTCGAGGTCGTGCTTCCCGAAGCCACCGACCGGTGGCCGCGCACGGTGCTCCTGCTCTCGAAGAGCGCTGACGACGACACCGTTCCCCCCGTCATCCTGACCATGACGCAGCAGGATCCGTGGTCGAACTACAAGGTCACGAACATGGCCGAGATGTCTGCGGACGCCGTCTTCCCCGACGTGGCTGCAGCGTGGCTCGGCACCTCGCTCGTTCCCGACGATTCCGCATTCCTCAGCATCCCGCCGGGAGAGCTTGCGGAGACCTTCGCCGACGTCGTCGACGCGGGCGAAGCCAGCCCTTCCTACGGCATGTTCGACGAGATCTCGCAGAACCTCGCCCAGTCGATTCGCGACAGCCGGCAGGCGGTCGTGCAGACGCTGGCGGACAACGGAGCGGCGGAGACTTCTCAGACCGCCTTCGACATCCTCCCGGCCGATTCCGAGCCGGTCTCGATGACCACGCTGGACAGCGGTGCGATCGTGGCCGTCTCGCTCGTCGACACCGAATCGGTCACCCCGACGTCACCGGACGCCGTCATCCGACTGGAAGACGCGAATCCGCAGGCGAAGGCGCTGACGGGTGTCACGGAGTCCGCGAAGGGCTTCACGACCAAGTACGAATTCCAGCTGTTCTTCTCCGTTCCCGCGCAGGGCTCGACGGAGCAGATCCGACTCATGGCGGTCCGACAGGACCTACTCTCCGTCGAGGTGATCAAATGACCGATATCTCTCCCGCCGCGCTCCGTGGAGCCGTCGACCTCTCCTCTCTGCGAAACCGGCCCGCGGCTGCTGCCGCCGGAGCGCAGAGCCCTGCTCCCGGGGCCGTGGACATCGTCGTCGATGCGACCGACGAGTCGTTCGGTCAGATCCTCGAGCTCTCCCGGACAGTGCCGGTGGTCGTCGACCTCTGGGCCGAATGGTGCGGGCCGTGCAAGCAGCTGAGCCCCATCATCGAGAAGGTGACGCGTGAACTCGGCGGCAGGGTGCTTCTCGCGAAGGTCGATGTCGACGCCAACCCGCAGCTGGCTCAGGGATTCCGCGCGCAGTCGATCCCGATGGTCGTGGCACTCATCGCCGGTCAGCCGGTTCCGATGTTCACCGGTGCAGTGCCCGAGCAACAGGTCAGAGAGGTCTTCGCGCAGCTGCTTCAGCTCGCTGCTCAGAACGGGGTGACGGGCACGTTGAACGTCGGAGAGGCGCCCGAGGGCGAGCAGACGCCGGAGGAGCCGCCGATGCCGCCGCTGCACGCGGAGGCTTTCGCCGCGATCGAGAACGGCGACTACGCCGCGGCGGTCGTGGCATACGAGAAGGCTCTCGCGGAGAATCCGCGCGATGAGGATGCGATCGCAGGCCTGGGCCAGGTCCGTCTGCTCGACCGCGTCCAGAAACTCGATCTCCAGGATGCTCGGGCCGCGGCCGCAGCCGGACCCCTCGACATCCAGGCCCAGTTCGATGTCGCCGACCTCGACCTCGCGGGAGGCCATGTCGAAGATGCGTTCGGAAGGCTTCTCGACCTGTTCGCCCAGCTGCCCTCGGATGAGCGAACGCCCGTGCGCGAGCGTCTTCTCGAGCTGTTCGGCCTGATCGGCGTCGCAGATCCACGCGTCATCACCGCGCGCAACAGACTGTCTTCCCTGCTGTTCTGAGCTGAGAGTGCAGCGAGACGGCCCAGGCTCTGTCGGGGCCGGGGCCGTCTCGCTGATCGGCAGAGGCCGTCAGCCGCGGCTGATCGTGGGTACGTGCGGGTCGCTCTCGTGGCGCAGCCAGATGGTCGACAGTGCGGGAACCGTGATCGTCGCCACGGCCGGTCCGTCGTCCTCCGAGTGCGCGACGACCATGCCGAGATTGCCGGATCCGCGACCGCCGTATTCTGCGGCGTCCGTGTTGAGGATCTCCTGCCACACGCCGGGGATCGGCAGCGCGAGGCTGTAGCCGCTGCGCTCGACGCCGGCGAAGTTGCTGATCACCACGAGACGGCCGCCATGTGCGTCGCGGCGTTCGAAGGCGATGACATTGGGATCCCAGCTCGGGGCGCCGAGGCGTGAGAAGGAGGATCCGTCATTGTCCCGCTCCCAGAGCGGGGCCTGAGCGCGATAGGTGCGGTTGAGCTGTCCGACGAAACCCTGCAGCTGCGCGTGCGACGGCTGGTCGAGGAGCCACCAGTCGAGCTGGCGGGATTCCGACCATTCGGCGAGCTGCCCGAACTCCTGCCCCATGAAGAGAAGCTTCTTTCCGGGGTGACCCCACATGTATCCGAGGTATGCGCGGACATTGGCGAGCTTGTGCCAGTGGTCGCCGGGCATCTTCGAGACGAGGCTGCCTTTTCCATGCACGACCTCATCGTGGCTGATCGGCAGCAGATAATTCTCCCCGAACGCGTAGACGAACGAGAACGTCATCTCACCTTCGTGGTGCGCGCGATACATCGGGTCTCGTTCGATGTACTGGAGGGAGTCGTTCATCCAGCCCATGTTCCACTTGAACCCGAAGCCGAGACCCGCGTGGTCGGTGGGTGCGGTCACACCGGGGAAGCTCGTCGATTCCTCAGCGATCATCAGCACGCCGGGGTGCAGGCGGTAGGCGGTCGCGTTGACCTCCTGGAGGAAGCGGATCGCTTCGAGGTTCTCCCGGCCCCCGTGGATGTTCGGCTCCCATTCGCCTTCGTTACGCGAGTAGTCGAGGTACAGCATCGACGCCACGGCATCCACTCGCAGGCCGTCGACATGGAACTCGCTCAGCCAGAACAGTGCGTTCGCGACCAGGAATCCGCGCACCTCAGGGCGACCGTAGTCGAAGATGAGCGTTCCCCAGTCCTGATGCTCACCGCGACGAGGGTCGGGGTGCTCGTACAGCGGCTGTCCGTCGAACCTCGCGAGGGCGAACGCGTCTTTGGGGAAGTGCCCGGGCACCCAGTCCATGATCACGCCGATTCCGGCCTGATGCAGCTGGTCGATGAGGTATCGCAGGTCATCCGGGCTGCCGAAGCGACTGGTCGCCGCGTAGTACCCGCTCACCTGATAGCCCCAGGAGCCGCCGAACGGATGCTCGGCGAGCGGCATGAACTCGATGTGCGTGAAACCGGCCTCGGTGACGTGTGCGATCAGCGGTTCTGCGGCATCGCGGTAGCTCAGGCCTCCGCGCCAGGAGCCGAGGTGCACCTCGTAGACCGACAGCGGCTGAGCGACCGCGTGAGTCGCTGCCCGGCGGGTCATCCACGCGCCGTCTGACCATGCGTAGTCCGACCGCGTGACCACCGATGCGGTCTCGGGCGGCACCTGCGCGGCTTGCGCCATCGGGTCGGCCTTGAAGATCCAGGAGCCGCCGCGGGTGCGGATCTGATACTTGTATGTCGTTTCGACGGCGAGATCGGGGATGAACAGCTCCCAGACGCCACTCACGCCCATCGAGCGCATCGCGTGCGCTTCGCCGTTCCACCCGTTGTGATCTCCGACGACTCGCACGGCTGTGGCGTTCGGGGCCCAGACGGCGAATGCGACGCCGTCTTCGGCGTCTGCGACCGTCGCGTGCGCACCCAGCACCTGCCACAGCCGCTCGTGCCGCCCTTCGGCGATCAGATGGAGATCGACGTCACCCAGAGTCGGGAGGTGCCGGTACGGGTCGCCGGTGATCGTCTCGTCGTCGTCGCCGTACGCGGTGGCGATGCGATACGCCACCGGGGCACCGTCGTGCTGGGCCTCCCAGATGCCGTGTGCGACGTGATCGAGCTCCAATCGGCTCCCGTCCTCGAAGACGGCTGCGACCGAGGACGCGAGAGGTCGGCGAGCGCGGATCACCGTGACGGTCCGGTCACTCGCATCCGTGAACGGGTGGGAGCCGAGCACCGCGTGCGGGTCGTGATGGGCGCCGGCTGCGACAGCCGCCCAGTCCGGCGATGTAGTGGCATCTTCGACGTAGCTCATGCTCGTCTCCTCACCTTCAGAATGTGCACCGGCTCGGCGAAGGCGTCGAGGCGCACGTAGTTGTGATCGGCCCACGTCCACACGGCACCGGTCAGCAGGTCCTCCACGTCGAACGGCTCGCCAGGTGGTACGCCCCAGATCGTGGTGTCGAGGTGCACGGTGGTCTCACGCACGGAGTGCGGATCGACGTTGGCGACGACGAGGATCGTATCGGAGTGGCCCGTGCCGGTGAACGCGGCATCGAGGTGCTTGCTGTAGACGAGCACCGAGTCGTCGTCGCTCCAGTGCACGGAGAGGTTGCGGAGCTGTCGAAGAGCCGGGTGCTCACGGCGGATCTCGTTCAGTCGGCGCAGGAGAGGCGCAAGCGAGTCACCCGATGCCTCCGCGCCCTCCCAGTCCCGGAACTTGAACTCGTACTTCTCGTTGTCGATGTTCTCCTCGGAACCGGGCCTCGCCACGTTCTCGAAGAGCTCGTACCCGGCGTACACGCCGTACACAGGGGCGGCGGTGGCGGCGATGCAGGCGCGGATCCGATAGGCGGCGCGGCCGCCGAACTGCAGGTACTCCGTGAGGATGTCATGCGTGTTCACGAAGAGATTCGGCCGCATGTAGTCGCTCGTCTCGTGCGAGACGCTGGTGAGGAACTCCTCGAGCTCCGCCTTGGTGTTGCGCCAGGTGAAATAGCTGTAGCTCTGTTGGAACCCCACGGCCGCGAGCGCACGCATCACGGCGGGTCGGGTGAACGCCTCGGCCAGGAAGATCACGTCCGGGTCCTGGGCGTTCACGGTCGCGATGAGCCATTCCCAGAACTGCAGCGGCTTCGTGTGCGGGTTGTCGACGCGGAAGATCTTCACGCCTTCGCGAACCCAGTGCTGCACGATGCGGAGCATCTCCTGGTAGATACCGGCGGGATCGTTGTCGAAGTTCAGCGGGTAGATGTCCTGGTACTTCTTGGGCGGGTTCTCTGCGTAGGCGATGGTGCCATCCGGGAGAGTGGTGAACCACTCGGGGTGCTCGTCGACCCACGGGTGGTCCGGAGAGGCCTGCAGCGCGAGATCGAGAGCGACCTCCAGCCCTTCGTTCTTCGCCGCCCTGACGAATGCGCGGAAGTCGGCCGGCTTGCCGAGCTCCGGGTGGATCGCGTCGTGGCCGCCGTCAACGGAGCCGATGGCATACGGTGAGCCCGGATCGCCTGGCTCCGTCGTCAGAGTGTTGTTGCGTCCCTTGCGGTTGGTCGTTCCGATCGGATGGATCGGCACCAGGTAGATGACGTCGAAGCCCATGGCGGCGACAGCGGGAAGACGTTTGGCGGCTGTCCTGAACGTACCGCTCTTGACAGTGCCGTCCTTCAGGCGTTTCGCGCCCTCCGAGCGGGGAAAGAACTCGTACCAGGCCCCGACGCCTGCGGCGGTCCGCTCCACGAGCAGAGTGTGCGTGGCAGATGCTGAACGCAGCGTCATGAGAGGCCGCTCATGGAAGAGACCGCCCAGCTCGGCGTCGGTCGAGACCGCGGTGGTGGTCTCTGCATCGCCCCCCGCTAGTGCGGTGGCGAGTTCGCTGATGCGTCTGCGCTGAGCCGCAGGGCGATCCTTCTCTTTCGCTGCGCGCGCGAGAAGTTCGGCGCCGAGGGCTGCCATGACCGGCACATCGACTCCCGCGGCGACCTTCACCTCGGCGGCGTGCGCCCAGGTCGCGAAGTCGTCGGAGAACGCCTCGAAGCGAAACGCCCACGGGCCCTGCATGTCCACAGCGACCTCCGCTGCCCAGCGATCGCTCCCATCGAGCAAGGGCGTCATTCGGTGCAGGGACTCCTCGCCGTTCGGGGCCGTCAACCGGAGCTGCACCCCGATCAGGTCGTGCCCTTCACGGAAGGCGACGACGCTGAACGGCACCACCTCGCCGACGAACGCCTTGGGCGCGAAGCCTCCGGGGACGGACGGTGCGCCGCCCACCAGAGGAATTCGCGTCGCGACGAGTCCGTCGCCGTCCGAGACGGCGCCCAGCGGGCGCGACGGGATCTGCGCGGGGCTTCGGAGAGCCTTCGGACTGATGCTGCTCATACGTGCGGCCACTCCCCGAATGTACCGCTCGCGGCGTGAAGCGGGTAGCTCGCGGAGGGCCCCGGCGCGCCGCCGTTCATTCCACGCGGAAGAGTCGCATGGAGGTGCCGGGGATGGGCAGGACGTCGCCGGGGGCGAACACCTCGCCGCCGTCTTGCGGGCGGTCGTCGGCGCTCGACCACAGCGAGACGAAACGCGTCGCCTCCTCGAGGTCGTCGGGCAGACGCACGTCGATGGGCGACTCCGTCCCGTGCACGATGAGGAGGATCCGATTGGCCGATTCGCGATCGGGGGTCGAGGCCGCCACATACTGCAGAGTGCGGTTACCAGGGTCCGTCCACTGCTGGCTCTCCATCGTCTCGCCGTTCTGGTCGAACCAGTCCATGACAGAGGCGTTGGGGATGTGCTCACCGAGTCGGGCGTACCGGCTGGGACGCAGGGCGGGATTCTCGGAACGGAGCTGGATGAGTCGAGCGACGTGTGCGCGCAGGTCCTCCTGCCACGGTTCCGCGTCCCAGCCGAGCCACGTCATCGACGAATCCTGGGCGTAGGCATTGTTGTTTCCGCGTTGCGTCCGACCGACCTCATCGCCGGCCGTGAGCATGGGGATCCCGGCTGACAGCAGCAGGGTGCCGAGCAGGTTGCGCATCGCTTTTCGCCTGGCAGCGAGGATCGCAGGGTCGTCGGTCGGCCCCTCGATACCGTGATTGAAAGCCCGATTCATGTCGGCACCATCGCGATTCTGTTCGCCGTTCGCCTCATTGTGCTTGACGTCGTACGACACGAGGTCGTGCATGGTGAAGCCGTCGTGCGCGGTGACGAAGTTGATGCTGGCCAGCGGTCCCCGAACATCTGCGAAAGTGTTCGACGAGCCGGCGAGACGCGTCGCGAAGCCCCCGATGCCGACCGGAGCGGACGCACGACGCGCATAGTCGATGTCGCTCAGCCAGAAGTTCCTGACCCGGTCGCGGTAGCGGTCGTTCCACTCCATCCAGCCGTTCGGGAAGTTGCCGGTCTGCCAGCCGCCCATGCCGACGTCCCACGGCTCGGCGATGAGCTTGGTGTCGCGGAGGATCGGATCGTTCGCGATGGCGGTGAGAAGCGGGTGCTCGGGCGTATAGGTGTGCGAGCCGTCGCGCGCGATCGCGGCCGCGAGATCGAAGCGGAAGCCGTCGATCTGCATCTCCTGCGCCCAGTAGCGCAGCGAGTCGAGCACGAGGCGCGCTCCGGCATCGGTCGAGGTGTCGAGCGTGTTGCCGCAGCCTGTCGTGTCGATGTACGCGCCTGATGCGTCCTGTCGGTAGTAGCTGGCGTTGTCGATGCCGCGCAGACTGGACCGAGGTCCACCGAGGCCCTCTTCCGACGTGTGGTTGTACACGACGTCCAGGATGACTTCGAGTCCGGCTTCGTGCAGCAGTCGCACCATGCCTTTGAACTCGGCGAGAACGGCCTCGGGGCCGCCCTTGCGTGCGTCCTCCGTCGCGTAGGCGTTGTGCGGTGTGAAGAAGTTGAGGGTGTTGTAGCCCCAGTAGTTCGTGAGGCCGCGCTCGAGCAGGCGAGGCTCCGGAACGAACGCCTGGACGGGCAGGAGCTCGATCGAGGTGATCCCGAGAGAGTGGAAGTACTCGATCATCGCGGGATGCGCGAGTCCGGCGTATGTGCCGTGCAGAGCCGGGGGCACATCGGGCTGACGCTTGGTCAGCCCCTTCAGGTGCCCTTCGTAGATCACGGTGCGGTCGAGCGGTATCCGTGGCTTGACGGACTCTCCCCAGTCGAACCCGTCGACGATCACCACGGAGCGCCACTCCTCGTAGCCGTCGCCCTGCGCGAGACCGCGAGAGTAGGGGTCGAGGAGCAGAGTCTCGGGGTTGAACGTGTTCCCCGGCCCGTGTGGCCCTCCGACGCGGATCGCATACCGGGTGCCGGGCTGGAGCAGTTCTGTCGTCACCTCCCAGATGCCGCCGGGAAGGCGTGCGAGATCGACCTGGTCGATGACCCAGTCGAGGTCGGTGGCATCGAAGACGACGAGTTCGATGGAGGACGCGTTCTGTGACCAGACGCGGAGGGTTCCGACGCCGTCGTGAAGGCGCACACCGAGGTTGTCGAGTGCAGTACCGCCGGGCACGGTGATGTCTCGGATCGCGGGCATGAGTACACCATAGAGGTCTGCGCTCGGGTCTCAGGACAGCATGCACTCAGTTCCATGTGCACGCCACTGCGCGGAAAATGGGGGAGAGTGGAGGGATGCAGCACTATCTCGACCACGCCGCGACGACGCCGCTGCGTCCCGAGGCGCGGGAGGCGTGGCTCGAAGCGAGCGAGATGGTCGGGAATGCGTCATCGACGCACGGTGCCGGCCAGGACGCGCGGCGCCTGCTCGAGGAGGCACGCGAGCGCTCGGCCGCAGTGCTCGACTGCGACCCCATCGAGGTCGTGTTCACCTCCGGGGGTACGGAGTCGATCAATCTCGCGCTTCAGGGGTTGTGGCAGGCGCGGCCGGCGGAGTCGGATGCCATCGTGATGCCGGATGCCGAGCACCACGCGACGATGGACACCGTCGAGGCCCTGGTGGCGGCAGGGGCGGTGCTGCGCGCTGTTCCGGTATATCGCTCGGCGGCCATCGACGTGGACGAGTTCACTGCCCAGCTTCCGGGCGCGGCGCTGGCGACCGCGCTCGTCGCCAACAACGAGGCCGGGACGATCAACGACGCCGCGATGCTGGCGTCGTCGACCGCGCAGGCGCTCGTTCCCCTCCATCTCGATGCGGTCGCGGCCCTCGGCCACCTGCCTCTGTCGTTCCGCGCGCTGAGAGGCGATGCGCCCGACTCGGTCGGTCTTGTCGCGATGAGCGTGGCCGGACACAAGATCGGTGCGCCGGTCGGCGTCGGAGCCTTGGTGGTCGCTCGCACCGCGCGGCTCTCCGCACTCCTTCGCGGCGGCGCGCAGCAGCGCGGACTTCGCGCCGGAACGCAGGACGTGGCCGGTGCCGCGGCCTTCGCCACCGCGCTCGAGCTCGCCGAGTCGGAGCGAGAGACGGAGACCGCGCGGCTGGCGACGATGCGCGACCGGCTGATCGACGGCATCCTGGCGCGGGTGCCGCAGGCCGAGCTTCTGGGAGACGGCTCGCGACGGCTCCCCGGCAACGCCCACATACTGTTTCCCGGAGCGGTGGGGGAGAGCCTGCTCTTCCTTCTCGACATGGCAGGCATCGCCGCGTCGACCGGGTCGGCCTGCCAGGCGGGTGTGGCGGAGCCATCGCATGTCGTGATGGCGATGGGGCGCAGTGAGCAGGACGCGCGCAGCGCGCTCCGATTCACGCTGGGACGCACATCGACGGACGCAGACGTCGATGCCGTCCTCGCATCCATCGGCGAGGCCTACCTGCGGGCTTCCGGCTCCGGCTCAGCCGCACGCTCGTAGACTGGTCCCATGAGGATTCTTGCGGCCATGAGTGGCGGAGTGGACTCCGCAGTCGCGGCCGCACGGGCCGTGGACGCGGGGCACGACGTCGTCGGCGTGCATCTCGCGCTGTCCCGGGCGGGCGGCACGCTGCGCACCGGAAGCCGGGGATGCTGCACGATCGAGGATGCGCTCGATGCGCGTCGCGCGGCCGATCTCCTGGGCATCCCGTTCTACGTCTGGGACTTCTCCGAGCGCTTCCGCGACGACGTGATCGCCGATTTCGTCTCGGAGTACCAGGCAGGGCGCACCCCCAATCCCTGCATGCGCTGCAATGAGAAGATCAAGTTCGCCGCCCTTCTCGAGCGCGCCATCGAGCTCGGTTTCGACGCGGTGTGCACCGGGCACTACGCGACGCTGATCCCCACGGACGCCGGTCTCGAGCTGCACAGAGCCGCGGACAACGCCAAGGATCAGTCCTATGTGCTCGGCGTACTCACCGCCGAGCAGCTCGCGCACACCTACTTCCCGCTCGGAACGACTCCGTCCAAAGCGGTCGTGCGTGCCGAGGCGGAGGAGCGTGGGCTGAGTGTCGCGCAGAAGCCCGACAGCCACGACATCTGCTTCATTCCCGACGGTGACACGCGAGGCTGGCTGGCCGAGAAGGTCGGTACCGCCACCGGTGAGATCGTCGACCGCACGGGCTCCGTCGTCGGCTCGCACGAGGGCGCGCACGCTTTCACGGTCGGTCAGCGCCGTGGTCTGAAGCTCGGCGTCCCGGCCCCCGACGGCAAGCCCCGCTTCGTACTCGAGGTGCGGCCGGTGTCCAACACGGTGGTCGTGGGGCCGAAGGAGGCTCTCGCGACGCGTGAGATCTCGGGCGATCGATTCAGCTGGGCGGGCGCAGCGCCCGTCGACTCCGAGTTCGACTGCGAGGTGCAGATCCGCGCCCACGCCGAGCCGGAAGCAGCCCGGGCATTCGTCTCGCCCGAGGGCGTGCGCGTCGTGCCCGAGCAGCCGCTCAACGGGGTCGCGCCGGGCCAGACCGCCGTGCTGTACGTCGGAACGCGCGTGCTCGGCCAGTTCACGATCGACCGCACCGTGTCCGCAGTGCCGGTCGACGCATAGCGCCTGCCTCTCGATGTCGGCGCCCGCTCGTAGACTGGCGGGGTGCCGGAGAACATCTCGCTGGAAGACGCCCGTATCGAAGCGGACGAGCTGACCACTCGAATCCTCGAAGCGAAGGACGCGTACTACGGGCGCGACACTTCACTCGTCGACGACTTCACCTACGACGGGTGGATGCACAGGCTCGAAGAGCTGGAGCGGATGCATCCCGAGCTGCAGGGTCAGGACTCGCCCACTCAGATGGTGGGGGCGGCCGAGGCCACCGGGCTCGCCACCATCGAGCACGCGGAGCGGATGCTGAGTCTCGACAACGTGTTCTCGATCGACGAGCTCAGGGATTGGGCCGCCAAGACGCGCGCCTCTGCGGGGCGAGCTGTCGACTGGCTCACCGAACTCAAGATCGACGGCCTCGCGATCAATCTCCGCTACGAGAACGGCCGGCTGACGTCGGCGGCGACGCGGGGAGATGGGCGCGTCGGTGAGATCGTCACCGAGAACGCGCTGCGCCTTCCCGAGATCCCCCTCGAGCTCAGCGGCGAAGGTCACCCTCCCATCGTCGAGGTGCGCGGCGAGGTGTTCATTCCCGTGGCCGCCTTCGAGCGCCTGAATGCCGCACAGTCGGAGTTCCGCGACAGGGCCTACGCCGATGCTCTCGCCCGCTGGGAGGCTCGGAGCGGAGCGAAGAAGCCGTTCGACGAAGAGAAGGCGCGAACTGCTGCGGCTCGGCGGTTCCCCTCGTTCGCGAATCCGCGCAACGCGGCGAGTGGTGGCCTGCGTCAGCAGATCGACAAGAAGGACGGGCTCGAGCTCGAGGCGGGGATGCTGCGCATCGAGTCGCTCGCGCTGTACGTGCACGGCATCGGGGCCTGGGAGAATCCGCCGGTCGCCGCACAGAGTCAGGTCTACGACCAGCTGTCGGACTGGGGGCTGCCGACCAGCCCGCACACCAGGGTGTGCACGAGCATCGACGACGTGGTTGCGTTCGTCGAGTACTTCGGCGAGCACCGGCACGATATCGAGCACGAGCTGGACGGGATCGTCGTCAAGGTCGACGAGCTGTCCCTCCACGACGAGCTCGGCGCCACCAGTCGGGCGCCTCGCTGGGCGATCGCGTACAAGTACCCGCCCGAAGAGGTGCAGACGAAGCTGCTCGACATCGTCGTGTCTGTGGGTCGAACCGGCAGGGCGACGCCGTTCGCGGTGATGGCTCCCGCCCAGGTCGCGGGGAGCGTCGTCAGGCAGGCGACGCTGCACAACAAGGACGTGGTGAAAGCCAAGGGAGTGCTGATCGGCGACACCGTCGTCCTGCGCAAGGCGGGCGACGTGATCCCCGAGGTCCTCGGTCCGGTCGTCGAGAAACGCGACGGTACCGAGCGGGAGTTCGTGATGCCGATCGAATGCCCCGAGTGCGGCACGCCGCTGCGTCCGATGAAGGAGGGCGACATCGATCTGCGCTGCCCCAACGCGCGCTCGTGTCCGGCCCAGGTTCGCGGTCGTGTCGAGCACATCGGTTCGCGGGGCGCCCTCGACATCGAGGCGCTCGGAGAAGTCACGGCGGCCGCGCTCACCCAGCCGACCTCGCCGGCGACACCGCCTCTCGAGACCGAAGCCGGACTGTTCGCGCTGACGCTCGAGGAGATCGTGCCGATCGAGCTCGTCGTGCGCGATGCCGAGACGGGGCTGCCCAAGGAGGACGAAGACGGTCTCGTGAAGACGAGGGCGCCATTCCGACGCAACCCGACCGCGACAGAGAAGAAGTCGGGGCTGGAGGGCCCCCAGCCCTCCTCTCAAGCTGTGACTCTGCTCGCGGAACTCGAGAAGGCGAAGACCAAAGACCTTTGGCGGCTGCTCGTCTCACTGAACATCCGTCACGTCGGGCCGGTCGCGGCGAGAGCGCTGGCGCAGTGGTTCGGTTCGCTCGACGCGATCCGCGCGGCCTCTCGCGACGAGCTCGCCGCTGTGGAAGGAGTCGGCGGCATCATCGCCGACTCCCTGCTCGCGTGGTTCGATGTCGACTGGCACCAGGACATCGTTCGTCGCTGGGCCGAGGCAGGCGTCCAGTGGGCCACGCCCGGTCATCCCGGTCCGGGCGCGGCAGTCGTCCAGGGCGGTGTGTTGGACGGGATCACGGTCGTCGCGACCGGTTCGCTCGACGGGTACACCCGAGATGGAGCGCAGGAGGCCATCCTCAAGGCGGGCGGTAAGGCCGCGTCGAGCGTCTCCAAGAAGACGGACTTCGTCGCGGCCGGTCCCGGAGCGGGGTCGAAGCTGGGGAAGGCGGAGGAGCTCGGCATCCGCATCCTCGATGCCGCTCAGTTCCACATCCTCGTCACGGAGGGGCCGGACGCTCTGGGATGAGGCGATATGGACCGCTGATCGCCGTCTCCGGCGCGATGGCTGTGGGAGACCCGGGTCGGAACCACCTGCGTCTGACGCCTGATGCGCTGCTGATCCGCCACGGCACAGAGAACCGGGGGATCATTCCCTGGTCGCAGGTGCAGCGAGTGATCCTCGACGTGCCCACCACGCGGTTCCGTCTGCCCGGCCTCATGAGCACGCTCGTCCTCGGCGCCCTGACGTTCCTCGCCGTGTCCGATCTCGGATTCGACCCTGAGGATGGCGCGGTCGAGCTCCTGGCCGACGGGGAAACGTCGATCGCACCGCTGAGCCGTCACCACGTCGGCGGCTACTGGACACCGACGGTGGACGGGGCGCACCGGCTGCTGCAGCATCTCATCGACAACCCGGAGCAGAGAGCGTTGCTCGCGCGCCCTGAACAGCTCATCGACGTGGCCGCGCGTCTCGCCCGCAATGGGTCTGCAGGAGCCTGACGCGCAGGCTGGCTGTCAGGATGGTTGCCCCATCGATGAACGAGAGCGCGCCGTCACGAGGGCCGTCGTTACGACGGGCTCCAGGCCCACGGTCGGGCTTGATCTCGATGAGCCGACCCGAGATGCGGGTGTCCTTCAGCTTCTCCAGGACGGACGAGTCGAGGTTCGCCGGCAACTCGACGACAGTGAAGTCCGGCCGGATGTTGATCGCGCCGAAGTCATCACGACCCAGGCCGCCCTCATTCGCGAGTGCGCCGACGATCTGACGGGGCTCGACGCGGTGACGGCGTCCGACCTCGATGCGGTACGGCTTGTAGTCGCCGCGCCCACGGCGCTCGCGCGGTTCGCGGGTCTCGCGACGCTCGCGAGTGTTGCTCTCGCGCGGCGGACGGTTGTCGTACTCGACCGCTTTCGACAGGGCGTCGTCGGCCGGGTCGAGCAGCAGAGGAGTATCGCCCTGGGCGACGACAGCGAGCGCAGCTGCGACATCGGCCTCGGGCACATCGTGGTTGCGCACGTAGTGGTCGATGATGTCGCGGAACTTCTCGATGCGGGTGCTATCGCTGAGCGCGGTCGTGATCGCGTCGTCGAAGCGGGCGAGGCGCGTGGTGTTCACGTCGTCGAGGCTGGGCAGCTGCATCTGAGTGGGCTGCTGACGCGTGGCCTTCTCGATCGACTTGAGCAGGTAGCGCTCACGCGGGGTGATGAAGCTGATCGCGTCTCCGGTGCGTCCCGCGCGGCCGGTGCGGCCGATGCGGTGCACGTACGACTCGGTGTCGGTGGGGATGTCGAAGTTGATGACGTGGCTGATGCGCTCGACGTCGAGACCGCGAGCGGCCACGTCGGTCGCGACGAGGATGTCGAGCTTGCTCGCCTTGAGCTGGTTGACGCTGCGCTCACGCTGGACCTGCGGCACGTCGCCGTTGATGGCGGCGGCGGAGTATCCGCGGGCACGCAGCTTCTCGGCCAGCGTCTCGGTCTCGTTCTTCGTGCGGACGAACACGATCATGCCGTCGAAGTTCTCGACCTCGAGGATGCGAGTGAGCGCATCCACCTTCTGCGCGTACGACACCACGAGGTACCGCTGCGTGATGTTGGTGCCGGTGGCGGTCTTCGACTTGATGCTGATCTCTTCGGGCTCACGCAGGTACTTCTGCGCGAGTCGGCGGATCTGCGGGGGCATGGTCGCTGAGAAGAGGGCTACCTGCTTCTCCTCGGGCGTCTGCGCGAGGATCTGCTCGACGTCTTCGGCGAAGCCCATCTTGAGCATCTCATCGGCTTCATCGAGCACCAGGTACTGCAGCTGGGACAGGTCGAGGGTGCCCTTGGCGAGGTGGTCCATGATGCGACCGGGGGTGCCGACGATCACGTGCACGCCGCGGCGCAGCGCCGACAGCTGCACGCCGTAGCCCTGTCCGCCGTAGACGGGGAGGACGTGGACGCCCTTCATCTTCGACGCGTACGACTCGAACGCCTCGCACACCTGCAGAGCGAGCTCGCGGGTCGGAGCGAGCACGAGAGCTTGCGGGGTCTTCTGGGACACGTCGAGGCGCTCGAGCACGGGGAGCGCGAATGCCGCGGTCTTTCCCGTTCCGGTCTGCGCCATACCGACGACATCGCGACCGGAGAGCAGGGTCGGGATCGTGGCGGCTTGGATGGGGGAGGGGGTCTCGTAGCCGAGGTCCTTGATGGCCTTGAGGACGGGGCCGGTGATGCCGAGCTCCTCGAATCCAGGGGTCTCGGGGGCGTCGGTGGGCACAGCGTCTTCAGGAGTCACTGACCAAGGGTAGCGCTTCGCGGGATTCCGCGCCTGTGAGGGCGCCCTCAGGAGCCGGAAGTCAGAGTGAGCAGTCTCTCCTTGACCTGGCGACGCAGCACCTTGCCGATCAGCGATTTGGGCAGCTCGTCGACGATGAACAGACGCCGCGGAACCTTGTACGGGGTGAGGATGCTGCGCGCATACTCGCGGATCGCTTCGACGTCGACGTCTGCCCCCGCGTCGACGACGATCGCGGCGACGACCTCCTCGCCGGAGTGGTCGCTCGGCAGACCGACCACGGCAGCGTCCACGACCTGAGGATGCTGACGCAGAGCGCTCTCGACCTCGGTGGGGGCCACATTGAAGCCGCCGGTGATGATCAGCTCCTTGATGCGGTCGACGATCCGGATGAAACCCGCCTCATCGACCGTCACGATGTCACCGGTGCGGAACCAGCCGTCGACGAAGACGGCCTCCGTCTCCTCCGGCTTGCCGTAGTAGCCGGAGAACACCTGGGGTCCGCGCACCAGGAGCTCACCCGCGGATCCTTCAGGAACGTCGACGGTCGGGTTCTCGGGATCGACGACGCGGCATTCGGTTCCCGGAAGAGGAAGTCCCACGGTGCCGGGCACGCGGTTGTCAGCTACGGGGTTCGCCATCAACACGGGGGAGCACTCGCTGAGTCCGTACCCCTCGACGAGGAAGCCATGCGTCGCCGCCTCGAACGGCACCACGAGTTCGTGCGGCAAAGCCATGGCACCGGAGATCGCGACCTCGATGCCGTCGAGCGAGACATCCTTCGCCTTCGCCGCCGACAGCAGGCGGTCGGCGATCGGGGGCACGAGGGGAAGGAAGGTGGCGGGGTGCTTCTTCATCACGTCGAGCACGAGATCCGGATCGAACTTCGGGAAGAGCACCAGGCGCGCACCCATGGACATCGCGAACGTCAGGCAGAGCGTCAGACCGTATGCGTGGAACATCGGCAGCACCGCGTACACGACGCAGCCCTTGCCGCGCTGGATCGACGGAACCCATGCCTGCGACTGCGCGGCGTTCGCGAGCAGGTTGCCGTGGGTCAGGGCGGCGCCCTTGGGGGTTCCCGTGGTGCCGGACGTGTACTGGATGATCGCGAGGTCGTCGGTGGCGGGCTTCGGGTGCGCGGCAGGGATCGGGGCGGACTGCACCAGCGAGTCCCAGGTGACGGTTCCTCGCACCTTCTCGGTCAGAGCGGCGCGAGACTCACGGGCCTTCGCCACCGGAAGCCGCAGCGCCACACGAGTGAGGAGGGGCATCGCGCGCGTCACATCGACGGAGATGAGGTTCGTCACGGCGAGGTCGGCGGGGAACTCCTGCACCGTGGCGACGACCTTGTTCCACACGATCGCGTGCTTCGCGCCATGGTCCTCGAACTGCTTCCGCAGCTCGCGCGCAGTGTAGAGCGGGTTGTGCTCGACGACGACGGCGCCGAGACGGAGCACCGCGTAGAACGCCACGATGTGCTGCGGACAGTTCGGAAGCACGATCGCCACGGGATCGCCCGCCCGCACGCCGAGGTCGCGCAGTCCTGCGGCTGCTCGGTCGATCGCATTCTGCAGTTCTGAGTACGACGTCTCACGACCGAAGAACTGCAGGGCGGGGGCATCCGGGTAGTCGCGGGCGGACGCGGCGACGATGTCGACCAGCGATCCGGACACGGGGGAGAGGTCTTCCGGGACGCCTGCGGCATAGCTGGCGATCCATGGGCGAGGAGGCTGGTACGAGCTCACCCGCCCAGCATAGGGCGGCTTCGCCGGACTGCAGGGACCCGGTGAGCACGGCAACTAGACTGGGGCCGTGTCTGAAATCACCCCTGATCTCGTGCGTCATCTCGGCGTGCTCGCGCGCATCCAGCTCAACGACGACGAGGTGTCCCGACTCACGGGCCAGCTCGATGCCATCGTCGACAACATCGCGAAGGTGTCGGAGGTCGCAGGCCCCGACATCGCAGCGACGAGTCATCCGATTCCGCTGAGCAACGTCTACCGTCCCGATGTGGTGGGCGAGACCCTCACACACGAGCAGGTGCTCCAGAACGCGCCGGATCAGGCCGACGGCCGATTCCGCGTCACCGCGATCCTGGGAGAAGAGCAGTGAGCGACATCATCCGCATGACTGCGGCGGAGCTTGCCGACAAGCTCGCCAGCCGCGAGATCTCGAGCGTCGAGGCCACTCGCGCTCACCTCGACCGCATCGCAGCCGTCGACGGCGACGTTCATGCCTTCCTGCACATCAACGAGGGTGCGCTCGAGGCGGCCGCCGCTGTCGACGCCCAGCGTGCGGCGGGTGAGCAGCTCGGCCCGATCGCCGGCGTGCCGCTCGCCATCAAGGACGTCCTCGTGACGACCGACCAGCCGACGACGAGCGGCTCGCGGATCCTCAAGGGCTACCGCTCGCCGTACGACGCCACGGTCGTCGCCCGCTCGCGCGCGGCGGGGCTGATCCCGCTCGGCAAGACCAACATGGACGAGTTCGCCATGGGGTCCTCGACAGAGCACTCCGCCTACGGTCCCACCCGCAACCCGTGGGACCTCGACCGGATCCCGGGCGGTTCCGGCGGCGGATCGGCGGCAGCAGTCGCCGCTTTCGAGGCTCCGCTGGCACTCGGCTCCGACACCGGTGGCTCGATCCGTCAGCCTGCTCATGTCACCGGCACGGTGGGCGTCAAGCCGACCTATGGTGGCGTCAGCCGCTACGGGGCCATCGCACTCGCCTCCAGCCTCGACCAGGTCGGACCCGTCACGCGTACAGTGCTCGACGCGGGTCTCCTGCACGATGCGATCGGCGGACACGACCCGAAGGACTCCACGTCTTTGCGTGACGAGTGGCCCTCATTCGCTGACGCGGCCCGTGAGGGCGCGCGCGGTGATGTGCTCAAGGGGCTCAAGGTCGGTGTCATCCGAGAGCTGCCGGACAGCGGGTTCCAGCCCGGTGTCGCCGAATCGTTCCGCAGCGCGCTCGCGATGATGGAGGCGCAGGGCGCGGAGATCGTCGAGATCGGCGCTCCGCACTTCGAGTACGGCGTCGCGGCCTACTACCTGATCCTGCCTGCGGAGGCGTCGAGCAACCTCGCGAAGTTCGACTCGGTGCGCTTCGGCCTGCGCGTCACGCCCCACGGCACCCCCACCGTCGAGGACGTCATGTCCGCCACGCGTGACGCCGGTTTCGGCGACGAGGTGAAGCGACGCATCATCCTCGGCACCTACGCGCTGTCGGCCGGCTACTACGACGCGTACTACGGCAGTGCTCAGAAGGTGCGCACGCTCATTCAGCAGGACTTCGCGAACGCCTTCGCGGAGGTCGACGTCATCGCGACGCCCTCGGCTCCGACCACCGCGTTCAAGATCGGCGAGAAGATCGACGATCCGCTGCAGATGTATCTGAACGACATCACGACCATTCCCGTCAACCTCGCGGGCGTTCCCGGCATCTCGGTCCCCAGCGGACTCGCGTCGGAAGACGGATTGCCCGTCGGCATCCAGTTCATCGCACCGGCGCGGGAGGATGCGCGACTCTACAAGGTGGGCGCCGCCGTCGAGACGCTGCTCGTCGATTCGTGGGGAGCGCCGCTTCTCACGCGTGCACCCCAGCTCGTGGAAGGGACCCGCTGATGGCCACCGCCAAGCTCATGGACTTCGACAAAGCGCTCGAACTGTACGAGCCCGTGCTCGGGTTCGAGGTCCACGTCGAGCTCAACACGCACACCAAGATGTTCTCGGACGCGCCGAACCCGGCGAACGAGCTCTACCACGCCGCCGAGCCCAACACGCTGATCGCGCCGGTGGATCTGGGCCTGCCCGGATCGCTCCCGGTCGTGAACGAGACGGCGATCCGTTCGTCGATCAGTCTCGGTCTCGCCCTCGGATGCTCGATCGCACCGTCGAGCCGCTTCGCCCGGAAGAACTACTTCTACCCGGATCTCGGCAAGAACTACCAGATCTCCCAGTACGACGAGCCGATCGCGTTCGAGGGTTCCGTCGAGGTGGAGCTCGAGGACGGCACGATCGTGCAGATCCCCATCGAGCGCGCCCACATGGAGGAGGACGCCGGCAAGCTCACCCACATGGGTGGCGCGACCGGACGCATCCAGGGAGCCGAATACTCGCTCGTCGACTACAACCGCGCCGGTGTGCCGCTCGTCGAGATCGTGACGAAGACGATCTTCGGCACCGAGCACCGCGCCCCCGAGGTCGCCAAGGCATACGTCGCGACGATCCGTGACATCGTGCGCAGCCTCGGGATCTCCGAGGCGCGTCTGGAACGAGGCAACCTGCGCTGCGACGCGAACGTGTCGCTGCGTCCCCGCGGACAGGAGAAGCTGGGCACCCGCACCGAGACGAAGAACGTCAACTCGATGCGCTCGGTCGAGCGTGCCGTCCGGTACGAGATCCAGCGTCAGGCGCAGATCCTCGCCGATGGCGGGACCATCACTCAGGAGACGCGACACTGGCACGAGGACACCGGGACGACCTCGCCCGGTCGTCCGAAGTCGGATGCGGACGACTATCGCTACTTCCCTGAGCCCGACCTCCTGCCGGTGGAGCCTGCAGCAGAGCTGATCGAAGCCCTGCGTGCCGAGCTCCCGGAACAGCCCGTCGCCCGTCGACGCCGTCTGATGGCCGAGTGGGGCTTCACGGACCTGGAGTTCCAGGACGTGCGCAATGGAGGGCTGCTGGAGGTCGTCGAAGCGACGATCGCCGCCGGCGCGACTCCGGCGACGGCCCGGAAGTGGTGGACGGGCGAGATCACGCGCCTCGCCAACTCACAGGAGAAGGACGTCACCGAGCTGGTCTCGCCGGAGAACGTCGCGGCCCTGCAGAAACTCGTCGACGCCGGAACGCTCACAGACAAGCTCGCGCGTCAGGTGCTCGAGGGCGTCATCGCGGGCGAGGGCACGCCTCAGGAGGTCGTCGACGGCCGCGGACTCGCGGTCGTCTCGGATGACGGTGCGCTGATCGCAGCGATCGACGACGCACTCGCAGCGCAGCCCGATGTGCTGGCCAAGATCAAGGATGGCAAGGTCCAGGCCGCCGGGGCCGTTATCGGCGCTGTGATGAAGGCGATGAAGGGCCAGGCGGACGCCGCCCGTGTCCGCGAACTCGTCCTCGAGCGCGCTGCGCAGTAACCGGTTCCCCCGGGCCTCATGTCCGAGGCCCGGGGGAGAATGGTGTCATGGGTCACGGTGACGGCAGAGGGCGCATCGTGTCGTCCGCGGATGCCGACGACACCGGCACGAGCATCCTGCACGTCGATATGGATGCGTTCTACGCGGCCGTCGAGGTGCTCGATGATCCGAGCCTGCGAGGACTGCCGTTGATCATCGGAGCGCCTGACGGTCGCTCGGTGGTGTCGAGCGCATCGTACGAGGCTCGTCGCTACGGCGTTCGCGCAGCTATGCCGGTCTCTCAGGCTCTGCGCCTGTGTCCTTCTGCGCGCATCGTCCCTCCGCATTTCCATCGATACCACGCCGTCTCGCGACAGGTCATGGCGATCTTCGAGTCGTTCACACCGCTCGTCGAGCCGCTCTCTGTCGACGAGGCGTTTCTCGATGTGCGGGGCGTCCGACGTCTGTGGGGGAGCCCTGCGCGAATCGCGCACCTCGTTCGCGAGCGAGTCAGAGAAGAGGTCGGGATCACCTGCAGCGTCGGCGTCGCTGCGACCAAGCATGTGGCGAAGATGGCCTCGACGATCTCGAAACCTGACGGGATGCTGGTCATCGCCGCATCGGAAACCCAGGACTTCCTCGATCCGCGCCCAGTGCGTGCGATGTGGGGTGTGGGCCCGAAAGCCGCCGAAGCGCTGGAGGGACGAGGAATTCGCACAGTGCGGGACATCCGCACCTCGTCGCAGGCGATTCTCGACCGTGCCGTCGGACCGGCTCTGAGCGCTCGGCTCTCGGAACTCGCCCGCGGGGAGGACCCCCGTGCAGTCGAGACCGAGCGGGTGGAGAAGAGCATCGGGCACGAGGAGACCTTCGACACGGACATCATGGACCGATCGTTCCTCAGGGCTGAACTGCTGCACCTCGCGGACCGCGTCGCGGCGCGTCTGCGGAAAGCAGAGTGGGAGACCTCGACCGTAGCCATCAAGATCAGGTTCGACGACTTCCGCACCATCAGCCGTTCACAGACGCTCCCGGAACCCACCGCGGTGGGGCAACGCATCGGCGAAGCGGCTCAGACGCTCTTCGATCAGATCGAGCGACGCGATCCTGTGCGGCTCGTCGGGGTGCGCGCAGAGAAGCTGCGTCCCGCCGGCGGTGGCGGGTTCGGCCTGTGGGACGACGATGAGGACTGGCGACGCGTCGAGGGCGCGGTCGACGACGCCGTGGCACGGTTCGGGAGCGCCACGATCAGTCGAGCGCGCCACATAGGGCGCGGTGACGGCCGCGGTGCTGCCCAGCATCCCAAGGCCCATGGACTGGATTGACGCTTGTCGCGGACGATTCCTGGACTAGCGTGGAGCCATGCCCAACATTGCACTGGAACTCGGAAAGCAGGCCGCCGCGTTCGGCGTGAAGAGCGCGTACGGCGAACAGCAGGATGTCGATGGAGTGAGCATCACTCCTGTCGCTTTCACCTACTCCGGCTTCGGCGGAGGCAGCGGTGACGGCGCCGAAGGCGGTGGTGGCGGCGGTGTCTCCGTTCCGGTCGGCGTCTACGTCCGCCGCGAGGAGGGACTCCGATTCGAGCCCAACATCGTGACGCTGCTCGTCGTCGCCGTGCCGTTCATCTGGGTCACCGGGCGCGCTCTCTCTCGCATCATCCGTGCACTCAAGAAGTGACGACCCGGTCGCTGTCGCGCTCGAGCGCGCAGCGACCCAGATCGTCGAGGACATCCGGATGCTGTCTGCGGCCAATCCGGTCGTCCTCATCGACGGTCGCAGCGGTGCCGGTAAGACGACTCTCGCCCGGATGCTCGTCCAGCGCTGGCCGATCGCCGGACGGGTGCAGCTCGTCGCTCTCGACTCCATCTACCCCGGTTGGGACGGCCTCAGCGACGGAGTGGAGCGAGCACTGAACGGTATTCTGCGTCCGCATGGTCGCGGGTACCTCGGGGAGTGGCGACGCTGGGACTGGGCGAAGGGCGCCGAGGCTGAGACTCACGCGGTAGACCCCTCGCTGGGCGTGCTCATCGAGGGGAGCGGGATACTGACGCCGGCCACTGCGGCGATCGCGGACGTGCGCGTCTGGATCGAGTCCGCCGAAACCGGCCGCAAGGCGCGGGCTCTGGCGCGGGATGGCGACACGTATCGGCCTCATTGGGAGCAGTGGGCGCGGCAGGAAAGCGATCACATCGCGCGCGATGATCCCCGCTCCCTGGCGACCAGGGTCATCGAAGTGCCGTAGCTCAGAGAAGGCGGTCCGCCGCTTCGACAGTCAGCTCAAGACGATATCCGAGCCAGTCGTAGACGCCGTACCTCGGGTCGTCGGGATCATGATCGTCATCGGTCTGGATGCCGAGACGCTCGGCGATGACGAGTCGGAGGGCGGTGAGCGTGCGCATCCACGCGTCGACATCAGACAGGGGGATGTCGAGATCGTGCTCTGCGAAGGCTTCGTCCCGGGGCATGTCGCCGAGGTCCCCGCGCATCCCGGCGAGTGCGGTACGGACGATGTCCGCGTCCAGAGCGCGTCGATCCAAGAGATCGTCTCGGGTCGCGTCACGGAACGCGCGCGACGAGTCTTCGTCTTCGGGATAGGGGTCTGGAATCAGGCGACCGATCGCGGGATCCTCGACGTCGCGGTTCGCTCCCACGAGTTCACGGAAGTCGTCGACCAGGTGCACCAGCTGCGCACCCTCGACGCGGGCCATCCGCACCCGTACGGTCAGGTCGGTCACCTCGAAGCCTTTCGGACGGTCGCCCAGAGGCCGTAGTCGTGCATCGCCTGCGCGTGCACCTCCATCGTCTCGCGCGGGCCCGTAGCGACGATGGCCTGACCGTCGTGGTGCACCTGTCGCATCAGCATCGTGGCTCGCTCGAGCGAATATCCGAAATAGGTGCGGAAGACCCGCACGACGTAGCTCATCAGATTCACCGGGTCGTTCCACACGACGACCTCCCAGGGCTCGAGCGGGGCGGCCGAGAGATCGAGCTGTTCGTCGATGTCAGGTGTGGCGAGGGGACTCATGCCCACCCCAGCGTGTGGAGCTGCTCGTCGTCGATGCCGTAGAAGTGCGCGATCTCGTGCACGAGGGTCGTATGGATCTCGTCGCGAAGCTCGTCATCGCTGTCGCAGGCGGCCAGATGAGACTCGCGATAGACGACGATCCGATCCGGGAGCTCCCCGGAGCCGTATTGCGTTCGCTCCGTCAGGGCCAAGCCGTCATAGAGTCCGAGCAGGTCGAGGCTTCCATCCTCCGGACGATCCTCGACGACGAACACCACGTTCTCCAGCCCGTCGACCAACTCGTCGGGCAGGCGATCGAGCTCGTCGATCACGAGCTCTTCGAAGTCCGCTGCATCCATCTCCATCAGCTCCAGCCTATTGCCGGCTGGGGGAGCTGCGTGTCAGTGGAGGAAGACGAGGAGGCCCGCGACGGCGATGAAGAGGACGCCGAAGACACTGTTGAGCGTCCGCTGCCCCCGCGAGGATCTCGTGAGCCTGCGGAACGGTCCGGCCGCTGTGGCAAAGAATCCCCACATCACCACGATGTCGACGATGATGACGGTGCCGATGAGAGTGAGGTACTGGGGGAGTTGGGGCTCGTCCAGTCGGATGAACTGCGGGATGAAGGCGAGGAAGAAGACGATCGCCTTGGGATTGAGCAGGTTGACCCAGAATCCGCGTCTGATCATCGACCAGTGGCCCTCGTGCAGGTCGACGACCGTCCCGTCTTCATCGGCGGCACGTCGAGGCCTCGTGAGGATCAGTCGGATTCCGAGGAAGACCAGGTACGCCGCGCCGGCATACCTGATCACGTTGAAGAGGACTTCGGACTGCGAGACGAGAAGCCCCAGGCCGGCGGCGACGATCACGACATGGAGGATGAGAGCCAGCTGCTGCCCGAGGATGCCCCAGATCGATCGGCGCCAGCCCTGACTCAGAGCGTTCGACATCGTGTTGATCGCACCGGCGCCCGGTGTGAAGCTGATCACCACGCAGGCGGTCAGAAGCGAGAACCACACGGCGAGCGACACCCCGCAATCCTAGGGGCAGCTCAGCGTGCTCTCGATCACGGCCGCCTGGGCTTCAGGACCGCGGCGTCATCCGACGAGGAGAACAGAAGAAGGTCCGAGTCTCTCGACTCGGACCTTCTTCTGAGTGGGGTGAGTAACGGGACTCGAACCCGCGACATCCGGCACCACAAGCCAGCGCTCTACCAGCTGAGCTATACCCACCATGTGCCAATCGCGATTGGCAACCAGACGAGTCTATTACATGTTCGGGGTGAACTCTGACACGGTGCGAATGGCGATGTCGCGAGCGTCGTCACTCGACGGTCCGGGCTCGTCGACGAAGACCGCCTCACGGTAGTACCGCAGCTCGCGGATCGACTCGAGGATGTCCGCGAGGGCGCGGTGTCCGCCGTCCTTCGCCGGCGCCTGGAAGAACACCCGCGGGTACCACCGCCGCGACAACTCCTTGATGCTGGAGACGTCGACGTTGCGGTAGTGCAGCCACTGGTCCACCTGGCTCATGTACTTCGCCAGGAACATGCGGTCGGTGCCGATGGTGTTGCCTGCGAGCGGAGCCTTGCGTTCGAGGGGGACGAACCGCTTGATGTAGGCGAGGGTCTGCTCCTCGGCCTCGGCCAGCGAGACGCCATGCGGGATCTCTGTGATCAGCCCGGAGGACTCGTGCATCTTCGTCACGAAGTCGTTCATGTTCTCGAGTGCTGCGTCGCTCGGGCGGATCACGATCTGGAAGCCGGGATCGACCGGACGCAGTTCGAAATCAGTGATGACGACGGCGATCTCGACGAGCTCGTCGACGGAGAGATCGAGACCGGTCATCTCACAGTCGATCCAGACGAGGCGGTCGTTCTCTGAGGCAGATACCATGTCGCCATCCTATCGACGGCTCCGACATCCGAGTCGGGCGCGGTACGGTAGTTCTGTGCGCCTCCGTAGCTCAGGGGATAGAGCAGGAGCCTTCTAATCTCTTGGTCGCAGGTTCGAATCCTGCCGGGGGCACCATCGCCCGGGCCCGTGCGCGGAGGCTCATCCGTTCCGCAGCGCGGCCACCGCATCGTCTGCGCTCCAGAAGTCTCCGACGAGTCGGAAAGACGACGTGGCGAGGTGGAGGCGTTCCGCCCGATACCTGACCCCGAGGGGATCTGGGACGAGGCGCAGATGCCCGAGGACCCGGTCCTTCGCGTCCTGCACCCGCCAGAGATGGGCTGAGGCGCGCACAAGGTGCTCCTTCTTCGCCGACAGCCGCGGCGCCGCGTGGGGAACCTCGGGGACGGACGTGATCAGGGTGGCGGACATCGAATCTCCTTTCCTGATTCGAACGTATGACCGACCACCGACATTGCGCGGGTGGCATGATGCGGCGGCAAGCGCAGTTCTTCTGCACATGCGGACGTCGATTCTGGTTGTTCAGGATCTGGTGTTCCGCGTGCGCAGGAAGCACCGCCGGAGCGCACTCTGTAGCGAGCCGGACGCACGTTCCGGGCACAGAGGAGCGAACATGTACGACACAGTGACGATCGTGGGAAACGTTGCGACCGATCCCACCCAGGGGCGCACGACCAGCGGGATCCCTGTCACGAACTTCCGACTCGCCAGCACTCACAGGCGGTTCGACGAATCGACGCGGACCTGGATCGACGTGGTCACGAACTGGTATTCGGTCGCGGCTTTTCGCCAGTTGGGAGAGCATGCCAAGGCCTCGCTGCGGGCGGGCGACAGCGTGATCGTCACCGGGAGGATGAAGATCCGCGCATGGGAGAACAACGGCAAGCAGGGGACCAGCGTCGACATCGACGCGGACGTCGTGGGCCGCGAACGACGCCGAGCCTGCGGGATCAGGCAGCGACCTCGTGGGTTCGTTCCCCTCAGGTTCCGGTGCGTCCTGAGGGCGGGTGAGGACTGCGTCCGACGCACTCGATCGTGGTGAGCCGGACGCGTGCGGAGGAGGACGCCCGTAGACTCGGTTCGTGCTTCGACGACCGGACTCCTCCGCACCGCGTTCGGCGATCGCAGTCGGCATCGGCACGACTCTGGTGCTGCTGCTGACGGCGTGCGGTCCGACAGCCTCGCCCGCACCGGCACCGGGTTCGACCGACGCCGCTGCGTCGCCGGGGCCGTCGGCATCTCCGGCAGGTCCCGTGTTCGTGGCGGACGGCAGTGCGGAGGACAACCTGCCGCTCTTCGCAGCCGTGACCGACGGCGTATGGGCATCCGAGCAGAGGGTTTCCGGCCGCGCGTATATCGATGCCCTGACGGCGGCCGGCTTCGACAAGGCCGCCATGCAGGTGACCGCAGACGTCACGACGGTCGGAAACCCGGTCGAGAGCCTGCAGTTCGCGGTGCGTTGGGGCGACGCGGAGTGCCTCGTCGGTCAGGTGGGACCGTCGACCGGCGAGCCCGTCGCCGTCGTGATGCCCCAGCTCGCAGAAGGGCGCTGTCTCGTCGGTGCGACGCGGGCAATCGACTGGTGATACGGCGGCTTCGGTAGCGAGCCCTGCGATCGCCGGTAGGCTGGAGTGTCGATCTTCGACGCCAACAGAAGGAGCGGTTTTCGGTGGCTGAGTACATCTACTCGATGGTTCGTGCGCGCAAGGCGGTGGGCGACAAGCTCATCCTCGATGACGTCACCATGGCATTCCTCCCCGGTGCCAAGATCGGCATGGTGGGTCCGAACGGCGCCGGCAAGTCGACGATCCTCAAGATCATGGCCGGCATGGACACGCCGTCCAACGGCGAGGCGAAGCTGTCTCCCGGCTTCTCCGTCGGGATCCTGATGCAGGAGCCCGAGCTCGACGAGAGCAAGACCGTCATCGAGAACATCCAGGACGGCATCGCCATCAAGGCGAAGGTCGACCGTTTCAACGAGATCTCGATGCTGATGGCCGACCCGGATGCGGACTTCGACTCGCTTTTGGCTGAGATGGGCACACTGCAGGAAGAGATCGATGCAGCCGATGGCTGGGACCTCGACTCGCAGCTCGAGCAGGCGATGGACGCCCTCCGCACGCCGCCGGCCGATGCCGCCATCGCGCCTCTCTCCGGCGGAGAGAAGCGCCGAGTCGCGCTGGCGAAGCTCCTGCTCCAGAAGCCCGATCTTCTGCTGCTCGACGAGCCCACCAACCACCTGGACGCCGAGAGCGTGCTCTGGCTCGAACAGCACCTGCAGGCGTACAAGGGCGCGGTGATCGCGATCACCCACGACCGGTACTTCCTCGACCACGTCGCCGAGTGGATCGCCGAGGTCGACCGTGGTCGGCTCATCGGGTACGAGGGCAACTACTCGACCTATCTGGAGAAGAAGGGCGAACGCCTCGAGATCCAGGGCAAGAAGGACGCCAAGCTCGCCAAGCGCCTCAAGGAGGAGCTCGAGTGGGTGCGGTCGAGCGCGAAGGGCCGTCAGACCAAGTCCAAGGCACGTCTCGCGCGGTACGAGGAGATGGCGACCGAGGCCGAGCGGACCAGGAAGCTGGACTTCGAGGAGATCACGATCCCGGCGGGTCCCCGACTCGGGAGTGTCGTCATCGACGCGAAGAACCTGAAGAAGGGGTTCGACGGGCGTTCGCTCATCGACGGCCTCAGCTTCAGCCTTCCGCCGAACGGCATCGTCGGGGTGATCGGCCCGAACGGTGTGGGTAAGACGACGCTGTTCAAGACGATCGTCGGCCTCGAGCCGCTCGACGGGGGCGACCTCAAGATCGGTGAGACGGTCAAGATCAGCTACGTCGACCAGTCCCGGTCGAACATCGACCCGGACAAGACGCTGTGGGAGGTCGTCTCCGACGGGCTCGACTTCATCACCGTGGGCAAGACGGAGATCCCCTCGCGCGCGTACGTCTCGAAGTTCGGCTTCAAGGGGCCGGACCAGCAGAAGAAGGCCGGTGTGCTCTCCGGTGGTGAGCGCAACCGACTGAACCTGGCCCTCACTCTGAAGGAGGGCGGCAACCTGCTGCTGCTCGACGAGCCCACCAACGACCTGGACGTCGAGACGCTGAGCTCCCTCGAGAACGCGCTGCTCGAATTCCCCGGCTGCGCAGTCGTGATCACCCACGACCGGTGGTTCCTCGACCGCATCGCGACGCACATCCTCGCGTACGAGGGTACCGACGAGAAGCCCGACCAGTGGTACTGGTTCGAGGGCAACTTCGAGGCGTACGAGGAGAACAAGATCCAGCGCCTCGGTGCAGACGCGGCGAAGCCGCACCGCTCGACGCACCGCAAGCTCACGCGCGACTGACCGCCCGATGTCCGACCTGACACCGGGATCCCGGCTGCACATCCCGATCCACCTCCGCTGGGGGGATCTGGACGCATTCAATCACGTCAACAACACCTCGATGCTGAAGCTCCTCGAGGAGGCGCGCGTACGCGCGTTCTGGCGTGCGGGTCCCGGTGAGCAGGCGCCATCCACCGCTGTGCTCGACTCAGGCATCGACGAGGGAACGCTGACGCTCATCGCTCGTCAGGAGATCGAGTATCTCGCACCGGTGCCGTATCAACGGCGCCCGCTCGAGGTGCAGATGTGGTTCGGCAAGCTCGGCGGCTCCAGCGTCGAGGTCTGCTACGAGGTGCACAACGACCCGACGGCGGAACCTCGTACGATCTATGCGCGCTCCACCGCCATCATCGTGCTCGTCGATGCGAAGACCGGACGACCCACGCGGCTCACGCAGGAGATGCGCGAGGCCTGGGAACCGTACGTCGGGCCGTCCATCGAGTACGCCCACCGGTGAGGTGAGCTGACTCGTCGGCGCCGGCCGGATCACGCCGGTGCCGGCACCCTGACCATGATCTCCTGCGCGACCGAGGCGACGAGGTCGCCCGACTGCGTGTAGATGCGTCCCTGGGCGAGTCCACGGCCGCCGCGCGCGTTCGGGGACTCCTGTAGATAGAGCAACCACCCGTCGACACGTGCGGGACGGTGCCACCACATCGCGTGGTCCAGGCTCGCCACCTTGAGCCCGGGCAGGCCCCAGTAGACGCCATGGGCCCGGAGGATCGATTCCTGGATCGTCATGTCGCTCAGGTATGCGAGAGCCGCCCTGTGGATGCGCTGGTCATCGGGAAGCGGCGCCTTCATGCGCATCCACACACCCTGTTGAGGGACGCGGTCGTCTGCGCTCGGCAGAAACAGAGGCGAGTCGATATGGCGCACGTCGGCCGCGCGATCACTGAGCATCCGCACGACGCCGGAGGGCAGACCGTCGACGCGCTGCTCATCGGGGAGCAAGGAGTCGGGACCGGGGACATCGGCGGGCATGGGGACGGCATGCTCGAGTCCCGGATCCTCGTCCTGGAAGGACGCGATCATCGAGAAGATCGGTACGCCGTTCTGATAGGCCTGTGATCGGCGAGTCGAGAAGGATCGCCCGTCGTGGATGCGATCCACAGCGATCGTGATTCCCTGACTCGCGTCGCCCGGCCGCAGGAAGTAGCCGTGCATGGAGTGGACAGCCCGATCCTCCGGAAGCGTGCGCTCCGCGGCGAGCAGGCTCTGCGCGAGCACCTGGCCACCGTAGATCCGTCCGGACGGCATCGGATGCGACGAACCGGTGAAGATGTCCTCGGTGGTGCGTGCCTGCGTCGAGTCGAGATCGAGCACGTCGAGGAGTTGTTCGACGGTGCGGATCGCGTGGGCGTCGGCGGTCATGACTTCCTTCCCGCGACTGCGGATGCTTCTGGCGTTGCTAGTTTAGAGGGTGTGCCCCACCAGCTTCTTCTCGCAGACGCCGAGACCGCGAAGGACGTTCTGACCTTCCTCGGACGAGCGACCCGCATCTCCGATGAAGGGGTTCGGCTGCAGGCAGCGCGGGGAGTTCTCGCGCTGACGGGCGCCGCGCTCTCTCCCCACGGGCTGTTCGATCAGACTCCGACGGTGCTGGCGATGCGAGTCGTCCAGGCGGACCCCGAGCTCGAGTGCGACGTCGTCGTCGCCGCGCTCACAGCGACGGACGACGAGCGCGCCCTGACGCTGCCGGAGACCGGGCTCTCACCCGCGTGGGCCGGGGTCGCCCCGCCGCGCGGTCACTGGCGGGCGACGTCGACCCTGCCGGCATCCGTGATCGCCCGACGCGCCCAGTGGGGGATCAGCGCCGTTGCTCGTGGAGCGACGCCGGGCGCGGGCGAGGAGGCGGTCAGAGCCCTCCGTGCGGCCATCTGGGGCGAGCCCGATGACGATCTCGGCGGTCTGCCGCGCGGAGTGGCATTCGCGGCGGACGCGTTCGGCTTCATCTCCGGCGAGGAGAACGTTCCGGTCATGCAATCGGGGCGATGGACTCGGCTCGCCTTCCGTCGCGGACACGTTCTCTCTCGAGGTCCCGTTGCGTCGGGCCTGACCGCCGTCAGGGGTACGGGCTCCGCACAGTAGACGCGTACGAGCTCACCGCGCGGCAGCGCGCCCGGCCTGACGACCCGAGAAGAGACATCCGCCGAGGAACGTGCCCTCGAGTGCGCGGTAGCCGTGCATCCCGCCGCCGCCGAAGCCGCTCGCCTCGCCCGCGGCATACAGGCCGGGGATCGGTTCGCCGTCGGCTCCGAGAGCACGGCCGTCGAGATCGGTATTGATTCCGCCGAGTGATTTCCGCGTGAGGACGTGCAGTTTCACAGCGACGAGCGGACCTGCTGCCGGATCCTGGAGCCGGTGCGGTGCGGCGGTGCGGATCAGCCTGTCGCCACGATATCCGCGCATGGAGCGAAGCATGCCGATCTGGGCGTCCTTCGAGAACTCGTTGTCCATCTCCAGGTCGCGCGCCACGACCTCCCGTCGGACGTGGTCGATGTCGAGCGATTCGCCGCCGGGATGCCGCTTCATCTGCTCGAGCAGGGACTCGAGATCGTTCTCGACGATGAAGTCCTCACCCTCGTCGAGGAATGCCTGCACCGGGCCGGTCGGTCCCTTCGCCAGTCGGGACTTCACCAGCAGACCGACGTCCTTGCCCGTCAGGTCGGGGTTCTGCTCACTTCCCGAGAGGGCGAACTCCTTCTCGACGATCTGACGAGAGGTGATGAACCACGAGTGGTCGTAGCCGGTGCGGCGGAGGTGGGCGAGCGTGCCCAGCGTGTCGAAGCCAGGAAACAAGGGGACAGGCAATCGCGTCCCCGTGGCATCGAGCCACAGCGACGAGGGTCCGGGGAGGATGCGGATGCCGTGGGACGGCCAGACCGGATCCCAGTTCGTGATGCCTTCGACGTAGTGCCACATCCGGTCACCGTTCACGAGGCGAGCCCCCGCCGCGTCCGAGACGGCGTGCATCGATCCGTCCACGTACGCGGGCACCCCCGTCAGCATGTGCTCGGGCGGCACGCCGAGGCTCGCAGGCCATGCCGCACGCACGAGATCGTGGTTGCCGCCGATGCCGCCCGAGGAGACGATCGTCGCTCCGGCGCTGATCTCGAAGTCGCCGATCGCGGACCGTGACGACTCGACGCCGCGAAGCGCGGGGCTCGACTCCAGGATCGTTCCCCGTACGCCGGTGACGGCTCCGTCGGTGGTGACGAGTTCGGTCACCCGGTGGCGGGGCACGATCGTGATCCGGCCCTCGCGCTCACCCTGTTCGACTGCTGCGGCGAACGGAGCCACGACACCGGGCCCGGTGCCCCAGGTGATGTGGAATCGCGGAACCGAGTTGCCCGGACCGAGTGCACCGTATCCGCCTCGCTCGGCCCATCCGACCACGGGGAAGAACGAGACGCCGCGTTCGCGCAGCCACGCGCGCTTCTCACCGGCCGCGAACTGGAGGTAGGCCTCGGCCCACCGGCGCGGCCAGTGATCCTCCGGGCGGTCGAAGGAGGCCGTTCCGAACCAGTCCTGAGTCGCCAGCGCGAGCGAATCCCGGATCCCCATCCGTCGCTGCTCGGGCGAATCGATGAAGAAGAGTCCGCCGAACGACCACCACGCCTGCCCGCCGAGATTCGTGCGCGGCTCCTGGTCGACGAGGATCACGCGACGCCCGGCATCCAACGCCTCACTCGCCGCGACGAGCCCGGCAAGCCCCCATCCGATGACCAGTACGTCTGCAGACAGGGGCGTGGTCGTCATGTGCTCTCCGTTGATTCCTGACGTGATCGCGTCTCGAGCGTGGGACGCCCGGCGGAGGGTGCGCCGATGCCGGACGGCTCGAATGTGTTCACCATGGCATACGCGGCTCGTTCCAGGTAGTCCCAGAGCGTCGATTCGTGGAGTGGCGACAACTGCGCCTCGTCCACGGCCGTTCGCATGTGCCGGAGCCACCGGTCACGCGCGTCGGGGTCGACGTGGAACGGCATGTGGCGCATCCTGAGGCGGGGGTGGCCACGAGTCTCGCCGTACGTCGTGGGGCCACCCCAGTACTGCTCGAGGAACAGGAGCAGGCGTTCCTCGGCGGGGCCGAGATCCTCTTCGGGATACATCGGCTTCAGGACAGGATCGAGTGCGACCTCGCGGTAGAAGACCGACACGATCTTCGCGAAGGTGTCGCGACCGCCGACCTCGTCGTAGAAAGTCACTTCTGGGAGCTCCCGTCGTCGTTCGTCTTCTTGCGTCGCCAGATTCCCCTGTCCGGGATCACAGGCACGCCGGTGACCGCGTTCGGACGGGTCTTGGGCGGATTCGCACCTCGAACCCGGCGTGCACCGTCGAGACCGGTGGGCACGACCGTCGTCATGCTCGGGAGCGCGATCTCGTTCTCGAGCAGGGCCGACCGCAGACGCTTGCGCAGCTCCTGCGCGACGTCGTCCTTGGCGTTCGCACGAGCCTTGATGACGAGACGGATGACCAGGGCGTCGCCGTCGATCGACTCGAGACCCCACAGCTCCGGCTTCTCGACGATGCGAGTTCGCCACTTCGGATCCTTGGCCAGCGCCAGCGCGGTGTCCAACATGGTCTGCTCGGCCTTGTCGAAGTCCGAGTCGACGGGCACACCGACGTCGATGATCGCGCGCGCCCAACCCTGGGACATGTTGCCGATGCGGAGCACCTCGCCGTTGCGGACGTACCAGAGGGTGCCGTTCACATCACGGACCTGGGTGATGCGCACACTCACGTACTCGACGACGCCTGACGCGAGACCGAGATCGACGACGTCGCCGATGCCGATCTGATCCTCCGCGACGATGAACATGCCGTTCAGCACGTCCTTGACGATGTTCTGAGCGCCGAAGCCGAGGCCCGCGCCGACCGCCGCAGTGAGCAGGGTGAGGGAACCGAGCAGGGTGGGGGACAGATGGTTGACCACCAGCACGATCGCGATCACCACGAGCATCACATTGACGATGTTCTGCAGGATCGTCCCGAGAGTTCGCGTCCGCTGCACGAGGCGCATGTCGGCGAGCGGAGATCGCTCGAGGGCCTGGGTGTCGTCGACGTCTGCCTTGCTCTTCGCACTGTCGACGATCCGGTGCACGACGCGTCGGATGACCACCCGGAGGACCAGACCGATCAGGATGCAGCCGCCGATGATCGCGACGACCCCGAGAGCTTGGAGGCCCACGTCCCGGAGCACGGTGACAGCATCCATCCACCAGTCGGGGAGTGGGGTCTCTGCAGGGTCAGGGTTCGTATCGAATGGCTGCATCATCCCCTCCAGAGTAGCGATCAGGCCTCTGCGCGGGCTGGATGCACCGCACAGAGGCCTGATCGGGAGAGACGGGTCAGTCCTCTGCGTCGCGAGACTGCGCGGCGAGCGACCGCTCGACGTCTGCGAGGTTCTCGAGCACGAGACGACGGAGTGCCGGTGCGGCGTCCTGATTCGCGGACAGCCAGGCCCGCGTCGCATCGCGCAGTTCGACATCCGCGATGGCGGTGGGGAACAGGCCGACGATGAGGTACTGCGCGATCTGGTAGCTGCGGGACTCCCAGATCGGCACGAGCATGTCGAAGTACGCCGGAACGAACTCGCGGAGCGATTCGGCGCCCGCCGGGTGGACGAAGCCGAGTGCGGCCGAACGCACGATCGTGTTCGGAGCGTCGTCACGATCGATCAGCGAGGCCCACGCGGCCTTCTTCGAGGCGGAGTCCGGCAGCGCGGCACGGGCCTGCGCGGCGAACTCGCCGCCCTTCGAGGTGTTGTCCGAGGACAGCGCGGCATCGATGGATGCTGCGTCCGTCGCTCCGATCGTGGCGAGGCCCACAAGGAGCTGCCAGCTGAGGTCCGCGTCGATCTCGAGACCGGGAAGCGTCTCCTCGCCGGAGCGCAGTCGACCCACGATGCCGGCGTGCTCGGGAGTGACGAGCGCGTTCGCGAAGGCCGTCACGAACTGGAGCTGGCTGTCGCTGCCCGATTCGGCGGATTCTGCGAGTGCCCAGAGACCGTCGGCGACCTTCTGGCGGGCCGCGAGGCGGTCCTCCGGCGTGACGTAGAGCGTCGCAGCCGTGCGCAGCTGCGCAAGGGTCGTACGGACCGTGGTCGACTCCGTCTCGTGGCCGATGTTCCCCAGCACCAGATCGATGTAATCGGATGCGGCGGTCTCGGCGTCGCGGGTCTGATCCCACGCCGCTCCCCACACGAGCGAGCGTGCGAGGGGATCACGGATGTCTGCGAGGTGCTCGATCGCCGTGGCAAGGGAACGGTCATCGAGGCGGATCTTCGCGTAGGCGAGATCGTCATCGTTGAGCAGCACCAGGTCGGGGCGCTTGAGGCCGTGCAGTTCGGGGACCTCGGTGCGGTCTCCGTCGACGTCGACCTCGGCATAGTGCGACCGCACGAGTGCGCCGTCCTGGAGATTGTAGAAGCCGATGCCGAGGCGGTGAGGGCGGATGGTGGGGTAGTCCGCGGGAGCAGTCTGCGTCACGGCGAACCGCGTGATGGTGCCGTCGACGTCGTCGGCGATCACCGGTTCGAGCGTGTTCACGCCCGCGGTCTCGAGCCACTTCTTCGACCAGGTGCTCAGATCGCGACCGCTGGTGGCCTCGAGCTCGGTGAGAAGATCGCTCAGCTCGGTGTTGCCCCACGAGTGCTTCTGGAAGTACTGCGAGACACCCGCGAAGAACTCCTCGATGCCGACCCAGGCGGCGAGCTGCTTGAGAACCGAGCCGCCCTTCGCGTAGGTGATGCCGTCGAAGTTCACCTGCACGTCTTCGAGATCGTTGATCTCGGCCACGATCGGGTGGGTGGACGGAAGCTGATCCTGACGGTAGGCCCAGGTCTTCTCCATCGCGTTGAACGTGGTCCATGCCTCGGTCCACTCGGTGGCCTCGGCGGTCGCGATCGTCGACGCCCACTCGGCGAACGATTCGTTCAGCCAGAGGTCGTTCCACCACTTCATCGTGACGAGGTCGCCGAACCACATGTGTGCGAGCTCATGCAGGATCGTGACGACGCGACGCTCCTTGACGGCGTCGGTCACCTTGCTGCGGAAGACGTAGGTCTCGGTGAAGGTCACCGCGCCCGCGTTCTCCATGGCGCCGGCGTTGAACTCCGGGACGAAGAGCTGATCGTACTTCGCGAACGGGTAGGGGACGCCGAACTTCGACTCGAAGTATGCGAATCCCTCGCGGGTCTTGTCGAAGATGTAGTCGGCGTCGAGGTGCTGCCAGAGGCTCTTGCGTCCGTAGACGCCGAGCGGGATCACCCGGCCCGAGGCGCTGGTGAGCTCGGAGAACGTCGCTTCGTAGGGCCCGGCGACGAGCGCCGTGATGTACGAGGAGATACGCGGGGTGGGCTCGAAGCCCCAGGTGGCGACCGAGTGGTCGTCGTGCACGATGGGCTCGGGCGTGGGGGAGTTGGAGACGACCTTCCACGACGCCGGTGCGGTGACCGTGAACTGGAACGTCGCCTTGAGGTCGGGCTGCTCGAACACCGCGAACACGCGTCGGGAGTCGGGGACCTCGAACTGCGAGTACAGGTAGACCTCGCCGTCCACGGGATCGACGAACCGGTGGAGTCCCTCTCCGGTGTTCGTGTAGAGGCAGTCCGCGTCGACCACGAGGACGTTCTCGGCCTGCAGACCGGCGAGTGCGATGCGCGAGTCGGCGAAGACCTCGTCGGGGTCCAGCTGCTCGCCGTTCAGCGAGATCTCGCGCACGTCGCGGGCGATCAGATCGATGAAGGTGGTGCTCTCCGGCGTCGCGGTGAACCGGACGACGCTGCGGGAGCCGAAGACCTCCGCACCCTTCGTCAGGTCGAGCGAGACTTCGTACGACTGAGTGTCGATGACGTCGCGGCGCTCCTGCGCTTCGATGCGGGTGAGGTTCTCTCCAGGCACAGCTGTACTCCCAGGGGTGAGGGGATGCTGCCGCAACCCAGCGCAGTTGGCGCCCACGGCAACCATGACAGCCTACGCCAGCACGGCGGCCTGTCTCACGTCTGGAAGGTGAAAGGATGGAGGGGTGACCGCGATCGAGCCGAACCACGTCCTCTTTGCCTCTGCTGCCGCTGCCGAAGGTGCGCCCTACGTATCGACGCCGACGGCGTACGACGGCATCCTGCTCGCCGGATTCGGAGGGCCCGAGGGACAGGACGACGTCATCCCGTTCCTCCGCAACGTCACGCGCGGTCGCGGTATCCCCGATGAACGACTGGAAGAGGTGGCGCATCACTACCGTCACTTCGGTGGCGTGAGCCCGATCAACGGTCAGAACCGCATCCTCAAGGAGGCTCTGGAGGGCGAGCTCGCACGCCGCGGCATCGATCTTCCGGTGTACTGGGGCAACCGCAACTGGAGTCCGTACCTCGAGGAGGTCGTGACCGAGGCGGCCGACGACGGGAAGACGACCCTGCTCGCGTTCGCCACCAGTGCCTACAGCTCGTTCTCGAGCTGTAGGCAGTATCGCGAGGACTTCGCGCGCGTGCTCGAGGAGACGAAGCTCGGCGAGACGGTGACGATCGACAAGATCCGTCCCTTCTACGACCACCCCGGATTCGTCGAGTCGTTCGAGACGGGCGTCCGCGAGGCCGTGGAGGCGTTCCTCGGACAGGGCATCGCCCCCGCGGACATCCAGATCCTGTTCTCGACCCACAGCATCCCGACGGCCGACGCGGAGCGCTCCGGTGCGCGGGACATCGACTGGGGCGAGGGCGGCGCCTACGCGGCGCAGCACCTCGCGGTCGCCGCGTGGGTCATGGATCGAGTCCGCGAGAGCATCCCCGAGGCGGCGGACGTGTCGTGGGAGCTCGTCTACCAGTCCCGTTCGGGTCCCGCCTCGCAGCCGTGGCTGGAGCCGGATGTGTGCGACGTGATCGGCGAACTCCCCGAGCGCGGTCGGAAAGCCGTGGCGGTCGTGCCGGTCGGTTTCATGAGCGACCACATGGAGGTTCTCTGGGACCTCGACACCGAGGCGGCCGAAGCTGCGGAAGAGGCCGGTCTGGCTTTCACACGCACTCCCACGCCCGGGGTGGCGCCGTCATTCGTCACCGGCATCGTCGACCTGATCGTCGAGCGGCTGGAAGGCCGCCCCAACGAGGAGCGCCCTCACGTGACGTCGCTGCCGGGTGCGTTCGACGTGTGCCGTCCGGGCTGCTGCGAGAACGTCCGCGCCGGATTCAAGCCGGCCGCCGCCGGCGTGGCCCCGTGAGCACCCGCTGACCCGCGGCGCTTCTAGGATGGATGCCATGCGCATCCATATCGCCACCGATCACGCCGGTCTCGACTTCTCCACGCAGCTACAGGATCACCTCCGCGGCGCGGGACACGAGGTCGTGGATCACGGGCCGATCGAGTACGACGCGCTGGACGATTACCCCGCATTCTGCATCCGTGCGGCGCAGGCGGTCGTCGCGGATCAGGCGGCCGGTGTCGAGACGCTCGGTGTGGTGTTCGGCGGCTCCGGCAACGGCGAGCAGATCGCCGCGAACAAGGTCGAGGGTGTCCGTGCCGCGCTGGTGTGGAACACGTCGACCGCCGAGCTGGCCCGCCAGCACAATGACGCGAACGTGATCTCGATCGGGGCGCGGCAGCATTCCTTCGACGAGGTCACCTCGTTCATCGACACCTTCATCGCGACGCCGTTCTCGGAGGACGAGCGCCACGTCCGCCGAATCGGTCAGATCGCGGACTTCGAGCGCAACGGCTCGCTGCTCCCGGATCCGAGAGCCTGAGATGCCCGAGGGACATTCGGTCCACCGCATCGCGCGCCAGTTCGACCGTAACTTCGTCGGCAAGCAGATGCTCGCCTCGAGCCCCCAGGGACGATTCGCCGAGGGGGCGGCCGTCCTGAACGGTCGTGAGGCGATCAGCGTGCAGGCGGTGGGGAAGCAGATGTTCCTCGAGGCCGAAGGCGATGTGTGGCTTCGGGTGCACCTCGGCCTGTACGGAGCGTGGGACTTCGCCGGCGACATCCTGGTCGACCCGACGATCGCCTCTGCGAACGGCCGCATGGGCCAGACGAACCAGCGCGGAACTGTGGTCGACGAGGAGATCCTCGACGATGCCGGAGAGAACTCGCTCGCCTCGATCGGCGCACCCCGCCGGACCCGGGTGCACGTGCGCATGTCGGAGCAGACGAAGGGGCTCGCCGACGAGGGACTCGAATGGCCCCCACCGGTCGTCGGTCAGGTTCGACTGCGTCTGATGACCGACATCACGGCTGCCGATCTGCGCGGCCCCACGGCCTGCGTGCTCCAGAGTCCGGAGGAGATGCTCGCAAGCGTCGCCAAGCTCGGCCCGGATCCCCTCGTGGGGGATCCCGCGCAGAACGAGGAGCGCTTCGTGCAGGCGGTGCGTAAGAAGCAGACGGTGATCGCACTTCTGCTGATGGATCAGGCCGTGGTCAGCGGCATCGGAAACGTGTATCGGGCGGAGATGCTGTTCCGACAGCGGCTGAACCCCCACACGCCCGGCCGCGAGGTGCCCGAGGAAGTCGTGCGAGCACTGTGGCGCGACTGGGTGCGTCTGCTGGCCGTCGGTGTGGAGACCGGCCAGATGATGACCATGGATGATCTGTCGCCCGACGCCTATCGGGCGGCGATGGCGAGCCGCGACGATCGCCACTGGGTCTACCATCGTGCCGGTCTGCCGTGTCGTATCTGCGGCACCGAGATCGCCCTCGAGGAGATCGGCGCCCGCAAGCTGTACTGGTGCCCGCGCTGCCAGGCCTGACCGGTCAGCCGTAGGCTGAGGGGATGCGTCAGAACCCCAGTTTCACGCTCGCTGATGTGGCCGAGATCCGTCGGGTCATCGATGCCGATCCGTGGGCGACCATAGTGAGCGACGGACCGGAGGGCCTCGTCTCCTCTCACTACGTCGTGCTGCTCGACCAGGATCGCGATGATCTCACGGTCGTCGGTCACGTCGGCCGGCCCGACGACCTGATCCACGGCTTGGGCGAGAGGGAACTGCTCATCGTGTTCCAGGGGCCGCACGGCTACATCTCACCGGGCTGGTATGGCGATGTCCCCTCCGTTCCGACGTGGAACTACACGGCCGTTCATCTTGCCGGAGTTCCCGAGATACTCAGCGACGAAGAGAACCTCGCCGTTCTCGATCGACTCGTCGACCGTTTCGAGGGGCGGATGCCGGAGCCACGGCAGATGTGGGAACGGCCGAACGACCCCGCGTTCATCACACGCCTGGCCGCAGGGACGGTGGGATTCAGGCTCACCCCGACACGCGTCGTCGCCAAACGCAAACTGAGTCAGAACAAGCCGGCCGAGACAGTGGAGACCATCATCGCCGAACTCGAGGCCGATGGGCCGTACGCACAGCCCGCCCTCGCCGCCGAGATGCGTCGCGCCCAGCAGGCGCGCGTCGGAGCCCGCTCGTGACCGGAGCCGCAGACAGCGTGGCCACCGTGTCGGGCGTCCGGGTCTCAGGACCGGGCAAGGAGTTCCTGATCGACGACGAGCCCGTCGACATCTTCATCGAAGACGGCCGGATCAGCGACATCGCCCCCGCCGGAGCGCTGCCGCCACAGGGGCGCATCCTCGACGGCAACGGAGCATGGGCCGTGCCGGGCCTCTGGGACAACCACGTGCACACGGTGCAGTGGGCTCTGGCCGCCGAACGCGTCGCTCTCGGTGGCGCGGGCTCCGCGTCGGAGGCGGCTGCGATCATGTCCTCCGCGGCGCCCCTCCCGGACGGGCGGAAGGTCGGCAGCGGGTTCCGTGATGCGATGTGGCCCGATCAGCCCTCGCTCGCACTTCTCGACAGCGCCACGGGAGAAGTGCCCACCTATCTCATCAACGCGGATGTGCACAGCACGTGGCTCAACTCGGCGGCGTTGCGGCTCGAGGGCTTCGACAGTCCAGACGGGATGCTCAGAGAGGAGCAAGCCTTCGAGATCTCCCGTCGCCTGAACGCCGTCGACCCGGAACGCGGCGACAGAGCGGTCCGCGACGCGGGGGACAGGGCCGCCTCTCGAGGCATCACCGGCCTGGTGGACTTCGACATGGCCTGGAACGCCGATGCCTGGCCGCGGCGTATCGGCGCCGGGTTCGCTGCCCATCGTGTCGAGTTCGCCATCTACCCTTTCGACCTCGGACGTGCGATCCGCGCCGGGCTCCGGTCGGGCGAGCTGCACGAGGCGGCGGACGCACCGGAAGCCGGGCGCGGCCTGATCCGGATCGGGCCGCTGAAGATCATCAGCGACGGCTCGCTGGGCACGCGCACCGCGGCCTGCTCGCATTCGTATCCTGGCGATCCCGAGAACTTCGGGGTGCTCAATGTGCCGACCGCCGAGCTCGCCGAGCTGCTCACGACAGCCACCGGCGCAGGGCTCTCGGTCGCGGTGCATGCGATCGGTGATCGCGCCGTCACCGGGGCGCTGGACGCCTTCACGGTGTCGGGTGCCGTCGGAACCATCGAGCACGCTCAGCTGGTGCGGCACTCCGACCTCGCGCGGTTCGGCAGGCTCGGCGTCATCGCGAGTGTGCAACCGCAGCACGCGCTCGATGACAGGGATCTGGTCGGCCGGCACTGGGCCGGGCAGACGTCGATCGGCTATCCGCTCAGTGCCCTCCGAGACGCCGGTGTGGAGATCCGCTTCGGATCCGACGCTCCCGTGGCTCCCCTCGATCCCTGGCAGGCGATCGCCGCGGCGGTCACCCGCACGGACGATGATCGCGACCCCTGGCACCCCGAAGAGCGACTGACGAGGGAACAGGCGATCCAGGCGAGCGTCCGCACGGCTCTGCGTCCGGGAGAGGCCGCAGACATCGCCCTGTGCGGCTACGACCCGCTCTCCGCATCAGGTGCGGATCTGCGAGGGATGCCGGTCATGGCGACGATGGTCGCCGGGCGGCTGACCTACGGCGGATGAGCGCGAGAACGAAGAAGGGCACCGGAAGCCCGGTGCCCTTCTTCGTCGCGTGCGTGCTCAGGCTGCGATGTGCGACACGAGGAACCAGCGGTCCTTCTCGAGCCCGCGCATGATCTCGATCGCGACGTCCTGGCTCGTGAGGTCGACCTCGTCGAGCCCGTCGATCGCTGCCTTCACGTCGACGAGGATCGCGTCGATGTCGGAGATGACGGCGCGCACGAGCTCATCGGACTGGGTGAAGCCAGCCGGAACCGACGTCGCACCGCCCTTGGCGGCGACGGCGCTGATGCGCGCGTCGATCGGGAGACCGAGGGCGACGATCCGCTCGGCGGCCGTGTCGGCGAAGTCGCCGGCGTGCGCGACGATGGTGTCGAGAAGCTCATGAACTCCGACGAAGTTGGCGCCGCGGACATGCCAGTGCGCCTGCTTGCCGTCGATCGTCAGCGCCTGGAGACCGAGCACGACGGGGGAGAGGAACTGAGACGCTGCAGCGGCCACGGTCGGGTCGCTGGCTGTGGTGGAAACGGTCTGTACCTTGCTCATTGTGACTCCTCCGGAGTTGTCTCTTCGTGCCTGATGAGGACAACGCTACTCGTCTGAAATCATTCCGCAAGCAAGCGAAGGCTCGGCTTAGTGGCCCGGAATCATGCGGAAATCCGGGCTTGGGAGGATAGTCTCACCTTATGAGCATCGCTGCCGGAGCCTCCGTCCTCGCCCTGTCGGGGAAGTCCCCGTGGATCGCCGCCGACGCGTTCATCGCCGAGGGCGCACGCATCGTGGGAGACGTGTCGCTGGCCGAGGGTGCGAGTGTCTGGTACAACGCGGTCCTTCGAGGCGACTCTGCCTCCATCGCGGTCGGACGCGACAGCAACGTCCAGGACAATGTCTCGGTCCATGTCGACGCGGCGCATCCGGTCGTCATCGGCGCGAAGGTGTCGATCGGTCACAACGCGGTCGTCCATGGGTGCACGATCGGAGACGGTTCGCTCATCGGCATGGGAGCCGTCGTGCTCAGCGGGGCCGTCATCGGCGCCGGCTGTCTCATCGCCGGTGGAGCCGTCGTGCTCGGAGGCACAGAGGTGCCAGACGGATCACTGGTGGCCGGGGTGCCCGCGAAGGTGCGCCGAGCGCTCAGCGACCAGGAGCGTGCTGACCTGATCGCGAACGCCGACGTCTACCTCGCGCACGTCCGGACCCACGCCGCGGCGACACCGATCTGATCGGATTCGACCGATAGGCTGGTCCTCACGGGGCGGTGGCCAAGCTGGTTAAGGCAGTGGGCTCATAACCCAACGATCGCGGGTTCAAGTCCCGCCCGCCCTACTCCTGCTCCGCTTCGCAGCGACGTCATCGGTCGACCGCTGTCGATCGAGGGACGACGTCGCGAGGACTGTTCCGGCGGCGATCCCGCCCAAGGCGCCGAAGACCATGTCGCCGATCGTGTCCTGGTAGGTGACGAAGATCTCGTCACTGAGGTAGGCCCAGCCGAGCCACTCGATCATCTCCCACACCGCGCTCAGCGCCAGCGCCAGGACGGGCGCGAGGATCAGCGAGGTGCGTCGGCTGGCGCCCGAGTCGCGAGTCAGGGGCACGACATCTGCCCGGGTGAGGATCAGTGCGGCGACGACCGTGAGAACCCCCGTGCAGATCAGGTGCAGGAGCAGGTCCCATCCGGGGATCGACCGGTACAGGTCGAGCACATTGCTCCACGCCGCCACGAGCACGGTGGCGCACACAGTGAGGTCGAACCACCCGCGCATGCCCAGAACTCGCGGCAGCATCAGAGCGGGAAGCGCAAGCGCCGCGATGCCGGCGTCGGTCGGGGCGAGCCATACCAGCGCGACGGCGACCCCGATGATGCCCACCGCCCGCACGGCGTCGGCCGACCACTCCGTGACGGTGCGCGGCGGTCGCAGGAAGTCCTCTTTCACGGTGTCCTCCCCGTCAGGCGCAGGAGCGCCTGCACCGGGCGATGATCCGAGGGCGCGATCCCGTCGAAGACGTGTGCGTTCACTGCAGCGGCACGGACTCGGACATCCGGACTGACGAGCAGCCAATCGATGCGTCGACCGCCGACCTTCGGACGCCGATATCCGCTGAGAGTGCTCCACAGGGGCGTCAGCCGATCATCTGCCGCGCCCCAGGAGTCGCTCAGATCGGCGCGCGAGACGAGTGTGCGCAGGGCCTGGGAGCCGGGGCCCGCATTCAGGTCTCCCATCACGACCGTCGGAAGGGAGCGCGCGCGAACCAGTGCGGCGATGACCTCGGCAGAACGTCGCCGAGACCGACGCGAGAGATGATCGAGATGGGTGTTGACGACCAGGAACCCGACCCCTGTCGACCTGTCCCTGAACTCCGCGGAGACGACGATGCGAGGAAAGAGCGCTCCCCATGACAGGCTGCCCGGCTCGTCGATCCGTGTCGAGAGAGCGTGCTGGTCCCACCCGCGCAGCTCCAGCCGCGACGCGTCGTAGAGGATGGGTGTTCCCTCACCAGTGCCATCGCGGTTCCTCCCTCTGCCGATGAACCGATGGTCCCGCCCGAGGGCGTCGGTGACGGCGTTCAGCGATCGGGGGAGCACTTCCTGCAGTCCGAGGACGGTCGGCCGCTCCGAGCGGATCATCTCGGCGACCGCAGGCTCGCGATGGCTCCAGCGGTCACGCTTCTGACGCAGGGCGCCTTCCATCGCGCGACGGATGTTGAACGACATCACGTGCAGGTCCGGTGCAGCAGCGGGACCGATCAGCGGCACGACCGTCATCGGGCGCTCCGTCCCGCGATGCTGAACAGGCGGCGGCGGACGATGAGCCGTCCCCAACGCACGGGTGGGAAGTCGCGGGGCCAGTGCACGAGCACGCTACGGACGCCTCGGTGCACGCGTCGACCGAACTGTCCTGCGGTGAGCGGCCTCATCGACATCCCCATCGTGGTGTGCGGGAGCCGGGCGATGCGGTGATTCTCGCCGAGGTGGAAGGCGAGGTCGAGGTCGTCGTGGATGTCGGGGTCTCCTCGGTGCACGTCGGACCGCACGGCCTGCCAGGCCTCCCTGCGGAACGCGAGATTGGATCCGAAGAGGGGCAGATGTCCGAGAGTGACGCTCAAGAGGGTCATATAGGCGCCGAGATAGAGCCGCGAGAGCGGCGTGCGCAGGGCTGCCGGCCCGTCCGTGAAGCGCGCGGGCCCGGTGATCGCCCCGAGGTGCTCGTCGTCGTCGAAGGCCGAGACGATGGCCGTGATCCACTGAGCATCCGGTTCGCAGTCCGCGTCGAGGCGCAGGATCAGTTCGCCGAGAGCCGCGTCATACCCGGTCGACGCTGCAGCGGGAATGCCGGGATCGAGACACGTCAGCACGCGCGCACCCCGGGCGAGGGCGACGGAGGCCGACGAGTCGGATGAGCCGTTGTCGACGACGATGATCTCGTCGGCCGGCTGGTCCTGGGCGTGCAGAGCGCTCAGGCAGCGCACCAGCAGCTCGGCATCGTCCTTGACCGGGATGACCACTGACGTGGTGACCCGTGTGCCCTGATTCGCCGTCGACGGAAGGCCATCGACCGTCTCCATCGTGTGCCCCTCGGTGCGTGCCGTCATCGGTTCGATCGTGGCATCACCCGACGTCGGGCGCGAGGGACTTGACACCGGGAGGTGCGTGCCGATGCCTGTGGACGTCAGTGAGTACCCGCGGCGTCGAGGTCGGGCGAGGGGTCGATGACCTCGTCGACGAGCGTGATGCCCCCGCTCGAGTTGGCCGAATGAGCGAGATCCTCGATCCATCGGCGGCTGAGCTCGGGCGTCTCGCTCTCGTCGAAGACGAACCGCAGCGGGATCGACGGATGCAGCCAGACCGTCGAACGGCCTTCGGTGTCACCGTCGGGATGCTTCCACGTGAGTGTGAAGCTCTCGTTGCGACGCAACTTCGTCGCGATGACGACCTTGAGGTGCGCGAGCGCCCGATCTTCGATATGGATCGGCTCCGAGCCGCCGTAATAGAGAGAACCCATATCTCGGAATATATGTCTCAGTCGGCGACGCTCTCGGCGTGCTGGTCGCGGCGCGCGACACGTGCGAACAATCTGTTCGCATAGTGTCATCGACTGTGCTTCGCCGCCGTCACAGAAGGAAGCACGCCGAAGCTCTCGCGATACGCCGCGGCGAAGCGAGACGGATGCGAGAAACCCCACCGTCGGGCCACCGCGGCGACCGTCGTCGGTGAGCCCGAACGCAGATCGCGGTGCGCTCCATCGAGGCGCGCCTGCCTCAGCGACTCCGCCGGCGTCGTGTCGAGTGCGCGCCGAAAGGCGTATTGAAGGCCTCGCGTCGAGATGTGGACGGCAGCGGCGACGTCGTCGACCGTGATCGGCCGGTGCGAATTCTCGGCGATGAAGGCGAGGGCGCGACGCACCGTCGCCGGCGCCGGCGTGCTCTGCGCCGGCCGATGCCGTTGCAGGCGACTCGTCGTCGCGAAGGCCGCGAGCGTCGTCGCCGCGGCATGGCGAGCCAGTTCGCTGCGCACGAGATCGTCATCGTCCGCATCGTCGACGAGATCCGCGGCGCTCATCTCGAGATACGCGAACATGCGATCCCAAGCGGCCCCGGCGTGCGCGGAGCGCGGAGCGAGATCGCCCACGCGGACGGATACGCCGTCGTCGCCACTGATCCTCTTCGCGAGGTGGGTCAGGGTGTTCCGCTCGAAGACGAGTGCCGTGACCCTCGCTCCCGCATCCCAGCGGGCGCGCACTCTCGGACCATCGGAGATCCAGGGGAGACTCGCATCGAGATCTCCTCGATCGGAGTACACCCGGGCATCGGGCCCATCGACACGGCAGACCAGCACCTGGTCCTGTGGTTCGGCTGTCGAGCGCACCTCGGCGGCGAGGTCGTAGCGCACGAGACTCACGGCACCGAGATCGGCAGAGTGCCAGTCGAAGCGGAAGCGTTGCGGGTCGACGTCGTGCAGGACGGCGGACGGGACGAACTGCTTCCAGGTGCTCTCGACACGCGAGACGTCACTGGTACGGAATCGCATCGCGGGGCACCTCCTGAACGGTTCGACGTGCACGGACCGGCCAGGTTCCGTCGAGGCGCTCATCAGGTTCGATGCGGCCCATCCGGATGAAGTACTCCGTGAGGCTCGCCGCCTGAGAGCGGGCCCACCCGATCTGGCGTGTGTGCAGCTCTTCTAGGGTATCCGGAAGCACGAACTGGCGGGCCAGAGCCTGCGCGACCCGGCCTGCGGCCACGGCATCCGCCGCCGCTTCGTGGGCGTCCTCGAGGCGCACCGCATAGAGGGCTGCGACCACCTCGAGCGTTCGCTTGCCCGGACGATAGCGGTCATAGGCCTTGTCGATCACGAGCGGGTCGATGATCGGTGAAGGGTCCTCCAGTGGCGGGATGCCGTGGCGGTGCGCCTCGTGTGCCAGGAGGGAGAAATCGTATGCGGCGTTGTAGGCCACGATCGGCACACCTTGAGAAAGCAGGGATCGCAGGGCCGCCGTGACCTCTCGGACCACCTCGGCGCCCTGCCGTCCGTGGCGGCGCGCGTGCTCGGTCGTGATCCCGTGCACGGCGGTGGCGCCGTCCGGAATCGGCACGCCGGGATCCGCGAGCCAGTCCCGTGCGGCGATCTCGCGGCCGCCGGCGTCGAGGAGCCCGACGTGTGCGCTGATGATGCGGTCGTGCTCCACGTCCACACCGGTCGTCTCGAGGTCGAACACGCCTACGCGAGTGATCCAGTGCGGGAGCGAGGGTGCCGGGGGCATGATCTCACCGTAGAACCGGGCTCCGACATCGGGGCGGAGGCACACGGGGATCCCGCATGCGACGACCCTAGACTTGATCCATGCCAGCGCCCTCTCCGTATGCCGACCGTCTGAGCCGACTGCCGGTCGTGCGTCATGAGGTCGAGGTCAGAGGCGGGACGACCGTGTACTGGGAGTACGGTCCCTCCGATGCAGATGTGACAGTCGTCGCCGTGCATGGATTCCGAGGTGAGCACCACGGTCTCGAGCCGGTTCTCGCGTTCCTTCCCGAGGTCCGGGTCATCTCTCCCGACCTTCCCGGCTTCGGAGAGACGGCGCCCGTCGCCGGGCGCTCGTACGATCTCGACCAGTACGTCGCGTGGCTGACCGAGTTCGCCGCTGCGGTGGCCCCCGGGGCGGTGATCCTCGGGCACTCCTTCGGATCGATCGTCGCCTCCGCGGCCGTGGCGGCAGGGCTCGAGACTCCGCGGCTGATCCTCATCAATCCGATCGGAGCACCCGCCCTCGAGGGCCCCAAGGGCATCATGACGCGGCTGGCCGTGCTGTACTACTCGCTCGGGGCGCGGCTGCCCGAGCGGCTGGGCACTGCTCTGCTGCGGAACCGACTGATCGTCAGAGTCATGAGCATCACGATGGCGAAGACGTCGGACCCGCAGCTGCGCCGTTTCATCCACGATCAGCACGACACCTACTTCTCGCGCTTCGCCGACCGCGATGTCCTGCGGGACGCCTTCGTGACGAGCGTGTCGCATGATGTGAGCAAATTCGCCCGCTCGATCCCGACCCCGACTCTGCTCATCGCCGCTCAGCGCGACGACATCACACCGATCGAGGTCGAGCGGGAGCTCGCCACCAGATTCGATGACGCGACCCTCGTGGAGATCGCCGAGGTCGGACACCTGATCCATTACGAGACGCCTGCCGAGGCTGCAGGCGCCGTGCGACGATTCCTCAGGATTCCCGTCTCGCGAGCCCGATGAGGCCGGCGACCCGGAAGGGGATGACCTCGCCCATGGCCAGGGAGGTCTCGGTCCGCTCGACTCCGTCGATCGACAGGATGCGCGCATCGGTGTCGAACAGGTGGCGGGCATCCCTGCACGCGACGCGTGCCAGCAGATCGATCGATCCGCTGAGTCCGTGCGCCTGCACGACCTCGGGAATGCGCGCCAGTTCGTTGATGATCCGCGGCAATTCGGTCTGACGCACGCCGATGCTCACGAACGCCTGAAGGGGGAACCCCAGCACGTCGGTCGAGAACGACCGCTCGTACGACTGGAAGATCCCTGTCTGCTCGAGTCGCGCCATGCGCGCCTGGATGGTGTTGCGGGAGAGTCCAAGATTCTCCGCCAGCGCCACGATCGTCACGCGAGGGTCATCGGCGAGTGCGGCGAGAAGTTCCAGATCAATGCGGTCAAGTCCGGCCATAGTGCCAAACGATAGCAGGCACGATGTACCCCAGATTTGGCAACATGCTCAAGCCGCTCTCGATTGCTTGAGCGAGGTGATGAGCGGACGTACTCTCAAGTGAACCGGCGCTGAGGCCGGGGCCGCGCGTAGAACCCGTGACGACGGCCACGAACGAGGAGGACGACGATGTCACCCCAGATCACTCCGATCGCCGACATGGCGCAGGATCTCGAACTCGCGGAGCGCATCCTCGCGCCGGACGGCGAGCGCGTCGCGAACACTCGTCTCGACGGGTTCGTCGCCGACGTCGACGGTGCCGGACTGCGCGCGCTCCACCGCGACATGGTCGTCCTCCGGCGCATCGACGCGGAGGGGGTGGCGCTCCAGCGCCAGGGCCAGCTGGGGCTCTGGGCGCCATGCCAGGGGCAGGAGGCGACCCAGATCGGAACCGCGAGGGCGCTCGCACCGCAGGATTACGTCTTCCCGAGCTACCGCGAGACGGGTGTCATCTATGCACGGGGCGCGCAGCCGGGCGACTTCGTCCGTATGTGGCGTGGTGAAGAGGGCGCGGGTCACGACCCCGCAGCACTCCGCGTCGCTCCGTTGCAGATCATCATCGGAGCGCAGACGCTCCACGCGGTCGGGTATGCGCTCGGCATCCGTCACGAAGATGCGGACGAGGTCGCCGTCACCTACTTCGGCGACGGTGCCACGAGCCAGGGAGATGTGAACGAGGCGATGATCTTCGCGTCCTCGTATCAGGCTCCGGTGGTGTTCGTCTGCCAGAACAACCACTGGGCCATCTCGGAGCCGGTATCGGTGCAATCGCAGTATCCGATCGCCGGACGCGCGCCCGGCTTCGGCATCCCGAGCCTGCGCGTGGACGGCAACGACGTGCTGGCCTGCATGGCCGCGATGCGCTGGGCTCTCGCGCACGCGCGGTCCGGACAGGGCCCCGCCTACATCGAGGCCGTCACATATCGCATGGGTCCGCACACGACAGCCGACGACCCGACCCGCTACCGCAGCGACGACGAACTCGAGGCATGGCGTGAGCGTGACCCGATCGCCCGGCTGGAGGCACACCTGCGATCGATCGGCGAGCTCGACGACGAGCAGCTCGCGGACACGCAGAGAGCGGCGGACGCCGCGGCTCGAGACATGCGCGCCGAGTGCCTGGGCATGGTGACGCGTCCTCCGCTCTCGGTGTTCGACGGCGTCTACGCAGAGCCGCACTCCGGCCTCGAGCGGCAGCGCGACGAGTACGCCGCGTACCTCGCGTCGTTCGACGGCGAGGCGTGAGCATGACTCAGATCACTCTCGGGAAGGCGCTCGGAGCAGGTCTACGACGGGCGATGCGCGACGACGACAAGGTCGTGCTGCTGGGCGAGGACATCGGCAAGCTCGGAGGCGTCTTCCGCATCACGGATGGACTCCTCGACGAGTTCGGGCCCCAGCGTGTCATCGACACGCCCCTCGCTGAATCCGGCATCGTCGGCATGGCGGTCGGGTTGGCGTTCCGCGGCTATCGGCCTGTGGTCGAGATCCAGTTCGACGGTTTCGTCTATCCGGCCTTCGACCAGATCGTCGCGCAGGTGGCGAAGCTGCACTACCGGACGCAGGGCCGGGTGAAGATGCCGATAACGATCCGCATCCCCTGGGCGGGAGGCATCGGTGCTGCCGAGCATCACTCGGAATCGCCTGAGGCGTACTTCGTGCACACCGCAGGGCTCCGTGTGATCGCGGTCTCCAATCCGGAAGACGCCTACCGGAGTCTTCGCCAGGCGATCGCGTCGGACGACCCGGTGATCTTCTTCGAGCCGAAGCGGCTCTACCACCACAAGGGCGATGTCGATCTCGACGCCCCGCTCGCGGATGCCGCCCCCATGGGACTCGCGCGAGTCGTCCGCACAGGCGATGATGCGACGCTCATCACCTACGGGGCGATGGTGACGACCGCGCTGCAGGCCGCCGAGGCCGCCGAAGACGATGGCATCTCGCTCGAGGTCATCGATCTGCGTTCGCTGTCGCCGGTCGACTACGACACCGTGGCGACGTCGGTCCGCAAGACCGGCCGTGTCGTCGTCGCGCACGAGGCGTCGCGAGAGGCCGGTATGGCGGCTGAGGTGATCGCGAGCGTCACGGAGCGCTGCTTCGAGTACCTCGAGTCGGCGCCGTTGCGCGTGACCGGACACGACGTCCCGTACCCGCCGGCGAAGCTCGAGAAATACCATCTCCCGGATCTCGACCGACTGCTGGACGCCGTCGACCGGGTGCTCGACCGTCCGAACAGCCTGACGGGAGCAGAGGCGTGAACGCGGAGTTCAGACTGCCCGACCTCGGAGAAGGACTCACAGAGGCGGAGGTCGTCCAGTGGCTCGTCGCTCCCGGCGATGTCGTCGCGCTCAATCAGACTCTCGCCGAGGTCGAGACCGCCAAGGCGATCGTCGAGTTGCCTTCTCCGCACGCAGGCGTCGTCACAGCCCTGCATGCTGCGGCGGGGGAGACCGTCGCAGTGGGCGCGCCGCTGATCGAGTTCGATGTCGAGGGAGCCGACGACGCTTCGTCTGCCGCCTCGGATGGCGGCGGTGCTGAGGAGAAGGCGCAACCCAACCTCGTGGGCTACGGAGCTGCGCCATCAGCATCCGGGCGACCGGCCCGACGTGCCAGACGTGCGGTCGGCGGACGGGCGGCGACCGACACGGCCGTGCTCGAAGCGGCGCCGCACGACGCGTCGCCGACCGTGAGCGTCGAGGTCGTCGCCGAGCGGCCGCGCTCCACTCCGCCCGTGCGTGCGTATGCCAAGCGTCTCGGGATCGATCTCGTGCTGGTGGCGGCGACGGTGGGGGATCGCGTGATCACCCGCGGGGATGTCGACGACTACGCGTCTCGCACGGCGACGACCGCAGAACAGGTCGATCCCGCGCCTCCCCGACCGCGGGTTCCGGACGATGCCGCGAGCCTCCGTGATGGCTCTCGGGAGACGCGGATCCCCATCCGCGGAGTTCGCAAGCACACGGCTGCGGCGATGGTCGAGAGCGCGTTCACCGCACCGCACGTCACGGTCTTCCACACGGTGGATGTCACGGCGACGATGGACCTCATCGCCTCACTGCGGGGCGACCGCTCACTCTCGGAGCATCGGATCGGTCCGCTTGCGGTGGTGGCGAAAGCGGCCTGTCTCGCTTTGAGTCGCACGCCCGGGCTCAATGCCCGATGGGACGAGTCCGCGGGCGAGATCGTGCAGTTCGGATACGTGGACCTCGGGATCGCCGCAGCGACCGAGCGGGGACTCATCGTGCCTCACATCCGCGACGCCGAGTCTCTGACACTCACGGAGCTCGCCGATGCGGTGGCATCTCTCGCCGTCACCGCGCGGGAAGGACGCACATCTCCTGTCGAGCTGGCGGGCGGCACCTTCTCCATCTCGAACATCGGTGTGTTCGGCATCGACGCGGGCACCCCCATCCTGCCTCCGGGGCAGTCGGGAATCCTCGCCGTCGGCGCCGTCCGGCGCCTTCCGTGGGAGTACCGCGGTGAGATCGCCCTTCGCCAAGTGATGACTCTCAGCCTGTCGTTCGACCACCGCATCGTCGACGGGGCGGAGGGAGCGAGGTTCCTCAAGGACGTCGCGGACGTGTTGGAGGAACCGGGGAGGGCGATGCTGCTCAGGTAGTCGCTCGGAGCGCTGATTCCGCCATCGCGGCGAGCACTGTCGCGGTGGCGGAGCGCTGCCGGGACGCCGCGCGCGTGCTGTGCGGTGTCGAGTTGATGAGCCCGAAGCACGCTTGCACCCGCAGACGAAGCTCGTCGGCGTCGGCATCGACCAGAGGGCTCAGGGTCTCGATCCAGAGCTCGATGTATGCGCGCTGCAGCCGGCGGACCTCGGCATGATCCTGAGCGGCGAGATGCGCGACGTCCCGGTCATGCACTCGGATCACATCCGCGTGACCCAGCGCGAACTCCACGTGGAAGGCGACGAGCGCGCGGATGCGCTCCTCGGGTGTGGACCCGCCCGCCGCGACACTCGTGCCGCCCGAGACCAGGTCATCGCTCACCTGGACGAGCACGGCGCCGAGCAGCGCCTGCTTGCCGGCGAAGTGGCGGTAGACCGCCGGTCCGGAGACGCCTACGGCGGCGCCGATGTCTTCGAGGCTCACACCGTTGTATCCGCTCTCGGCGAAGAGTCGTGCGGCTTCTCGGAGGATGGCGTCAGACCGCTCCGCCTTGGCGCGGTCTCGCGCAGTGGGAGGGCTTGTCATCTCAGTTAATCCTCGCTAACCTGATGCGATCGGTTAGTGAACACTAACCGAGAAAGCATCGAATGCGCCAGGGCGATGACGCCGGCGCGATGTGGTCGAGGAGGACGTCACGATGCCCGCAACCCAGCAGTCTCTCGCTGCCGAGCTGCACGAACGACTGGCCGTCGCCGCTCAAGGGGGGCCGCAGGCATCCCGGGAACGGCACATCGCGCGCGGCAAGCTCCTCCCGCGTGATCGCGTGACCAGACTCCTCGACGAGGGCAGCCCCTTCGTCGAGATCGCCCCGTTGGCGGCCGACGGACTGTACGGGGGAGAGGCGCCAGCCGCAGGAGTCATCGCGGGGATCGGCCTCGTCCATGGCAGGCACGTGATGGTCGTGTGCAACGACGCGACAGTCAAGGGCGGAACCTACTATCCGCTCACGGTCAAGAAGCACCTGCGCGCACAGGAGATAGCGCTCGAGAATCGACTTCCGTGTCTCTACCTCGTCGACTCCGGCGGCGCCTTCCTCCCCAAGCAGGACGAGGTGTTCCCGGACCGCGAGCACTTCGGACGCATCTTCTTCAACCAGGCCAGGATGTCCGCGGAGGGGATCCCGCAGCTCGCCGCCGTGCTCGGTTCGTGCACGGCGGGCGGAGCCTATGTCCCCGCGATGAGTGACGAGACCGTCATCGTGCGTGGCCAGGGGACGATCTTCCTCGGCGGTCCTCCGCTCGTGAAAGCGGCGATCGGTGAGATCGTGTCGGCGGAGGAGCTCGGCGGCGGCGAACTGCACGCCCGGCGCAGCGGGGTGGTCGACCATCTCGCCGAGGATGACGAGCACGCACTCGAGATCCTGCGCGACATCGTCGCCACCCTGCCGTCGCCCCTCGCTCCGGTCTGGGACGTGGTCGAGTCGCGTCGGCCGTCCGAACCCGGCTCGCTCTATGACGTCGTCCCGGTCGACGTCAACACCCCGTACGACGTGCACGAGGTGATCGATCGGCTGATCGACGGCGGCACGTTCCGCGAGTTCAAGAAGGAGTACGGCACGACCCTCGTCACCGGCTTCGGGCGCCTGCACGGGCACCCGGTCGGGATCGTCGCGAACAACGGAGTGCTCTTCAGCGAATCCGCCCTGAAGGGCGCGCACTTCATCGAGCTCTGCGACCAACGCGGCATCCCTCTGGTGTTCCTGCAGAGCATCTCCGGCTTCATGGTCGGATCGGATGCCGAGGCGGGCGGCATCGCGAAGGACGGAGCGAAGATGGTCACCGCCGTCGCCAGCACCCGCGTGCCGAAGCTCACCGTCATCATCGGCGGATCCTTCGGGGCCGGCAACTACTCCATGTGCGGACGTGCGTACTCGCCTCGCTTCCTGTGGACGTGGCCGGCCAGCCGTATCTCGGTGATGGGCGGCGCCCAGGCGGCCTCCGTTCTCGGGACGGTGAAGGACGACCAGCTGACGGCTCGCGGACAGGCGTGGAGTACCGACGAGAGGCTCGCGTTCGAACAGCCCATCCGGGAGCAGTACGAGACCCAGGGTGAGCCGTACTACGCCACCGCCCGCCTGTGGGACGACGGCATCATCGACCCCGCCCAGACCCGCGACCTACTGGGGCTCGCCCTCGATGTGGTCGCGCGAAGCCCGCTGCCCGAGCCGCGTTTCGGCCTCTTCCGGATGTGACCGCAATGACGAACAGTGTCTCCACCTCCCATCGTTTCGACAGCGTCCTCGTCGCCAATCGAGGCGAGATCGCACGCCGGGTCATCCGCACTCTCAGTGCGATGGGCATCCGCAGCGTCGCCGTCTACAGCGATGCGGATGCCGACGCCCCCCATGTGCGCGAGGCCGATCAAGCCGTGCGGATCGGCCCGGCGCCGGTCGCCGAGTCGTACCTCGACATCGATGCCGTCATCGCCGCAGCCCGCGCGACCGGAGCGCAGGCCATCCATCCGGGCTACGGATTCCTCTCGGAGAGCGTCGGGCTGGCCGAGGCATGCGCGGAGAGCGGCATCGTCTTCATCGGTCCGTCGGTCGACGCACTCCAGGTCATGGGAGACAAGGCGAAGGCCCGCGACCATGTCGTGCGATCCGGCGTCCCGGTGGTGCCGGGTTTCGATGCGAGAGGACTGTCGGACGCGGAGATCGCTGACGAGGCCGACGCTGTCGGCTACCCGCTGCTCGTCAAGCCGAGTGCGGGCGGCGGCGGCAAGGGTATGGAGGTCGTCGAGGCGGCATCCGGGCTCAGCGCCGCACTGGCGTCCGCTCGACGGGTGGCGCGTTCGGCGTTCGGTGACGACTCCCTGATCCTGGAGCGGCTCATCCGACGCCCCCGGCACATCGAGGTGCAGGTGTTCGGCGACGCTCACGGAACGGTGATCACCCTCGGCGAGCGCGAGTGCACGCTGCAGCGACGTCACCAGAAGGTGATCGAGGAGGCTCCCTCTGCGGGGATCCCCGAGTCGACGAGGGACCGACTCCTCGAAGCCGCCACGCAGGCCGCACAGAGCGTCTCGTACGTCGGCGCCGGAACCGTGGAGTTCCTCATCGACGCCGATGTTCCGGACCAGGTCTTCTTCATCGAGATGAACACCCGCCTGCAGGTCGAGCATCCCGTCACCGAGGAGGTCACCGGCCTCGACCTCGTCGCCCTGCAGATCCACGTCGCGGCAGGCGGACGTCTCGACCCTGCGCCGGGTCTGCACGGTCACGCCGTCGAGGCGCGCGTGTACGCGGAATCGCCGGAGCGCGGATTCCTGCCCTCGACCGGACGCGTGCTGCTGTTCGATCCGCCGCGCGGTGTGAGGGTCGATGCGGCCGTGGAGACGGGCAACGACGTGACCGGATTCTACGACCCGATGATCGCGAAGATCATCGCGTTCGCTGACGACCGGACCACCGCGCTCCGCCTGCTCGATGAGGCTCTGAGCAGGACCGTCGTGCTGGGTGTGGACACGAACATCGGGTTCTTGCGCACACTCTGCCGCGATGAGCGGGTCACGGCCGGGGACCTCGACACGGGACTCATCGAGACGCTTCTGCCGCTCGTCGAGGAGCCGCCATCGCCGACGATGCTGGCCGCCGCACGGCGAACCGTCTCAGGCACGGATGACGCGGTCGGCGCGACCAGGGCGAGTCACCGAGCGGGCGCGGTGTGGCAGCACCTCACGCAGGACGATCGGCGCGAGATCTCCTTCCGGACCGAACGCGGCAAGGTCATCCCCGCGCCTGCATCCAGCGGCTCGCGGTCGCGCGCCATGGCTGCGGTGGACGACGACGGTGCGGTCTGGGTCAGCGAGGACGGACGCACCGTGCGCCTGGAGCCTCTCGATCGCCGAGCCCTGTTGCTGCACCGTCTGCAGCAGAGGGAGCAGAGCGAGTCCGCGAACGGTCCGGATGCGAGAGCTCCGATGCCGGGAAGCGTGGTGGCCGTGCATGTCCGCGATGGCGACGTCGTGACCGCCGGCACGCCGCTCGTCTCGATCGAGGCGATGAAGATGGAGCACCCGGTGCTGGCGCCCCAGGACGGGACGGTGCGCCTCCTGGTCGCCGTCGGCGATCAGGTTCGACGCGACCAGCCGGTCGCGCACATGACGACGGAGGAGAAGTGACGATGCATGAGCTGACCGATGAAGAGCGCGAACTCGCGGCGATGGTGCGCGAGTTCGCCGAGACGGTCGTCGCGCCGCAGTCCTACGAGGCGGACCGCACGCACACGCTGTCGATGGACGTGGTCGCCCAGATGGGTGACCTCGGGCTGTTCGGCCTGCCGTTCCCCGAGGAGTACGGGGGTCAGGGCGGCGACTACATGGCGCTGGGCATCGCGATCGAGGCACTCGGACGCGTCGACCAGTCCATCGCCATCACGCTCGAAGCCGGAGTCAGCCTCGGTGCGATGCCCGTCTTCCGCTTCGGCACCGAAGAGCAGAAGCAGGAGTACCTGCCGGACCTGCTCGCCGGCCGAGCGCTCGCGGGCTTCGGCCTCACCGAGCCGGAGGCCGGGAGCGACGCGGGAGCGACCCGGACCACCGCCCGGCTCGACGGCGACGAATGGGTCATCGACGGGTCGAAGCAGTTCATCACCAATTCAGGAACGCCCATCACGCGTTTCGTCACGGTCACCGCGGTCACCGGGAACGAGGGGGGCCGCAAGCAGATCTCGACCATCATCGTGCCCAACGGCACACCCGGTTTCACCGTCGAGGCGCCGTACGACAAGGTCGGGTGGAACGCGTCCGACACGCATCCGCTCAGCTTCACCGGGGCACGGGTCCCCGCCGGCAACCTCCTGGGCGAGCAGGGGAGCGGCTTCCGCAACTTCCTGAGCATCCTCGACGAGGGCCGCATCGCGATCGCCGCGCTGTCGACCGGCGCCGCGGAGGGCTGCCTCGAGGCAGCCGTCGACTATGCGAAGAGTCGCACCATCTTCGGCAGCGCCCTCAGCACGCGACAGAACGCGCAGTTCACACTCGCGCGCATGCGTGCCCGAGTGCACACGGCACGGCTCGCCTGGCACCATGCGGCACGGCTCCGTGACGCCGGGCGGCCGTTCGCTGAGCAGGCGGCGATCGCGAAGCTCGTGGCGGGCGAGGCCGCGATGGACAACGCCCGGGACGCGACGCAGATCTTCGGCGGCAACGGCTTCATGAACGAGTTCCCGGTGGCCCGTCACTATCGCGACTCGAAGATCCTCGAGATCGGCGAGGGCACCACCGAGGTGCAGCTCCTCGTGATCGCGCGAGCGCTGGGGCTCGCCGGGTAGCGTGGCAGGATGCCATCCGCTCAGCGAACCGAGGAGGTGAGGTGATCGTGCACGACATCGTCCAGCGCGGTCTCTTCTTCGAGGAGTTCGTCACCGATGCCCGATATCTTCATCGCCCTGGGCGCACCGCGACCGAGGCCGACAACGTCCTCTTCACGACGCTCACGATGAACACCCAGGCGCTGCACCTCGACGCCGCCTTCGCCGATGGGCAGCAGCCGTTCGGTGCGCGTCTGATCAACTCGATGTGGACGCTCTCGACCATGGTCGGGGCATCCGTCGCGCAGCTCACGCAAGGCACCCTGGTGGCTCAGCTCGGGTTGGGCGAGATCGCCTTCCCGCATCCGCTGTTCGCCGGTGACACGCTGTACACCGAGAGCGTGGTCGTCGACAAGCGGCTCTCGACGTCACGAGCGGGGCAGGGGATCGTGACCATCGCGCATACCGGACGCAACCAGGACGGCACAGTCGTCGCCACCGCGACCCGAACGGTGCTCGTGCACTGTCTTCCCGAGGGGGAACGATGAGCTTCGATCTCGGACCGGCACTGCTCTTCTGCCCTGCCGATCGACCCGAACGGTTCCGCGGTGCCCTCGAGAAGGCGGACGCTGTCATCCTCGACCTCGAAGACGCGGTGCTGGCCGAGGCGAAGGCCGCAGCTCGCGACAATCTCGTCGATGCCGACCTGGACCCCGATCGAGTGATCGTCCGCGTGAACGCACCGGGTTCCGACGCCTTCGTCTCAGACCTCGCCATGCTCTCTCAGACCGACTTCCGCACCGTGATGGTCGCGAAGACCGAGAGCGCTGAGAGCCTCAACGCTTTCGACGAGAGGTTCTCGTTGATCGCCCTGTGCGAGACGGCGAAGGGGATCCACGCGGCAGATCGCATCGCAGCACATCCGCAGGTCGTCGCGATGATGTGGGGCGCGGAGGATCTCGTCGCCTCCCTCGGCGGCACATCGAGCCGCACACCGGAGGGTGGCTATCGAGACATCGCGCGCTATGCCCGCTCCCGCGTTCTCCTCGAAGCGGGGGCACAGGGCAAGGGCGCCATCGACGCCGTGCACATCGAGATCGGCGATGTCGCAGGTCAGGAGGCCGAGGCTGTCGACGCTGCCGCGTCCGGGTTCGTCGCGACCGCGTGCATCCACCCGAGTCAAGTGGCGGTCATTCGCGCGGCGTACGCTCCGGACGACGCGACGCTCGAGTGGGCCCGCCGGGTTCTCGCCGCCTCAGCGAGCGAGCGAGGCGTGTTCCGCTTCGACGGACGCATGATAGACGAGCCCGTGCTGAGGCATGCTCGGTCGCTGCTCGGTCGCACCCGCTGATCGAACGATCTCCCGCGGTCTGTCGTTCAGACCAGGATCGCCTGGTCGATGAGACGCAGAGATCCGGGGGAGGCCTCGAAACGGTGGGCGGAACCGTTCGCGAGCACCTCGCCGACGCGCGGCAGCGTGCCGCCCGAGACGTGGTTGATCAGTGACCGGATCACGCCGCCGTGCGTCACGACGATGACGGACTCCGCCACCGGTGCGGAGCGACGGCGAGCATCGCGGGCGATCGCGTCGAGGGCGACCAGCGCCCGTTCGGCGACACCTTCCAGGGTCTCCGCGCCGGGAACCGGCGAGAGCCAATCGCCGTACTTCTCGATGTAGTCAGAGACGAGCATGCCCTCGCCCTCACCGAACTCGCGCTCGCGCATGTCCGGCACCAGCACGGGAGCCCCGAGGCCCAGGCTTTCGGAGATGATCTCTGCCGTCTCCCGCGCCCGCTTCAGCGGGCTGGCGTAGATCGAGTGATGTGTCACGCCCTCGAGACGATCCGCGGCGGTCCGTGCGTCCGCACGGCCCTTCTCGTTCAGGGGGATGTCGGTGGAGCCCTGGATCCGTCGGGCGAGGTTCCAATCCGTCTGGCCGTGGCGGATGAGCGTGAGCAGAGTCATTCGAGGAGCTCCTGGATCGCGGGGAGCACGTCGCTGGTGCCTGCGGCGATGGTGGCATCGGCCCAGACATCCGCGCGCGTCGGCTCGCGGTTGATGATGATCAGGGGGATGCTGCGGCGTCGTGCGCGCTCGACGAGGCGCACGCCGGAGTTGACGACGAGGGATGAGCCGGCGACGATCAGCGCATCGCTCGCCCGGAGCAGCGACTCCGCGGCCTTGAAGCGCCCCTGCGGCACGTACTCCCCGAAGAACACGACGTCGGGCTTCAGCATCCCTTCGCACACCGTGCACACCGGCACGATGAAGCCGTCGGTGCTCTCGGGGAGCACGTCGCCGTCGGGAGCGAGCGCCACGTTCTCGGGGACGGAGATCCACGGATTGCGCTCTTCGATCTGCACTGCGATGTCGCGGCGATCGAAGACCTGGCCGCACTTCAGGCAGAGAACCCTGCGCATGGTGCCGTGCACTTCGATGACGTGCGAGCTGCCCGCGCGCAGATGCAGTCCGTCGACGTTCTGGGTGATGACGCCGGTGACGTGTCCGGAGGACTCCATGGCGGCGAGAGAGAGATGGCCGGGGTTCGGCTCGGCGCGGGCGAACGCCCGCCAGCCGAGATGCCCGCCGACCCAATAACGACGCCGCGCCGTCTCATCGGCCAGGTACCGCTGGATCGTCATGGGATCAGTCCGGTTGCGCGACCCTTCGCCGCGGTAAGCGGGGATTCCCGAGTCCGTGGAGATCCCGGCGCCGGTGAGCAAGGCGATCTTCCGACCGCGCAGGAGTTCGGCGGTGCGAGCGATGGTGGTCGACAGTTCGACCGGACTCGATGCGCTCACAGGACCTCCCTGTGCGAGTCTACGGCGTGCGCAGGCCGCTCGACGCGTCGCGGCCGACCGCGACGGCGACTCGGAGAGCGATGGCAGACTGGGGCTCGTGGAACTGCTGCGCGTGACGAATCCCGATGATCGACGACTCGACGACTATCGCGCACTGACCGACACCGCGCTCCGAAGTGTGAGCGACCCGGCCGGCGGGCTGTACATCGCCGAATCGACGAAAGTCATCGCGCGAGCCGTCGCTGCGGGGCATCATCCGCGATCGGTCCTCGTTCAGGAGCGGCGGGTGGACGACATCCGAGCGATCGTCGGAGAACTCGATGTACCTGTGTACGTCGTCCCGGACGACGTGGCGGAGGCGCTGACCGGTTTCGCCGTGCACCGGGGCACGATCGCCTCGATGCACCGTCCTGACCTGCCGACGGTGCGTGAGGTCATCGACTCCGCCACGCTCGTGCTGATTCTCGAGAACGTCGGCGATCACACGAATGTCGGCGCCGCATTCCGTGCGGCCGCCGCGCTCGGAGCGGATGCCGTGCTGGTGTCTCCCGGGGGAGCCGACCCCCTGTACCGGCGCAGCGTGCGCGTCAGCATGGGAACGGTGTTCCAGGTGCCGTGGACCCGGATCACGGACTGGGCGTCCGCCGTCACCGACCTTCATACCGCAGGGTTCGACGTCGCAGCCCTCGCGCTGAGCGACGACGCGGTGACTCTCGACGCCTACGTCGCGTCCCGCCCCGAGCGCGTCGCTCTCGTCATGGGATCCGAAGGCGACGGACTCTCACGCACCGCCCTCGACGAGGCAGACACCGTGGTGACGATTCCCATGTCGGGAGGCGTCGACTCGCTGAACGTGGCGTCTGCCGCGGCCGTGGCGCTGTGGGCGCTCGGACGCCGCTGACGGGATGGGATGGGATGAGATGGTCAGTCGGACGACGGGAAGATGATCGGCGAGGGCTCGGGACGCTTCGCGACGATGTGATCACCGGATGACTCATGGCGAAGACGCCGCAGCACCCACGGAACCAGATGCTCCCGCGCCCAGCCGAGGTCTTCGGAGCGCGCCTCCCGCCAGGTGCGCAGCGGAAGCGGCTCGGGCTGCATGGACTCGAGGTCGTTGGGCACGTTGAGCGCGCGCAGGGCCATGCGGGCGACCTCATGATGGCCCAGCGAGTTGTAGTGCAGACGGTCGTCATCGAAGAACCGCATGTCCTGCACGACCTTGAGCGCCCACTGGTCGGCGACGATGCAGTCGTGGCGCTCGGCGATCGCGCGGACGTTCTCGTTGTAGATCGCGACCTTGCCGCGGAACGCTCGGAAGACAGGAGTGAAGGCGGTGTCGATCCCGGTGAACAGCAGCACGGCGGCACCCGTCGATGACAGGCGTGCGACGGCGTCCTCCAGCTGGACGGCGATGGCGTCGGGGTCGGTGCCCGGACGGATCACGTCGTTGCCGCCCGCGCAGATCGAGATCAGGTCGGGATGCAGCGCCACGGCGGGTTCGATCTGGTCGCGCACGATCTGGGCGATCAGCTTGCCGCGCACGGCGAGGTTGGCGTACGCGAAGTCGTCGACCTGACGCGAGAGCACCTCGGCGACGCGGTCGGCCCAGCCGCGGTGGCTGCCGGGCTGCGAGGGGTCGGGGTCGCCGATCCCCTCGGTGAACGAGTCGCCGATCGCGACGAACCTCCGCCAGGGGTGCGGATTCTCGTTGTCGAGTTCCGGGGTTCGGATCGAATCCTGGTCTGTCATCCAGCTCTCCTTCGCGAACGAACGCGGCCCATCTGGGGCGGCCACGCAGTGACCGAGCCTACTCGGGTGCGTGGGATGTGGGGAGGACGCGCTCGGCGGATCGCGTGAGCGTGCCGAGTGTCGGCGGCAGCGATTATCGTTGACTCGATGCTTTCTCCGTCCTTCCCCCAGCGCGCCCCCTGGGGTACTGCGAACAAGCTGCGCGCCTGGCAGCAGGAGGCGCTCGAACAGTACTTCCAGGCGGATCAGCGTGACTTCCTCGTCGCGGCGACACCCGGTGCAGGCAAGACGACCTTCGCGCTCACCCTCGCGGTCGAGCTCATGCGCATGGGGGAGGTCAACCGGATCATCGTGGTCGCGCCGACCGAGCATCTCAAGACGCAGTGGGCCGATGCAGCAGCGCGGGTGCACATCCGTCTGGATCCCCGGTTCCGCAACAGTCATTGGGCGCCGGCGCGGCATTACCACGGCGCCGTCGTGACCTACGCGCAGGTCGCGGCGAAGTCGTCGGTCCACCGTCATCTGACCGAGGATGCGAAGACCCTCGTCGTCCTCGACGAGGTGCATCACGGCGGAGACGCCCTCAGCTGGGGTGATGCGATCCGAGACGCGTACGGGCCGGCGAAGCGCCGACTGCTGCTGTCCGGGACGCCCTTCCGCAGCGACACCGCACCGATCCCGTTCGTGGAGTACCACCCTGACGAGTCCGGTGCACGGATCTCCCGCACCGACTACAACTACGGCTACGGTCGCGCCCTGGCCGACGGCGTCGTCCGCCCCGTGCTGTTCCACATGTACGCCGGCAAGATGCGATGGCGCACGAGCACCGGAGACGAACTCGAGACGCATCTCGGGCAGGACAACACCAAGGACGTGACCTCGCAGGCCTGGCGCACGGCGCTCGACCCCGAGGGCGAGTGGATGCCGGCTGTGCTGTCCGCAGCCGATCGTCGTCTGACCGAGATCAGGCATCACGTTCCGGATGCCGGCGGCCTGGTGCTCGCGACCGATCAGACCGTCGCGCGTGCCTACGCCAAGATCCTGCACAGCATCACCGGTCAGCAGCCGACGATCGTGCTGTCCGATGACGCGACGGCCTCCGAACGCATCGAGAAGTTCAGCAACAGCGAGGACCGCTGGATGGTCGCGGTGCGCATGGTGTCCGAGGGGGTGGACGTGCCGCGCCTCGCGGTCGGCGTCTACGCCACGTCGTCGTCGACGCCGCTGTTCTTCGCTCAGGCCATCGGCCGATTCGTGCGAGCACGCCGCCGTGGCGAGGCCGCGAGCGTATTCCTCCCTCAGGTGCCGGTCCTGATGGGTCTCGCGAACGAGATGGACAAGCAGCGCGATCACGCGCTCGACCGTCAGTCGAAGGACGACGACGGGCTCGAGGACTCGCTGCTCGACTCCGCGAACCGCGAGGACGACGCGTCCGACGCGCTGACCCAGGAATTCAGCTATCAGGCGCTCTCGTCGGTGGCCCACTTCGACCGGGTCGTGTTCGAGGGCCAGGAGTTCGGTCAGCTGGCCGAACCGGGCACCCCCGAAGAAGAGGAGTTCATCGGCTTTCCCGGTCTTCTCGAGCCCGAGCACGTGCACGAGCTCCTGATGCAGCGACAGGCACGGCAGACGCGACTGCGAGAGACGAGAGAAGCCGAGGCGGGTCCCACCGAGACGACGACGCTCCCTGCGCCCCTGCACCGCACGCTGCGCGAGCAGCGGCAGCTGCTGAACAGCCTCGTGGGGCTGTACGCCCGTCAGAAGGGCGAACCGCATGGTGCGGTCCATGCCGAGCTGCGCCGGATCTGCGGTGGACCAGCAGTCGCCCAGGCGACCGTGACGCAGCTGCAGTCCCGTATCGACGTACTCCGCAAGCGCGTCCGCTCCTGAACCCTGGCGCCGGTTCGGATACCCGAAAAGCTGGCAATACCGTCGCCGGGTGCGACCGAGACGGGCTCCCGAAGCTAGCGTTGAACGGTTGCCCCGAGAACGGGGACCGTCGATCAGGAGACTTCATGACAGCCCCCGCTGCCGCCGAGCCCACCACCGCAGACCGCCGCCGCTGGGCGCGGTACCTCGTCGAGGAACGCGCCGAAGGACACGTGTACCAGAAGCTCGCGAGCCGACGCACGGGGGAGGAGCGTGAGATCCTTCTCAGCCTCGCCGACGCCGAGCGGCGCCATGAGCAGCACTGGCTCGATCTGCTCGGCGCGGAACCGGTCCGATTGCCACGCGCCGGCGTCCGCTCCCGCCTCCTCGGCTGGATGGCGGGCCGCTTCGGATCCATCTTCGTGCTGGCCCTCGCGCAGAGCGCCGAGGCACGTTCACCGTACGACTCGGAGCAGTACGCGACGCCGGCGATGCGCGCTGACGAGAAAGTGCACTACGAGGTGGTTCGCGGTCTCGCTGCGCGGGGTCGGCGTCGCCTGTCGGGCTCGTTCCGCGCAGCGGTCTTCGGGGCCAACGACGGCCTCGTGAGCAACCTCGCGCTCGTGCTCGGCATCGGCGCCACAGGCGTCAGTTCGGGTTTCGTCCTGTTCAGCGGCATCGCAGGCCTGCTCGCCGGGGCGCTGTCGATGGGAGCGGGGGAGTTCGTGTCCGTGCGGTCTCAACGAGAGTTGCTCGCGTCGACGGAGGCCAACGAGGATGCTGCCGCATCTGCCGCCGACCTCGACATCGATGAGAACGAGCTCGCTCTGGTCTACCGGGCGCGCGGGATCGGCCAGCAGGAGGCTCTGGAGCGCGCACGGCGCATCGTCGATGCCGCGCGCGCCGGCGTGGAACGCACCGCCACAGGGCCGGTCCACGTCCACGCCGGAGACGACCACGAGATCGTCGGCAGCGACTGGACCGCCGCGATCTCGAGCTTCCTGCTCTTCGCATCCGGCGCGATCATCCCCGTGCTCCCGTGGCTCTTCGGGCTCGAGGGGACCACAGCGGTGGTCGTCGCTCTCGTGCTCGTGGGCATCGCGCTCCTGTCGACGGGAGCGATGGTCGGCATCCTGTCCGGAGGGCCGCCCCTGCGTCGTGCGCTGCGTCAGCTGGCGATCGGTTTCGGAGCCGCAGCGGTCACGTACGTGCTCGGTCTGGTGTTCGGCGTCGGCGCGGTCTGACAGGCGCCGGCCCGACCGCGTCGGACAGGACTCGACGATCCACGCGAGTCCTGTCCGACGACACGGCGACATCGGAAACGAAGAAGGCCCCGGATATCATGTGGATATCCGGGGCCTGTCTGTGCGCGGAGGGGGACTTGAACCCCCACGCCCTTACGGGCACTACGACCTCAACGTAGCGCGTCTACCATTCCGCCACCCGCGCAGGTGTTGGATGTTCGTTGCCGAACGAAGATTTACATTAGCACGAGCTTCGGGGCACTCAGAAACCGACGGCGACGCCCGGGCGCGCCACGGCCTTTCGATAGCCTGGACTCCATGACTGACGTGTCTCTGCCCGAGGTGGTTCGCATCGCGCGCGACCTGATCCGATTCGACACCTCGAACTTCGGCGGGGGCAACGCGAAGGGCGAGCGGGAAGCGGCCGAGTACGTCGGCGCCTATCTGCAGGATCTCGGCCTGGAAGTCGAGTACTACGAGCCCATCCCGCGGCGCACGAACGTCATGGCGCGGGTGCCCGGACGCGACCGGAGCAAGCCGGCGCTCGTGGTGCATGGCCACCTCGACGTCGTCCCGGCCATGGCCGAGGACTGGACCGTCGATCCTTTCGCGGGCGTCGTCAAGGACGGCATGCTCTGGGGGCGGGGCGCCGTCGACATGAAGAACATGAACGCGATGATCCTGACGGCGGTCGGCGACCTGCTGCGAGCGGGCGAGCAGCCCGAACGCGACCTGGTGCTCGCCTTCTTCGCCGATGAGGAGAACGGCGGAGTGGAGGGATCGGCTCTCGTGGTGCAGAACCGCCCCGAGTGGTTCGAGGGCGCGACCGAGGCGATCAGCGAGGTGGGCGGCTATTCGATCACGGTCGACGATCGCCGCGCCTACCTGCTGCAGGTGGGGGAGAAGGCGCTCATCTGGATACGCCTCGTGGCGAAGGGCCGCGCCGGCCACGGAAGCCGTCTCCACGACGACAATGCGGTCTCGAAGCTCGCGGAGGCCGTGGCGGCCCTGGGTCGCACGCGGTGGCCCCTGCGACTCACTCCCACCACCGAAGCACTGCTGCAGGGCTTGAGCGATCTCACCGGGCGCTCCGTCGACGACCCGGATGCCCTCGCGGCGGCTGCGGGGCCCGCGGAGGCCTTCCTCCGTTCGTCGTTCCGCACGACGACGAACCCGACCGCCCTGTCCGCCGGATACAAGCACAACGTGATCCCGGAGCGTGCCGAGGCGCTGATCGACGTGCGGGTGATCCCCGGAACCGAAGACGACGTGCTCGCCGAGTTGCAGCAGATCGTCGGCGACGAGATCGAGATCCAGACGGTGGTGCGGGACATCGGCATGGAGACGCCTTTCGACGGCGAGCTCGTCGAGGCGATGATCGCGAGTCTCGGCCGGCATGACCCCGGCGTGCCGGTCATCCCGTACCTGCTGGGTGCAGGAACCGACAACAAGGCGCTCGCATATCTCGGAATCACCGGGTACGGGTTCGCGCCTCTCCGGCTTCCCGCAGACCTCGACTTCACCGGGATGTTCCACGGGGTCGATGAGCGGGTGCCCGTAGAATCGCTTGTCTTCGGTCAGCGGGTGCTGGCCGATCTGCTGCGCACGTATTGAGCTCTCGGCTCCACGTCCGCGCACCACGACTCAGAAAGCTCCTCCATGCACTTGTTCGAAGCGCTCATCCTCGGCATCGTCCAGGGACTCACCGAGTTCCTCCCGATCTCCTCCAGCGCCCATCTGCGCATCCTCGGCACCTTCCTGCCGTCGGGCGAGGATCCCGGCGCCGCGTTCACCGCGATCACCCAGATCGGCACGGAGGCGGCGGTCGTGGTGTTCTTCTGGCGCGACATCGTGCGGATCATCGCGCAGTGGTTCCGGTCGCTGACCGGCAGGGTCCCGCGCAGCGATCCGGATGCGCGCATGGGATGGATGATCATCATCGGCAGCATTCCGATCGTGGTCCTGGGGCTGCTCTTCCAGGACCAGATCGAGACCGTCTTCCGCTCCCTCTGGATCGTCGCGATCATGCTGATCGTCTTCGGTATCCTGCTCGGGATCGCCGACCACGTCGGCGCGAAGCGGCGCAAGCTCGATCAGCTCACCTACCCGCACGGCATCGCGTACGGCTTCGCGCAGGCTCTGGCGCTGATCCCCGGAGTCTCGCGCTCCGGTGGAACGATCACGATGGGACTCTTCCTCGGCTACGAGCGTGCCGCTGCCGCTCGCTACGCGTTCCTGCTCGCGATCCCCGCCGTGTTCGGCAGTGGCTTCTACCAGGTGTTCAAGAGCTGGGACGAGCCGTCGTTCTTCTCCTTCGGAGACACGCTCGCGGCGACGGGCATCGCATTCGTCGTGGCGCTCGGCGTGATCGCGTTCTTCATGAACTACATCTCGAAGCGGAGCTTCCTGCCGTTCGTGATCTACCGCATCCTCCTGGGGACCGTCCTCCTGGTGCTGCTGGGGACCGGCGTCATCGCGGCGTGATGACGAGGGCCCCGGCGACTACCGCTTGTGGTCGCCGGGGCCGTCGCCACGGCGCTTGAGATAGCGCTCGAAGGCCTGAGCGATGGCATCGCCCGACGCATCGGGGGAGTCCCACGTGTCGCGCGTGCGCTCGAGCTGATGGATGTACTCGGTCATGTCCTCGTCGTCCGCGGCGGCGGCATCGATCGATGCCTCCCAGGCGGCGGCCTCGGTGCGCAGGTGGTCGCGAGGCACATCCACGCCGGTCAGCTCCTCGAGCCGATCGAGAAGAGCGAGGGTCACCTTGGGCGACGGTGTGGCGGAGGCGACGTAGTGCGGCACGCTCGCCCACAGACTGGCGGTCGGAATGCCGGCGCTCTCGGCGAAGTGCTCGATGACGCTGAGAATTCCGACGGGGCCTTCGTAGAGCGAGCGCTCGAGGCCGTGCGCCTCGCGGACCTGCTCGTTCTGGCTCGAGGCGAAGATCGAGATGGGGCGGGTGTGGGGCACGTCGGAGAGCATCGCGCCGAGCGTCACGAAGCCCGTGATGTCGTCGCGAAGAGCGACGTCGATGAACTCCGACGCGAAAGCCTGCCAGGTGCGCGCAGGCTCCACGCCCGTGAGGATCCAGAACTCGGGACCGGGGCCGGGGTCGCGCGGGCGCCAGAGTCCGGCTTCGGGCCAGGTGAGCTGGCGACGCCCTTCGGCGTCCATCTTCGTCGCAGGGCGCGTGTACTGGTAGTCGAAGTACAGTTCCGGGTCGATCGAGTGCACGAGGTCGTAGTCCGTCGTCTCGCGCAGTGCGGCGACCGCGCCGCTCGCGGCTTCCCCTGCGTCGTTCCACCCGTCGAAGGCGACGATGACGATGCGTGAACCGAGGCCATCCATCGTGGGCTCCCTTCGTGGATTCCGGATCGGTATCCCTCCAGGCTAGTCCGACGGCGCGGGGACGGGGTGGAGCCACGGGTAACATGGTTCGGTGAGCAGACAGCCCCGCGCGATCCTCTGGGACATGGACGGAACACTCGTCGACACCGAGCCGTACTGGATGGCGGCCGAGACCGCGCTGGTCGAATCCTTCGGCGGCACGTGGACCCACGAGGATGCGCTTCAGCTCGTCGGCAACGGACTCATCGACAGCGCGATCATCCTTCAGAACGCGGGCGTCGACATGGATGCCGAGGCGATCATCTCGCTCCTCACCGACGGCGTCCAGGATGCACTGCGCACGCAAGGAGTGCCCTTCCGCCCCGGCGCCCGCGAGCTGCTGCAGGACCTGAGGTCAGCGGGGATCCCCACAGGACTCGTCACGATGTCGCTGCGTCGCATGGCGCTGAGCGTCGTCGACCTGATCGAGTTCCAGGCCTTCGACATCGTCGTCGCCGGCGATGATGTGACCAACCCGAAGCCCCACCCCGAGCCCTACCTCCACGCGGCATCCCTGCTCGAGATCGACATCGCCGATGCTGTGGTCATCGAGGACTCACCGACCGGGCTCCGCGCGGGCATCGCATCCGGCGCCGTCGCCCTCGGCGTGCCGCACATCGTCTCGCTCGATCACGTGGGCGCGCATGAGCTGTGGCCGAGCCTCGAGGGGCGCACCGCCGCCGACCTGATCGAACTCTTCGACCGAAAGACCTCCATGACGGGAGCCACCCGATGACCGACACCACCTCACAGCGGCCGAGCGGGCCGTTCCGCGAGGGCGATCGGGTGCAGCTGACCGGCCCCAAGGGTCGCCTGCACACCGTGACCCTCCGAGAGGACGGCGAGCTGCACACGCACCAGGGCGTGCTCCGGCACCGCGACCTCATCGGTCTGCCCGACGGCTCAGTGGCCGCGAACAGCTCGGGACACGAGTACCTCGCGCTCCGGCCTCTGCTCCGCGACTTCGCGATGTCGATGCCGCGCGGCGCCGCGATCGTCTACCCCAAGGACGCCGCGCAGATCGTGATGCAGGCCGACATCTTCCCCGGTGCCGTCGTCGTGGAAGCGGGTGTCGGGTCCGGTGCCCTTTCGCTCTCGCTCCTGCGGGCCATCGGTCCGGTCGGCCGGCTGGTGTCGTTCGAGCGTCGTGAGGACTTCGCCCAGGTCGCACGGGGCAACGTCGAGACCTTCTTCGGCGAGACGCCGGACACCTGGGACGTCGTGGTGGGAGATCTCGCGGATGCGCTGCCGGCGGAGTTCCCGGCGGGCACGGTCGACCGTGTCGTACTCGACATGCTCGCGCCGTGGGAATGCATGGATGTCGTCGCCGACGCACTCACCCCCGGCGGCGTCGTGCTGTGCTACGTGGCCACCGCCACGCAGCTCTCGCGGGTGGCCGAGTACATCCGGAGCACGGGCCTGTTCACGGATCCCGAGGCGTCCGAGACGATGGTTCGCGGCTGGCACGTCGAGGGTCTCGCCGTGCGACCCGATCACCGGATGGTGGCGCACACCGGCTTCCTCCTCACGGCTCGTCGGCTGGCGCCGGGCGCCGTGGCCCCTCAGGTGAAGCGCAGGGCATCGAAGAGCAGCTACGGCGATGCGGATGTCGAGGCGTGGACGCCGGGGGCTGTCGGCGATCGCGAGATCAACGACAAGAATCTGCGCAAGCGGGCGAGAGAGGCCGCGAAGGCCGCTGAGGGCGCCCGTCTCGCCGCCGGTTCGCGCGAATCCGAGCCACCGACGGAATAGACTGGAGCGCGTGCGTAAAACGTCCGCCGTTCTGGCAACCATCAGCCTCGCCGTCCTCACTCTGACCGGATGCGCCTCGGCGCCCTCGTTCGCCGGTGATGCGTGCGATCGGGCGGCGGCATCGACCGCATCCGTGAAGGATTCGGTCACCGTCGAGGGCGACCTCGGAGAGGCTCCGGACGTCACCGTGTACAGCCCGGTGAAGGCGGACGAGACGTCCTTCGCCGACGTGGTGACCGGCGAGGGAAACACGCTCACCACCACCTCCCAGCCGATGGTGCTCGACATCGCCTTCTATGGCGGCGAGAGCGGCGAGAAGCTGTACGAGTCCGAGTTCAACGGCGACCCGAGCCGTGTGCACAGCATCTCCTACTGGGCAGAGCGGTCCGCCGGTCTCGAGACCGTGTTGGAGTGCGCGACCGGAGGCAGCCGGATCGTCGCGGTGCTGACCCCCGAGGACTTCGGCGAGGCGAATGTCGAGGCCTTCGGTCTCGAAGAGGATGAGAACGTGGTCGCCATCATCGACCTCCAGGATGTCTACCTCGCTCACGCCGAGGGCTCATCGCAATTCAACGACGCCCGGGGCCTGCCGACCGTCGTCCGCGCTCCCGATGGCACCCCCGGAGTGATCATCCCCGACAGCGACGCCCCCACCGAGACCGTCACTCAGACGCTCATCAAGGGCGACGGGGAGAAGGTCGAGAAGGAATCGACCATCGTGACCAACATCATGGCGCTCGGATGGGACGACAAGACGGTCACCTCGAGCACGTGGGGTGCCGAGCCCAACATCGGCCCCGCAGCGAAGGAGCTCGTCGGCGCGACGGTCGGCTCCCAGCTCCTGGTCGTCGTGCCCGAGGCAGACGGAAACCCGGCGACCGCGATCGTGGTCGACATCCTGGGCGTCGTTCCCGTCCCGGAGCAGTGATGGCGGCCCGTATTCCCGCGGAAGAGCGCCTGACGAATCTCGTCGTGGCGCTCATGGCCACGGAGATCGGGCTCACGAAGCAGCAGATCCTCGACAACGTGTCGGGTTACCGTCAGCGCGCCGATGCGGGCGTGCGTTCGGATGCACTCGAGAAGATGTTCGAGCGCGACAAGGACGAACTGCGCACTCTCGGCGTCCCCGTCGAGACGATCGGGGATCAGGCCGATCCGAATGACCTCCGCGAAGCGCGTTACCGTATTCCGCAGGCGGAATACGACCTGCCCAGCGATATCGAGTTCACGGCCGCCGAGCTCGCTGTGCTGCAGCTGGCGGGGAGCGTGTGGAGTGCCGAGTCCGCATCCGGCGACGCCAAGGCCGGCGTGCGCAAGATCCGGGCGCTCGGGATCGACGGCGACGAACCGATCATCGGGTTCGCGCCGCGGATCACCGCCCGCGATGCCGCTTTCCCTCCCCTGCAGGATGCGATCGAGAAGAGCCGCGTGGTCGTCTTCGACTACCTCAAGCCGGGGGAGGGCGCACCGCGGCGCCGCAGCATCCGCCCGCTCGCACTCGTCGACTATGAAGCGAGATGGCACGTGTTCGGCGTCGATGTGGACATCGAGCAGGACCGCATGTTCCTGCTCAGCAGGATCGTCGGCGATGTGAAGATCACGGCGAAGGCATTCGACCCTGCGCTGCGCGAGGGTGCGGGGGAGCGTGCCCTGGCCGGTCTCGAGCGCGTCGCCGCTCAGAACTCTGCGCTGCTCGAGGTCACACCCGGCACCGAGGCGTCGCTGCGGCTCGGCCGCCGGGCGACTCCGGCGGCGCCCCAGGGCATCCTCGTCCCGTTCGTGGACCTGCACATCTTCGCCGACGAGCTCGCGTCGTACGGTCCCGAGGTGCGGGTTGTCGAGCCTGCGGAGCTCCGCTCGGCCGTCGTCGATCGCCTGACCGCGGTCGTGGCGACGAATTCGGATGCGGGGGAGGTCCGATGAGCGCCCAAGGCAAGCCGCTGCTCGCCGCTGACCGAGTCCGCGTCTATCTGACTCTGGTGCCCTATCTCCTCGAGCACGGACAGGTCTCGCTCGCCGAGGCGGCTGCCGAGTTCGGTGTGACCTCGACGGAGATGCGGCAGATGGTCGAGAAGCTCACGGTCATCGGCCTGCCCGGTGATTCCGGCTTCTGGCAGCAGCCGCAGGAGATGTTCGACATCAACTGGGACCTCCTCGACGAAGAGGACATCATCGAGATCACCAACGACGTCGCTCTGCGCCGGGTTCCTCGATTCACGGCCCGAGAAGCCGCCGCGCTCCTCGCGGGCCTGCAGATGGTCGCCGCCGTGCCGGCGGTCTCCGACTCGGGATTGGTCAGCGGCCTCATCTCGAAGCTCTCGCGCGGCGCGGCCGATGCGCCGGCCGAGGTCGTCGTCGCGCCGAGCGCCGTCGACGAGGTCCGCCAGGTGGTGTCGAGAGCCGTGCAGAACGGCGTCGCCGTGTCGTTCACGTATCAGGCCCCCGATGCCGCGCCCACGACGCGCACCGTGGATCCCGTGCAGGTGCTCATCACCAACGCGCAGTGGTATCTGCAGGGGTGGTGCCATATGCGACAGGCCATGCGCACCTTCCACCTGGATCGCGTGAGCGATGCCCGGCTGACCGACATCCCGATCACGCACGCGGGCGAGCACGTCCCGGAGGCCTTCTCGGCCGTCGAGGACGAGGGGGAGGTGCGAGTGCGGGTGCCCGAGCGGATGGCGCCCCTGCTCGGGGACTTCCTGACGGCCGACAACTCCGACGTCAGCGATGGGATCGTCACCGTTCGGCTGCATCTCGCAGACCCTCGGGGAGTGAAGCGACTGGCGGCGAAGTTCGGCGGCGCCCTCGAAGTGGTGGATCCCGGGGTCGCTCGAACTGCCGCGCGGGAATGGGCTGCGGCCGGACTCGCCCTGTATCGCCACCCCGAAGGCGACAACGCCCGTTAGACTTTCACCAAACGACGAAGGAGAATCATGGGCGCTTTCGGTTGGCCACATCTGCTGATCATCCTCGCCGTCATCCTGCTGCTCTTCGGTGCGGCGAAGCTGCCGGCACTGGCGAAGAGCCTCGGTCAGTCCGCCCGGGTGTTCAAGGGCGAGATGAAGGCGATGAAGAACGAGGACGCGACTGATGCCGCAGATCCGGCATCCCCGACCACCACGACCTCGGTCGCAGACACCACGGTGACGGCTCGCGACACGGATCCGGGTCAGCCTCCTCGATCCGCCTAGTTCGTGTCCGCTCTCGATTCCGCCGACCAGGAGACGCCGGGCCGTGACAGGCGGATGTCTCTCGGCGCGCACCTGATCGAGCTCCGTAAGCGTCTGTTCATCGCAGCTGGTGCCCTGGTGGTCGGCATGATCATCGCCTTCTTCGTGACAGGGCCGATCATCGACCTGCTCTCGGTGCCGATCGCCACGATCGCGGAGCAGCAGGGGCGCGAGTACACCGGCCTGAATTTCACCACCGTGACGAGCGGGTTCGATCTGCGCATGCGGATTGCCTTCGCGATCGGACTCCTGATCTCCGCGCCGGTGTGGCTGTGGCAGGTCTGGGCCTTCGTCATGCCGGGGCTCACGAAGAAGGAGACCCAGTACACCTGGGGATTCCTCGGGGCGGCCATCCCGCTGTTCTTCGGCGGTTGCACCGTCGCGTTCTTCGTGCTTCCGCATGTGATCGAAGTCATGGCATCGTTCGTCCCCACCGGCATGGCGCAGTTCTTCGACTACTCCACCTACTACGACTTCGTCTTCAAGTTCCTGCTCGTGCTCGGCATCGCCTTCGTGCTGCCTGTCTTCCTGGTGGCACTCAATCTCGCCGGCATCATGTCGGGCCGCGACATCCTGAAGGGCTGGCGAGTCGCCATCCTGGTGTGCACGATCTTCGCCGCCGTCACGACTCCGCCTGCTGATGTGTTCTCGATGCTGCTGCTGATGGGATCGATGATCGTGCTGTACTTCGCGGCGACCTTCATCTCGATGCTCTTCGACCGACGCAAGCGCAAGCGCGACGCCGCTGCAGGCATCGAACCCGTGGCCGTATGAGCTCGCCGGCCGAACGATACGCCGCGGCTCGACAGGCGGCAGGGCACCCGGCGACCGTCGCCTTCGCCGCGAACCAGAAGTTCGAGCTCGACCCCTTCCAGGTCGAAGGATGCCACGCACTCGAAGACGGCCAGAGCGTGCTCGTCGCCGCGCCGACCGGTGCAGGCAAGACGATCGTCGGCGAGTTCGCCATCCATCTCGCGATGCAGACTCCGCGGGACAAGGCCTTCTACACCACGCCGATGAAGGCGCTCTCGAATCAGAAGTTCCGCGAGCTGGTCGATGTGTACGGCCCGGACGACGTCGGTCTGCTCACCGGCGACACGAACATCAACGGCAATGCCCGGATCGTCGTGATGACGACCGAGGTGCTGCGCAACATGATCTACGCCGACTCGGCCGCGCTCCGAGACCTCCGCTACGTCATCATGGACGAGGTCCACTACCTCGCGGATCGTTTCCGCGGGGCAGTGTGGGAGGAGGTGATCATCCACCTGCCGCAGCACGTACGGCTGGTCTCCTTGAGCGCCACCGTCTCGAACGCCGAGGAGTTCGGAGACTGGCTCGACACCGTGCGCGGGGACACCGAGGTGATCGTCTCGGAGATCCGTCCGGTTCCGCTCGAGCAGCACGTGCTCGTCCGCGATGATCTGCTGCCGCTCTTCGACGATCGGGCGGGGATCGCGACCGCACAGGTCAATCAGGAGCTGATGCGGATCCGCTCCTTCACCGGCTCCAACTACGACAACAATCGTTCGGCGCAGGAGTATCGCAGCAATCGCCATGCCGGCCGACAGGCGCAGCGCCCGCCACGAGGCGGACGTCGCCCCGTCCGTTCCGCGAACGTGCGTCGGATCGAGCGCATGGATCGCCCGGACGTGGTGCGGCTGCTCGAGCAGGCCAACCTCCTGCCTGCCATCTTCTTCATCTTCAGCAGAGTCGGGTGCGATGCGGCGGTGCAGCAGGTCCGGAGATCGGGCGTGCGGCTGACGTCGACCGAGGAGCGCGCGGAGATCCGAGCGATCGTCGAGGACCGGACCCGTTCGCTGCAGGATGAGGACCTCGGCGTGCTGGGCTACTGGGAGTGGCTCGAGAACCTCGAGCGCGGTGTGGCTGCGCACCATGCGGGTCTGCTGCCGGCCTTCAAGGAGGTCGTCGAGGACCTCTTCAAGCGGAAGCTCGTGAAGGTCGTCTTCGCCACCGAGACCCTGGCTCTGGGCATCAACATGCCCGCGAGAACCGTCGTTCTCGAGAAGATGGAGAAGTTCAACGGCGAGGCCCGAGTCGCGATCACATCGGGGGAGTACACGCAGCTCACCGGTCGCGCGGGACGACGCGGCATCGACGTCGAAGGTCACGCGGTGGTGCAGTGGACCGAGGGCATGGATCCGCAGGCGGTCGCGGCCCTCGCCTCTCGCCGCACCTATCCGCTGAACTCCAGCTTCCGGCCGACGTACAACATGGCCGTCAACCTGATCGATCTGTTCGGCAAGCCCCGGGCCCGCGAAGTGCTCGAGTCGTCTTTCGCGCAGTTCCAGGCCGACCGCGCAGTCGTCGGACTGGCGAGACAGGTCCGCGAAGCGGAGGAGTCGCTGGACGGGTACAAGGCGGCGATGGTCTGCGATCACGGCGACTTCCTGGACTACGCCTCCATCCGCCGCGAGCTGAGCGATCTCGAGAAGAAGAACCGCCAGGACTCGAACGCGCCGCGCACATCGCGCGACAAGCGCATGAAGCAGATCCACAGCCTCCGCACGCGCATGCAGCGTCACGGATGCCATCGATGCCCTGATCGCGAAGCCCATGCGCGCTGGGCCGAGCGGTACTGGAAGCTCAAGCGTCAGAACGATCGCATCCGCCGACAGATCGAGACGAGGACCGGCACGGTGGCGCGCGTCTTCGATCGCGTCGTCGAGGTGCTCGAGACCCTGGACTATCTCCACCGAGACGACGAGGGGGAGACAACGCTCACCGAGGCCGGGCGGACGATGCGCCGGATCTACGGCGAACGCGATCTGCTGGTGGCCGAATCTCTCAGACAGGGGCTGTGGAACGGTCTCGACGCGCCGTCCCTCGCTGCGATGGCGTGCTGCCTCGTCTACGAGCCTCGTCGCGACGAGGCGAATGCGGGGGAGCGGGACCTGCCCCGAGGTGCCTTCCGCGCAGCGTACGAGAAGACGACGACCCTGTGGGCCGAGCTGGACGACCTCGAGAAGGACCACCATCTGCCGGGATCCGAGCCTCTGTCGGCGGGCCTCGCCGGTGCGATGCACTCGTGGGCGCGAGGAGGGATGCTGGACCGCGTCCTCGTGGACGCAGACATGGCGGCCGGCGACTTCGTGCGATGGGCCAAACAGACGATCGATCTGCTCGATCAGCTCTCGATCGTCGCGGAAGACGGTGCGCTGGCCCGCAACGCCCGCGTGGCTCTGGACGGCGTCCGTCGCGGCATCGTCGCCTATTCCTCGATGTGAGAATAGGAAGGATGCCCGAACCCCGCGTGCCGCAGCGCCCCCTCCTGCCGCTCTCGCTCGCCCTCCCCGCTGCGGCGATGGCCGCGCTCCTGATGAATCTGTCCTATCCGTCCACTGCGGTGTGGGTGCTGGCTTTCCCGGCCACAGCGCTGCTGCTCGTGGCGCTGATCGGTCGACGGGCCGGCGGAGCTCTGGCGGTCGGACTCGTCTACGGTGTGCTCTTCTTCGGACTGCTCGTGTCCTTCACATCTCGCTACCTGGGCCCGCTGCCCTGGGCGGCGCTGAGCGTCCTGGAAGGCGTGCTCACGGCGGTGGCTGTGATCCTGATCACCCTCGCCTATCGCTGGATGCCCCGAGCCTTCCCGAGCGTCTGGGCGCGGCTCCTGCTCCTTCCGGCCGTGGTGGCGGCGCTCTGGGTCGGGCGCGAGGTGTTCGTCGGCTCCTGGCCCTATGGAGGGTTCCCCTGGGCTCGTCTGGGCATGAGCCAGGCCGAGAGCCCGCTGGCTCACGTCGCGTCCTGGACCGGCGTGAGCGGTCTCAGCTTCCTGATGGTGTTCCTCGTCGCCCTCGTGATCCAGGTGGTGCGCGAACGACTCTGGTGCCGGCCGGCTGCGCTGATCGCACCGGTCGTCGTGACCGTGGTTCTGCTGCTCACACCGCTCTTCCCCACGACCACCAGCGGATCGCTGCGCATCGCGGCAGTGCAGGGGAACGGGCCGAGCGGGTATTTCGACGAGCGCGAGCCTTACTCGCTCATCGACGCGCAGACCGACGCGACCGAACCGCTCTACGGCGAGGACGTCGACCTGCTGGTCTGGCCCGAGGGGTCGCTCGACTTCGATCCGTTCCAATCGGACTCTCTGGCGAGAAGAATGAGCGCGATCGCCTCGCGTGTCGGCGCACCGCTGCTGGCGAATGCCGCCACGGAACGAGACGGTCTCTTCTACAACACGTCGATGCTCTGGACGCAAGAGGGCGCTGACGGGCAGGTCCATGACAAGCGGCATCCGGTCCCCTTCGGGGAGTACGTCCCCGACCGCGCCTTCTTCAACGCACTCGCACCCGATCTGATCGGTCTGATCCAGCGCGAGTACACCCCGGGCTCGAATCCGCCGGTCATCGACGTCGACGGTGTGAAGGTCGGGCTGGCGATCTGCTTCGACGTGATCTACGACGACGTGATCAGCGAGGGCATGGCAGACGGTGCCGAAGTGCTCGTCTTCCAGACGAACAACGCGGACTTCCGTGGGACGAATGAGAATCTGCAGCAACTCGCCGTCGCGCGGATGCGTGCGATCGAGACCGGCCGCAGCGTCGTGAACATCTCGACGGTCGGCACCAGCCAGGTGATCCGCGCGGATGGCACGACGGTCTCGAGCCTGGATGCAGGAAAGGCCGGAGCGTTGCTCGAAGATGTCGAGCTGCGCTCCGGCCTGACTGCTGGAGTCGTCCTGGGACCCTGGATCCAGGGTCTTCTGGTCTGGGGCGGACTGGGCGCGCTGGCCTTCGGGTGGTTGCGCGCCCGCAGGCGCTAGGCGCCGATCTTCTCGCGGGTCGGGTCTTCACCTGCGCCGCGGCGGGCACGGATGAAGGCGAGTCGCTCCTCGAGGAGCTCCTCGAGCTCTGCGCGGGTACGACGCTCGAGAAGCATGTCCCAGTGTGTGCGGGCGGCCTTCTCGTCCGTGGCATCGAGCGTGACGGCCTGGCCGTCGACGTTCAGGCGCGCGTCCGCTCCGCAGGAACGGCACTCCCACGTCTGGGGCGGCTCTGCGTCCGCCGAGAACATCAGGTTCGTGACATGGCCGCAGGTGTCACAGATGTAGGTGGTTTCACGGCGCTCCATGAAAACGACGCCCTCTTCGCTCTGTAGGCTCTGGGCGCCGAGTCGGATGCCGCGTAGGCTGCGATCTGCCATTGTGTGGTCCTCTCGTCGCTGTCAGGTATAACGCTCCAGCCTGTGCGCTTCATCCATACGAGCGCGTTCTCGGCGCTATTCACAGCGGAATCCCAGCGCCACAGCGTAATGGCGGCGTGGCGGACTCAACGGCCGATCGTGGCCAGCGCGAGATCGGCGCGGTCGGTGACGATGCCGTCGACGCCGAGCCGGACGAGTCGTCGCATGGAGTCCGCGTCGTTCACCGTCCACACGTGAACCTCGACGCCGCGCCGGTGCGCCGCTCGGAGGAGCGCAGGCGTCAGCACCTTCACGCCGCGATGCCGCTCAGGAATCTGCAGCACGTCGATGTCGAGCAGAGCGCGGCCGGGGGACAGGCGCAGAGTGGAGAGAGCGCGGACCGCGGCGATGGTGCGGCTGCCGCCCGACGTCGCCGGTCGGAGCGGGGCCCCCGCGCGCAGGACCGCTGCGATCGTCTCACGTCGGTTCGCATCGGAGAAGCTGGTCACGAGAACTCGATGCGTGTGGTCCGCCAGGAGGGGGCCGAGGGGTGCTGCCGCGTCGACGGTCTTGACGTCGATGTTGAAGCGCGTGGTCGGGAAAGCGGAGAGTGCGTCAGCGACCGTGAGCAGCCCGCCGTGGTCGGAGAAGATCGCGGCGAGTTCGCGGGTGCGCACCTCACCGACGCGACGGGGATCGTCGGCCAGTCTGTGCAGCGTCGCGTCGTGGAAGAGCACGACGTCACCGTCGGCCGTCACCCGGCAGTCGGTCTCGATGTACTCTGCTCCGGCGGCATGAGCGGCGGCGACGGCGGCGGCCGAGTTCTCCCAGACACCGGAGTCCCCGCCCGCCGCGGTGATCAGACCGCGGTGAGCGAGGACTCGGGGGTGACGCGCCTTGACGAAATACGGGTGCGTCACGCGCCCGGCAGGTTCGTCGGGGGCTGTCCCGGTCGCGGGGTGAACGCGGTGCCGATGCCCTTGAGCGCCTCGGTCAGCTCGCTCGGGATGATCCAGAGCTTATTCGACTGGCCTTCGCTGATCTTCGGAAGCATCTGCAGGTACTGGTATGCGAGCAGCTTGTCGTCAGGCTCGCCCTGGTGGATGGCGGTGAAGACGTTCTGGATCGCTTCGGCCTCACCCTGGGCGCGCAGCACGGCGGCCTGCTTGTCGCCCTCTGCGCGGAGGATCTCCGCCTGTCGCGCACCTTCGGCCTCGAGGATCGCCGACTGCTTGGTTCCCTCAGCCGTGAGGATCGCCGCTCGACGGTCCCGCTCGGCGCGCATCTGCTTCTCCATCGAGTCCTGGATGGAGATGGGCGGGTCGATGGCCTTCAGCTCGACGCGGCCGACGCGGATTCCCCACTTGCCCGTCGCCTCGTCGAGCACGACGCGAAGCTGTCCGTTGATGTTGTCGCGACTGGTCAGGGCCTCTTCGAGGTTGAGTCCACCGACCACATTTCGCAGTGTCGTCGTCGTCAGCTGCTCGACGGCGCCCAGGTAGTTGGCGATCTCGTATGTCGCAGCGCGAGCGTCGGTGACCTGGAAGTAGACGACGGTGTCGATCGAGACCACCAGGTTGTCCTCGGTGATCACGGGCTGCGGTGGGAAGGACACCACCTGCTCGCGCATGTCGATGAGGGGACGCAGCCGGTCGATGAACGGCACCAGGATGTTCAGACCTGGCGTCAGTGTCTTGTGATATCGGCCCAGGCGCTCGACCACGCCGGCCGTGGCCTGGGGGATGATGCGGATGGAGCGAGCCAGCGTGACCACCACGAAGATGATGATCGCGATGACGAGGATCCACCCGATCGCTGCGGGGATGAACGATGCATCGTCCAAGAGACTCTCCTAGTCGTTGACGGGACGGACGGTCGCGGTCGCGCCGTTGATCGTCATGACGGCGATCGGTGAACCTTGCGGGATCGGCACGGCTCCGGCGGTGCGGGCGGTCCAGGTGTCGCCGTTGCTCAGCTTCACCTGGCCGGAGATCTGGGTGATGTCCTGCAGCGCGATGCCTCGGAGATCGAGAAGCGCGTCGACGTTGGACTTGGTCGGGTCCTCGCCCCGATGCAGGCGTCTGATCAGCGGCGGACGCAGGAACAGGATGAAGAGCGCGGCCGCCGCGGCGGCTATCAGCACCTGTACCCAGACCGGGATGCCGAGGAAGTCCGTGACGAGCCCGACGACGCTGCCGAAGCTCAGCATCAGGAAGGTGAAGTCGAGAGTCAGCATCTCGATCACGAGGAAGATGGCGATCAGGATCAGCCAACCGATCCATGCCCATTGGTCGATGAACTGAACGAATGTCGCGAAGTTGTCCATGCGGCCTCCTTTGCGGTCAACCTATCACGCAGGTCGAGCGCGGTCCCGGCTGGACGGGGCCGGCTTGATAGTCTGAAAGCGCCGTGTCATCACGGCGAATCACGCATCAGAGGAGTCACTGTGACCGACGTTCTTCCCGCAGGTTCTCTCGAGGGCAAGGTCGCCCTCGTCACCGGCTCGTCTCGAGGCATCGGGGCGGACACCGTGCGCTACCTCGCCGAGGCCGGCGCCGACGTGGTGATCAACTTCCGCAACAAGGCCCCACGTGCAGAGAAGCTCGCCGGGCAGCTGCGCGAGCTGGGCCGCCGCGTGCTGGTCGTCGGTGCCGACCTGACCGACCCCGCATCCGTCGGCGAGATGTTCGATGCGGTGAAGGCCGAGTTCGGACGCCTCGACGTCCTCGTCCTCAATGCCTCCGGCGGCATGGAATCGGGAATGGCCGAGGACTACGCCCTGACCCTCAACCGCGACGCGCAGCTGAACGTCCTCGATGCGGCTGTTCCGCTGCTCGGCGACGGCGCGCGGGTCGTCTTCGTCACGAGCCACCAGGCGCACTTCATACGCACCACCCCGACCATGCCGGAGTACGAGCCCGTCGCCCTGTCGAAGCGCGCCGGAGAAGACGCGCTCCGCGAGCGGATCCCCGGGCTCGCGGAGAAGGGCATCGGCTTCACCGTGGTGTCCGGAGACATGATCGAAGGCACGATCACCGCGACTCTGCTCGAGCGCGCCAACCCTGGAGCGATCGCGGAGCGGCGCGAATCCGCCGGCAAGCTCTACAACGTGTCGGAGTTCGCCGCGGAGGTCGCTCGCGCGGCAATCGACGCTGTCCCCGCCGACAACACGCGTCTCGTCGGCGATGTGAGCGCATTCGCCGCGGAGTGAGCGGCTGATAGCACCGAAAGAGCCCCGTCCGCGTGGACGGGGCTCTTCGCGTTGCGGGGAGGATCAGAGCGCGGAGTCGGCCTTCGCCGATGCCACGAACTCCTTCGCGTCCTTGCCCAGTGTGATCGCGCGCACGATCTGCACGATCCCGAGGACGACGAGCGAGATGCCGAGCACCAGCCAGAGCACGGCTGCCGCGTACAGGGGCGAGAAGAGGACGACGATACCGGCGATGATGCTGAGCAGAGCGTAAAGCAGCGTCCAGACTCGCGAGCCGTCCTTTCCGAGAAGCGACAACGCCACCACTCCGTCGACGATCCAGCTGATGCCGATGAAGATGACGACGACGAGCGCGAGAGTGGCAGCGGCGACGCCGAGGTTCGCGAACGCGATGACGCCGGCCACGATGTACACGAGGCCCAGCACGATGTGCCCGACTCGAGCCCACCCGCCCTTCACGCGGGAGAAGATGGCGAGCCCGATGTAGACGAGGCCCGCGATCACGAGGTAGGTGGCGAAGATGCCCGTCACGATGACGGCGGACTTGGCGGGCCAGACGAGCAGGACGATGCCCGCCATCAGTGCGATGACACCGGAGACGGCCAGGACGACTCGAATGGACTTGAACAGCGATTTCGCTTCGGAAGCGAGGGAATCAGTCATGGTGGGGACCCTTTCTGAGAAAATCCTGTGAGGGATGCTGACAGAGTAGCGCTGTCCGGTGACGGATGGGGGAACCCGATATCGATATGTCGCCGACGTTCACACTCCGTCACGCGCGGTCATGGCAAAATCAGGGGGTGACCTCGGACGATGACGCGCGGCTCCGCGAACTCGTCGTGATGCGCAAGGTGCGGGATCGGATCGACCGCGAGTACGCCACACCTCTCGATGTGGAGGCGCTCGCCCGCGGAGCACACATGTCGGCCGGCCATCTCAGCAGGCGCTTCAAGGAGACCTACGGCGAGTCGCCATACTCCTATCTGATGACGCGGCGGATCGAGCGCGCGATGGCTCTGCTGCGCCGCGGCGACCTCAGCGTCACCGAGGTGTGCTTCGAAGTCGGATGCTCATCGCTGGGCACGTTCAGCACTCGATTCACGGAACTGGTCGGTGTCCCACCCCGCGTGTATCGTGAGCGCGCCGCCGACGTCGACGGCATTCCGACGTTCCAGGCGAAGCACGTCATCCGACCGATCAGGAATCAAGAAGCGCCGCGCACGGGCGCGCACCTAACGTGAGTCTCATGAACATCAGCATCCACTACGCATTCCTTCCGCACACCGATGCCGAGGCGGCTCTCGGCTTCTACCGTGACGCCCTTGGCTTCGAGGTGCGCAACGACGTCGGCTACGACGGCCTGCGGTGGCTCACGGTCGGTCCCGCGGGGCAGCCGGAGACGTCGATCGTGCTGCACCCGCCGGCAACCGATCCCGGGATTACGGACGCCGAGCGCCAGACGATCCTCGAACTCATCGCGAAGGGCAGCTACGGCGCGCTGACTCTCGCGAGCGACGATCTCGACGCGGTGTTCGAGCGACTTGTCGACAACGGCGCCGATGTGGTGCAGGAGCCCATGGATCAGCCCTACGGCGTGCGCGACTGCGCCTTCCGAGACCCCGCAGGCAACCTGCTCCGAATCAACCAGGCCGGCTGACCCCGGTCGCTACTCGAGGATCACCATGACGACGCACCCCGCTGACGGCCACGACATCATCCGCGTACAGGGTGCGCGCGAGAACAACCTCAAAGAGGTGAGCGTCGACATTCCCAAGCGTCGCCTCACCGTCTTCACCGGAGTCTCCGGATCCGGCAAGAGCTCGCTGGTCTTCGACACGATCGCCGCCGAGTCACGGCGCATGATCGACGAGACGTACAGCGCGTTCGTCCAGGGCTTCATGCCGTCGGTCCCGCGTCCGGACGTCGACGTGCTCGAGGGACTCACGACCTCGATCATCGTCGATCAGGAGCGTCTCGGCGCGAATCCGCGATCCACCGTCGGAACGGTCACCGACGCGAACGCCATGCTGCGCATCCTCTTCAGCAAGCTCGGTGACCCCTACATCGGAGGCCCGACGGCGTTCTCGTTCAATATCCCGACTCAGAAGGCCAGCGGAGTGATGACGGGGCCGGGCGGCGAGAAGAAGATCGTCAAGGACGCCATCTACCTCGGCGGCATGTGCCCTCGATGCGAGGGCAGGGGAGCGGTGTCGGATCTCGACCTCGCGCAGATCGTCGACGAGTCGAAGTCTCTCGACGAGGGAGCGATCATGGTTCCCGGCTACACGGCGGACGGCTGGATGGTGAAGGGCTTCTCCGCATCGGGCTTCTATCCCGCCGACAAGCCGGTCTCGGAGTTCACCGAGAAGCAGCGACAGCTCTTCCTCTACGGTGAGGTCACCAAGGTCAAGATCTCGGGCATCAACATGACGTACGAGGGGTTGATCCCCAAGATCACGAAGTCGATGCTCTCGAAAGACCTCGACGCGCTGCAGCCGCACATCCGCGCCTTCGTCGAACGCGTGGCGACGTTCGCGACGTGCCCGGAGTGCGATGGCACCCGCCTCACCGAAGGAGCGAGGTCCTCCAAGATCGACGGCATCAGCATCGCCGATGCCTGCCGCATGCAGGTGACCGATCTCGCCGAGTGGGTGAGAGGCTTGGAACTCCCCGGGGCGGCGCCCCTGCTCGAGGCGCTGAGTGCGAACCTCGACGCGTTCGTCACGCTCGGCTTGGGATACCTGAGCCTCGAGCGCCCATCAGGGACGCTGTCCGGGGGAGAAGCGCAGCGCATCAAGATGCTGCGTCACCTCGGGTCGTCTCTCACCGATGTGACGTACGTGTTCGACGAGCCGACCATCGGCCTCCACCCGCATGACATCCAGCGGATGAACACCCTTCTGTTGCGCCTGCGCGACAAGGGCAACACCGTGCTGGTGGTGGAGCACAAGCCGGAGACCATCGCCATCGGAGACCACGTGGTGGATCTCGGTCCCGGCGCCGGAAGCGCCGGCGGTGAGATCTGCTTCGAGGGGACCATCGAGGGACTGAAGGCCAGCGGAACCCGCACCGGCGCCCACCTCGACGATCGAGCCGCGCTGAAGGATTCGGTGCGCAGTGCCACCGGCGCGATCGAGATCCGAGGCGCCTCGGCCAACAACCTGCAGAACGTCGATGTCGACATCCCCACCGGGATCCTCACCGTCGTGACCGGGGTCGCGGGTTCCGGCAAGAGCTCCCTGATCCACGGGTCCGTGTCGAAGCGCGAGGGGGTCGTGGCGATCGACCAGGGCGCGATCAAGGGATCACGGCGCAGCAATCCCGCCACCTACACGGGCATGCTCGAACCGATCCGCAAGGCGTTCGCCAAAGCCAACGGCGTCAAGCCGGCCCTGTTCAGCGCGAACTCCGAGGGTGCCTGCCCGACCTGCAAGGGCGCCGGTGTCATCATCACCGAACTCGGGTTCATGGACACGATAGAGACACCCTGCGAGGACTGCGGCGGCAAGCGCTTCCAGGCTGCCGTCCTCGAGTACAAGCTGGCGGGCAAGGACATCACCGAGGTCTTGGATCTCCCGGTCGCCGAGGCACGGGTGTTCTTCTCCGAGGGGGAGGCGAAGCTGCCGGCGGCAGCGACGATCCTCGGACGCCTCGAAGATGTGGGCCTCGGTTACCTATCGCTGGGACAGCCGCTGTCCACCTTGTCCGGAGGCGAACGCCAGCGCATCAAGCTGGCCATCCAGATGGGGGAGAAGGGCGACACGTACGTGCTCGACGAGCCGACCACGGGGCTCCACCTCGCTGACGTCCAGAACATCCTCGGACTGCTCGATCGACTCGTCGAATCCGGAAAGACCGTGATCGTGATCGAGCATCACCAGGCTGTGATGGCGCACGCCGACTGGATCATCGACGTCGGTCCCGGCGCGGGCCACGATGGCGGCCGCATCGTCTTCGAGGGAAGCCCCGCAGAACTCGTAGCTGCGCGATCGACGGTCACGGGCGAGCATCTGGCAGAGTACGTCGGCGCGTAGAGCGGGCGGCTGGCGCCATGTCACGAGCCGTGTCGCCAGATGAGTACGAACCTTCGCGACGAGCGATCAGTCCTTGCGTGCGACCACGGTGTACGTGCAGGGGAGAAGGTTCCGTTCCGTTTCTGGCCAGGCATACCCGCCGGGGACCTCGACCATCCGAGGACTGAACCGCCAGGGGAGTGTTCGCCCCTCGTCGAAGTGCAGAAGACGAAGGCCCGCTTTCAACAGCGACCCCAGGATCTCCGAGAGCGGGTGCGGCCATTCGTACGTGCGCGGGTGCGCGACCTTGCCGTCCCCGGCGTAGGTCGATTCGTCGTCCCATCGCTGCGCCCGGCCGTCGCCGAAATACGGGTAGCGGGTCACGAGCGTCGGCGCATCTTCGTCGAGCGCGTACAGAGCAGGATGTCCGTCGCGGATGAAGAACGTGCCTCCCGGACGCAGCAGGCCGACGATCTGCGCAGCCCAGCGGTCGAGGTCGTCCAACCAGGTGATCGTGCCGATGCTCGTGTAGACGACATCGAAGTCACCCGTCACGGCTGCGCGTGCGTCGAGGACGTCCGTCTCGATCCATGTCGCCGAAACCCCCGTGCGCTCGGCCAGCGCTTCGGCCGCAGCAAGGGCCGGCGCCGAGAAGTCGACGCCGGTGACGGTCGCTCCCGCACGGGCCAGCGAGACTGTGTCGGTACCGATATGGCATTGCAGATGGCACAGGTCGAGTCCCGTGATCCTGCCGTCGGGCACGAATCGGCGAAGCACCGGGAGATCGGCACTGACGACGTCGCTGAGATGCGAAGGATCGTCGAACGCGTCGAGACCGTAGGCGACCTCATGCAGCGGTACGCGATCGTTCCAGTTGTCCTGATTGGCGTCGCGGGCGACCGTCCAATCGATGTCGATGTTGCTACCGTTCACGCCTAGAGCCTAGCGATGCGCTCGCATCGTTCTCGTAGCAAATAACGAGTCGCGGATCAAGGGAGATCTTGTCGACGGCGTCATCCTCTAGAAAAGCAGCATGCAGAAGATCATCTACGCCGGAGATGAGTACCTCACTGGAGATGCGATCGCCGATGCGCTGCTGGCTTACAGCCGAGCACTGGGAGACGATGAGCGTGCGGAGATCGTCGAGATCCCGGTGCGGGAGAACGACGGCGGCACAGCAGTCGCGAAGTTCCTCATCGGTCCAGCGAGCCAGATCGTGTCCAAGGAGGCCGCTGGCGAGGGTCCGGAGATCGAGGATCCCGAACTCGTCGAGCGACTGCGACAGCGCACCCGTTCTATCGAGTCTCCGACGAGTCAGCCGCTGGAGATCGAGTATCCACCCGGATACGACCTCGAATGACACCGGCCGTCCCGCGGCGTTCTGGACGACGGCGCAGCGGGAGCCATCGGAACGGGTAATAGCCGATAATGCACATTATGTCAGTTCGAGGGAGAGCGCCCTCTCCCGGAGGCCTGAGCGTCACCAGGGCGTACCCCTCAGATCGACGTCCCCCGGCGGCCATCGCGAGTCAGATGCGTCGTAGACGAGTATGGGAGCTCCGAAGGGCTCGGTCGCGTCGGAACCGTCGGCGATCGATATGTGACGTTCTTGCGCGCGGATCCGCCTCCAGCCGGTGCTCTCATAGAAAGGCACGACCGCCTCACGGCATCCGAGGTACCCGAAGTCGACCAGCGCGTCGTTCCGCATCGCCTGCTGGGCACGCGCCATCACCCGTCGCCCGACCCCACTGCCGCGCCAGTCGGAATGCACGAGGACTCCCCCGGTTCCGGCGACGACGATCTCGTGGCCGCCTGCACTGATCGTGCGTCGCTGAAAGCCGACATGCGCGATCACGATCCGGCCGATCGACAGCATCACATGAACATGCGCCGGCGAATACCCGTACGGGCGGTCAGGATTCCAGGCGCCGTGCGTCACGCGGTACTCGGAGTCGAAGAGTTTGCCGAGCGCTGACAACTGCGATGTGGAAAGATCCTGATGCTCGACGAGCTCGGTGCGTTCGATCGGGGTGTGCTCGGTCCCGAGGTCGCGGACCGTGATGAGGGTGCGACCGTGCTCGCTGACGCGGCCCGATCGGCCCGAATCCACGAACCCCAGCTTGTCGAGCACGCGACGCGAACTCACGTTCCACTCCCAGACTCCCGCCCACGCACGGCGATAGCCCGCTTCGGCAGCCCACCGCAGGACCGCCGTCGCGGCCTCCGTGGCATATCCGCGATTGTGCACGGCCTGGAGGAGCTCGAACGCTACCTCGGGCTCCTCATCGTTGCCGTTCGCGTCGAAGACGAGCCCGCAGTATCCGTAAACCTCCCCTGACACCGCGTCCTCCACTGTGAGCAGGCTCGATCGCTCCGAGGCCGGATCGGTGATGTGCGCGGCGATGTCGGACGCCGTAGGGTGTCCGGCTGCGTCCAGCTTCCGGTGCGCCGGCACGCGCTCATCCCGCTCGGTCCAGAGCGTGTGGAAGACGGTCGCGTCGGTGGCGGTCTGCGGCCGAAGGATCAGGCGCGCCGTCCGCAGGCGACCAGGAAGGGGTCTTGCGCCCGCTCGGCCGGATGTGTTCGTCACGGGGCCTCGGGGTTCTCGGCCGCCAGCGTGTCGATCATCGGGGCTCCTCCAGTCCTGCAGCGACCACTTCGAGTCGATCGGTACGGGAATCCCAGATTCGGCGCTGAGCGTCGAGCCAGTCCCCCACTGTGGCGAGTCGATCGCGGTCGAGGCTGCAGGTGCGCACGCGTCCGCGTTTGGTCGTGCGGATGAGACCATTCCCCTCCAGTGTGCGCACGTGCTTCAGGAAAGAGGGCAGCGTGATCGCGAACGACTTCGCCAACTCCCCCACGCTCGCCGGACCCGATCCGAGAATCCGGATCACCTCCCGCCGCGTCGGGTCTGCGAGCGCGAGGAATACTCCGTTCACGCCGTCATGGTTAGCCATAGATGAAAGTATTCTGCACCTGGACGGTTAGCGCAAGGGCAAAGTATCGCGGTGTCGCACCATGCACACGAGGGCCTCGCGATCCTCCCAGGAATCGACACGCAGGAAGTCCCGGGATTCATACAGACGGATCGCCGCATCACGCCAATGCCAGACGGACAGCCGGACAGGGGAACCCGCGACCTCCAGGGCGGCATCGAGCAGAGCGCCGCCGACGCCTCGTCCCCGCACGCTCGGATCCGTCCAGAACCTCTTGACCTCTGCTTCTCCGGCGACCGGCCGGATGACGACCACTCCCACGGGCTGATCGTCCAGCTCTGCGATGAGCACAACGCACCCGGCGTACGTCAGAGCGGGGTCATCAGCCTCCTGCCTGTAATGCGGCGGCAGCGTGCCGGGCGGGGATGGCACTGCGATCCCGTGCTCCCGCTTCTCGTCCTCGGTCTGGAGGAGGTACGTCCGCACGAGATGGGTCACCGCAACCGCGTCGGAACCGTGCAGGTTCGTCCGCCGGATGCGGACAGAGGCGCGCTCGGGGCGTATGAGTGTGTCGAGATCAGGCTGTTCGGTCACAGGTTCATTCTGCCCTCAGCGTGAGGACCAGACGCCGAGCTCGTTGCCGCTGGGGTCGAGGAAGTGCAGGCGGCGGCCGCCCGGGAACTCGTACGGACCTTGCACGACCGCACCGCCGGCCTCGGTGATCGCCGCCTGGGTGGCATCCAGATCGTCGGAGTACAACAGCACGAGAGGGCCACCGGGCGGGCGTCCCTGATCGGAGAGGAGCAGCCCGCCGACCTCGGATCCGTCGCCTGTGAGTGACGCGATGCCTGCATAGGCGGGACCGTAGTCGACGAAGACCCAGCCGAAGGCGTCGCGGTAGAACCGCTTCGCCGTCTCGAGATCATTGACGACGAGTTCGACGTAGTTGATGGCGTGGTGCACGGGTGCGGGTGTCATGCGGCCACGCTAGCGACAGCATCCGACATGCGCCAGACACCCGAGAGGGCGGGCTGCGCGACAGGGGAGGTCGCGACCAGGAGTACCGTGGGAGGAGTGCATCAGGTTCCCCGCTCCCCCGTGACCGCCCCGGGATGGAGAGCCTGGCTCATCTGGGGTGTCGGCGTCGCGGCGTACGTCCTGGCGATCACGAACCGCACCTCCCTCGGCGCCGTCGGGGTGGAGGCCGCGGATCGATTCCAGGCCGACGCGTCGACCCTCGCGCTGTTCGCCGTGGTCCAACTCGCCGTCTACGGCGGAATGCAGATTCCGATCGGCATCCTGCTCGACCGTTTCGGCTCGCGCCCGATCATGACGATCGGCATGCTGCTCATGGCTGCAGGTCAGCTCACCATGGCCCTCTCCCCCGGCATCGGCATCGCGATCTTCGCGCGCATCCTGCTCGGCGCCGGCGACGCGGCGATCTTCCCGGCCGTGCTGCGGCTCGTGGCGACGTGGTTCCCTGCGCAGCGCGGGCCGATCATGGTCCAGTTCACCGGCATCATCGGGCAGGCGGGACAGTTGATCGCACTCGTGCCCCTCGCCGCACTCCTGCACGCGACGACGTGGACGATCACCTTCGGCAGCATCGCGGGGCTCGGCGTGCTGTTCACCATTCTCGTCGCGCTCGTCATCCGCAATCACCCGGCGGAGCGTGGGGCCGACGTGACGGTCAACACCGACACGGGTGTCATCCGCGTCGTCACGTCGGCGATCGACACCGGTGTCGGCATCCGCGCCGCGTGGGCGCACCCCGGCACCCGCCTCGCGTTCTGGTCGCACTTCACGACACCTTTCGCGGGCACGGCGTTCATCCTCCTCTGGGGAATGCCCTTCCTGACCGCAGCGCAGGGGCTCGACACGGCGCATGCTGCGGGCATCATCTCGGTGTATGTGATCGCCGGAATGGCACTGGGCCCCATCATCGGAGACCTCTCGCGTCGGCTGCCGAATCAGCGTTCGCTCGCACTCGTCCTTCCGGCCGTCGGGGTGCAGGTCGTCGCATGGGTCGCCGTCCTCGCCCTGCCCGAACCGGCTCCGCTCTGGCTGCTCTACGTCCTCGCCGTGGCGCTCGCGACGGGAGGCCCGGCGAGCATGATCGCCTTCGACCACGCGCGCACGCACAACCCCTCGCATCGTCTCAGCACGGCCACAGGAGTAACGAATGCCGGTGGCTTCATCGCCGCTCTCATCGCGATCTTCCTCATCGGTCTCGCACTCGACCTGCAGGGCGCGGGGACGCCGGAGACCTACTCGCTGGAGGCGTTCCGAGTGGCGTTCCTCATGCCCATCCCGCTGTGGATCCTCGGTGTCACCTTCATCGTGATCGAACGCAAGCGCACCCGCATCCGGATGGGGCTGGATCCTGAGCGGCGACGCTGAGGAATCCGCGGATGGTGCTCATGCCCCCGAGCTTCACCTTCTCGAACGAGGACTCGGAATCGGAATCGGAAGGATGCTCGTGCAGGGCATCGTCGATGATCTGCAGGAGACCTCGACCGTGAAGCGCATCATGCTCGCCACCAGCGATGCGGACGGCCTCTACGCGAAGTTCGGCTTCTCCGAGCCGGAGGGACCGAGCCGGTACATGATCAGGCCCATGTCGCGATGAGACGGCCTCGAGCGATTCAGCGCCCTGGGCGCCGCAACGGCGTCCAGCCGAACGGCACCGGGCCGTCGAACGCTGCTCTCTCCTGGTCGGCGCGCGTCGACCACCCCTGAGCTTCTCCCGGAGTCTCATACGCGCCGCGCGCGACTCGAAGCCCGACGTCCTCATGGTGCATGCGGGGTCCTCCCCCGCGACGCACCGAGGCGCGGACGCTCCACGAATCGTCTGCGAAGCCGCCCCCGCGGAACACGCGATACTCGTCGTATCGCGCGGGATCCAGCAGATCCCAGCACCACTCCCACACGTTGCCGAGCATGTCGAACAGCCCGTTGAGGTTGGGCAGCTTGCCGCCGACCTCCTGGGGAGCCGACACACCGTCGGCACTCGTCCACGCGGCCTCGGCGAGAGGTGCATAGTGCGGCCCCGTCGACCCTGCCCGGCACGCGTACTCCCATTCGGCTTCAGTCGGGAGACGATAGCCCTCTCCGGTCACGTCCCAGGTGACGTCCTCGCCGTCGAATCGGTAGACCGGGTCGAATCCCTCCCACTCCGATGCGGCGTTGCAGAAGTGGATCGCGCGCAACCAGCTCAGGTCCGCGGCCGGTCGACGGGGATGGCGTGAGGAGATCGGAAGGATCTCCGCCAGCTGCTCCTCGGTGATCGGGAAGACGCCGATCTCGAAATCCTCGAGACTGACGGTGCGTTCCACCTTTCGGCGCGCATCATGCAGTGTGACCGACCCGCCCCGGATCGGTCGCATCTCGATATCGGTCACGCCTGCGGCACCCTCTCGACCCAGTCGGGGTACTTCGCGGCACGTCCGTCACCGGACGAGGTGCGCGTGACGCGTCGCCTGACCCACGGGCCGACGAACTCTCGATAGTAGGCGAGCCCCGCGGGGCCACCCGCGGTGAGGGCTGTCGGTGACCACCAGGTCGACGGAGGCTCGTAGCCCAGCCCCTGCAGCACCCGTGCGGCGACTCGGTGGTGACCGGCGGCGTTCATGTGCAGGCGGTCCTCGGACCAGTACTTCGCATCTGCCAACTCGCGGTCGGGCCAGTTCAATGCGCGCACGACATCGTCGCGCCCTTCGACGCGTCGAAGCACGGCATCCGAGAGCTGGTCGCCTCGCCGCTGCACGAGCGATCCCATCGGGAGCTGGCCGCTCGGATTCGCTCCGGAGAGGAGGATCAGGGTGACGCCTTCTTCGTCGCAGCGGCGCAGGACCCGGCTGAACGCGTCAGCGATGTGCTCGAGGTCGGTCCGCGGCCGCAGCATGTCGTTGCCTCCGCCGTTGAACGACAGGTGGGTCGGGCGCAGCGCGAGCGCCGGCTCCAGCTGCTGCTCGACGATCGGCCAAGCCAGCTTGCCGCGGATGGCGAGGTTGGCATAGCTGATCGAATGGCCGGCGGCATCGGCCCACCCCTGAGCCACGAGATCGGCCCAGCCTCGCTCGCGGCCGTCGGGCAGCACATCACCCACTCCCTCGGTGAAGGAATCTCCGATGGCCACATAGCGAACGTCTGTCACCTCGACAGCCTATTCCCGCTCGCCGACACCAGGCGCATCAGCGGTCGTCGAGCGCCATCCCGCCGCGATCGACCAGGCCCCACGCCGCCGCGGCCGCGACCACGAAGCACGCGCCGAACACCGCGAACAGCACCGGCGCGCCCCCGGCGACGAGAACGACCGGCACCGCGAGCGGAGCGATGATGGACGCGATACGCCCCACTCCGGCGGCCCATCCCGCGCCGGTGCCGCGAAGCGAGGTCGGGTAGATCTCCGGGGTGACCGCGTACAGCGCACCCCATGCGCCCAGGTTGAAGAACGAGAGAGCCATGCCCGAGGCGATGATCGCGGCTTCGGTCGTCGACGTGCCGAAGAAGACGGCCGAGACCGCCGAGCCGATCAGGAAGACCGACAGCGTCGTGCGTCGACCCCACACCTCGATGAGCCACGCGGCGACGGCGTAACCCGGAAGCTGCGCGAGCGTGATGATGAGAGTGAAACCGAACGAGCGGACGAGATCGAAGCCTGCATCGACCAGGATGCTGGGGATCCAGATGAAGGCGCCGTAGTACGCGAAATTCACGCACAGCCAGACGACCCATAGACACAGGGTGCGCACGCGGAACTCGCCGTTCCACAGTGTCGTCAGACGAGCTCGCGTCGTCACGGCGATCGCCCGCGACATCGGCTCGCGTCTGATCGCAGGCCCCGGCTCGACACCGGCGTCGGCCTCGAACGCCGAGACGATGCGATCGGCCTCGGCGATGCGCCCGCGCGACGCGAGCCACCGAGGCGATTCCGGCAGTCCCCAGCGCACGATCAGTGCGTAGACCGCGGGGATCGCGCCGAGGGCGAACGCCCAGCGCCAGCCGGCGTCGGACGCGGGGATCACGAAGAAGCCGATCAGTGCGGCCGCCGTCCATCCCACCGCCCAGAAAGCCTCGAGGATGACGATCAGCCGGCCTCTGATGCGCGCCGGCGCGAACTCGCTCACGTACGTCGACGCCACGGGAAGCTCGGCGCCGAGCCCCAGCCCCACAAGGAAGCGCAGCACGAGAAGCGCGGCGAGGCCGCTCACGAGCGCACTCGCTCCGGTGGCGATGCCGTAGATGAGCAACGTCAGAGCGAAGACCTGGCGCCGTCCGAGCCGGTCGGCGAGAAGTCCGCCCAGCGTTGCGCCGATCGCCATTCCGATGAAGCCGACGGAGGCGATCCACCCGGCATCCGCCTTCGTCAGGCCCCACTGCTGGGTGAGTGCGGCGAGGATGAACGAGATGAGTCCCACGTCCATCGCATCCAGAGCCCACCCCACGCCTGATCCTGTGAGCAGACGAAGGTGGCGGCGCGTGAACGGAAGCTCATCGAGACGCCCGGCGATGGACGCCCGGCTCGGCAGCGCGGTGTTGGCCATCCCCTCATCGTAGAGGGGAGCGCCGCGCTGCCGAGTCCCGCGTCAGTCCTGGGCGGCCAGCAGCTTGCGCACCCGAGGGATGACCTCGGACCCGTAGAGCTCGATGCTGCGCATCATCGAGTCGTGCGACAGGGTGCCGGTGGCGTACTTCATGTCGAATCGCCCGAGTCCGAGCGTCGTGACGGTGTCGGCGATCTTGGCCGCGACGCGGTCGGGAGAACCGACGTAGAGGGCACCCGCGGGACCGACGTCGTTCTGGAACCGCGCCCGGCTGTAGGGAGGCCACCCGCGCTCGCGACCGATGGTGTTGTTCATCGCCTCGAAACCGGAGTACGCGGCCTCCCACGCCTCCTCGTCGGTATCGGCGATGTGACCAGGCGAGTGCACCGCGATCGGATGCGACGTCGTGCCGAAGGACGCAATCGAGCGGTGGTAGAGGTCGACGAACTGACGGAATCGCCCCGCAGGACCTCCGATGATCGCGAGCATCAGGCCCAGTCCGTGGCGGGCGACCCGCACGACGGATTCGGGGCTGCCGCCGACACCCACCCAGGTGCGCAGACCGTTCTCCGTCTTCGGGAAGACATTCGCGTTCTCGAGCGATGCGCGCATCGAGCCGGACCAGGTCACCGGCTCCTCCTTGAGGAGCTCGACGAAGAGGTCGAGCTTCTGCTCGAAGAGCGCGTCGTAGTCGCGGAGGTCGTATCCGAAGAGCGGGAAGGACTCGATGAACGATCCGCGCCCGAGCACGACCTCGGCGCGTCCGTTGGAGAGCGCGTCGAGTGTCGAGAACCGTTCGAAGACGCGCACCGGGTCGTCGGAGGAGAGCACGGTGACGGCGGTGCCGAGGCGGATGTTCTCTGTGCGCCCTGCGATGGTGGCGAGCACCATCTCCGGGGACGACACCGCGAACTCCTCGCGGTGGTGCTCCCCCACACCGAAGAAGTCGACACCGACGCTGTCGGCTCGCTCCGCCTGCTCGACGATGTTGCGGATCGTCTGCGCGCCGGTCAGGAGCTCGCCGTCGTCGCCTCTCGTGATGTCTCCGAAGGTGTCCAGTCCGAACTCGATGCTCATGTCAGCCCTTTCTATTCAGCTGAATGAACAGCGCACACCGGCGCGGCATTCCCTCAGCGATTCAGAAGTGCCGTGCGGAGCGTGTCGAGTCCGACCCCGCCCATGTCGAGCGCGCGCTTGTGGAACTCCTTCACATCGAAGTCCGCGCCACGCTCCGCCTGATACGCATCGCGCACCTGCTCCCAGATGCGCTGCCCGACCTTGTACGACGGAGCCTGCCCCGGCCAGCCCAGATACCGGTTGACCTCGAACTGCACGAACTGATCGGACATGTTCACGTTCTTGCGCATGAAGTCCAGGGCGTAGTCGGCATCCCACGTGCCCTGACCGTCGAGACGAGGTTTGCCGAGGTGTACGCCGATGTCGAGCACGACGCGGGCTGCGCGCATCCGCTGACCGTCGAGCATGCCGAGCCTGTCCGCCGGGTCGTCGAGGTAGCCGAGCTGCTGCATCAGACGTTCGGCGTACAGCGCCCATCCCTCGGCGTGTCCCGACGTCCCTGCGAGCAGACGGCGCCAGGAGTTGAGCTCCGCGCGGTTGTAGACCGCCTGGGCGATCTGCAGGTGGTGTCCCGGGACGCCCTCGTGGTAGACGGTCGTCAGTTCCCGCCAGGTGTCGAACTCGGTGACGCCTTCGGGCACCGACCACCACATCCGGCCGGGGCGTGAGAAGTCGTCGGTGGGGCCGGTGTAGTAGATGCCGCCCTCCTGCGTCGGAGCGATCATGCACTCGAGGGTCCGGATCGCCTCCGGGATGTCGAAGTGCGTCGCGCCGAGCTCTGCGACGGCACGGTCGCTCGTCTCCTGCATCCAGCGCTGTAGAGCATCGGTGCCCACGAGCTTGCGGGACGGGTCGGCCTCGAGATGGGCGACAGCCTCTTCGACGGTGGCTCCGGGCAGGATCTCGTTCGCGATCGCGGTCTGCTCCGCGACCATGCGGGCGAGTTCTTCGCGGCCCCATTCATAGGTCTCGTCGAGGTCGATCGTCGCTCCGAGGAAACGTCGCGAGTTGAGCGCGTAGAGTTCTCGGCCGACGGCGTCCGTCTCAGTCGCTGCCGGTGCCAGCTCGTCCGCGAGGAAGCTGCGGAGCTCGTCGTAGGCGACCCGAGCGGCGGCCGAGTTGTCGGCCAGAGTACGGGCGAGCGATGCGGGGAGATTGCCTTCCTGAGGCGCTGCCTCGGCAACGAATGCAGCGAAGAATCCGTCATCGGCGGTATAGCGATCGATCTGCGTCGCGACTTCCACGACCTGACGGCGTGCGGGGGTCACTCCGGCGGCGATGCCTGCACGGAGGGTCTCGGTGTAGCCCCGGAGCGCATCAGGGACCGCGGCGAGGCGGGTGGCGATGACGCTCCAGTCGTCCGCCGTCGCGGTGGGCATCAGGTCGAAGGCCGACCGTACGTCCTGCGCCGCCGACGCGATGACGTTCAGGTCGCGCAGGTGCCAGTCGGCATCGTGCAGTTCGAGGTCGAGACTCAGCTCGGCGGCCAGATCGGTTTTGGTGACCTCATCGATCGCGTCCACGGGTTCGAGCGCTTCGAGCGCGGCGAGGGTCGAGCGAGTCGCTCGCACGATCTCCTCGTGCCCCTCGGGGCTCAGGTCGCCGAAACGGTCGTTGACGTCGTCCCGGCCGATGTAAGTGCCGAGCGTCGGAGCGAGCACCGCGATGGTGTCGACCCACTCATCGGCGACTCTGTCGATGGCAGACGGTGTGCGAGAGGAAGAGGTCATCCCTCCAGCGTAGCCCTGCGCCCCGGCGCAGGATATTGGTACCCGTCGCCGGGGCTGTCGGCCCTCGCGGTCGCATCCGTCGTCACGGACGCGCGGTCGGAATCAGTGCGCCGCCTCGTTCCAGTCCTGCCCGCGCCCGACCTGCACGTCGAGCGGCACGGTGAGATCCGCCGCATCGCCCATGCGAGTCCGAACGATCCGCTCGGCCGCGTCCCACTCCCCCGGTGCGACCTCGACGACGAGTTCGTCGTGGATCTGCAGCAGCGCACGCGAGGACAGTCCCTCCGACCTGAGGTCTTCGTGGATGTGCAGCAGCGCGATCTTCATGATGTCGGCCGCGCTGCCCTGGATCGGTGCGTTGAGCGCTGCGCGCTCTGCGTTCTCGCGCAGCACGCGGTTGGGGCTCGCGAGGTCGGGGAAGGGTCGCCGCCGCCCGAAGATGGTCTCGGTGTAGCCGACCTCTTTGGCCTTCATGACGGATGCCCGGAGGTAGTCGCGTACCGCTCCGAACCGCGCGAAGTACTCGACCATCAGCTGCTTCGCCTCGGACTGCTCGATGCGGAGCTGCTTCGACAGGCCGAACGCGGAGAGACCGTAGACGAGGCCGTAGGACATCGCCTTCACCTTCGTGCGCATCGCGGACGTCACCTCGCTCGGTTCGACCCCGAACACTCGCGCGCCGACGAAGCGGTGGAGGTCCTCACCGCTGTTGAACGCCTCGATGAGGCCTTCGTCGCCGGACAGATGGGCCATGATGCGCATCTCGATCTGCGAGTAGTCGGCGGTGAGCAGCGACTCGTACCCCTCTCCCACCTGGAACGCGCTGCGGATGCGACGCGACTCCTCGGTGCGCACCGGGATGTTCTGCAGGTTCGGGTCTGTGCTCGACAGGCGCCCAGTCTGGCTTCCGGTCTGCACATACGTCGTGTGCACGCGGTGATCGGTTCCGATCGCGGTGTCGAGCGACTCGATGATCTGGCGGAGCTTCGTGGCCTCGCGGTGCTGCAGCAGCAGACCGAGGAAAGGATGCGGATGCGACTCCTGGAGATCGGCGAGCACCGCAGCATCCGTGGAGTATCCGGTCTTCGTCTTGCGGGTCTTGGGCAGCTGCAGGTCGTCGAACAGCACCTCCTGGAGCTGCTTCGGAGATCCGAGATTGAACTCGCGACCGACGATCCCGAACGCCTCCTGTGCGAGGCGGTCGGCGCGCGTCGCCAGCTCGCCCGAGAACGTCGAGAGGACGTCGTGCGACACCGCGACTCCCGCGACCTCCATGTCGGCCAGGGTGAGCAGGGTCGGAAGCTCGATGTCGGTGAGCACAGCGGCGACCGACTCGGGGATGTCGTCACGCAGAGCCGTGGCGACGCGGAGCGCGAACCAGGCCTCCTGCGATGGGGTGGCGCCCTCCGTCTCCGGCACGAGCTGCGAGGGATCCGCCTCGGGCAGCTTCTCTCCGAGATACCGTTCGACGAGGTCGGACAGGGTCTTGTCGGGGAAGCTCGGTCGCAGCAGCCAGCCGGCAAGACTGGTGTCGTAAGCGAGTCCCTGGAGTCGGATGCCGAGGCGCAGCAGCGCCTTCACCTGGGGCTTCGCATCATGCAGCACCTTGGGGCGCGTCGACTCGAGCCACGGTCTCAGCACCTCGATGTCGTCATCGTTCCAGTCGAGTTCGCGGAGCTCGCTCGCGGTCGCGGCGCCGAGACGCGTCGGTGCCCCGCCCTGCACGACGATACGCAGTGCGACGTCGTCCGTCTGCGCGTCGGCCCAGCTGACGAACTCGGCTGCGGTGACCTGCGTCGGTTCGGGCAGCACAACCGTCGCGGCCGGATCGTCGGCGACCTCGCCGGCGCCGACTGCTTCGAAGACACGGGGCAGCAGGGTGCGGAACTCGAGGCGGGCGAAGATGTCGCGCACGGCCTGAGCGTCGATCGGGGCGACCGCGAGGTCGTCGGGAGCGACGGGAAGCTCGACGTCGCGCAGCAGTCGGTTGAGCCGACGGTTACGGCGCACGTCCTCGATGTGATCGCGCAGGTTGCCGCCCACGACCCCCTTGATCTCATCGGCTCGCTCGAGCAGGTCGTCGAGCGAACCGAACTGCGTCAGCCACTTGACGGCGGTCTTCTCCCCCACCTTGGGCACGCCGGGGAGATTGTCGCTCGTCTCGCCCACGAGAGCCGCGATGTCGGGATACTGCTCGGGCCGCACTCCGTAGCGTTCCTGCACGGTCACCGGGTCGTAGCGCTTGAGCTGCGAGACCCCCTGCACGGACGGGTACAGCAGCGTGACGTCGTCGGTGACCAGCTGGATCGTGTCACGGTCTCCGGAGACCACCAGGACGTCGTATCCCTGCTCCGCGCCCTGCGTCGAGAGCGTTGCGAGGATGTCGTCGGCCTCGAAGCCCTCTTTGGTGAGCACGGGGATCGACATCGCCGCTAGGCAGTCCTGCAGCAGCGGGATCTGACCCCGGAACTCCTGCGGGGACTCCGACCGCGTCGCCTTGTATTCGGGATACTGATCGGTGCGGAACGAATGACGGGAGGTGTCGAACGCGATCGCCATGTGCGTCGGCTGCTCGGCCTTGATGAGGTTCACCAGCATCGACAGGAAGCCGTAGATGGCGTTCGTGTGCTGATTGTCCTTCGTCGTGAAGTTCTCGACCGGGAGGGCGAAGAAGGCACGATAGGCGAGCGAATGGCCGTCGACGACCATGAGGGTAGGCTTTGCGGAGTCCGTCACCCTGTCAGCCTAACGAGGACGACAGACACCCGCTGAGGAGGAACCATGAGCGACACTGCCACCAGTGCAGGACTCGACTGGGCGACAGCCCGCGGAATGGGTGCTCTCGCTCAGAAGATGGGCATGGAGTTCCTCGAGTTCACCACCGAGCGATGCGTCGCGACGCTCCCGGTCGAGGGGAACACACAGCCCGTCGGCCTCATGCACGGCGGTGCCTACGTGGTTCTCGGCGAGTCGCTCGGCTCGATGGCGGCGAACCTGCACGCGGGCCCGGGCCGACTCGCGGTCGGGGTGGACATCAACGCCACCCACACGCGCTCCGCCACGTCGGGTGTCGTGACGGGCGTCTGCACACCCGTCCATCTCGGCCGCAGCATCACCGTGCACGAGATCGTCGTGACCGACGATCAGGGGCGTCGTTGCTCGACCATCCGGATCACCAACATGATCAAGGACGCTCCCGCGGCAGGCTGAGCGGCTCGACCAGCAGCAACTGGAACAGCAGGTGATCCTGCCACTCCCCCGCGATGCGCAGGTACTGCGGCGCGATGCCGATGCGCTCGAAGCCGTTGTCGGCGAGCACACGCTGTGAAGCAGAGTTGTGCAGGAGGGTCGCTGCCTGCAGCCTGTGCAGCTGCACCTCGTCGCGGGCGTACTCGGCGACCCGGTGCACGCCGCGGGAAGCGAGTCCCCGCCGCAGACGCGTCCTGTCGACCCAGTAGCCCAGGTCCGCATTCCAGAAAGCCCCGCGGACGATGTTGTTGAGGTTGATCCTTCCGCGGATCTCACCATCGGACGACTCGATCACGAACCGGATGTTGCGACCGGCCGAGGCTTCGATGACGCACTGCTCCGCATGGAACTCCTGCCACTCCGGAGTGAAGAACTCCGGAGCCCTGAGCGGTTCCCACGGCGCGAGATGGTCGCGATTCGCGGAGTACGCTCTCGCGAGGGCCGCGCCGTCGCCGATCCGGACCGGACGCAGAACATGCTCTGCGTCGAGTGGAAGCAAAGGCTACTTCTTCGGAGCGAGCTGCTCGATGATCGCCTTCGCCACGTCCTGCATCGTCAGGCGGCGGTCCATCGATGCCTTCTGGATCCAGCGGAACGCCTCGGGCTCGGAAAGGCCCATCTTCTCGTTGAGCAGTCCCTTGGCGCGGTCGACGAGCTTGCGGGTCTCGAAGCGCTCGACCATGTCGGCGACCTCGGCCTCGAGCGTGATGATCTGCTCGTGACGAGCGAGAGCGATCTCGATGGCGGGCAGCAGGTCGTTCGGCGTGAACGGCTTGACCACATAGGCCAGGGCGCCGGCCTCGCTGGCCCGTTCGACGAGTTCCTTCTGGCTGAATGCCGTGAGGAGGACGACGGGTGCGATGTTGCCCTTGTGCAGCTTCTCGGCGGCGCTGATGCCATCGAGCTGCGGCATCTTGACGTCCATGATGACGAGATCGGGGCGCAGCTCGGTCGCCAGCGCCACGGCGGTCTCTCCGTCGCCGGCCTCGCCGACGACATCGAAGCCGTTGTCGCGGAGGATCTCGACGATGTCGAGACGGATCAGCGACTCGTCCTCGGCGACGACGACGCGTCGGGGTGCGGATGACGTGGGCTGCTCGGCTGCCTGTTCTTGCTCGGTCACAGATCCATCCTAGTGGAGAGCGCCTCTGAGGTCCCCCGATGCCGCGGCGCGTGAGGATCGACACTGATCCGCTGCGCTAAAGTCGAAGACGCGACACACGAGCCGGCGTGGCGGAATGGCAGACGCGGAGCACTCAAAATGCTTTGTCCGAAAGGGCGTGTGGGTTCGAGTCCCACCGCCGGCACATCAGAGAACAGCCCTCAGACGAGTGACCAGATCTCATCGTCGATGAGGAGGTAGCGATCCAGCGCGGGCCGCATGGCCGCGTGCAGTTCGCGCTCCGCGACGGCAGGATGCTCTGCGAGCACGACCCGTGTCGGCACCGCCGCACGGATGATCGCGTCGAGGTTCTCGTCGGAGGCGTCCACCGGGGCTCCGTCACGCAGCACGGGCATGTAGGTGCCGCCACCGTAGATGCGGGCTCCGTCGTCCGCCGCGATCGTCTCGGCGATGCGCGTCTGCGCGAGCGGCACCGGCACGCACGCGATCGCGTCGCACGTTCGGAATCGACGCTTGAGGCGATAGCGGACCCCGATGCTGCCGGGCTTCGACGACGTCATCGGATCAGCCATCACCGCAGCAGGGTCGGCCGGGGCCTCCGAACGACCCGCAACGGGCACGCCGCACGGCGGCCGGGCGCTGTCGAGGCGCGCGTCCGTGGCGGGTTCGATGGTCGCTTCATCCATGGGCACGGCGCCCGCGTGGTCTGTCACGGCGTGCGCCAGCACCAGAGTATCCGTCATGCGCTGAGAATCCGTCATGTCGCGGCGCCGACCGGTCCCGAGACGGTGCCGCGGGCGCCGAGGTCGACCCGCTCAGGGTTCGGAGAGAGACGCGACCTCGCCGAGGACGCGAGGATCCGCGAGGATCCGGAAGTGCCCGCCTGTGTCGAGCCGGACGTTCCGGCGCGCACCCGGCAGTTCGCTGCCCTCGGGGATATGCGGATCGAAGGTGGCGTACACCGATACGATCCGTTCGTTCACGTCCTGATGCCGAGCGAGCTCCACGATCGAGGGATGCGAGGGGGCGAAGGCCCACAGAGACGGGACAGGGAGTATCCGTGCGTACCGGGAACCGCCGAAGGGAGTCGCGACCGCCAACATGGCGCGTACTCGAGTCCCCGCCGGGCCGGCCATCGCGAGCTTGCCCGCGAGTCCACCCTTGCTGTGCGCGACGAGCAGCACGTCGGACAGGTCCGCGCGCTCGAGGAAGGCCGTCACGACCCGCGCTGCATCCCGCACGGGACGCTGATTGCGTCTCAGGGCATCGACCACGTAGATCGGATGGCCGCGATCATGCAGGGCCGTGATCAGCGGTTGCATGAAGCGCCATGTCTCGTAGACCCCGGGAAGGATGACGATCGGAGCAGCATGGCCCCCGGCGAACGAAGACGGATCGCGGCGGTCGAAGGCCGAGCGCACCTGCCAGTAGGCGGCATAGGCGTAGTCCGCGATCCACCAGCGGGCCCGTCTCACGAGATCGATGATGTCCCCTCCCCTGGTGGCCGCGCCGCATCCGTCACGCCAGACGATACCAACCGCCAGGACTCCCCGGCGACGGATACGACGAAGGGGCGGAACCGTGGCTCCGCCCCTTCGCCTCTTGCCTGGATCAGACCGTGGCTTCCTTGTAGATCGGAGCCGCGCCGTTCACGGCGTCTCCGACCTTGTGCACGCGGATGTCGTTGGTCGAGCCGACGATTCCGGGAGGGGAACCGGAGATCACGACGACCTTGTCACCCTCGACGGCGAGTCCGCTGCTGAGCAGATAGTCGTCAACCTGCAGATACATCAGGTCCGTGTGCTGGACCATGTCGACGAGCTTCGAGCGGATGCCCCAGGTGAGCGCCATGCGACGGCGGATGCTCGGCTCGGGTGTGAACGCGATCATCGGGATGCGCGAGCGCAGACGCGAGAGACGACGCGCCGAGTCACCCGACTGGGTGAACACGCAAAGGAACTTCGCGTCGACGAACTCGGCCACCTCGAGAGCGGCGAGAGTGATCGCACCACCCTGCGTGCGCGGCTTGTTCGTCAGCGGGGCGATGCGCTCGAGTCCGTGCTCTTCGGTGGACTCGATGATGCGAGCCATCGTCTCGACGACAACGACCGGGTAGTCACCCACACTGGTCTCGCCCGAGAGCATCACGGCATCCGCGCCGTCGAGCACGGCGTTGGCGACGTCGGAGGTCTCGGCGCGCGTCGGCACCGGGCTGTTGATCATCGACTCGAGCATCTGAGTGGCGACGATGACGGGCTTCGCGTTGCGGCGTGCCAGTTCGACAGCGCGCTTCTGGACGATCGGCACGGCCTCCAGAGGCAGCTCGACCCCGAGGTCGCCACGGGCGACCATGATCGCGTCGAACGCGTCGACGATCTCCTCGAGAGCGTCGACGGCCTGCGGCTTCTCGACCTTGGCGATGACGGGAACCTTGACGCCCTCTTCTGCCATGATCTCGTGCACGCGGCTGACGTCTTCGGCGTTGCGGACGAACGACAGGGCGATGAGGTCGGCGCCGATGCGCAGGCCCCAACGGAGGTCGTCCTCGTCCTTCTCGCTGAGCGCGGGGACGTTGACGGCGACGCCGGGCAGGTTGATGCCCTTGTTGTTCGAGACGGCGCCCGCGACGATCACGCGCGTCGTGACGGTGACTCCGTCGGTCTCGACGACCTCGACGCGGACCTTGCCGTCGTCGATAAGCAGGAAGTCGCCCGGCTTGACGTCGTTGGGCAGGCCCTTGAACGTCGTGCCCGAGATCTCCTTGTTGCCGATGATGTCTTCGGTCGTGATCTTGAAGATGTCGCCTTCGGCGAGCTCGTAGGGACCGTTCTCGAACTTGCCGAGACGGATCTTCGGCCCCTGAAGGTCGACGAGGATGGCGACGGCGCGGCCCGCATCGTCGGCAGCGCGACGGACGTTGGCGTAGTTGTTCTCGTGCACGGAGTAGTCACCGTGGCTGAGGTTCAGACGGGCGACGTCCACTCCGGCGTCGATGAGTGCACGCACGGTCTCGTACGTGGAGGTGGCGGGGCCCAGGGTGGCGACGATTTTCGCGCGTCTCAAAGATTGCTCCAGGGTAGTGGGGGATGGAAATCAGGCGACGGTGCCGCCGCTCAGCCTACGCGGGCTGGAGACCGATAGCGACTTCATGTGGTCGCACCGGCTCGGGCAGCACGGTGGTCCCCATGAGGAATCGGTCGACGTTCGCCGCAGCCGCGCGGCCCTCGGCGATCGCCCAGACGATCAGCGACTGTCCGCGACCGGCATCGCCGGCGACGAAGACGCCGGGAACCGTGGACTCGTAGCTGTCATCGCGTCGGAAGGCACCGCGGTCGGTCACCTGCGGGAGGGTGTCCTCGGAGTAGCCGTCCTGCTCCGGACCGGTGAAGCCCATCGCGATCAGTACGAGATCTGCGGGGATCTCGCGCTCCGTCCCGCTCTTGGGAACCCGGCGGCCGTCGATGAACTCGGTCTCGGCGACGCGGAGCGCGCGCACCTCGCCGACATCGTTCGAGAGGAATTCGACGGTCGAGGCGAGGAAGACCCGCTCGCCGCCCTCTTCATGTGCCGAGGAGATCTCGAACAGCGTCGGCATCATCGGCCAGGGCTGGTGGCCCGGCCGCTCGGTGCCTGGCTGCTTGCCGATCGCGAGGTTCGTCACGCTGATCGCGCCCTGACGGTGTGCGGTGCCGATGCAGTCCGCACCGGTGTCACCGCCGCCGATCACGATGACGTGCTTGCCCTCGGCGGTGATCTGCTCCGGCACCTTGTCACCGGCGACCGCGTGGTTCGACTCGACCAGGTACTCCATCGCGAAGTGCACTCCGTCGAGGTCGCGACCAGGGATCGACAGGTCGCGCGGAACCGTGGATCCGGTGGCGATCACGATGGCGTCGTAGCGGGCGCGCAGGTCGGCCCACGAGATGTCCTTGCCGATCTCTACTCCGGCGCGGAAGCGTGTTCCCTCTTCCTGCATCTGGCGAAGGCGCGACTCGAGCTGCCCCTTCTCCATCTTGAAGTCGGGGATCCCGTAACGCAGCAGGCCGCCGATGCGGTCGTCGCGCTCGAACACCGCGACCGTGTGACCGGCGCGCGTGAGCTGCTGAGCAGCGGCGAGACCGGCAGGGCCGGACCCGACGACCGCGACGGTCTTGCCCGTCAGGCGGGCCGGTGGCTGCGGTTCGACCCAGCCCTTGGCGAACGCCTCGTCGATGATCGAGACCTCGATCTGCTTGATCGTGACAGGAGGCTGGTTGATGCCGAGCACGCAGGAGCTCTCGCACGGTGCCGGGCACAGGCGACCGGTGAACTCCGGGAAGTTGTTGGTCGCGTGCAGGCGATCGATCGCCGCACGGCCCTCGCCGCGCCAGGTCAGGTCGTTCCACTCGGGGATCAGGTTGCCCAGCGGGCAGCCCTGATGACAGAACGGCACGCCGCAGTCCATGCAGCGACCTGCCTGCCGCTTCAGGACGGCCTGGTCGCCGGGCTCGTAGACCTCTTTCCAGTCCATGATGCGCACCGGCACAGGGCGACGCGGGGGAAGCTCACGTTCTGTGACCTTCAGAAAACCTTTGGGATCAGCCACCGGTCACCTCCAGGATGCGGTTCCAGACGATGTCGCCGTCGGGGTCGATGCCCTCGGCGACTGCTTCTTCGCGCATGCTGCGGACTGCCGCGTAGTCGCGAGGAAGCACCTTCGTGAACTGGCCTGCGGTCTCATCGAACCGTGCCAGGATGTCGGAGCCGAGCGGCGAGGCCGTGCGCTCCACGTGTGCCACGATCAGGCTCCGCAGCACTTCGAGGTCGGCTCGGTCGAGCGGTTCGAGCCGGAGCTCGCCGCTGCCGAGCGACTGGGCGTTGATCTTGCCGCTGTCGAGCGAGTGGATGTAGGCCACTCCCCCGGACATGCCGGCGCCGAGGTTGCGACCCGTCGAGCCGAGGATCACCGCGACGCCGCCCGTCATGTACTCGAGCGCGTGGTCGCCCACTCCCTCGACGACGGCGGTCGCGCCGGAGTTGCGCACGAGGAATCGCTCGCCGACCACGCCGGAGAGATACATGGTCCCGGACGTCGCGCCGTAGCCGATCACGTTGCCGGCGATCACGTTCTCGTGCGGAGCGATGGCAGCCCCGCGAGCGGGACGGATCGAGATGTCGCCGCCCGAGAGCCCCTTGCCGACGTAGTCGTTCGCGTCGCCCTCGAGTCGAAGCACGATCCCAGAAGGCAGGAAAGCGCCGAGCGATTGACCGGCGGTGCCGTGCAGCGTGACGTCGATGGTGCCGCTGGGAAGCCCCGCGGCGCCGTGTCGGGAGGTGACCTGGTGACCCAGCATCGTCCCGACGGCGCGTTCGGTGTTCGCGATCGGCAGCTCGACCACCACCGGTTCGCCGTTGAGGAGCGCCGGCTTGGCGATGTCGATGAGCTGCACGTCGAAGTGCTTCTCGAGCTCGTGATCCTGCGTGCGGCGGCTGCGACGCGGCTCGCTCGCCGGGAATGCCGGTCCCTCGAGCACGGGGCTCAGGTCGAGGCCCTCCGCCTTCCAGTGCTGGAGTGCGGCGTTCGCCTCGATCAGCTCGGTGCGGCCGACGATCTCATCGATCGAGCGGTAGCCGAGCTCGGCCAGGATCTCGCGCACCTCTTCGGCGATGAACTCCATGAAGTTCACGACGAACTCCGGCTTGCCGGTGAAGCGCTCGCGGAGCACGGGGTTCTGCGTCGCAACGCCCACCGGGCAGGTGTCGAGGTGGCAGACGCGCATCATGATGCAGCCGCTGACGACGAGCGGAGCCGTCGCGAACCCGAACTCCTCCGCGCCCAGCAGAGCGCCGATGATGACATCGCGTCCCGTCTTGAGCTGGCCGTCGACCTGCACGACCACGCGATCGCGCATGCCGTTGAGCATCAGCGTCTGCTGGGTCTCGGCGAGCCCGAGCTCCCACGGCGTTCCCGCGTGCTTGAGCGAGTTCATCGGGCTCGCACCCGTGCCGCCGTCGTGACCTGAGACCAGGATGACGTCGCTCAGAGCCTTCGCGACACCCGCCGAGACCGCGCCGATGCCCGACTGGCTGACGAGCTTCGTGTGGATCCGCGCCTCGGGGTTGGCCCGCTTCAGGTCGAAGATGAGCTGCTTCAGGTCTTCGATCGAGTAGATGTCGTGGTGCGGCGGGGGCGAGATGAGTCCCACACCGGGTGTTCCGCCGCGCGTGCGCGCGACCCACGGATACACCTTCTGCGGAGGCAGCTGACCGCCCTCGCCGGGCTTCGCACCCTGGGCGAGCTTGATCTGGATGTCGTCGGCCTCGGTGAGGTACAGGCTGGTGACACCGAAACGTCCCGAGGCGACCTGCTTGATCGCGCTGCGGCGCTCGGGATCGAGCAGACGGTCGGCATCCTCCCCGCCCTCACCCGTGTTGGACTTGCCGCCGAGCCTGTTCATGGCGATCGCGAGAGTCTCGTGGGCCTCTTTCGAGATCGATCCGTAGCTCATCGCGCCGGTCGAGAACCGCTTGACGATCGCCGAGACCGGCTCGACCTCGTCGAGCGGCACGGGCTTGCGCGTACCGGTCCGCAGCGAGAACAGACCGCGCAGCGTCTTGAGCTCCGCCGCCTGATCGTCGACCATCCTGGTGTACTCGCGGAAGATGTCGTAGCGGCGCTCGCGTGTGGCGTGCTGCAGCTTGAACACCGTCTCCGGGTTGAAGAGGTGCGGGGAACCGTCGCGACGCCACTGGTACTCGCCACCGGTCCAGAGGCGCTCGTGAGCGCGAGCAGCCTCATCCTCCGGGTAGGCGTAATCGTGACGAGCCTGATTCTCGATGAAGATCTCTTGGATGCCGATGCCGCCGAGCTTCGACTCGGTGCGGGTGAAGTACTTGTCGATGAACTCCTCGCTCAGACCGACGGCCTCGAAGACCTGTGCGCCGGCGTACGACGAGACGGTCGAGATGCCCATCTTCGACATGATCTTCAGCACGCCCTTGCCGAGCGCGTAGATCAGGTTGCGGACGGCCTTCTCGGGGCTGATGCCGGTGATGTAGCCGGTGCGCACCAGGTGCTCGACGGTCTCCATCGCGAGGTACGGGTTGACCGCCGACGCGCCGTATCCGATCAGCGTCGCGACGTGATGCACCTCGCGGACGTCACCCGCCTCGACGATCAGACCGACCTTCATGCGGTTTTCACGACGGATCAGGTGGTGATGGATGGCCGAGACCATGAGGAGCGAAGGGATCGGGGTCAGATCCTTGTTCGAGTCGCGATCCGACAGGATGATGAACTCGGCACCGCTCTCGATGGCCTCATCGACCTCGTCGCACATCTCGGTCAGACGCTTCTCGAGCGTGTTCGAGCCGGCGTCGAAGTGGTACAGGCCCCTGATCGTCACGCTGGAGCGATCGGGAAGAGCCTTGTCGATGTGACGGATCTTCGCGAGCTCGTCGTTGTCGATGACCGGGAAGTCGAGCGACACCGTGCGGGTGTGGTCGGGACCCCAGGTGAGCAGATTGCTCTCGGGGCCGAGACCGAGCTTCAGACTCGTGACGACCTCTTCGCGGATCGAGTCGAGCGGCGGGTTGGTCACCTGCGCGAACTGCTGAGTGAAGTAGTCGAAGAGCAGGCGGGGACGCTTGCTGAGCACCGCGATCGGAGTGTCGGATCCCATCGCGCCGAGAGGCTCGACACCGTTCTGGCCCATCGGGGTCAGCAGGATGCGCACCTCCTCCTCCGTGTAGCCGAAGGTGCGCTGACGGCGGGTGATCGATGCGGGCGGGTGCACGATGTGCTCCCGCTCGGGAAGGTCCGCGAGCCGCACGGAACCGGCATCCAGCCACTCCTGCCACGGGTGCATGGTCGCGAGATCGTGCTTGATCTCCTCGTCTTCGATGATGCGTCGCTGCGACGTGTCGACGAGGAACATCTTGCCGGGCTGCAGGCGTCCGCGACGCTTGATCCGCTCGGGTTCGAAGGTGAGCACACCGGTCTCCGAGCCGATGACGATGAGGCCGTCGGTCGTCTCGGTCCAGCGCCCGGGGCGGAGCCCGTTGCGGTCGAGGGTCGCGCCGACGACGGTGCCGTCGGTGAAGATGAGCGCCGCCGGGCCGTCCCAGGGCTCCATCTGGTTCGAGTGGTACTCGTAGAACGAACGAAGCTCCGGAGAGATGTCGGACTGCTTCTCGTATGCCTCGGGGACCATCATCATGATGGCGTGCGGCAGGCTGCGACCGGTGAGGGTGAGCAGCTCGAGCACCTCGTCGAACGACGCGGAGTCGCTGGCACCGTCGGTGCAGATCGGCAGCAGCGGCGCGACGTCGCCCAGCAGCTCGGATTCGAGCTGCGACTGGCGAGCCCGCATCCAGTTGCGGTTGCCGCCGACCGTGTTGATCTCGCCGTTGTGCGCGAGCATGCGCAACGGCTGAGCGAGCGGCCAGGAGGGGAACGTGTTCGTGGAGTAGCGGGAGTGCACGACCGCGAGCTCTGACATGAAGCGCTCGTCCTGCAGGTCGGGGTAGAACGGCTCGAGCTGCAGCGTCGTGACCATGCCCTTGTAGCCGAGAGTGCGGGCGGACAGCGTCACGAAGTAGGCGCCGAGCTCGTGACCGGCGCGCTTGCGCAGTCGGTATGCCACGCGGTCGAGGGCGATGCCGGTGAGCGGGGCGTCCGAGTGCGTCGCTCCCCCGGCGCTCACGAAGAGCTGCTCGAAGGCGGGACGCGCCTCGTCGGCGAGCTTTCCGAGGTTGTCGTTGACCGTCGGAACCTCGCGCCAGCCGAGGACGCGGAGTCCCTCCGAGCGGGCGATCTTCTCGATGCCGGCCTTCTGCTGGCGGCGTTCGCTGGAATCGCGCGGCAGGAATGCCAGGCCCGCGGCGTACTCGCCGACCGGGGGCAGTTCGAAGTCGGTGACGGCGCGCAGGAACGCGTCCGGCATCTGCGTCAGGATGCCCGCGCCGTCTCCGGTGCCGGCATCCGAGCCGATCGCCCCGCGGTGCTCCAGGTTGCGCAGCGCTTCGAGCGCGAGCGCGATGATGTCGTGGCCCGCCTCGCCGCGGAGGGTCGCGACCATGGCGAGGCCGCAGGCGTCCTTCTCGAACGCCGGGTTGTACATGCCCTGCTTCGGGGGGTAAGCGCCGGAAGCGCCGTAGGGAGGCTGAAAATACACCAGTACCGTCCTCAGATCTTCGGATGACCCGGGGGCGTCATTGGCCGGGTGGATGCGATGGGGTCCGCACGGACCGGTGGCTATCGAGCGCCTTCCGAGTCCGTGGGAGCGGTGCTTGTGGCGCTGGCTCCTGCGGCGACTTCTTCGGACGGAGGCTCACTCACGTCCACGAAATCGGAGGGATTGTTCTGCGATTCTACATCAGCGTCGAGGTCCTTCCGGCCGCGGCCGGGCTGGTAGGGCGACGGCTCGAGACCGGGGTGACGGCGAGACTGGACGATGAGGATCGCGATGCCCACGATGATGCCGATGATGGCGGCCCACACGTTGCTGCGGAGACCCAGGATGATCTCGCTCGGATCGATGCGGATCGACTCCCAGACCACACGTCCGGCGCTGTACCAGATGAGGTAGATGGCGAAGAGCTTTCCCCACTGGAACTCGGTCGCCTTGCGGCTCAGCCAGAGCAGCACGATCACGCCGAGACCATTCCAGATCACCTCGTACAGGAACGTGGGGTGGAAGAGCGTGCCCTCGGGAAGGCCGGGAGGGAACGCCGAGTTGTCGGAGGGGATCTCGAGGCCCCACGGCAGGTCGGTGGGCAGACCGTAGAGCTCGTTGTTGAACCAGTTGCCGAAACGGCCCATGGCCTGTGCGAGCAGGAGCCCGGGTGCCAGTGCGTCGGCGAAGGTCCAGAAGCGGATGCCGGTCCAGCGGCATCCGAGGTACGCGCCCACTGCGCCGCCGATGAGGGCGCCGAAGATGGCGATACCGCCCTCCCAGATGGCCCAGACGGATCCGGGTTCGAAGGGATTCCAGGTGTTCCTGCCCTCGCCGAAGTAGAAGTTCGGGTGGGTCAGGACGTGGAAGATGCGCGCGCCGATGATGGCCAGCGGAACGGCGAGGATCGAGATGTCGATCACGACCCACGGCTCTGCACCGCGCTTGGTGAGGCGGTGGTTGGTGAGCAGTACCGCCGCGATGATGCCGGCGATGATGCAGAGCGCGTAGAAGTGGATCCGGAGCGGGCCGAGGTCGATGTAGGAGACCGTGGGGCTCGGGATGCTGGCGAGCACGCCGCTGAAGGTGCTGTGGAGCGCGAGGGACATGAGTGCGATTCTAGTTCTCGTGTACGGGGCGTGCCGACGACGTGCCGACCGCCAGGTTTCGGGTGACCTCTGCGAGGGCGGGGATGCCGCCGTCGCGGAGGGCGCGGACGAGTGCGGTGCCGACGATGGCGCCGTCCGCGTATTCGGAGACTCCGGCGATCTGCTCGGCGGTCGAGATGCCGATCCCGACGCAGGCGCGGATGTCGCCGTGCTCGCGAAGGCGTCCGACCAGGGTGCGCGCAGCGCGGTCGAGCTCGGTGCGCTCACCGGTGATGCCCATGGTCGAGACGGTGTAGACGAAGCCGGTGGACGACTTCACGACGAGGTCGAGGCGCTCGTCGGTCGAGGTGGGCGCGGCGAGGAAGACGCGGTCGAGGCCCGTGCGCTCGCTCGCTGCGATCCACTCCCCTGCCACGTCAGGGGTGATGTCGGGCGTGATCAGGCCCGCTCCCCCCGCGGCCAGCAGGTCGTCCGCATAGCGATCGACGCCGTACTGGAACACCGGATTCCAGTACGTCATGACCAGGACGGGCACATCGGTGGCGTCGGTGATCGCGCGCACGGCCGTGAAGAGGTCCTTCATCTTGAAGCCGTTCGCGAGAGCCGCGGTGGTCGCCTCCTGGATCACGGCGCCGTCCATCACCGGGTCGCTGTAGGGCGGTCCGAGCTCGATGATGTCGACGCCGTTCTCGGCGAGGGCGATGGCGGCGCGGATGCTCGTCTCGAGGTCGGGGTAGCCGACGGGGAGGTATCCGACGAAAGCGCTGCGGCCCGCGTCATGGGCGGCGGCGATCGCCTGTTCGACGCGGCTCACAGCTCCGGCTCCCCCTTCGACGCGGCTGCTTCGGCGTCGCTCTCGTCGGCGACATCGTGCGCGAGCGCCTCGGCGTCGTAGAGGTCGAAGTAGCGGGCTGCTGTGTCCATGTCCTTGTCGCCGCGACCCGACAGGCAGATCGCGAGCACGGCGTCCGGACCCATCTCACGTCCGAGGCGCAGGGCGCCCGCGAGGGCGTGGGCGGACTCGATGGCGGGGATGATGCCTTCGGTGCGGCTCAGCAGGCGCAGCGCCTGCATAGCCTCGTCGTCGGTCGCCGGGATGTACTCGGCGCGACCGATGTCGGCGAGCCAGGAGTGCTCCGGGCCCACGCCCGGGTAGTCGAGACCTGCGGAGATCGAGTGCGACTCGACCGTCTGGCCGTCTTCGTCCTGGAGGACGTAGGTCTTCGCGCCGTGCAGGATGCCGGGACGCCCACGCTCGATGGAGGCCGCGTGGCGAGGTGTGTCGACGCCGTCGCCGGCCGCCTCGACTCCGTAGAGCTTCACGCCGGCGTCGTCGAGGAACGCATCGAACATTCCGATCGCGTTCGAGCCGCCTCCGACGCACGCGATGACCGCGTCAGGCAGTCGGCCGACCTCGTCGAGCAGCTGCTGGCGAGCCTCTTCGCCGATGATCTTCTGGAAGTCCCGAACCATCGCGGGGAACGGGTGCGGCCCCGCCGCGGTGCCGAAGATGTAGTTGGTCGTCTCGACGCTCGCCACCCAGTCGCGGTACGCGTCGTTGATCGCGTCCTTCAGCGTGCGCGATCCGGAGGTGACCGCGATCACCTCGGCGCCGAGCAGTCGCATCCGCGCGACGTTGAGCGCCTGGCGCTCGGTGTCGACCTCACCCATGTAGATGGTGCAGTCGAGGCCGAAGAGAGCGGCAGCGGTAGCCGTGGCGACGCCGTGCTGGCCTGCCCCCGTCTCGGCGATCACGCGGGTCTTGCCGAGGCGCTTCGTCAGCAGCGCCTGCCCCAGCACGTTGTTGATCTTGTGCGAGCCGGTGTGGTTGAGGTCCTCGCGCTTGAGGAACACTCGCGCTCCGCCGGCGTGCTCGGCGAACCGGGCGACCTCGGTGAGCGGCGATGGGCGCCCGGCGTAGGAGCTGAGCAGAGACGCCAGCTCGTCGCGGAAGACCGGATCGACGATCGCGTCGGCGTATGCCGCCGAGAGCTCGTCGATCGCGGCGATCAGCGACTCGGGCATGTAGCGTCCGCCGTAGTCGCCGAACAGTGGACCGTGCTGGTCTCGCAGGCTCATCACGCCTCCAGGAAGCTCTTGAGTGTGGCGACCGGGTCGCCCGTGACGAGCGCCTCCCCGATCAGGACGACGTCAGCGCCCGCTGAGCGGTAGTGGCTGACGTCTTCAGGTGTGAGGACCGCGGATTCCGCGATCTTGACCGCGGTCTCAGGGATCCGGTCGACGAGACGGCCGAAGAGATCGCGGTCGAGCTCGAGGGTCTTCAGGTCGCGCGCATTGACGCCGATCAGCGATGCCCCGAGATCGATCGCGACCTCGAGCTCGTCGGCCGAGTGCGTCTCGACGAGCGGCGTCATGCCGAGCTCGGTGATGAAGCCGAAGAGCTCACGGAGCACATGCGGCTCGAGCCCCGCGACGATCAGCAGCACGAGATCGGCACCGGCGGCTCGTGCTTCGAGGACCTGATATCGATTCGCGATGAAGTCCTTGCGCAGCACGGGAAGGGACACGCGCGCGGTGACGGCTTCGAGATCGGCGAGGCTGCCGCCGAACCGGCGTTCCTCGGTCAGGACGCTGATCGCCGACGCGCCGCCCGTCTCGTACAGCGACGCCTGGAAAGCGGGATCCGGGATCTCGGCCAGGGCGCCACGCGACGGGCTCGCGCGCTTCACCTCGGCGATGATCTTCACGCGCTCGGCGGGAGCGAGGAACGCCAGGGCGTCCTTGGCGGCGGGGCGTGCGAGAGCATCGCGTTCCACCTCGGCCAGTGGCCTGGTGAGAGCGCGACGCTCAGCGTCTGCGACTGCGCCGGCCGTGAGGTCGGCGAGCACCATTAGTGCGCCTTCGGCGAGTACTTGGGGCCCTTCACGCCGTAGCCGGCCCTCGCGAGCAGCCAGCCCACGAGCGCGCCGATCGGGATGATGGCCGCGCCGACCCAGATCAGGGCGACCCAGACGGGGCTGAACTCGGCGAGGCAGAACGCCAGCGTGCCGATCGTGAAGCCGGCGAGCATGATGATGACGCCCGTCCATGCGGCAGGCGAGTGTCCGTGGCCGGGGTCAGCGATCGGGTTGGTCATGGTCTCCTCCGGGGGACGACGTGCTGGTTCGGGTCAAGTCTATCGGGGTCATCGCGTCGGGTCGGTTCCGCGAGACAGGTCGTCCCACGAATCGATCGCGTCCACGGGGCCGGCGGTCGCGTCCACATGTGCGGCATCGGTGCGGTAGCGGCGGCCGCCGCGCTTCCAGCGGCGCCACGTGATGAGCACGACGAGGGATGCCGCGAGCAGGATGACCCAGCCGATGAGCGTCATGACGGGCCAGGCGGAGAGCTCGATGCCGGCGACCACGTCCGTGATCGCCGAGCTCCCGGCGAGACCGGTCGTCTCGGTGACGGTGGGGCCGACGGCGCTCAGCGGCTCGGTCAGCACCAACTGGAGCGTCGTCCACCCGAGGAAGAGCGCGGCAGCGGTGGCGAGCACGCCGAAGATCAGCCGGAGCACGGGACCGACGATCGAGAGCGCGATGCCGAGCGCCAGCACGGCGAGGCTGAGAGGCGCGAGCAAGGGCAGCGCGGACGCCCCGGGCACGAGGATCGCCTCTCCCGCATCGGTGCGCGCGACGGTCAGCCAGGTCTGCGTCGACGAGATGATGCCGATCGCACCGGAGAGGAGGAACCCCGAGACGGCGATCGACCGGCCTCTGCGTGCGAGCGTCATTCTGCGGAGCCCCCCTCGACGGCCTGCAGGTCGGTCGTGTCGAAGCAGGTACGCGTGCCCGTGTGACAGGCCGGTCCCGTCTGGTCGACACGAAGCAGGATCGCATCGCCGTCGCAGTCGAGCCGCGCCTCGTGCACCACCTGGATGTTGCCCGAGGTGTCGCCCTTGCGCCAGTACTCCCGGCGGGATCGAGACCAGTAGACCGCACGTCCGGTGGTGAGGGTACGTCGCAGCGCCTCGGCATCCACCCAGGCGAGCATCAGGACCTCTGCAGTGTCCCACTGCTGCACGATCACCGGTGCGAGACCGTCGTCATTGAAGGCGACCTGCGCGATGCGCTCTTCGACGTCGCTCATCGGACGAGCACTCCTTCCGCACGCAGTGCATCCTTCACGTCGCCGACCGTGAGCGCGCCGGTGTGGAACACGCTGGCTGCCAGAACCGCATCCGCCCCGGCCTTGATCGCCGGAGCGAAGTCTGCGGCCTTGCCTGCTCCGCCCGACGCGATCACGGGCACCGAGGCTGCCTCGCGCATCAGCTTCACCAGCTCGAGATCGAAGCCGTCTCGCGTGCCGTCGGCGTCGATCGAGTTGACGAGCAGCTCGCCCGCGCCGCGTTCAGCGGCCTCTCGCGCCCAGTCGAGTGCGTCGAGGGTGGTCTGCGTGCGTCCGCCGTGGGTGGTGACCACGAAGCCGGATGCGGTCGTGTCGGCCCGCTTGACATCGAGCGACAGCACGAGCACCTGCGCCCCGAAGCGGTCGGCGATCTCGCCGATCAGCTCGGGGCGCGCGATCGCAGCGGAGTTCACACCGACCTTGTCGGCTCCGACGGACAGCAGGCGTGACACGTCGTCGACGCTGCGGACTCCCCCGCCGACCGTCAGCGGCACGAACACCTGCTCGGCGGTGCGCTGGACGACGTCGTAGGTCGTCGCGCGTGCATCGACCGTCGCGGTCACGTCGAGGAAGGTGATCTCATCGGCGCCCTGCGCCGCGTAGTGGCGGGCAAGCTCGACCGGGTCGCCCATGTCGCGCAGGTTCTCGAAGTTGACTCCCTTGACGACGCGGCCGGCGGCGACGTCGAGGCAGGGGATGACGCGACTCGCGAGCGCCATCAGAGCCTCGCGTTGTGGATCGCCGTGACGAGGATCGCTCGGGCACCGAGAGCGTAGAGCGCATCCATCACGGGGTTGACCCGCGCGCGGGCCACCATGACCCGCACCGCGACCCACTCGGGGTCGCGCAGGGGCGAGACGGTGGGAGACTCGATGCCGCCGGCGATCTTCACGGCGTCGTCGAGCAGAGCGAGCGGCAGGTCGTAATCGATCATCACGAACCGGCGGGCCACCATGACGCCGCGGAGACGGCGGAGAAGCGTCTCGGATCCCTCGGCATCCTGCGGACCGGCGATCAGCACGGCCTCGGACTGCAGGATCACGGGACCGAAGACGTCGAGCCCCGCTTGACGCAGTGTCGTGCCCGTCTCGACGACGTCAGCCACGGCGTCGGCCACACCGAGGCGCACGGCGGACTCCACCGCACCGTCGAGCGGCACGAGGTCGACCGCGATTCCGCGCTCATCGAGGAACGCGTCGACGAGACCGGGATACGACGTCGCGATGCGCAGACCGTCGAGCTCGGACACCTCGGTGTAGCGCCCCGAGGGCGCGGCGAAGCGGAAGGTCGAGCCGGCGAAGCCGAGCGCCTCGATCTCGCGCGCGCCGGGCATGCGGGCGTCGAGAAGCAGGTCGCGACCCGTGATGCCGACATCGATGGCGCCGGAGCCGACGTACGTCGCGATGTCCTTCGGACGGAGGTAGAAGAACTCGACGTCGTTGTCGCTGTCGACGACGTGGAGCGTCTTGGGGTCACGGCGACCGGCGTAGCCGGCCTCCGCGAGCATGTCGGCGGCTGTCTCGGAGAGAGAGCCCTTGTTGGGAACAGCAATGCGCAGCATGGGATGCCTTCAGATCGAAGCGAGTGGGGCGGAGCGCTTCACAGATGTCGGTAGACGTCCTGCAGGCTCAGGCCCTTCGCGAGCATCATCACCTGCACGTGGTACAGCAGCTGCGAGATCTCCTCTGCAGCGGCCTCGTCGGACTCGTACTCGGACGCCATCCAGACCTCGGCAGCCTCCTCGACGATCTTCTTGCCGATCGTGTGCACGCCGCCGTCGAGCTCTGCAACCGTGCCTGATCCCTCGGGGCGGGTCTCGGCCTTGACGCTGAGCTCGGCGAACAGCTCGTCGAAAGTCTTCACGATTCCAGGCTAGCGGCTCTGGCGCGGTCTCTGAGCCGGGTGACGGCCGCCTCGACGTCGTCGGCGCCGTAGACCGCGGATCCTGCGACGAAGGTGTCTGCGCCGGCGGCGGCCGCCGCCTCGATCGTCGCATCGGAGATCCCGCCGTCGACCTGCAGCCAGACGTTCGACCCTCGCCGCTTCGCCTCGTCGGCGAGAGCGCGCAGCTTCGGCATCGTCTCGGGTATGAATCCCTGCCCGCCGAACCCTGGTTCGACGGTCATCACGAGGATCTGGTCGAACTCCTCGAGCACGCTGTAGAGACCGTCCGCGGGGGTGTCCGGCTTGATCGCCACTCCGGCCCTCGCCCCGATGCTGCGCAGAGTGCGGGCCAGCGAGATCGGATCGGCGGCGGCCTCGAGGTGGAACGTGACGCTCGCGGCACCGAGCTCCGCATACGCGGGAGCCCACCGCTCGGGGTCGGTGATCATCAGATGCACGTCGAGCGGGATCGGGCTGGTCGCCTGGATCCGCTCGACCATCTGCGGCCCGAACGTGAGGTTCGGGACGAAGTGGTTGTCCATGACGTCGACATGCGCGAAGTCGGCAGTGGCGATCTTGGCGAGATCACGCTGCATGTTCACGAAGTCGGCGGCCAGGATGCTGGGGTTGATGCGCGGTGCGCGGGGCAGGTCCACTCTCTAGTCTCCTTGCTCGGCGCTGGCGTCGCGCTGATCGGTGTCGGCTCGTCGGAGGAGCGCGAGGAACATCGCATCGGTCCCGTGCCGGTGCGGCCACAGCTGGACCCGCCCGGTGCCGTCGCTGCCGAGATCGATCGGTGAGGTCACGACACCCTCGAGGACCGCACGCGCATCGAGCTCGGTGATGTCGGTGCGGCCACGGAGCACCTCCTGGACGACGCCCGTCGTCTCGGCGAGATGCGGCGAGCAGGTCGCGTACGCGACGATGCCGCCGGGCGCCAGCGCGTCGAGGGCCGCCGAGAGCAGTTCGACCTGCAGCGGCACCAGCTCGGCGACATCACCGGGGGTCTTGCGCCATCTCGCCTCGGGCCGCCGCCGCAGAGCCCCGAGTCCCGTGCACGGCGCATCGACGAGGATGCGATCGAACTGGCCCGCGTGGGAGGTGCCGAACGTGCGGCCGTCCTCTTCATGAACCACGACATCGGCGGGCACGGCGCGCAGGGCGTTGCGGACGAGTCGCGCACGGGTGGGCACCACCTCGTTCGCCTCCAGCGACACATCGTGCTGTCGCGCGACCGCCGCGAGCAGCGCCGTCTTGCCGCCGGGGCCTGCGCACAGGTCGAGCCAGCGTTCGCCGGAACGGATCGGCGCAGCTTCGGCGAGAGCCAGTGCGACGAGCTGCGACCCTTCATCCTGCACACGCACCGTGCCGCCCGAGGAGGCGATCACGTGGTGCGGGTCGCCGCCCGGAGATCCGTAGGCCGTCGGCGCATACGGTCGACGTGGCTCCCCGGGCTCGGCGAGGCCGGGCAGAGCGACGAGAGTGACCTCCGGCGAGGCGTTGTCGGCGTCGAGGAGGTCGTCGAGCTCCTCGACGCGACCTTCAGCGGCCAACGCGCGACGCAGGGCACGGATGACCCAGACGGGGTGAGCGGAGCGCAGCGCCAGCCGCTCGTCGTCCGACCGCGCGGAGGACTCGATGCGCTGCTCCCACTCCCCCGGCGTCTCGCGGGAGATTCGCCTCAGCACGGCGTTCGCGAAGCTGGATGCACCGCGGCCCTGTGTGGCGGCGACGATGTTCACCGACTCGTTGACGGCCGCGTGCGACGCGACGCGGGTCGCGAGCAGCTGATGGGTCGCGAGTCTCAGCGCGTCGAGCACACCGGCGTCGATCTCCTCGACAGGCCTGTCGGCGGCCGCGGCGATGATCGCGTCATACGTTCCGCGGCGTCGCAGTGTGCCGTAGGCGAGTTCTGTGGCGAGAGCGGCGTCCTGTGGAGTGAGTCCTGCGTCCGCGATCGCGGCCGGAAGGATCAGGTTCGCGTAGGCATCCGATTCCGACACCGCCCGCAGCACGTCGTAGGCCACGCGCCGCGCAGGCTGCACCGTGCGCTGCGGCGCCGTGCGCTGCGGGCCGCGGGACTGTCCGTCGCGCTTCCCGCCCCGAGCCTGGCCGTCACGTGGACGCTGATCGCGCGGCGTGCTCGGTCCCGAACGGGATCCGCGGCCGGACTCGCCGCGACGCGGCTCGCGACGTGCGCCGTCGTCCTGCCGCCCGCTCATGCGCCGGCTCGCAGGTTCTCGGTGTCGCGCTGCCCGCGCCACCAGTCGACCGCGCTCATCGCGCCCTTGCCCGAGGGCTGCACCCGCGTGACCGCGAGCGGGGCCGAGGCCGTTCCGATGAGGAGAGCGGACTTGGTCGCGGTGAACGCGCCCGGCGCGAGGGCGACGTCGCTTTCCGAGGGAGTGGCCTCCAGCACCTTGAGGCGGATCCCGTCGACGGTCGTGTGGGCGCCTGGTTCGGGGGTGACTCCGCGGAACCGCGCGAACACCTCGCTGAGCGGGCGGGTCCAATCGAGCAGACCATCGTCGAGAGTCAGCTTCGGGGCCAGCGACGCCTCCCCCTCCTGGGGCACAGCGCGCGCAGTGCCGTCGGCGATCGCCGCGACCACCTCCGCCGTCAGTTCGGCGCCGTCGAGAGCGAGCACGTCGAGTGCGGCATCCGCCGTCGCCTCGGGAGCGACCGCGACGACCCGCGTCGCGAAGACATCACCGGCATCGAGCGCGGGAACGAGCTGGAACACACTGGCACCCATCTGCGCATCGCCGTTGATCAGAGCTCGCTGCACGGGTGCGGCACCGCGCCACTGCGGGAGGAGCGAGAAATGCAGATTGATCCAGCCCTTCGTCGGTGCGGAGAGCAGCGGCTCGCGAACGAGTCCGCCGTACGCCACGATCACACCGAGCTCGACATCGAGCGCGGTGATGGCGGTCGTCGCGTCGTCGTCGAGGCGAGCCGCCTTGATGACCGGCAGTCCGAGCTCGTCGGCGGCGTGAGCGACAGGCGACGGCGTGAGCACCCGCTTGCGGCCCAGCGGCGCGTCCGGGCGGGTGACGACCGCAGCGATGTCGTGCTCGGCCGCGAGGCGGCGGAGTGTGGGGACGGCTGCCGACGGTGTGCCGGCGAAGACGAGACGCATGAAGGTGCTCCGGAGGGATGCGGGGGTGGATCGGGTGAAATCGGAGCGCGAGGTGGTTCTTCGCGTTCAGAGTTCCGGATCGAGGATATCGAGTCGAACCGTGAGGGCGCTCCGAGTCGACTTGCCCTTGCCCCGCCGGTTGCTGACCGCTTCGGCGACGACCGCGGCCCGCAACGTGGTGGCGACCCTGGCACCCGCGCTGTAGTCGAACCGGATCAGGGCCCTGACACGCGGCGGGTAGTCGTCAGACTCGATCGGCACCGGGCCGAGTACTGCGTCGGAGGGCAGAGCGAGCTCCTGCAGCGACGCCAGCGCTCTCGCCACGGATGCCGTCGACCCCTCGACCAGCGCGACCCTCGCAGCCGGCGGCATGTGCAACGGCGCACGTTCGGAGAGCTCGGTCCTCGCATAGGCGGACTGGCTCCAGGTGGCAAGCGCTCGCGCGATCGCTCCGTCGACGCCGACCAGATGGATGGGAGCACCGGGAGCCGCGAGTGCAGCCGCGTTCGACCACCAGCGCAGACAGGACTCGCCGATCCGCAGGTCGGGAGCCTGGAGCATCCTCGGTCCGTCGAGCAGGACCACGGCACGGTATCCGCCCTCCGCCAGCGGCTCGGCCCCCCGTGTCGCGACGACGAGGGCCGGCTTGTCGGCGACGCGCTCGACCGGATGAGCGCTGTCTGCCACGATGACCCGGATTCCGGGGAACGCCTTGCCCAGCTCATCCGCCGTCCGCTCGCTGCCCGAGGACGCGAGGCGCAGCTTGGTCGACGAGCACGCCGGGCACGCCCACGCTCGGGCTCCCCTGCCGCACCAGGCGCACACCGGCACGGCACCACGGTGCTTGGCTCCGAGCGGTCCGCCGCAGTGGGCGCACCGTGCAGGCGCCCGGCATTCGGCGCAGACCAGCGACGGCGCGAACCCCGGTCGAGACACCTGCACCAGCACCGGTCCCTCGGCTGCAGCAGCGCGTGCGGAGAGGAACGCGGACGACGGCATCCGCTGTGCAGTCGGAGCATCCATCTCCTGGGGTGTGCTGAGGATCACGCGCGGCAGCACCCGACGCGCGGCCCGGACATCCTGCAGCCATCCGTGGGCGACGAGGCGTTCGACGTCGGTGGTGCGGGTGTGGCCGACGAACAGCAGTGCGGATCCCTCCTGCTCCTGACGGAGGAGAGCAGCATCCCTTGCGTTGATGTACGGCGCGAGCGGCTCGCCGAGGAGAGGATCGCCGTCGTCCCACACAGCGACGACGCCCGCACGAACCGGCGCGTACACCGCAGAACGATTGCCCACCACGATGCACGGCGCGTCCTCGAGCGAGCGGAGGAACGCGCGGTACCGATCGGGGTTCGTCTGGCGCGAGTCGAAGCGCACGACGGCCTGGTCAGGGACATACGAGCCGAGAGCGGCGAGCAGCTGATCGAGGTCGCGGTGGTCAGGCACGACGAGAACACTGGAGCGGCCCGCTGCCAGCGTCCGCGCCGCTGTGGACGCGAGAAGAGCCGCCCACCCGGGATCGTCATGATGGCGCACGGGGATCGCCTCGACCGCGGCCCGGCCGCCCGCATCGAGCACATCGGCGAGCGAGTCGTAGGACGCGATCAGCTCGGATGCGGCCGAGAGTGCTTCGTCTGATGGGGCGAGCTCCGGGGAGTCGTCGCTCCAGGCCTTCTCCACCCGCACCTGGCGCTTCGGGATGACGAGCCGCAGGACGTCGGAGGCGGAGCCCGCAGCGCGATCGGCGGCGCGGCGCGCGAGGCGGTAGAGACGCTCCGGAAGCACCGCCACCGGGGATACGACGCTGTCGACCTCGGACAGTGGCCTGTCGCCATCGTGTTCGGTGTCGAGTTCGACGACGTAGCCGTCGATGACACGACCTGCGGTACGCAGGGGCACACGCACGCGCACACCCAGAGGGACGTCTCCGAGCTCCGCAGGCACGGCGTAGTCGAACAGACGATCCAATTGTGGAAGCGGCGAGTCCAAGAGCACGCGCGCGATCCTCCGACTCTGCGATGTCAGAGGAGAAGGGACGCCATCAGGCATGCGGCCCTCAGAGTCCTGCAGCGCGCCGCAGCTCTTCCGCGCGGTCGGTGCGCTCCCACGTGAACTCCGGCAACTCCCGTCCGAAGTGCCCGTAGGCGGCGGTCTGCGCGTAGATCGGGCGCAGGAGGTCGAGCTGCTCGATGATCGCCTGGGGACGCAGATCGAAGACCTCGTCGATGGCGCGCGTGATCACCTCGTCGGACACCTTGCCCGTGCCGAATGTCTCGACGTAGAGACCGACCGGACGAGCGACCCCGATCGCGTAGGCGACCTGGACCTCGAGACGGTCGGCGAGTCCTGCGGCGACCGCGTTCTTGGCCACCCAGCGCGTGGCATAGGCGCCGGAGCGGTCGACCTTCGACGGATCCTTGCCGCTGAAGGCACCGCCACCATGTCGCGCCGCTCCGCCGTAGGTGTCGATGATGATCTTGCGTCCGGTGAGTCCGGCATCGCCCTTGGGGCCGCCCGTCACGAACGGACCGGCGGGGTTGATGTAGTACGTGAGGTCGCCGAGATCGAGCCCCGTGGAGGCCAGGATCGGATCGATCACGTGCTCGCGCACCTGAGCCTTGAGGTCGTCCTGCGAGATGTCGGGGTGGTGCTGGGTCGACAGCACGACGGCATCCACGGTCTTGGGGATGAAGCCCTCATATCCGAGAGTGACCTGGGTCTTGCCGTCCGGGCGCAGGAACGGCAGCGCACCCGATCGTCGGACCTCGCTGAGCCGCTCCGCGATGCGATGCGCGGTCCACGCAGCCATGGGCATGAGCTGCGGGGTCTCGTTCGTCGCGAAGCCGAACATGATGCCCTGGTCGCCAGCGCCGAGGCCGTCGAGAGGATCGATGGAGCCGCCGTCGCGGTGCTCCTGGGCGTTGTCGACGCCGTGGGCGATGTCGGTCGACTGCTCTCCCACCGAGATGCTCACACCGCAGGAGTCTCCGTCGAAGCCGGTCTCGCTCGAGGTGTAGCCGATGCCGTTGACCACCTGGCGGACGATCGTCGGGATGTCGACGTATGCCTCGGTGCGGATCTCGCCGGCGACGTGGACGAGACCGGTGGTCACCAGCGTCTCGACGGCCACCCGGGAGCCGGGGTCTTTCGCGATGAGTCCGTCGAGGATGCTGTCCGAGATCTGGTCGCAGATCTTGTCGGGGTGCCCCTCGGTGACGGACTCGGACGTGAACAGACGCAGCGCGCTCATCAGGGCTCCAGAACGGAATCGGACAGCAGGAAGGGGGTGGCTCCCATGATGGACCGCACCGCCGACATCAGTCGGCGGTGCGGTCATCGGACGTCACTCGGCGTGACGGAGGCGGAGCTTGTCCTCGTTGATCTCGTGCAGAGCGATGGTCAGCGGCTTGTCCTCGACGGACGAGTCGACGAGCGGCCCGACGTTGTCGAACAGGTTGCCCTCGTGGAGGTCGGAGTAGTAGTCGTTGATCTGACGGGCGCGCTTGGCGGCGTAGATCACGAGCTCGTACTTCGAGTCGACCCGGTCGAGCAGGTTGTCGATGGGGGGATCGATGATTCCGTTGGTGTGGTGTCCGGCCATGGTGGGACCTCCTGATCAGGCGACGGGATCGTCGCGAAGACGGTGAAGCGGGCGCGCGAAGACGCTCAGCGCGCAGAGCTCGAAGACAATTCTACGACCTCCGCGGCCGCAGCGGCGACGTCCTCGTTCACGATGAGGTGGTCGAACTCGTTCTGCGCCGCCAATTCGACCTTCGCGGTGCGCAGTCTGCGAGCTCGTTCCTCCGCGCCCTCCGTGCCTCGTCCGACCAGCCGCTGGACGAGTTCGTCCCAGGTCGGAGGCAGCAGGAAGATGAGCGTGGCTGCAGGCTCCGCCTGGCGCACCTGGCGCGCGCCCTGCAGGTCGATCTCGAGCAGCACGGTCTTGCCTGCAGCGAGAGCGGCGTCGATCGGAGCCCGCGGCGTGCCGTAGCGCGACTTGTTGTGGACGACGGCGTACTCCAGGAGTTCGTCGTCGGCGATCAGCCGGTCGAACTCCGCATCGTCGACGAAGTAGTAGTGCACGCCGTCGATCTCGCCAGGTCGCGGTGCGCGCGTCGTCGCCGAGACCGACAGATGGATCTCGGGGTTGTGCTCACGGATGTGGGCGGCGACGGTACCTTTGCCGACTGCCGTGGGCCCGGCGAGCACGAGCAGACGGCTTCGTGCGCCACGCGGCTCGAGCAGCGGGAAGCGCGCGTCGAGCCACTGCGAGAGCGCCACCCGCTGGCGGACGCCGAGCCCTCCCAGTCGCTTGACCGGCGAGATGTGCAGCTCTGCCAGGATGCGGTCGCGCTTGCCCGCGCCGATCGCGGGGAGAGCGAGCAGGAAGTCCGTGATGCGCATGGACCCCTCGACCGAGTCCGGGTCTGCGGTCGCCCGCTCGAGCACGGCCTGCGGTGTGACGACACGCGTGGTCAGATCGCGCTTGAGCGATGCGCGGGCGCGGCGTCGTTCGACCGCCTTGCGTGCGGCGGCAGCGCGGTCGACCTCGGGGACGGGACGGGACTCAGCCACGGCCGGCCTCCCTGTACTCTGCGACGCGGGCGTCGATAGCGGCGGCGAGACCGGCGGGTCCGGCCGAGAGGATGCTGCGGCTCTCGCTCGCGATGACGGCGGCGCTCATCGAACCGAACCGGCGGTGCAGGTCTGACGGCGTCGCACCCTGCGTGCCGAATCCCGGAGCGAGGATGGGTGCCACCGGTGCGAAGGCGGCGATGCCGGCATCCGTCCAGTCCACGGTCGCGCCGATGACGAAGCCGAAGCTCCCCCACTCCCCTGCGGGCGTGTGCTCGGTGTTGCGCGCCGAGACGACCGAGACGATGTCAGCCGAGACGGCACGGCCGGTCTCGGAGATCGAGCGCTGCAGCACCTCGGCTTCGGGGTTGCTCGTGGCAGCCAGCACGAACAGACCCTTGTCGTGCTGATCAGCGAGGGCGAAGGCGCCGTCGAGCGCGCCGACACCCAGGAACGGGTTCACGGTGAGGGCGTCGGCCTCGAGCGGAGACCCCGGGGTGAGCCAGGCAGCCGCGTAGGCGTCCATGGTCGACCCGATGTCGCCGCGCTTGGCATCCGCGATCACGAGGAGGCCGGCGTCCCTCGCAGCCGCGATGACCTCTTCGAGCGCCGCGAATCCTGCGGATCCGAAGCGCTCGAAGAACGACACCTGAGGCTTCACGATCGCGGCACGGCCCGCCGCGGCCTCGACCGTGCGCAGCCCGAACTCCCGGACGCCCGAGGCGTCGTCGCCGAGGCCCCAGGATCCGAGCAGGGCGGCGTGCGGGTCGATGCCCACGCACAGCGGGCCGTGCGCAGCGAGGGCGACACGGACCCGTTCGCCGAAGCGTGCGCTCACACTGCGGCCTTCCGGTCGAGGGCGTACTCCTGCAGGCTCTTCACCTGGAAGCCCTCGTGCGCTGCGTCCATACCGCTCACGGCGGCGCCGAGCACCGCCATCGTGGTGAACAGCGCCTTGTCGGCCGCGACAGCCGCCGCGCGGATCTCATAGCCGTCTGCACGCGCCGCGCCCCCGGACGGGGTGTTCACGACGATGTCGATCGAGCCGTCGTTGATGAGGTCGACGATGTTCGTCGCGCCGGACTCCTGGGTCTCGCTGTACTTCTCGACCACCGTCACCGCGATGCCGTTGCGCGAGAGGATCTCGGCAGTGCCCTCGGTGGCGACGATCGTGAACCCCAGCTGCTGCAGGCGATGCGCCGGCAGGATCACGGCGCGCTTGTCGGAGTCCGCGACCGAGATGAACACCGTGCCGGAGGTCGGCATACCGCCGTACGCGGCCGCCTGGCTCTTGGCGAACGCGGTCGGGAAGTCGCGGTCGATGCCCATGACCTCGCCGGTCGAGCGCATCTCCGGGCCGAGGATCGAGTCGACGGTCTTGCCGTCGGCCGTACGGAACCGCTTGAACGGAAGCACGGCCTCCTTGACCGAGACAGGGGCGTCGAGGGGCACTCGCGAGCCGTCCTGCTCGGGCAGCATGCCCTCGGCGCGGAGCTCCGCGATCGTCGACCCCACCATCACACGGCTCGCTGCCTTGGCCATCGGGATGCCCAGCGCCTTCGAGACGAAGGGCACGGTCCGGCTCGCGCGCGGGTTCGCCTCGATCACGTAGAGCACGCCGGCGCTGATCGCGAACTGCACGTTGAGCAGGCCACGCACGCCCACGCCCTTCGCGATCGCGAGTGTCGCCTCGCGCACCCGGTCGATGTCGGTGCGGCCGAGCGAGACGGGCGGAAGGGTGCAGCTCGAGTCGCCCGAGTGGATGCCGGCCTCTTCGAGGTGCTCCATCACGCCGCCGATGAACAGTTCGGTGCCGTCGTAGAGGGCGTCGACATCGAGCTCGATCGCGTCATCGAGGAAGCGATCGACGAGCAGGGGCTTGCCCTCCTCGATGATGACCTCGCCCGCCGTGCGCACGAAGTACTCGCGCAGCGACTCGGAGCTGTAGACGATCTCCATGCCGCGTCCGCCGAGCACGAAGCTCGGACGCACGAGCACCGGGTATCCGATCTCCTCGGCGACGGCCACCGCGCCGTCCGCGTCCACAGCGGTGCCGTGGCGCGGGGCGATGAGGCCTGCCGTGTCGAGCAGCTGCGAGAACAGCTCGCGCTCCTCGGCGATGTCGATGGCCTCGGGGCTGGTGCCGAGCACCTGGTAGCCGGCTGCCTCGATGCCCTTTGCGAGCCCCAGCGGCGTCTGGCCGCCGAGCTGGCAGACGACGCCGAGGATGGTGCCGCTCGCGGCTTCCGCGTCGAGCACCTCCAGCACGTCCTCCAGCGTGAGCGGCTCGAAGTAGAGCCGGTCGGACGTGTCGTAGTCGGTGGACACCGTCTCGGGGTTGCAGTTGACCATGATGGTCTCGAAGCCGGCATCCGAGAGGGCGAACGACGCGTGCACGCACGAGTAGTCGAACTCGACGCCCTGGCCGATGCGGTTCGGACCCGATCCGATGATCACGACCTTGGTGCGATCCGACGGCGTGACCTCGGTCTCGAAGTCGTAGCTCGAGTAGTGGTACGGCGTGAGAGCCGGGAACTCGCCGGCGCAGGTGTCGACGGTCTTGAACACCGGACGGATGCCGAGTCCGTGGCGCACGCCGCGGATCTCCGCTTCCTTCTCGCCGCGGAGCTCCGCGATCTGCGCGTCGGAGAAGCCGTGCTCCTTGGCGTAGCGCAGCGTGGCCGCGTCGAGCTCCGGTGCCGTGCGCACGATCTCGGCGACCTCGTTGATCAGGACGATCTGGTCGATGAACCAGGGATCGATCGCAGTCGCCTCGAACGCCTGCTCGACCGTCGCGCCCTTGCGCAGCGCCTGCTGGAGAGTGACGATCCGACCGTCCGTCGGGACCTTCGAGATCTCGAGCAGCTCGTCGACGGAACGGCTCTCCGCGCCCCAGTGGAAGCTGGAACCGCGCTTCTCGAGCGAGCGGAGCGCCTTCTGCAGCGCGGTCGCGTAGTTGCGGCCGATCGCCATCGCCTCGCCGACCGACTTCATGGTGGTCGTCAGCGTCGCGTCAGCGGCCGGGAACTTCTCGAACGCGAACCGCGGCACCTTGACGACGACATAGTCGAGCGTGGGCTCGAAGCTCGCGGGGGTGACACCCGTGATGTCGTTCGGGATCTCATCGAGACGGTAGCCGAGCGCCAGCTTCGCGGCGAGCTTCGCGATCGGGAACCCCGTGGCCTTGGAGGCCAGGGCGCTCGAGCGCGAGACGCGAGGGTTCATCTCGATGACGATGATGCGCCCGTTGCTCGGGTCGATGGCGAACTGGATGTTGCAGCCGCCGGTGTCGACGCCCACCGCGCGGATGATGTCGATGCCGATGTCGCGGAGCTTCTGGTATTCCCGGTCCGTGAGCGTCAGAGCGGGAGCCACGGTGATCGAGTCGCCCGTGTGCACGCCGACGGGGTCGACGTTCTCGATCGAGCAGACGACCACCGTGTTGTCGGCGGTGTCGCGCATGAGCTCGAGCTCGTACTCCTTCCAGCCGAGGATCGACTCCTCCAGGAGCACCTCCGTGGTCGGAGAGTCGCGCAGACCGGCACCGCCGATGCGACGCAGATCCGCCTCGTCGTAGGCGAAGCCGGACCCGAGACCGCCCATCGTGAACGAGGGGCGCACGACGAGCGGGTAGCCCAGCTCGGCCGCTCCCTTGAGCAGGTCGTCCATGGTGTGCGCGATGATGCTGCGGGCGACGTCGGCGCCGGCATCGAGGACGAGCTGCTTGAAGATCTGGCGGTCCTCGCCCTTGTTGATGGCTTCGAAGCTCGCACCGATCAGCTCGACGTCGTACTTCTCGAGGATGCCGTGGTTGTGCAGCTCGATCGCGGCGTTCAGGGCCGTCTGCCCGCCGAGGGTCGGCAAGATCGCGTCGGGACGCTCCTTCGCGATGATCGTCTCGATGACCTGCCAGGTGATCGGCTCGATGTACGTCGCGTCGGCGAAGTCGGGGTCGGTCATGATCGTCGCCGGGTTGGAGTTGACCAGGATGACCCTCACGCCCTCCTCGCGCAGGACGCGGCAGGCCTGGGTGCCGGAGTAGTCGAACTCGCACGCCTGACCGATGACGATCGGGCCGGAGCCGATGACGAGAACGGAGTTGATGTCGTCGCGCTTGGGCATTACTTGGTGTCCTTCTTGCTGGCGATGACCATGTCACGGAACCGGTCGAAGAGATAGTTGGCGTCGTGCGGTCCGGCCGCAGCCTCCGGGTGGTACTGCACCGAGAACGCCGGGATGTCGAGAGCGCGGAGGCCCTCGACCACGTTGTCGTTCAGGCCGATGTGACTGACCTCGACCTTGCCGTAGCCGTGGGGGCTGTCGAACGAGCCCTCCAGCGGCGCCTCCACGGCGAACCCGTGGTTGTGCGCGGTGATCTCGACGCGTCCGGTGGACTTGTCGAGTACGGGCTGGTTGATGCCGCGGTGCCCGAACGGCAGCTTGTAGGTGCCGAGACCCAGCGCCCTGCCGAGCAGCTGGTTGCCGAAGCAGATGCCGAAGAAGGGCAGCCCGTCGTCGAGCACCGAGCGCAGCAGCTCGACGTGGTCGCCGGAGGCTGCGGGGTCGCCAGGGCCGTTCGAGTAGAAGACGGCGACGGGATCGATCGCACGGATGTCATCGATCGTGACGTTCTGAGGCAGGACGTGCACCTCGAAGCCACGGGCCGCCAGGTTGTCGATCGTGGCCTGCTTGACGCCGAGGTCGAGGACGGCGAGATTGCCGACCCGCTCCCCCATCGCCGTCGTGACCGTGGCGACGTCGACCGAGACCTGCGCCGAGAGGTTCTGGCCGGCCATCTGAGGCGCCTCGCGCACGAGGCGCAGCTGCTCGTCGGCGTCGATCTGCGCGGCCTCGCCCGAGAAGACGCCGCCGCGCATAGACCCGGCAGAGCGGATGTGCCGCGTGATCGAGCGGGTGTCGATGCCGCTGATGCCGACGATGCCGTCCCGCTCCAGGATCTCGTCCAGCGAAGCGGTCGCACGCCAGTTCGAGACGACTCGTGACGGGTCGCGCACGATGTAGCCGGCGACCCAGATGCGACGGGACTCGGGGTCCTCGTCGTTCATGCCGGTGTTGCCGATGTGCGGGGCCGTCTGCAGGACGATCTGGCCCGCGTACGACGGGTCGGTGAGCGTCTCCTGGTATCCGGACATGCCGGTCGAGAAGACGACCTCGCCGAAGGTGGTGCCCAGCGCGCCGTATGCACGGCCGACGTGGCGGGTCCCGTCTTCGAGGACGAGGACGGCGGGTTCGGGGAGGGCTGTCATGACGTTGCTCCTGTGTCGGGGGCGGCGGTGTCGTCCGTGGCGGGGACGAGGCGCTGCAGTTCTGAGATGAAGTTCTGGGGATCGCCGTCGGTGACCCGGAGATACGAGTCGACGATCGTGTCGTCGTCCGCATTCCAGGCGACGCGGACGAGTCCACCCGGTTCGACGACGCGGTCGATCGTCACCGTGGCGCGGTCGACGCTCGCCAGTCGTGCAGAGGCGAGGAAGACGGTCGGCGCACCGTCGAGGCAGAGTGCGAGTCCGCGATCGGTGACCGCAGCCTCTCCCCTGGCGCGATAGGCGAGCGGCCGGATGGCGAGGCGCTCCAGCGGCTGATCGTGCTTCGTCGTCGAGACGTAGAGCACCTCGTGACGGTCGAGGACCTCCGCATGCTCCGGCACGCCCAGGGGAGCCGCCAGACCCGAGTCGCGTCGGAGTCGTCGGCGCCACGCCGTGAACATGGCGACCAGGACGAGTGCCGCCACGGCGATCGTGATCGCGATGGCGATGTCGCGCGTGCTCATGCGTTCAGCTCCTCGACCACGGATCCGCCGTCGACCGTCAGCAGCCCGCGGTGGATCGTGAACTCGACGCGGCCGGGGAGGTCGCGACCGAGGTACGGCGAGTTCACACTCCGACCGTGCAGGTCGGATTCGGTGAAGACGCCGGCGGCGGACGGGTCGTAGAGGGTGATCTGCGCAGCAGCACCGGCCTGCAGGGGCAGCCCATGATCGGACAGACGTCCGATCCGTGCGGGGGCCGCACTCATCACCCGGGCGACGTCCTCCCAGCCGATCAGGCCGGTCTGCACCATCGACTGGTGCACGACGCGCAGGGCGCTCTCGAGTCCGACCATGCCGTTGGCTGCGGCCTGCCACTCGCACGACTTGTGCTCGCTCGGGTGCGGGGCGTGATCGGTCGCCACGATGTCGATGGTGCCGTCGGCGAGGCCCTCGCGCACCGCCATGACGTCTTCCTCACGGCGCAGCGGCGGGTTGACCTTGTAGCGGGCGTCGTAGCCGCGCACCAGTTCATCGGTGAGCAGGAGGTGGTGCGGGGTGACCTCGGCCGTGACGTTGATCCCCCGCTTCTTCGCCCAGCGGATGATGTCGACAGAGCCTGCGGTCGACAGGTGGCACACGTGCAGTCGGGATCCGACATGCTCCGCGAGAAGCACATCGCGAGCGATGATCGACTCCTCCGCGACCGCCGGCCATCCGGCGAGTCCGAGCTCGGCCGACACTGTGCCCTCGTTCATCTGGGCGCCCTCGGTGAGGCGTGGATCCTGAGCGTGCTGCGCGATGACTCCGTCGAACGACTTCACATACTCGAGTGCGCGCCGCATGATCAGCGGATCGAAGACGCAGAAGCCGTCGTCGCTGAAGACGCGCACCTGGGCGCGCGAGGTGGCCATCGCACCGAGTTCGGCGAGGCGCTCGCCCTTCTGCCCCACGGTGACGGCGCCGATGGGCTGCACGGTCGCGTACCCGGCGGCCTCGCCCAGGGCGAGCTCCTGCTCGACCACACCGGCCGTGTCCGCGACCGGCGAGGTGTTCGGCATCGCGAACACCGCCGTGAACCCGCCTGCCGCCGCAGCACGGGTCCCGGTGAGGATCGTCTCGGAGGCTTCATAGCCCGGCTCCCGGAGGTGGGTGTGCAGGTCGACGAGTCCGGGAAGGGCCACCAGGCCGTCGGCGTCGATGACTCGCGCACCGGAGCGGCTCAGTCCGGCGCCGATCTCGGAGATCTGCCCGTTCTCCACGATGATGTCGGCGCGCTCGGCACCGAGAAGCTGTGCTCCGGTGATGACGAGGGTCTCGCTCACTGGTCTCCCCCTCGTTCGTCGTCTCGTTCTCCTGCAAGGAGCAGGTACAGCACCGCCATGCGGATGGACACCCCGTTCGTCACCTGTTCCAGCACTGTCGAGCGCGGGGAATCTGCGGCTTCGGAGGATATCTCCAACCCTCGGTTCATGGGTCCGGGGTGCATCACAATGCTACCGTCCGGAAGACCGGCCACACGCAGTGCGTCCAGACCCCATCGCCTGGAATACTCCCGCTCAGTGGGGAAATATGCAGCGCTCATCCGTTCGAGCTGGATGCGGAGCATCATCACGGCGTCCGGACCGTCTGCCAGAGCCTGATCGAGGTCGTAGACGACCTTCGCAGGCCAGAGCGAGACGTTCTGCGGCACCAGGGTGGGCGGCGCGACCAGGGTGACCTCGGCGCCGAGCGTGGCGAGCAGCCAGACGTTCGACCGTGCGACGCGGGAGTGGAGCACGTCGCCGACGATCACGACCCGGATGCCGGCGAGATCACGACCGCGGCTGTCGGCGCCGAAGCGCCGTTTGCGGATCGTGAACGCGTCGAGGAGAGCCTGGGTCGGATGCTCGTGCGTGCCGTCGCCGGCGTTCACGACTCCGGCGGAGATCCACCCGCTGGTCGCGAGGGTCTGCGGGGCGCCGGAGGCTGGATGGCGGATGACGACCGCATCCGCTCCCATCGCCTGCAGCGTCTGGGCGGTGTCCTTGAGGCTCTCGCCCTTCGACACGCTCGAGCCCTTGGCTGCGAAGTTGATCACATCGGCTGAGAGGCGCTTCGCAGCGGCTTCGAAGGAGATGCGGGTGCGGGTCGAGTCCTCGAAGAACAGATTCACGACCGTCTTGCCGCGAAGGGTCGGAAGCTTCTTGACCTCGCGCGACTGGGTGTCGGACATGTCTTCGGCGACATCGAGGATGCGTAGAGCCGACTCTCGGTCGAGGGTGCGGGTATCCAGCAGGTGTCTCATGCTTCGATCGTCACCTCTTCGGTGCCGTCGTGCTCGGTCAGCCGGACGTTGACGCGCTCCTGGCGAGACGACGGGATGTTCTTGCCGACGAAGTCGGGGCGGATCGGGAGTTCCCGGTGGCCGCGATCGACGAGGATCGCGAGGCGGACGATCGACGGGCGACCGATCGACTGCAGCGCGTCGAGTGCGGCGCGGATGCTGCGGCCGGAGAACAGCACGTCGTCGACGAGGACGACGGTCCTGCCGTCGATCCCGCCGGCAGGGATGTCCGTGGGCCGCGGAGAACGCGTCGGCTGCGAGGCGAGGTCGTCACGGAAGAGCGTGACGTCCAAAGCCCCCACCGGAACGGTGGTCTGCGCGATGGCGCCGATCGCTGCGGACAGGCGGTGGGCGAGAGTGACGCCGCGGGTCGGAATGCCCAGCAGGACGAGGTTCTCAGCCCCTCGATTGGATTCGAGGATCTCGTGCGCGATACGGGTGAGAGCCCGCGAGATATCGGCTTCGTGCAGCACGGTTCGTGCAGACATCGGCCGCTCCCTTCTCCGCCTCACAGGACGGTGTTAAAGGTTGCTTGATGGCACCAGTCTAGCGTGCGTCAGTGCCAGCCCAGGACCTCTCGGACGACCGCCTGCGAGACGGGGGAACCGTCATCCGGGACTCCGGCGAGCGACTCGTGCGAGAGCATCGCGCCTTCCAGGCCCGCTGCCGCGGTGATCTGCTCGAGGGCGTCGCGCACGCGAGGAGCCGCGGCTCTCGAGTAGGGCGGCGCACCGCGACGCGAGGTGTGGGGAAAGACGATCAGCTCCGACACGAGGGGTCCGACGGGACGGGACGCGACGACGACCAGCGTCGGCGACAGCACACGCTGGAACGCCCGGGGGACGGGGAACGGGAGTTCGTCGATCACGAGCCCGAGCAGTGCGCGCCTCTTCGACTTCTCCTCGTCCCCGATCTCCAGCGCGACGGCCGTCCACTCGGATCCGCGGCCTCTCAGCTTCTCGTCGAAGCCATCGTGCCGTTGCTCGAAACCGGCGTCCTCGAGGAATTCCACGGCCACCCGGATCAGCCGTTCCGGCGTGGAGCGGGTGATCCATCGAGCCCCGCGGAGAGGCCCCGTGAACATCGGCATCGGCGTTCGAGCGTCGCGCCCCGATCCGTGCGGGTGCGAGGAACGAACCACGTCAGCTGGCCTCGCGAAGCACTGCGTCGGTGACCTCGTCGATCTTCGTGGAGCGGATCGGGTGGCCGCTCGTCGACAGGCAGCGGCCTGTGTTGAGGTCCCACTTCCAGTCGTGCATGCTGCAGGTCAGGATGCCGTCGTCGTCGACTTTTCCGGTCTTGGTCAGGTCGGCGCGCAGGTGGGGGCAGCGACGCTGCACGACCCAGTCGCCGATCTCGGCATCCTCGGTCTGGTCCGTCTGCTCCTGATACCAGTTCTCGACGTACTCGATGCGATCGACCGAGAGGCACTTGAGGAACGTCGTGAGGAACTCGTTGAACTTTCCGCTGCGCCCCACCTCGAACTGCATCGAGAGGAAGATCGAGTTCGACCAGTCGATCTCGTGGTCGCGGATGTTCGTCGAGACGAGGTCGGCGGGGATCGTGTACCAGTAGATGCACTCCTCGCCCGCGTACTCGCGAACCTTCGCGCGGGGGAAGTCCACGACCATGTCGAGGTCGCCGATCCTGAAGCGCACGCATCCCCCGACTCCGAGTCGGATCGTGCGCGACTTCTTCAGCAGCGGCTCCCACCAGGTCTTCAGCTCCTCGAGCATCTCGGCGGCGGGCATGACCTCGGCGCGCGACGCCTCCTCGTCACGGATCTCCCGCTGTCGGGAGGCGCGCTGCTCCTCGAGGTAGTCCCACTTCTCGTCGAAGATGTGGGCGAGCTCGGCCTCGGTATAGAGCGACTGCTCGGTGGACACGGAGCCGCTCTCGACGGTGACCACCGTGCCCGGCACGAACAGATGTCCGTCGTACTGGGGCGAGAGCTCCTTCATGTGGGCCAGGAACTGCTTCTGGTCGGTGAAGATCGATTCGCCGTTGCGCCCGACGCCGTTGAAATCGAAGAGCTCGTCGCGCAGGAACATCGGCGGACCGGCCATCGGGAAGACGTGAGGCGCGTCCACCTTGTCGATGTAGTACATCGCCCGCTTGTTCTGCGCGTCGCGCTTGAGCTTCGCGAAGTTCTGCTTCGCATCCAGCGGCAGGTCATAGACCATGGGCCACCAGATCGCACCCGAGACCTGAGTGAAGTACGCGTCGGGCTTGCCGAAGTGCAGCAGCGTGTCGAGATCGAGCGGGTGCGAGTCGTTCTGGTTGAGCACCGAGCCGGTGCCGTCGTCGACGCTCAGCGACGAGTCTCCGATGGGTCCGTCGCTCGGAGCGCGCAGCGGAGTGATCATGATCTTCAGATCGCCGCGCTCGATGATCTCGCCGGCCGGGGCGTAGGTGATGTTCGTGTAGCCCAGCGCCCTGATGTCCTGCTCGAGGTCATCGATCGGGTACTCGGGCAGCAGCACCTCGATGTCCTTGCGGATGTAGCGCTCGAGGAGCCGCGGATCGAAGTGGTCGCGGTGCCGGTGCGAGATGTACAGGAAGTCCGCTTCGCGTCCGAAACGCTCCCAGTCGAGCCCGCGGTTGTCGGGGAACGGGAACCACGAGCCGAAGAACGAGGGCCCGAGAACCGGGTCGCAGATGATGTTCCCGCCGACCGTCTCGATGAACATCCCGGCGTGGCCGAGTCCCGTGATCCGCATGCATTCCTCCTGAAGTGAACCGTTCGATTCTACCGACGGGGTCCTGGGCGGACGCGGTGACCCGGCCGGGAGAAATCACGCGCCGTCGAACAGACCCTTGATGTCGTCTGCGGTGAGGGACTGCGCGAACAGCTCGTCGTCGTCCATCACCGCGGTGAAGAGCCTGGCCTTGCGGCGCTGCAGCTCGAGCACCTTCTCCTCGATCGTGCCGGTCGAGATCATCCGGTAGACGAACACCTGATTGGTCTGACCGATGCGGTGCGTGCGGTCGATCGCCTGCTCCTCGGCCGCGGGATTCCACCACGGATCGAGGAGGAACACGTAGTCGGCTTCCGTCAGCGTGAGTCCGAACCCACCCGCCTTCAAGCTAATGAGGAAGACCGGCTGCTCCCCCGACTTGAAGCCGTCGATCACCTGCTCTCTGCGGCGCGTCGAGCCGTCGAGATGCGCATACGGGATGCCGGCGGCCTCGAGCCGGGCAGCCGCGAGGTCGAGGAACGACGTGAACTGGCTGAAGACCAGAGCACGGTGCCCTTCGGCCTGCAGTTCGGCGACGCGCTCGAGCAGTGTGTCGAGCTTGCTCGACCCGATCTCGGCGTCGGCCTCGTCGACCAGCGCGGGAGCGAGACTCAGCATGCGCAGCAGGGTGAGCGAGCGGAACACGATGAAGCGATTGCGATCGAGGTCGTCGATCAGCCCCAGGACCTTCTGCCGTTCGCGCTGCAGCACGACGTCGTAGAGGGCCCTGTGCGCCGGACTCAGCTCGACCTCGAGCAGTTGCTCCTGCTTCGCCGGCAGGTCGGGAGCGACGAGCTCCTTGGTACGTCGCAGCATCAGGGGTCTCACTCGACGACGCAGCTGAGCGAGGCGCCGCGCGCGGTACTCGCCGCCCTCCTCGTTCTCGGGCACCTTGCCCTTCTCGATCGGCTGGATGTAGCGGTCCTTGAACTTCCGAGCCGAGGGGAACAGGCCGGGGGCGGCGAGCTTGAGCAGCGACCACAGCTCGGAGAGGCTGTTCTCCATCGGGGTTCCCGTGACCGCGTACGTGACGTCGGCATGGAATGTCGAGATGGCGCGGTGGAGCCGCGTCTTTGGGTTCTTGACGAACTGGGCCTCATCGAGGATCAGTCCGGCCCACTCGATCTCGCGGAACTCCTCTTCGTCGAGTCGGGCGACCGTGTACGAGCTGACGACGAGATCGCTCGACCGGGCCGCCGCCCTCAGGACGTCGGCCCGTTTCCCGCTCGTGCTGTCGACGATGGAGACACGAAGCCCGGGAGTGAATCGGGCCGCCTCCGACCGCCAGGTGCTCAGGACAGACGTGGGGGCCAGCACCAGGAACGGTCTCGTCTCGCCGGCATCCCGCGTGTGCTGGACGAACGTGAGGAGCTGCAGGGTCTTGCCCAGACCCATGTCGTCGGCGAGGATCCCGCCCAGTCGGTGACGCCACAGGAAGACGAGCCAGTCGAAGCCGGCCTTCTGATAAGGGCGGAGATCGGCCTGCACTCCCGCAGGAACGGGCGTCGGCGGAACCCCCGTGGCCTGACGGAGCCCGTCGGCCGTGGCGCGCCAGCTGACAGCCGGCTGGGCCTCGTCGGCGAGGTCTTCGAACTCCTCCCACAGATCGGTCTGGTAGCGACTGATGCGCGGACCGGTCTCCCACTCGTCGAGCTCGCCCGCCTCCTCGATGAGATCACGCAGACGATCCAGCGACGGGTGGTTGAGCGAGAAGTAGCCGCCGTCGGAGAGGAGCAGCTTCTTGCGCCCCCTGCTCAGCGCCGTGAACAGCGGTCCGAACGGGATGAGTCGACCGTCGATCGTCACGAGGATGCCGAGATCGAACCAGTCCGAGTCGGTCGATTCGACGGTCGTGACTTTGACCTCAGGATCCCCCGTCAGCTCGCGATACGCCTTGCGTTCTCCGTGGGACTCGACGCGGACGCCCACAGCCTCGAGCGCGGGAACGCCTTCCGCGATGAACGCCGCCGCATCGATGTCGTGGAACGAACCGCTCGGGCGGAAGCTCGTCGTGCGGAACTCCTGCCATGCCGCCTCGATCGCCGCGCGTCTGGTCGTCTCGCTCTCGGCATCTCGCACCGCTGCGTCATTCCACGCGAACGGCACTCGGCCGAACGGACCGTACGACCACTCGAATGCGTAGCTGACGACGTCGCCGCGCTCGTAGCTGACCGTGAGCACCGCCTCCGGTTCGGGCACGTCGGGAAGCGCGACCTCCCCGACCGTGCGCACGGTGCTGCGCCGGGCCAGAAGCGGATAGGCGTCGGCGATGAACGCCTGCTCGTCGTCGGCCGGCACGAGGATAGGGTCGGAGGCCGCGAGCAGGGCACGTGTCTGCTCGCTCAACGACACTTCGGCGAGCACGATCTCGATCCGCGCACCCACGAGGCTCGCCGCGTAGACACCCGTACGACCGATCGGATGCACCTCGCGGGCGGGAATCACTCGATCGTCGATGCGCACGTCGGCGGCGACCTCCAGAGCACCCTCCTCGGTGCGACTGATCTTCGCGGAGACGTCGGCCGCGGATGCGATCCGCACCGAGGCGCTCTTCTGACTGGGAACGAGAGGGATTCCGACGTCGGTGGCCGATCGGAGGTGCCTCCACAGCAGCGGCGACTCGACCTGGTCGAGGACGAGCCACTCGCCGGCATTGCCGGAGAGCAGCGAGTCCCGCGAGATGCTGAGGAGATCCCCGAACCAGCGGTTCTGGTCGCGACCGAACTGCGAGGCGTCGCGACGGACCGCATCCCATCCTGCGCCGCCCTGGATCCATGCACCGGTCTGCGCGCTGCGCATCATCGGGCGGATCGCCAGAAGCAGCTCACCGCTCGGGCGGGCGAGATCGCGCGCGGTCGCCGCCCGGACGGGGCGCGGCCCCCAGTGGTTCTCACTCCGAGACTCACGGTGACGCAGTTCGATGCCGAGAGCGAGGCGCTGCGGGTGCTGCGACACCGCAGGGTCGAGCAGGGTCCGCCACGACGCCACTGCGGCGGTGCGCGGTGCGGCGGGCTTCTGCTCCGCGTCGGGCTGCCGCTGGAGAGCCGCGGCCTGCTGCGAGTACTCGTGCACATTGGACGCGAGCAGCGTGGCGACCACGTGCTTGCAGCCGCTCCGCACCGGGCAGGTGCAGCGGGTCGTCCGAACCCGTCTCGTCCCGTTGGACGAGAGGAAGACGATCTCGGTCACATACTGGGCGTCCGAGCTGCCGCGCACATGGCCCTCGAGTTCGAGCAGATCCTCGTGCCACACCACGTCGAGCACATTGCCCTCGCGGAAGTACGCGAGACCGCGCTGGTAGCCCCCGACATCGGTGATCTGCATGAGGTCGCGAAGATCGACGTGCGGCGCGGGCATGGCCCCATCCTTCCCGCGGCCTCCGACATCTCGGAGACCGCGTCCCGAGTCGTCGCTCAGGCCGCGCGAGAGACGCGTGCGAGCACGCCGTGCACGAACGCGCCCGAATCGTCGGTGGAGAACTCCTTGGCGAGCTCGACCGCCTCATCGATGGCGACAGCGGTCGGCACCGCGTCATTGAACAGGATCTCCCAGACGCCGATGCGCAGCAGCGCGCGATCGACCGCGGGCATGCGCTCGATCCTCCAATCGCGGCTGTGGGTGGTGATCTGCTCGTCGATCTCGTCGTGGTGGTCGATGATGCCGTCCACCACCTCACGGGCGTAGAGCCAGGAGGCCTCGCGAGCGGGTTCGCTCGCGGCGCGCTTGGCCTCTGCGGCCAGGGTCACCGCGATCTCGTCTCCGCGGACGTCGGCGGAGAACAGGATGTCGAGTGCGCGCTTGCGCGCTTTCGTACGGGCGCTCACGCCTTACTTCTCGCGACCGAGGTAGTCGCCGGTGCGCGTGTCGACCTTGACCTTGGTGCCGGTCTCGACGAAGAGCGGCACCTGGATCTCGTAGCCCGTCTCGAGCGTGGCCGGCTTCGTTCCCGCCGACGAGCGGTCGCCCTGCACACCGGGCTCGCTGTAGGTGATCTCGAGGATCACGGACGCGGGGAGATCGATGTACAGCGGGTTGCCGTTGTTGAGCGCGATCGTGACCTGCTGGTTCTCGAGCAGGAAGTTCTTCGCGTCGCCGACGGTCGCAGCGGGGACCGTGATCTGGTCGTAGTCCGTCTGGTCCATGAACACGTACCCGTCACCATCGGTGTAGAGGTAGGTGAAGTCGCGACGGTCGACGTTCTCGATCTCGACCTTGGCGCCGGCGTTGAACGTCTTGTCGACGACCTTTCCGGTCATGACGTTCTTCAGCTTGGTGCGCACGAAGGCGCCACCCTTGCCGGGCTTGACGTGCTGGAACTCGACGACGCTCCAGAGCTGCCGCTCGATGCTCAGGACGACGCCGTTCTTGATGTCTGCGGTAGATGCCATGCGCTGGACTTTCCGTTTCTCGAGTCTGGGGGCCGCTCGCGTCCGGTCTGGACTGGGGTGGGCCGAGAGTCGATTCTACGGGATCAGCGCTGCGAGCTGCCGCACAGCGCTCGCGTAGCCGTCGACACCCTCGCCGATGACCCGCACCGCAGCGACATCGTGCAGGTACGAGTGGTGCCGGAACTCCTCACGTGCGTACACGTCGGAGATGTGCACCTCGGCGAACGGCAGCGCGACTCCCGTGAGCGCATCGCGCAGCGACACGCTCGTGTGCGTGAGCCCGCCCGGATTGATGATGATCGCCGCGCAGTCCGCGCGCGCGGCATGGATCGCGTCGATCAGCACACCCTCGTGATTGCTCTGCACAGCGCGGATCTCGAAGCCCTCGGCTGCGGCCGCCTCAGCGGTGAGTCGCTCCACATCGGCGAGCGTCGCCGTGCCGTAGACCTCGGGCTCGCGACTGCCGAGCAGGTTGAGGTTCGGCCCGTTCACGAGCAGGATGCGGCGGGTCATTCGCCGATCTCCTGGTAGGCGGCGAAGAGCAGCGACTCATCGGGTGCCTGCAGCACGGTGGGCTTCGCGATGTCGTCGAGGAGGATGAAGCGCAGCATGCCGCCGCGGCTCTTCTTGTCGCGCTGCATCGTCGCCAGCAGCTGCGGCCACGCACCGGCACGGTAGCCGGTCGGAAGGCCCAGCGACTCGAGGATCGTGCGGTGGCGCTCCGCTGCGGAGTCCGACAGTCGCCCCGCGAGTCGCGACAGCTCGGCGGCGTACAGCATGCCGATCGAGATCGCCGCGCCGTGCCGCCAGCGGTAGCGCTCGGCATGCTCGATGGCGTGGCCGAGCGTATGGCCGTAGTTGAGGATCTCGCGCTGCCCCGCCTCGCGGAAGTCGTCCGAGACGACCTGGGCCTTCATGTCGATCGCGAGCTCGACCGCACGCCGGAACTCCGGTGTGGTCGAGTCGACGGCGCGCACCGGATCGGCTTCGATGATGTCGAGGATCTCCGGTGCCCAGATGAACCCCGCCTTCACCACCTCGGCGAATCCGGCGGTCGCCTCGTTCGGGCTGAGGCTCGCCAGCTCGTCGAGATCGCCGATCACCGCACGGGGAGCCCAGAACGCTCCGACGAGGTTCTTGCCCTCAGCGGTGTTGATCCCCGTCTTGCCGCCCACGGAGGCATCGACGAGGCCGAGCACGGTGGTGGGCACCTGCACGAGCTGCACGCCGCGAAGCCAGGTCGCCGCGACGAATCCGGCGAGGTCGGTCACGGCGCCTCCGCCGTATCCGACGACCGCGTCCGAGCGCGTGAAGTCGGCCTGCCCCATGACCTGCCAGCAGAAGGCGGCGACCTCGATGCGCTTGCCCTGCTCGGCATCCGGCACCTCGGCGAGCAGGACCTCCCGCGGACCGTTCTCGACATCGGCGAGCAGCCTGTCACGAAGCTCTGCCGCACGCGCGGCCAGGGTCGGCGGGTGGACGACCAGCACCTTGCGGACTCCGGGATCGAGTGCCGCGGACACCTGATCGAGGATCCCCCGCCCGATGGCGATGTCGTAGGGGTTCTCGCCCGTCACGCTGATGGTTGTCGTAGTCATCCCAGTTCTCTCCTCCACGCCGCGATGTCGTCGGCGATGCGCTGCATGGGGCGCCGCGACGTGTCGAACGTCACGGATGCCACCTCGTCATACCAGTCTCGACGTTCTTCGAAGATCTGCGTCCATCGCCCGACAGGGTCGTCGCCCGCGAGCAGCGGCCGGCCGCCGCTCTGTATGCGGTCAGCCACCGCTGCGGGGGTGACCGTCAGGAAGACGACCGGGTGGTCGAGCAGCAGCCTCCTGGTCGCAGGGTCGGTCACCGCTCCCCCGCCCAGCGAGATCACGCCGCCCGCACGCAGCGCCTCTGCGACCTCGGCGCGTTCGAGCGCGCGGAAATGCGACTCCCCGTGCTCCTCGAAGATCAGGGGGATCGGGCCGTGCACCGCGACCACCCGTTTGTCCGTGTCGACGAACGGGACGCCGAGCTTGCGCGCGACACGACGACCGACGCTGGTCTTGCCCGCCGCCATCGGGCCGACGAGCACCAGCGACAGCGGGTCAGCCGCGCTCGTCATGCGCGATGAGCGCCGCCTCGGACGCAGGCGTCGTCCGCAGCTCGGCCGGGATCGCAGCGAGGTAGGCGTCGAGGTTGCGGCGCGTCTCGCCGATGCTGTCGCCGCCGAACTTCTCGAGCACGGCGTTGGCGAGCTCGACGGCGACCATGGCCTCGGCCACGACGCCTGCCGCAGGCACGGCGCACACGTCGGATCGCTGATGGTGCGCCGTGGCATCCTCGCCGGACGCGATGTCGATCGTGCGCAGCGCGTGCGGCACGGTGGCGATCGGCTTCATGCCTGCACGGACGCGCAACACCGTGCCCGTCGACATCCCGCCCTCGGTGCCTCCGGCGCGGTCGGAGCCGCGCGAGATGCCGTCTGCCGTCGCGAACAGCTCGTCGTGAGCCGCGGATCCGCGTCGTCGTGTGGTCTCGAAGCCGTCGCCGACCTCCACGCCCTTGATGGCCTGGATGCTCATGAGAGCCTGCGCCAGCCGCGCGTCCAGACGGCGATCCCAGTGGACGTGTGAGCCGAGTCCGGGCGGAAGACCGTAGGCGAGCACCTCGACGATCCCGCCGAGCGTGTCGCCGTCCTTCTTCGCGTCATCGACCTCGGCCACCATCAGGGCGGAGGTCGACGCGTCGAAGCAGCGCAGCGGATCGGCGTCCAGCCGGTCCACGTCGTCCGGGGTCGGCAGCGCGGCGCCGTCGGGCACGCGCACCGGTCCGATCGAGAGGGTGTGGCTGACGAGACGGATGCCCAGCTCGCCGAGGAACGAGCGCGCGATGGCGCCGAGCGCCACCCTGGCCGCCGTCTCTCGGGCGCTGGCACGTTCGAGGATGGGTCGAGCCTCGTCGAAGTCGTACTTCTGCATGCCGACGAGATCGGCGTGTCCCGGCCGCGGGCGGGTCAGCGGTGCGCTCCGGCCACGCGACCTGTCTGTCAGCTCGACCGGCTCCGGGTTCATGACCTCGATCCACTTCGGCCACTCCGTGTTGCCGATGCGAAGAGCGATCGGGCTTCCGAGCGTCTTGCCGTGGCGGACGCCGCCCGAGATCGTCAGCTCGTCCTGCTCGAACTTCATGCGGGAACCTCGACCGTAGCCGAGTTTGCGTCGTGCGAGATCGGCCTGGATCGCCTCGGAGGACACCGGGACGCCCGAAGGCAGACCCTCCATGACGGCAATGAGTTCTGGGCCGTGCGATTCGCCGGCCGTGAGCACGCGGAGCATTGGTCTAGTCTCCCACGCGTTTCGCCTCGGATCGTGCCGCGTGACGGCCGGTGACTACAGGGCGGCTTCCATCGCGGCGACCACGACCTCCTCCGAGGGGAGCGGAACGCTCTGGTCTCCGTGCAGGAAGATGCGGATCTGGCGCACCGCCTGACGCAGCAGCATCGCCTCCCCGGAGACGGCCCGCCCCCCGCGCCACACCGATGCGAGCGCCGACGGCCAGGGTGAGTACGCGACGTCGAACAGCGCGCCCCCGCTCTCGCTGAGGCGCGCTGACGTCGCCTCGTCCAGCACGGAGCCTCCGGGGAGCGTCGCGACGGTGAGCCCGACATCGTCGGCGTCGGCATCGAACGTCGAGGTCGTGATCGAGACGCCGAGTCTCCGTCCGAGAGCCACCAGTCCGGCTGCCCGTTCGGGACGGCGCGCCCTCACATCGACAGTGCGGGCCCCGGCCTCGACGCACGCGACCAGAGCCGAGGATGCCGTGGCGCCGGCGCCGAGGATGCGGACATCACCGATTCCCCGAAGGTCCTGCTCGCCCAGGGCGTCGAGGATCCCGCCGACATCGGTGTTGAAGCCGCGGATGCCGTCGGTGAGCAGCAGCGTGTTCACTGCTCCGGTGAGGTCGGCATAGCGGTCGTGCGTGACCGACGCGCTGTGCGCCTTCTCCTTCAGCGGCATCGTGAGCGAGAGCCCCCGCCACGAATCGTCCAGAGTGGCCAGAGCCGTGTCGAACGCCACGTCGTCGACCTGGCGACGCGTGTACTCCCAATCGAGGCCCAGCGCACGGTAGGCGGCCGCGTGCAGCTGCGGAGACTTGGAGTGCGCGATCGGGTCGCCCCAGACTGCGAGCCGCGGGGAGCTCATCCGGCCGAGCAACCCCCGTCGGGGTTCTCCTGACACCACTGCTCCCACTTCTCGACTCCCTGCAGGTGCTCCTCGTAGGTGACCGAGAACTGGGTCTCTCCGGTGGCGAGGTTCGTCGTCACGAAGTAGAGCCAGGGGCCGTCTGCGGGGTGCATCGCCGCGTCGATCGCAGCGAAGCTCGGGCTCGCGATCGGCGTGACCGGCAGGCCGGTGTGCACGTAGGTGTTCCAAGGATTGTCGTCCTCGAGCGCCTCCGCCGAACTCGACACGACGCCCTCGTGCAGCGAACCGTAGCCGTACTGCGCCGTCGAGTCCATCTGCAGCTTCATGTCGATGTCGAGGCGGTTCTCGATCACACGAGACACCTTCGGGAAGTCTGCGGTGAGGCCCTCACGTTGGATGATCGAGGCGATCGTGAGCACGCGTTGAGCGTCCTCCGCCGGCACCCCGGCCTCTGTCAGCGATTCCTTCGTGCGGTCGACCATCCGCTGGATGACCTGGGTGGCGGTGACTCCCGGATCGAACGTGTAGACGGCCGGGAACAGCCACCCCTCGAGGCTCTGCGCGGTCACGCCGTAGGTCGCAGGGTCGGCGTCGACCGCCGCCTGGAGCTCCTCGATGGGCATGCCGAGCGATTCGGCCATGTCGGGCAGGGAGGATTCGATGGTCGCGCCCTCGCCCACGCTCGCAGAGTTCTCGCGTTTGTTGGCGGGGTCCTGCAGCGCCTCGAGCGCCGCCTCGGCTGTCATCTTCTCCTTCAGGCTGTAGATGCCCGGATAGAAGGTGACCGCGACGTTCTCGGTGACCAGGTAGTCGTAGAAGACGTCCTCCGTGCGCGTGACGCCCGCTTCGTAGAGCGCGGTGGACACGGGAGCGCCGGTGTCGCCCTCATGGATGGTGACGAGCACCTCGCCGGATGCGAGCCCGGGCTCCCAGTCCTTGGGGTCGCCCCATCCGAGCGCCTCGCTGACCTTGTCGCCGTAGGTGCCCCACGCCCAGAATCCCGCGCCGACGATGCCGCCGATCACGGCGAGGACGATGACGAGCGCCACCAGGCAGCCCGTGCGGCGCTTCTTCTTCGCGGGCGCTGGGTGGCCGGCATCGTGTTCCGGATGCGCGTGGAAGAGGTCTTCGAGGCGTCCGCCTGCTGCCGCGCTCCCCGACGCGGCGCCCACCGCGGCGCCGGCAGATGCTTCCGACCCCGAGCCGGATTCGGCTCGGTCCGCGGCCGCCTCGCCGACGGAGGACTCGCTTTCGGAAAGTCGGGCGGCAACGGGCTCGTCCGCGGACAGTGCGGGCATCGCGCTGGTCGACGCATCGTCCGACGACGAGCGGTCCGCGGGGGCGGCGGCTGGCCCGGCCGGAGCCCCGGGCTGCGCAGCCGCGGCTTCACGCGCCGCCCGGCGCGACCCTGGAGCGGGCGGGGTGTTGTCGACCGTCGGGATCTGCGGCGACGGGTCGGGAAGGTTCTCGAACAGATCGCCCAGACGGGCATCCGGATCGTGCTGAGGCGAAGCGCTCTCGCGTTCGGGCATTATCGGGGGGACTCCTCGTCGAGCGGAATCGTGGCACCGGGCGGGTTTCCGGTGCTCTTCTCCGTGTCGATCGCCTGCTGCAGCAGGATCACCGCGGCGATCTGATCCACAATGCTACGAGACTTCTTCTGTGTTCTGCCCGAAGAACGCAGAGCGGCGTGTGCGGTGACGGTGCTGAGGCGCTCGTCGACGAGCCGGACGGGAGTGCCCGTGTGCGCCTGCAGAGCCGCGGCGAACTCGCGAGCGTCGGTCGTCGACGCGGTGTCGGCGCCCTGCAGATTGACCGGCAGCCCGACCACGAACTCGAGCACGTCGAAGTCTTCGGCGATCGCGGCGATCCTGTCGATCGACGTGTCGTTGCGCTGCACGGTCTCGACCGGCACCGCGAGCATGCCGTCCGGATCGCAGCGGGCGACGCCGACCCGGGCACGCCCGACATCGACACCGAGCCGCACGCCGCGGCGGAAGCCGCTCACGCTGACTGCAGCTCCTGCGACACGGCCTCGAGCGCTGCCTGCAGGGCGGCGACATCCGTGCCACCACCCTGAGCGACGTCGTCACGACCTCCGCCGCCGCCGCCGAGTACGGAGGCGGCGCGCTTCGCGAGGGCACCGGCCTTCGCTCCGGCGGTGCGTGCGGCATCGTTCGTCGCGACGACCACCACCGGGCGTCCGTTCACGACAGCGCCGAGAGCGACGACGGCGGGGTCGGAACCGAGACGGTCGCGGACGCCGAGGACGAGCTCGCGCACATCGTCGGCCGACGCCACCTCACCGAGCGACTGCGCGGCCACACGGAACGCGCCGACGCGGTTCGCGGCATCGGCGATGGCCGGGACACGGCCCGCGCGCTCCTTGGACTCGAACTGGGCGATGCGCTTCTCGGCCGCCTTGAGGTTGGCGGAGAGATCCGCGATGCGCTCGGCGAGCTGGTCGCGAGGGGTCTTGAGCGAGGTGGTCAGCTGCGACACGAGCGCTCGTTCTGCAGCGAGCTCGCGGAACGCGTCCTGGCCGACCAGGGCCTCGATGCGGCGGTTCGACGCGCCGACCGACGACTCGCCGACGACGCTGACGAGGCCGATCTCGGCACTCGTGGTGACGTGCGTGCCCGCGCAGAGTTCGCGCGACCACGGACCGCCGATGTCGACCATCCGCACGACGTCGCCGTACTTCTCGCCGAAGAGCGCCATAGCACCGGCCTCCTTCGCCTCGTCGAGCGTCACGATGCGAGTCGTGACCTCGAGGGCGTCGTTGACCGCGCGGTTGGTGATCTCCTCGATCTCGGTGCGCGTGTCGGCCGAGAGAGCCTGAGACCACGAGAAGTCGAAACGCATGTACCCGGCACGGTTGAGCGAACCGGCCTGCGTGGCGGTCGGTCCGAGCGTGTCACGCAGCGCCGCATGCACGAGGTGCGTCGCCGAGTGCGCCTGCCTGGCGGCGCGTCGGTTGGCGGCGTCGACGACCGTGGTCGCGGGGTCGTCCACGGCTACAGCCCCGCGAGTGACCTCGACCGTGTGGCTGATCAGACCGGGCACCGGACGCTGCACATCGAGCACCTCGAGCTCGTAGCCCGGCCCGACGATGACGCCCTTGTCGGCGACCTGACCGCCGGACTCGGCGTAGAGAGTCGTCTCGGCGAGCACGACCTCGGCAATCTGTCCCTCTGAGGCGGTGCGGGCCGGCTGTCCGTCGACCAGGATGCCGAGGATGCGCGAGTCGACCTCCAGCTCGGAGTAGCCGTCGAAGCCCGTCTCGCCCAGCGCACGGAGATCGCGGTACACCGAGACGTCCGCGAGCTGACGCTTGCGATTGCGTGCGTCAGCTTTGGCGCGCGAGCGCTGCTCCTGCATCAGGGTGTCGAACGCCTCACGGTCGACCGCGAGACCGGCTTCCTCAGCGACCTCGAGCGTGAGATCAATCGGGAAGCCGTACGTGTCGTGCAGCAGGAACGCCTCGGAGCCGCTCAGTGCCGCCCCGCCGCCCTTCTTCGTCTCGTCCAGCGCGAGATCGAGGATCGTCGACCCCTGCGCCAGAGTGCGCCGGAAGGTCTCCTCCTCGGCGAAGGCGGAGGCCGAGAGAGTCGACCATTCCTTCTCGAGCACCGGGTATGCCGACTTCATGGCATCACGGGACGTGGCGAAGAGCTCGGGGAAGACCGGCTCGTCGACGCCGAGCAGACGCATCGAGCGCACCGTGCGCCGCATGAGGCGGCGGAGGATGTATCCGCGGCCCTCATTGGACGGGCGGACACCGTCGGACAGCAGCATGAGGGACGAGCGCACGTGGTCGGCCACGACACGGAAGCGCACGTCGTCTTCGTGGACGGCACCGTAACGGCGGCCGGAGAGCTCGACCGCGCGATCGAGGACCGGGCGCACCTGATCCGTCTCGTACATGTTCTCGACGCCCTGCTTGAGGAACGCGACGCGCTCGAGTCCCATGCCGGTGTCGATGTTCTTCTGGGGCAGCTCGCCCACGATGTCGAACTCGGTCTTGCCGCGGATGTTGTCGATGAAGTCCTGCATGAACACGAGGTTCCAGATCTCGAGGAACCGCGAGTCGTCGGCCGCGGGGCCGCCGTCCTTGCCGTACGCGGGACCTCGGTCGAAGAAGATCTCGCTGTCGGGGCCACCGGGACCGGGCTGACCGGTGTTCCAGTAGTTGTCCGCACGCCCCAGACGCTGGATGCGCTCCGGCTTCAGGCCGATGATGTCGCGCCAGATGGCCTCAGCCTCGTCGTCGGTCTCGTAGACGGTGACCCAGAGGTCCTTCTCGTCGAAACCGAGGCCGCCGTCTGCCTCCGAGCTCGTCAGCAGCTCCCACGCGTAGCGGATCGCGCCCTCTTTGAAGTAGTCGCCGAAGGACCAGTTGCCCATCATCTGGAAGAAGGTGCCGTGACGCGCGGTCTTCCCGACTTCTTCGATGTCGTTGGTGCGGATGCACTTCTGCAGGTCCGCGATGCGCGGGTGCGGTGCGGGCACGACTCCGGTGAGGTACGGGATCATCGGCACCATTCCGGCGACCGTGAACAGCAGCGACGGATCGTCGCTGACCAGAGAGGCCGAGGGGACGATGACGTGGTCGTTCTTCTCGAAGAAGTCGAGATAGCGCTGCGCGATCTCCGCAGTTTTCATAGGGGTGCCAGGTGTCCTTGCGTACAGGGTGTGGAAGGGCGGGACGATGATGCGGCAGCGGCCGGGAGACCGCGCGCGATCAGTCGTCCGCGGGGTCTACGAGTCGCGCCTGCTGCTCGCGGTACGAGTCGCCGATGATGCCGGTGAACTCGTTGAAGCGAGCGTCGACCTCGGCGAGGATGTCGTGACCGCGCGGGTCCTTGTTCATGAAATGCGCAGCGACGAATCCGCCGATCACACCGATCAGGAACCACAGCACGTTCTTCATGTCGTCATCCTTGCCTCTGACCCGCGAAGGCGCGGTGTCACCATCGTATGCGCAAACGACAGAAGGCGTCGGGTGACCCCGACGCCTTCTGCGGAAAAGCTGGAACTCAGCGAGCTGCGTAGTACTCGACGACGAGTTGCACTTCACAGGTCACGGGGACCTCGGCGCGCTTCGGGCGACGAACCAGGCGAGCCTGGAGCTTGTCGAGCTCGACCTCGAGGTAGCCGGGAACGGGAGGCAGGACCTCGGCGTGACCGCCGGCCGCTGCGACCTGGAAGGGCTCGGTGCCCTCGCTCTTGGCCTTGACGTGGATGAGCTGACCCGGCTTCACGCGGAAGGACGGGCGGTCGACGAGCTGGCCGTCGACGAGGATGTGACGGTGCACGACGAGCTGACGAGCCTGCGCGGTGGTGCGGGCGAAGCCCGAACGCACGACGAGGGCGTCGAGACGCATCTCGAGCAGCTCGACCAGGTTCTCACCGGTCAGGCCGTCCTGACGGCGAGCCTCGTTGAACGTGTTGCGCATCTGCTTCTCGCGGATGCCGTACTGCTCGCGCAGACGCTGCTTCTCACGCAGACGGACGGCGTAGTCGCTGTCTGCCTTGCGCTTGGTGCGGCCGTGCTCACCCGGAGCGTAGGGACGCTTCTCGAGGTAGCGGGCGGCCTTCGGGGTGAGCGGGATGCCGAGGGCACGGCTCAGACGTACCTTGCGGCGGTCCTGGGACTTCGTGGTCACGAAGTGTTCCTTCCGATGACGTGGTCGCGTCTTTCACGACTCACGGACGTATCGTCCGCGTTCTGCCTTGGAGCGCACGCCGGGGCGCCAGCAAGGTGTGGTGTGAACGAGGAGATGCCCGAAAACACGGTTTCGAGCCGGTCAAGTCTAACAGATTCGCGTCAGCGCCCGTCGAGGATGCGTCTGATCCGCTCGAGGCGAGCCGAGATGTCGCGCTCGGCACCCAGGTTCTTGGGTTCGTAGTACCGCTTTCCGCGCAGTTCGTCAGGGAGGTACTGCTGCGGCAGGATGCCGAACTCGCTGTCGTGCGGGTAGACGTATCCCCGGCCGTGACCGAGCCGCTTCGCGCCCGGATAGTGCGCGTCTCGCAGATGCAGCGGGACGCGTCCGAACCCCCCGGAGCGGATGTCGGCGATCGCCTGGTCGATTCCCACGTACGCCGCATTCGACTTGGCTGTCGTGGCCAGATAGACGGTCGCTTCGGCGAGCGGGATCCGCCCCTCCGGCATTCCGATGAACGCGACGGCGTCCGCGGCCGCGACCGCGATGGAGAGCGCCTGCGGGTCGGCGAGGCCCACGTCCTCGGAGGCCGAGATGACCAGGCGCCGAGCGATGAAGCGAGGGTCCTCCCCCGCCTCGATCATCCGCGCGAGATAGTGCAGGGCCGCATCGGGGTCGGATCCTCGGATCGACTTGATGAACGCGCTGATGACGTCGTAGTGCTCGTCTCCCTGACGGTCGTATCGCAGCAGCGCCTTGTCGACGGCCTGAGCGACGTCGTCCGCCGTCGCGGCGGGCACCGCGCCTTCTTCCCCCTTCGACAGGGCTACGGCCGCTGCCGCCTCGAGTCCGGTGAGTGCACGCCGCGCATCGCCGGACGCCAGCCGGATCAGCGCCGCGCGCGCGTCGTCGGCCAGGGTGACCGCGCCATTGAGTCCGCGCGCATCGGTCACCGCCCGATCGACCAGGAGCCCGATGTCGTCATCCGTCAGCGGCTGGAGCGTGAGGAGCAGCGATCGCGACATCAACGGCGAGATCACCGAGAACGAGGGATTCTCGGTGGTCGCCGCGATCAGCAGCACCCAGCCGTTCTCGACGCCCGGGAGCAGGGCGTCCTGCTGCGCCTTGGTGAACCGATGGATCTCATCGAGGAAGAGGATCGTCGTCTGGCCATAGAGGTCGCGCTGGGTGATCGCCTCCTGCATGACCTCGCGCACGTCCTTCACGCCGGCGGTGATCGCGGAGAGCTCGACGAACCGGCGGCCCGATGAGCGTGCGATCGCCTGCGCCAGAGTGGTCTTGCCGGTGCCGGGCGGACCCCACAGGATGATCGAGACGGCACCCGGGGATGTCGCGGCAGGGTCGGCGAGTGCGACGATCGGGGAACCCGCGCGCAGCAGGTGCTTCTGACCGGCGACCTCATCGAGCGACACGGGGCGCATTCGCACGGCGAGAGGCGTCTGCCCGGAGAGCAGTGCGGAGGCGGAGGTCATCCGTCCAGGCTAACGCGGGGCACCGACACTTCGGGTGGGAACGGCGTGACGCGATCTCGACGGTAGGCTCTCAGGCGACGTTGCACATTCACGTCCAGTAAGGGAGCACGCAATGGCCGGACGCGGGAAGAGCACGCAGCAGTCGCGCACCGAGGTGGAGCGCGCACGTCTGCACACCGCCCGCAAGACGTGGCATGAGGGTCAGATCCGGCGTCGCACCCGCGACAACACGATCGCCGTCGTCGCCGGAGTGCTCATCGTCGCCGGAGCCGTGGTGAGCCAGGTCGTTCACGCGCAGGTGAATCCCCCGGCCCCCTCGCCTTCGCCTACCGTCGAGCCGACGGAGGCGCCCGTGCCGACAGACCCCGCGACGCCGGAGCCTGCACCCACTGAGGCCCCCGCCGGATAGACCACGGTCCCTGTGGGTGGCGGACACGGGCGTTCACTGCCCGCACTCCCCCGCGCGCACCTCGCTCAGTACTCGGTGACCGCCAGGCGGTAGCCGCGTTTCACCACCGTGTGCACGAGTTCGTTGCCGCCGAGAGCCTCCCGCAGCCGTGCGACGGCCACCTCGACCGCATGTCCGTTGCGCTCGGCGCCGGGGAGCACGCCCCCGAGCTCGGCGCGCGAGAGCACACGCCCGCCCGCAGAGGCGAGCGCCTCGATCAAGGCGGCAGCCGACCGCGAGAGCGGGATGAACACGCCGTCCACGAGGACTCCGCCGCTGCGTACCTCGACCAGACCCGCGTCGGTCGGGAGTGACGGTGCCCTCCCGCCGCCGAAATGCGCGATGACCGTTCGAGCGAGGGATCCGAGTCGCCCCCGGTCGGCGATCGTGGTGCGGAGGTTCGCGCCGTGCAGCGGCGCGGCCGTGATCGGGCCCACGCACGCCAGGAGGAGGCGGCCCGACTCCGCGCGTCTCCTGATGCGCTCGAGCGCGCCGGACTCCTCTGCCACCGCGATCCACGACGCCGCTCCCGGGGCCGAGGTGAACAGTACGGCGTCCGCCTCGCCGGCCGCCGCCTGCAATGCCGAACGCCGCACCACCTCAGGATCCGGCGGCGGCCCCCACCGGTAGACCGTGATGCTCAGCACCTCGGCTCCGGCATCCGCCAGCAACTCGTCGAGGCCGTCCGATCCGGCGCCATGATGCTGCACGAGGATCCGCTTGCCCGCGACCCCGGAGGCGAGGAGGTACTCGCCGACCTCGGCCGACGTCTCGGATTCGGCGACCCAGTCAGCCGTGAAACCCGCCTGCTGGATCGCGCCGTGCGCCTTGGGTCCCCGTGCGACGAAGTGCGCGCCCTGCAGTGCCGCGTCGAGCTGTCCGTCGAGGCCGTGCTCGTGCGCGGCATCCATCCATCCGCGAAACCCGACGCCCGTGGTGACGATCACGATGTCCGGAGGAGCGGCGATCACCTGCTCGGTGCGGGCGAGAAGCTGCGCGTCGTCGGAGTTGGTGACGATGCTCAGCGCCGGCGCGCGATGGACCACCGCACCGCGACGCTCGAGGGCTGTCGCCAGGTCGATCGAGCGGCGGTCTGCGGCGACGATGATCGTGCATCCGGCCAGCGCCGAGTCGAGCGTGCGCGCGGTCGTCATGTGGCGCTCTCCGCGATCATCGCCCTCGTCGGCAGCAGCAGTCCCGCGCGAGCCACCTCGCCGATCACGATGACGGACGGGTTCACGACCTGCGCAGCGGCCGCGTCCTGCGCCGCCGTCGCCAGGGTGCTGCGGATGGTCCGCTGTCGTTCGGTGTGACCGTTCTCGACGATCGCCACAGGGATGTCGCCGGACACCCCGTGCGACGCGGCCGAGGCTGCGAGGCGAGGCAGCGAGGCCACGCCCATCAGGACGACGGTGGTGACCGTCGGATCGGACAGAGATGCGAGCGCACTCGGGGTGAGGTCGCCGTGCCCGTTGATGATGTGCACCGCTGACGCGACGCCGCGATGGGTCACCGGGATCCCCGCGGCCTGAGGCACCGAGATCGCGCTGCTCACGCCCGGGGTCACACTGACCGGCACACCGGCGGCCTCACACGCGAGAACCTCTTCTCCCCCGCGACCGAGCACGAAGGGATCGCCGCCTTTCAGCCGCACCACGCGGTGGCCGGCGAGGGCGCGTTCGACGAGGAGGGCATCGATCTCGTGCTGAGGGACGGGGTGGTGACCCGGTCGTTTGCCGACATCGATGACCTCGACGTGCAACGGGAGCTCGTTCCGGAGCTCCGCGAACGGACCGAGGCGATCGGCGACCACCACGTCGGCCGCCATCAGCAGGCGATAGGCGCGCACCGTCATGAGGTCGGCGGGACCCGGCCCACCGCCGACGAGGTCGACCCTGCCCACACGCGTCCGCCTCATGATCCGACGCTCTCCGGCATCCGGACGTACACGACGCCGTCGTCGATCGCGACCGGCCACACCCGCAGTGCTGCGGGGGGCTTGCCGTGGGTCTCGATGCACTCACCGGTGCGGAGATCGAAGATCTGCTTGTGGAGTGGGGATGCGACCGTGGGGACATCCCCACGACTTCCCACGATCCCGCGGGAGATGACATTGGCTCCGCTGAACGGGTCGAGATTGTCGACTGCGAGCACGGTGCCGTCCGAGAGGAGGAACAGCGCCACCTGCTGTCCGTCCAAGAGAGCGGCTCGTCCTCGTTCGACCTCGAGGTCCTCGAGCGTGCATACCCGCACATGCGTGGTGGAGTCCGTCGCGACGGTCATCGGCGCACCTCCAGAGCGGTTCCGGCGATCAGGACGCCTCCGGCGCGACGCTCCTCCGGCGACGCCGGGCGGATCTGCCCGCGCTCAGAGACATAGGCGAGTGACGGATCCGCCGTATCGGCCGCGTTGACGAACGACCGGAACCGTTCGAGCTTCACGGGGTCAGCGAGGGTGGCCGCCCATTCGTCCTCGTAGCGATCGACGTGCTGCGCCATCGAGGCATCGAGGTCGGCGCAGATGCCCAGGCTGTCGTCGAAGATCACACTCCGCAGCCCGTCGAGTCCGCCCTCGAGCTCCTCGCACCAGGGAGCCGTGCGCTGCAGACGATCGGCGGTGCGGATGTAGTACATGAAGAAGCGGTCGATGGCCCTGATGAGACCCTCGTCGTCGAGGTCCGACGCGAGCAGCTGCGCGTGCCGCGGCGTGAAGCCGCCGTTGCCGCCGACATACATGTTCCACCCCGTCTCGGTGGCGATGACTCCCACGTCCTTGCTCCGCGCCTCCGCGCATTCACGAGCGCAGCCCGAGACGCCGAGCTTGAGCTTGTGGGGAGCACGGAGCCCCCGATAGCGCAGTTCGAGCTTGACGGCCATGCCGACCGCGTCGAGGACGCCATAGCGGCACCACGTCGACCCGACGCACGACTTCACCGTGCGCAGCGACTTGCCGTACGCCTGCCCCGACTCGAAGCCCGCGTCGACCAGACGCTGCCAGATCGCCGGAAGCTGTTCGAGCCGCGCTCCGAACATGTCGATCCGCTGCCCGCCGGTGATCTTCGTGTACAGCGCGAAGTCCTTCGCGATCTGCCCGATCGCGATCAGTCCCTCCGGGGTGACCTCGCCACCGGCCATCCTCGGGACGACGGAGTACGTGCCGTCCTTCTGCATGTTGGCCATCACGTGGTCGTTCGTGTCCTGCAGCGTGGCGTTCTCGCCGTCGAGCACGTGCGCGCCCACGAGCACCGAGAGAATGCTGGCGATCGCCGGCTTGCAGATGTCGCACCCTCGGCCGCGCCCGAAGCGCTCGACGATGCCACTGAACGTCGTGAGCTGAGCCACCCGTACCGCGTCGAAGAGCTGGCGGCGCGAGAGATCGAAGTGCTCACAGAGGGCATGCGACACGGTCTGGCCGAGCTTGGTGAGCTCCTGCCCCACGACCTTCTTCACCATCAGCACGCAGGATCCGCAGGTCGCCCCGGCCTTCGTGCAGCCCTTCACCGCGGCGGCGTCCGTGCACCCCTCGTCGTGCACCGCCCGGCGGATGCGCCCGGCGGTCACATTCGAGCACGAGCAGACCACGGCCTCATCCGGCAGCTCGCCACCAGGAGCCTCGTTCCCGCCTTCCGGCAGCAGGTAGGCGGCCGGGTCGGCGCCGAGCTTCGCGCCGACGAGGGGACGCAGCGCTCCGTAGGCCGCCGCATCGCCGACGAGGATCCCACCGAGCAGCGTCTGAGCGTCATCCGACAGCACGAGCTTCTTATAGACACCGGCCACAGGATCCGCATAGACGACGTCGAGCGCATGGGGAGTCGTGGCCATCGCATCGCCGAAGCTCGCGACATCGACGCCCGAGAGCTTCAGCTTGGAGGAGTCGTCGTAGCCGGGGAACGCCGCATCGCCTCCGAGCAGGCGCGTCGCCGCCACCTCTGCCATGGCGTATCCGGGAGCCACCAGTCCGACGCAGCGACCGTCGAAGTTCGCGACCTCGCCGATCGCCAGGATGTGGGGGTCGGACGTCGAGCACCGATCGTCGATGATCACACCGCCGCGGGGGTCCACCTGCATCTCCGCATTGCGCGCCAGCTCGTCCCGGGGACGCACGCCGACGGTGAAGACCACGACGTCCGCCCGTTCGATCGATCCGTCCTGGAACTCGAGAGCCGTGACCGCGCCGGAGTCATCCGGGTCCAGCCGAGTCGTCCTCGATCCGGTGCGCACCGAGATGCCACGCGCTTCGAGCAGACGCTTGAGCATCCCTCCACCCGCTGAGTCGAGCTGAGCGGACATCAGGCGATCGGAGTACTGCACGACGGTGGCGTCGACATCCATTCCCTGCAGAGCACCGGCGGCCTCGAGCCCGAGGAGCCCTCCGCCGATCACCGCGCCGCGCAGCGGACGACCGAGCATGCGTCCTCGCCGCTCGACGAAGTCCTTGAGGCCCTGGACGTCGTCGAGTGTGCGATAGACGAAGCAGCCGGGCAGGTCCGCACCGTCCACGGCGACCTTCGCGGCGTAGGAGCCGGTCGCGAGCACCAGGGTGTCGTACGGGATGCTCGTGCGCGACCTCGTCGTGACGGTGCGGGCCGAGCGATCGATCCGCAGCACTCTGTCGTCGGCGAGGAATCGCACGCGGAAGTCGTCGAACACCGAGCGATCGAGTTCGAGCTCCTCGGGAGTCGCCCCCGAGAAGAACCCGGTGAGTCCGACCCGATCGTACGGTCGACGGGCCTCGTCTCCGATCACCGTCACATGCATCGGCGTCTCGGCTCGGCTGATCAGGCTCTCCACGAATCGATGCGCGACCATCCCTGCACCGACCACCACGATCTCCTGGGGTGTGAGGAGGACCTCGCTCATGTTGCTCCAATCGCCGGGGGACGTCGTGATGGCGACGATAGGAGCCTGGTGTTTCCCGCATGTGACGCGCGGTGTTTCGTGCGTCGAACGATTCGCTCACAGAACGGTAACGGCCATTGTGAGATTCGACGACCACACTGCAACCTCGCTCTCGTACTAGGCTGAAGCTCGTCCTTTCCGCCTCCCGCGGGCCCTACCGCGCAAGGAGAATCACCGTGTCTGAGCCGTCCAAGCCGACTCCCCCCATTCCCGCTCCCCCGGCAGCGCCGCTGCCGCGAAAGCTGACCAAGCCCACTGCAGCGACTCCCGCAGCCGCAGCATCGCCCGCGACCTCCGCATCGAGTGCCGAGGCAGCGAAGTGGGGCCGTGTCGCCGAAGACGGCACGGTCGAGGTTCGCGAGGGCGACGAGTGGCGCGTGGTCGGGCAGTATCCCGACGGCACCCCCGACGAGGCACTCGCTTACTTCGTGCGCAAGTACGAGGACATCGCGTTCAAGGTGCACACGCTCGAGCAGCGTCACCAGGCCGGCGGCGCGTCTGCGGGTGACCTGGTCAAGCAGGCCGGTCATCTTCTCACCGAGGCCACCGACGCTGCCGCTGTGGGCGACCTCGCCGGACTCCGTGAGCGTCTGAACACGCTGACCTCCTCGCTCTCCGAGGCGACCGCTCAGGAGGCCCAGCAGGCCAAGGAGCTGGTCGACAAGGCCATCGCCGAGCGCACGGCTCTCGTCGAGCGCGCCGAGGCGATCGCAGCCCGCGACCTCTCGAAGGTGCAGTGGAAGCAGGTGACCGCCGAGCTCGGCGAACTCTTCGACGCGTGGCAGGCGCAGCAGCAGAACGGCCCTCGTCTGTCGAAGGGGGTGTCCCAGCAGCTCTGGAAGCGGTTCCGTGATGCGCGCGGCACCGTCGACAAGGCACGCCGCGCGTTCTACTCCGAGCTCGACGACACCCACAAGACCGCTCGTGACGCCAAGACGCGGCTGGTCGAGCGCGCCGAGGCTCTCGCTCCTCGCGGAGTCGACGGCATCCCCGCGTATCGCAGTCTGCTCGACGAGTGGAAGGCCGCCGGTCGCGCTGGTCGCAAGGCCGACGACGCGCTCTGGGCGCGATTCAAGGCAGCCGGCGACGCGCTGTACTCCGCTCGTGCCGAGCAGTCGGCGGCTGAAGAGGCGGACTCCGCCCCGAAGATCGAAGCGCGTCAGGCCCTTCTCGAAGAGGCCAAGGCAGTCGCAGACGAGCCGAACATCAAGCGCGCCCGCGCGCTGCTCACCGGCATCCAGCGCCAGTGGGATGAGATCGGCCGCATCTTCCCCCGCGAGAAGGAGCGCGCTCTCGACGATCGTCTCCGTGTGATCGAGCAGGCGCTCAAGGCACGCGAAGAGGTCGACTGGAAGAAGAACAACCCCGAGACCAAGGCACGCGCCAACGACATGAGCTCGCAGCTGCTCGAGGCGATCGAGAAGCTCGAGTCCGAGCTGGCCGCCGCAGAGAAGTCGGGAGACAAGAAGGCCGCCAAGGCCGCGGCGGATGCACTCGAAGCGCGCCGCACCTGGCTCAACGCCCTCGGCGGCTGACCTTCTCCACAGATCTCCGGATCGAATCAGTACGCGGGATGCACCGCGCCAGACTGGCGTGATGCATCCCGCGTTCCTGTATCTGCCCGGCCAACGCCTCACGATCCCCGAACTCAGCGCGGCGAGGCTCGACGGGCATCTCGTCGATCTGGGCGAGGGGTACATCCCCGCCGATCTCGTCGAGAGCGCAAGCGCGAGAGCAGCCGCGCTCGCGCCCCTCGTCCCTGCGGACACGGCCGCCTCCGGCCCGACGGCAGCTTGGATCCACGGTGCCGGCGACACTCCCCCTGCACGCCATCACGTCCGGCGCGCAGTGAGCCATCGGATTCGCCCCGCACTGCCCGCACGAGTGATCCTTCATGACACAGCGTTGCCGCCGTCGGATCTCGTCGTGATCGGCGGCGTACCGGTGATGACGCCGGAGCGCACCATGGTCGATCTCGCTCTCGGACTCCACCGCGACGGATCCCTGCATCGGTGGATGGTGCTCCTCGCCGACGCCGAACCGGATCTCGTATCCGCTGCGCTTCGGGAGCTCGAGCGCATGACCCGTGTGCCGGGAAAGCGCGCCGGACGCGGCGCGCTCGAGAGGATTCTCGTCAGGACGAGGTGACGCGGTACACGTCATACACCGCGTCGATGCGACGCACCGCGTTCAGCACCCGGTCGAGGTGGACGGCATCGCCCATCTCGAAGACGAAGCGGCTGATGGCGAGGCGTTCGTCGGTGGTGCTGACGGTCGCAGACAGGATGTTGACGTGATGCTCGCTCAGCACCCGGGTGACATCGGAGAGCAGCCCCGACCGGTCGAGGGCCTCGACCTGGATCTGCACCCGGAAGACGCTCTTCGTCGTCGGGGCCCATGACACCTCGACGAAGCGGTCCTCCTCGCTCGCGAGCGCCTTGACGTTCGGGCAGTCCGTGCGGTGCACGGACACGCCGCTGCCACGCGTCACGAAACCGACGATCTCGTCTCCGGGAACCGGCGTGCAGCACTTCGCGACCTTCACGAGGATGTCCGATGCTCCGCGCACCAGGACACCCGAATCCCCTGCCCGTGGCTCCCGCGACGGCATGCTGCCGGGGAGGTCGATCGGACCTGTGGCGGGATCGGTCGCCGCGACCAGCGCGGTGACCTTCTCGAGCACGGACTGCGTGGAGACGTGACCTTCGCCCACGGCGGCATACAGCGCAGAGACGTCCTCATAGCGGAGCTGATGTGCGACCTCGGCGAACGAGTCCTGGCTCATCAGGCGCTGCAGCGGCATGTTCTGGCGGCGCATCGCGCGAGCGATGGCCTCCTTGCCCTGCTCGATCGCCTCTTCGCGACGCTCCTTCGTGAACCATCCGCGGATCTTGTTGCGTGCGCGGGTGCTCTTGACGAAGCCGAGCCAATCCTGGCTCGGGCCGGCGTCGGGGTTCTTCGAGGTGAAGACCTCGACCACGTCACCGCTCTTGAGCTCCGATTCCAACGGCACGAGGCGCCCGTTGACCTTCGAGCCCATCGTGCGGTGGCCGATCTCGGTGTGCACGGCGTACGCGAAGTCGACCGGCGTCGCACCCGCCGGTAGCCCGACGACGCGCCCCTTCGGCGTGAAGACGTAGACCTCTTTCGCGCCGATCTCGAAGCGCAGAGAGTCGAGGAACTCGCCGGGATCCGCCGTCTCGGCCTGCCAGTCCGAGATGTGCGCGAGCCACGCCATGTCGTTGTCGGCGGCGCGGACCTCGGTCTTGCCGCCGTTCATCCGCTCTTTGTACATCCAGTGCGCGGCGACGCCGTACTCCGCCTGCTGGTGCATCTCGTGCGTGCGGATCTGGATCTCGACCGTCCGACCCGACGGTCCGATCACCGTGGTGTGCAGCGACTGGTAGAGGTTGAACTTCGGGGTGGCGATGTAGTCCTTGAAGCGACCGGGCAGCGGCGTCCAGCGCGCGTGGATGGCGCCGAGCACCGCGTAGCAGTCGCGCACCGACGCGACCAGCACGCGGATGCCGATCAGGTCGTAGATGTCGTCGAACTCGCGGCCTCGAACGACCATCTTCTGGTACACCGAGTACAGCTGCTTCGGACGCCCGACGACCTTGCCTCGGATGCGCAGATCGCGCAGGTCCTCGTCGATCTCCTCGACGACCTGAGCGAGGTACTTCTCGCGCTGCGGGGTGCGCTGGGCGATCAGGTTGTGGATCTCGTTGTAGATCTTCGGATGCAGCACGGCGAACGAGAGGTCCTCGAGCTCGGACTTGATCGCCTGGATACCGAGGCGGTTGGCCAGAGGCGCGTAGATCTCGAGCGTCTCCTTGGCCTTCTTCGCAGCTTTCTCGGGCGGGACGAATCCCCACGTGCGGGCGTTGTGCAGGCGGTCGGCGAGCTTGATCAGCAGGACGCGGATGTCCTTCGACATCGCGACGATCATCTTGCGGACGGTCTCGGCCTGGGCGCTCTCGCCGTACTTGACCTTGTCGAGCTTGGTGACGCCGTCGACGAGCATCGCGACCTCGTCGCCGAACTCCGCCGTGAGGTCGGTGAGCGCATAGCCGGTGTCTTCGACGGTGTCGTGCAGCAGCGCCGCAGCGATGGCTCGAGGACCCAGGCCCATCTCCGCGAGAATCTGCGCGACGGCGAGCGGGTGCGTGATGTAGGGCTCGCCGCTCTGGCGCTGCTGGCCGGTGTGCTTCTCCTTGGCCACGGCGTAGGCGCGCTCGATGACGGCGAGATCGCCTCGCGGGTGATTCGCACGGACCGTGCGGATCAGATTGTCGAGGTCGTTGATCCTGGGCGCGCGGGAGAAGATGCGGGGAACCAGTCGTCTCAGGCTGGAGCCCTGCGACGCCGTCTGCGGTTCCGCCATCCGCTCACCTCCGAATCACAACAGCTTACGCGTGCTCCACGGGGTGCGGCCCCGCGGAGCGGGGACTATCGGGTCTCTGCGGTCGCGAGGCTTCGCGCCTCGCGGATCTTGGCATCTCGTGCCGCGATCTGCGGCTCGTTCTCGCGGAAGAGCGAGTAGAGCGGCGCGGCCACGAACAGGGTCGAGTAGGTCGCGACCAGGATGCCGACGAAGATCGAGAGCGAGATGTCCGTGAGGGACTCGGCGCCCAGCCAGAAGGCTCCGATGAAAAGGACCGCGCCGACCGGCAGTGCGGCGACGACCGAGGTGTTGATCGATCGGATGAGCGTCTGGTTCACCGCCAGGTTGACCGACTCGCCGAAGGTTCGCGTCGAGTTCTCGCCGTCCTCCGTGGTGTTCTCCCTGATCTTGTCGAACACCACCGTGGTGTCATACAGCGAGTAGGCGAGGATCGTCAGGAATCCGATGACCGCGGCCGGTGAGATCTCGAACCCGGCCAGGGCGTAGACGCCGACCGTGATGACGAGGACGTCTAGCAGGCCGAGGATCGCTGCCGCGGACATCTTCCACGTCCGGAAGTAGATCGCGAGGATCAGGAACGTCAGTGCGAGGAAGATCGCGAGACCCCAGAGGGACTGCTTGGTGACGTTCTCACCCCACGCCGGTCCGATGAACGACGAGGTCACGCTCTCGGGCTCGACGCCATAGGCATCGGCGAGGGCGTTGGAGACCTGCTGCGTCTCGGCAGCGCTCATCTGATCGGTCTGGACGCGGATGTCGTTGCCGCCCACCACGACGACCTTGGTCGCCGCACCGGGTACGACCGACTGCACCGCGGTCTTCGCGGTCTCCTGCTCGAAGCTGTCGGGCGCCTGCACGGTGAACTGCGACCCGCCCGTGAACTCGATCGAGAACTGGATCGGGCGGATGAGCGGCACCAGCGCCGAGCCGACGACCAGCACGATCGCGATGATGAACCACAGGCGGCGCTTGCCGACGAACGGGAAGGACGTCTTTCCCGTGTAGAGGTTGTTACCGAACTCGTTCATGGAAGCCATCAGGCGTCCCCCTCGCTTCCGGTGCGGGTGGTTCTCTCACCGGCTAGTGCTTCGGCGCGCTTGCGCTCTGCGATGGTCTGACGGCGCTCGGCTTCGCCCTTGGCTCTGGCGTTCTTCGCCCCGCGGCCCGCGGTGGCGGTTGACACCTGACGGAACTGCGATCGGCTGCGGTACACCGCACCGAGCGATTCGGGATCGAGGCCGGAGAGCTTGTGGCCCCCGCCGAAGAACTTGGTGCGGGCGAGCAGCTGCATCACCGGGTGCGTGAAGATCACGAAGATGAACACGTCGATGAGGGTCGTGAGCCCCAGAGTGAAGGCGAAGCCCTTCACTGTGGAGTCCGCGAGGATGTACAGCACCACTGCCGCGAGGATGTTGATCGACTTCGAGATGTAGATCGTGCGCTTCGCTCTGCCCCAGCCGTCTTCGACCGCCGAGGTGATCGACTTTCCGTCGCGGAGCTCGTCTCGGATCCTCTCGAAGTACACGATGAACGAGTCGGCGGTGAAGCCGATCGAGACGATGAGGCCCGCGACGCCGGCGAGCGACAGGCGGAAGCCCAATCGCCACGCGAGGATGCAGATGATGATGTACGTCAGAACCGCCATCACGGCGATGGACGCGATGATCACGGAGCCGAGCGCCCGATAGACGATCAGTGAGTAGATCGCCACGAGTGCGAGACCGATGAGGCCCGCGATGAGACCGATCTGAAGCTGCTGGGTGCCGAGGGTCGCGGAGATGGTGTCGGAGCTCTGAACCTCGAAGCTCAGGGGCAGGGCGCCGAATTTGAGCTGGTCGGCGAGGGCAGTCGCCGACTCCTGGTTGAAGTCTCCCGAGATGCTCGGGCGACCGTCGAGGATCTGTCCGTTCATGCGCGGTGCGCTGATCACCGATCCGTCGAGGACGAAGGCGAACTGATCACGCGGCGAGAGCTCCGCGAGGCGGTTCTGGTTGAGGCGGGTGCTCACCTCGCCGAAGGCCTCGGCGCCGTCGCCGTTCATCGTCAGCTGGACGAGCCACGCGCCCGTCTTCGGGTCGCGGCCCGCGGATGCGTCGGTGATGGCGTCACCCGTGAGCTCGGTCGGACCGAGGAGGTACTTCGCCTGGCCCGAGGGATCGCACGCGATGAGCGGCTGGTCCTTGGGCGCATTCGAGGGGTCGTTCTCGGGGTTGGCGCAGTCGTAGGCCTGGAACTCCGCGGCGAGCCTGTCGGTCACCCAGGCGAGGTCGCTCGCGTCCGTCGGCTCGGCCGTCGGCGTCGCGTTCAGCGAGTCGTCCGGGGTCGGATACGCCGTCTCGTTGCCGTCTTCACCCACGTACTGATTCGTGCCGGCCGTCGTGGCGAGCACCGGGCGGAACTCCAGCTGCGCGCTCGACTGGATGCGCGCACGCGTCTGCTCGTCTGCGACACCGGGGATCTGCACCACGATGTTGCGGCCGCCCTCGGTGGTGATGTCGGCCTCGGCCACACCGGACGCATCGACGCGCTGGCGGATGATCGCGGCCGCCTGATCGAGCTGCTCCGGGGAGGGCGCAGCGCCGTCCTCGGTCTCGGCACTGAGCACGATCTGCGTGCCGCCCTGCAGGTCGAGCGCGAGCTCAGGGGTCCAGGAGCTCTTCTCGAACACGTGGACGCCGAGCGCGTTGATGCCGAAGAGGACGCCCGTCACCAGGAGCAGGCCCATGAGAACCCGCCAGGCATGACGGACCGGAGAAGAAGTGGCCACGTGTGATCAGCTTTCTAAGATGCCGGAGTGCCGAGGTGGTGCAGCGCGAAGGCTACTTGTCGTCGGCGTCGCGCTCGAGACGGCGACGGGTCTCCTCGGGAGTCTCGAGGGCCGGAGCGTCGTCGACGACGGGAACGTCGTTCACGATCGGTGCATCCTCGGCGGCGAGCACTGCCGGGTCGGTCTCGATCGCGTCCTTGGGCTCGACGATGCGCAGGATCGCCTGGCTGTGCACCTCGATGACGGTGCCGGGAGCGATCTCGACGAGCGCGGGCGAGTCGAGGTCGTCGTGGTCGTAGGCCACGATCGTGCCGTAGATACCACCCTGGAGGAGCACCTTGACCCCGGGAACGGTCTTGGTCGCCTTCTCCTCCTGCTCAGCCTTCATCTGCTTCTGGCGCTTGCGTCCGTTGACGAACATGAAGACGACGAGAACGGCGAGAAGGCCGAAGAGGAGGATTTCCATGGGCATGGTGGCAAAGGGCCTTTCTCAGGTGCGCGCACCACAGGACGGTCGCGCAGTTCTATCAGGGGAAGTCTTCAGCGATTATAGGTCATCAAGTCGGAGCGCCCCGTCCGGGTGCGCGATGCCGAGGTGGCTGTAGGCCTCCGGCATGGCGACGCGACCTCGAGGTGTGCGACCCAGGAATCCGATGCGCACGAGATAGGGCTCGACGACGCTCTCGACCGTCTCGGCCTCCTCGCCCACGGCGACCGCGAGCGTGCTGAGCCCCACGGGACCCCCGCGGAAGCGCCGAACGAGCGCCTCGAGCACCGCTCTGTCGAGGCGGTCCAGTCCGATGGGGTCGACGTCGTAGAGCTCCAGCGCGGCCTTGACCCCGACCAGGGAGGCCGCGCCGCCGCCGTGAACGAGCGCATAGTCGCGCACTCGACGCAGCAGGCGGTTCGCGATACGAGGAGTGCCGCGCGAGCGACGGGCGATCTCCGACAGTGAATCCCGCGGCAGATCGACGCCCAGCATGAGGGCCGAGCGTGCGATGACGCGCTCGAGCTCCGCCTCCTCGTAGAACTCCAGGTGACCGGTGAAGCCGAAGCGATCCCGCAGCGGGTTCGGCAGCAGACCCGAGCGCGTCGTCGCACCCACGAGCGTGAACGGTGCGAGGTCCAGCGGGATGCTGGTCGCCCCCGCGCCCTTTCCCACCATGATGTCGATGCGGAAGTCCTCCATCGCGAGATAGAGCATCTCCTCCGCCGACCGCGCCATCCGGTGGATCTCGTCGATGAACAGCACCTCGCCGGGCACGAGGCTCGAGAGGAGCGCGGCGAGGTCGCCGGCGTGCTGGATCGCCGGTCCGCTCGAGAGGCGCAGCGGACGTTCGCTCTCGTGCGCGACGATCATCGCCAGCGTGGTCTTGCCGAGCCCGGGCGGGCCCGCGAGCAGGATGTGGTCGGGCGGGCGATTCTGGATCCGTGCGGCATCGAGGAGCAGCTGGAGCTGCCCCCGCACCTTCTGCTGACCGACGAACTCACCCAGGCTCGTGGGTCGCAGGGCTCCCTCGATCGCCAGCTCGGTGTCGTCTGAGGGCTCGGCGGCGTCGCGGATGTCAGACACGCGCCGGCCCCAGCAGTGCGAGCGTGCGGCGCAGCAACGGTGCGACGGCTGCCCGCTCGGCCTCAGAGGCCTCCGCGGCCGTCTGCGCGGCGGCCTCGGCGGCGACCTTTTCGGACCACCCCAGACCGACGAGCGCGGCAGCGACCTGATCGACGACGTCGACGGGTCCGTTCGCGGCGGGCTTCGACGCCGCGCCCACCGGATGCACCTTGCCCGCGAGCTGGAGGACGATGAGCTTGGCGGTCTTGGGGCCGATACCCGAGACACGGCGGAACGGGGCGTCATCCTCCGATGTCACGGCTTCCGCGATCTGGTCGACGGTGAGATGCGACAGCACCCCCAGCGCCGACTTCGGCCCGACGCCGGTCACGCTGATCAGCAGACCGAAGATCTCCAGCTCGCTGCGGTCGGCGAAACCGTAGAGCGACAGCGCATCCTCGCGCACGATGAGGCTCGTGTGCAGCATCAGCTTCTCGCCGACGGTCGCGGTGTGAGCCACGTCTGCGGGCACCGAGACGGAGAACCCGACTCCCCCGACGTCGATGATGACCTGATCGGCGGTCGAGTGGAGGACAGCGCCGTGCAGCGAGGAGATCATCCGCCCAGCCTACGCACCCGATCGTAGATATGTTCGAGCGACACGCTCCGCGTCGGCCCAAGCCTTCTGGGCCGGGGTGAGCGCATCCACACCCGGGACCCCCGCTGCGCCCCGACGCCACGCGTGGCAGAGCGCGATCGCGAGGGCGTCAGCGGCATCCGGCGGCTGCGGCGGCGCATCCAGGCGCAGGATCCGGGCGATCATGGTCTGCACCTGACGCTTGTCCGCCGAGCCGTAGCCGGTGACCGCCGCCTTGACCTCGCTCGGAGTGTGCGTGGCCGCCGGGAGTCCTGCCTCAGCAGCGAGCAGCAGAGCCACGCCGCTCGCCTGGGCGGTGCCCATCACCGTGTGACTGTTCTGCTGCGCGAACACGCGCTCGACCGCGACAGCGTCGGGCCGATGGAGCTCCAGCACTTCTCGGATGCCCGCGGCGACGATCGCGAGTCGTTCGCCGATCGGGAGATCGGGCGCCGAGCGGATGACTCCGACATGCACCAGCGTCCCTCGTCGAGCCCGGTCGACGTCGACGACCCCCACGCCGCACCGGGTGAGACCCGGGTCTATGCCGAGCACGCGAAGCGAGGAGGAGGTCACTCCCCCAGGCTAAGCGTCTCGTCCGACGGCACGCGGTCGGCGCGCCTACGCGTCGTCGTTCTCGAGCTCGGCCTGCACCTCGGCGGTGAGATCGAAGTTGGTGAAGACGTTCTGCACGTCCTCGCTGTCTTCGAGTGCATCGATGAGGCGGAAGATCTTGCGAGCGGTGTCGGCGTCGATCTCGACCTTGAGGTTCGGCACGAACTCGACGTCGGCGGATTCGTAGTCGATTCCCGCCTCCTGCAGCGCGCTGCGGACGGTCACGAGATCCGTCGCCTCGGTGATGATCTCGAAGCCCTCGGCGTGCGGCTCGATCTCTTCGGCCCCCGCTTCGAGCGCGGCCATCATCACGTCATCCTCGGTGGTCCCCTCGGAGCCGACCACGATCACGCCCTTGCGGCTGAAGTTGTAGGCGACGCTGCCCGGGTCGGCGAGGGTTCCGCCGTTGCGGCTGAGAGCAGTGCGGACCTCGGCCGCAGCACGGTTCTTGTTGTCGGTCAGACATTCGATCATCATCGCGACGCCGTTGGGTCCGTACCCCTCGTACATGATCGAGGTGTACTCGACCGCTTCGCCGCCGATGCCCGCGCCGCGCTTCACTGCGCGATCGATGTTGTCCTTCGGGACCGACGTCTTCTTCGCCTTCTGCACCGCGTCAAACAGCGTCGGGTTTCCCTGCAGGTCGGCTCCGCCGAGCTTGGCCGCGACCTCGATGTTCTTGATGAGCTTGGCCCAGGACTTGGCGCGCCTGGAGTCGATGATGGCCTTCTTGTGCTTCGTGGTGGCCCACTTGGAATGCCCGGACATAATTCTCCGCTCGTCGTATCCGCCCGTGGGCACGGCCCAGGGCATCGTCCATTCTATCGAACCATGCCCGCGGCCTGTGGCCGCACACGGAGCGGCGGCCTCCTGTTCCCGTGATCGCTCTGGTGTGAGGGCAGGCGTGGGTGTAGTCCTGACACATGGACCAGAGCGTCGACGATGACAGGATCCGCGGACTGGACGCCGCCCACCGAGCAGCACTCGAGTTCCTCGGGTCGCTCGACGACAGACCGGTGTGGCCGCGGGCGACCCTCGCCGAGATGCTCGACGCCTTCGGCGGCCCCCTGCCCGCCGAAGGCATGGACCCGGAAGAGCTGATCGGCGAGATCGTGTCGCGGGCGGACCCCGGTCTCGTCGCGATCCCCGGAGGACGATTCTTCGGGTTCGTCATCGGCGGCACGCACCCCGCTGCCCTCGCCGCCGACTGGCTCGTGTCCGCTTGGGACCAGAATTCGGGATCCGCCCTGCTCACGCCGACGACCGTGGCGTTGGAGCGCATAGCCGGCCGGTGGATGCTCGACATCCTGGGCCTGCCCGACGACGCGAGCGTCGGATTCGTCACCGGCGGCCAGATGGCGAACTTCACCTGCCTCGCGACGGCACGGAACGCCGTTCTCGCTCGAGTCGGCTGGAACCTCAGCGAGAAGGGACTGCACGGATCTCCGCAGATGCGCTTCGTCGTAGGTGCCGACCGCCATGGGTCGATCGACCGTGCAGCGCGGTTCCTCGGGATCGGACGCACCGGCATCACTGCCGTCGAATCCGACGCGCAGGGGCGCATGCGACCAGACGCCCTGGACAGCGTCCTCGCGGACGGCTCCGGACCGACCATCGTCTGTCTACAGGCCGGAGAAGTGCACACCGGCGCATTCGACGACTTCGCTGCCCTCATACCGATAGCCCATCGGCACGGAGCCTGGGTGCACGTCGACGGCGCATTCGGCCTCTGGGCCGCGGCCTCCGAGTCGCTGCGGCCGCTGACGGCGGGCATGTCCGACGCCGATTCGTGGGCGACAGACGCGCATAAGACGCTCAACGTGCCCTACGACTGCGGCATGGCGATCGTCCGCGACCCTGCGGACTCGATCGCCGCGTTCCGCACGGGTGGCGACTACCTCATCTACACGAGTCTGGACCCGTGGGACGTGACGCCGGAACTGTCCCGGCGCGCACGCGGCGTGCCCGCGTGGGCGGCGATGCGCAGCCTCGGACGGGACGGCATCTCGAACCTGATCGACAGGCTGCACGAGAACGCGGTGGCGATGGCCGAGGGGCTCACGACGATCGACGGCATCCGCATCCTCAACGACGTCGACTACACGCAGGTCATGTTCTGTCTCGATTCCGATGAGGCGACGCGACGGCTGGGTGAGGCCGTGCTCGTGGAGGGCACCGCCGCCATGACCGGGGCCGAGTGGAGAGGTCGCGCTGCGCTGCGCTGCTCGATGTCGTCCTGGGCGACGACCCGGGACGACATCGACCGCACGGTCGGCGCGATCCGAACTCTCGTGTCGCGCTGACCAATATCGCCGGTGTCACTCGGCGGGCAGACCGACCTTCGGCCGTGCCCAGGAGCGGCCGCGCGTGTCCTTGAGGATGTCGTACTCCACGTCGACATGCGGTTCGATGGCGCTGTACTTGTCGTTCGGCGCACCGATCACGAGCTGGAAGCCGAGACCCCGCCATGCTCCGATCGCACGCTTCGTGAAGTGCGCGTCCGCCTTGATCAGGGCCTCGTCCATGAACACGGGTGCATACCTCGGACGCTCGGCACCCGCGTCGCCGAGCTGGTAGCGCAGTGCCGCGCCCACGATGAAGGCGACCAGCTCCTGCGACTCTCCACCCGATTTCTCGCCGATGTGGTCGTAGAGCGCGACATGCTCCCGGGTCGTCGCATGGACCCGCTCCGCGCTCACCCGCACATGGTTGCGCACGTCGATGAGCTCGGCGAAGTCGGGAGCCGTGCGTCGCATCCGACCGATGAGACGGCTCATCCTCCGGTAGACGCTCTCACGATCGACATCCGTCTCCGCTGCGTCGATGAGGCTGCGCACCTCGCGAAGCTCCTTTCGGAATCGCCTGCGCGCCTCGGACTGGTTCTCGCGCGGTGTGATCTGAAGACGGTGATCATCGTCGTAGAACGGCAGCTCCTCCATGATCCTGTTGATCGGGTCGATGCGGTTCTTGATCTCGCGCAGTGCACGACCCAGCGTCGAATCCAGGCTCGTCAGATCGTTTCCGGAGAGCTTGAGGAGGCTGTCTCGCCATTCGGATTCCAGCTCGTGCAGGCCGTTGGTCTCGAGCGCCACGAGGATGCTCTCGAACTCCGCGACCGACTCGTCGGGGTCGGGGAGGATCGTGAGCGTATCCCAGCGCTCGAGGAAACCGGTCATCAGGCGTCGCATCTGCTCACGCTGCTCGGCGTGCGCCGCGGCTGCCGACGTGCGATCCTCGAGCAGTCTGGTCGCGGCCGTGCGCAATGCGGCGTCGAGGTGAGCGAGGCGCTCCGACGCCGTCACGCTGACGGCCGCGTCTGCTCCGAGGAAGCGCGCGTCGAGGAACGAACGATGCCGCTCCTCCAGCGCGATCTCGGCCGCCTCAGCCGCATCGACGATCCGCTGACAGTCGTCGACCTGGTCGGTGACCTCCACCCAACGGTCCTGAGCGAGTGTGAGGTCTCCCCCGAGTCGGGAGCTCTCGTCGCGCAGACGGCCGACCCGTCTTCTGAGCTCCTCGGCCTGCGACTTCAGCTCGGCGATCTTCGGGTTCTCGTCGGTGACCTCCGCCTCCACTGCGACCCATCGCGCGCGCTCCGCCGTGACGGCCTCGACGTCGATCTGATCCCAGGTGAGGTCCTCGATCTTCGCGTGCGCCTTGGACGTCGCCTCGATCCGGTCGAGGTCGGCCTCGGCGTCCGCAGCGGCCTGAGTCGCAGCATCGCGGCGGCTCTCGAGCTGGCTGATCTGCTCGTCGAGCTCGCGAAGACGGCGCGCGTTCGAGAATCCGAGCATGTTCGCCCGGCCATGCCCGCCATGGGACCCGCGGTCTCCGTGCGACACCTGCCCCGCGAGCGTCAGCGCGCGAGGGTGCTCGGCGAGCTCGGTCGACGAGTCCACGCACACGTACTCGAACCGCTCACGGAGTCGCTGCTGAAGCCATCCGGTGAACGGCGTCGATCGGTGATCGAGACGACCGGGGAGCGTGCGGGGGTCCGCCGTCCGAGACTCGGCGACGCCCGTCGGGACGCCTTCGTAGCTGATCCGCTCAGCGATGCGCACCGACTCGATGGCCGCACGGAACCGCCCGAGGTCCGCGACATCGACGAGCAATGTCCGCGCGAACCCGCCGAGGGCGAGGTTGAACGCGTCCCGCCAGGGCTCGAACTCGGTGCGCACCTCGATGAGCTCACCGACGAAGGGCAGATCCGTCGGGGTGAGCCCGGCCGCCTGGGCGAGGAGAGTTCTCGCCTCATGCAGATGCGCGGGCATGCTCCCGCGGAGCTCACGGGTGCGGTCCTGCTCGGCACGCGCCCGACTCAGCTCGCTCTCGACCGCTCGGCGCGACGACTCTGCATCGGCGAAGGCGGCGCGGGCTCCGCGCAGTCCGCTCTGCGGGAGCTCCCGGCCGACGCGGGCGAGCAGTTCCTCGAGATCGGATGCGGTGCGCACCTCGGCGCCGAGCTCCCTGGCGACGCTGTCGAAGCGCGCCCGCTCGCGTTGGACGTCCTCCAGTCGGCGCTCGACACCCCGCAGCTCGCGCTGAGCGGTGTCGAGGCGGTCGCCTCCGGACTGCCGCAGGACGTCGAGCAGGCCCTCCCGCTCGACCTCGGCGGCGGCGATCAGTGCGTTCTTCTCGCGGACGGCCAGCTGCAGCGCCTGGGTGCGGTCACGCAGATCCGCCTCCACCTCGCGCAGCAGATCGAGGCGGCGCTCGGCGCTCCACAGGGACGCGAGGGAGGTCGGCTCCGAGAAGACCCCGACCTCGTCCACGACGCTCATCCGCGCCGACGCCGCCTCGATGCGCTGCGAGATCTCGCGGATCGGCTCGAGAGCCGCCACCTGCTGCTTGGCGACGAGCATCCGCGTCCGGGTGCTCTCCAACTCATCGAAATGAGCGACCACCGCGTCCGCGGTCGCCATCGTCTCGGGCTCCTCGAGCACGAGCTTCTTGTAGAGGTCGTCGACCGTCGTGATCTGCTGACCGGCCTGGATGCGGGCCAGAAGACTGATCGCCTTCGCCCCCGAACCGGCCGCGCCGATGCCGAGCACGGCGTGAAGTCGAGCCGAGAACTCGCGGTCGGTCGCCACGGGCTCCAGCCCGACGGCGCGCACCGACGCGTCACTGAGTCGCTGGACCGCAGCGCGTTCGAGCTGCGAGAGGTCGAAGGCGCCGTCGATCGTGGCCCGCAATCGCGTGGTGTCCTCGAGGGTGCGGGCGTCCGCGGGGATGTACCACCCGCGCACCGCCGTGAAGCGCGAGCCGTCGTGATCCAACCACGTCATCGAGACGGCGCTCCAGGTGTCCTCGCCGTCGCCGCGCAGCACGCGGAGCTTCGTCCCCTCCTCGGTGCGGGACTCGTCGATCTTGCCGCGCCCGTACGACAGGATGTTCCGCTGCTCGTCGCCGCGGGGACGGCCCGTGACGCCGCCGTTGGACGCGCCGTTGAAGGGCGTCGTGTGCGGCATCATCAGCGCGATGTAGCCGTCCATGAGCGTCGACTTGCCCGACCCCGATCCGCCGCACAGCAGGGTCGCATCGGGCGAGAACCGCACGCGGTGGGGACCGCCGTCGTAGCCGCCCCAGTTGATGAGCTGGAGCTCCTCCGCGACCCACTGCTGACCGCGTGAGCTCGCGGGGATCATCCCGAAGAGCGTGTCCATCATCGTCATCGCGCCACCACCGCCTGGGATCGCAGCCACTCCCGCAGCTCCTTGAGCGTCTCCGCACTGAGCACCACCTCCACGAGCGCGGTGATCCGGTAGCGTCCGCTGGTCTCCTCCTGCACGATGCCCTCTCGATCCAGCCGATCCAATGCGCTGCGGATGGCGCGCTGCTGCTTCGCGGTTCCGCCGTCGACGTCCGCGAAGTAGCTCAGCACGGTCTGCTCGACGTCCTCGATGTCGATCCGCACTGAACCCTCGCCGGACGCGGACTCGCGCTGGTAGACGGTCCGCAGGTGCACCAGGACGAGCGTCTCGGCGCGCGAGTACGGAGAGTCCTTCAGCAGCACGGGCATCTCGACCTCGTCAGAGCGCAGCTGCTGCTTGTACGCGAACCCTCTGGCGTGATCGATGATCAGACGCAGGTAGATGTCGTTGAGCCGCGACTCGATCACCTGCTGGTGCTCGAGCAGCAGCGTCCACTCACGTCGGTTGCGCTCCATCGAGATGAAACGCCGCTGGAGCAGGTGCACGAGCACGCGCCTGATCTCGGGATCGAGCGTGCCGCGATCGCCGGGGAAGTGCGCCTCGAGGTCGTCCTCCATCGCCGTCGGAGCGATGAACCCCTCGTCCGCGCCGGCTGTGGTGAGGTCGTCGTCACTCATCATCTGAATCCTCTTTCGTGCTGCGGGCGGTCACGGCGCCGAATGCGAATCGCCTGCTCGTGCCGTCCGGGCGCAATGCTTCGACCGTCGAGATGCCATCTCCCTCGGTGAGGCCGTTCCGGTGCGCGATCTCGAGCAGACCGAGCAGATCGACAGGGCGCCGAGCCGCGTCGGGCACCGACCGGAAGGCATCGGCGAGGTCGAAGTCCGTCCCCAGCCCGGCGACGTATTCCTCGAGCTCCGCATATCTCGGACCACCCCAGGCGCGCGTGTCGTGATCGAGGAAGTCGACGTCATCGGCGTCGGCGAGGGGCGCCGGTGCACGCGGCGGGCGGATATCGCTGGTGGTCTGACGCAGATGCCCGAGATCGATCAGCGGCATGCTGCGCACCGGGTCGACGACCGTCGCCGGGCCGGTCCATCCGTGGAGCCCGGCGATGACGTCGCGCAGGAGGTCGTCGATCTGACGATCGCGCAGCGGATCGTGCGTCTTCACCTGGCCGGTGATCACGTGCGAAGCGCGGCGCTGCGCAGCCAGCACCTCCTCCACTCCCTGCTCTACGCGTCGACCGATGGCGTCGAGCTCGGCGCGCTGCGCGGCGTCGAGCATACGGGCGAAGGGCCGGCCGAGCAGCCCGCGAAGCTGCTCCGTGAGGGCATCGATGCGATCGGGGTCGCCGATCAGACGCAGGGCTCCTGCGAACGCGCGCCCCTCCGGTGTCGACTGCATCACATCCTGGGCGCGCTGCAGATACTCGCGGAGCACTTCGCTCGTCGGTCTCTCGTCCCTGCGCAGGTGGGCGACGACGTCGCGTTGCATCGACCTGAGCGACTCGGCGACGCGCGTGAAATCGGCGGGCAGTTCGCGTGCCAGGTGCAGGACGTTCTCGGCCTCCTCGAGGAGCTCCTCATCGTCGGCAGGGTCGGCATGCCCGGTCTCCTGGATGCGAGCGATCTCTGCGTCGAGCAGATCGCGTTCGTCATACAGACGCGCCAGCCGCCGGACCGGGTCGACCTCCGCGCTCACCGACAGGTGGTCGACCGCGTCGAGGAGGGTGCGCACGCGGGAGTTGGACACGCGCGTGCGCCCTCCGCCGGTGCGGCCGGATATCTCGAGTGCTGCGACGGCATGCGCAGACAGGCGGTAGACCTCGACGTCGTCGTCGATCTGCTGGATCAGCCAGCCGAGGCGCACCCAGTTCCGGCACACGTCCCGGCCGCTCCCGGACGGAAGCCGCCTGTCGTCGTCGTACCCCGCCGCTCGGAGTTCATCGAGCACCTCGCCCAGCTCGGCGTGCGCATCCGCGACCGCGACAGACGCCCGGTCGGCGGTGAACAGAAGAGTGAGCGACGCGACCACGAACGGGGCGAACCGACCGTGCAGCAGATCGAGTGTCGGGGTGCTGAATGCGGTGACGGCACGCGCATACGCGGCCTCAGCCCTGGATCCAGTCACTCGAACGAGAATAGTCCGACCTCGGGCCCTCGCCTGTCACGCCCCGGTCCGTGGCGGGTCGCACGGCATGGCGTCAACGGCGCGAGGTGCGCTCCCGGACTCCCGCGAGGAACAGCTCGTGAAAGCGCGTCTCGCCGTCGACCTCGGGGTGGAAGCTGGTGCCGACGAGTGGGCCCTGCCGCACGGCGACGATTCTGCCGTCCGGAAGCGAGGCGACCACCTCGACCCGCTCGCCTGCGCGTTCGACGATCGGAGCTCGGATGAACGTCGCGTGCACGGGCACCTCACCGAGCGCCGGAACGTCGAGGTCCATCTCGAAGGACTCCGTCTGGCGCCCGAAGGCATTACGGCGCACGGCGATGTCCAGGCCGCCGAATGACTGCTGTCCCTCGATGCCGTCGAGTACTTGATCGGCGAGAAGGATCAGCCCGGCGCACGTCCCGTACACGGGGAGCCCCGCAGCGATCGCGTCCCTGATCGGCTCCTGCATCCCGAATGTGCGCGACAGCTTGTCGATCACGCTGGACTCGCCGCCGGGGATGACGAGACCGTCGACAGACGCAAGCTCCTCCGGGCGGCGCACCAGCGCCACCTCGGCTCCGAGTCCCGCGAGCAGGGCGGCGTGCTCGCGCACGTCGCCCTGCAGCGCGAGGACGCCGACCCGTGGACTACCAGCCACGCTCGGCCAGGCGGTGCGGCGCGGGGAGGTCGGAGACGTTGATGCCGACCATGGCCTCGCCGAGTCCGCGTGAGACCTCGGCGATCACCTTGGCGTCATCGAAGAAGGTGGTCGCCTTGACGATCGCCTTGGCGCGCTCCGCCGGGTTGCCGGACTTGAAGATGCCCGAGCCCACGAAGACGCCGTCGGCGCCCAGCTGCATCATCATCGCTGCATCCGCGGGGGTCGCGACGCCACCCGCGACGAACAGCACGACGGGGAGCTTGCCGGTCTCGGCGATCTCGGCCACGAGCTCGTACGGCGCCTGCAGCTCTTTCGCCGCGACGAACAGCTCGTCATTCGGAAGAGCCGTGAGAGCCGCGATCTCGCCACGGATCTTCCTGATGTGCTTCATCGCCTCGGAGACATCCCCCGTGCCGGCCTCACCCTTGGAGCGGATCATCGCCGCGCCCTCATTGATGCGGCGCAGCGCCTCACCGAGGTTGGTGGCACCGCAGACGAAGGGCACAGCGAAGCCGTGCTTGTCGATGTGGTTCACGTAGTCGGCGGGAGAGAGCACCTCGGACTCGTCGATGTAGTCGACGCCGAGCTCCTGCAGCACCTGCGCTTCGACGAAGTGACCGATGCGTGCCTTCGCCATGACGGGGATCGACACCGACGCGATGATACTGTCGATCATGTCGGGGTCGCTCATGCGCGAGACACCGCCCTGTGCGCGGATGTCGGCGGGAACCCGCTCGAGCGCCATGACGGCGACGGCGCCCGCGTCTTCGGCGATCTTGGCCTGATCGGCGGTGACCACGTCCATGATCACTCCGCCCTTGAGCATCTCGGCGAGACCGCGCTTGACGCGCGAGGATCCGGTGGTGGTCTGTTCGGTCATGAGAGCTCCTGTCGGGGAAGCACGATGTGCATGAGTGTGTCGAACGATGTCTCGTTTGATCTAGGCCAAACAGTAGCACTGTCCGGAACGACCTAGAATCGGGGGTGAGGACACATGAGCGACCAGATCACCGGAACGACCGCAGCGGACATCGCCGACAGCGTGCGCGGTCTGCGCGAGCGCGGTGTGCTGCGCGCCGGCAGTCCCCTCCCTCCCGTGCGGGAGCTCGCCACGACCCTCGGAGTCAATCGCAACACCGCGGTCGCCGCATACCGACAGCTCGCTCAGGCCGGGCTCGTGATCTCCCGAGGTCGCGCCGGCACGGTCATCGCCGGTCTCGAGTCGGTGGCCCAGGAGGGCTACGCCTCCGATACGGTGCTGCGCGACGTCGGGACCGGCAACCCGGACCCTCGACTGATCCCCGATCCATCGCATGCGCTGGCCACGGTGGCCGGTCGTCCGGTGCTCTACGGCGAGCCCGTCATCGACCCGGGGCTGCAGGACTGGGCGCGCGAATGGATCGCGCATGATCTCGGTCACCTCGACTTCGGCATCACCGTCACGAGCGGCGCCGTCGACGCCGTCGAGCGACTACTCGCGCAGGCGCTGATGCGCGACGATGCCGTCGCACTCGAGGATCCCTGCTTCCTGGCGAGCATCCACACGGTCCGACTCGGCGGGTATCGGGCCGTTCCCGTGCCGGTGGACGAACAGGGGATGACGGTCGAGGGGCTGCGCGCCGCCTTGGATGCCGGCGTGCGAGCGGTGATCTGCACCCCGCGCGCTCAGAACCCGACGGGGGCGAGTCTCACGGCCGCTCGTGCGGCGGAGCTGCGCGCCGTGCTCGCCGCTCATCCGTACGTGCTGATCATCGAGGACGATCACTTCTCGATGCTGTCGCAGCGTCCATACGAATCGCTGATCGGCCCGGACCACCGGCGGTTCGCGCTGGTGCGCTCGGTCTCGAAGTTCCTCGGGCCGGACATGTGCCTCGCCATCGCGGCGACGGATGCCACCACGGCAGAGCGCCTCGCCATGCGTCTGAGTCCCGGAACCACCTGGGTCAGCCACCTGCTGCAGCGTCTCACCCTCACTCAGCTGACCGACGAGTCGGTGCTCGCACGCATCGCCGACGCCCGCGAGCACTACGCGGCACGCAATGCGGCCTTCGCGTCGCGGCTGCGCGAGCATGGCCTCGACTCCCCCGCCACCGACGGTCTGAGCCTGTGGATCGAGTTGCCGAAGCCGGCGCGCATCGTCGCCGAACGCCTCATGCGTCGGGGCTGGCTCGCTCGAACCGGCGACGACTTCGCCCTCGACGAACGCGCCGATCCGTCGCGCCATCTGCGCCTCACAGTGCATGATCTGTCCGAAGACGACACTGCGACACTCGTCGCCGACCTCGTATCGGCCGCACGATGACCCACCGCCGCGGGAGCATTCCCGCTCTGAAAGAAAGGATCGGGGAATGAAGGTCCTCTCCATCCAGTCCGCCGTCGCGTACGGGCATGTCGGGAACTCCGCCGCGGTCTTCCCGTTGCAGCGCATCGGCGTCGAGGTTCTGCCGGTCTACACCGTGAACTTCTCCAATCACACCGGCTACGGCGCCTGGCGCGGTCCGCTCATCTCTCCGAACGACGTGCGCGAGGTCATCACGGGCATCGAGGAGCGCGGCGTGTTCGGCGAGATCGACGCGGTGCTGAGCGGTTACCAGGGCGGCGAGGGCATCGGCGATGTGATCATCGACGCCGTGGCGCGCGTCAAGGCCGCCAATCCCGCCGCCGTGTACGCCTGCGATCCGGTGATGGGCAACGCGAAGTCAGGATGCTTCGTCGCCCCGGCCATCCCGATCCTGCTGCGCGAGAAGGTCGTGCCGGCTGCCGACATCATCACCCCGAACCAGTTCGAGCTCGGGTTCCTGACCGGCACCGAGCCCGACACGCTCGAGTCCACCCTGGCCTCGGTCGACCTGGCCATGGCGATGGGACCGAGCACGGTGCTGGTCACGAGCGTCGAGCGGCCGGACCGTGAGGACGACACGATCGAGATGCTCGTGGCCGACGCCGCAGGAGCCTGGATCGTGCAGACGCCTCGGCTTCCGATGAAGGCGAACGGCTCGGGCGACGTCACCGCGGCGCTCTTCACGGCCCACTATGTCGGATCCGGTGACGCGAAGACGGCGCTCGAGCGCACCGCGTCCAGCGTGTTCGACCTGCTCGCCGCGACCCTCGAGTCGGGTGCGCGCGAGCTGCAGCTCGTCGAAGCGCAGGAGTTCTACGCGAACCCTCGGATGCAGTTCACGGCACGCCAGGTGCGCTGACCCGCGATTCCGAGCCGTGGCCTACGCCGTCGTCGGCCAGGCGTTCGCCACGGCTTCGCGCACCTCGCCGAGCAGCTGGGGCAGGGCCTTGGTCTTGGCGATGATCGGGAAGAAGTTGGCGTCCGACGTCCACCGCGGCACGATGTGCTGGTGCAGGTGGCCGTCGACTCCGGCACCGGCGACGGCACCCTGATTCATCCCGATGTTGAAGCCGTCGCAGCGCGAGACCTCGCGGAGCACGCGCATGCCGATCTGGGTCAGTGCCCCGATCTCGGCGACCTCCTCGGGTGTTGCCTGGTCGTAGGTGCCGATGTGGCGGTACGGGCACACCAGCAGGTGTCCGGAGTTGTACGGGAAAAGGTTGAGCAGCACATAGGCCGTCTCCCCCCGGGCGACGATCAGCCGCTCGGCATCCGGGAACTTCGGAGCCTCGCAGAACGGGCACTCCTCGCGCAGTGGCTCAGGACCAGCCTGGATGTAGGCCATCCGGTGCGGCGTCCAGAGCCGCTGGAACTCGTCGGGGACGCCCGCGAACTCGCCGGCGTCCTCCCACGACTCCGAGGACGTCACGCCAGGTCCCCTGCTGTCTGCACGAGAGTGTGTGCATCGATCGCTGCGCGGATGCGCGCTACTGCATCGGTGATCGGCACGCCGTTCTCCTGCGTGCCGTCGCGGTAGCGGAACGAGACGGTGCCCGCGTCGCGATCCTTCTCGCCCGCGATCAGCAGCAGCGGGACCTTGCCGGTCGTGTGCGTGCGGATCTTCTTCTGCATCCGGTCGTCGGAGGCGTCGAGCTCGGCGCGCACGCCCTGCGTGCGCAGCGTCTGGACGATCTCGCCCAGGTAGTCGGCGAACTCGTCGGCGACGGGGATTCCCACGACCTGCACGGGCGACAGCCACACCGGGAAGTCGCCGGCGTAGTGCTCGAGGAGGATCGCGAAGAACCGCTCGATCGAGCCGAACAGCGCACGGTGGATCATGATCGGACGCTTCTTCTGGCCGTCCTTGTCCATGTACTCGAGCTCGAAGCGCTCGGGCAGGTTCGGGTCGACCTGCACGGTCGACAGCTGCCAGGTGCGGCCGATCGCATCACGCGTCTTGAGGTCGATCTTCGGTCCGTAGAACGCGGCCTCGCCGGGGACTTCGGTGAGCTTCAGGCCGGATGCCACGGCGACCCGGCGGAGAGCATCGGTCGACGATTCCCAGAACTCGTCCGAGCCGATCCACTTGGACTTCTCGTCGTCCTTCATCGACAGCTCGAGCTCGAAGTCGGTGAGACCGAAGTCGCGCAGCATCGACAGGATGAACTCCAGGACCTTCGCGACCTCGCCCTCGAGCTGATCGGGGGTGACGAACAGGTGCGAGTCATCCTGAGTGAAGCCGCGCACTCGGGTGAGGCCGTGCAGCGCACCGGAGAGCTCGTTGCGATAGACGGTGCCGTTCTCGGCGAACCGCAGGGGCAGATCACGGTAGCTGCGCGCGCGCTCCTTGTAGATCAGGATGTGCATCGGGCAGTTCATGGGCTTCAGGTAGTAGTCCTGGCCCTGCTTCGTGATGTTGCCCTCGTCGTCGCGCTCCTCGTCCATGACGATCGGCGGGTACATGCCCTCCTTGTACGTCACGAGGTGGTTCGAGGTGAGGAAGAGGTCTTCCTTCGAGATGTGCGGGGTGTACACGTAGGTGTAGCCGCCCTCGATGTGGCGCCTGCGAGCGTGCTGCTCCATCTCGCCGCGGACGATGCCGCCACGGGGGTGCCAGACCGACAGACCCGAACCGATCTCCTCGGGGAACGAGAAGAGGTCGAGCTCCTTGCCGAGACGGCGGTGGTCGCGCTTGGCGGCCTCCTCGAGGCGGTGCTGGTACTCACGCAGCTCGTCCTTCGACGGCCAGGCGGTGCCGTAGATCCGCTGCAGCTGCGGGTTCTTCTCGCTGCCCCGCCAGTATGCGGCGGCGATGCGGGTCAGATCCCAGCCGTTGCCGATCATGCGGGTATTGGGCAGGTGCGGCCCGCGGCAGAGGTCCTTCCAGACGACCTCGCCGTCGCGGGTCGTGTTGTCGTAGATCGTCAGCTCGCCCTCGCCGACCTCGACGGAGGCGCCCTCGGCGGCTTCCTTGCCGCCCTTGAGACCGATGAGCTCGAGCTTGAACGGCTCGTCGGCCAGCTCTGCCCGCGCCTCGTCGTCCGTGACGACACGACGCACGAAGCGCTGCCCCTCACGGACGATGCGCTGCATCTCCTTCGTGATGGCCTTGATGTCCTCGGGCGTGAACGGGGTGTCGACGCCGAAGTCGTAGTAGAAGCCGTCGGTGATGGGCGGCCCGATGCCCAGGTTCGCCTGCGGGTTGATCCGCTGCACCGCCTGCGCGAGCACGTGCGCGGCCGAGTGACGCAGGATGTTCAGCCCGTCGGGACTGTCGATCGTGACCGACTCGACCTCGTCGGCATCCGTCACTGTCGCGGCGAGGTCCTTGAGGGTCCCGTTGACGCGCATGGCGACGACTGAACGGTCAGAGAACAGGGCGAAGCCGTCTTTCGGCTGAGCATTTTCAGGCACTGCACACTCCATCTGGGTCTGGATCTAGGCTACTCGCATGCCCGTGGGCCGCTGACCGCTACGACGCCACCTCAGACTCGGTGTTCGCCGCCGTGGGAGCGAGGATGATGATCGCCGCGCCGACGAGCGCGATCGCCGAGCCGACCCAGTCCCAGACGGTCGGCTTGAAGCCGTCGACGATGATGCCCCACGCGAGCGATCCGGCGATGAACACCCCGCCGTACGAGGCGAGCACGCGTCCGAAGTTCGCGTCAGGCTGGAGCGCCGCGATGAACCCGTACGCACCGAGAGCCATCACGCCGAGCACAGCGAAGACCCAGCCACGGTTCTCCTTCACGGCCTGCCAGATCAGCCACGCGCCGCCGATCTCGGCGACGGCGGCGAGCACGAAGAGGATGCTGATGCGCAGGACGGTCATGCACTCAGTCTGGCAAAGGCCTCCACGTGGGCGGGCAGACCTGCCGCGACGCGCCCGGGCGACACCCGTGAGCTCCGGTTCCGCCGGGGTAGCGTGAGCGGATGATCAGACCACTGGCGCGCTGGATCCTCGCACTCGCCCTGGGTGCGATCGGCATCGTCCACTTCACGAGCACCCGCGGTTTCCGCGTCGTCGTGCCTGACTGGGCGACTCGGGCCACTCGTCTCGACAAGGAGGCGATCATCATCGCGTCGGGCGCCGCGGAGGTCGCCCTCGCCGCCGGGCTGCTCCTGCTGCCGAACGAGAGACGGCGTGTCGGAATCGCCACCGCCGCGTTCTTCGTCGCCGTGTTCCCGGGAAACGTGCACCAGTGGCGCACTCACCGGTCCACCCCGGGGCTCGACACCGAAGCGCGGCGTCTCGGACGACTCTTCCTCCAGCCTCTTCTCGTCGCCTGGGCGCTGTGGGCGACGACTGCGCCGGCTAGACCACGGATGCGCGCGGTGCCTCGTATCCGCTGAGCAGCCGGCAGCGCAAGCCCGCCCACTCGTTCCGTCCACCCCGCCAGAATGGAGCCATGGCCTCTCCCTCGCTCGTCTGGCTCCGCGACGACCTTCGACTCGCCGACAATCCGGCGCTCAGGGCGGCGATCGATCGCGGTGAACCACTGGTCGTGCTGTTCGTCCTCGACGAGGAGTCCCCCGGCATCCGACCGCTCGGCGGAGCCGCACGCTGGTGGCTCCACCACTCCCTCGCGTCTTTGGACGACGCGCTGCGGGAACTCGGCGCCACTCTGACGCTGCGTCGAGGTCCTGCCGAACGCATCGTCCGCGAGACCGTCGCAGACTCGGGCGCGACTGCCGTCTTCTGGAACCGGCGATACGGGGGCGCCGAACGCGAGGTCGACACCGCGCTCAAGGCGGCGCTGCGCGCGGACGGCCACGAGGTCACGTCGTTCCAGGCATCGCTGCTGCACGAACCGTGGACGGTGAAGACCGGCGGCGGCACCCACTTCTCGGTGTTCACGCCGTTCTGGCGGGCATGTCTCTCCCTCCCCACGCCGCGAGCGCCCCTCCCCGCGCCCCGGAGTCTCGCTGGGGTGCCCCAGCCCCCGGCGTCCGACGATCTCGTCGACTGGGATCTGCTGCCGACCCGCCCCGACTGGGCCGGCGGGCTCCGCGACGCCTGGGAGCCCGGTGAGCCGGCGGCCAGAGCTCGGCTGCGTACGTTCCTGCATGACGACATCGGCTCGTACGATCGCGCGCGGGATGAGCCGTCGGCGGGCGCGACGTCACTGCTGTCACCGCGTCTGCGGTGGGGCGAGCTGAGCCCGTTCACCGTGTGGCACGCGGCGGTGGAGGCCGATGGCGCGGCCGGGTTCCTCTCGGAGTTGGGCTGGCGCGAATTCGCCTGGCACACGACGTTCCACGCACCGGACATCGCCACGAAGAACCTCCGTCGTCAGTACGACGCCTTCCCCTGGCCGCGGCTCAAGCCGTCGGAACTCGAGGCGTGGCAGCGCGGCGATACCGGGATCCCGCTCGTCGATGCGGGGATGCGCGAACTGTGGCACACGGGTTTCATGCACAACCGGGTGCGCATGGTGACGGCCTCGTTCCTCGTGAAGAACCTGCTCATCGACTGGCGGCGCGGCGAGGAGTGGTTCTGGGACACCCTGGTCGACGCCGACGGCGCCAGCAACCCGTTCAACTGGCAGTGGGTGGCAGGATCCGGCGCCGACGCCGCCCCGTACTTCCGCGTCTTCAATCCCGAGCTGCAGGCGAAGAAGTTCGACCCGCACGGCCTGTACATCTCGGAGTGGGCGTCGGATGCCCCGACAGAGCCGATCGTCGATCTCGCGGCCACCCGCAAAGCGGCGCTCGCAGCGTACGAGGTCGTCAAGCGGTCGTCCCCGGTCTCGGGGTGACCGCCGCCGGTGACGGCTGCGCCCCGTCATGGGACAACAAAAAACCCCCGGAGAACCGGGGGTTTTGTCTGTGCGCGATACTGGGATCGAACCAGTGACCTCTTCCGTGTCAGGGAAGCGCGCTACCGCTGCGCCAATCGCGCCCGTTGGGGCTATTCAGTTACTGAGAGGTGGCGACGGGATTCGAACCCGTGTAAACGGCTTTGCAGGCCGGTGCCTAGCCGCTCGGCCACGCCACCGTGTGGATTGACCCCACGTGCCGAAGGCCTTCCGAAGAAGGCCCCTGCACTTGAGCGGATGACGAGACTCGAACTCGCGACCCCAACCTTGGCAAGGTTGTGCGCTACCAACTGCGCTACATCCGCGTTGTTCCCGGTTGTTGTCCCGGGCACTTATGAAACATTAGCCGATGATCGGCGACTGTCCAAACCGAAACCGAATCTCGCGCGTGTCTCGCAGGGTGGTCAACTTGGCCTCCGACGGTCGGGTAGTATCGGTTGACGTACCCCGCAGGTATGGGCGATTGGCGCAGTTGGTAGCGCGCTTCCTTCACACGGAAGAGGTCATCGGTTCGAGTCCGGTATCGCCCACCACAGAACCCCGCGCATCTGAGATGCCGCGGGGTTTTCTCATGGCGCGAGGGCGCGGGAGCCATCGCCGATCTTTCGATTGCTAGCGTTGCGGCATGCCCACCCTGCTCGACGACTTCCTCTCCGGAGATCGCGGACGCGTGATGCACGCGGTGTGGGAGACGATCCGCTCGCGGGATGCCGCGACTCTCGACCCCCTCGTCGCCGCGCTTCCGCAGCTCCGGCGCGAGGCGACGAGGCTCGATCTGGGCGGGATGATCTATTCGAACAACGCCCATCTGGCGCACGCGCTCACCAAACTCGAACAGTATCGCGACAGGGAGTGCTGGTGCGCCGCTTACCCCGGGCTGCTCACGAATGACCCCGAGAAGGAACAGGCGCTCGGCCACGTCAGCATCCTCTCGACGAGTGATCCTGGCTGGTCGATGACCTATGTCACCGAATGCGCCGTGTGCGGGAGGCTGTTCGATGTCGAGCAGGGGGACCATCACTTCATGTGGTGGAGATGGGTGCCGCGCGGGGTGAAGAAAAGTCGCGGAGAGGTCTGACGTCGGTGGCCGGCGGTAGCGTTCCGAGCATGCCGCGCACTCCGCTCCCGAGCCCTTGTCCGCTCTGCGGCCATGGAGACGCGGTGCGCGTGACCACCGCGCTGCTGTGCGACTGGTGCGGGTGGCGTTACGGCGACTCCCCCGACCCCGACCTCCCCCGCCCGGTGGTCGAGGTGGTCTATTACATCCGCTACGACCGTCGGGTGAAGATCGGCACCAGTCGCCGGCCGCGTCACCGACTCGCGAGCATCCGCCACGACGAGCTCCTCGCGTTCGAGCCGGGTGGCCGTGCGGTGGAGCAATCGAGACACCGCGAGTTCGCCGACATCCGGGAGGGCGGCGAATGGTTCACCCTCACCCCGTATCTCGCGGCCCACATCGACGGACTGCGCACGCTGGACGACCCCTGGCAGCTCTACGCGCGCTGGGTGGCGGCGGCATTGCAGAACTGAAGCCCCGCACAGGGCCGACGTTCCGTGCGGGGCTTCAGAGTTCGTACGCCATCAGACGCGAGCGGTGGCCTTGACCTTCGCGGGCTGCGGCTGCGAGAACAGCACGACCACGATCACGGCGACGCCGACGACCACGTGCGGCACCCAGACGTTCGGCGCCTCCGTCGAGAAGCCGAAGATCCACGGCGACAGCGCCAGGAACAGGCTCGCGACGATGTCGAACACGAGGTGGACGGGCATCGGGATGACGCCGAACGGCCCCCATTCGTACTTCGTGAAAAGGCTGTAGACGATGAGCCCGATTCCGAGCACGATCGGGATGATCACGGCGGGGCCGCCCATGCTCGCGAAGCCGAAGAGCCACGGAGCGGCGATCAGCGCCACTCCGACGATGTAGTCGAGAATTCCATGGACCTTGGTGGGGATGAAACGCATGATTCCTCCTGTGGTGTCGTCGCATCCTGCGACTCACAGACTGTTCGCAGCCGTTCGTCGAACGGATTGCGACCTGGTCACACGTGTCGGGGCTTCAGGCGGTCGCCCAGCCGTATCGTCGAGCCAGAGCCGAAGCGACCTCCCCGTAGCGCGATCGGTCGAGCACCGCGGCCTCACGGCGCAGTCCACTCTCGTGCACGCTGTACAGCAGCTCGATGTCGACCCAGGACTCCCGTCCCTGCGCGTCCCAGCCGCCGGAGCCTATCGACAGGTAGTCGCGGTCGCCGTCGTGCGCCTTGCTCGTCATCCGCACCGCATAGACACGTTCTGCGGATTCGCGCCCGATCACGAGCACCGGCCGATCCTTGCCTCGACCGTCGTTCTCCTCGTAGGGCACCCAGGTCCAGATGATCTCACCCGCGTCAGGGGCGCCGTCCCGGTCGGGCGCGTAGCCGATGCGGAGGTCATCGATCCGGTCGGGGTCGACCCGCCGTGTCTCGGTGCCGCGCGACGCCGCTCTCGACGCCCCTGAGGCGGAGCGGACCTCCTCGGAGGTGCGCAGACGCGAGACCGGGCGTCTCGGACGAGTTTTCGTCCGAGACGCCCGGTCAGATCCCAGTGCTGTGAAGAGGATCTCCGCGAGTCGTGCCAGGATGCCGTTGGTGTTGCTCACACGGTCACCCTAACGGCAGTTCAGGCGTCGGCCAGCGCGTAGCCCTCCTCGCCGTGGACGACCTGGTCGACACCGGCGATCTCGTCTTCGCTCGTGATGCGGAAGCCGATCGTCTTCTCGATCGCGAAGCCGATGATGAAGGCGACGACGAAGGAGTAGATCAGCACACCGAGCGCTGCGATCGCCTGGACGGCGAGCTGACGTGCGTCGCCTCCGACGAACAGACCGGTCTCGGTGGCGAAGAAGCCGAGGTACAGCGTTCCGATGAGGCCACCCACCAGGTGGATGCCGACCACGTCGAGCGAGTCGTCGAAGCCGAGACGGAACTTCATCTCGACCGCCAGCGCGCAGACGATACCGGCGACGGCACCGAGCAGCAGCGACCATCCGGGCGTCAGGTTCGCGCAGGCCGGGGTGATGGCGACGAGACCGGCGACCGCGCCGGACGCTGCACCGACCGAGGTTGCCTTGCCGTCCTTGATGCGCTCGATGAGGATCCAGCCGAGGATCGCGGCCGCCGTGGCGCCGAGGGTGTTCAGGCCGATGAGTCCGACGCCGCCCATGTCCTCTGCGAGCCACTCCGCGCCGGCGTTGAAGCCGAACCAGCCGAACCACAGCAGCGCTGCGCCGAGGAGCGTCAGCGGCACGTTGTGCGGCTTGAGGATGCCCTTCTGGAAGCCGATGCGCTTGCCGAGGACGATCGCGAGGGCGAGAGCCGCGGCGCCGGCGTTGATGTGCACCGCTGTACCACCGGCGTAGTCGATGACGCCGATGCCGCTGTCCTCACCGAACAGCGTGGTGCCGAGGTTCATGATCCAGCCGCCGCCCCAGACCCATGCGGCTACGGGGAAGTATCCGACGGTGGCGAAGACACCGGCGAAGATGAGCCAGCTGCCGAACTTCGCGCGGTCGGCGATGGCGCCCGAGATGAGCGCGACGGTGATGATCGCGAAGGTCGCGCCGTAGGCGACTCCGAGAAGTGCGACGTTCGAGCCCTCACCGGCCGCGAGGCTCGAGAGACCGAAGTCGGCGAAGGGGTTGCCGGCGAATGCCGTCGGGCTGTCGACCGCGCTCATCGAGAATCCGAAGAGGATCCAGAGGACGGCGACGAGACCGATCGAGCCGAAGCTCATCATCATCATGCTGACGACGCTCTTGGCCTTGACGAGACCGCCGTAGAAGAAGGCGACGCCGGGCGTCATGAGCAGTACGAGGGCGGTCGCGGTGATCGCCCAGGAGATGTTGCCTGGAGCATCCATAGTCAAACCTCACATTCGGGAAACTGAGAGCTTCAGTGTGACGAGGCCCGATTTCCGGAATGCGTGAGGTTTGTTGCGGTGGCGTTACAGAGACGCCGCGTGTGTGAACACTGCGTTACGCGACACTGCGATCCGCGTGTGTAAGTGCATTGAGTCTGGAGACAGCGCGCAGGTATTTCTTGCGATATCCCCCGTTCAGCATCTCTTCTGCGAAGACCTGGTCGAGGCTCACACCGGTGGCGACGATCGGGATCTGCGCGTCGTACACGCGGTCGACGAACGCGACGAAGCGCAGAGCCTCGGACTGATCGGTCAGGACCTGCACATCACGCAGGCCCACGAGATCCAGCTCGGCGATGATCCGCAGATACCGCGAGGGGTGCACTCGGGCCAGGTGACGGATGACGTCGGCGAAGGAATCGTCGGATGCGTTTCCGTGCCCCGCCCCCTCGTCGATCGCGCGGGCATAGGAATCGTCGTCGCTCACGACGGCGTGCCCGTCGAGCGCCCGCTGGCGGAAGTCGACGCCGTCGATGCGGATCGTCTGGAAGCTGTCGGACATCGCGTGGATCTCTCGGAGGAAGTCCTGTGCGGCGAAGCGGCCCTCACCCAATGCGTTCGGCGGAGTGTTCGAGGTCGCCGCGAGCTTGGTGCCGGTGGGAACCAGCTCGCCGATGAGCCGAGTCATGACCATGGTGTCGCCCGGGTCATCGAGTTCGAACTCGTCGATGCACAGCAGGTCTGCACCCTTGAGCAGGTCGACGGTGTTCTTGTAACCGAGCGCGCCGACCAGAGCCGTGTACTCGATGAACGAGCCGAAGTACTTCCTGCGCGCGGGCATCGCGTGATAGATCGACGCCAGCAGGTGGGTCTTGCCGACGCCGAATCCGCCGTCGAGATAGACGCCCGGCTTCGTCTCCGGCTCCTTCTTGGCTCGGCTGAAGAATCCGCCCCGCTTGAGCGGAGCACCGCGTCCGGCGAACCGGATGAGCGTCTCCTTGGCGTCCTCCTGCGAGGGGTAGGCCGCATCGGCACGATAGCTCTCGAACGTCGCACCGTCGAACTGCGGCGGCGGCACGAGGCTAGCCAGCATCTCGGGACCGGTGACGGTCGGCTGTCGATCTGTCAGGTGCACGATGCCCGTGCGGCTGGGCGTGTCGGTCATCACGGTCCTGTGTCGGGGGCGCACCTGTGTCGAAGTCTTACGAATCGGGTGCAGGGCGCACGGCGTGGATCTATCGTCGAAGTATCGGCTCCACATTACGCCGTCGTCCCCTGCATCATCGCCGCTCACCGTCTGAGGAGATCCCTGTGGCCATCGAGTTCGACACCACTTCGTCAAAGTTCGCCGAGTACGCCGAGCCCGGCCGTCTCGTGAGCACCGAGTGGCTGGCCGAGCGCCTCGGCACACCGGGCCTGGTCGTCGTCGAATCCGATGAGGACGTGCTGCTGTACGAGACGGGCCACATCCCCGGCGCCGTGAAGGTCGACTGGCACACCGAGCTCAATGATCCCGTCGTGCGCGACTATGTCGACGGCGAGGGCTTCGCGAAGCTGCTCAGCACCAAGGGCATCTCCCGCGACGACACCGTCGTGATCTACGGCGACAAGAACAACTGGTGGGCCGCCTACGCGCTCTGGGTCTTCTCGCTCTTCGGCCACGAGGACGTTCGACTGCTCGACGGCGGACGCGATCGCTGGATCTCCGAGGGCCGCGAGATCACCCGTGACGCCCCGCAGATCACGCCGACGGAGTATCCCGTGGTCGAACGCGACGATTCGGAGATCCGCGCATACAAGGAGGATGTCCTCGCTCACATCGGCAGCCCGCTGATCGATGTGCGCTCTCCCGAGGAGTACAGCGGTGAGCGCACCACCGCACCGGCCTACCCCGAAGAGGGAGCCCTGCGCGCGGGGCACATCCCCACCGCCCAGAGCGTGCCGTGGGCGAAGGCCGTGGCTGAGGACGGCGGCTTCCGGTCGCGGGCCGAACTCGACGCGATCTACCGTGACGGGGCCGGACTCGCCGATGGCGACGAGGTCGTCGCGTACTGCCGCATCGGAGAGCGCTCGAGCCACACGTGGTTCGTCCTCACGCACCTGCTCGGATTCGAGAACGTCCGCAACTACGACGGCTCGTGGACCGAGTGGGGCAGCGCGGTGCGGGTCCCGATCGTGACCGGCGCGGAGCCCGGATCCCTCTGATCGTGGGAGAATGACAGGGATGAGCACCACGCACGTTCCTGACACCCTCGCCGAGATCCGCGACGGATTCCTCGAGACCCCCGAGGCGGATCGACTGCTGCTCCTGCTGGAGTACTCGGACGAGCTGCCGGAGGTCTCCGAAGAGGTCGCGAATCACCCCGAGATGTGCGAGCGCGTCGCGGAGTGCCAGTCACCGGTCTACATCTACGTCGAGGTCGCCGACGGAATCGTGACCATGCACGCCACCGCCCCGCCCGAGGCGCCGACCACGCGCGGATTCGCGAGCATCCTCGTGCAGGGCATCTCCGGCCTCACCCCTGACGAGGTTCTCGCGATCCCCGACGACTATCCGCAGTCGATCGGTCTCACCCGCGCGGTGTCGCCGCTGCGCATCGGCGGCATGACCGGCATGCTGATGCGCGCCAAGAAGCAGGTCATGCAGAAGCGCTGAACCCCTGCGCTGCGAGCCATCCGGTGATGGCATCGCTCCACCCTGCCTGGTCGTAGTTCCAGATCTTGGTGTGCCGGGCGACCGTGAAGCGGGGCATCGTGACCAGGTCGGGTCTGGCCTGCTCGAGTGCGTGCGATGCATCGGCGGGCACGAATCCGTCGTCGTCGCTGTGCAGGATGAGGATGGGCACCGACAGCTCGTCGGCGCGCGACACCATGTCCAGGCTGTCGAACGGGATCGCGTTCTCCGCGCCGCTGAGCCGCGCGGTGAACGGGACGGACAGTGCGCCCATCGCGAGGTCCGGCAGCGGTGCGTGCATGCCGGACTCGCGCGCTTGGAATCGCAGCACGCTGCGCCAGTCGATCACCGGCGACTCGAGGATGAGACCGACGATGCGGTCGCGGTTGCCCGAGTTCAGGGCGGTCTGCATCGCGACCGCTCCGCCCATCGACCATCCCATCAGGATCACTCGATCGGCGCCGTGTCGGAGCGCATACGACACCGCCGCATCGACGTCGCGCCACTCCGAAGCCCCCAGAGCGTACGCACCGCTTCGGCTGCGCGGCGCCTCACCGTCGTTGCGGTACGAGACGACGAGGTTCGGGAAGCCCGCGGCATGCAGCACGGGGACGGCACGAAGGCACTCGGCTCGGGTGACCCCTCGTCCGTGGACCTGGATCACCCACGTCGAGGAGTCGGCCGGGAACAGCCAGGCGGGGCATGGCCCGGCCGGGGAACCGATGAGCACGTTCTGCGAGGGCAGGTGGAGCTCGCCGGGAGTGGAGTAGTACCAACCGCTGAACGCCGCGCTCCTGTCGACGCGGGCGCCCGGTTCGATCTGCGTCAGCAGCTTGCGCCTCACGGTGGTGGCATCAGCGCTCAGCACCGCGCCGAGCTTGACGTAGCCATACGTTCCCGAGGTGAAGAGTCCGTATCGACCCGGGAGCTCGGTGTCCCGCGTCCGGGTGAGCTCGATCGTCTGCGCCCCGGTGTCGACGGCGAGGATCTCGACGTTCGCCGGTCGCTTCGCCGGCATGACGACCCGACGGGCGACGCTGAAGACGAGCAGAGCCAGCGCCGTCCCCAGAGCGAGCAGAGCAGGGACAAGGAGTGCAACGGCGTGCCTGAGACTCTTCATCGCTTCCTGACTCTAGCCTGTTGCCGTGACCGCACACCCCGATGCCGGAACGATCTTCGACGCCGCCGTGGCTGAACTGCGCGACATCGCCTTCCGCTCAGACATCACCATCCGCGAGATAGCGACGCCGCAGGGCCTCGCTCCGCACGCCCTCGCCCTCGCAGCCGACGTCCGCCCGGACGACGGCGGAGAGTCGGCATACGGGACGGGACGTTTCGTTCTGCTGCATGATCCCGACAACCCGGCCGCATGGGACGGCGACTGGCGGATCGTGATCTTCGCCCAGGCGCCGCTCGAGACCGAGATCGGCACCGACCCCCTGCTCGCCGACGTCACGTGGTCCTGGCTCGTCGATGCACTCGACTCGAGAGGCGCTGGCTACCACTCCGCGTCGGGCACGTCGACCAAGACCCTGTCGAAGGGGTTCGGCGGACTCGCCGACGAAGGAGACGGCGCACAGATAGAGTTGAGGGCGTCCTGGACACCCGAGGGCCCCTTCACACCCCATGTCGAGGCCTGGGTCGAACTGGTCGGGATGCTGGCGGGTCTTCCGCCCGGTTCCGAGGGCATCGCCGTTATCGGCGCGCGAAAGGCAGCACGTGACTGAATACTCCGTGATCTCCGACGTCTCGGAGTTCCACGCGGCATGCGCCGCACTGGCCGCAGGAACTGGGCCTGTCGCCGTGGACGTCGAGAGGGCATCCGGATTCCGCTACTCCCAGCGCGCCTATCTCGTGCAGGTGTTCCGCCGCGACGCGGGGGTCTTCCTGTTCGACCCTCCCGCTCTCGGCGACTTCAGCCCTCTGCAGCAGGCCATCGGCGACGCCCTGTGGGTGTTCCACGCCGCCAGCCAGGATCTTCCGTCTCTGCGCGAACTCGATCTGCTCCCCCACACGATCTTCGACACGGAGCTCGCATCGCGACTGCTGGGTCATGACCGAGTCGGACTCGCCGCGGTCGTCGAGAACACGCTCGGCATCACGCTCAAGAAGGAGCACTCCGCGGCGGACTGGTCGACCAGACCCCTTCCCGCTGCATGGCTCGAGTACGCGGCACTCGATGTGCTGCACCTCATCGACGTCTACGAGGCTCTGGAGGCGGAGCTCGAGGAGCAGGGGAAGACCGAGTACGCGGCCGAGGAGTTCGCCGCCACGCTCGCCCGACTGCCGAAGCCTCCTCGCGAAGACCCCTGGCGACGACTCAGCGGACTGCACCAGGTGCGCGGCGCGCGGAACCTCGCGGTCGCTCGCTCGCTGTGGCAGGCTCGCGAGAGCTTCGCCCAGGATCAGGACGTCTCTCCCGGCCGTCTGGTGCCGGACCGATCGCTCATCGCGGCCGTGCTGGCGAACCCGCAGAGCAAGCAGGCGCTCGCGGGGATCAAGGAGTTCCAGGGCCGAGCGAGCCGCACCCAGCTCGACCGCTGGTGGCAGGCGATGGTCGACGGACGTGCCACGGAGGAACTTCCCCGGGAGCGGGTTCCCAGCGATACGCTGCCGCCGCCGCGAGCCTGGTCCGATCGCAATCCGGAGGCCGACGCGCGACTCAAAGCCGCCCGCCCGGTCGTCGAGGCCACGGCCGAGGAACTCGGGATGCCGACCGAGAACCTGCTCACCCCCGATCACCTGCGCCGTGTGGCGTGGGATGTACCGGGAACGACGCCCGAGGCCATCGGCGAGGCACTCGCCGCGCTGGGTGCCCGCCCGTGGCAGATTGCACAGACTGCACAGAAGATCGCGGACGCCTTTGTAGAGGCGGCGCAAACGCCCGACGAGGCGTCCGCACCGGCTTCGTAGGTTCGATCCAACCGATTCCTCCCCGTTTCCGGCCCTCCATAGACTGAGGCCACCGCACAAACTTGGAGGCAGAGTGGCCGAGATCTCGGACGTCTTCTTCGTCGATGGAGTGCGCACCCCCTTCGGGCGCGCCGGCGAAAAAGGCATGTACTGGAACACCCGCGCTGATGACCTCGCCGTCAAGGCGACCATCGGCCTGATGGAGCGGAACGCAGCCGTTCCGGCCGACCGCATCGACGACGTCGCCATCGCCGCGACCAGCCAGACCGGAGACCAGGGCCTGACCCTCGGGCGCTCCGTGGCGATCCTCGCGGGACTCCCGCAGACGGTGCCCGGACTCGCCGTCGAGCGCATGTGCGCGGGAGCGATGACGAGCGTCACCACGATGGGAGCATCGATCGGGGTCGGCATGTACGACTTCGCGCTCGCTGGCGGGGTCGAGCACATGGGTCACCACCCGATCGGCGGCAACGCCGACCCCAACCCGCGATTCGTCGCGGAGCGCATGGTCGACCCCGGCGCTCTGAACATGGGTGTCACGGCCGAGCGCATCTTCGATCGCTTCCCGCACCTCACCAAGGAGCGCTCCGATCGATTCGGCATGCTCAGCCAGCACAAGGTGCAGGCGGCCTACGACGCGGGCAAGATCCAGCCGGATCTCGTGCCCGTCGCGACCAAGACCGCCGACGGCGCATGGGGCCTGGCGACGGAGGACGAAGGTCGTCGTCCGCAGACCACCATGGAGGACCTCGCGGCCCTCAAGACTCCTTTCCGCCCGCACGGCCGTGTGACCGCCGGAACCTCGTCGCCCCTCACAGACGGCGCCACGATGTCACTGCTCGCCGGAGGCGGCGCGGTCAAGGAGTTCGGTCTCGCGCCGAAGATGCGCATGGTCTCGTTCGCCTTCGCAGGCGTGCAGCCGGAGATCATGGGAATCGGCCCGATTCCCTCGACCGAGAAGGCCCTGAAGAAGGCCGGACTCACGATCGCCGACATCGGCCTGTTCGAGCTCAACGAAGCCTTCGCCATCCAGGTGATCTCGCTGCTCGACCACTTCGGCATCGCCGACGACGACCCCCGCGTCAACCAGTGGGGCGGCGCGATCGCGCTGGGCCACCCGCTCGCGGCATCCGGCGTGCGTCTGATGATCCAGCTCGCGGCGCAGTTCGCCGAGCGACCCGATGTGCGCTACGGCCTGACGGCCATGTGCGTCGGTCTCGGACAGGGCGGCTCGGTCATCTGGGAGAACCCGCACTTCGACGGCAAGAAGAGGAAGTAAGCCTGATGGCCCACTCGATTTCCGAGCAGTACGCGAACGTTGACTTCTCCCCCATCCAGGCGCTCACCGACGGCGAGGTGATCACGCACTCCCCCGTGCGTGACGTCCGTCTCGCGTCGGGCAAGGTGCTCGCACTGATCACCCTCGACAACGGACGCGACCACACGCGTCCGAACACTCTGGGGCCGGCGACGCTCACCGCCCTCGGTGACACGCTGGACGGCCTGGCCGCTCGTGCGTCAGCCGGCGAGATCCAGGCGGTCGGCATCACCGGCAAGCAGTACATCCTGGCCGCCGGCGCCGATCTCTCCGACATCAGCAAGGTCGGGTCGCGGGACAACGCCCGCCTGATCGCGCAGCTCGGCCACAAGGTGCTCGGAAAGTTCGGGGAGCTCGGCGTTCCGTCGTTCGCCTTCGTGAACGGACTCGCACTCGGAGGCGGACTCGAGATCGCACTCAACTCGACCTACCGCACGGTCGACGCCTCCGCCGCGGCGATCGCACTCCCCGAGGTCTTCCTCGGCATCATCCCCGGCTGGGGCGGCGCCTACCTGCTGCCCAACCTGATCGGGATCGAGAACGCCCTCGAGGTGGTCATCTCGAACCCGCTCAAGCAGAACCGGATGCTGAAGCCGCAGCAGGCGTTCGACCTCGGCATCGTCGACGCGATCTTCCCCGCCGCGAACTATCTCGAGAACTCGCTCGCGTGGGCGGACGCCGTGCTCGGCGGCAAGAAGGTCGAGCGCAGGAACGAGCCGGGCAAGATCGAGCGACTCACGAAGTGGCCGATCGCCATCAAGATGGCACGCGGCATGCTGGAATCGAAGATCGGCACCGTCCCGAAGTCGCCCTACGCCGCACTCGACCTGCTCGACAAGGCCAAGAGCGGCACCAAGGCGGAGGGCTTCGCCCGTGAGGACGAGGCGCTCGCCGAACTCGTCACGGGCGACCAGTTCGCAGCATCCATGTACGCCTTCGACCTCGTGCAGAAGCGTGCGAAGCGTCCGGTGGGAGCCCCAGACAAGGCACTTGCGAAGAAGGTCACGAAGGTCGGCATCATCGGCGCTGGTCTCATGGCGAGCCAGTTCGCCCTGCTCTTCGTGCGCAAGCTGCAGGTGCCGGTACTCATCACCGACCTCGATCAGGCGCGCGTCGACAAGGGCGTGGCCTACATCCACGAGGAGATCGGCAAGCTCGAGGCCAAGGGCCGCCTGGATGCGGACTCCGCGAACAAGCTGCGCGCGCTCGTGACAGGGACGACGGACAAGAGCCTTTATGCGGACTGCGACTTCGTCATCGAGGCCGTGTTCGAGGAGGTCGGCGTCAAGCAGCAGGTGTTCGGCGAGATCGAGAAGATCATCGCCGAGGACGCGATCCTGGCGACCAACACCTCCTCGCTCTCGGTCGAGGAGATCGGCGCGAAGCTCGCTCACCCCGAGCGCCTCGTCGGCTTCCACTTCTTCAACCCGGTGGCAGTGATGCCGCTGATCGAGATCGTCAAGACACCGACGACCTCGGAGGCGGCGCTCTCGACCGCGTTCGTCGTCGCGAAGAATCTCGGCAAGAACGCGGTCCTCACCGCCGACGCGCCGGGCTTCGTCGTGAACCGTCTGCTGGCCAAGGTCATGGGCGAAGCGGCTCGCGCGGTGTACGAGGGCACCCCGATCACAGATGTCGAGAAGGCCTTCGCGCCCCTCGGACTCCCGATGGGTCCCTTCCAGCTGATCGATCTCGTCGGATGGAAGGTCGCCGCCCACGTGCAGGACACGATGGCGCACGCGTTCCCCGACCGCTTCTACGCGAACGAGAACTTCCACGCTCTCGCGGAGCTCGACGGGGTCATCGAGAAGGACAAGGGCGGTCGTGTGACCGGTTGGACGAAGCAGGCCGAGAAGCTGCTGAAGCCCGCTGTCGGCAAGACGCCCGCGTCGGCCGAGACGATCCTGCAACGGGTGCAGGACGGCCTTGCGAGCGAGATCAAGATGATGCTCGACGAGGGCGTCGTACCCGAGGTCGAGGACATCGACCTGTGCCTGATCCTCGGCGCGGGCTGGCCCTTCATCGATGGTGGGGCTTCGCCCTACCTCGACCGCGAGGGCGCCTCGCAGCGCGCGTTCGGCGGAGAGTTCCACACTCCGCAGATCCGCGGCATCGAGCACCGCTGAGCTGAACCTCTGGGGGGCCGCCGTCCGGCGGCCCCCTTTTCCGTGTCTACGGTGCAGGACGCTCGTCGAGCTCACCGGAACGCGGCCAGAACGACATCGCTCTCTCAGCGAGCGCGGTGATCGTGAGCGACGGATTCACCCCGGGATTCGCGGGAACCGCTGCGCCGTCCATGACGTGGAGCCCCGGGTGACCCCACACCCGGTGGAAGGGGTCGACGACACCGGTCTCGGGCGCCCCAGAGATCACCGCTCCGCCGAGGAAGTGGGCGGTGAGCGGAATCCCGAAGATCTCGGGCCAGGATCCGCGAGGCTCGGCGGCGACCCCGCCGTCCTTCTCGACACGCGCGGCGATCGCCGAAGCCGCGCGATGAGCCTGCGGAAGATGACTGGGGTTCGGTTCGCCGTGCCCCTGCGCGCTCGTCATGACCATCCGCCCGAATCTGCGCCGGAGCGACAGAGTGAGCGAATTGTCCAGGGTCTGCATCACGAGTGCGATGATGCCCCGTTCGCTCCAACGTCGGAGCGAGCCCAGGCGAAACTGACGGATCGGTGCGCGGACGACCTGGCCCAGCACACTCACGAGACGGCCTCCGAGACCTCGGTCGCCCGGCACCATCAGCGATGCGAGGGCCCCCATCAGGTTCGATCCCGGCCCGTACCGCACATTCTCGACGTGAGTGCTCTCGTCGATGTGGAACGAGGTCGTGATCGCGACACCGTGCGCGAGTTCGAGGGACGCTGGAACGGCGACGGCGACGGCACCGTCGAGAGCCTCGGAGTTGGTCCGCGTCAGGCGACCCACCGCATCGGAGACCCGTGGAAGGGCCCCGGACAGCTTCATCCGATGCAGCAGCTGTTGCGTGCCCCAGGTTCCCGCGGCGAGCACCACCTGACGCGCGCTCACGGTGCGACGGTCGCGCCGGAACCACGCTCCGCTGCGCTCCGTCGTCACGGCGAAGCCGCCGTCTGCCAGGGCGCGCACCTCGGTGACGGTGCGCAGCGCTTCGATGACGGCGCCTCTCCTCTCGGCCAGCGCCAGGTAGTTTTTCATGAGCGTGTTCTTCGCGCCGACGCGGCATCCGACCATGCAGTTGCCGCAGAGAGTGCATCCGGTGCGGTCCGGCCCCTCCCCACCGAAGAAGGGATCGGGCGTCCGAACTCCCGGCGCGCCGAACCAGACCCCGACCGGCGCGTGTCGGAATGTGCTTCCTACGCCGAGATCGTCGGCCGCTCCTGCCATGATGCGCTCGACGGGTCCGGAGTGCGGGTAGCGCTCGACCACCCCGAGCATCCGCCTCGCCGTCGCATAGTGCGGCGCCAGCTCCTCCTCCCAGTCTGCGAGAGCGCCCCACTGCGGATCCGCGAAGAACGCTCCGCCGGGCTGGTACAGCGTATTGGCATAGTTGAGAGACCCTCCGCCCACGCCCGCCCCGGCGAGGACCATCACGTGCGGCAGGCGATGGATGCGCTGGATGCCGAAACAGCCGAGCCTCGGTGCCCACAGATAGCGGCGCACGTCCCAGCTGGTCTTCGCGAAGTCCTCGTCCTCGAAGCGTCGGCCCGCCTCGTACACGCGGACACGGTAGCCCTTCTCCACGAGCCGCAACGCAGCGACCGATCCGCCGAACCCCGAGCCGATGACGACGACGTCCTCGTCGAAGTCCTGGGCGTGGTGAGGAGAAGCCGACCTGTGGTTCACGGTGTCCCTCCGGCACCCGAGGGGACGAGGACGGCCAGCGCGGAGCGCCGGATTCCGATCGTGCACTCATCTTCGGCGATGCGCTCTCCGTCGGCGTAGACGACGAGTCCCGGCGCGCTCACTGTCACGGTACGAGCCTGGCGCCGCGTCACCTCCGGTCGAGCGAGATGCACTCCGCGCAGCAGGAGCGGGAACAGCCGCAGCAGGCGGAGCCGGGTCAGCGGCGCGACGTGCACGATGTCCAGCATCCCGTCGTCCGCGGCGGCGCCCACGCAGAGAGGCATGCCACCTCCGTAGCTCGGCGTATTGCCCACGGCGACGAGCGTTCCCGGCACGTGAACCGGCTCCGCGCCATCGAAGGAGACGGTGAAATCCATCGGCCGCAGTCGCACGAGCTCCACGACCAGCGCCAGGTAGTAGCGCAGCACGCCGCGCGGCCAGCGCAGCCGATTGGTCCGATCGCTCACCTTCGCATCGAAGCCGAGGGCGGCGATCGTCAGGAACAGATCGACGCGGTCGGCGGCGCGGACTTCGCCGACATCGATCGTGCGCGGGATACCCGTCAGAGCGAGCTCGGCCGCAGCGACCGCGTCGCGACGCGGCAGGCCCAGGGCTCGAGCGAGGTCGTTGCCTGTGCCCGCAGGCACCAGGACCACCGGAACCCCCGCAGCGCAGACCACGTCGAGGATGCCGGACAGCGTGCCGTCTCCGCCCACCACGACGAGCACCCCCGGGCGCGCGTCGAGCGCCCGAGTCGCCAGGAGCCGACTCGATGCTGCCGACTCTCCTGTGTAGGCCCGCACGTCCGCTCCTCGGGATCGCAGGTGCGCCACGGCGACCTCGGTCTCTCGGGCACCACGACCTTTTCCTGCGAACGGGTTCGACAGCACCGCGATGTGCTCAGCCACGTCCGCGCGACCGATCCGACGAGATGACCGCTCCCGGGTTGAGGATCCACGTCGGATCGAGCTCCCGCTTGATGGCCGCGAGGATTCGCACCCCCGTGTCTCCGATCTCCTGCTCCAGCCAGGCGGCATGATCACGACCGACCGCATGGTGATGGCTGATGGTACCGCCCGCCGCGAGCAGCGCATCGTTCACCCGTCGCTTGATCTGCGTCCAGGTGTCGAGCGGTTCGGATCGGAGGTTCGCGATCACCGTGAAATATAGCGAGGCTCCGGTGGGATAGACGTGCGAGACGTGGCACATCACGTACGACCGGGCGCCGGCATCCTCGAATCCTGCACGAAGAGCCGACGTGACCGCCGCTCTGAGGTGCAGCAGGTTCGACCAGGTGGTCGCCGTCTCGAGCGTCTCGCAGAACACTCCTGCATCCAGCAGCGAGTCGCGCAGATACGGACCGTCGAAGCGCCCGGAGAGCCACCCCTCTGCGGCGCCCTCACCCGACGAGATCCCACCGGCCGCCGCCAGGATCGCCGATGTGCGCCCCCGACGCTCGGCGATGTCGTCTCCCTCATAGACGGTGACGAGGCTCGCGCCCTTCGCGAGGGCCCGCCCGATCCGACCGACCTGGGCGAGGCTGACCGCCGTCTCGGCTTCATCCGACAGACGCAGCACTGTCGGGCCGCCACCGTGCTGCGTCACGCGGCGCAGTCCATCGACGCCCTGCGTGAAGTCCGCGAAGGTCCAGGCTTCGAAGAGGCGGTCACGCGGTACCGGATGAACGCGCACTCTCACTTCGGTGATGACGCCGAAGATGCCCTCCGACCCCAGGAAGACGCGGACGAGATCGGGCCCGGCTGAAGATCCCGGCGACCGTCCGAGCTCGATGTCGCCGGTCGGCGTCGCGACTCTCAGCCCGGTGACCATGGAGTCGAATCGCCCATGCCCTGCCGAGTTCTGACCTGACGAGCGTGCAGCGGCGAACCCTCCGATCGTGGCGTACCGGAAGCTCTGGGGGTAGTGACCGAGTTCGAACCCCCTGGCCGCGAGCAGAGCCTCAGCATCCGGCCCCGTCGTTCCGGCGGCGAGAATCGCTTCGCCGCTCGCCTCGTCGAAGTGGATGAGGCCCGAGAGCCGGCGCAGATCCAGGCTGACGACAGCGCGGTGCGCGCCGCGTTCGGGATCGAGAGCGCCCACCACGCTCGTCCCACCGCCGAACGGGATCACGGCTATCCTCCGGTCGACGCACGCCCGGAGCACCGCCGCGACCTCATCGTGGGTTCCCGGCAGCACCACCGCGTCAGGGGAAGTCTGCTGAGGTCTACGGCGCCGGAGAAGGTCCGGCGTCGAACGTCCCCCGGCATGGCGGATGCGCGTCTCGCTCGAGATGTCGATGTGCTCCGCGCCGACGACGGCGGCCAGTCCCTCGAGATCGTCCTCCGGGAGCGACGACGGCGCGAGCGCCACCTCGGCGAGTTCCACGGGCGTCGCGGGCCTGTGCACGCGACCGAGCAGCAACGGCAGCATCATCCGGACGGCGCGCGGCAGATCCGACGCCCTGGCGGGATCGCCCCAGCCGTTCCATCGCATCTCCGTCGTCACGGCAACCCTGCCGTTCTCTGAGCCCATGCGTTACAGTGTGACAGATCATGGAAGAACGTCAACTGGTGCTCGACGCGATGTCCGACCGCGCTCCGGAGTGGGATGCCACGCAGTCGCGCATCCTCGACGCCGCCGATGCGCTGATCAGTCGACGAGGCGTGAATGGCGTCACGATCGCAGAGCTCGCTCGGCGCGCGGGTCACAGCCGGCCGACGATCTACCGCAGCTGGAACGACGCCGACGATGTCGTCCGCTCAGCGCTCCTGCGCAGAGTCGCGGTGATCCTCGCGCAGTTCCCCACGCACGCGACCAGCCGACACGGACTCGTCGACGATGTTCTCCGCTTCTCCACCCTGTTCCGTGCCGACGACGTGTACGGACGCCTCCTCGCCGATGAACCGGAGGCGTTCACCCGCTACACGCTGCAGCGTGTGGGTTCGAGCCAGAGACTCATCCTGAGCTGGCTGGCGACCGCGATCGGTGCGGCGCAGCAGGGAGGCTCGGTGAGGCACGGCGATCCCGACGAGATTGCCGTCATGCTGCTGCTCATCGCCCAGTCAGCCGTGCTCTCGCACGGAACGGTGTCGGAGCTCCTCTCTGAGGAGTCTTGGGAGCGCGAGCTGCGAGCAGCCCTCGACGGGCTCCTGCGGCCATGACCGCGCACTCCCCCGACCTCAACGTCGCGCGTCGGGCCGCAGAGCTCTCCCTGGCCGCGGAGCAGACCGTCGACCTTCTGGTGATCGGCGGAGGCATCACGGGGGTCGGTGTCGCGCTCGACGCCGCCTCGCGGGGTCTGAGCGTCACTCTTCTCGAAGGCGAGGACCTCGCGTTCGGCACCAGCCGATTCAGCTCGAAACTGGTGCACGGTGGACTCCGTTATCTCGCCACCGGCGATGTGGCCACGGCGCAGGAGAGCGCATTCGAGCGTCACCTGCTGATGACCAGGATCGCGCCGCACCTCATTCGCTCTCTCCCGCAGCTGCTGCCCTTCACGACAGGGCTGACGGCCCGCCAGCGCGCAGCCGGCGCGGTCGGGATGGCCCTGGGTGATCTGCTGCGGATGCGAGCGGGCACGCCGCGCCGGTTCCTCCCCCCGCCGCGTCTCGTCTCGGCGCGTACGGCACAGCGGCTCTTCCCGTCGCTCGCCGGAGCTGGGCTGCGCGGAGGGATGCTCTCCTACGACGGGCAGCTGATCGACGACGCCCGCCTGGTCGTGACCGTCGCCAGGACAGCCGCCAGTCTGGGCGCCCGCGTCCTCACCCGCGTCCGAGCGCTCGAGCTGCGCGTCGACGGCGCGACCGCCGAAGACGTGCTGACGGGCGAGCGTCTGGACATGCGCGCCCGATCCGTCGTCAATGCCACCGGCGTCTGGGCCGGAAGCCTCGACGAGTCGATCACCGTGCGGCCCAGCCGCGGAACGCACATCGTGCTGGATGCCGCGGATCTCGGCGACCCGTCCGCGGCACTGACCATTCCGCATGAGGGGTCGATCAGCCGCTTTGTTTTCGCGCTGCCGCAGCAGCACGGCCGCGTGATCGTCGGACTCACTGACGAAGATGCGCCGGGCCCTGTTCCGCGGGTCCCCGAGCCGACCGAGGGCGAGATCGAGTTCCTGCTCGCGAACCTCAACCGAGTACTGACCGTCCCGATCACGCGCACGCAGGTCAGGGGATCGTTCGCGGGCCTGCGGCCGCTCGTCGACACCGGTGCGGCGTCGACGGCGGACATCTCCCGTCGGCATCTGGTCCGCGTCTCCGAGCGCGGCTTCGTCAACGTCCTCGGAGGCAAGCTGACCACCTACCGGCGGATGGCGGAGGATGCGGTCGACCTCGCCGTGGCATCGGCGGGGCTCGACGCCGGCGCGAGCCGCACGGTATCCCTCCGCCTCACCGACTCCGCGATGAGGGCCGAGGACAGCGGGGGCCGGGGGCACATCTCCCCAGCGACCATCGACTTCGCCGTCCGCGCGGAGGGCGCGATGACCGCCGACGACGTCCTCGATCGCCGCACCCGGCTCGGCCTCGTCGACGACGACCGGGAGCGGCAGAGGGCGTTCGTCGAATCCGAGGTCGCCGAGATCCTCGCCACGTTCTCCTGACGACGCCGCATCCGCGCGACCGCCGCCAACCGTATCCGCGTCACGGCACACCGGGTAACGAGCACGGAACAGCGAATGAACACCTTCGCCAGCGCCGCTCAGAGAGCGCTCCGAACGCGATCGAGGGGGCACAGTGGTGGCATGGACATGCTCCTCTCGATGTTGGGCGGCAAGGGAATGTCGGGGCTCTTCAAGACCGGCACGGCGATCCTCACGATCCTGCTGGTCGTGCCGGCGCTGCTGAAGATCTTCATCGTCACGGTCGATGAGGGGTGGGCTGCGATCCGCACCCGGAACGGCAAGCCGATCATCCGGAACCGCCCGCAACGGCGCCCCACCTCACGTGGCGGAGCGGTCGGCGAGGTCGTGGTCCTCGATCCGGGGTCGCATGGCGCGTTCCCCCTGTTCTACTGGTATCGACTGATCGATGTGCGCTGCAGGGCGACGGATCTGCCCGCGCGCGAGATGACCGGGGCGAGCGGCCATCAGCACCGGGTGCACGCGTCGTTCGAGTGGCGACCGATCCCGACCGGACGAGATCTCCGAGTGTTCGAACTCGACGTCGTGAACGTCAAAGAACGGGCCTCGAACATCGTGGGCGCCGCACTGCGCGACGTCATCCGCGGCCTCGAGGGCGCGGAGCTGCCCCACAACGACGAGATCAACACCCGCGTGATCGCGGCCAGCGCCGACGAGGTGCGTCGGGCATGCGGCGTCGAGCTGGTACGCGTCATGGTCACCGGTGACGCGCTCACCGACGGCTATCTGCTCTCGGCCGCGCTCCGGGACACCGATCGCGGGGCGCAGGCGGTCGCCGCACTCCACGCTCTCAACTGATCGCAGCGGTCGAACGGTCTGTGACCGTCATCCGCCGTCACGCGGTGGCGACGCCGGTCAGCGGCGTTCGTGCAGCGGCAGATCGACCGTCCCGCTCGTGCCCGCATCCCGAGCGACGGGGATCCGAGTCCCGAGCACCTGCGACACGACGTCCTGCGCGATCTTCGATGCGGTGAGACCGGCGTCGGCGAGGATCTGGTCCCTCGACGCGTGATCGATGAACTCGTCAGGAAGCCCCAGCTCGTCGACGGCGGTGTCGATGCCCGCCTCGCGAAGCACCTGCCGGACACGCGTGCCGATGCCGCCGACGCGGATGCCGTCTTCGATGGTGATGACCAGACGATGACGAGCTGCCATGCTCACGATCGAGGGCTGCACCGGGATGGCCCAGCGCGGATCGATCACCGTGGCGCCGATGCCCTGAGCGCGCAGACGCTCTGCGACGTCCATCGCGAGCGCGGCGAACGGGCCGATGCCGATGAGCAGGACATCCTCGGACTCGCCGCGGGCGAGCACATCGACGCCGTCGTGCAGCCGCTCGATGGCCGGAAGATCCGCCGCGACGTCGCCCTTCGGGAAGCGGATGACGGTCGGCGCATCGTCGACGAGCACCGCCTCATCGAGGGCCTCCTGCAACCGGGCTCCGTCACGCGGCGCGGCGATGCGGATGTGCGGGACGATCTGCAGCATCGCGAGATCCCACATGCCGTGGTGGCTGGGACCGTCCGGGCCGGTGACGCCGGCGCGGTCGAGCACGAAGGTCACGCCCGCCCGATGCAGAGCGACGTCCATGAGCACCTGGTCGAAGGCGCGCCCCATGAAGGTGGCGTAGACCGCGACGACGGGGTGCAGACCTCCGAAGGCGAGACCTGCGGCCGACGCGACGGCGTGCTGCTCGGCGATGCCCACGTCGTACACGCGATCGGGGAAGCGCTCGGCGAACGGCGCGAGACCGGTCGGTCGCAGCATCGCTGCGGTCATCGCGATGACGTCGCTTCGACGCTCTCCGATGGCGACGAGCGACTCGGAGAACACGTCGGACCAGCCCGTTCCGCTGGAAGAGAGTGTCTCGCCGGTCGCGGGGTCGATGCGTCCGACCGCATGGAACTGGTCGGCCTCATCGTCGCGAGCAGGCTGGTAGCCGCGGCCCTTCTCGGTGATCGTGTGCACGATCACCGGCGCACCGTACGATTTGGCCAGCTCGAGCGTCTCGAGCAGGGCGGGGAGATCGTGCCCGTCGACCGGGCCGAGGTACTTGATGTCGAGGTTCGAGTACAGCGCCTCGTTGTTCGTGAACCGCGAGAGGAAGCCGTGGGTGCCGCCGCGCACCCCGCGGAACACCGCGCGGCCGACGGGACCGAACGCACGGAAGAGTCGGTCCGACTTGTGGTGCAGCTCCTTGTACGCAGCCGCGGTGCGCACCCGGTTGAGGAACCGGGACATGCCGCCGATGGTCGGCGCGTAGGAACGACCGTTGTCATTCACGACGATCACGAGGTTGCGATCGTTGTCGTCGGAGATGTTGTTGAGCGCCTCCCACGTCATGCCGCCCGTGAGTGCTCCGTCGCCGACGACGGCGACGACGTGACGGTCGGCCCGCCCCGTGGCGGTCAGCGCGCGCGACACACCGTCGGCCCAGCTGAGCGAGCTCGACGCGTGCGAGGACTCGACCACGTCGTGAGGGCTCTCGCCGCGCTGGGGATACCCGGCGAGTCCACCGCGCACTCGCAGAGACGAGAAGTCCTGGCGACCGGTGAGGAGCTTGTGCACGTAGGACTGGTGCCCTGTGTCGAAGATGAAGGGGTCGTCGGGTGACGAGAAGACGCGGTGCAGAGCGATCGTGAGCTCGACGACACCGAGGTTGGGGCCGAGATGCCCGCCGGTGCGCGACACGTTCTCGACGAGGAACTCGCGGATCTCACCGGCGAGTTCGATCAGCTGATCCTCTGACAGGGAGTCGAGGTCACGGGGTCCTGAGATGCTCGGAAGAATGGGCATCTGCACCTCCTCTTAGGCACCGTTCGCGGCGCCGATTCCGGTACGGACGCCTGCTCGATCCTACCCCGGGCACCCGGGAAAGCTCGGAGAGCGACTCCCCCTTGACACCGCCCCCGGCACGCGGAAAGGGCCCGGTTCCGAAGAACCGAGCCCTTTCCGATCGTGCGATCAGACCAGCGAACGCAGCACGTACTGCAGGATGCCGCCGTTGCGGTAGTAATCCGCCTCACCGGGGGTGTCGATGCGGACGACCGCGTCGAACTCGACGACCTGCTTGCCCTCGGGCGAGTTCTCGCTCGGCGTGGCCGTGACGCGAACCGTCTTCGGGGTCACGCCGTTGTTGAGCTCCTCGAGACCGGAGATCGAGACGATCTCGGTGCCGTCGAGACCCAGGGACTCCCAGCTCTCGCCGGCCGGGAACTGCAGCGGGACGACGCCCATTCCGATCAGGTTCGAGCGGTGGATGCGCTCGAAGCTCTCGGTGATGACCGCCTTGACGCCGAGGAGGCTCGTGCCCTTCGCCGCCCAGTCGCGCGACGATCCCGAACCGTACTCCTTGCCACCGAAGATGACGAGGGGCGTGCCCTGCTCCTGGTAGTTCATGCTCGCGTCGTAGATGTACGACTGCGGTCCACCGGGCTGGGTGAAGTCGCGGGTGTAGCCACCCTCGACGACCTGGCCGTCGTTGACAGCCGAGACCATCAGGTTCTTCAGGCGGATGTTCGCGAACGTGCCGCGGATCATGACCTCGTGGTTGCCGCGACGCGATCCGAAGGAGTTGAAGTCCTTGCGGTCGACCCCGTGCTCCATGAGGTACTGCGCCGCGGGGGTGCCGGGCTTGATGTTGCCGGCGGGCGAGATGTGGTCGGTCGTGACCGAGTCGCCCAGAGTCGCCATGACGCGGGCGCCCTCGATGTCGCGCACCGGGGTGAGCTCCATCGTCATGCCATCGAAGTACGGAGCCTTGCGCACGTACGTCGAGTTCTCGTCCCACTGGAAGATGTCGTCGTCCGGGGTGGGCAGGCTGCGCCAGCGCTCGTCACCGTCGAAGACGGTCGCGTACTGCTTGATGAACTGCTCACGCGAGATCGAGGAATCGACGATCTCCTGCACCTCGTCGGGCGTCGGCCAGATGTCCTTGAGGAACACGTCGTTGCCGTCGGATCCCTTGCCGAGCGCATCGTTCTCGAAGTCGAAGTGCATCGACCCCGCGAGGGCGTAGGCGATGACGAGCGGCGGGCTCGCGAGGTAGTTCATCTTCACGTCGGGGCTGATGCGGCCTTCGAAGTTGCGGTTGCCCGAGAGCACGGCGGTCACGGCGAGGTCGTGATCGTTGATGGCCGCGGAGACCTCTTCGATCAGCGGACCCGAGTTTCCGATGCAGATGGTGCAGCCGTAGCCGACGGTGTAGAAGCCGAGGCCCTCGAGGTCCTTGTCGAGTCCGGACTTCTCGTAGTAGTCGGTGACGACCTTCGAGCCGGGGCCGAGGGTGGTCTTGACCCAGGGCTTCTGCTTCAGGCCCTTCTCGAGCGCCTTGCGGGCGACGAGACCTGCGGCGATCATCACCGAGGGGTTCGAGGTGTTGGTGCACGAGGTGATCGCCGCGAGGGTCACTGCACCGTTGTCGAGGATGTACTTCTCACCCGACGGAGTGGTGACCGGCACGGGCTTCGACGCGTTCGCCGGTGCGCCGCTGTTGATGTGCACGGGCCGAGTGGTGCGCGGCTCCTCTTCACCGGGCGCGTTGCCCGGGTCGGAGGCGGGGAACGAGTGCTTCGACTCGAGGTCGACGACGTCGTCCGAGGTCGACGGTGCGGCGTAGGCCAGGATGTCCTGCTCGAACTGCGACTTCGCCTCGGAGAGGAGGATGCGGTCCTGCGGGCGCTTCGGGCCGGCGATCGACGGCACCACAGTGCCGAGGTCGAGCTCGAGGTACTCGCTGAAGACGGGCTCCTGCGATGCGTCGTGCCAGAGCTTCTGGGTCTTCGCGTACGCCTCGACCAGCGCGACGGCCTCGTCGCTGCGGCCGGTCAGACGCAGGTAGTCGAGGGTCACGTCGTCGATCGGGAAGATCGCCGCCGTCGAACCGAACTCGGGCGACATGTTGCCGATCGTCGCGCGGTTGGCCAGCGGCACGGATGCCACGCCCTCACCGTAGAACTCGACGAACTTGCCGACGACTCCGTGCTTGCGCAGCAGGTCGGTGATCGTCAGCACGACGTCCGTAGCCGTGACGCCGGCCGGGATCTCGCCCGAGAGCTTGAAGCCGACGACGCGCGGGATGAGCATCGACACGGGCTGGCCGAGCATCGCGGCCTCGGCCTCGATGCCGCCGACGCCCCACCCGAGCACACCCAGGCCGTTGACCATCGTGGTGTGCGAGTCGGTGCCGACGCAGGTGTCGGGGTAGGCGCGCAGCACTCCGTCGACGTCACGGTCGTAGATGACCTTGGCCAGGTGCTCGATGTTCACCTGGTGCACGATGCCGGTTCCGGGGGGAACGACCTTGAAGTCGCTGAATGCCGTCTGGCCCCAGCGAAGGAACTGGTACCGCTCGCCGTTGCGCTCGTACTCGATCTCGACGTTGCGCTCGAGGGCGTTCTCGGAACCGAAGAGGTCGGCGATCACCGAGTGGTCGATGACCATCTCGGCGGGCGAGAGCGGGTTGATCTTGTTCGCGTCGCCGCCCAGCGCCGTGACGGCCTCGCGCATGGTGGCGAGGTCGACGATGCAGGGAACACCGGTGAAGTCCTGCATGACCACACGGGCCGGCGTGAACTGGATCTCGGTGCTCGGCTCAGCCGCGGCATCCCACGAACCCAGTGCTTCGATCTGCGCCTTGGTCACGTTCGCGCCGTCCTCGGTGCGAAGCAGGTTCTCGAGGAGGACCTTCAGACTGAAAGGGAGCTTGTCGAAACCGGGCACCGTGTCGATGCGGAAGATCTCGTAGTCGGTGCTGCCGACCGTCAGGGTGCTCTTGGCACCGAAGCTGTTCACCGTGGACACGAATCCGTCTCCTTCTATTCGGATGGGAGCGACAGGCGCCTCCATCTTGCTCGCCAGCGAGCCCCTGCGGCTAGCAAGGCAGACCTAACCAGTCTGCTCCGCTCAGCCCTCAGGCGAAAGCCTGCAATTTATCTTGATGTCAAGATAAATCTATCACGGCTGAGCGGCCTTGTCGGCATCGGCGCCGCGCGGATACAGCGCGCGCACGACGAGCCAGGTGACGGCGATCAGCGGCGCGAACAGCGGCAGGCCCATGATCAGCTTCAGCGTGCCGAGCGCGGTGACGTCTCCGGCGAGGTACAGCGGCAACTGCACTGCGAGACGTGCGAAGAACAGAGCGGCCCAGGCCACGCCGAGCCACAGGAAGGCACGACGCTTGCGACGGTCGCGCCGCCATGCGGTGCCCTCCCCCATCAGGAAACCGACCGCGAGACCGATCAGCGACCAGCCGATCAGCGCCGACACCAGCATGCCGGTGCCATAGACGGCGTTGGTGATGAGACCGGGGACGAAGTTGTCTTCGCCGCGGCCCGTCCACAGCGCGAGCGCAGCCGCGGCCGCGGCGGCCACGAGACCGCCGATGGCCGCAGACGGGGGTGACTTCTGGATCAGCCGCACGACGGTGAACACCGCGGCGAGCCCGACCGACACGCCCAGAGGAACGATCAGCGGCTCGGGGCGGATGGTGAAGAGGATGACGAACGCGAGGCTCGGAAGGACGGACTCGAGGATGCCGCGCCATCCGCCGATCGCGGACCACACCACACGGTGCGTCGCGCCGCTCTCGTTCGGGTCGAGACCCGCTCGGCGAGCGGCGCCGCCGAGAGCCGCGCCGACGATGTCCGACGCGCTCTGCTCGCGCTCGGGCTCCGGGGCCGGGGTGGTCACGCGGAGCCGGGAGTCGCGGGCATCTTCAGCGGGATCAGGTCGCGCGGCGGCATCGGAGCGCCACCGCGCACGACGACGATCGACCGGAAGAGATCCTCGACCTTGGCGGCCGCTTCGAGATCGGATGCCGCGGCTCCGCCGATGACCCCACGAAGGAACCAGCGGGGCCCGTCGATGCCGATGAAGCGCGCGAGGCGCAGCTCGGATCCCTCGTTGGCCGCCGCGGGAACCTCGGCGAGGAGCTCCTTGCCGAGGGGACCGTCGCGCTCCTCGACCCGGCCGCCCTGGGTGCGCACCTGATCACGCAGCTGCACCCGGGTCTCGTCCCAGAGACCGCCCGAGCGCGGTGCCGCGAAAGGCTGCACCTGCAGGGACGAATCGGCGTAGTCGAGCCCGACGGCCACGATGCGCTTGGACTGCTCTTCGACCTCGAGCCGAAGGTTGAGGCCCTCGCGCGGAAGGATCTTGATGCCGCCGAGATCGATGTAGGGCCGGACGGGGTTCGCCTCGGAGTCGTCGAACGGGCCCTGTGTCGCCCGGTCGTCCGGTGCGGACTTCGAAGGAGTCGCGTTGTTGTCAGTCATTGGTCTGTCCTGCCGAAGGGGAATGGGATCCTGCCTGGTAGCCCGTCGAGCCGAAGCCACCCTCGCCGCGGACGCTCTCTGGCAGCTCCTCGACCGGGATGAACACGGCTCGGGTCACGGGCATCACGATCAGTTGCGCGATGCGATCGCCGACGGCGACATCGTACGCGCTGTGGATGTCGGTGTTGATCAGGCTCACCTTGATCTCACCGCGATAGCCGGCATCCACCGTGCCGGGCGAGTTGACGATCGAGATCCCGTGCTTGGCCGCGAGCCCGCTGCGCGGCACCACGAAGGCGGCATATCCCTCGGGCAGGGCGATGCGCACTCCGGTGGCCACGAGCGCCCGCTCGCCGGGTGCCAGGTGGACGGCCTCGGCGGCGACGAGATCGGCGCCCGCATCACCGGGGTGGGCGTAGCCGGGCACCACAGAGGCGATAATGGGGACATCAACGGAATCAGTCACCCCACGAGGCTAATGCAGAACATCGCTCCTGACGCGCGGATCCACTACCGCGAGAGACTGTCCCCCAGCCTGTGGCTGCTGGTGACGGTCGCTCTGGCGGGCCCCATGGTGGCGCTCATCTTCGTGCCCGTCGGCTCGACCATCGCCCTGGTCGTCGGCGCAGCGGTCTCGGCTCTCCTCGTGATCGCCTTCCTCGCACTCGCCCCGCCCGTCTCGGTCGACGGCGATGTGCTGCGGGCCGGTCGAGCGCACATCGACGTCCGACACCTCGGCACACCACGGGCGCTGAACGGCGAAGAGGCGCGCCAGGCTCGAGGACCGGGGCTTCCGGCGCGAGGCTGGCATCTGATCCGGGGCGGGGTAGACGGCATCGTCGTCGTTCCGAACATCGACCCCGACGATCCCGTCGACACCTGGACCATCTCGTCGCGCACGCCCGATCGGCTGGCCGCCGCGATCGTCGCCGCCCAGCGCTGACCACGCCGCCCGCCTGAGCACGCTGCGGGATCGATCACGCCGCTCAAGGCCGGAAAGACGACGCGCCCCTGACCAAGAGGTCGGGGGCGCGTGAGATCTCGCTCTATGGTGCGCTCAGGCGGCGCACTCCTTGCAGATGGGGCCGGATGCGCCCTCGTGGTCGAGCTGAGAACGGTGCTTCACGAGGAAGCAGTTCATGCAGGTGAACTCGTCCTGCTGCGCGGGCAGCACGACGACATCGAGCTCGAGGTCGGAGAGATCCGCTCCCGGGAGGTCGAAGCTGGACGGGTTGTCCGCGTCTTCGTCTCCCGATGAGCCGGAGAGCTTGTCCGGCACACGCTCCTTGAGGGCTTCGATCGACTCGGAGTCGTCTTCACTCTTGCGGGGAGCGTCGTAGTCGGTTGCCATGTGGTAAATCTCCACTTTCATGCGAGTGGGTGGTGCGCCGTCGGGGTAATCGGCGGCCATAGTTTGCATGACCGCGGAGGAATAAGCAAATGCCCGCGGCTGCGACAGACCAAACTCACGGCACGCCCAGACTATTCCCGGTTCTGAGCGGCCCCGCGTGACACCATGAACGCACACCCATCAGAGGGGCATTCGCATGGAAAACGTCACCATCGTCGGCACAGAAGCAGGACTGCTCGTACTCGCGACCGAGTCGGGCGAGCGGTTCGCGCTGCCCATCGACGACGTCCTGCACCGAGAGATCCGTCGGGCGACGCGACAGAGCGAGCCGGCTGCTCAGCGTCTCGCGGCGAGCCCGCGCGACATCCAGGCTCAGATCCGCGCCGGCCTCACGGCGCCCGAGGTCGCGGCCCTCCTCGGCATCGGCGTCGACGACGTCATCCGCTTCGAAGGACCCGTTCTCGCCGAGCGCGAGCACGTCATCGGCCAGGCGCTCGCCGTACCCGTCCTGATCGGCAGCGATGTCGAGCCCGACGCTCAGCCGACTTTCGGCACCGCGATCCGAGCCAAGCTGTCAGAGGTCGAGGCCTCTGCCGAGCGCTGGGCGAGCTGGAAGGACGAGAGCGGCTGGATCATCAAGCTCGAGTTCACCGCCAACGAGGTCGAGCACGACGCTCGCTGGAGCTTCGACCCCCGCCGCAGCGCCCTCGCACCGCTCAACGCCGATGCGACCCAGCTGTCTCGCCAGGGCTCGCTGCCGGACGGACTCATCCCGCGACTGCGCGCCGTCGAGGCCGAACGGCAGGCATCGCCCTACAAGGACGACAGCCGTTTCGACTCCGGCGCATTCGGACCACGTCTGCTCCCGGCGCCCGAAACCGAGGTCGACGACAGCATCGCCCCAGAGCGCTCGATGGCAGCGGCGCAGGACGCCGCGATCAAGCGCGCGCCGGAGTCCGCGACGACGAGCCCCGAGACCGCCGACCTGCTCGAGGCGTTGCGACGCCGGCGGGGTCAGCGCGAGACCGCACCGATCCTCGACGAGCCGGACGACGAGAACACGGACCAGAGTCCGATCGCGCTGTTCGACGCCTTCGAGAGCGTTCCCGCGGAGAGTGACGAGCCGGAGCCCGCGCCGGAGCCCGCGAACGAGGGCAACGGTCGCCGTCGACGCCGCAACGCGATGCCGTCGTGGGACGAGATCGTCTTCGGGGCCCGCACCGACGAGTAGACCGGCACCCGGCACGAGTGCGAGGACTCAGCGCGCGAAGGCTCCGAACCTGAGCAGCGGAACCTGACGCTCCTCCGGAGTCAGTCCCCCGTGCTGCCCGATCATTCCACGGCCGCGCTGGTCTGCAGCCGTGCCGTCGTAGACGGCACCGTTGCCCCGGGCCACGACGAGGACATCGCCGATCCGCGACGAGGCCGCCTCGGTCACCTCCGGGCCGAACAACCCCGCCGTGATCGCCTGATCCCGGGTTCCGACATCAGCGACGCCGTCGAGGTCACGAACCCACCGCTCGGCGACCGCAGATGCGTCGGCATCCGGTTCGACATAGACGTGCAGCATCCGCGGTTCCCCACCGAGATGGCGAACTCCCTCGAGGTGCTCTGCCTCGAGAACGATCTGCCGGTGTGCCGGCACGTCGAGCATGCCGTGGTCCGACGTCACGAGCACACCGACACCCGGCGGCACACGTCGTGAGAGCGCGGCGTCGATCTCCTCGAGCGCGGCGATCCAGTGTGCGGAGTCGAGGCCGTATCTGTGCCCCGCCTTGTCGGCCTCGGGGAGGTAGCAGTAGACGAGCGAGCCCGGGTGGCGCTCCGCGAGGTCGTATGCGGCCTCCACTCGCTCGGCGGGTGTCTGGGCGGCGACGAAGTCGGCACCGCGCAGCGTCGCACGGGTGAACCCGCTCCCCGCGTACGCCGCGACGCCGACGGCGAAGGTCGGACGACCCTCTGACCTGGCGCGCTCGAAGACCGTCGGAGCCGCCTGCCACGTCGCCGGATCGAGACCATCCGACTCCCAGCCCGTGAGCTGGTTGACCAGCACGTCCCTGTCGGGATCGAGGACCCGGTAGCCGACCAGTCCATGCTGGCCGGGCCATGTGCCCGTGAGGATGCTGGTGAGAGCCGCCGCGGTGGTCGAGGGGAAGACCGAATGGGCGACATCCTTCTTCGCCATACCGGCGGTGAGCGCTCTGGCGTGGCCGGCATGGGCGCGCAGACTGATGGCGCCGAGGCCGTCGATGAGCACGAGGACGACGGACTCGGCCCGCGGCAGGGTCGCGGACTCACCGCGCAGAGCGGCGAACACGTCGTCCGCCACCCCGACGACGCTCCGGGCTGCCGGCGACTCGGACGGTAGAATGAGGGACATCCGAGCCAGTCTGACACAGGCTCCCGTACGCCCTCAGCCTCGCACCATTCAGGATGCCCATGCCGAAGACCCCGCCTGCCGAGCTCGCCCCTGAGCGTATCCAGGACATCGATCTCGAGACAGAGATGCAGGGTTCCTTCCTCGAGTACGCCTACTCGGTGATCTACTCGCGGGCTCTGCCCGACGCTCGCGACGGCCTGAAGCCCGTGCAGCGACGCATCCTGTATCAGATGGCCGAGATGGGCCTCCGTCCCGACCGCGGTCACGTCAAGAGCGCCCGCGTCGTGGGCGAGGTCATGGGAAAGCTGCACCCGCACGGCGACTCGGCGATCTACGACGCCCTCGTGCGCCTCGCCCAGGAGTGGGCGCTGCGCGTGCCGCTGGTCGACGGACACGGCAACTTCGGCTCGCTCGACGACGGTCCCGCGGCTGCGCGCTACACCGAGGCGCGTCTCGCCTCCCCCGCGATGGCGCTCACCGAGAACCTCGACGAGGACGTCGTCGATTTCATCCCGAACTACGACGGCCAGTTCCAGCAGCCGTCCGTGCTGCCCGCAGCTTTCCCGAACCTGCTCGTCAACGGAGCGAGCGGTATCGCCGTCGGCATGGCGACCAACATGGCACCGCACAACCTGATCGAGGTCGTCGCCGCCGCCACCCACCTGCTCGAGAATCCCGACGCGACGACCGAAGAGCTCATGGAGTTCGTCCCCGGACCGGACTTCCCCTCGGGCGGCATCCTGATGGGTCTCGACGGAGTCAAGGACGCATACGCGACCGGACGCGGCGCATTGAAGGTGCGCGGCAAGGTGTCGGTCGAGCCACTCGGCCCGCGGCGCACCGGCATCGTCGTATCCGAGCTGCCGTACATGGTCGGGCCGGAGCGACTGATCGAGAAGATCCGTGACGCCGTCCAGTCGAAGAAGCTGCAGGGCATCAGCGACGTGACCGACCTCACCGACCGCAACCACGGCCTGCGCGTCGCGATCGGCATCAAGACCGGGTTCGACCCCAACGCCGTCCTCGAGCAGCTCTACCGGCTCACGCCTCTCGAGGATTCCTTCAGCATCAACAACGTGGCTCTGGTCGACGGCCAGCCGCGCACCCTCGGGCTCAAGGAGATGCTGCGCGTCTATGTCGCGCACCGGCTCGAGGTCATCACGCGCCGCAGCCGCTATCGCCTCGCTCGCCGCGAAGAGCGTCTGCACCTCGTCGAGGGGCTCCTCATCGCGATCCTCGACATCGACGAGGTCATCCAGGTCATCCGCTCCTCCGACGACTCCGAGCAGGCGCGCGCACGACTGCGGTCCGTCTTCGACCTCAGCGAACTGCAGGCGGAGTACATCCTCGAGCTGCGCCTGCGGCGTCTGACGAAGTTCTCGCGCATCGAGCTCGAGACCGAGCGCGACGCGCTGCTCGCCGAGATCGCCAGACTCCGCGATCTCCTGTCGAGCGAGGCCCTGCTGCGCGCAGTGGTCGCACAGGAGTTGGATGCCGCAGCCGAGGCCTACGGCACTCCTCGCCGTACGCTCCTGATGAACGCCGCGCCCCCGAAGCCGCGCGCGACGAAGGGTGCCGTTGACCTGCAGATCGCCGATGCTCCCACCGTGCTCGTGCTGTCGACGACCGGACGCGCCGTGCGCGTGGACCTCGCCGAGGGGCAGGAGCTCACGCTGCCGGCCCGACGGAGCAAGCACGACGCGATCCTGACCACCGTCGACACGACGGTGCGCGCGGAGATCGGTGCACTGACGACGGAAGGGCGCGTGCTGCGCTTCTCCCCCGTCGATCTGCCGTCGGTACCGTCGTCTTCCGTGCAGCTCGCGGCAGGCGCGCCGCTGCGCGACTACCTCGGGATCACCACCCGCGGAGAGCGGATCCTCGCGTTCGTGCGCTTCGACAGCGACGTCCCGATCGCCCTGGGCACGGCCCAGGGCACAGTCAAGCGGATCGTTCCCTCCACGCTCCCCGTGCGTCCCGACCTCGAGGTCATCGGCATGAAGCCCGGCGACACGGTCGTGGGTGCTGTCGAGGCTCAGGATGACGCAGACCTCGTGTTCGTGACCACGGATGCCCAGCTGCTGCGCTTCTCGGCCTCAGCCGTGCGCCCGCAGGGAGCACCGGCCGGCGGCATGGCGGGCATGAAGCTGGGGGCCGGCGCGTCCGTGCTGTTCTTCGGCGCTGTCACTCCGGATGCCGATGCCGTCGTCGCCACGGTCTCCGGTTCCGACAGCAGCCTGCCCGGTACCGAACCGGGACGTGCCAAGGTGACCTCGTTCGCGGAGTATCCCTCGAAGGGCCGAGCGACCGGCGGAGTCCGTGCCCACGCCTTCCTGAAGGGCGAGGACCGCCTCATGGTCGCCTGGGTCGGGCCGAGCCCGGCGCAGGCCGTCGATCCGACGGGTGCGGTGCGCAAGCTCCCCGAACCCGGCGCACGACGCGACGCATCGGGTCAGCCGGTGGACGGCGTGATCGGGAGCATCGGCCGCACTCTGGTCTGAGCTCTGTTCCACGCCGCTTGCCGAACGCCCACCGCGACGCGCTGCTCGATGTCTACCGCGCGGCTCTGGCGCTGAGGCGCTGAACGATCAGGCGTCGATCGATTCCCGAGAGAGGCGATCGGACGAATCGATGATGAACTCACGTCGAGGCGCGACCTCGTTGCCCATCAGCAGCTCGAACACGCGACCCGCCGCCTCGGCATCCTCCATGCGCACCCGGCGCAGCAGGCGGCCGCCGCGTTCCATGGTGGTCGTGGCGAGCTGCTCCGCGTCCATCTCGCCGAGTCCCTTGTATCGCTGAATCGGCTCGTGCCACCGCTTGCCCGACTTGCGGAGCTTGGCGAGAAGGGCGTGCATCTCCTGCTCGCTGTAGGTGTAGATGGTCTCGTTGGGCTTGGAGCCCGGATTCATCACGATCACGCGGTGCAGCGGCGGCACCGCGGCGAACACGCGGCCATGCTCGATGAGCGGCCGCATGTAGCGATAGAACAGCGTGAGCAGGAGCGTGCGGATGTGCGCGCCGTCGACATCGGCGTCGCTCATCAGGATGACCTTGCCGTACCGCGCGGCGTCGATGTCGAAGCTGCGGCCGGAGCCCGCACCGATCACCTGGATGATCGATGCGCACTCGGCGTTCGACAGCATGTCGCCGACCGACGCCTTCTGGACGTTGAGGATCTTTCCGCGAATGGGCAGCAGCGCCTGGAACTCGCTGTTCCGTGCGTTCTTCGCTGTGCCGAGCGCGGAGTCTCCCTCGACGATGAACAGCTCGCTGCGCTCCACCTCGTTCGTGCGGCAGTCGACCAGCTTGGTCGGAAGGGTGGAGGACTCGAGCGCGTTCTTTCGGCGCTGGGTCTCCTTGTGGGCACGAGCGGAGACTCGTGCCTTCATCTCCGCGACCACCTTGTCGAGCAGCTGCGTCGACTGGCTCTTGTCGTCGCGCTTCGTCGAGCTGAATCGGGCGCCGAGATCCTTCCGGAGCACCTGGGCCACGATCTGACGCACGGCCGGGGTGCCGAGGATCTCCTTCGTCTGGCCCTCGAACTGCGGCTCGGGGACGTTCACCGTGAGCACCGCGGTGAGCCCGGCGAGGACGTCGTCCTTCTCGAGCTTGTCGTTGCTGCCGACCTTCAATCGACGTGCGTTCTGCTCGACCTGCGAGCGCAGCACCTTGAGCAGCTCCTGCTCGAAGCCCTGCTGGTGGGTGCCGCCCTTGGGGGTCGCGATGATGTTGACGAACGACCGCGTGGTCGTGTCGTAGCCGGTGCCCCACCGCATCGCGATGTCGACGGCGCAGACGCGCTCGACCTCTGTGGCGATCATGTGGCCGTCGGCCTGCAGCACCGGCACTGTCTCTTTGAACGTGCCTTCGCCCTGGATGCGCCAGGTGTCGGTGACGGGAGCGTCGTTCGCGAGGTACTCGACGAACTCCGAGATGCCGCCGTCGTACCGGTAGGACGTCTCGATCGGCTGGCCCTCGACCTCGGCGCCGTTGGCCGCGCGCTCGTCGCGGATCACGAGTTCCAGCCCTGGGACGAGGAACGCCGTCTGACGTGCGCGAGTCACCAGGTCGTTGAGCTGGAACGCGGCATCCTTCGTGAAGATCTGGTGATCCGCCCAATAGCGGATACGTGTTCCGCTCGTGCCGCGCGGCGCCTTGCCGACGACCCGCAGCTCGCTCTTGTCCTGGAACGGGGTGAACGGAGCGTCCGGCCGCTTCTCACCCTTGTCGGCGAAGAGTCCGGGCTCTCCGCGATGGAACGACATGGCATAGGTCTTGCCACCTCGGTCTACCTCGACGTCGAGCCGCTCCGAGAGGGCGTTCACCACAGAGGCGCCCACACCGTGCAGACCACCGGATGCCGCGTACGAGCCTCCGCCGAACTTTCCGCCGGCATGCAGCTTCGTGAAGACGACCTCGACGCCGGTGAGACCGGTGCGCGGCTCGACGTCGACGGGGATGCCGCGACCGCGGTCGTGGACCTCGACACTGCCGTCCTCATGCAGGATGATGTCGATCTTCGAGCCGTTGCCCGCGACGGCCTCGTCGACGGCGTTGTCGATGATCTCCCAGAGGCAGTGCATCAGGCCCGGGGATCCGTTCGAGCCGATGTACATACCTGGGCGCTTGCGGACGGCCTCGAGCCCTTCGAGCACCTGGAGATGATGGGCGGAATACTCGGCGGTCACAATCTCCGAGTCTATTCGCGATGCCTCTCCACCAGCCGCAGACACTCCCCGGGAGCCCTCAGTACGGCACCCGCGCGTACGCGCTGAGCGAAACACGCCGCAAACCGGGCATGCACACAGCCCCAGCGTGGTTGTATTGAACACGCCCAGCCAGCGAACCCGACACTCAAGGAGGCCCCGAGATGAACGCAACGACCGAACGTGAGACCTCCGCCGTCGAGTTCCGCCTGACCGCCATGGATCGCTGTGATTCATGTGGCGCTCAGGCCTACATCGCCGCCGAGGTCAACGGATCCGAGCTCCTGTTCTGCGCCCACCACGGTCGCAAGTACGAAGAGAAGCTCCGCAGCATCGCAACGAGCTGGCACGACGAGACCGCACGACTGATCGACTGATCGGTCGCGGTTCGATCCGCCTCGGAGCCCGTCACCAGACGGGCTCCGCCTTCGTTAAGGGGTGGTGACCCGGCGCACGCGGCTCGTGAGCCGAGTGAGGATCTCCTCGCCGACGGTGTCGACGCGCTCGGCGAGGGTCGTCGCACTCGCTTCTCCGTGCTCGCCCGCGCCAAACAGCCAGACCGAGTCGCCGATCTGCATCCCCGGCCACCCCTGGACCAGCGACGTCGTCTCGTCGATCCGCAGCAGCTCGCGAGATCCGCCCGGGGTGCCCACGTCTGCTCCCGCGAGAGTGGACGGGATACCGTCGAACGACCCGACGCCGACCTGCGCATTCCCGTCCGAGATCTTCCGGACCGTCGCCGTGAGCTCGGCCACCGGCGTGACACCCGGCAGGTCGGGTCCCTCCGCCGAGCGGACGCCGTAGCAGAACGCCCCGATCCGAGACAGCGAGCCGCGGAGCTCCGGCCGCCACCAGGACGCAGCGGATGCCGTCAGGTGCAGCGCCTCGGGCGTCGGTCCGGACTGCTCCACGACACGGACGGCATCGAGGAACAGGGCCTGAGCATCGTCGTCCTCGTCGTCGCTCGCCTCGGCGAGATGGCTCCAGATCCCGGCGAGCTCGAGGTGTCCCGCCGCTTCACCCGCGCGCACATCGGCGACGGTGCGCTCCCACTCGGCCGGGAGCAGACCGTTGCGATGCAGCCCCGTGTCGATCTTGAGGTGGATCCGTGCCCGCGCGCCGGCATGCGCAGCCCTGGCGGTGATGCGCGCCAGGTACTCCGCCGATCCGACGCCGAGGTCGATGTCGGCGCGCAGCGCGTCGTCGATCTCCTCATCCGTCGAGGTGACCCACGCGAAGATCCGACCGGTGTCGCCGAGCACGCGTCGTGCTTCGACCCCGCTTCGGACGTCGTATGACCCGTACCACTCGACGCCCGTGTCCTTCGCCGCCTCGACGGCCCACCGGAGTCCGTGACCGTACGCGTCGTCCTTGAGGACGACCATGAGCTCCGACGGGGCGATGCGATCGCGGACCGCGCGGATGTTCGCTCGGAACAGGTCGGTGTCGATCCGCAGCTCCGGCCGACTCATGCCTCCCACCCCCGCTCCGCGTGTGCCCCCGCGACGGTGACGAGCTCGGCGATCGTGAGTCCGGTGACGGCGCTCCATCGGGCGAGCCCGGGAGCGGCCGGCCCGCGACCTCCGAAGTAGGTGGCCTCGGCGCCCACGGTGACGGCGGCGGATCCCTGCAGATCGATCACGCACACATCCATCGCGACACGCCCGATGATCGGGCGCTGCACACCGTCGATCTCCACGTGGGCGGCATTGCCCAGCGCGCGCACGATCCCCTGGGCGTAGCCGCCGGTGATGAGTGCGGCCGTCGTGTCATGGGCCACTCGATGGGTGTAGCCGTAGGAGACCGCGTCTCCGGCCCTGAGCGGCTTCGTGGAAAGCACTCTGCCGACGAGCCGCATGACCGGCCTCGCGCTCAGTGCTCCCTCCGCATCGGGGAGCCCGTAGAGCAGGAAGGGGTCGATATCCGGTGCGCCGGTCGTCACGGCGTCGATGCCTTCGAGAGCCAGGGCCTCGACCTCCTCGGCATGGTCGACCAGCACGGCCTCCGCACCGGCGGCGACCACCGCGTGTGCGACGGAGAGCACCCCATGCCCCCAGGCATCGCGGCGGAGGTCGGCGACGCGTCCCCCTGCATCGACGGCGGCAGCGGATGCGACCGCGAGCGCCGACCGCGAGATCATCGCGCGCGGGCGGGAGCTGGATGTCTTCTCACACACGTTTCCAGCCTAGCTCCGCCTTCTCAGGATGCCCCACGCACCCACCGTAGACTGGAGGGGACCCCGAACTTGGAGATCCATGTCACGCTTTTCCCTCGCGCCCCGCGTCCGCTATCTGCTGGCGCGTGCTCGCCGCATCGACGTCGCCTCGGTCATCGAGAGGGCCAAAGAGGCGTCTTCTCAGCACGGCAAGGCCGTTCCCCTCGTGGTCGTCGACATGCTGTGGTCAGCGGGCCGCCATAACGTCGGATTCCAGGACTACATCGACTACGACTTCGCGATCCTCACCAAGGCGGAGCGCGACACGTTCATGACCCACCCCGTGTCGAACGAGATCTCGCAGAAGTACGACCACCCCGACTATCGGCACCTGTTCCATGACAAGGCAGAGTTCAACGCCGTCTTCGATGCCTTCCTCAAGAGGGAGTGGATGCTCATCACGCAGGGCAACGCAGACGAGCTGCGTTCATTCACCGAGCGCCAGGGCACGATCGTCGTGAAGGAGACGCACGGCCAGGCGGGCACGGGTGTCCACCGCTACCACGCCGCCGACGTGACCGACTGGGATGCGTTCCACGTCGAGCTGCTCTCGAAGAAGCAGGTCCTCGTCGAAGAGGTCATCCGCCAGCACGCCGACCTCGCGGCCGTGTGCCCCGGCACCGTGAACACCACCCGCATCACCGCATTCTTCGATGGCGAGAAGACGCACATCCTCGCGATGGCCCAGAAGTTCGGACGCGGGGCGGTGAGCGACCAGATGAGCTTCGGCGGCTTCTACACGATGCTCGACGAGAACGGTCACTCTGTGGGATCCGGATACGACTCTCACGGCCACGTGCACGTCACGCACCCGGACTCCGGCTTCCCGATCGCCGACTTCCAGCTGCCGATGATGGACGAGGTCCGCGAGTTCGTCGACCAGGTCGCGCGCGTCGTACCGCAGATCCAGTACGTCGGCTGGGATGTCGTGGTCACGCCTGACGGTCCGGTGCTCGTCGAGGGCAACTGGGGCGCCGGCGTGTACGAGAACAAGCCGAGCGTCACCGGGATCCGCACAGGACACAAGCCGCGCTACCAGGCCGCGATCGGGTTCTGACCGCGGCAGGCATGAAGAAGGGCCCGGATGCTGAGCATCCGGGCCCTTCTTGCTGAGGCGTCGATCACGCGGAGGTCAGACCTCGCGGACGATCCCCATCGGGGTCGACTGCGTCGCCTGGCCGAGAGGATTGTCGCCCAGGATCTGGACGAGCCGACGCTCCCCCGCCTTGTCGAGCGTCGAGCCGAGGATGTTGCCGCCGATGTCGTTGATGTCGACGACGGCGACCTCGAGGTCGCCGCCGAGCATCTTCTTCAGACGGAGGGCCACCTCACGCGGGTTCTTCGGTCCGAGGACGACCGCCTGGTTGTACGGCGGGATCGTGTTCTTCGTCGGGCCGTCGATGGCGCGTGCCTTGTCACCTGCGATGCGGTAGAAGTCACCGCGACGCCCGAAGGCCTTGGTGATCACCGAGACGCCGGCTGCGAAGAGGATCCGCAGGGTGCCGCATTCGCGCAAGGCCATCTCCATCGTCTCGGGCATGCCGAGACCGATGCCGTAGGAGGTGCGGACGACGTATCGCGACAGGAAGCGCGCAAGCGGACGGGGCGTGATCTCGTCGAGCCGGTACGACCGGCCCTGCGTGATCGCCACGATCTTCTCGGTCACGAACAGCAGGTCACCGGGCTGAACAGCTTCCTTCGCGTACTCCAGGACGACGGAGTCGAGGTCGTCGTTCGGCATGACGACGCGCGTCCGCAGCGGGATGCGCGCGTAGTTCTTGCCGTCGACGCTCGCCTCGAGCGCCTTGCCTTCGTTCGCCTGCATCACTCGAGGTAGTCCCGCAGCGACTGCGAGCGGCTCGGGTGGCGGAGCTTCGCCATCGTCTTCGACTCGATCTGACGGATGCGCTCACGCGTCACGCCGAACGTGTCACCGATCTGGTCGAGGGTCTTGGGCTGTCCGTCGCCGAGTCCGAAGCGCATCCGGATGACACCGGCCTCACGCTCGGAGAGCGAGTCGAGCAGCTGCTCCAGCTGACGCTGCAGCATCGTGAAGCCCACGGCATCCGCGGGGACCACTGCCTCGGTGTCCTCGATGAGGTCACCGAACTCGCTGTCGCCGTCCTCACCGAGAGGCGTGTGCAGGGAGATCGGCTCTCGGCCGTACTTCTGCACCTCGACGACCTTCTCGGGCGTCATGTCCAGCTCGCGGCTGAGCTCTTCGGGCGTGGGCTCACGGCCCAGGTCCTGCAGCATCTGGCGCTGCACTCGGGCGAGCTTGTTGATGACCTCGACCATGTGCACGGGGATGCGGATGGTGCGGGCCTGGTCTGCCATCGCGCGGGTGATCGCCTGACGGATCCACCAGGTGGCGTACGTCGAGAACTTGAAGCCCTTGGTGTAGTCGAATTTCTCGACGGCGCGGATCAGACCGAGGTTGCCCTCCTGGATCAGGTCCAGGAACTGCATGCCGCGGCCGGTGTAGCGCTTGGCGAGCGAGACGACGAGACGGAGGTTCGCGCCGAGCAGGTGGCTCTTCGCGCGCTGACCGTCGCGGGCGACCCACTGCAGGTCGAGCCCGAGCTGGCTGGCCTTCTCGGCGGCCGTCATCGTGGAGAGCTTCTCCTCGGCGAACAGGCCGGCCTCGATGCGCATCGCGAGCTCGACCTCTTCGGCCGCGTTCAGCAGGGCGACCTTTCCGATCTGCTTCAGGTAGTCCTTGACAGGGTCGGCGGTCGCACCGGTGATCTGCGTGGAGTAGACGGGCACGTCTTCGTCGTCGTTCGACGAGATGACGATCGCGCCCGTGGGCAGAGGCTCGGTGAACTTCGGCTTGGAGTCCTCGTCGTCCTCATCGGGCTCTGCGGCGGGAGGAGTCTCGTCGTCTTCGACGATGTCATCGGCCTTCTTCTTCTTCGCGGGCGCGCGCTTGGCAGCGGCACGCTGCGCGGCGGTCTTGGGCGCCGGCTTCTCAGCGGCCTCCTCGACCGGAGCATCGACCTCGGGAGCGTCGGCGGTCTTCTTCGTCCGGGTCTTCTTCGTCGTGGCAGGAGTCACGTTTCGCCTTTCACGGGGCCGCTCGCAGGCCCCGGAGCATTTCGGACACTAGTAAGACCCTTGTCAAGTCCAATCTCCGGAAAGATCGATTGACAACGGGCCAGAGTCCTAGTATCGCACACGTGTGGGCATGCAGGTGCAATCCGCCCAAGTTCGCTCGCTCGATGTCAGCCGCGACCCGGCTTGTCCTCGTCGCCGCTGGGGCGCGAGGCGAGGTAGCGCTCGAGTTCTGCGGCGAGCTCATCCGCGCTCGGCAGGTCGCGCTCGTTGAATCCGCCCTCGTCGTACGACCCGTCCTCAGGATCACGACCGGCCATATACGCGTCGTAGCGGCGCTCGAGCCCCTGCACCATCTGCTGCAGCTCATCGTTGCCCAGCACCTGGTCGTCGACGCGCGTGAGGTAGTCCTGGCGGCGCTCCTGCACCTCGTCGAGCAGGATGACCAGGCCCGTGGCGGCCATCAGCTTCTCGGCTGCCGCGATCACGGCGTCGGGGTTCTCGGTCTCGGCGAGGTAGTGCGGCACGAGCAGCACGAACCCGACGACGCGCTCACCGTGCTCCGCGAAGCGGAATTCGAGGAGATGCCCCGCAGTGGCCGGCACCTGGGTGCGCGGGCGCCATACCGAGTGAGCCACGGTGAGCTCACGGCGGTTGCCGCTCACCGTCGTGCCGATGGGGCGGGTGTGCGGGACCGGCATCGCGATCGAGTGCACCCAGTTGAGCCCGGAGACCTCGAATTCGTCGGCGAGCTCGAGCACGGTGCGCGCGAACTCGTTCCAGGCGAAGTCCGGCTCGTAACCGGCGAGGAGGAGGAACTTCTGGCCGAGGGCGTCGGTCGCGAGCGAGAGCTCCAGCCGGGCAGGACGGAACTCGGTCAGGTGATCCTGGTCGAAGGAGATCACCGGGCGGCGTGCGCGGTAGTCCAGCAGCACGTCGTTGTCGAAGACGGCGATCGGCTCGGGCGACGTCGTCTCGCGAAGGTGCTCGATGAGCCCGGAGACGGCGCTGCCTGCGTCGGTGAAACCCGTCAGGAGCAGGACAAGGGGCAGTCCGCGCGGCACGACCGGTGCGTTCGCTACACGTTCATGGATCTCTCCGGAGAAGGGCATGAGTCAATGCTACGAGCAGCGTCGGACGGCCGGGCGGTGACCTTCAAGCTGAGAGCGAACACCCGCTCGGCGCCCGGGCGCGCGACCCTCCTAGGATGGAGGTATGACGCTTCCCGCGCTCTCGCGCACCTCAGATCAGTTCCCAGGAAGCGCTGCAGACGCCGCAGTGCTCGTCATCCCCGAGATCTCGGACTCCGCAGAGTCGCTGACCGGCTACCCCGGACTCGCCGACTCCCTGCAGGCCGTCGGCCACACCGGCTCGGCCTCGTCGTTCACGCGGGCCTACGCCCCCGAGGTCACGACCCTGCCGTTCGCCGTCGTCGGCGTGGGCCGTGAGCCCGATGCCTCCGCCGTGCGCAACGCCGTAGGCACAGCCCTCCGGTCTCTGACCGGCTTCGAGACGGTCTCGGTGGCCCTGGCTCCCGGTCTCGAGCAGTTCGCGGCCGCCGCCGCAGAGGGCGCCGTGCTCGGCGGCTACCGGTTCGACGGCTACCGCAAGGAGTCGGGCAAGACCCGCGCGTCTTCCGTGCTGCTGCATGCCGACCTCGACGAGTCCGCACTCTCCAGGTCCATCGCCGTCGGCGAGGCGATGGCCCTCATCAAGGATCTCGTGTTCGTCCCGGCCGAGTGGCAGAGCCCGGCCCAGCTCGCACAGAGCGCAGCCGACAGCGTCGACGGGCTGGCGGATGTCTCGGTGGAGATCCTCGACGAGAAGTCGCTCGCCGAACAGGGCTTCGGCGGTATCCTCGGCGTCGCGCAGGGCTCCGACAGGCCGCCGCGCCTCGTCCGTCTCGACTACGCACCCGCGAACGCCACACGTCACATCGCACTCGTCGGCAAGGGGATCACGTTCGACACCGGTGGGCTGTCGCTCAAGCCGGCGGCCTCGATGGTCGGCATGAAGTTCGACATGGCCGGTGCCGCGACGAGCGTCGCAGCACTGCGGGCGATCGCCGCTCTCGCCCTGCCCGTGCACGTCACCGCTTGGCTCTGCATCACCGACAACATGCCGTCAGGTCGTGCATTGCGTCCGGGAGACGTCATCCGCATCCTCGACGGCACGACCGTCGAGGTTCCGAACACGGATGCAGAGGGGCGCCTGGTCATGGCCGACGGCCTCGTCGCGGCCAGCCGCGAGAACCCCGACGTCATCATCGACGTCGCGACTCTCACCGGAGCGATCGTGATGGCTCTCGGGCACCGCCACACCGGGGTGTTCGGTGACGACGGCGCCGTCACGGAGTTCCTCGCCGCCGCCGACGCCGCCGATGAGCTCGCGTGGCACATGCCGCTCCCGGCCTACATGGAGGACTCGCTGGACTCCCCCATCGCCGACATGCAGAACGCCAACATGAGCGATCGGATGGGTGGGGCGTCGTACGCCGGCCTCTTCCTGCGCCGCTTCGTCGGCCGGGTCTCCGACGAGAAGGACGCCCCGCGCATCCCGTGGGTGCACCTCGACATCGCCGGCTCCGGCGAGCACAACGGCGCACCGTACGGCTTCACCGACAAGGGCCCCACCGGAGCGATGGTCCGGTCGATCATCGCGTTCGCCGAAGCATCCCACAAGGAGGCATGACCATGACCACGCACACCTTCGACATCGTCGTCCTGGGCGGAGGCAGCGGCGGGTACGCCGCTGCTCTGCGTGCGAGCGAGCTCGGCAAGTCCGTCGCGCTCATCGAGAAGGACAAGGTCGGCGGCACCTGCCTGCACCGCGGCTGCATCCCGACGAAGGCGCTGCTGCACGCGGCCGAGGTCGCCGAGCATGTGCGAGACGCCGCCCACGTCGGCATCTCCGCGACCCTCGACGGAATCGACCCCGCCGGGGTGCGCGCATACCGCGAGGGGATCGTCGCGAAGAAGTACAAGGGCCTCGAGGGCCTGGTGAAGGCCCGTGGCATCACGACCGTCGCCGGCTTCGGTCGCCTGAACGCCGACCGGTCGGTGAGCGTGGGCGACGACGTCTACGTCGGCGCCGATGTCATCCTCGCCACCGGCTCGTACAGCCGGACCCTCCCGGGACTCGAGATCGGCGGACGGATCCTCACCAGCGAACAGGCGCTGTCGCTCGACGTGATCCCCGAGCGCGTGCTCGTGCTCGGCGGCGGCGTGATCGGCGTGGAGTTCGCCAGCGTCTGGCGTTCGTTCGGCACCGAGGTCACCATCATCGAAGCGCTGCCGCACCTGGTGCCCAACGAGGACATCGCGATGAGCAAGGGCCTCGAACGGGCGTTCCGCCGCCGCGGCATCCAGTACTCCCTCGGAATCCGCTACCAGAGCGCCACGCAGGACGACAGCTCGGTGACCGTCACGCTGGAGGACGGCAAGGAGTTCACCGCCGACTACCTTCTCGTGGCGGTCGGACGAGGTCCGGTCACGGCCGACCTCGGCTTCGAAGAGGCCGGCGTGACTCTCGATCGTGGTTTCGTCACGGTCGATCAGGACCTGCACACCGGTGTGCCCGGGCTCTGGGCCGTCGGAGACATCACGCCCGGTCTGCAGCTCGCTCACCGCGGTTTCCAGCAGGGCATCGCCGTCGCGGAACGCATCGCCGGTCTCTCCCCCGCGCACGTCCCCGACATCCAGATCCCGAAGGTCACGTACTCGAGCCCCGAGGTCGCCTCGGTCGGCGTCACGGAGGAGGCTGCCGTCGCCGAGCACGGCGCCGATGCTGTCGTGGCGTACGAGTACAACCTCGCCGGCAACGGCAAGAGCGAGATCATCGGCACAGCCGGCCTCGTGAAGGTGGTCCGACTCAAGGACGGGCCGGTCATCGGTGTCCATCTGCTCGGCGACCGAGTGGGCGAGCTCATCACCGAGGGCCAGCTGGCCGTCGCGTGGGAGGCCCACCCCGAGGACATCGCCCCCCTGATCCATGCACATCCCACACAGAGCGAGGCGCTCGGTGAAGCCTTCCTCGCCCTCGCCGGAAAGCCGCTGCACGCCCTCTGAACACCAACCGGTGAACAGTTCACTAAGCTAGACACGCGTCATTTAACTTCCTGAAGGAGACTCAGTCATGAGCACATCCGTCGTCCTCCCCCCTCTCGGCGAGAGCGTCACAGAGGGTACCGTCACCCGCTGGCTCAAGCAGGTGGGAGACACCGTTCAGGCGGATGAGGGCCTGCTCGAGATCTCGACCGACAAGGTCGACACCGAGATCCCCTCGCCCGTCACCGGTGTGATCGAGGAGATCCTCGTCGCCGAGGACGAGACCGTCGAGGTCGGCGCGCTCCTCGCGCGTATCGGCGACGGCAGCGCCGCTGCTCCTGCCGCGGATGCTCCTGCAGCCGCAGCGCCCGCCGCGGAGGAGGCGCCTCAGGCTGCAGCACCGCAGGCCGAGGCCCCCTCGGAGCCCGCTCCTGCTGCCGAAGCTGCGCCCGCTACCGCGGCTGCCCCGGCCGCTGCCCCCGCAGGCGACGCTACGGACATCGTCCTCCCCGAACTCGGCGAGAGTGTGACCGAAGGCACCGTCACCCGCTGGCTCAAGCAGATCGGTGACACCGTCGAGGTCGACGAGGCCCTGCTGGAGATCTCGACCGACAAGGTCGACACCGAGATCCCCTCGCCCGTCGCCGGCGTGCTGCAGGAGATCGTCGCCGCCGAAGACGAGACCGTCGAGGTCGGCGCTGTGCTTGCTCGTGTCGGTTCCGGAGCAGCTCCCGCCGCCGCACCGGCTGCGGAGGCTCCGGCCGCCGAGGCTCCTGCCGCTCCCACCGAGACTCCCGCATCTGCGGCAGAGGCACCTGCTGCTCCCGCGGCAGAAGCCCCCGTGCAGCAGGCTCCGGCAAGCGAGGGTGCGTCCGCACCTGTCGCCCCCGCCCCGGCGGCAGCGCCGTCCGAGCCCGCGCCCGCGGCGGCATCGGCTCCGGCTCCGGCTCCGGCCGAGCAGAAGCTGTCCCTCCCGACCGAGAGCGACAACCTGTACGTGACCCCGCTCGTGCGCCGTCTGGCTTCGCAGCAGGGCGTCGACCTGGCCAGTGTCACCGGTACCGGCGTGGGCGGACGCATCCGTAAGGAGGATGTGCTCAAGGCCGCAGAGAGCGCGTCGGCGGCACCCGCCGCTGCGGCCGCCCCTGCTGCGCCCGCTCCGCTCGAGGTCTCGCCGTTGCGTGGCACCACGCAGCCGATGTCGCGCCTGCGCAAGGTTCTGGCCAAGCGCGCCGTCGAGTCGATGCAGCAGACCGCACAGCTCACGACGGTCGTCGAGGTCGATGTGACCGCTCTGGCGGAGTACCGCGACAGCGTCAAGGCGTCTTTCCTCGAGAAGACGGGCGACAAGCTGTCGTTCCTGCCGTTCTTCGCCCTCGCTGCCGCTGAGGCTCTGCGTGCCTTCCCGATCGTGAACGCCACGGTCGACGGCGAGCAGATCGTCTACCCCGAGTCCGAGAACGTCTCGATCGCCGTGGACACCGAGCGCGGTCTGCTCACGCCGGTGCTGCGCGACGCCGCGTCGAAGAACATCGCCGAGATCGCGCATGAGATCGCCGACCTCGCGGCACGCACGCGCGACAACAAGCTGAAGCCCGACGAGCTCGCCGGCGGCACGTTCACGCTGACCAACACGGGTTCGCGTGGCGCGCTGTTCGACACTCCGGTCGTCTTCCTGCCGCAGTCGGCGATTCTCGGCACCGGAACGGTCGTCAAGCGCCCCGGTCTCGTCAAGGTCGGCGGCGCAGACGCGATCGCCGTCCGCTCGTACGTGTACCTCGCTCTCTCGTACGACCACCGCATCATCGACGGAGCAGACGCCGCTCGCTTCCTCGGTGCTGTGAAGGCCCGCCTCGAGTCGGCGCAGTTCGCCGCTCAGCTCGGAGCCTGACCACCGCATCATCCTGGCTGGTCCGCGACGTCGTACACGTCGCGGACCAGCCATTTCTCTGCCACCCGGACGAGTACGACCATGCGCTCGCCGGCGGCGGACTCCGCACCGTCCTCTTCCCCTCCCGACGCAGAAGCTCGGATCACGGCGACATCCCCGTACTCGTCCACGGGTTCGAGCTGTAATGCTTCCTCACCTTCCGCCAATGCGTCCGCGACCCCGATGGACCCCTGAGCGACCGCTTCGGCGCAGACCGCGTCGTCGTTCGCCGCGCAGGTCCTGATCGCGTCGATGAGGTGGTGCGCCGCCTCGACCGGATCCTCCGGATCGGCTCGCTCGGGCGGTGATCCCTTCGGGGACTCGTCCGGCTTCGGTTCGGGTGCCGTCGGCGTCGCCGCCGGTGAAGGATCGGCAGACGCAGAGTCGATCTGCTCCGCGTCCTGAGCGCTCGTCGGCACCGCCGCGGCATCCCCGTCGCCCGGTTCCCCTGTCGCGCCTCCCGGCCAGAGGAGTCCGCCGGCGAGCACCGCTACGGCCGCAGCCGCTGCGACGATCGCCCTCCGCCCACGTCGCACGGGGGTTCGGACGCGCGCTGTGGGGGCCTCCATCCTCCGGTCGACGCGAGCGGCGCGTGCTCGATCCGCGTCTCTCCGATGCCGGCGCGCGACCACGAAGAGCATCGCGCCCCGCCAGAGGTCGAGGCGACGCAGCAAGGGCGCGACGACGCGAGACGACACAGCGCGCACGCGGTTGTCCGCCATGGGTCGAGTGGCACGAGTTCTCACCCGACTTCGCGCGTCGGGTCGCACGACCGCTGCGCGGATCGCTGCGTCCGCACTTCTTGCCAGCTCAGGCGCATGCACATCGCGTCTCAGCGGTTTCGGCGCCGCGGTGTCGAACAGGTCCGCCTCCCACCCCTCGAGCTGTCGCATCGGCATCCCCGGCCGTCCTGTGGCAGCGCTCAGCCCTTCCTCGATCGTGACGAGCAGGCGACCGAGTGCGCGGTCGACGCAGTCCTCGCGAATCCGCGCGACGAGACCCGCCGCTGCCGTCCGTGCCGTCTCGCCTGCGCCGATCACGAAAGTCGGTCGCCCGTCATCCGTGAGCCACCAGCCACCCGTGTGTTCGTGCTCGTCGGTCCGTCCGAGCTCGCCCAGACCTCGCAGGATGCTGGCGACCAGGGTCGTCATCTCCCCGGAGCCGAGCGCGACGTCGGCTGCCGCGCGACGACCGACGAACGTCGCGACCCTCTCGGTGCACCATGGAAGCAGCGCGTCGTGCCCGTCGGCGCGCCGCACGATGTCGAGCGGCCCCGCGACGTGCTCGTCACCGGCGTGATCCCACCCCGCCCACCCGCTGATCGAGGCGGAGTCCACCAGAACGGCCATCGCCGCGCCTCGGGTGACCAGCGTTCCCGCGTACGGCCCCTCGTCCGCGTCGATCCTCCTGATCGTCCGATGCGCACCGGGCACCAGTGCCGCACCGCTCGCCTTCGTTTCCGTCTCCGCCATTCCCCCATGTCATCGCATCGCACGGCGCTCCCACGCAGACATCGCATGATGTGCACGCATGCGCACGAATCGGCCGCGTGTGCAGGAGAAGACGAGGCGCCCGAATCCGCCCGACGCGAACGACGCCATCAGCGCACCCCGGAGTCGGTATTCTTATGCACATGGCAAACCGCACGTCCGCGCCCGAGAAGCGTCCGGGATTCTTCTCCCAGATCAAGTCCCTCTTCAAGTTCACGAGGGAGATCTACCCCTGGCTGCCCTGGGCCCAGATCGCGCTGCTGGTCATCGGTGTCCTCATCGGCCTCATCGTGGGCTACCTGATCCCGCCGTTCCAGGTGTGGACTCTCATCCTCTGGGGCATCTCCGGTCTGATGCTCGGCCTGCTCGGCGCGATGTTCCTGATGACGCGCCTGTCGACTTCTGCGATGTACCAGAAGATCGACGGTATGCCGGGCGCCACGGGCCACGTACTGAGCACGAGCCTCGGCCGCAACTGGCAGGGATCCGAGACGCCGGTCGGCATCAACCCGAAGACGCAGGATGCCGTCTACCGCACCGTGGGTCGCGGCGGGGTCGTGGTCGTCGGAGAGGGCTCCCGCGGCCGTCTGACCCGACTGGTCAACGATGAGCGCAGCAAGGCCGCCCGTGTGGCCCACGGCGTGCCGGTCACGGTGCTCTACGTCGGCCACGGCGACGACGACGTCGCGATCGCCGACCTCGCGAAGACCATCAAGAAGCTTCCGAAGGTCATCGACAAGGCCACCATGGGTGCCGTCATCCGACGCATCGAGTCCGTGTCGCAGTCGATCTCGTCGCTCCCTATCCCGAAGGGCATCGACCCCACCAAGGTCAGGGCGCAGCGTCCGCGTTGAGCTGACCCCCGCACACGCAGAAGCGCGGCCGCACCTCATCGCGAGGGCGGCCGCGCTTCGTCGTTCACTCCGACAGCGGCTGACGCGGAAGGCGACGGACCTTCGCGCGGCGACGGCGACGTTCCGGAACCATCGACCGCATCTCGTCGAGCTTGCCGAAGCAGAAGAGCCGATCCTCGGCCTCGAGGACGACGTGCTTGCGCGGGTTCGGGATGACGGAGACGCCGCGGTGCAGCGTGAGCACGGTGATGTCGCGCTCCCACAGTCCGGCTTCGCCGAGTGTCTTGCCGACGAGGTCGACAGCTCCGTGCACCATCAGCTCGGCGACCCCGTATCCCGTGGAGACGGTCAGGCGCTGACGCACATCGATCTCGGGGAATGCGACCTGGCCGGCGATGTAGTCGATGATGGCGCCCGCGACATCGAGCTTCGTGGCCGTCTCGATGCCCTGCAGGCCAGGCGACGAGTTGACCTCCATGACGAGCGGGCCGTCGTCGCCTTCGAGCATGTCGACTCCGGCGACGCGGAGCCCCATGATCTGGGCTGAGCGCACGGCTGCGCGCACGTAGATCGGATCGAGCTCGACGGCTTCCACCGAGCCTCCACGGTGGACGTTCGAGCGGAACTCGTCACCCGCCGCCGATCGCCGCATCGCGGCGACCACGCGGTCACCCACGACGAGAGCGCGGATGTCGCGCCCGCGGCTCTCGGAGATGAACTTCTGGATCAGCACGTTCTGCTTGGTCGAGTGCAGCGTCTCGATGATGGCCTCGGCCACCTTCACCTGCGGCGCGAGGATCACACCGATTCCCTGCGTGCCCTCGAGGAGCTTGATGACCACAGGAGCACCCCCGACGCGTTCGATCGCCGGACGGACGTCCGCACGGTTGCGGACGAAGGCCGTGGGAGGCATCGCGATGTTGTGGCGCGAGAGGATCTGATTCGCGCGGAGCTTGTCCCGCGCGCTCGAGATCCCGTTCGCCGTGTTCGGCGTGTAGACGTCCATCTGCTCGAACTGGCGCACGACGGCGGTGCCGAAGTAGGTGATCGAGTTGCCGATGCGAGGCAGGATCGCGTCGTAGTCGCTGAGCTGACGGCCCCGGTAGTGCAGGTCCGGCTCGTCTGCGGTGAGGTCGATCGCGAATCGCAGCGTGTTGAGCACCTTGACGTTGTGACCTCGCTGGAGCGCAGCGGCGCGCAGCCTTTGGGTGGAGTACGCCTGCGGCGCGCGGGAGAGCACTGCGATCTTCACGGGGGATTTCCTGCCAGGATGGTCGGGTGAGTAAGTCATCCCATTCAAACACCCTTATCGGGTGGCGAGAATGGGTGAGCCTGCCTGATCTCGGAGTCGACTGGCTCAAAGCCAAGATCGACACGGGCGCGCGCACCTCTTCGCTGCACGCATTCCAGATCCAGGAGTTCGAGCGCGACGGCGTGTCGTGGGTCCGGTTCCGTGTGAAGCCCTGGCAGGACAGCCAGGAGGATGCCGTCATCGTCGAGTCCCCTGTGCATGATCGCCGCGCCGTGCGCAGCTCATCGGGCCATGCCCAGGAGCGACTCGTCGTCGAGATGCTGATCCGTCTGCATGACCGGGAGGTGCTCGCGGAGGTCACGCTGAGCAACCGGGACGAGATGGGTTTCCGCATGCTCATCGGTCGCGAAGCGCTGCGACAGGGTTATATCGTCGACCCTGCCCGTTCGTTCCTCGGAGGTCGTGCTCCGCGCGAGGCCAGACGCCGCAATCGCGGCAAGGAGTGAGCCCGATCAGGCGCGGATGAGCACGAGTCCCGTCACCTTGTCGTGGATTCCTCGCTGATCGGCGTCCCAGATGACCGCCGGGATCACGATGATGATCAGCAGCGTGCGGACGATCGGACGCCAGATCCCCACCCAGCCGCCGCCCAGACGCACCACGCGCATGCCGAGGATACGGTGCCCGGGGCTTCCGCCGGCCGTCGGGATGAAGAGGATCTGCAGCAGGGCGAAGACCGCCATCGGCGCGAACATGGTGAGGCCGGCCTCGGCGGGCAGTGCGAACTGGTCATAGCCGAGGAACCCGGTGGCGATGATCGTCGCAGCCACATAGTCGATGAGAAGGGCCCCGATTCGCCGTCCGGGGCGGGCGATGCTGCCCGTCCCCGTCTGCGGCATTCCGAGTCGTTCTCCGGGGTACGTGTTCACAGCGTCCGTCACGTATCCAGCCTACCGGCGCGTAACATGCTCGAAACAAAGCGGATACCGTGGGGTAACGCCCCGCACGTACTGTGCACAATGGCCGTGAAGCCATCGATCCGCAATCCAGGAGTCGTACATGTTCAAAGATTCGTCCGAGGTGCTGACCTACATCAAGGAGAACGACGTCAAGTTCCTTGACATCCGATTCACTGATCTCCCTGGTGTTCAGCAGCACTTCAACATCCCTGCGGCCACTGTCGACGAGGACTTCTTCGTGGACGGACAGCTGTTCGACGGCTCTTCGATCCGTGGCTTCGCCAGCATCCACGAGTCCGACATGCAGCTCATCCCTGACGTCACGACGGCATACATGGACCCGTTCCGCGAGGCGAGCACCCTCGTGATGATCTTCGACATCTACAACCCGCGCACGGGAGAGATCTACTCGAAGGACCCGCGCCAGGTCGCGAAGAAGGCCGAGAAGTACCTCGCCTCCACCGGCATCGCCGACACGGCGTTCTTCGCCCCCGAGGCCGAGTTCTACATCTTCGACGACGTGCGCTACTCGGTCACCGCCGGCGAGAGCTTCTACAAGGTCGATTCCGAAGAGGCCGCGTGGAACACCGGTCGTGAGGAAGAGGGCGGAAACCTCGCCAACAAGACCCCGTACAAGGGTGGCTACTTCCCCGTCAGCCCGGTCGACAAGACCGCTGACCTGCGCGACGACATCACCCTGAAGCTGATCGACGCCGGGTTCATCCTCGAGCGCTCGCACCACGAGGTCGGCACCGCCGGCCAGCAGGAGATCAACTACCGCTTCGACACCATGGTGCACTCGGCGGACGACATCCTGAAGTTTAAGTACATCGTCAAGAACACCGCCGAAGAGTGGGGCAAGGTCGCCACCTTCATGCCGAAGCCGCTGTACGGCGACAACGGCTCGGGAATGCACACGCACCAGTCGCTGTGGAACGACGGCAAGCCGCTCTTCTACGACGAGGCCGGCTACGGTCAGCTCAGCGACATCGCTCGCTGGTACATCGGCGGCATCCTGGCGCACGCTCCGGCGCTGCTCGCCTTCACGAACCCGACCCTGAACAGCTACCACCGTCTGGTCAAGGGCTTCGAGGCTCCGGTCAACCTGGTCTACTCGGCCGGAAACCGCTCGGCTGCCATCCGCATCCCGATCACGGGCTCCAACCCGAAGGCCAAGCGCATCGAGTTCCGTGCGCCTGACGCATCGGGCAACCCGTACCTCGCCTTCGCCGCGCAGCTCATGGCCGGCCTCGACGGCATCAAGAACCGCATCGAGCCGCACGAGCCCGTCGACAAGGACCTCTACGAGCTTCCCCCCGAGGAGGCGAAGAACATCCCGCAGGTCCCGAACTCGCTGCTCGACTCGCTCGACGCACTGAAGGAGGACCACCAGTTCCTCCTCGAGGGTGGCGTCTTCACCGAGGAGCTCATCGAGACCTGGATCTCGTACAAGTACGAGAACGAGATCCTGCCGATGGCTCAGCGCCCGCACCCGTTCGAGTACGAGCTGTACTTCGGGGTGTAACCAGATCCCGCGGGATTCGGGGGTAGGTCCGCCGAATCGCACAGAGAGCCCGTCAGGCCATGCCTGGCGGGCTCTCTGTGCGTCTCGCGTAGAGTCTTTCTCGGTCCCGCCCTAGGCGCGTGAGCTCACCCCGGCTCCGCGTCCAGTCTTTCGGAGAGGGAGGCTGCCCGTTCGAGCCGGGCCGGGATGGGCCTACGCGCCCGCTACGGTGTAGCCCTGGGCGACGGACGGCGGCGCCGAGCTCACCGGTCGCGGCTGCGTCGAAGCCCGCGGACCTTGCGCACCTGCCATGCGAGCAGCACGGCCGACCCGGTCACCATGACTCCGATGAGGATCCACTGCGGGAGGGAATAGGCGACGCTCCAGGTCAGCGTGACCAGCACGAGCCCGACCATGTAGGCGAAGAGCAGCGCCGACACCGCAGTCAGCAGCCACTCGCGGCGGTACCGCCACCGTGCACCCCGTCCACCCCGCTTCGCCATGTTCTGAAGACTACGCGAGCCCGCGACATCCCCGCGGTCGCGGAAGTTCTCACTCGCCGGCGCGCGAATCCACCGCGACGCCGATCGCGACGCCGATCGAGAGACCGAGGCCCATTCCGAGAGCGAGGTTGTCGAACACGGTGAGTCCGAGCCCCGCCCCGACGGCGATGCCCAGGCCGAGGCCGACTGCAAGACCGTTCTGCGGCTTCTTCTGCGAATCCTTCTCTGCATCCGTCATGTCATCCACCGTACGAACGCCTCGCGGTCACCGCATCCCCCGCATGGGGGATCCGGCACCCGCACGACCGTGTCGCGCTTGCTTTCACCCGCCCCTACTGGTCAACTGAGGGGTCCGAATGAACACAAGTGGGGGGCCATCATGCGCCGCAAGTACGACAGGCTGCAGCCGAAGAGGGTCCACACCACCGAGACTCCTCCCGCGCAGCCGAAGACAGCGGCCGCGGCGATCGCCCGGATCAACCCGTTCATGTTCGGCCTCCTCGGTGCTCTGGGTGTGCTCGTTGCGCTGATGCTCGGCGGAATCGTCAACCAGCTCGCCACGGTGCTGGTCTACATCGGGGTGGCGATCTTCCTCGCACTCGGGCTCGACCCGATCGTCTCGTTCATCGAACGCAAGCTCCCTCGCCCGGCCGCCGTCGCCATCGTCGTGTCCGTCGTTATCCTGGTCTTCGCCGGCATCATCCTGGCCATCGTGCCTCTTCTCATCGAGCAGGTGACCAACCTGATCCAGGACGGCCCGAAGATGGTCGAGGACTTCATGGCCAGCGCCTGGTTCAAGGACGTGAGCGAGCAGTTCGGCTCCACCTTCGACGACGCCGCGCAGGGCGTGCTGAGCTTCGTCCAGGATCCGGGCAACATCCTCAACATCAGCGGCGGAGTCTTCGCGGTCGGCGCCGGCATCGCCGGCGGCTTCACCGGCGTCACCATCGTGCTCATCCTGACCCTGTACTTCATGGCCTCGCTGCGCGGCATGAAGCGCGTCGCGGTGCGCTTCGTCCCGTCCTACCAGCGCGACACCTTCGGAGGGCTCCTCGAAGACGTCTCCGGCGCCGTCGGGCGTTACGTGATGGGGCAGGCCAGCCTGGCGCTCATCAACGGCATCCTGAGCCTGATCGTGCTGAGCATCATCGGAGCCCCCGTGCCGGCGCTTCTCGCGCTGATCGCCTTCATCGGCTCGATGATCCCGCTCGTCGGAACGTTGAGCGCCTCGATCATCAATGCGCTGATCTGCCTCATCGTGAGCCCGGTGACCGCTCTCATCGCGTTCGGCTACTACCTCGTGTACATGCAGATCGAGGCATACGTCCTGTCCCCGCGAATCATGAACAAGGCGGTCGCCGTTCCCGGAGCACTCGTGGTGATCGCGGCCGTCGCCGGTGGCGCACTCGGCGGGATCCTCGGCGCACTCGTCGCCATCCCCGTCGCCGCGAGCATCATCATCATCGTGCAGAAGGTCGTCTTCCCGACGCAGGACAGCAAGGTCGTCCCACCGGGAACCCTCAGCGAACGGTGAGGGCGGCGGGCTGGACCCGCACGGTGAAGTCGGAGATGTGTCCGACCTCTTCGCCATCGATCTCGAACATCTGCGGTGACGCGAGCTGCACGCGCACCCGCTCCGCGGAGATGTGCGTCGTCGAGTCGGTGCTCACAGCGGTGTCGACATTGCCCATCATGCGACGGATGCCGTTCTCCCACACGAAGGCACGGACGGTGTCGAGCCACTGGAGGGGCCCTTCGGCGCTCACGAGCAGCATGTCAAGCAGTCCGTCGTCGAGCACCGCATCCGGCAGGAGACGGATGCCGCCCTGCAGCATGCCGCAGTTGCCGATCAGCATGGTGTGACCGCGAAGCCCCTGCGGCTCCTGATCGTCGAGCGTCAGGGTGATGTCGGTCATCTCGGTGCCGGCGAGAGCACGTCCCATCGCCTCGACGTAGGCGATCCATCCGGCTCGGTTCTTCAGGTCCTCGTCGGTCTCGACCAGCATCTGCGCGTCGATGCCGAAACCGACCATCACCACGAACGCGTGCTCGGTGCCGTCGTGGTCGACCCAGCCCATGTCGATCCGCTGCGGCTCGCCGTCGCGCACCCGAACCAACGCGGCGGGGATGTCGTTCAGGGGGATCTCGAGGTTCCGCGCGAGCAGGTTGCCCGTGCCCTGCGGCACGATGCCCAGCGCGGCGTCCGTGCCCGCCAACGATTCAGCGACCGCCCGGACGGTGCCGTCGCCGCCGACGGCGATCACCACGTCGCAGCCTGCGGCCACAGCTTCGGCGGCCATTCCCCGCCCCGGGTCCTCGATGCTGGTCTCCCACCACTCGACAGGAGTGCCGACACCGTCGGAGACGAAGGTCTCGGCGACGGCTGCGCGCAGCGAGTCCCCGTCGACCTTCGAGGGGTTCCAGATCACACCGAGCTTCGAGATCGTCATGGAGCCAGGCTAGCCGTAGAAGAGCTGCTCGAATGCCCGGCGCGCACGCCGGGTCACGCCGAGGTAGTCGTCGTCGAGAATGCTCGCCGAACGGTCGGGGTACCCGAGCAGCCGACCGATGGCGTCGAGGTCGCGCGGATCCGTCGGGAGCACGTCGCTCGTCTTGCCCGTGTAGAGGGTGATCGCAGATCGCAGACGGCTCGACAGCAGCCACGCGGCCCGGAGGAGATCGGCGGATTCGGCGGGAACGTAGCCTGCGTCGACGGCCGCCTGGAGCGCCGTGAGCGTCGACGTGGTGCGCAGGGCCGGTACGTCATGGGCGTGCTGCAGCTGGAGCAGCTGCACCAGCCACTCGACGTCGCTCAGCGTGCCCGGACCGAGCTTCAGGTGTCGACGAGGATCGACTCCCTGAGGCAGCCGCTCCCCCTCGACTCGCGCCTTGATGCGCTTGATCTCGCGGGTTCCCTGCAGGTCGATCTCGGCGGGGTAGCGGATGCTGTCGGCGAGGGCGGTGAACTTCTCGATGAGAGTCGCGCTGCCCGCCACGCCTCTCGCCCGCAGGAGTGCCTGAGCCTCCCAGGAGAGCGACCAGCGCCGGTAGTACTCCGCATACGCGTCGATCGATCGGACGACGGGTCCGTTGCGTCCCTCCGGACGGAGATCGGCATCGAGGTCCAACGGCACACGGTGGTCGGTGAGGTGCTCTCGGAGGCCGGCGACGATGCGCGTGGCGAGCGTCTGCGCGCGTTGCGGATCGACGCCGTTCGCGTCGTACACGTAGAGGATGTCGGCATCGGAGCCGAAGCCCAGCTCCGCTCCCCCGAACCGCCCCATGCCGATCACCGCGAAGTCGAGCGCCTCATCGTCGAGCGGGACGATCTCGCGGCGGACCGCGCGCAGCGCCGCCTGGATCGTCGCGTCGGTGATCTCGGTCAGGGACGTCGCGATCTGCTCGATCGAGAGCACGTCGAGGACGCCGCCCATCGCCGTTCGCAGCAGCTCGCGCCGCCGCAGCGCTCGCACCGCCTGCAGCGCGTCGCCGACGTTCCTGTGCCGCGTCTGGATGGCCCTGGCCTCCTCGTCGAGAGCGGCCCCGCTGCGGGGCCGCAGCAGCTCGCTGCTGTCGAGCCAGGCGACGGACTCGGGTATCCACTCCATGAGCTCGCCGACGTAGCGCGACGACGAGAGGAGGCGCGTCAGGCTCTCGGCAGCGCCCGAGGAATCACGCAGCATCCTGAGGAACCAGGGAGTGTCGCCGAGGCGTTCGCTGATGCGACGGAACGCGATCAACGCATAGTCGGGGTCGCTGCCGTCGGCGAACCAGCGCACCATCACGGGCATGAGGTGCCGCTGGATGGTCGCCTTGCGGCTCAATCCGGTGGTGAGTGCACCGATGTGGCGCAGGGCGCCGGCCGGATCGCGGAAGCCGATCGCCATGAGCCGGTCGTGCGCCTGTGCCGTGGAGAGCGTGCGCTCCTCTTCCGGCAGCGCCGCCACAGCGCTCAGGAGAGGCCGGTAGAACAGGCGGGTGTGGATGTCGCGCACCTCCCGCCGCACGCTCTCCCAGCGCGCCCAGATCGCTTCACCGGACTCGCCCAGGCCGGTGCTGCGCGCGAGCACCCGAAGGCCCGCCGGTGTGCGGGGCATCAGGTGGGTGCGGCTGAGCTCGCGGAGCTGCAACCTGTGCTCCATCAACCGCAGCACGCAGTAGTCATCGGCGAAAGACGCAGCCTCGGCCCGGCCGATGTAGCCGCCCTCCACCAGGGCGTCGAGGCTCTCGAGTGTGCCCCGCGTGCGCAGACGGGGGTCTGTGAGGCCGTGCACGAGCTGCAGCAGCTGCACGGTGAACTCGATGTCCCGCAGGCCGCCGGAGCCGAGTTTGAGCTGGTACGGGGCATCCTCGGGGTCGATGTGCTCCATGACCCGCTCGCGCATGCGCTGCACGCTGTCGACGAAGTTCTCACGCGCGGCACTGGAGAAGACCTTCGGCTGCACGGCGGCGATGTACTCGGCGCCGAGCTCCGCATCGCCCGCGAGGGGTCGCGCCTTCAGTAGCGCCTGGAACTCCCAGCTCTTCGCCCAGCGGTCGTAGTAGGCCAGGTGCGAGCCGAGCGACCGGACGAGCGCGCCCTGCTTGCCTTCGGGACGGAGCGCGGCGTCGACCTCCCACAGCGGGGGCTCGACCTCGATGCCGCTCAGTCCTCGCATCGTCTCCCTCGCGAGACGGGTCGCGATGTCGATCGCGCGCGACTCCGGGACGGCGTCCTCGTCTGCGGTTCCGCCGACGAAGATCACATCGACATCGCTGACGTAGTTCAGCTCGCGTGCACCCGCCTTGCCCATGCCGATGATCGCCAGCTGCGTGGCCGCGACCTGCTCGCGACTCATCGTGTCGACCAGCCGCCGGCGCGCGATCGCCAGAGACGCCTCCAGCGCCGCGCCCGCGATATCGGCCAGCGCGGCGGCGACATCCGCCACGATGCGCACAGGATTGTGCGCCGTCAGGTCGATCGCGGCGATCAGAGCGAGGTTGCGGCGATACGCCACACGCAGCGTGACCACCGCGCTGTCATCGCCCGACTCGGCGAATCCGTCGCGCGCTCCGACGGCCTCGAGCATCCGATCGCGCAGCTCGTGCGCAGACGGCAGTTCGGTGGACGTGTCGCCGAGCACCGAGATCTCGATCGGATGCCGCAGGAAGAAGTCGGCGAAGCCCTGCGACGCCCCGAACACCCGCCACGCACGTCGGCGCGCCCGCTGGTCGGTGAACAGGGCGGCGATGGGTGCCGCATCGCGCCGTGCCACGCGCAGCATCCCCTCGACCGCCGCATCGGGGTCGGCCGCGTCCGCCTCGCTGAGCAGAAGTGAGCGCTCGACTCCGATCAGGGTCGCGAGCTCGGTGAGATTCGCCGCCGCCTCACTGAGCTCGGCGAACCCCAGCCTGGCCAGCGCGGAGAGAGAGACGGAGTCGTCCGAACGGGCCATCGGCGACGCTCAGAGCAACTCGAGGTTGTTCTTCAGCTCCAGCGGAGTGACCTGGCCGCGGTAGGCCTCCCACTCCTTGCGCTTGTTGAGCAGCACGTAGTTGAAGACCGATTCGCCGAGGGTCTCGGCGACGAGCTCGGAGCTCTCCATGTACTCGAGCGCGTGGTCGAGGCTCGCCGGAAGCGCAGAATAGCCGAGCGCGCGGCGCTCGGCGTCGCTGAGCGACCACACGTTGTCCTCGGCCTCGGGAGGCAGCTCGTACTCCTCCTCGATGCCCTTGAGGCCGGCCGCGAGCATGAGGGCGTACGCGAGATACGGGTTGGCTGCCGAGTCGAGCGCGCGGTACTCGACACGCGACGAACCGCCCTTGTTGGGCTTGTACATCGGCACGCGCACCAGAGCGGAGCGGTTGTTGTGGCCCCAGGTGACGAAGCTCGGAGCCTCGTCGCCGCCCCAGAGCCGCTTGTAGGAATTCACGAACTGGTTGGTCACCGCCGCCATCTCGTTGGCGTGACGCAGCAGGCCGGCGATGAAGTGTCGTCCGGTCTTGGAGAGCTGGTACTTGGCGCCCTCTTCATAGAACGCGTTGCGCTCGCCCTCGAAGAGCGACATGTGGGTGTGCATGCCGCTTCCGGGGTGACCGCTCAGCGGCTTCGGCATGAAGGTGGCGTAGACGCCCTGCTCGATCGCGACCTCTTTGATGACGGTGCGGAAGGTCATGACGTTGTCGGCCATCGTCAGCGCGTCCGCGTAGCGCAGGTCGATCTCGTTCTGACCCGGGCCGCCCTCGTGGTGGCTGAACTCGACGGAGATGCCGAGATCCTCGAGCATCCGCACGGAACGGCGGCGGAAGTCGTGTGCCGTGCCGCCGGGAACGTTGTCGAAGTAGCCGGCGGAGTCGACCGGAACCGGACCCTCAGGGCCGAACGACGACGACTTGAGGAGGTAGAACTCGATCTCGGGGTGCGTGTAGAACGTGAATCCGGCATCCGCCGCCTTGGCGAGCGTGCGCTTGAGCACATGGCGGGGGTCGGAGACGGCAGGACGGCCGTCCGGCGTCGTGATGTCGCAGAACATGCGCGCGGTCGGGTCGATCTCGCCGCGCCACGGCAGGGTCTGGAAGGTGGTGGGGTCGGGCTGGGCGAGCAGGTCGGACTCGTAGCTGCGGGTCAGGCCCTCGATGGCCGAGCCGTCGAATCCGATGCCCTCGGCGAACGCGCCCTCAACCTCGGCCGGCGCGATGGCGACGGACTTGAGCGTGCCGATGACATCGGTGAACCACAGGCGGACGAACTTGACGCCGCGCTCTTCGATCGTCCGGAGGACGAAATCCCTCTGCTTGTCCACGGTCACTCGGCCTTGCCGATACCGGCGTCCCAGCCGCTCTCGGCTGCTTCCTCCTCAGCCCAGGCGCGCGAACGCTCCTTGAGCTTCTCCGGAGCCCGAGACGCCTCAGCCTCGGTGTCGAAGGGGCCGACGCGGTCGGCCGATGCGGAGATCATGCCGAATTCCACCTGGCCGGTCTCCAGGTTGTACCAGTACTTCTCATCGCCGTTCGACATGGCCGATCCCCTTCTTCACGTGGTGTCATCGATCCTACTGGCGCTGAGCGTGGTCGCTAAGCTAACCAGCATGGCAAAAGCGATCGGCGTCGACATCGGCGGCACGGGTATCAAGGCAGGTCTGGTCGACCTCGAGCACGGCACCATGGCCTCGGACAGGGTACGCGTACCCACTCCTGAGGGCGCATCACCGCAGGACGTCCTCCAGGCCGTGCAGACGGTTCTGAAGACGCTCGACGTCAAGGACACGACTCTTCCCCTCGGCGTGGCGTTCCCGGCGATCGTCAAGCGCGGCAAGACGCTCTCGGCCGCCAACGTCTCGAAGGAATGGATCGACTTCGACGCCGAGCGGTTCTTCCGCGACGGGCTCGGGCGCAACATCGTCTTCGTCAACGATGCGGATGCCGCCGGCGTCGCGGAGGCCCGCCACGGCGCGGCGCGGGATGTGCGCGGCTTCACGCTGCTCACGACCCTCGGCACGGGCATCGGCTCGGCATTCCTGTACGACGGAGTCCTGCTGCCGAACACCGAGCTCGGCCACCTGAACTTCGGCGAGTACGAGTCGGTCGAGACGTATGCAGCCACCTCGGCGCGCGAGCGCGAGGGACTCAGCTGGGCGGAGTGGGCGGAACGTCTGCAGAAGTTCTACTCGCACATCGAGTTCCTCTTCAGCCCCGACCTGTTCGTGGTCGGCGGCGGAGTGTCGAAGAACGCCGGTGACTTCCTCCCGCTTCTCGACCTCAAGACACCGATCGTCCCGGCGATCCACCGCAACAACTCCGGCATCATCGGCGCGGCTTCGCTCGCCGGCGACTGATTCCCCGACCACAGAGACGACGAAGGCCCCGCCGATCCGGCGGGGCCTTCGTCGCGTCCGGGATTGCGGCGCGTCTCACCGGATCACCCGCGCGGCGGCCCGGCGACGTGACACCATGGCACCCCGCCCGTCTGCGCCTCGACGGTGAGACCGGACGGCAACGAAAGGCAGCGTCGAGATGAACGAACCATCCGAATCATCATGGGACCGGCCGGTATCGCCGGAGACGACAGCCGGGATGGTGCCCGTCGACAGACCACAGGCGAAGAAGCTGCGGTCGCGTCACGTCACCATGATCACCCTCGGCGGCATCATCGGAGCGAGCCTGTTCGTCGGATCCGGGAATGTCATCCGCGCCGTGGGTCCGGCCGCCGTGCTGTCGTACCTCATCGGCGGCCTGCTCGTCTTCCTCGCCATGCGCATGCTGGGCGAGATGGCGGCGTCGCGCCCGGCGATCGGCTCGTTCATGGAATATGCGCGAGTGGGCCTCGGCAACTGGGCCGCCTACCTCGTGGGATGGCTGTACTGGTACTTCTGGGTCGGTGTCCTCGCCTATGACGCGGTGCTGGGCGGCGAGACGATGGCGAGCTGGTTCCCCGCCGTGCCGTCGTGGGCGTGGTCGCTGATCCTCATCGGCATCTTCGTCGGCACGAACATCATCTCGGTGCGCGCGTTCGGCGAGGTGGAGTTCTGGCTCGCCAGCGTCAAGGTGCTCGCGATCGTCGTCTTCCTCGGCGCGGGTCTGCTGTTCGCCTTCGGCCTGTGGCCGAACTCGGAGGTGTCGATCTCCAACCTCTGGGAACACGGCGGATTCGCCCCGAACGGCTTCGGAGTCGCGTTCACGGGTGTGGCCCTGGTGATCTTCTCGTACTTCGGCACCGAGATCGCCGTCATGGCCTCCGCCGAATCGGAGGATCCCGCCAAGGGCATCCGTCAGGCGACGAGCACGATCATCTGGCGCATCCTGCTGTTCTTCGTCGGCTCGGTGCTCATCATCGTCACCGTGGTGCCCTGGAACGAACTGCCTGTGCCGACCGACGTCGCCAACGCGCCCTTCACCTACGCCCTCGAGCAGTTCGGCATCCCGGGCGCGAGCATCATCATGCAGCTCGTCATCTTCACGGCGGTGATCTCGGTGCTCAACTCTGGCCTGTACTCGGCGTCGCGCATGTTCGCGGCCCTCGCCGAGCAGGGCTTCGCGCCGAAGATCGTGGCGAAGCGGTCGAAGAGCGGCGTCCCGGTGATGGCGCTGCTCGCCTCGACCAGCGGCGGCCTGATCGCAACGCTCGTGAACTTCTTCACCCCGGGATCGGGCATCTTCGACTTCATCATGAACTCGGCGGGCCTGGTCGCACTGTTCGTGTACGTATTCATCGCCGTCACACAGTGGCGACTCCGCCAGAAGATGACGCCGGAAGAGGTGGCGAACCTGAAACTCAAGATGTGGCTGCACCCCTGGCTGAACGTGCTCCTGATCGCATGCATCGCCGCGGTGATCGTCGTGATGATGTTCAGCGAAGGGGGTCGCACCCAGGTCTGGACGAGCCTCGTCGCCACCGGCGTGCTCGTGCTGTTCTGGCCGCTGGTGCGACGTAACCTCGCGCGCAGGAAGCTCGAAGATTCCACGCCTCGAGAGGATCAGCCGGGACGGGACCGTCTGGCGTGACGACCGCTGGCGATGCTGTGAGCGAGAGAAAAGAGCGCCCCGGGGAACCTGGGGAATTCGCGGGGCGCTCGCCAGCATGCTGGGGACCTGCTGGCAGGTGACCCAGAAGTCGCGGTCACGCGCACAACATATCAAGATAACTAGCTAAGCAAAAGACTTGCTCGGCAATGCAACTGCGATCGCCACGCTCCCCCGCTCTCACTGACGCTGCGGCTCGCTCACGAACGGCTCCGTCACGAGCGGCTCCATGGCTCCCGGTCCCAGCGTGAGCACATCGCCGGGGTACAGCATCGAACCCAGACGGCTGTAAGTCATCGCCGCATAGACGTCCGTGCACAGCCGCTCCCTCACGGCGGATGGCGCATCCCCCGCCGCGACCGTGTAAGTCGAGATGAGCCCGTCTGACGTATGCGTGACCGTGCCGCGAGCGAAGTCGGTCTCGCCGTTGTCCACCGGTGCGACACCGTTCCATGTCGCGTAGAAGGTGGGTTCCTCGTCTCCCTCGCTGTATCCCGGGATCGAGATCATCGACAGCACCGTGCAGCGACTCGCCTCTGCGGGTGGGGTCGGTGTCGGCGCGGGCGTGTCGCTCGGCGTCGGCACAGCCGCGGGCTGAACGGCTGCCGTGGTCGCTGCGACCTCAGGCATCGTGGCGGTGCACCCGCTGAGCGCTGCGAGTGACAGAGCCGCGAGGAGCGCCGTGGCGGCAGGACGGTTCGACATGCCCGAACGCTATCGAGCATCCGGCCAGGAAGCCAGCGCGGCCCTGCTCAGGAGGTGGGTGCGAATGGGCCGACCTGTACGCCGGGTTCTGTTCCGGGGTTCTTCGCCCCTTCGACGGCCATCTCTCTCGGCGACACGTTGCCGTGGCACTCTAGCGGTCTACCCGAGGACTCGGCGAGCCGCGTCAACATCCTCTGTCTGACCTTGCTCCGGACGAGGTTTACCTGGCGGGCCATGTCACCATGGCCCCCGGTGGTCTCTTACACCACCCTTTCACCCTTACCCCTTGCGGGGCGGTCTGCTCTCTGTGGCACTTTCTCGCGGATTGCTCCGGGTGGGCGTTACCCACCGTCCTGCCCTGAGGAGCCCGGACGTTCCTCGGTGCGGTTGCCCGCCACGCGGCCGTCCAGTCGACCCATTCACAGCTCCAGTCTACGACCAGGCTGCGCTACTTCTCCGCCGACTCCGCGATGCGGAGATCGAGCGGCACGTCGATCGGGAAGTTGCCGAAGAGGCGGCGGGTGGCCACAGCCGCGGCCTCGCGCACCGCGTCGGCTGCAGCATCCGCCTGCTCCTGCGGGACATGCAGGATCACCTCGTCGTGCAGGAAGAAGGCCAGGTGCGCGCGGGAGCCGAAGATCCCGGATGCCGGAGCTTCGCGCTCCGCGACGGGGAGCAGTTGCAGGCGATGCCTGATCTCAGCCAGCCAGATCAACGACCACTCGGCCGCGGTCCCCTGCACCACGAAGTTGCGCGTGAAGCGGCCCCAGTCGCGGGCCCGACGCCGGGCGAGGGCGACCTCGGCAGGGTCGGCATCCGCGCCCGTAGCCGCAGCCTGCATCGCCTCCCACTCCGTCGACGGGCGAGGAGACGATCGTCCCAACCACGTCGAGACGACTCCCCCGTCCTCTCCGAAACGGGCGGCGCGGTCGACGAGGGCCATCGCGCGCGGGTACACCTTGCGCAATCGAGGGACCAACCTGCCGCTGTCACCGGTGGTCGCGCCGTACATCGCCCCGAGGACGGCGTACTTGGCCTCCTCTCGCGTGGCAACCGCGCCGGACTCGACGACACCCTCATAGAGGTCCTTGCCCTGGGCCGCCCGCGCCATCGCTCGGTCACCGGCCATGCCGGCCAGCATCCGCGGCTCGAGCTGCGCGACATCCGCGACGACGAGCGTCCATCCGTCGTCAGCGCGCACGGCGGCGCGCAGATTGCGCGGCAGCTGGAGGGCGCCGCCACCCGCCGATGCCCATCGTCCCGTCACGACGCCGCCCGTGATGTAGATCGGTCGGAACCGGCCGTCGTGCACCCACTCGGCGAGCCAGGCCCACCCGTTGGCGCTCAGCAGCCGCGACAGCTTCTTGTAGGCCAGGAGCGGTTCGACCACGGCGTGGCTGTGCTGGGCGAGTTCCCACCGGCTCGTCGACTCGACCTGCACGCCGACGCGGTGCAGAGCGCGCAGCAGCTTCGGCTGGCTCTCGAGGTTGAGCGTGGGGTCGCTGAGGATCGACCGCACCCTCTCTCCTTGAACCACCATGCGGCTGGGAAGGCCGCCCGCGATCGGTCGAGTGCCCAGGATCTCGGTGAGGATGCCGTCGTGCACGGACTCGTTCCACGGCAGGCCGGCAGCGCGCATCTCCTCGGCGATGAGGCCACCCGCCGACTCGGCCGACGTGAGCAGGGTCAGCCGCCCGTCCTTGCTGTCGCGCAGGACTCGGCGCTGCTCGCGGTACTGATCGAGCGCATCCGCCACGGGGTCGTGCGAATCGCTGTGCTCGGCGACCTCGAACAATGCCGGTGCGTCGTCGACGGGTTCGCGTCGCACCCACGACGCGGACGGTGCGAGCGGACGAGCGACGGTGTCGGTGTCGCGGAGGATCGCGTGGCAGAGCACCAGATCGTGCGATCGGCCGAGAAGAACACCCGAGGCGAGCAGCACGGGGTAGATCTCCCGGGCGCTGCGGATCACCCACCGGGGCGGATCGACGCGTTCCTGCTCGGCCACCCACACCGGCATCTCGGTCGGAGAGAGCTCTGTGCGCGCGACCTCGACATCGTCCGAGTCGAGCTCCACGGCGATGTATGCACCGGTCGCGCCCTTGACCAGGGCGATCCGACGTTCGGTCTGGAGCCGCGAGCTCACCGCCGTCGCGCTCGCGGCGCGCGGATCACAGCCCGGATTCCTCGGTGCGCACCAGGATGCACCCGCACTCGGGGCAGGACACCACGAGGTCGTCTGCCGCATTGCGGATGTCGTTCAGGTCGGTGCCGGGGAGCAGGATCCGACATCCCTCGCACGTTCCGCGGGTGAGCAGCGCCGCACCGGCACTGTTCGCAGCGCGACGCGTGTACTCGGCGAGGAGCGGCGCCGGAAGGGTCGCCGTGACCGCCTCACGGTCGCGAGTCAGCTGCGCGATCAGATCGGTCGCAGTCGCGACGTCGGCCTTGGCCTGAGCGGTGAGCGCGGTGCCCTCCGCGGTGGTCGTCCCGAGCAGTGCCTGCTGAGCGGCGACCGCCGCGTCTGCGTCCTCCACGCGCCCCATGACGTCGAGCTCGATATCCTCGAGATCGCTCTGGCGCTTGGCGAGACTGGCGATCTCGTGCTCGAGAGCCTGCGCCTCCTTCGAGTTCGTCGCCGTGGCCAGTCGATCGGCGTCACGGGCGCGACGCTGTTCGACGAGCTTCACATCGGCTTCGAGACGCGTGAGCTCGGTGCGAACGTCATCGCGCACACCCGTCAGAGTCGTCAGCTCTCGGAGCTGCTCCTGACGGATGGCGACGAGCTCGGCGATGCGAGCGGCCTGCGGCGGCTTGGTGCGCGCGCGCTCAGCCTGCGCGATGCGCCGGTCCAGGTCGGCGACGTCGAGCAGGATGCGCTGGTGTTCTGGGCTGGCGTTCACGCTCTCAAATCTAGTCGCTGCCCGGCCCCGTCCATCACCCGACCTGTCCGTCGAGGTACAGCCAACTGCGCTCCTCGCGCACGAAGCGGCTCCGTTCACGCAGCGAACCGCGCTCGGCATCCTGCCGCCAGAACGCCTCGAACTCGACCACGCCCTCTCGGTCGAAGGGGCCGCCGTCGACCCGATCGATGATCACGAGCCGCCGCCACACCACGTCGAGGTCGAGCTCGAGGTCGGTCGGACGGGTCGACGGATGCCAGGACGCCAGGAGGTACGCGGCATCCCCGATCGCGAACGCCGTGAACCGGGAGCGCATCAGGCGTTCGGCCGTCGGCGCAGCGGCGCCGCCGAGCAGCGGGCCGCAGCATCCGCCGAAGAGATCTCCGGAGCCACAGGGACACCGCTCGGCATTATCGGGGACACCGTCATCCGACGCCATCCTCTGCACCACGCTCATCGCTCCAGCGTACGCTGGCGCCATGACGGCTCTTCCTCACTTCACGGCACACAACGGCTTCGCTCTTCCGGCTCTCGGACTCGGAACATACGCGCTCGACGGCGACGCGGGTGCGGATGCGGTCACCACGGCGATCGGGGCCGGATACCGCCTGATCGACTCGGCCTTCAACTACGAGAACGAGGGGTCAGTCGGTCGCGGCGTGCGCGCATCCGACGTGGACGCCGCAGAGCTCATCGTCACGACCAAGCTGCCCGGACGCCATCACCCGCGCGCGAAGGCGCGGACGAGCATCGAGGAGAGCCGGTCGCGGCTCGGGGTCGACGCGATCGATCTGCATCTGATCCACTGGCCGAACCCGCAGCAGGACGAGTACGTGCAGGCCTGGGAGGCGCTCGTCGACGCTCAGCAGCGCGGCGTCGTGAGGCAGATCGGCGTCTCGAACTTCCTGCCGGAGCACCTCGAGCGCATCGAGCGGGAGACCGGGGTCAGGCCCGTCGTGAACCAGATCGAGGTGCACCCGTACTTCCCGCAGACCGATCAGCTCGCCTACCACCGGGAGCACGGCATCCTCACCGAAGCATGGAGTCCTCTCGGTCGGGCGAAGCAACTCATCGAGGAGAGGGTGATCGGCGAGGTGGCTGCCGCCCATGGGATCTCCCCCGCGCAGACCGTGCTCGCCTGGCATGTGGCACGCGAGACCGTCGCGATCCCGAAGGCGTCGTCGCTCGAGCATCAGGTGTCGAACCTCGCGGCCGGAGCGATCGTGCTGTCGGATGCGGAGGTCGAGGCGATCACGGCGCTCGGACGCCCCGATGGGCGACTGTTCGACGCGGATCCCGCATCGCACGAGGAGTCCTGAGGCGTCCTGAGGCGTCTCGGTCGTAGAGCCTCGGACGACGGCGCGTCACGGCTCTCAGACGCGCTGCGTCCCGAGCACTCTGAGCAGCTCGAGCTTGCTCTCGGCGTCGGTGCCCGGCGCCGCTGTCAGGACGATGAGCGCCTGGGATTCGTCCTCGGTGAAAAGCGCCTGGCAGTCGACTTCGATCGGACCGATCTCGGGATGGATCAGGACCTTGTGGTCCTCGAAGCGCCGCCTGACCTCGTGCACCTCCCACAGCTGTGCGAACTCCGGGCTGAGCGACGCGAGCTCGCGGACGATCTCGCCGGCGCGAGACCGCTCGCCCAGGGCGCCATAGGCGGATCGGAGGGAGGCCACGAGCACACGACTGTGACGCGGATGATCCTCCTCCGGGTACCGCCGGCGCTCGTCGTCCGGGTGCGCGAACCAGCGGTAGATCCCACTGCGCTCGATCCCCTCCAGACCGCTCGCGTCGCCGAGCAGAGCGCGTGCTGCGTCATTCTGGATCAGCACCTCGTCGAGCGCGGAGACGACGAATGCGGGCGTGTCGTGAAGCCGGTCGAGCACGCGGAGCATCCCCGGATGCACGTAGTCGGTGAAGATCGTGCGGTCCGGTGCGCTGTGTCCGCAGACCCGATGCAGGTAGTCACGCTCGTCGGGGGTCAGACGCAGCGCCCGTGCGAGCGAGCCGAGGATCTGTACGCTGGGCTGCGGCCCGCGCTGCTGCTCGAGCCGCGCGTAGTAGTCGGTCGACATGGCGGCGAGCTGCGCGACCTCCTCGCGTCGAAGCCCGGGGGTGCGTCGACGCGCCCCCGCACCGAGGCCGACGTCGGACGGCTTCAACTGCTCCCTGCGGCGCACGAGGAACTCGGCCAGTGCTTCTCTGTCCACCTCTGCAGTATCTCGTGCTCTGCCTCGCGCATCCAGGGACGCCCGATCCCTGGATGCGCCATCTCTGGAGGGCCTGGGCGAGAGCACGAAGAGTGGACGTATGAACATCAGCGGAAACACCATCTTCATCCCCGGTGCCACGAGCGGTATCGGCCTCGCCCTCGCTCTGCGGCTCAGCGATCGGGGCAACAGCGTGATCGTGGGCGGGCGTCGCGCCGAACTGCTCGACGAGATCGCCGCGGCGAACCCGGGCATCCACACCGTCCGGATCGACACGACGGACGCCGACAGCATCCGGGCGGCCGCGCAGACGGTCATGGCCGCCCACCCCTCGCTCAACGTGGTCATCCCGATGGCCGGGATCATGCGGGTCGAGGACTGGACGTCGCCCGAGGGGTTCCTCGACGACGCCGAGGCCATCGTCACCACCAACCTCCTGGGTCCGATCCGGCTGATCGCGGCCTTCATCGAGCACCTGCGCACCATGCCGGACGCGACGATCATGACTGTGTCGTCCGGTCTGGCCTTCGCGCCGCTTCGCGTGACGCCCACCTACAACGCGACGAAAGCGGCCATCCACATGCTCAGCGAATCTCTGCGTCTGCAGCTCGCCGACACGAGTGTGAGCGTGCTCGAGCTCGAACCGCCCTCCGTCCGCACCTCGCTCATGCCGGGGCAGGAGACCAGCGAGTTCGCGATGCCACTCGACGAGTTCGTCAGCGAGGTCGTCGACCTGATCGGGACCCAGCCCGATGCGACCGAGATCCAGGTCGAGAACGTGAAGTTCCTGCGCTACGGCGAAGCACGGGGAGACTATGCGCAGGTGGTCGAGACACTCAATCGGCGCGACCCGCACGGGCACTGAGCCTGCACGGCAGTCGTCGTCGCCCGATCACAGCGCGGCGTCGACGGCCTGCTGGGCTGTCCTGTGCCGAAACTCGAAGCCCGAGCCTTCGAGCGCGCCGGGTCTGACGTCCGCATCGGAGAGCAGCAGCGAATCGGCGGCCGACCGACTCAGCGCGAGCCGGAGGGCCCAGGCAGGAGCCGGGATCCAGAACGGTCGGCGCATCCTCTTCGCGAGGGCGCGACCGATGTCGTTCGCCGAGGCACGCGTCGGCCCGGTGAAGTTGACGGGCCCCTCGAGGCGCTGGTCGATCACGTGTCGGATGCCGCGCACCTCATCGTCGAGAGAGATCCATGGCCAGATCTGGGTGCCGGGCCCGATCGGACCGGCGACCCCGAAGCGAGTGAGCTGGATGAGCGGCTTCAGCACACCCTTGCGATGGATGATCGGAGCGGTGCGCAGCAGCGCGACCGTCGTCTGCTCCCCCGCGCGCAGCGCCTCCTGCTCCCATCGGACGCACAGCTGCGCCAGGAACGTGTCGCCCGCGAGCGACGCCTCGGTCAGCACCTCGCCCGGCGCCGAGCCGTAGTAGCCGACAGCGGATGCCGACACGAACGCCGGAGCATCGTCTCGCAGGGTGCGCACCGCCGTCGCGAGCGTGCGGGTGCCCGTCAGTCGGGACTCGACGAGTTCGCGGCGATACCGTCGCGTCCAAGGCAGACGCCCGACGCTCGCACCACCCAGCGCGACCACGGCGACAGCGCCCGCCAGCACATCGGGGTCGAGCTCGCGCTCCCCCGGCATCCACTGCACCTCGGAGGGATCACGCGGAGGGCGACGCACGAGGGTCGTCACCTCCACACCGTCCGACCGCAGCGACGAGGCGAGCGCCGTGCCGATCAGGCCCGATGCGCCACTGATCACGATCCGCTGCGGCATGACGACTCCCTCTGTCCGTTCATCGGACTCATTGCTCTCCGCGAGTCTGTCACGTCCAGCCCCTCCTGGCGATGTCCGGAGTGCCCGGTAGGTTGCCCGACGTGACCGAACCCGTGCAGTCGTGGTGGGCGAGACGCCAGTTCTCGCGAGGACGCGAGGTGCCCTACGAGATCGGCACCTATCGTTCGCAGTGGGCCGCCTACCCCGAACTGATCCGCCAGTACCACCCCGAACTCAATCACGGCATCGCACTCTCGCAGGTGCCGTTGGCGGCCGATGTGCTGTTGTGCTGGGAATGCCGAGTGGGCCATCGTTTCGCCGCCACCCCCGCTGAGCAGCGCGAACGCCCCGGTCGGGTGCGCCGCCAGTCGGCGTGGTGCCCGGAATGCTCGACGCTCGCCAGGCCCCAGCCGGTCGTGCTGGGCGAAGCCCGCGCGATACCCCGGCGGCCGAAACGCCCGCTCACCCTCTGCAGCAAGACGCCCGATCTCCCCTCCGGCGAAGCCTTCTCCAGCGTCTGCGCCCCGGCACCGGCATCCGCCGCCGAGGCCAGACTCCGCGCCATGCTCGCCGCCCGCATCTCCGTCACGACCGGTGTCAACGCGGTCAAAGTCTCTCGCCCGTTCTTCCGCCATACCGAGGTGTGGCCGGACATCCTGCTGCCGGAGCTCCGTGTCGCGATCGAGTACGACACGGTCGGGCGCCACGGACTCGAGCATGTCGGCACCCGCGAGCAGACCGATCTCCGCAAGGATCGCGCGCTGCGCTCCGCCGGCTGGGAGGTCATCCGGGTTCGCACCGGACGGCTCGAACCACTGGGACCCCACGATCTGCAGATGCCTTCGGTGACCGCGCGGGGAATCGATCGCATCATCGACGAGCTTCGCGAGATCCGCGGGGCGCTGATCGTCGACGCGTTCCTGACGCCGGACTGACGGTGCCGCCGGGAGCGGCACGCTCGCAGTCAGACCTCGGGGAGATCGCCCGCCTGCTTCACGACCGCATCCCACTCGGACTGCAGGAAGATGGCCTCGCCGGCGGCGACGATCTGGGCGTTGTCGTTCGGCCCGAGCTCCGGCCGCATGGTGAGTCCGCCGACCTCGAGGCTCGGGATGCTCTGCTTGATGCACTCGACGCTGCCGCGCACCAGCAGCTCCGCCGTCTGCTCCGGTGTCGTCGCGGCGCCCATCACGGCATCGTCATGGGCGATGAGGATGACCTGCCATTCGGGCTGACGATCGTCAGGATCCAGCGTGAACTGCAGCAGCCCCTGCGGCGCGGCCTCGACCACGATGACGATCGACCCCGCGATCGGCTGCTCGCCTGCGTTCGTCCCCATAGCGGTCCCCTGACCCGGGCGTCCCCACGCCCGCTGTCCGCTCAGGATACTGCGAAATTATCTCGCCGAACGCCTTACGGCAGTCCGATCTCAACCGATATATCAACACGGGGAGCGAAGGAGAAGGATCTTGACCAGCACCTACATCGAGACGGGCGGACACGTCCGCGTCTACGACGACGCCGTCCGCACGCATCATGAGTTCCCTCTCGGCACCTATCGGGTGCACTTCACCTCGAAAGAGGGCTTCAGCCTGATCAAGATCGACGACCTCACCGTCGGCACCGAGCGCGTCTACGGCGGCCGAGACAGGAAGGTCGACAAGATCTTCCGGTCCTACGCCCTCTCGGACCGCAGCCTGGGCGTGATGCTCTCCGGCGACAAGGGGATCGGCAAGACGCTGTTCCTTCGCATGGTCGCCGAGGAGGCCCTCGAGCAGTGCCTGCCCGTCGTGATCGTCTCAGAGGACAACGACGGCATCGTGGAGTTCCTGGACACCCTCGACGAGTGTCTGATCATCTTCGACGAGTTCGAGAAGATCTTCCCCGCTGGCCGCCGCGGGGGCGCAGAGGGAGGCAATCGACAGAACCAGTTCCTGTCCCTGTTCGACGGCCTCTCGTCCGTGAAGCGCATCTACTGCCTCACGGTGAACGACATCAGCGACGTCAGCACGTACATCGTCAATCGCCCCGGCCGGTTCCACTACCACATGCGATTCGAGTACCCCGGTCCCGACGAGGTGCGCCAGTACCTCATCGATCAGGCCCCCCACGCGGACCCGGACGAGATCGAGAACGTCGCGCTGTTCTCGCGTCGCGCTCGCCTCAACTACGACCACCTCCGCGCCATCGCCTTCGAACTCGAGCAGCCGGACGCGCTGTTCGCGGACGTCGTGGAGGATCTCAACATCAAGGCGGTCGAACCGAGCACCTATCGCATCGAGGCTCGCTTCCCCGACGGCAAGGTGTGGTCGGATGAGGTCGAGATGAACCTCTTCGAGCGCGGCGACGTCGGTCGCACGTTCGAGCTGCGCCACGCGACACGGTCGATCTTCGCCTCCTTCGTACCGAAGGATCTGATCTTCGAGCCGGACGGCGGCATCTTCGTGCCGATCCACAAGCTCGAGCTGCTCGACGATGAGGACGAAGAGCCCGAGGTCTACCCGACGACGGTCAGTCTCATCCTGGTGGGTCAGCCCAGCTACGGCTTCGGTCTCTGACGGCCCTGCGGCCACGCGCGTGCGCGCGACGGATCAGACGCCGACCGCGTGCGACAGTATCGCGCGCGTGAACCGCTGACCGCCGGCAGCGAGGCGCTCGAAGTACGCGTCCAGCGCCGACGCGGAGGACCGCGCTGCCGGTGCTGCCTCACGCTGAGGGGTGTCGGCGTAGTGCCGATCCAGCGCATCTCGAAGCATGCGCACCGCTTCCGCACGCTGCTGCGAGACGGCGGCGTGGGAGACGCCCAGCTGCTCCGCGAGATCCTTGACCGTGCGGTCCTCGAAATAGATCGCCGTGATGATCGCCCGCTTGCGCTCGGGCAGCGCGTCGACGGCGCGCCGCAGGAACTCGTCGCGCTCGGAGGCGATCGCGAGCTCCTCGGGCAGGTAGCCGGTCCACACGATCTCCGGCGCGTCCGGCGCATCGAGACTCGTCAGCAGACGCTCGGCGTCGGCGAGCCCTTCGCGCGCGACGGCGGTGTCGACGCCCATGGCTGCCGCGATCTCCGCCACAGTGGGCGTGCGACCGAGGGCGGCCGTGAGTGTCTGTCGGACCTTCGTCGTCTGCTTGGCTCGCACCCGAACATCTCGAGGCGCCCAGTCCATCGACCGCAGCTCGTCTTTCAGCGCCCAGTTGACGCGTCCTCGAGCGAACGCGCCGAAGGGCACGCCGAGGGTCGCGTCGAACTTCTCGGCCGCGCGGACCAGCGCGAACGCACCGGCAGAGGCGAGGTCGTCGCGGGAGACATGCGTGAGTCGAGACGCCACATATGCCGTCGCCGCACCGACGATGTGCAGGTGATCGACCACGAGCTGGTTGCGGGCACGCATAGGCATCGGATTCGCCTCTTTCACTGTAAGTGCAAGCCCTCCCCAGCGACTCACAGCGCGGCCTCTCCCCAGTGGCCAGAACTACATCTGACTACAGACTAGGGGTGCGACGGGCAAGAAATATCCCCGGAGGCCAAAACCTCCGGGGATTCTCGTTTACGTTCAGATAACGATGACTAATCGTTCACCTTGACGCGGCGGTTCACCTCGCGCGTCGCGGAGAACTTCAGCACGGTGTAGTCGTTGACCTCGGCGTCTCCGTCGTCCTTCGCGAACTGCACCCGGTGCCCCTTGTGCGTCTGCGGATAGAACTTGCCGAAGTTGGTGAGTGTGACCGTGTTCCCGCGGCCCACGAGGTCGAGGAGCTCGTCGATCATCGCGTTGTACGCCGTCTGTGCGGCCTGAACCGAGATGCCACCGCGTCGTGCGAATCTCTGCACGAACTCCCGCTTGCTCACCCGATTCGTCTCGAGCGTCCTTGATGTGCTCATGTCGTCTTCCGTCCCATGGAATGTCGCTCGTCACCGAGCGTCGTGCGCTGTACCCCTACCAACCGCATCCATGACGTGCCCCAGGTCCCGATCTCCTGCGACGACGCCGGGATCCCGCCAGTACCCCAGCCTGTGCTCTTAGAGGATAGATGCTCTTCCTTGGTATATGCGGTGAATCTCGGAATTCTCCCCGTGCCGGGAGTCCACCATGTCGAAAGAGCCGTCGAACGTCACGCCCTGCTCAGGCACCCAGCAGGGCACGGATCGGGTAGCGCTGATCCTCGAGGATCGCCTGTGCGGCACGGCCGGATCCGGTGTGGATCAGGATCGGCGCACGCAGGTTGATGTACACGCCGTCGGCAGAGGGGTTCGCCACGACGAACACCCGGATCTCCGACTCGTCGGCGGCGCCGATCTCGGACTGCACGTCTGCGGGGATGCTCGGCTCGTAGCCGTAGTCCCCGGATCGCGGGTCGAGGAGGAACAGGCGCACGTCGGCATCCGTCGCGCGCAGCGCGTGCAGGCCCTCCGCTCCGTCGATCCGCTCGAGGGTGAAAGACGTGTGCGGAGCGAGTCCGGGCATCGGCGAAGCGAACTCGACGTCGACCGTCGCCGTCGTCCGGTCAGTGGGTGCGCTCATCGCAGGAACTCCATCAGATTGGTCTGCAGCGAGCGGGCCGTCACCTGCAGGGCGGATTGGAACACGAGCTCGGCCGACTGCAGGTGCACGAGCACCTCGAGACTGTCGACGTTCTCGACCTCGGCACGGCGCGCTTCGAGGTCGATCGACGAGGAGAGATTCTGCGCCGACGCGCGCTCGATCTGCACCTGACGAGCACCCGTGGATCCGCGAGCCGCGGTGACGTCCTTCAGCCGCGCATCGATGTCGCCGAGACGCGAGCCGACCTCGGCACCGCTGCGCAGTTCCGCCGCGATGTCGTTCAGCAGGGCGAAGGCGCTGTCGGCCCCTTCACCGAACGCCTGAGCGCCGTCGAAGTCCACGCGCACGGTCTCGTTCTCGCTGATGCGGCGATGCACGCCGTCGCCCGCGCCGCCGTTGAAGCTGAAAGTGGTGGGATCGAACGCGGCTCCCGCATCGCTCGTTCCCGCGAAGACGCTGCGGCCGAGCACCCTCGTGTTCGCCTTGGCGAGCAGCTCTGCGCTGATCGACTCGAGCTCCTGGGCGATCGACTCGCGAGCGGTCGGGCTCAGCGCGCCCGAGTTCGCTCCCTGTGCGGTGAGATCACGCGCGCGGTTGAGCAGATCGGCGCTTGCGCCGAGAGCGGTGTCGACCGTGGTCACCCACGCCATCCCGTCGCTGAGGTTGCGGGCGAACTGAGCGACGCGCGCCTGATCACCGTGCACACCGAGCGCCGTGGCCGCGGCGGCCGGATCATCGCTCGGCGAGCGGAAGGCGCGCTGCGACGCCGCCTGATCCTGCAGCCGTGCGCGATCCGCGAGGTTGGTCTGCAGTGTGCGCAGCGACTGCTGCGTCATGGTGCTGGTCGTGATTCGACCGATCATTTCACTCTCCCCAGAGTCAGCGGCCGACGAGGCCGGTGCGGTTGATCAACAGATCCAGTGCCTCGTCGACGGCCGTCAGAACGCGAGCCGCCGCCTGGTATGCGGTCTGGTAGGTCAGGAGGTTGATCGTCTCCTCGTCGCCGTCCACCGAGGCGTTCGACTGCTGCGCGGTGACCGCCGCGACCGCGCCCATATCGGCGATGTCCGCACGCTGCAGATCCCCGGCGACGGCGACTGCGAAGCCGGTGACGAACGTCGACCACGTCTTGCTGGGCCCCGTCGCAGATGTCCCGAGCGCACTGATGCGGTCGGCGATGGTGGTGTCCTTCGCGCCCGCACCCGGCGCTGCCAGTGCCAGCTGATCGAGTCCCGTCGGGACGACACGGAGTCCCAGCGCCGCCGGACCCGAACCGTCGAGCGCGAAGAAGTCGCCTCCGGCCGCTCCCGACGAGGTGACGCCGGTGCGGTGCACATCGTTCACGGCGGTCGCGAGCGCGGTCGCCGTCTCGTTGTAGGCGGCCGCGACACCGGCGAGCGTCCCCCCGTCGGACGCGGGGGCCAGAGCGCTGATCGTGCCGCCGACGACGCCACCCGTGATCGGCACCGCGAGGTTCGGTCGATCCGCCCATGAGACGGTGATCCGACCTGCGTCCGCGATGTCACGCGGTCCGCTCGCGACGAGCGCTCGGCTGCTGTCGCCCGACACGAGCGCATTGCCGTCGACGCGAAGAGTCAGTGTGCCGTCCGGCTCGACGATGCCCTTCGCACCGACGGCCGACGAGAGCTGCTGGGCGAGGACGCTGCGCTGGTCCATGAGCTCGTTGGCGTTGCGCCCCGATTGCAGCGCCTCCCTGATCTGTCCGTTGAGAGTGGCCACCTGGCTGGCAGCGGCGTTGACGTCGGCGAGCTGACCGTCGACCTGACTGCGCAGGTCGTTCCACTGCCCCGCAATGGTCTGGTAGCCCTCCGCGATCTGTCCGATGAGCACGTCGGCATTCGAGAGCACGACCTGCGCCGCTGCCGGATCCGGCGTGTTGGCGAGGTCGGACCAGCCCGACCAGAACCTGTTGAGGTTCGCGGCGAGACCGTCCTTCGTGGGTTCGGCCAGCACGTCCTCTGCGCGGCTCGCTGCCGTCGCACGAGCCGACCAGAAGCCGGAGGTCGACAGCGCGTCGCGCACACGGGCATCGAGAATGTCGTCGCCGAGCCTCGCGATCCCGGTCACGCCCACTCCCCCGCCGATGGCGATGCCGGATGGCCAGAGCCCCGTCTGCCCCGGCGCCGAGAGCGAGGTCTGCTCCACCCGCTGGCGCGTGTAGCCCGGAGTCGTCTGATTGGCGATGTTCTGACCCGTGACGGTCATCCCCGCGCGTGCGGCCGAGAGCGCGGATTCTGCGAGGCGGAGCCCTGCGAAGGAAGACATGGTTACCTCAGACCCTGGTGTCGAGAAGTCGGGCGTCCGCGCCGCGGACGACGTCGCCGTGCGTGTCGTATTCGCCGGTCGGCACCCCGAGGCCGGCGATCGTCTCCTGCGTCACCCGGATCGCCGTGCGCAGACGCTGCTCGTTGACCTTCTTCATGTCGCCGATCTCGTCGGCCAGAGTGGTCATGGCCTCGAGATGACCCGACAGGATCTCGCGCCACGCGTCGGTCGGCGCAGCCTCGATCAGATCGCGGAGCGTCGTCGCCTCGGGCACGCCCCACTCGTCAGCCACCGCGATGACCAGCGTGTCGCGCGACAGTGCGACGGTCGGCATGGCCGCGAGGACCCGCTCGATCTCGTTCGCCGCATGGTGGATCCACCGGTTGCGTCCGGTCGCGAGCAGCATCTGCTGCTCGTCGAGCTTGAACAGCAGCACCTCCAGCAGATCGCGCTCTCGCATCAGTTGCATGCTCAGGTCGTGAGCGGCCACGATTCGTCACCTCGTCATGTCGCGGTTTCCATGACGGGATCGCCCGTCACATGAACGACTATCGCGACAACGCTCGACGCAGTAACTCGGAGTCCCGGAGATGACACTCCGAGCGTCCGATCATGGAGCAGGGGTGGTTCTGCCCAGGGCGCCGAGAATGAGCGATTCGGCGGAGTCGTCGGAGGAGGTCTGCACGGCCTCCTGATTCGCATCGCTCACGGCGATGACGATCTCGGCGCGGTTGATGCGCTTGTCGCGAGGGGCGTCGATGCCGACACGGACACCGCTCGGCGTCACGGCGAGGATCGTGACGGTGATGTCGTCGCCGATCACGATGCTCTCGTTGGCGCGTCTCGTCAGTACCAGCATGCGTCGTCTGCCTTCCATGGCGTGAGCGCCGGTGCGCCCTCTGCTCACAAACGTATCGCACTCAACTCATAAATGAGCAGAATCGAGCGCTACAACGCGCCGCTGGGAAGAGCCGACTGCGTCATGCGGACGACGCCGACCACGTCGGTCGCGAGACCGCCCGCCGCAGCCTCGTCGTAGGAGAGCACCGGAAGGCCGCTGACCTGCGATGACACCATCCGACGCACCGCCTGTCGCAGCGACGGCGCGCAGACGAGAACGGGCTCCGGACCGACCTGGTCGAGTTCGGCGACAGTGCGGCGCACGTTCTCGAGCACCTGCATCGTCGCCTCCGGCGTCAGCACGATCTGCGGGTGACCGTCGACGACGCGCATGCCCTCGAGCATCTGCTGCTCGAGGATCGGCTCGAACATGACGACCCGGATGCGTCCGTCCTCGGCGAAGCGCGAGGCGATCGCCGGCCCGAGCGCCGCCCTGGCCGCGTCGATGAGACCCGCCGTCTCCGTCGACGTCTTGCCTCGGAGTGCGAGCGCCTCGTAGATACGCGCCAGGTCGTTGATCGGCACCCGCTCGGAGAGGAGCCCCGCCAGCACGCGCTGGATCGCGGCGAGCGACAGCACGGCCGGGGTGAGTTCCTCGACCGTCGCAGGGCTGGACTGCTTCAAGTGCTCGGTCAGCTGGCGGACGTCTTCGAGGGAGAGCAGGCGGTCGGCCTGGCTCTGCACGATGTCGGAGAGGTGGGTGATGATGACGCTCGCCCGATCGATCACCGTCGCGCCGGCCATGTCGGCGGCGTGCGACATCTCGGCGGGGACCCACTTGCCCTCGAGACCGAACACCGGGTCGACCACGGCCGTGCCCGGAAGCTGCTCGAGTCCCGTGCCGATCGCGAGAACGTGGCCCCGAGGAACCGACCCGCGTCCGGCCTCGACCCCGGCGATGAGGATCGAGTACGTCTGCGCGGGCAGCTCGATGTTGTCCCGCGTGCGCACCGGCGGCATGAGGATGCCGATGTCGAGGGCGAGCTTGCGGCGGAGGGACTTCACCCGGGTGAGCAGATCTCCCGCTCCCCCTGAGGCGAGATCGACGATGTCGGGAGACAGCGAGATCTCGAGGGCGTGCACGCGCATCCGGTCCATGAGGTCCTCCGGGCCCTCGGTGCCGGCCTCGACGGCCTCCTGCTGCAGGGCATCCGCTTCACGTGCGGCATCGCGGTCCTCGTTCGCCTTCACGCGGGATGCCGCGAACAGCAGTACTGCACCGATCGCCAGGAAGATCACGAGCGGCATCCCGGGGATGAACCCCATGGCGATGGCGGCGAGTCCGGTGATCACCAGGGCGTTGCGGGACTGCATGAGCTGACGGCCGGCGGCCTGACCCATCTCGGCCTCCGCGTTCTCACGCGTGACGATCATGCCGGTCGACACCGCCATGAGCAGTGCGGGGATCTGGGTCACCAGCCCGTCACCGATGGTGAGGATGCTGTACGTCTCGAGCGCCTCGCCCACGTCCATGCCGTGCTGCACCATGCCGATGATGATGCCGCCGACGAAGTTGATGACCACGATCACGATGCCCGCGATCGCATCTCCCTTGACGAACTTCGACGCACCGTCCATCGCACCGTAGAAGTCCGCCTCCGCGGCGACCTCTGCGCGTCGCCTGCGCGCCTCGTCATCCGTGATCAGACCGGCGTTCAGGTCGGCGTCGATCGCCATCTGCTTGCCCGGCATGGCGTCGAGCGTGAAGCGCGCGCCCACCTCGGCGACGCGCTCGGCACCCTTGGTGACCACGACGAACTGGATGACGGTGAGGATGAGGAAGATCACGGCACCGATCACGAGTGAGCCGCTGATGGTGATCTGACCGAACGCCTGGATCACCTGACCCGCGTGGGCCTCGCTGAGCACGAGGCGGGTCGACGCGACGTTGAGGCCGAGCCGGAAGAGGGTCGCGACGAGCAGCAGACTCGGGAACACCGAGAAGTCCAAAGGCTTCTTCACGAACATCGCGGTCAGGAGGATCAGCAGCGCGAACGAGATGTTCAGGACGATGAGCACGTCGAGCAGACCGGTCGGGATGGGCACGATGAGCAGGAGGATGATCCCCACCACACCGACGGGAACAGCCCCCTTGGACAACAGCTGACCGATCATGCGTCTCGCCTTCTGATTCTCTCTGCTCGTTCTGATGTGCTCGCGGCCGGACTCACAGGCCGCGGTCCCTGGTGCTGGCGAAGGGCATCGTGTGCGTTCCCCTGGCCGAGCCTCGACGTTTGAGGTGCTCGATGAAGGCGAGCACCTGGGCGACCGCGGTGTAGAGCTCTTCGGGGATCTCCCGCCCGATCTCGCAGGCCGAGTGCAGCGCGCGTGCGAGAGGGATGTCCCTGATCATCGGCACGCCGTTCTCCTCCGCCTTCTCGCGGATCTTCTGCGCGACGATCCCCGCGCCCTTCGCCACGACCCGTGGCGCCGACTTGCCCGGCTCGTAGCGCAGCGCCACCGCCACGTGCGTGGGGTTCACGAGCACGACGTCGCTGTCGCCCACCGCGGCGATCATCCTGTTGCGGCTCATGGCGAGCTGCCGCGAGCGGCGCTGGGAGCGCACGAGCGGGTCGCCCTCGGTCTTCTTGTGCTCGTCCTTGGCTTCGTTCTTCGTCATGTGCGTGTGCTTGCGGTTGCGCCGCATGACCACCGCCACGTCGATCGCTGCGAGCAGGATGCCCACCGCCACGGCGACCTGCAGCAGCGCGACCGCTCCCCCGGCCGCCTGCTCGAGCAGCCAGGTGATGTTGTGGCTGCCGCTGGCCATCAGTACCGGGACGAGACCCGAGACGACGATCCACAGTGCGAGCCCGATGGCCACGGTCTTCAGCAGCGCCTTGGCGCCCTCCCAGAGCGCCTGCCGGCCGAAGACGCGCTTGACGCCCGACACGATGTTGAACTGCTCGGTGCGCATGGTCACCCCGCGCAGGTGGATGCCGCCCTGCGCGACCGCGGTGGCCGTGGTGGCGAGCAGCACCACCACCAGCATCGGGAGCAGGATGCCACCGAGCGAGGTGATGGCCGAGCTCAGCACATCCATGGCAGCGCCGTCGGTGGGGTTCATCGCGACGGGCGTCACGGCGAGGAACAGCTCGGTGACCACCTGCGTGCCCGAGGCGATCGTCGGCACCATCATGACGGCCGCGGCGGCGATGCAGACCCAGGCCGTGAAGTCCTGGCTGCGGCCGATCTGGCCCTTCTTCCGCGCTTCCTTCAGGCGACGCTCGGTCGCCTTCTCGGTGCGTTCGCCGGTGTCGGTCTCGCTCATCGGGTCACCCCCAGGAGCAGTCGCGCAGCCTCCTCGGCGATCACGGCGACCACGCTCGGGAGCGCCGCGTAGACGAATCCGACGAGCAGGAGCGTGAGACCGATCTTGATCGGGAAGCCCATCGCGAAGGCGTTCAGGGCGGGCGCGACGCGGCTGACCAGACCGAGTCCGACGTCGGCGAGGAAGAGCACGATGAGCAGCGGTCCCGCGATCTGCACCGCGCTGAGCATCATCTGTCCCGCAGCGCCGACGAGCGCCTCGGCGGGCTTGGCGAGATCGATCATGCCGGTGACCGGCACCGCGTCGAACGATCGGAACAGACCGCCGAGCACCAGCTGGTATCCGTCCGAGGCGAACAGCAGCATGATCGCGGTCATCTGGAACAGTCGGGTGAACTGTGCGCCGTTGATCGCCATGCCGGGATCGAAGGCCTGGGCCAGCTGGAACCCGCCGAAGGTGTCGACGAGGTGGCCGGCGCCCTGGATCGCGCTGAAGAGCACCATCACGAGGAAGCCGAGGAGCGCCCCCGTGAGGGCTTGCCCTGCCAGCGCGAGCATGAAGGCCCCGGTGTCGAGGCGCTCATACCCTGCGGTCACGACCGGTGACACGGCGAGAGCGAGACCGACGCCGAGCATCGCGCGGATCCGCATCGGGATCGTGCCGTGACTGAACGGCGGGGCGAGGACCAGGAATGCCGTGATCCGCACGCAGGCGAGCGAGGTCGCCTCCAGCCAGGTGAAATCGATCGGGATGTTCATCAGCCGCCGTTCAGCAGCGACGGTATCCGCGCGAACATCTCGTTCGTGAACGCGATCATCTCGGCGATCATCCAGTGCCCCGTGACGAGGAGCGCGATGCCGACGGCGACGAGCTTCGGCACGAACGAGATCGTCATCTCCTGCACCTGGGTGATGGACTGCAGCAGCGAGATCGCGAAGCCCACCACCAGGGCGGTGATGAGCAGAGGCGCGCAGAGCTTCGCACCGACGATGAGCGCCGCCTGACCGATGTCGATGACCGCTTCGGGGTTCACCCGCCACCCCCGTTGTAGGACTGGACGAGCGCGGTGATGACCATGCCCCATCCGTCGATGAGCAGGAACAGGAGGATCTTGAACGGCAACGAGATCATGACGGGCGGCAGCATCATCATGCCCATCGACATGAGTGCGCTCGCGACCACCAGGTCGATGACGAGGAACGGCACGAAGATGATGAACCCGATGAGGAACGCCGCGCGCAGTTCGCTGATCATGAAGGCCGGGACGAGCGTCTGCAGCGGGATGCTCGCGGCGTCGGTGGGGTTCTCCATCTGCGCTGCGCGATGCATCAGCGCGATGTCCTCTTCGCGCGTGTACGAGAGCATCCACTGCCGCAGGGGCTCCTGGGCGAGCTCGAACGCCCTGCCGAAGTCGATCTGGCCGTCGGTGAACGGCGCGACGGCGACGGTGTTGATGTCGGTGAGCACCGGCCACATGATGAACAGCGTCAGGAACAGGCTGAGACCGGCCAGCACCTGGTTCGGCGGGATCGACGGCAGCGAGAGCGCGTTCCGGGTGAGGGCCAGCACGACGAAGATCTTGGTGAAGCTCGACATCATCAGCAGCAGCGCCGGAGCGACGCTGAGCACGGTGATGCCCAGCAACGTCATGATGCTGTCGGACGGCGCCCCGTTGATGCCGTTGATCGTGACGCCGTCGCCCTCGCCGTCACCGACCTGAGTCGGGACGTGCATCGCCGCTGCGTGCGCCCCTGTGGCCTGCAGCAGCACGAGTGCGGTCACGACGACGAGCGCCGCGGCGAGCAGCACCCACACGCGGCGAGGCAGTCGCGGTGCGCGCGCAGACGTCGGCGCGGCGACTGCGGCGGATGCGGGCACGGCGGCACTCCGAAGATGGGTGGCGTGGCCGATCCGTAGCCAGGGGGTCGAGCGATCCGTGCTCGCAGTCGACTATCGCGACATCACGAGGTGCACGTAACCGCGTCGACCGATGCGCTGACCGCGCATCAGGCGACCGAGCGCAGCGCGCGGTCGACGATGTCGTCGGGCATCTCGACGGAGGCGGATCGTACGTCCGAGGAGACGACCTCCTCCTGCTCGAGAGGAGGAGCCTCCTGGGTGTCGACGACGTTGATCCCGTGCTCCGTCACGCCGAGCACGTAGCGGATGCCGCCGAACTCCGCTACGACGAGCTGTGCCTTGCCGCCGATGCCCGACCTCGCCACCACGGTGATCTTCTCCGGGCGCGCACGCGGCGCCGCGGCGGGCCGCGTCGGCACGATCTCGGTCAGCTTGGCGAGCTTCTTCGGCATCAGCCCTGCCAGCGGACTCACGCCCTTCGCCTGCGACTTCTGCAGGCGGCGGCTCAGGAAGAGCAGCAGCCCGAGCACCGCTCCCAGCGCGACGATCGCACGGAGCGCGACGAGGATGTCGTCCACGCTCAGACCGTCTCGGCGCTGTCGAGGATGCGCTCGACGCGGATCGCGAAGTCGCCCTCGGCGACGACGACCGTGCCGTGCCCGATCAGTCGGCCGTTGAGCTTGATGTCGGCGGGAGACCCGGCGGCGCGGTCGAGCTCGACCACACGGCCAGGCTCGAGCGAGAGCACGTCGCGCACCGGCATCCGCGTGCGCCCGATCTCGACCACGAGCTCCATCTCGACCCCCGCGATGCGGTTGAGCCGCTGCGGACCCGACGCGGATGCCGCCCTGGCTCCGTCGATGCGCACGGATGCGCGCGCCACGACGCTGCCGTCGGCGTCGACCATGTCGAACACCTGGGTCCCCGAATCGGTGAAGACCTCGGCGGCGTCGACCACGGCTCCGTCGCCGAGCGAGCCGCTGCCGAGCACGGCGGCGGCCGCCTCGAAGATCGGGTGCAGGCGATCGGCCAGCTGAGCGTTCTTGGAGCCGTCCTCGAGCTGCGACGGGTCGATGACCTGGATCGCGATGCGGGCCCCGGGGCTGCCCGTGAAGGTGACGACCACCGCGTCGCCCGACGCGCCGGGGTCGGTGGACGGTGCCGGGATCACGGGGTAGCCGAACGGCAGCTTGCCGGCGATCGCCGCGGCGATGGCGGTCTCGTGGAAGGTGCTCATCAGTGGGTCTCCTCATGGGTGGTCGTGATCTTGCAGGTGAGGCGCGAGCCTCTGCTGCCCGGTGTCGCGAGAGCTATCCGGGTCTGCCCGGCCATGAGCTCGTACGGCCGGGTCTCGGGGTGAGGCAGGCGCAGCAGGTCGCCCGGTGCGAGATCGAGGATCTCTCCGGTGCCGATCGTGATCGGCGCGAGGCGCAGCGTCAGCTCCAACGGCGTGCTGCGCACCTGCTCCAGGGTCTGATCCGTCGAATGCGCCGATGCCGCGTCCGATCCCGTGGCCGCGAGGCGGTCGACGACCGCGGTCGCCGGCAGCATCACCGTCGCGGTCGACTCGGAATCGCCGAGACGCATGGTGTATCGGGCGACGATCACGGCCGCCGTCGCGGAGATGACCTGCATGTACTGGGGGTTGTAGTGCACCGCGGTGAAGCGCGGTGCACCAGGGAGCAGGGCGCCGAGGCTGGCGTGGAGGTGCTCGAAGGTGCCCTCCATCAGGTTGCGGACGAGGGCGAGCTCGATCGGCGTGAAGGTGCGGGCTTCGGGAAGCGATGTGCTCCTGCCGCCCATCATCTGCACCACCCACAGCAGGGCGCTGTCGAGGCCGAACTGCACGACGCACGGCTCGTCGCGGTCGGCGAACGAGCCGGCGACCATGGCCGTCGTGCCGGGCAGGGTGTCGGCGTACTCCTCGTAGGACACGAGCTCGACGGTCTCGAGTGCGAGGTGGGCGCGCACGCGGATCTTCGCCGTGAGCTGGGACGACCACAGCCGGGCGAACGACTCGAAGGCCGCTTCGAGATGGCGGGTGCTCTCGCGTCCGAGCTGGGCGGGGCGTCCGAAATCGTATGCCGGATGGCGCAGGGCGGGGTCATCGAGCACGGCGGATGCGGTCATGACGGTCTCCTCGACGGTGGTGTTCACGTGAGCTCAGTTGTTCGCAGCAGCCGCAAGAGCGGGTATCAGCGCTCTCACCTGCTCTTCTTCGTTCGATTCGACGATGATGTCGACGCGTCTGTTGCTGGCCAGCGCCTGAGGGGTGTCGCCCGGCACGATGGGTCGGGTGTCCGAGAACGCCGTCGCCTTCACACGGGGTCCTCCGACGCCTTCGTGCTCGACGAGGAACCGCGCCACCTGGGTCGCGCGCCCGCCGGAGAGCTCCCAGTTGGTGGCGAAGGGTGCGGCGGAGACGCGGTGGTCGGCGTGCCCCTCGACACTCACCTGGTTGTCGACCGTGACGAGCACGTCTCCGATCGTGTCGAGCACGGCGTCCGCCTTCGCCGAGAGGTCGGTGCTGTTGTCGGCGAAGAACGTCTCTGCGCCGACCAGCCCCACCTGGAGCCCTCGGTCGTCGATGACGAACTGCACCGTGTCCTGCAGGCCCTGTGCCGCCAGCGAGGTGCTCATGCGATCGCGCAGTCCCTCGAGCGACTCGAACTCGATCTCGGCCCGCGCCGCGAGGTCGACCACCCCGTCATCGTCCTGCAGTTCAGGCGGCACGATCACGCCCTCGGCCGTGTCGGCACCGCCCTCGGTGCTCTCCTGCCCGAAACCCGTGGCGAGGCTGTTCGCGAGCAGTTCGAACTTCGTCTTGTCGACGTTCGACACGGCGAAGAGCACGATGAACAGGCACATCAGAACCGTGACCATGTCCGCGTACGAGACGGCCCAGCGCTCGTCCGGCTCATCGTGCGAGTCATCCTCATGCCCGCGACCGCGAGCTCGACGGGCTGTGCTCATTGCACGCCCTCTGCCCGTTCGGGCTCGCGCCTCTTCTTGGCGGCCTTGGGCTTCACGGTCGACAGCGCCTCGAGGCGCTCCTGGAGCAGGTGCGGAGCGCTTCCGGCCTGGATGGCGAGCATGCCCTCCGAGACCAGGGTCATCCGCTCGAGCTCGACGGCTCCGATCCGTCCGAGGCGACCGGCGATCGGGTTCCAGATGAAGTTGGCCGAGAGCAGACCCCAGAGCGTGGCGACGAAGGCCGCAGCGATCATCGGCCCGAGGTGGTCGGGTTCGTCGAGCTTCTCGAGCACGTGCGTCAGCGAGACGACGGTGCCGACGATCCCGATCGTGGGCGCATATCCGCCCAGCGAGCCGAAGAACTTCGACGCCACGCGGTTGCGCGACGATGTCGCGGCGATCTCGTCGTCCATGACCGTGCGCAGATCCTCGGCATCCGTTCCGTCGGCGAGAGCCTGCAGCGCCTGTCGGGTGAATGCATCGGGTGCCGAGTCGAGCTCCTGCTCCAGTGCCAGAAGACCTTCGCCCCTGGCCTTCTCGGCATACCCCACGAGGAAGGGGATGACCGCCTCCGGCGTCATCTTCGGGCCCCTGACCATGCGCCCGAGGCTCTTCACAGCGAGGATCGTGTCGCGGAGGGTGTGGCTGGCGATGCCGACGCCGATCGTCGAGCCGAGCACGAGGATCATCGGCGCCGGAATGAGCAGAGCCTCGAAGCTCGCCCCCTCCATCGTGATCATCGCCACCAGCGCGCCGAACGCCAGGATCACCCCGATGATGAATGCGGGATCCACCGTCATGCCCCCGTCTGCGAGGTCAGTGCCTGGGCTGCGCCGAGCACGCGCGCCCGGTACGCGACGATCAGATCGATCAGGGCGTCGAGATCCTCCTCGACCACGTACACATGACCGTCGACCATGTGCAGAGTGGTGTCCGGCGAGGCGTGGATGCGTTCGATCAGGTCGGGGTTCACCGCGAACCGGGTGCGGTCGAGGCGGGTGACGATGATCATCGGGGGTTCTCCGGGCTTCGGATGAGAGGGGGAAGTCTGCTCCGACTATCGCGACGAGGCCCGCCCCCGGTAACCAGGGGCGGGCCTCGTCGCGCGTGTCCGACCGAGTCGGCGCAGGCGATCAGCGCTTGAGCTGCGTGAGCTCCTGCAGGACCTCGTCGCTCGTGGTGATGATGCGCGCGTTGGCCTGGAACCCGCGCTGGGCGACGATGAGGTTGGTGAACTCCTGTGAGAGGTCGACGTTGCTCATCTCCAGCGCACCCGAGACGAGGTTGCCGAAGCCGGCCTGGCCCGGCTCCCCGATGCGCACAGCTCCGGAGTTCACGGATGCGCGGTAGGCCGTGCCGCCCGCCTTCTCCAGCCCCTCGGGGTTCGCGAACGTCGCCATGGCGATCTTGCCGAGCGTCTGCGTCGCACCGTTGCTGAACGTGCCGACGATGGATCCGTCGCCGGTGATGCTGTAGGACTTCAACGTGCCGGCAGCCGATCCGTCCTGCTCCGTCACGGCGACCGTCGACATGTTCGCGTAGCCCGTGACCGCACCCAGGTCGACGCTCACGGCGCCGGCCGCGAGCGTGAGGCCTGCGCCGGCCTGCTTGCCGTCGGTGAAGGTCAGCGCCCCCGTCGCGCCGCTGGTCGGCTCGGTCACGTCCCATCCGGCCGCCGTCTTCGTGAAGGTCAGGCTGAGGGTAGACGGCGTGCCCTGGGCGTCGTAGACGGTCACGTCGCGCACCAGCTCGTCACCGAGCGCGGCGGTCGAGGGCAGGTTGCCGGTCACCGTCGCCGAGGTCGTCGCCTTCGCAGGTGACACCGCCTCGAGCGGCAGCACGATGTTGCCCGTCGCCTGCCCCGTGTTCACCACGCCGTCCTGCGCCGACCAGCCCTGCACGATCGAGCCGTCGGCGGTCACCATCTTGCCGGTGGGGTCGAACGAGAAGCCGCCCGCCCGCGTGTAGAGGGTCTCTCCACCGGCTCGGACGGCGAAGAAGCCGTCGCCCGAGATCATCAGGTCGCCACCGCGGCCCGTCGCCTGGGCCGAGCCCTGAGCGAAGTTGGTGCGCACGCCGGCGACCTGCACGCCCAGACCGACCTGGGCGGGGTTGCGACCTCCGACCTCGTCGTCGGGGATGCCCGGGTTGCCGATGAGCTGGGACAGCGAGTCCTGGAACAGCACGGACGAGCCCTTGAACCCTGCCGTGTTGACGTTGGCGATGTTGTTGCCCGTGACGTCGAGCATGGTCTGGTGCGAGCGGAGACCGGAGATTCCGGAGTAGAGCGAGCGAAGCATGGGGTTTCTCTCTTCCTGGGTGAGACGGGGTCAGACTGCGGCGGGGGTGGGCGCAGCGGGGGTGGTCGGTGCGGGGGTGGTCGGTGCGGTCGCGACTCCGGTGATGACGTCGAGCGCGACCGTCTTGTCGCCGATGGTCACCTGCGGGATCGGTCCGTCGAACGAGACCTTGGTCACGATGCCCGAGACGGTCTTGCCGTCGGCGTCCTTGTAGCTCGCTTCCTGTCCGATCAGGGCGCTCGCCGCCTGACGCATGTTCAGGGCGAAGGCCTCGGCGCCGTTGTCGGCGAGCGTGGTGAGCTGCTCCATCATCGCGAGCTGGGTCGTCTGCGAGATCATCTCGTTCGTGTCCATCGGGCTCGAGGGGTCCTGATGGGTCAGCTGCGTCACCAGCAGCTTGAGGAACACCTCGCCGTCGAGCACCTGCTTGCGGGCTGCGGGATCGGTCGTCCCTCCCGTGTGGATGGAGCTCGGTGCGGTCACTGCGTCGACAGTCATTCGGTCGTCCTCTCAGGCGAAGATGTCGAGCCCTGCACCGGATGCGGCAGAGGACGTCGTCGGGATGATGCGGGAAAGATCGGGGCTCTGCTCGGCCCCGCGGCGCTGGTCGGAGCGTCCGCGCTGCGCGTCGCGATCACCGGAGCCCTGCTCCGGTGACGCATCGCCCGCGCCCTGCTGGCCGCGGTCTCCGGCGGTGTCCGCCGATGCCCCGTGGGAGACGTTGAGAGTCGCGTGCGGCATCACCGCGGCGAGATCACGGCGAAGGTCGACGAGCATGGTCCGCAGCGCGTCGCGCCCTGCATCGGTGGCGCCGCTGAGCTCGACCTGCACCTCGCCCGCCGCGCTGATGTGCGCGCGCACGGTGACGGGCCCGAGGCTGTCCGGGTTCACCGTCATCGTGAGCTGATGGGTGCCCATCGGGCGCTGCGCGATGCTCACCACCACGGGTGCGACCTGCGCGGCGACGGCCCGGTTGGTCGACGCGGCCGCTTCGGGCGAGGACACGGGCATGGCCGTCGCCGCGGCCGGAGATGCGACCGGAGCGAGAGTCATAGGAGGCGACCCGGACTGCGGACCCGGCAGCGGATCGACGGAGTCGCTCGCCGGCAGCGGCTCTGCCTGGCCGCCCATCACGGACGCAGCGGAGACGCCGACGGTGGTCGGGATCGGAGTCGACGACACCGCACTCCGCGGGGACTCGGACCGCGGAGCCGCAGCGGCAGCGGAGGGTGTCGCCGGGTCGGCGTCCCCCTCCGCCGGGTCCTGCTGACCCGTCACCGGAGCGTCACGGGGAGCGTCGCTCGACAGGGTCTCCGGGCGTACTCGGGCGCCGGCGACAGGAGGCGCCCCGTCAGCGCCGCTCGCCGATGCCGATGCCGATGCCGATGCCGATGCCGATGCCGATGAGATCTCAGGCGCAGGAGTCCGTTCCGGCGCCGACACGCTGAGAGGCGGGGAGGTCACCGTCGCGCCCGTCTCGACGGCTGCCGCGGCCGGGCCTGTGGGGAGCTCGGCAGGGCGCGCCTCACCCGACGCTGCGGCGGGAGCGGGGAGAGCGCTGCGGGCGCTCCCCGCTGCCTCCGGCGCCGTCTGCACGAGCGTCGTCGCATCCGGCGTCGTCGCGTCCGGCGCCCTCTGCGCAGGCGCCGACGTGGGTGCAGGGGCCGCCGCAGCCACGGCCGGAACGAACTGCGTGGTGAGGTGCATCACGGTCGCGATCGGCGCCTCTGCCCCGCTCGCGTCGTCGGATGCCGCAGTCTCCTCGGCAGTCGGCGCGTCCTGTCCGTCCGGCGTGAGCGTCGCTGCGTCCTGATCCGTCGCACCGTCGAGCACCCGTCCAGCGGCGATCAGCGCGTCGCCGAACAGAGAGCCCGAAACGGCCGAAGATCGTCCACCTGTCTCCGTTTCGCCAGTTCCTGAACCCGCCACCGTCGCGAGCAGCCCCACGGCGGTCATCCGAGCATCTCGATGATCTTCTGCATCGACGCCGTCGAGCTGTCTGCGCCGGTGGCATTGGCCGAGAACAGCGTCTGCAGCGCCGAGATGACCTCAGCGCTCGCTTCGCCGCCCGCTCCCGTGCCGGCTGCCGCCGCCGCAGTCTGCGGGGTCTGGCCGGCAGCGGGTGCTTCCGGCGTCGAGGCCGCCTTCGCCGCTTCGAGGACTCCAGCGAACGTCGTCGCGCTCGCCGCCGATGTCTCGGCGGTCGCCGCGGTCGCGGTCGCTGCAGCCGACGCCGCCGCCGCGCGGCCTGCCGGATCCAGCGACACGATCTGCGTCTCGATCGCGTCGACGCGGGCGATCACCGCCGCGAGCCCGGTCATGCGGCGCTCCCCTCACGTCGCGCGGTGCGGACCACAGCGATCTCATCGAGCGCCGACTGCTCCGCGGCGAGCTCGGCCTTGGTCGCCTCCACGCGGTGGGTGCTCTCGAGCCGCTCGAGTCCCTTCAGGTCGCGCCGCGCTTCGACGTGGGCCGACTTCGCCTCCGACTCGGTGCCGCGCCTCATCTCGACGAGCGCCTGCAGATCGCTGAGCGTGCTGCGTCCCGCGGCGCGAGCGGCGGCCATGGCCATGAGCGCTCGTGGATCGTCGATCTGCGCGCTGATGTCGGCGAGGCTCGAGATCGCGGTCTGCTCGTCGAGCTCGGCCTGCGCCCGTTCCGCGCTCGCACGCGACAGCTGCTCGGCGGCGACACGCTCCTGGGCGCCGCGCACGCGCAGCAGGCCAGCCAGTGGGAAGGTCATGGGGTGAGTCCTCTGAAGTCTGTGGTGAGGGCGGCGAGCTGCTGCCAGGAGTCGTCGGACGCCGCAAGATCGTCCATCCGCTGGGTGAGGAAGCGCGAGATCGCTCCTTCGTGCGCGAGGGCGGCGTCGACCATCGGGTTCGCTCCCTGGCGGTAGGCGCCGATCTCGATGAGGTCGTTCGCGCTGCGACGAGCCGCCAGCACGCTGCGCAGCATCACCGCGTCCTGACGCTGCTCAGGAGTGGTGATCTTCGACACGACGCGAGACACCGAGCCGAGCACGTCGATCGCGGGGAAGTGTCCGCGGATCGCCAGCGCGCGGTCGAGCACCACATGGCCGTCGAGGATTCCTCTCGCGGCGTCCGCGATCGGCTCGTTGTGGTCGTCGCCGTCGACGAGCACCGTGTACAGGCCGGTGATCGATCCGACGGGTCCGGTTCCTGCGCGCTCGAGCAGGCGGGCCAGCACCGAGAACGTCGACGGCGGATACCCGCGGGTGGCGGGCGGTTCGCCGGCGCTGAGCCCGATCTCGCGCTGCGCCATGGCGACGCGCGTGAGGGAGTCCATCATCAGCACCACGTCGAGGCCGTCGTCGCGGAACGCCTCGGCGATCCTGGTCCCGACGAATGCCGAGCGCAGGCGCGCCATCGCGGGCTGATCCGAGGTCGCGACGACCACCACCGACCGCGCCAGACCCTCGGGGCCCAGGTCGTCCTCGAGGAACTCGCGCACCTCGCGACCGCGCTCCCCGACGAGGGCGATGACGTTCACATCGGCAGTGGAGCCACGGGCGATCATCGACATCAGCGACGACTTGCCGACGCCGGAGCCGGCGAAGAGCCCGAGACGTTGCCCCGAACCCACCGGCGTCATCGTGTCGAGCACGCGGACGCCGAGGCCGAGCTGACGATCGATGCGCTGGCGATCCATGACGCTCGGCGCATCGTGGTCGAGCGAGACGGGAGCGACACCCCGGTCGAGCGGCCCCTTGCCGTCGATCGGCCGCCCGAGTCCGTCGAGCACGCGTCCGAGCAGCGCTCGTCCGGTCGGCACCTGCAGCGGCGCTCCTCCGTGCCGCACCCGGGCACGGGCGGTGATCCCGTCGAGCCTGCCCAGCGGCATGCAGCGGGCGGCGGCTCCGTCGACGGCGACGATCTCGGCATCCACCACACGGCCGTCGGTCGCGTCGATGCGGATGCGGTCGCCGACCGCGCCGTCGATGCCCAGCACCTCGACGCCGAGCCCTCGCACGGCTTTCACGGTTCCTGAGCGCTCCGGGCGCGCTGCCAGCAGCGCACGGTTCCACGACCGCGTCGCGGTGATCACACGATCACCTCGGCATCCTGTTCGTCGCCGTCGAGTGCTGCGGCCGCGCGGGCGAGCGCCGACGTGATGCGCGTGTCGACGGCCCCGTTCTCGATCTCGACGATGGCGCCGCCGTTGTCCACGGCCGGAGAGGCGGAGATCCGGATGCCGCGCAACGCGTCGATCGACGACATCTCGTCCTGCAGGACTGCGACGTCCTGCTCGCTGAAGGCGACCCCTGTCCAGCGCTCCGCCGGCATCTCCGTGAGCGCCCGGCGCAGCGCATGCGCCGCCGAACGTGCCGGATCCGACAGCTCTGCTCCGAGGATCGTGGTGGCGAGGGCGACGGCGAGCTCTTCGATGCGATCGGCGGCGAGCATGCTCAGCTCGTCGATGCGGCGGTCGAGGGCCGCGTGCGCGCTCTCCAACGCGCGCAGACCCGAGCCGCGCTCATGCAGGTACAGCTCCTGGAGTTCGTGCATCCGCTGCTGCTGCGCGGCGTGCTGCACCTCTCCCTCGTCGAGGGCGAGCCTGCGGCCCTCGGCGAAGCCGTCGGCATAGCCACGGGTGCGGGCCCTGTCGGCCTCGCCGCGGAGGTCCATGGGCGTCTCGCCGACGCGCGGCACGACCAGTGGCGTGAAGGCGGAATCGAGCACGGCGGACACCTCGGAATCGAAGGGCGAGGCCTGTCCGTGGCCCGTAGGTCGAGCGATCCGTGCTCCAGACCCACTATCGCGACACCCGGCTGCGTCCGTAACCGGATCGGCCGACTCACCTGCCGTCAGAGGGATCACTCGATGAGCTCATCCTCGTCTTCGCGCGAGATCGTGATCTCCTCCGCGGCTTCCAGGTCGCGGATGATGCGCACGATCTCGGCTCTGGCCTCATCGACCTGACGCATGCGCACGGGACCGAGGACTCGGGTCTCCTCAGCGAGGTTCTCCTGGTTGCGCTCCGTCATGTTGCTCTTCACCTTGTCGGTGATCTGGTCGTCCGCGCCCTTCAGCGCGAGGGCGAGCATGCGCAGGTCGATACCGCGCATCACCCGCTGGACGTCGCGATCCTCGAGGCGCGCGATGTCGGCGAACGTGACCATGCGGCTGCGGATGTCCTCGGCCAGGGCGAGATCACGGCCTTCGAGGCTTGCGAGGAGCGACTTCTCGAGCGCGGTGTCCGAGCGGTTGATGATCTCGACGAGAGGCTGCACGCCTCCGATGGACTCATGGTTGTCGCGCATCGCGAAGACGCCGGTGCGCGAGCGCAGCGAGTCGGCCACGATCGAGATCGCCTCCTGCGTGGCGGTGCCCATCGTCGCGATCGCCTGAGCGACGTCCGTGCGCAGGGGATCCTGCAGGGCGGCGAGAACCGCCGCCGCACGATCGGCTCTGAGATTGGCCAGTACGACGGCGACGGTGGTCGGAAGCTCACCCTCGATGATCGTGGCGAGCTGGGCCGGGTCCGCAGCATTGAGGAAGTCGAACGAGACCGACCCCTGCGACATGACTCGGCCGACCATCCCGACCGCCTTCTCGCGGCCGAATGCCGTCTCGAGCAGTCCGGTGGCGAGCTCCTGTCCGCCCCGCGACGGCACCGAGCCGCCGGTGGCGATGCGCCGGAACTCGCCGAGAGCACGGGCCGTCGAGGCCACGTCCACTCCCCCGAGCTGTGTCAGCTCGGCCGCGAGCATCTCGGACCGCTCCTCGCCGAGGTGGCGGAGCACTTCGGCACTGGCGGCGCGATCCATGTTCATCAGCACGATCGCGGCCTTGCGCAGTCCGCTCATCTCCGGCGCAGCCACGGGTGCCGGCGCCTCGACGGCCGACACCTCGACCGTGTCGGCCTGCGCGTCCAGCAGCTCGGTCAGCGCGCTCATACGGTCGCCTCATCCATCAGGTCGGCCAGTGCGCTGGCGATCGTGTCGGGTTCGCGCTTGGCGAGGTCGTCGATCTCCCGGCGACGGCGCTCGACCAGCACCTTGTCGGGCTCGGGCTCATCGTCCAGATCGGCCGACGCGGACGGCAGCAGCTTGGTCGGCGCCGGGGCGATGATCGCCTCGGCCTCCTTCAGCCCTCTGAGCGAGCGGAGCTTCTGCTCCTCGCTCTCGGTGACCGTCGCGAAGTACTCGATCGGTCCGTCTTCGGTGTACATCACCCGACGCTTCATCTTGCGGCGCACGATGAGGAAGACGATCAGGATGATCGCCGCGAGCAGGATCGCGCCGCCGATGATCGCAGAGCGCAGCAGCTCCTGCTGGAACTGCGCGTCGCGCTCGGCCTCCGCCGCCTGCAGCGCTGTCTGCGCCGCCGTCGCACCCGCCTGGTTGAACTCGACGAACTCGACGGCGATCTCGTCGCCGCGCTCGACATCGATCCCTGCCGCAGATGCCACGAGCGATTCGATCTGGTTCGCCGTCACTCCGGTGACCGTCCCGCGGTTGAGCGCGATGCTGACGGTCTGCCGCGTCACCTCTCCGGCGGGGGTGATGGTCTTCTCCGTCGACTTGTTGACGGCGTTGTTGCGAGAGGTCTCCTCGAACTCATAGGCGCCGGTCCCCTCGGCGCCGTTGGGAACCGCGATGTTGTCGGGGCCGAGCACGCCGGCACCTCCGCCCTCGCCGCCGTTGTAGGTCTCGGTCTTGGTCTGCTCCGATGCGCTCAGCTCGCCCTCGGGGGCCGAGTACGTCTCGTCCATGCGCTCGGATGTGGAGTTCGCGACATCGGCCGATACCGTCACCGTCGCGTTGCCGGGCCCGACGATCGTCTCGAGCATCTTGCTGACGGATGCCGCGACCTTGGCCTCATGCTCCGTCGCCTGCTTCGAGGAGTTCCCGGTGAGCCCGGTGCCGACCGCCGAGAGCACGCGGCCGTCCTGATCGGTCACCGCGACGTCCTCCGGCGTCATCCCCGGCACGGCGGCGCTCGTGAGGTGCACGATCGCCTCGATCTTCTCGTCGCTGAGCCCTGAGCCGTTGCGGGTCTTCACGAACACGGATGCGGTCGGGCTCTGCTGCTCCGAGACGAAGACGCTCTCCTCCGGGATCGCCAGCTGCACCGACGCCGTCGAGATGCCCTCCATCGCGCCGATCGTGCTGGCCAGCTCGCCCTCGATGGCACGCTTGTAGGTCACCGACTGCTGGAATTCACTCGCCGTCACACCCATCTCGTCGAGCAGGGTGTAGCCCTCGCTGGTGTCGCCGGGCAGCCCGGCGGATGCCGCCGCGAGACGCTGCGGATAGACCTGGTCGTCGGGAACGAGGATCGTCGCGCCTCCCTCGGCGAGCTCGTAGGTCACGCCTGCCGACTTCAGCTGCTCGACGACGGCCGACGCGTCGCCGGCGCTCAGGCCGGTGAAGAGCGGGCTCATCTGCGGCTTGGTGAGCCACGCGCCGAGGGCGATGGCGCCCATCACGAGCAGCGCGACACCGATGATGGCGATCGTGCGCTGTGCGAGGGAGAATCCTGAGACGACCTGCTTGGCGCGGTCGTAGTAGGTCGTGAGCATCTTGGGCATCGTCAGGCCTGCATCCTCATGATCTCGTTGAACGCCGAGACGCTGCGGTCACGCACGGCCACCACCAGGTCGAGCGTCACCGAGGCGCGCGTCGACGCGATCATCGCCTGATGGATGTCCTGCAGGTCTCCCGTGACCGCCTGCACGGCGAGCTCGTTCGACGTCGACTGCAGCTGCTGCAGGTTCTCCATCGCCCCCGAGAGCGTCGTGGCGAAGGCGTTTCCGGAGGCAGGAGCGCTGGTCGCGTCCGGGCCCGTCTCGAAGCTGAGCGCCGAGAGCGGCGCGACACCGGAGGCGCCGATGGCCTCGATGCCCGACATCAGTTGCGGCCGATCTGCAGCGCTGCCTCGTAGGTCGTCTTCGCCCGGTCGACGACAGCGGCGTTCGCCTCGTATCCGCGCTGGGCGAGGATCAGCATGCTCATCTGGTCGCCGAGCTCGACGTTCGGGTACTGCACGTAGCCGTCCTCGTTCGCATAGGGGTGCTCGGGGTCGTACACGAGCTTCGCGTCGGCCTCGGATTCGACGACGCCGGCGACGTACACGCCGGGGCTGTCGGTGCCGGCCTGCACGGTCACGAACTTCTCCCGGAACGCCTCCTGGCCTGCGGGTGTCGCGGTGTTCACGTTGGCGATGTTGTCGCTGAGCGCGTCGAGCCACTTGCGGTGCGCGGTCAGGCCGGTGCCGGCGATGCCGATCGCGTCGAAGGTCATGCGGAGGCCTGCCCGATCGCCTTGGTGATCGAGGCCGCCTGACCGCCGATCGCCTGACTCGCGAACTGGAAACGCAGCACGGTGTCGATGTTCGAGAGCGTCTCGGTGTCGAGGTTGACGTTGTTGCCGTTCAGCCTGGTCGGCTCGAGCGAGCGCTCGACCGTCGCGGCGACGCTTCCGGAGCCGCCCTGGACAGCAGAACGGAGTTCATCCTCGAACCGCACGCGCTGGGCCTGGTAGCCCGGCGTGTTGACGTTGGCGATGTTCTCGGCGATCGAGCGTTGGCGCAGGGCCAGCCCGTCGAGCGCGCTGATGAGCGCAGAGGACGTGACGGATTCGAGCACGGGGGCACTCCGGGATGTTGGTGGAGAGGCCGATCCCTGGCCAATCGTCGAGCGATCCGTGCTCTGTGCCGACTATCGCGACACCCGGGCATCCATGTAACCGCTGTGCTCAACCCTCGACGTCGAGATATGCCGGCACATTCTGGGTGGAGGTCGGCACGCGCCGCAGTGCGGCGATCTCGCGAGCCACATTGGCGCGCGATGTGACGAGTCCGCCGATCATGAGCTGCTGCCGCGCGAGCACGGCTTCGGCACGCTCGCGCAGCTCCTCGGGGACGGGGCCGTCCGGCGCCTCGAAGGACTGCTCGTCGAGGTGCTCGTCGGCGGCGTCGAGGGCGCGCTCGAACTGGTCGAGCACCGTCAGCCAGGCCGAGAGATTTTCGGGCACGGTCGCTCAGGCCAGGGCCGTGATGGGGGTCTGCGCGGTCGACGCGACCGCCGCAGCCGCCGCATGCCACGCTTCGCGGAGCGGCACGACGAGAGCTCGGCATTCCGCGGTCGCCGCGCGGTCTCGAGCGATGTTGGCGGTGATCAGGCGTCCCGTGAGGTAGGTGTACACGCCGTGCAGCTCTGCGGAGCCGTCCCACTCATCGGTGAGCGAGCCGTTGAGCTCGGCGACGATCTGCTGCGCGTGCACGAGGTGGTTCCCCGCAGCCGCCCAATCCCCCGCTTCCTGGCAGGCGTCCGCGCGCTCGATGTCGACCAGGAGGCGGTCGTAGAGCAACACGAGAAGGCGCTCAGGCGTGGCGGAGGCCACCTGCTGCTCCAGATACTGCTGCTTGGCCCGGTCGAGTGAGGTGAGTGCCATGAGTACGTGCTCCGATGCGATGCGATGTCACGAGGACGAGGTCAGGAATCCGACGGGGTGAGTCCGGCGAGCTGGCTGGTCAGCCACGACGATTGCGACTGCAGCTTCGAGAGCTGCACCTCGAGCTGCGCGTACGTGCGTTCGAGGGTGGCGCGGCGCTGTTCGAGCCGGATGTCCCAGCGCTCGACCTGGGTCTTGAGCGTCTTGACCTCGTCCTCCTGGCCGGTGATGCGCTTGGTCAGGAGGCCGTCGTACTTGTCGGAGTACTGGGTCGTCACGTCCTGCACCCGCGCCGAGACCGCCGAGAACAGCTCCTGCGTGCCCTCCGGGTCTTCTGCGAGAGCTGCGGCGAACTTCTCGGCGTCGAACGAGAGCACGCCCTTGTCGCTGACGGTGATGCCGATCGTCGAGGGCGAGATGCCGTCGATCGGATGCTGCACGGCGGTCGCCAGCGCGCCGCGGAGGTTTCGCACCGTGCTGTCGCCGGTGAAGACGCCGAGGGTCGTGGTCTCGCCGACCTCGCCGATGGTCGCCTTCGAGCCGTTGTCGATGCGCACCAGCAGCGCGGCGATCTCCTTGACGAACGCCTCCGCCGTCGAGCTCTGCTTCTTGGCGTCGCGTGCGACGGTCACGGTGACGGGGTCGGCACTGGCCTTCGTGACGGTGACCTCGATGCCCTCTCCGACGGTGATGGTGTTGCTCGCGCTGTTCAGGGTCTGCTCGGCGTCGGTGCCGGCGAAGAGGCGGATGCGGGCATCCGCGCCCTGGGTGAGCAGTGCGGCGCCGGGGGCGGCACCGAGATCGACCGCGGTTCCGGAGGTGACCTCCGCCGCGGTTCCGCGGTGCAGGCTGAAGGCACCAGCCGCGCCCGTCTCGGCGGAGGTGAGCTGGATGCGCGAGAGCGGCTTGCCGTCGGCATCCGTTCCCGCGGGCACGACGGTCGCGCTCACGCCGGCCTTCGACGCGTTGATCGCCTTCGCGAGGTCCTGCGGACCGGTGCCCAGCGGAGTGACCTCGACGGCTTCGCCGTCGGATCCCACGAGGGTGAAGGTGCCGCCCCACGCTGTTCCTCCTGCGGCAGCGGTGACGACGGAGTGCGCTGTGGCGACGGCATCCACCACGATGGCGGTCGAGAATGCGGTCGCCTTGCTGCCGGCGGTGATCGTGACCGTCTCGGACGACGAGGACGCGGTGAAGGATGCCAGAGAGCTGGGACCCGCGGCGGTCTTGGCCTTGTCGACGAGCTCCTGCAGCGTCTTGTTCAGCGACTGCAGGTTGGTGATGACCGAGTTGCGGTCGGTGATCTTGTTCGTGATGAGCGTCTTCGGGATCGCCGAGACGTCCATGAGCGCCTTGATGAGCTCTTCGGTCTTGAGCCCTGATACCAGTCCGTCGAGTTTCATCCCGGTCGTCTTCCGTGCGTTGCGGTCAAGGGTGTCCTACAGGAAGGCGCCCGGGCGGAGGTGACTCCGCCCGGGCGCCCTGTGCGCCTCAGGCGCAGCGACTCAACGGAGAAGCTGCAGGACGCCCTGGCCCGACTGGTTCGCCTGAGCGAGCATGGCGGTGCCGGCCTGCTGCAGGATGTTCGAGGCGGTGTACTTGACCATCTCGGCGGCCATATCGGTGTCCGCGATGCGGCTCTTCGCTGCGGCGAGGTTCTCGGCCGAGACCTGCAGCGAGTTGATCGTCGACTCGAAGCGGTTCTGCACCGCACCGAGACCCGCGCGAGCGGTCGAGACGGCCGTGATCTCGTCATCGATCGCGCCGATCGAGGTGAGTGCGTTGGCCGCGGTGTCGACCGTCAGAGCGCCGATCGTGGCGCCCAGGCCCGAGAAGTCGGTCAGCGTGACGCCGATCTGGTCCTCGGCGGCCTCGGAGCCTGCGCCGACCTGGAACGTCAGGGTGTTCGCGCTGTCGAGCAGCTTGATCCCGTTGAAGTTCGTGCTGGCGGCGACGCGGGTGAGCTCCTCGCCCAGCGAGTCGATCTCGGTCTTGATGGCGTCGCGCGACTCGGTGTTGTTCGAGTCGTTGCCGGCCTGGACCGCGAGGTCGCGGACACGCTGCAGGATCGAGTGGACCTCGGTGAGCGCGCCTTCTGCGGTCTGGATGACCGAGATGCCGTCCTGAGCGTTGCGGGCTGCGACGTTCAGACCGTTGACCTGCGAACGCAGGCCCTCGGAGATGGCGAGGCCGGCGGCGTCATCGGCTGCACGGTTGATGCGCAGACCGCTCGAGAGCTTCTCGAGCGACTTCGAGACGTCGTTCTGGTTGACAGAGAGGTTGCGGTACGCGTTGAGTGCACCGACGTTGGTTGCGATCTGAAGACCCATGAGAATTCCTCCGTGGTTATGGGGCTGGACGCGGGCCCATCCGTGGGCCTGCACAACCGATATTCGCGACATCGGCCGCCGGCGTAACCACGGATCCGGAAGATTCCACGGGTCGCCTCACACGGCGGCGAGGAGCTCGCTCGACCGGTCGCGGATCTCGGCGCGGACGGGCCCGAAGAGCGCCTCGAAGAACTCGGTCCTGGCCTTGGTCGATCGGTCACCCGTCGTGCCGTTCTCCCAGGCCTCCATGGCCTCGCGCATCAGTTCGAGTCCGCGCGAGCGCAGCTTCGACACGTAGGCATGACTGACGGCGAGCTCTTCGGCGATGTCCTTCACCATGCGGTCTTCGAGATAGATGCCGCGCACGACCTGCTGCATCGCCGTGGGCAGAGCGTCGACCACTCGGTTCATCATCGCTCGCGTCTCGGACTGCTCGACGGCGTGCTCGGGGAGGATGACGCTGTCGGTGAGGTCGACCGCCTGTCGGCCGGTCTCGGCGTCGAAGTGCTCATCGAAGCTGATCGCGGTGCGCACCATCTCGTCGAGCTTCATCATCTCCGAGACGACCTCGGCGGTGAGCCCCGACTCCCGCACGAGCTCCGCCGTGCTCGCGGCTCGGCCGGTGCGGGCGAGCACCGTCTCGGCGGCGACTCTCACGCGCTCGATCTTGTCGCGTCCTCGCTCGCCGGCGGGGTCGGCGCGACGCATCTCCGACAGCATCGCCCAGTTGATCTGGCTGCTCGCGAACGCACCGAAAGGAATGCCCCGCGCGGCGTCATACGACATGGCCGCGCGGGCGAGGCCCAGGCGGGCGGCGGAGAGAAGGTCGTCCAGATCGACGTGCGTCGCCGACCGCGCCTTCTCCACAGCCAGGAAGGTGGCGAGCGGCATGTTGTCGCGTGCGAGTTTCTCGGGCGAAGCGGGGGCTTCCGGGGGCTGAGTGGGATCAGCGGAAACAGCAGAACTACTCAGCAATGTGACTCCGTGGCTAGAACAACTGTTTTACGAGTGAAGCTAGCACGAACAACACGTTTATGAGCAAAAAACGCGGAACTCAATCGTCGAGTCGCTCAGTTCTCCGGACCCGGTTCGCGGATTATCCTCGTCGCCCGGCGGTCTGTGAAGCCCTTATTCCGTCGCAGCGAGAACCGGTCTCATGGGCACCCATCACGATCCGACCAGAAAGGCAGCCATGTTCTTCCATCGTCAGGAACTTCAGTTCACCGCCACCCCCGAAGCCCCGGATGCCGTTTACGCCCGAAAGCTCCAGGAGGTCCTGGGCGGCCAGTACGGCGAGATCACGGTCGCCATGCAGTACCAGTTCCAGGCGTGGAACATGCACATCCCCGGCAAGTACCGCGACCTGGTCTTCGGCATCGGTGCCGAAGAGATGGGTCACGTCGAGATGCTCGCGATCATGATCGCGCAGCTGCTCGAGAAGTCGCCGCTCGGAATCACCGAGGATGCCGTCCAGGACGACCCGACGGTCGCCGCGATCATCGGAGGCACCGACGTCCAGCAGGGCATCGTCGCGGGCGCCGGAGCGCGACCCGTCGACAGCAACGGCAACCCGTGGCAGGGCTCGTACATCACATCGAGCGGGAATCTGCTCGCCGACTTCACCGCCAACGCGAACGCCGAGATGCAGGGCCGCGTGCAGGTCGCCCGGCTGTACCACATGACCGACGATCACGGAGTGCGCGATCTTCTGAGCTTCCTGCTCGCGAGGGACACCATGCACCAGAACCAGTGGCTCGCCGCCGTCGAGGAGCTCAAGGCCGAAGGCGCCGAGACCCTTCCCGTCCCGAGCAACTTCCCGCTGTCGAAGGAGCACCGCGACGTCTCGTACCAGTACTTGAACTTCAGCGACGGCCCCGCCGCCGCAGAGGGCAGCTGGGCGAGCGGACCCACTCCTGACGGCCACGGCGAGTTCAGCTATCACGAGGGTCCGACGACCACCGCGCCGATGCCTCCGCCCACGCACCCCGACTCGCGCTTCTACGGCACGACCGAGCTGCCCAACGTCGTCGAGAAGGTGGCGGGAGCGGTTCAGGACATGACGAACAAGGAGTGAGGCCACGACGTCCGGTCGGGGTCGGCGCTGGGGGCCGACCCGACCGGCGGGGAGCCGACGGATAACCCGATAAGCGAGTCGAAGGAGCGCACGACCATGACCACACTGCACCGACAGACGGAGGCACCGAGATGAAGGCGATGGCCTACCGCGGCCCGTACAAGGTGCGGGTCGAAGAGAAACCGGAGCCACGCATCCAGCACCCGAACGACGCGATCGTCCGGGTGACGAGGGCGGCCATCTGCGGTTCCGACCTGCACCTGTTCCACGGCATGATGCCGGACACGCGCATCGGTCACACCTTCGGGCATGAGATCGTCGGCGTCGTCGAAGAGGTGGGCTCCTCGGTCCAGACCTTGCAGCGCGGCGATCGGGTCATGGTTCCCTTCAACATCTACTGCGGCTCGTGCTTCTTCTGCAGTCGCGGGCTCTTCTCGAACTGCCACAACGTGAATCCGAACGCGACCGCGGTCGGCGGGATCTACGGCTACTCGCACAGCACGGGAGGATACGACGGCGGTCAGGCGGAGTTCGTGCGCGTCCCGTTCGCCGACGTGGGCCCGTCCGTCATCCCCGACTGGCTGAGTTCGGAGGACGCCCTCCTGCTGACCGACGCGTTCTCGACCGGGTACTTCGGTGCCCAGCTCGGCGAGATCGCTCCGCTCGACACGGTCGTCGTCTTCGGCGCGGGTCCAGTCGGCCTGGCGGCCGCGCGTTCGGCGTGGTTCCTCGGCGCGGGACGCGTGATCGTCGTCGACCACATCGACTACCGACTCGAGAAGGCGCGCACGTTCGCCCACGCCGAGACCATTCATCTCGCCGAGGCGCGAGATATCGTGCTCGCGCTGAAGAAGGCGACGGGCTATCTGGGGGCCGACGTCGTGATCGACGCCGTGGGGGCAGAAGCGGACGGCAGCGTCGTCCAGCACGTCACCGGCGCGAAGCTGAAGCTTCAGGGCGGGTCACCCGTCGCACTCAACTGGGCCATCGACTCCGTGCGCAAGGGCGGCACCGTCTCGGTCATCGGTGCCTACGGCCCGCTCACCTCGGCTGTACGCATGGGCGATGTCGTGAACAAGGGGCTCACCCTCCGCGCGAATCAGGCTCCGGTCAAGCGCCAGTGGCCACGGCTGCTCGAACATATCCGGGACGGCCATGTGCGCCCGTCGGAGCTTCTCACCCACCGGTTCCCGTTGGAGCACATCGCGGAGGCCTATCACGTGTTCTCCGCCAAGCTGGACGACTGCGTCAAACCGCTCGTGGTCGTCGGAGAGGAGTGATCATGCCTTACACGGCCGATCGTCCGGGCCTCGCGCCCTCCGCGGACGAGCTGCGCGAGCGGATCCCCGGGTGGGGCGCCGATCTCGACCCTGAGCACCGCAGAACCTGGGACCAGCGGGATGACCTTCCGGACACGGGGGCTCGGTGGACGTTCCCCGAGCGTCAGGACGAAGACCCCCGGCGGGAGAAGTCGATCGAGCATTCGATGCTCCCTCCCGTGTTCGGCACCGCCCAGCCGCTGCACGGGGTCTCCGGCGTGATCCGTCGATTCGCGTACGACCGGTTCAGTGAGACGAAGAACACCCGGTGGCTGCTGCTCGTGCTCGGCGACCGGATCGATGCCGTCACCGCTCACGCCAGGTCCTTCCTCACGACCCGGCCGGACGATCCCGTGACCCTGACCGGTGTGACCTCCGAACCGCGCCACCGCCCGATCGCATCTCGATTCGGACGCGGACGCCGCGATCTGCGGCACGCCTGGCTCGACCCCATCATCGTCGCGGGGCCGTGGATCCTCACCGTCGCGGCGGCGGCGGCAGCGGTGCAGCGCGCCCGTCGATCGCGCTGAGCGCTGATGGCGCGGCGCCCGTCTTCAGTGGGCGCCGCGTCGTGCGGCTTCCGCGACCGCCGCCGCGATCCCGTCTCGCCAGGGGCCGCCGTGTCCGGGCAGCACGAGCTGAGCCGACGTCTCGGCGAGTGTGTCGAGCGAGGCGAGCGCCCGTGCGGTGTCGGCGGTCGCGGCGCGCGCGATGATCTGGGGACCTGCCTCGCCGGTGTAGGGATCGAGGGTCACGAGCGCGTCGCCCGAGAGCAGGATCCCCTGGTCCTCGAAGAACACGGCGCAGTGCCCTGCCGTGTGACCGGGAGTCCAGAGCGCGGTCGGCGCACCGGGGGCATCCACGGGCTGCCCGTGGTGGATCCGACCGAGGGCGTCCACGCCGCGCACGCCGAGCGCCCCGTGCGCCGCCATCCGAGCGATCACGGGGATGCCGCGCGGGTGCGAGAGCAGATACGGCACCCGCGGACTCGCAGGTCGATAGCTGTACGGATGCCGGGCGAGGCGCGCGTCCGCGGAATGCACGAGCACCGTCGCCCCGTGAGCGCGGATGCTCGAGGCGACTCCTACGTGATCGAAGTGCCCGTGGGTGAGGATGACCGCGTCGATGTCCGACTCGCGGGCGCCCAGGTGTTCGAGCAGCGCGTGCAGCGGTCGTCGACTGCCGGGCAGTCCTGCGTCGACGAGCGTGAGTCCATCGCCTGTCTTGATCAGGTAGCAGTTCACCTCGGCGACCGATACGCAGAAGAAGCCGGGTGCCACCTCGGTGAAGGATCGAGTGCGATTCATGCGGCCACGCTACGAATCCCGACTCTCGTCGGAGACGGTCTTGACATCGCGCTGATCGAAGGAGCACTATCGGCGCGGCGACTCCGACGGTCGCCCCGACCGCCATCCCGGTGTCGGTTCCAGAATGCTGTCTGCAACCGCATCCGGCGCAGATCGCTGTACGACGTGATGTCTGCCGGGAATCGCGACGATGTCCGCGTCGCGGGCGCTGGACGCGAGGCGATCGCACCATGCGGCACCGGCGATCGGGTCCTTCGCTCCGCGGAGGACGAGCAGCGGCACGGTGAGACTCCCAACCCGATCCTCGGTGGGGTAACGCAGCATGTGAGCAGCCTGTCGCAGATACCAGCGCGGGCCGCACCTCACGTAGTCGCTGAAGACGATGACGTTCGTGGCCGGGGTCTCCCCCAACGTGTCGACAGCCAGCGCACGCGCCTGTGCGCCGAGGCTGCGATGCGCGTCGTCGACGACCGGCCCGATCGCGACCACTCGGGCGATCCGCGCCGGATGGCGAACCGCGGTCTCGACTGCCCACTGGACTCCCATCGAGTGGCCGACGAGAATCACCGGGCGGCTGCTCACTGCGACCACCAGCTCTCGGATGGCGTCGGCCATCTCTTCGATCGTGACGTCGTGGCCGGGCTTGGGGAGCCCCCCGAACCCCGGCAGGTCGAGGGACACGACGCGAACCGACCGAGCGAGCACGTGGTGCAGTCGCGCGAAGTAGCGGTGAGACATCCCGATGCCGTGGATCAGCACGATCGTCTCGGTCGCGTCATCCGCCCGGCTCTCGATCACGCGGAACCGCATCCCGCGCACGGTCAGCGTGCGTTCGGATCCGAGTGGAGTATGACGGCTCACTCGACACCTTTCCCATGCGACACGACTGGCTGGCGGCGGACTATGAGAAGACACGATAATCGCAGCCCCTGACTCGGCGGGGCCTGCAGGGCATTGTGCACGCCTGGACGCCCCCGTGGCAGGCCTCGAGAGGGACCCTGTGGGGCCCGAGGCCGAAGGTATCGTGGCCGTCATGGATCGCGAGACAGCAATGGAGCACTTCGGATCACCATCACCCCAGATCACGGTGGTCGTGAACCGTCATCTGGATGTCGTGTCGACGACGCCTCTGGCGATGGCCCTGACGGCCGCGTTCACCGTCGGAAACAACCTCGCGCGGTCATTCTTCCTGAATCCCGAAGCGGCCGAGACGCTGGGGCGCTGGAGTGAGATCGCCGGACAGGTCGCCGGCCTGCTGCGCGCGAACCTCGTCGAATTCGGACAGGACCCCCGCTTCGCGCACCTGATCGGCGAGCTCGGGGCGCACAGCCAGGAATTCAGGGAGCAGTGGGCGCGGACCGAGCTCGATGAGTGCCCCGCCTCGCAGCTCATCGACGTGTTCCACCCGATGACAGGACGGCAGCAGTACGAGGCGCGGATATCGCCGGATGGCAGCGACCACAGAGTGCTGCTGTGGATTCCCGCCGACGACTCTTCGGCGGACGCAGTGCGCGAACTGTGGTCACGCACCCGACAGGTGCCCGCTCAGCGGATCGACTCGGCGAGGTAGCGGATGGCCGCCGCGGCAGGCGAGCCCGGTGGATCCGCGAACAGCACGAGATAGGTGTCAGTACCGGGCACCTGGAAGTGCTGCCAGGAGACGGTCACGACTCCGAACGGCTCGATCCTGTGCTGGGTGGTGTCAAAGCTGAGATCCGCGACCTCGTGCCGTGCCCAGATCCCCGGAAAGTCGGCATCCTGAATAAGCAGGTTCGCGAGGAGTTCCCGAAAACGGGGATCGTTCGGATTGCTCCGCAGACGGAATGACGCCACAAGCCTTTCGGCCAGACTCCTCCAGGTCTCACCGACCCGGTCCCGCGCGCCGGCACTGAAAGTGGCCAGGAGGAGATTCCGTCCCGGCTGCATCGAAGCCGGCTGGAGAGCCTGCGCGAGGGGGTTGGCAGCGAGTACGTCCTGGTTGCCGTCGACGACGACTACGGGCACGTCCTGCAGTGTTCGCAGAAGCGCTGTGACGGACTCCGGGATCTTCTGGGAGGCAGGTGATCGCTCCATCGCAGACGGACTCCACCCGCTGTTCAAACGCAGCAGATACGTCGTGGCGGCGTCGTCCAGCTTCAGCGCCTGGGCGAGCGCCAGCAGCACCTGCGCAGACGGCTGGTGGTCATGGCCGCGTTCGAGCCGCACGTAGTACTCCGGGCTGATCCTTGCGAGTGCCGCCACTTCTTCGCGGCGAAGCCCGACGACGCGTCGTCCCGGGGTACGCGGCAGGCCGACGTCCTCGGGTTGCAGCACATTGCGCCGAGCCCGCAGATACTCCGACACCGGCGTCCGCTGTTCGTTCATGCTCTCCCGCTGGTGTCATCCCGCACTCTCGCTCAAATAGTAGGACGCAGCACGCCCGCCGGATGGGGACCCTGGGAGGGACACCACAGGATCGGCCGCCGAACCTAGCGTCATAACCACCACCCCCGAAAGGAAACCATGTCGAACCTCACCATCGTCCTCGTCCACGGCGCATTCGCCGACGCCGCGAGCTTCGAGCCCGTCACTCGCGGTCTTCTCGATCTCGGCCACGAGGTCGTCGTCCCCGCCGTCCCCAACCGCAGTCTGCTCGGCGACTCGGCGTACATCCGCTCTGTCGTCGAGAAGATCGAGGGGCCCGTCCTCCTGGTCGGCCACTCGTACGGTGGCGCAGTGATCACGGTCGCCGGTGCTGCGGACAACGTCGTGGGGCTGGTCTACCTCTCGGGCTACGCACTCGAAGAAGGCGAGAGCCTCGGCCAGCTGCAGGGCGGGTTCCCCGACTCCGAGCTGGCCGCCAACCTCGTCTACACTCCGTTCCCGAACCCCGGCGCTGAGGACGGCACGGACGTCTCGGTCAAGGTCGAGGCTTTCCCGCAGGTCTTCGCTGCCGGCATCGACCCCGCCATCTCCGAGGTCCTCGCCGTCGCACAGCGCCCCCTCGCAGCCCTTGCATTCAGCGAGGCCGCACCGGTCGCTGCGTGGAAGACCAAGCCTGCCTTCGGCATCGTGTCCGCTGCCGACCACACCATCAACCCGGACGTCGAGCGCTTCGGCTACACCCGCGGCAACTTCCGTCGCGTCATCGAACTCGACGCACCGCACCTCGTGATGCGCGCCCTCCCCCAGGACGTCATCCAGTTCATCGTCGAGGCGGCTGCCGAGGTCGTCTGACCTCTCGAGGGCGGAGACGCCGTCCGGCGCTCTCCGCCCTCGAATGGTGCGACACCGCGCCCCACGGTCCTAGAATCGGGGCGACCCGCGCGTGCCGCGTTCGACACCTGCAGGAGGCATCCACCCGATCGATCGGGTGGAATGAGTGGGACCAACGAAAGAAGGCGATCATGGCTGTGATCTCCCGCGGCTTCGGCGCCCGGCGACGCGAGTCGGATGACCGGCTCCCCCCGGGTCAGTACCTCACCGAGGACTTCCCGGTGCTCTCGGCCGGACCGACACCCCGAGTCGCGACCGACACCTGGGAGTTCGCGGTCGTCGGGCTCGACGGCATTCGCCGCACCTGGTCGTGGGATGAGCTGCAGGCGCTCCCGATCGATACGATCACCACCGACATCCACTGCGTGACGCGGTGGTCGAAGCTGGGCACGCAGTGGCGCGGAGTCTCGCTCGATCATCTGCTGCAGGATGCCGGAGGCGGCGACTTCACCCGTGTCTTCTCCTACGGCGGGTACACGACGAATGTTCCCCGCGCCGACCTGACCGGCGGCAAGGCGTGGATCGCATTCGAGTTCGAGGGCGAGCCACTCGTCGCAGAGCACGGCGGCCCCGCCCGGCTCCTCGTCCCCCACCTCTACTTCTGGAAATCCGCGAAGTGGGTCCACGGCCTGGATCTTCTCGAGAACGACGAACCGGGGTTCTGGGAGCAGAACGGATACAACATGTACGGCGACCCGTGGAAAGAGGAGCGTTACTGGTGACCTCGTCGTCGCTGTGGCTTGTCGCCAGTGTCATCGAGGTCCGACGAGCCACACCCCATGGCCGCGTGCTCTCCCTCCGGGTCGACGGGTGGCCGGGGAATCTCGCCGGACAGCACGTCGATGTGCGTTTGACCGCTGAGGACGGCTATCAGGCCGTGCGGTCGTACTCGCTCGCATCGTCCGGAGAGGGTGACGTGCTCGAGCTGGCCGTCGACGAGGTGCCGGATGGCGAGGTCTCTCCGTATCTCGTCGAAGATGTCCGGCCCGGCGACGAGCTGGAGGTCCGCGGTCCGATCGGCGCCTACTTCGTGTGGACCCCAGCCCAGCCCGAGCCCGTTCAGCTCATCGCGGGCGGGTCAGGGATAGTGCCCCTCCTCGCGATGGCCCGGGAACATGCGCGCTCGGCCAGCTCCGCACCGATGCGGCTCCTGTACGCGGTGCGTTCCGCGGACGACGCGTTCTACGCGGCCGAACTGGGCGATCTCGCCGACGACGCCTTCAGCGTCGACTGGGCGTACAGCCGCTCGGCACCGGTCGGCTTCGCTCGCCCCGCCGGCAGGGTGGATGCCGCGACGCTCGAGGCCTCGACCATCCCCGCTGCGCAGCGCCCCTCGGTGTACGTCTGCGGGCCGACCGGCTTCGTCGAGGCGGTCGCCGATCTGCTCGTCGCGGCCGGGCATCCGCCCGACCGCATCCGTACCGAGCGTTTCGGAGGTGCCTGATGGAGGCTGCCCACCCCGGCCATCGCACGAGAGTCGACGGCAACGCCGCTGGCGGGATCCTGATCGAGGTGTTCGGCAGGGACATGACCGGTGCTCGGGCCACCTGCACGCGCTGCGATCGCAAGGCCGTGCTCGGCGACGCCGTCGCAGAACTGGATCCGGCCGGCGTGATCCTCTTGTGTCGCGGATGCGGACACACCCTGTTGACCTGTATTCAGATCGACGGGCGGTACTCGCTCGATGTCGGGGCTCTGTCCCGCCTGGAGTGGGCCTCCGACGGCGACTAGCTCGCTCGTCGGCGACCGGCGCTCAGACGGGGCCCGAGTCGCATTCGGCGTCGAACACCTCACGGACGTCGTCAGGCTCGAATGCCGTGGTCGCCGTCGGCACAAGCGCCAGAGCACGGGCCCGGATCCCCTCAGCTGCGCCATCATCGTCCTCGATCTGCGGCGACAACTCCGCGTGCGCCACCGCGATCGGCAGCATGGCACCGAGCGTCACCCGCACACTCGACCGACCGCCCGCGGGGCCGACGACGGGGATCTCCACGACATCCGAGCGCCGCTCCTCCGCCAACGCCTTCCAGTACTCCAGCACCGCGTCTGCGGTCGCGTCACCCGTCAGGTAGGTGCCGACCTGGGTGATGAGGGACTTCATGATCACTCCCGGGACTCTCGACGGTTGCATTTCCGCTACCGGGTCCGGGGCAGCGATTTCACGCTAGGCCCGATCGTGTGCGAGGTCGACCCCCCTTGCGCTTTCAGGATTCAGGTGATTCAAGCCTGATGTCCCGCCGCACGATGCGTTCAGCCACCGCGCTCAGACGCAGGCCGCGATCACGGGCGAAGGTGCGCATGAGCGTGAAGGCATCGGGGATCGGCACCCCCGCCGTGAACGAGACCACACCCTTGGCCTGCTCGATCATCACCCGGCTGTTCAGTGCGGTCTGCAGTTGTGACGACAGCGATTCCTGCTCTCGGAGGCTGCGCTCGTGCAGGATCCCGATCGTTGCCACATCGGCGAACGCTCGCGCCGCGGAGAGGTCTTCAGGGGGCGGCGACCCGGTATCGGATCGGAGCAGGTTGAGGGTGCCGATCGTCGTGTTCCGCAGCCGCATCGGTATCGCCTCGATCGACGCGAAGCCGTTCTCCAACGCCGCCTGGCGGAAGACCGGCCACTTCTCTGAACCGGCGGCGATGTCGGGAACCGACACCGCTGTCCCCGTCAGGAAGCACTCGATGCAGGGTCCCGCCTCTGCGGCGAGCTGGATCACCTCGACGAGCTCGGTCGCCTCGCTCGTGGATGCGACGAGTTCGAGTTCACCGGAGGGGTCGGCGAGAAGGATTCCGGCGTCGCTCGCATCCAGCAGCTCCTGGCACGCATCCACGAGTGTCTGCAGCAGATCCACGACGTCGTAGTCGTCGACCATCGTGTCGGCGAGGGTGGCGAAGAGCTCCAACAACCGAGCCTCGCGGGTAGGCGTCGTCATGAGCCCGCCTCGATGCCGCCTGACGTGCGCGAGAAGCGGAGAGAGCCGTCCACCACCGCCTGCGCGACCTCCATGACGCGCTGCCCGGTCGAGAACGCCCGCGCCTGAAGCATGAGCAGCGCGTCGTCCGGACCGATGTCGAGCTGCGCGAGCACGATGCCGGTCGCCTGGTGCACGGTTCGTCGAGAGTAGATGCCCGTCTGCGCGTCGTTGTCCGCGAAGTCCGACAGCGCGTCCCTCAGCACATGCCGGCTCACCACATCCGCCATGGCGCGCGCCTGCGTGCACTCGCTCGGAGTGAGCGCCACGGGTGCTGTCGAGTAGAGGTCGACGGCTCCCATCTTGATCTCGCCGACAGACAGCGGAAAGGCGAACATCGACGCGACCTCCGCGTCGTCCTCCACAGCCGAGGCGAAAGCGGGCCACCGAGAGACGCCGCGGTGCCGGAAGTCGGGCTCGAGGACAGCGGCAGAGGTGCGCATGGCCTCCCAGCACGGGCCTTCGCCGAGGTCGAACTGGAGCTCATCCAGGCGTGCCGCCACGTCGTCGGTCGCGGAGATCGTCTCGCTCCCGAGCACGTCCCCTACGGTCGAGACCGCGGCACCCGTGACCGGGAACCGATCGACGAAGAAACCACTGAGCGCGTCCAGCTGACGACCGGAGCGCTCCAGATCGTTCAGCGCATCGTCGAATGACTCACTCATAGTGCTCTTCACGATACCGCCACCGGACTGCCCGCGCGGTGGAGGCACCTACGAAGTCCGAGAGTTGCACAACAACCGGTCGGTGACAAGCCCCGGGCCGGTTTCTCCCCGCGCGTCTAACTTCTCGTCTCATGAAGACGGCACACCCGCAGCGACGGCAGCGCGATCCGTACAACAGGCGTGAGGTCCTGGCCGGATACCTGTTCATCTCGCCATGGATCCTGGGATTCCTGATCTTCACGGCGGGTGCGATGGCATACAGCCTCTACATCTCGTTCAGCAACTACAACCTCGCCACCAACTCGGCGCGTCCGATCGGCATCGCCAACTACGCCGAGCTCTTCGACGACCCTCGGGTGGGGCTCTCGCTCGCCAACACGCTGTTCTACGTCGTGATGGCCGTGCCTCTCGAGATCATCTTCGCGCTCGTCCTCGCACTGCTGCTCAACCGGGTGGGCCGCGGTGCCGGCTTCTTCCGCGTGCTCTACTACCTGCCCAAGATGACCCCCGCCGTCGCCACGGCCGCCGTCTTCTTCCTCCTGCTCAACGGCAACTCGGGGGCGATCAACCAGTTCCTCCGCGTGTTCGGCATCTCGGGGCCGCAGTGGCTGGTCGACCCGGCATGGGTCAAACCGAGCATCGTCATCATGACGCTCTGGACGGTCGCCGGAACGATGGTGATCTTCCTCGCCGCGCTCAAGAACGTGCCGATCGAACTCTACGAGGTGGCGTCGCTCGACGGCGCGGGGCCCATCCGCCGGTTCTTCTCGATCACTCTGCCGATGATCTCGGGAGCGATGTTCTTCAACGTCATCGTCCTCTCGATCGCGGCCTTCCAGATCTTCGACCAGGCCTATCTGCTGTTCTGGCGAGATCAGAGCAACGCCTCCCCCGAGGCGTCGCTGTTCTATGCCATCTACCTGTTCCAGCAGGCCTTCCGCCAGTTCGACTTCGGCTTCGCGGCCGCGATGGCCTGGCTGCTGTTCGTGATCATCATGCTGATCACGCTCATCCAGGTGAAGGTCGGCAACCGCTTCGTCTACTACGAGGGAGACCGCTGATGTCGACGACGATCCGACCTGTCCCGCTCACCCCGCCTCCCGGACCGGAACCCCGCACCGACACGGTCTCGGTCACGACCCCCGGGCAGCCGCGCAGACGTCGACGCCTCGCTCGACCGAAGAGCCTGGTCGCAAGAATCCTGCTCACGATCGTTCTGATCGGCTTCGGCCTGCTGTTCCTCTACCCCTTCGTCTGGTTGATCGCCGCGAGCCTGAAGCCCCGGGGAGAGGTGTTCGACAACAGTCTCTTCCCGCGCACCTTCGTTCCCGAGAACTACATCGAGGTGTGGAATCAGCTGCCGTTGCTGAGCTGGGTATGGAACAGCGTCGCCATCGCCCTGCTCGCTGCGGGCACCGTCGCCATCTCGAGCTCGATCGTGGCGTTCGGGTTCGCCTACTTCCGATTCCCGGGCCGCAAGCTGCTGTTCGGACTCGTACTGGCGACGATGATGCTGCCGGGAGCGGTGACGATGATCCCGGTCTACCTCATCTGGAAGCAGACCGGCATGCTCGGCACCTGGGTTCCGCTGTGGGGCATGAACCTGTTCGGCTCCGCCTTCTACATCTTCCTGCAGCGCCAGTTCTTCCTCGGACTTCCCCGAGAGCTGTTCGAGGCCGCGCGACTCGACGGAGCGAGCGCCTGGGGCCTGTTCTGGCGTATCGCGATGCCGCTCTCGATCCCGTCGTTCGTGATCGTGTTCCTCTTCGAGTTCCAGGCCAGCTGGAACAACCTGCAGGCTTCGCTGATCTACCTCAACGCCGGGTCCGTCGACGAGTTCACCGCGCCTCTCGGCATCGCCTACGCGATGACGAAGTACAGCCCGACCGCCGGCGGTCACGGCGACTACCAGTACGTGATGGTGGCATCGCTCATCGTGACCCTGCCGATGCTGCTGCTCTTCGCCTTCGGCCAGCGGTATTTCATCGAGGGCGTCGCGACGCAGGGGCGCAAGGGCTGATCCCAATCCCGCAGGGCGGGTATCCGCCCCCACATGAATGGAGAACGACATGAAGACACGAATCCTCGGAGCCGCCGCAGCCGTGACGGCATCCGCTCTGCTGCTCAGCGGGTGCGGTGGGGGAAGCGGCGAGAGCGCCGCAGAGTCGGTCGACTTCGGCGCGGACGCCACCGGAACCCTGAAGGCCTGGGGCTTCGAGAACGCCGATGATGTCGGCACCTCGCGCATGGACTATGCCGCCGAGCAGCTCTCGGATGTTGAGGTCGACCTCGACGCCACGGCGTTCGACGCGCAGAAGTTCACCACCCGCATCGCGAGCGGCGATGTGCCCGATGTCGTGCAGATGGACCGACGCTACGTCACCACGTATGCGGCACAGGATCTGATCATGCCCCTGGACGCCTGCTTCGAGGCGCACGACGTCTCGCCGCGCGATCGCTGGTATCCCTTCGTCGTCGACGATGTGACGTACGAGGACGGCGTGTGGGCCGTGCCGCAGTTCTACCAGCCGCCGGCGATTCTGCTGAACAAGGCGGTGCTCGCCGAGGCCGGTGTCTCGGCCGAGGAGTTCGACACGTCGAAGCCGGATGCCCTGATGGGAGCGATCGAGAAGATCTACCAGGAGTCGGGAGGAGTGCCGACCCGCCTGGGCTTCGACCCGGTCGCGACCGGCCAGGGCGGGCTCTGGGTGCTGGCGATGGGCGGGCAGCTCAACGATGAAGAAGGGGCTCCCACGCTCGACGATCCGAGCAACGTCGCCGGGCTGGAGATGCTGAAGGAGATCACGGACGCCCAGGGCGGATTCGCGTCGGTGAAGAGCTTCACCGACTCCTTCGACACCTTCGGCGACAACAACCAGTACGTGGCGGGACAGGTCGGCGGGCAGGTCAACGCCCAGTGGTACCCCAACGTGCTCTCCCCGTATGTCGACCAGCTCGAGCTCGAAGCGGTCCCGTTCCGCTCATCGGACGGCGAGCCTTTCTCGGTCGCGTCAGGCACGGCGTTCGTGATCCCGGTCGGTGCGGAGAACCCCGCAGCTGCCTGCGCATGGATGGTGGAACTCACCTCCGACGAGGCCTGGAACGCGGCCGGCGAGGCGCGCGCCGAGGTCCGCGAGCAGGACGGCGGCATCAACACCGGCCTCTTCACCGGGTCGCCGGCATCTGACCAGGAGATCCGCGATCAGTGGGTCACCGAGAGCGGCAACGCCGGATTCGATCAGGTGATCTCGACCTACTACGACGTCGTCGAGTACGGAGAGTCATTCGGCTCGTCGCCCGCCGGTCAGGAGATCCAGAACGAGCTCAACAACGCCATCACTGCGGCGCTGCTCGGCGACAAGTCCATCGAGGATGCCCTGGCTGACGCGCAGGACGCGGCGATGCGCGCATACGAGAAGACGGCCGGCTGATCGCCAGGCCCGGTGGATGAGAAGACCCGACGATGAGGAGAACGGCATGACCGACCACGCACACACACCCCGTAGGGCGATCGTCACGGCCGGCGATTCGGGAATCGGCCGCGCCACGGCGGTGGCGCTCGCCACCGCCGGGATGGACGTGGCGATCACGTGGCATTCCGATCAGGCGGGCGCCGAGCAGACCGCCGAAGAGGTGCGCACCCACGGAGCGCGGGCGATCACGGGGCAGCTCGACGTCGCCGACATCCCCGCGTGCGGTGACGTGATCGACGGCCTGATCGCGGAGCTGGGCGGCCTCGACGTCTTCGTGAACAACGCGGGGACCGGGACGTCGACTCCGTTCCTCGACCTCTCGTTGGATGACTGGAAGCACGTCATCGACACCGACCTCACCGGCGCCTTCGTCTGCCTGCAGCGCGCCGCGCGCGCGATGGTCGCGGCGGGCAACGGCGGCCGTCTGATCGCCGTGACCAGCGTGCATGCGCATCAGCCGATGGTCGGTTCGAGCGCGTACGACGCCGCGAAGCACGGACTCGATGGACTGATGAAGAACCTCGCCCTCGAGCTGGGCTCGGCGGGGATCAGCGCGGTCAGCGTCGCCCCCGGCGAGATCGCGACCCCGATGACCGGGCAGACGGATGTGGATCCTCACACGCAGGACCGCCCCGGCATCCCGCTGGGACGCCCGGGGGACGCACGCGAGGTCGCCGCGCTGATCGCCTTCCTCGCGTCGCCGCCGGCCGCCTACATCTCCGGAGCATCGGTGGTGATCGACGGAGGGATGCTGCAGATGGGGCCGCAGGCCGGCGCGAGCATCGAGTCGCACGAGTGGCGCAAGGCCTGAGCCCCGCGCGCGGCTAGATCTCCTCAGTGCTCTCGAGGATCCACGGGGGCTCCGTCTCGGTCACGACGGTGGAGCGCGACGACGCGATGCGGTCGCGCATCTCCTGCACGGTCTCCCCGTTGTCCGGCTCCTCGAGCTGGGAGTTGGTCGACTCGACCATGAGCTCAGTGCTCGGCGTGAGCAGGAAAGACGCGTCTACGATGTTCCCGTCCGGGCTGACGACCCGCAGCGTCACCGTGTCGGCGCTCCCGTCGCTCGCCAGCACTCGCGCGTAGTCCATCAGCGTGTCCGCTGCGTCATCACCCACGAGAACCGACTTCTCGGCATACTTCACGTGCTTCATCATCCGCTCCTGTCGATCGGTTTCGTGCCAGGAAACCCTGTCGACTTCGCTGCAGACAGGGGCTTGACGATCGAAGCGATAAGGTCCTCGCTACTCGGACTCGACGCTGCTCACGTGATGCGGCACGCCGACCGGCTTCGACTCGCTCGAGCCGCGCTGCCGCAGATAGATCGAGAAGGCGACCATCGCGCCGACGGCCAGGAACTCCGATTGCCAGTTCTGCAGCGTGCGGTTCCAGAACTCCGCCGAGACGACATAGTCGGTCCACGTCTCCGGTGGCAGGCCGTGCTGCGCGTTCTGCTCGTTGGCGACGACATGCCCGGCGAGCGACTGGGCGAGCCACGAGAGCAGGAAGATCGTTCCCATCGCGAGCAGAAGCGAGTTGGAGTAGATCCACCCGCGCAGTCCGTGCACCTTCGCCCAGCGCGGGGAGTCGACATGCGCGTGCTCTCCGACGAGTTGATCGGCGTCCGACCCCACTCCCTCGTCGCCCGGCTTCTTGGATTCAGGTGATCCTCGCTGGATGAACCAGATGGTCGCGAGGATGAAGAGGAAGAACTGCAGGAACTCCGACTGCCAGTTCTCCGCCACATCGACGAGGAAGTCGGAGGAGGTGATGAACTCCAGATACGGAGTGGGCGGCTGACCGTGCTGAGCCAGCTCCTGGTTGTTGTAGGCGTGTCCCGCGATCGACTGCCCGATCAGGCTGAGCGCGAAGATCGCGAGGAAGACGAGGCTGAGTCCCCCGTCTCTGACGAAGCGACGCATCTCGTTCACTTCCCCGTCAGAGGCAGGGCGATCATGGTCGCCAGCCCGACCACGATGATGAGCGTCCATGACCAGAACGCCATTCGCATCGATGCGCGACCGATGGTTCGATCCGACATGATTGTCTCCTCTCTCTGTCACCTCAGCCGCTGAACGCCTCGAGCGCCGGTCGGGGCGCTCGTCCTCGAGGCTGCCGGGGATGCGGCCCCCGCGGCGGCAATGGTGGGATCCCTCGTGTGACGGGATGTCCGGCGTCGAGCGTCACCGGCTCGTCGTAGTGGGTGATGGTGAGCGGGTCGCCCGAGGCGAGCCGATAGGTGGCCTCCGCCTGGCGGACATCGACACGCAGGACGCAGCCGTGGATGCGCACCCCGAACTCGAGCCCGTCGATCTCGGACGGAAGACGCGGGCAGAACCGCAGGCCGCTGTCGCTGTCGCGCATCCCGCCGAAGCCCGCGGTGATGGCCGTCCAGACCCCCGCGAGAGCGGCGACATGGAGCCCCTGACCGGTGTTGCCATGAAGGTCGTCGAGATCGAGAGTCGCGACCTCGGCGAGATAGTCGAGCGCGAGATCCAGGTGACCGACCTCTGCGGCGACCACGGCCTGCGCCGCCGCCGACAGCGACGAGTCCCGCACGGTGATCGCCTCGTAATACTCGAACGCACGCTCCTTCTGCGCCGCGGTGAACGACTCATGCGAGAAGAACAGGGCGAGCACCAGATCGGCCTGCTTCACGACCTGCTTGCGGTAGAGGTCGAAGTACGGGAAGTGGTCGTGCAGCAGGTACTCGTCCGGGGCGGTCGACTCGAAGTGCCACCGTTCGAGGTCGGTGTAGCCGGCGGACTGCGGGTGCACGCCCCGTTCGTCATCGAAGGGCACCGTCATCGCTGCGGCAGCGAGTTCCCACCTCGCGATCTCGTCGTCTACGACCTCGAGCTCCGACGCGACCTCCGGATGCCGTCGGGCCGCGGCCGCCGCCCCTTGAAGGTTCTTCTGGGCTGCCAGGTTCGTGAAGACGTTGTCGTTCGCGATGGCCGAGTACTCGTCCGGCCCCGTGACGCCGTCGATGTGGAAGCCGCCGTGCGCATCCCACCGACCGAGCGAGGCCCAGAGGCGAGCGGTCTCGACCAGGATCTCGAGGCCGGCCTCCCGTTCGAAGTCGACATCGCCCGTCGCCCGCACGTAGTGCAGAACCGCTCCGGCCACATCGGCGTTGATGTGGAACGCGGCCGTGCTGGCAGGCCAGTACCCCGACGACTCTCTGCCGTCGATGGTTCGCCACGGCAATGCGGCACCCTGCAGATGCAGTTGCGCCGCCCTGTCACGAGCGCGGTCGAGCACCGAATGTCGCCATCGCAGCGCCTGTTCGGCGGCGTGCGGGAGGGTCGAGGTGAGGACGGGGAGCACGAACGCCTCGAAGTCCCAGAAGGTGTGCCCCTCGTATCCGGAGCCGGTCAGCCCCTTGCCCGGAACGGATCGCAATTCCATGCGGGTGGAGGCCTGGAACACCTGGAAGAGCGCGAAGCGCACGGCCTGCTGCAGCCGTGCCGGTCCGTCGACCCGCACGTCGGCGCACTCCCAGAAGTCGTCGAGCCGTGCCCGTTGATCGGCGACCAGTGCGTCCCATCCGGCCCGCAGCGCGTCGCCGACCGCCGTCTCGGCCCGGTCCCGCAGGGCGGCGGTCGAGAGGTCGGACGAGAACTCATGACCGACGAGCTTGACGATCTCGAGCGTCTCTCCGGCAGCCAGGGATGCGCGCACCGTGGTACGCGCACGGTCGCCCGTCGCATCGACATCCGTCTCGACGCTCGGCTCGTTCCGGGGAGAACCGCTCACGCGATGGTCCATCGCGACAGCGGTCGTGAGCCCGCTCTTCCTCGTGCGGTGCACGAGGGTGGCGGCACCCGCGTCGGCGGCCGAGGCCACCCCCTCGAGCGGCTCGCTCAGCAGCTCCTGCACCCGGGGGTCGTCGTGCGTGATCGGCAGCGGCTCGTTCGCCAGCAGTTCGGAGATGACGGTGACGTCCGCCGGACCGCCGAGCGCCTGCACACGGTAGTGCACCGCTGCGACGGAGCGGTGCGCGAAGGAGACGATCCTCGTCGACCGGATCCGCACCCGCTGGCCGGTCGGACTGGTCCACTCGACCTCGCGTTCGAGAGTTCCCGCGCGGAAGTCGAGACGACGGGTGTGCGACGTGAGCGATCCACGACGGACATCGAACGGCTCGTCCCCGACGATCAGCCGGATGAGCTGGCCGTTGGCCGCGTTGATCACGCTCTGCCCGCACTCGGGGTAGCCGTATCCCTCTTCGGCATACGGCATCGGGTGCTCTTCGAAGAGGCCGTTCAGATAGCTTCCCGCGACGCCGCGCGGGTCGCCTTCGTCGAGGTTCCCCCGCCAGCCCACATGACCGTTCGAGAGGCCGAAGACGGACTCCTCATGGGCGAGGTTCTCGACGTCGATGCCGTCGGCACCGATGCTCCACTCGTCGATATCGAATCTCGGCCGCGTCCTGCTCATGGGCTCCTCTTCCGTCGACAGTGCTTCTGGAAGAGAAAGTAGTCAGGATCGAGGAACGTGGGGAGCGGGTTGATTCCCGCTCCCCGTGCAGGTAAGACGGTCAGAGCTCGACGGGCGGCGCCGGCTCCGAATCCGCGGCCTCGGGGTGACGAGCGAGGTTCACGACGGCGGCGATGAGGCCGCCCCAGATCGTGACCATCGCGATGATCATCATGACGACCGCTGTCGTGGTCATGCGCCCGCTCCCTTCTCCGTCGCGTGCGGTTCCGAGGTCGCGATCAGCGGGATCGACGAGGTCTCGGCATCCGGTTCGTAGTCTTCCTCGGTGAGGAACTCGTCGTACTCGGGATCATCCTTGGCGTGGGAGCGGCCGCTCCATGGCAGCGCCGACAGCAGCAGTGCGATCACGACGAGTGCGATGACCATGCCCCATCCGAAGACGGCGAGGAACCATCCCGGATAGCCGCCGTACGGCTCGGAGATCTTCGAGATCAGCTCGGTGACGAGCAGGTACCCGAGCACGAGGGGCGCGAGCGCGCCGACGAGCAGCATCCACACTCGCCCGACCCGGAAGCTCGACCGACGATCGAGGTGGTCGACGAGTGCCGGCAGCTTGTGCAGCAGCCATGCGACCACGATCACCGCGACCAGGGCGACGGCCATGATGCCGAAGGCATTGACGAAGGCGTCAGCGGTATCAAGCACCGACAGCGCGGTGGTCGTCGAGAACAGTGCCAACGAGACGATCGCGAGCGGGATGGACACCGTGAGCGTCGTGCGGATGCGCGCCCAGCCCAGCTTGTCCTGCAGCGCCGCGACGATCACCTCGAGGATCGAGATGAGCGAGGTCACCCCCGCGAAGACCAGCGCTCCGAAGAACAGGACGCCGATGATCGAGCCGCCCGCCGCCTGAGAGACGATCGTGGGGAAGGCGATGAAGGCCAGGCCGATTCCCGACGACGCGACACCGGCCACTTCGGTCCCCTGCGCCTGCGCCATGAAGCCGAGGGCCGCGAACACGCCGATTCCCGCGAGGATCTCGAAGCCGGAGTTCGCGAACGCCACGACCAGACCGGAACCAGTGAGGTCGGTCTTGCGCTTCAGGTACGACGAGTAGGTGACCATGATGCCGAAGGCCACCGACAGCGAGAAGAAGATGTGGCCGTAGGCGGATGCCCAGACGGCCGGGTCGCCCAGCGCTTCCCAGTTGGGGGTGAAGAAGGCGTTCAGCCCGTCCATGGCGCCCGGCAGGAACAGCGACTGCACCACGAGGATCGCGAACATCACCGTGAGCAGAGGCATCAGGATCATGTTCGCGCGGCCGATTCCGCGCTTCACACCCAGCGCCATGATGACGATGACGATCAGCCAGACCGCCACGAGCGGGAGGCCGACCTGCGGCACGAAGTCCGTCGAGATGCCCACCTCGGCGACATCGGCCGAGCGGAGGAAGTCGATGAAGAAGAAGTCGTTCTCGTTGCCCGGCCCCCAGGTCAGCTGCGCCGAGAACCAGGTGTACATCGCAGCCCACGCGATGATCACCGCGTAGTAGACCGCGATCACCACGCAGATGAGCACCTGCCACCAGCCGAGCGGCTCGGCCCTGCGGTGCATCCGTCGGAAGGCCAACGGCGCGGAGCCGCGGAATCGGTGGCCGATCGCGTAGTCGAAGAAGAGGAGCGGGATTCCGGCAGTGAGAAGTGCACACAGATACGGAATGAGGAACGCCCCGCCTCCGCCTTCGTACGCCACGTAGGGGAATCTCCAGATGTTCCCCAGCCCGACGGCAGAGCCGATCGCAGAGAGGATGAAGACGTTGCGCGAGCCGAAGGCCTCGCGTTTCGGGGTCTGCGTCGTTGCGGTGGCCATGCGCATGAGGTTACCGGAGTCAGGGTGACGAGACGTGGCGATTCTCGTGCCGATCTCTCCGCTCTCGGATCGTCATCAGGATGCGGCGCCGACTATGGGCGGCGACACTCAGACGCGCTCCCCCGTACCGCACCCCTCCGCGCAGCCGCGCGGCGATGGCGAGCCACGAGCACACCGCACGCTCGGCGACCCACAGCGGCGCCCACAATGCACTGGTCGCCGGGAACACCGAACGGCCGTCGAGCCGTCGTCGGCCGCGCTCGGCGAGCACGACGATCATGAGCAGCACGAGCGCCAGCGCGCCCGGTCGGTGGCGCAGGATCCACGCCGTGGGAAGGATCGCCGCCTCGATCGCGAGGCGCAGCGGCTGGGCCCAGCTGTCGTACGCCTGTCTGACCCGCTGCGACAGGAAGTGCCGGGCGGTGGGTGGGCGCCGCATGACGTAGATGTCGGGTCGGGAGTGGATTCGACCGCCGGTCGCGCGGATGGTGCGCTCCAACTCGAGATTCTCGAAGAGCGTGTCCGCATCGTATCCGCCTGATGAGAGCAGTGCCGAGCGCCGCAGAGCGTAGGTTCCGGGATAGTCGTCCGAGAGTGCGCGATTGAGGAGGCTGCGAGCGGTGTCCCACCGGGCATGCCAGGGCAGCGGAGCGAAATGGTTCTGCGGCTTCACGAGGGTCGCGCGTTCGAGCTCGGAGACCACCGCGGCGAGCGCGCGATAGTCGTACCGCACGTCGTCGTCGGCGATGACCACACGCTCGTGCCGAGCGGATGCGATGCCCGTGAGCACGCCCCGCACCTTGCCGTTCGCTCCCGTGGTCTCGTCGCACGGGATGTGCCGGACGAGGTTCGACCAGGCCGACGCGTGCGAGGCGAAGCGGTCGGGGTCGGATCCATCGACCACCGTCACGTCCGCCCACGCGCGCAGACGCGTGAGGTAGGCCGTGAGATCGTCCATCGTCTCGTCACTCCCCCATCGCAGCGGGAGGACGTATTCGATGTCCAGGAGTGGAGCGCCTGTCATGGCGGCACGATAGATCGCGTCCGCTCGCCTCTTCTCGGGTATTGACAAGATCCTCAGCCCGTCTTCGCACCGAAGATCGCGGCAGCTGGCGGCTACAGGTCGGCGGGCACTCCGAGCTTCTCCCCCGATGACAGCTCATCCGGCTCTGCGACCAGGTACAGCCCGGTCGGGGCATTCGCGGTGAATGCGAGCGCATCGACCCACCGCCGGTTGATCGATGGCTGCCTGCTGCCGAGGAACCGATAGACCAGCGCACTCCCCGGGTGCAGCCAGACGGTGGTGCGGCCTCCCCCGATGCTCTGATCCTCGCGCCAGCTGAAGTTGAAGGGCTCGGCCCGCCGGAGCTTCGCGGTGATCACGAGCTGCAGGTGGCTGAGCGCGCGATCCTCGATCTCGATCCTGATCGAGCCCTCATAGATGAATCTGCCCATCATGCACCTCCCTGCGGCGCGTGCATGGTGAGTCGCGACGGCGACGATGTATCGGATTCGTGCGGCCACGTGAGCGTCAGTGGCGCGCCGGTGAGGTCGGACATGGCGCCAGGTTAGGAAGACAGCGGGCGCTATCGCAGGGTATTGACAAGTTCGCCCTCACCCTGCACGGTGCCCGCAGGTCAGTCAGGCGCCATCGAGCGTCTTCAGCACCTCGGCGACTCCGTGATAGTCGCGGGCGGGCAGCTCGTGGATGGCGTCGATGGTCGCGACCTCGAGATGATCGACGACGGCGATCCTCAGCAGGTCATCCTTCGTTGCCGGGTAGTCGATGCTCCGGAGGGTCCGTGCGAGTCTCATGTCGGAGGAGGGGTGGGCGGCAAGCGCATGGGGCGATGGGTTCATGCGGTTCATTCTTCGGACCGCGCGGCCCGAACTTCGCCTCTCTTGACAGCCGACGGGATCCCGATGTAAGTGGTGTGAGCGGCCTACATATCCTCGATCAGCAGTTCTCCGTGAGCGTTGAGGCTGTTCATCATCCGTGACACGCGCTCGGCATCCACGTGAATCGGCTCGACGCTGTCGAACGCCAGGACGAGCGGAATGCTCGGATGAATCCATGCGGTCAGTCGGCCGTCGCGGGAATCGTCTCCCGGGATCCAGGACATCATGAAGCTCTCCTGCCGCCTGAGCTTCGTGCCGACGACGATCTTCATGTGCGCGAGCGTCACATCGTCGATGACGATCGGGTCGAGTGTGCTGTCATATCTGAGGCGTCCCATCCGGCGATGCTAGGTGAGCGCCCGCCCGGGTGAAGGGGCGTTGACAACCGGAGGATCGTCGGGTGCTGTCTCAGGCCCGCGGAAGCGCACAGGCGGCCGTGCCGCCGGGAAGACGGTGTCGGAAGCGCGCGATCAGCGAATAGCCCAGCGCAGCGACCCAGGAGAACGGGGGCGTGACGAGGAGCACGCCGGCGAAGCGCAGCAGCCGGGATCGCTGCATGCGGAGCAATCCTGCGAAGGCAGCATGTCCGCGCATCCGACGCGCGCCGACCAGCAGCCACGCGTAGCGGGTGACATCCGCGGAACTCAGTCCGATTTCATCGAGGTCGAGCCATTGCCACGGCTGAGCCTCGGGAAACCTGCCGAGCCAGCGTTCGAGTCGTTGCACCCACGTGGTGCAGAACGCGCAATCGCCGTCATAGACGAGAAGTGGCCGGGCGTGCATGGAATCGACCCTACGCCTCACCGGAGAGCAGTCGCCCACCACATCATCCTTTCGATGACAAGCCCCTGTTCGCCCACGTCACCGGTGGCGGAGCCTGTAGGCATGAGCCACCCAGACGACATCAAGCAACCGCTCGACCATCTGCCTCCTCTCGACGAGCGAGACAAGGCCGTCGAGATCGACGAGCCGCACTATCCGACGTCCGAAGCGGGGCCGACCGGACCCGCGCACGTGTCTCCCGATACCGCCGCGGAGCCCGACAAGCCGAACCGGCACGGCGTGGACAAGCTTCCGCCGACCGCACGCTGATCGGTCATCGACGGTCGGACCCGTCGGATTCGCGGTGCCCCGATTCTGCATCGGCATGCTCGCGGATGCGGCGGGCCTCGTCGATGTCCTGCCGCTCCTTCTCTGCGGCCTTGTCGCTCTTGCGTGTGTCCCTCGGAGGAAGGCGGATCTCCCGCTCTGCGGCGATGCCCGCCTGCAGTTGGCGACCTCGCTCGAGTTCGGCGTCGAACTCCGCTCCGACGAGAAGCGCCAGGTTGGCGATCCACAGCCACAGCAGGAACACCACGATGCCCGCGAGGGAGCCGTAAGTGCGGTCGTAGTTCGAGAAGTTCGCCACGTAGAAGGCGAAGCCCGCTGTGGCGACAGCCAGCACGATGATCGCGAGGAGCGCCCCGAGGCTGATCCACCGGAAACGCGGCTGCTTCGCGTTGGGAGTGGCGTAGTACAGGATCGCGACGGCGAGGACGACGATGAACCCCAACAGCGGCCACTTCGCGATCGACCAGATGACCTGAGGCACGGTGCCGAGTCCGAGTGAGTCGCCGATGGCTCGCGTGACCGGCCCCGACACCACCAGGATGATCGCCGCGATGACGAACAGCACGATGGTGATCACCGTCACGAGCAGCTGTGCAGGCTTGAGCTTCCAGAACGGTCGCCCCTCGTCGATCTCGTAGATGCGGTTCATCGCTCGACTGAAGGCGCCGACGTACCCGGACGCCGACCAGATCGCGAGCAGGATGCCGCTGATCAGTGCGAACCCGGCGGCCGGCGAGTCCGCGACCTGTTCGATCGGGCCCCGGAGGGCGTCCGCCGTGTCGCCCGGGGCGACCTGCTCGACGATGCCGATCACCGCTTCCCCGGCGGCCTGTCCCTGACCGACGACGCCGAGGAGGGAGAAGATCGCTATCAGACCGGGAAAGATCGACAGCACCGCGTAGTACGTCAGCGCGGCAGCTATATCGGTGCACTGGTCGGACGAGAACTCACGGAAGGCCTTCTTCGCCACGTACTTCCATGATCGTCCGTGGAGATCGTCCGGGGAGTCGGGCTTGCTCGAGGCCTCGGGATCGACATTCCCGTCTCGGGCCTCCGTGTGCGGCTGCGACATCTTCATTCCTCTCATGACGAACGGACCCGTCGCCTACCCGCGTGCGACGGGTCCGTCCGGTCGATGGCGGTCAGCTGCCCGCGATGTTCTCGCGCGCCTGCTGCGCCTGATCGGTCACTTCACCGGCCGCGGTCTGCGCTTCGTCCTTCACGACAGCCACGGATTCCTGCGCCGTTTCCCTCACGGACTCGACCGACGCCTGCGCCGGTTCCTTCAGATGCTCGCCGACCTCCTTGGCCACGTCCGTGACCTCATCGAGGAGCGGCTGGGCCTGGTCCTTGACCGTCTTCGCGAGCTGCTGCTCCTTCGACGACGCCGGCACGAGCGATGCGATCAGCAGCCCCGCCCCGAAGGCCATCAGGCCGACCGCGAGCGGATTGCCCTCGGCTTTCGCGATGGCGCGGTCCTTGACCTCGGTCACGCGGTCACCGGCGTCCGAGAGCGTGGATCCCGCATCGTCCGCCGACCCCATGACGCGCTCGCGCACCGAGGTGAAGGCACCGCGCACTTTCCCCATCTGCCGGTCCACGATCTTCGACGGCGTCACCTTGTCGGCGAGCGCGTCGACATCCGACCCCAGCTCCTGTCGCGTCCGCTCGATGTTCGCGCGGATCTCATCGGGTGAATCACTCATCGGTTCTCCTCATTTCTCTTCAGTGCTTCTGGAATCTCCTTGACCGTGTCGACGGTCTGCGGCATGCCCTCGACCTGCTTCAGCTGGCTTCGGCCGACCACGAACAGGATCAGCGCGACGATCGCCCAGATCACGGCCACGACGACGCCCGACCAGCCGCGCCCCATGAGCGAGCCCAGCGCCCACCACAGTGCGACGGACAGGAAGAACACCGCCATCAGCGCCGCATAGCCGGCGGCACCCATGATGCCCGCGCCCTTCGCGGACTTCGTCGCGGTCTCCCGCAGCTCCGCGCGAGCGAGTGCGAGCTCCTGACGCATCAACGTCGACAGGTCTCGCGAGACCTCACCCAGCAGATCGCCGAGCGAGCTCGACGCGGCCTTCGTCTCAGAGGGTGTGGGGTCGCTCATCGCCACCCTCCCCGAGTGCGCCCGATCCGGTCCAGGCGGTCTGTGCGCCGCCGCGACGGGTCGGAGGTGTGAGACCTTCTGTCTCCGTGCGTGTCGGAGCGCCGGCGAGGTCTGCAGCCGTCGCCCCGCCGCTGTCGGCGGCACCGCCCGCGGGTGAGCCGACCGGCACCGGTACGGCCGGGTCCGGGTGGACCTCACGGGGCGGCGTCACCGGCCGTGGAGATGTATGCGTGTCATCTGCCGAGGCGTTCGATGCCAGCGCTCGGGTGAGCCTGCCGACGGCGACGCCGACGATCGCCGCCCCGAGGATGAAGGTTCCGGGCTTGCGTCTCGCATACCGCTTCACCTCCGTGAGCACGGAGGCCGGATCCCGGTCCCCGAGCCAGCTCGCCGCGCCCGACAGTCGCCCGGCAACCTGCTGCACCAGATCGCTCGCGACACCGCTGCCCTCCGAGTTCGCAGCCATCGAACCGAGTTCGTCGCTGACCGACCGAAGCCCACCGGCGAGGCGCTGCTGCTGCGTGTGCGCCTGCTCGTTCAGCTCACGGGTGGTCTGCGCGTACAGGTCCTTCGCCTGCGTCTTGGCCTCGCCGACGACGCTCGCCGCCTCTGCCTTGGCGGTGCCGATCACGTCCTTCGCCTGAGCGCCGGCCGTGTCGGCAAGACCGGCCGCCTCGTTCTTGGCAGCCTCCGCCTTCCCTGAATCCTGCTCGTGATGCGCGTCCGAGCCGCTCAGGCTCGTCGTGCCATAAGTGTCCGACATCAGTGCTCCTTCGTGCGGGGTCGTCTCGGATCGAACGACTTCGTCGACCGATCCGCTGGATTGGTGAGCACTGGTCTAACGGGGTGAGAAAGCCGTTCCAGCACCCTTGCCGAAATCGAGGTCTCGGGTGTAAAAGGCGTCCGACCGAGACGCCTGCGAACGGCGCAGGAACACTCTCGATCGGTCTGCAAGGGCCTTGCGGGGGGCACCCCACCCCTGTAGGTCTGGGCACAGGAGGAGATCTGCGAAGGGACATCCCATCATGGGCAAGTTCGTGTACGAGGGAAATCAGAAGGTGGAGATCGACGACCGCGCGCTCCATCATCTGCAGGTCGTGATGACGACGAAGCTGCGCCGCGGCGAGCCGTTCCTCTTCACCTGGAGGGAGGACGCCAGCATCGGCGGAGGTCGGAGTTCGGTCTGGATGCACCCCGGCTGCAACCTCGTCTTCAAGTACACCGGCGGCAAAGTCCCCGAGCTCAATCGGCACTGGATCGACGCGCTCGCGTTCACCGCGAATGCGCCGTCCGGGCTGTATCTGGTTCACGAACCCGAGAACGTGGGCGCAGAGCAGGGCCATGCCGTGGGCGTGAGTTGAGGATCGGATCCGAATGCCGTTCGATGTGATCCGCAACCCGCACTCGCCGAACGACCTGACCGCTGTCTTCCGCCGCCTGGCTGACGCTCTGGATCCGGACTATGACGTCATCGACACCGTGGACCTTCTCGTCGAGGCCGCGACGCGCTTCACCCCTGCGGTCGACGCCGGCATCGTCCTGGCCGATGCCGGAGGACAACTCCACGTGCTGGGCTCGACGAGTGAGCGCGCGAGCGATGTGGAGGAGGCAGAGCTCGGCATCGAGCAGGGCCCCTGCCTCGACAGCTTCCGGTCCGGGCGCGTGGTGGAGACACCCGATCTGCGGGCGAGCGCCGATCGCTGGCCCGAGTTCGCTCCTCTCGCGGTGCGACGCGGCCTTCGCGCTGGCTACGCGGTGCCGCTCTCGCTTCGCGATCAGCACCTCGGTGCGCTGAACCTCTTCTTCGACAGGGTCGGCGTGCTCATCGACCAGGATGCGGCCGTCGCTCAGGCACTCGGCGAGTTCGCCACGATCGGTCTGGTGCAGAATCGCACGCTCCGCGCGCACGCCGACCGCACCGCGCAGCTTCACCACGCGCTCGACAGCAGGATCCTGATCGAGCAGGCGAAGGGCGCGCTGTCGTTTCAGCGCAGCGTCTCCATCGACGATGCCTTCACCATCCTTCGACGACACGCGCGCTCTGTCGGTGGGCGACTGCACGATGTCGCGCAGCAGATCGTCGACCGCCGCCTCACCCTGTGAGCGAGTCGGTCACCGCCCTCCGCCTGCGCGTTCCGATTCGCCGCCTTCGGTGGGATCGATGATCTCCGCAGTCAGGCAGACGCCGCCCGTGCTGCTGAGCGTCTGAGAGAGCTCCTCGATCCACCGACGGTTCAGCGTCGGCGCCTCCGTCTCGTCGAACACGAAGCGCAGCGGGATCGACGGATGCAGCCAGATGGTCGATCGACCGGGGGCCTCGCCGTCCTTGTGGATCCACGACAGGGTGAAGCTCTCGTTGCGGCGCAGCTTCGTCGTGACGACGATCTTGAGGTGAGCCAACGCTCGGTCCTCGATGAGGATCGGCGGCTGAGCGGCTCCGTAGAAGAGTCTTCCCATATATCAACGCTACGCGCGTGCGGCGCGAGATGGGAGGTGACTCTTGTCCGCTCGTCTGCCGTCAGATGCGCTGCACGGGCATCGGCTCGTCGGCGAGCCCGCTGAGGAAGTCCGCGGACGGCGCGAAGAAGGTGCTGCCGGTCGTGGCGCGGGAGAAGTCCAGGAGTCGGTCGTAGGCGCCGGGCGGGTCACCGATGAACATGTTCTCGAGCATCTTCTCGATGACCCACAGGTAGCGCGAGTATCCGATGAAGTAGGTGCCGAAGGACGACGAGCCCGGGCTGCCGAAAGGCATGTTGTCACGAAGGATGTCGTGCTCGACACCGTCGACCACGATCGTGGCGAGGGTCTTGTGGGACTTCTGCCCGACGGCCGCATCGTCGAGCTCGACGTTGTCGGCCTTCTTGCGGCCGATCACGGCCTCCTGCTGCTCGGTCGTCAGCGCCTGCCACTGAGCGAGGTCGTGCAGATATCGCTGGACGACGACGTAGCTGCCTCCGACGTGATCACCGTCCTCTGCGCCCACCAGCGTCGACTCGGCGACGGCGTTCCCCACCGGGTTCGCCGTCCCGTCGACGAAGCCGAGCAGGTCGCGCACGTCGAAATACCGGAATCCCGAGGTCTCGTCGACCACGGTCACGGCGTCGCCCAGCACGTCGAGCAGCTGGCGCTCGAACTCGAACACGAGATCCTGGCGGTTCGCACGGATATGGAAGAGGAGATCCCCGGGCGTGCCCGGCGCGGTGTGCACCGGGCCGACGACCGGCGCGAAGGGGTGCAGCTCGGCCGGAACCGGGCGCGCGGTGAGGCGCGGCCACGCCGCGGCTCCGATACCGACCGTGCACGACAGCATCGCGTCGAGATCACGGAATCCGACGTTCTTCACGAGGTCGTCGATACCGGCGATCGCGTCGCGCGCGGTCGACGCGGCATCCGCTCCGTCAGCGATCTGCAACACGAGGAACGTCGCGCTGGACGTCAGCGGCGCATCGACCTTCTGCGATTCGATCGGGACCCGGCGGGAGGAAGAGGTGCTCACCTCCCCGAACCTAGAGGATGTCGACGAGCACGGCTTCGACGGGTGTCGAAGGAACATGAGGACTCCCGCGGGCACCCTTGAGTACGACACGGAATCCCGACATCATGACCCCGACGGCATACCGACGACAGGAGATGCACCCATGAGCGACGTCAGCGACTTCATCCGGGCGGACGTTCCCCCCTCCGGCCCGGGGTGTCTGGACTGCGAGGCGATCGGCTCGTGGTGGCTGCATCTGCGCCGGTGCGCCTACTGCGGGCACATCGGATGCTGCGACGACTCCTTGCACAAGCATGCGACGAAGCACGCGCACACGAGCGGCCATCGAGTGATCCAGAGCTTCGAGCCCGGTGAGGACTGGTTCTGGGACTTCGGCACCGAGACAGCCTTCGACGGTCCCGTCCTCGCTCCCCCGCACAGCCATCCGCGGTCGCAGACCACCCCCGGCCCGGCTGAGCGCGTGCCTGCGGACTGCCAGGAGCAGCTCGCAGGCGACGCGTGACCGAGGCATCCGACCAGCGGTCGCCCCTGCGTCTCATCGCCGACGCCGACGGGCCGCAGGCTTTCGCGTTGCGCGACTATCTGACGCGCAGCGAGGTTCCGTTCCTGCCGATCATGGTTCCCCGGGGTGCCGCCGCGGCGGCAGGAATCGACCTGACCGACAGGCGGCTACCGCTGGTCGTCCTTCCCGAAGGCGCCGTGTTGGAGGACCCGAATCCCGAGCAGGTCGCTGCGGCTCTCGGCTGGGTGAAGCCTCCGGCGCAGTCGACGTACGACCTCATCATCTACGGAGCAGGACCCGCCGGACTCTCGGCCGCCGTCTACGCGGCATCCGAGGGTCTCAGCGTCGCCGTCGTAGAGCGCGACGCCGTCGGCGGGCAGGCCGGTTTCAGCAGCCTCATCGAAAACTACCTCGGTTTCCCCGGGGGGATCTCCGGGGCGGAGCTCGCCGAGCGCGCCCGCCGGCAGGCGCTCTCCTTCGGCGCCGAACTCATCGTCATGAGGTACGGCATCGCCCGCACGTTCAGGGACCACGACGTGCGGGCTCGGCTCGCCGACGGGTCGGAGATCCATGCACGCGCGGCGCTCTGCGCCACCGGCGTGCAGTGGCGCAGACTCGGCCTCGACGGCGAGCAGGGCTTCCGCGGTGCCGGCATCTACTACGGCGCGGGCACCAGCGAAGCCTCCGCCTGCATCGGTCAGCACGTGTACGTCGTCGGCGGCGCCAACTCCGCAGGACAGGCGGCCATGAACCTCGCGGCCCACGCGGCGCACGTCACTGTCGTCGTCCGCGGCCCCTCGCTCTCGTCGACCATGTCGGCCTATCTGCTCGACCGGCTCGCTGCGCAGAGCAACGTCACCATCCTCGTCCACACCCGCGTCGTCGCGGTCGACGGAGACGAGCATCTGCGGGAGATCACCCTCGACCAGGCGGGCAGGACCACACGCGTGCCCGCGACCCACCTGTTCGTCTGCATCGGCGGGGCTCCCAACACCGAGTGGGCGGCGATGACGGATGTGCAGCTCGACAGTCGCGGGTTCCTGCTCACCGGCGTGGACCTCTCCGCCGACGACCTGCAGAAGTGGCCGCTGGCACGCTCGCCCTACTACCTCGAGACATCCGTCCCCGGGATCTTCGCGGCCGGCGATGTCCGTGCGAACTCCGTCAAGCGCGTCGCATCCGCCGTCGGCGAGGGCGCGATGGCCGTCACCCTCATCCACCGATACCTCGCCGAAGGCGCTCAACGCTGATCGCGCTCGGAGGGCGCTGATCAGCGCAGTGGTGTGATGCCCTGTGCTCCGCGGGGGAACGTCGCCAGCACCGCGGGGTCGATGTTCAGGTGCGCGGAGACGAGCTGCGGGGGCACGTGGGAGAGCCAGTTCGCGAGCGAGATCTCCTCGTACTTGTCGGTGCGGAACACCTCGAGGAACTGCAGCACGTCGTCACCGGTGTTCTCGATGTAATGGCCGAGATTCTTCCTGACCACGCCCACGTCACCGGCGCGGAAGTCGGTCGTGTTCGCATGGGGGCCGGTGTTGAACACGGTCATGCGGGCGGAGCCGCGCAGGTAGTACTGCCATTCGTCGGCGTTCGGGTGCCAGTGCAGCTCGCGCATCGACCCCGGCTCGACCGTCACGAGGGCTGCAGCGACGGTGCTGGAGTAGGCGTAGTTGGTGGAGTCGGCGATCTGGATGGATCCGCCGGAGTTCTCATACAGCGGCTTCGAGCGCGACAGTCGGAAGATGACCGGTTCCATGCCCCATTCCACGCCCGCGGCGGCCTGGTCGATGTCGAGCGCGGGTGGCTCTTCGCCGGGGAAGATCCAGAGGTTGTGCAGCGGGATGTCGGAGAAGACCGACTGCGCGACGCCGAAGTTCTTCGCGAGGACCTCGGGCGGGGTGTGGGCGAACCAGTCGGTGAGCAGCAGTGTGTTCGACTCGGACTGGTCGCCATCGTCGAACGCGAGCACGAACTCCGCGCCGTCCGGGCCGAGGCCCTGTAGGGAGTGCGGGGTGCCCGCCGGGAAGAACCACAGGTCGCCCTCTTCGACATCCTCCACCGCGGGCAGACCCGATCTGCTGAGAGTCGTCACGCGCGCCTTGCCGCGGGTCATGACCGCCCATTCGGCGGTCTGGTGCCAGTGCAGTTCGCGGATGCCGCCCGGCTCGAGGTACATGTTGACCCCGGCGATCTCGTCGGAGATGTGGAAGTCCTGCTTCGTGAGCTCCCGCGCCCAGCCGCCGCGCTGCACCCGGCGGGGTGAGATGTTGAACGAGGACCAGAAGAACGGCTGCGTGCTGATGTCCGTCGCCGGCGCGTGCATCTGGTTCGGGAACTGCGACTCGATGACCTCGTTCTGCGGACCGGTCATCGTGTTGCTCTGCGGGCGGTCGGCGATGTTCACCTCCCCCTCCTGCGGCAGATCGGGGTCGCCCAGCGACGGGATCTCGGGGTGAGTGGTGGGGTTGTCGTCACGTTCCATGCGGGATGCTCCGTCTCTTGTCGCGGGTGCGGCGCTTCTCGACGCCGCGGTGGTGAGGCAGGGGGATGGCGAGCAGGTGCGTCACCTCGAGCTCCTGGGTGCTCATCGCGCGCGCACGAGCGATCTGCTGGGCGTCGAACTCGGTGGTGCGACCTTCGTGTTGACTCACGTGCTCGCGCCACGAGCCGACGGAGTACGCCTCGATGACCGACCCCGGGTCGTCGGCGTCGACGTACACCTGCCACCCCCGCGCCCCCGTCCGCAGACGGGTCTGCTGCACGCCGGTCATCGTGTCGAGGAACTCCTGTCTCCGCTCGACCGGAATGCGATACCGGATGACCACCAGAACGGGCGCGTCGTCAGCACCGTCCGGGCGGGGCCGGTCCTCGACCCCCGGCACCTCCACGATGCCGCGGCCGATGCCGCTCGTCGCCGGCATGGGCCACACGAGCAGGGAGAGTCCGCCCAGGCCGCAGAGGATCCCGGCCCCGATGACCACGAGCCCGGGATCCCACACGGACGCGAGCACGCCCGCGCCCGCAGACCCGGCGGCCGTGCAGCCGAAGAGGACGAGCTGGTAGAACGACAGGCCGCGCGTACGCACCCAGACGGGCAGGAACGCCTGCACCGTGCCGTTGATGGTCGCGATCACCCCGATCCAGGCGAGACCGGTCGCCACGAGCGCCGGAAAGGTGATCCACAGGGTCGGCGAGGTCACGAGGACCACGAGTCCCGCCCCGAAGACCACGGACGAGGTCAGCACCACACCGTTGACCGCTGCGACGCGCCGCGCCCACGGAAGCACGAACGCACCGACGATCGATCCTGCTCCCAGCGCTGCCAGCAGAAGGCCGTAGCCACTCGCAGAGAACCCGAGCGAGTTCTTGGCGATGGTCGGCAGCAGCGCCCAGAGCGCGTTCGCCGGTATCAGGAAGACGGCGAGCCGCAGCAGGATGCGGCGGACGATCCGCGAGTGGCGGATGTAGCGGATGCCGGCCCGCGTCGCATCGACGAAGGGCTCGGGCCGAGCCACCGGCGGACTGTAGGTCTTCCAGAAAAGCAGCACGCCCAGGAACACCAGGAAGGAGAGCGCATTGAGCAGGAAGACCGCCGCGACGCCGAACTGGGCGACCACGAGGCCGGCGATCGCCGGTCCCACCGCGCGGGCGATGTTCACGCCGATCGAGGAGAGGCTCGCCGCATCGATCAGGAGCTTCGGCGGCACGATGTCCGGCACGAGTGCCTGGAACGCCGGCAGCTGGATGGCCGAGACCGTCCCCAGCACGAACGTCGACGCCAGCAGGATGGTCGTGGTCGTCTGGCCGACCGCGGTCAGATACGTGAGACCCAGCACGACGGCGAGTTGGACCGTCTGCGACCAGAGAAGGACGCGCCGACGGTTGAGGAACTCGCCGATGACGCCGGCCGGTATCGCGAACAGGAGCACGGGCGCTGCCGATGCCGTCTGCACGAGCGCGACGAGCAGCGGCGAGCTGTCGTCCTGCACCAGGAGCCATTGAGCGCCGACGGTCTGCATCCAGCTGCCGATGTTGCTGACGATCGATGCCAGCCACACCAGGCGGAAGATCGGGACAGCGAGCGGCGCGAACCCCGCCGTCCAACCGGGGCGGGTGTCGACAGCACTCCCCTGCTGCTCAGCCACGGGTCTCGATCTCGTCGAGGATGCTGTCGATGAACCGCACGATCTCCGCGGCGTGCGTCTGCGTGACCAGGTGCGGTGCGTCCAGCTCCCTCACCGCTCGACATCCCGCTCGCCGATATCCGAAGCGCTGGAGGTGCGGGCTGATGAGACGGTCGTGAGTCGCCACGACGCCCCAGCTCGGCGTCACGCTCCAGCCCGCGCCGGACGCCCGCTCGGCGAACACGGAGTCGGAGATCGGGCGCTGCGAGACGGCGAGGACTCCCGATTCGTCGGCGGGAAGGCCCTGCGCGAGAAGGCGCGCGAATTGGTCGGGTGCGACGGTCAGCTCCGTTCGCCGTGCGCCGTCTTCAGCCGGGAACACGGTGGCCACGAGATGCGCGGACGCCTCTGCCGGCGCGAAGAGGTCTCGCATATCAGCGATGCTCTCGCCCCGTTCCAGCGCATAGCCCGCGATGAAGAGCAGCCCTGAGACGTTGGCCGCCTCACCGACGACCGTGATGACGGCCGCTCCATACCCGTGTCCGACGAGCAGCACCTCTCCGTCGACGTGCTCGACGACGGTGCGGATGTAGTCGCAGTCGCCGCGGAAGCTGCGGCCGGTCACCGGCGGAGCGAGCACCCGGTGTCCGCCGTCGAGCAGGCGGAGCACGACCGGCCACCAACCGGATGCGTCCAGGAAGGCTCCGTGCACGAGGACGACCGTGCTGCTGCTCATCATCGCGTCACCTCGTGTCCCTTCGTCCGCTGAATACGAATCTATGAACCGTCAGACTCACGACCATGCGACAGGAGTCGAAGACGGTCGTTCCTCACTTCTGCCTGCTTTCCGCCTGGTGCGGCTGCTCGGAAGACGCTTCTATGGGGCGTACTCGAGTTCGGTGGATGTGACGTCCGCATCCATCGACGCAGAGCGACACGGTGAGCCCATCCCCCGCACAGGAGCGACCCATGACGATCAGCGATACGACGACCCCCGCAGCCTCGACGGCGCTGCCGGAGATCGCCCTCCAACTCGCAGCATCCCTGCGCCGCCGAGTGGTCGTGCACGAGTTCGGTCCGGCGGCGTCCGACGGCGGGCTGTCCGCATCACCTCAGGCATCCGCCTCGCTCCTCTCCGTTCCGGTGCATGACGACGGTGTCCCGGTCGCCGTCATCGAGATCGACCTCGGAAATGGGCCGCAGCTCACGGCGAGCGAGTTCGAGGCGATCGATGCGGCCGTCGCCCTCACCCGTATCGCCCTGCGCAGGGCCCCTGGTTCGTCGCGTGTCGATCGAGAGTCGATCCTGGTCGATCTGCTGCACGCCGACGAGTCCGTGCGTCGCGGCGCCTTCGCGCATGCCGTCCAGCAGCGGTGGCTCCGGCCGGGCCCCGGCACGGTCGCTCGCGCGATCCTCATCGATGCGACGGTGAGCGATGTCGACCGCATCGCCTTCGGACGTCACCTGACGCACCTCCGTCCCGTGCCGGCTCACTTCATCGGGCTGGAGCGCGGTGTCGTCCTGCTCGTGGGACAGCCGTCCGACAGCGGCCTCACCGACCTCCTCCTCGACGAGGCGGCGAGACGCGGCATCCGCATTCTCGGAATCGGCACCGCCTCCCCTGCGCAGGGCGCGTCGGACCTGCGCAGCGCCGCCGATGAGGCCGTCATCGCCGCCTCTCTCGCGGCCGCCCTCCCGCAGTTCCACCCCTCCGTCGACTCGAGCGCTCTCGGCGGATGGCGGCTGCTCGCCTCGGCGTCAGCCGATCCGGCAGCACTCCGGATCATCTCGCCCGCCGCGCATGCGCTCTACTCCCAGCGAGACGACAGCCAGCGGGTGACCGTCGAGACGTATCTCGACGTGGGGGCGAACGTCGTCGCGGCATGCCGCATCCTGTTCGTCCATCGGACGACGCTCTACTACCGGCTCGAGCGTCTGCCCGAGGTGGTCAGAGAGGCGCTCGACGACGGCGTCGCGCGCAGCACTCTCCATCTTGCGCTCAAGCTCATCAGGCTCTGGGAGTCGACCGGCCGCCTGTGACCGCGTGACCCCGCCGGACGATCACGCTGCATCGCCCTCCGAACCGGGTGCGCGAGACGTGCCGATGAGCGACACCTCCCGGCGCACTCTGTCGAAGATGAACGCCTCGCTGCTCCCCGGCCCCAGCATGGCCAGCGCCTCATCCGCCTCGGCGATCGCAGCCTCGCCGTCGCCCGCGTGGATCAGCGCACGGATGTGTCGGCGCATCATCAGCAGCACACGGGTGTCGTCCTTGAGCGATCGTGCGATCTCGATGCCCAGCGCGCCGACTCTGACCGCGTCCTCGTGTCGTCCGACGGCGACATAGGCGTCGACGAGGTCGAGGCACGCCGCGAACTGCGTGACGATGCTGGTCAGACTGTCCGTGGTCTCGGCGGATCGGACGCGTGCGAGCGTCGCCTCCGTCTCGGGGATCGACTCGAGGTACTTGCCGCGTCGGGCCTTGACCATCGACGAGAGCACCTGCGCGTTCTCCGCCCCTGTCGTCTCCTGAGCCGCGCGAAAGGCGACCATGGCGGCCGCGGCCGCCGCGTCGGCCTCGACGAGACGATCCAGCGTCCAGCTCGCCCACCCGATGTAGTAGTGCGCCCAGCCCTGCTGCGCGGCATCACCCGCGCGGGTGGCCGCCTCCAGCGCGGCATGCCCGGTGAGCACCGCGTGCGCCCGGTCACCGACCTCGACGATCTCCGCCCACGCGACGTACCCCAGCTGCGCGGCTTCTGCTCTCGGGTCGCCCAGCCTCTTCGCCGCCGCAGCCGCGAGAGAGAAGAATCGATGCCAGTGTCCCCACGTGATCCAGATGTCGGAGTACCAGTGCAGCGCATCCGCGACGTCGCAGACCATCGCGTCCTCGCCGAGCTCCGCTGCCTCCGCATACGCCGGCCACCAGTGCTCGACCTCCTCGCGGATCCACACCGCGGCGGCCTCGGCATCGATGAAGCTGCGACCGTTGCGTGAGACTGCGCTCGCATCCCTTCCCGGTTCGTACCAGGCGCCGGCGCGCTCCAGACTCCCCAGCAGCCACGCGCGGATATGGGCGTGCCGCCGTGCGATCTCATCGGATCCGACAGCATCGCGCAGCTTGCCCAGCCCGAAGAGACGCATCAGGTCGTGCAGACGGTAGCGGTCGCCACCGCGCGCCTCGAGCATTCCCAGGTCCGTGAGGTCGTCCAGCCGTCGCTCCACCTCGGCCACATCTGACGATCGCACGGCAGCCGCGGCGAGATGGGCCCCGAAGGTGCGACCGTCGATGAGCGAGATCCATCGGAACAGCGCGGCAGTGCGCGGGTCCAGCTCCTCGTAGGAGAGAGAGATGGCCGCTTCCACGGCCAGGTCACCGGCGACGAGCATGCGCAGCCTGTCCTCCGACGTGCGCAGGCGGCTCAGAAGATCGGCGGCCGTCCATGAGGGGCGACTGGCGATGCGATTGCCGACCACTCGAAGCGCGAGGGGCACGTCGTCGCACAGGGCCGCGATCTCACTCAGCGCATCCAGATCGGAGGCATCGTCGTGCGGGATGAGACGACCGAGGAACGCGATGCTCTCGTCCCGCTGCAGGGGCCCGAGCCGCAGGCGCCGCACCCCTTCGAGGCCTGCGAGACTGCGGCGCGACGTCACGACCACGACATCCCCCGCGCAGATCGACAGGATCGGACGGATCTGCGCCTCGTTCGCGACGTTGTCGAGCAGCACCTGGACGGGAGCCTCCGCGACCGCTGCCTGCCATTGCGTCCGCGCCGTCGCCAGATCAGCAGGCGGCTTCTGCTCCGCTCCGGGGAGCTGCCGCAGCATGGCGGTGACCACCTGGAGCGGTGTCAGCGGAGACGAGCTGACGCCGTCCAGCCCCACGAAGACCAGCGGACGGCGGTCGGCCTCTCCTCCACGCGACAGGATCTCGACGGCGCCGGTCGTCTTGCCGATTCCCGGCGCGCCGCTGATGACCAGCGCCGGTCGCTGCCGATCTGCGGGCTGAGGGCCGTGCAGGATGCGAAGTGCTTCATCGATCTCGGCCTGCCGGCCCGAGAAGTCGAACACCCGGTGCGGGGCGATGGCCCCCGCGGGCTCTGTCGCGACGGCGGCACGGGGCCGGGCACGCGCAGCGCGGAGGAACGCATGCTGATCGGCCACATCGAGTCCGAGTCCGTCGGCGAGCGCATCGACGGTGCGCCGTTGCGGCGAGGCGCTCGCTCCGCGTTCGAGGTCGCCGATCGTGCGCACGCTCACCCCGGATCGAGACGCGAGCGCTTCGAGAGTCAGGTTCTGGCCCACGCGCAACGAGCGCAGCATCAGCCCGAAGGGTGAGGGGTGTGTCACGACGTCCGCCTTTCGCTGATCTCAGCTTGGCAGGTCTCGTCGGCGGGATGATGGCGCGCCGGTTACGGGGCGGTTTCGTCGCGACCGGACACTGCACGTCCGGCCCTCGCGCCGGGCTCCTGACCGACGAGCGCGCGACGCATGACGACCGCCGCCGAGACGGTCGCGACCGACACGATCGAGATGAAGACGAGGAGCACCGTGGTCTGCGATGCGAACGTGAGGATCACGCCGATCGCGAGCACCGGAAGCGCGAGGCCGCAGTAGGCGATGAGGAAGACCAGCGCGAGCGTCTCCCCCCGTCGTCCCGGCTCGGCGAGACCCGCGGCCGTCGCGACCGACGACTTGAACAGCAGCCCGACGCCGACGCCTGCGACGACGCCTCCGATGAGGAACACCGCGAGCGACGGCACCAGCGTTCCTGCGGCGACGGCGACGAGCCCGCATGCGCAGCAGACGGCCGCGACCGTCAGCTGGATGCGCAGCGGCACCCGAGCGAGAGCCACCTGGCCGGTTGCCGCGGCAGCGAACACCGAGCACGCGGTGATCCCGGCGAGAAGGTGGTCATGCTCGCCGAACGTGCTGATGAGGATGGTGGGCGCGAGAGAGGTGAACAGGCCGAACAGGGCGAATCCGGCGAATGCTCCGAAGCCCGCGGCGATGAATGCCGCCCTCGATCGCGGCGGTGCGGCTATGCGTTGCGGCCTGTACCGTCTCGGCTCGCCGGGTGGTGTCACCGTCTCCGGGACACCGGACACCGCGATCGCGGCCGCGATGAGCACCACGAGGAAGACCGCGTGCGGCAGCACCAGCGGCGCGGGCAGGAACTCGGCGAACAGACCGCCGATCAGCGGTCCGAGCGCCAGTCCGCCGAGATTGGCGGCACCCGCGACCGATGCGGCCACGATCGCGTTCTCGCTGGGGCGCGCCTGCGCCCGCAGCTCACCCAGATGCGCGGTGGCGGTGGCGGTGAGGATGCCGACGCTCGCGCCGTTCACCAGCCTCGCGGCGAGCAGTCCCGGCACCTCGTGCCATGCGAGGAACAGGACGGCGCTGAGAGCCGCGATGAGGATCGCGATCACCAGCATCCGCCGTCGCCCCATCCAGTCGCTGACATGCCCGAGCAGGAAGAGGCTGAGCACGACGCCGACGGCGAAGGCCGCGAAGATCAGGGTGATCACCGAGACCGGGAACCCGTCGACCTCCTGGTACAGCGGGTACAGAGGGGTCGGCACGGTCGCGTACGCCATCACGAGCAGGAAGGCGGAGGCGACCACCCAGAATCCCGCCCCGTGCGAGATCCGGGAGTTCGACATGGTCGAGACGCTATCGATGCGGCCTCGACGCCGCACCGGACAGATGTCGAAAACGGCGGGGACGGATTCTGGACAGATGTCGAGCGCGCCGTGAGGACGGACGGGTTAGCGTGGTCGCGCTCCCACGAAGCTGACGTGGGGCGTTCGACAGTCGTCCGGGATCTCTCTCGGGACGGCGGAAACCTGGAGGCTGATCATGGCGTTCGTGACCACGGATGATGGCGCAGAGATCTACTACAAGGACTGGGGCAGCCCCGACGCGCAGCCCATCATGTTCCACCACGGCTGGCCGCTCTCGTCCGACGACTGGGACGCGCAGATGCTGTTCTTCCTCGACAAGGGCTACCGCGTCATCGCGAGCGACCGCCGGGGCCACGGAAGGTCGTCGCAGATCGGCACCGGCCATGACATGGACCACTACGCCAGCGATGCCTCGGCCGTCGTCGAGCACCTCGACCTCCGCAATGCCATCCACATCGGGCACTCGACGGGCGGCGGCCAGGTCGCGCGCTACGTCGCGCAGTACGGACAGCCTCAGGGCCGCGTCGCCAAGGCGGTGCTCGTCTCGTCGGTGCCGCCGCTGATGGTGCAGACCGACAGCAACCCCGAGGGCACCCCGATCTCGGTCTTCGACGGCTTCCGCGAGGCACTCGCCGCGAATCGCGCCGAGTTCTTCCAGGCTGTCGCCTCCGGGCCCTTCTACGGCTTCAACCGCGATGGTGTCACGCTGTCGCAGCCCGTGGTCGACAACTGGTGGCGACAAGGCATGACGGGCAGCGCCCTCGCTCACTACGAGGGGATCAAGGCCTTCTCCGAGACGGACCAGACCGAAGACCTCACGGCGATCACCGTTCCGGTCCTCGTGATCCAGGGCGACGACGACCAGGTCGTGCCGTACAAGGATGCCGCTCTGAAGCAGGCGGAGCTCCTGAGCGACTCGACCCTGAAGATCTACCCCGGGTTCCCCCACGGCATGCTGACGACGCACGCCGATGTGATCAACCCCGACATCCTCGCCTTCATCCAGCAGTAGCGCCCACGCGGCACACGATGGCGCATCCGGACCGAGAGTCCGGGTGCGCCATCGCTATGTCCCGGCGAGACCGGCCCCGGCCACGTCGAAGGCCGCGGCGAGCAGTCCGACGGCCATCGCTTCAGGAAGCGGCTCGAGCGGCCGGCACGCCCTCGGGTCCTCGTCGGGGCCGTGGTCAGGACGAGGGTCGCGGTCTCGGCGGCGCGGGACCAGGTGCGCATGCACATGCGGCCCTGCAGCTCCGGAGAGCACGACATCGACCCGATCGGCTCCGGTCGCTCGGCGGATGATGCGAGAGGCGAACTGGATGTCGACCAGGAAGAGCTCGGCGATCTCCGCCGGCGCGTCGGCGATGTCGTCGTAGTGATCGCGGAGGCTCAGGATGCTCCGGCCGGGGAACCGGGCGTCGGAGAGCAGTCCCACACGCGAGACGGTGAGTCGGCCCACCGGATTGACCACGATGAACCGACACTCTCGACAGATGTCCACGTGGCCTCCTTCCCGGCATCGCCTCGACGTCCGCAAGCCGCTCAGAGTCCACGGAGAACTCTACGAGCGGCGCGACGCCGCAGGAAGAAATCAGCCGACCCTGGCCATTCTCGACCCTGCGGAGTAGAGTTCTGCGCCCCGTCGGAGACACGAGGTGGAGGAGCGTCCGCCTTCAGCAGATGATCGATGCGGTGGGCCCTGCCGGGATCGAACCGACGACATCCACGGTGTAAACGTGGCGCTCTACCAGCTGAGCTAAAGGCCCTGGTGCGTCCCAGTCTACAGATGACCCGATGCGCGCTGATGTCGTGGAAGAGGGATAGGCTGAGGGCGGCACGCGTTGTGCACAGCCGACAAGGCTGCCCGCGTCGCTTCCCGTTTCATTGGCATGACCTGCCAGCTTGACGAAAGGCTCCCCGTGACTGTGCACGACCAGGATCCGTATTCCCAGGGCCCCCTCGACAGCGATCCGGAAGAGACGGGCGAGTGGCAGCAGTCTCTCGACGAGCTCGTCGACGCGAAGGGCCACGGTCGTGGCCGCGAGATCATGCTCAGCCTGCTCAAGCGCTCGAAGGAGCTGCACCTGGGCGTGCCGATGGTCCCGACCACCGACTACATCAACACGATCGCGCCGGAGAACGAGCCCGAGTTCCCGGGTGACGAAGAGATCGAGCGCCGCTACCGTGCGTGGATCCGCTGGAACGCCGCGATCACCGTGCACCGCGCGCAGCGCCCCGGCATCGGCGTCGGCGGCCACATCTCGACCTACGCATCGTCGGCCGCTCTGTACGAGGTCGGCTTCAACCACTTCTTCAAGGGCGCAGACCACCCCGGTGGCGCCGACCAGATCTTCATCCAGGGCCACGCCTCCCCCGGCACCTACGCGCGCTCGTACCTCGAGGGCCGCCTGAGCGAAGACCAGCTCGACGGCTTCCGTCAGGAGAAGTCGCACGCGCCGCACGGCATCCCGTCGTACCCGCACCCGCGTCTGATGCCGGAGTACTGGCAGTTCCCCACCGTCTCCATGGGACTCGGTCCGATCAACGCCATCTACCAGGCGATGTCGAACAAGTACCTCGAGAACCGCGGCATCAAGGACACCTCGCAGTCCCACGTCTGGGCCTTCCTCGGCGACGGTGAGATGGACGAGGTCGAGAGCCGCGGACAGCTGCAGGTCGCAGCCAACGAGGGGCTCGACAACCTGACGTTCATCGTCAACTGCAACCTCCAGCGTCTCGACGGTCCGGTGCGCGGCAACGGGAAGATCGTCCAGGAGCTCGAGTCGTTCTTCCGCGGCGCGGGCTGGAACGTCATCAAGGTCGTCTGGGGTCGCGAATGGGACGACCTGCTCGCCCGCGACACCGAGGGTGCGCTGCTCAACCTGATGAACGTCACCCCCGACGGCGACTACCAGACCTACAAGGCCGAGTCCGGCGCGTACGTCCGCGAGCACTTCTTCGGCCGCGACGAGCGTGCCGCGGCCCTCGTCAAGGACTACTCCGACGACGACATCTGGAACCTGAAGCGCGGTGGCCACGACTACCGCAAGGTCTACGCCGCGTTCAAGGCCGCGACCGAACACAAGGGCAAGCCCACCGTCATCCTCGCGAAGACCGTCAAGGGCTACGGCCTCGGTCCGCACTTCGAGGGCCGCAACGCGACCCACCAGATGAAGAAGATGACGCTGGACAACCTCAAGACGTTCCGCGACGCGATGCACATCCCGATCACGGATGCGCAGCTCGAGGAGAACCCCTACCTGCCCCCGTACTACAACCCGGGCCCGCAGGACGAGACGATCCAGTACATGCTCGAGCGCCGCCAGGCTCTCGGCGGCTACCTGCCCGAGCGCCGTTCCACTCACGTGGGACTCTCGCTCCCCGACGACACGGCCTACGCGCTTCCCAAGAAGGGCTCCGGCACGCAGGAGATCGCCACGACCATGGCGTTCGTCCGTCTGCTGAAGGACCTGCTGCGCTCGAAGGACTTCGGGCACCGCATCGTCCCGATCATCCCGGACGAGGCCCGCACGTTCGGTATGGACGCGTACTTCCCCTCGGCGAAGATCTACAACCCGAACGGCCAGCACTACACCTCGGTCGACCGCGAGCTCCTCCTCGCCTACAAGGAGAGCCCTCAGGGACAGATCGTGCACGTCGGCATCAACGAGGCGGGCGCCCTCGCGGCGTTCACCGCGGCCGGCACGTCGTACGCCACGCACGGCGAGCCGCTGATCCCGATCTACCTCTTCTACTCGATGTTCGGCTTCCAGCGCACCGGTGACGCCCAGTGGGCCGCCGGTGATCAGATGGCGCGCGGCTTCATCATGGGGGCGACGGCCGGCCGCACCACCCTCACGGGTGAAGGCCTGCAGCACGCCGACGGCCACTCGCACCTGCTCGCCGCCACCAACCCGGCGACGGTCTCGTACGACCCGGCCTACGGCTATGAGATCGCGCACATCATGCGATCCGGTCTCGAGCGGATGTACGGCGGCAACCACGAAGACCCGAACGTCATGTACTACATCACGCTCTACAACGAGCCGATGGTGATGCCGGCCGAGCCGGAGAACGTGGACGTCGACGGCATCGTGCGCGGCATCCACCGCATCTCCGTCGGCGAGGGCGAGGGCCCGCGTGCCCAGCTCTTCGCCTCGGGCGTCGGACTCCCCTGGGCTCTCGAAGCACAGGAGCTGCTGAAGAACGACTGGGGCGTGATCGCCGATGTCTGGTCGGTCACCTCGTGGACCGAGCTGCGCCGCGACGGCCTCGCCGCCGACGAGCACAACTTCCTGCACCCCGAAGAAGAGCCCCGCACCGCGTACCTCACGCAGAAGCTGCAGGGTGCCGAGGGTCCCGTCGTCGCAGTGAGCGACTACATGCACGCCGTGCAGGACCAGATCCGTCCCTGGGTCCCGCAGCGGTTCGCGACGCTCGGTGCCGACGGATTCGGCTTCTCCGACACGCGTGCGGCCGCTCGTCGCTTCTTCAAGATCGACGGTCCGTCGATCGTCGTCCGCACGCTGCAGTCGCTCGCCGAAGACGGGGTCGTCGACCGCTCTCTCGCCGCGCAGGCCATCCAGAAGTACAGCCTGCTCGACGTGAACGCCGGCACGAGCGGCAACGCGGGCGGCGAAAGCTGAGTCATCGGTGACGGGTTCCTCTTCGCGCGGCATGGACAAGTCCGCCACGCTCACCTGGCTGCGCCGGATCTCCGGTGACATCGCCTCGGTGACGATCAAGCGCCTCGAGGACACCCTCCCGTGGTACGCCGACATGCCACCAGCCCGCCGCTCTGCGGTCGGGCTGGTGGCCCAGGCGGGCATCACCTCGTTCATCCAGTGGTACGAGGACCCGACGTCGACGCCGTGGATCGCCGCCGACATCTTCGCGGCGGCACCGCGCGAGCTGCTCCGCAGCGTCAGCCTGCAGCAGACCCTCCAGTTGATCCGCGTCACCGTCGAGGTGACGGAAGAGAGGGTCGCGGGTCGGGGTGCAGATCTCCGCGAGGCGATCCTCCTCTACTCTCGCGACGTGGCCTTCGCCGCGGCCGACGTCTACGCCCGCGCGGCTGAGGCCCGCGGCCTCTGGGATGCCAGGCTCGAGGCGCTCGTCGTCGACTCGATCCTGACCGGCGAAGCCGACGAAGAGCTGCCGAGTCGCATCGCCGCGCTGGGCTGGCACGGACACGGCGAGGTCGCGGTGCTGGTGGGCACGACTCCCCCGCAGTTCGATGTCGATCTGGTGCGTCGCACGGCGCGCAAGCTCGCGGTCGATGTGCTGATCGGCGTGCAGGGCTCGCGCCTCGTTCTCGTCATCGGGCGGGCACGCGTCGCCGGCCAGGAGCTCGCGGAGGGCGAAGAGGAGGAACTCGGCTTCGAAGAGATCGCGACGCGCCTCGAGCCCTCCTTCGGTCCGGGTTACGTCGTGCTCGGCCCCGCGGTCGCCGCGCTCGTCGACGCGAGCCAGAGCGCACGAGCCGCCCTCGCCGGGTTCGCCGTGGCGCGGGCGTGGCGGAGCGCTCCGCGGCCCGTCGACGCCGACGACCTGCTTCCCGAGCGCGCCCTCGCCGGTGATCCGCTCGCCAAGCAGACGCTGATCGAGCGCATCTACCGACCGCTGCAGGCCCATTCGACCGACCTCGTGACGACGCTGTGGAGCTACCTCGACAACGGTCGCTCCCTCGAGGCGACCGCCCGCGAGCTGTTCGTGCACCCGAACACCGTGCGCTATCGCCTGAAGCGCGTCAGCGAGGTCATCGGTTGGGACGCCACGGGCCCACGCGAGGCTCTGATCCTGCAGACGGCGCTCATCCTCGGTTCGATCGGCGCCGCCGAGCAGGTGCGACGTCGCCCTCCGCTGCGGCGTCCCTCACGCTGATCGCCGCACCAGACGCCCTTCAGCTGTACGCCACACACAAGGGTTCTTCGGAATCTTGTGATGGATCATCCACCACTTCTGGCAGATCGTTGGCAGACTGGGGTGGTGATTGTCGTCGTATGCCCTGGACAGGGCTCGCAGACCCCCGGTTTCCTCTCCCCCTGGCTCGAGCTGGACGGCGTGACGGAGACTCTCGCCTCGTACTCCGAGGCCTCCGAGGTCGACCTCCGGCAGCACGGAACGGTGTCGGATGCTGACACGATCCGCGACACGCGCATCGCCCAGCCGCTGATCGTCGCCGCGTCCCTCATCGCCGCCGCCGCACTCACCGCTCGCGCGGGACGCCGAGCAGACGGCGTCGCCGGACACTCCGTCGGCGAGATCGCCGCACTCGTCGGCAGCGGAGTGATCGATGCCGAGACCGGCATGCGCCTCGTCGGCATCCGCGGCCGCGCGATGGCCGATGCCGCCGCCCAGACTCCGACCGGCATGAGCGCCGTGCTCGGCGGAGACGAGGAGGCCATCCTCACCCGTCTGAGCGAGCTCGGCCTCTCCCCCGCCAACTACAACGGCGGCGGCCAGCTCGTCGTGGCCGGTGAGCTCGCCGGGCTCGATGCTCTCGCCACCGAGCCCGTCAAGGGCACCCGCGTCATCCCTCTGCAGGTGGCGGGCGCGTTCCACACCTCGTTCATGGGGTCGGCCGTCGCCGCGCTGCGTGACGCCGTGTCGACCGTGACTCCCGCAGATCCCGACATCACACTGTGGACCAACCGCGACGGCTCGGTCGTCAGTGACGGTTCGCAGGCCTTGACCTATCTCGTCGACCAGGTCTCCTCGCCGGTGCGCTGGGACCTGTGCATGGCCTCGTTCGCCGACCAGGGCATCACCGGCCTGATCGAGCTCGCCCCGGCGGGCGCGCTGACCGGTCTCGCCAAGCGCGGCCTGCGCGGCGTGCCGACCGTCGCCGTGAAGACCCCCGATGATCTCGATGCGGCCGTCGCGCTGCTGAACGGAGAAGCCGCATGAGCCCCACCCTGAACCAGATCACCGGTCCCGCCTACACCCGCATCTACTCCTTCGGCGCTGCCCGGGGCGAGAACGCCGTGCCGAACGAGGACCTCATCGGACCGATCGACTCGAGCGACGAGTGGATCCGCCAGCGGACCGGCATCGTCACACGTGTTCGCGCGGACAAGGACACGGACGCGATCGATCTCGCCGCGATCGCCGGCGCTGAGGCCATCGAGAAGTCGGGCATCCCCGCTGACCAGGTCGACCTCGTGATCGTCGCCACCATCAGCAACCCCAAGCAGTCGCCGTCGGTGTCCGCGATCGTCGCCGACCGCGTCGGCGCGAATCCCGCCGCGGCCTACGACGTGAACGCCGCCTGCGCCGGCTATGCCTATGCGATCACCCAGGCGGATGCGCTGATCAGGTCCGGCGCCGCCCGCTACGCCCTCGTGATCGGAACCGAGAAGCTGTCCGACGTCGTCGATCCGACCGACCGCAGCATCTCGTTCCTGCTGGGCGACGGTGCCGGAGCCGCGCTCATCGGCCCGAGCGACACGCCGGGCATCGCGCCCGCAGTGTGGGGATCCGACGGGTCGAAGGCCGACGCTGTCGGCATGAATGCGACGCTCACCGAGTTCCGCGACGGCGAGGTGCCGTGGCCCACCCTTCGTCAGGAGGGCCAGACGGTCTTCCGCTGGGCGGTCTGGGAGATGGCGAAGGTCGCGCGCGAGGCGCTCGACCGGGCCGGCGTCGAGCCGACGGACATCGCCGCGTTCATCCCGCACCAGGCGAACATGCGCATCATCGACGAGTTCGCGAAGCAGCTCAAGCTTCCGGAGAGCACCGTGATCGCCCGCGACATCGAGACCACCGGCAACACGTCGGCGGCCTCCATCCCGCTCGCGAGTCACCGTCTGATGGCCGAGCACCCCGAGCTCTCGGGCGGCCTCGCACTGCAGATCGGCTTCGGCGCGGGTCTCGTGTTCGCCGCTCAGGTCGTCGTCCTTCCCTGACAACGCGCCGACTTTCCCTAGACTGTTCCACGGTTCCGAATACAACCCGTAAGAAAGAGGAAGACCACATGGCTTTCACCAACGATGAGGTCCTCGCTGGCCTCGCAGAGCTGATCACCGACGAGACCGGCATCAACGCCTCCGAGGTCGCCCTCGAGAAGTCGTTCACCGACGACCTCGACATCGACTCGATCTCGATGATGACGATCGTCGTCAACGCCGAGGAGAAGTTCGGCGTCACCATCCCCGACGACGAGGTCAAGAACCTCAAGACCGTCGGCGACGCCGTCAACTTCATCGTCGCAGGCCAGGAGTAATCCACGCAGGATGCCACCCCCGCGTCTGCGGGGCGTGGCATCCTCCGCCTTGCCCGCCCTCTGCTCGACCCGCCTGACAAGGAACCACACATGACCAAGCGCATCGTCGTCACCGGCATCGGCGCCACGTCCGCCATCGGCGGGACAGCTCCCGAGAACTGGACGAACCTGCTCGCAGGCCAGTCCGGCACCCGCACTCTCGAGCACGACTGGGTGCAGCAGTACGAACTCCCCGTGACCTTCGCCGCTGAGGCGATCGTCCGCCCCGAAGAGGTCCTTCCCCGCCACGAGGCGAAGCGTCTCGACCCGTCGTCGCAGTTCGCGCTCATCGCAGCGCGCGAGGCTTGGGCGGATGCCGGCTCGCCCGAGGTCGCACCCGAGCGCCTCGGTGTCGACTTCGCCACCGGCATCGGCGGCCTCTGGACCCTCCTCGACGCCTGGGACACCCTGCGCGAGAAGGGACCGCGCCGGGTGATGCCCCTGACCGTTCCGATGCTGATGCCGAACGCCGCTGCCGGCAACCTGTCGCTGCAGTTCCAGGCTCGCGCCTACGCGCAGACCGTCGTGAGTGCCTGCGCATCGAGCACCGAGTCGATCATCCACGCCTTCCACCACCTGCAGGACGGTCTCGCCGACGTCGTGATCGCGGGTGGCACCGAATCCGCCATCCACCCGATCACGATGGCGTCCTTCGCCTCGGCTCAGGCCCTGTCGCGGCGCAATGACGACCCGGCGACCGCCTCGCGCCCCGGCGCGATCGACCGTGACGGCTTCGTGATGGGAGAGGGCGCTGCGGCACTGATCCTCGAGACCGAGGAGCACGCCCGGGCGCGCGGCGCCAAGATCTACGGCTACGTGCTCGGCGGTGGCGTCACGGCAGACGCCTATCACATCACGGGCAATGACCCCGAGGGCAACGGTGCCGCCCGCGCCGTCACCCAGGCTCTCGACGAGGCCGGCATCAGCGCCGACCAGGTGGCCCACATCAACGCCCACGCGACGTCGACCCCGGTCGGCGACCCCAACGAGTACGTCGCACTCAAGAAGGTCTTCGGCGACCGGATCGATGAGATCCCCGTGTCGGCCACGAAGGCGTCGACGGGGCACCTGCTCGGCGGCACCGGAGCCCTCGAGGCGATCTTCTCGCTGCTCGCCCTGCGGGACCGTGTCGCTCCGCCGACCATCAACATGACCGAGCCCGACCCGGCCGTGCCGTTCAAGCTCTCGGGCGAACCGCAGCCCCTCGGCGACGGTCAGCTCTACGCGATCAGCAACTCGTTCGGCTTCGGCGGGCACAACGCCGTCGCCGTGTTCGCAAGCGCCGACTGACTGAGGTGGAAGAGAGAACGGCCCCCAGGTGATCCCGGGGGCCGTTGTCGTCGACAGCGGTGGGACTACGCGCGGGCGAGCTGCCGTGAGCGAGCGGCCCGCACCCTCGTCGTCCAGGGCAGGAACCACCCGATCAGCGGCCCCACCCCGAACGCGAAGAGCACGGTTCCCACGCCCACAGGCCCGCCGAGCAGGAACCCGATCAGCAGCACGCTGCCCTCGATCAGAGTGCGGACGAGCCAGACCGGCCAGCCCGTTCGCCCGACGAGACCCGTCATGAGGCCGTCGCGCGGGCCGGGACCGAAGTCCGCGGCGATGTAGAGCCCGGTGGCGAACGCGAGGAGCAGCAGCCCCGCCACGAACATCGGGGCACCCACCCACACCGACGGGGGCACGGGGAGGAGGAAGAGTGCGAGATCTGCACTCGGTCCGACGAGCAGTGCATTGAGCAGCGTGCCGAGACCGACGCGCTGCCGCAGGGGGATCCACAGGAGCAGCACCAGCACGGAGACGAGCACCGTCACCACCCCGTAGCCGATGCCTGCGTTGCCGGCGATGCCGAGAGCGAGGACATCCCAGGGCGCGACGCCGATGCCTCCGCGCACCATCAGACCGAGTGCCATACCGTAGAGGAACAGCCCGACGAGCAGCTGGACGATGCGCTCGACGACGTCACGACGACTGGTGGCTGCGATGGGGAGGAAGACGGAACGGAGCTGCATCCTTCCATCGTGCACCCGCCGCGGATGCGCGCCAGACGTCCACTCGACGAGAAGTGGCCTGCTTTCCTCAGGCCACTTTGCGGCATGCTGGACAGATGACCTCACGACTCGTCCAGCAGCTCGGCGCACAGAACGTCGCCGGCGGTACAGCGAAGGCCCTGGCCGAACAGATCCGTGCGCTGATCCTCGACGGTCGACTGACGGTGGGCGAGCGTCTGCCGTCCGAGCGAGCGCTCGCCCTCGAGCTGCGGCGGTCCCGCTCCACCACGACCCGCGTGTACGGGCTCCTCGAGGTCGACGGCTACGTCTCGCGACGGCACGGAGGCAGCACCCGTGTCACGCTTCCGCACACCGCAGCACGTGTCGGTCCTGTGGCTGACGCCTCGGCGATCGATCTGTCGATCGCCTCGATGGATTCGACGCCGGGGCTGTACGACGCGACGGTACGATCGCTCCCCCGTCTGGCCGCGCTGCGCGGCACGAGCGGATACTCGCTGCAGGGCCTCCCCGAGCTGCGTGACGCAGTCGCCGAGCGCTTCACGCAGCGGGGGCTCCCGACGGATGCCGACGAGATCATGATCACGTCCGGCGCTCTCCACGCGTTCAACCTGGTGCTCGCGACGATCGGCCGACGCGGAGAGCGTGCACTCGTCGAGCAGCCGACCTTCCCGCACGCTCTCGAGGCGCTCCACCGCCATGGCTACCGACTGGTGCCGACTCCGGTGGATGTCACCGGGTGGGATGAGCGCCACATCGCCGACACGCTTCTTCGCAGTCGCCCCCACCTGGCCTATCTGATCCCCGACTTCCACAATCCCACCGGCGCGACGCTGCCCGACACGGCCCGGTCACGCATAGCGTCGACGGCGCAGAGCGTCGGGACCCATCTCGTCGTCGACGAGACGACCGCGGAGCTCGACATCGATCGCGGCTGGTCTCCACGTCCTCTCGCGGCGTTCGGCCCGCGCGTGATCACCGTCGGCTCGATGTCGAAGATCGCCTGGGGCGGCATGCGCATCGGCTGGATCCGTGCCGACCGCGCGATGATCACCCGCCTGCTCGCCGTCCGCCCCTCGTTCGAGCTCGGCACGGCGCTGCTCGAGCAGTGCATCGCCATCGAGCTGCTGCGCGAGATGCCCGCTCTCACCTCGCACGTCGCGTCACGCCTGCACGCGGGTCGGGATGCCGTGGCGGTGGGACTCGAATCGATCGAGAGCCTCTCGATGCCTCAGACGAACGGCGGACTGTCCGCCTGGCTCGATCTCGGCGCTACCGTCTCGACGGAGTTGTCGCTGGCCGCACGTGATCACGGGCTGATCCTCCCGCCCGGACCTCGCTTCTCCACGGGTGGCGTGCTCGAGCGGCGCCTGCGCATCCCGATCACGCTGCCCCCGGAGCGCACCGCCGAGGCGATGCAGCGACTGCGGCTCGCGTGGGACGACGTGATGTCCGGCGGAACCACAGCCCGCACCGACATGGCCCGGTCAGCCGTCATCTGACGGACGAGGACCCCGTCCCTGTTGTCCAGGGGCGGGGTCCTCGTCATGTATGGAAAGGGAATTCGCCTTCTCAGCGTCCGGGATCGCTCACCGGCATCCGATACTCGCGCCTTCCCCTTCCAGGTCTGTGGGCGGCTGCCTAGCCGACCTTGTGCAGCCACACGACACGCGCGTCATCGCTCGCGTGGCGGAACGGCTCCAGCTCCTCGTCCCAGGCCGAGCCGAGTGCGATGTCGAGTTCACGCTGCAGCTCGGTCGCGCTCCCGGCCGCGATCTCCATCGCGTAGCGGATGCGGTCCTCGCCGATGACGATGTTGCCGGCCGCATCCGTCTGGGCGTAGTGGATCCCGAGGTCGGGAGTGTGCAGCCAGCGCCCGCCGTCACTGCGAGGAGTCGGATCCTCGGTCACCTCGAAGCGGAGATGCTCCCACCCGCGGATCGCGGTCGCGAGAGCAGCGCCCGTGCCGACCGGACCATCCCAGTAGAACTCGGCACGGCGTGCGCCGTCGAGCACGGGCTGGTCGCTCCAGTCGAAGTTCACCGCACGACCGATGGCGCGTCCTACCGCCCATTCCAGGTGCGGGCAGAGCGCGCGAGGTGCAGAGTGGATGAACACCACTCCGCGTGCGTAAGCCGTCGCCATGATCTCTCCGTTTCATCAGGTGCGTCTTCCCCAACGACCTGAAACACCGAGAACTGGCGTGAATATGCGGTTATGGGGCTATTCTCGCCCAGACCAGGCGAAATCACAAGCATGTGACTCCACGAAGAAGGCCCCGGTCGCGAGGACCGGGGCCTTCGGACCGTCGCCGGTCCTGATTCGGATGAGGCTCAGGCCTCGCTCATGGCCTGCTTGACCTGCTGCCCCTTGGCGGCGTAGTACGCGGCACGGGCGGCGTCACGGCGAGCCTGCTCGGCGTAGCCCGCCTCGAGGACCTCCTGCGGTACCTCGACGTTCGGCACGTCCTGGGTGCCGTGGTACTTCTCGATGTAGGCGTCGAGCTCAGGGCCGGACGTCCACGACGTGATGAGGCAGTAGCGGGGCTCGGTGCCCACGTGCGTCGCGGCGTGCCACAGACGCTGCGTGTCGACGATGAGCTGTGCACCGGCGGGCAGGGCGATGCGGTACTCGATGCTCGGGTCCGTGCGGTTCTCGCGCAGGACGAAGAAGCTGTCCTTGTCGTCGCTGAGGTTGAAGAATCCGCGCACGACCCATCCGGTGCCGTCGGGGTTCAGGCGGTTGTTGTCGTCCTGGTGGAGGTTGTACAGGCACTCGCCGTACGGGGTCGGCTGCAGCTCGATGACGCGGCAGCGACCGACGTTGGCGCCGGGCTCCTGTGCGCGACTCGTGAGGTTCGGAGCCTTCGCCGTCTGCGAGTCGATCCAGACGCCGTCCTTGTCGGTGCGCGGCGGCTTGTGGTTCCAGAAGCCGTTGCACTCGATCTCGCCCTTGGCGCTGGCGAGCGGCGCGAAGCGGGTGTCGCCCGACGACTTCCAGTCGTTGTACTCGATGTCGAGCCACTCCTTGGGGTCGAGCTCCTGGTCGTAGCTGTCGAGCACGACGAAGCCCTTGTCTTCGAGCGCCTTCGATTTGATGTATCCCATGATCTAGGTCATGTCCCTTCATCGGGGGCCAGCACGTTTTAACAGGCCCTGATAAGGCAAGCCTAACAGGGCACCTCTGGAGCGCCGCCGAGGGCCGCCGTGAATAAGCGAATAGACTGAATCGGGCGCCTGGCGACTCCTCGGCGCCGGGCGTTACGGGAGGACGAGACACCAGCATGAGCACTGCGACCAACGTCGAGGCGACAGCTGTCAACACGATCGAGTGGCTCGCAGAGGACTCCACGACCATCGTCGTGCCGGTGTACCAGCGCCAGTACCGGTGGGACATCGGCGGGTGCGAGCAGCTTCTCTCGGACGTCCGTGCGGTCGCCCGCGAGGACTCATCCCACCGCCACTTCATCGGGTCGATCCTGTCGGCGGCCGACGACAGCGATGCCGACACCGACCTCGTCCTGATCGACGGGCAGCAGCGCATCACCACGCTGATGCTGCTGGTCGCGGCCCTTCGGCATGCGGTCCAGGACTCCGACCCCCGGCTCGCCGCCGATCTCGACCGCGTGCTCGTGCGCCCCGACGACCCCACCCGCACGAAGCTGCGCCCGCACGACGCGTGGGCCGAGCTCTACGAATCCGTGGTGCTCGAACGCGACGGCCACGCCGACCGCGAGTCGCGGTTCGATGACAACTACGCGTTCTTCCGCAGCCAGGTGCACGCCGATGAAGCCCCGCTCATCTGGGCCGGCCTGCAGAAGCTCGAGCACGTGTCGATCACGCTCGGTGCCGACGCGAACGCCCAGCAGATCTTCGCGAGCCTGAACTCGACGGGCGAGCCGCTGCGCGACCACGAGCTCATCCACAACTACATGCTCATGGGCCTGACCCACACGGAGCAGCTCGAGGTCGAGGAGCGGTTCTGGCTTCCGATCGAACGGCACACCGGAGAGGCGATCGGAGCCTTCTGGCGGCACTACCTGGTGATGACGACGGGACGGGAGGTCGCCGCCAACGGCGAGCACGGCGTCTACAGCGCGTTCCGGCAGTCGTTCCCTCGCGTCGACCTGGACCATCTGCAGGCGGATGCTGAGGTCTGGCGCCACTACGCGGAGATCTACGGCATCCTGCTCGATCCTTCGCGCGAGCAGAACCCGGAGATCGCCCGGCAATTGCGCTACGTCAACACCTTCGGCCGGGCGTCCTACCCTCTCGTCCTCAGCGTCTTCAGCGAGCACGCCCGAGGTCTGATCGAGCGGGATGAGCTCGTCGAGACTCTCGAGTGGATCCAGGCGATGTACCTGCGGCGGACGCTCGTCAATCTTCCGAACGAGCGCCTGGTCGCCCGTCTCTGCCGCGCACGTGCGCATGGGCGCGACGCCCTGGCTCGCGCCTTCGCCCGCATCACCCCGTCTGACGAACGGGTGAGTGCGGTGGTGAAGTACAGCGAGCTCGCGCACCCGGCATACGTGCTGGGCCGCATCGAGGGGGTCGATGACCCGATCGACTTCGATGTCGAGCACATCGTGCCCACAGTGCCCAGCGACAGCTGGTCCGGCGACGGCGTGCGCCAGTGGATCGAGTACTCGGACGACGAACGCAACGCGCATCGTGCTCTCGCACCCACGCTCGGCAACCTCACGCTTCTCGAGCAGCGTCTTTCGGAGCGGGTCTTCGGAGAGTCCTATTCCGTCAAGCGCGACTCCGCGTACGCCCGCAGCACGATCGCCGAGACGAAGGCGCTCGCGGCCACCGACACCTGGGGCACCGCGGCCATCTCGCAGCGCACGATCCGCCTGACCGCGGACCTGCTGCGGATCTGGGCCCGCCCCGCACTGCCGGAGATCGATGACGACGGCCTCACTCCCATCCTCGATGCCGTCCGCCGCCGTGGATGGCCCGCCGGGTGGGAACGCGAGTTCGAGTACGTCGAATACCGCGGAGAGCGCTGGGAGGTCTTCGACGTCAAGCACCTCTTCAACCGCGTCTTCCGCCGCTCCTGGACCGACACCCGCGCGGCAGCCGTGTCGTACTGCGCCGCTCACGGCGGTCCGATCTACGACACCATGGCCTGGAAGGGTCAATGGGACCAGCTGGACGAGACGCACCACCTCTACATGGGGTGGGATTCGAACTACATGATGAACGCAGTGCAGGGCGTGCTCCACGAGGCCGACATCGCCTCGGAGGTCTTCGTCAAGTACTCCTACATCGGGAATGTGATGTGACATGACCACCACCATCCACCGCCTCTTCGACCTCACGATCGAGGAGCACACGCTGACCGTGCCGCTCGTCTGGGGCGACGCCGCAGACACCCGCACGATCGACATCTTCGCCCGCGTCGTCACCCGCGAGGGAGGCGAGCGACTCCCCTTCCTCGTCTACCTGCAGGGCGGCCCCGGTCACGAAGCGCCGCGACCCTTCCACGCCTCATCCTCCCCCGCCTGGCTCGACGAGGCCCTCGCGCACTACCGCGTCGTGATGCTCGACCAGCGCGGCACCGGCCTGTCCACGCCCGTGGGCGACGGCGACCTCGCACGAGGCTCCGAGGCAGTGGCCGAGTACCTGACCCATCTCCGCGCGGACTCGATCGTCCGGGACTGCGAGGCGATGCGCGAGCACCTCAGCGCTGAGACGTGGAGCGTGCTCGGCCAGTCGTTCGGCGGGTTCACGACCTTGGCCTATCTCTCCACCGATGCGGACTCGCTGGCGGACGTCTTCATCACGGGCGGCCTGAGCGCCGTCGATCGTCATCCTGACGAGGTGTACGCGCTCTGCTATGACAAGATGCGCGCGGCCTCCGAGCAGTACTACCGGCGATTCCCGCAGCATCGCGACGTCATGCGGGGTCTGGTCGACCGGGCAGCGGCCGGCGACATCGTGCTCCCCGACGGCGAGGTGGTCTCGCCGTCTCGACTGCGCTCTGTGGGTTCGGCGCTCGGCACGAACGAGGGCTGGCAGACCCTGTGGTCGCTCCTGGAGCGAGATGCCGCATCGAACGCGTTCCGCCACGACCTCATGCACGCGCTGCCCTACAGCGGGCGCAACCCGCTCTACTTCGTCTTCCACGAGTCGAGCTACGCCAGCGGACACGCGACCCGCTGGTCCGCCGAGCGCACGGAGCCCCAGGACTTCCGGGACGACGTCACGCTGTTCACCGGAGAGCACATCCGCCGCGACTGGACCGAGACCGTGCCGGCCTTCCGGCCGTGGCGCGATGTGACGCTCGCGCTCGCCGAGTTCGAGTGGCCGCGCATCTACGACGAGGTCGCCATCGCCACCTCGGGTGCGACGGGCGCGGCCGCCGTGTACGTGAACGACGTCTACGTGCCGCTGGAGTACTCCCTCGAGACCGCGCGCCTGCTGCCGGGCGTGAAGCTCTGGGTGACGAGCGAACACGAGCACAACGGCCTGCGGTCGGGTCCCGTGCTGACGCATCTCATCGATCTCGCCCAGGGCCGACGCATCCGCTGAGGATCCTCCTGCAGACGGATGCCGATCGGAGTCGTCCCGCCTAGCCTGGAGTCATGGCCGACATTCTCGGGACCCTGCTGACGATCGCGATCCTCCTCGTCGCCGCGACCGCGGCCGTGGTGGTGATCGTGGCGGTCTACTCCCGTACTCCGCTCGAGAAGAAGTACGAGAGCGCGGGCGGCGGCCTGGGCGGATCGTTCGACGCGGTGTGGATGCCGTCGGCGCACGAAGCCGGTGCCGAGCGAGACCGTCAGACTCAGCGCACCGCCCCCGCACCGGCCCCTGGCGACCCGCTGGGCCGCATCGACGGAGAGCGCATCGTCATCGACGTGTGACGACTCGCGCGCTCTCCGACCGCAGAAGACGAACCCACTGCAGACGACGAAGGCCCCGTGTTCCGAGGAACACGGGGCCTTCGATCGCGGGGGTCGTTACTTGGACGATCCGCCGAAGCCCTTGAAGCGCTGGTTGAACTTCTCGACGCGACCGGCCGAGTCCATGATGCGCTGCTTGCCCGTGTAGAACGGGTGCGATGCCGAGGAGATCTCGACGTCGATCACCGGGTACTCGACGCCGTCGAGCTCGATGGTCTTGTCGCTCGAGACAGTCGAACGGGTGAGGAACGTCTCGCCCGAGCCGAGGTCGCGGAACACGACAGCCTTGTACACGGGGTGAATGTCAGTCTTCATGGGATTCCTTAGTTGCTGCCCTGGATTGTGCCAGGGACGAGGGAAGTCTGCGGTGCAGAGAGCACCAAGGATTGATTCTATCAGATGCGCATCAGGATGCCGCGCGGGCCGCATATCGACCCTCTTCGCTGCTGAGGACGATCGGCATGCCGAACGTCTCGGTCAGAGCCTCGGCCGTCAGAGTCTCGGCGACGGGCCCGGCGGCGACGATGCGCCCCTCGCGCATCAGCAGCACATGAGTGAATCCGACCGGGATCTCCTCGACGTGGTGCGTGACCATCAGCATCGCCGGCGTCGTCGGCGACGACGCATAGCCGCTCAGGAGTGCAAGGAGCTCCTCGCGAGAGCCGAGGTCGAGAGACGCGGTCGGCTCGTCGAGCAGCAGCAGCTCGGGGTCGGTCATCACGGCGCGGGCGATCTGCACGCGCTTCTGCTCGCCGTCACTCAGCGTGCCGAAGGTCCGGTCGGCGAGGTGGTCGAGTCGCCAGTCGCCGAGGACGCGCAGCGCACGACGTTCGTCGATGTCCTCATAGCTCTCGTTCCATCGCCCGAGCACGGAGTATGCCGCTGTGAGCACCGTGTTCAGAACCGTCTCTTCGCGCGGCACGCGCTTCGCCATCGCGGAGGACGCGAAGCCGATGCGCGGGCGCAGCTCGAACACATCCGTGCGTCCGAGGGTCTCTCCCAGCACCGTGACGGTTCCGGACGTCGGGTGCATCAGCGTGTCAGCCAGCTGGAGCAGCGTCGTCTTGCCTGCGCCGTTGGGTCCGAGGATCACCCACCGCTGATCATCGTCGACCTGCCAGGTCACGTGATCGATGATGTTGCGCCCCTCGCGGCGCACGACGACGTCGGTGAATTCCAGAGCGCTCGACATGCCTCCAGCCTATCGGCTCAGGCGGTCAGCTCCGCGTACAGCGCGCGCGTGGTGTCGGCGATCGCGCCCCAGCTGAACTCGTCGCGAGCCCGCTCCCGGCCGGCCGCGCCGTAGGCACGGGCTCGCTCGGGATCGGACGTCACCTCGGTGAGCACGTCAGCGAGGTCGGCGACGTAGCGCTCCGGATCGACCGGCGTCCCCGTGCCGTCCTGGAGCTGCTCGATCGGCACCAGGCGGCCGGTGACCCCGTCGTCGACGACTTCGGGGATGCCGCCGGTCGCCGTGCCGACGACGGCAGCGCCGCAGGCCATGGCCTCGAGGTTCACGATTCCCAGCGGCTCGTAGACGGACGGGCACACGAATGTCGTCGCCGCGGTGAGGATGGCCGACAGCTCGTCGCGCGGCAGCATCCGATCGATCCAGACGACGCCCTCGCGGGTCTGCTGGAGAAGCCGCACGCCCTCCTGCACCTCCGCCATGATCTCGGGGGTGTCCGGCGCGCCGGCGCAGAGGATGAGCTGGACCTCCGGGGGCAGCAGACGAGCGGCCTGAAGGAGGTACGGCAGGCCCTTCTGCCGGGTGATCCGGCCGACGAACACGACGGACGGCCTGGTCGGATCCATACCGACCGACTCGAGGAACGCCGGGTTCTGCACCGGCCGCCAGCGATCCACGTCGATGCCGTTGTGGATCACGCGCACCCGGGTCGGGTCGACCGACGGGTAGCTCCGCAGGATGTCCTCGCGCATGCCGGCGCTGACAGCGATCACCGCCGCCGCGTTCTCGTACGCGAGCTTCTCGATTCCGCTCGACACCGCGTATCCCCCGCCCAGCTGCTCGGCCTTCCACGGGCGCAGCGGTTCCAGGCTGTGCGCGGTGAGGACGTGCGGGATGCCGTGAAGCTGCGAGGCGATGTGCCCGGCGAAGTTCGCGTACCAGGTGTGACTGTGCACGAGATCGGCGTCCGAGATCGCGGCGACGATCTCGAGGTCCGTCCCGAGCGTCTGCAGCGCGGGGTTCGCGGAGGCCAGTCCCGAGGGTGTCCGATAGGCGAAAGTGCTCGCCTCGTCACGAGGAGCTCCGAAGGCCCTGACGTGTACATCGATATTCTGCCGCAGGGCCGTGACGAGCTCGGCGACGTGCACACCGGCACCTCCGTAGATCTCCGGCGGGTATTCCTTCGTGATCATCTCGACGCGCATGTCTAGACGGTAGTGACTCAGTTGTCCAGATGCTAGTTAGCCGAGCCGAATCGCATCTATGGTTGGTGCATGTCCGCACCAAAGAAGATCTTCGGCATCATCCTCGCCGGCGGCGAGGGAAAGCGTCTCATGCCCCTCACAGCCGATCGGGCCAAACCTGCAGTGCCTTTCGGCGGACAGTACCGATTGATCGATTTCGCGATCTCGAACCTCATCAACTCGGGTCTGCGCCAGATCGTCGTACTCACGCAGTACAAGTCGCACAGCCTCGATCGCCACATCTCGCAGACGTGGCGCATGTCAGCTCTCCTCGACTCGTACGTGACCTCGGTGCCCGCGCAGCAGCGTCTCGGAAAGCGCTGGTTCTCGGGCTCGGCCGATGCGATCCTGCAGAGCCTGAACCTCATCAACGACGAGAAGCCCGACATCGTCGTCGTGATCGGCGCCGACCACGTCTACCGCATGGACTTCCGACAGATGCTCGACGCCCACATCGAGTCCGGCGCGAAGGCCACCGTCGCGGGCATCCGCCAACCGCTCGCCATGGCGTCCCAGTTCGGGGTCATCGACGCCGACACCGAGTCCGGCCGCATCAAGCAGTTCCTCGAGAAGCCGACCGACATCGCCGGCCTCGAGGACTCGCCCCACGAAGTGCTCGCTTCGATGGGCAACTACATCTTCGACGCGGATGCGCTGATCGCCGCGGTCGAGGCAGACGGCGAATCGCCGACCTCCGGGCATGACATGGGCGGCGACATCGTGCCGTATTTCGTCGATCGAGGCGAGGCCGGCTACTACGACATGAAGCGGAACGACGTCCCCGGCTCATCGCCGCGCGACCGCTCGTACTGGCGCGACGTGGGTACGATCGACTCCTTCTTCGACGCGCACATGGACCTGATCTCCACGCTTCCGATCTTCAACCTCTACAACATGGAGTGGCCGATCCACTCGCAGGCCGTGAACTCGCCGCCCGCGAAGTTCGTGCGCGACTCCGTCGGGCGCATCGGCAATGCGATCGACTCGATCGTGTCGCTCGGATCCGTGCTCTCGGGCACTCATCTGGAGCGCAGCGTCGTGGGTCCGTGGACACTCGCCGGAGGAGGATCCACCATCACCGACTCCGTCGTCTTCGACGGTGTGCGGGTGGGAGCGGGATCGAGAGTCCATCGAGCCATCCTCGACAAGAACGTGGTCCTGGCGGACGGTGCGACCGTCGGCGTCGACCGCGAGCGAGATCTGGCTCGCGGGTTCACCGTGACCGAGTCGGGCATCACCGTGGTGGGCAAGGGCCTGTTCATCGAGAGGTGACGGTGTCGCCGCGATACGCGGCTGCACAGCGGGCCGTTCTGCTGTCGATAGGCTCGAAGGCGTGACTGCCGCGCGTTTCCTCGTCGTCCTCGATGCCGATTCCACCCTCATCCGCAACGAGGTGATCGAACTGATCGCCGATGAGGTCGGGCGGGGCCCCGAGGTGCAGGCGGCCACCGAAGCCGCGATGCGCGGCGAGATCGACTTCGCCACCAGCCTGCGCTCCCGCGTCGCTGCGCTCGAAGGCGTACCGGTGTCGGGGTTCGCGCGCGTGCTGGCGCGCATAGAGCCGACCCCTGGGGTGCGCGAGCTCACTGCGGCCGTCCATGAGCGCGGCGGTGTCGTGGGAGTCGTGTCCGGAGGGTTCCACGAGATCCTCGACGACGTCGCCCCCGGGCTCGGCGTCGACCGGTGGCGCGCCAACCGCCTCGAGATCGTGGACGGCGCCCTGGCCGGCCGCGTCGATGGCGAGATCGTGGATGCCGCCGTGAAAGCCGCCTCACTGCAGCAATGGGCCGACGAGCTCGGGGTCCCCTGTCACGCCACCATCGCGATCGGGGACGGAGCCAACGACCTGCAGATGATGGCCGTCGCCGGTCTCGGACTGGCGTTCAATGCGAAGCCTGCCGTCCGCGCGGCGGCGAGTCTCGTGATCGGCCCGCAGGACCTCTCCGAGGTCATCGCGCTGCTGCCCTAGCGGATGTCCGAGGCCCCGTCTAGCGTCGGGGCATGGACATCATCCTCATCCCCGGTCTCTGGCTCGACGCGTCCAGTTGGAGCGAGGTGACCGCCGATCTCGAACGCGCGGGGCACTCGGTGCATCCCCTGACGATGCCCGGCGTCGGTCTCCCCGCCGCCGCTTCCTCCGACATCGGAATCGCCGAGTGGGTCGATGCCGCCGTGGCCGCGGTCGACGACATCGGGGCACCCGTGGCCGTCGTCGGTCACAGCGGCGGCGGCAACGTCGCCTGGGGCGTCGCCGACGCACGGCCCGACCTCGTCTCGCGGGTCGTCTTCGTCGACACGGTGCCGCCGCCCTCCGGGTTCGGCATCAGCGAATTCGAGGTCGCGGACGGCGTCGTCCCCTTCCCGGGGTGGGACTACTTCCCCGCCGAAGACGTCGACGACCTCGACGACTCGACCCGCGCCCGCACCGCTCCGCTCGCTCGGAGCGTTCCCGCGCGGGTGCCCACCGATCCGATCGAGCTGCGCTCGGAGCAGCGCCACGGGGTCCCCGTGACACTGCTGATGGGCGCGATGGATCAGGAGACTCTCGAGTCGGAGCTCGAGCAATGGGGCCCGTACGCGGATGAATTCCGAGCGATCGGCGATGCCGAGGTCATCCGCATCGGCTCAGGTCACTGGCCGCAGTTCTCGGTTCCGGGCCGCTTGGCCGAGCTCATCGACGCGGCGGTCTCCCGTCGGTGACGACAGGGCGTCGGTCTCGGCTCAGTGCCCCATCCCGAGGCCGCCGTCGACGGGGATGACCGCGCCCGAGATGTAGCCGGCGTCGTCGCCCGCGAGCCAGGTGACCACGCCCGCGACCTCGTCAGGTGTGGCGAAGCGTCCGGCGGGAATGTTCGCCTTGTACTGCTTCTGAGTCTCCTCGGGCAGCTCTGCGGTCATGTCGGTCTCGATGAAGCCCGGCGCGACGACGTTCGCGGTGATGCCGCGTCCGCCGAGTTCGCGGGTCAGCGATCGCGCGAAGCCCACGAGTGCACTTTTCGATGCGGAGTAGTTCACCTGCCCCGCCGAGCCGTACAGGCCCACGACGCTCGAGATGAGGACGACGCGTCCGAAACGAGCCCGCAGCATGCCCTTGGACGCGCGCTTGACGACACGGAACGTTCCGCCGAGGTTGGTGGCGACGACGCTGTCGAAATCGTCCTCGCTCATGCGAAGGAGGAGAGTGTCCTTGGTGATCCCCGCGTTGGCGACCACGATCTCCACCGGCCCGAGCTGCTGCTCGACCTCGGTGAATGCCGCGTCGAGAGCCGCGGCGTCCGTGACGTCCGCGCGGACCGTCAACGTGCCGTCGGGGCCTTCCCCGCTCCGCGCCGTCACTGCGACGCGGTATCCGTCACGGACGAACCGCTCTGCGATGGCGCGGCCGATGCCGCGGTTGCCGCCGGTGACGAGGACGACGCGAGAACTCATTTCCACTCCTGATCTGGCCGCTGGGGGTCGGGGCCTGGTCGTCCTCGATCCTACCGAGGATGCCGCCGTCCGACCGGCGACGTTTGACAGACGGACGCCGCGACTGGAACGCTGAACCCGACGAAAGGCGCCACCGTGAGCGACAACAGCATCCCCACCCCTTCGGGCGGACCGCAGCCGACTCCCCCGCCGCCCGCAGCGTCGGCACCACCCGCACAGCCTTACCAGGCACCTTCTCCGGCGGCGCAGCCGCCGTCGTACCCGACTGCCCCTCCGGCGTCGCCCACCCAGGCGTACCCGGGCGCCGCGCCTTCCTTCGCGCCGAGCCAGCCTGTCCACGGCGGCGAATCGATATACCCCTACGGCTCAGCGTCTGCAGCGTCGCCATACCCGACGTCCGCTCCCGGCCAACCCGCCACCGGATACCCGAACTACGCGGCACCGAACTACGCAGCACCGAACTATCCCGCACCTCGCCCGGCGAGCGGACTCGCGGTCACGTCGCTGATCTGCGGAATCGCCGGAGTCGTGCTCTTCTGGGCCGTGGTGCCTCTGCTCGCCTCGATCGTCGCCGTGATCACCGGCCACATGGCGCTCCGGCAGACGAAGGCGAACCCCTCGATCGGCGGACGCGGCATGGCCTTCGCCGGCCTCATCATGGGGTACATCATGGTCGCGGTGCTCGTCATCGGCATCGTCATGACGGTCATCGGGTTCCTGTTCTTCGGCGCCTTCACTCTGCCCTTCCTCTTCTCGACCTGAGCGGCAGACGGGCGCGCCGTGGTGCCCGCACCGGCGTAGGCTGGACTCATCGTGAAGAGCAAGCCACTGGTCCCTGCTGTCACCTCGCTTCCGCAGTCGCCGAAAGACGAGGCGGACCACCGCGTGCGCCGATACGCGCTCACGATGACGATCCGCATCGTCTGCTTCGCGCTCATGATGTTCGTGCAGCCCTACGGCTGGTACACATGGGTCTTCGCGCTCGCGGCCGCGCTCCTTCCCTACATCGCGGTGGTGTTCGCGAACGCAGGAAGCGACAGCACCGAGACGACGGCGGAATCTCCCGTGCAGCAGCTGGAGGCACCTGCCCCGGCCCCGACGCTTCCGGTCGAACAGGATCCGCCGCCTCACGTCATCACCATCCACGAAAGCCGCCAGGATCGCGAGTGAGTGGACTGGAGTGCTCGCGTGCCGGATGCCGGAGCGCGGCGACCACGCAGGTGGTGTGGCGCAATCCGCGTATCCATGCCGCCGACCGTGAGAAGATCTGGCTCGCGTGCGACGAGCATGTCTCGTTCCTCCACGACTACCTGGCGGCCAGAGACTTCCCCGTGACAGTGAGAGATGGTGTGCCCTCGTGAGTGCCCGGATGGGTCGATGGACCGTGTACGTGCTGATCGCGATCGGCTTCGCGGTCGGGTGCGCCTTCCTGTCGAATTGGCAGTTCGAGCGCAACGAGACGCGATCCGAGCAGATCGCTCTCGTCGAGAAGAACTATGACGCGGATCCCGTCCCGCTGTCCGACCTCATCGGCGCCGACGGAGCGCTCGAGCCCGGCGACGTCTGGCATCCCGTCGTCCTGAACGGCGAGTACATCGCCGATGACCAGCTCCTCGTGCGCAATCGCCCCCACGGCGGCACGAGTGCGTTCGAGGTTCTGGTGCCGTTCCGCGATGTCGATGGACGTGTGTTCATCGTCGACCGCGGATGGGTGCCGCCCGGTGACGGTGACTCCCCGGATGCCGTTCCTGCGCCTCCGAGCGGAGAGGTCGAGGTCATCGTGCGTCTGCGTCCCGGAGAGCAGCTGCCGGCCTCGGGACGCGGCGCTCCCGAGGGCCAGGTGCCGACGATCAACCTCCCCTCGATCGCCGAGCTGGTCGACGGAGACGTGATCACGAGCGCGTACGGGCAGATCGTGAGCGAGGAACCGGCGGGCGAAGGCACCCTGGGCCGCTTCGACTCCCCCACCGACGACCCCGGCCCGCATCTGTCGTATGCGATCCAGTGGATCCTGTTCGCGCTGATGGGCTTCGTGTTCATCGGCTACATCATCCGCACCGAGATCGTGAAGCACCGCGAAGAGGTGGAGGGGATGCCGGCACCCGTCAAGAAGTCCCGGCGCCGTGACAGCGATGCCGACGTCGAGGACGAGCTCCTCGACGCTCGCTGAGGCGGGTCAGCCCCAGGCCCGCACGTCCACGACGAGGGCGGACTTGGGGTAGCGGCCCGAGGGCGTCCCGATCTCGAAGAGATCGATCAGGAGCATCAGCGGATAGTCGGGCGACTGCGGGATCCGCCGCAGCACCCTCCCCTCGCAGCCGATCACCGTCTCGCCGTCACCCCAGACGACTGTCCAGGTGTGCTGCTCACTCGCGTCGAACGGGAGCACCACCTCGGCCATGTCGGTCTGCAGACGCGGATCACCGTGCGCCTTGATGCCGGTCCGCGCTCGAGTCGTATTCGAGACCGCATCCGCGTCGATCTCGAAGATGCAGATCTCGCCGGCATCCCTCTCCGAGAGGTGTTCGATCCCGACGAGCCAGGCGGCGAGCATGCATCCTTCGTCGGTGCTCGCGGCGACGGTCACATCGATGCGTCCGCGGGCGGGAGCGAACAGCAAGTGCAGAGGCGTCTCCGTTCGCACCTCCAGACCGTCCGGACGCTGTCGGTGCGTGCCGCGCGCCGACCCGACGGATCCGGAGAACACCGCGGTCTGCACATTCGACACACGGAGCGGGGCATCCTCCTTCCGCCAATCGAGCTGATCGCTGTCGATACGCAGGCGCAGCACCGAGTCGACGATCTCATATCGCGCCGCCGACCTCTCGGGAACCGTCCAATGCGGGAGGTAGTGGGCGACCCATTTCTCGTCGTCGAGCCCCGTCGAGAAGTCGTCGGCGAAGCTCGGGGCCTCTGACGGCGGAGGCGGGAGAACCTCGCTCATCGTTCAGTCGGTCCAGGGCAGCGGCCGGTCAGGCAGGCGCGCACTGTCATCGGGAAGATGCGGCAGCTCCTGGCCTCCGGCCCGGATGCACAGCCAGCGGAGCTCCCCCGCACTGCCAGGGTGAGACCGCCAGGTGCGGGCGACCCCCTGACCGACTCTGATCACGGTGCCGGGGCCGACCTCGACGATCTCGTCGTCGAGACCCATCTGCCCGCGCCCCTCGAGGAAGACGTAGAGCTCCTCGATGCGTGAATGAACGTGCCAGTACCCCGCCTCCTCACCCGGAGCGAGGGCGTTCGCGGTGAGTCCGATGAACTGCATCGTCAGCTCGTGGTCGACGACGCGGCGACCGTCGCGGGAGCGCGCGGCATCGAAGCCGCCGTGGTGCTCACGCCACTCGTCCAGCGCACCGATCTCGATGACCTGGAAGTCGCTCATGCGCGAGCCTCCTCCTCGATGCGGTCAGCGGCGCGACCGGAGAGCGCCCGGCTCCAGCCGTCCGCGGATGCCTCGTACACGAGACGGGTGTGGTTCCGATCGGTCTCCCCCTGCCAGAACTCGATGCGGCTCGGGACGATGCGCCAGAGCACCCAGTCCCCGTCGGCGATGCCGGCCTGTGCGGCCGCCGAGCGAGCAGCGAGGTCGGCGGCGCTCTCCTCGGGCGTCGCCTCCTCCACGCGGCCGCGCACGCGGACTGCACGGACCTGCGGCTGCCACCAGAAGTTCAGGGCCGCTGCCGGCACTGCGCCGAGCTGCGCCCCCTTACGGGACGACCGCGTGCTCGCGAAGGCCCACCCTCGTTCGTCGATCCTCTTCAGGATGAGCGTGCGCGCATCGGGGATCCCGTCCTCGTCGACCGTCGCCAGCGTCACCGTGTGCGGTTCCGCCACCCCGGCTGCGGCGGCGGCGCGCAACCACTCGGCGAACAGGACCGCCGGGTCATCCGGCAGGTCGCGGATGTCCCAGTCCGGAGCGACGCCGGTGAGAGCGTGGCGTCCTCTGAGCCAGTCGTTGAGCGGATCGAGGGGAAGGTCCGAGTCGTCATGGGTCACCCTGTCGACTATGCCACTCCCGTCGGACGTGGCCCACCCCGGACGCGTTAGGCGAGCTCGATGAGGTCCTGGTACTCCTGGCTCCAGAGGTCCTCGACACCGTCGGGAAGGATCAGCACGCGCTCCGGGTTGAGCGACTGCACCGCACCGGGGTCGTGCGAGACGAGGACGACTGCACCCTCGTAGTGCGCGAGAGCGCCGAGGATCTCCTCGCGAGACGCGGGATCGAGGTTGTTGGTGGGCTCATCGAGCAGCAGCAGGTTGGCCGAGGAGACCACGAGGGTTGCCAGCGAGAGACGCGTCTTCTCGCCGCCCGAGAGAACCCCGGCAGGCTTGAGCACATCGTCGCCGGTGAAGAGGAAGGATCCGAGCACCTTGCGCGCTTCCATCTCCGTGATGTGCGGAGCGGCCGAGACCATGTTCTCGAGCACCGAACGGTTCACGTCGAGGTTCTCGTGCTCCTGCGCGTAGTAACCGACCTTGAGTCCGTGGCCCGGCTCGAGCTGACCCGTGTCCGGCTCGTCGACTCCGGCGAGCATCCTCAGCAGCGTGGTCTTGCCCGCACCGTTGAGGCCGAGCACGACGACCTTCGATCCGCGGTCGATCGCGAGGTCGACATCCGTGAAGATCTCGAGCGATCCGTACGACTTCGACAGCCCCGTCGCCATCATCGGGGTCTTGCCGCAGGCGGCGGGCTTGGGGAAGCGGAGCTTCGCCACCCGGTCTTCCTGGCGGACCTCGTCGAGACCCGCGAGGAGCTTCTCGGCACGCGCGATCATCTGGTGAGCGGCAGCGGCCTTCGACGCCTTCGCACCGAAGCGGGCCGCCTGCTGCTGCAGCGTGGTGGCCTTCTTCTCGGCGTTGGCTCGCTCCTTCTTGCGGCGCTCCTCGTCGGCCACCCGCTGGCGCAGGTAGTTCTTCCAGTTCATGTTGTAGGTGTCGATGATCTGGCGGTTCGCGTCGAGGTAGAAGACGCGGTTGACGGTCTCGCCGACGAGCTCGACGTCGTGGCTGATCACGATCAGCCCGCCCTTGTAGTTCTTGAGGAACTCGCGCAGCCACACGACGCTGTCGGCGTCGAGGTGGTTGGTCGGCTCGTCGAGGATCATCGTCTCCGCATCCGAGAACAGGATGCGCGCGAGCTCGATGCGACGACGCTGTCCGCCCGAGAGCGTCGAGAGCGGCTGATCGAGGATGCGGTCGGGCAGCGAGAGGTTGTTGGCGATGGATGCCGCCTCGGCTTCTGCGGCGTATCCGCCCTGTGCCTCGAACTGCTCGGTGAGGCGCGCATAGCGCTTCATCGCCTTCTCGGCCACGGCGGGGTCTTCCGAGCCCATGGCCAGCGAGGCCTCGGTCATGCCGAGATTCAGCTGTCCGAGTCCGCGGGCATCGAGGATCCTCGTGCGCGCCAGATCCTCCGGGTTGCCCGAACGGGGATCCTGGGGAAGGTAGCCGAGCTCTCCGGAGCGCGTCACCGTGCCCCCAGAGGGAAGGACGTCGCCGGCGAGCACCTTGGTGAGCGTGGTCTTGCCTGCACCGTTGCGGCCGACGAGACCGATCTTGTCTCCGTCGCTCACACGGAACGACACGTTCTCCATCAGGAGGCGTGCGCCCACGCGGATCTCGAGTTCGTGCACGGCAAGCACAGGCGGGATGTCCGTTCTTTCAAGGGGGTTCAGGCCGAGGGGCCAAACTCCCAGTATAGATCGCTCGGCTGGGTGTTCAGTCGACGTACGGATCGTGGTGCAGTCGTCGGCCTGTGCACAGATCTACCTCTGCGGGTGGATGCGATCGATACCTCAGGGTGATGCCCTGCGTGCCCTCCGCTTTCTAGCCTGCTGAGGTGGACGTCATCAACGAGCTCATCCTGCAGACCGTCGCCTCCCCCTGGCTGTATGCCGTGCTGCTCGCGGTGACGATCATCGACGGCTTCTTCCCGCCTGTTCCGAGTGAGACCGTGCTCGTGGCGGCAGCCGCCGTGCTGGCATCCTCAGGAGAGCCATGGGCGCTGATCCCGCTCGGGCTCGTCGCCGCCGTCGGCGCGACCATCGGCGACAACATCGCATTCGTGCTCGGTCGTCGACTCGGCACGACCCGCTGGGCGTGGATGCATCGACCGCGGATCGCCTCGGCCTTCGCCCACGCGGAACGCGCCCTCGACCAGCGCAGTGCGGCTCTGATCCTCGGCGCTCGATACATCCCTGTCGGCCGTGTCGCTGTGAACATGTCGGCGGGCGCGCTGCGATTCCCCTGGAGGCGTTTCCTTCCCCTGAGCGTCGTGGCCGGTCTCGGCTGGAGCGCGCTGAGCCTGGCGATCGGGCTGCTCGCCGGATCATGGATCGAAGATCAGCCCCTCGCCAGCGCCGGGATCGGCATCGGGGTCGCTCTCATCATCGGACTGGTCATCGACCGCGTCACCGCTGCCCGGCGTCGACGCGCCCCCGTCCCGCAACTGGCAGGATGACACTCATGGCACGTCGCCTTCCCCGCACACCCCGCACACCGCGGACTCCCCGCATCAGCCGTCGAACGGCCGCGCTCGCCGCGCTCGCCGTGGCGAGCCTGGCGCTCTTCGCGGTGCTCGTGTCGCTGCAGACCGTGCTGTACGGCACCGCGTTGCCGCTGACGTTCATCCTCGGCGTCGCACTCTGCTCGGCACCGCTTCTCTCCCTGCGGTATCCGCGGTGGGCGATCGCGATGTTCTGCTCTGCGGCGTTCGCGCTCCCGCTGCTGGTCGTGCCCGATCAGGCGACCGAGGCGCCGTGGCCGTGGTCGGTGCCCGCGCTCGTCACCTTCGTCCTCTTCGTGGGCGTCGTGACCTTCGTCCACGGCGCGCGCCTGGGCGTCGTCCCGCTCGGCGTCGGCGCGCTGCTCTCCCTCACGGCCCCGCTGCTGCGCCCCGAGATCGTCGCCACTCCGGCGACGGCAGGCAGCGCCACGGCAGATCTCATCGTGACCACGTCTGTGGCCGCAGCCGTGTTCCTGGTCGCCATACTGGTCGCAGGACGCGTGAGGGTATCTGCCGAGCTCACGAAGGAACGGGAGCATTCAGCCCTCGAAGAGTCCCGCCGCGCGCTCGTCGAGGAGCGCACCCGTATCGCTCGCGAACTGCACGACGTCATCGCCCACAGCATGTCGGTCATCCAGGTGCAGGCGTCCACTGCTCGATACCGACTCCCCGAGATCGGCGACGCGGCGACGTCGGAGTTCGAGAGCATCGCGGCCACAGCGCGGGGATCGCTCACCGAGATGCGGCGGATGCTGGGCGTGCTGCGCACCGAGGACCAGGCGGCCGAGCTGGCGCCGCAGCAGAGCATCGACGACATCCCGGCCCTCGTCGACACGATCCGGCGCGCCGGCGTGACGGTGGGGCTCGAGATGACGGGCGCGTTCACCGACGCCCCGCAGGCCGTGCAGATCGCCGCCTTCCGCATCGCGCAGGAGGCGCTCAGCAACGCGGTACGGCACGCGTCCGGCGCCGCCGTCACGGTGCGCCTGCAGGCGGATCTCCAAGCCATCGGCATCCGCGTCCGCAACGGCCGCGCCACCACCCCACCGGCTCACCCCAGCGGAGGCTATGGACTTCGCGGCATGCGTGAGCGCGTCGAACTGCTCGGCGGGTCCTTCGCCGCCGGCCCCACCACCGACGGCGGGTGGGAGGTCATCGCCTCCCTCCCGCTGCACGAGCGTCCATCGAGCGAGACCACCGCTCCGATCACCCAGGAGAACCCGTGACGATCAGCGTCCTCATCGCCGACGACCAGGCGATGGTGCGCGCCGGATTCGCCGCTCTGCTCGATGCGCACGAGGGAATCCGTGTCGCGGGCCAGGCGGCCGACGGAGCCGAAGCCATCACCCTCGCTGCCCGCCTCGATCCGGACGTCATCCTGATGGACGTGCGGATGCCGCAGGTCGACGGCATCGAGGCCACTCGGCGCATCCTCGGACCCGCCTACCCTGCGGCTCATGTGCCGAGGATCCTCATGCTCACGACCTTCGACATCGACGACTACGTCTACGACGCGCTCGAGGCCGGCGCGAGCGGATTCCTGTTGAAGGACGCTCTTCCCGAGGAGCTCGTGCACGCCGTGCGCGTCGTCGCCGGCGGCGATGCCCTGCTCGCCCCCAGTGTGACGCGGCGCATGATCGAGCAGTTCGCCGGACGTCGGCCCCGCACCGCGAAGGCGGCGACCTCGCTCGCAGACCTGACCGATCGGGAGCGGGAGGTGCTGGTGCTCATCGGTCGCGGACGGTCGAACAGCGAGATCGCGTCCGACCTCTTCATCGCCGAGCAGACCGTGAAGACGCATGTCGGCAAGGTGCTCGCCAAGCTCCGACTCCGCGACCGCGTGCACGCCGTGATCCTCGCCTACGACACGGGTCTCGTCGAGCCCTCCTGAACCGCTGCTCCGGGTCACACCGCAGTAGGGGTGCGAACCAGCCCGGAGGGTGATCCCCCGACCGGCACCGCGTCCATACGCTTCTCGGACACCTATCCGAGGAGGACTCCATGGCCATCGTCGAAGCGCCGCCCCGCATCGCTCCCCGCCCCCCGCTGCCGGCCGGTCGTGATGCCGCGATCGACCTGCTGCGAGCGATCTGCGTCGCAGGAGTCGTGCTGCTTCACGCCATCATGGTGGGCGTCACGGTCGCCGACGGCAGCCCGGTCTTCGCGAACGCGAGCGAGGGCACCTCGTGGATCATCCCCATGAGCTGGGTCCTCCAGGTCATGCCGTTGTTCTTCATCATCGGAGGCTTCGCCGGTCACATCGCGTTCCGGCGGTCGCAGGCGCGCGGCGGCACCGCATCCGAGTTCATCGCAGCCCGCGTGCATCGCCTGCTCCGGCCCGCACTGTTCGCCATAGCCGTCGTCGGCGTCGCGCTCGCGGCTCTCCACGTCGCAGGTGTTCCCGCCGACATCATCGCCACCGCCGGCTTCCGCTACAGCCAGCCGCTGTGGTTCCTCGGAGTCTTCCTGGGCTGTCAGGCGCTCCTCCCGGCACTCTCGAGAGCCCACGCACGCAGGCCCCTGGTCACCGTCGCAGCCCTCGTGTGGGCATCGGTCTGCGTCGATGTGGCCCGGGCGAGCACCGGGGTCGAGGGACTGGGGTTTCTGAATCTCGCCTTCGTGTGGCTCGCACTCCAGCAGATCGGGTTCTTCCTCGCCGACGGCACGATCGACCGGCTGCCTCGAGCGACGCGGGCCCTAGTGGGAGCAGCGGCTCTGACCGCCCTCATCGCAGCGTTCGCGACCGGGATCTACTCCCCCGACCTCATCGCGAACATCAATCCCCCGACCGCCGCGCTGCTGCTCGTCGGCGTCGTGCACCTGAGCGCCGTCTCGCTTCTGCGCGATCGCATCGACGAGCTCAGCCACCGGCCGGTCCCCGCCGCGTTCTGCGCCTTCGTCAATCGCCGCACCATGACGATCTACCTGTGGCACATGCCGGTACTGCTCGCCATGGCGGGGATCTCGGCCGTCGCCTCACTCGTCAGCGGAATCGCGCTGCCGGATCCGAGTTCCGTCTCCTGGTGGGTGTCGCGTCCGATCTGGCTCGCCGTCGCCCTGACTCTGACAGCGGCGATCGCGACCTCCCTCACCCGCATCGAGACGCAGCCGTCGCCGCGATCCGCTGACAGGACGCACCGGGTCGTGATCGCCGCCGTCCTGGGCATCGCCTCCGTCGTCCTGCTCCTCGTCGCGGGGACGACCGTGCTCACTGCCTCGGTCGCCGCCGGCGGGATGCTGCTGTCCCTGCGCATCGCCCGCCGATCACACGAGACCGCGAGCGGCGAGAGCGTCGCCGACGTCGTCCGCGTGGCGTAGTGTCCTGACCATGAGCGGCACCGCGCCTCGCACGCCGCGACGGATGCCGCGTGCGAGGTGGGCCTCGGTGACCGCATGGGCGAAGCCTGCGACCACCGGAATCATCGTGAGGGTCAGTGAGATCGTCATCGCGACGGCATCCGCATCGATGCCCAGTCGGCGCAGCGGTCTCAGCATCCGATGCAGCACCGCGAGCAGATCGCCCATCCGGGTGGTGATCGTGAGAAGCGACGCCAGCAGCAGCAGTGATGCCACCCTGGCCGTGCTGACCCATGCCGTGAGCGGTGAGGCGAAGATCCACAGTGCGGCCCCGAGAACCAGTACGAGCCACCGCAGCCGCCACGCCTCGACGAGCAGGGTCGTCACCGGAAGGCCGGCGGCGAGATAGAGCAGGCAGACGACGAGAAGCGCGGCTGTGACGCTCCATCGATCGTGCGGATAGCCGGACGAGACGAGCGCGAGCACGGCGAAGACGGCGAGCTTGGGGCCCGCCGGCATCCGGTGGACGATACTCGCCCCCGGCCGATAGGACTGGATCACGCGGCCAGCTCGCGATACTCGGCGACCACGTCCGGCGGGGCGCCCGACGCGATGATCGAGCCCGCCTCGAAGAGGACCGCGTGGTCGCACCTCGCTGCGAGCTCGAGGTCGTGGGTGACGATGACGACCTGGGCGGGAAGCGCCAGCAGCAGATCCGCGATCCGTCGGGAGTTGCGCAGGTCCAGCAGGGTCGTCGGCTCGTCGGCGACGATCAGCTGCGGTTCGGTGATCAGGACAGACGCGAGAGCCAGCATCTGCTTCTGACCGCCGGACAGCGCCGACGCCGGCACGTCCGCCCGATCGGTCAAGCCGTGCTCGGCGAGTGCCGCGGCCACGCGTCTGTCGACGTCCGCACGAGAGGATCCGCGAAGCGACAGCGCGAGGTCCTCGGCAGGCGTAGGCATGAGGATCTGCGCCTGCGGATCGGTGAAGACGAAACCCACCCGCCGCCGCAGAGCCTTCACATCCCGACGAGAATCGAGACCGTGCACCGTGACACGCCCTGCATCCGGGAGCACGAGGCCGTTCAGCAGACGCGCGAAAGTGGACTTTCCTGAACCGTTCGCGCCGATGACCGCGATCCTCGCCGTCGTGAGCTCGATGCTCACATCGCGCAGGATCGGCTGCCCCTCCCGCTCGACGGTGACATCGTCGACCGAGATCGATCCGGTCGAGGTCTCAGACCGCACGGACGGATGCCGGAACGGATGGGGCACTCGTGCCGAAAGCTCGAGGGTACGCGCGCCGTAGCGCGAGGACCAGCGCTGTGGCCGCTGCCGCCTTGAGCAGATCGCCGGGGAGGAAGACGAGACTCGCCAGTGCGGTGGGTCCCAGGTCGAGCCCGAGTACGAGCGCGGTGACGGGCACCCCGCAGACGTACACGACCACGATGCCGCCGACGACGACCCCGAGGGCGATCCGCCACCAGCTGGGCCGACCGCTGCGCACGATCAGTCCGATGACGATGACGCCCAGGAGCCACCCGAGCAGGTAGCCGGCTGTCGGACCGACGAAGACGCCGAGACCGCCACGGCGACCGGCGAGGACGGGGAGCCCGACCGCTGCCAGCACCAACACGAGGAGCACCGAGAGCGGGGCCAACCGCGGGCCGAGTACAGCGCCGGCGAGCATCACCCCCAGGGTCTGCGCGGTGATGGGCACCCCGCCGGGGATCGGGATCGTCACCATTCCGAGGACGATGATGAGCGCGGCGAAGATCGCCACCCTCGCGAGTTCGCGACCGAGGTCGTCTGTGTGCCGAGCCATCATCCATCACCTTCCTGAACACCGTTCACTTGAACGGTGTTCACTATACTGACGGGATGGCCCCGGAGCACAACTCGACCCGTCACGACCGCGACGGCGTCGCGCGCGCTGCACTCGCGCTCCTCGACGAGGTCGGCCTCGCCGACCTCTCGATGCGGCGGATCGCAGGCAGGCTCGATGTGCAGCCGAGTGCTCTCTATTGGCACTTCTCGAGCAAGCAGGAGCTGCTGGCGGAGTTGGCCGATCGCATCACCGCGGGCATCCCGCGCGACGATGCGGACGTGTTGACCACCGCCCGCAGCATCCGCGACGCGCTCTTCACCTATCGCGACGGGGCCGAGCTCGTGCTCAGCACGTATGCCCTGCGTCTCGGCTCGTCGTATGCGCACACCGCACTGGAAGCCGCGCTGACGCGCCACGGCCTGTCGGACGCACCGGAGCGAGCAGCCGCACTCCTGCACTTCGTGCTCGGCCATGCGACTCTCGTTCAGCAGCGGATGCACGCCGACAGCCACGGAGCAGCGCTCGACGACCACACGATCGACGTCACAGCGGGACTCGACCGCGTCTTCGACCTCGGCGTGGCCGCGCTCGCCGGAGAGTCGTCCGGCGCGGGCCTCACCGCTCGCGCGACTCCGCATCCGTCAGCTCCGCGGCGTGCCCCAGCCTGAGTCCTGGCACGAACGCCAGGAGCACCAGACCGAGACAGAACGCGAAGACGACGCCGAAGGCGCTCGCACCACCGCCGAGGCTGGCGACGGCGAGACCCGCGAGAGCGATGACGACCGCGGCGCCCGTGGAGTCCGAGATCGACAGAGCTGACGAGTTGAAGCCCTGGTTGCCGGCATCCGAGTACGCGAGCGTGAGCACGGTGAGGCGGGGATAGAGCAGACCCATGCCGCCGCCGGCGAATGCCCATCCCACCACCACGAAGAGCGGCGAGAACCCCCAGAGCGCTGCGAGGAGCACGAAGACCAGCGCACAGACGAGCAGCGAGAGACTGACGACGGTGATCCTCGTGTTGCCGAGACGTTCACCGAACCTCCCCTGCAGCGCGGACGCCCCGGCCCAGGCGAAGGCGGCGAACATCAAGGCGATGCCCGCCCACGTCGCCGTGAATCCGAACCTCTCCATGAGCAGGTACGGGATGTACGCTTCCGCGGCGAAGAACGCGCCGGCGACGACGCCCCGCATGAGCACGACGCTCGGCAGGCCCCGGCCGGCGCGCAGAGTGCGTCGAGGGAGCAGCGGCAGCACGGCCACGGCGATGACGGCCACCGAGCCCAGTGCGACCGACCATCCGATCTGCGCGGTCATCTCGGCCGTGAAGCCGATCAGCACGGCGAACACCGCGACGACGACGGCGAGCATCAGACGAGTCACGAGAGCTCGACGGTCCTGTGGTTCGCCATGCCCGAGGTCGACGCCGCGCAACCGGATCGCGATCATGAGAAAGGCGGCCGTCGTCAGCACGGCCACCCCGAGGAATGCCCAACGCCAGTCGAGGTACTCGGCGACGGCACCCGCGAGGAACGGGCCGATCATCGACGGCACCACCCAGGCCGCGGCGAACGCCGCGAAGACCCTTCCGTGCAGGTGGGGCGGATACAGGCGGGCCACCACGACGTACAGGGCCACCGTCTGTCCGCCCGCACCGAGCCCCTGCACCAGGCGGCCGATGAGGAACTGATCCATCGTCACCGCGAACCCCGATAGCAGAAGGCCGGCGATGAACAGCGACACGGCGGCGTACAGCGCACCCCGGGGCCCGCGAGCGTCCGACCAGGCACCCGCTGCGACCATCCCGATCACGCTCGTCGCCAGTGTCCCCGCGAAGGCCACCGCATACAGCGCCTGGCCGTCGAGCGCCTCGCTGACGATCGGCATGACGGTCGTCACCGCCAGAGCCTCGATCGCCGCCAGGAAGATCAACGCGACCGCGCCGGCGGTGACCCAGAGGCGTTCCCGGTCCCAGATCGACGATGTCGCGCGATCGACCGTCATCGATCCACGAGCGTCGCGATGCGCTCGATGGCCTCGGTGATGATCTCCGGACTCGTCCCGAAGTTCAACCGCACGAATCCCCTGCCCTGCTCGCCGAAGGCGGGGCCGAAGTGCAGGGCCACCTTCGCCTCCTTGAGGATCCGACGCGCGGGGTTGTCGCCCCATCCGAGAGCCGAGAGATCGATCCAGGCGAGGTAGCCGGCATCGGGCATCCGGTAGCGGGCACCGGGGAGCTTCGATGCGAGCAGGTCCTCGAGGAGTACGCGGTTCGCGTCGAGTGTCGCGAGCAGCCCGTCCAGCCACTCATCGCTCTCCTCCGAGAAGGCGGCGACAGCCGCAAGCAGACCGAACTGACCGGTGCGCCACTCGACCTCGATCGGCAACCCGCGCACGACCGCGCTCGTCGAATCGGAAGCGGTCACCATGAGGGCGCACTTGAGGCCGGCCAGATTGAAGGCCTTGCTCGCGCTGACGACCGCATACCCCACGCGCTCGGCGGCCTCGCCCGTGTCGAGGAACGGCGTGAAGCCGGTTCCCGGCTGGGCGAGCGGTGCGTGGATCTCGTCGGAAACCACCGCCGCGCCGAACTCGTCGGCGATCTCGGCCAGCGCCGCGAGCGCGTCGCGACTGTGGACGGTGCCCGTCGGGTTGTGCGGATTGCAGAGCAGGATCGCGGTCGCGCCGTCCTCGAACGCTGCACGGACGCCGTCGAGATCGAGTTCCCACCCCATCCCCGTGTCGATGAGAGGCACCCGTTCCACCTCGGCGCCGGCCTCGGACACCAGGTCGAAGAACGGCGGGTACACGGGAGGGGTGACGACCACGCGCTCTCCCGGCTGCGTCACGCGGCGGAGAATCTCGACGATGCCCATGCTCACATCGGCCGTGGTGCGCATCCGCGTCGGATCCGCCTCCCAGCCGAAGCGACGGCGTGCGAACGCCGCGTAGGTGTCGGGCAATGGTGTCCGCGAGGCGATGTACCCCGTGTCTCCGAGCTCGACGGCGCGACGCAACGCGTTCGAGACCTCCGGTGCGAGCGGGAAATCGGTCTCCGCGACGAAGAGCGGAAGCACGTCGGCGGGATACTCCCGCCACTTCTCGCTGCTACGTCGTCTGAGCTCCGCCAGAGGCAGAGCCGTGACTTCGAGCATTCTCAGATCGCGAAGCCGAGGGCGCGCATCATGTCGCGCCCGTCGTCTGTGATCTTCTCCGGACCCCACGGCGGCATCCACACCCAGTTGATGCGGAAGCGGTCGACGACGTTGTCCAGAGCCTGCGCGGTCTGGTCCTCGAGCACGTCCGTCAGGGGGCAGCCGGCGCTGGTCAGCGTCATGTGGATGACGAGAGCATCGTTCTCGTCATCCCAGGCGAGGTCGTAGATGAGGCCGAGGTCGACGACATTGATCCCGAGTTCCGGGTCCATGACGTCTTTGAGCGCCTCGGTGACCTCGTCGTACTTCGCGTCCGTGAGGGTGGCTGTCATGCGAATCAGCCTACGCCTCGATGGGGGCTGCGGGGTCGAGGAAACGGTCGTATCCCTCTTCCTCGAGCCGGTCTGCGAGCTCCGGGCCGCCCTCTTCGACGATCTTGCCCGCGACGACCACATGCACGAAGTCCGGACGGATGTAGCGGAGGATGCGGGTGTAGTGCGTGATCAGCAGCACGCCGAGGCCGGTCGACTCCTTGGCGCGATTGACGCCTTCCGAGACGATCTTCAGCGCGTCGACGTCGAGGCCCGAGTCGGTCTCGTCGAGAATCGCGAACTGCGGCTTGAGGACCTCGAGCTGCAGGATCTCGTGACGCTTCTTCTCGCCACCGGAGAAGCCTTCGTTGACGTTGCGCTGAGCGAACTTCGGGTCCATGCGGAGGTTCGCCATGGCCGCCTTGACGTCCTTGGTCCAGCCGCGGATCGCCGGAGCTTCGCCGTCGAGTGCCGTCTTGGCGGTGCGGAGGAAGTTCGTCACCGTCACGCCGGGGATCTCGACCGGGTACTGCATCGCGAGGAACAGGCCGGCGCGCGCGCGCTCGTCGACGCTCATCGCGAGCACATCCTGGCCGTCGAAGGTGATCGAGCCGGAGGTCACGGTGTACTTCGGGTGACCGGCGATCGTGTACGCGAGCGTCGACTTGCCCGAGCCGTTGGGGCCCATGATCGCGTGCGTCTCACCGGTGTTCATGGTGAGGGTGATTCCGTTGAGGATCGGGGTGGTACCCGCCTCGGTCTCGACCGTCACGTGCAGGTCGCGGATTTCGAGAACAGACATTCAGACTTCCTTCGTCACAGTCGGGTCGATGAGCACGTCGTCGCCGTCGATCTCGACGACGTAGACCGGAACGGGCTCATAAGCAGGGAGGTTCTGGGGCTTGCCGGTGAGCAGCGAGAACGCGGAGCCGTGGGCCCAGCACTCCACCGTGTCACCTTCGACGAAGCCTTCGGCGAGAGAGATGTCGCCATGCGTGCAGGTGTCCCCGATGGCGTGGATCACGCCTTCGGAGTCCTTGATCACGGTGATCGGGACGCCGTTCGGCTCGACGCGGATCGGCATGTCCTGCTCGAGTTCCGCGACGCCGCACACGCGCTCGGCGCTCATGCGTTCACCTCGGCGAGCTCCGTCTCGATCGCGTCGAGCAGCTCGGTCTCCAGTGCCGGGATTCCCAGGCGCTGAACGATGTCGGTGAGGAATCCGAGCACGACGAGTCGGCGCGCTTCCTCTTCGCTGATGCCGCGGGCCTGCAGGTAGAACAGCTGCTCGTCATCGAAGCGCCCCGTGGCGCTGGCGTGGCCGGCGCCGAGGATGTCCCCGGTCTCGATCTCGAGGTTCGGGATCGAGTCGGCGCGTGCACCCTCGGTGAGCACCAGGTTGCGGTTCGCCTCGTAGGAGTCGGTGCCCGTCGCGTCGGCGCCGATGAGCACGTCGCCGATCCAGACGCTGTGCGCTCCCTGCCCCTGGAGCGCACCCTTGTAGAGCACGTCGCCCTTGGTGTGCGGGCCCTTGTGGTGCAGGTAGACCTGGCTCTCGAGGTGCTGCCCGGCATCGGCGTAGGACAGTCCGTAGAGGTAGCCCTCGGATCCGGCGCCGGCGAGCTCGACGCTCGGGTTCACGCGCACGACTCCGCCGCCGAAGCTGATCACGAAGTGCTTGAGCGTGGCATCCGCATCGACCCTGGCCTGATGCGCAGAGGTGTGCACGGCCTCGTCCTGCCACTGCTGCAGGCTGATGACAGTGAGCTTCGCGCCATCGCGGACGATGATCTCGACGTTCTGCGAGTACTGCGCGGCTCCGGTGTGCTGGAGCACGACGGTGGCCGAGCTGTGCTCGAGGGCCTCGATCACGATGTGGGCATCGGCGCGCAGTTCGGCGCCGAGGCCCTCGATCGAGACGAGGATCGGCTCAGCGACCTCTTCTTCGCGCGGGATGCGGATGTGCAGCGCTTCGGACGAGCCCTGCCAGGCGACGGCCGCCGTGATGTCCTCGGCCAGGAAGACCTCTCCGCGCGGGGCATCACCCGCGGCGAGCGGTGCCGCCACGTACTTCTCGCCGTCACCGAACGAGTAGCGCACGCCCTCGGTCAGACCTGCCACCTCGAAGAGGGCGGAGAGCTTGGCCACCGGAGTGTGCTTCCAGTTGACCTCGCGGCCGGTCGGCGAACCGAAGTCGGCGGGTTCGAAGGAGTGCGGACGCTCCGAGCGGGTCTGCACCGGGACGAATCCGGCATCCGAGACCTGAGCTGCGGGGTCGATGTGCGCGTTCGTGTGCTGCGCCTCGCTGGGCGCTGTCGTCGAGGCCGCCATTTAGCCGACCGATCCTTCCATGCCCATTTCGATGAGCTTGTTCAATTCCATCGCGTACTCCATGGGCAGTTCGCGCGCGATCGGCTCGATGAAGCCGCGCACGATCATCGCCATCGCCTCGTCCTCGGGCATGCCGCGGGACTGCAGGTAGAAGAGCTGCTCCTCGCTGACCTTCGAGACGGTGGCCTCGTGGCCCAGCTGCACGTCGTCGACCCGGATGTCGATGGCCGGGTACGTGTCGGAGCGCGATTTCGTGTCCACCAGCAGCGCGTCGCAGCGCACGGTGTTCGCGGAGTGGTGCGCGTTCGCGTCCACCCTCACCTCGCCGCGGTATCCCGCACGTCCGCCGCCACGGGCGATCGACTTGGAGACGATCGACGACTGCGTGTACGGAGCCATGTGGATCATCTTCGCGCCGGCATCCTGGTGCTGGCCGGGACCCGCGAAGGCGACCGAGAGGGTCTCGCCCTTGGCGTGCTCGCCCATCAGGTAGATCGACGGGTACTTCATCGTCACCTTGGAGCCGATGTTGCCGTCGACCCACTCCATCGTCGCGCCCTCATGGGCGACGGCTCGCTTGGTGACGAGGTTGTAGACGTTGTTCGACCAGTTCTGGATCGTCGTGTACCGAACGCGGGCGTTCTTCTTCACGATGATCTCGACGACGGCCGAGTGCAGCGAGTCCGACTTGTAGATCGGAGCGGTGCAGCCCTCGATGTAGTGGACGTAGCTGTCCTCGTCGGCGATGATCAGGGTCCGCTCGAACTGGCCCATGTTCTCGGTGTTGATGCGGAAGTACGCCTGCAGCGGGATCTCGACGTGCACGCCCTTGGGGACGTAGACGAACGAACCTCCCGACCACACGGCCGTGTTGAGCGCGGCGAACTTGTTGTCGCCGGCCGGGATCACGGTGCCGAAGTACTCCTCGAAGAACTCGGGGTGCTCGCGGAGCGCGGTGTCGGTGTCCATGAAGATGACGCCCTGCTCCTCCAGATCCTCGCGGATCTGGTGGTAGACGACCTCGGACTCGTACTGCGCTGCGACGCCGGCGACGAGGCGCTGACGCTCGGCCTCGGGGATGCCGAGGCGCTCGTACGTCTCGCGGATCTCAGCCGGGAGCTCCTCCCAGGACTGGGCCTGCTTCTCGGTCGAGCGCACGAAGTACTTGATGTTGTCGAAGTCGATCTCGCTGAGGTCTGCACCCCAGGTCGGCATCGGCTTGCGACCGAAGAGCTGATAGCCCTTGAGTCGGGTCTTCAGCATCCATTCGGGCTCGTGCTTGAGCGCCGAGATCCCGCGGACCACCTCTTCGGAGATACCGCGCTTGGCGATGGCTCCGGCGGCATCTTCGTCATGCCACCCGAATTCGTACACCCCCAGGCCGTCAAGCTCCGGGCGGTCGATCAGCACATCCGACATCACACACTCTCCTCACAGGTCCCAAACGGTGTCATCCGCCCCGACACACCTGATCCCCGTCGAGTCTGCGGGAGCGGGTGCCGTTGGTGGGCCCTCATCACCGGCGCATCCATCGCGCCTAAACTGTTAGCGATGCTTCAGCGCGGTCAGCGCTCATCACAACAATCCGATTCTACAGGTTCCGCCTGAAGACAGGGCCGCTCGCCGTGTCCGGCGCGGTTCGGAGAGACTTATGCCCGAGACGACGATCTCCTCCCCCACGAACGCGGCAGCGTCGACGCATGCGATCCTCTGGGGACGAGCGCTTCGCGTCTTCGCCTGGCTCTCATTCCTCGCGCAGACCATCATCATCGGCACCGGCGGTGCCGTGCGGCTGACCGGATCAGGCCTCGGATGCTCCGAGTGGCCGCTCTGCACGCCGGAGTCGCTCGTCCCGATCTATGCCGATCAGGGAATCCACGGCATCATCGAGTTCGGCAACCGCGTCATGACGGGTGTGGTCGGCGTCATCGCCCTCGCCGTCCTGCTGCTCATGCTGGCGCGCACCGGGGGGAAGGCCACGGTGTTCTCGGCCCTCCGCTTCGCCGCCGCCGGAATCCTGGCGGCCGGGGTCGTGTTCTTCGTCTTCACGCTCGTCGACCTCCCCGCCACGCCCTTCGCGATGGCGGCTCTGCTCGTGACGGTCATCGCCGCCACGGTCAGATCGGTCAGGGTGACGACCGAAAGGCGGGATCTCGTCATCCTCGCCTGGGTCGTGCTGATCGGCGTCGTCGCGCAGGCTCTTGTGGGCGGCATCACGGTGCTCACGGGACTGAACCCCTTCATCGTCGGATTCCACTACGTGTCCTCCCTCCTCCTTGTGTGCGTGACCGCGGCCTTCCTGGTCAGGCTCTACGCCGCGCCCGGACCGCGTGAGCGCGCGGTGCCGACCTGGTTCGCGGCACTGAGCCACGTCACCGGTCTCGCCCTCGCCGTGACGATCCTGTTCGGCGTGCTGACCACCGGTTCCGGGCCGCACTCCGGCGACGCGGCCGTCGAGCGCCAGGGATTCGACGCCACGGTGCTCGCCCACGTGCACTCCTGGCCGGGATACATCCTCGCCGCGCTCGTCGTCACCTTGACGATCGCCGCGTGGGTCCTGCACCTACGACCGCGCAGATGGCTGCTCGTGCTCGTGCTGGCGATCCTGGTGCAGGTCGGCGTGGGCGTGTGGCAGGCGCGCGAAGGCCTCCCGCCGGTGCTCGTGGGCATCCACATGGTGCTCGCCTCGCTGTCGGCGGCTGCGTACACCGTGGTGGTGCTGAACCTGAAGAAGCCGGCCGCTGCGGAGGCTTGACCCCGGCTGCGCACAGGGGATGCACAGCCCGGGCATCAGCGGCTCATCAGTTCGTCGTGCACCGTTGCGGACATGAACAAGTCATTGACACGCAGCATCGGCTTCTGGCTCCTCCTCGTGCTCTCGCTCGCTTCAGCGGGAGTGGGCGGGTGGCTGATCGCCGGCCAGGTCGGCACCATGACGAGCACTCTGCTCGACGGCACGGCGACCGGCATCGAGGTCTACGTGGGGCAGTCGCTCGTCGTCGTCGGAGCCGCGCTTCTGGGCGCCGGCGTCATCGGCGTGCTGATCGCCGTCGGTCTGAGTGCGGTGCAGGCGCTCCTGCCTTCTCCTGCACCCGCAGTCGTCGGGCCGATCGATGGGACGAACGAATCAGCTGAGGCCGACGAGGTCGACACCATCGACTCCGAGATCCCCGCGACAGCGGCGGACGACGAGCTGGTCGGCGGCGCCGAGCAGGATCAGAACGGCAGCAGCGGGTCGACCGCGACGGCCACGAAGATCAGCGTCAGATAAGTGATCGAGGCGTGGAAGACTCGCATCGGCCGCGCCTCGTTGCCTCGCACCGCCTGGTTGTACAGGCGGTGCGACTCATAGATGAACCAGCCGCCGAACACCGCGGCGGAGACGCCGTAGACGAGGCCCATGTTCGCGATCGGGATCAGCAGCAGCGAGCAGGCGACGGTCGCCCAGGCATAGAGGATGACCTGGAGGCCGACCTGTGAGGCGTTGCGGGTGACACCGAGCATGGGCACGTCGACGTCGTCGTAGTCGTCCTTGTACTTCATCGACAGCGGCCAGTAATGCGGCGGCGTCCAGAGGAAGATGAGCGCGAACAGGATGAACGCGGGCCAGTCGAGCGAGCCGGTGACGGCAGCCCAGCCGATGAGCACCGGGAAGCACCCGGCGATGCCGCCCCAGATGATGTTCTGCTCGGTGCGTCGCTTGAGGATCATCGTGTAGATGACGACGTAGAAGAAGATGGCGGATGCCGACAGCGTGGCCGCCAGCCAGTTCGTGGTGAACCACAGCCATACGGTCGAGACGACGGCGAGCGTCCAGGAGAAGATCAGCGCGCCTCGCGGGCTGATCTCGCCGGTCACCAGCGGACGGTTCTCCGTGCGATGCATGTGGGCATCGATGTCGCGGTCGAGGTACATGTTGAACGCCGCGGCCGAGCCGGCGCTCAGCGAGCCGCCGATCACGGTGGCCAGCACCAGCCACATGTCGGGGAGACCGCCCTGAGCGAGGAACATCACCGGGACGGTCGACACCAGCAGCAGTTCGAGGACGCGCGGCTTGGTGAGGGCGACGTACGCCTTCACGGTGCGACCGATGGACTTCTTCACAACGGTCTGATCAGACATCGTCGAGATCTCGATCGCCTCCTCCACACGCGTCACGACAGCGTTTCCCAGTCTAGGGCACGCCGGGCGCAGGGCTCGCCCGCCCCGATGATCGGCGTTCCACCGACCCTCGCATCCGGGCTCCCGGGACGCGACGGGATCGCGTTCCAGGACTCCTGATCCGCAGTTCCACCGCTCATCGGAAGCCTCGACGAAGGCATGGAATTACTGGACGGGCGGAGCGTTGTAAAGGGGGGTAACGAGTCGAACCTCGGCGCTATGCTGAAATGACTCGCGCGTCCGGCGCACATCACAAACCCCTCCGTATCGTTGCGGACTGCGATCGTGCAATCCGGCGCTCTCGAACAGTTGCAGAAGGGCTTCACAGTGTCGGAATTGCAGTGGGATGAGATCGACCGACGCGCGGTGGACACCGCGCGTCTTCTGGCTGCGGATGCCGTGGAGAAGGTCGGCAACGGCCACCCCGGCACCGCGATGAGCCTGGCTCCGGCCGCGTATCTCCTCTATCAGCGGGTGCTTCGTCACGACCCGACCGACACCGACTGGCTGGGTCGTGACCGTTTCATCCTCTCGGTCGGACACTCCTCTCTCACCCAGTACGTGCAGCTCTACCTCGGCGGCTTCGGCCTCGAGCTCGACGACCTCAAGGCGCTGCGCACGTGGGGTTCCCTCACCCCGGGCCACCCCGAATACGGTCACACCAAGGGCGTCGAGATCACCACCGGCCCGCTGGGACAGGGACTCGCTTCCGCCGTCGGCTTCGCCTACGCCGCCCGCTACGAGCGCGGCCTGTTCGACCCCGAGGCAGAGGCGGGCACCAGCCCGTTCGATCACTTCGTCTACGTGATCGCCGGTGACGGCGACCTCCAGGAAGGCGTCACCAGCGAGGCCTCCTCGCTCGCGGGCCACCAGGAGCTCGGCAACCTCATCGCGATCTACGACTCCAACCAGATCTCGATCGAGGACGACACGAACGTCGCCTTCACCGAAGACGTCGCCAAGCGCTACGAGGCCTACGGCTGGCAGGTCCAGGTCGTCGACTGGAAGAAGACCGGCGAGTACGTCGAGGACGTCGCCGAGCTCAACGCGGCCATCGAGGCCGCGAAGGGCGAGACCTCGAAGCCGTCGCTCATCATCCTGAAGACGATCATCGGCTGGCCCTCGCCCGGCAAGCAGAACTCCGGCAAGATCCACGGCTCCGCGCTCGGCGGCGACGAGCTCGCCGCAACGAAGAAGGTCCTGGGCTTCGACCCCGAAGAGCACTTCGCCATCGCCGACGACGTCATCGCCCACACCCGCGCACTCGCGGATCGCGCCGCGGAGACCCGCGCCGAGTGGCAGAAGTCGTTCGACGCGTGGGCGGCGGCCAACCCTGAGCGCAAGGCGCTGCTCGACCGCCTCGAGGCGAAGGAGCTGCCGGCCGACATCACCTCGGCGCTCCCCGTCTTCGAAGGCGGCAAGGACGTCTCGACGCGTGCGGCCTCCGGTCAGGTCATCAACGCCCTCGCCGCCGAGCTTCCCGAGCTCTGGGGCGGATCGGCCGACCTCGCCGAGTCGAACCTCACCACGATCAAGGACTCGAAGTCCTTCATCCCCGCCGAGTGGTCGACCCACGAGTGGTCGGGCGACCTCTACGGCCGCGTGCTGCACTTCGGCATCCGCGAGCACGCCATGGGCGCCATCGTCAACGGCATCGTGCTGCACGGCCCGACGCGCGCCTTCGGCGGCACCTTCCTCATCTTCAGCGACTACATGCGCCCGCCGGTGCGTCTGGCCGCGCTGATGAACGTCCCCAGCATCTTCGTCTGGACCCACGACTCCGTCGCACTCGGAGAGGACGGCCCGACGCACCAGCCCGTCGAGCAGATCGCGACGCTCCGCGCCATCCCGAACTTCACCCTGGTGCGTCCGGCTGACGCCAACGAGACCTCGGCCGCCTGGCTCGAGATCCTCCGACGCCACGAGGGCCCCACCGGCATCGCGCTGACCCGTCAGAACATCCCGGTGTTCGAGCGCGGCCAGGGTGCAGCCGACGGCGACCTCTTCGCCTCGACAGACGGTGTCTCGAAGGGTGCATATGTGCTCGCCGAGGCGCCGAACGGCACCCCCGACGTGATCATCATCGCGACCGGGTCCGAGGTCCAGCTGGCGGTCGACGCCCGGGCGGCCCTGGCCGAAGAGGGCGTCAACGTCCGCGTCGTGTCGGCTCCCTCGCTCGAGTGGTTCGACGAGCAGGACGAGGCGTACCGCGAGTCGGTCCTGCCGAAGGCCGTCACCGCCCGCGTCTCGGTCGAGGCCGGCTCCGTCCTCAGCTGGCGCGGCATCGTGGGCGACCGCGGCCGTTCGGTCGGCATCGACCACTTCGGCGCCTCCGCCGACTACAAGACCCTGTTCCAGAAGTTCGGCATCACCACCGAGGCCGTCATCGCGGCCGCACGCGAGACCATCAAGGAGAACGCATGAGCACCCCCACCGCAGACCTCGCAGCAGCCGGTGTCAGCATCTGGCTCGACGACCTGTCCCGCACCCGCATCTCGTCCGGCAACCTCGCCGAGCTGATCGAGTCGCGCAACGTGGTCGGTGTGACCACCAACCCGACGATCTTCGCGAACGCGATCACCGACAAGAACAACACCTCGTACGACGCTCAGGTCACCGAACTCGCAGCGTCGGGCGCCACGGCGGAAGAGGCCGTGTTCGCCGCGACCACGCAGGACGTCGCCGCCGCTCTCGACGTCTTCCGCCCCGTGTGGGAGAGGTCGGGTCACGTCGACGGCCGCGTCTCCATCGAGGTCTCCCCCGACCTCGCGCATGACACCGAGGGCACCGTCGCACAGGCCAAGCAGCTGTGGGCCAAGGTCGACCGTCCGAACCTGCTCGTGAAGATCCCCGCGACGAAGGCGGGCCTGCCTGCCATCACCGAGGCGATCGCATCGGGCATCAGCGTCAACGTCACCCTGATCTTCAGCCTCGAGCGCTACGCCGAGGTCATCGACGCCTACCTCACCGGTCTCGAGCGCGCGCACAGCGCCGACTTCGATCTGTCGAGCATCCACTCCGTGGCCTCGTTCTTCGTGTCGCGCGTCGACACCGAGACCGACAAGCGACTCTCGGCGATCGGCACCGACGAGGCCGAAGCGCTCAAGAGCAAGGCGGGCCTCGCGAACGCGCGTCTCGCCTATGAGCTTTACGAGCAGAAGTTCGCCGAGAAGCGTGCGCAGGACCTCATCAAGCTGGGCGCCAACCCGCAGCGTCCGCTGTGGGCGTCGACCGGCGTCAAGGACCCGGCCCTGCCCGACACGCTCTACGTCACCGAGCTCGTGGCGAAGGACGTCGTCAACACGATGCCGGAGAAGACGCTCGAGGCCACCTTCGACCACGGCGTCGTCACCGGTGACACGATCACGGGCGGCTACGACGAGGCTCGCGCCGTGTTCGCCGGTCTCGCCGACCTCGGCATCGACTTCACCGACGTCACCCAGGTGCTCGAGGACGAGGGCGTCGCCAAGTTCATCGACTCCTGGCACGATCTGCTGACGCAGGTGGCTGAGGGCCTCGAGGCGCGGCGATGACGTTTGCGATCCACGCCTCGGGCGCGGCTCGGGTCGCGATCGACGAGACGGTTCCCGCTCTCGTCCACGACCTGGTCGCCTCGCGGGTGACCGGCGGTGACGCAGCCCTGTGGGGTCCCGCCGCCGAGTCCGAGGCGTCGATCCGCCTGGGCTGGGTCGAGGCGGTATCCGTCTCGCGCCCCCTCGTCGCTGAGATCGTCGCCCTCCGCGCCGATCTGCACGCGAAGGGTGTGAATCGGGTGGTGCTCGCCGGCATGGGCGGGTCATCGCTCGCCCCCGAGGTGATCGCCCAGACCGCCGGTGTCCCGCTGACGATTCTCGACTCGACAGCGCCGAGCCAGGTGCTCGCCGCGCTCGACGAGGGCCTGGAGAACACCGTGCTGGTCGTCTCCTCGAAGTCCGGCTCCACCGTCGAGACCGACTCGCAGCGTCGCACTTTCGAGGCCGCGTTCCGCGACGTGGGCATCGACCCGCTCGAGCGCATCATCGTCGTGACCGACCCGGGCTCGCCGCTCGACGTCTCCGCTCGTGAAGCCGGCTACCGCGTGTTCAACGCCGACCCGCACGTCGGCGGACGGTACTCGGCCCTCACCGCCTTCGGCCTCGTACCGTCGGGGCTCGCCGGCGCTGACATCGCCGAGCTCCTCGACGAGGCCGAGGCCTCGCTCCTCGAGGTCGCCATCGACTCGGCCGACAACCCGGCACTCCGGCTGGCTGCGGCGATCTCCGCCACCACGCCGCGACGCGACAAGCTCGGTCTCATCACCGACGGCACGCACATCAACGGGCTCCCCGACTGGATCGAGCAGCTCATCGCGGAGTCCACCGGCAAGGACGGCACCGGCATCCTGCCCGTCGTCCTGCTGCCCGTGTCGCCGGAGCTCGACTCCCGCCCCGCCGATCTCCAGATCGTGCGGCTCGTCGACGACGCGAACGAGTTCCACCTGCGCGAACGTCACGAGGGCGAGATCCTCGTCAGCGGCTCGCTGGGTGCGCAGCTCATCGTCTGGGAGTACGCGACCGCCATCGCCGGGTATCTGCTCGGCATCAACCCGTTCGACCAGCCCGACGTCGAGTCGGCGAAGGTCGCGGCCCGTGGACTGCTGGATGCACGTCCCGCTCCGACGGCACCGGCGTTCGTCGAGAACGGCGTCGAGGTCCGCGTCTCCGACCCCGCTCTCGCGGCGTCGGGAACCGTCGAGGGCGTGCTCGACGCGCTGTGGGCTGCACTGCCGGAAGACGGCTACGTGTCGATCCAGGCATACGTCAACAGGCTCGACGTCCCGCAGCTGCAGGGTCTCCGCGAGCTCGTCGCCGCCGACTCCGGTCGGCCGACGACGTTCGGATGGGGACCCCGATTCCTGCACTCCACCGGCCAGTATCACAAGGGCGGGCCGGCGCAGGGCGTGTTCCTGCAGATCCTGGAGCGCACGGATGTCGACCTCGAGATCCCCGAGCGCCCGTTCACGTTCGGACAGCTCATCGAGGCACAGGCCGCCGGCGATGCCGGTGTCCTCGCCGAGCACGGCCGTCCGGTCGTCTCCCTGACGATCACCGATTCGTCGGCCGACGTCCTCACCCTCTTCGAAGCCGCACAGAAGTAACAGCCAGGAGAATCCCCCACCGATGTCTGTTCCCATCTCGCGCGGGCACAACCCGCTGCGTGACCCCGATGATCGCCGCCTCAACCGGATCGCCGGGCCCAGCGCCCTCGTGATCTTCGGTGTGACCGGAGATCTGTCACGCAAGAAGCTCATGCCCGCCGTCTACGATCTCGCCAACCGCGGACTCCTGCCTCCCGGATTCGCTCTCGTGGGCTTCGCCCGTCGAGACTGGGAGGACCAGGACTTCGCCCAGGTCGTGTACGACGCCGTGAAGCAGCATGCACGCACTCCCTTCCGCGAAGAGACGTGGGCGCAGCTGCTGCAGGGCATCCGCTTCGTCTCGGGCGAGTTCGACAACCCCGAGTCCTTCCGCAAGCTGCGCGACACGGTCGATCAGCTCGACGTCGAACGCGGCACGATGGGCAACCACGCGTTCTACCTGTCGATCCCGCCGAAGGATTTCCCCCTCGTCGCGAAGCAGCTCAAGGACTCCGGCCTCGTCGGAGCGAATGACGACGACGATGAGCGCTGGCGACGTGTCGTGATCGAGAAGCCGTTCGGCCACGACCTCGAGTCGGCGCGCGAACTCAATGCCGCCCTCGAGGTGGCGTTCTCCGCCGACTCGATCTTCCGCATCGACCACTACCTCGGCAAGGAGACGGTCCAGAACATCCTGGCCCTGCGCTTCGCGAACGAGCTGTACGAACCGATCTGGAACCGCAACTACGTCGACCACGTGCAGATCACGATGGCCGAGGACATCGGCGTCGGTGGCCGTGCGGGCTACTACGACGGCGTCGGCGCGGCGCGCGATGTCATCCAGAACCACCTGCTGCAGCTGCTCGCGCTCACCGCCATGGAAGAGCCGATCAGCCTGTCCGCCGAGCACCTGCGTGCCGAGAAGGAGAAGGTTCTCGCTGCGGTCCACGTGCCGGAGGATCTCTCGCTCGCGACCGCCCGCGGGCAGTACGCGGGAGGCTGGCAGGGTGGCGAGCAGGTGACCGGATTCCTCGACGAGGACGGGATGAACCCCGAGTCCGCGACCGAGACCTATGCCGCGATCAAGCTGGAGATCGACACCCGACGCTGGTCCGGCGTCCCGTTCTACCTTCGCACCGGGAAGCGTCTGGGGCGTCGTGTGACCGAGGTCGCCGTCGTGTTCAAGAAGGCACCGGAGCACCTCTTCGGCCGCTCGAACACGGCAGAGCTCGGCCAGAATGCGCTCGTCATCCGCGTCCAGCCCGATGAGGGCGTCACGATCCGCTTCGGATCGAAGGTGCCCGGAAACGGCACCAACGTGCGCGATGTCACCATGGACTTCGGTTACGGCCACGCGTTCACCGAGGCGAGCCCCGAGGCGTACGAACGTCTGATCCTCGACGTGCTCCTGGGCGACCCGCCGCTGTTCCCGCGCCATGAGGAGGTCGAGCTCTCCTGGAAGATCCTCGACCCGGTGGAGAAGTACTGGGCAGCCGAGGGCGGCCCGGTCGACCAGTACGCACCCGGTTCGTGGGGTCCGGCATCCGCCGACGACCTCCTTGCCCGTGATGGACGAGTGTGGAGACGCCCATGATCATCGACCTTCCCGACACGACCGTCAGCCAGGTCGCCAAGCAGCTCGTCAAGGTGCGCGAAGAGGGCGGCGCCGTCGCACTCGGCCGTGTGCTCACGCTGATCATCTCTGCACGCAACGGCGTCGCAGAGGCAGCGATCGACGCGGCAAACGACGCGTCCCGCGAGCACCCCATGCGTGTCATCGTTCTCACCACGGGTGAGGGCGAGTCGCGTCTCGACGCTCAGATCCGGGTCGGCGGTGACGCCGGCGCCTCCGAGGTCGTCGTCCTCCGGGCCTACGGCGACGCCGCCAGCAACGAGGAGAGCCTGGTCACAGGTCTGCTCCTGCCCGACGCCCCCGTCGTCGCCTGGTGGCCCGAAGAGGCGCCGACATCGCCGGCCTCGTCTCCCCTCGGCAAGATCGCGCAGCGCCGCATCACGGATGCCGCGACCGCACCCGATGTTCGCGACCGCCTGGGACTGCTCGGCGAGACCCACGCGCCCGGCGACACCGACCTCGCGTGGACCCGTCTCACGCACTGGCGCGAGCAGCTCGCCGCCGTGCTCGATCAGCCGCCGTTCGAAGAGGTCACCGCTGTCGAGGTGCGCGGTGGATCGGCCTCGCCGTCGACCGCGCTGCTCGCCGCATGGCTGCAGATGGCCCTCGACGTCCCGGTGACCTGGTCGTACGAAGACCCCGAGCACTGGCAGGAGGGCATCAAGTCGGTGCGGCTGCACCGCTCGTCGGGCGACATCCTGCTCGAGCGCCCCACGCCCGGCGTGGCCGTGCTCACGCAGCCCGACCAGCCCGACCACGACCTGCACCTGCCGCGCCGCACGCTGCGGGAGTGCCTCGCCGAGGAGCTGCGTCGCCTCGACCCCGACGTCCTGTACGGTCGAGTGATCACCGAGGGCTGGGAGAAACTGGGTCCGCCCCAGACAGGAGAATGATGTCGACGAAGACAGCGCCCGCAGAGAAGCGGGTCGTGGTCGAAGCCACGCCCGCAGCACTTGCCGCGAGCGTGGCCGACAGATTCCTGACGCGCCTTCGTGCGCGCACGCGCAACGGCCGTATCGCCCACATCGCTCTCACCGGCGGTTCGATGGGCGGTGCGGTTCTGCGTGCGACGCGCGACGACCCCAGGTCGGCTCAGATCGACTGGTCGCTCGTGCACTTCTGGTGGGGCGATGAGCGGTTCGTCGCCCGCGACGACGCCGATCGCAATGCGGTGCAGTCGCGTGAGGCCCTGCTCGACCACATTCCCGTCCCCGCCGAGAACATCCACGAGGTCGCTGCTGCGAACGAGGGGCTGACCCTCGACGAGGCCGCTTCGGCGTACGCGGCGGATCTCGCGCGCTACGGGACCGACGAGCACCCGTGGCCGTCGTTCGCGGTCTGCTTCCTCGGCGTGGGGCCCGACGGCCACATCGCCTCACTCTTCCCCGATCGCCCCGAGGTCACCGTGACGGACGCCGCCGCGCTGCCGGTTCGCGACTCTCCCAAGCCTCCGCCGGAGCGTGTCACGCTGACGCGCCCGGTGCTCAATGCGTCGAAGCGTGTCTGGCTGGTCCTCACCGGCGCGGACAAGGCATCGGCGCTCGGACTCGCCCTCGCGGGCGCGAGCTACACCAACGTTCCGGCCGCGGGCGCCAAGGGCCGCAAGCGCACCGTCTTCTTCGTCGACGAGGCCGCTGCGTCAGAGGTCTCGCCCGACCTCATCGACCCGGCGTACTGAAGCCGAGAGAACTCAGGCCTCGGGGTCTTTTGTCGCGTCGTCACTGCCGCGCGTGATCCCGAGGTCCTGGCTGTCGCTCAGCACCTGCGGGTGATACCGCGCGAGGTTGACGACGCCCCAGATCGCGATGGCACCGGCCACGGCGAAGATCACGAGGACCCACGGCGGTGACGCCGCGGCCTCTCCGAGCACGACCATGCCGATGAGCACGGCGACCATGGGGTCGACGACCGTCAGTCCGGCGATGACGAGATCCGGCGGCCCCGAGCTGTAGGCGGACTGGACGAAGTACGCTCCGACGGCGCCGGCCGCGATCAGCGCGATGACGCACACGAGGGTGATCCACTCGAAGTTGCCGGCGCTGATCCGGCTGATGACGGCTTTGGCGAGAGTGGCGACGAAACCGTAGAGGATGCCGGCGCCGATGACGTAGAACAGAGCGCGCATGCGGTGGCGGAGCACCAGCCAGCAGGCGCCGAGCACGATGATGACGACCAGCAGGATCGCCAGGATCGTGAAGAGCTCGGTGTCGGTGATCTCCTTCTCCGTGGCGTAGATCGCCGCGAAGAAGACGAACAGGAAGATGCCGCCCACACAGCAGACGATCGCGATGATCGACTTCCTGGTCGGCGAATGACCCGAGATCCGTGCGTTGAGCAGCGTGGTGATGACAAGCGCGATGGCGCCGAGCGGCTGCACGACCATCAGCGGCGCTTGAGAGAGCGCCGCGAGCTGACACACGATCGCCAGGCCGAGCATCAGCGTTCCGGCTATCCAGGAGGGCCGGGTGAGCAGGCCCTTCATCTGGCTCATGCTCAGACCGTTGGCTCCGTCGGATCCGCTGAGCCGCTCCACCTTCTCGACGCCACGATGCTGATACTGCGCGCCGAGAGACATGAAGACGGCACCCGCAAGCGCGAGGGGGATGCCGAGGAGCAGTTTCGGGTTCTGGAAGACACCGACCAGCTGCTCGGTGACGTCTTCCGCCCCAGTCATCCATACGGAGATGCTCACCCTTCGACCCTACCCGGCGATGTGCGCCGAGTAGGGTTATGGCGTGGCTGTTCTTCCTATTCGCATCATGGGCGACCCCGTCCTGCACTCCCCCGCTTCCGTCGTCGAGGAGATCTCCGACGACATCCGCACGCTCGTCGCCGACATGTTCGAGACGATGGACAGGGCCCCGGGCGTCGGTCTCGCCGCACCCCAGGTCGGCGTGCCGCTGCGCATCTACACGTACGCGTACGTCGATGATGACGAGCAGCCGTGGCGTGGCGTGATCATCAACCCGGAGCTCTGGATGGTGCCGCTGGAGCCCGGCGAGCCGGACGACGAGCTGGAGTCCGAAGGCTGCCTCTCGTTCCCGGGTGAGCGATTCCCGCTACGGCGCTCGGAGCGGGTGCGGGTCTCAGGCGTCGATCTCGACGGGGCGCCTGTGGAGATCGCGGTCGACGGCTGGCGCGCCCGCATCATGCAGCACGAGTTCGACCACCTCGACGGCATCCTCTACATCGACCGCCTCTCGGACGGCGACTGGAAGACCGTCCAGAAGATCGCGAAGAAGCGCGGGTGGGGCAAGCCCGGCGCGAGCTGGGTCCCCGGCATCGACGATCTGGAAGCCTGACCTTCCCTCCCAGCCCGCTCACAGTCTTCTCGGAGTTGCATCACAGACTCCGGCCCGGATACCGTGCTTGAGGTGGTATTTCAATATGCCACTCACCAAGAGGCTCTGGAGGGGACGAAATGATGAAGATGCGCACGCGACGCGCACTGGCGCTGGCAGGTTCTGCTGTGGCGCTGTCGGTCGCACTGACCGGCTGCAGCGCGCTGAACGGCATCCTGGGGGGCGGTTCGGGCGACGCCGACCGCGACGAGGACACCGGACAGGTGACCGAGAGCTCGAACATCGACATCTTCTCGCTGAAGCTCGGCGACTGCAAGATGGCGAGTGCAAGCGGTCTCATCGAGGACGCCGACGTCGTCCCGTGCGACCAGCCGCACGATGAAGAGGTCTACTACGAGATCACGATGGACGACGGCGAGTTCTCCGAGGAGAACATCGACGCCGCGTCGCAGGAGTGCATCGGCGACGCCTACACGAGCTTCGTCGGTGTCGCCTTCGAGGCCTCGGTGCTCGAGGTCTACCCGATCACGCCGACCCAGCAGACCTGGGACGAGCTGAACGACCGCGTCGTGCAGTGCGTGATCTCCGACCCCGCCGGCCAGACCACCGGGTCACTCAAGGGCGCAGCGCGCTGATCTCGCTCTGATCACCGAACGAGGCTCCGTCATCCGACGGGGCCTCGTTCGCGTATCCAGAGGTCACCATCGAATGACCTCGAAGAGACAGTAGCGGGGACTCGCACCGCAGAAAGGGAAAAGCCCCTCCGAAGAGGGGCTTTTCATTGGCTCCCCGGCTTGGACTCGAACCAAGAACCTGCCGGTTAACAGCCGGCTGCTCTGCCAATTGAGCTACCGAGGAATGTGCTCCGCTGTGCGGGCAACTCGTCAATCCTAGCAAACTCCGGAGCGTGCTCGTGACACGGGCCGCAGGTCGGGCGTGTCGTCGGCACCCCTGTCAGTGGCCCGAATCCGCCTCGGCGTTGGGCGCCCACAGCAGGTCCTTGCCGACACCGCGGGCGACCACGTGACCCCCGCGCAGCATCAGCGTCTCCGCATTCAGCTCACGGATGAAGTCGGCGTCGTTCGTCACTAGCAGCGCGCCCATCCCCTGCTCCTTGCGCCGACGGGTGATCGCGTCGAACACCACAGGCCGCACCTCGAGATCGAGGTTGGCGAGGATCTCGTCGGCGATGAGCACCCAGGGCTCGAGCACGAACGATCGCGCGATCGCCACACGCTGACGCATGCCTGCGCTCAACTCGTACGGGAACTTCGCGGCTGTTCCGAGAGGCAGGTGCAACTCGTCGAGCAGCGTCGCGACGCGGATGGAGAGCGCCTGGGTATTGACCCGCTTCTCGCGGATCAGGATCGGCTCTGAGATGATCTCGCTCACCGTGAGCTGGGGAGGGAGGTCGGCACCGGCGCCCTGCGGAACGAATCCCGTGCGGTAGGTCAGCAGGCGATGCTTGCGTCCCGGCCGGCGGATGTCGACTCCGCACACCTGAGCGCTGCCTCCGACGACCCGGACCGACGGATCCGTGGATCCTGCCAGCGCCGCGACGAGCGTCGACTTGCCCGAGCCGGTCGGGCCGGCGACGCAGATGAGCTCGCCCGGTGCGAGAGCGAAGCTCACCCCGTCGATCGCACGGGTGGGGCCGCTGTGCCCGATTCGATCGATGACCAGATCAGAGCTGTCGATCGCGTTGGTCGATTCGGGCCGGGAGAACATTCCTCCATCCTGCCTTGCCGCGCCTGACAGCCGTCGTTACGACTCGGCGAACCGCTGACGCTCGACGTCGATGTCGCGAAGACGCATCCGCAGGGCGCGCCCGCCGTCTGAGTCCGCGGGAACCCGCTGCACAGCACCGAGGAGCTCCTGCTTCTCGTGCTCGAGGATGCGCATGATGAGCCGCTTGGCGAGATCGGTCGTCGAGGCGACGGCGCCGTCTTCGTTGCGAGCCGGGAACGGCGTCATCAGCAGCTCGCCCGCGAGCGATCGGTAGGGTTCGCGCACCGAGTTCACGGCATCCGTCACCCAACCGGCGCGGGTGCGGTCAGCCGCGGCCGCGACGGCCTCGCGCACGGCGTCGAGCCCCGGGGTGCGGAACGGAGCGCTGAGGGCGCGGGTGAGCAGCGCCTGATCGATCTGGTGACCGTACTGCAGGGCGCCCATCAGCGCGTCGCGTTCGACCGCGACATCCGCGGTTCGCGGCAGGCTCGCAAGAGTGACCGGAGCCATGCCCGGCGCCCCGGTGGCGGGGTCGATCGTGGTCTCGTGCCTGGCCGCCTCGTGCCGCGAGGACTGCGCTCCGCCACGTGCGGCACGTTCGACCTCGTTGCGCACCTCGGTGGGGTCCATGCCCAGCCTTCGCGCGAGCACCCGCTCGTATCCGGGTCGCAGCAGACGATCGCGAATCTCCGCCACGATCGGCGCTGCCGCGCGCAGCGCGCCCACCCGGCCCTCGACCGTCGAGAGGTCGAAGCCGCTGAGCTTCCTGTCGATCGCGAACTCGAACATCGGCTGCTTGGTCTCCATGAGGGAGCGCACGGCGGCATCACCGCGCTGCAGCCTGAGGTCGCACGGGTCGAGGCCGTCGGGCGCCACAGCCACGAACGTCTGCGCGTTGAAGCGATCGTCCTCGGTGAAGGCGCGAAGCGCGGCCTTCTGACCTGCCTCGTCGCCGTCGAAGGTGAAGACCACCTCTCCGGAGGCGTTGTCGTCGCCCATCACCCGGCGGAGCACCTTGATGTGATCGGTTCCGAACGCCGTGCCGCACGTCGCGATCGCGGTCGTGAGGCCGGCGAGGTGACACGCCATGACATCGGTGTACCCCTCGACCACCACGACCCGGCGGGGATCGCCCCGCGAGATGTCGCGCTTGGCGAGATCGAGGCCGTACAGGACCTGGGCCTTCTTGTAGATCGGCGTCTCAGGCGTGTTCAGGTACTTCGGCCCCTGGTCGTCGTCGAAGAGCTTGCGCGCACCGAACCCGATCGTCTGACCGGAGACGTCGCGGATCGGCCAGACGAGGCGGCCGCGGAAGCGGTCGTAGACGCCGCGCTGACCTGTCGACACCAGTCCGGCAGCACTCAGTTCCTCGCGCGTGAACCCCTGAGCCGTGAGGGCTTTCAACATCTTGTCCCACCCGCGCGGCGCGAAGCCCACGCCGAAGTGCGCGGCAGCACCGGCGTCGAAGCCGCGCTCCCCGAGGAACCGGCGTCCCGCCTCCGCATCGGCGGTGAGCAACTGGCCGCGGAAGTACTCGGCGGCGGCGGTGTTGGCCGCATAGAGACGACTGCGTCCGCTCGTCTCCGGTGCCGACCCGCCGTCTTCATAGTGCAGCGCGTAGCCGAGGCGGCCGGCCAGTCGCTCTACGGCCTCGGTGAAGCTGACGTGGTCCATCTCGCGCAGGAACGAGTAGACGTCACCCGATTCACCGCATCCGAAGCAGTGGTAGTAGCCGACCTGGGGCCGCACATGGAAGCTGGGGCTCTTCTCGTCATGGAACGGGCACAGGCCCTTCAGCGAGCCGACTCCGGCGGACTTGAGTGCGACGCGCTCCCCGACGATGTCGGCGATGTTCGTGCGGGCCTTGACCTCGTCGACATCGGCCTGGCGGATGCGGGGCATCAGCCGACCCCTTCGATGACCGCCTGACGCGGCGTGTGCTGACGAGCACCCGGTCGCGCATGTCTCGGAGTCCAGATCCCGACCTCTGCAGGGTCGATCTCGCCGACGAGCCTGTTGTGCCAGTCGATCGCGCTCTGATCGGTGAGGCTCGCGATCTGATCGACGATCACGCGGGCGCGTTCGGCGTCGCTCGTCGCCGCGAGGAAGTCCGCCGAGAAGGCGGGCTCGAGCACGTCCGCGCCGGCAGACCACAGCGCGTCGGTCGACCAGAGGGCATCGGCCAGACGCTTCAGCACCCGCCGCTGCTCTTTGTACACGCCCTTGCGGGCATCGATCGTGACGATCGCCTGGCCCATGATGCCCTTGAGCACGGCGATCTCGGCCTCGATCACCCGCGGCACCACGACGTGAGCGTTGTAGCGCACGAGAGCGGGGCCGGAGTATGCCTCACGCGTCGCCGAGACGGCTGCTCTCGCGAAGCGGCCGATGAAGTCGCTCGTCAGGTTCTTGAGCCGGGCGAGGTCATGCCGCGATCGGTCGAAGGACTGCAGCCACATCGGCTGGGAGGCGAGTCGATACAGGGCATCGGCGAGGTCGTCGCGGGTGAAGTCGTACCCGACCCACTGCTGGATGCGGTCGATGAGCGCCTCATGCTGACGCGGATCGGACAGCTGCGCGACATCGACGTAGCCGTTGACGATCGCATCCTCGAAGTCGTGCACCGAATAGGCGATGTCATCGGACAGATCCATGATCTCCGCCTCGATGCAGCGTCGGCGTCCAGGGACTCCCTCGCGCAGCCACCGGAAGACCGCCTCGTCCTCGGGATACACGCCGAACTTGAGTCGACCTCCCGGGTCGGGCACGGGGCTGTCGGCGGTCCACGGGTACTTGCAGGTCGCGTCGAGGCTGGCTCGAGTCAGGTTGAGTCCGACAGAGCGCCCGTCGTCGTCGATCGCCTTGGCCTCGAGACGGCTCAGGATGCGCAGCGACTGCGCATTGCCTTCGAACCCGCCGATGGGCTCGGCCCACTCGTTGAGCGCACGCTCGCCGTTGTGCCCGAAGGGAGGGTGTCCGAGATCGTGACTGAGGCACGCGGTGTCGACCACATCGGCCGAGACTCCGAGTGCGGTGGCGAGTTCGCGTCCGACCTGGGCGACCTCGAGCGAGTGGGTCAGACGATTGCGGGCGAAATCGGCTGTGCTGGCCGGGCTGAGCACCTGGGTCTTCGCGGCCAGTCGACGCAGAGCCGCCGAGTGCAGCACGCGCGCACGGTCGCGGGCGAAGTCGTCTCGTTCGGATCGATGGGTCTCGGCGAAGAATCGCTCGGCATCGCGCGGGTCGTATCCGTCCGAGCGTCCGCGAGCCGGGTATGCCTGAGGATCAGCCGCCACTGTTCTCGATCTCCGCCCCTCGCATCATCTCTGAGGCCGACGCCGCGAGTTCCCGCGACTCCAGCCACTTGTCCGGCAGCGCCGGGCGTTTCGGGCGACCGGACCGACCGCGCTGTCCTTCGGCATCGGCGCCGGGGTACGGCGCCGAATGATCGAGCTGGCCGAGCAGCTCGTCGATCTCGGCGAGGCTGGATGCTGTCGCGAGCCCCGTCCGGATGTCGCCGCCGACCGGATAGCCCTTGAAGTACCACGCGACATGCTTGCGGACATCGCGGCATCCGCGGTCCTCATCCTCGAAGAACTCGACCAGCAGCTCGGCGTGGCGACGGAAGGCATCGGCCACGAACCCGAGGGTCGCGTCGACCGGATGCGATTCCGCGCCGAAGGCCGCCGCGAGCTCGCCGAAGAGCCAGGGACGACCGAGGCATCCACGTCCGACGACGACTCCGTCGCAGTCGGTCTGCTGCATCATGCGCACGGCGTCGTCGGCCGACCAGATGTCGCCGTTGCCGAGCACGGGGACGCTGGTGACAGCCTGCTTGAGCTCGCCGATCGCGTTCCAGTCCGCGAAGCCGGAGTAGAACTCGCTCGCCGTCCGCGCATGCAGCGCGATGGCCGAGACACCGGCGTCTTCGGCAGCGCGCCCGGCGTCGAGGAACGTGAGGTGGTCGGGATCGATGCCCTTGCGCATCTTGATGGTCAGGGGCACGTCGCCCGCCGCCTTGACCGCCTGGGTGACGATCTGCGAGAAGAGAGAGCTCTTCCACGGCAGCGCCGCTCCCCCGCCCTTGCGCGTGACCTTGGGGACCGGGCATCCGAAGTTCAGGTCGATGTGGTCGGCGTGGTCTTCGGCGACGATGATGCGGACGGCCTCGGAGATCGTGTGCGGGTCGACGCCGTAGAGCTGGATCGACCGCGGAGTCTCGGACTCGTGGTGGCGGATGAGTCGCATCGTGGTCTCGTTGCGCTCGACCAGCGCGCGCGAGGTGATCATCTCGCTCACGTAGAGCCCCGCACCGTATTCGCGGCACAGCCTGCGGAACGCGGTGTTCGTGATACCCGCCATGGGTGCGAGGACGACCGGCACGTCGAGGGCGATCGGACCGATGTTGAGGGTGCGAGCTGAGGCGGTGGCGAGAGTCATGTCCCCTCCATTCTCCCAGACACGGAGCCGGTCTCGGCGCATCGACCTAAGCTGTGAATATGACCGATCCCGCAGTCCGTTCCATCCCCTTCACAGACGCCGACGGCAACGAGAAGACACTCGATGATCTGGGTGCCGATGTCGTCCTCGTGGTGAACGTCGCCTCGAAGTGCGGCCTCACTCCGCAGTACGAGCAGCTCGAGGAGCTGCAGCGCCTGTACGGCGACCGCGGGTTCAGCGTCGTCGGGTTCCCCTGCAACCAGTTCTTCGGGCAGGAGCCGGGATCGGTCGATCAGATCCTCGAGTTCTGCTCGACCACGTACGGTGTGACCTTCCCGATCAACGACAAGGTGAAGGTCAACGGCAAGAACGCCACCGATCTCTACAAGACGCTCAAGGAGACCCCGGATGCCGGCGGCAAGGCGGGTCGCGTCGAGTGGAACTTCGAGAAGTTCCTGGTGCTTCCCGACGGAGAGGTCGTCCGCTTCCGCCCGAAGCAGAAGCCGAACGACCCCGAGATCGTCGGCGCGATCGAAGCCGCGCTGACCCGCTAGACCGCGGCCGTCTCGGCTTCGGCTTCCGGCTCGGTCTCACCGCGCTTGGCCCAGAGGTCGCGCAGGACGTTCTCGAACGCTGCGGGCGGCTGCGCTCCGCTGATGCCGTACTGACCGTCGATCACGAAGAACGGCACGCCCTGGATGCCGTAGGCCTGGGCCTGCGCCTGGTCCTGGCGGACGTCGGCGAGGTGACGAGCGGACACCAGTGCTTCTCTCGTGTCGTCGGGGTTCAGTCCGACCTCGACCGCGAGTTCGACCAGGTCGTCGATACGGCCGACGTGCTTGCCCTCGGTGAAGTACGCGGACATCAGCCGCTCCTCCATCGCGTGCTGCACACCCTGCGCCTTCGCGAAGTGAAGGAGCTCGTGCGCCTTCACGGTGTTGGTGTGCTGAAGGAGGTCGAAGCGGTACGCGAGCCCGGCGTTCTCGGCAACCCCGGTGACGTGCGACAGCATCTGCTCGACCTGGTCGCGCGGCATCCCCTTGTGACCGGCGAGGAAGTCGATCTCATCTCCGTCGAAGTCGACGGGGGTGTCGGGCGAGAGCTCGAACGAATGGAAGGTGATGTTCACCTGCGGCGCGTCGTCGTCGCCGGCGACGGCTTCGAGCCCCTTCTCGAGGTTGCGCTTGCCGATGTAGCACCACGGGCAGGCGATGTCGGACCAGATGTCGATCGAGATGGCTTCACTCACATTGACATCCAACCGTATGCACCTATGGGCTATTCCGTCGTTAGGATTCTCAGATGCTCTCCGCCGACGATCCGCTGCCGCTTCGGCCGGAGAGAGTGCTGATCGCCGGTGTCACAGGATCGGGCAAGACGACGCTCGCACGACGCATCGCCGACCTCTGGGATCTGCGTCACGTCGAGATCGACGGACTCTTCCACGGTGAGAACTGGACTCCACGGCCGTCCTTCCTCGACGACGTCCGCGCCTTCGCTGCGGAGGACCGCTGGGTCACCGAGTGGCAGTACACGAGCAAGGGAACCGATGAGATCCTCGCTCCTCGTGCGAAGGTCGTGATCTGGCTGGACTACCCGTATCGCGTGGTCCGGGCACGTCTGCTGCGGCGCACGCTCGGGCGCAGCATCCTGCGCACCCGCATGTGGAACGGCAACGTCGAGAAGCCGATCTGGCGGATGTTCTCGGGAGATCCCGAGGAGAACATCATTGCCTGGCAGACGCTAACGCTGCACAAGTGGACCGAGCGGATGCCCGGCGTCGTGAGCGAGCAGCCCCATCTTCTCATCGTCCGGCTGCGCCACCCGCGAGAGACGGAACGATGGCTGCGGGCTCAGGCGGAAGCGTCAGGGGTGTCGATCGCCCCGCCGAAACGACGATCGCGGGACAGGTAGACCCCGATCGCGCGCCAGAGCTCCTCGCGAGAGAAATCGGGCCAGAGCGTGTCGAGGAACACCATCTCGGCATACGCCGCCTGCCAGAGCAGGAAGTTCGAGGTGCGCTGCTCGCCGGAGCTGCGCAGGAACAGGTCGACGTCGGGCATGTCCGGCACGTAGAGGTTGCGACGGATCATCTTCTCGGTGATCGCGTTCGGTTTCACCCGTCCCGCCGCGACATCGGCGGCGATCGCGCGCATCGCGTCGACCAACTCGATACGCCCGCCGTAGTTCACGCACATGGTGAGGGTGAGCACGTCATTGTTCTTCGTGAGCTGCTCCGCGTACTGCAGCTCTTTGATCACGCTGCCCCACAGCCGGGGCTTGCGTCCAGCCCATCGCACGCGCACGCCCCACTCGTTGAGCTGATCACGTCGACGGTGCAGCACGTCGCGGTTGTACCCCATGAGAAAGCGCACCTCCTCGGGAGACCGGGCCCAGTTCTCAGTCGAGAACGCGTAGACGGAGAGATGCTTGACCCCTGCCTGGATCGCACCGGCGACGACGTCGAGGAGCACCTCCTCCCCCGCCTTGTGCCCCTCGACGCGGTTCAGTCCGCGGCGGTTCGCCCAGCGGCCGTTGCCGTCCATGACGATGGCGACGTGCTCGGGCACCGCTCGGAACGCCGGCGGGTGGACGCCCGTCCAGTCGAGCGGACGATAGGCGACGGCATCCTTGTGGGTGTAGGGCTTGGGGCTCACCGTGCTCCTTCTCGAGGGATGTCGGCCACGAGGTGGGCCAGCGAGCGGATGCCGCGCTCCAGGTGCCACTGCGCATAGGCAGCGACGAGGCCCGATGCCGCGGCGTTGTCCGCGTGAGGCGCGGCATCGATCGCCTCCCACTCTCCGGTCATGAGGGATCGCAGCAGCGACAGGGTCTTCTCTGCCACCTTCGGACTTCCGGCCGGCGCGCAGTTCACGCATACGGCGCCTCCGAGCTGACCGACGAAGTGCGCGTGCGGGCCGGGGGCGGCGCATCGTGCGCAGTCGCCGAGAGACGGCGCCCATCCCGACAGCGCCATCACGCGCAGAAGGTAGGAGTCGAGGATGCTCCTGGGGGAATGCTCGCCCCGCGAGAGCGCACGCAGCCCGCCCACCAGCAGCAGGTACTGCTCGGGCGTCGCCTCGGAGTCGCTCAGCCGATCGGCGGTCTCGACCATCGCGTTCGCCGATGTGAACCGGTCGTAGTGGGCCGCGATGTCGGAACCGTAGGAGCCGAGCGACTCCGCCTGCTGCACGATGTCGAGCGAGCGTCCCTGATACAGCTGCACGTCGGCCACCATGAACGGCTCGAGGCGCGACCCGAACTTCGACGACGTGCGCCGGACGCCCTTGGCCACCGCACGGATCTTGCCGTGCTGACGCGACAGCATGGTGACGATGCGATCCGCCTCACCCAGCTTGTGGGTGCGCAGGATCACTGCTTCGTCTCGGTAGGTGGGCACCGTTCGATTATCCTCCGTGCGGGAGAATAGAGGCGTGACCGAACCGCTCTTCACCATTCCGCTCTGGGCGGACCTCCTCGGCGTCGGCCTCGGCGGCGTTCAGGGCGCGATGTTCGCGTCGGGGTTCCAGGGGCAGCGACGACTCGACTGGCTCGGCGTCGCGATCATCGGCATCATGATCGGCATGGGCGGCGGTCTCATCCGCGACATCCTGCTCGGTCAGACTCCGGCCACGCTGCAGAGCAACTGGTACCTGCTCACGGCCACCGGCGCCTCGCTGCTCGGGATGCTGCTCGCGGGACTCTTCAACCGTCTCAACACCGTCATCGTGGTGCTCGACGCCGTGGTGATCGGCATGTTCGGCGCGTTCGGCACGAGCAAGGCGATCGCCTTCGGCATCCCTCCCGTTCCCGCGGTGTTCATCGGCGTCTGCGCAGCGGTCGGCGGCGGCGTGCTGCGCGACATGCTGATGGGCCTGCCGACCTCGATCATGCATGTCGGCTCGCTCTACGCCGTCGCCGCCGGTGCCGGCTGCGTCTTCATCGCCACCGCGAACGGACTCGGGATGTCGATCACGCTCGCCGCCGTGCTCGGCATCGTCGTCACCGCGGTGATCCGAGTGCTCGCCGTGAGCTTCGACGTCTCGCTTCCGGAGCAACGTCGCCTGTATCGCCGCAAGGTCGCCGCGGAGACCGGAGTGATCCAGGTCGTCAAGCCGAGCCCTGAGTGACCGATCCTCGGCACGGGGCAGACGTAACGCCCCCGCGGTCGATGACCGCGGGGGCGTTCTCGTCGACCGTCAGACCGCTGCCAGCTCCAGCTGGCGCGTGCGGATCGAGCGGTTGACGCCCGAGACGATCGCCTTGAGGGATGCCGTCGAGATGTCTCCGTCGATGCCGACGCCCCACAGGCGCTGATCGCCGACCTGCAGCTCGACGTACGCCGCAGCCTGCGCGTCGCCACCTGCACTGAGTGCGTGCTCGACGTAGTCGTAGAGAGTGATGTCGAAGCCCTGACCGCGCAGCACCTCGATGAACGCGGCGATCGGTCCGTTGCCGTTACCGGCGACGGACACCTGCTGATCGTCGTCGCGCAGTGTCACGTCGAGCACCACGTCACCCGACATGTCGCTGCGGGTCTGCGTCGAGAGCAGCTCGAACCGCCCCCACTTGGCCTCGGTGTCAGTGGCGGGCAGGTACTCGTCGTTGAAGATCGACCAGATCTGCTCGCTCGTGACCTCGCCGCCCTCGGCGTCGGTCTTGTTCTGGACGACGCCCGAGAACTCGATCTGCAGCTTGCGCGGCAGGTCGATCGCGTGGTCCGCCTTGAGCAGATAGGCGACGCCGCCCTTGCCGGACTGCGAGTTCACACGGATCACGGCCTCATAGGAGCGTCCGAGATCCTTCGGGTCGACCGGCAGGTAGGGGACGGCCCATTCGATGTCGTCGACCGTGACGCCCTCAGCCTCGGCACGGGCGGCCATCGCCTCGAAGCCCTTCTTGATCGCGTCCTGGTGCGACCCGCTGAACGCGGTGAAGACCAGGTCGCCCGCCCACGGCGACCGCTCGGGCACCGGCAGCTGGTTGCAGTACTCGACCGTGCGCTTGACCTGGTCGATGTCGCTGAAGTCGATCTGCGGATCGATGCCCTGCGTGAAGAGGTTGATGCCCAGCGCCACGATGTCGACGTTTCCGGTGCGCTCGCCGTTGCCGAACAGGCAGCCCTCGATGCGGTCGGCCCCGGCCATGTAGCCGAGCTCGGCCGCCGCGATCGCCGTGCCACGGTCGTTGTGCGGGTGCAGCGACAGGATCACGTTCTCGCGGTGCGCCAGGTTGCGGCTCATCCACTCGATCGAGTCGGCGTAGACGTTCGGCGAGGCCATCTCGACGGTCGCCGGCAGGTTGACGATGACCTTGCGGTCGGGGGTGGGCTCGAAGACCTCGATCACCTGGTTGCAGACGTCGACGGCGAACTCGAGCTCGGTTCCCGTGTAGCTCTCGGGCGAGTACTCGTAGTAGACCTTCGTGTCGGGGATGGTCTTCTCGTACTGACGGCACAGCCGAGCACCCTCGAGCGCGATGTCGATGATGCCCTGCTTGTCGGTGCGGAAGACGACCTCGCGCTGCAGCACGCTGGTCGAGTTGTAGAGGTGCACGATCGCCTGCTTGGCCCCGGAGATCGACTCGTACGTGCGGGCGATCAGATGCTCGCGCGCCTGGGTCAGCACCTGGATGGTGACGTCATCCGGGATCAGGTTCTCTTCGATGAGCTGACGGACGAAGTCGAAATCGGTCTGGCTCGCCGAGGGGAATCCGACCTCGATCTCCTTGTACCCCATGCTGACGAGGAGTTCGAACATGACGCGCTTGCGCTCGGGCGACATCGGGTCGATGAGCGCCTGATTGCCGTCGCGGAGGTCGACTGCGCACCAACGGGGCGCCTCGGTGATGCGGGCGTCCGGCCAGGTGCGGTCGGGCAGGTTGACCGTGATCTGCTCGTGGTACGGCCGATACTTGTGGATCGGCATCGCAGACGGGCGCTGAGTGTTCTGCATGATGGGGCTTCTTCTCTTCGTCAGAATTGTGAACGGGCCAACACAAGCGCCGCGACGAGGAAGGCCCTAGCTTTAGGACTCGTCGCGGCAGCTAAGAAGAAGCAGACCGCCGAAAGGCATGCGGCCATGGTAGCAGGGATGCCGATCCGCTCAGAGCCGCCGTGAGACGATCACCCGTCACGGGACACTGTCAGGCATGAGCACATCGCACAGCCGCATGCTACTCGCCGCCGTCGCCGTCATCGGGATGTGCGGCCTCGCCGCCTGCTCGTCCGGTTCCGGAGCTGCATCCGCGCCGACGAGTTCGGCCTCACCGACCTGGGATGCCGCGAGCGTCCCACCGCCGGAAGGACGGGTGATCGGCACCGGCACGGTGCTCGATGTGGACGGTGAGCCTCGGCTCTGCCTCGGAATCGTCGCCGAGTCGTATCCACCGCAGTGCTCGGGCCTTCCCCTCGACGGCTGGACCTGGGACGGGGTAGACGGGAGCGAATCCAGCGGCGGCACCACGTGGGGAACCTACGCGGTGTACGGAACCTTCGACGGCGAGCGATATGCGGTCACCGATCCTCCGATCATGCTCGCCCTGTACGACCCTGTCCGACCGGAGGATCCCACGGGCGGTGTCCCAGGCGCGAGCTCCGAGGCTGAGCTGGCGCAGGTGTCCGACGAGCTGTCGAAAGCCGTGGGACGCGATGCGCTCACCCTGTGGACCGAACGCGGCTATGTCTGGATGCAGGTCGTGTGGGACGACGGGTCGGTGCAGAACGCGATGGATGCGGCCTACGGCGATGGGGTCGTGGTCGTGACCTCGGCGCTGCGCGAGATCGATTAGGACGACGGGATCAGAGCGAGCTTTCCGCCGGGGTGCCCTTCGGCGAGCAGAGCGAGTGCCGCCGGAGCCTCCTCCAGGGCGAACGTCCGCGCCACGGGAACGATCAGATCTCCGTTCTGAGCGAGAGCGATCAGTTCCCCGCGCACCTCGTCCCGGAATCGGGCGCTGACGGGCATCGAACCGGCGATCACCCGGATGCCGTCGGAGGCGGCCCTGCCCATCGCTGCGATCGTGACGATGCGCTGGCGGTCTGCGACCAGCTCGAGGGACACGTCCACGGCCTCGTCCGTGCCCACCGCGTCGAGGGCTGCCGAGACGCCCGCCTCGCCCGCGGCCCCCCGGACCCGATCCGCCAGGCCGGCCCCGTATCGCACGGGGACTCCCCCGAGACGACGGACGACGTCGAACCGCTCGGCGCTCGCGGTGCCGATCACTCGGATCCCCCGCAGCGCGGCCTGCTGCAGCACGCTCACTCCCACCGCTCCCGACGCGCCGTGCAGGAGGATCGTCTCCCCCGGTGCCGCGCCGGTCACCCAGAGCATCTCAGCGGCCGTGGTGCCGGCGAGCAGCAGATTCGCGGCTTCCGCGTGCGTGAGTGTGGTCGGCTTCGCGAAGGCCTTCTCGGCAGGCACGGTCAGCTCGGTCGCGTATCCCCCGCGCACGCGGAAGGCGACGACCTCGTCCCCTTCTTTCGCCTCCCCCGAGCCGATCCGCGTGTCGGGTCCGATCGCGCTGATCGTGCCCGAGACCTCGTAGCCGATCGGCACAGGCAGCTGCACGCCCTGGTGAGCAGACGCGACGTGCTTGGCGTCCGCGGGATTCACCCCGGCGGCCTCCACGCGGATCGTCACCTCACCGCGGCCGGGAGACGGCACCTCGTAGTCGACGAACTCCCATGTCTCAGGCGCGCCCCACGACGATGCGATCCAGTGCTGTGCGAGTGTCATATGGCGACCCTACCCCTGCGGGAGAGTCCTGCGGCCGTACCGCTGGAGCGCCGGATCCTCGCCGCCTCTCGTGTCGAGGGTCAGAAGCCGAGGCGGCCGAGCTGCTTCGGGTCGCGCTGCCATTCCTTCGCGACCTTCACATGGAGGCCCAGGAACACCCTCGTGCCGAGAAGCTCTTCGATCCCGACACGGGCCCGGCGTCCGACATCGGCCAGACGCTTGCCCTTGTGGCCGATGATGATCGCCTTCTGGCTGTCACGCTCCACCACGATGGATGCGTGCACATCGGTCAGGTCGGTTCCCTCACGCGGGGCGATGTCGTCGATCACGACCGCGATCGAGTGGGGAAGCTCGTCGCGGACCCCGTCGAGCGCGGCCTCGCGGATCATCTCGGCGATCCGGTCCTCCTCCGACTCGTCGGTCGTGACACCCTCGCCGTACAGAGCCGGCCCCTCGGGCATCAGTGCGAGCACCTCGTCGGCGAGCACCTCCAGCTGGTCGTTCGTGAGCGCGGAGATCGGGATCACCGCGTCCCAGTCCTCGCGCAGCGCGTCGACCTCCATCAGTCGCTCGGTGATCTGGTCGCGACTGGCCGCGTCCGTCTTCGTGACGATGGCGATCTTCTTGGCACGACGGTACCCGTCGAGAGACGTCGCGATGCGGCGGTCGCCGGGGCCGACCTTCTCGGTCGCCGGCACGCAGAAGCCGATCACATCGACGTCGCCGAGCACCTGTTCGACGAGGTCGTTCAGGCGCTCGCCGAGGAGCGTACGGGGCTTGTGGATGCCGGGGGTGTCGACGATGACGAGCTGCCCCTGCGGACGGTTCACGATCCCGCGGATCGCCCGCCGCGTCGTCTGCGGCTTCTCACTGGTGATCGCGATCTTCTCGCCCACCAGCGCATTCGTGAGAGTGGACTTCCCGACGTTCGGTCGTCCCACGAAGGTCACGAACCCGCTCCGCGTCTGCTCAGTCATCGTTTCCGTCTCTCTCATCTGCGGCATGACCCGCGTCGTCTGCCGCTCGTTCCACGAAGACGGTCGCGATCCCGCGCCCTCGTCCTCGAGACGCGCCGCCGGTGAGGGTCAATCCCTCGACCGTCGCTGTGGATCCCGGTTGCGGGACCTGTCCGAGTGCCTTGCCCAGCAGACCGCCGATGGAATCGACGTCCTCGTCCTCGAGCTCGAGGCCGAACAGATCGCCGACGTCCTCCAGTGAGAGTCGGGAGCTCACGCGATAGCGTCCGTCGCCGAGTTCGACGACCTCTGCCGATACCTGATCGTACTCGTCGGAGATCTCGCCCACGAGTTCCTCGATGAGGTCCTCCAGGGTCACGAGCCCCGAGATGCCGCCGTGCTCGTCGATCACGAGGCACACGTGCACGGCATCCCGCTTCATCTGCTGCAGGAGGGTCTCGGCGCGCATGGACTCCGGCACGAAGGTCGCGGGTCGCGAGATCGGACGGATGGATGCGGTTCGCCAGGCGTTCTCGTCGCGGAAGGCGAACAGCACCAGGTCCTTCAGATAGAGCACTCCGACCACGTCATCGGCGTCGTCGTCGACCACAGGCATTCGGGAGACGCCCCGCTGCAGGAACAGCGTCATCGCCTCGCTCGTGGTCGCCGTCGCATCGACCGTCACCATCTCGGTGCGCGGCACCATCACCGCACGCACGAACTGGTCGGTGAAGTCGAATACGGAGTGGATGAGGTCGCGGTCGTCAGCCTCGATCAGATCGTTCGAGGCGGCCTCGTCGACCATGCTCAGCAGCTGCTCCTCGGACGTGAACGAGCTGCGTCCCCGCCCGGGGGTCACCCGGTTGCCGAGCACCACGAGTCCGTGAGCGAGTGGCCCCAGGATGATGCGCAGCCCGCGGACGATGCGTGCGTTGGCCCGGAGCATGCCCTCGGCGTGGTGCCGCCCGAAGGATCGAGGGCTCGCCCCCACCAGCACGAAGCTGATACCCGTCATGAGCAGCGCTGCGGCCAGCATCGCCCACCAGATGTTGTCGAACAGGATGCTGAACGCCACCGTGACGAGCACCGCGGCCGCCGTCTCGGCGAGCACGCGGATGAATGCGACGGCGTTGACGTGTGCGTCAGGGTCGGCGGCGATGCGCACCAGCTGGGGGCCGTTGCGCCCCTCCGCGCCCATCTCCTCGATGTCCGACCGGGACGTGACGCCGAAGGCGGCGTCGATCGCCGCCATCAGGCCGCCGAAGGCGACGAGCAGGACAGCGCCTGCGAGCAGGAGGGCCGCGGTCATCGTCGACGTTCAGCCGCGGCGAAGCCCTGGATGAGCTCCTTCTGCAGTCCGAACATCTCGCGCTCCTCGTCGGGCTCGGCGTGATCGAAGCCGAGGAGGTGCAGCAGACCGTGGGTGGTGAGCAGGATCAGCTCGTCCATCAGGGTGTGGCCGGCGGCCTGGGCCTGAGCCTCGGCGACCTGAGGACACAGCACGATGTCTCCCAGCAGCCCCGGGGCCGTGGGGCGATCCTCGGTGCCCGGGCGCAGCTCGTCCATCGGGAAGCTGAGCACGTCGGTCGGACCGGGCTCATCCATCCACTGCACGTGGAGGGCCTCCATGGCAGCCTCGTCGACGAGCACGATCGCGACCTCGGCGTCCGGGCTGACATGCATCTGCGCGAGGTTGAAGTCTGTCAGGCGCTGCAGCACGGTCTCGTCGACGTCGATGGCCGACTCGTTGTTGATCTCGATCATGGCTGTGCTCGTTTCATCAGGAGAGGCCTCGTTTCGGCATCCGGTCTCGGGGTCCTGGTCGCTGTGCGCCCCGCCGGTCGGCACGGTTGGCGAACTCCGCCGCCTGCTCGCGCTCGTAGCGCTGGGCGGTGCGCCGCTCGTCATACTCGCTGTAGGCGTCGACGATCCGTCCGACCAGCGAGTGACGCACCACGTCGTCGCTCGTGAGCCGCGCGAAATGGATGTCGTCGATGCCGTCGAGCACGCGGGTGACGAGCCGGAGTCCCGAGGATCCCTGCGGGAGATCGACCTGGGTGATGTCACCGGTGACGACCATCTTCGACCCGAAGCCGAGACGCGTGAGGAACATCTTCATCTGCTCGGGAGTCGTGTTCTGCGCTTCGTCGAGCACCACGAACGAGTCGTTGAGCGTGCGGCCGCGCATGTAGGCGAGAGGGGCGACCTCGATCGTGCCCGTCGCCATCAGACGAGGGACGATCTCGGGGTCCATCATCTCGTTCAGCGCGTCATAGAGCGGGCGGAGGTACGGGTCGATCTTGTCGGTGAGCGTGCCGGGCAGGAATCCGAGCCGCTCTCCGGCCTCGACCGCGGGGCGGGTGAGGATGATGCGGGTGACCTCTTTGCGCTGCAGGGCCTGGACGGCCTTGGCCATCGCGAGGTAGGTCTTTCCGGTACCGGCCGGGCCGATGCCGAAGACGATCGTGTTCTCCTCGATCGCGTCGACGTACTCCTTCTGCCCCAGCGTCTTGGGACGGATGACCTTGCCCCTGGTCGACAGGATCGCCTCTCCGAGTACCTCGCTCGGGCGAGGGCCACCGTCGTTGCGCAGCAGGCGGGCCGAGCTCGTCACGTCGCTCGGGGCGAGGTCGTGGCCTGCCTTGGTCATGGTCATCAGCTCGTCGACCAGGGTCTTCGCCTTCGCGACTGCCTCCGGCGCGCCGGTGAGCGTGATCTCGTTGCCGCGCACGAGCACCTGGACGTCGCGGTGCTCCTTCTCGAGCATCCGGAGCAGTCGATCCTGCGGACCGAGGAGCTGCACCATGGCGACGCCGTCGGCGTAGATCTTCTCGACGGCGGTGTCGGATGCGGTCAGGTCGTTTTCGTCAGAAGCCAACGAGCTTGCTCTCCTCGATGTTGCCGAGCACATGGGCGTGCACGTGGAAGACGGACTGGGCGGCGCTGGCGCCGTTGTTGAAGATGAGGCGGTATTCGCCGTTCGCATGCTCGGAGGCGAGCTGCTTCGCAGCCGCGACGATCTCCGCGAGCAGACCGGGGTCGCCCTCGGCGAGCTCCGTGACGTCGCGGTAGTCCTCGGTCTTGGGGATCACGAGCGCGTGCAGCGGTGCCTGCGGGTTGATGTCCCGGATCGCGAACACGCGGCCGGTGTCGAGCAGGATCTCACCCGGGATGTCGCCGTTGAGGATGCGCGTGAAGATCGAGGGCTCGGACATGCTCCCAGTCTACTGACCGCAGCACTGCCGGGTCCGTAGCCTGATCACCAGCGGCTGAGTGCGACCGACAGCACGGCGATCGCAGCCGGGCCCGCCGTGGACGTGCGCAGCACGGTGTCTCCGAGCAGCACACGCTCGGCGCCGGCATCCGACAGCTTCGAGAGCTCGTCGTCGGAGATACCGCCCTCGGGCCCGACGACGAGGACGATGTCCCTGCCGTCCGGCTCGAGCTCGGACAACCGCACGGGGGCGGTCGGGTCGAGAAGCAGCACCCGCTGAGATGCGGCGCGTCTCGCGAGGTCGGCGGTCGACGCCGGAGGCGCCACCTCCGGGACCCACGCCCGGTGAGCCTGCTTCGCCGCCTCGCGGACGATCGTCGCCCACCGCTCGCGCCCCTTGAGGGCCTTGGGACCATCCCATCGGGACACGCTTCGGCTCGCCTGCCACGGCACGATCTCATCGACGCCGAGCTCGCATGCCGCCTGCACGGCGAGCTCGTCGCGATCGCCCTTCGCGAGAGCCTGCACGAGCACGATGCGAGGGCTGGGCGCGGGGTCGACCGATCGCTCGGCCACGCGCACGTCGACGCGGGACGGAGAGACCTCTTCGGCGACGCCGGTCAGCCACACCCCCGAGCCGTCGCCGACCGTCACCGCCTCGCCGACGCGGAGCCGTCGGACGACGGCGGCGTGCTTCGCCTCGGCGCCGGTGAGCGACACGAGGTCGCCGACCGCTGCATCGGAGGAGTTCTCGACGAGGAAGTGGAGTGCCATGAGCGCCGTCCGGATCAGTGCGAACGGAAGCGGTCGCGGAGCTTCGAGAACAGCCCCTGCTGGAACTGCGCCAGCTGCGGGCCCGGTGCCTTGGTCTTCTTCGCGAAGTCCTCGATGAGCGCGCGCTGCGCGGAGTCGAGCCGGGTCGGAGTGACCACCTGCACGCCGACGCGGAGGTCGCCGCGCAGGTTGCCCCGCAGCGGCGTGATGCCGCGGCCCTTGATCGTCAGCACGTCGCCGGACTGGACGCCCGAGCGGATCTCGAGATCGACCTCGCCGTCGAGACCCTGGATCGTGGTCTCGGTGCCGAGGATCGCATCCGGCATCGACACCTCGAGCGTCGCCAGCAGGTCGTCGCCGTCGCGGCTGAAAGACGGGTGCGGGTTCACGGTGACCTCGACGTACAGGTCGCCGTTCGGGCCACCCGCCTTGCCGACCTCGCCAGAGCCCGGCAGCTGCAGGCGCAGCCCGGTCTCGACGCCGGCGGGAATGTCGAGCGACACGGTGCGACGCGAGCGCACCCGCCCCTGGCCGCCGCAGGTGCCGCACGGATACGGGATCGTCGTGCCGTAGCCCTCGCAGGTGCCGCAGGGCTGAGAGGTCACGACGTTGCCGAGCAGGCTCCGCACCTGACGCTGAACGTGTCCGGAGCCGCCGCAGATGTCACAGGTAACGGGCGACGTGCCCTCCTGGCAGCACGAGCCGTTGCACGTCTCGCACAGCACGGCCGTGTCGACCTCGATGTCGCGGTGCGCACCGAAGACGACGTCGCCGAGATCGAGGGTCACCCGGACGAGGGCGTCCTGTCCCCGTTCGCGGCGTGACCGCGGACGCGCGCCCCTGCCACCGCCTTGGCCCGCGCCGAAGAAGGTCTCGAAGATGTCCCCGAAGCCGCCGAATCCCTGGAAGTTGCCGGCGGCGCCGTCTCCGCCGCCCATGTCGTAGCGGCGACGGGAATCGTCGTCGCTCAGGACGTCGTATGCATGCGTGACGAGCTTGAACTGCTCGGCCGCGTCCTCACCCGGATTCACATCGGGGTGGAGCTGACGAGCGAGGCGTCGGTACGCCTTCTTGATCTCGTCGGTGGAGGCGTCACGAGAGACGCCGAGTACCTCGTAGTGGTCTGCCACAATGGCCCTTCTGCGTGTGCTGTTCTCTGGGCGGCCGCGTCAGCGGGCCGCCTCGTCTTCGTCGAGCATCCGAGACAGATAGCGGGCCACGGCCCGCGCCGCCGCGAGATTGCTCGGATAGTCCATGCGCGTCGGCCCCATCACGCCGACTCGCGCCGTGCCGCTGGGGGCGGCGTAGTTGCTGGCCACGATCGATGCCTCGCCGAGGCCGAAGGACGCGTTCTCGGTGCCGATGCTGGCGGCGAGACCGTGGGAGTCCGCCTCCATCTCGCTCATCAGCCGCAGCAGCGTCACCTGTTCCTCGATCGCCTCGAGCAGAGGGTGGATGCTGCCGCGGAAGTCCTGCTCGCGTCGAGCCAGAGTCGCTGCTCCGGCCATCACCAGGCGCTCCTGACGGAAGGCGCCGAGCTCGTCGATGACGATCGTCGCGAGAGCGCGCAGTACGACGTCATGACTGTGCGCGTCGTCCGCGAGAAGCGCCTGCAGCCGCTCAGCGGCGTCGCTCACCGCCCGGCCCGTGATCAGGGCGGAGAGACGAGCACGCAGCAGCGCCATGTCGGCGTCGTCGACGTCGACGGGCAGCGGGGCGATGCGCTGCGAGACGCCGCCCGCGTCGGTGACGAGCACGATGAGCAGACGATTCGGCGCCAGCGCCACGAGTTCGAGATGCGTCAGATGCGCGCGCGCGAATGACGGGTACTGCGCCAGCGCGACCTGCCCCGTGAGCTGCGTCAGCACTCGGACCGTGCGCACCATCAGGTCGTCGAGGTCGGATGGAGCGGTGAGGAAGGACTCGATGGCCGTGCGCTGCGCGACCGACAGCGGCCGCAGCTGGGCGAGATGATCCACGAACACGCGGTAGCCCTTGTCGGTGGGAACGCGACCGGAGGAGGTGTGCGGGGCGGCGATCAGCTCTTCGTCTTCGAGCAGTGCCATGTCGTTGCGGATCGTCGCCGCGGACACGCCGAAGGAGTATCGGTCTACGATCGATCGGCTGCCGACGGGTTCATGCGTCTCGACGTAGTCCTGCACGATCGCGCGGAGAACCTGGAGGCCTCTTTCGCTGACCATCGCAACTCCCTCCCTCTTGGCACTCACTGGCTACGAGTGCCAATTCTACCCGCCGACGCCGACCACGTGCTGATCCGGCACGATGTCCGGACTCAGCGGTCGCCGATCAGTCGGTGAGCTCACGCACGACGGCATCGGCGAGCAGGCGCCCCCGCAGTGTGAGCTGCACGCGTCCGCGAACGGCAGCGGCCGGGTCGACGAGCCCATCCGCGATCAGACCCGCGACGCGTGTCCTCTTGTCCGCGGCGAGGTCGCTGACGGCGATGCCCTCGCGGATGCGACTCAGCAGCAGGATGCGCTCGAGCGTCGCCGACTGCTCGTCCGGCCGCTCCGTGCCGGCGGCGGGAGACTCCGCTGCGGCGAGCCGCTGTGCATACGCGGCCGGATGCTTGACGTTCCACCACCGCAGGCCGGCGACGTGACTGTGCGCGCCGGGACCGAACCCCCACCAGTCGCTCCCCCGCCAGTAGGCGAGATTGTGCCGCGAACGCTGCTCGGGCGAGCGCGACCAGTTGCTGATCTCGTACCAGTCGAAGCCCGCCGCTGCGAGACGCGCATCGGCGAGCTCGTACATGTCGGCCTGCAGGTCATCGTCCGGCGCCGGCACCTCGCCTCGGCGGATCTGCCGCGCGAGCTTCGTGCCGTCCTCGATGATCAGCGCGTACGCCGAGATGTGGTCCGACTCGAGTGCGAGCGCCACATCGAGCGACGCCTCCCAATCACCGATCGACTCACCGGGGGCGCCGTAGATGAGGTCCACGCTCACGGCGAGGCCAGCGTCCTTCGCCGCGGCGACCGCTGTCGTCACATTCTCGGGGCGATGAGTGCGGTCGAGAGCGGCGAGCACATGCGGCACTGCCGACTGCATGCCGATCGACAGCCGCGTGACGCCGGCATCCGCGAGGGTCCGCGCGACCTCGGGTGTCACCGTGTCGGGGTTCGCCTCGACCGTGACCTCGGCGCCGTCGACGAGGCCGAACGCATCGGTCGCCGCCCCGAGCATCCGCGCCAGGTCGCCCGGCGGCAGCAGCGTCGGCGTGCCGCCGCCGAAGAACACGGTGTCCATCGGGCGCAGCGCACCGGCATCCGCGAGCACACGCCGCGCGAGGTCGATCTCGGTGATGAGCGTCGAGGCGTAGTCCTCCTGCTTCGCGCCGCGGAGCTCTCCCGAGGTGTAGGTGTTGAAGTCGCAGTAGCCGCACCGCACCCGGCAGAAGGGGACGTGCAGGTATGCGGAGAAGGGCACGGAGGAATCGATCGGCAGATCGGAGGGCAGATGTCCGTCTGCCGGTGCCGGATCGCCGAGTGGGAGCGGACCGGCCATCAGAGAGGTGCGACCATCAGACCGGAGTCGCGTACAGCGGCGAGATCGCTCGCAGATAGCGTGCGAACAACTCGCGGCGACGGCGCTTCACCAGCGGCGGGACGACGCGGTAGAGCAGGGAGTTCGGCGCGTCGAAGGCACGGACGGAGAACCACACCTCGTCGTTGTCCTCGCGCCAGTCGATGTCGAAGGACTCCTCACCGCGGACCACCGAGCCTCCGACCGTGCCCAGCACGAATCCGATCCGGCGCTTCTCCTCGGTCACGGAGATCACGCGCAACTCCGCATCCGCCCGCATGCCGGCAACCCGCCCATGCAGGCGCAGCGTCATGCCCGGGCCGGCGAACGGTGTGCCTTCCGCGTCGAAGCGCTGTTCGACGTCGTTCTTGCTCGGTGCGATCGGAGTGCCCTCGGCGTCGAAGCTGACACCGGCGTAGGCGGGGCCGGGCGCGGGACGCACATCCTCGATGCTGAGGCCCGCCGCGCGCTGCGCGGTCCAGGTCAGCAGCGCTTCGCCCGCGGACTGGAAGCGGTCATGACCGCTGCCGATCCGCCAGGAGTTCTCCGCCGGGATGCTGCGCTCCGGCGGGTACTGCATCAGATCGGGCGCGTGGGTCGCACCCACGGCCGCATAGTCAACCGTGTCGTCTCGGAAAGTCCCGCGCCGCATGCGTTCCAGCCTACTTCCCGTTCCCTGGACGATCACCCTCCACGCCGGGAACAGCCCGGCCCGAAGGTCCTACTTCTTGTCCTTGCCCTCGACGTCGCCGGAGAGCGCTGCGATGAACGCCTCCTGCGGCACCTCGACACGACCGACCATCTTCATGCGCTTCTTGCCCTCTTTCTGCTTCTCGAGGAGCTTGCGCTTGCGGCTGATGTCACCGCCGTAGCATTTGGCGAGCACGTCCTTGCGCAGCGCCCTGATCGTCTCGCGGGCGATGATCCTGGCGCCGATGGCGGCCTGGATCGGCACCTCGAAGTTCTGGCGAGGGATCAGCTTGCGCAGTCGCTCCGTCATCAGCGTGCCGTAGGCGTAGGCCTTGTCGCGGTGCACGATCGAGCTGAACGCGTCGACCTTGTCACCCTGCAGCAGGATGTCGACCTTGACCAGGTCCGCCTCCTGCTGTCCGGCGGGTTCGTAGTCGAGCGAGGCATAGCCCTGGGTCTTGGACTTGAGCTGGTCGAAGAAGTCGAACACGATCTCGCCGAGCGGCATCATGTAGCGGAGCTCCACGCGCTCCTCGGAGAAGTACTCCATGCCCAGCAGTGCTCCGCGACGCGACTGGCAGAGCTCCATGACCGTGCCCACGTAGTCCTTGGGCAGCAGGATCGCGGTCTTCACCATCGGCTCCGACACCGAGCCGATGCGACCGTCGGGGTACTCGCTCGGGTTCGTCACCGTCACGGTCTCGCCCGTGTCGCTCGTGAGCACCTCGTAGATCACGCTGGGTGCGGTGGTGATGAGGTCGAGGCCGAATTCTCGCTCGAGACGCTCGGTGATGATCTCGAGATGCAGGAGTCCAAGGAACCCGCAGCGGAAGCCGAAACCGAGGGCGACGGAGGTCTCAGGCTCGTACTGCAGCGAGGCGTCGGAGAGCTTGAGCTTGTCGAGCGCCTCCCGGAGCTCCGCGTAGTCGCTGCCGTCGATCGGGTAGATGCCAGAGAAGACCATGGGTTTCGGGTCGGTGTAGCCCGGCAGAGCCTGGGTCGAGGGCCTGCGTGCCGTCGTGATCGTGTCACCGACCTTCGACAGACGGACGTCCTTCACACCGGTGATGAGGTAGCCGACCTCGCCGACGCCGAGCCCCTTGGACGGCACCGGTTCGGGGCTCGACACGCCTACCTCGAGCGCTTCGTGGTTGGCACCCGTCGACATCATCTGAATGCGCTCGCGGGGCGACAGGCTGCCGTCCACCATGCGGACGTAGGTGACGACCCCGCGGTAGGCGTCGTAGACGGAGTCGAAGATCATGGCGCGGGCCGGAGCATCGGCGTCTCCGACGGGTGCGGGGATCTCCTTGACCAGTCGGTCGAGCAGCTCCTCGACGCCGACACCGGTCTTGCCCGAGACACGGAGCACGTCCTCGGGCTTGCCGCCGATGAGCGATGCCAGCTCCTTGGCGTACTTGTCGGGGTCGGCCGCCGGCAGGTCGATCTTGTTCAGCACCGGGATGATGTGCAGGTCGTTCTCGAGCGCGAGGTAGAGGTTCGCCAGAGTCTGGGCCTCGATGCCCTGGGCGGCATCGACGAGCAGGATCGCGCCCTCGCAGGCGGCGAGAGACCGGGACACCTCGTAGGTGAAGTCGACGTGCCCCGGGGTGTCGATCATGTTGAGCGCGAAGGTCTCGCCGTCGATCTCCCACGGCATCCGCACGGCCTGGCTCTTGATGGTGATGCCGCGCTCACGCTCGATGTCCATGCGGTCGAGGTACTGCGCGCGCATGTCGCGATCCGAGACCACGCCGGTGATCTGGAGCATGCGGTCGGCGAGGGTCGACTTGCCGTGGTCGATGTGCGCGATGATGCAGAAGTTGCGGATCTGCGCCGAAGGCGTCGCGGCAGGCTGAAGCGGAGTGAGAGCGCGTGGTGACATGTCCTGACGATTCTACGGTGAGGTGAGGCTTATGCCCGCTTCGTGCGATCCGGTGATATTCTGCCGAGGTTGCCCGGGAGCCATCCGTGACACCGGATCCCGTGAGCGATAAGACTCCGTCACAGACCAAGTGCAGGCGTCGTGTCGCGCAGATCGGCTGATGGTGATTGACTGTCTTCCCGGCTCAGCGTTGCGTCGGCGGATCCCGCGCGCGTCTGTAAAAGAGAAAGAATCATCACCTTGATCAAGTATCTGTTGCGCCGCCTGCTGGGATGGGTGCTGATGATCGTCATCGCGACGAACATCACCTACTTCCTCGCGTGGCTGTATCTCGATCCCGAGAACAACTACGTCGGACGTCGACCTCCGCTTTCGCCCGATCAGATCGATGCGCTGCTGAAGCCTCGCAACCTCAGCGAATCGGTCCCCCTGATCGAACGATGGTGGACCTGGTTCTCCAGCATCCTCTTCCGCTGGGACTGGGGAGTCGGCCCCACAGGCGAGTCCGTCAACGAGCAGGTCGCATACCGGGTCTGGATCAGCGCCGAGCTCGTGCTCGGGGCGACGATCATCACGACCATCCTGGGCATCGCCCTCGGTGTCTACACGGCATCCCGTCAGTACAAACTGGCCGACCGCATCGGTCAGGGCACGAGCATCATCACGATGAACATCCCCACGGTCGTTGCGGGATTCGCTCTGGTTCTGCTCGCGATCAACTTCAACAACGCGGTCGGCACGACCGTCTTCTACGTCGTCGGATCCTCCAGTCAGGGGGTCGAGGGATTCTTCCCCGTCCTCATAGACGTCCTCCAACACCTGACGCTCCCCACACTCGGCCTGGTGCTCACGGGCTACGCGTCCATCCACTTCCTGCAGCGCTCGCTGCTGCTCGACAACATCAAGGCGGATTACGTTCGCACCGCCCGTGCCAAGGGACTCACCAAGCAGCAGGCCATCCGCAAGCACGCGCTGCGGACGTCGCTGATCCCCGTCACGACGCAGGTCGCGTTCACGATCCCCGCGGTCTTCACCGGAGCGGTGCTGACCGAGACGATCTTCAACTGGAACGGAATGGGTCGGTACTTCATCCAGACCCTGAACAACAACGACATTCACGGCGTGGTCGCAGTCGCGGCGTTCGGCGCCCTGATGACGGCGATCGGCGCGATCCTCGCTGACGTCGCCGTGGTCGTCCTCGATCCGAGAGTGCGGGTGAGCTGATGTCCCTGGAAGCCATCGGGGTGTCCCCCGAGATCGCCGAGCCGGAGAAGCCGAAGAACCGCAAGCGCACCTCGATGCTGACGCTGTACACGCGTCGGTTCCTGCGCAACCGCGGTGCCTTGATCGGCGTCGTCATTCTCGCGCTTCTGGTGGTGTTCGCGATCGTGGGACCGCTCATCGCGCCGTACTCGCACACCGACCTCGACTTCCTCGCGCTGCGCCAGGCTCCCTCGGCCGAGCACTGGTTCGGGACGAACGGTTCGGGCAACGACAACTTCGCCCAGGTCGCCGTCGGTCTTCAGCGCTCCATGATGATCGCTGCCCTCGTTGCCATCGGCACCACGGTCGTCTCGGCACTCATCGGTGCCACCGCCGCCTACTTCGGCGGCCGGTACGAGCGGATCATGCTCGCGATCATCCACTTCATGATGGTGGTCCCGAACTTCCTGATCCTCGCGATGATCTCGAACGACGCCGGCGGGAACTGGCTTGTGATCTCGCTCGTCATGATCTTCGTCGTCGGCTGGTTCTTCCCTGCCCGGATCATCTGGACCCTGTCGCTGTCGATCCGCGAGCGCGAGTACGTGCATGCCGCTCGCTACGCCGGGCTCTCGGGGATGCGGATCGTCCTGCGTCACATGCTCCCGAACATCGGGTCGCTGCTGGTGATCAACTTCACGCTCGGCGTCGTGTCGGCCGTCCTCACCGAGACCGCGCTCTCGTTCCTCGGCTTCGGTGTGAAGCTGCCCGACGTCTCGCTCGGCGCCCTGATCGGCTACGGCTCCAGCACTCTGGTGAGCGCACCGTGGCTCTTCTACTTCCCTGCAGCGGCGCTCACCCTGCTCACCGTCTCGATGGCTCTCATCGCCGACGGTCTGCGCGACGCCCTGGATCCGACCTCTGCGGCTGGAGGTCGCGCATGAGTACTGTCCTTTCCGTCCGAGACCTCAAGGTCAGCTTCCCGTCGGAAGCCGGTCGAGTCGATGCCGTGCGCGGCGTCTCGTTCGACCTCGAAGAGGGTCGCACCCTCGGCATCGTCGGCGAATCCGGCTCGGGCAAGTCCGTCACCTCGCTCGCGATCATGGGCCTGCTCGACGACAACGCCAAGGTCACCGGGTCGATCATCTATGACGGCCAGGAACTGCTCGGCAAGTCCGACAAGCAGCTCTCGGTGATCCGCGGCAACGGGATGGCCATGGTCTTCCAGGACCCGCTGACCTCGCTCACGCCCGTGTTCACGATCGGCGACCAGCTGATCGAGGCTCTCACGGTGCATCGTCGGCTGTCGAAGAAGGACGCCTGGGATCGCTCCGTCGAGCTGCTGAAGCTCGTCGGGATCCCCGAGGCGGAGCGCCGCATGAAGGCCTTCCCGCACGAGTTCTCCGGCGGCATGCGTCAGCGTGTCGTGATCGCGATCGCGATGGCCAACAATCCCAAGCTCATCATCGCGGACGAGCCGACGACCGCGCTGGACGTCACCATCCAGGCGCAGATCCTCGAGCTCATGGAGAAGGCGCAGCAGGAGACCGGCGCCGCGATGATCATCATCACGCACGACATGGGGGTGGTCGCCAAGACCGCCGACGACGTGCTGGTGATGTACGCCGGCAAGCCCGTCGAGCAGGCCCCGGTGCGCGAGCTGTTCTACCGCACCCGGATGCCGTACTCGATCGGCCTTCTGGGTGCCATCCCGCGGGTCGACAAGACCGAGAAGGTGCCGCTGATCCCGATCAAGGGCAACCCCCCGCTCCTGATCAATCTGCCGGATGCGTGCCCGTTCGCGGCGCGATGCCCCATCGCGATCGACGCCTGCCTGCAGCGCGAGCCCGATCTGCTCCCCATCTCCACCGAGGGTCACTCCGACCACTCCGTCGCCTGCATCCGCGCGAACGACATCGACGACGACGGACGCATCGGCGGGCTCCCCGTCTTCCCCGTCCCGGAGATCCCCGAGAGCGGGCTGGCGAAGGTGCCCCGCGAGGATCGTCCCATCACCCTCGAGGCGGTCAACCTCAACAAGACCTTCCCCCTCATGAAGGGTGCGCTCTTCAAGCGCAAGGTCGGCGAGGTGCACGCCGTCAAGGGGATCAGCTTCGACATCCGCCAGGGCGAGACCCTCGCGATCGTCGGCGAGTCGGGCAGCGGGAAGACGACGACGCTCCTCCAGATCATGGATCTCGTCGCCCAGGAGGACGGCGACATCCGCATCGGCGGCACGAGCGTCGCTGACATCAAGAACCGAGCGGAGGAGCGAAAGCTCCGTCGTGATCTTCAGATCGTCTTCCAGGACCCGATGGGGGCGCTCGACCCTCGCATGACGGTCTGGGACATCATCGCCGAGCCGATGCTCGCGATCGGCATGAGCAAGGACGACGTGTTCGATCGCGTCGAGGAGCTCATGGGGCTCGTGGGTCTCGACCCGGCGCACAGCGACCGGTTCCCCCAGGCGTTCTCGGGCGGTCAGCGTCAGCGCATCGGCATCGCACGAGCGCTGTCGACCAACCCGAAGATCGTGGTGCTCGACGAGCCCGTCTCGGCTCTCGACGTCTCGATCCAGGCCGGCGTGATCAACCTGCTCGACGAGCTGAAGGCCAAGCTCGGGCTGTCCTACCTGTTCGTGGCGCACGACCTCGCCGTCGTACGCCACATCGCCGACCGGGTCGCGGTGATGTACAAGGGCTCGTTCGTCGAGCACGGAGACGTCGATCAGGTGTTCGACGATCCGCAGCACCCCTACACGAAGGCGCTGCTCTCGGCGATCCCGATCCCCGACCCCGACATCGAGCGCACGCGCGAGCGGATCATCCTTCCCGTCGAGGGTTTCGACGCAGAGGCCGTCGCCGTCAGCTGACCTGTGTACCGATGTGCACAGTCCGATAACGGTTCCGTGTCACTGGGGTTTCGCCCGAGAGTTGCGGGGTTAGTCTGCCCCTATCCCAAGTAAGGCCGACAGGCACTAAGGAGTACCATGAAACGGCATCAGAAGCTGATGGGCATCGCTGCTCTCGGCGCCGCCTTCGCCCTCGTCATGAGCGGGTGCGCACCGGCAGGCAACGGCGGCGGCAACAGCGGTGAAGGCGAAGCTCAGACGGTCGAGGGCGCGGACTACAACCCGCAGCCCCGCGAGAACCTCGCAGAGGGCGGCGAACTCCGCATCCCCGTCTCGAACATCGCCGAGCAGCTGAACTACTTCCACAGCGACGGTGACGCCCGCGTCACCCAGATCGGAACGTGGTTCCGCCCCCAGATCCTGCTGATGGATCCTGACGGCACCGTCAAGAAGAACGACGCATACCTCGACGACTACTCCTTCGGTGTCGAAGACGGCAAGACCGTCCTGCACTTCAAGGTCAACGAGAAGGCTGTCTGGAACGACGGCACGCCCATCGACGTCACCGCGTTCAAGGCCACCTGGGAAGCCCAGAGCGGCGAGAACGAGGAGTACCAGCCCAACGCGACCGACGGCTGGAAGGAGATCGAGTCCGTCGAGGCCGGCGAGAACGACCGCGACGTCATCGTGACCTTCAAGGGCGAGTTCGCCTGGCCCGAGATGGTCTACTCGCAGCTGCTGCACCCGGCCGTCAACACGCCTGAGCTGTTCAACACGGCGTTCCTCGGCGACTGGCACCCGGAATGGGCCGCAGGCCCCTACACGGTCGACAACTTCGACAAGACCGGCGGCGTCGTCACGCTCGTCCCGAACGAGAAGTGGTGGGGCAACGCCCCGCTGCTCGACAAGGTCTCCTTCATCCAGATGGAGCCGACCGCGGCGGTCAACGCACTGCGCAACGGCGAGGTCGACATGGCCGAGACCGGCAGCGCCGAGTTGCTCGCACAGGTCGAGGGTCTCGAAGGCGTCAAGACCTACAAGGGTCAGGCGACCGCGAACGCGATCTTCACGCTGAACTCGACCAACCCGGTGCTGTCCGACCTCGAGGTCCGCAAGGCCGTGTTCGAGGCGATCAGCATCGAGCAGGTCAAGGACATCGTCTTCAACGGCCTGAACTACACCGAGGAGCCCGCCGGGTCCCTGACCCTCTTCTCGTTCCAGCCTGACTATGTCAACGCGCTGGAGGAGGCCGGCCGCAAGGACGGCGACACCGAGGGTGCCAACAAGCTCCTCGATGAGGCCGGCTGGGTCGCCGGTGCCGACGGCATCCGCGAGAAGGACGGCCAGCGCCTGTCGCTCGTCTTCCCCGTGCACTCCGACACCGAGACCGCGCGCGCGCGTTCGCTCGCCGTTCAGGCGCAGCTGAAGGAGGTCGGCGTCGAGGTGACGATCGACACCCGCCCGTCCGCCGACTTCGCCGAGGACTACACCACGCAGAACGGTGACATCTTCTTCCTCAACTTCACGTCGTCCGACCCGTTCGGTGCCGCCTGGTTCTGCCAGCTGTACTGCTCGGACAGCGGCCTGAACCTGTCGGGCACCGGCACCGAGGAGATCGACACGATGATCCACGAGGAGCTCGAGACGATCTCCGACCCGGTCGAGCAGACCAAGAAGGCCATGGAGATGGAGTCCGAGATCTTCGCGAAGACCTGGGGCATCATCCCGGTCCTCAACGGCCCGGAGATCTGGACCGTCAAGGAAGGCCTCGCCAACCTCACGCCCGAGCCCTACGTGGGTCTCGACCTCTTCGGCATCACGCCGGTGGAGAACGTGGGATACGAGAAGTAATCCATTCGGAGCCTGACTCGTCAGAGCTTCGCAGCGGGGTCGGTGGTCCATCCACCGGCCCCGCTTTTCTCTATGCTGAACGCGTGAGCGTCCAGATCGTCTTCGTGCACGGCATCCGTACGTCCGCGACGATGTGGCGGTCGCAACTCGCCTTCCTCGAGGAGCAGGGCATCGGGGCCGTCGCTGTCGACCTTCCCGGGCATGGCACCCGGATGGAGGAGGACTTCACCCTGCACGAGGCGCTCCACACCATCGACGTCGCGGTGCGCGACGCAGCGACGCGAGGTCCCGTGCTGCTCGTCGGGCACTCGATGGGCGGCCTGCTGACACTCGCCTACGTCGGCGGAGCGGAGGCACCGAGGGTCGCGGGGCTCGTCGCCGCGTCGTGCACGTCGCTCCCCCGAGGCGCCGGTCTCGCGGCGTATCGCGCGATCGCGCGCGCCGTCGATCGGCTGCCCGATCGCGGGATGTGGATCACGAAACGCATCCTCGAAGCGACGATCCCCGAAGAGACGCGCTCCGATTTCGCCGCCGGCGGCTATGCGCTGGACACCCAGGACACGGCACTGCGAAATCTCGCCACGCTCGATCTCGCGACAGCGGTCGCCCGCATCCGCGTGCCTCTGTGGTTCGTGAACGGACAGTGGGATCAGCTGCGAGTCAACGAAGCCCTCTTCCGACGGCTCGCGCCTCACGCAGAGCTCATCGTCGTGCCGCGCACCACGCACCTCGTCACGGCGATGCGTCCGCAGATCTTCAACGCCGTCCTGCGGTTGGCCGTCGCGACCATCGAATCCGAGGCTACGGGTGAGGCCGCGGATCCCGCGCCGGCTGCCTCGCCAGAGCCGTGAGCGCACCGCCCACGAGCGACAGCACGGCGGCTGCTGCGAACACCAGCCAGAATCCCCCGACGAGCGCGACGAGCCCCGCCCCGAGCACCGGGCCGATCAGCTGGCCGAGTGCCGCCGTGACGTAGACGATGCCGAGGTCACGGGCGTGGTCCCTCTCGCCGGGCAGCAGGTCGGCGGCGAAGGCGAGTCCGACGGTCGAGAACGCGCCGTAGCCGAGCCCCATGAGCGCGGCGGCGACCATCGTCGCCTCGAAGGTCGGCACGACGGCGATCACGACGCCGGAGGCCGCCTGCACCAGGGTCGCCAGGATCGTGAGGGAACGCCGGTTGCCCGTGCGATCGGAGAGCACACCGGTGAACACCGATGCGAGCACCACGAACAGCGTGTAGACGACGATCAGGAGCAGCAGGTTGTCCTGCGCCACCGTCGTCTCCTGGTGCAGACCATGGAGCAGGAAGAAGAGGAACAGTGCAGTGCCGAGTGCGTTGCCGATGTTGGTCACGAGCCGGCCCGACAGCATCCAGGCGAAATCCCGATCGCGCAGCGATGCCAGCAGATGACGATCACGCGTCACCGGAGTCGCGTCGACGGCCGCGGGCGGATCGGGCAGAAGCAGCGCTGCACCGATTCCCACCGTCGCGATGATCCCGGCGAGCATCAGGTACCCCTCACGGATGCCGAGCCCGAGGAGCACCACGAGCCCGACGCCGAGCACGATGCCCACCGCCTGACTGGAGCCCACGGCGGCGGACGCGGCGCCACGCTGCGTCGGAGGAAGCTGGTCCGCTATCAGTGCGGTGAAGGCGGCCGACGACACCGCGACGCCGATCGACACCCCGACCCAGGCTCCTCCCACGGCCCAGGGCCCCTCACTGAAACCGGTCACCACGAGGAACAGCGCGGTGACGAGCACGCCACCGATCGCCCATGGTCGCCGACGCCGCCGTCCGACGGCCGCGCGATCCGACAGCGCCCCGGCCAGCGGGCCCGCGACGATCCCTGCAAGACCGCCGATGCCGAGCACCAGCCCGGACGAGATGACGCCGGGTATCCAGTCCTTCTCAGACGTGTTCAACTGCAAGGGGAGGAGCAACTGGACCGGAGTGAGCTGCACCGTCCAGATCGCCAGCCAGGCGAGCGTGAAGACGGTCATCCACGGCGGTCCGACTCTCCGCAGAGCGGACACCGGCGATCCGGATGGGAGGGCGGGGCTCATGTCGCTCCTTGACGTCGGGGTCGCGACGCGAGTGTCGGGATACTGATGATTGTGCACCCACACGCACCGACACCGCATCAGTGACGAGGACACCTCGCTCGTTTAGGGTGAACCGCCCGGATGCTGGTAGAGTTGGTTCTTGGCTTGCGTGTGGGTTCTTCCCTCACGACCGCCGAGTGGAAGCCCTCTTCTTCTGCCGGCATTTCCTAACAACTCCGTACAGAAAGCGTCCACACGTGGCAAACATCAAGTCGCAGATCAAGCGCAACAAGACCAACGACAAGGCTCACGAGCGCAACAAGGCGGTGAAGAGCGAGCTGAAGACGCACATCCGCGCGACCCGCGCCGCTGTCGTCTCCGGTGACAAGGCTGCAGCCGAGGCTGCTCTGAAGGCTGCCTCCCGCAAGCTCGACAAGGCCGTCAGCAAGGGTGTCATCCACCAGAACCAGGCTGCGAACCGCAAGTCCTCCATCGCCAAGCAGGTCTCCGCTCTCTGAGTCGATTCCACGCCTGACGGTGTGACAAGAGCCCGTCCCGTTCGCGGGGCGGGCTCTTTCGCGTGCTCGGAACCGTGTGTGCCAGCGATCTCGACGGACGAGGCAGCTGCCGCGCGTCAGACCGCGCTCACTCGCCGAACGGCTGGCGGGTGGCGATGACGGTGAGCATCCGCTCGAGAGCGAAGATCGGGTCGCGGGCGGCACCCTTGACTTCGGCATCGGCGCGCGCCGTCGCCTGGATGGCCATTCCCAGCGAACGCTCGTTCCATCCGGCGAGGTCGCGTCGCGCACGGTCGACCTGCCAGTCCTTCATTCCCAGTCGCTGCGCGAGCTGACGGCTCGGCTCGCGGTTTCCGGCGACGCGCGCCATGGTGCGCAGCTTCATGGCGAACGCCGCGACCATCGGCACGGGGTCGGCGCCGGAGGCGAGGGCATGGCGCAGGGCCACGAGAGCCTCGCCATAGCGTCCGGCGATCGCCGTGTCAGCGACGACGAAGGCAGAGACTTCGACCCGCCCGCCGTAGTACTTGGTGACGACTTCTTCGGTGACATCGCCCTCGACGTCGCCGATCAGCTGCTGGCATGCCGCCGCGAGCTCGGTGAGATCATCGGCGAAGGCCGAGACCAGAGCGCGCAACGCAGGCGGGGCGATCCGCTTCTTCGCCGCAGAGAACTCGCCGGCAGCGAAGTCGACGCGGTCGCCGTCGCGCTTGATGGCCGGGCACGGGATCTCGATGCCGTCGCCCGTCCCGGCGCGCACCGCATCGAGCAGCTTCTTGCCGCGGACGCTGGCCCCGGTGTGGCGCAGGATCACTGTCGCACCCTCCTGCGGGTGGTCGAGGTAGGACACAGCCTCCTGCAAGAAGGCATCCGAGCACTTCTCCACCCCCGACACGCGCACCAGCCGGGGTTCCCCGAACAACGACGGCGAGGTCAGCGCGAGGAGAGTCCCGGGCGCGTAGTCATCAGCGCGGACATCGGTCACCTCGAGCGCGGGGTCTTCCGTGCGGAGGTAGTCGCGGACTCCGGCGATCGCGCGCTCTGCGCAGACCTCCTCCGGGCCGAACACGAGCACCACCGGCGCCGGACGCGGATCGCGCCACGACACCTGCGGGACCTTGGCTGCCTTGGTCCCACCGCGGGAAGGAGTACGAGAAGCAGCCATGCCTCCAGACTACCGGGGGCCACAGACGTCGACCCCGTCGTCAGGGTGGCTGCTTCTCGGCCCACAGCTGAAGCTCGTCCCCCGCGAGGCCCACGAGGAGACGGCCCTGCTGGTCGGTCCGCAGCACTCGCGCACCGGCAGCTTCGAGCGATGCCAGAGTCTCCGCTCGCGGATGCCCGTAGTCGTTGTCGACGCCTACGCTGAACAGCGCGACACTCGGGTGCAGGTCCTGATAGAGCGGGAAGTCCTGGTCGGCGCTGCCGTGATGGGCGACTTTGACCACCGCGTAGCCGCCTCGGAGATGCGCGGTGCGTTCCAGCATCCACTGCGCCTCCCCCGACAGGTCGCCCAGGAAAAGCGAGCGGGGTACGCCGCCGCCACCTATCTCCAGAACCACGCTCTGGTCGTTGCCCGGCGGGAACGCCTCCGACCCACGCTGCGGCCACAGCACCTGCCAGGACGCCGCGCCCAGGTCACCCCGCATGCCCGCTGCCGCCTGACCGACCGTCGCACCGCCGTCGGCGAGGTGCTGCAGCATCCGCTCGTCACCGCTCTCCCCCGGTGGCCCATGCAGCACCGCCTCGACTCTCCCCTGAACAGCCTCGACCCCGCCGACGTGATCCAGATCGAAGTGCGTGAGCACGAGCAGATCCACGCGTTCGACACCGAGTTCGCGCAGACACGAGGCGAGCGGCTCCGGTTCCGGCCCGGTATCGATCAGTGCGATCGCCCCCTCGGAGCGCACGACGAGTGCGTCTCCCTGGCCCACATCACAGGCGGCGACCGACCATTCGTCGGGAGTGGTCGCGCTCGCCAGCGGACCGTTGAGCACCACATGCGCACCGCCCAGGGCGAGCGCGACTGCCAGCACGGCCGCTGCGACACCCCTGACGACCGGCACCGCGCGGTACCCATCGGCGAGAATCACCCCGATCGCCGCGCTCACGACGCCGACCAGCACGGCGCTGGCGATGCCGGGCACCATGGCGATCTGAGCGAACGGCAGCCTGGCCGTGATGCTGGCCGTTTGCGCGATCCACGCGGCGGGCAGCCATGCCGACGCCGCCAGAAGGTCGGCGAGAACGCCCACCGGAGCGGCGAGACACGCGAGGAGGCCGATGACAGTGGCGATCGGCGCCGCGGGCGCAGCCAGCAGGTTCGCCACGAGCCCCACGAGAGACTGCTGCTCTGCGAAGAGGGCGATGACGGGGCCGCACACGAGCTGTGCGGACGTCGGCACGGCGATCGCGAGAGCGAGAGGTTGCGGCATGAATCGCGCGAGTCCGCGGGTGAGCGACGGCGAGAGCAGGATCAGCGCACCCGATGCGGAGACCGAGAGCGCGAATCCCGCAGTCGAGGCCAGCCACGGGTCGGCGATCAGGATGCCGCTCGCGCTGAGCGCCAGCATCCCCGCACCCGCGCTCGGCCGCCCGAGAAGCAGTGACAGCATCGCGACACCCGCCATGACCGCCGCCCTGACCACGCTGGGTTCCGGCGTCACGAGGACGACGAAGCCCGCGAGACCGAGAGCGGCCGCGACGACTCGAGTCCCCCGTCCGGCGCCGCACAGCGCAGCCAACCAGAACACCGCCCCGACGACGATGGCGCAGTTCGCTCCGGAGACCGCCGTCAGGTGGCTGAGACCGCTGGTGCGCATGTCATCGTTCAGCTCGGTCGACACCGCGCGGGTGTCGCCGACTGCGAGTCCGGGAAGCAGACCCGCTCCGGGCTCGGGAAGTCGCTGCGCCCGGTCGATGAAAGCGCTGCGCAATCCGGCCGCGACCGCGAAGACCCCGGATGCCGGCTCCTCGACCGACGCCTCGCTCGCGAACACGACGAGCGCTGCCCTCTCCCCCGGATCCGTCGCCGCCGCCTCTCCCTTCACCCGGACTGTGGCGCCGAGATCGAACCCCTCGGCCGGATCGATGCCGACCCGCACCGGAGCCGACGCCGCCCGCACCGACCCCGGCGACCCGATGCGCGTGAGCTGCACCTCCATCCACAGGCGCCCATCCCGACCGACCGACGCCGAGGTGCTGACCTCCCCCGTCACCTCGACCACACGTCCGTCCCACGACGCGGCGCCCTCGCGCGCCGGTGTCGCGGCAAGAACAGTGACGGAGACAGCGGCGATCGCGGCGAGCATCACGAGCACCACCCCGGCCATGGACGCCGCGGCGGACGACCGCCGCAGCATCCACAACAGCGACGCCGCCGCCCCCAGCACGCCACCGAGAAGGCACCACTGCGCAGCTGGAGGCACGAACACGCAGACCAGGGCGACCACCCACACTCCGCCTGCGATCGGCAGCAGACGCAGATCCCGGCTCATACCCGCGCGTCATCGCGCGGTCGAACCCGCGGGTCGCATCTCATCGGCAGCCGGTGCATCAGGACAACGTAGGGGCGTGCGACCACCTCGCAGCGCACCCGCCCCCCGGTCGGTGGACAACACAACGATGCCGACGCGGCGTGCAGGAGCGCCGAATGCGAAGCGATGATCTCTGAGTGTGGACCGCTGGCACTTCGATTCACCGACCGCGGGTCGTTCCGACAGCCGACAGTCTCCACCACACCGAGCGACTCAGGCATACTCGGGGAATGGTCGACGTACGCGACACCGCAGAGCACCAGCCCATTCGCCTGACTCTGGTGCGAGACTTTCTGACGCGCCGAGGAGAGGTCATCGCGAATGCATGACGTGATCGTGATCGGCGCCGGCCTCGCAGGGCTCCGCTGCGCGGGACTGCTCTCCGCTCACGGACTCGACGTCGTCGTCCTCGAGGCCGCGGATGCGGTCGGCGGACGCCAGCGCACCGACATCATCGACGGCTTCCGGCTGGACCGCGGGTTCCAGGTCCTCAACCCGGCCTACCCGGCACTTCGGCGCAGCGTCGATCTCGACGCACTCGCGCTCGGGAGCTTCCCTGTGGGCGTGCGGGTGCGCACGACGGACGGGGTGGCCGAGCTGCGGCATCCGCTTCGGCATCCGCTGTCGATCGTCACGTCTCTGCGCAGCGGCCTGGTGAGCGGTCGGGATGCCGTCGCGCTGGCACGCTGGGCCGCGCCGGCACTGGTGAGTCCGCTCTCGCATCTGGCTCGGAACGATGCCACCATGCGCGAGGGATGGGATGCCGCGGGGCTTCGTGGCCCGCTTCGCACCGCTGTACTCGAGCCGTTTCTCGCCGGGGTTCTGGCGGAGAGAGGCGGCGAGACGTCGAACGCCTTCGCGCGACTGCTCGTACGCTACTTCGCGCTCGGCCGACCCGGGCTTCCCACACAGGGGATCGCCGCTGTCCCCGAGCAGCTCGCCGCGCACGCGCGCGCGGCGGGTACTGACATCCGTTTCGGGGCGCGCGCGGGAGGCATCTCAGCAGGAGGAGAGGAGATCACGGTGGGGCTGAGCGACGGCGACTCCGTGCGAGCGGCTCGGGCGGTGGTCGCAGTCGGCGCCGAAGCCGTCAGCGAGCTCACCGGTCTCGCCCGTCCGGTCACGAGAGGTCTGCAGACGTGGTGGTTCGCCGCCACTGAACCTCCCAGCGGATCCGCACTGCTCACCGTCGACGGCCGAGGTAGAGGCCCCGTCGTGAACACCGTCGTGATGACGCACACCGTGCCCTCGTATGCGCCGGCCGGACGTCACCTCATCGCCGCGACCTGCCTGCTGCCGCGTGGCGGCGCACCCGCCGACGAGTTCGACGTGCGCCGCCACCTCGAAGAGGTCTGGGGTACGGACATCAGCGCGTGGCAGCTGATCCGGCGCGACGACATCCTCGACGCGTTGCCTGCCCAACCGGCACCGCTCGGCCCACCGCGATCGCCGCGCTACGCCGAGCGGCTGTATGCAGCCGGGGATCACAGAGACACCGCGTCGATCCAAGGCGCCCTCGCTTCCGGCGAGCATGCCGCACGTGCCGTCCTGACCGACTCGGGGGCTTCGAGAAGCGGCACGTCGCTGCACAGCTGACGACGCTCTGACTCAGGCGAGAGAGAGACAGCGCCCGCAGACCGCGCATCACACCCGCGCACCGTCGCGGATGCCGGCGAGCAGCTTCTCTCCGATGCCGGGGACCGACAGCAGGTCATCGACCGATGTGAACCGACCGTTCTCGTCACGCCAGGCGATGATCCGCTCGGCCAGGGCGGGGCCGATGCGCGGCAGAGTCTCGAGCGCCGCCTGATCTGCGGTGTTGAGATCCACCAGATCGTCCGCGGGCGCGCCTGCTCCCGGCGGCCCCTCCGCGGCTGCGGCACCCACGACCGGCACGCTGATCTGTTCGCCGTCCGAGAGCACGCGGGCGAGATTGACCGCGGTCAGGTCGGCATCGTCAGTGGTCCCGCCGGCCGCCGCCACCGCATCGACCAGCCGGGAGTCGAGATCGAGGACATAGAGTCCCGGATGCTCGACCGCGCCCAGCACGTGCACGTAGAGCTCTCCCGTCGATCCGCCGCTCTCGGCGGCCTCGGTGGCCAACGGCACCGATTCGGTCGGCACGGCCTGCCCCCGCATCAGTCCGAGTCCGACGGCCGCGGACAGCACGACGAGCGCCAGCACGACGGCGGCGCCGACCCCCAGCCGCAACCGGCGCGGCGCCGGTGAGGAAGCGGCGGATTCGGGCATTCCGCAACGCTATGCCAGCGAACGGACGCCTCTCATGCATCCGGCCGCCCGTCGGGGAGAACCCCCGTGGGCGGCCGGATGTGCAGAGCGGCTGGCTACGCGGTCGGTCAGCCCTTCACGACGATGCTGACGATCTTCGGGGCGCGCACGACGACCTTGACGATCTCGCGGTCGCCGATCGAGCGAATGACCCGCTCGTCGGCACGGGCGAGCGATTCGAGCTCGGCCTCGCCGATGCGCGCGGGCACCTCGAGCTGAGCGCGGACCTTGCCGCCCACCTGCACGACGGCGGTCACGGTGTCCTCGACGAGCAGCGCCGGGTCGGCGGAGCGCCAGGTGACGAGCCCGACGGACGGCTCGTGTCCGAGGATCTCCCACATCTCCTCCGCGGTGTGCGGGGCGATCAGATCGAGCATCACGGCGACGGTCTCGGCCGCCTCACGCACCGCCGGATCAGCGGCGCCTGCGGCACCGTCGATCGTCTTGCGGGTGACGTTGACCAGCTCCATCAGGCGCGCGACCAGGACGTTGAACTTCGTCTGCTCGACGAGCCCAGGAGCATCTGCCAGCAGCTTGTGCGTGGCTCGACGCAGCGCCGCATCTCCGCCCGCGAACACGACGTCGACAGGAGAGGACACCTCGTGGGCGATGCGCAACGCGCGGGCCAGGAACTTCTGCGCACCGGTCGTCGAGACGTCGGCCCAGTCCTTGTCGTCTTCGACCGGTCCGGCGAACGCGAGACCCACGCGTAGCGCATCGGCGCCGTAGGCGTCGAGCTCCTCTTCGAAGAGCACCAGGTTGCCCTTGCTCTTCGACATCTTGGCGCCGTCGAGCAGGACCATGCCCTGGTTGATGAGGTTCGAGAAGGGCTCGGTGAAGTCGATCAGCCCCATGTCGAACAGCACCTTGGTGATGAATCGCGCGTACAGCAGGTGCAGGATGGCGTGCTCGACGCCGCCGATGTAGGAGTCGACCGGCGACCAGCGGGCGGCCTGAGCCGGGTCGAACGCGACCGTGTCGCTGTTCGGCGACAGGAATCGCAGGAAGTACCACGAGCTGTCGACGAACGTGTCCATCGTGTCCGGATCCCGCAGAACGGGGTCACCGCTGGCGGCATCCACCGTGCGGACCCAGCTCTCAGCGGCGCCGAGCGGCGACGATCCCTTGGGCTTGAGGTCGAGCCCCTCGACGCTGGGCAGCTTCACCGGCAGCTGCTCCTCGGGCACGGGGATGATCCGGCCGTCCTCCGCGTGCAGCATCGGGATCGGCGTGCCCCAGAAGCGCTGACGCGAGATCAGCCAGTCCCGCAGACGGTAGTTCTTGGCGGCGCGCCCGGTGCCGGACGCCTCGAGCTGCTCGATCGCACGGGCGATCGCATTGCGCTTCGACAGACCGTTGAGCGGTCCGGAGTTGATCATCCGGCCCTCTCCCGTCAGAGCGATGCCGGTGGAGGCGGGGTTCTGCTCGTCGAGCGCCGCGCCGGTGTCGATCGGCACGCCCTCTTCATCGACCTCGATGACCGGCATCGCACCGGTGACCGGCGCCGTCGTGTCGACGACGACCTTCACGGGCAGGTCGAAGGCGCGGGCGAAGTCCAGGTCTCGCTGGTCGTGCGCCGGCACGGCCATGACCGCTCCGTGACCGTAATCGGCCAGCACGTAGTCCGCCGCCCAGACCGGCAGCTTCTCGCCGTTGACCGGGTTGATCGCGTACCGCTCGAGGAAGACCCCGGTCTTCGGGCGATCGGTGGCCTGTCGGTCGACGTCGGTGGTCTTCTGCACATCGGCCAGGTACTTCTGGAAACGCTCACGCACGTCGGCCGGAGCATCCGCTGCGAGCTCCGACGCCAGGTCGGAGTCGGGGGCCACGACGAAGAACGTCGCTCCGTGCAGGGTGTCAGGACGCGTCGAGAACACGGTGACGGGCTCGTCGCGCCCCTCGATGCGGAAGTCGACGTCGGCGCCGATCGAGCGTCCGATCCAGTTGCGCTGCATCTGCAGCACCTTGTGCGGCCAGAAGCCCTCGAGCTGGTTCAGATCATCGAGCAGCCGGTCGGCGTAGTCCGTGATCTTGAAGTACCACTGAGTCAGCTTCTTCTTCACGACCTCGGCACCGCAGCGATCGCAACGGCCGTCGACGACCTGCTCGTTCGCGAGCACGGTCTGGTCGTTCGGGCACCAGTTGACCGCGCTCTTCTTGCGGTACGCAAGACCGCGCTCGTGCAGCTTCAGGAACAGCCACTGGTTCCAGCGGTAGTACTCGGGGTCGGAGGTGTGCAGCACTCGCGACCAGTCGAACGAGACGCCGTAGTTCTGGAACGCCTGCTTCTGCTGAGCGATGTTCTGGTAGGTCCACTCGCGGGGATCCGCACCCTGACGGATCGCCGCGTTCTCCGCAGGCAGCCCGAAGGAGTCCCAGCCGATCGGGTTGAGCACGTTGTGCCCGCGGTGGCGCCAGAACCGGGCCACGATGTCCGAATACAGGTAGTTCTCCGCGTGCCCCATGTGCAGGTCGCCGGAGGGGTAGGGGAACATCGCCAGCACGTAGCGGCGGGGCCGCTTGTCATCGTCGCCGCCGGTGAGGAACGTCTCGTTCTCCGCCCAGTACTTCTGCCACTTGGCCTGGATAGCGTGCGCCGAGGAGGTCTCCTCGGCGACGGGAGAGGTGGACAGGTTCTCAGACAACGAACGCACGACCAATCTGAAGGGAAAAGGGGATCAGTTCAGGATATCGGAAGCCCAGGCCGCGGGCATTTCCACTCCCAGCGCAGCGAGCGGCGCCCGAGCCTTCGTCGCGACCTCGGCGACCTCCGAGGCGGCGACCGATCGCCAGGTGATCCCCCCGCCTGCGCCGACCACAGCGCCCGTACCGTCGATCACGATGCTGCGGATGACCATCGCGAGGTCGAGCGACCCCTCATCGCCGATGTAACCGAAGCACCCGGCGTAGATACCGCGAGGCCCTCCCTCCAGCTCATGCAGGCGCGTCATCGCCGAGAGCTTCGGCGCGCCTGTCATGCTGCCTCCCGGGAAGGTCGCTGCGAGAAGTTCGCTCGCCGTCGTGCCCGCGGCCGCCGTGCCGCTGACGGTACTGACGAGCTGGTGCACCGCCGGATACGTCTCCACGGCCCACAGCGCCTCGACCCGGATCGACCCGGGTCGGCACACCCTCGACAGATCGTTGCGCATCAGATCGACGATCATGACGTTCTCAGCCCGTTCTTTCGGGTCCGCCGCGAGCTCGGCGGCGAGCTCGGCATCGTGCGCGGCGTCTGCGCCGCGGGGCCGCGTCCCCTTGATCGGCCGCGTGCGGATGACGCCGCCTTCAGCGTGGAGGAACTGCTCGGGGCTCGCACTGAGCAAGGAGCGGCCGCCGATCCGGATGAAGCCGCCATGGTGCGCCGGAGTTGCGGCACGGAGGCGTCGGTACACCGCGACTCCGTCGTGCTCCCCCGGAACGGTGAACCGGGTGGTGAGACAGAGCTGGTAGGCGATCCCCGCTCTGATGAGCTCGCGGCAGCGCTCGATGAGTCCTGCGTACTCCGTCGGAGTGTGTCGCGCCTCGCTGCGTACGGACGAGGGCGCACTGAACACCGTCTCCCCGCGCGGCACGGCGGAGGGGGTGACACGAGCGACGACGGCGCTCCACTCGTCGAGATCGGCATGGGCTGCGGCAACCCATACGGTGCCGGTCGCATGATCGAACGCCGCCAGCCGGGAGACCCGCAACCAGGCGTCGCCGGGCTCGTCAGCGGCTTCCGATACGGGTGCTCCCGCTGCTCGGGCGCCGGTCTCGTAGTCGTACCAGCCGACCCACCCGCCCCGCAGCGGAGGACCGGGATGCGCGGCGGCCGTGCGGGCATCCATCCGCACTTCACCGGGGAACGACGCCGGATCGCCCGTCCCGACGAAGCTCCATCCCTCCGTCGCGTCCGCCCCGGCGTCGAGCCAGAACAGGTCGGCGCACGACCGTTCGAGGGCGAGGAAGAGCGCGTCAGGCGTCACCCGATCGGGCAGGACGCGGGCGCTCAGAGGTTCGGGCACGTTCTCAGCCTAGGCGGCGTGCACTCCCGTATTCTCAAGGGGTGGACGACTTGGTGCCGTGGCTGATCGACTTCATGCGGTCCATCGACCCGATCACTCGCACCCTCGTCGCGGGGCTCGCCGTGATGCTGGAGACGAGCGTCTTGATCGGGCTCGTATTCCCCGGTGACACTGTCGTACTCGTCGCGTCCATCGGCATCACCAGCCTCCCTCAGGCCGTGGCGATGGTCGTCTCGGTCGTCGTCGGCGCGCTGATCGGCGAGAGCATCGGCTTCTGGCTCGGGCGGTGGGTCGGCCCGCACATCCGTGCCTCCTGGGTCGGCCGACGCGTCGGCGAGGAGAACTGGGTGCGGGCGGAGCGTTACCTCGCCCGCCGCGGCGGCATCGCCATCTTCCTCTCGCGGTTCCTGCCGGTGCTGCACTCCCTCGTGCCGCTGACCGTGGGGATGAGCCATTACTCCTACCGCCGATTCCTCGCGTGGACGGCGCCGGCCTGCCTGCTCTGGGCGACGGCCTACGTGAGCATCACCTCGCTCGCCGCCGGCAGCTTCGATGAGCTCGCCGACCGGGTGCACTACGCCGGATACATCTTCGTCGGCATCATCGCCCTTTTCCTCGTCGCCGTGTTCGTGGGCAAGAAGGTGATCTCGCGCCTCGAGGCGCGCCATCTCGACATCTCCGACGCGAAGGACTCGACCGACGTGAAAGACTGAAGCAATGGCTTCGTCACCTCCGGCGCCCCGGATCCACTGGTTCGCGCGCCTCGAACACCGCCTCCACGTGTGGCGCGAGGGGCGAGCGCGCCGTCGCGGCCGCACCGCGACCATCCTCCCGTTCCCCGGTTACGGCGGGCCCGGCTGGGTGCGTGTCGTCGGTCGCGTTCTCATCGTCCCTCCCGCACGGAGCACGAAGGACGGCGAGCCGGCCAGCGTCCGCGGCTGGCGGAGCTTCGTCGGCATCCCCGTGAGCTTCGCGAAGGTCGCCGTGCAGATCGGCGATTCGGTGCACTATGTCGTCGCCGACCGGGGCGGTGTGATCGACTCGGTCGTGCACGCCGAGCTCGAGCCAGGATGGCAGACCTTCACGTTCTCCGTCGAGGGTCAGGACCCGGTCGAGACGACCGCGTTCATCGTGGCCGAGTCGACCCACTTCGGGGTCGTCTCCGACGTCGACGACACCGTGATGGTCACCGCCCTCCCCCGACCTTTCATCGCCGCCTGGAACTCTTTCGTCGTCGACGAGCACGCGCGCATCCCCGTGCCGGGCATGGCCGTGCTGCTCGATCAGGTGCTCCGCGAATATCCCGGTGCTCCCATGGTCTACCTCTCGACCGGAGCCTGGAACGTCGCCCCGACTCTCCGCCGGTTCCTCGGGCGCCACCTGTTCCCCGCAGGCTCCATGCTCCTCACCGACTGGGGCCCCACCCACGACCGATGGTTCCGCAGCGGACGCGAGCACAAGCTCACCAACCTGCGTCGCCTGGCCACGGAGTTCCCGCACGTGAAATGGTTGCTGATCGGCGACGACGGCCAGCACGACGAGGCGATCTACTCCGAGTTTATGGATGAGCACCCCGACTCCGTCGCCGGCGTCGCCATCCGTCGGCTGCTCCCGGCCGAGGCCGTGCTCGCCGGTGGTCGCGCGGGCCACGAGCCGCACTCCGACGACGTCGCCCCCTGGGTCAGTGCCGAGGACGGCGCGGGGCTCCGTGACCTGCTCGGCAAAGCCGGCATCCTCCGTTGAGGTGACCATGACGCTGGCGCGGACCGACTGGCTGGAACGCGAACGAGCGCACCAGACGAGAGCCGACGCCCTCACGGCTGAGCATCGGGAACGAGCCGCGCGGGGCGAGAAGCACCCGGTATGGGACTTCCTGTTCACCTATTACAGCTACAAGCCCGCGCAGCTGCGTCGGTGGCACCCCGGCGCCGGGGTCGAGCTCGAGGAGGCCGACGAGCGGCTGACCTGGCGGTGGTACTCCCCCGGCGCGACCGAAGCCGGTGCGGTGCCGGATGCCGCTGCCTTCGCGCGCGAGAAGGCAGACCTCGCCGGCCTCATCGAGCGGATGCTGCGTCGCACCGCCTCTCGACCCGGGCAGTTCGGATGCTTCGGACTGCATGAGTGGGCGATGGTCTATCGAGCAGACGAGCACAGACACGCGGTGCCCCTGCGTCTTGGGCAGGACGCAACGGATCTGGTCGTCGAGAGCCATGACCTCAGATGCACCCACTTCGATGCCTTCCGGTTCTTCACACCCGCGGCCGTGCCTCGCAACCGCACGGAGCTGACCCGCGACGAGCAGCCCCTGTTCGAGCAGCCCGGATGCCTTCATGCCGGCATGGACCTGTACAAATGGGCGGTCAAGCTGGGCCCCCTCGTGCCCGGCGAACTTCTGCTCGACACCTTCGAGCTCGCAAGAGACATCCGCCTTCTCGACATGCAGGCCGCGCCGTACGACCTGGCACCGTGGGGTGTCGAGCCCGTACCGATCGAGACGACCGAGGGCAAGGCGGAGTACGTCCGCCGGCAGCGCGTGTTCGCAGAGCGCGGTGGGCATCTGCGCGGCGAGCTGCTGCATGCCTGGCTCGGCTCCACCACCGCCGTCACGCTCGCGGGCTGACCGGCGTGAGCGGGCTGAGCGATCAGTCCGCCGGCTCGCACTCCGGGCACGGTGCCCAGTCGGTGGTCGCCGACGTCGACTGCAGGCGCAACGTCATCACGCGGGTGGCCGCGTCGGCGAGCCGATCGGCGGGCAGCACCCCCGCATCGACCGCATCCGCGAGCCCGCGGACGATCTGGCCGGCGGTGTCGGGAGTCGAACCGGCGATCATCAGCACGAGGTCGCTCCCGGCGACGACCGCCGACACGGCGTTCGTCACGGGGTCGGCGTACTCGGGTATCCCCGAGGACTGCAGCATCCCGAGGTCATCGGTCACGATCACGCCGTCGAATCCCAGTTGTTCACGGGCGATCTCGTGCCAGCGCGCCGACAGAGACGCGGGAGCAGGATCGATCGAGGTGTAGGCCAGGTGGCCGAACATCAGCAGAGAGGCACCGGCCTCGATACCTGCAACGAAGGGCACCGCGTCCGTGGAACGCCACTCATCGATGGTCTCGGCTGTGGCAGGGACAGCACTGTGGGAGTCGCCCGGCGCCGCCCCATGACCGGGGAAGTGCTTCAGCGTGGAGGCGATGATCTGCTCTTGCGCCGTGGTGGCGGCAGCGACTCGCTCGGCGGCCGTCTGGGAGTCGGTGCCGAGTGCCCTGCCGTAGATGAATGACGACGGGTCGGACGTCACGTCTGCGACCGTGCCGAAGTTCACGGTGATCCCCGCTCTCGCCACCAGCGCCGCGCGGGCGGAGAAGGCCGACGACGTGTCGGAGACCGGCTGCGATTTCAAGACGGTCGAGGCGGGGAAACCATCGCCGACGAGGCGCGACACGATCCCGCCCTCCTGATCGACCGCCACGAGCGGAGGCAGCGCGGGGTCGACCGTGAGAGCAGACGTGAGGGTCTGGAGCTCGTCGTAGGTCGCCGGGATGTTCGCTCCCATCAGGATGAAACCGCCGAGGCCCTGCTGCATGTAGGCGCGGAGCGCTCCGGCATCCGTCGTCGGGATGTGCCCCATCACGACGCTCGCCGCCTGCTCGACCGTCGTCATCTCGGCGACGAGAGCCTCGGCGTGCTCGCCGATTGCTGGTGAGGAAATCTGCGCATGGGCGAGACCGCCCTGCACCGAGCCGACAGCCGCGGCAGAGGCCGGTGCGGCCGCCGTCGCGAGGGCGACGAACGCCGCGGCACTGACCGCTCCGAAGCGACGTCGCAGCATGAGGTCAGGTGGTGAGAGCGTCGGCGATGGGCACGCCGGAGTCGGCCGTGCCGTTTCCGAATCGGATGGTGCGACCGAACGTCGAGGGGTTGCCGAGAGATTCCGCGATCACAGCCGCCACATCGGCGCGCGCGACCTCGCCCTTGCCGTCCGGGTCGAGCAGGATACGGCCCGTCGGCTCATCGAACGTGAGCGTGCCGGGGCCGAGGATCGTGCCGTCGAGGTCCGTCGATCGCAGGTGCTCGTCCGCCGCCCACTTCGCATCCGCGTAGGCGAAGAACCCGTCGTCCTCAGCCACTCCGTGATCGGCCTTCGAACCGATCCACGAGACCATGACATAGCGCATGACGCCCGCCGCCTCTGCGGCATCCATGGTGCGGATCGCCGCGTCACGATCGACGGCGTACGTGCGATCCGCGGAACCCCCACCGGCCCCGGCCGACCAGACGACGGCATCGTGACCGCGGATGATCTCCGCGAGTTCAGACGTGTCGAGGGTCTCGACGTCGGCGACGAGCGCATGCGCCCCTGTCGCCTCGACCTCCGAGACGTGGTCGGGATTGCGGATGACCGAGGTGACCTCGTCACCCCGCTCGACGAGAAGAGGAGCGAGAAGCAGTGCGATGCGGCCGTGGCCGCCGAAGACGATGATTCGCGACATGTCTTCACCCTACGCGCCCTCGCCGACCTCAGCTCGGGACGATTGGGCCGAGATCGCTCAGGGGCTCCGGACGGATGCGACGGCCAGCGCCCGCTGGACGCCCTTCGCCGCTGAGCGTCCCGCCCTGTTCGCACCGATCGTGCTCGCCGACGGACCGTAGCCGACGAGCTGGATCCGCGGGTCCTGCACCGCGGTCGTCCCCCGCCCGCCGCGGTCGAGCTGGATGCCCCCGGCCGCGCTGCGGAGGTGCAGCGGCGCGAGGTGCGCGATCGCCGGGCGGAACCCCGTCGCCCAGAGGATGACGTCGACCCGCTCGAAGGTGCCGTCGGCCCAGCGGACGCCGTCCGGCTCGATGCGCGAGAACATCGGGCGGCGAGCAGCGTAGGCGCCGAGCCTCTCCGCCTCCCGTTCCTGCGGCCGCAGCATGAGCCCTGTGACGCTCACCACGCTCTCGGGAGGCAGCCCCTGGGCGACCCGTCGCTCGACGAGCGCGACAGCGGCTGCTCCTGCTTCGGGCGTGAAGTCGTCGCTGCGCCACACCGGCTCACGCCGCGTCACCCAGAGTGTGTCGGTGATCGGCGCCAGAGCTCCGAGGAACTGGACAGCCGACGCGCCCCCGCCGACGACGAGGACGCGCTTGCCCACGAAGTGCTCTGGTCCCGGATAGTCGACCGTGTGCAGCTGCTCGCCGAGGAACGTCTCCATCCCCGGGTAGTGCGGCAGGAACGGATGAGTCCACGTCCCGGTCGCGTTGACGAGCGTCCGACTGCGCCATTCCTGTTCCCCCGCGCGCACGACCAGGAGGCCGTCCTCGTCGACCACCCGGTCGACTCCCACGGGCCGGATCACCGGCAGGCGATGAGCGCGCTCATACGCCGCGAAGTATGCCGGCACGGCCATATTGGCGCGCTGCCCGTCTCGCGGCGGTGGAGAATCCCCCGGCAGCTCCGCCACTCCGTGCACGTCGCGCATCGTCAGAGCATCCCACCGGTGCCGCCATGCGCCTCCGGGCTCGGAGTCCGAGTCGAGCACGACATGACCGATGCCCAGACGGGTCAGATGAAAGGAGGCCGACAGACCGGCCTGACCGGCGCCGATCACGACGCTGTCCAGGATGCTCACGATGATGACAACACCCGCGATCACGCGGTTGTTCCGGGGCGTCAGAGGGCGATCTGGTAGTGCGTGTACCCGGTGTGCGTCGCCACGTTGTCGTAGAGCGCGCGGGCTGTCATGTTGGTCTCCTGCGTCAGCCAGTAGACCTTCTCGCACCCGTTCTCGACAGCCCAGTCACGCACGTGGGCGATCAGCAGCCGCCCCACCCCGGAGCCTCGGGACTCGCCGTCGACATAGAGGTCTTCGAGGTAGCAGTAGGGCGATGTGCTCCACGTCGCCGGGTGCGTGAGCCAGTGCACGATGCCGATCGCGCGCCCGTCGCCGTCGCGCGCGACCGCTCCGTGCAGATCCCGCCCCTCGACGATCCGCCGAAACGACTCGGTCGTGATCTCGTCAGGGAGCTCCGTGCCGTAAAAGGTCAGATACCCGCGCCACAGACCGGACTATTCATCGAAGTCGGCCTCTACGGTGGCGGTGATCGTCGTCATGCGGTCAGCCTAATGCGACGCGCCCGGGGGCCCCGCGCCGATTGGTGTTGCGCGCGATCCGTGTAGTACTCTGTTCAAGTTGCTTCGAGCAGTGAGGAAGCAGTTCTGGGCCTGTGGCGCAGCTGGTAGCGCACCTGCATGGCATGCAGGGGGTCGGGGGTTCGAGTCCCCCCAGGTCCACCCGATAGAAGGCCCCGCGAGAGATCGCGGGGCCTTCTTCTCGTTCATCCGACACACCGGCGCGCGCGGGCGCCCTCGTCATCGGCGAAGGGCCGCCCATGGCAGAGCGCCAGGGACTTGCCATCGTCCGCTGCGCCGGATAGAAAGGCCAGGCCGTCTTCGTCACCGAGACGGTCTTCGACGAGGTGGAGGACGCACGTGCTGGGACTGTTCCGACGACCGGAGACCATGTCATCGTCTCTGTCAGACGCGTCGACCCCGATGACGGAGACGCGACTGTGGTCGCGGGGATTCGGCCTCGCCGCCACACGGAGTCTGCAGACCCTCTCGGTGCTCGCCCTGGTCGCCATCGGCGTGCTGGTGATCACGCAGCTCTCTCTCGTGTTCATCCCCGTGACGATCGCGCTGATCCTCGCCTCGGCCATCCACCCGCTCGTCGCGTTCATGCGGCGTCGCGGAGTGCCGTCGATCCTCGCCACCTGGATCGCGCTGATCGGCATCCTCGCGATCCTCGGCGGCATCGTCTGGGTGATCGTGCTGACGGTCCGTTCCCAGTGGGACGATCTGATCGAGTCGGCCACCGACGGCGTGACGCAGGTGACGGCCTGGCTCGACACCCTGCCTTTCGACATCGCATCGATCGATCTCGACGAGGTGTGGGCAGGAGTCGGCGACTTCCTGACCAGCGCCTCGTTCGGACGCGGAGCTCTCGCGGGGGTCTCGGCCACTGCGAGCTTCTTCACCGGCCTCGCGCTGATGATCGTCGTGCTGTTCTTCTTCCTCAAGGACGGACCGCGCATCTGGGAGTTCCTGCTCCGTCCCTTCACCGGGAACAGCTATGAGCGTGCGCGCCGCATCGGCGACAAGACCGTCGATGTCTTCGGAGGCTACATCCGCGGCACGTCGATCGTCGCCGCCGCCGATGCTCTCGGCATCGGCATCGGCTTGGCGATCCTGCAGATCCCTCTTGCACTCCCCCTCGCCGTGATCGTCTTCCTGACGGCGTTCATCCCCCTGGTCGGCGCAACCGCCGCCGGGATCCTCGCGGCTCTCGTGGCGCTCGTCACGCACGGCCCGGTGGCAGCCCTCATCGTCGTCGGCATCGTCGTGCTCGTGAATCAGCTCGAGGGCAACTTCCTTCAGCCGGTCGTGATGGCCCGCTCCCTCAAGCTCCACGCTCTCGTGATCCTCCTCGCCCTGACCACGGGCACCATCCTCGGCGGCATCGTCGGCGCGGTGCTCTCGGTGCCGATCGCCGCTGTCGCCTGGGGCATCATCACGGTGTGGGACGGCCCGCACACCCCCGCGAAGCCGTTCCGCAAGAAGCGCCCCGAAATGGTGTGACGCCGCCGACCCATCGAGTGCCGCAGAATCGTCGCACCGCCGGATACTCCTCCGGACCTCGGTCGTCAACCCACTCCCTGTCTGTGCACGCCCGACCTATCGTGGCGCGCACATCTCACGAGAGGAGTCGATGATGACCAACAACCCGATACCGCCGCTGGTCCCCCGCCCGGATGACGAAGGAGAGATCGACGGCGTGCCTCACCGCGACGTCGACGGCGAGCCCGTTCTCGACACGGATGCGGATGCCGACCAGGTCGACGGCGCCGCGGCCGACCGCCTGGCGTCGGAGAAGCCGCTGGGCGAGGACTCCTGAGTCCTCGCCCAGCACGCCCCTGCGCGGCAGGCCCCTCCCCGGGTCCTGCCGCGCAGCCTGTTCAGGTCGCGAGAAGAGGGGGCAGGTGCGGGATCGCGATGGGCCTCGTCGCCCGGCTCGAATCCTGCACTCGCGTCACCTCTTCGAGAACTTCGTAAGCGGTCGTGTACCGCACTGCCAGAGGCAGGTCGCGAAGCCACACGACCTCGACCTCGGTGTCCGCGTACTCGTAGACGCATGCCACCACGTGCCGCGGATCGTTCGTCTCGTATCGTCGGTCGTTGATCACCCACTCCGACGGTGTGACGCGATGCAGCACGTATCTAGGATCTGGATCTCCGGACATGTGATTCCCTCCAAGACTCTCTCCCCACTCAAGATCATCCCCGCTCCGACCGAAAGGTCACAGGGGCTTGACAGCTGAGACGAGAGACTTCAGGGGGTCACGCCCGAGGGCGGATGGTCAGATCGGTGAGAGCGGCGTCGTCCGGCAGGTCGAGCGCGGTGAGGATCGTCGTCGCGACGGAATCCGCCGTGATGAACCGCTCCGGATCGTAGTCCCGCCCTTCCTGCTGGTGCACTCGCTCCTGCATGGGGGTCGCGGTGCGTCCGGGGTAGATCGATGTGACCCGCACACCATGCTCGCTCTCCTCGGCCCGCAATGCGTCGGCGAGAGCCTTGAGCCCGTGCTTCGAGGCGGCATACGCCGACCAGCCGGCGTGCGCGTGCAACCCCGCACCGGAGTTGACGAACACGATCCGAGCGCGAGAGACGCGCAGCACAGGGAGGAGCAGACGGGTGAGCTCGGCAGGCCCCACGAGGTTGACCGCGAGCTGGCGCTCCCAGAGATTCGCCGGAAGGTCGGCCACGGGTCCGAGGTCGACGACGCCCGCCGCGTGCACCAGCGAGTCGATGCGCTCGGGAAGCGCCTGCTTCGACAGTGCCCACGACAGCCTGCCGGGTTGCGCGAGGTCGCCGACGACGGCCGAGGCTCCTGGCAGCGCCGCGGTGATCTCCTTGGCGCGCCCGGCATCGCGGGCGAGCACCACGACCTGATCGCCCCGATCGAGGAGGCGGCGCGCGACGACCGAGCCGATGCCGGATCCGGCACCGGTGATCAGGTGGACGGTCACGTCAGTCGCGGTCTGCTGCGGCGGAGTCTGCGAGCTCGAACGGCACGACGGGGCAGTCCTTCCAGAGACGCTCGAGGCCGTAGTAGACGCGCTCTTCCTGGTGGAAGACGTGGACGATCAGATCGCCGAAGTCGAGGAGAACCCATCGGGCCTCCGCGCGACCTTCGCGGCGGACCCGCTTGTGACCGGCTTCGATGAGCTTGTCCTCGATCTCATCGGCGATGGCGGCGACGTTGCGCTCGCTGTTTCCGGTGACGAGCAGGAAGATGTCGACGAGCGGCAGAGGCTCCGAGACGTTGAGCGCGACGAGATCCTCACCGCCCTTCGAGACGGCGGCGTCGGCCGCGAGCTGGAGCATCTCTTCGGCGGTTTCAGGTGACTGCATCAGAACACATTCGTGGTGAAGGCGACGATCAGGGACACGCCCAGCGCGAGCGCGAGACCACCCGCCACGATCGCGAGGATGAGCATGAGTTTGTTGCCCTTTTCGGGGGCGGGCGGGCGGATGACCTCGCCGGCGGGCTTGATGGTGCTGACGGCCGCGCTGGCGGCGATCGGCGTGGGCGAGGATGCCGGGGGCAGTTCGCCGTCGATGAGCACGGCGTCCACGTCCTTGCCGTCCGTGGTGCCGTGCGCGTGGCCCTGTGAACCGAGTCCCTTGGGAAGTTCGTAGGAACCGGTCACGAGGATCTCCCCTGTGGAGGCGACGGGGCCTGAGAGCGACCCCTCTCCCGGGGAGGGGTTGAAGATGAGGGTGTTCGGAGCGAGATGCTGGGAACCGGTCGAGTCGCCGACGGTCAGCAGCTCGTCGAACGACGGCGAGAAGGGCTTCCGTGTCTCCGCGTCGTCGCTGAGCAGATCCTGACCGAAGGCGGAGTTGACCACGGGGCGCTCCCCGTCCGCGATGTCGTCGTCAGCGTCGTCCACATCCGCCAGAACGTCGCCTGCGTCGACCTCGTCGGTCGTTTCTGCATCGATTCCGAGCTCCGCGACGGCGGCACTCGTGTCGCCCGCGCCGGAGGTGACCGGCTCGCGGTCGTCGTCCGTCGTGTCGAGGTTCGTCGAGGCGCTGACCGGTGCGGGCAGATCCGCCGCAGCCGAGTCGTCGTCTTCCTGGTCATCGTCGTCAACGACATCGGAGTCGTGGTCATCGTCGTCAACGACATCGGAGTCGTGGACATCGGAGTCGTGGACGTCGGAGTCGGGGGCCTCGGCCGCGGGGACCTCGACGGGCGGAACCTCTTCGGTCGAGTCCGCATCATCCGCACTGTCCGGCGCGTCGGACTCGTCAGCGTCGCCGACGGGAACGGATCCGGTCATGGAGCGTTCGCGCTCGCGAACCTGGCGACGCGTCAGCGGCGTGTTCCCCGGCTCGGTCTCGCCGCGGTCGGCCGGTGCCGACGGTGCAGCGGGTTCGGTCTCGGCGGCGTCCTGCTCCTCGGGAGGCGTTGCGGCGGGCGGAGTCGCGACCGCGGCGGCAGCCGCAGCCTCCTCCGCTGAGATGACCGGTGTGGAGCCGGTCAACCGGATCTCACGCAACTGCTTTCGCGTCAGCGGACCCTGTTCCTGCCGATCCGATGTACTCATGCCTTGCTCCGATACAGATGATGCTTCGCGATGTATTGAACGACTCCGTCGGGGACGAGGTACCAGACCGGCTCGTCGTCACGGACCCGCGCCCGGCAGGCCGTCGACGAGATGGACAGCGCCGGCACCTCCAGTTGGCTGACGTTGTCGCTCGGGAGGCCGTCAGTGCTCAGGACGTGTCCTGGACGTGAGACCGCGACGAAGTGGGCCAACTCCCACAGTTCATCATGGTCCCTCCAACTGAGAATTTGCGCCACGGCATCGGCACCCGTGATGAAGAACAGCTCAGCGTCGGGCCGCTTCTCCTTCAGGTCGCGGAGGGTGTCGATCGTGTACGTCGGCCCTTCACGGTCGATATCGACTCTGCTCACCGTGAACTGCGGGTTGGACGCCGTCGCGATCACGGTCATCAGGTAGCGGTGCTCACTGGGGGTGACATCCGACTTCTGCCACGGGTGTCCGGTGGGCACGAAGACGACCTCGTCGAGATCGAAGGAGTGCGCGACCTCGCTCGCAGCGACCAGGTGCCCGTGGTGGATGGGGTCGAACGTGCCGCCCATCACACCGATGCGCGCCGGACGCGAGGTCGTGTCGTTCATATGGGCCTAGTGGCCGTGCCCTGCCTCGTGGCCGTCCTTGCCGTGCCTCGCGGCCCAGGCGTCAGCCTTGGCGGAGTGACGGTTGGCGACGTTCTTGTATGACAGCGTGACCAGGCCGAGGAAGGCGAAGACGATGATCGCGATGACGCCGAAGATCAGCGTCTCGAGCTGGACATTGCCGTGGTGCTCGGTTTCGGCAGCGACCATCGCGATCTGTGCGACGAGGTTCATCCTGACTCCGTTTCGTGGCTGGCGGGCGTGGCTCACGAAGAGCCACAGCGCCCCCTAGTCTAGCCCTCAGCCGCGCGTCTGCCCTGCCCCACGCGCCAGCCATTTCGTGCTGGTCAGCTCGGAAAGCCCCATCGGGCCCCTCGCGTGCAGCTTCTGCGTCGAGATCCCGACCTCGGCACCGAACCCGAACTCCCCGCCGTCGGTGAACCGCGTGGAGGTGTTCACCATCACGACCGCCGAGTCGACCTCGGCCAGGAACCGTTCCGCGTTGCGCGAATCCGTCGTGATGATCGACTCCGTGTGGCCCGTGCTGTAGCGACGGATGTGGTCGAGAGCGTCATCGAGCGTGTCGACGACCTTGATCGCGATGTCGAGGCTCAGATACTCCGTCGCCCAGTCCTCCTCGGTCGCGGGGATCACGTTCGAGACGAGGCCGACCACCATGTCGTCGCCGTGAATGGCCACGCCCTCACTCTGCAGCGCACTCGCGACCAGCGGGACGAGCCGTGGCGCGGCCTGACGGAGCACGAGGACCGTCTCGACCGCATTGCAGACGCTGGGGCGCTGCACCTTCGCGTTCACGACGATGTCCTGCGCCCAGTCGTCGGGGGCGCTCTCGTCGAGGACGATGTGCACGTTGCCGGCGCCGGTCTCGATCACGGGCACGGTCGCCTCGGTCACGACGGTCTCGATCAGCCCCGCACTGCCGCGAGGCACCAGCACGTCGATGTAACCCCGTCCGTGCATGAGGGCGGTGGCGCCGTCGCGACCGAAGTCGTCGACGGTCTGCACCGCATCCGCGGTGACGCCTGCCTCCTCGAGTGCCTGGCGCATGATCTCGACGAGCACCGCGTTGGAGTCTCGTGCGGCGCTGCCACCGCGCAGGACCACGGCGTTCCCCGAGCGCAGCGCGAGCGCCGCGATGTCGACCGTGACATTGGGGCGCGCCTCGTAGATCGCCCCGACTACCCCGAACGGCACCCGCACCTGCTCGAGAGCGACGCCGTTCGGCATCCGGTGCCCTCCGACGACACGACCGACAGGGTCGGGAAGAGCCGCGACCTGACGGACCGCAGCAGCGAGGGAGGCGACGCGCTTCTCATCGAGGCGCAGTCGGTCGATGAGCGACTCGCCGATGCCGTCAGATCGACCGCGCTCGATGTCTCGGCCGTTGGCCTCGATGATCGCGGCCGCATTCCCCTCGAGAGCCACCGCGATGGCTACGAGCGCGCGGGACTTGTCGTCGCTGGTCAGTCTGGCCGTGGCGCGGGACGCCTCTTTGGCGCGCTCGAGGCGCACCTGCGGGGTCTGGTCGGTCATCCGCCCAGTCTAGGAGAGCGCGGGCTCGAACCAGGTCCCTATGTCGGCGCCCGCGAGGGCCTTGTCGACGAGGTCGGCGCTGGTCACGAGCACACCGATCCCGGACGCGGCCGCCAGTCGGGCGGCGGACACCTTCGTCGCCGCTCCCCCGGTGCCGACACTGTTGACGACCGTCGAGCCGAACTCGAGGCCTGAGAGATCGGCGTCCGGGGCGACGACGTCGATGGGCTCAGCGGTCGGGTCGGACGGCGGCTTGGTGTACAGCGACTCGATGTCGCTGAGCAGCACGAGCGCATCCGCCTCGATCAGCTGCGCCACGAGCGCGCCGAGGCGGTCGTTGTCGCCGAATCGGATCTCCTGCGTCGCGACCGTGTCGTTCTCGTTCACGATCGGCAGGATGCGAAGACCGAGAAGTCGCTCCATCGCCCGTCGCGCGTTGCTGCGCGAGGTCGGATTCTCGAGATCACCGGTCGTGAGCAGCACCTGTCCCGCGACGATGTCGAAAGGACGCAGCGACTCCTGGTAGCGGTACACGAGGATGTTCTGTCCGACGGCGGCTGCGGCCTGCTGAGTGGCCAGGTCCGTGGGGCGAGCATCGAGACGCAGGAACGGGATGCCCGTGGCGATCGCTCCGGAGGAGACGAGGATCACCTCGGCCCCGCGCGCGTGCGCTGCCGCCAGTGCCTCCACCAGAACGGGGATGCGCCAGGAGGACTCCCCGCTGATCGAGGAGGACCCGACCTTGACGACGATCCGTGAGGCTGTGGCGAGATCCGCCCTCGTGCGGGCGGTCACTCCCCGTCCTCGCGGTAGGCCGCGAGCCGCTGAGCCTCGACCTCGGCGCGAGCCTCGGCCTTGGCATCCATGCGCTCGTAGTAGTTCTCACGACGCTCGGAGGTGGTGCGACGCCCGTTGGGGGCGAGACGCGGGTCGGTGCCACGGGGTGCGGTCATCAGCTCGGCCGCAGACGTCATGGTGGGCTCCCAGTCGAAGACGATGCTGTCGCCCTCGCCGATGACGACCGTCGACCCCTGCACGGCACCGAGGCGGAAGAGCTCGTCCTCGACGCCCAGCTTCTCGAGACGGTCGGCGAGGTAGCCCACCGCCTCTTCGTTCTGGAAATCGGTCTGCTGGACCCAGCGCACCGGCTTCTCGCCCAGGATGCGGTAGACGTTGCCGTAGCTGCCGCCCTCGACGCGGATCTCGAAGCCCTTCTTCGGGCCACGCGGGCGAAGGATGACGCGCTCACGCGGGACCTCGGTCGCGGCGAGCTCGGCACGGTGCTGGTCGACGATCTCGCCGAGCGCGTAGGTCAGCGGGCGCAGACCCTCGTGCGAGATCGTGGAGATGTCGAAGACACGGAATCCGCGAGCCTCGAGGTCGGGGCGCACGAGGTCTGCGAGGTCGCGGGCCTCCGGCACGTCGATCTTGTTCAGGGCGATGAGCTGCGGGCGCTCGAGCAGAGGGGTCTGCCCCTCGGGAACCTCGTATGCGGCGAGCTCCCCCAGGATGACATCGAGGTCGGAGATCGGGTCGCGACCGGGCTCGAGCGTTGCGCAGTCGAGCACGTGCAGCAGTGCGGTGCAGCGCTCGACGTGACGGAGGAACTCCAGTCCAAGACCGCGTCCCTCGCTCGCTCCTTCGATGAGTCCGGGGACGTCAGCGACCGTGTATCGCGAGTCCCCTGCCTGCACGACACCGAGATTGGGGTGCAGCGTGGTGAAGGGGTAGTCGGCGATCTTGGGGCGTGCGGCCGAGATCGCGCCGATCAGGCTGGACTTGCCCGCCGAGGGGTAGCCGACCAGAGCGACGTCTGCCACGGTCTTGAGCTCGAGGATGACATCGCCCTCGTACCCGGGGGTCCCGAGCAGCGCGAACCCGGGAGCCTTGCGCTTCGGGGTGGCGAGTGCGGCGTTGCCGAGTCCGCCATGCCCGCCCTTGGCGACGACGTAGCGCTCACCGGGCTCGATCATGTCGATGAGCACCTCGCCGGCCGGGTTCTTCACCACGGTGCCGACGGGAACGGGAAGCTCGAGATCCTCGCCCATGAACCCCGCACGGTGGTCGCCCATTCCGGGGCCGCCGTTTCCGGAGCTGCGATGCGGAGAGTGGTGGTACGAGAGGAGCGTTCCCGTCTGCGTGTCGGCGACGAGCACGACGTCGCCGCCATCACCGCCGTTGCCGCCGTCGGGGCCGCCGAGCGGCTTGAACTTCTCGCGGTGCACCGAGACACAGCCGTTGCCGCCCTTGCCCGCGCGCAGATGCAGCGTCACGGTGTCGACGAAGCTGACCATGTCTCTCTCCTCAATTGATGCGGCCTGAGATGTGGACTCGGCCGGAAACGCAGATTCGGGACGGGCCGAAGCCCGCCCCGAATCGGATGACTAGTGTCGTGCTGTGATCACTCAGCAGCGGCGACGATGTTGACGACCTTGCGGCCGCCCTTCGCGCCGAACTGGACCGCACCGGCGGCCAGAGCGAACAGAGTGTCGTCGCCACCACGGCCGACGTTCACGCCGGGGTGGAAGTGCGTGCCGCGCTGGCGGACGATGATCTCGCCGGCGAGAACCTGCTGTCCACCGAAGCGCTTGACGCCAAGTCGCTGAGCGTTGGAGTCACGACCGTTACGGGTGGAGCTTGCGCCCTTTTTATGTGCCATGTCCTGGTCTCCTCGGTCTTTACTTGATGCCGGTGATCTTGACGCGCGTGAGCTCCTGGCGGTGGCCCTGACGCTTCTTGTAGCCGGTCTTGTTCTTGTACTTCTGGATGATGATCTTCGGGCCGCGGAGGTTGCCGATGACCTCTGCCGTGACCTTGACCTTCGCCAGCGAATCAGCGTCGGTGGTCACCGAGGCGCCGTCGACGAGCAGCACTGCGGCCAGCTCGATCTTCTCGCCCTGTGCAGCCTTGACACGGTCGAGCTGAACGATCGTGCCGACCTCGACCTTCTCCTGCCGCCCACCGGCGCGCACTACTGCGTAAACCACTTCATACCTGTTTCGTTGGGGAGCTCGCGGCTCCGAGATCTCACGGGAAGACTGTTGCTTGCATGCATCGCGGGGCGACGGGCACGAACGCAAGACTCTCCGCTCCGACCGTCCAGGACGACGCGGCATACGCACCAAGGGACTACTTTACCGGATGCGGGACACTGTGGCAAAACGTGCCGCCCGGTGTGTCCGGTCATAGGCTGAAGGGATGACCGTTCTCGTCGATGACCCCCTGTGGCCTGCGCACGGGCGCCTGTGGGCTCATCTCGTCAGCGATGACACCCTGCAGGAGCTGCACGACTTCGCGAGGGCGCATGACGTGCCCGCGCGCGCGTTCGATCTCGACCACTACGACGTTCCGGAAGAGATCATCCCCCGGCTCCTCGCCGCCGGCGCACAGCATGTCGGCGGCAAGGAGCTGGTCAGGCGGCTGATCGCCTCAGGACTCCGAATCCCCGCTCGCGACCGGCGCTGACGGCTCGGAGTTCACCGAGACGGGCGTGCCTGTGAGGGCAGCCGTCGAGACGCGGCGACGACCGCGACCCTGACCGGGCGCCTTCGGCTCGGGAAGAGCATCGAGCACCGAATCGAGCAGCGCCTCCGCCGGGGACTTCGGCGACGACTTGCGGTCGGATCCACGCTTCTTGCGAGGCTTCTTGGCGCGCTCCTGCGGTGCGGTCGCTTCCGTCGGCTCAGCCACGGGAGCGACGGCCTCTGCCGGCTCGTCGGCATTCGGAGTGCGCGTCGAGGCTGCGATCTGCGCGAGTGCCGACTTCGCTCCCTCGGGGATGCTGTGCGTCGTCACCGCGGCCGGAGCAGCGCTCTGCGACTGACCGTTGCCGCCGCGCTGGCGACGGTTGGACTGAGAGCTGCCGTTCCCGTTGCCGTTGCCGTTCCCGTTGCTGCTGGAGCGGTGCTTGACGACGGGGTCGTGGTGGACGATGACGCCGCGGCCGGCGCATACGTCGCACGCCTCGCTGAACGTCTCGAGCAGGCCGAGGCCCAGCTTCTTGCGGGTCATCTGCACGAGGCCGAGCGAGGTGACCTCGGCGACCTGGTGCTTCGTCCGGTCCCGGCTGAGGCACTCGATCAGGCGACGCAGAACCAGGTCGCGATTCGACTCGAGCACCATGTCGATGAAGTCGACGACGATGATGCCGCCGATGTCACGCAGCCTCAGCTGGCGAACGATCTCCTCGGCCGCCTCGAGGTTGTTCTTGGTGACGGTCTCCTCGAGGTTTCCGCCCGAGCCGACGAACTTGCCGGTGTTCACGTCGACGACGGTCATCGCCTCGGTGCGGTCGATGACCAGCGAACCACCCGAGGGCAGCCACACCTTGCGGTCGAGCGCCTTCTCGATCTGCTCCGTGATCCGGAAAGCGTCGAACGGGTCGGTCTCGTCCTCATACGACTCGACGCGCTCGAGGAGGTCGGGTGCGACGCTCTCGAGGTAGGCGCGGATCGTGCGCTGCGCGTCCTCGCCCTGGATGAGCATCTTCGTGAAGTCCTCGTTGAAGACGTCGCGGACGATCTTGACGAGGAGGTCGGGCTCGGCGTGCAGCAGTGCGGGTGCCTGCTGGTTCTCGACCTGCTTGCGGATGTGCTCCCACTGACTGGTGAGCCGCTGGACGTCACGCGTGAGCTGGTCCTCGGTGGCGCCTTCGGCCGCCGTGCGGACGATCACGCCGGAGGATTCGGGCAGGACCTCCTTGAGGATGCGCTTCAGGCGCGTGCGCTCGTTGTCGGGAAGCTTGCGGCTGATGCCGTTCATCGATCCGCCCGGCACGTACACGAGGTAGCGGCCCGGGAGCGAGATCTGGCTGGTCAGACGCGCGCCCTTGTGGCCCACCGGATCCTTGGTGACCTGCACGAGGACGCGGTCGCCCGCCTTCAGCGCGAGCTCGATGCGGCGCGGCTGGTTGCCGGTCTCGACGCCGTCCCAGTCGACCTCACCGGAGTACAGCACGGCGTTGCGGCCGCGGCCGATGTCGACGAACGCCGCCTCCATGCTCGGCAGCACGTTCTGCACGCGACCGAGGTAGACGTTGCCGATCAGCGATGCGTCCTGGTTGCGAGCGACGTAGTGCTCGACGAGCACGCCGTCTTCGAGGACGCCGATCTGCGTGCGGCCGTTCTTGGAGCGGACGACCATCTTGCGGTCGACCGACTCGCGACGCGCGAGGAACTCCGCCTCGGTCACGACCGGGCGACGACGACCTGCGTCACGTCCGTCGCGGCGGCGCTGCTTCTTCGCCTCCAGGCGCGTGGAGCCCTTGATGGCCTTCGGCTCGGTGATGTACTCCACGACGCGCTGACGGGGCTGGCGCGGTTCATCGCGCTGCTCCCGCGGCTCACGCTGATCGCGAGTGTCGAGGTCGTCCGAACCGCCGCGACGACGGCGGCCGCGACGACCGGCCGGCTCGTCCTGCTCGCGGTCGGCGATGCGGTCGAACACACGCTCGCGACCCGTGCGCGCAGGAAGCGGCAGGACCTCGGGTGCGTAGAAGTGCAGCTGGGTCGAGACCTGCGAGACGAAGACCTCGGGGAGCAGCCCCAGCGAGACGGCGGTGAGGGGCTTGGGCTCCTCCGGCTTTTCGGGTGCGGTCTCGGCAGCGGGCTTCTCGGCAGCGGGCTGCTCGGGTGCGGCTTCGACAGCGGGCTGCTCTGCAGCGGCGTCGGGCTGCTCTGCAGCGGCGTCGGGCGCGTCCTGCGACGGAGCCTCCGCAGCAGCGGCATCCTCAGCTGGGGCATCCTCAGCTGGGGCATCCTCGACGGGAGCCTCTTTAGCAGGAGCATCCTCAGCAGGAGCATCCTCCGCACGAGTCTCCTCCGCAGGAGTCTCCTCGGCCGAGGCGGTCTCGCTCGTCGAACCCTCGCCGTCGTCCGGAGCGTCGGATGCGACAGCCTCCGGAGCGTCGGCGACTACCTCTGCGGGCGCGTCAGCATCCGCAGTGAAGTCGAGGGTAGGGGCGTCGTAGTCATTGTTCTCATCGGCCATCTCTGGCTTGCTCCTCGCGCGGACACTTCGTGTTCCGCTAACTCTCATGCGACACCCGCAGGTGTCGCGAACTCATTCGGTGTGCGACCGGCCCATGGCTCTGATCACGAGGGGCATACGGCCCCGAAGTCTGCGTCGATGCGCGCCACGACGGGGTCGAGCGATGCATCACAGGCCATTATCGCACCAAGTGCCCCGGTTCGCGGCATCCTCGCGACTCCGGGTCGTTTTCTCCGGCGCGCTCACGCCCGATACATAGCGATCGCTGAGAGAATCCACACATGAGCGAGCAGCGCACCCGCCCCGTCGTCTATGCCGTGTGGTTGATCATCGCGAGCGTCATCGGCTGGTTCGCCGCCTTCCAGCTGACGGTCGAGAAGTTCGTGCTTCTGGAGAACCCGACCGATGCGCTCGCCTGCGATGTGAGCCCCTTCATCCAGTGCAGCAAGAACCTCGGGTCCTGGCAGGGTGAGATCTTCGGCTTCCCCAACCCGCTGCTCGGACTGACCGGGTGGATGGCCCCGTTGGTGATCGGCGTCGCGATCCTCGCCGGGGCGAGGTTCCCGCGGTGGTTCTGGGCAGCCTTCGGCGCGGGGATCACCTTCGCCTTCGGACTCGTCTGCTGGCTCATCGGCCAGAGCCTTTACGCCGCGAACCTCGGGGTTCTGTGCCCGTGGTGCATGGTGACGTGGGCAGTGACCATCCCGACCTTCTTCGCGACGATGCTGCATCTGACCCGCAACGGCACCTTCACACGCAACGAGAAGACCCGGGAACGCGCCGACAAGCTGATGGTCTGGGTTCCGCTGGCCACCATCCTGGCCTACGCGGTCATCATCATGATGGCGCAGCTGCAGGGCCTGGACTTCCTCGGCGAGATGGCGCGCATCATCTTCTGACCCCGCCTGGACATGACGAAGCCCGCCGCACGATCTCGTGCGGCGGGCTTCGTCATGTGCGGGTCGGTCAGTCGAACCAGATGCCAAGCTCGCGTGCGGCCGACTCGGGGCTGTCCGAGCCGTGCACGAGGTTCTGCTGCACTTTGAGACCCCAGTCGCGGCCGAAGTCGCCACGGATCGTGCCGGGCGCGGCGGTGGTGGGGTCGGTCGTGCCGGCGAGCGAGCGGAAGCCCTCGATCACACGGTTGCCGGCGAGGCGGATGGCGACCGACGGGCCCGAGAGCATGAACTCCAGGAGCGGCTCGTAGAAGGGCTTGCCCTCATGCTCCGCGTAGTGCTCGGCGAGCAGGTCGCGGTCGGGCTCGACCAGGCGGATGTCGACGAGGGCGTAGCCCTTCGCTTCGATGCGCGCCAGGATCGTGCCGGTGAGGCCGCGGGCGACACCATCGGGCTTGACGAGGACGAGGGTTTCTTCGGTGGCCATGTCATTCACTCTCTGTCTGAGTCTCAGTCGTGGGCCCGTCGGGACGTCGTGCGTCCAATCGGGCCCCCATGATCGTCGCATACCCCCACATGCCGCCGAAAACCACGACGACGAGCAGGATCGCGGGGACCAGGATAGCCGCCAGAGCGATGACGACCTGCAGGACCCAGCCCGCCGTGATCGCCCACGGCTTCGTGATCATGCCGGCGAGGGCGAGGCAGGCGAGCCCGACGACGGCACCGCCGACGATCCCCCACCATTGCGGGATGCCCGCGGGCAGCGTCTTCAGACCGAAGACCGTGAGCCCCGCGAGGAAGACGACGATGGACTCGAAACCGAGCACGATCGGCGCCAGCTTCTGCACCAGAGTGCGTGGGGGACGCGGCGGACGGGCCGGGCGGGATGCAGCGGTCACGCGCGCCATCCCGACTTCCAGTCCTCTTCCTCGGCGAGAGCGATCGCCTCGCCGGCGAGCACGACCGAGCCGGCGATCACGACGGCCCGGCGATCCGATGACGCCGCCCACTCGCGCGCGGCGTCCGCTGCCTCGGCGAGCGTCGGGTGCACCGTCGCGCGCTGTCCCGTCGACTCGACGAGATCGGCGATGAGATCCGCGTCGCTCGCACGGTCGGACTCGGGCGCCGTGGCGAACACATGGGCCGCCGCGGGTGCGAGCTTCGAGACGATACCGGCGGCATCCTTGTCCGCGAGCACGCCGAGCACCACACCCCACTCGTCGAAGTCGAAGCTGTCATCCATCGCCTGCACGAGCGCGGCTGCGCCGTGCGGGTTGTGCGCAGCATCCACGATCACCGTGGGAGCGACGCCCAACAGCTGAAGTCGCCCCGGCGAGGTCGAGCCCTGCAGGCCCTCCGAGATGATGTCGGCGGCGATCGGCTGCTGCGCCCCGCCGATGAGCGACTCCACGGCTGCGACCGCGAGAGCCGCGTTGTGTCCCTGGTGCGCTCCGTACTGGGGCAGGTACTCCTCGACATACGCTCCGGCGAGACCGCGGATGGTCAGCAGCTGTCCGCCGACGGCGAGCTTCTGCTCGGCGAGTCCGAACTCCTCCCCTTCGAAGGCGATCGTGGCGTTCTTCTCGGCAGCGACACGGCGCAGCACCTCGGCGGCCTCCGCGGGCTGCTGGGCCGACACGACGGCAGCGCCCTCCTTGATGATTCCCGCCTTCACGGTCGCGATCTCGGCGATCGTGCCGCCGAGACGATCGGCGTGGTCGATGTCGATGGGCGCGAACACCGCCACATCACCGTCGGCCGTGTTGGTCGAGTCCCACTCGCCGCCCATTCCCACTTCGAGGACGAGCACGTCGACCGGGGCATCCGCCACCGCCACGAAGGCGAGCACGGTGAGCAGCTCGAAGAACGTGAGCGGCTCCTCACCCGCTGCCTCGAGTTCGGCGTCGACGATCTCGACGAACGGTTCGATCTCGTTCCAGGCGTCGACGACGGCGGCATCCTCGATCGGCTCTCCATCGATCACGATGCGCTCGGTGAAGCGCTCGAGGTGCGGACTGGTGAAGAGGCCCGTGCGCAGCCCGTGCGCGCGCAGCAGGGTCTCGATCATGCGAGCGGTCGAGGTCTTGCCGTTCGTACCCGTGATGTGGACGACGCGATACGTGCGCTGCGGATCGTCGAGATACGCGAGGATGCGCGCTGTGCGCTCCTTGCGCGGCTGCACCCAGCCCTCCCCCGCACGACTCAGCAGCTTGTCGTAGACGGCATCGGCCTTGTCGCGTGCGCTCATGCGGCGGGCTCCTTCGTCGTGACGTCGATCGTGACGATGATCGGACGCTTGTCGGCGCCCAGGGCGGTCGCACCACTGCGGAAGACGCCGTCGCCGGGGCTGGCGACCTCCTGCACGAGGGTGTCCATGTCGTCGGTCGCCTGCACCGCGAACGCGATGGCCAGGGTCTCCCCCGCGATCAGGTCCGCATGCGCCTGCAGCGCCTCGGCATCGGCCGGGCCCACGTTCAGTGCCAGAACGATGCGGTCGCTCACATCGAGGTCCGCATTCTTGCGGGCCTCCTGCACGACGCGGATGGCGTCTCTCGCCAGTCCCTCGGCTTCGAGCTCAGGAGTCGTCGTCGTGTCGAGCAAGACGAATCCGCCGCTCGGCACGATCGCGAGCGCCTCCCCCTCGGGGCGGCCGGTGGTCTCGAGCACGAGGTCGTACTCGCTCGGCTCGAGCACGATGCCGCCCGCGGTCACGACGCCGTCGACCTCCGACCAGTCGCCGGACTTCGCGGCCTTGATCACCGTCTGCACGTTCTTGCCCAGACGCGGACCCGCCGCACGGGCGTTCACGCTCAGCCGGTGGCTGATCCCGTATCCGCCGGCGGTCGTGTCCGACTGCTGGACGAGCTCGACCGACTTGACGTTGAGCTCCTCGCGCAGGATGTCCTCGAACTGGCCGAGCGTGGCCGCCAGAGGTGACACCACCGTGAGGCGTGCGAGTGGCAGCCGCACACGGAGCTTCTCCTTCTTGCGCAGGGCGTTGCCGACGCTCGACAGCTCGCGAACGGCATCCATCGCGTCGCGGATCTCGTCCGCCGCGGGGAACGCGGTGTCATCCGGCCAGTCCTGCAGGTGCACGCTGCGTCCGCCCGTGAGCCCCTGCCACACGCGCTCGCTGATGAGCGGCACGAGAGGCGCGCCGACCCGGGTCAGCGTCTCGAGCACCGTGTAGAGCGTGTCGAAGGCGTCTGTGCTCGACCCCTCCCAGAACCGGTCGCGCGAGCGACGGATGTACCAGTTGGTGAGCACCTCGGCGAAGTCGCGCAGACGCGCGGACGCGGTCGTGGAGTCGAGACCCTCGAGGTCCGCACGCACCTCGCGCACCAGGTCGCCGAGACGAGCGAGGATGTAGCGGTCGAGGACGTCGGTCGAATCAGTGCGCCAGGTCGCCTCGTATCCGCCGGGCTTCGCCGCGTTGGCGTACGTCGCGAAGAAGTACCACGAGTTCCACAGCGGGAGCAGGAACTCGCGCACGCCCGAGCGGATGCCCTCTTCGGTCACTGCGAGGTTGCCGCCGCGCAGCACCGAGCTCGACATGAGGAACCAGCGCATCGCGTCGGAGCCGTCGCGGTCGAGCACCTCGGAGACGTCCGGATAGTTGCGCAGCGACTTCGACATCTTGTAGCCGTCGTTGCCCAGGACGATGCCGTGGCAGCTGACGCCCGTGAACGCCGGTCGATCGAACAGCGCCGTCGAGAGCACATGCATGACGTAGAACCAGCCACGCGTCTGCCCGATGTACTCGACGATGAAGTCGGCGGGCGCATGCGTGTCGAACCACTCCTGGTTCTCGAACGGATAGTGCACCTGCGCGTACGGCATCGAGCCGGAGTCGAACCACACGTCGAAGACGTCCTCGATGCGGCGCATCGTGCTCCGGCCGGTCGGGTCATCGGGGTTCGGACGGGTGAGGTCGTCGATGTACGGACGGTGCAGGTCGATCTCGCCCTCGGGGTTGCGCGGGAGCGTGCCGAAGTCGCGCTCCATCTCCTCGAGCGAGCCGTAGGCGTCGACGCGCGGGTACTCGGGGTCGTCGCTCTTCCAGATCGGGATCGGCGAGCCCCAGTAGCGGTTGCGGCTGATCGACCAGTCGCGCGCGCCTTCGAGCCACTTGCCGAACTGGCCGTGCTTCACGTTCTCGGGCACCCAGGTGATCTGCTCGTTGTTCGCGAGCAGGTCGTCTTTGATGTCGGTGACGCGGATGAACCAGCTCGACACGGCCTTGTAGATCAGGGGATTCCGGCACCGCCAGCAGTGCGGATAAGAGTGCACGTAGCTCTGCTCGCGCAGGAGGCGCCCCTCGGTGCGCAGCAGGCGGATGAGCGGCGTGTTCGCGTCCATCCACAGCTGCCCGGCGACGTCGGTGACGTTCGGCAGGAATCGTCCGCCATCGTCGAGCGACAGGATCGTCGGGATGCCGGCAGCACCGGCCACCCGCTGGTCGTCCTCACCGTAGGCAGGAGCCTGGTGGACGATGCCGGTGCCGTCGCTGACCGTGACGTAGTCGTCGACGAGGATGCGCCAGGCGTTCTCCGTGCCGTAGGTCTCGGCGTCGGCGTAGTAGTCGAAGAGCCGGTCGTAGGTGACGCCCTCGAGCTCGGCTCCGCGCACCGTCGCGTCGACCGCGGCGAGCGCCTCGTCGAGGCTCTCGTATCCGAGCTCCTTGACGTAGCCGCCGAGCAGCTCACGCGCCAGAAGGTAGCGGTGGGCCGAGGCCTCGACGGCGGCATCCGTCGTTCCCGCGACCTGGTGCACGTCGGCAGCTCCTCCGGGACCGGCGGGCAGCACCACGTACTCGATGTCGGGGCCGACGGCGAGCGCGAGGTTGGTGGGGAGGGTCCAGGGGGTGGTCGTCCAGGCGAGTGCCCGCACGGCGGTGAGACCGAGGGCCTCAGCCTTCGCACCGGTCAGCGGGAACGTGACGGTGACCGACGGGTCCTGACGGTTCTGGTACACGTCGTCGTCCATGCGCAGCTCGTGCGCCGACAGCGGGGTCTCGTCGCGCCAGCAGTACGGCAGCACGCGGTATCCCTCGTAGGCGAGTCCCTTGTCGAACAGGGTCTTGAACGCCCAGAGCACGCTCTCCATGTAACCGAGGTCGAGCGTCTTGTATCCGCGCTCGAAGTCGACCCAGCGAGCCTGACGAGTGACGTAGTCCTGCCACTCATGGGTGTACTTGAGCACCGAGTCCTTCGCCTTCGCGTTGAAGACGTCGATGCCCATCTCCTCGATCTGGCTCTTCTCGGTGATGCCGAGCTGCTTCATGGCCTCGAGCTCGGCGGGCAGACCGTGGGTGTCCCAGCCGAAGACACGATCGACCTTCTTGCCGATCATGGTCTGGAATCGCGGGAAGACGTCCTTGGCGTAGCCCGTGAGCAGGTGCCCGTAGTGCGGCAGGCCGTTGGCGAACGGCGGGCCGTCGTAGAAGACCCACTCGTCTTCGCCCTCGCGCTGCTCGATCGAGGCGCGGAAGGTCTGATCGGTCTCCCAGAAGTCGAGCACCTCGCGCTCGATCTGAGGGAACCGAGGGCTCGGGGCGACGGAGGCAGCCTGGTCGGCGGCGGGGCCGAAGGAGGAACGCGGGTAGGTCATGTCGTCTCGCAGGAGTCGTGGCGGATGCTGCTGCGAGGACGATCCGTCCGGCTTGTCGTTCCGGGGACCGCGGTACCACCTCGCGTGCCGCGCCTCACGGCGGAGCCACTCTCACTGCGGCTGTGACGGGCCTGCCCCGCTCGGTTCTACTGAGTCCGCCCTCGCGAGCCGACCGTTCTTCCGAGAGCTCCCCGGTGATGTCCGGATCACAGCTCTTGTCTCCCATTGTACGCGCGGTGCGGCGCGTGCGCCTCCTGCCTCCTGAGAGCGGCCGAAGTCCGTGCGCGCTTCCGATGTCGGTTCTGTCTTCGGAGCCCGCGCCCCCGTCGGCCGAATGCACCTCCGTCGGCCAGTCTCCCGGAATTCGGCCGAGGCAAGACGATCTGTCCGACGGTGCGAAGCGTCTGAACGGCGGGTCACTCACCCCGCGCGGTGCAGTCCCTGCGCGACCGCGCGCATGATCAGGTCCTGCACGATGTGCCAGTCGAACATGACGTGCGTGTACGACACGCGCATCACGTGATACCCCATCAGCCGCAGTTCGGCATCGTGCCGGATGTCTTCGGATCGCTGCGCACCGACGTGGTGGGCCCCGTCGATCTGTACGACGAATCGGTCGCCGATCAGAGCGTCGACGCGGTGGCCCGCGATCCAGATCTGCACGCGGATCGGCTCTCTCAACCACCGCAGTCGCGCACGAAGGTAGGTCTCCAGCCCCGCATCGGCGAAAGGAGTGGCCCGTTCGAGAATCAGCCGCGCCGCCGGCTTCCACGAGTATCCGCGCAGAGCTTCCATCGTGACGAGCGACTTGTTGAGCGCTGACTCCCAGGTCGCGAGCGCCCGCTCGAAAGGCTCGCACTCAGCGATGTACGCCAGCACATTCTCGATCGGATCGACGAGCACATCCGGATGACGCGGCACGATCGGACTGCCCCAGTGCACCTGCGCGTCGACACGTCGCCTCCCCGCGGCGTTCGGCCCGACGGCGACGTGTGGCTTGCCCGAATCGTCGTGCAGCCAGAGACCGAGCCGAGCGGCTTGAGTACGGCAGGTCAGCACGACGCCTCGGCGCGCCGCGCTGATCAGCATCCCGTCGGCGGAAGGCACCGCGAGCCATCCTCGTCGCGGCCGGATCAGCACACCGCCTTCGACCGCCGACGCGACCAGGCTCCGAGCGAATCCGCGCTCTTGGATGACGGTGACACGCACGACGCCGCCGAGCTCCGTCATCGTCGCAAGCAAGTCCTCTGACGTTCTCCGCACCCAGCCAGTGTGGGACGTATCGCGTGCGCGTCGCCCCCCCGTTCCAGGCTTGTGCGCACAACGGCGTCTCGTGGCGTTCTGTGCAGGAGCGGTCGAGGCGTCCGCAGACGTAGCTCGCTCGCCACTCTCGTGCTCCCGCTCTCGCTCGGCCGAATCCACCTCCCTCGGTCCGATTCCGCGCAATAGGCCGAGTGAAGCGCATCCGGCCGAGGAAGGCGCGGCCGAACCGACGAAGGCGCGGCCGAACCGAGGAGTGTCTCACCCACCCCCTACCCTCGAAGCATGGTCCGCTCCCCCGAATCCCCTGCGGCTCCCCGCGTATCGCCTCCCGACCTTCCCCTCGAGTTCGAGTCGGCGACGGCTCGGCGCAGCGCCGATCTGCTCGCGGCACAGCTCGATCTCGAGGTCGCAGCCGATCTCGCCCACGCCTCACTCGAGCAGTGCACGATCACGGCCGACGCCGACAGCGTCGATCTGACCGGAGCCACCCTCATCGACGTCGACATGACGGGTGTCCGCATCGCCTCGCTCAAGATGCGGGATGCCGGCATCCGTCGCGTGCGCATCAGCGGCGGACGCATCGGCACGCTCGATCTGAGCAGCGCCCGCATCGACGAGCTGGAGCTCCGCGACGTGCGGATCGACTATCTGAACCTGGGGGCGTCGAAGGCCACGGACGTCGAGATCACCGCGTGCAGCATCCGGACGATCGACATGCCCCAGGCCGAGCTCACCCGCGTGCGCTTCACCGACACGCGCTGCGACGAGGTGGACTCCCGCGGCATGCGCGCCACGCACGTCGACCTGCGCGGGCTCGACGCCTCGGCGTTCCTCGACGCGAACAGCCTCCGCGGCACGACCCTGAGCAGCTTCCAGGTGCAGCAGCTCGCACCGGTACTCGCGGCGGGGATCGGCATCCAGGTCAGGGACTGACGGGCCGGTTCGCGTCGAGCAGCTCCTGAGTGAACGGATGCTGCGGCGATTCGAACACGTCCGTGACTGCACCCTGTTCGACGATGACGCCGTCCTGCATCACCAGCACGTCGTCGGCGACCGCCCCGACGACATCGAGATCGTGCGACACGAAGATCATGGTCAGCCGACGCTCGCGCTGCAGCCTCAGCAGCAGCTGGATCACGCGCTCACGCACCGACGGATCCAGAGCCGACACCGGCTCGTCCAGCACGAGCACCTCGGGCTCGGCAGCCAGTGCCCGAGCGATGGCGGCACGCTGTCGTTGCCCACCCGACAGCGCGGACGGCCGCCGGGTCGCCAATACGGGGTCGAGGTCGACCTCGGCGAGAAGCTCGGACACCCGCGCGGCCCGCAGCGCCCGAGGCACGCCGCCCGCGGCGAGCGCCTCCCTCAGCGACCGCCCGATGCTCCATCGGGGATCGAATGCGCCGAGCGGATTCTGGTGCACGAGCTGCACGCGGTGCTCGCCGATCCAGCGCAGGCCGCCGTCGTCCGGCTGCTCGACACCGACGATCATCCGGGCGAGCGTCGTCTTGCCCGACCCCGATTCCCCGACGATGCCGAGTGTGCGTCCCTGATGCACGGCGAACGACGCGTCGTTCACGGCGGCGATCTCCTCGTATGTCCTGGTGACGCCTGTGGCGACGAGCACGGGTGTCACGTCGTCGGTAGAGGTCACACGCGGCTCGTGCATCGTCGCGGCGATCAGCTGTCGGGTGTACGCGTGCTGCGGCTTCTCGAGAACCTCGCCGACGGGCCCGGACTCGACGACCACGCCGTTGCGCATGACCAGCACGCGATCGGCGATGCGACGGACGGCCGCGAAGTCGTGGCTGATGAACACGATCGCGGTGCCGGCGTCGGCGATGTCGCGGAGGAGTCCGAGGATCCTCGCCTGCACCGTCGCATCGAGAGCCGTGGTCGGCTCGTCCGCGACGAGGATCGCGGGTTCGGCAGCGATGGCCGAGGCGATCAGTGCCCGCTGCCTGAGTCCGCCGGAGAGCTCGTGCGGGTACTGCCGCGCTCGGCGGGCGGCGTCCGGCATCCAGACGCGGTGCAGCAGCTCCTGCACTCTTTCGCGCAGCGCCGCTCGTCCGGACCTGAGGCCGTGGAGACGCAGGGGTTCGGCGATCTCCGATCCCACCCGTTGCAGCGGATCGAGCGAGACGAGGGCATCCTGCGAGACGAGCGCGATGCCCGCGCCGCGCAGAGACCGCCAACGCCGCTCGCCGAACCGCGCGACATCCGTCCCGTCGATGATGAACCGTTCGAACCGCACCCGTGCGTCTGCGGGCGTCAGTCCGAGAAGTGCCCGTGCGGTGAGCGACTTGCCCGCGCCCGACTCACCGACGATGGCGACGCACTCCCCTCGCGCCACCGACAGCGACACTCCGTCGACGACGGGCGTCTCACCGAAGTCGATGCGCAACCCCTGCAGCTCGAGCGCTTCCGTCACGACGTCCGCCCCTCTGCTCTGGCACGCAGCACGCGGCCGACGATCGTCGCCGCGATCACGGTGACGGTGATCGCGATGCCGGGGAACACGGCGATCCACCAGGCCTGTCCGAGCACGTTGCGTCCTCCGGCGAGCATGAGGCCCCACTCGGGAGTCGGCTCCGATGGGCCGAGACCGAGGAAGCTGAGTCCGGCGGCCGCGAGGATGCTCGAGCCGATGCCGATCGTCGCGAGCACGCTCAGCGACCCGAGCACACCCGGCACGACATGCCGGACGAACGCGGGCACAGGGGGGACGCCGAGGATCCGGGCGGCCTCGACGTGCTCGGCGCTGCGAAGGGTGCGGGTCTGCACCCTCGCCAGCCGGATGTAGACGGGGACGGCGGCGAGCGTCACGGCGATCGCGATGTTGACCGGTCCGGGCCCGAGCACCGCCACGACCACGAGCGCGACCAGGAACTCGGGGAAGGCCATGAGCACATCGTTCACCCGCATGAGTGCCGCGTCGACTCCCCGCGGGGCGAGGCCGGCGAGCGCACCGATGAGCAGCCCCACGGCGAGCGCGATGCCCGTGGCGAGCAGGCCGATGCCGATCGAGCGCCCGGCCCCGTAGAGCACGCGCGAGTAGACGTCACGCCCGCTCTGATCGGTGCCGAACAGATGCTCGGCGCTGGGCGGCAGAAGCGATGCGCGCACGTCGGTCTGAAGAGGGTCGTGCGTGGCGAGGACAGCGGGGAAGGCCGCAGCGAATGCGAGCACCAGCAGCACGGCCACGGCGCACCAGAGCAGCACGCTCTGCGCGCGCTTCATCGCCTTCCTCCCCGCCCGGTGCGCAGCCGAGGATCGATGAGCGGATGCAGCAGCTCGATCACGAGGTTCACGATCACGAAGACGATAGCACTGAGCAGGATGATCCCGGTGATCACCGGCAGATCGCGGTTCGTGATGGCCGCGAGGGTGACCCGGCCGAGGCCCGCCCTGGCGAACACGGTCTCTACGAGCACCGCTCCTCCGAGCACCGATCCGGTCAGGTAGGCCGCCAGGGTCACGGCATTCGCGGCACCGTGTCTCAGTCCGTGACGCAGCGTGAACCAGGACGGGCTCGCACCCCGCGCCCGCACGGTCTCGGCGAACGGCATCCGCTCGGCCTGCACGAGTCCATCCCGCAGCACCTGGCTGAGCAGCGCCGCCACGGGAAGCGCGAGCGTGATGGCCGGCAGCACGATCGTCGCCGGATTGCGGGCACCCGAGACAGGGAACCACCCCAGTCCGAATGCGAAGACGCTGAGCAGGATCAGTCCGATCCAGAACACGGGCGACGACAGGATGACGAGTTCGATGCCCGCGGCGACGGCTCGCCCTGCCTGGCCTCGCACCAGCAGGGCGACGGCGAGCGCGAGCAGCACGGCGATCACGAGAGCCAGCGCCGAGAGCTGCAGCGTCGATCCGAGCTGACGGCCGATGACCTCGGTCACCGGCATCCGCAGCTGATACGACTCGCCCAGGTCTCCCCGGGCGAGCTGACCGATGAAGGTCAGATACTGCTCGAGCGGGGGTCGATCGAGGCCGAGCTCCGCACGGATGCCGTCCTTGACCGCCTCGCTCACCTGAGCCTGCGGCCCGAGCATCACCGAGACCGGATCGCCCGGGATGACGCGGAACGCCAGGAAGACGAGTGTCGCCGCACCCCAGAGCACGATCACGACGGATGCCGCGAGACCGGCGATCCGGATGAGCGCTGCCTTCACCGTTGGCGCCCTCTCGACGATCTCTGAGCACCCTTCGGCACGCGGCGCTCGCTCACGAACGATACCGCAGCGATATGCCCAAGGGTGCTCGACGACTCAGCGGTCAGCCGACGCTCACGTCGTAGAACAGCGGACGTCCGTACAGGTCGTAGTCGAGACCGCTGACCCGCTCGCCGACGGCGGTGATCGCCGAGGGGCTGTAGAGCGGGACGATGGCCGTGTACTCCGCGTTCCACTCCTGCAGCTGCGTGTAGATGCTGTTGCGCTCGTCCTGGTCGCTGGAGGCGACGGCCTGGTCGAGTAGAGCGTCGATCTCCGGATCGGTGACCTGGGAGGCGTTCTGGAACCCCTCTGTGTGCAGGTGCGCGCGGAGGAAGTCGGGATCGACGCCAGAGAATCCCCAGTCCGTCAGGTCGAAGGTCTTGGGACCGTACTGCTCGTTGTAGGCGCCGGGCTCCAGCACCTCGCGCACGACCTCGAACCCGATCCCCTTGAGATCCGACTGGATCGCGTTCGCCAGGGCGGCCCGGTCGTCCGGCACCGGGGTCCATGCGATCCACCGCGCCGACAGACGCTTGCCGTCCTTCATGCGGATGCCGTCGCTGTCGCGCTCCGTCCAGCCGGCCTCGTCGAGGAGAGCGTTCGCCGCTGCTGCATCGAAAGGCCAGCTGTCCTCGAGGGAGGCGTCGTACCCGGGAGTCGTCGAGCCGAGCACGCTCCATGCTCGTGGGAACTGCCCGAAGAAGATCTCCTCGACGGCGGCGTCGACGTCGATGCCCCGAGCGAATGCCTGGCGCACCTTCTCGTCGGCGAAGACACCGTACTTCTCGTTGAGGTACAGCGAGTACGGCAGGCCGGGGTACTCGACCGAGTCCACGATGATGCCGTCGCCGAGATCTCCCGCGAGGTTCGGCGGGATGTTGCTCGCGAGGTCCGCCTCGCCGCTCTGCACGACGCCGGTGCGCACGGAGGCCTCCGGCTGGATCTCGACGCGCAGCGTCTCGACCTCCGCCGCATCCTCGCCGTGCGGTCCCCAGGCGTAGTCATCGTTCCGGGTGTACACCAGCTCCTGATCGGGCGTGTACTCGGTGAGCACGAACGGACCAGTGCCGACCGTGACATCGGGCCCTCCGGCCTTCAGCTGGTCGGCGGACTCCGCCAGCACGGCCGGTGAGTAGAACCCGAGCTGCGGCGTGCTGGCCGCCTGCAGGAACGGCGCGTACGGCTGGGTGAAGCTGACCGTGACGGTGTGCTCGTCGACGACCTCCGTACCCGCGTAGAAGTCTGCTCCGAGCATCGACGCCGCCTGCGCCGACTCCGTCTCGGGGTCGACGATGCGGTCGAAGTTCGCCTTGACCGCCTCGGCGTCGAAGACCTCGCCGTCGGTGAACGTCACGTCGTCACGGAGGACGAAGGTGTACTCCGTGCTGTCGTCGGAGACGGTCCACTCCTTCGCCAGCCAGGGACTGAAGGAGCCGTCGTCCTCCTGGAAGACCAGCGAGTCGAGCACTGCCCGCTGCACCATGCCGGAGACGTCGAGCTGGCTCACCTGCGGATCCATGTGCCCGGCAGAGAGGTTCGCGCCCTCGATCGACCAGACGAGCTCTCCGCCGTCGGACTCGGAGGACGGCGCGGCGCAGGAGCTGAGCAGGAGGGCGCTCACGGCGACGGTGGCACCGAGCGGGATCGCGCGGCGCAGGAAGGTGGTGGGCATGCTGTTCCTCGGGAGGGAAGGCGAAGGGACGCGGACGCGTCGTTTGTTGGACTGGATCCAATTCTAGAGCGTCCTCTCCGCCCCCGGCGCTGCGCGGCAGGACCGGAACTCTGCACCGCCGCGGGCGATTAGACTGTGGGACACAATCCACACTCAGGCACGCTCACACAGTGCCGCATACATCGCTCGAGGAGAACCTTCATGTCCGCTATTCCCGACAAGCCCGCACTCGAAGGTCTCGAAGCGAAGTGGGGTGAGACCTGGTCCGAGCGGGGCACGTACCTGTTCGACCGCATCCGCGCCGCGGAGTCCGGCCGCGAGGGCGTCTACTCGATCGACACTCCCCCGCCGACCGCATCCGGAAGCCTGCACATCGGGCACGTCTTCTCGTACACGCACACCGATGTCAAGGCGCGCTTCGAGCGCATGCGCGGCAAGAACGTGTTCTACCCGATGGGGTGGGACGACAATGGACTGCCCACCGAGCGCCGCGTGCAGAACTACTACGGCGTGCGGTGCGACCCGACGCTCCCCTACCAGAGCGACTTCACCCCGCCGTTCGAAGGCGGCGACAACAAGTCCAGCCGCGCTGCCGACCAGGTGCCCATCAGCCGCCGCAACTTCATCGAGCTCTGCGAACGTCTGACGATCGAGGACGAGAAGCAGTTCGAGGCGCTGTTCCGCCAGCTCGGCCTCTCGGTCGACTGGACGCAGACCTACCGCACCATCTCCGACGACACGATCCGTCAGAGCCAGCTCGCATTCCTGCGCAACCTCGAGCGCGGCGAGGCCTATCAGTCGCTCGCTCCGACGCTGTGGGACATCGACTTCCGCTCGGCGATCGCCCAGGCCGAACTCGAGGATCGCGACCAGCAGGCCGCGTACCACACCATCGACTTCCCGTTCGCCGACGGATCCGGCTCGATCACGATCGAGACCACCCGCCCCGAGCTGCTTCCCGCGTGCATCGCGATCGTGACCCACCCCGAGGGCCCGCACAAGCACCTGATCGGCACGAAGGTGCGCACGCCCTTCTTCGGCGCCGAGATCGAGATCCACGGCCACCACCTCGCACAGCCCGACAAGGGCACCGGCGCCGCGATGGTCTGCACCTTCGGCGATGTGACCGACATCATCTGGTGGCGCGAGCTGCGCACGGCGGCGGGCGACCACCTCCCGAACATGACCACGATCGGCCTCGACGGACGTTTCCTCCCGACGGCGCCGTCGATCGTCGCCGACGCCGACGCGATCGACTGGTACACCGCCGAGCTCGCGGGCAAGACGGTGTTCTCCGCGCGCAAGGCCATCGTCGAGAAGCTGCAGGAGACCGGAGACATGACGGCCGTCGGCAAGCCGTTCAACCACGCCGTGAAGTTCTTCGAGAAGGGTGACCGCCCTCTCGAGATCGTCTCGACCCGCCAGTGGTACATCCGCAACGGCGCACGCGACGCGAACCTGCGCGACGAGCTGCTCGAGCGCGGCACGCAGCTGGCGTGGCACCCGGACTTCATGCGGGTTCGCTACGAGAACTGGGTCGGAGGTCTGACCGGAGACTGGCTCGTGTCGCGTCAGCGCTTCTTCGGCGTGCCGATCCCGCTCTGGTACGGCCTCGACGAGAACGGCGAGCGCGACTACGACCGCGTGATCGCTCCCGATCACGCCAGTCTCCCCATCGACCCGACGACCGACGTGCCGGAGGGATACACCGAGGATCAGCGCGGCGTGGCCGGTGGTTTCGAGGCCGAGGCCGACATCCTCGACACCTGGGCCACCTCGTCGCTCACTCCGCAGCTCGCCGGTGGATGGCAGCGCGACGAGGAGCTGTGGCAGCTCACGGCACCGTTCGACCTGCGCCCGCAGGGACAGGACATCATCCGCACCTGGCTCTTCTCGACCATGTTGCGCTCGACCCTCGAAGACGGGCGCTCGCCGTGGCGCAACGCCGCGATCTCGGGCTTCATCGTCGACCCCGACCGCAAGAAGATGTCGAAGTCGAAGGGCAACGTCGTCACGCCGGCGGACATCCTCGAGACCCACGGATCGGATGCCGTGCGCTACTGGGCCGCCTCCAGCCGCCTGGGAATGGATGCCGCCTTCGACCCGCAGAACCCGACGCAGGTCAAGATCGGCCGCCGACTGTCGATCAAGGTGCTCAACGCGGCGAAGTTCGTGCTGTCGTTCCCGGTGCCCGAAGGCGCCAAGGTGACGCACGCCCTCGACGCCTCGATGCTGACAGGCCTCGACGCCGTGATCGCCGAGGCGACCAAGGCGTTCGAGAACTACGACCAGGCCAAGGCGCTGGAGGTCACCGAGGCGTTCTTCTGGACGTTCTGCGACGACTACCTCGAGCTCGTCAAGGAGCGCGCCTACAACCAGAACGACGTGGGCCAGGCCTCCGCGGCACTCGCACTGCGCCTGGCGCTGTCCACGCTGCTGCGCCTTCTCGCGCCGATCCTCTCGTTCGCGACCGAAGAGGTGTGGTCGTGGTTCGAAGAAGGCTCGGTCCACACCGCCGCGTGGCCGGAACCTCTCGGCATCGACGGTGACACGGCGGTGCTGTCGGCCGCGAGTGAGGCACTGATCGGCATCCGCCGCGCCAAGACCGAGGCGAAGGCATCGCAGAAGACTCCGGTATCTCGTGCCGCGATAGCGGCGCCCGCCGCCAAGCTCGACGCACTCCGCGCCGCAGCCGAAGATCTCAAGGCCGTCGGCCGCATCGCCGACCTCGAGTTCACCGAGGCCGACGAGTTCGCGGTCACCGCGATCGAGCTCGCTCCGGTCGAGGGGGCATGATGCAGCTGGGTACGCGGTGGGCCACCGGCTCGGAGCCGCCGGCATCCGTTCCCGCCGCGCTCCGGCCGGCGATCGCCGAGGTCGAATCCCGCGGCCTCACCGGACACTGGACGCTCACATGGCTCGAGGGCCGTGCGATCGCCGAGCTCGATGCGGGCTGGGAGGTCGTGCAGACCGGGGCCGGCGACGTGATCGCCCGCCCGTTCGAGGACTGACGAACTCTGATCAGAAAGCCCCCTGTCCGGAACTCCAGACAGGGGGCTTCGCTGCGTGTGGCGATGTCATCGACGCGGCAGGCCGAGCTGCGCGAGCATGTGGTCGACGGCGTGGGGATCCTGGCGTCTGGTCTGCTGCTCGCGCAGGAGATCCAGCGCGAGCGTCCGCCTCTCGGCCCGACGTTCGATGCGATGTTCCACGAAGGCCGTGAGCAGCCCGGCGAGGCCGAGCAGCCTGCGCTCAGTGCGCGTCGGGGCGACGAGTCGGATGGTCGCGCTGGTCATGATTCCTCCGTCTTCGAGTCGGCGGCATCCGCGAGCACAGCACCGGAGGCCGGCAGGTCGAAGAGCTCGGTGCGCAGCGACACCCGGCGCACATCCGGCCCGGTCTGGCCGCGGAATCGCTCGACCGCGCTGTCGACCACCGCCATGAGCTCATCCTTGAGACCCGCCATCTGCGAGGGGGTCATCTCGAGCAGAGTCGTGGCGATCAACCCGGTGTCCTTCCAGCCCTCGGGCACGTCCGTGTCCGGCCGATTCACGTAGGACATCAGGGTCTCGTGGCGAAGTCGGAAGAACTCGGACGAGACGATCTGCGCCGCGGCTCGATTCGCCGGTGACATGCTCTGACTGGGACCGGGGATGTCGATGCGTCCTTCGGGAAGCTCCCACCAGCGCTCTCGGGCCGTGCCGCGGCCCTCGACCTCGTGGATGAGGTCGTGCGCCGAGAGCGTTCGCAGGTGATAGCTGGTCGACCCGGATGTCTCACCCAGCATCGAGGCGAGCGAACTCGCCGTCTGCGGCCCGTGAGTGCTGAGCAGGTCGAAGATCCTCACACGCAGCGGGTGAGCGAGGGCTTTGAGCGCCCCCGCGTCGAGGCGTCGCAACTGCAGTTCGTCTTCCATACCGTCGACGATACTGTTGCAAAGACTTCTTTGCAAGCTAATCTTTGCAAATTAACCTTTGCAGGCGTCTGCGTCATACGGCCAGAGCCCGTGCCGTCACGGACGCCGCCGCCGGGAAGCGAGTCCCTGTAGCGGGTGATGGCTAGGCTCAGAGGATGACCGACGTCGCGAATCCCCTGCTTCAGCCGTCCACGCTCCCCTACGGTCTTCCCGACTTCGCTGCCATCAGGCCCGAGCACTACCTGCCGGCATTCCACGCCGCGTTCGACGAGCACCTCCGAGAGATCGCCCGGATCACGATGGTGCGCTCGATGCCCACCTTCGAGAACACGATCGAGGCGCTGGAGCGCTCAGGAGAGCTGCTCGACCGCGTCGCGCACGCGTTCTACACCGTGACCTCGGCCGATGCGACGCCGGAGATCCAGGAGATCGACGAACAGCTCGCTCCTCTCATGGCGGCCCATCAGGATGCCATCACTCTCGACGCTGCGCTGTACTGGCGCGTCCAGCAGGTGCACTCGCACCTCGACGATCTCGAGCTCGATGATGAGCAGCGGTACCTCGTCGAACGGCACCACCGCGAGATGACCCACGCGGGCGCGGCCCTCGGCGACGAGGCGAAGAGCAGACTCACCGCCCTGAACCAGCAGCTGTCGACGCTGAACAACACCTTCGAGCGCAACCTCCTCAACGACACGAACGACCTCGCGGTGGTGTTCGACTCGCCCGAGGAGCTCGCGGGCCTCAGCAGCGGTGAGCTCTCCGCAGCGGCTCGCTCGGCGGCGGATCGCGGCCTCGACGGACGCTTCGTCATCTCCCTCCCGCTGTTCACCGGGCATCCGTACCTGGCGCAGCTCCGCGATCGCGAGTCGCGTCGCCGCATCCTGGCGGCCTCGCAGTCGCGCGCGTCGCGTAACAACGGGAACGACAATCGTCCCGTGCTCGCCGAGATCGTGCGCCTCCGCGCCGAGCGCGCGGCACTGCTCGGCTATGCCTCGCACGCCGCGTACGTGACGGCAGACGAGACGGCCGGCACGCCGGACGCGGTCGAGCGGATGCTGCGCGATCTCGCGGCGCCATCTGCACGCAACGCACGAGCCGAGAAGGAAGCCCTGCAGGCGATCGTCGACGAGACCGAGGCGACGCCCTTCGCGGTCGAGGCGCACGACTGGGCTTTCTACACGGAGAAGGTACGGACCGCCCGATACGCGATCGACACGAGCGCGCTCCGTCCGTGGTTCGAGGCCGAGCGGGTCCTGAAGGACGGCGTGTTCTTCGCTGCGACGAAGCTCTACGGGGTGACGTTCGCAGAGCGCCGGGACCTCCGGGCCTACCACCCGGGTGCGCGTGTGTTCGAGGTGAGGGACGCGGACGGGAGCGCGGTCGGACTGTACGTGCTCGATCTCTATACCCGCGACTCGAAGCGCGGTGGCGCCTGGATGAATCCGATCGTGAGCCAGTCGCGCCTGCGCGGGACGCTGCCCGTGGTGGTCAACAACCTCAACGTGGCGCTCCCCGGAGAGGGAGAGCCCACGCTGCTCACCCTCGACGAGGTCACGACGCTCTTCCACGAGTTCGGCCACGCTCTGCATGGCCTTTTCGCCGTCGTCACCTACCCGCACTTCGCCGGAACGAACGTCTTCCGCGACTTCGTGGAGTTCCCGAGTCAGGTGAACGAAATGTGGATCCTGTGGCCCGAGGTCCTCGACAACTATGCCCGGCATCATGAGACGGGAGAGCCGCTCGACCCCGCGATCGTCGAACGACTGCGCGCGACGGAGACGTTCAACCAGGGCCATGACACGAGCGAATACCTCGCAGCCGCCTGGCTTGACCAGGCATGGCATCGCGTGAGCACGCAGACGGAGATCCTCGACGTGGCCGACTTCGAGGCCGCCGCCCTCGCCGACATCGGACTCGACGATCCTGCCGTGCCGACCCGCTACTCGTCGACCTATTTCGCACACGTCTTCTCGGGCGGATACAGCGCCGGCTACTACTCCTACATCTGGAGTGAGGTTCTCGACGCGGACACCGTCGAGTGGTTCCGCGAGAACGGCGGACTCACCCGTGAGAACGGCGACCGGTTCCGCTTCCGTCTCCTCGGCGTCGGAGGGTCCAAGGATCCGCTCGACGCCTACCGCGATTTCCGCGGGCGCGATGCAGAGATCGCACCGCTCCTGAAGCGGCGCGGACTCGAGGCGTGATCAGGTCGCACGCCACGTGACCTCAGCGGTCGAGCAGCTCCATCGCCTTGTACCAGGTGAGCTGGTGGTAGCTCTGCGCGAGGTGATCGCCGAGGCCGTCGAGAGACACGACGTGCACGGCGATCGCCTCGCTCTCATCGAGCGACTGCTCGGTGACTCGCACGCAGCCCCGCGCGAGGAAGTGATGCACCCGGTTGGTGTGGCTGCCGAAGTTGGCCCAGGTGGGACCGAGGTCGATCATCTCGTCGGGCTCGTACCCGGTCTCCTCGCGCAGCTCGCGGATCGCGGCCACTTCCGGTGACTCGCCGGCCTCCACACCGCCACCGATCGTCCCGACCGCGACGATTCCTGCACCATGGCGATACTCGTCGACGACGATCGCGTGGCCATCCCGATCGACGGCGAGCACCGAGATCCAGTCGCCGTATTCGAGCACGTAGTACGGAGCGATCGAGTGTCCTCGCTCGTCGACGCAGTCATCCGCGCGCACGCGGATCCAGGGGTCTGCATGCACCAGCTCGCTGTCGACCACCCGCCAGGGCGAGGGAGCGGAACTCACGCGCTCTTGCGCTTGCGCTCCATCACGATCGTCGGCGGAGCGCCCTCGTCGACGGCCGCCTGGGTGACGATGACCTTCGCGACGTCTTCGGCCGAGGGGATCTCGAACATGATCGGACCGAGCACGTCTTCGAGGATGGCCCGCAGTCCGCGAGCGCCGGTCTTGCGCTCGACGGCGAGGTCGGCGATCGAACGGAGCGCGCCCTCTTCGAATTCGAGCTGAACGCCGTCGAGTTCGAACATGCGCTGGTACTGCTTGACGAGTGCGTTGCGCGGACCCGTGAGGATGTCGATGAGCGCATCCTGGTCGAGCGGAGACACCGATGTCACGACCGGAAGACGACCGATGAACTCGGGGATCAGACCGAACTTGTGCAGGTCCTCCGGAAGCACCTCGCTGAACAGGTCGAGGTCCTTGCCCTTGTCGTGCAGCGGAGCACCGAAGCCGATTCCGTGCTTGCCGACGCGTGCCGACACGATGTCCTCGAGGCCCGCGAACGCGCCCGCGACGATGAACAGCACGTTGGACGTGTCGATCTGGAGGAACTCCTGGTGCGGGTGCTTGCGCCCACCCTGCGGGGGCACCGATGCGACCGTTCCCTCGATGATCTTCAGCAGGGCCTGCTGGACGCCCTCACCTGAGACATCGCGGGTGATCGAGGGGTTCTCCGCCTTGCGGGCGATCTTGTCGACCTCGTCGATGTAGATGATGCCCTGCTCTGCGCGCTTGACGTCGTAGTCCGCCGCCTGGATGAGCTTGAGCAGGATGTTCTCGACATCCTCGCCGACGTAGCCGGCCTCGGTGAGCGCCGTGGCGTCCGCGACAGCGAACGGCACGTTGAGCTTCTTCGCGAGGGTCTGGGCGAGGTAGGTCTTGCCGCATCCGGTCGGCCCGATGAGCAGGATGTTGCTCTTCGCGATCTCGACGCTCTCGGCCTTCTGCTCGGCCGTCTGGAGGGTGCCGTGCGCGCGGATCCGCTTGTAGTGGTTGTACACCGCGACGGCCAGTGCCTTCTTGGCTGGCTCCTGTCCGACGACGTACTCCTCGAGGAAAGAGAAGATCTCGCGCGGCTTGGGGAGTTCGAAGTCCGCCGTGCCGTCGGCGGAGGACTCGGCCATCCGCTCCTCGATGATCTCGTTGCACAGCTCGACGCACTCGTCGCAGATGTACACACCGGGTCCTGCGATGAGCTGCTGCACCTGCTTCTGGCTCTTTCCGCAGAATGAGCACTTGAACAGGTCAGCGCTTTCGCCGATACGGGCCATGCGCGTCCTCCTAGGGGGGATCCTGAGATCGTCTACTGAGCCTAACCGCTGCATCCGACACCGGGACGCATTGGCGCGGCGTCGTACATCTCGAGTCCGTATCGCCCGTCCGCGTCTGCTCCGCCCAGACTTCGCGCAGAGCATCGGAGGGCACGTTATCTGCGCCAGGCGAAATAGCCCGTCACCGAAGGCGAAGGGATATCAGTGCGACCCTGTGCGATGTAGTGCGTCTCGACGGCAAGGACCTGGCCACTGTCCGTGGCGACGCGGGTCCTCCCGGAACCGAATGCCGTGGGCCAGCATGCGCGCGTGCTGCTGCTCGAAATCATCGGTCTCGAGAGAGAACGCGACGTCGCCAGCGGCTTGGCGGCCAGCTCGCAGGGGTTCCCGCACCATGCCGTCATCGCACGATCAGGAGTTGCCGGGTCTCTGATCGGCAGTGCCGGTCCACTCGAACGATGCCGAATGCTGAGAGCCCCGTAGCTGATGCTGCGGGGCTCTCGTGCGCGCGGGGGGCGGATTCCGCCGACGCTAGACCAGGCTCTTGGTGTGCCAGACGGTCTACGTGTTTCCAGGCTCGGTCAGGTCACCCGTGGCCATGCAGAGCTGCATCGCCGGAAGCACGACGTCGACGATCAGGTCAGCGATCTCGACCGCGAGCTCTCGGCACCCCCTCCCGCTCGCATCGAGCGACCACCAACGGTCCTGGCCGTCGATGAGTTGCCCTGCTCGCACCTCCCCAGAACTCTCCTATGCGCCCGTATCCGACGTTCGGCGACGGCTTCGCCGGATAGTGTCGCTCCGCGCGCACCTGGTTCCAGAAGGCTTTCGGGATCACCTGCGCGTTGATCGTCAACCTCGACCGACTGCTCGTACTCGCAGTCGATGTCTGAATACCGACCTGAGCGAACCAGTCGGCATCGGGGAACACGAACGTCCGCTCCGTACCTCGAAATCCCGCCGCCCGCAGAATCGGCGCGACATCTTCTCGCAGCATCGAACGCAGCTGCTCTTGCGCAGTAACCATCGCTGAGGTCACGACTCAAATCAGACGAGGCTCTTGGTGTGCCAGACGGTCTTGACCTCGGTGAAGGCGCCGATGCGCTCCGGAGACGCGGTGACCGCGCCGGGAGTCAGCACGCGCTTGAGCGTCTCGGCGGCGGCGATCTGCATGTCGATCCACTCGAGATCGCCGGCACCGGCCAGATCGAGCGCATTGACGTCCTGGTGCGAGGCGAGCCAGGGCGCCATCTCGGCGGGAGACCCGGTGAGCACGTTGACGACGCCCCCGGGCACATCGCTCGTGGCGAGCACCTCAGCGAGGCTGATGGCCGACAGCGGGAACCGCTCGCTCGCGATCACGACGACCGTGTTGCCTGCGACGAGCGCAGGAGCCACGACCGAGACAAGACCGAGCAGCGCGGAGTCCTGCGGTGCGACGATCGCGACCACGCCGGTCGGCTCCGGCACCGAGATGTTGAAGTACGGACCCGAGACCGGGTTCGCGTTGCCCGCGACCTGCGCGTACTTGTCGCACCAGCCGGCGTACCAGACCCAGAGGTCGATCGCCTCGTCGACCTGCGCGGCGGCGGCGGACGTGGAGACGCCCTCCTGCGCGGCGATCTCGTCGATGAACTGCGCGCGGCGACCCTCGAGGACCTCGGCGACCCGGTACAGCACCTGCCCGCGGTTGTATGCGGTGGCGCCGGACCACCCCTTCACGGCGGCACGTGCGGCCACGACGGCATCCCGTGCGTCCTTGCGCGAGCCCTGGGCGGCGTTCGCGAGGAATGTCCCCTTCGCCGACAGCACCTCGTAGGTGCGGCCGGACTCGCTGCGCGGGAAGGCGCCGCCGATCGCCAGCTTGTAAGTCTTCGGAACGGTCAATCGCTTGCTCATGCGGAGGCCCCCTTCAGGTATGCGGTGAGACCCTGACGTCCGCCTTCACGGCCGTATCCGGACTCCTTGTAGCCGCCGAACGGACTCGACGGGTCGAATCGGTTGAACGTGTTCGCCCAGATGACACCGGCACGCAGACGGTCGGCGACCGCGAGGATGCGCGAGCCCTTGTCCGACCAGATGCCGGCGGAGAGGCCGTACGGCGTGTTGTTCGCCTTGGCGATCGCCTCGGCCGGCGTGCGGAACGTCAGCACCGACAGGACGGGCCCGAAGACCTCGTCGCGGGCGATGCGATGCGACGCCTCGACACCGGTGAAGATCGTCGGAGCGAACCAGAACCCCTTGTCGGGGATCGCGCAGTCCGCGGTCCAGCGCTCTGCGCCCTCGGCCTCGCCGATGTCGCTCAGCTCACGGATGCGGGCGAGCTGTGCCGCCGAGTTGATCGCGCCGATGTCGGTGTTCTTGTCGAGCGGGTCGCCGAGGCGCAGCGTCGACAGGCGGCTCTTCAGGCGATCGATGACCTCGTCATGGATCGACTCCTGCACGAGCAGTCGGCTTCCGGCGCAGCACACATGCCCCTGATTGAAGAAGATGCCGTTCACGATGCCCTCGACGGCCTGGTCGATCGGCGCGTCATCGAACACGATGTTGGCGGCCTTGCCGCCGAGCTCGAGCGTGACCTTCTTGTCGGTCCCCGCGACGGCCCGTGCGATGTCGCGGCCGACACCGGTCGAACCCGTGAAGGCGACCTTGTCGACGTCGGGGTGACGCACGAGCGTGGCCCCCGTGGAACCGGCACCCGTGATGATGTTGACGACACCGGCCGGCAGATCCGCCTGCTGCAGGATCTCTGCGAAGATCAGCGCCGTCAGCGGCGTGGTCTCCGCAGGCTTGAGCACCACGGTGTTGCCTGCCGCCAGAGCAGGAGCGAGCTTCCACGCGAGCATCAGCAGCGGGAAGTTCCAGGGGATGATCTGCCCGGCCACGCCGAGCGCACGCGGGTTGGCGCCGAGTCCGGCGTAGTCCAGCTTGTCAGCCCACCCCGCGTAGTAGAAGAACCAGGAGGCGACGAGAGGCACGTCGACATCGCGGCTCTCCTTGATCGGCTTCCCGTTGTCGAGGCTCTCGGCGACCGCGAGCTCGCGAGCCCGCTCCTGCACGAGACGTGCGATGCGGAAGAGGTACTTGCCGCGATCGCGGCCGCTCATCTTCGACCAGGTCTTCTCGTAGGCGCGACGCGCGGCGGCGACCGCCCGGTCGACGTCCGCGTCGCTCGCCGAGGCGATCTCGGCGATGTGGCTCTCGTCAGCCGGCGAGATCGTCGCGAAGCTCGAGCCCGATCCGTCGACGAACTCGCCGTCGATGAACAGTCCGTAGCTGTCCTTGAGGTTGAGTACTGCCTTCGACTCCGGTGCCGGAGCGTATTCCAGGAATGACATATGCGGGCTCCTAGTCGATCGTGACGTAGTCGGGGCCGGAGTAGTGGCCGGTGGTGAGCTTCTGGCGCTGCAGCAGCACGTCGTTCAGCAGGCTCGAGGCGCCGAAGCGGAACAGGTGCGGCTGGAGCCATTCCTCCCCCACGGTCTCGGCGACCGTCACGAGGTACTTCACCGCATCCTTCGACGCGCGGATCCCGCCGGCGGGCTTGACGCCGATGCGCTCTCCCGTACCCCGGTGCCAGTCGCGCACTGTCTCGAGCATGAGCAGCGTCGTCGGCAGCGTCGCCGCCGGCTGCACCTTCCCGGTGGAGGTCTTGATGAAGTCGCCCCCGGCGAGGATGCCGAGCCACGATGCGCGCTTGATGTTGTCGTAGGTGTTGAGCTCGCCGGTCTCGAGGATCACCTTGAGCGAGGCGTATGAACCGTCGGCACGACGGCATGCCTCTTTCACCTGGACGATCTGGTCGTATACGAGTCCGTATCGGCCCGAGAGGAACGCTCCTCGGTCGATGACCATGTCGATCTCGTCGGCGCCGGCCGCGACCGCTTCGGCGGTGTCGGCCAGCTTGATGGCCAGCGAAGAACGTCCGCTGGGGAACGCGGTGGCGACCGCGGCGACCGAGATGAGTCCGTCGTCCGGATCGCCGTGCAGAGCTCCCAGCGCCTCGACGGCGTCGCCGACCATGTCGCCGTACACGCAGACGGCGGCGACCCGGGGGGTCGTCGGGTCGGCGGCATCCGGATTCTTCGCCTTGGCGACCAACGAGCGCACCTTGCCCGGCGTGTCGGAGCCTTCGAGGGTGGTGAGGTCGATCAGCTTGATGATCGTGTCGAGTGCCCAGGCCTTCGACGTGGTCTTGATCGAACGCGTGCCGAGTGCGGCCGCGCGCTGCTCCAGGCCGACGGCGTCGACCCCCGGGAGTCCGTGCAGGAACCGGCGGAGCGTGGCGTCATCCGGCTCACCGCCGAGAACGTCCACCGCCGATCTGCGGCTGAGTTCTTGGGTCGTCATCGTTCCTCCAACAATGCTCGTGCTGTGGTCTCATCTGTCACCAGAACGCTGCACAGGCCGCTGGTCACGACTGTGCGCGCGATGTCATGCTTGGCGTCACCGGCGGTGACGAAGATCGAGCGCTTCGCGGCGCGCAGGCGCCCGAGGTCGACTCCGACCGTCCGGGCGTCGAGCTGCGGGTCGACGATGTTGCCGTCGGCGTCGATGTACCGCCCGAGGACGTCGCCTACGGCACCACGGCGCGCGAGCTCTTCGACATCGGATGCCGAGAGGTAGCCGTTCTCGACATGCGCGGAGGTCGCATCGCAGGGCCCCGCGGTGAACAGGAACGCCTGCGCTTCGGCCGCTTCGACGAGGACGGCCGCGACGGTGCGGTCGGCTTCGATCGCCTGCTTGGTCTCGACGCGTTCGAGGATCGCCGGGCTCGGCAGGAGGGACACGTGTCCGGATGCACGCTGGGCGATGGTGACGGCGAGGCCCGCGGCTCCGCCCGAACGGCGGTTGAGGCTCACTCCCCCGTTGAGCTGCACGACGGTGACGCCGGTCGCCCATCCTTCGGGCAGCGACTCTGCGACGGCGCGCAACGTACGCCCCCAGCTGACGCCGAGCGTGCGGGGCACCGGCCGCATCGCAGTGAGGTAGTCGGCCGCGGCCTGGGCGACCCGCTCGAGGGTCCCGTCATCGCCGTCCGGGGAGGGAACGACGACGGCAGCCGTGAGGCCATGGCGTTCGACGAGCTGGCGCTCGAGTCCGAGTCGGCGCGCACGCGGGTGCACGATCTCGATGCGGACGATGCCACGCTCTCTGGCCTGTGTGAGAAGGCGCCCCACCTTCCAGCGGGACAGCTTGAGGAGGGCGCCGATCTCGTCCTGCGTCTTGTCCTCGTCGTAGTACAGCTCGGCGACGCGGACCATGATCAGTTCTTCTTCCATGGCATCCTCCTTCCGTCTCCAGCATACGTCCGTGGCACCGTTCGCGCACCCCGATGCTCATATGAGCAATCACGCTTCCAGTGGTCGCACATTCGCCGGACACGACGAAAGGACGCCGACCCCGAAGGGCCGACGTCCTCTCACCATGGAGATGCGATCACATGCGCTTGCGCGAGGTGAGCACCTGGTCGACGATGCCGTAGTCCAGCGCCTCAGCGGCGGACAGGATCTTGTCGCGGTCGATGTCGCGGTTGACCTGCTCGACGGACTTGCCCGTGTGACGAGCCATGGTCTCCTCGAGCCAGGTGCGCATGCGCAGGATCTCGGCCGCCTGGATCTCGATGTCGGATGCCTGGCCGTGCCCCGCCTCGCCCATCGCCGGCTGGTGCATGAGCACACGGGCGTTGGGCAGAGCCAGGCGCTTGCCGGGGTGACCGCCTGCGAGCAGCACCGATGCGGCCGAAGCCGCCTGGCCGAGCACCACGGTCTGGATCTGCGGCGCGACGTACTGCATCGTGTCGTAGATCGCCGTCATCGCGGTGAACGAACCACCGGGCGAGTTGATGTACATGGTGATGTCACGCTCGGAGTCCTGGCTCTCGAGAACGAGCAGCTGCGCCATCACGTCGTCGGCCGACGCATCGTCGACCTGGACGCCGAGGAAGATCACTCGATCTTCGAACAGCTTGTTGTAGGGGTCCTGGCGCTTGAAGCCGTATGCCGTGCGCTCCTCGAACTGAGGAAGCACGTAGCGGCTGGAGGGCAGATCGCCGGCAGAGCGGAAGGTGGGTGCGTACATGAGAGTCCTTTCGCTTTCCGTTACTTGATGTCCTGGTCGGTTCCGCCGCCACCGATGACGTCGGTGGCCGAGTCGCGGATGTGATCGACGAAGCCGTACTCGAGCGCCTCGTCGGCGGTGAACCAGCGGTCGCGGTCACCGTCTTCGTTGATCTGCTCGACCGACTTGCCGGTCTGCGCCGCGGTGATCTCGGCGAGGCGGTTCTTCATCGAGGTGATCAGCTGCGCCTGCGTCTGGATGTCGCTCGACGTTCCGCCGAAGCCACCGTGCGGCTGGTGCAGCAGCACGCGGGCGTTGGGCGTGATGTAGCGCTTGCCCTTCGTGCCCGCGGTCAGCAGCAGCTGACCCATCGATGCGGCCATGCCGATGCCCACGGTGACAATGTCGTTCGGGACGAACTGCATCGTGTCGTAGATCGCCATGCCCGCGGTGATCGATCCACCGGGCGAGTTGATGTAGAGGTAGATGTCCTTCTCGGAGTCCTCTGCGGCGAGAAGGAGGATCTTCGCGCAGATCTCGTTCGCATTGTCGTCGCGCACCTCCGATCCCAGCCAGATGATGCGGTCTTTCAACAGTCGGTCGAAGACGCTCGTAGCGAGGAGGGGTTCTGCAGCCATGTCAGCTCCTGATTCCGTGTTTCAGTGATTCGAATCTACCGGCGACAACGCAGCGCTCAGGCCGTGTTCGCCGTCGGCATATCAGGCGTCGAGTTCCGCGATCTCGTGTGCGTACGCGGTCATCGAGCGGTGGTACCGCGGCAGGTGCGGCACGAGTGCGAGGAGAGCGACCGACAGGCCCCGCGCCGGGCGTCCGGAACTCGCCAGGATCAGCGCGTGGACCGTCGCCACGGCATCCCGGTAGGGGCCGTCCGCCGAGAGCTCCTCCTCCGAACGGATGACGGCGAGGGCATCGTCGTACTCGCCCAGATTGCGCAGTGAACTCGCCAGCTGGATCACGCACTGCGGGCGGTGCTCGTCGTCGAGACCCAGTGCGAGCGCACGCCGGTAGAGTTCGACTGCCTCGGCGGGGCGGCCGGCCGAATCACGTGCCCCGGCGCGCTCGAACTCCGCGCGGGCGTCATCGACGCCGCGCTCGGCGGCCAGCGCGTCGATCCGGGCGATCGTCTGGTCTCCGACCTCTTCGCCGGACGCGTCGTCCCACACCTCGTCGATGCGTTCGTCCCAGGTCTTCATGGTCTCCTCGTTCATCTGCTCTCCCCGCTGACGCGAAAGGGGCGGATGCCGCAGCATCCGCCCCTCATGAGATCGTGTCCGATCACTCCGCCTTGTCGGCAGCCTTCTTGGCCGGAGCCTTCTTGGCTGCGGGCTTCTTCGCGGCGGGCTTCTCAGCGGCCTCCGCGTCGTCGGCCTTCTTCGCGGGCGCCTTCTTCGCAGCGGGCTTCTTCGCTGCCGGCTTCTCAGCGGCGTCGGCGTCGTCGGCCTTCTTCGCGGCAGCCTTCTTCGCGGGAGCCTTCTTGGCCGGCTTCTCGTCGGCAGCCGTCTCGGACTCGGCCTCGTCGTCGGTCACGACGAAGTCGGACAGATCGACGGGCTTGCCGTTGGTGTCGACGACCTTGACCTTGCCCAGGGCGATCGCGAGGGCCTTGTTGCGGGCGACCTCTCCGACGAGCGCCGGAAGCTGGTTCGACGACTGCAGAGCCTCGACGAACTCCTGGGGAGCCATGCCGTACTGCGAGGCGGACTGGATGAGGTACTGCGAGAGCTCCTCCTGCGAGACCTGCACGTCAGCCTGCTCGGCGATCGTGTCGAGCAGAACCTGCGTGCGGAACTGCTTCTCGCTGGCCTCGGTGACCTCGGCGCGGTGCACGTCGTCCTCGAGGCGGTTCTCACCCTCGAGGTGGTTGTGCACCTCGTCCTCGATGAGCTTCGGCGGCACGGGGATGTCGATCTGCTCGAGCAGCGTCTCGACGAGCTTGTCGCGAGCCGCGGACCCCTGCGTGAAGACGCCCTGCTGCGAGACGCGCTCGGCGAGGCTCGCGCGGAGCTCGGCGATCGTGTCGAACTCGCTGGCGATCTGCGCGAAGTCGTCGTCGGCCTCGGGGAGCTCGCGCTCCTTGACCGCCTTGACGGTGACGGAGACCTCAGCCTCGGAGCCGGCGTGGTCGCCGCCCACGAGCGCAGAGCGGAACGTGGTGTCCTCACCGGCGGTGAGGGATTCGATCGCGTCGTCGATGCCCTCGAGCAGCTCGCCCGAGCCGACCTCGTAGGAGACGCCCTCGGCGCGGTCGATCTCCGCACCGTCGATCGTGGCGACCAGGTCGAGCTCGACGAAGTCGCCCTTCGCGGCGGGACGGTCGACGGGAACGAGCGTTCCGAAGCGCGCGCGCAGGTTCTCGAGCTCTGCGTCGAGCGCGGCGTCGTCGGCCTCGACGGCGTCGACCGTCAGGGTGATGCCGTCGAATGCCGGGACCTCGATCTCGGGACGCACGTCCACCTCGATGTCGACCAGGAGGTCGCCCGAGAAGTCCTTCTCGTTCGGCCACTGGGTGATGTCGGCGGCCGGACGTCCGACGACGCGGAGCTTGTGCTCGACGGTCGCGTCGCGGAAGAACTTGTCGAGGCCCTCGTTGACCGCGTGCTCGATGACCGCGCCACGACCGATGCGCTGGTCGATGATCGGAGCGGGGACCTTGCCCTTGCGGAAGCCGGGGATCTGGACGTCCTGAGCGATGTGCTCGTAGGCGTGCGCGATGCTGGGCTTGAGGTCGTCAGGGGTGACCGTGATGCTGAGCTTGACCCGGGTCGGGGTCAGCTTCTCGACGGTGCTGTTCGCCATTCTGGTGTGCTCTCCTTGTGATTTCCGCGCTGAATCGCGGCTGTCAGGCCGTTGAAGCCATGTCGGGGCGACAGGAGTTGAACCTGCGACCTCCCGCTCCCAAAGCGGGCGCTCTACCAAACTGAGCTACGCCCCGGGGAATCCGCATGCAGATTCAGCCCCACCGAGTCTAACGGACACGAGCACCTCCGTCAGTCCGCTATGATCGATGAGTCGGCACAGTCCTCCCGGATGCAGCTGACAACGGGGCTGTAGCTTAGTGGTAAAGCCTCTGTCTTCCAAACAGATGATGCGAGTTCGATTCTCGTCAGCCCCTCCACTCGAGAAAGGCCCCCGCGATGCGGGGGCCTTTCTCGTCCCCGGGGGTTCTCGCACCGGACGGCTCACTGATTAGAGTCATCATGAGCCGGTTCCCCACGGAGGTCCCCCCGCATGACTGCATCCGTCGACGTGGCCACCTCCCCCGCCGGAGGCCACGCACTCCCCCCGCACTTCGCCAGCACCGACGGCGCAGCACCGAATCGCCGAGGACGGCGCATCGGGTTCATGCTGGGCGCTGCGGGAGTCCTGGTCGCGGCGGCCGTCGGCGTGCTCCAGGTCACCGCCAACCTCGGATACGACGGGGCACGCGCCGAGTTCGACGCAGCAGCGGCCTCGGCTCGCGACAGCGCGACGACGGTCCAGCAGGAGCTCGACACGCTCACATCCGTCATCGATGTCGCTGATCTGCTGAAGACGGCCGATACCGGCGTGCTCACCGTGCCCTCCGCGAGGGACGCGCTCACGACGGCGTCGACGGATGCCGATGAAGCAGCCGGCCCGGCGAAGGAACTGCTCACCGAACCGCTGCCTTCGGCGGATTCCAAGCCGTCGGCGTTCTGGGAGCTCTTCGCAGCATCCGATCAGCTCGCCGTCGACGCCGGCGACCTGGACGACCTGGCTGCCGACCTCGACGCGGCGACACCTGCTATGACCGCCGCCAGTGCCGAAGTGACCGAGGCCGGCGTGGCCCTCCTGCGCTCGGCGGCCGACGCAGCCCCGGCTTTCGAGTCGGCACACCTCTCGGCCAAGAACGACGCCGTCATCGCCCTGCGCGATGCGGCGTCGCGAGTACCCGACACCATGCTCCTCGATGTGACGGCGGTCGAATCACTGGTGTCCATGCAGGACGCCGCAGGACAGGTCGTGGCGACCGAACAGGCCGAACTCGCCGAGAAGGCGGGACCCCTGCAGGGCGATCGCCTCGAGATCGAGGCGTTCGCCCGGTCGCTCGCACCCGGGGTGCTGCTCGAGTTCGACTGGAATCAGATCGTCAACAACGCCGGTTCCAACGGCAGCATGGGAGGCCTCACGACCTGGTGGTGGGACGATCCCGACCGCGCCGCCATCGAGCTGTCGAACTCGGTCGCCGAGCAGTGGCCGGCGGACCGGAGCAAGGCTCTCATCGCCCACGAGGTCGGCCACGCGATCAGCGTGAAGTGCGAGGACATGTACGACTCGTCGACGCAGGACAGCATCGAGAAGTGGGCCACGGCGTGGGCGATCAGCATGGGCTTCACCGACGATGCCAACGGCGTCTGGGCGTACGGCTACCCGCCTCAGTCCTACATCGACGCCGCGTACGGGTGCCGGTGAGCACGTCCGCCTGGTACGAGAGAAGCCGCCGCGATCGGATCGCGGCGGCTTCTGTCAGGAGATCAGATCGAGGTCACTGACCCCGACGCTCACGCAGCTGGGTGAGCGCATCTTCGAGAAGCTGGACGGCTTCTGCGTCGGTGCGACGCTCCTTCACATACGCGAGATGCGTCTTGTAGGGCTCCGGCTTCGCGAGGGCAGGCGGGTTGGCCTTGTCGCGACCCGCCGGAAGACCGGACTGCGGGTGGTCGATCGTCTCGGGGATCTCCTCTTCAGGGAGCCCCGCGGCGAAGTAGCGGACCGTCTCGTTGCCGAGACCGTCCCAGTACGAGACCGCGATGCGGTCGGCGTGGTAGCCGTGGTCCTGCTCGCCCATGGGGCCGGAACCCACTCGGGTCCCTCGGATCGCGTTGCCGCCGGTAGCCATCAGATCACCTCGAACTTCGTGATGAGACCGAGCGCCACGATCGACACGAACCACGCCAGAGCGAGGATGACCGTGAAGCGATTGAGATTGCGCTCAGCGAGACCCGACGAGCCGACAGCTGACGTCATGCCTCCACCGAACATGTCGGAGAGGCCGCCACCGCGACCCTTGTGGAGGAGGATGAGGAGAGTCAGCAGGACGCTGGTTATGCCCAGCACCACCTGCAGGACGAACTCGAGAATTTCCACGAGGAAGAGCCTTTCGCTGGGGCAGGATTGCCCCGGTAACGGTCAAGTATACGGTGCGGCGGGGCCGGAGCCCCGCCACACTCACACGCCGACGTGCTTCTCGAAGCGGATGATCGCCGCGAACTCGTCGACCACGAGGCTCGCGCCTCCGACGAGTGCGCCATCGACATCAGGCTCGCGCATGAAGCTGGCGATGTTGGCCGCCTTGACCGATCCGCCGTACAGGATCCGGGTGCGCGCCGCAGCGTCGTCACCGAGAACCTTGGCGATCACCGTGCGCAGCGCAGCGCAGACATCCTGCGCCTGCTGCGGCGTCGCTGCCTGCCCGGAGCCGATGGCCCAGACCGGCTCGTACGCCACGACGATGTCCGCATCCTTCGACAGACCCTGGAGAGCGGCCTCGAGCTGCCCCGCGGGCACTGCGCTGGCCCCGAACTTCTCGAGGTCCTCAGCCGTCTCCCCGACGCAGATGACGGGCGACAGACCGTGCTTCAGCGCGGCCTTCGTCTTGGCCGCGACGACGTCATCGGACTCCGCGTGGTATTCACGGCGCTCCGAGTGACCGATGATCACGTACTTCGCATCGAGCTTCGCCAGGAAGGCTCCCGAGATCTCCCCGGTGTAGGCGCCGGAGTCGTGAGCCGAGAGGTCCTGCGCGCCGAGGGCGAACGGGATCTTGTCGGCGTCGATGAGCGTCTGCACGCTGCGGATGTCGGTGAAGGGCGGGAAGACCGCAACCTCGACCGAGCCGTCCTCGTGCTTGGCGTCCTTGAGCGTCCAGTGCAGCTTCTGCACGAAGGCGACCGCCTGCAGGTGGTCGAGATTCATCTTCCAGTTTCCCGCGATCAACGGGGTACGGGTGTTCACACCCATCCGAGCACCTCCAGGCCGGGTAGTTTCTTGCCCTCGAGGAACTCGAGGCTTGCGCCGCCGCCGGTCGAGATGTGACCGAACTGGTCGTCGGTGAAGCCGAGCTGACGCACGGCCGCGGCCGAGTCCCCGCCGCCGACGACGCTGAGGCCGTCCACCTCGGTGAGCGCCTGCGCAACGGCCTTGGTGCCGCCGGCGAAGGCTGGGAACTCGAAGACGCCCATCGGGCCGTTCCAGAACACCGTCTTCGACCCACGGATGACCTCCGCGAACCGCGCAGCCGTCTCCGGGCCGATGTCCAGGCCGATGCCCGAGGAGCCGAACGCGGTGCTCTCGATGGCGTCGGCGGCGGTGACCTCGTGCTCCGCATCAGCGGAGAACGAGGATGCGACGACGACATCGGTCGGGAGCACCAGCTCCACACCGCGCTTCTCGGCCTCGGCGATGTAGCCGCGGACCGTCTCGAGCTGGTCCTCTTCGAGGAGGCTGGACGCCACCGCGTGACCCTGCGCCTTCAGGAAGGTGAACAGCATGCCGCCGCCCACGAGGATGCGATCCACGCGCGGCAGCAGGTGCGAGATGACTCCGAGCTTGTCGCTGACCTTGGACCCGCCGAGGACGACCGCGTACGGGCGCTCGGGGTTCTCGGTGAGACGGTCGAGCACGTCCAGCTCGGCTGCGATGAGCAGACCGGCGGCCGAGGGCAGGAGCTCGGCGAGGTCGTAGACGCTCGCCTGCTTGCGGTGCACGACACCGAAGCCGTCGGAGACGAGGACGTCTCCGAGCTCTGCCAGCTGAGCCGCGAAGGCGCCGCGCTCGGCGTCGTCCTTCGAGGTCTCCCCCGGGTTGAACCGCAGGTTCTCGATGACGACGATGCCGCCGTCCTCGAGCGAGGCCACGGCCTCCTGCGCCGACTCGCCGACGGTGTCGCGAGCGAACGCCACCGGCTTGCCGAGCAGCTCGGACAGCCGCTGGGCGACCGGCGCGAGACTGTACTGCGGGTCGGGCGCACCGTCGGGGCGGCCGAGGTGCGAGCACACGATGACGCGGGCGCCCGCGTTGATCAGTGCGTTGAGGGTAGGCAACGAGGCGCGGACACGGCCATCGTCCGTGATGATCCCATCCCGCAGGGGGACGTTGAGATCACAACGGACGATGACGCGCTTGCCCTCGAGCGAACCCAGTGAATCCAGGGTGCGCAGAGTCATGGGAGATGTCTCAGAGACGCTCTGCCACGTACTCGGTCAGGTCGACGAGACGGTTGGAGTAACCCCACTCGTTGTCGTACCAGCTGGAGACCTTGACCAGGTTGCCGCTGACGTTGGTCAGCGTGGCGTCGAAGATCGACGAGTGCGGGTTGTGCACGATGTCGCTCGACACGATCTGGTCTTCGTTGTACTGCAGGAAACCGGCGAGGCGTCCGTCGGCAGCAGCCTTCTTGTACGCCTCGTTGACCTCTTCGACCGTGAGGTTCTCGCGGTCGGTGATCAGCGTGAGGTCGACGATCGAGCCGGTGGGAACCGGAACGCGGTACGACGAGCCGCTCAGCTTGCCCTGGAGCTCGGGCAGAACCTCGCCGATCGCCTTCGCGGCACCGGTCGACGCCGGGGTGATGTTGATCGCTGCGGCGCGTGCACGACGCAGGTCGCTGTGCGGACCGTCCTGCAGGTTCTGGTCTGCCGTGTAGGCGTGAGCCGTCATCATGAAGCCACGGTCGATGCCGAAGGCGTCGTTGAAGACCTGGGCCAGCGGGGCGAGGCAGTTGGTCGTGCAGGAGGCGTTGGAGATGATGTGATCCGTCTCCGGGTTGTACGTGTCCTCGTTCACGCCCATGACGAACGTGCCGTCGACGCCGGTGCCAGGAGCCGAGATGAGGACCTTCTTGGCCCCTGCCTCGATGTGCTTCTTGGCCAGCTCGGCCTTGGTGAAGAAGCCGGTCGACTCGATGACGATGTCGACGCCCAGCTCGCCCCACGGGAGGCCGGCGGGGTCGCGCTCGGCGAACGCCTTGATGGCCTTGCCGTTGACTGTGATGCTCTCGTCGTCGTAGCTGATGTCAGCATCGAGGACGCCGCCCACGGAGTCGTACTTCAGAAGGTGGGCAAGGGTCTTGTTGTCGGTGAGGTCGTTGACAGCGACGATCTCGATGTCCGCTCCCTGCGCGAGAGCCGCGCGGAAGTAGTTGCGTCCGATACGGCCGAAGCCGTTGATACCGATCTTGACAGACACTCAGGTCTCCCTGTTTCTCGTGCGCTGTGCGCAGCAATCGTGCGTGCGCGGTGCGCGGGGGTTTTTGGCTGAGATGGCGTCCCGACGAGACTTGGCCCGTCGGGACGCGACCCGATTACGACAGTACCAGCAGGCCGTTCGTCTTCTCGCGGGCGACCTCGAAGCGCTGGGCGACGTTCTCCCAGTTGGCGATGTTCCACGCGGCCTTCACGTAGTCGGCCTTGACGTTGAGGTAGTCGAGGTAGAAGGCGTGCTCCCACATGTCGAGCTGGAACAGCGGCACGGTGCCCTGTGCCGTGTTCGACTGCTGGTCGAACAGCTGCTGGATGATCAGGCGCTGGCCGATCGAGTCCCAGCTGAGGACGGACCATCCGGAGCCCTGGATTCCGAGGGCGTTCGCGGTGAAGTGCGCCTGGAACTTCTCGAAGGAACCGAAGAACTCGTCGATGGCTGCCTTGAGCTCGCCCTCGGGCTGTCCGCCGCCGGTCGGCGAGAGGTTGGTCCAGAAGATGGAGTGGTTGACGTGACCGCCGAGGTTGAACGCGAGGTCCTTCTCGAGCTTGTTCACGTTCGCCAGGTTGCCGCTGTCGCGCGCCTCGGCGAGCTGCTCGAGGGCGGTGTTGGCGCCGGCGACGTAGGTCGCGTGGTGCTTGTCATGGTGCAGCTCCATGATCTTGCCGCTGATGTGCGGCTCGAGGGCTGCGAAGTCGTAGGGAAGGTCGGGGAGCGTGTAGGTCGCCATGTCGCTTTCATCCAATCCGCGCCGCGCCGCGGCGCTTGCCGATCCTCTGCGCCGCCGATGTGCGACGTAGAGCGGACGTAACTCATCCTAGTGACGACAACGCGTCGCCGACCCTGATCCTTCCCCCATATGACGAAGCGAGGCGACCCCTTGACAGGGATCGCCTCGCTGATGTCGTTCGCTGTGGTCAGACGTCGAGACCCGCGGGCACGGCTGCTTCCGTTCCCGGGATGCCCTCCTGCTGGGCACGCTTGTCCGCCATCGCCAGAAGACGGCGGATGCGGCCGGCGACGGCGTCCTTGGTCATGGGCGGATCGGCGTGGTGGCCCAGCTCGTCGAGGCTCGCGTCGCGGTGCGCGAGACGCAGCTCGCCCGCGATCTTGAGGTGGTCGGGCACCTCGTCGGCGAGGATCTCCAGAGCCCGCTCGACGCGCGCGCAGGCGGCGACGGCGGCCTGCGCGGAGCGACGGAGGTTGGCATCGTCGAAGTTGACGAGACGGTTGACGCCCGCACGCACCTCGCGACGCTGGCGCATCTCCTCCCAGGCGACCGCGGTCTTCTGAGCACCCATCTCGCTGAGGATGGTGCGGATCGCCTCGCCCTCACGCACGACGACGCGCGGCATGCCTCGCACCTCGCGCGCCTTGGCGGCGACACCCAGGCGATGCGCCGCGCCCACGAGTGCCATGGCGGCCTCGGATGACGGGCAGGCGACCTCGAGCATGGCCGATCGGCCGGGTTCGCTCAGCGTTCCCGCGGCGAGGAACGCACCCCGCCAGAGACCGGCCACTTCAGCGCGAGAGCCAGTGGTGAGACGGTTGGGGAGTCCGCGGACCGGACGCCGACGCTGGTCGAGCAGACCGGTCTGGCGTGCGAGGGTCTCCCCCGAGGCGATGACCCGGACAGCCCATCGCGCGCCGTCATTCGCCGTGCTCGACTGCACCTGTGCGATCTCCGGTCGGACTCCGTAGATCTCGGCAAGGTCGCGCGCGACACGCTGCGCGAGGATCTCGGCATCCACCTCCGCCTCGACGGCGACCCGCCCGGCGATGGAGTGCAGTCCGCCGGCGAACCGGAGGATCGAGGTGACCTCCGCGACACGCACCGTCGGGGGTGCATTACGGATGCTGACCAGCTCAGCCTTGACGTCGGTCGTTAGTGCCACGACACTCCTCTACGCTCACGCGCCGGATCGCGGCGCAAACCTCCAGCCTACTCTGACGGAGGCTCTTGCTATTCCCTGCCGAGGTCCCGGTGACGCACGTTGACGGCCACTCCCGGCACGGAGGCGAGCCGACGGGCCAGCTCCTCCGCCATGGCCACGGAGCGGTGCTTTCCGCCGGTGCAGCCGATCGCGACGGTCGAATGGCTCTTGTTCTCGCGCTGATACCCCTCGAGCACCGGAGTGAGTGCCGCCGAATACGAATCGAGGAACTCGGCGGCGCCCTCGCGTGACAGCACGTAGTCCCTGACGGACTCGTCCTGACCGGTCAGGCCCCGCAGCTCTTCGTTCCAGAACGGGTTCGGGAGGAAGCGCATGTCCGCGACCAGGTCGACGTCGGTCGGAAGACCGTACTTGAAACCGAAGCTCATGAGCGTCACACGATGCCTCGCTGCGCCCGCTTCCGAGAAGAGGTCGGAGACCTGGGTGGCGAGCTGATGGATGTTGAGTGCGGAGGTGTCGACCACGAGATCGGCCGATTCGCGGATCGGCGCCAGTCGCTGGCGCTCGACGCGGATGCCGTCGAGCAGAGTGCCGTCCGCCTGCAGCGGGTGGGGTCGGCGAACCGCCTCGAACCGACGCACGAGCACATCGTCCGACGCGTCCAGGAACAGTACGCGGACGGAACCACGCGATCTCAGCGCCCTCGCGACGCCCGGGAAGTCGTCGAAGAGGTTGCGCCCGCGAACATCGACCACCGCTGCGACCTTCGGCAGAGCGTCACCGCCCATGTCCGTGAGGTCGAGCAGCGGTCGGAGGATCTGCGGCGGCAGATTGTCGACCACGTACCAGCCGAGGTCCTCGAGTGCGTTGGCTACCGTCGTGCGCCCTGCGCCCGACATGCCCGTGACGATGAGGAACTCGCCTTTGTCCCCGTCAGTCATGGTTACTCCTTCTCCCCCGCTGGCTCCAGCCTAGCGAGTGGAGAGATGCGTATGGATGTTCTGTGCGAGGACAGGACCGATCCCCTGCACCTCCTGGATCGCCTCCAGAGGCGCGGAGCGCAGCGCGGTGACGGAGCCGAAGTGCTTCAGGAGGACCTTGATCCTCGAGGAGCCGAGGCCTGGCACCTCGGCCAGGATCGATGTGATGTCATTCTTGCGTCGTTTGCGCTGGTGCGTGATCGCGAACCGGTGGGCCTCGTCTCTCAGCCGCTGCAGCAGGTAGAGCGACTCGCTGGTGCGCGGCAGGATCACCGGGAAGTCCTCCCCCGGGAGCCAGATCTCCTCGAGCCGTTTGGCGATGCCGCACACGGCGATCTCGGTGTGCCCGGCGTCTCGCAGTGCACGTGCCGCCGCTTCAACCTGGGGCTGTCCACCGTCGACCAGCAGCAGCTGAGGCGGATAGGCGAAGCGCGGTTTGCGCTTGACCTCCACGACGACGTCCTCGGACTCGTCTCCCGCCTCCACGGGGACCGCTGCGGATGCGGGCTCATCGATCTCTTCCGGACGATCGAGGTAGGCGAGTCGACGACGCAGCACCTGGTACATCGAGTCCGTGTCGTCGGTGGTCTCGGCGATGTTGAACGACCGGTACTGGTCTTTGCGGGGAAGTCCGTCTTCGAAGACCACCATCGAGGCGACGACGTTCGTGCCACCGAGGTGCGAGATGTCGAAGCACTCGATGCGAAGCGGCGCCTCCGACATCCCCAACGCCTCCTGCAGATCGGTCAGAGCCTGGGTTCGTGCGACGTAGTCGCTCGTACGACGGGTCTTGTACCTGATCAGGGCCTGCTGCGCGTTGAGGGTCGCCGTGCGCATGAGATCAGCGCGTTGCCCCCGTTGGGCGATGGCGATCTCGACCTTCTTGCCTCGCCGCTCGCGCAGCCAGACCTCGAGCTCGGCCGCGTCGTCGGGAAGGGTCGGCACGATGATCCGCCGGGGCACATCCTGCGCATCGCCGTACGCGCGCTGCAGCACCTGGTCGACGAGATCGGCTGTCGAGATGTCGATCTCCTTCTCGATCGTCATCGCGCGAACACCGCGGACGCGCCCGCCGCGGATCACGAAGTGCTGCACGGCGGCAGCCAGCTCGTCTTCCGCGATGCCGAAGAGGTCGGCATCCTCGTCGGTCGCGAGCACGAGCGCGCTCTTGCCGAGCACGGCCTCGATCGCGGTGAGCTTGTCACGGTATCTGGCGGCGGCCTCATAATCCATCGCGGCCGACGCCGCCAGCATCCGCTTGGTCAGCTCTCGGGTGAAGCGCTCATCGCCGCCCGCCATGAAGGCGACGAAGTCGTCGACCATGGCACGGTGCTCCTCGATCGTCACCGTCATCGAGCACGGCCCGCCGCACTTGCCGATCTGCCCGGGAAAGCACGGCCGGCCGGTCTGCATCGCGCGTTTGTAGCTGGAGTCGCTGCAGGTGCGGATCGGGAATGCCTTGACCATCAGGTCGATCGTCTCGTGCACCGCCCAGACCTTGGGATAAGGACCGAAATAGCGGGCACCGGGAATCTTGCGGTTCCTGGTCACGATCACGCGCGGCGCCTCATCACCCAGGGTCACGGCCATGAACGGGTAGGACTTGTCGTCCTTGTAGCGGACGTTGAAGGGCGGATCGAACTCCTTGATCCACATGTACTCCAGCTGAAGCGAGTCCACGTCCGTCGAGACGACGGTCCACTCGACGGACGACGCCGTGGTGACCATGCGCCGCGTGCGTTCGTGGAGCGTGCGCAGCGGAGCGAAGTAGTTCGACAGTCGCTGGCGCAGGTTCTTGGCCTTGCCGACGTACAGCACGCGTCCATCAGCATCGCGGAAGCGGTACACGCCGGGGTTGGTGGGGATCTCACCAGCCCGCGGCTTGTACGGCAGGACGTCGGCCATCAGCTGGCCTTCCGCGCAGAGCGCCCCTCATCCAGGATCTCGGCGAGGAACTGACCCGTGTGGCTGTCCTCGACTCGCGCGATCTGCTCGGGAGTGCCGGTCGCCAGGATCTCGCCGCCGCCCGAGCCGCCCTCGGGCCCGAGGTCGATCACCCAGTCCGCGGACTTGATCACATCGAGGTTGTGCTCGATGACGATCACCGTGTTGCCCTTGTCGACGAGTCCGTTCAGTACCTCGAGGAGCTTGCGCACGTCTTCGAAGTGCAGACCGGTGGTCGGCTCGTCTAGGACGTAGATGCTGCGACCGTTGCTGCGCCGCTGGAGCTCGGTGGCCAACTTGACGCGCTGAGCCTCGCCGCCGGAGAGAGTCGTCGCCGACTGACCGAGGCGCACATACCCGAGCCCGACGTCGACGAGGGTCTTCATGTAGCGGTGGATCGCCTGAATGGGCTCGAAGAACTCGGCCGCTTCCGCGATCGGCATCTCGAGGACCTCGGCGATGTTCTTGCCCTTGTAGTGCACCGACAGCGTGTCGCGGTTGTAGCGCTTGCCGTGGCAGACCTCGCAGTCGACGTACACGTCGGGCAGGAAGTTCATCTCGATCTTGATCGTGCCGTCGCCCGAGCACGCCTCGCAGCGACCGCCCTTGACGTTGAAGCTGAATCGCCCTGGCTGATAGCCACGGACCTTCGCCTCGGGGGTCTCGCTGAACAGCGAGCGGATGCGGTCGAACACGCCGGTGTAGGTGGCCGGGTTGGACCGCGGCGTGCGGCCGATCGGTGCCTGATCGACGTGCACGACCTTGTCGAGGTTGTCGAGCCCTGACACACGCGTGTGCTTTCCGGGAACCGTGCGGGCGCCGTTGAGCCGCGAGGCCAGCACCTGGTACAGGATGTCGTTGACGAGCGACGACTTGCCCGAACCCGACACGCCGGTCACCGCCGTGAGAACGCCCAGCGGGAAGTTCACGCTGACGTTCTTGAGGTTGTTCTCGCGGGCGCCGACCACGCTCAGCATGCGTTTCTTGTCGAGCTTGCGACGCTTCGCCGGAGTGGGGATCTCGCGCGCACCCGAGAGGTATTCGCCCGTCATCGAGTTCGGCTCGTTCAACAGAGCCGAATACGGACCGGAATGCACGACCTCTCCACCGTTCACGCCGGCACCCGGTCCGATGTCGACGACCCAGTCAGCGGCTTCGATCGTCTCTTCGTCGTGCTCGACGACGATGAGCGTGTTCCCGAGGTCGCGAAGTTTCAGAAGGGTGTCGATCAGACGACGGTTGTCACGCTGGTGCAGACCGATCGACGGCTCGTCGAGGACGTAGAGGACGCCGGTGAGCCCGGAGCCGATCTGCGTCGCCAGCCGGATGCGCTGCGCTTCTCCACCGGAGAGCGACCCGGCCGACCGGCTGAGGTTGAGGTAGGAGAGCCCGACCTGCAGGAGGAAGTCGAGTCGCAGGCGGATCTCACGCAGCACCTGAGCCGCGATCTTCGCCTCACGATCGGTGAGGGTGAGGGTCTCCATGAACGACCGCGCGTCGGCGAGGCTCAGGTGCGACACCTCGGCGATCGAATGCCCGTGCACCTGCACCGCGAGGACCTCGGGCTTGAGTCGGTTGCCGTCGCACACCGGGCAGGGGACCTCGCGGAGGTACTCGCCCCAGCGCGAGCGCTGCGTGTCGGACTCGGCCTGGGCGTACTGCCGCTCGATGTACGGCACGACGCCTTCGAACCCCGATGCATAGCGCATCTCGCGCCCATAGCGGTTCTTGAACTTGACTGTGACCTTGTAGTTGTCGCCGCGCAGGATCGCGTCCTGAACGTCGACGCGCAGATCCTGCCACGGGGTGTCGAGAGAGAAGTTGAGGTCGTCGGCCAATCCCTCGAGCAGCCGCTCGTAGTACTGGAAGAGCCCCTTGCCCTGAGTGGTCCACGGGATGATCGCGCCCTCGCGGATGGAGAGCTCCTCGTCGCCGAGCATCAGGTCGATGTCGACGGACATGCGGGTGCCGAGACCCGAGCAGGCCGGACAGGCACCGAAGGGCGCGTTGAACGAGAACGTGCGTGGTTCGATCTCGGTGAGGGTGAGCGCGTGGCCGTTCGGGCAGGCGAGCTTCTCGGAGAAGGACTGCCACGCGTCGTCGCCCTCTGCGTCGACGTAGTTGATCTGCACCACGCCGCCGGCGAGCCCGAGCGCGGTCTCGACCGAGTCCGTGACTCGGCCGAGGATGTCGTCTGCCGCGACGAGGCGGTCGACGACGACGGCGATGTCATGCTTGTAGCTCTTCTTGAGCGTGGGCGGCTCGGCGAGCTGGATGAGGTCGCCGTCGACGATCGCGCGCGAGTAGCCCTTGGCCCCCAGCTCGCGGAACAGGTCGACGAACTCGCCCTTCTTCTGCGAGACGATGGGCGCGACGATCTGGTAGCGGGTGCGCTCGGGCAGCTCCATGAGCTGGTCGGCGATCTGCTGGACGGTCTGACGTTGGATGCGCGCACCGCACTCGGGGCAGTGCGGAATCCCGATCCGCGCCCACAGCAGACGCATGTAGTCGTAGATCTCGGTGATGGTTCCGACCGTGGACCGCGGGTTGCGGTTGGTCGACTTCTGGTCGATCGACACCGCAGGGCTGAGGCCCTCGATGAAGTCGACGTCCGGTCGGTCGACCTGACCGAGGAACTGACGCGCGTAGGCGCTCAGCGACTCGACGTAGCGACGCTGTCCTTCAGCGAAGATCGTGTCGAAGGCCAGACTGGACTTTCCCGATCCGGACAGGCCGGTGAACACGACGAGGGAGTCGCGTGGGATGTCGATGTCGACGTTCTTGAGATTGTGTACGCGGGCACCGCGGACACTGAGTTTTCCTGGGGTTGCAACCGGGACGATAGGCACTGATCAAGTCTACGAGTGGCCACCGACATTGGCTCCGTGAGGGCTCACAGGGAAGCGATCAGTGCTCTCGAGTACCGCGGTTCGCCCGCGTGAGCAGGGTCGCGACGAGTGCGACCACGGCTCCGGCCCCGGCGACAGCGGCCCAGGGCACTGTCGGCAGCGACGCGGGGGTGTCGATGCGCATGACCACCATGACGGCCACGGTGATCGGCTGGGCGATCGCCTGCACGACGATCAGCCTCACCAGGCTCGGACGGAGGGCGGTCACGATCACGCGGGAGCCGGCCGGGATCACGAGGGAGAGCGACATGAGGACATGGATCACCTGCACCGCGAGCACAGCGATCATCGCGCGCCCGACGTCGGGCTCCGAGATCAGCATCCCGATCACGAGGCATCCGATCGACCCCCAGGCCGCGAAAGTCTGCGGAAGAGCGGCGGCGATGATCGCCAGGACGACTGCCGCCACCTGCCATCCGAGCAACGGGCACAGCATCGCAGCACCCGCGGCGACGGCGACGACGAGCGCGCCCCTCACGACGAGTCCCGGGACGGAAGGACCCGTCCGTAGCGTGTCGTTCGCTCTCATCGCCCGGCCCTCGCGATCGCACGCATCGCCGAGGACGGGTCCGAGGCCCACGAGACCACGTCGACTCCGGCGCCGTGGAGATCCGCGAACACGTTCCCCCTCTCTGCGAGCACGGTGCGCAAGCCGATCAGCTGCGCACGGGTGAGCCGAGCACGGTCGAGCGGAGGGAGGACATCGACGGCGACGACTCTGTGGCCGCTGGCCCTCCACATCAGCGCGGTCCGAGCGGCGGCGCCCTCGAAGAAGGTCGACAGCACGAAGACCACCGAGCCGTGCGGCACGGGAGGAGTGCGACGGAAAGTCGCGTCGTCTCTCGCCTGGCCCGTCGCGGCGATGGCCGCCACGACCCGTGCCAGGTGCCTCGAGCCGCCGCCGCTCCTCAACGACCGGCCGCCGTGCACGAGCACGTGAAGTGCGACGCGGTCGCCCTCGCCTATGGCCGAGTCGGCGATGGCTCGCGCAGCCTCCCTCGCGAGGTCGAGGGAGGTCACGCCGCTGCGTTCGCGGTCGCCGCTCCCCCACGAGGCGACGACCTCACCCAAATCCTCAGACGTGTCCATGGCGACCACGACCGACGAGTCGCTGAGCGTATTGGTCCGACGGACCAGCAGATCGCCTGGCCGACGGGACATCCGCGCCGTCGCCCGCCAGTCCACGCGGCGGAGTTCGTCGCCGGGCGCGAAGGGGTGGATGTCCCGGAAGTCGCCGCCCTGACCCGCCCGACGCCCCTCGTGCGCGCCGTGCGACCCCGTCAGTCGTCGCGGCAGCGGGAGCGCGTCGAGTGATCGGCGGGGCGGGGCCACCTGACGCCTGATGGCGGCGAGGTCCGACGTCGACGAGAGCGCCGCTCCCTCGAAGGAGAACCCCCTCGCTGCCGCCTGGACCGGGATCGTCGGACCGGAGTGCAGGACCTTGCTCCGCGCAGTGAATGTGAAGCCACCGCCGGGCACGATCACGCGTCTGCTGCGACGCTCCGACTGCACGACCACCACCTCGACGGCATCCGCTTCGCTGTCCACCGCGATCGATGCGAGCAGCTCGCCATCGCGCCCGGGCACCGGGTCGATCGCGATCTTCGCCACCGCGCCGGATGTGCCCCGCGCGATCGCGAGACCGCTCCAGATGGCCAGAGGAAGCCCCATCGCCACCACGTCGGGTCTTCCCGCGAGAAGGCCGACCGCGGCGAGCAGGACAGCGCCTCCGATCGCCACGGACAACACAGGACCGCGACGCCCCGCGTCGGGTCCGTCCGTCATCCGAGCACTCCGACGGTCGGCGGAACAGCCACCTGTCCGACGACCGAGCGCACCACATCGGATGCCGACGCGCCCTGGGCCCACGCCTGAGGTGTGAGCGTGAGACGATGCGCCAGCACGGGCACGGCGATCCGCTTGATGTCGTCCGGACGGACGAAGTCGCGGCCATCCAGAGCCGCGAGCGCTCGTCCCAGCAGCAGCAGCCCCAGAGAACCGCGCGGCGACGCACCGACCTCGACGTTGGCCGCGGTCCGGGTGGCGCGTGCGATCTCGACGCAGTAGCGCGAGATGTCCGGGTCGACGTGGATGGCCTCGACGGCCTCCTGCAGGGAGATGAGCTGAGCGGCGTCGATGACCGGAGCGATGTGAGCAGCCTCCTGGCGCCTGCTCACGCGGTTCTCCAGGATGCGGGCCTCGCTCTCCGCCGCCGGATAGCCGACGGACAGCCGCACCATGAACCTGTCGAGCTGTGCCTCGGGCAGCGCGTACGTGCCCTCGTACTCGATCGGATTCGACGTCGCGATCACATGGAACGGCGCGGGCAGCGCGAAGCTGTTGCCCTCGACGGTCACCTGTCGCTCCGCCATCGCCTCGAGCATCGCGGACTGCGTCTTCGGCGTGGTCCTGTTGATCTCGTCGGCGAGCAGCAGTCCGGTGAAGATCGGCCCCGGCCGGAAGACGAAGTCCCCCGAGTCCGGTGCGTAGACGTACGACCCCGTGACATCGCCGGGCAGCATGTCCGGAGTGCACTGCAAGCGCCGGAACGACAGCCCCAGCGCCGAGGCGAGGCTGCGCGCGGCGAGCGTCTTCCCCAGGCCCGGCACATCCTCGAACAGCACGTGACCGCCGGCGAGGATCGAGGCCAGAGCGATCTCGACCGGGTCGTCCATGCCCACGACGACTGTTCGCACGGCGGCCAGGATCCGGGCTCCGGTGGCGGCGATCTCTGCGGGGCTCGTCATGGCATCTCCTTCATCGACGCGGCGGCGAGGGCCGCCCGCGGTCGGGGGTCGGTACGTGCAACCGGGGTGACGGTTCGTCCGGCGAGGTGGGATCCAGTCGATCGATCGCGTCCAGCGCCCTCTCGACGTCGACGATCGTCGTCTCCGGTCCCGTCAGGCGCTCCCAGACTCCCGGGTCGATCAGCCGCGGGAGTCGGTCGCGGTGGGCAGGGTCATCCGGATCCACTCCGTGGCGCATCAGCCGCTGACGCAGGATCACCCCGACACGGCGCGTGATCTGCGCTCCCGCGATGCCGGTGTGTGTGTTCAGTGCCCACGCCATGCGAGAGATCTCGGTAGGTCGTCGATCCGGCTCCACGTCTATGCGCGGCGCGTCGAACCCCGGCTCGAGCGGCATCGCGAGCTGCGCGAGCAGACCGACCGCACCGATCAGGAGACCCCATGCGATCACGAACGGCCAGGTGAAGCCGAAGCCGAGGAGCGCCAGAGCGACGAGGACCGCCGCCCCCGCTGCGACCAGCGTTCTGCGGACAGTCACCGCCACACCTCCTCGATGCGTCGCAGGGCCTCTCTCGCCGAGGCCCGGTCGCCCTCGTCGGCCGACCCGGCTCCGAATCGGACGCTCTCGTAGAGACGCAGCAGCGACGCGGCGTCCCCGGCCACCCCGGGCCGCAGAGTGATGATCCGCACCACGAACTCGCCGGGAGTCTCGGTCGCCGCTCGCTTCACCCCTGCGTCTGCGGCACTCTCTTCGAGGCCGATCCACGCGGCGACGATGGCATCAGACGCTCGGGCGCGCTCGTCTATCTGCATGAGCGCCCCGGCGATCCCGCGCTGCATCACAGCGACGGCGATCTCGGGTTCCGGCGCCGAGGTGAGGTGATCGACCTCGGATGCGACCGCCGCCGCGTCACGACGGCCCAGCGGGCGATCCCGCCACGCTCGCAGCAGGGCTCTCGCGGCGATCACGAGGAGCGCGATGAGCCCCGCAGCGACCAGCGCCATGAGGATCACGGCGAGCGTCTGAACGACCGCGGCGGCGGTGGAGTCGATCTCCATCGGCTCGGGAACCCCGGTGGCACCCGGATCACTGGACGGCAGCGGCTCCGCTGTCCCCCGAGGAATCGGCGCGGCGGGGCGGAACGTCGGCGCGCCCTGGATCGCCGCAGCGATCATGGCCACGACGAAGAGTCCCACGACGAGAGTCGAGAGGACCATGCGATCGACGCTCCGGCGCGCAAGACGCGTCTGGGGTTCGCTCGGCATGCCCACACCCTACGGTGCGGTCACTCCATGGCGGGGCGGCGACCCGCGAATGCCGACAACCCGTCGCGCAGTGTGGCTACCTGCTCGAGATCCATCCCCACGGCGGCCATCACCTGTCGAGGAACGTCGAGAGCGCGATCTCGCAGAGCTCGACCCGTGTCCGTGAGGGTGATGTCGAGACGGCGCTCGTCCTCGACGCTGCGTTGTCTGGCGACCAGCCCATCGGCTTCCAGACGCTTCACCAGGGGAGACGCCGTCGCCGGCTCGAGAGCGAGGTCAGCCGCAAGATCGTTCAAGGGACGCGGAGCACGCTCCCAGAGCGCCAGCATCACGAGATACTGCGGATGCGTGAGCCCGAGCGGCTCGAGGATCGGCCGGTAGATCGCCACGACGTTGCGCGCTGCGGTCACCAGGGCGAAGCAGAGCTGATTGTCGAGTTTGAGCAGGTCGTCCGATGCGGTCACGGCTTCGAATATACATTGACCCTAATAGTTAGTACACTAAGCAACATGGCCAGTTCTGACGATCGACCTCCGCTCCGCACTCGGATTCGCGAGGCCGGAGGACTGTACGCGTGGATCAACTCGAATCTGATCCGCTTCGCGGGCCCCGCCTCCGTCGGCCCCTACGAGAAGACTCCCCCGCCGAGCCCGTCCGAGCGGGCAGAGCGCGCCTGCCCGTTGTGCGGTGCACCGATGAGCGAGCACGAGATCGACCGTTCAGGTCCGAAGACCCTCGTTCACTGCCCCTGACAGGGGATCTCACCCGTCGGCTGAGACTCGTTCTCGCGCGTCAGCTGAGACTCTCGCTCTCAGTCGTCGCGCTGCGCGTCTTGGCGTGCGACGTCGAGCCACGAGGCGAGATCATCGTCGTCGACGAGCACGCTCGGCGACACATCGAGCCAGCTGGTGCCCATCGTCCGCGCGCCCATGACCGCGACCGCCACCCCGGGGCGGGTGATCAGCGAGTCACCGTGCTCGCCATCGACCCGGACGAGCAGAACCCCGCCCGCGCGCGCTCCGACGAGGATGTGCCCATCGAGGAGGAAGGCGCGCGTGCCGAACATGCGCTTCTCCTCGACGTCCTCATCGAGTGTGAGGAGCGCTCGCACTCGATCGGCGAGCTCCTCGCCCGCTGCATCCATCCTGGTGCCTCCGAGCGTCTCAGGCGTGGCCGGCCTTCTCCATCGCGCGCAGTTCCTTCTTCATGTCCTGCACCTCGTCGCGCAACCGCCCGGCGAGCTCGAACTTGAGCTCGGCGGCAGCCGCGAGCATCTGATCCGAGAGGTCCTGGATCACCGCTTCGAGCTGCTGAGCTCCTTCTGCGGCGATGCCGGTGCGCCGCAGGTTCGGCGTCGGCGACTTGCCCTTGCCGGTCGCTCTCCCGCGCCCGGACATCATCTCAGCGGTGTCGGCGCCCTCACGCGCGAGCACCTCGGTGATGTCGGCGATCCGTTTACGCAGCGGCTGAGGGTCGATACCGTTCTCGAGGTTGTACGCGACCTGCTTCTCGCGGCGGCGATCGGTCTCTTCGATCGCCTTCGCCATCGAGTCGGTGATCTTGTCGGCGTACATGTGCACTTCGCCGGAGACGTTTCGCGCCGCGCGACCGATCGTCTGGATGAGCGAGGTGCCTGACCGGAGGAAGCCTTCCTTGTCGGCGTCGAGGATCGCGACGAGGGACACCTCAGGCAGGTCGAGCCCCTCTCGGAGCAGGTTGATTCCCACGAGGACGTCGTACACCCCGGCACGCAGTTCACTGAGCAGCTCGACCCGTCGCAGAGTGTCCACGTCCGAGTGCAGGTATCGCACGCGTACGCCGTGCTCGCCGAGGAAGTCCGTGAGCTCCTCGGACATCTTCTTCGTGAGTGTCGTGACGAGCACACGCTCGTCGCGTTCGACCCGAAGCCGGATCTCCTCGAGGAGGTCGTCGATCTGCCCCTTCGACGGCTTCACGATGATGTGCGGGTCGACGAGTCCGGTCGGGCGGATGATCTGCTCGACCACGCCGTCGGCGATCCCCATCTCGTACTTGCCCGGTGTCGCAGAGAGATAGACGGTCTGTCCGATTCGGTTCTTGAACTCGTCCCAGCGCAGCGGCCGGTTGTCCATCGCGCTCGGAAGCCGGAAGCCGTGCTCGACGAGCGTGCGCTTGCGAGAGGCGTCGCCCTCGTACATCGCACCGATCTGCGGCACCGTCACGTGCGACTCGTCGATCACGAGCATGAAATCGTCAGGGAAGAAGTCGAGCAGCGTGTGCGGCGGCTCGCCCGGCTGGCGCCCGTCCATGTGCCGGGAGTAGTTCTCGATGCCCGAGCAGAACCCGAGCTGCTGCAGCATCTCGAGGTCGAACGTGGTGCGCATCCTCAGGCGCTGGGCCTCGAGGAGCTTTCCCTGACGCTCGAACTCCTTGAGCCGCTCTTCGAGCTCGTGCTCGATCGTGCCGATGGAGCGCTGGATCACGTCGGTGCCGGCGACGTAGTGCGAGGCGGGGAAGATCGGCACGGAGTCGAGCTTCTCGATCACCTCTCCGGTGAGCGGATGCAGCGAATAGAGCGCTTCGATCTCATCGCCGAACAGCTCGATGCGGATCGCGTGCTCCTCGTATACGGGGATGATCTCGATGGTGTCTCCCCGCACGCGGAAGTTGCCTCGGGAGAAGTCGACGTCATTCCGGTTGTACTGCATCGAGATGAACTGTCGGATCAGCGCGTCCCGGTCGTAGCGCTCCCCCACCTGGAGCGCGACCATCGCCCGGAGGTACTCCTCCGGCGCACCGAGACCGTAGATGCAGGAGACCGTCGAGACCACGATCACATCCCGACGGCTCAGCAGCGAGTTGGTCGTCGAGTGGCGGAGACGCTCGACCTCGGAGTTGATCGACGAGTCCTTCTCGATGAAGGTGTCCGTCTGCGGGACGTACGCCTCCGGCTGGTAGTAGTCGTAGTAGGAGACGAAGTACTCGACGGCGTTGTTCGGCATCAGCTCGCGGAACTCGTTGGCGAGCTGCGCGGCGAGAGTCTTGTTGTGCGCGAGGACGAGCGTCGGGCGCTGCACCTGCTCGACCAGCCAGGCGGTCGTCGCGGACTTTCCGGTACCCGTGGCACCGAGCAGGACGATGTCTGTCTCGCCGGCATTGATGCGCGACGCGAGCTCGGCGATGGCCTTCGGCTGGTCGCCGGCGGGCGCGTATTCGCTGATGACCTCGAAAGGACGGACGCTGCGCGTGGTTTGCATACCTCCAGCGTATGCCGGGCCACCGACATCGGGGCCACGAGAGCCCCCAGCGGAATCTCTGCCCGTCAGTCAGTCGACCGCGTCCACACGTAGGGAGTGGTGGTCGTGACCGTGACGAGCCCGGCCCGCTCGAGGATCGGCCGCGAGAACTCCGTGGAATCCGAGTGCAGATACACCTTGCCGAGGGCGAGGGCGGATCGCGCCCGCTGGGCCGTCAGAGCCCGATAGACGCCGCGGCCCCGCCACTCGGGCAGCGTCGCACCTCCCCACAGACCGGCGAATCGCGTGCCCGTGACCGGTTCGAGCCGTCCAGCGCTGATCACCTCGTCTCCGGCGACGGCGGTCCACAGCTCCACCGTGTCGTCCTCGCGGATGCGCTGCAGCGTCGTCTCCACCCGCACCCGCCACCGGGGATCGCCGAACACCCTGCCCTGCATCTCCTCCATCGCGAACACCTCGGTCTCCGTTCGCGCGCGCCGAAGCTCGACTCCGGCGGGGAGCGACACCGGCTGGGCGAGCAGCTCCGCCTCGCCGATCATCACCGACTCCGTCTCCTCCGGCACGAAGCCTCGTCTTTCGAGAGTCCCGCCGAGCCCCGGTGCCCGGTCATGCCCGCGCGTCTTCCACTCGATCGAGTCGATCTCGCTCCGCCTCCCGAAGTGCGCGAGCGCGGCATCGACGAGCGTCTCGATGCCGCCCTGATCGACCCCGCCGAGATCGGCGTAGGACACGAACCCGCGCCCGCCCGGAAAGGCGGCGAGACGCAGCGGTCCGCGCGTCGCCACATCGAGGGCATGCACCACTTCCGCATCCGTGCGCAGCTCGTGGTCGTACGCTGCAAGATGCCTCATGCGCATGGTGCTGGTCCTTCGGGTCGGTCGCGCCGGCGAGCGGCTGCGCGGCGGTGCCGCCTCGCGATCATATGCGTCCTGTCGGCGACGACCGGAGCGCGCGCGCCGCGAGTGCCGCCGACACCGCGCACATCGTGATGATCGCGCCCACGAACCACGCCCAGTCCGCCCTGCCGAACACGATGCCCAGCGCCCATCCGAACAGGCTCGAGCCCGCGTAGTAGCCGAAGTAGTAGAGCGACGATGCCTGCGCACGACTGTCCGGCGTGGCAGCGGCCGGAGCCCACCCCGACGCAACCGCATGTGCGCCGAAGAAGCCGCCCGTGAAGAGCAGCAGCCCGAGGACCACCGGCAGCGCGGCCTGGCTGAGCATGGCGAGCGCTCCGATCCCCATCACCGCGATCGAGCACAGCAGCACCGGGTACCGACCGAAGCGAGATGCGAGAGCACCGGCGGTCGGTGACGAGACGGTGCCCGCGAGGTAGGCGAGGAAGAGCAGGGTCACCAGCCAGCTCGGAAGAGAGAACGGCGCGTCGATGAGGTGGAATCCGAGGTAGTTGTACACCGCGACGAACGCTCCCATGAGGAGGAAGCCCTGCGCGTAGAGGGCGAGTTGCGGTGCGGAGCGCATCGGCGACACGAGACGCGCGAGCATCCCGCTTGTCGCACCCTGGCGAAGCCGACCGGGCACGAACCCCCGGGCCTTCGGCGTCAGCCAGAGGAAGAGAGCGGCCGCCATCGCGCAGACACCGGCCACGACCCAGATTCCCGCACGCCACCCCCACTGCTCTCCCGCCAATCCGGACACGACGCGACCGAGCAGACCACCCACGGTCGTCCCGGCGATGTAGCTCCCCGCGGCCGCCGCGGCATGACGCGCACTCACCTCCTCGCTGAGGTACGCGAGCGCTACGGCCGGCACGGCGCCCAGCGCGATGCCCTCGAGCAGGCGCAGCGCCAGCAGCATCTCCATGCCGGTGCTGAGCGGAGCGACCAGACCCAGAACGGTAGCGGCGAGGATGCCGGTCCCCATCGCCGGCACTCGGCCGATGCGATCCGCGACCATCGACCACGGGATCACCGCCGCCGCGAGACCCAGCGTCGCGGCCGATACAGCGAGTGCCGCGGTGGCAGGCGTGATCCCGAGATCGGACGAGAGCTGCGGCAGAACGGCCTGCGGCGAATAGAGCTGGGCGAATGTCGCGATGCCGGCGAAGAAGAGCCCGACGATGAGACGCCGATAGGCAGGGGATCCGGGTGCGTGACCGGTGAAGGTCACGACGAGCGGATCCGCTTCCACAGGGCATCGGTCTGCAGCATCGTCTGCTCCAGGGATCCGGATGTGTCGACGACCTCATCGGCGATCGCCAGCCGACGCTCGTCCGAGACCTGCGCATCGATCCGCTCCTGCGCAGCCTGTTCCGCCATGCCGCGCAATTCCACGAGCCTCCGTCTGCGCTCCTGGGCAGGCGCATGGGCGACGACGATCAGGTCCCAGGGGTCATCGACGCGCGCCTCGACCAGAAGGGGCACGTCGTACACGACCACACCGCCCGGTTCGGCGGCCGCTGCCGCCTCGAATCGTCGCTGCGACTCGGCACGGACGGCCGGATGCACGATCGCGTTCAGTCGTGCCAGCTGCTCCGGATCGGCGAAGACCTTGGCCCCCAGGGCGGCGCGGTCGAGTGCGCCGTCCGCCGAGATGACGTCCGCGCCGAAGGCATCCTCGATCCGTGCCAGAACCTCGGAGCCGGGCGACTGCACGTCGCGGACGATCTGATCGGCGTCGACGACCACCGCGCCGAGCTCTGCGAGTCGTCGTGCGATGGTCGACTTGCCCGAGGCGATGCCGCCGGTGAGCGCGATGAGAGGCATCTCGCCAGTCTAAACGGGGCTGAGATCGCGGATCAGCGGGCCAGCAGCTGCCGTCGCGAGCTGATGACGCCGGTGTCGAAACCGGCCAGGTGGAGGCCTCCGTGGAACCGGGCGTGCTCGATCTTGATGCACCGATCCATCACCACGGAGAGCCCCGCGCCCTCGGCGATCGCCGCGGCATCCTCGTTCCACGATCCCAGCTGCAGCCACAGGGTCTGCGCCCCGGCTTCGATCGCCTCCTGGGCGACGCCGGGCAGGTCGTCATGGCGGCGGAAGACGTCGACGACGTCCGGGACCACCGGCAGGTCGGACAGCGAGGCGTAGACCGGCTGACCGAGGATCTCCGATTCCCGCGGGTTGACGAGATAGACGTCGTATGCGGTGCTGGAGAGCAGGTACGTCGCGACGAAATACGAGGCGCGCGCGGGATTGTTCGACGCGCCGACGATGGCGACCGACTTCGCGCGTCGCAGTATGCCGAAGCGCTGCTGCTGGCTGGGACCCTCCCAGGTCCGATCCGGGTGCGCCGGCGCGGATGCGGGCAGGGCGCAGGCCACAGAATCCTGGGCGGTTGGCAGCGCGCAGGCGTCGGCGCCGGTGGTCTCGATTCCGCTCATCGAGTGGCTCCTGTCGCTGTCGTGAGGGCCTGGTCAAGATCCCAGATGATGTCTTCTGCGTCCTCGAGGCCCACCGAGATGCGGATGAGGTCCGGTCGCACGCCCGCCGCGACGAGCTGCGATTCCGTGAGCTGACGGTGGGTCGTCGATGCCGGGTGGATGACGAGCGTGCGCGCGTCCCCGATGTTCGCGAGGTGCGATGCCAGCTGAAGATTCTCGATGAGCGTCTCGCCCGCCGAGCGACCGTCGTCGGCCTTGACCCCGAACGCGAACACCGAACCAGGACCGAGCGGCAGATACTTCGCTGCGCGCTCGTGGTGCGGGTGATGCTCGAGACCCGCCCACGTCACATACTCGACCCGGGGGTCGGAGTCGAGCCATTCGGCCACGATCCGCGCGTTCGCAAGGTGCGCATCGATCCGCTGCGGCAGCGTCTCGACTCCCTGAAGGAGGTTGAACGCCGACTGCGCGCTCAGCGCCGGGCCGATGTCACGCAGCTGCTCGGTGCGGAGCTTGGTGAGGAAGCCGTACTCGCCGAAGTTGTCCCACCACTTGATGCCGCCGTACGACTCGACCGGCTCTGTCATCTGCGGGAAGCGGCCGTTGCCCCAGTCGAAGGTGCCCTTCTCGATGACGACGCCGCCGAGCGTCGTCCCGTGTCCGCCCAGGAACTTGGTGACCGAATGGATGACGATGTCCGCGCCGTGCTCCAGAGGGCGCGCGAGGTACGGGGTGGCGAGCGTGGCGTCCACGACCAGCGGCACACCTGCGGCATGAGCGACCTCGGCCAGCCCCTCGATGTCGGCGATCTCACCCGAGGGATTGCCGATCATCTCCACGTAGACGACCTTGGTCTCCGGACGGATGGCGGCGGCGTAGTCGGCGGGATCGGTCGACGCGACGAACGTCGTCTCCACGCCGAAACGACGCAGGGTCACGTCGAGCTGGGTCACCGTGCCCCCGTACAGCTGCGCCGCGGCGACCACATGGTCGCCCGCTCCGACGAGCGCCGCGAACGTGATGAACTCCGCGCTCATCCCCGAGGCGGTCGCGACCGCACCGATGCCGCCCTCGAGCGAGGCCAGACGTTCCTCGAGCGCGGCGACGGTGGGGTTGCCGATGCGCGAGTAGATGTTCCCGTACTTCTGCAGGGCGAAGAGGTTGCCGGCGTCCGCCGCGTCGTCGAACACGAACGACGTCGTCTGGTAGATCGGCACGGCCCTTGCGCCGGTCGCTGCGTCGGGAGTCCCGCCGGCATGCAGCGCCCTCGTGCGAAACCCGAAGCGATGTTCTTCCGTCATGATGTCCTCAGTTCAACGTTCTCGAGCACGGCGGCGATCTCGCCGACGGCCCACGGATTCTGCAGCGATGTCGTGTCTCCCAGCGGAGCCGGGGCTCGTCCCGAGCGACGATCCTGCTCGGCCTCCCACAGCTGGGCGAGAAGTCGGCGCATGATCTTTCCCGAGCGGGTCTTCGGCAGGTCGGCGACCACGACGATGTGCTTCGGCTTGGCGACAGGACCGATCGCAGCCGCCACCTGCGACCGCAGCGCGGCGACCGACACCTCGGATCGTCCGGAGGGAGTCACGAAGGCGACGACCGCCTGGCCTGTGATGGGGTCTGCGACGCCGGCCGTTCCCGCTTCGCCGACCGTCTCGTGCGCCACCAGCGCGGACTCGATCTCGATCGTGGACAGCCGGTGGCCCGACACGTTCACCACGTCATCGAGCCGCCCCAGGATCCAGATGTAGCCGTCGGCGTCTCTCGTCGCGCCGTCGCCCGCCACGTAGTAGCCGCCGTGTTCGCCGTGCCCGGCGTAGGCGGACCAGTATGCATCGCGGTAGCGCTGAGGGTCGCCCCACACCGTCCTCGCCATACCCGGCCACGGGCGGCGCACCACGAGGGTGCCCGACCGACCGGGAGCGACCTCGTGGCCGTCCGCGTCGACGACCGTCGCATCGATGCCGGGCAGCGGCACGGACGCGGACCCCGGCTTGAGGGTCGTGACTCCGGGCAGCGGCGCGATCATCGCCGCCCCGGTCTCGGATTGCCACCAGGTGTCGATGACCGGCAGCTCATCGCGCCCGAAGTTCCGGCGGAACCAGATCCAGGCCTCCGGATTGATCGCCTCGCCGACGGTCCCGAGCAGACGGAGGGTCGAGAGATCGTGACCCGACGGGAGTTCGGGCCCGAACCAGGTCATGAAGGTGCGGATCAGCGTCGGCGCCGTGTAGTACACCGTCACGCCGTACCGCTCGATGATCTCGAGATGACGTTCGCGATCGGGGGTGTCCGGCGTTCCCTCGTAGATCACCTGGGTCAGCCCGTTGGAGAGAGGCCCGTAGATCTCGTAGGTGTGAGCGGTCACCCACGCGAGGTCCGCCGTGCACCAGTGCACGTCGTCGGGCTTCGCGTCGAAGTGCGCCCAGTGTGCCCAGCTCGCATGCGTCAGGTAGCCACCGGAGGTGTGCACGAGGCCCTTGGGCTTTCCGGTGGTCCCCGATGTGTAGATGATGAACAGCGGATGCTCGGAGTCGAACGCCTGCGCGATGTGGTCGGACGAGGCTGTGCTGACCGTGTCGTGCCACCAGACGTCTCTGCCGTCGGTCCACGGCACGTCCTGGCCGGTGCGCCGCAGGACCAGCACATGCTCGAGGTCCGGCAGATCCGCTGCGGCGATGTCGGCCGTCGACTTCACCTCGGTCGCGGTGCCGCGGCGGAACTGCCCGTCGCTCGTGACGAGCAGCTTGGCGCCGGTGTCGATCAGACGGAAGCGCACCGCTTCGGCCGAGAAGCCGCCGAACACCAGTGAGTGCACGGCGCCGATCCGTGCGCATGCGAGCGTGATCACGACCGTCTCGATCAGCACGGGCAGGTAGACGACCACCCGGTCGCCCGGTTCGATGCCGAGCGCGGTCAGCGCGTTCGCCGCCTGCGAGACGCGACGCTGGAGGTCCGCGTACGTGACCGAAGCCCTGTCCCCCGGCTCTCCTTCGAAGTGGAGGGCGATCTTGTCCCCGCGCCCGGCGTCGACATGACGGTCGACGCAGTTGTAGGCCACGTTGAGGCGCCCGCCCACGAACCAGCGCGCCGCCGGGACGGCATCGCCCGCAGGCGGATCCCACTCGTGGGCCGTGTGCCAGTGCTCTACCCAGTCGAGTCGGGACGCGGCCTGCTCCCAGAAGGCCGTGGGATCCGCGGCGGCCCTCGCATACCCCTCGTCGGCGACGTTCGCCTGAGCGGCGAACGCAGCAGGGGCCGGGTACGAACGGGTCTCGTGCAGGCGCGCCTCGGCCATCGTCACATCCACCGGCGGAGCAGGTACTTCTCGACCACCACGAGGATCGCGTTGGTGATCGTGCCGAGCAGCGCCAGCAGGACGATCGAGAGGATGATCCGATCGACGCGGCCGCTGTTCTGCGAGTCGGTCAGCAGGAAGCCGAGTCCCATCGACGACGCGATCAGCTCGGCGGCGACGAGGAACAGCCACGCCTGCGCGAGCGCCAGCCGGAGCCCCGCGGCGACCGACGGCACGACGGCCGGCAGCTGCACCGTGCGGAAGAGAGACCATCCGCGAAGACTGAACGAGCGTCCCGCCTCTACCAGCTGCGGGTCGACGTGGCGGAGTGCGGACGCGACAGTCGTGTAGACCGGGAAGAAGGCGCCGATGGCGATCAGCGTCACCTTGGACTCCTCGCCGATCTGCATCCACAGGATCAGCAGCGGCACCCAGGCGAGCGACGGCACCGCTCGGATCGCGGAGAGCGTCGGACTGAGCAGCACGTCGCCGACCCGTGACAGACCGACGATGCCGGCCACCGCGAGTCCGATGACAGAACCGACCGCGAACCCGAGCAGGACCCGTTGCACCGAGATGGCGACGTGCGTCCACAGCGTGCCGCGCTCGGCCAGCTCGACCCCCGCGGTGAAGACGGATGCCGGCGAAGGGAGCAGGTAGGGCGCGACGAGCCCGGTGGTCGTGACCAGCTGCCAGGCACCGACGATGATGAGCGGAAGCAGCAGTCCGCCGACGAGACGCACCGCGGGTCGATCCCAGGCATGACGGGCACCGGCCTCGTCACGACGCCGGACTCCGCGCGCCGCGTCGATCGCGTCCTGCGCATCCGCGGGCACCACCACGCGCTGGTCGGGAGTGATCACTCGCCGCCGACCGCCTTCTCGGCGAAGGTGGCGTTGATGAGGGAGTCGAGAGCCTTCTCGACCGAAGCCTCGCCACCCTGGACATCTCCGGATTCGACCAGCACCGGCGCGATCTTCTCGAGCACGGCGATCTGCGCCTCACCGGGGATGCCGCTGACGTCGAGGTTCGACCGCTCCTCGATGACGGTCGTCGCGACCGCGGGGTCGATTCCTGCGACCTCGGCGAGCAGCGCCGCGGTCTCGTCGGGGTTCTCGAGGGCCCACTCGCGCGCCTGCTCGTATGCGTCGACGACCGCCTGCGCGAGGTCCGCGTGGTTCTCGATGAAGTCCTCGGTGGCGTTGAGGAAGCCGTAGGTGTTGAAGTCCACGTTGCGGTAGATGAGCTCATCGCCCGATTCCACCTCGGCCGCGGCCATGATGGGATCGAGGCCCGCCCAGGCGTCTACCGAGCCGCTGTCGAGAGCGGCACGGCCGTCGGCGTGCTGGAGGTTCTGGACCTCGACGTCGTCGACCGAGAGGCCTGCTTCCTCAAGAGACTGGAGCAGGAAGAAATAGGGGTCCGTTCCCTTCGTCGCCGCGACCGACTTGCCCGCGAGGTCCTCGACCGAGGTGATGTCGCTGTCGGGGCCGACGACGATCGCCGACCATTCGGGCTGCGAGAAGATGTCGATGACCTGGATCGGTGAGCCGTTCGATCGGGCGAACAGGGCCGCCGAGCCGGCCGTGGAGCCGACGTCGATCGAGCCGGAGCGCAGCAGCTCGTTCGCCTTGTTGGATCCCGCGGACTGCACCCACTCGACCTCGACGTCGTCGCCGAGGATCTCCTCGAGGATCCCCTGGTCGCGGATCACGAGGCTGAGCGGGTTGTAGGTCGCGAAGTCGATGGACAGAGTGTCCGCCGACCACTCCCCTGAGGCTGCCGCGTCGTCGGACGACGAGTCCGAGGCGGTGGCGTTCTCACCGGCGACGCAGCCGGTGGCGACGAGCATCATCGTCCCTGCGATCGTGATCGCGGGGATGATTCGTCGGGTGATGGTGCTCATCGGGTCTCCTCGGTGGCGGTGCGGTGGTGGGTGTCCACGCCGAGTCCTTCGAGGAGCTCTGCGCGGAGGTCGGCGAGACCGCGATCGGCGCGGTCCCGGGGTCGGATGCCGGGGACGGTGATCGCGCGCACGATGGACGGCGCTTCCGTGTCGGCGTCGCCGAGCGTGCGCAACAGCAGCACACGATCGGCGAGATAGAGGGCTTCTTCGACATCGTGCGTGACGAGGAGGACGGTGGTCGGCTCAGCCGCATGGATCTTGAGGAGCAGATCGTGCATCCGCAGGCGGGTGAGCGCATCGAGCGCACCGAACGGCTCGTCGAGCAGCAGCACGCCGGGATTGCGAGCGAGGGCGCGTGCGAGCGAGGCGCGCTGCGCCATGCCACCCGACACTTCGCGTGGCCGCTGATCAGCGGCCTTCTCGAGGCCGACGAGCTCGATGAGCTCCCGAACACGTTCCCGGCCTTCGCGGCGCGCGGTGCCACGGGGCAGACCGAGTTCGATGTTCTGGGCGATGGTCCGCCATGGCAGCAGGCGGGGCTCCTGGAACGCGACGGCGGTGCGCTCGTCGACGTCGGCCACGCGCGTGTCCTGGATGCGGATGCTGCCGCCGGTCGGCGCATCCAGTCCCCCGACGAGCCGCAGCAACGTCGACTTGCCGCACCCGGAGGGACCGACGATGGCGACGATCTCACCGGCGGCGACGTCGACGTCGACCGCGCGGAGGACGTCGCGCCGGCCGCGGGAGAGCGTGAAGCTGCGCTCCACCCCCTGCAGGCGCACCGGCTGTGCGGTGCCGGCGATCGCCGACGCGCCGGCCGTCGAGGGCGCCGAGAGCAGAGAGGTCATGTCCCCATGCTGTCCAACCCGCCGGAATGTGACGAATGCGAGCGTAATGATCGGTCATGGAGATCCGAGGACGCGTCGAGACGCAGAACGGGCCGCCATCCCGAAGGATGACGGCCCGTTCAGAGCGTGATGCTTAAGCGTTGCCGCCCGAGAGCTTCTCGCGGAGAGCCGCGAGAGCCTCGTCATCCGCGAGCGTGCCCGCGCCTGCGGCCTCGCTCGAGAAGACCTGACCACCGAAGTCGTCGCCAGCGGCCGCCTCGGCCTCGGCTGCCTTGGCAACCTGAGCCTTGTGCGCCTCCCAGCGAGCCTGGGCTGCAGCGTACTCCTGCTCCCATGCCTCGCGCTGGGTGTCGAAGCCTTCCTTCCACGCACCGGTCTCGGGGTCGAAGCCCTCCGGGTACTTGTACTCGCCGGCCTCGTCGTACTCGGCGAGCATTCCGTAGAGCGCCGGGTCGAACTCGGTGCCGTTGACGTCGACTGCCTCGTTCGCCTGCTTCAGCGAGAGCGAGATGCGACGACGCTCGAGGTCGATGTCGATGACCTTGACGAAGACCTCTTCGCCGACCGACACGACCTGCTCGGCCAGCTCGACGTGCTTGCTGGAGAGCTCGGAGATGTGGACGAGGCCCTCGATGCCGTCTGCGACGCGAACGAACGCACCGAACGGAACGAGCTTGGTGACCTTACCCGGCGTGACCTGTCCGATCGCGTGGGTACGGGCGAAGACCTGCCACGGGTCCTCCTGCGTAGCCTTCAGCGACAGGGAGACGCGCTCGCGGTCGAGGTCGACCTCGAGGATCTCGACGGTGACCTCCTGCCCAACCTCGACGACCTCGGAGGCGTGCTCGATGTGCTTCCAGGACAGCTCGGAGACGTGCACGAGGCCGTCCACGCCGCCCAGGTCGACGAATGCACCGAAGTTGACGATCGACGACACGACACCCTTGCGGACCTGACCCTTGTGCAGGTTGTTCAGGAAAGTGGTGCGCGACTCCGACTGCGTCTGCTCGAGCAGCGCACGGCGGCTGAGCACGACGTTGTTGCGGTTCTTGTCGAGCTCGAGGATCTTGGCCTCGATCTCCTGGCCGAGGTACGGCGTGAGGTCGCGGACGCGGCGCAGCTCGATGAGCGAGGCCGGCAGGAAGCCGCGGAGGCCGATGTCGACGATGAGTCCACCCTTGACGACCTCGATGACCGTACCGGTGACGACGCCGTCGTTCTCCTTGATCTTCTCGACGTCTCCCCAGGCACGCTCGTACTGAGCACGCTTCTTGGAGAGGATCAGACGGCCTTCCTTGTCCTCCTTCTGGAGAACCAGGGCCTCGACCTCGTCGCCGACCTTGACGACCTCGTTCGGGTCGACGTCGTGCTTGATCGAGAGCTCGCGCGAGGGGATGACGCCCTCGGTCTTGTATCCGACATCGAGGAGGACCTCATCGCGGTCGATCTTGACGATCGTGCCTTCGATGATGTCGCCGTCGTTGAAGAACTTCAGGGTCTTCTCGACCGCGGCCAGGAAGTCCTCAGCAGATCCGATGTCGTTGATGGCGACCTGCTTGGTGGCCGGGGCGGTCGTTGCGGTAGTCATGTAGTGGGTTGTCCTTGTGAATGGAGACTCGGGCTGAGGGCTCCGGCCGCGCACGGCCGATCATGAGCTCTGCAGCGATTGATTGGTTTCTGCCTCCCGGGCATGCATAGGCACGCCACGAGTGACAGTCAAGGTTATCAGATCCCGAGACGATATGACGGACTCGATACCATCCGCGTTCGGCGCGCTGACAGACTGTCTGCATGCCCCGCGCCGACAAGCTCCTCCTGCTCGACACCGCAAGCCTCTACTTCCGTGCGTTCTACGGGGTGCCCGACAAGGTCACGGCGCCGGACGGCTCCCCGATCAACGCCGCACGAGGACTCCTCGACATCATCGCGAAGCTGGTGACGCTGTACGAGCCGACCCATGTGGTCGCGTGCTGGGACGACGACTGGCGACCCCAGTGGCGAGTCGACCTGATCCCCAGCTACAAGGCGCACCGTGTCGTCGAGGTCGTGCCCGCGGGGCCCGATGTCGAGGAGGTCCCCGACCCCCTCGAGGCGCAGATCCCCCTCATCCGCGAGACTCTCGCCCTGCTCGGCATCCCGATCATCGGCGTCGCGGAGCACGAAGCGGACGACGTGATCGGCACGCTCGCGACGCACGCCACCATGCTGGTCGACATCGTCACGGGCGATAGAGACCTGTTCCAGCTCGTCGACGACGCGAGGAACGTGCGCGTCATCTATACCGCACGAGGCATGAGCAATCTCGAGATCGTCACGGATGCCGTGGTCGTCGCGAAGTACGGCGTGCTGCCGAGCCAGTACGCCGACTTCGCGACGATGCGCGGCGACGCATCGGACGGACTTCCCGGCGTGGCCGGCGTCGGCGAGAAGACCGCGGCCACGCTCCTGCAGGCCCATGGCGATCTCGCCGGCATCCGCGCGGCTGCCGAGGCGGGTGAGGGGATGAGCGCCGGGGTCCGGGCGAAGGTGCTCGCCGCCGCGACGTACCTCGAGGTCGCCCCCACCGTCGTCGCCGTCGCGACCGACCTCCCGATCACCTCGCCGAGCGACCCGCTGCGTCCGCTCGACCCGTCCGAGGCTGATGCTGCGACCGCACTGGCTGAGCGGTGGAACCTGGGCGGCTCGATGACCAGGGCCGTCGCCGCGATCGCGACGATCGACGCCTGATTCAGCTCGCCCAGGCCAGCAGTCGGTCGAGACCCCAGGTCGTGATGATGCGGGAGGCAGGCACCCCCGCCTTCTCGGCACGCTCGGCACCGTGATCGAGGAGCGAGAGCTGACCCGGTGCGTGCGCATCCGAGTCGATCGAGAAGAGGCAGCCGGCCTCGAGGGCGATCGCGATCAGATCGTCGGGCGGGTCCTGACGCTCCGGCCGGGAGTTGATCTCGACCGCGACGCCGTTCTCGGCGCATGCGGAGAAGACGGCACGGGCATCGAACTGCGATTCCGGACGAGTGCCTCGGTCCCCCTGCACCAGCCGTCCGGTGCAATGCCCGAGCACGTTCACGCGCGGGTGGCTCACGGCGGCGATCATCCGTGCGGTCATGGGCCGGGCGTCCATCCGCAGCTTCGAATGAACGGATGCGACCACGATGTCGAGCTCCCCGAGGAGGGCGTCCTCCTGATCGAGCGCGCCGTCTTCGAGGATGTCGACCTCGATCCCCGCCAGCAGCGTGAACCCGTCACCCGATTCCGCCCTCACGAGCGGCATCTGCTCGCGCAGCCGCTCCGCGGAGAGTCCGCGGGCGACCCGCAGACGCGGGGAATGATCTGTGATCGCCTGATACTCGTGACCGAGAGCCCGCGCCGCTGACGCCATCACGCCGATAGGCGTGGTTCCGTCCGACCAGTCGGTGTGCGCGTGCAGGTCCCCTCGGAGCTTCGCTCTCAGGGCCGACACGCGCTCGGGCTCCACGTCGCCTCGGAGCTCCACGAGATAGTCGGGAACCTCTCCGCTCTGCGCCTGTCGGATGACTCCGAAGGTCGATTCGCCGATCCCTTTCGCCGCGCGCAGCCTCGTCGGATCCGAGCGCACGTCCTCCGGCAGCTGCTGCAGGGTCGCAGCTGCCTGACGGAAGGCCTTCGCCCGGTACCGCGACGCGCGTTCCCGCTCCAGCAGCGAGGCGATCTCGAGCAGGGCGGCGATCGGGTCCATCACATCTCCTATGCGGATGCCAGCTCGCGGCTGACGCCGATCCATTCGTCGAGCTTCGCTATGGCGCGACCGTCGTCGACCGCCGCGGCTGCCCGCTCGTAGCCCTCGCGGAGACGCTCGAGGATCGGTCGCTGTACCTGAGTCGCGTCCTGGGACAGCTCGAACGCGACGATCCCGGCCGCCGCGTTGAGGAGCACGATGTCTCGCACCGCGCCCGTCTCCCCCTCGAGCGTCCGGCGCAGCACCGCCGCGTTGTGGTCGGGCGTTCCGCCGATCAGATCCGCGAGGTCCGCGATCGGGATCCCGAGATCTCGAGGATCGAGATCGTGCTCGTGGATGTCACCGCGCGTGACCTCCCAGATGCGGCTGTGCCCCGTGGTCGTCAGCTCGTCGAGGCCGTCGTCTCCGCGGAACACCAGGGCCGTGGCGCCCCGCGTCCGGAACACTCCCGTGATGAGGGGGACGCGCTCGAGCTGCGCCACCCCGACGGCGTTCGCCTCGGCCCGAGCCGGGTTGCAGAGGGGGCCGAGCATGTTGAAGACAGTGGGGACGCCGAGTTCGGCACGGACGGCGCCCGCGTGCTTGAACCCGGGGTGGAAGGCGCCCGCCCAGGCGAACGTGATGCCCGTGCGGTCGAGGATCGACGACACCGCCGCGGGATCGAGGGTGAGCTCCAGCCCGAGCGCGCTCAGCACGTCGGATGAGCCGGAGGCGGAGCTGGCTGCGCGGTTGCCGTGCTTGACCACCGGGATGCCGGTCGCCCCGATGATGACCGCCGCGGTGGTCGACACGTTGACCGTGCCGACACGGTCACCGCCGGTGCCGACGATGTCGAGGACGTCGGGCGACACGGGCAGCGGGACCGCCGCCTCGAGGATCGCATCACGGAATCCGACGATCTCATCGATCGTCTCTCCCTTGGCGCGGAGGGCGACGAGGAAACCGGCGAGCTGCGCCTGCGTGACGTCGCCGCGCATGATCTGACGCATCGCCCACGTCGATTCCCAGACGCTGAGGTCGCGACGCTCCAGAAGAGTGGTGAGCACGTCGGACCAGGTCAGGGAATCAGCCATGTGTGCGATCCTATCGGCGCAGGGAAAACGTGCAGACTCTTGCAGAACGGGCGCCGGGCGTCGATCATCCCTCGTTTCCCGCGTATTCACCGAGGATTCGCAGCGTTTTCTTAGGGTCCCCTAAGTCGTTCGCGGGCGAAACGAGGGCCTCCGGTGCGAGAATCACGCCCGGAGATCGGCCATAATGGAATGGTGACGACCTCAGCGACGTATGCCCCGGCGGCAAGAACGATCAAGCGCCCCAACCCGGTAGCTGTCGGCACCATTGTGTGGCTCGGCAGCGAGGTGATGTTCTTCGCGGGACTCTTCGCGATCTACTTCACGCTCCGCAGCACCTCCCCCGAGCTCTGGGCCGACCGCACCGAACTGCTGAACGTCCCGTTCGCGTTCGTGAACACGGCGATCCTCGTGCTCTCCTCGTTCACGTGCCAGATGGGCGTGTTCGCGGCCGAGGACCTGCAGCCGTACCGCATCGCCAAGGGACAGAAGAACGGCGCCGGCCGCCGTCGCCTGTTCGGCTGGGGCATGGTCGAGTGGTTCTTCCTCACCTTCGCCCTCGGCGCGATCTTCGTCTCCGGGCAGGTCTGGGAGTACGCGCAGCTCGTCGCAGAAGGCATGCCGATCAGCGCTGACTCCTACGCATCCGCGTTCTACCTGACGACCGGCTTCCACGCCCTGCACGTCACCGGCGGTCTGATCGCCTTCCTCCTCGTCATCGGCCGTGCGTACGCCGTCAAGAATTTCCGGCACAAGGAGGCGACCTCCTCGATCGTGGTGTCCTACTACTGGCACTTCGTCGACGTCGTCTGGATCGTGCTGTTCGTCGTCATTTACTTCCTGAAATAAGAGCGGAGCTGATCCCCGAGATGGCACGAGAGAAGAAGCGCCGTTCGAATGGCCGTCGCAGTCCCCTGGCTGCGGCAGCCCTCATCGGAGCAGGCCTCATGATCACCGGCGCCGTGTACGCCGGAACGTCCGCAGCCTTCGCTGCGACCGACACCCAGACCACCGCGGCGAGCACGCTCACCGTCGAGGACGGCGAGAAGCTGTTCACGGCCAACTGCGCCACCTGCCACGGTCTCGATCTGCAGGGCACGGCGAACGGACCGAGCCTCTACGGCGTCGGCGAGCTCGCGGTCGAGTTCCAGATGTCGACCGGCCGCATGCCGCTGCAGATGCAGGGGCCCCAGGCGCCGCAGAAGGAGCCGCAGTTCACCGAGGAGCAGATCCTCGCGATCTCCTCCTTCGTGCAGGAGTCGGCTCCCGGCCCCACCTTCCCCGAGGACCACATCCTCGACGGTGAAGGCGACGTCGCCAACGGCGCGGAGCTGTTCCGCGTCAACTGCGCGATGTGCCACAACGTGGCGGCCGCCGGAGGAGCACTCACCGAGGGCAAGTACGCCCCCGCACTGACCGAGACCAGCGCGTTGCACATGTACGCAGCCATGGTCACCGGCCCCCAGAACATGCCCGTCTTCGGCGACATGAACCTGTCGGACGAAGACAAGCGCGACATCATCTCGGCTCTGCTCTACCAGCAGCAGTCCGTGCAGATCGGCGGTTTCTCGCTCGGTTCGCTCGGTCCCGTCTCCGAGGGCCTGTTCGTCTGGATCTTCGGCATCGGCGCGCTCGTCGCCATCACCGTGTGGATCACGGCGAAGTCCAACTGACGCTTATTCATCGAAGAGGAACGTACGAGGAGCACCATGGCACACGACGACGACTCGCAGGCTCTTGACAGGGCCTACCAGCCCTCTCCGGGGCTGGGTGTCGCAGTCAGCGATCCCGTGCAGAACCCGGGGCTGCCGCCGCACCGCGCGCGGATGACCGACAAGGACCCGCGCGCTGAGAAGGCTGCAGAGCGCACGGTCTACACGCTGTTCTATCTCTCGCTGGCAGGAAGCATCTGGGCGGTCGCCGCCTACATGCTCTTCCCCATCGAGAGCGGCGCGCTCATCGACATCCGTCAGAACAACCTCTTCATCGGTCTGGGCATCGCACTCGCGCTGCTCTCGATCGGCATCGGCGCGATCCACTGGTCCAAGGCGCTGATGAGCGACAAGGAGCACATCGAGCACCGTCACCCCACTCGGGGCAAGGACTCGACGCGAGAGGCGGTCGTCGAGGCGTTCGCCACCGCCAACGAGGAGTCCGGTTTCGGACGACGCACGATGATCCGCAACTCGCTGTTCGCGGCGATCGTGGCCTCGATCATCCCCGGTGTCACGCTCTTCCGCGGTCTCGCTCCGCACAGCACACCCGACGACCCCACCGCGGGCGATCCGGTCACGCTGCTGAAGCACACCATGTGGGAGAAGGGCCAGCGTCTCGTGCGCGACCCCGACGGCACCCCGATCCGTGCAGCGGATGTGACCCTCGGATCCGCATTCCACGTGATCCCCGAGGATCTCGCAGAGCTCAGCCACCACGACGGCTACCTCGAGGAGAAGGCCAAGGCCATTGTGCTGATGATGCGCCTGCGCCCCGAGCAGCTCATCGAGGCCGAAGACCGCAAGGACTGGTCGTACGACGGCATCGTCGCGTACTCGAAGGTCTGCACGCACGTCGGATGCCCGGTGGCACTCTACGAGCAGCAGACGCACCACCTCCTCTGCCCCTGCCACCAGTCGCAGTTCGACGTCACGGATCACGCCAAGGTCATCTTCGGACCTGCCGCGCGTCCGCTGCCGCAGCTGCCCATCACCGTCGACGACGAGGGCTACCTCGTCGCACGCAGTGACTTCACCGAGCCCGTCGGCCCGAGCTTCTGGGAGCGCCATTGAGCACCGCAACGCTGTCCAAAGAGGACAAGGACAACAAGGCGCCTCTCGGCGGCCGATTCGTCGGCGCCGCGTCGAACTACATCGATGAGCGCACCAGCATCTCCGGCTTCGTCAAGGAGCTCGGACGCAAGATCTTCCCCGACCACTGGTCGTTCATGCTCGGTGAGATCGCGCTGTGGAGCTTCGTGGTCGTGTTCCTGTCCGGAACCTTCCTGACGTTCTTCTTCCAGGCCTCCATGGTCGAGACGCACTACACGGGCGCCTATGCTCCGATGCGCGGCATCGAGATGTCGGCGGCACTCGAGTCGTCGCTGCACATCTCGTTCGACCTCCGCGGTGGTCTCCTGGTTCGCCAGATCCACCACTGGGCCGCACTCGTCTTCGTCGCGGGAATCGGCGTGCACATGCTGCGCGTGTTCTTCACCGGCGCATTCCGCAAGCCCCGCGAGCTCAACTGGGTGATCGGCTTCGTGCTGTTCGTCCTGGCGATGGCCGAGGGCTTCACCGGATACTCGCTTCCCGACGACCTGCTCTCGGGCAACGGTCTCCGCATCATCGACGGCATGATCAAGGGCATCCCGCTGATCGGAACCTGGACCTCGTTCCTCCTCTTCGGCGGCGAGTTCCCGGGTACGGACATCGTCGGTCGCCTGTACACGCTGCACATCCTGCTGCTGCCGTTGCTGGTGATCGGCCTCATCGCCGTGCACCTCATGCTGATGATCGTCAACAAGCACACGCAGTTCGCCGGCCCCGGCCGTACGAACGACAACGTCGTCGGCTACCCGATGATGCCGGTGTACATGTCGAAGATGGGCGGCTACCTGTTCATCGTCTTCGGCACGATCGTGCTGATCGCGACGTTCTTCCAGATCAACCCGATCTGGAACTACGGCCCGTACGACCCCTCCCCCGTTTCCGCCGGTACTCAGCCTGACTGGTACATCGGATTCGCGGACGGCGCCCTGCGCCTCGCTCCGTCCAACCTCGACGTGGTCTTCCTCGATCGCACCTGGTCGTTCGGGATCCTGCTGCCGCTGGTCGTCCTCGGGCTCTTCATCGTGCTCGTCGCGATCTACCCCTTCATCGAGGCGTGGATCACGGGAGACAAGCGCGAGCACCACATCGCTCAGCGTCCGCGCAACGCGGCGACCCGCACCGCGATCGGCGTCGCCGGCGTGATCTTCTACGCCGTCCTGTGGGCTGCAGCATCCTCCGACCTCATCGCGACGCACTTCATGCTGACAATGGAGGGCGTGATCCACGCGCTCCAGGCGCTGCTGTTCGTCGGACCGGTCCTCGGCTACTTCATCGCCAAGCGGATCGCGCTCGCGCTGCAGAAGAAGGACCGCGAGATCGTGCTGCACGGTTTCGAGTCCGGCCGCATCGTCCGCCTTCCCGGCGGCGAGTTCATCGAGGTGCACCAGCCGGTCGACACGTACGACCGCTGGAAGCTCATCGATGTGGACAACTACGAGCCTCTGGTCGTGCGTCCGAACGCGAAGGGACGAATCTCGTGGACGGAGAACCTCCGTTCTTCCATCTCACGGTGGTTCTTCGAGGACCGGCTCGCGCCGCTCACGCAGGCGGAGATCGAAGCTGCGGACGCTCACCAGCACCACGTCACGGCTCAGAACGATGAGACCGAGGCGGCGGAGATCCAGGGCGCCCATGAGCGCGCCGGCGTCCCCGACGCTCCGATCACGGTCAGCGAGACGCACGTCGACGAGACGGCGAACACTCCCAGCACGGTCATCGCGACCGAGCCGGTGAAGAAGCCTCGCAAGAAGAAGTCCGAGGACGACGAGTAACATCGCCGCTCCCCCGCAAGAAGGCCCTGTCCGTTCCGGACAGGGCCTTCTTCATGTCCGGAAGGCTCTCAAGTGAACGTGGAAGGATCGTGCCATGAGCTCCGCAGTCCAACTCATCCGATCCGCCGATCTCGCTGCCGCCCCCTATGCCCACGCGGCAACTGCTCCGGCGGGCTCCCGACTCATCTTCCTCGCCGGCGCCTGCCCGCTCGAGGACGACGGAACCACCACGGCCCCCGGCGACTACGCCGCGCAAGCGTCACGTTGCCTGGAGACCCTCGATCTCGCGCTGCGCGCCAGTGGCGCCACGATCGCCGACGTCATCAGCACGCGGGTCCTCGTGGCGTCGTCGTCTCAGGCTGATCTGGTCACGGCATGGAACGTCGTTCACGAGGCCTTCGCGGAGCACGACGTACCGAGCACACTCATGGGCGTCACCGTGCTGGGGTACGACGACCAGCTGGTGGAGATCGAAGCGGTCGCTGCGATCGCGGAGGCGAACCGATGAGCGCTGCGATCAGGCCCGCCACGTCCGAGGATGCGGAGCTCCTGACCGCCATCGAGGCCCAGGCTGACGCTCTCCTGATCGACAGTCTGGGGGCGCCAGTCTGGCCTCCCGCTGCGAACGGTGCCGAACGCCTCGCCGAGCCGGGATTCGTTCTCGTTCTGGAAGAGTCAGAGGGCTCCTCCCCTGTGGGTTTCGTCCATGTCCTGGACTCCGACGGTCATGCGCACCTCGAACAGCTGTCTGTCCTCCCCACCGTGGGACGACAGGGATTCGGTCGCCGCCTTGTGAGCGCTGCACTCGATGAGGCGCGGGATCGCGGCTACACGCGCATGACCTTGCGGACCTATGCCGAGATCCCGTGGAACGCGCCCTTCTACGCGTCGTGCGGGTTCCTCGAGAGCATCCCCGAGACGCCGTTCCAGCGCGGCCTGGTGGAGACCGAGGCCTCCCTCGGCCTCGACCGATACGGACGCCGCGTCCAGATGACAGTGGAGCTCTGAGCCTGCAGTCCACATTGGCGGAATCCAGTGCGCCGCCGTCCGGATGATGACGGCGGGACCTCGCGCCGTTGCCTAGGCTGAGCGCATGATCGATCGCGCTGACTACTACGCCGCCAAGCTCACCTACGAGACCGATGCGAGCGATGTGTATGCCGCTCTCCGCTCCGGAGACGACATCGTCATCATCGATGTCCGCTCAGAGGAAGCGTGGGCGCAGGGACGCGTCGCTGGAGCGACACAGATGCACTACAGCGAGATCGCGAGCCGCGCTCCTGCCGAGATCCCCCTCGACGCCGCCGTCGTCGTCTACTGCTGGAGCCCGGGGTGCAACGCCGGCGCGAAAGGCGCTCTGGAGTTCGCGAAGCTCGGCTACGCCGTGCGCGAGATGATCGGCGGGTTCGAGTATTGGGTCAGGGAGGGCTATCCCGTGGAGGACGCCGACGGCGTCCACCGTCGGCCTGTCGACCCGCTGACGGGCATCGCCCGGGTCCGCAGCCGCGCGTAGCGACAGGACATGCAGAAGCCCCTGGGATGGAGATCCCAGGGGCTTTCTGCATGCAGATCAGCGGGCGAAGTTCCCGCGGTAGTACTCGTAGACCCAGCCGACGATCGCGACGACGAAGATCGCCAGGCCGATCGGAAGCAGGAAGTGTCCGACGGCCAGTCCCACGACGAAGACGGCAGCGGAACCCGCGAGGACGATCGGCCACCAGGACCAGGGGCTGAACTCGCCGAGCTCGGGGTCTCCGTCGTCGATGTCGCTCGTGAGGATGTCCTCAGGCAATTCGCCGTTCTGAGCCTTGTGCGTGCGGTCGAGGTAGAACGCGATCATCGCGCCCATGAACGCGGCGAAGAACAGCGCCACGGTGCCGACCCATTCGATCCGCGCGGCGAAGTTGTCCGACGGCGTGGCGAGGATGTGCCAGCCGGTGTAGACGACGCCGACCAGGGCGAAGAAGGCGGTCAGGACCCACCAGAGGATGACATTGTCGCGCATGGCTCAGTGGCCCTCTCGCTCGCCGGGCGCAGCGGGCGTGAACTCCGCAGCCTCGGGATGGTTCAGGTCGAACGCGGGACGCTCACTGCGGATACGCGGGATCGACGTGAAGTTGTGACGCGGCGGCGGGCAGGACGTCGCCCACTCGAGCGAAGCGCCGTAGCCCCACGGGTCGTTCACCGTGACCTTCGGAGCCTTGCGAGCCGTGATCCACACGTTCAGGAAGAAGGGCAGCATCGAGGCACCGAGGATGATCGCGCCGATCGTCGAGACCTGGTTGCCCCACGTCCATCCGTCTTCCGGCGAGTAGTCGGCGTAGCGACGCACCATGCCGTCGACGCCCAGCCAGTGCTGGATGAGGAACGTCATGTGGAAGCCGATGAACAGCATCCAGAAGTGCACATAGCCCAGGCGCTCGTTGAGCATGCGTCCGGTCCACTTCGGCCACCAGAAGTAGAACCCGGCGAACATGGCGAACACGACGGTGCCGAAGACGACGTAGTGGAAGTGCGCGACCACGAAGTACGAGTCGGACAGGTGGAAGTCCAGCGGCGGAGCCGCGAGGATGACACCGGTCAGGCCACCGAAGACGAACGACACCAGGAAGCCGAGTGCGAACACCATCGGGGTCTCGAAGGTCACCGATCCACGCCACAGCGTGCCGATCCAGTTGAAGATCTTCACACCCGTCGGCACTGCGATGAGCATCGTCATGAGGGCGAAGAACGGCAGCAGCACAGAGCCGGTCACGTACATGTGGTGAGCCCACACGGCGACGGACAGTGCGGCGATCGCGATCGTCGCGTACACGAGCGTCTTGTATCCGAAGATCGGCTTGCGGCTGAAGACCGGGAAGATCTCGGAGACGATGCCGAAGAACGGCAGAGCGATGATGTAGACCTCAGGGTGACCGAAGAACCAGAACAGGTGCTGCCAGAGCAGGACACCGCCGTTGGCCGGGTCGTAGATGTGAGCGCCGAGCACGCGGTCCGCACCTGCGGCGAAGATCGCGGCGGCGAGCACCGGGAAGGCCATCAGGATGAGGAGGCTCGTGATGAGCGTGTTCCACGAGAAGATCGGCATGCGCCACATCGTCATACCCGGTGCGCGCATCGTGATCACCGTGGTGATGAAGTTCACGGCGCCGAGGATGGTTCCGAAGCCCGAGATGCCGAGACCCAGCATCCAGAGGTTTCCACCGGCACCCGGAGAGAAGGACGCACTGGCGAGCGGCTGATAGGCGAACCATCCGAACGAGGCCGCACCCTGGGGGGTGAGGAAGCCGGCGACGGCGATCGTCGAGCCGAAGAGGAACAGCCAGAACGCGAACGCGTTCAGACGCGGGAAGGCGACGTCCGGGGCGCCGAGCTGCAGCGGCAGGATCGCGTTGGCGAATCCGGCGAACAGCGGTGTCGCGAACATCAGCAGCATGATCGTGCCGTGCATCGTGAAGAGCTGGTTGTACTGCTCCTTGGTCGGGATGATCTGCATTCCCGGAGCGAAGAGCTCTGCACGGATGACGAGTGCCATCACGCCGCCGAGGAGGAAGAACAGCACCGAGGCGATGAGGTACATGTACCCGATCGTCTTGTGGTCGGTGGAGGTGATCCACTTGACGACGATGTTGCCCTTCTGCTCGACACGCGACGAGCTCATGAGAGCAGCCTGACGTGCGGGCAGGGTGGTGGGTCGAGAGCGAGGGGCCTCGTCGGTGCGGGGGGCTTCAGTGGTCGACATGGCTTACTCCTCTCCTTCCTCGGAGGTCGGGGCGGTGGTCCCCGGGTAGTTCGACAGACGGTCGTACGCGTCCGTGATGTCTCCCGTGTTGCCTTCCTCCTCGAGAGTCTGGAGGTAGGCGTCGTACTCGTCCTGCTCGACGACCTTGACGTTGAAGAGCATCATCGAGTGGTACTCGCCGCAGAGCTCGGCGCACTTGCCGGCGTACTCGCCGACTCGGGTCGGGATGAAGGACCAGGAGTTGTCCTTCCCGATGTACATGTCCTTCTTGTACAGGAAGTCGATGATCCAGAACGAGTGGATGACATCGCGGGACTGCAGGTTGATCGTGACCTTCTGGTCGACCGGCAGCACCAGCGTCGGAAGCTGCGCCTGATCGATGGTGCCGTCCGCGTCCGGCTGGGCCTGGATTCCCATCGTCCAGACGGCGTCGGAGTTGTCCTCTTCTTCACCGTCGTACTGGAAGTCCCACGCCCACTGCTTGGCGATGGCCGTGATCTCGACGTCGGGTTCGTCCCACTTCGTCTCGATCGCCGACTGGTCACGCGCGGTGAAGAAGAACATGCCCAGCACGAGGATCAGCGGCACGACCGTGTAGAAGATCTCGATCGGCATGTTGTACCGCATCTGCACGGGCAGTCCGGTCTGACCCTTCCGGCGACGGTAGGCGATCGCGGCCCAGGCCATCAGGCCCCAGGTGATCACGCCGACGGCGAGGAGGACGATCCAGGAGTTGACCCAGAGCGACGAGACGCGCTCGGTCTGGTTGGTGGCCGCAGGCTCACCCTCCACGAAGCCCGGGAGGTAACCGTTCAGCTCAGTGGCAGTACATCCCGCCAGGGCCACGGCTGCCGCTACTCCCAGGGGGAGAGCGGCCCAACGAAGGCGGCGTTTCGAGGGCACGATGCACCTTTCAGATTGCGGACAGGGCACACCCAAGTCTAGGGCAACCTCACACCTGATTCATGCCAACCACGCAGGTTGGCGGAGGGGTTCGGATCAGTGGAAGCTGTCTCCGCAGGCGCAGCTGCCTGCGGCGTTGGGGTTGTCGATCGTGAAGCCCTGCTCCGAGATCGTGTCCTTGAAGTCGATGGAGGCGCCGTCGAGGTACGGGACGCTCATGTTGTCGATGATGACCTCGACGCCGTCGAAGTCGACGGTCTCGTCGCCCTCGAGGAATCGCTCGTCGAAGTACAGCTGGTAGATCAGGCCGGAGCATCCGCCGGGCTGAACGGCTACGCGCAGACGCAGGTCATCGCGGCCCTCCTGCTCGAGAAGGTTCTTGACCTTCGTGGCCGCGGCATCGGTCAGCTTCACGCCGTGCGCCTGGGTGGTCTCTGCCGAAGTCAGTGTGGTGTCGCTCATGTCGCTCCTTGTGACGGGCCGCGCTTGCACGGCTGGTATCTCGATTTTACCCTCAGGCTCGCGGATGCGGCTCAGATGATGATGTCGTTCATGCGCGAGAGCAGCAGAGCCTCGGTCGCGACCGCATGGCGGAACGTGTCGAGGTGCAGCGATTCATTCGGGCTGTGGGCACGCGAGTGCGGGTCCTCGACGCCGGTCACGAGAATCTGCGCGTCGGGGAACTCCCGCACCAGATCAGCGATGAACGGGATCGAACCGCCGACGCCGAGGTCGACCGGCGGCACACCGTACCCGTCGCGCATCGCATCGCGGGTGAGGGCGACCGCCCAGCCGCTGGTGTCGACGAGGAAGCCGTTTCCCAGGTCGACGTCGGTGAAGGTCAGCTCCGCACCGAACGGCGCGTTCGCGCGCAGATGCGCCTCGAGGGCGGCATACGCCTCCTCCCCCGTCTGCCCTGGCGCGACGCGCGCGCTCACGACCACCGTCACCTCGGGAAGGAGGGTGTTCGACGCCGCGGCGACGCTCGTCGCATCGATCCCGATGACCGTGACCGCCGGCTTGTTCCAGATCCGGCTGAGAATGCTCCCGCCGCCGACCGGAGACGTGCCAGGAAGAAGACCCGCTTCATCGCGGAGCGTCTCCTCGGTGTACTCCGGCGTCGGCGCGTCGCGCTCGGTCATCCCCTCGACGGCGACGGAGCCGTCCTCGTTCCAGAGCGTGGCGAGCATCCTCACCGTGGCCATCATGGCGTCCGGAACCGCTCCGCCGAACATGCCCGAGTGGGACGCGTGGTCGAGGGTGCGCACGCGCACGGTGAAGCGCGCATTGCCACGGAGCGAGACGGTGAGGCCGGGGGTGACCGAATCCCAGTTGCCAGAGTCGGCGACCACGATCGCATCCGCCCGGAGCGCTTCCTTGTTGTCCGCGAGGAACTGAGCGAAGGAGCGCGATCCGTACTCCTCCTCCCCCTCGATGAACATCGCGATCCCGAGCTCGAGTTCGTCTCCGACGACCTCGGCCACAGCGCGGATCGCGGCGATGTGCGCCATGATGCCCGCTTTGTCATCGGCGGCTCCGCGCCCGTACAGGCGTCCGTCGCGCACCGTTGGTTCGAACGGCGGCGTCTCCCACAGCGCGTCGTCTCCCGGAGGCTGCACGTCGTGGTGCGCGTAGAGCAGGATCGTCGGCTTGCCGTTGCGCGCAGCACGCGTCGCGAGCACGGCAGGCTGCCCGTGCTCGTCGGTGCCGGGGATCGCGGCGCGCAGCACTCGCACGTCGTCGAAGACCCCCGTCGCCGTCGCGAGCGCGGCGACCGCCTCCGAGCTGCGTTCGAGCTGTGTCTGGTCGAACGCAGGCCAGGCCATGCCGGGGATGCGGACGAGTGCGCCCAGGTCGCTCAGCGCGGCCGGGAACCCTGTGGCTGCGGCCTCGAGGACGGCCGGCTCGCGTTCGCTGGACAGATTCTGGTCGCCGGGCTGGGCAGGAGATGTCATGCGAGTAATCTTAAGGTGATCCGCCTTCACTGAACCGAGGAACCTCGTGGCCACTACCCCTGTCCCCCCTTCGACGAACGACGACGCCGCCGAGACGACCGCGTCGGGCAAGGGACGCGCGACGCCGACCCGGGCCGAGCAGGAAGCGGCCCGCCGCCGTCCTCTGGTCGCGAACACCAAGGAGGCCAAGGCCGCAGCGCGCGCCGAGCTCAGCGAGCGACGCAACCGCGCGCAGGCCGGTCTGGCGGCCGGCGAGGAGAAGTACCTCCCGGCTCGCGACAAGGGCCCGCAGCGCCGCTGGGTCCGCGACTACGTGGACGCCGGATGGCACCCCGCCGAGTTCGTGATGGGCGTCATGGTGCTCGTCATCCTCATCTCGCTCCTTCCGGCCAACCTCGCCATCGGCGGCTTCGCGATCGCCGGCTGGGCGTACCTGGTCATGATGGCGTACCTGATCCTCGCGATCGGCGGCATGATCCTGCTGGGGATGCGCGTCAAGCGCAAGGTCGCCGCGAAGTTCGGCAAGGACCGCATGGAGCGCGGTCTCGGCTGGTACGCCGCGATGCGGTCGCTGCAGATGCGGTTCATGCGTCTGCCCAAGCCGCAGGTCAAGCGCGGCGACCGCCCCGCCTGATCCCCTGAATCATCGAGAGAGGCGGGGGGGGGGGGGGGGGGGGGGGGGGGGGGGGGCCGGCGGGGGGGGGGGGGGGCGGGGGGGGGGGCCCCCCCCCCCCCCGCCCGCGCCCCCCCCCCCCCCCCCCCCCCCCCCCCCCCCCCCCCCCGGCCCCCCCCCCCCCCCCCCACCCCCCCCCCCCCCGCCTCTCTTGTTCGTACGCGCAGCTTCTCAGCGTGCGACCAGGCCCCGGTTGATCTCGCGTCCCCAGAACGGACCGCGGTACAGGAACGCCGTGTAGCCCTGCACGAGCGTCGCGCCCGCTTCGAGTCGCTCCTGCACGTCCGCGGGCGTCTCCACTCCCCCGACGGCGATGACGCAGAACTCGGCGGGCACGGTCGAGCGAACCAGACGCAGCACCTGAAGCGAGCGCTCCTTGAGGGGCGCGCCGGAGAGGCCGCCCGCTCCGATGCCCGCGACCGTCGCCGCGTCCGTCGTGAGTCCATCCCTGCTGATCGTTGTGTTGTGCGCGATGATGCCGGCGAGGCCCTCGCCGACGGCGAGCTTCGCGATCGCGGCGATCTCGTCGTCAGCCAGATCGGGGGCGATCTTGACGAGCAGCGGAGTCTTTCCGGATGCCGCGCGCACCGCCCTGAGCAGCGGAGCCAGGGTCTCCACCGCCTGCAGTCCCCGAAGACCCGGGGTGTTCGGGGACGAGACGTTGACGGCCAGGTAGTCGGCCAGCGGGGCCAGCCGCGTCGCCGAAGCGACGTAGTCGGCAGTGGCGTCCTCGACGTCGACGACACGGCTCTTGCCGATGTTGACTCCGATGACCGTGTCAGGGGCGCCGCGACGCAACCGCGCGAGGCGCCGGGCCGCGGCATCCGCGCCCTCGTTGTTGAATCCCATGCGGTTGATGACCGCACGATCGGCGATCAGCCGGAACAGTCGGGGCTTCGGGTTGCCCTCCTGCGGGATCGCGGTGACGGTGCCGACCTCGACGTGGCCGAAGCCGAGCGCTGCAAGACCGCGGACACCGATCGCGTTCTTGTCGAACCCGGCGGCGATGCCGAAGGGCGAGGAGAAGCTCAGTCCGAGTGCGTCCACACGCAGCGACGGATCCGGCTTCGTCAGTGCCCGCGTCGCCCAGGAGAGCGGCGGCACTCCGAGCACGCGGATCACCGCCATACCGGCGTGATGGGCGAACTCGGGGTCGAAGCGCGACAGGACAGCGCGAAAGAGCAGCGGATACATCCCTGCCAGATTACCGGTCGGCAGGCTCCGGCTTGACGTGGTCGGCACGCAGATCCGTGATGGCGCTCTCGAAATCCTCGAGCGAGTCGAAAGCCTGATACACGCTCGCGAACCGCAGGTATGCGACCTCATCGAGGTCGCGGAGGGGTCCGAGGATGGCCAAGCCGATCTCGTTCGTATCGAGCTGCGAGACACCTGTCTGCCGCACGGCCTCCTCGACACGCTGAGCGAGGACCGCCAGATCGGCCTCGGTCACGGGGCGCCCCTGACACGCCTTGCGCACGCCGGAGATCACCTTCTCGCGACTGAACGGCTCCATGACGCCCGAACGCTTGATGACGTTGAGGCTGGCCGTCTCGGTGGTCGTGAAACGCCCGCCGCACTCAGGGCACTGACGACGGCGCCTGATCGAGAGACCGTCGTCGCTGGTGCGGGAATCGATGACGCGAGAGTCCGAGTGACGGCAGAAGGGGCAGTGCATCTGACCGATCCTACGCGGTGAAACGCGCCTCGATCGCCTCGCCGTGCGCGGGGAGCACTTCGGTCTCGGCGAGGGCGACGACCCCTTCACGGACCTCGGCCAGGGCGGCCCGATCGTAGAAGATCACCTGCTGCGGACGAAGGAACGTGTAGGCGCCGAGTCCCGGCGCATAGCGCGCCTGTCCCCCGGTCGGCAGAACATGGTTGCTGCCCGCCATGTAGTCGCCCAGACTCACCGGCGTGTGGTCGCCGACGAACACCGCACCTGCGCTCGTGAAGCTGCCGGCGGCGTCCTCGGCATCCTCGAGGTGCAGTTCGAGGTGCTCGGGAGCGTAGGCATTGCTGAACGCCGTGGCCATGGCACGGTCGTCGACGAGCACGATCGCGGACTGCGGTCCGTCGAGAGCTGCGGCCACCCGGGTCGCGTGACGGGTCGCGCCGGCCTGCCGCGCCACCTCTTCGGCGACACGATCGGCGAGCTGAGGCGAGTCGGTGACGAGGACGGCCGAAGCCTGCTCGTCGTGCTCGGCCTGACTGACGAGGTCGGCGGCGATGAGACGCGGGTCGGCGGCGGCATCTGCGACGACGAGGATCTCGGTGGCCCCCGCCTCGGAATCCGTGCCGACGACCCCGGCCACCGCCCGCTTGGCGGAGGCGACGTAGTTGTTGCCGGGCCCTGACAGCACGTCGACCGGGTCGAGTCCGATGCCGGCGACGCCGTGCGCGAAGGAACCGATGGCGCCGGCGCCGCCGATGGCGTACACCTCCGTGATGCCGAGGAGGCCTGCCGCGGCGAGGATCGTGGAGTGGACGCGACCTCCCTGATCCGCCTGGGGCGGTGAAGCGAGCGCGATCTGCTCGACGCCCGCGACCTGGGCGGGGACGACGTTCATGATGACGCTGGAGGGATACACCGCCTTGCCGCCGGGGATGTACACGCCCGCGCGGTGAACAGGCTGCCAGCGTTGGGTGATCGTCGCGCCGGCGCCGATCCGGGTGATCCGACGTTCGGGAACCTGGGCTTCGGAGGCGATGCGCACCCGGCGGATCGCCTCGTCGAGGGCATCGCGGACAGCAGGCGCGAGGGTCTCGAGAGCATCGGCGATGTGCTGCGCGGGCACGCGGATCTCATGACCCGTGACACGATCGAAGCGTTCAGCCTGCTCGCGCAGCGCCTCTTCGCCGCGCTCGCGCACGTCGTCGACGATACGCGTGGCGGTGTCGAGAGCCTCGGCCCGTGCCTGGGTGGCTCGCGGCACGGCCGCGAGCATGTCAGCCGGCGAGAGCGTGCGCCCTCGCAGATCGATCGTGCGCAAGATCAGCCCTTCGTGATGTCTGAGATGTCGTGCAGGTAGCCGATGCGACCGTCGTCGTGTCGGATGACATAGGCGCCACCGCGGTCCTCGATGACGAGCGCCCACGCATTCGGTCCGATTCGGAAGATGACCTCGCCGCGTTCGTCATGCACGTCCCGCTCGGTCGGCGCGAGGATCCAGAAGGGCTGCGGGGTCGAGTAGGCGTCCTGAGGGCTCGTCGCGGCGAAGTCCGAGTCGTGTTCGACGGCGGGGAACGCGGTCGTCTCGGGCGACGAGACATCGCGCGCGGTCGCACCGAGAAGCGACTCGATGCTTCCGGTGTCGGACACGATCTCGGGTTCCTGGCCGCGCGACCGGCGCGAGTACGCCGGGGTGTACTCCTCATCGGAGGTCGTCTCCTCGGTCCCGGTCCCCCCGCCCGACGCGTGGGAGGACAGTGGCACCTGCTCGGCGATATCGAGACGGGCGACCTCATCGGTCGCCTGCTCACGGGACAGTTCGACGTCGATCCCCTCCGCCGAGGGTGTCGTGTAGGCGGTCGGGGCAGCGTCCGTCGCGTAGGCCGTCGGTGCGGCGTCCGTCCCGTAGGCCGTCGGCGCGGCGTCCGTCCCGTAGGCGTCCGTCACGTAGGCCGTCGGTGCAGCGTCCGTCGCGTAGGCCGTCGGCGCGGCATCCGTCGCGGCGGTGTGGGCCTCAGGAGCGACATCGCTCGACGAGGCGGGCGATGCGTACGACGCAGGTCGCAGGTCCGTGTCGGCCGAAGTATCGGCCTCGACGGCGACGGGAGCGTCGGCGCCCGGGGCGGCAGGCTCGGGGCGGGGACGCGCGATGACCGGTCGGACCGGATTGGCGTTGCGGTGCGCGAGCGTGACGAGTCGGCCCTGGAAGTCTTCCTTGAGGCCGGGCACCAGCGGAGCGAAGACCGTGAGGACGACGAGCGCGAGCGCTGCGAGCAGCTGAACGACGCCGTTCCAGGGCAGCCCGAAGACACCGAACTCGATCGCGAACGCGACGGCGTTCCAGAGTGCGCCGAGCCAGAAGACCGCTGAGACGGAGAACGCCACGGAAGCGAACTGGTCGATCCCCAGCGAGCCGACCCGGCGGATGCCGTCGGGTGAGAAACGGCGGAGGACCAGCAGGAACACGGCGACCGTCGGCACGCCGATCGGGAGGACCCACTGGATTCCAGCACCCCAGATGGACGAGTCCCCGACGTACGGGAAGAACGACGCGATGAAGGCGATCAGCCACACGCCGACGATGAGCAGCTCCCGCAGGGTGAATCCGAGGATGCCGTACTCCGGCGTCACCTCATCGTCATAGAGGACGCCGTCGTCATCGGAGAAGTCCTCGTCGAGAGGTGACTCGTCTGACGCCGACGACCGGTCTGCAGCTGAGTCGTCACTGTTCAGGAAGGGTGATTCCGTGCTCATGGGGAGGGTCCTTTCGCCACGGTGCAGAGCCTTAGTCGTCGTGCACCCAAACGCGTCCCGATACTACCCGGTGCGTCCGTGAGGACCCATCGAGCGGCAGCGCCCGCTGGTGCTCAGCCCAGGCAGGTCGGCCCGAGCAGCGATTTGAGATCTCCGAACAGATCGGCCGAGACCTTGACCGGCATCGGCACGTCGAAGACCTTCGCCGTGCCGCCGCGGTGCACCCGCAGCACGACCTCGGTGTCCCCGTTGTGACGGCGCAGCACGTCGGCGAGCTCGTGCATCACCCGCTCCGTCGCCCTCTGCTCGGCGAGCACGAGCGAGAGCGGACCCGCGGCGTCGAAGGAACCGACATCCGGCGCGAACGCCGACTGCGCATGCAGGTTGAGTCCGTCATCACGCTTCGACACCCGGCCGCGCACGGCGAGGATCGAGTCCTGCTGCAGGATGTGCTGGAACTCGGTGTACGTCTTGCCCATGAACATGACCGTCACCTCGCCGTTGAAGTCCTCGACGGTGATCATTCCGTACGGATTGCCACTGGCCTTCGCGACGCGATGCTGCACGCTCGTGACGAGACCGGCGACGGTGACCTGCTCACCGTCCTGCATGTCCTCCGAGTTGATGAGGTTGTGGATCGAGATCGACGCGTGCTTCGCCAGAGGCACCTCGAGCCCGGCCAGGGGGTGGTCCGACACGTAGAGCCCGAGCATCTCGCGCTCGAAAGCGAGCTTGTCCTTCTTGATCCATTCGGGGCGGGCGGGCACCTTGGCAGGCGGCGCCTCTTCCATTCCGTCGTACAGACTGTCGAAGTCGAAGCCGATCGCACCCTGTGCTTCGTTCCGCTTGCGATCCACAGCCGCCTCGACGGCATCCTCGTGGACTTCGAGCAGCGCACGGCGCGAGTCGCCCATCGAGTCGAACGCGCCGGCCTTGATCAGAGACTCGACCGTGCGCTTGTTCGAGACGTGCAGCGGGACCTTCTCGAGGAAGTGATGGAACGAGGAGAATCGCTCATCCTTGCGGGCCGCGATGATGCCCTCGACCACGTTGCTGCCGACGTTGCGGACGGCACCGAGCCCGAATCGGATGTCGTCGCCGACAGCGGCGAAGTACTTGATCGACTCTGAGACATCGGGCGGCAGCACCTTGATGCCCATTCGACGGCACTCGTTGAGATAGAGCGCCATCTTGTCTTTCGAGTCGCCGACGCTGGTGAGCAGCGCGGCCATGTACTCGGCGGGATAGTGCGCCTTGAGGTAGGCGGTCCAGTACGAGACGACCCCGTATGCCGCCGAGTGCGCTTTGTTGAAGGCGTAGTCCGAGAACGGGAGGAGGATCTCCCAGATCGCGTTGACGGCACCGTCGGAGTACCCGTTCGCGTGCATGCCGGCTTGGAAGCCCTCGAACTGCTTGTCGAGCTCGGACTTCTTCTTCTTGCCCATCGCTCGGCGCAGGATGTCGGCCTGGCCGAGCGAGAACCCGGCCACGCGCTGGGCGATGGCCATCACCTGCTCCTGGTAGATGATCAGGCCGTAGGACTCGTCGAGGATGTCGGCGAGCGATTCGGTGAACTCCGGGTGGATCGGTGTGATCGGCTGCTGGCCGTTCTTGCGCAGCGCATAGTTCGTGTGCGAGTTCGCACCCATCGGACCCGGGCGGTACAGCGCGATGAGCGCGGAGATGTCGCCGAAGTTGTCCGGACGCATCAGGCGCATCAGCGATCGCATCGGCCCGCCGTCGAGCTGGAAGACGCCGAGCGATTCGCCGCGACCGAGCAGCTCGTAGGCGCCGCGGTCATCCAGGGCGAGGTGTTCGAGGTCGAGCTCCTCCCCGCGGTTGGTGCGGATGTTGTCGAGAGCGTCCGAGATGATCGTGAGGTTGCGGAGCCCCAGGAAGTCCATCTTGATCAGCCCGAGCGACTCGCAGGACGGGTAGTCGAACTGGGTGACGATCTGGCCGTCCTGCTCGCGGCGCATGATCGGGATGATGTCGAGCAGGGGCTCGGACGACATGATCACACCGGCGGCGTGCACGCCCCACTGGCGCTTCAGACCTTCGAGACCGAGGGCGCGGTCGAAGACCGTCTTCGCCTCGGGATCGGTCTCGATGAGCGCACGGAACTCGCTCGCCTCCTTGTAGCGGGGGTGCGCCGAGTCGAACATGCCGTCGAGAGGCATGTCCTTGCCCATGACGGGCGGCGGCATCGCCTTCGTCAGCCGCTCGCCCATGCTGAACGGGAATCCCAGCACACGCCCCGCATCCTTCAGAGCCTGCTTCGACTTGATCGTGCCGTAGGTGACGATCTGAGCGACACGCTCGGAGCCGTACTTCCTCGTCACGTAGTCGATGACCTCGCCGCGGCGACGGTCATCGAAGTCGACGTCGAAGTCGGGCATCGAGACGCGGTCGGGGTTGAGGAAGCGCTCGAAGATGAGACCGTGCTCGAGCGGGTCGAGGTCGGTGATCTTCATGGCGTAGGCGACCATCGACCCGGCGCCCGAGCCACGGCCCGGACCGACGCGGATTCCGTTGTCCTTCGCCCAGTTGATGAAGTCGGCGACGACGAGGAAGTAGCCGGGGAACCCCATCTGCAGGATGATGCCGGTCTCGTACTCGGCCTGCTTGCGCACCTTGTCGGGGATGCCGCTCGGGTATCGGTAGTGGAGGCCCGCTTCGACCTCCTTGATGAGCCAGCTGTCCTCCGTCTCGCCGTCCGGCACGGGGAAGCGCGGCATGTAGTTGGCCGCGGTGTTGAATTCGACTTCGCACCGCTCGGCGATGAGCAGCGTGTTGTCGCAGGCCTCGGGGTGGTCGCGGAACAGCTGACGCATCTCTGCGGCGGTCTTGATGTAGTATCCGTCGCCGTCGAACTTGAACCGGTTGGGATCGTCGAGCGTCGAACCGGACTGCACGCACAGCAGCGCCTCATGGGCATCGGCCTCATGCTGGTGCGTGTAGTGCGAGTCGTTGGTGCCGACGAGCGGGATGTTCAGATCCTTGGCGAGCCGGATCAGATCGGTCATGACCCTGCGCTCGATGGAGAGACCGTGATCCATAATCTCGGCGAAGTAGTTCTCCTTGCCGAACAGGTCCTGGAACTCGGCGGCCGCCGCACGTGCGGCGTCGTACTGGCCGAGGCGCAGTCGCGTCTGGATCTCACCCGAGGGGCATCCTGTGGTGGCGATCAGGCCCTTGCCGTATGTCTGCAGGAGCTCCCGGTCCATGCGGGGCTTGAAGTAGTAGCCCTCCATGCTCGACAGCGAGCTGAGACGGAACAGGTTGTGCATCCCCTGCGTGCTCTCGCTCCACATCGTCATGTGGGTGTAGGCACCGGAGCCGGAGACATCGTCGCTCTTCTGATCCGGGGAGCCCCATTGCACACGCGTCTTGTCGCTGCGATGCGTGCCGGGAGTCACATAGGCCTCGAGACCGATGATCGGCTTGACGCCCGCGGCGTTCGCCGCCTTGTAGAACTCGAACGCCGCGAAGGTGTTGCCGTGATCGGTCACGGCGATGGCCGGCATGTCGTAATCTGCCGCCGCCTGCGTCATCGCCGCGATCTTCGCCGCCCCGTCGAGCATCGAGTACTCGCTGTGCACGTGCAGGTGGACGAAGGAGTCGGATGCCATGCCTTCGAGTCTACTTTCGGCATCCGACATCGAGCGTCGCCGCACCTGCCGCTCCGGGGTCCCGCATCGCTTCAGGGGAGCGAGTCCACGACGCTCACGGTGAAGACGTGCCTCTCGTCTGCCAGGGAGGCGGGGATCAGCGAAGAGGCGACGTCGAGCACCGCGGTCGTCTCCGTGACGAGCCCCGTGGTCGTGTCGATCGTGATCGAGCGCCGCTGAACCGCTGGCTGACCCGCCAGAGCCTCTGTCGACGCCGAGAACCGCAGCGTCGCCGAGGTCGCATCGGCGGACACGATCTCAGACCCGGAAAGCATGCTGAGGGCGTCGTACATCGTCGCCCGCTCAGCCCCCGACCCCATGTTGTACGACAGAAGCTCCATGAGGACCCACCCGACCTTGTAGTCCTGATCGCCCGCGACGATCCCCTGATTCTCTCGGATCCACGCGATGAGCGCCGCCGGGTCCGTGGGCATCGCCGAGAAGAACGCCACGAGCCCGTACCCGTCCGGGGTGGCCCAGGGTGCTGACGGCCCGTTCGAGAAGTACGGATCGCCGCCCGAGGCCATCGCCTCCTTGTGCGCCTGGGCGAGCGCCGCGGCGTCCGGCCCGAAGGTGTCGCTCACCGTCCAGGGCTGATCGGTGGCGAAGAACCACTGCTGCGTCGGGTCGGCCGGCGCATAGGAGTTCCAGGAGGAGCTTCCGCGCCAGGCGTTCTGAGCGTTCGACCGATCCGCCTGATACTGCCCGCCGTTCGGATCGGGCTGGTGATAGACGATCTGCTCCGACTGCGTGTGCACGCGCAGGTACTGTCCCGGTGCCAACGTCAGGCCGGTGAACGACCGAGCCGCAGTCGCGGCGGCGCCGAAGGCCCCCGCAGCCGTCATCGGCTCCTGTGTCGGCGCGGGCGTCGGCGACGGCTTCAGCGTCTGTCCTGGCTCCCGCGTCGGAACGGCCTCGATCACGGGCTTCGGCTGTTCGGTGAGCCCCGTGATCACCAGCACGCCCGCCGTGGCCGCCAGTGCGGCGCCCACGAGCACGCCGGCCACGAGCCGCTTCGGTGCGGCAGGGCGAGCGGACACCGAGGTCTTCCCCGCGGCGATCTCGCTCATCAGTCGAGCGCGGGCCGAGTCGAGATGCGAGTCCACACCATCGACATCCGGCTTGGTCTTCTGAACCTTCTCAAACACGTCCACGGACTTCTCCTTCCTGCTGCATCTCGAACGAACGGGCCTTTCGCGCCGGATCGAGTCGCGTGCGAACGCGATTCAACCGGGAGCGCACGGTGCCCACAGGCACACCGAGAGTCTCCGCGATGTCTCCGTAGCTCAGCCCCTGCCAGGCGTAGAGCAGAAGCGTCTCCCGATCCTTCGGGGACAACGCCGCGATCTTCTGCCGCAGGGCCCGCACTTCGCGCTCGGCGTCCACGCGCCGCATCGCGTCATCGAGTCCACCGAGCGACGTATGGTCCTCCCCGACGACCGCGGCGAACGAGCGCCAATGCCGTGCCTCGACGGCTCTGTGCCGACGGATGAGCCGCGAGGCGATTCCGAGCAGCCAGGGAGAGGCTGAGTGCTTGCTCAGGTCGAAGTCCCCTCGACGGCGGAAGGCGACGAGAAAGGTCTCGCTGAGCACGTCCTCGGCGGCATGGGCACCCACCCGATATGTCGCGAACGCGTTCACCGCACGTGCATGTCGGTCGAACAGCTCGGCGAACGCCTCAGGCCGACTCAGCGACCGCCGGATGATCTCACTGTCTGTGCTCACACTATGTATTGCCTCTGACGTGCAGTCGGGTTCACGCTTTCTTCGATCCGTTGCGCGGATCTCGCAGATCGAGTCGCATGAGCACCCGCGGGAAGCCGTCGAGCGTCGAGCCGGTGTCGGCCGCCTTCGCGAATCCGGCACTCTCGAAGAGCCCCATCGTGCCGACGTAGGCCATTGTGAGATTCACCGTCTCGCCACGGTTGTCGACCGGATACCCCTCGATCGCGGGGGCGCCGCTCTTCTTCGCATGAGCCACCGCTCCGTCGATCAGAGCGTGCGAGATGCCCTGTTTCCGATGGCCTGGACGGACGCGGATGCACCAGAGCGACCACACATCGAGATCGTCGACATGCGGGATCAGTCTGTTGCGCGCGAAGCTCGTCTCCCTGCGCGGATGCACCGCCGCCCAGCCCACCGGTTCATCGTCGAGGTACGCGATCACGCCTGGAGGCGGATCCTGGTGGCAGAGCTCACGCACGCGCTCCGCTCGCTTCTCGCCTCGCAGCGCCCTGTTCTCGGCGCTGCCGATGCGGTAGCTCAGGCAGAAGCACACGTTCGACGTCGGCTTCTTGGGGCCGACGAGAGCAGCCACGTCGTCGAAGTCGGTACCGGGTCGCACCTCGATGCTCATGGGCTCAGTCTGACCCACACCGCCGACATCGACGGCGTCGATTCACTCGCCGCGCAGGATCTCCAGGGCACGTTCGAAATCCGCGGGGTACCCCGACTCGAACTGCACCCATTCCCCCGTCGCCGGGTGGGTGAAGGCGAGCTTGTGCGCGTGCAGCCACTGTCGGGTGAGTCCGAGCCGTGCCGACAGCGTCGGATCTGCTCCGTAGAGCGGGTCGCCCGCGCACGGGTGCCGCAGGGCCGCCATGTGCACGCGGATCTGGTGCGTGCGTCCGGTCTCGAGATGGATCTCGAGCAGCGAGGCACCCGGGAAGGCCTCGAGGGTCTCATAGTGGGTCACCGACGGTTTGCCGTCGGGAACGACGGCGAACTTCCAGGAGTGATTCGGATGCCGGCCGATCGGAGCATCGATCGTCCCCGTCAGCGGGTCGGGGTGCCCCTGGACGACGGCGTGATAGATCTTCTCCACCGTGCGCTCCTTGAACGCGTGCTTCAGCGACGAGTACGCCGTCTCGCTCTTGGCGACGACCATGAGCCCGCTGGTGCCGACATCCAGACGATGCACGATCCCCTGCCGCTCCGGAGCGCCACTCGTGGCGACCCGGAACCCCGCCGCTGCGAGAGCGCCGACGACGGTCGGCCCCTCCCATCCGAGCGAGGGATGAGCGGCGACGCCCGTGGGCTTGTCGACCACGACGATGTCGTCGTCGTCGTAGACGATTCCGAGTTCCGGAACCGCGATCGGGATGATCCGCGGCTCCTCCTTCGGCTGCCACTCCACCTCGAGCCACCCTCCGCCGCGCAGGCGATCGGACTTGTCGAGCGTCACCCCGTCGACGCGCACGCCGCCCGCCGAGGCGACCTCGGCGGCGAAGGTGCGCGAGAAGCCCAGCATCTTCGCGAGTGCCGCGTCGACGCGCGTCCCGTCCAGCCCGTCAGGAACGGGGAGGGTGCGGAATTCCATGCTCAGCGTCCGTCCGCGGCGGCGGCATCCGGAGAGGCGGTACCCGGGCGAGAGGTCTCGCCTCCGGTCTCCTCGGCCAACGCGGCAGCCTCGGCTTCGTCATCGGTCTCCACAGGAGCGTGGTCACGCTCCCGGGTGCCGTCGAAGCGGAGTCCCAGCACGACGAGCAGCGCGACCGAGATCATCCCGGTGACGATGAAGATGTCGGCGACGTTGAAGATCGCCGGCATCATCCACGGCATCGAGATCATGTCGACCACGTGCCCCATGGGGAAACCAGGATCGCGGAAGAGACGATCGGTGAGGTTTCCGAGCACTCCACCGAGCAGGCAGCCCAGGACGACGGCCCAGAGGCGTGACTGAAGACCCAGGGCCTTCCACACGATCACACCGGCCACCACCGCCAGAGCGATGGTGAAGATCCATGTGACATCGGATCCGAGCGAGAACGCTGCGCCGGGGTTGCGCACGTAGTACAGCTGAAGGAACTCACCGAGCACCGGCACCGGCTGCTGGAGCGGCAGGTTCTCGGTCGTGAGATACTTCACAAACTGATCGGCGGCCAGCACGATCGCTGCGAGAACCGCAACTATCGCGCCGGCCGCCGACCGACGAAGGGGACGGCGTCCTGGCAAAAGGACGACCTACAGTCCGATCGCGGAAACCGGAGTCGAGTCCGTCGACGCCGACTTCTCGTCGAGATCGCGGAGCTGACCCTCGATGTAGCCGCGCAGCTGCGAGCGGTAATCGCGCTCGAAGTTGCGGAGCTCGGTGATCCGGGCCTCGAGGGCGTTGCGCTCGCGCTCGAGACGAGCCGACTCTTCGCGCTGCTTGGCCTCGGCCTCCGTGCGGATGCGGTTGACCTCGCCTTCGGCCTCGGCGATGAGCTGGGCGCGCTTGGCCTCACCCTCGGCGACGTGCTCGTCGTGAAGGCGCTGAGCGAGCTCGATGATGCCGGCGGTCGCAGTCGCCGAACCCGACGGAGCGGGCTCCGCGGGAGCGGCAGCAGCAGGCGCAGGAGCCTCTTCGACCACGGCGGCGGGTGCCTCTGCAGCGGCTGCGGGAGCGGCCGGTGCATCGCCGGACTCGTACGCGGCCAGCTTGGCCTTGAGTTCGACGTTCTCTTCGAGGGCCTTGCGCCACTCGATGACGATCTCGTCGAGGAAGTCGTCGACCTCGTCCGGGTCGAAGCCGTCCTTGAAGCGGACGTGCTGGAACTGCTTGGTGACGACGTCATCCGGGGTAAGTGCCATGGTGGCTCCTTCGATGAGTTCGGTTGCCAGTTTGGAATGGCGTGGTCGAGATTCGGCGCGAACCCGGGGCGCGCACCTGGGAGCCAAGCATAGTCCCCGAGCCTGTCAGTCGCGATCCCGCGACACTCCAGAGCGCCGAAGTCCCAGGGGTCTCAGATGAAGCTTCGGACGACACTCATCAGGATCAGCACGATCAGGATGGTGATCGAGAAGCCGAAATCCAGGGAGAGCGAGCCGATTCGCAGAGGAGGGATGATCCGCCGGAAGAACCGGACGGGCGGATCGGTCACCGTGTAGACGAGCTCAGCCGCGACGAGTCCGGCGCCCTTCGGTCGCCACTCCCGATTGAACATCGGGATGTAGCTGAGAATGAGTCGGGCGAAGAGCACCAGCAGGTACAGCAGCAAAGCCAGATGTACGATGCTGGCGACGATGGAGACGACGAACCCCACGGTCTACGACTGGTCGAAGCCCGCGGACTCGGCGTCCGCGTGCGCGATTCCCCCGTGACCCGAGACCGCGATGTTCTCCGGCGACAGGAGGAAGACCTTCGACGTGACCCGCTCGATGCGGCCGTACAGGCCGAGCGAGAGTCCGGAGGCGAAATCGATCAGACGGCGGGCGTCCGCGTCGCTCATCTGCGAGAGATTGATGATGACCGGCACACCCTCGCGGAAGCTCTCCGCGATGAGCTGAGCATCGCGATACTGCTTCGGGTGCACGGTGAGGATCTCGTTCACTGCCCCTCCTGCGGGCTGGCGCACGGCGACGGGGCGCCGTAGCGGGGTCACGGGCGCGGGAGCGGGCTCCTCGCGTTCGCGCTCGCGGTGCGAGCGGGCCGGGGTCGGCTCCTCCTCGTAGACCTCTTCCTCGTCAGCGAGGCCGAGATACACCATGGTCTTCTTCAGCGGGTTACCCATCGTGTCCTCCGGTTCGAACGTGTCGGGTTGGTCTGTTCACAGGTTAACCCCGGTCGGGGCGGGGTCCCGTGATTGCGGAGCCGATCCGCAGGTGTGTCGCGCCGGCCTCGATGGCCTCGACGAAATCGCCCGTCATCCCTGCGGACATCCAGGTCGCCGACGGCTCGACGGCGCGCACGCTCTCTGCGATCGAGTGCAGGCGCGCGAACGCGGAAGCGGGTTCCTCATCGAGCGGCGCGACCGCCATCACACCGCGAAGCCGCAGCGAGGGCAGCGTCATGATGTGCTCGGCGAGAGAGGCCGCCTCGGCGGGCGCGACGCCGCCGCGTCCGTGATCATCGGTGAGATTGACCTGCACGAGCACGTCGAGAAGGTCATCCCCGTCAGCCGCCCGATGCAGTGCGTCGGCCAGCCGGTCGCGGTCTACCGAGTGCACGGCATCCGCGCTGCGGCGGATCGCACCGGCCTTTTTGGTCTGAGCCTGCCCGATGAAGTGCCACCGGAGGTCGAGGTCCGTCAGCTCGGCGATCTTCGACGAGAGCTCCTGCTGGCGGTTCTCCCCCACGTCGCGCACACCCAGCGCGTGCAGCTCGCGAACGAGCGACGACGGGTGGAACTTGGTCACGACGATGCGGGAGATCTCCGCCGGGTCCCTGCCGGCCAGGCGCGCGGCGTCGGCGATCCGATGATCGATCGCCGACAGCCGCGCTGCCAGACCGGACCCGGCCTGGCCCTGCGCCTGCGTCACTTCAGGAATTCGGGGATGTCGATGTCGTCGTCCGCGAAAGCAGGCTCGATGCTCGTCGCCGGGACGCGCTGCTGCGGCTTCTCGGGCGCGGGCGCCTCGGCAGCGGACTTGCTCTCCTCGTCGTTCGAGAGCGCCACCTCGGGCAGCGTGCTGGCCGCGGCGGGCCGCGAGACGACCATGGGGTCGAGGCGCAGCGAAGGCTCACCGCTGTCGAAGCCGGCCGCGATCACGGTGACACGCACCTCGTCGCCGAGCGTGTCGTCGATGACCGTACCGAAGATGATGTTGGCCTCGGGGTGCGCGGCTTCCTTCACGAGGTCCGCAGCGTCGTGGATCTCGAAGATGCCGAGGTTCGAACCACCCTGGATCGAGAGCAGGACTCCGTGAGCACCCTCGATGCTGGCCTCGAGGAGCGGCGACTCGACCGCGAGTTCGGCGGCCTTGATGGCACGGTCGGCACCGCGTGCCGATCCGATTCCCATCAGTGCCGAACCGGCGCCCTGCATGACCGACTTGACGTCGGCGAAGTCGAGGTTGATGAGACCGGGAGTCGTGATGAGGTCGGTGATGCCCTGGACACCGGCGAGGAGCACCTGGTCTGCGGTCGCGAAGGCCTCGATCATCGAGATGCCGCGATCGCTGATCTCGAGCAGACGGTCGTTCGGCACCACGATGAGGGTGTCGACTTCTTCCTTCAGCTTCACCACACCGGCTTCAGCCTGGCTCTGACGACGACGGCCTTCGAACGAGAAGGGCTTCGTCACGACGCCGATGGTCAGTGCGCCGATCGACTTCGCGATGCGCGCGACGACGGGGGCTCCACCCGTTCCCGTTCCACCGCCCTCGCCGGCGGTCACGAAGACCATGTCGGCACCGGTGAGCGCCTGCTCGATCTCCTCGGCGTGATCCTCGGCGGCGCGACGGCCGACCTCGGGGTCAGCGCCGGCGCCGAGTCCGCGAGTGAGCTCGCGACCGACATCGAGCTTGACGTCGGCATCGCTCATGAGCAGCGCCTGCGCGTCGGTGTTCACTGCGATGAACTCGACTCCGCGGAGCCCGAGATCGATCATGCGGTTGACGGCGTTGACGCCGCCACCGCCGACGCCGACGACCTTGATCACGGCGAGGTAGTTCTGGTTCTGGCTCATGGCCGGCCTCCGAATAGTCGAGCCTGTCTGGGGTGAGATTCCGCGGGCCGAACCTTAAACCTCAACTAGAGGTGTAAAGTATTTCCCGGTATTGGTTTCTCTTGTTCGAAGGTAAGCGTCACGTCCCCGCGCACACGCAGCGACACGGGCGTGTCGCCCGTTTGCCGTCGAAACCTCAGCCCACGACCACCGCATGCGGCGATGTGACATCGATCGTCGACGCCTCAGGATTGCTGAGCAGCGTCTTCGTGAGCACTTCGCTCTTCATCGGGGAGTCATCCGAGCTGCCCCAGACGACCGTCAGCCCGCTGCTGAGCGTCAACGTCACGTCATCAGCTGTCGTGGCCCGCACTCCGGTGAGCAGCGCGCGCAGATCAGCGGGCACGGAGCGCACCACGAGACCCGCACTCTCGAAGGCGACCGAGTCGGTGCCGCCGTCGATGTCGAGCACCGGCTGTCCCGCCGGCTGATCGGAGGTCGTCGCCAGCGCGACGCCCGCGGCGTCGACGAGCGTATAGCCCGCATCCGAGCGGATCACGCCGACCGGCGTGCGCTCGACGATCCGCACCGTGAGATCGTGCGGCGGCTTCGCCTCGAGCGCATAGGTCTCGATCAGCGGGAATCCCAGCAGCGCGGCCTTGACCTCGCTCGAGTCGACCAGCGCCAAGGGGGTGCCCACCTGCTCGCCGAGGGCGGCCTCCACCGCCGCGGCATCCAGCGTCGTCGCGCCCACGACCGTGATCTTCTCCACGGCGAACAGCGGGCTGTACGCCGCGGCGGTGGTGCCACCGATCAGCAGGACGACAGCACCGACCGCGCTCAGCCAGATGATGCGACGCCGTCGGGAGCGCTGCGTGAACCGTCGGATCTCGGCCCGCAGCGCCTTGCGTCTCGCTCGCGCCGCCCGCCAGACGTCCCGCGTCGATGTCGGCCGCACCCCGGCATCCCCGTCGATGTCCGCACGGACGTCGGAGTCGAGGCCGACCGCCGCGGCCTGCGGACCTGCGCGTTCGTCCTGCTCGACGTCCCGCGCGCGCCCTCGCGTCGCCGGACCCTCCCGTCGCCTGGGCGTGTCCTCCGCGGTGCCCGCGGGAGGCGTGGGAAGCGGAGGCGGACGACGCATGCGTCAGACCTCGGTGGTCCGCAGAGACTCGAGCACCTGCGGGATGATCTGGTAGACGTTGCCGCAGCCGAGCGTGACGACGAAATCGCCGTCGCGAGCGACGGACGCCGTGTAATCGGCTGCCTGCTGCCAGTCGGCGACGAAGTGGACGTGCGACGGGTCGTGGAACGCCCCGCTCACGAGCTCTCCCGTGACGCCGGGGACCGGATCCTCGCGAGCACCGTAGACGTCGAGCACGACCGTGTGGTCTGCATACGTCTCCAGCACGTCCGCGAACTCGCGGAACATGTGCTGCGTTCGCGAGTAGGTGTGGGGCTGCTGGATCGCGATGATCCTGCCCGTGCCGGCGATCGATCGCATCGCCTCGAGAGCCGCCCGCACCTCGGTCGGGTGGTGGGAGTAGTCGTCGTAGACGGTGACGCCGCGCTCGACGCCGTGCTGCTCGAGGCGGCGGACCGTGCCGGCGAAGCCCTCGACGGCCTTGGCGGACTCGGTCAGGCCGAAGCCCACCGAGAGGAGGACCGCGATGGCGCCTGCCGCGTTGATGGCGTTGTGCACGCCGGGCACGGAGAGCTGGAGGCGCACGCTCTCGGCTCCGGAGCTGACGGTGGCCGAGACGGGCCCGGCCGCCACGATGTCGGTCACCCTGACATCGGCGTCCTCCGCCTGCCCGAACGTCACGACGTTCGGGTGCGAGAGCCCCGCTCCCACTCGCAGGGCGCCGGCGTCGTCGCTGGAGATCACGACCGCCTCCGTGGCCGCGTCGGCGAACCGCACGAACGCGTCGTGGAACGCGTCGTCGGACCCGTAGTGGTCGAGGTGATCGGGGTCGACATTGGTGATCAGCGCGACAGCCGTGTCGTAGAGCAGGAACGTGCCGTCGGACTCATCCGCCTCGATCACGAAGAGCTCACCCGATCCGGTGGCGCTCGAGACGCCGAGCTGCTCGATCACGCCGCCATTGACGAAGTTCGGGTCGGCTCCGAGCTGCTGCAGCGCGGTCACGATCATGCCCGTCGACGTCGTCTTGCCGTGCGCGCCGGCCACGGAGACCAGTCGACGCGATCCGATCAGCCAGTGCAGGGCCTGCGAGCGGTGGATCACGTGCAGCCCGCGCTGCTTCGCCGTGACGAACTCGGGGTTCTCCGGCCAGATCGCTCCGGTGTGGACGACCGTGTCGGCATCGCCGAGATGCGCCGCGTCGTGCCCGACGTGCACATCCGCTCCGGCGGCCGCGAGTGCGCGCAGGTTGTCGCTGTCGGCTCGATCGCTTCCCGAGACGCGGATCCCCGCGTCGAGGAACATCTTGGCGAGGCCGCTCATGCCGGATCCGCCGATGCCGATGAAGTGCGCGGAGGAGATCGACTCGGGGATCGGGAGGGAGAGGTCAGGTCTGATCATGTCGGTTTCAGTCTACTTTTCGGTGAGGACGATTCGGCGTCGAGGAGCCGTGTCGACGGTGAGATCAGGAGGACCGGAGGGCGCGATCCACGAGTGCGACGACGTTCTCCGTGCCGGTGCGGGTGCCCACCTGCTCGGCGGCGGATTGCATGGCCGTGAGCTGCTGCGGATCGTTCATGACGGGGATCACGAGGCGGCGCACCGCGTCGCCGTCGAAGGTGGCGTCGTCGAGAAGACGAGCGGCCCCGGCTGCCACGGCGGACGCCGCGTTCAGTCGCTGCTCCCCGTTGCCGACGGAGTACGGCACGTACAGCGCGGGGATCCCCAGGGCGCTGATCTCGCTCACGGTGGCTGCGCCGGAACGGGACACGATGAGGTCGGCGAGCGCGAAGGCGAGGTCCATCCGGTCGACGTATCGGCGCATGGTGTATCCCGGCACCTCGGGGTCGGCCAGATCACTGCGTTCGCCCGTGACGTGCAGCAGCTGCCAGTCAGCGGCCAGGATGTCGCCCCAGGAGTCTGCGATGGCCTCGTTCAGCCTCTGGGCCCCCAGCGACCCGCCGAAGACGAGAAGGACCGGGCGCGCCGGGTCGAGCCCGAAGTGCGCGGCGGCCTCATCGCGAGAGGCCGCGCGGTCGAGCTCGATGACCTCTCGACGCAGCGGCATGCCGACCACCTCGCCGCCGCGCAGGGGGGTTCCGGCGAATGCGACTCCCGTGGCCGCGGCGCGTCGAGCACCCAGCACGTTCGCGAGGCCCGGCTTCGCGTTGGCCTCGTGCACGACGAACGGCACGCGCTCACGGCCTGCTGCCACGTAGGCCGGGGCGGAGGCATAGCCGCCGAAGCCCACGACGACGTCGACGCGGTGAGCGCGGATGTGATCGCGCACCTGGGCGACGGCGCGGCGGAACCTGGCGGGGAACAACGCGGCCTGCTTGTCGGGTCGCCGCGGGAACGGCACCTTGTCGACGATGAGGAGTTCATACCCTCGAGCCGGCACGAGTCGGGACTCGAGTCCCTCGGCCGTTCCGAGCACCAGGATCGAGGCATCGGCGTCCCTGGCGCGCAGCGCATCGGCGACGGCGAGCAGGGGGTTGACGTGACCGGCGGTTCCACCGCCGGCGAGAAGGTACGTGGTCACCGTGTGACCTTACCCCGCCCTGCTGAAGGAGTCCGTGCCACCGAACGACCCTCGGCGACGGGGATGGTGCGCGCGAACGACAGCAGCACTCCGCACGCGATGAGGACGGCGAGGAGAGCCGTTCCTCCCTGCGACATGAACGGCAGCGGCACTCCCATGACGGGGAACAGTCCGATCACGACGCCGATGTTGAACACGGCCTGACCGGTGATCCAGACGGTGATCCCGCCGGCCGCGACCCGGATGAACGGATCGGCGGTCTTGCGGATGATGTGGAAGGCACCGATGGTGAACAGCGTGAAGAGGGCCAGCACGACGATGCAGCCGATCAGGCCGAGCTCTTCGCCGACGATGGCGAAGATGAAGTCGTTGCCGGCGGCGGGCAGCCAGCCGTACTTCTCCTGCGAGTTGCCCAGCCCCACGCCGAAGATTCCTCCCGACGCCATTCCCCAGATCCCGTGGATCGACTGGTAGCAGTCGCCGGTGTACGCCGACATGTCGGAGCACGTCGCCGTGATGCGACGCATGCGGTCAGGGCTCGTGACGGCCAACGCGATGACGGCGACGACGCCGAGCAGCACCGGCAGGATGAACAGCCGGAGCTTCACCCCCGAGAAGAAGAGGCAGCCGAGCAGGATGATGACCAGCACCATCGCGGTGCCGAGGTCCTTGCCGGCGATCACCGTCCCGATCGCCAGGGCTCCCACGGGCACCACGGGGATGAAGACCTGATGCCAGGTGCCGAGCATGGTCTGCTTGCGCATCAGGACGTAGCCGATCCACAGCGCGAGGGCGAGCTTGAGGAACTCCGACGGCTGCAGGGTGAACCCGGCGATCATGATCCAGTTGCGGTTTCCGCCGTCCTCGATGCCGAGCGGGGTGAAGACCAGCAGCTGGAGCGCGATGGATCCGAACAGTGCCGGCCACGCCATGCGCTTGAGGAACGGGATCGGGAGTCGGGAGATCAGGAACATCAGCGGCACGCCGAGCACGGCGAAGATGCCCTGCCGAAGCGCGCCGTCCATCGGATTCTCGCCCTTCGAGACCGCGGTCGCGCTCGTCGCCGAGAGCACCATCACGAGGCCGAAGATCGTCAGCATCAGCGCCGCTGATGCGATCATCAGGAACTCGGTCGACACGGGGGTGAAACGACGCCCGAGCGACACTCTCGCCGCGAGACCGCGGGAGCCGGTGCTGCCGGGATCAGAGCGCGGGGGGCGTTCGACCTGCGTCATCGGTGCTCCCCCGGTCTATCCAGTCCCGCACCGCTTCGGCGAAGCGGTGTCCTCGATCCGCGTAACTGGAGAACTGATCGAAGGACGCGGCGGCGGGGGCCAGCAGGACTGTTCCCTCGCCATCGACGATTCCCGCGGCGATCTCCACGACGCGATTCATGACCTGACCAGTCTCGCCAGCATCCACCTCGAACACCGGAACCCCCGGCGCGTGTCGCTCGAATGCGGCGACGACGGCTGAGCGCTGGACTCCGATGACGACCGCCGCCCGGGCGGTGGTCCCGGCCGTGGCGACCAGCTCGCCGATGTCGACGCCCTTCAGGTCGCCGCCGACCACCCAGACCGCACCAGGGTATGCGCGGAGCGATGACGCGGCAGCGTGCGGGTTGGTGGCCTTGGAGTCGTCGACCCAGGTGATGCCGCGATGGCGGGCGATGACCTGGATCCGATGCTCGTCGAGACGGAACGACTGCAGAGCCGAGTGGATGGCTCGCGGCTCGACGCCGAGAGAACGAGCGAGCGCACTCGCCGCCAGGATGTTCTGCACGATGTGCGGGGCGGCCAGGCCGGCTTCTCTGAGGTCGGCGACGGTCGTGAGCTCGAGTGCGCTGCTGGCCCGGTCGTCCAAGAACGCACGATCGACGAGCAGCCCCTCCACCACGCCGACATCGCTGGGGCCGGGGATGCCGAGATCGAATCCGATCGCGCGGGCACCCTCGACCACCTCGGCGTCCTCGACCATGAGCCTGGTCGCCTCGTCGGCCTTGTTGTAGACGCAGGCGACTCTCGTGTTGCGGTACACCAGGGCCTTCGCATCGCGGTACGCCTGCGCACTGCCGTGCCACACCAGGTGGTCGTCCGCGAGGTTCAGGCACACCGAGGCGTGCGGATACAGCTCGCCTTCGGTCTCGGAGAGTCCGAGGTACCAGAGCTGGTGGCTGGAGAGCTCGACGACGAGCACGTCGAAACCGGCGGGGTCGCGGACCGCGTCGAGAACGGGCACGCCGATGTTGCCGCACGGCGCCGCACGCAGACCTCCCTCGACGAGGAGCGACGCGGTCAGCTGCGTCGTCGTCGTCTTGCCGTTGGTGCCCGTGATGAGCACCCAGTCAGCCGGGGAGCCGTCGGCGCGGGTCACCTTGTCGCGCAGACGCCAGGCGAGTTCGACATCGCCCCAGAGCGCGATGCCGGCATCTTGCGCCCAGCGGATCACGGTGTGCGAGGGAGGGAATCCCGGCGAGGCGATGATGACCTCCGGCGCGAACTCGGTCAGAGCTTCAGGGACCCTGTCCAGCGTTCCCAGTTCCAGACGAGCACCGATCACGGGCAGGAGCTTGGCATACTCCTCCTCCGCCGACTCGGTCAACACCAGGACGTCCGCACCGAGTTCGGTGAGCGTGTCGGCCACCGAGAAGCCGGTCATGGACAGCCCGAGAACGGCGACGCGCAGGCCCGACCAGTCGGCGTTCCAGCTCGTCAGAGTCGCGAGCCTCTCGTCAGTCGACACGGGTCAGCCACTCCACGTAGAAGAGTCCGACTGCTGAGATCGCGAGCAGGCCCGCGATGATCCACATGCGGACCACGATCGTGACCTCGGACCATCCGCGCATCTCGAGATGATGGTGGAACGGACTCATCAGGAAGAGTCGCTTTCCGCGCGTGATCTTGAAGTAGGCGCGCTGCAGGATCACCGATCCGGAGGCCAGGACGAAGACGCCGGCGATCACGAACAGCAGCAGCTCGGTGCGGGTGAGGATCGCCATCGCGGTGATGACGCCTCCGATCGCCATCGAGCCGACATCGCCCATGAAGACCTTCGCCTTGGGAGCGTTCCACCACAGGAAGCCGATCAGGCTCGAGGCGAAGGAGGCCGCGATGATCGCCAGGCTGAACGGGTCGCGGACCTCGTAGCATCCGCCGAGCGCGGCGGTCTCGACCCCCTCGCCCACGCACGACTGCTTGAACTGCCAGAACGCGATCAGGCTGTACGCCCCCACGACGATGACCCCGGCGCCGGCTGCGAGACCGTCGAGCCCGTCGGTGAGGTTGACGCTGTTCGAGGTCGCGACGCCGATGATCGAGATCCACAGCAGATAGAGCGCCCAGCCGAGGATCGCGGTGAACGCGAACAGGTTCAACCACGGGATGTCGCGGAAGAGCGAGATCGAGCCGGATGCCGGAGTCTGGTCGAAGGCGTTCGGGAAGTTCAGCGCGACGATGCCGAACGGGATCATCACGACGAGCTGCCCGATGATCTTGCGCCACCCCGAGAGCCCGAGGCTGCGCTGACTGCGCACCTTCATGTAGTCGTCGATGAAGCCCACTGCCCCGAAGCCGACCATGAGCCAGATCACGAGAAGCGCGGACAGCGCGGGAGTTCCGCCTCCGACGTACGTGGCCGTGAAGTAGCCGACCATCGTGCCGACGATGAAGATGACGCCGCCCATGGTCGGCGTGCCGCGTTTGGCTTCGTGGTTCGGGTTCTCGATGGCCTCCGGGGTGCGGATGACCTGGCCCCAGCCCCACTTCCGGAAGAGCCGGAGGAAGACGGGAGTAAGAAAAAGAGTGAAGGCGAGCGATATGGCCGCCGCCATGATGAGAGATCTCACGAGAACAATTCTCCCAGACGATCGCCGAGGTGCCGGAGCCCTACGGAATTGGAGGACTTCACGAGCACCCGGTCGCCGTCGCGGAGTTCGGAGCGCAGGTACTCGAACGCGGCATCCTGGTCAGCGAAGAACACGGCCTCGCTGTCCCAGGACCCTTCGCCGATCGCGGAGATGAAGAGGCGGCGGGCCTCGGGGCCGACCACGACGATGCGCTGGATGTTCAGACGCACGGCGAGCAGACCGATCCGGTCGTGCTCCTCGCCCGCGGTCTCGCCGAGCTCGCTCATGGCGCCGAGCACGGCGACCGTCCGCTCGCCGGGACCGGTGATCTGCGCGAGAGTCCGCAGGGCTGCGGCCATCGAGTCCGGGCTGGCGTTGTAGGCGTCGTTGATGATGCGCACGCGGTCGCTGCCCATGGGCTGCATACGCCAGCGCTCCGCGATCTCGACCGTCTCGAGACGGTCGATCGCGTCGGCCGTCGACACCCCGAGAACGCCCGCGGCGGCGATGGCCGCCAGGGCGTTGCCGACGTGGTGGGCGCCGAGCACCTGCAGGCGGAGCGGAAGACGCTCCCCCGCCGCTTCGATGACACACGAGGTGCCGGATGCCGTGACCTCGAGGTCGTGCGCCTGGACATCGGCCGCGTCGCTCTGACCGAAGCCGACGACCCGCATCCCGCGGGACGTCGCGAGCGCGCCCATCGCCGCGACGCGTGAGTCGTCGACGTTGAGCACCGCCGTACCCGTGGGCCTCGCGGCGGCGACGAGCTCGGACTTGGCCTTGGCCGTCGCCTCGATGCCGCCGAAGCCGCCCGCGTGCGCCATGCCGACCATCAGCACCACAGCGACGTCCGGCTCGACGAGTCCGGCGAGGCGGGCGATGCTGCCGGGCCCGTCGGCTCCGAACTCGCTGACGAGGAACCGCGTGCCGTACGTGATGCGCAGCATGGTGACGGGCGCGCCCACCTCGTTGTTGTACGAGTTGATGGGGGCGATCGTCTCGCCTTCGTCGGAGAGGATGCGGGCGAGGAAGTTCTTCGTCGTCGTCTTGCCGTTCGACCCCGTGATCCCGACGATCTTGAGGTCTCCGGCTGCGCGAACGCGGGCGACGACCTCGCGGGCGAGATCGGCGAGGGCGACGATGACGTCAGGGACGACGATCTGGGTGATCTCCTCGTCGACCGGGTGCTCGACGATCGCGAGCGCTGCCCCCGCAGCCAGCGCAGCGCCGACGAACCGGTGTCCGTCCGTCTCCGCGCCCGGCTTCGCGACGAACACGGAGCCGGGGGCCATGGTGCGCGAGTCCGTGTCCACGACACCGTCGATGACGGTGTCGGCGGTGGCAGAACCGGCGAGGCGGAGATCACCCTCGAGGACGGCGGCGATCTCAGCAAGCGACAGGGCGATCATGACGTCTCCAGGCGCGGCGGGGCGCCGTCTATTCGAACTTCGGAAGCAGTGCGTCCATCGGGCTGGAGGACGGCATCACGCGGTAGGTCTTCATGGTCTGGGTCATCGCCTTCTGGAAGGCAGAAGCGGTAGCAGCAGACGATGTAACTCTAGTCGGCTCGTCGAGAGTCACCACCACGACGTACTGCGGATCGTCGACCGGCGCGAAGCCCACCATGCTCGTGTAGTAGACGCCCGACTTGTAGCCGCCCTTGCCGTCCGGGATCTGCGCGGTACCCGTCTTGCTGGTCACCCGGTAGCCGGGAACCTGGATGCGGTCGGCATTGCCGCCCTGGACGGCCACGTTCTCGAGCATCCGCGTGAGGTCGGCCGCGGTCTGGGGCTTGATGATCTGCTCGGACTCGGGAGCACCCGGCGTGACCACCGTGCCGTCAGCGGCCGTGCAGGACTCGATCAGCGAGAGACCGATCTTCTCGCCGCCGTTGGCGATCGCCTGGTAGGCACCGGCGAGCTGGGGCGCCGTGACCGTGAAGTACTGACCGAACGTGGTGGTGTAGAGCGACTGGTTGTCCCACTCGCTCGTGGGGTGGATCTCCCCCGAGGTCTCACTGGGGAAGCCGATCGTCGTCTCGCCGACGCCGAAGCGTTCGAGGTAGTCGTGACGGACGTCCGGGCTCACCATCGTGCCGAACTTCGACAGCGCGACGTTCGATGAATCGATGAGCGCGCCGGCGAGGGTGTACTGGAAGGTCGGGTGCACGAACGCGTCGTTGATCACGGCGCCGTTGTCGAACTTCTCGTGCGAGGAGGCCGACACCGTGGGACTCGTCATCGTCACACCGCCGTTCTCCATCACCGCAGCGGCCGTCACGGCCTTGAACGTCGATCCCGGCTCGAACGGGTAGGTGAAGAGCTTGCTCACCCACGTCTCGGGCGCTGAGGCGTCGAGATCGTTCGGGTCCATGGTGGGCCATTCGGCCGCGGCGCGGATCTTTCCGGTGCCCACCTCGACGACGGTGACGGTGCCGCCCTTGGCGCCCTGGGCCTGCGCCTCTTCGGCGATCATCTGCTGCATGTACCACTGCAGGTCGCTGTTGATCGTGAGCTGCACGGTGCCGCCGTCGACCGCGTCCACCCTGCTCTCACTGCCGGGGATGACGACGGAGTTCTTGCCGGTGCGGTACGACTCCTCGCCGTCTGTGGGGGCGAGGCACTTCTCGTCCATCTTCTCGATGCCGGCCTGCGCAGTGCCGGTCCCGTCGAGGTATCCGAGCAGGTTTCCCGCCACGGCGCCGTTCGGGTAGACCCTGACCTCGCGCGGCTTCATCACGAGATACGAGCCGACCTTGAGGTCGCGCAGCTCGATGTACTTCTCGGTGCTGAGGCCCTTGACCAGCGGCAGGTACTGCGAATCGGGGTTCTCGGCGAGGGCAGCGGCGACATCGGCACGCAGCTCGTCCGCATCCAGCCCCATGATCTCGGCGATGCGCGTCGACGCCTCAGCCCAGGGCAGTGGCGGCGGGTTCTTCTCGTCCTCCTCCAGGAGGCGGATGACCTGGGGGCTGAGCTGCGCGTCGTAGACCATGACGCTCTCGGCCAGCACGGATCCGTCGCTGTCGACCACCGAGCCGCGTTCACCGGGAATCGCGGTGCGGTGCGCGATGAACTCGAGCGACTGTGCGACGTGCTCGTCGGCCTTCACCACCTGGATGTCGACGAGCCGCACGACGAAGGCGGCCAGGATCGCCAGGATCACCGCGAGAGCGACGACCGTGCGTCGCCGGGGTGTCCGGGTGGCTCGTGTCGTCATGGACTCTCTCCGTCAGGTCTCGATGGTGGGTGTGGTCGTCTAGCGAGTGCTGGGGCTCGGGAGTCCGTCGGTGATCGCCGGCGGAAGCTCCTGCGCAGACTGCCCGGCCGCTCCGTCGGGCGCGGGGTCGTCTGCCGTGGAGGCGTTCACCGGCACGTCGTTCAGCAGGGAGTTGCTCACCGCGCCGGCGCCGTTCGGATCGATGGTCGACGAGCCGGTCGCGCCGGTTCCCTGGCCGAAGACGGCTCCATCGCTCAGGCGGAGGTAGGACGGGGCCCCTGCCACGACCATGCCCAGGGATGCGGCACTGGCGGCGAGCGACTGGGGCGAGCTCATCCCGGTGAGATCCTCCTGCAGCGCGTTCGTCCGCAGATCCAGTTCGTGCTGCTGCGACGCGAGGCCTGCCAGCACGAAGGAGTCCTGGGTGATCGCCAGCGAGAGGCCGATCTGCACGCCTCCGATGGCCATGGCTCCTGCGAGCGCCACCAGCGCGTAGGCGAGCTTCGGCTTGCGGCGGACGGGGGTTCCCGTCACCGGCTCGAGACGCCGACGCGGTGCGCGTTCGGGTGCCTCGGGGAGCGCCCTCGGCCTCGGCGCTGCGACGTTCAGACTCATGAGCTCTCACGCACTTTCTCTGCGGCACGCAGTCGGACGGGGATGGCGCGGGGGTTGCGAGCCCGTTCGGCGTCGTCGGCGAGCTCCGCACCCTTGGTGATGATGCGGAACCGCGGCGCGTGCTCCGGCAGCTCGACGGGGAGTCTCCGCGGTGCGGTGGAGGCTGCACCGGCGGCGAAGGCCTGCTTCACGAGTCGGTCCTCGAGAGACTGGTATGACATCACCACGATGCGTCCGCCGACCGCGAGCGCATCCATGGCTGCGGGAATCGCATCCGCGAGTACGTTGAGCTCGGTGTTCACTTCGATCCGCAGCGCCTGGAAGACGCGCTTGGCCGGGTGCCCGGCCCGCTGAGCAGCTGCGGGCGTCGCCGCCTGGAGGATCTCGACGAGTTCGCCGGAGCGCGTGATCGGCTTCTTCTCGCGTGCGGCGATGATGAAGCGCGCATAGCGTCCCGCGAGCTTCTCCTCGCCATAGCGCTCGAAGATGCGACGCAGGTTGCCTTCGGTGTAGGTCGCGATCACCTCGGCGGCCGTCACGCCCTTCGTCTGATCCATCCGCATGTCCAGCGGCGCATCCTTCGAGTAGGCGAAGCCGCGTTCGGCTTCATCGAGCTGCAGCGACGAGACGCCCAGGTCGAAGAGGATGCCCGAGGCGCCCTGAGCGTGCAGTCCGATCTCGTCATAGACCGTGTGCACCAGCGTCACCCGGTCACGGAAACGAGCGAGACGCTCCCCCGCGATGCGCAGAGCGTCGGTGTCCCGATCGAGGCCGACGAGGCGGATGTTCGGGAACCGCTCGAGCAGCGCTTCGGAGTGACCGCCCATGCCGAGGGTGGCATCGACGAGCACCGCTCCGTCCGCCTGCAGCGCAGGGGCGAGAAGCTCGACGCAGCGTTCGAGGAGTACGGGGGTGTGGATGTCGCGGAGGTTCATGATCTTTCTCGGGTGATCTCTGTATCTCGGTGACCAGGGCCCTGATCCCCCTCCGCTTCACGACCCGGCACCGGGGAAGTGTGTCGGGGCAGGAGCGGCGGGGCATCACAGCCGTGGTCAGAAGAGGCCCGGAATCACCTCCTGCTCGAGATCTGCGTAGGTCTCCTCGCCTGCTGCGAGGTAGGTGTTCCAGCTCTCCGCATCCCAGATCTCGGCGTGGGCGCCGACTCCGGTGACGATGAGCTCCTTCTGCAGCCCCGCGTATTGACGGAGGTGCACGGGGATGGTGATGCGGTTCTGACTGTCGGGCATCTCCGCACTCGCACCGGAGAGGAACAGGCGCATGAAGTCACGCGCCTGCTTGTTCGCGAGCGGCGCCTGGCGGATCCGCTCGTGCATCGTCTCGAACTCGGCCGTGCTGAAGACGTAGAGGCAGCGTTCCTGCCCTCGGGTGACGACGATGCCGCCACCGAGGTCTTCGCGGAACTTCGCAGGAAGGATGACCCGTCCTTTGTCGTCCAACTTCGGAGAATGCGTTCCCAGCAACATCAGCCATCACCCCCTCTCCGTCCGGCCAACTCGAGGTGCGCCCCACTTTACTCCACTTTCCTCCACAAACCTACGGTCAATCCCTGTCCAGACCGCTCCTGTGAGTGCGCGTACAACAAAGAGCCGCGGATTTCCGCGGCTCAAGGGCGGTGGAGGATGGTGGAGCGCGAGTGGAGGACGGAGCCCGGCATCACGACGCAGCCCCGGGCCGGCATACGGGTCCGAACGCACGAAGGCCCGGATGCTCAGAGCATCCGGGCCTTCGTGAAGGTGTGTGGGTCAGTTGCCGTCTTGGCGGCGGTCCCATCGATCGTTCATGCGATCCATGAAGGACGCTGAGCTCTGCTGCTTCGCCGCGCGTTCGCGGGGTGCAGCGGAGAGGGGCTTGCGGACGGGGGTCACAGCGATCATGACGCCGCCGAGCATGGCGGCGAATCCGATCACTCCGACCACGACTCCCCAGACGTCCCCGAGGACGACTCCGACGATCAGCCCGCCCACACCGGCGAGGAGCAGAAGGGCTCCGTACACGAGGTTGCGGTAGCTGAGAGCGCGGTCACCAGACGGCGCAGTGACGACATCGGCGTCGTTGTGGAGGAGATGGCGTTCCATCTCGTCGAGCAGACGCTGCTCCTGTTCGGAGAGTGGCATTTCGTCCCCCTCGGGTATTCGTCCGTCCATTCTACGCGCGGTATGCCGCTGCGGGCTAGCTTCAAGGGCCTCCGTTGGCTTTACGTATGCTGGGAGTCGTGCCGTCCCCCTCATTTGTCTCCGACGCCGTCGCCGCACGCCTGCGCCTCTTCCTCGACCGGATGCGAGGCGAGTCGGCCGAATACGGCCCGGATGCCGAAGGCCTGATCGACTCGGCAGCCGACACCCTCGTGGGTGGCAAGCGCCTGCGGGCCCGTTTCTGCCACGCGGGATGGCAGTCGGTCGCACGTTTCCGCGACCGCGACGCCGAGGAATCGACGGGCCTCTGGGACGTCTGCGCGGCTCTGGAGATCTTCCAGTCGGCCGCACTGGTGCACGACGACCTGATCGACAACTCCGACACGAGGCGGGGACGTCCGGCGGCCCACCGCGCGCTCGAAGGCGCGCACGTCGCAGCCGGATGGCGAGGCGACCCCGCCGCCTTCGGCCGCTCGTCGGCGATCCTGCTCGGTGACCTGCTGGTGGCCTGGAGCGACGACCTCCTCGAGGATGCGATCGAGCCGCTCCCCCATGCCTCGGCGGTCCGCCGCGAATACGGACGGATGCGCCGGGACGTCACCGTGGGCCAATTCCTCGACATCGCGGAGGAGTCCGCCTGGAGCGTCCACGCCACGGACTCGCACGTCGAGCGTGCGCTTCGCGTCGTCTCCCTCAAATCCGCGAGGTACAGCATCGAGCAGCCCCTCGTGCTCGGTGCAGCGATCGCGGATGCCGACGAGGACCAGCTTCTGGCGCTTCGCGAGTTCGGCCATCCGGTCGGGATGGCCTTCCAGCTGCGCGACGACCTGCTCGGCGTCTACGGCGACGCCGCCGTGACCGGCAAACCTGCCGGTGACGACCTGCGCGAGGGCAAGCGCACCGTGCTGGTCGCTCTGACGAGGCAGACTCTCGACGCGTCCGCTCGCACTCTGTTCGATGAGATGCTCGGCGATCCCGACCTCACCAGCGAGCAGGTCGCATTCCTTCAGGCGACGATCACGGCCTCCGGCGCCCTGGAGCGCGTGGAGCGGATGATCGACGACTATGCGCGGGAAGCAGATCGCGCTCTCTCCGGAGCGCGGCTCGACAACACCGCTGTCGGAGACCTGCGCGATCTCGCACGCGCTGCGACGGTGCGCTCGGCCTGAGCGCGAACCGCTTCAGAGAGCTCGGTTCAGGCGAGGGTGCGGGCGACCCTGCGGACAGCACTCTTGTGTCCGGCCAGAAGCGCGTCGATCGGCGAGCGACCCAGTTCCTCCTCGGGAGCGAGGAGCCAGTCGATGACCTCGTCGTCGGAGAAGCCCGCATCCTGCAGCACGATGATCGTGCCTCGCAGCGAGGGCAGCGGGTGGTTGTCGACGATGAACACCGACGGAACCGCGAACACGCCGGAGCGGCGCGAGCCGACGAGGTAGTGCTCGTCGATGAGCCTGCGCACACGTCCCAGGGCCTCGTCGAGGACCTCCACGAGGTCGGGCATCGTGAGCCACTCGGTGGCGGTGACGCCGGCGGCGCTCACAGCGTTCGCGGACGCAGCCTCGGGCTGCGAGGTTTCAGACGGGTTGCTTTCAGACGGCACAGACACGTTGCAACTATCTCACCTCTGAGCGCCGATCGCACTTTCCGCATCGGGCTTCGGTTCACATCGGCACCATCCGCACCATCCGTCACTCCTGTTGACATCCGTTTACATCCGTGTCAGCGTGGGCGGACGCCGAACAAGGGGGATCCCCGTGAGAACGCCTGCCGTCGCGCGACGAACGCGCACTCTTCAGCTCGGGGTGCCCGCCGCCCTCTTGGGCACGCTGTCTGCGGGGATCGCTGCCACCCCCGCATCCGCCGACGCGGTCTCGTCTCCGATCGAACGACTGCAGGCGACGCCGACGCGGATCGCGCCGACCGAGGCGCCTCCTGCCGTGTACACGGTGCGGCCAGGCGACACGATCTCGTCGATCGCGAACCGGTTCGGTCTGCGCACCGTCGATGTCCTGGCTTGGAACGGACTCAGTTGGCGTTCGGTGATCTACCCGGGGCAGACGCTGTCGTTGGCAGGAGCGAGCGCCCCCTCGCCGACCCCGGCCCCGGTTCAGGCGGCTCCGACGGAGACGCACACCGTCGTCGCCGGCGAGACCGTGTTCGGCATCGCGCAGAAGCACGGGACGAGCGTCGACGCTGTTCTCGCCGCGAACGGCCTCGACCGGTCGTCCGTGATCTACCCCGGCCAGCAGCTCGCGCTCAGCGGCGAGTCAGCTCCGTCGGCCGCACCACCGGCATCCCCCGCGCAGACAGCCGCCCCCGTTCCGACCGCGACCGGTGGCCAGGCGCACGCTGTCGCCGCAGGAGACACCCTGTTCGCCATCGCGAAGAAGTACGGCACGACCGTCGCGCAGCTCCTCGCGCTGAACGGCCTGGGTTCCGGAGCCATCATCTACCCCGGCCAGTCGCTGACCGTCGCGGCGGCGCCAGCGCCGGCTCCGATGCCCGCCCCGGCGGCGGCCACGCCCCCTCCCCAGCTGTTCGCGAACCTCGACGCCGAACAGGCCGCGAACGCCTCGCTCATCATCCGCGTCGGACGCGAGCTCGGCGCGCCCGACCGCGCCATCGCGATCGCTCTCGCCACCGCCATGGTCGAATCCAGCATGCGCAATCTGTCATGGGGTGACCGCGACTCCCTCGGCCTCTTCCAGCAGCGCCCCAGCATGGGCTGGGGTTCGCCCGAGCAGGCGGTCGACGCCGACCGGAGCACCCGTGTCTTCTTTGGCGGCTCGTCGGACCCGAACGGGCAGGCCTCCCGGGGGCTCTTCGACATCTCAGGCTGGGAGAGCATGTCGTTCACGGATGCCGCGCAGGCTGTCCAGATCTCCGCGTACCCCGATCGTTACGGCCAGTGGGAGACCCAGGCCCACCAGTGGCTCGGTGTCCACGGGTGACGCGCTTCCGGGCAAACCCGCAGGTGCAAGGGGCGAGCCGCTCCCGGGGCTTTCAGGCAGTTCTCCATAGAATCTTGACGTGACGACCAATCAGCAGGCCGACCCCCTCATCGGGCGGCTTGTCGACGGTCGGTACCGCGTGCGCGCCCGAATCGCCCGGGGAGGCATGGCGACCGTCTATGTCGCGACCGATCTCCGCCTCGAGCGGCGCATCGCTCTGAAGGTCATGCACGCGCACCTGAGCGACGACTCCGCCTTCCAGAGCCGGTTCATCCAAGAGGCACGAGCTGCCGCGCGGCTGGCCGATCCCCACGTCGTCAACGTGTTCGACCAGGGCCAGGACGGCGAACTCGCATACCTGGTGATGGAGTACCTTCCCGGCATCACGCTGCGCGAACTGCTGCGCGAGCAGAAGCGGCTCACGATCCCGCAGACGATCACCATCATGGATGCCGTCCTCGCCGGCCTCTCCGCAGCGCACCGAGCCGGGATCGTGCACCGTGACGTGAAGCCCGAGAACGTGCTGCTGGCCGAAGACGGACGCATCAAGATCGGCGACTTCGGTCTCGCCCGTGCGACCACCGCGAACACGGCCACCGGACAGCAGCTGCTCGGAACCATCGCCTATCTCGCACCCGAGCTCGTCACTCGCGGCACTGCCGACGCCAGGAGCGACATCTACGCGCTGGGCATCATGCTGTACGAGATGCTCGTCGGCGAACAGCCGTACAAGGGCGAGCAGCCCATGCAGATCGCCTTCCAGCACGCCACCGAGTCCGTGCCGCGTCCGAGCGTGCGCAATCCCGGCGTGCCGGAGGAGCTCGACGAACTCGTGCTCTGGGCCACGGAGAAATCGCCGGATGAGCGTCCCGACGATGCGCAGCAGATGCTGGAGCGACTGCGCGAGATCGAGCGTGGGCTCGGGATCGCACCCGCCGTCGCCGCTGCGACGACATCGCAGCGCTCGCAGGCCGACTCCGCGGACCTCACCAAGGTCATGCCGAGCACGATGGTCATCGCCGACCCGACCGCCCCGGTCACGGCTGCCGTCGACAACGCGACGCTCCTGCGTCGCCGCTCATCACGACGTCGCGCGCGCGGAGCGTTCCTTCTGACGCTGGTGCTGCTTCTCGCGACCGTCGCCGGTGGTGTCGGCTGGTGGTTCGGGTCCGGTCCTGGTTCACTCGTGGCCGTCCCGGGGGTGGCCGGTCTGTCGTACGACGACGCCGCATCGGCGTTGACTGCAGAGGGCTTCGTGCCGGTGCGCGGCGAGGAGAGCTCCATCGACATCGCCGCCGGTGAGACGATCCGTACGGACCCCGGCGAGGGCGAACGCCTCGACAAGGGCACCGAGATCACCGTCTTCGTGTCCTCGGGTCCGGCGTCGCACACGGTGGAGACCCTCAACGGCAAGACCGAGCAGGAAGCTCGCGACTACCTCGCGGACATCAGGATCAACGTCACAGAGACCTCCCTGCAGCTCTTCTCCGACGCCGAGACCGGGCGCGTGATCAACGCCTTCGTGACGCCTCGCGACGGCGGCGAGGTCTATGCGTGCGCCGAGGGCTGCGAGCTGCGCGAGGACGACACGGTCGAGCTGTACGTCTCCGCCGGCGCGTTCCCCGATGTCGCGGGAATGAGCGTCGATCAGGCGACGAACACGCTGCGCGACAAGGGCGTCGAGGTCAACCCGGACTCGCAGTTCGTCTTCAGCGACTCGGTCGCGAAGGATGTCGTCATCGGCGTCACCGACCGCGCCGAAGAGGGCAATCGGCGCCCCGGCGATACCGTTCAGCTGATCGTCTCGAAGGGACCCGAACTGTTCCCCGTGCCCGAGGTCGAGGGGATGAGCCGCGACGAGGCCGCCCAGGTGATCCGGAATGCCGGTTTCGAACCGACCTGGAACGGCATCTGGAACGCGTTCCCCAACGACTTCACCGAGGTCAGCGGGTCCGATCCGGGTGCCGGCGCGCAGCGCCCGAAGGGCACCGAGATCACCCTCCAGATCCGCAGCAGCGCGTTCTAGGAGGCGGGCGGTCCCCGCGCTTATCGCCCGCGGCCGCACGCCGGCGGCCCGTCGCCGCCGCCACACAGAAAGGGTCCTCTCCGACTACGGAGAGGACCCTTCTGTCTGATGGATCGTGGTCAGCGCTTCTCGAGCTCTTCGGCCACGAGGAAGGCGAGCTCGAGCGACTGCATGTGGTTGAGACGCGGGTCGCACAGGCTCTCGTAGCGGGTCGCGAGGGCGGCCTCGTCGATGTGCTCGGATCCGCCCAGGCACTCGGTGACGTCGTCACCGGTGAGCTCGACGTGGATGCCGCCGGGGAACGTGCCCACGGCCCGGTGCGCCTCGAAGAAGCCGCGGACCTCGTCGACGACGTCATCGAAGCGACGCGTCTTGTACCCCGTGGGCGTCGTGATGCCGTTGCCGTGCATGGGGTCGGTGACCCACAGCGGCTGCGCGCCCGAGTCGCGGACGGCCTCGAGCAGCGGCGGCAGCGCGTCGCGGATCTTGCCCGCGCCCATGCGCGTGATGAACGTCAGACGGCCCGGCTCGCGGTCGGGGTCGAGCTTGTCGATCAGCGCGAGCGCCGTCTCGGGTGACGTGGTCGGACCGAGCTTCACGCCGATGGGGTTGCGGATCTTCGAGAAGTAGTCGACGTGCGCACCGTCGAGTTCACGCGTGCGCTCCCCGATCCACAGGAAGTGCGCCGAGGTGTTGAACGGCGTGTCCGTGCGGGAGTCGATGCGGGTCATCGGGCGCTCGTAGTCCATCAGCAGGCCCTCGTGCCCGGTGAAGAACTCGACGCGGGTGAGCTCGTCGAAGTCGGCGCCGGCCGCCTCCATGAACTTGATGGCCCGGTCGATCTCGGCCGCCATGCGCTCGTAGCGCTGGTTCGCCGGGTTCTGCGCGAAGCCCTTGTTCCACGAGTGCACCTCGCGCAGATCGGCGAAGCCACCCTGCGTGAACGCGCGGATGAGGTTGAGCGTCGACGCGGCCGTGTGGTATCCCTGCAGCAGGCGGCCGGGATCGGCGCGGCGGGACGCCTCGGTGAAGTCGTAGCCGTTCACGATGTCGCCGCGGTAGGCGGGAAGCGTGACATCGCCACGGGTCTCGGTGTCGCTCGACCGCGGCTTCGCGAACTGGCCGGCCATGCGACCCATCTTCACGACGGGCATCGATGCGCCGTACGTCAGCACCACGGCCATCTGCAGGACCGTCTTGATCCTGTTGCGGATCTGGTCGGCGGTGGCACCCGCGAAGGTCTCTGCGCAGTCGCCTCCCTGCAGCAGGAACGCCTTGCCGGACGCTGCTCGCGCAAGACGATCGCGGAGGTTGTCGACCTCGCCGGCGAACACCAGGGGCGGGAGCGTCGAGATCTGCGTGGAGACCTCGGAGACACGCTCTGCGTCGAGCCACTGAGGCTGCTGTTTGATCGGGAGCGAGCGCCACGCATCAAGCGCGTCGATGTGGTGCTGGAGCATGTGTCCAGCCTAGTGCTCGCGACGAAGCCGGGACGCCTCAGGAGCGCTGTGTGACGCGGGCCGGGAGCCGGTCCTTCACGGTCGATGCGTACACGTCGTCGTACTGCTGTTCACCCAGTCGCTGGAGGGCGACCATGATCTCGTCCGTGACCGAGCGGAGGATGTAGCGATCGTTCTCCATGCCCGCGTAGCGGGAGAAGTCCAGGGGCTCTCCGATGACGATCCCGACCCGCACCACGCGCGGCAGGCGCTGCCCGATGGGCATCGCGGTGTCGGTGTCGACCATGATCACCGGGATCACCGGGACCTTCGCCTCCATCGCCATCCGAGCGATCCCCGTGCGGCCACGGTAGAGCCGGCCGTCGGGGCTCCGCGTGCCCTCCGGATAGATGCCGAGCAGGTCGCCGCGTCCGAGTACCTGCAGGCCGGTGTTGAGAGAGGCTTCGGACGCCTTGCCGCCGGAGCGGTCGATCGGGATCTGCCCCGTCGCCTTCATGAAGAACTTGGTGGCCCAGCCCTTGATCCCGCGTCCGGTGAAGTAGTCGCTCTTGGCGAGGAACGACATCGGTCGGTCGATCATCAGCGGCAGGAAGATGGAATCGGCGAAGGAGAGGTGGTTGCTGGCGAGGATCGCCGCGCCGTTCGCCGGGATGTTCGCGCGCCCGACCACCCATGGTCGGAATATCGCTTTGACCACGGGACCGATCGCCACGTACTTCATCAGCCAGTAGAACATCGAGGTGAAGTCTAGCGTCGTGCTCGGCATCCGCCACAGCCGCGGTCTCGCGAGACCCGATCGGCGACTGAGTGTCACCTGATATGCGACCGAGTGTCATGCTCTAGACTCGTGTGCAACCCAGTGCCCGACCGGTACCGAAGGAGCTGCCGTGGTCCAGTTTGAAGTCCCCGCCGTCGTCCCCGCCGACCCAGACGCGAACATCGCCGACCTGCTGGCGAAGCGCGTCCAGGCGACTCCCGATCGCCCCCTCTTCGCAGTGCCCGATGGCGACGGATGGCGCGACATCACCGCAGCCGACTTCGAGACCGCGGTCATCGCGCTGGCCAAGGGCTTCGTCGCCGCGGGCATCCAGCCGGGTGAGAAGGTGGGCTTCCTCGCACGCACGACCTACGAGTGGACTCTCGTCGACTTCGCGCTGTTCTACGCCGGCGCCGTGATGGTCCCGATCTACGAGACCAGCTCTCCTTCGCAGATCCAGTGGATCCTCGAGGATTCCGGTGCCATCGCCCTCGTGGTCGAGTCGCCGGAGCACTTCGCTCGGCTCGATGAGGTGCGCGGCGACCTCCCGCTGCTCCGCGAGGTATGGCAGCTGCACCTCGGAGCGATCGATTCGCTGACCGCCCAGGGGGCATCCGTCACCGATGCCGAGATCGAGCGTCTCCGCAACATCGCCGTCGGTTCTGACATCGCCACCCTCATCTACACCTCGGGGTCGACCGGCCGCCCCAAGGGCTGCGTCCTCACACACAGCAACTTCGTCGAGCTGTGCCGCAATTCCGCGACGGCACTCGACGCAGTGGTTCAGACACCGGGTTCCTCCACGCTGCTCTTCATCACGACAGCGCACGTGTTCGCGCGCTTCATCTCGATCCTCAACATCCACGCCGGCGTGCGCACCGGACACCAGCCCGACACTCGACAGCTGCTGCCGGCGCTCGGGTCGTTCAAGCCGACCTACCTTCTCGCCGTGCCGCGCGTCTTCGAGAAGGTCTACAACTCCGCCGAGCAGAAGGCCGAGGCCGGTGGGAAGGGGAAGATCTTCCGCGCCGCCGCCGACGTCGCCATCCAGCACTCGAAGCTCGTCGAGGAGGGCAAGAGCATCCCGATCGGGACGAAGCTCAAGTTCGCGCTCTTCAACAAGCTCGTCTACAGCAAGCTGCGTGAAGCCATGGGCGGCAGAGTCGTCTACGCGGTGTCGGGCTCCGCTCCCCTCGGTTCGCGTCTGGGCCACTTCTTCCACAGCCTCGGCGTCGTGATCCTCGAGGGATACGGTCTCACCGAGACGACTGCTCCGGCGACCGTGAACCTGGCAGACAAGTCGAAGATCGGCACCGTCGGCCCCGCGCTCCCCGGTGTGGGTGTGCGACTCGCGGACGACGGTGAGATCCAGGTCCGCGGCATCAACGTCTTCAAGGAGTACTGGAACAACCCCGAGGCGACCGCAGAGGCGTTCAGCGACGGCGGCTGGTTCCACACGGGCGACATCGGCAGCTTCGACTCCGAGGGCTTCCTGACCATCACCGGTCGCAAGAAGGAGATCATCGTCACGGCCGGCGGAAAGAACGTCGCGCCGGCCGCGCTGGAAGACCCGATCCGCGCGAATCCGATCATCGGACAGGTCGTCGTCGTCGGCGACCAGCGTCCGTTCATCTCCGCGCTCATCACGCTGGATCCCGAGATGCTGCCGACCTGGCTCGGCAACGCCGGCCTCCCGAAGGAGATGTCGCTCGCCGAGGCCGCCACGAACGATGCCGTCCGTGCCGAGATCCAGAAGGCGGTCGATGCCGCCAACGCCCGCGTGTCGCGTGCGGAGTCCATCCGCAAGTTCACCGTTCTCGACAGCGAATGGACCGAGGCCTCCGGTCACCTCACTCCGAAGCTGTCGATCAAGCGCAACGTGATCATGAGCGACTTCGCCGACGAGATCGCTGCCATCTACGACGAACCCGTCTCGACGACCAACGTCGCGATCGGCGGCTGAGGCTCGCGAGACAGCAGAAAGGCCCCGCTCCGGCGGGGCCTTCTCAGTGTCCGGGGATCAGAACCAGGCGCTCTCTCTGACCTCGCGCATCGCACGCTTGCGGGTCTCGGCATCCAGCCTCGTGAGATAGAGCTTCCCATCGAGGTGATCCGTCTCGTGCTGGAGTGCCTGCGCCAGCAGACCGCTTCCTTCGAGCACCACCGGCTCACCGTCGAGGTCGATGCCCTCGACGCGGGCCCACGGGTGTCGCAGGGCGTCGTGCCACAGGCCGGGAACCGACAGGCAGCCCTCCCCCGTGGGCACGGGCTCGCCCCGGACCTCGGTCAGGACGGGATTGAGCACGTAGCCGATGTCACCGTCGATGTTGTAGCTGAAGGCGCGGAGCGCGACGCCGATCTGCGGAGCCGCGACACCGGCACGGCCAGGCAGCTCGACGGTGTCGATCAGATCGGCGACGAGCGCGCGCACCCCCTCGTCGATACGGTCGATCGGTGCGCAGACGGTGCGAAGCACGGGGTCTCCGAAGACCCGGATCTCACGGACCGCCATCAGGCGCCCTTCGCCCGCAGACCTTCGACGAGCAGCGCAGCCAGCTCCCGTGCCGCCACCCGTGTCTCAGGCTGGAGATTGGCGAAGACGATGGTCCCGCCCCCGGCGATCTGCGAGTCATACGGCATCCGCACCACATGCTTCGCCCTCGTGCCGAAATGCGCTTCGAGCTCGTTGAGGCGCACCAGCGGGGCGCCGGGCGTCGACTGGTTCAGCACCACGACCGCCTCGCGGGCCTGCTCGGCGTACCCGTTGCTCTCGAGCCAGGTCAGCGTCTCCGACGCCAGCCGCGCCTCGTCGACGCTCAGCCCCGACACGATCACGATCTGATCGGCCAGATCGAGCGTGGCCGACATGACCGAGTGCACGATGCCTGTTCCGGTGTCCGTGAGCACGAGCGAGTAGTAGTGCGCGGCGACGCCTGCCACGTCGCGATAGTCGCTGTCGCTGAACGCCTCGGCGATCCGAGGATCCGAGTCGGACGCGAGCACGTCGAGGCGGGTGGCGTCTCGCGCCACGATCGCAGAGATATCGTGATACCCCCGGACCTCGTCATGGATGCGGACGAGGTCGCGCACCGACTTGTTGTGGTGCGGCCGCACCACGCGCTCGGCGAGGGTGCCGCGGTCGGGGTTGGCGTCGACCGCGATCACGCGATCGTCCCTGGCGTCGGCGAGGGCCATGCCCAGCAGAGCGGTGATCGTCGTCTTGCCGACTCCGCCCTTCCGCGACAGCACGGGGACGAACCGGGCTCCCCCGACGATCGGAGCGGCGATCCGCGCGCTCAGAGCCTTCCGCTCGCGGGCGCGGCGTCCGTCACCGATGTTGATCCGGCGCCCCGAGATGGCGTAGAGGAAGTGGCTCCACGCCCCTTCGGGTTCGGGCTTGGTGAGACGGTGCGGATCGAGCAGTCGGTCGGCGGTGAGGAGGTCGGCGCTCTCGCGAGAAGAGTCGCCGAGGTCGTCCAGACGCTTCGACGAGAGCTGCACGTCGGCCCGGGTCGATCGAGTCGCGGGTGCCACGGCGTTCCTGGGCTTCTGTGCGTCCATTGCCGAAGTCTCCTTCTTGGCGAGAGATGATGCCGCCGATGCTCTCCTCGAAGTCGGCGCGGCGTCGAAGTCCGCCTTCGCCTTGGCGATGAACGCCGCGGCGGCAGCGGCCTCCGCGGCGACGGCGTCAGCAGGCGCTGCATCCGGCTTCGCGGACGGAACGGCGCCGCCATCCGTGGCTGATGCAGTCACCGGAGTGCTTTCACGCGTGCGCCGGGGCTCGGTCTGAGCGTCCTGTTCGGTCTCCGACTGCGATTCGGTCGCGGGAGCGACCGCGGGCTCGGGCTCGATTTCAAGCTCGGGCTCGATTTCAAGCTCGACCTCAGACTCAGACTCGACCTCAGATTCAGGCTCAGGCTCGACCTCAGACTCGACCTCAGACTCGACCTCAGACTCGACCTCAGGCTCGGGCTCGACCTCAGGCTCAACTTCGAGCTCAGGCTCAGGCTCAAGCTCGACTGCGGACTCAGGCTCGACCTCAGACTCAGGCTCTACCGCAGGCTCAGGCTCCGCCTGGGGCTCTGCTTCCGCCTCGACTTCGGGGCGCTGGATCTCTTCCTTCCCGGGCTCCGGCGGCAGCTCGATGATCATCGGCGCCGCACCGAGCGGTGCCGGTGCGATCTCCGCCGCAGCCTTCGCCGCGGCGACGGGCTCGTCGACGATCAGATCCGCGACGACCTCGCCCTCGATGACGCCGTCGTCTTCCAGGTCGTCGTCATCGTCCGTCGGCAACACCACGCTCACCTGCGCGGTGCCGAGGATCCCGATCGCCGAGGTGTCCAACGACGTCGCGTCGTCGAGGACCCCTCTGGACTCATCGTCCGGGTTGTCTGCCACGTTCTTCGGGGTCACTGTGTCACTCCAAGCTTGTGCGGGCCTCGGGTGCGTTGCGTCGAACGCGGCCTCGCCCGCACAAGATTAGTGCGCCGGGCGGATCACGACCAAAAGATCGCCGGCCTCGACCTGTTGCGTCGCACCGATCGCGAGCCGCTCGACCACACCGTCGACGGGGGCCGTGATGGCGGCCTCCATCTTCATCGCCTCGATGGATGCGACCGGTTCGCCGGCGCGCACCGAGTCACCGACTTCCGATTTGAGCGTCACGACGCCCGAGAACGGTGCGGCCACCTGACCGGGCACCGAGGTGTCGGCCTTCTCGATCTCGTGCACGTCCACTGCCACCGATCTGTCGCGCACGAACACCGGTCGCAGCTGACCGTTGAGCGTCGTCATGACGGTGCGCATGCCCTTGTCGTCCGCATCGCCGATGGCTTCGAGCCCCACGTACAGCTGGACGCCGCGATCGATCTCGACGACGTGCTCCTGTCCTTGGACGAGACCGTAGAGGTAGTCGGCCGTGTCGAGCACCGAGAGATCGCCGAACACGTCGCGTCGCTCGGTGAACTCGCGCATCGGCGCGGGGAACAGCAGCGTGTTCAGTCTCGCCCGACGGGTCGCACCGTCACCTGCGAGGGCCGCCTCATCGTCGGCCGAGATCTCCGTCATGCCTGTGCGCACGGACCGTCCCGCCAGAACCTTGGTGCGGAAGGGCTCGGGCCATCCGCCCGGGAGGTCGCCGAGTTCACCCGCCATGAATCCGACGACGGAGTCGGGCACGTCGTACTTCTCGGGGTTCGCCTCGAAATCGGCGGGGTCCGCCTTCACCGCTGCCAGGTGCAGCGCGAGATCGCCGACCACCTTCGACGAGGGGGTCACCTTGGGAACCCGGCCGAGGATCCGATCGGCGGCGGCGTACATGTCCTCGATCAGCTCGAAGTCCTCTGCGAGGCCGAGCGCCTTCGCCTGCTGACGCAGGTTCGACAGCTGGCCGCCCGGGATCTCGTGGTGGTAGACCCGGCCTGTGGGGCCCGGAAGTCCGGATTCGAACGGCGCGTACATCCGGCGGACCGCCTCCCAGTACGGCTCGAGGTTCGAGACGCTGTCGAGAGAGATGCCGCTGTCCCGATCCGTGTGCGCGAGCGCGGCGACGAGAGATGAGAGGGAGGGCTGGCTGGTCGTGCCGGAAAGCGGAGCGGATGCCGCGTCGACCGCATCCACACCCGCCGCGCTGGCGGCGAGCAGGGTGGCGAGCTGTCCGCCGGGGGTGTCGTGCGTGTGCAGATGCACGGGCAGATCGAAGCGCTCGCGCAGCGCGGTGACGAGTTTCGCCGCCGCCGCAGGACGCAGAAGGCCCGCCATGTCCTTGATCGCCAGGATGTGCGCGCCGGCCCCGACGATCTGCTCGGCGAGATTCAGGTAGTAGTCGAGGGTGTACAGGTCCTCGGCCGGGTTCAGCAGGTCGCCGGTGTAGCAGAGCGCCACCTCGGCTATGGCCGTACCCGTGTTCCGCACCGCGTCGATTGCTGGGCGCATCTGCTCGATGTCGTTGAGGGCATCGAAGATCCGGAAGATGTCGACCCCGCTCGCCGCCGCCTCCTTCACGAACGCTTCGGTGACCGCCGTCGGGTAGGGCGTGTAGCCCACGGTGTTGCGTCCCCGGAGAAGCATCTGGATCGCGACGTTCGGAAGGGCGGCCCGCAGCTTGTCGAGACGCTCCCAGGGGTCTTCGCCCAGGAAGCGCAGAGCGACGTCGTAGGTGGCACCTCCCCAGGCCTCGACCGAGAACAGCTCCGGCGTCAGCCTGGCGATGTGCGGTGCGACCGCGACGAGATCCCTCGTGCGCACCCGGGTGGCCAGGAGCGACTGGTGCGCATCACGGAAGGTCGTGTCCGTGATGGCGAGGGCACTCTGCGCGCGGAGGCTCTTCGCGAAGCCCTCCGGTCCCAGCTCGAGCAGGCGCTGCCGTGAACCGGATGCCGGGGTGGCGGACAGGTCCACGGCCGGAAGCTTGGCCCGCGGATCCAACGAGCCGGGGTGGATGCCGTGGGGCTTGTTGACCGTCACGTCCACCAGCCAGTTCAGGATCCGGGTACCGCGATCCTTCGACTCGCGTCCGCGCAGCAGGTCTGGACGCTCGTCGATGAAGGACGTGCTCACGTCGCCGGCGATGAACGCGTCATCCTCGAGCAGCGCCTGCAGGAACGGGATGTTCGTCGAGACACCGCGGATGCGGAACTCCGCCAACGCGCGCCGCGCGCGCGCCACCGCAGCAGGGTAGTCGCGACCACGGCAGGTCAGCTTCGCGAGCATCGAGTCGAAGTGCGGGCTGATCTGCGCGCCCTGATGGACGGTGCCGCCGTCGAGCCGGATCCCTGCGCCACCCGGTGAGCGGTATGTGGTGATCTTGCCGGTGTCCGGACGGAACCCCTGAGTGGGATCCTCCGTCGTGATGCGGCACTGCAGCGCAGCTCCCCGCACATGGAGATCCTTCTGCTCGAGGCCGAGCTCCGCGAGCGTCTGTCCGGCCGCGATGCGCATCTGGCTCTGCACGAGATCGACGTCGGTCACCTCCTCGGTGACCGTGTGCTCGACCTGGATGCGCGGATTCATCTCGATGAAGACGACCTCGCCGGTGCGCTCCCCCGCCGTCTCGAGCAGGAACTCGACCGTTCCCGCGTTCTCGTATCCGATGGAACGGGCGAACGCGACGGCGTAGCCGTGCAGCGCGGTGCGGGTGCCGTCGTCGAGGTTCGGCGCCGGGGCGATCTCCACCACCTTCTGGTGACGGCGCTGCACGGAGCAGTCCCGCTCGAAGAGGTGCACGGTCTCGCCCGTCTTGTCGGCGAGGATCTGCACTTCGATGTGCCGAGGACGAAGGACCGCCTGCTCGAGGAACATCCTCGGATCGCCGAACGCGCTGGCGGCCTCGCGCATGGCCTCTGCGAGTGCCGGAGCGAGCTCACCTGCGGACTCGACGCGTCGCATGCCGCGTCCGCCACCGCCGGCGACGGCCTTCGCGAACAGCGGGAAGCCGATCTCGGCGGCCTGGGCGACGAGTGCATCGATGTCATCGGACGCCTCCGTCGAACGGAGCACCGGAACGCCGGCCTCGATGGCATGACGCTTGGCCTCGACCTTGTTGCCCGCCATCTCGAGGACCTTCGCAGGGGGCCCGATGAAGACGATGCCGTTGGCGGCGGCCTTCTCGGCCAGCTCCGGGTTCTCCGAGAGGAAGCCGTATCCGGGGTAGATCGCATCTGCCCCGGCATCCTTCGCGACGCGGATGATCTCATCGACGTCGAGGTAGGCGCGCACCGGATGACCGCGTTCGCCGATCTCGTAGGCCTCGTCGGCCTTGAGCCGATGGACCGAACCACGGTCCTCGTGCGGGAACACCGCCACAGTCCTGGCCCCGACTTCGAAAGCCGCACGGAAGGCACGGATCGCGATCTCGCCGCGGTTCGCCACAAGGATCTTCTGGAACATGCACACCTCTGGAAGCTCGATACGCATCGGGATACGGCGCGCATGGGGCGGGGCTGAGTGTGCACCCAGCCTAGGGGAAGGTAACGTGGTGTTCGTGCACGTACTCAGCGTCAGCTCTCTCAAGGGAGGCGTCGGCAAGACGACCGTGACACTCGGCCTGGCCTCAGCAGCCTTCGCCCGTGGTGTCCGAACGCTCGTCGTCGACCTCGACCCACAGTCCGATGTGTCCACCGGGATGGACATCCAGGTGGCAGGTCGGCTCAACATCGCCGATGTCCTGGCGAACCCGAAGGAGAAGGTCGTCCGTCAGGCGATCACCTCGAGCGGCTGGGCGAAGGTGCACCCCGGGACCATCGACGTGCTGATCGGCAGTCCGTCCGCGATCAACTTCGACGGCCCGCACCCGAGCGTGCGCGACGTCTGGAAGCTCGAAGAGGCGCTCGCTGCCGTCGAGGCCGATTACGACCTCGTCCTCATCGACTGCGCCCCGTCGCTGAACGCCCTCACCCGCACCGCGTGGGCAGCGAGCGATCGGGTGATGGTCGTCACAGAGCCCGGGCTCTTCTCCGTGGCTGCGGCCGACCGCGCGCTGCGCGCGATCGAAGAGATCCGTCGCGGCCTCTCCCCCCGACTCCAGCCTCTCGGCATCGTCGTGAACCGGGTGCGCCCCCAGTCGATCGAGCACCAGTTCCGCATCAAGGAGCTGCGCGACATGTTCGGTCCGCTCGTGCTCTCCCCACAGCTGCCCGAGCGCACCTCGCTGCAGCAGGCTCAGGGAGCAGCCAAGCCGCTCCACATCTGGCCGGGCGACTCGGCCCAGGAGCTCGCTTCCGACTTCGATCAGCTGCTCGACCGGATCATCCGCACCGGCCGGATCCAGGTCGCCGACTCGGGCGTGCAGGCCTGACTCACCCCGGACAGCAGAACGGCCATCCTCTCGCGAGGGTGGCCGTTTCTTCGTGTCGCGCGACTCTGCTCGCGGGACTTCGGTGGCGAATGCTCAGGCGGAACGCTTCGAGCGCCGTGCCGACAGCTCGTCGACCGGGTCGGGCACTGTCGCATCGAACTCGACGAGCGTCGACTCGACCTCGCGGAGGACCTTGCCCACAGCGATGCCGAACACTCCCTGACCGCGACTGACCAGGTCGATGACCTCGTCGTTCGAGGTGCACAGGTAGACGGAGGCTCCGTCGCTCATCAGCGTCGTTCCTGCGAGATCGCGGATGCCGGCGCGGCGGAGTTCATCGACCGCCGTGCGGATCTGCTGCAGCGAGATGCCGGTGTCGAGAAGGCTCTTCACGAGCTTGAGCACGAGGATGTCGCGGAAGCCGTAGAGACGCTGCGACCCGGAACCGCTGGCGCCGCGCACCGTGGGCTCCACCAGCTCGGTGCGAGCCCAGTAGTCCAGCTGCCGGTAGGTGATGCCGGCCGCCCGCGCCGCTACCGCGCCGCGGTAGCCGACCTCGTCGTCCATCGCCGGCAGACCGTCGGTGAAGAGGAGTTCCGGCACGAACCGCGGGTCGCCTGCACGCTCATCCGCATTCATTTGAAATCCTCCCTGGAGCTGTTACCTCCACGCTAGAGCAGGCCTCCGGCACCGGCAATGACATCCGTGGGACACCGAAGGTGTGTCGCAATCAGTTCGTTACGAAAGCAACCTGGTGAGCGCGTCCTTGACGAAGAGCGAGCGCACCTCGTCGATCTTCGAGGCGAGGCTCGGTGCCATCTCGCTCGCCTTCGCCCTCGACGCGGCGTCCGTACGACGCAGCAGAGAGGACATCGCAGACTCGATCAGTGCGACCTCTCGCTCGGCACCCTGCCTCAGCGAGCGCAGGTGGCGGGGCTCGATACCGTGGCGATCGAGGGCGACCAGGCCGCGAAGCAGCGTGACGGTCGACTCGGGGTAGCTCTCCTGCGCGACGATCACGCCGGTGCTGATCGCGTCGTTGAGAAGCTGGGGGCCCGCGCCTGCTGCCGACAGCAGCTCTCCTCGGCGGTAGCGCCGGGGAGTGGGCGTGATCGAGGGCGGCGGAGCCAGGGTCGCGGATTCACCGTTCGCCTCTGCCTCGTCGAGCTGCTCGCGGATGATGCTGAGCGGCAGGTAGTGGTCGCGCTGCAGCGTGAGACCGAGACGCAGTCGCTCGATGTCGGCCTGCGAGAACTTGCGGTAGCCGGACTCCGTGCGCGACGGGCTGACGATCCCCTGCACCTCGAGGAAGCGGAGCTTGCTGGAGGTGAGCTCGGGAAACTCGGGCGTGAGCCGGGCCAGCACCTGCCCGATGCTCAGAAGGCCCGCGGACGCTGAGCGTTCGCGGGCGGGGGAAGCCGCCATCAGTCGATCGCCGCGACGCGATCGACGGGAGAGGCGAAGAAGTTCAACCGGAACTTGCCGACGCGAAGCTCGGTGCCGTCGACCAGCGGACTGCGGTCGACGCGCTCACCGTTCACATACGTGCCGTTGAGCGAACGCTGGTCGATGATCTCGAACGTCGATCCGTTGCGAGTCACTTCCGCATGGCGACGCGAGACGGTCACGTCATCGAAGAAGATGTCGGCTTCGGGGTGGCGGCCCACGGTCGTCACATCGGTGTCGAGAAGGTAGCGGGCCCCCGCGAGAGCTCCGGAGCGCACGAGAAGCAGTGCGGAACCGGAGGGAAGGGCCGCGATGGCGCCCTGCTCCACGTCGGTGAGCTCCACGCCAAAAGGCACGAAGGAGAGGTCCGAGTCATGCCCGAACGTCTGCGTCACGTCGTGCCTCTGCTCGCCGGGACGGTGGATCGCGGCGTCTCCGCCCGATCGATTCTGGCTGTCTGTCACTATGCCCTCCTAGTCCTCCAGACTAACTGATCGGACGGCGCTCGCGGGAGCTCGCGTCACTATCAGGCACCGCATACCGACACTTCATAGGCTGATCACGTGAAAACCACAGCCCGTCGCCTCCCCGCAGCTCCGATCGCCCTTGCGGCCGCCCTCCTGACCGCATTCCTCGTGCTGTTCGCACCTCTCTCCGCCTCGGCCCACGACAGCCTGCTCGCCTCCTCCCCCGAGGCCGACAGCACGGTCGACACGCTTCCCACCGCATTGACGCTCACCTTCAGCGCGAAGCTCATCGACGAGACCGGCGCGACCGAGGTCGTCGTGACGGATCCGTCCGGCAACTCGGTCACCGACGGAACCGCCACGGTCGAGGGGGCGATCGTCACTCAGCCGCTCGCCGCCGAGGCCCCAGCCGGCGGCTATCACGTGATCTGGAAGGTCGTGTCGAGCGACGGCCATCCGACCTCGGGAGAGTTCGACTTCACGGTCACGAACAGCACGGAGGCCGCGCCCACCTCGGAGCCCAGCTCCGAGCCCACTGCCAGTGCCACCGCAGCACCCGAGCCGGCTGCGACCGCGGGCCCCGGGACGGACGCCACCCCGGCCCCCGAGAGCGACGACTCAGCGGCGCCGATGACGATGGTCTGGGTGCTCTCGATCGTCGGCGTCCTCGTGATCGTCGGCATCGTCGTCTGGCTCGTCGTCCGCGGTCGTCGCGACCCGGCATCCGCCGATTCCGACCTCTCCTCGGAGCGATAGGCTTAAGGCATGCCACATTACGATGTCGTCATCCTCGGTGCAGGTCCTGGCGGATACGTCGCTGCGGTTCGCAGCGCGCAGCTCGGTCTGTCCACCGCCATCATCGAAGAGAAGTACTGGGGCGGTGTGTGCCTCAACGTGGGCTGCATCCCCTCCAAGGCTCTTCTGAAGAACGCGGAGCTCGCGCACACGCTCAACCACAAGGCCGACTTCTTCGGCATCTCGGGTGAGTTCACGATCGACTACGGCAAGGCGTTCGACCGCAGCCGCGTCGTCGCCGACGGTCGCGTCAAGGGCATCCACTTCCTGATGAAGAAGAACAAGGTGACCGAGTACGACGGTCGCGGCACCTTCACGGGCCCGAAGGCGATCTCGGTCGCGAAGTCCGACGGCTCGACCGAAGAGGTCACCTTCGACAACGCGATCATCGCCACGGGCTCGAAGGTCCGACTTCTTCCGGGCGTCCAGCTCAGCGACAACGTCGTGACGTACGAAGAGCAGATCCTCTCGCGCGAGCTGCCGAAGTCCATCGTCATCGTGGGCGCCGGCGCCATCGGCATGGAGTTCGCGTATGTGATGACGAACTACGGCGTCAAGGTCACCATCATCGAGTTCCTCGACCGTGCCCTCCCCAACGAGGATGCCGACGTGTCGAAGGAGATCGCCAAGCAGTACAAGAACTACGGCGTCGACATCCTGACCTCCACCAAGGTCGAGTCCGTCGTGGACAACGGCTCGTCCGTCACCGTCTCCTACACCGGCAAGGACGGTCAGCAGAGCTCGATCGAGGCCGACAAGGTGCTCATGTCGGTCGGCTTCGCCCCCAACATCGAGGGCTTCGGTCTCGAGGCCACCGGCGTGAAGCTCACCGAGCGCGGCGCGATCGACATCGACGACCACATGCGCACGAACGTCGAGGGCATCTACGCGATCGGCGATGTCACCGCCAAGCTGCAGCTCGCCCATGTGGCCGAGGCGCAAGGCGTCGTGGCCGCAGAGACCATCGGCGGCGCGGAGACCCAGACGCTGGGCGACTACCGCATGATGCCGCGCGCGACGTTCTGCTCGCCGCAGGTCGCCTCGTTCGGTCTTACCGAGCAGCAGGCGAAGGACGAGGGACGCGAGATCAAGGTCGCGACGTTCCCGTTCATGGCCAACGGCAAGGCGCACGGACTCGGCGAGCCCGTCGGATTCGTCAAGCTGATCGCCGACGCCGAGCACCTCGAGCTCATCGGCGCCCACATGATCGGCCCCGACGTGTCGGAGCTCCTGCCCGAGCTGACGCTGGCCCAGAAGTGGGACCTCACGGCCCTCGAGCTGGCTCGCAACGTGCACACGCACCCGACGCTCTCGGAGGCGCTGCAGGAGGGCTTCCACGGCCTCGCAGGTCACATGATCAACTTCTGATCACCGCGATCGACTCGAAGGCCCGGCACGCTCACGCGTGGCCGGGCCTTCGTGCGTCATGAGACCGCGTCGGCTCGCCTGCGCAGCTCCAGCCGGGAGGGGAGTCCGAAGTGCACGGTCCACCCGGACGGCACGAGTGCGGCGAGTTCTCCCCTCGTGTACGAGCGACGGATGCTGATGAGGCCGTCCTCTCGGATGAACGAGCCCCGGAACAGCGTGCCCGCGAGGACCCACGTCGCGACGTCGTACAACACGTAGGCCAGTCGAGTGCGGGCGATGTCGCGGTGCACCACGACACCGCCGCTGCCGACGAGCGCCTCGGAGTCGCGCAGCAGGCCGTAGAGCTGCGCCCCGGTGAGGTGGTGCAGCACGTGATTCGAGAAGACCACGTCGAACTGCTCGCCCTCCTCCACGAGGTCTGACGAGAAGGCGCAGCGATATGCGATGCCGGCCCCTCCATCGTGCTCCGCCGCCCAGCGGATCGCCCGCTCGTCGGCGTCCAGCGCCGTGATCTCCACCTCGAGACCAGCTCGCCGCGCTCGCGCCGCGATCATCCGGCATACGTCTCCGCCACCCGCGCCGATGTCGAGGATGCGGATCGGGCCGCGGCGGGCGCGCGGCAGGATGTCCTGGCGATAGAGCAGTCGAGGTCGGGAGACGAGCGCGTTCACGAGACGGAAGCGCCGGTAGGTGCGCTCCAGCATCCCGATGTCCGCGTGCGGGTCGTCCATGAGCTCGCGCGCCTCGGTGGCGCGTGTCGAGAGGTCGTGTCTCACGAGATGCCGGTGGTGACCGTCATCAGTGCGCTCTCGGCGGTCAGCCCAGGGCCGAAGGCCATCGCGGCGACGCGCGACCCGTCCCCCGCGCCGTCGTCGAGGATCCGCTTGATGACGAAGAGCACAGTGGCGCTCGACATGTTGCCGTTCTCGCGCAGCGTCTCCCGAGCCGGGAAGAGCTGATCGTCGCTGAGATTCAGTCGCTCCTGCACGCGGTCGAGGATGCTACGTCCACCGGGGTGGATGGCCCAGTGCTCCACCCGCTCCCCCACGCGCCCCTCGTCGAACGCGGCTGCGAGCTCGCCCTCACGCGCGTACAGCGGACGGATCGCGCCGATGATGGTCTCCCCGATGATCTGCGGCACCTTCGTCGACAGGATCATCTCGAAGCCGTGGTCGCCGATGGTCCAGGCCATGTCCTTCTCGCCCTCCGCGGCTATCGCCGTGTGGAAGCCGTCGAGACGCACCGCAGGAACAGGAGTGGCGAGGTCGCGTGCGGTGACGATGCCGGCAGCCGCCCCGTCGGCGAAGAGCGAGTTGGCGACGATGAGATCCGGGTCCTCCGACGAGCGAAGGTGCACGGTGCACAGCTCGACGCTGACCACGAGCACCACGGCCGTGGGGTCGGCTGCGCAGAACTGGCTCGCCGCACGGAGCGCCGGCAGCGAGGCGTAGCAACCCATGAATCCGAGGTGATAGCGCTGCACGCTGTCGGACAGCCCCAGCCCGCGCACGATCTCGTACTCGGGGCCCGGCGCGTGGAAGCCCGTGCAGGATGCGGTGATGACGTGCGTAACGTCTGCGGCGACGATGTCGGGGTCTGCATCCAAGGCGCTGCGCGCCACCTCCACGAAGAGACGCGACGCCTCGCGCGTATAGAGGTCGTTGCGGGCTGCGGTGCCCGGCGACTGCAGGCGGCCCGTCTCACGGTCGAAGAACATCTTGTCGTCCGTGCCGGCCGCGGGCGAGAGCTCTCGGATGACGGTGTGGCGGGTGTCGATGCCCGAGCCGTTGAACGACGCGCCGATGATCCGCTGGGCGAGGCGTCCGACATCGGGCTGCGAGGCGAAGATGTCGCGCACCTCGTGCTGCTCGATGACGGTGTCGGGAACGATCGTCCGCAATGAGCGGAGCACGGCAGCGCGGGTCATGTCTGTCACTCAAGCATGACCGCGCGCCAGCACGGAAGGGGCTTGCATCGGGCGTCAGAAACCCAGAGCACGCGCGAGCTTCGAGCCGGATGACGCGTCGCGACCCCCGGCATCGGAGACGACCCGCTCCACGGCGTCGAAAAGGGCTGCTCGCCCCGCCGCATCGGCAGGCGCGGCGGGGCCGAGCTCGAACTCCCACTCCCGCCATTCCCGCTGCACGTCGTGTCGGAGATCGGTCGCGCGAACGCGGTCATCGACGAACTCGGCGACGACTCCGGCCGTCCCGGTGAGCAGGTACGCCGTGCGGGTGTTCTCGATCCGCGCGAGGGGTGTGAGCGGCGCCGTCGCCCATCGCGAGATGGTCTCGGTCACGGCATCCGGGATGCTGTCGTCTTCGCCCAGGGGCCAGCCGATCTCGAGGCGACCGTCACCTTCTCGCGGTCCCTTGATGTGCCATCCGGCATCGGGGCCGCCGGTGCGGCGACGAAGGGCTACCCCTGCACGGGAGAGCCGAGCATCGACGGTGTCGAAGTAGCGAGCGTCGAGCTCGCGCACCTCTCCGGACGACACGGCATCCACTCCGGGGATCCCCACCCACACCGGAAGGGGCGTGGAGTCATCGACGTCGTACTTGCGCTCGACCTCGAGGACCCTGGAGGGCTCGGAGCCAGACGGCGACTCGCTGGGGTGCTCAGTCATCCGACGGGCTGATGTCCTCGAGGGATTCGTCGTACCAGTAGTCGATCTCGGTGGGACCGTCGGTGTCGCCGGTGTTCTGCGCGTCACCGCGCCGGTTGTACACCACCTGGGTCTCGCTGTAGGGGACGATCAGCTTGTCGTCCGCGTCGCCGAGAGGAATGATCTGCCCGTCGAGCGGGCCGCCGTGAAGTCGTGCGAGTGCCATGTCCTCACCCTATCGCCGACGGCACCCTGCACGGCGCCTCACTCCATCAGGATGCCGAGGAGCGCGCCGATGATCATCCACGGTCCGAAGGCGATCCGCGTGGAGCCGTCCGCCCTGCGGAGCATCATCAGCGAGAGGGAGAACACGGCGCCGAGCACGAAGGCGGATGCTGCTCCCACGGCGAGCGCCTGCCAGCTGTGCCATCCGAGGACCAGACCGATGACGGCGGCGAGCTTGACATCGCCTCCGCCCATGCCGTCCCGGCTGAGCAGACGGAGCGTCGCGTAGAAGCCGCCGAGGATCAGCAACCCGGATACGGCCCTGATCAACGGGGCACTCTGGCCGACCGTGATGGCGTCGACGACTCCGAGCACGATGAGCGCCGCGAGGGTGGGGAGCACGATCCGGTTCGGCAGCCGATGCGTGCGGATGTCGACGGCGACGAGTCGGCAGGCGATCGCGAACAGGGCCAGATGAACGGTCACGACGGCCACAGTACGGAGATCCATGCCCGCAGGTTAGGAGAACTCGGACGGCGGCGATGACCGCGTGTGGATAACGTCACGCCGCGATGTCGGAGGTTCGAACTATCGTCATCTACTCCAGTTGCTTTATTAGTACATATCTTCGAGGATGGATTCATGGGGATAGGGCTCGATGCGGTGACCGCGCTCTCTCCGGCTGGCGACTCCCGCGCCGGAGAGGTTCTTCGGCTGCGCCGGGAGATCAGCCGCATGCAGCGCAGACGCAGCGAGCACCCGCTTCTCCCTCTCGATCCGGCCTTCTCCTCGCTGCTCCCTGAAGAGGGGCTGCAGACGGGGGCGACGTACACCGTCTCTCCCTCCCCCAGTCTCGTCCTCGCACTGCTCGCCGCGGCCTCGGGCAAGGGCCACTGGTGCGCGGTCGTGGGCATGCCCACACTGGGTGTCGAAGCCGCAGCGGCGTTCGGAATCGCGCTTCCTCGCCTGATCCTCGTCCCCGAACCAGGAGACCGCTGGCTCGCCGTGGCCTCTGCGCTCGCCGAGGTGGTTCCGCTGATCGCCGTGCAGCCCGGAGGGAGGGCCCGCGATGCGGATGTGTCCCGACTGAGCGCACGACTGCGAGACCGCGGGAGCACCCTGCTCGTCACCGAGTCCGCGGAGTCCGGCGCATGGCCGCAGAGCGAGGGGTCCATCCGGCTGCACGACCAGCACTGGCTCGGCATCGGCGAGGGGTGGGGGCTCATCGAAGGCTCCACGGCGACGGTGTCGGCGCGGACGAGGCACAGTCCGCTGACGTCGAGCGTACGCGTGCGTCTTCCCGGCTCCCACGGCGCAGTGGAAGAGCTGCCGGCGGAGCACGTCGCCACCGAGACCATGGCCGAGATCACAGGGCCGACCGGCCTGCGCGGCGGCGAGGCCGCTCCGCTCGAGTACCCGCGTCTGGCGGTGGCCGGATGACCGCCGCTCCACTTCGCGTCCTCGTCCTGTGGCTTCCCGATTGGCCGCTGAGAGCAGCTCTCGGCGGCCCACCGCCTCATCCGCCGACCGCTCTGGTGCATGCGAACACCGTCGTGGCGTGCACCGCATCGGCGAGGGAGCACGGCGTGCGCGCCGGCCAACGTCGCCGCGTCGCTCAGGGCCATATCTCGTCACTGCGCGTGATGCCCCACGACCCCGCCCGCGACGAGAGAGCGTTCCTCCCCGTGCTGCAGCTCATCGAGAAGCACGCGCCCGGTGCGGCACTGCTGCGTCCAGGGCTGGCGGCGGTGCGGGCACGGGGCATCGCGCGCTATCACGACGGCGAGGCCGAGGCGGGGCGTGCCCTGATCGACATCCTCACCGACGCCGGGTTCCCCGAGGTGCGCGTGGGCATCGCCGACGGTCCCTTCACCGCCGAGCTCGCCGCGCGAGGGAGCGCACCGTGCACCGTCGTACCTGCAGGCCTCGCGAAGGACTTCCTCGCCCCACTCCCGGTGAACGTTCTGAGAGACGAGCAGCTCACCGGTCTGCTCGTCCGGCTCGGTGTGCGCACGCTCGGCGACTTCGCGGCCCTCGACGAGATCGAGGTGCGCGATCGCTTCGGCGAGCGCGGCGCGCGTCTGCACGCCCTCGCCGCCGGCGCCGATTCCCGCGCGGTGGTGGCACGACCTCCTGACCCCGAGCTCGTTCGCTCCATCGAGTTCGACTCGCCACTCGCCGGAGCCGATCAGGTGGCCTTCGCCGTGCGGCAGACGGCCGATGCGGTCATGCTCGCCCTCGGTGAGGCCTCGGTGGTGTGCACCGAGGTCCGCATCGACCTCACCGACGACGACGGCAAGGTGTTCTCGCGCCCCTGGCTGCATCCCACCTGCTTCGATGCCGCTGATCTCGTCGACCGGGTGCGCTGGCAGCTCGAAGCACTGGGAGCCGAATCCGCGAAGGAGCCGGTCGATGAGGCTCGTGCCTTCGGCGGAATCTCTCTGGTGCGGATCGTCCCCGTGGCGGTCGACGATGCCGCCCATCACCAGCCCGGCCTCTTCGGGTCCGGCACTGATGAACGCCTGCATCACGCCATCTCGCGCGTGCAGACGATGCTCGGCCACGAGGGCGTCGTCACCGCTGCCCTCTCCGGCGGGCGCTGGCTCGCCGATCGTCAGGTGCTCACTCCGTGGGGCGAACGCTCCGTCGCCCCCAGAGACCCAGCGCAGCCCTGGCCGGGGAGCCTTCCCGACCCTCTCCCCGCCGAGGTGTTCCGCCCTCCTCGCCCCATCGGAGTGCTCTCCCCTGACGGCGAGACAGTCCTCGTCGACGAACGGGGTGCGCTCTCGGCGGCGCCCGCTCGCATCGACGGCGACGACGTTCAGGCGTGGGCCGGTCCGTGGCCGATCCATGAACGCCGATGGGAGGACTCCGGCGGCAAGAGAGGGCACCGCCTGCAGATCGTCGACGATCATGATCGGGCCTGGCTCGTCTTCTGCACCGGAGGCCGGTGGTGGGCTGAGGGGAGGTACCGCTGATGGGCTGGCACAACCCTCCCCTGTCCTGGAACGAGCTGGAGCGCACTCTCAGCGGCGAGGAATCGCCCTACCCGACCGGAGGCATCCCACCCGGCAGCCGACCCGACCCCGGCCCCGTCAGCACCAAGCGCACACGGAACCCACCGACGTCCGTCAGCAGGCCAGAGGACGCCGTCCCGTACGCCGAGCTGCATGCGCATTCGTCCTATTCCTTCCTCGACGGCGCCTCCTCACCGGAGGACCTGCTCGCCGAGGCCGAGCGTCTCGGACTCACTGCACTGGCGCTCACCGACCACGACGGCTTCTACGGTGCTGCCCGCTTCGCCGAGGTCGCAGAGCTGATGGATGTGAGCGTCCAGACCGTGTTCGGCGCAGAGCTCTCGCTCGGCCTCGACGCACCGCAGCGGGGCGCCCCCGATCCCGTCGGCGACCATCTGCTGGTGCTCGCCGACGGGCTGGAGGGCTACCACCGTCTCTCCGGCGCGATGACGGTCGCCCACCTGCGCGGTGGCGAGAAGGGGCGCCCCGTCTACGACCTCGAGGAGCTGGCAGCCGCCTCAGACGGGCACTGGACGATCCTCACCGGATGCCGGAAGGGCGGGGTCCGCCGTGGCCTAGAGGCGGGAGATGCTCAGACGCCGCTGCGCCAACTGGTGGATCTGTTCGGCCAGGATCACGTCGCCGTCGAGCTCTTTGACCACGGCGACCCGCTGGACACACGACGCAACGACGCTCTCGCCGATCTCGCCAGACGGATGCGACTGCCGGTGGTGGCGACGAACAATGTGCACTATGCAGCGCCCGGGCGTGCATCACTGGCCGAAGCGGTCGCCGCCGTGCGCGCCGTGCGCAGCATGGACGAGCTCGACGGGTGGCTTCCGACTCACGGAGGAGCGCATCTGCGCAGCGGCGCGGAGATGGCAGCGCGCTTCCGGCGCCACCCCGGCGCGATCTCCTACGGCCTCGAACTCGCCGCAGCGTCGGCCTTCTCCCTCCGCCGTGCACGACCTGCCCTCCCGAAGCAGGAGGTCCCTGACGGACACACGCCGATGAGCTGGCTGCGCCACCTGGTGTGGGAGGCCGTGCCGACGAAGTATCCGCGCCTGGATGCCGACGGCCGTCGCAGGATCGGACGCGAGCTCGATGTGATCGAGGAGAAGGATTTCCCCGGCTACTTCCTCATCGTGCACGGCATCGTCGCCGAGGCGCGCCGTCGCGGCATCCTGTGCCAGGGGCGCGGCTCGGCCGCGGCGAGCGCCGTCTGCTATCTGCTCGGCATCACCGCCGTCGACCCGATCCTCTACCGTCTGCCCTTCGAGCGCTTCCTCGCGACGACCCGACAGGAAGAACCGGACATCGATGTCGATTTCGACTCCGATCGCCGCGAGGAGATCATCCAGTGGGTGTACCGGGAGTACGGACGCGAACGTGCGGCACAGGTGGCGAACGTCATCCAGTACCGTCCGAAGAACGCGGTGCGCGACATGGCGAGAGCTCTCGGCTACTCTCCGGGACAGCAGGATGCCTGGTCCCGGCAGGTCGATGGGTGGAGCGCCGGACTCGAGGTGGCCGACGAGCACGACATCCCGGCGAACGTGCTCGACTACGCGGGCGAACTGCTGAAGGCTCCCCGGCATCTCGGCATCCACTCCGGCGGCATGGTGCTCACCGCGCGCCCTGTCGGCGAGGTCGTTCCCGTCGAGCATGCACGCATGGAGAACCGCACGGTGATCCAGTGGGACAAAGACGACGCGGCCTGGATGGGGCTGGTGAAGTTCGATCTCCTCGGGCTCGGGATGCTGGCTGCGCTCCAGCACTGCTTCGACCTGATCCACGACGCCACGGGTGAGCGGTGGACGCTCGAGACCCTTCCGAAAGAAGAGCCGGCCGTCTACGACATGCTCTGCCGCGCCGACTCGATCGGGGTGTTCCAGGTCGAATCCCGTGCGCAGATCGGCCTTCTCCCCCGCCTGCAGCCTCGGGCCTTCTACGACCTCGCCATCCAGATCGCGCTGATCCGCCCCGGGCCCATCCAGGGCGGGGCCGTACATCCCTTCGTCCGCCGCAAGATGGCGAAGGATGCGCTCGACGAGGAGAATCTCGCCAGAGCCGCCCGTGGCGAAGAGCCCGTGGTGCTCGAGATCCCGTATCCGCACGATGACCTCAAGCCGATCCTCGAGCGGACACTGGGCATCCCGATCTTCCAGGAGCAGCTGATCCAGATGGCGACGGCCATCGGCGACTGCACCGCCGACGAGGCCGATCTGCTCAGACGCGCGATGGGGTCCAAGCGCGGGCTCGAGAAGATCGACAAGGTGCGAGACAAGCTCTACGCGGGGATGACCAGGCGCGGACTCTCCGCCGAGCAGTCGGATCGCATCTACGCGCAGATCCAGGCCTTCGCGAACTTCGGATTCGCAGAGTCCCACTCGTTGTCCTTCGCGCTCCTGGTCTATGCGAGCTCCTGGCTCAAGCTGCACTATCCCGCGGCGTTCCTCGCGGGGCTCCTCCGGTCGCAGCCGATGGGCTTCTACTCCGCGTCGACACTCACCGCGGATGCACGACGACACGGGGTCGAGGTGCGTCGACCCGATCTGCACGCCTCGGGGGCCACCGAGACTCTCGAACCCCTCGAGGGCTCACCGCTGCGGATGCCGACGGGGCGGGACACCTGCAGCGACCCTCTGCAGCCCCGGGTGCCGCGCTTCGATCGCTCCTCACCGGACGAGTCGGCGGCACACCGTCGAGATGGCGCCTATGCGGTGCGCATGGGTCTCAGCGGTGTGCGCGGCATCGGCACTCAACTGGCGGAGAAGATCGTCGCCGAGCGCGAGGCAGCCGGACCTTTCCGCGATCTGAACGATCTGGTGAGGCGCACGGATGCCACCGCTGCGCAGCTGGAGTCCCTGGCGACCGCCGGCGCGTTCGAGTGCCTCGGCCTCCAGCGCAGAGAGGCGATCTGGCTGTCCGGGGCAGCCGCTGAAGACCGATCCCGGTTCCTTCCCGGCACGACGATCGCCGTGCAACCGCCGCTGTTCAGCGATCAGTCCAGCTATGAGCGGCTCTCCGCAGATCTCTGGGCGACCGGCGTCTCGACCGACGACCATCCGATGGCGCATTTCCGCGGGCTCCTGCGCGAACGGGGCGTGCTCACCTCAGCAGATCTGCAGAGCCACGAGACGGGGCGACGCATCGAGGTCGCCGGTCTTGTGACCCACCGTCAACGTCCGGCGACCGCAGCCGGTGTCACCTTCCTCAACCTCGAGGATGAGACCGGTCTCGTCAACGTCATCTGCTCCACTGGGGTGTGGGGTCGTTACCACCGGGTGGCGCGCGATTCTCCTGCGCTGATCATCCGCGGCATCCTCGAGCGTTCAGCGGAGGGCGTCGTGAACGTCCTCGCCGACGCGTTCGAAGATCTCCGAACGGGGGTGACGCATCGTTCGAGGGACTTCCGGTGAGCGGCTCACCAGAAGCGTTCGGGCTCGGGCTCGGGGACGCGGTCTCCGCCGCCCCAGCGATCGGCTTCAGCCTTCGCGGCGTCGACCGCCGCATCCGCCCCGTTCAGAGCAGCCCTGGCGCTCGTCGCCCCTGATCCGTCTCTGTCGGCGTCGACGGTGAGAGTCGTCTGCGAGGAGTGGCCGCCGATGGTCACGGTGCAGTCGACGACACGGCCGAGCCACCGGAGCAACTCACCCCGCGGCTCTTCGACGCGGCGATACCGGATGCCCGTGTCGAGGTCTCTGACCGACAGGATCAGCGACTCTCCGGTCAGCTCGTCGATGCGCTCCGTCACCTCGACGCGGTGCCCGTGGGCGATGGCGAGGTGCGCGTTCAGCACGAGCTTTCTGTCCATGAACCCACTCTATGAGTGCACGTTCTCGCGGCAAGCCCCAGTCTTGGAAGAAACATTCGTAGATTTCTTTGTCCCCCAAATGGCGGACAGAGCTATTAAGCGATATTCTGCAAGGAGTAGCGGGGGCTACCGGCTGAACATCTGGGGATATCAGTCGAGAGAGCAGCGAAAATCTTCGCCGCCTCCCCTACCGTCCGGGAAGGACGGTGAGCCCTCTCGAGTGATCCAAATGGGGTTGGACGACTCGAGAGGGCAACCAGTCCTCGCACCACGCGCGATCCTCGTCTTCACGTACAGCCGAGCGAGAGAGCACGCCGCTACCAACGTGGCCCACGGGCGTCAACCCCGCTCCCCATCTGCGGCATCGCACCTATCGTCGCCTCACGCCGCCCGAATCACGGCGGCAGCGGAGGAGGATCAGTCGATGACCGCCGCACGCGCTGCGCAGGTGAGGATAGGCGTGTCGGGCTGGCGGTACGCCAGCTGGCGCGGTGACTTCTATCCCCGGGGTCTGCCTCAACGCCGGGAGCTCGAGCACATCGGACAGCACTTCCCCACCGTCGAGCTCAACGGATCGTTCTACTCGCTGCAACGCCCGGATAGCTACCGTCGCTGGCGCAGCGAGGTGCCTGACGACTTCAGCTTCGCCATCAAGGGATCCCGCTATGTGACGCACATGCTGCGGCTCCGCGACACGGAACAGGCACTCGCCAACTTCTTCGCTTCCGGCATCCTCGCGCTCGGAACCCAACTCGGACCGATCCTCTGGCAGCTGCCGGAGCGTGAGAAGTTCGATGCCGAGGTCCTGGAACGATTCCTCGATTCACTCCCCCGCACGACGGGCGATGCTCAGAAGCTGGCGATGACGCACGACTCGCGTCTCGACGGACGAGCCTGGACGGAGCTCGAGAGCGACCAGCCGATCCGTTACGCGATCGAGCCGAGGTCGCAGACATTCGACGATCCTGAGGCACTGCGCATCCTCAGTCTCCACGGCGCTTCGCTCGTCATCGCCGACACCGCCGGCAGATGGCCACGTTTCGACGCCCTGACGAGCGAGGTCGTCTATGTCCGGCTTCATGGCGCACAGATGCTCTATCACAGCGCCTACACCGCCGCCGAGCTCGATGAATGGGCCGACCTGCTCTGCGCCTGGTCGGACGGCACGGGCGCCGGCGACGGCCGACCGCGCGACGTGTACGTCTACTTCGACAACGACGCGCGCGGGCACGCACCGCACGATGCGGCAGCGCTCCAGGCGCTCGTCACCGCACGCACCGGATCCTGACCAGTCACCGCCGCTCCACCGGTTCCCGGGTCATCGGCTGAGCCGAGCACGGAGCGAATCGACCAGCAACCCGACGCCGAGTTCGAAGGTCCGATCCGCGCGGGCTGTCCCGCGCTCCGCGCCCTCCATCACGCGCCCGAGCGTCCGCGTCCCCTCCCCGGGCTCCCAGACCTCGTCCGGCGATGCCAGATCGAGGCCGAAGCCGATCGCGAATGCGTCGATGATCGCGATCACCGTGAGCACCTCGTCCTCGGGGAAACCGCCGTCGACGAGAGCGGTCGCCAGGTCGTCGTAGGCGGCGATGACCGCCGGATGAGTGATCGTCTTGCCGATCAGCAGCGGTACGAGCTGCGGGTGATCGGCATACATCTGGCGCTGCTGTCTGAGCAGATCGACCAGGAAGTCGTCCCACTGCTTCTCCTCGGGCCTCACCCGGTAGTCCTCGACCAGACGGCCGCGCATCAGCTCGATGATGCCGTCCATGCCGTCGACATGGTTGTACAGCGAAGAGGGCCGGACACCGAGCCTGCGCGCGATCGCGTTCACCCCGAACGGCTCTCCGGCCCTCGACAGCTCGAGGCCTGCCGCGCCGATGATGTCGGGCGACAGCAGGGGGCTCGACGGCCTGGGCATCGCATTCTCGCTCTCTGTGACGGGCGACGAAGAAATCTCTTCCCTCCGACATCCCTCCTGTGCATAATAGTGAACACCATTCGTTGACGAACACCATTCGTTTATGAGATCCGCGCCCCACCCGATGCGCGTCGTCATCACCTCGCGCACACCGCCGTGCCCTCTCAGTGGGAGAACCATGACCGCCATCGACCTCAGCACCCGGGTTCCGCTCCGGTTGCCCACCGCCACCGCCACGTTCGCGATCGGAATCGCCGGCTACCTGGGCGTGAACCTGTCGCCCTACATGATCACCGCCGCTCAGACGGGTCTCGGCATGGACGTGCTCGCGGCCAGCTGGCTCGTCACCGCGACTCTTCTGCTCACGGCTGTCACCGGGCTGGCCATTGCCCCGCTCTGCGCCGGGAGTCACCGGCGGGTCGTAGCCAGAACCGGACTCGCCATCGCCGCGGTCGGCTTCGCCACCGCCGCTGCGGTCCCCGCTCTCATCCTTCCGGGGCTGCTCGTCGGCGGCGCGGGAGCCGGTGGGGCCGTCGCCGCCTCGGGCGCCGCTCTCGCCGCGTTCCGCAACCCCGACAGGGTCGCCGGATTCAACGGTCTCGCGAATCGCGGTGTGATCACGATCGTGCTGGCCGTGATCCCCCTCATCGGGCTCGCCCCGATCGATGTCTTCGGGGCGCTGGCACTCTTCAGCATCGTGGGCCTGCTCGTCTCGGCCTGGTTGCCCGCGGCGCCCGTGCTCGACCCGCAGGCCGGCGCCGCCGTCGCCGAGGCGATGCCGATCGACGTGCCGCCGACCGGCACGGTGCGGCTGTCACCCGCGCGCTCGCGGACCGTCACAATCGCCGGATTCGGCCTTCTCGTCGTGTTCGCGCTGTGGGCGGCGAGCGAGGACTCGCTCTGGGCCATGGCAGGCATCATGGGTGCCGAGCAGACCGGGCTGACCCCCGAAGGCCTGGGTCTCGCGCTCAGCGGCGCGACGGCGGGCGGCTTGATCGGATCGGTGCTGCTCATGGTCGTCGGATCTCGGCTCGGAAGAGCACTGCCGCTCGCCGTGCTGCTGGTGGCCGGAGGCGTCCTGAAGATCGTCGAGGGGTTCACCTCAGATCCGACCGCGTTCATCATCGTGTTCATCGCGTGGAACACCGTCTACGCGATCGCCTTCATGTACTTCGTCTCGACCTCAGCCGCCCTCGATGCCGACGGCCGCTGGTCGGGCCCCCTCCTGGCCGTCTACCTCGTCGGCTCGGCACTCACACCGGTGATCGGTGCGGCCCTGGTCGGCGTGCTCGGCTTCGAGGGATTCGCCGTCGCACTGGGTATCGCCAGCTTCGTTCTCGCCGTGCCCGCAAGCGCGATCGCCCTGCTCTCGACACGCCTCGAGCGTGCCGCCGCCCACGAGGAGACGCTCCGATGACCCGCACCCTGTATCGCAACGCCCGGTTCTTCACGGCCAACGACACCGCCTGGGCCGACGCGGTCGTCGTCGACGGCGCGGAGTTCGTCTTCGTGGGGACCGACTCCGACGCCCCTTCCTCGGACTCGGTGGTCGATCTCGAGGGACGGGTCGTCCTTCCCGGCTTCATCGACGCGCACACGCACCTGCTCATGATGGGCGAGGCGCTCGGTCAGATCGGTCTCACCGATGCCGGGTCGCTCGACGAGATCCAGCGCAGAGTGACAGCGGCACGCGAGACCTCTGCCGGCGTCGTCCGCGGACGCGGATGGCTCTTCGATGCGATCCCCGGCGGCGCGCCGACGGCGGCGATGATCGACGCCGTCGTCGCTGACGTCCCCGTCTACCTCGATGCGAACGACTACCACTCGTGCTGGGTGAACTCCGCGGCGCTCGGCGAGCTCGGCATCACCCGCGACACCCCTGACCCGATCGGCGGTCGGATCGAGAGGGATGCCGACGGCGAGCCGACCGGGATGCTCTACGAGACGGCCGCGCAGCAGTTCGCGTGGGCGCACCGCGATGCCACCACCACCGACGAGCAGCGGGATGCGGCGGTGCAGCGCGTCGTCGAGGCGTACCTCGCGGCCGGTGTGACCGGCGCCGTCGACATGGCGTTCGACGCGCTCGCGCTCGAAGCGCTCGAGCGCGCGGAACGACGTGGCGCGCTGCCGTTGCGGATCGCCGCCCACTGGTTCGTCGCCAACACGGGTGACGATGCCCAGAACCTGGCTCAGGTGGCCGAGGCGGCCGAGCGTGCCCTCGCCGTCTCCGGCACCGTTCGCGTGATCGGGATCAAGCTCGTGCTCGACGGCACGATCGACGCGTGCACGGCGGCGATGCGCGCACCGTATGCGGATGGCTCCCACGCCGCGCCGATCTGGCCCGCTGATCGGCTGCTCCCTGTGGTGGCGGCCGCGGATGCCGCCGGACTGCAGGTCGCGCTGCATGCCATCGGCGACGAGGCGAGCACCCTCGCGCTGGATGCCATCGAGCACGCCATCACCGTCAATGGCGATCGCCCCCGTCGCCACCGGATCGAGCATCTCGAGTACGCGGCACCCGGCACGGCCGAGCGCATGGCACGGCTCGGCGTGACGGCTTCCATGCAGCCGGTGCACGCCGACCCCGCCATCTTCGCCAACTGGGCAGCACAGCTGGGCGACGATCGTGCGGATCGCGCCTTCGCGTGGCCCGAGTATGAGGATGCCGGTGCACTGCTCGCCTTCTCGACCGACGCCCCCACCGCACCGCACGCGGCGCTCGCGAACATGTACGTCGCCACAACGCGGGCGTCCGCTCTCGACCCGGATGTGCCGGCGGTGCATCCGCAGTTCGCTCTTCCCCTCGAACGCGCGGTCGTGCATGCGACTCGTGACGCTGCGGTCTCGATCGGCGATGGCGACTGGCGGGGCCGGATCGCGGTGGGCCAGGTCGCAGACTTCGCCGTGCTCGACGTCGATCCGTTCTCGGAGGGCAGCGCGTCTCTGCTCACAGCGCGAGTCCTGCGCACCGTGATCGCCGGGAAGACCGCGCACGAAGCCTGAGGCGCACTGTCCGCCGCATCCCTCACGGCTCACTTGAGCGATATACCGGTGAGTTCTTATACTTCTGGTGAACTCTGGCGGGCAGAGGGCGCCCGTCGACCAGGCGGTGGTGTCTTCCCGCCCGGGCGCGGAGCGCTCCCTCTGTCAGCCGATGGTGACAACGACTGATTGGAGTGTTGAGATGTCCGCGATGCCCGATCCGAGGTTCGAGCTCCGAAGGGTCACGGAGACCGAGTGGCTGATCGTCGACCACAGGTACGAGCCGCACGATGCGCGCCAGACTGTCGCCTGCATCTATCAGGTCGACGCCGTCGAGGTCGATGTGCTCTGGCTGCGCAACCTTCCCCTGGCGAGCTCGTACATGTCGGCGGAATAGGTGCTCAGCGACCTGCAGCGGTTCCACAACCCGCCGAGCCGATCGACGTCGCCGGTCACGATCCCGCACCTTCCTCCGCTCGCGACGACGGTCAGTTGATGCGCTGCGCGGAGCGGTACGTCGAATCCCAAGGGCCGCGCCGTAGGCTGGCCTGATGCTCATCGCTCTGATTCGTCCCATCGAGACCAGCACTGCAGACGTCATCGGCACGACGCTGGCCGAGGTGCTCGTCGAGCTCGAACAGCACCGCAAGCCGGGCTTCTATCTGACGTCGGCGCCCGTGCGGATGCTGAAGGGCGAAGCGAAGATGGAGGCGACGGGCACGTTCACCCGCGTCGACGGCGTGCGCGAGATCGAGGCCGACGACATGGCGTCGCTCGAGGCGAAGGTGCCCGAGGGGTGGCGCATGCTGACGGTGCGCACGGCCTAGGTTCGGCACCCCGCCGACGACGAAGACCCCCACAGGACTCAGTGCCGGTGGGGGTCTCCTCTGTGTGGACGTCGTCGGGGTCAGCCGCCGGACGGGTTCTCGAGGGGCGCACCGTCTTCGTCGGTGGTCTCGTCCTCGATGATCTCGTCGGTGCTCTTCGACGACGACTCGTCGGGCGCACCGCCCGAGGCGGTGTCCGCCTCTTCGTCGCCACCGGGAGTTCCGTGCGTGTTCTGCAGATCGCTCATTGCATCTCCTCTGTCGGTTGAGGCGACGGTATGCGGTCGACCGCGCACACGAGGAGGGGGTTGACGTGAGGAGGAATCGGACGGAAGGACGACGGATCGCACAGCGGAGGGACTCTCTCTCCGGATCACGAGTGATCATGTGAAGGAAGAGTCCCTCGACCGGAGCGGCCCCGCCGGGGTCCCCAGACCGTGGTCGGGGCAGGCTCTCGAGCGAAGGATACGCCCGACAGGGGCCACGTCATATGGCGTGGTGGACGACGGCGTGCGGGCGTACCCTCTTCTGCACGAAACGCGACTGGGCCTCGGCATCTCGATGCCGCCGCACATGAACGGAGATCCGCCGACCGCCGTTCACACGATCGGACTGAGGCGCATCCGCAACCCCTAGATACAGCGCTGCATTGGGGTTACGTTGGCCGTGGCCACACAGACGCGGCCCCGAGCCGGTGGAGTTCCCCAGCGAAGCCGGCTAGGTGTCCCGATAGGTACCCCAGAACCGGTCGGGGCACCGTACTGCCCGCCCCGATGCCTGTGGCCGCCTCCTCGCACGTGAAGTCTTGACGCCGCCGGATTCCGGTCCACGACGAGCGAGCCCCACAATCGGCAGCGCGAATGAGTGCAGACAAATCGACCGGGTCCGCCGTCGCCGGGAACTCGGCGTCAGCATCGAGCGTCTCCTGTTCATGGCGGACGACGCCGATTCTTCCGGTCACCGCCAGTTCTACGGAATTGGCGGCAGGCCCGGAATCATCAGTTGACGGAGAGACCGCCTCCCCCGCATCGACATTCGTCACTTCTGGTCACCTGCCCATGCCCCGACTGACAGCCTCTTGCGCAGTCGCGACTCGTTCGGGCGTCATGGGCGACTCATACGGGACAACTTCCTCCAGCCGCGACGCGAGGTCCGTCAGCGCCTGCTTGACTGCCTTGTGCTCTGACGGAACTTCGTCGAAGTCGACAGTCTCCAGCCAGTCCATCAGCACGATCGCGTCCTCAGTCCAGAGTGCGATCTCCACGGTTGGGTATGTCCTCATGCGGGAGGCTATCGCGCCAGCGCGGCGCGCGTTCTTCTCGCGCTCGTACTTGATCGCGCGACGCATGATCGGCACGAAGGCGAAGGCACACATCGCCCAGAAGCCGAGCCCCCCGACGAACGGCATTGGCTCACCGATAACGATGCCCACCACGACGGCGATCCCGCCGAATACTGCGGACATGACGACATTCACGATCGAGCCGACCTTGCCGGACGGACTCATGGGCCCGTGAGGGTCAGCGATGTTCATTTGCTCAGTATGCAGGAATCGCGATGAACGCCGTGCTGTACCTCCGTGTCAGCACCGCCGCTCACTCCATGGGCGGCTTCGGTCTCGATGTTCAACCGAGGGCCCGCCGGGCCTAAGCCAAGGCGCAGACCCGGCAGGCCGTCGCCACCCTCCGTGATGAGGGCGTGTCTGGCACACTCGACGCCGCCCAGCGTGACGGCCTTATGCCTGCTGCCCTCGGACTGTCCCGGACATGCAGAAGGCCCGGAGACTCTTGCGAGTTTCCGGGCCTTTCTCGGTCGGGCTGACAGGATTTGAACCTGCGACCCCTTGACCCCCAGTCAAGTGCGCTACCAAGCTGCGCCACAGCCCGTTGTTCTGCACTCTCGCGCAGGCAACTCCCCTATCTTAGCCCCACTCGACGGATCTCCGCGAACCGGGTGAGCGCCGGGCGTTGCGGGGTGTCAGAGCCCCGGCGTACGGTCGCATCCATGGTGACGATCACGACCGAGGTGGCGACCAGCGCCCGATGGGATGACGTTCAGCATGCGCTGACGGGCGGCGGCGACGGTGCCAGCTGCCAGTGCATCTGGCCGATGCTGAGCAACAAGGAGTGGAATGAGACGACCACGCCGCAACGCACAGAGATGTTGCGCGATGAGATCCAGGCGGGCCCTCCGCCTGGTCTGATCGCATACATCGACGGCGAGGCCGCGGGGTGGATCAGGATCGGGCCGCGAACTCTGCAGCAGCGGGTGCCACGCACGCGCATGATCGCGGCGGCATCAACCGAACCCTTGGATGACGAGTCGGTATGGGCTGTGACGTGTTTCGTGGTCCGTCGCGAACACCGCGGCTTGGGCATCACCCTCGAGCTGCTGCGCGCCGCCGTCGATCTCGCTCGACGCTCCGGCGCCAGACTGGTCGAGGGGTACCCCGTCGACACCCGTGGCGAGAAGAAGCGCACCAACGATCTGTTCCACGGCACGCTCGCCACGTTCCTGGCGGCGGGATTCGAAGAACGCGCGGAGATGAAGCCGGGCCGAACCCTGGTCGCACTGGATCTGTCGTCATGAACGAAGAGACGGACCTACCAGCGTCCATGGGCAAGGTCGCACGACGAGGGCTCGCGCTCCACGGGTTCACGCGTCTCGACCGATTCGACGGCGCGTCCGAGGCGGCGCTGCTCGCCATCCACGGAGTCGGGCCGAAGGCCATTCGCATCCTGCGCGAGCAGCTCGAGTCCCGCGGCTCGACTCTCGGGCCGTGAGCGAGCGCTAGCGTGGTGACATGAGCGACGAGAACCCGACCATCGAAGATCCCGAACTGGGCACCCTCACGCGCGCCACGACCGAGCTGTCCGACGGAACGGTACTGACCCATGACTGGTATGCAGGCGGCACGGTCGTCGCCGGCGCCCCTCTCGATCTCATGATCGAAGGCACCGATGCCGGTGAGGCTGCCGCACTGCTCCCCCATGTGCATCAGACCATAGCCGCCCTCGGCGTCCTACGACGACTGGCGACGGATGCGGTCGTCGCCGCCTTCAGCAATGCGGCCCCGGAGCAGCACGAGCTCGACGACGCGGCGACCGACCTCACCCTCGAGACGCTCGAAGCCTCGTCCGATGGCACGGTCGTGCTCCATTTCATCGACACCTGCGGCCAGCACTTCCCCGAGGGCTACTGGCCCGCCGTGCACCTCGGTGCCGACGGTCAGATCACCCAGGTGACGGTCGAATCCTGAGCGAGGCTGAGCGCGTTCGATCCCGCCCTACGATGGTGAGATGCAGCGACGCCGTCCGTCCGACCCGCTTCTCTGGGCCTTTCTGCCCTATGCGGCGGCATCGGCGGCTCACGTGGCGCTGCTGAGCGTTGGCAGCCCCGCAGCCGGGCCGACGAAGCTCCTGCTCATGCCCTTGCTCGCCGTGCCCGTGTTCGTGTCAGTGGGTCGCGCCGCGGAACGCTCGGCGCTGGCGTTGACCATCGCGGCACTCCTGTTCTCGTGGCTCGGCGACAGCGCAGGGGTGTTCTTCCCGGCGGCGCCAGAAGTGCCTCTGATGCTCCTGTTCTTCGGCATCGCGCATCTGGCATACATCGCGCTCTTCATGCGCCATCTCGCCGCGCGGCGGATGCCGTGGTGGGCGCTCGTCTACGCCGCTTGGTGGGTGGTGATGCTGGTGTTCATCGGTCCGCACGCCGGTGGGCTGCTGATCGCGGTGGCTGTCTACGGTCTCGTCCTCGCGAGCACAGCGGCCACCGCCACTCGATGCTCTGCGCTCGTGTCGATCGGCGGCGCCTTCTTTCTCGCCAGTGACACTCTCTTGGCTCTTCGGCTCTTCCTGCCCGGTTCCCTGCCGGACTGGAGCAGCCCCGCCATCATGGCCACCTACACGCTCGGGCAGGGTCTGATCATCGCCGGCACCCTGATCGCACTGAGAAAGCGAGACATCTGATGGCGGATGCAGCACGGGTCGACAGCTGGCTCTGGGCGATCCGCGTCTACAAGACGCGCTCGGCCGCCACCACTGCATGCCGTGCGGGGCATGTGCGCGTGAACGGCGACAAAGTGAAGGCTGCTCAGCACATCCGCCTCGGCGACGAACTGCGCATCCGGATCGCCGGATTCGATCGGATTCTCATCGTGCGTCAGCTGCTCGTCAAGCGCGTCGGCGCCCCTCTCGCTGCGCTGGCGTATGAGGATCGCACACCGGAGCGCGAACCGCAGGCGGCTCTCGGACTGCGTGATCGGGGGGCTGGGCGACCCACGAAACGCGAGCGTCGCGACATCGACAAGCTGCGCGGGCGAGGATACGAGGATGACGGCATATTCCAGGGTTGAGCCTGGATGCGGTCGAACATAGGTTCTAATGTGGACCTATGACCCGGCGTACCAACTTCGACCTCGATCTCGAGGAGCGCTGCCGCCTGCTCGACGAATGGGTCACCACGCGCCGCCAGATCGCTGCGCTCGAGGCCGAGTCCTACGCGCTGCTGGTCGAGCGGATCGGCATGCACGACAGCGACGTCTCGGAGAGCCCGCACCATCGCGAGGCGATCTACCGCTCGATGGTCGCAGAGTACTCCGCGGCCGGTCGCATCCCGAAAGGTTCGGTCGAGTACGCCTTCACCGATGCACGCACATTGACGCGCACGCTCCCGGCCGTGCAGGCCGCCTTCTCTGTCGGGTCGATCAGCGTGCGTCATGTCCGTGAGATCGTGCGTGCGAGCGAGATCGTCGACGACGCCATCCGCGATGGGCGGGTGGACGCCGAGACGATGAGCCTCTACGAGGCTGCTGTTCTGGTGGTCGCTGAGAACGACACGGCACCGAGAACGAAGACCCATGCACGTCAGGTGGCGGCAGCTCTCGTCGGCGAGACCGTCGTCGAGCAGCATCGCCGAGCGGCCGCGGAACGGTGTGTCACCGTCAAGTCCGTCGGCGACGGGCTTGCGGCCCTCACGGCGATCCTGCCCGAGTGGGTCGCAGTGGCGATCTCCGATCGGCTCACGCAGATGGCCCGGCACATCACTCGCACCCGCAACGAGCAGGAGCCTATCCTCGAGCCGCTGGACGAACCGGAGGGCTCGCTCTACCTCGACGACCTCTCGCCCGATGATCCCCGATACGAGTCCTACTTCGACACAGCGGTGATCGCCGCCGACGGCACGTTCGTCACCGACCCGCTTGCCGGACTGATCGACCCGATGGCCGACGCCTCGAGCCCTGACATCGAGCACCTCTCCGGCGACGCTCGCACATTCGACCAGATGCGCGCCGATGTGCTGGCTGACCTGCTCCTCACTGCCGATCCGAACGAAGCGACAGGCACAGGGCTGGAGAACATCTCCGCCCGCATCCAGGTCACCGTCGCTGCAAGCACTCTCGCCGGGGAGGACGATCGTCCCGCTGAACTCGACGGACACGGGCCGCTCGATCCCGACGTCGCGCGGGGACTCGCAGGACATCGCACCGGGTGGGCGCGTCTGTTCCTCGACGCGCAGGGACTGGTCACGGAGACCGACTCCTACTCCCCGACAGAGCAGATGCGGCGGTTCCTCAGAGCGCGCGATCAGCACTGCAGGTTTCCCGGATGCAGGATGCCGGTGCATCGTTGCGAGATCGACCACAACCACGACCACGCCCGTGGTGGACGCACGCGCGTCGACAATCTCAGCCACTTCTGCACGACGCACCACTCGCTCAAGCATCCGGACATCCATGAGCGGCATCGGTGGACGGCGCGCCAGACCTCTGACGGGTCGCTCACGTGGACGAGTCCGCTCGGCCGCGAGTATGTCGACCCACCGCGACGAAGAGTGATGTTCGTCTGAGCGCAGCACACGTCACGCTGAGTGCGGCACCCTCACGCTGAGCGCAGCATCCTCACGCTGAGCGCAGCACGCGTCACGCTGAGCGCAACACCCCTCAGGCTGAGCGCAGCCACCGTCGGACGAGGGGGCGCACAGCCAAGACGAAGCGGAGCGCGCGCTGAGACGGAGCGGAGCACGCACTGAGACGAAAGCGGCCCCGACTATTGCGGGAGCACGCTCAACAGCCAGCCCGCCGAGCGCACTTGCGCCGCGCCCGCTGCGTCGACGCGGTTCTGCAGCTCGCGGTCGCTCGAGATGACCACGACATGCTGCCCGGCACGCGTTCGACGTTCCACCTCGGCCACAATCGCGTCGTCTCCGGCCCCCTCGGCGCGGACGATCGAGACGCCACCTGCGGGAAGCAGCTCGGGCACCTCCGCATCGGCGTCCGACGACGGAGTCACGATCCCGCGCGCCTGTCCCTCGACGACGAGAGCGATCTCCGGGAACCAGGTCGCTCCCCCGACCCCGAGGTCGGCCGCGGGCACAGCGAGTCCGTCGAGGCGCGAGGCAAGACGAGCCGTCGCACCGGCACGATCTCTCCACCATCCGTTCGGCACAGAGCCGACCACGTTGGCGGCGTCGACGACGAGCGACAGGCGCACATCGAGCAGGGTGCGCAGAGCAGGCCAGGCGCTACCGAAACCGGGGTGCAACGGCCGTGCGTCCACCTCATCGACGGGCACCCACTCGAGAGCCACGCTCTCGGGGTCACTGATCACGGGGTCGAACGGACGCACCACATCGGCGATGACGGTCGTGTACGACCACACGTCCAGATCGAGCACGCTGGTGAACCGGGGTCGCACGGCCGCATCCGGAACCCCGGCCTCTTCCTGCGCCTCGCGCACTGCGCCCACGATCGCGCTCTCGCCCTCGTGCATGGCGCCGCCAGGCAACCCCCATGTCCCACCGAAGTGCGACCAGGACACCCGGTGCTGAAGAAGGATCCCGCGTTCCGGATCGACGGCGAGCAGCCCAGCCGCGCCGAAGCGCCCCCAGTACTTCTCCCCCGAGGGGGCGATCACCCAGGCGTCGCCCGGGTTTCGCGGCCCATCTGGGCGGCGGGGTTCACCTGCGGCGGGAGGTACGACAGTCACCCCTTCAGCCTGTCACAGCATCCGGCTGTCGGCATCCGCCGGGGTCATACGCGGGAACAGCTGTGCCCGCGCGGATTCGCGCGGGCACAGCTGTCGAATCGGGTGCGATCAGCGCTGGCGCTTCTCGCGGACCCTCATGTTGATGACGATCGGAGTTCCGTCGAATTCGTAGAGCTCGCGCAGACGACGCTGAATGAAGCGGCGGTAGCCCGGGTCGAGGAATCCCGTCGTGAACAGCACGAACGTCGGCGGACGCGTCGATGCCTGCGTGCCGAACAGGATGCGCGGCTGCTTTCCGCCACGCAGCGGGTGCGGGTGCTCGGCGACGAGCTCTGCGAGGAAGGCGTTGAACTTGCCCGTCGGGATGCGACGGTCCCAGTTCTCCAACGCCGTCTCGAGCGCCGGCACGAGCTTGTCGAGGTGACGACCGGTCTTGGCCGAGATGTTCACTCGGGGCGCCCAGGCGACGTGCGCCAGGTCCTGCTCGATCTCACGCTCGAGGTACCGACGTCGATCGGCGTTCTCGAGGTCGTCATCGTTCAGACGATCCCACTTGTTGAATGCCAGCACGAGAGAGCGGCCCGACTCGAGCACGAGATCGATGATGCGGACGTCCTGCTCGCTGATCGTCTCGGACACATCGAGGACGACGACCGCGACCTCCGCCTTCTCGAGAGCAGCGGACGTGCGCAGCGACGCGTAGAAGTCAGCACCCTGCGCCATGTGCACCCGGCGGCGGATGCCGGCGGTGTCGACGAGGCGCCAGAGCTTGCCACCGAGCTCGACGATCTCATCGACCGGGTCACGGGTGGTTCCCGCGAGGTCGTTCACGACCACGCGCTCTTCGCCGGCCGCCTTGTTGAGCAGCGAGGACTTGCCGACGTTCGGTCGACCGAGGATCGCGACGCGCCGCGGCCCGCCGATCTCGGCCTTCGCGACCGCGGAGACATCCGGCAGCTTCTTCAGCAGCTGGTCGAGCAGATCGGCGACGCCACGACCGTGGATCGCCGACACCGGGTAGGGCTCGCCGAGGCCGAGGTTCCAGAGAGCCGCAGCCTCAGGTTCCTGACGAGCGTCGTCGATCTTGTTGGCGACGAGGAAGACCGGCTTGCCGCTCTTGCGCAGCAGCTTCACGACGTGCTCATCGGTCGACGTGGCGCCGACCATGGCGTCGACGACGAACAGCACGATGTCGGCGAGGTCGATCGCGACCTCCGCCTGCGCGGCGACCGAGCGGTCGATGCCGCGGGCGTCGGGCTCCCAGCCGCCCGTGTCGACGAGCGAGAAGCGACGGTCGGCCCACTCGGCCTTGTACGTCACGCGGTCGCGGGTCACGCCGGGGGTGTCCTCGACGACTGCCTCACGACGACCGAGGATGCGGTTGACGAGAGCCGACTTGCCGACGTTCGGTCGACCGACGATCGCGACGACCGGCAGGGCCGGGAAGAACTGGATCCCGTCCTCACCCATCGTGATGCCGGCGAGAAGGGCGGCATCTTCATCGTCCAGGTCGTAATCGGCGAGGCCGGCGCGCAGGGTCTCGGCCCGCGCCTCGGCGAGCTGCTCGTCGAGCGACTCCATCTTCTCGGCGAGCTGGTCGGGGCCGCCTTCGTATTCGTCGTCAGCCATGGTGTACTCCTCGGATTCGTTCGATCACCGCGAGGACGGCGTCGATGGTCTGTGTGAAATCGAGCTCCGTCGAATCGACGACCTCGACGCCGTCTGCGGCGTTCAGGAAGTCGACGACGGCGCTGTCTGATGCGTCGCGCTTGTGCAGTGCGGCCGCGACGGCCTCGGCGTTCTCGCCGGCGAGCTCGCCGGCACGTCGTGCGGCGCGCACCTCGGGCGCAGCCGTGAGGAGGATGCGCACCGGAGCGTCGGGAGCCACCACGGTGGTGATGTCCCGCCCCTCGACGACGACCGCCGGGTACGGCGCCTCGGCGACGAGGGTGCGGAAGAGACGATTGACCTGGTTCCGCACCTCGGGCACACGGGCGACGCCGCTCACCGCGCTCGAGACCGATGGTTCGCGGATCGCGTCCGTGACGTCGACCTCTCCAACGAGCACGGTGCGATCGTCGGGGTCGAGGCCAAGGCGCACGGGGAAGTCGGAGACGGCGTCGAGCACCGCCGCCGCATCCGCCGTGTCGGCGCCTCGATCCAGCACATGCCAGGCGAGAGCGCGGTACGCGGAGCCGGTGTCGAGGTAGCCGAAGCCCAGAGCCCGAGCGACCGCCTTGGACACGCTGGACTTGCCGGAGCCCGCGGGCCCGTCGATCGCGATGAAATCAGTCATTGGTCGTACCTGCAATCCGCCAGCCGCGTTCCTGAAGTCCGGTGATCGCCCCGTGCAGCGCAGCAGGGTCGACGCTGATCTCGGCCAGGCCGAACTGCGCGCCCGGCGAGTGCTCGAGACGGAGGTCCTCGACGTTGACGCCGAGCTCTCCGAGTTCGCCGAACAGTCGACCGAGCTGGCCGGCGGTGTCGTCGACCATCACGACCAGGGACTCGAATCGCTGGTTCTGCCCATGCTTTCCGGGAAGACGTTCGACGCCGTCGTTGCCCTGCCGGATCGTCTCGGCGACCACACGCCGAGCCCCGGGGGCCTCGGGCGCGCGCAGAGCGTCCGACACCTCGCGGAGATCGGATGCCAGAGCGTCGAGGATCTCGACCACGGGCCCGGCGTTCGCTCCGAGGATCTGCACCCAGAGTTCGGGGGCGGATGCCGCGATACGCGTCGTGTCGCGGACGCCCTGGCCAGAGAGGCGCAGCGCACCCTCGTCGGCGGTGGCGAGACGGCCGGCGAGCAGGCTCGCGACGACCTGAGGAACGTGGGAGGTGAGAGCGACCGAACGGTCGTGCTCCTCGGGAGTCATCTCGAGCGGCATCGCTCCGACATCGAGGGCGAGCGCTTCGACGAGCGCGAGATCGGTGGCGGTCGTGTCGGCATCCCGGCACACCACCCAGGGGCGGCCCACGAAGAGGTCGGCGCGCGCAGAGATCGCTCCGCCGCGCTCGCGTCCGGCGAGGGGGTGCGAGCCGATGTAGCGGGTGAGGTCGACGCCACGGTGCTGCAGGCTGTGCAGGGGCTCGAGCTTGACGCTCGCCACGTCGGTGACGACAGCGTGAGGGAAACGACTCAGCTCCGACTCGATGACATCCGCGGTGACGTCCGGCGGCACGGCGACCACGACCAGCACCGGCGAATCGTCCTCGGCGGCCGAGCGGCCCGCCCCGTAGTCGATCGCGAGACGCAGCTGGGCGGGCGAGGTGTCGGCGAGCACCACGTCGACACCCTTCGCACGAAGGGCATGTCCGATGCTCGCGCCGAGCAGCCCGGCGCCGACGACGCGAACGGTTCCCGAGAGTCTGGCCGCGATTCGTGGCGCGACAGAACTCCGAGCCCCCGTGGGCGCACTCGTCGTATCGGTCACTCGTTCTCCTGTTGCTCGCCTGGCGCCTCGGCGACACCGGAATCACGGCGCGACAGAGTCAAGAGTGCGCCGAGTTCGATTTTAGTCAGTTCGCGCGTCTTCCCAACCGGGAGGGTTCCCAGGTGCAGCGGGCCGAACTGGCGGCGCACGAGTTCGGTCACCGGGTGGCCGACCGCTGCGAGCATCCGTCGGACGATGCGATTGCGCCCGGAGTGCAGCGTCAGCTCGACGAGACTCGACCCGCGAGAGGTGTCGAGCAGCCTCGCCTTGTCTGCCGCGATCGGACCGTCGTCGAGCTCGATGCCCCGGGTGAGCTTCGAGATCGTCTGCGCGGTCACTTCGCCTTCGACCTTGGCGATGTAGACCTTGGTCACCCCGAATGACGGGTGAGCGAGCACGTGAGCGAGGTCTCCGTCGTTGGTCAGCACCAGCAGCCCGCTGGTCTCCGCGTCGAGCCGACCGACGTTGTACAGCCGCTCCTCGTAGTCCTCGGTGAACCGGCGCAGATCGGGGCGATCGTTCTCGTCTCGCATGCTGCTGACGACCCCGGTGGGCTTGTTCAGCATCACATAGCGCTTCGACACGTCGAGCTGAACAGCGGTGCCGTCCACATCGATGAGATCGGTCTCCGGGTCGACGCGACGGCCGAGCTCGGTGACGGTCACGCCGTTGACACGGATGCGCCCTTCGACGATGTACTGCTCGATCACGCGTCGCGAGGCCACGCCCGCCGCCGACAGCACCTTCTGCAGGCGGATGCCCTCTGGTGTCTCGAAGCCGCTCATCGGAAGGTCCCTTCGTTGAAACTGATCCTGCGCGTCGTGCCGACGCGGCCGGTCGCCGCCGTCAGGACGACCGAGATCATCGGATGGTCCCTTCGTCGAAGCCGTCCGCGCCGTCGTCGAGCAGAGGAGAGATGGGGGGCAGCTCGTCGAGCGAGTTGATGCCCAGGTGCTGCAGCAGAGCGTCGGTCGTGCCGTAGTTGATGGCGCCGGTCTCGGAGTCCGCGAACAGCTCGGTGATGAGACCTCGTGCGAGGAGCGTCCGCACGACGGAGTCGACGTTCACCGCGCGGATCGACGCCACCTGGCTGCGCGTGACGGGCTGCTTGTAGGCGATCACCGCGAGCGTCTCGAGCGCCGCCTGCGAGAGTCGTGCCGGCGCTTGTCCCCCGACGAACTCCGCGACGACGTCGTCGTGATCCTCCCGGACGTACAGGCGCCAGCCCCCGCCGACCTCACGCAGCTCGAAACCCCGTCGCGGTCCGTGACCCTTGCCGTCGTAATCGTCGACCAGCGTCTCGATCGTCTGTCGGACGGCAGCGACCGGTGATCCGACGGCAGCGGCGAGAGCGACGAGTCCGATCGGCTCGTCGATGATCAGCAGGATCGCCTCGATGCGCTCGGAGAGAGGCGTGTCACGCACGGCCGGCTCGGTCACGGCTCCGGTCACTGCGTCAACGGTGTCATCGGTCATAGTCGGCTCCCAGGGATGCCAGTGTCTCGTCCGACCAGGAGTCGGCTGCCCAGCGCAGCGTGAGCTCGCCGAGCGGTTCCAGTTGCTCGAAGGAGAGTGCGGCGTGCCGGTAGAGCTCCAGCACGGAGATGAACCGAGCGACCACGATCCCGGGCTCGCTCACACCCGCGACCAGCTCGCGGAAGCTCACGGACTCCGCCGCGCGCAGCAGAGTGACCACGATCGCGGCCTGTTCGCGGATGCTGACGAGCGGAGCGTGCAGGTGATCGAGGCCGACATGCGGGATCTCCTTCGGCGCGAACGCGAGGAGCGCGAGCGCGGCGAAGTCATCCGCGCTGAGCGACCACACGAGCTCTGGGGTCTTTCGCCTGTGCTTCTCATCCAGCCGGACAGCACGCACGTGCCGACGGTCCTCGCGCTGCAGGCATCGGGCGAACCACGCCGAGACCTCTTTGAAGGCGCGGTACTGCAGGAGTCGCGCGAAGAGGAGGTCACGTGCTTCGAGGAGAGCGACGGCTTCGGCATCCACCAGCTCGCCCTGAGGCAGCAGTCCCGCCACCTTCATGTCGAGCAGCGTCGCTGCGACCACCAGGAACTCGGACGCCTGATCGAGCTCCTCGTCGTCGTCGAGCTCCTTGAGGTAAGCGATGAACTCGTTGGTGACGGCGCTCAGCGACACCTCGGTGATGTCCATCTCGTGCTTCGAGATGAGGTTCAGCAGAAGGTCGAACGGGCCGTCGAAGTTCGACAGGGAGACGCGGAACCCGGGATCCGCCGGCAGTGCGGTGTCAGCGATGTCTGAGCCGATGTCCGCGACGGACTGAACGGGCGAGACGGACTGAACGGGCGAGACGGACTGAACGGGCGAGACGGACTGAGGCGAGACGGACTGAGGCGAGACGGACTGAGCCGGGGTGTCTGGCGGCTCGAGCTCAGGCGACAGCGCCACGGGCGACCAGCTCCCGCGCCAGTCGCAGGTACGCCTGCGCGGCAGCGTGCTCCGGAGCGAACTCGGTGATCGGCACACCGGACACCGATGCATCGGGGAACTTGACGGTTCGACCGATCACGGTCTCCAGGACGTCGTCCCCGAACGCCTCGACCACACGCTCGAGAACCTCACGCGAGTGCAGGGTGCGCGGGTCGTACATGGTGGCGAGGAGGCCGTCCATGGTGATCGACGGGTTCAGGCGGTCGCGCACCTTGTCGATCGTCTCGATCAGCAGCGCCACACCGCGAAGCGCGAAGAACTCGCACTCGAGCGGGATGATGACGCCGTGAGCGGCGGTCAGCGCGTTGACCGTCAGCAGACCGAGCGAGGGCTGGCAGTCGATGAGGATGACGTCGTACTCCCCCGCGACCTGGCGGAGGACACGGGCGAGGATCGTCTCGCGGGCGACCTCGTTCACGAGGTGCACCTCAGCGGCCGACAGGTCGATGTTCGCCGGCATGACGTCGAGGCCTTCGACACCCGAGTGCACGATCGCATCATGTGCGTCGCGCTTGGTGTCGAGCAGCAGATCGTAGATCGTCGGCACATCGTGCGTCTGAATGCCGAGACCTGCCGACAGTGCGCCCTGCGGGTCGAAGTCGACCGCGAGGACCTTCCGGCCATATTCGGCGAGGGCCGCGGCGAGGTTGATCGAGGTCGTGGTCTTGCCGACGCCGCCCTTCTGATTGCAGAGGGCGATGATGCGGGCCGGACCATGCGAGGCGAGAGGAGCAGGGGTCGCGAAGCCGTGATAGGGACGCCCGGTGGGTCCCATGGGGGTGTCGTCGGTCTTCGACGTCTTCGCCCTGGACTTCGCCGCGTTCTCAGCCACCGATTCTCCTGCTCGTTTCGTGCTTGATCGAGTCTACCGATCGCCCGGAGGGTTCCACGCCTCGGCCGCGGCGATCCCGCGTTTTGGCCGCAGCTCGGCTCACCGGGCGCGAGGGTGCGACGTCGCGTAGATGTCGCGCAGCGTGTCGACAGACACGTGCGTGTAGATCTGGGTCGTCGCGACCGAGGCGTGTCCGAGCAGCTCCTGCACGACGCGCACGTCTGCGCCGCCCTGCAGCAGGTGCGTGGCGAACGAGTGCCGCAGCGTGTGCGGTGAGACATCGGCGGTGATGTGCGCGTTCTCCGCGGCCGCGCGGATGACCAGCCAGGCGCTCTGGCGCGACAGGGGCGCACCGCGCGCGCCGAGGAACAGCCGCGCCGACGCCCGACCCTTCACTGCGAGCCCGGGACGGACCCGGGTGAGGTACGCGTCCACCGCTGCGCGGGCGAACGAGCCGATCGGCACGATACGTTCCTTCGACCCCTTGCCGCGGAGGCGCAGGACATCGCCATGAGCGAGGTCGTCGACGTCGAGCCCGACGGCCTCCGACACACGAGCGCCGGTCGCGTAGAGCAGCTCGAGCAGGGCCCGGTCACGGATGCCCAGCGGATCCTCCGCGCTGGGGGCGCCGAGGAGGCTCTCGACCTGGTCGATCGTCAGCGCCTTCGGCAGACGCCGCGGGGCCTTGGGCGGACGGAGACGGCCGCTCGGGTCATCCGGTTCGATCCCTTCACGCGCCAGGAACCGGTGCCATCCGCGCACCGACGACTGCAGGCGGGCGAGGCTCGTCGCCGCAGGAGCCGGATCGGCCCCGGAGCGATCGGCGATGAAGCGTCCGACGACCGCCGGGCTGATCTCAGCGGTGTCCGTCACCCCCTCGGACACGAGCCACTCCAGATACATGTCCAGGTCGCGTCGATACGCGGAGATAGTGTGCTCGCTGAGACCGCGCTCGATCGTGACGTGGCGCAGATACGTGTCCAACGCTCGGTCGAGCTGCATGCTCAGCTCCGGTCGCGCAGCCTCTGCGCGGCCGCGAGGACGCCGATGCTGAGGATGCCGTTGCGCATCCGCCCGTCGAGCACCGCGGCGACCGCGGCATCGAGCGGCACCCACTCCACGCGGATGTCAGCCTCTTCGTCCACGCGCGCGTGTGCTTCGTTCGCCGTCGACACACCACTCGCGAGGAAGACGTGGATGACCTCGTCGTTGCCACCCGGGGTCGTCCACGACGATACGAGCGGCTCCCAGTGCGCCGCGACGAGATCGGCCTCCTCCGCCAGCTCGCGCTGAGCTGCCGCGAGGGGCTCCTCCCCCGGCATGTCGAGCAGACCTGCCGGCAGCTCCCAGTCGCGGTGACGGATCGGGTGCCGGTACTGCTGGATCAGCAGTACGCGACCCTGGTCATCGAGCGCGAGGATCGCTACGGCGCCGGTGTGCGCGACATACTGACGGCGGATCTCCCCGTCGCCGTAACGCACACGGTCGTCGCGCACATTCCAGACGGCACCCTCGTAGACGAGGTCACTCTGCAGAACCTCCGGCTGGAAGGGCTCGTCTCTCAGCTCATCGAACTCAGACATGGGCTTCGCCACGCTCAGGCGACTGCTTCGCCGAACTCGGCATCGGCCTCGACGTCGAAGAGCTCGCTCGAGCGGTGACGCTCGATCGCAGCCCCGACCAGGCCACGGAACAGCGGGTGCGGGTCGGTCGGGCGCGAGCGGAGCTCCGGGTGCGCCTGGGTGGCGATGTAGTACGGGTGGACGTCCCGCGGGAGCTCGACGTACTCGACCAGGTCGAGCTCGGGGTTGAGACCCGAGAAGACCAGACCGGCCTCGGAGAGACGCGCACGGTAGGCGTTGTTGACCTCGTAGCGGTGGCGGTGACGCTCCGACGCCTCGGGGCCGCCGTACAGCTCGCTCGCCAGGGAGCCCTCCGCCAGCGCCGCCTTGTAGAGGCCGAGCCGCATCGTGCCACCCAGGTCTCCACCGTCGAGGATCTCGATCTGCTCCGCCATCGTGGCGATGACCGGCTCGGTCGTCTCGGGGTCGAACTCGCTCGACGACGCGCCCTCGATGCCGGCGACATCACGGGCGTATTCGATGACCATGCACTGGAGGCCGAGGCAGAGGCCGAGGGTCGGAATTCCCTGCTCGCGCGCGAACTTCAGCGCACCGAGCTTGCCCTCGATCCCACGGATGCCGAAGCCACCGGGAACGCAGATGCCGTCGAGTGCGGCGAGCTGCTCGCGGGCGCCCTCGGGGGTCTCGCAGCGGTCCGACGGGATCCAGCGGATGTTGACCTTGGTCTCCTGTGCGAAACCGCCGGCCTTCAGCGCTTCGGTCACCGAGAGGTAGGCGTCCGGCAGGTCGATGTACTTGCCGACCAGGCCGATGGTGACCTCGTGCTTCGGGTTGTGCACGGCGTGGAGGACCTTGCTCCAGCGCGACCAGTCCACCTCGTCGGCAGCCTTCTGGTCGAGTCCGAGGCGGCGCACGATGTACGAATCGAGCCCCTGGTCGTTGAGCGTCGAGGGGATGTCGTAGATGCTCGGCAGGTCGACCGTGTTGATGACGCCCTCGGCGTCGACGTCGCACATGAGTGCGATCTTGTTGCGGTTGCTCTCGCTCACAGGCCGGTCGCTGCGGAGCACGAGGGCATCGGGCTGGATGCCGACCTGACGGAGGGCCGCCACCGAGTGCTGGGTCGGCTTCGTCTTCTGCTCACCGGATGCGCCCATGAACGGAACCAGCGAGACGTGCACGAAGAACACGCTGTCGCGTCCGAGCTCGTGACGCAGCTGACGAGCGGCCTCGAGGAACGGCTGCGACTCGATGTCGCCGACCGTTCCGCCGACCTCGGTGATGATCACGTCGGGGCGAGGATCCTCGGTCGCCTGCAGACGCATGCGGCGCTTGATCTCATCGGTGATGTGCGGGATGACCTGCACGGTGTCGCCGAGGTACTCGCCGCGACGCTCGCGGGCGATGACCTGCGAGTAGATCTGACCGGTCGTGACGTTCGCCGCCTGCGACAGGTTGATGTCGAGGAAGCGCTCGTAGTGGCCGATGTCGAGGTCGGTCTCGGCACCGTCATCCGTGACGAAGACCTCACCGTGCTGGAACGGGTTCATCGTGCCCGGATCGACGTTGAGATACGGGTCGAGCTTCTGCATCACGACGCGGAGTCCGCGTGCGGTGAGGAGGTTGCCGAGGCTTGCGGCAGTGAGCCCCTTACCCAAAGACGAAACGACACCACCCGTCACAAAGATGTGCTTGGTCGTGTCGTTCTTGGGCCCCGCAGAAGAAGAGTTCATCACGGGCTTCGATCCTATCAGGAGGTGAGGGCGCCGAGGCTGAGAAGTTCTCGGGCGTGGGTGATCGCGGCATCCGAATCGGTCAATCCGGACAGCAGTCGGGCCATCTCGGCCTCGCGCTCCTGGCCTTCGAGACGGCGGACACTCGATGCGGTGACTGCTCCGTCGTGGGATTTCACGACGGAGAGGTGGTTGTTGGCGAACGCGGCGACCTGAGCCAGATGGGTCACGGCGATCACCTGCGACTTCTCTGCGAGTCGGGCAAGTCGTCGGCCGACCTCGATCGCCGCCGCACCGCCGATGCCGGCATCGACCTCGTCGAAGACGAAGGTCGGCACGGGGTCGGTGCCGGCGATCACGACCTCGATGGCGAGCATCACGCGCGACAGCTCACCGCCGGATGCCCCCTTCGAGACGGAGCGGGGTTCGGCACCGGGGTGGGGCGCGAGCAGGATGGCGACGTCGTCGCGGCCGTGAGCGCTCTCCGCCCCGGGCGTGACCGCGACCTCGAGAGTCGCGTCCGGCATGGCGAGCTCGTGCAGCTCATCGCTCACGGCGACGCCCAGTCGTGCTGCGGCTGCGGTGCGCTCCGCGGTCAGTGCCTCGGCCCGGGAATCCAGCTCTGCACGAGCGGCGTCCCGTTCGGCCTCGAGGCGTGCGAGCCGCTCGCCGTCGTCTTCGAGTTCGGCGAGCCGGGTCGATCCGGTCTGCCACAGCTCGAGAGCCTCGTCCAGCGAACCGTGCGCACGGATGAGCGTGCTCAGTGCCGCGCGCCGCTCTTCGACCGCCGCGAGCTCGTGCGGTCCCGATTCGTCGAGATCGGCGAGGTAGGCGGAGAGCTGTCCGGCGATGTCGGCGATCCGGTAGCCGATGTCGGCGAGGCCCGCGGATATCTCGGTGAGCGCGGCGTCGGAGACCCGTTCGAGCGCGCGACGCGCCTCGGCGATCAACGCGGATGCGTCGGGCTCGCCCTCTTCGTTCGAGAGCGCGCCGTGGGCGAGCGAGGCCGCGAGGCGCAGCTCCTCGGCGTTCGCCAGGCGCTCGGCCCGTGCCGACAGCTCGACGTCCTCGCCCGGTTCCGGGGCGGCAGCCTCGATGAGAGCAAGTGCCTCCCGAAGCCGGGAGGCCTCGTCGGCTCGGCGATCACGGTTCTCGGTGATGTCCGCGATCTCGGAATCCAGCTCGCGCCACCGGGTGAACGACGATGCGTAGGCGTCGAGCGCCCGGGCGATCGACGCTCCTCCGAAGCGATCGAGCGCATCGCGCTGCGCAGCGGCAGAGCGCAGCCTGAGCTGCTCGGACTGACCGTGCACGACGACCAGCTCCTCGGCCAGGGCCGACAGCACACCCGCCGGCGCCGCGCGTCCTCCGACGCTCGCACGGCTGCGTCCCTCGGCGCTCAGCGTGCGTGAGACGTACAGCTCTGCGGCACCGGAACCGGCGGGTTCCAGCTCGCCGCCGGCGTCTGCCACGATGTCCGCGACGTCGCCGGTCTCGGGGACGATCCACACGCCCGCGACCGAGGCCTGGGTGGCACCGGCACGCACCGCTCCGGAATCGGCGCGCTGACCGAGCAGAAGGCCGAGGCCGGTCACGACCATCGTCTTGCCGGCACCGGTCTCACCTGTGATCGCGGTGAATCCGGGCCCGAGAGGCATTACGGCGTCGGCGATCACGCCGAGTCCCTGCATCCGCATCTCCTCGATCATGAGGTTGCCCCCTGCCCGCGCCATCCCGCGACCGGCAACTGGAACTTGCGCACCAGACGATCGGTGAACGCGGTCGGGTGCAGACGCGCGAGGCGCACGGGGCGCGATGATCGCCGCACGACGACTCGGGCCCCCGGCGGCAGGTCGTGGGACCGTCGCCCGTCGCACCAGAGGATGCCAGCGCCGGACGTGCCTTCGAGCATCTCGATGGCCACGGCGGCATCGGGGCTGACCACCAGCGGCTTGGCGAAGAGCGCGTGCGCCGAGAGCGGCACCACCGCGATGGCTTCGACGCTCGGCCAGATGACCGGACCGCCCGCGGAGAAGTTGTAGGCCGTGGACCCGGTCGGAGTGGACACGACCATTCCGTCGCATCCGAAGCTCGAGAGGGGGCGTCCGTCGATCTCGAGCACGACCTCGATCATGCGCTCCCGACTCGCCTTCTCGACCGTCGCCTCGTTGAGGGCGAACGTCTCGTAGACCACCTCGCCGTCGACGTCCTTGACCCGGACGGACAGCGCGAGACGCTCTTCGACCTCGTAGTCGCGGTCGATGACGCGGCGCATGGCGGCATCCATGTCATCGCGGTCGATCTCCGCGAGGAATCCGACGTGGCCCATGTTGATCCCGAGCACGGGAGCCGCGCAGCCGCGCACCAGCTCGGCGGCTCGCAGGATCGTGCCGTCGCCGCCCAGGACGATCGCGAGCTCGAGCTGCTCCTGCTGCACCGTCTCGCCGAGCACGTCGACATCCGCGAAGCGGGCATCGACGGCACGCAGGTCGAGGCTGTCGTCGGCGGCGAGCACGGGGCGCGCCCCCGCGCCACGCAGCGCATCGACCACGCGGAGGGCCGCTTCGACCGTGTCTTCCCTGCCGGCATGGGCGACGACCAGGATGTTGCGCTCGTTCATCGTCTCCCTGTCAGTTCGTTGATGCGGTCCGACCATTCTGACGGATCACTGCCGCGGCCCGGTGCGAGGTGCAGAAGGTATTCCGTGTTCCCGTGGGTCCCGAGAATCGGGGAGGACAGGATGCCGAGCATGCCGAGGCCCGCGTCCCAAGCGCTCCACGCCGTCCGCGCGACGGCGTCGGCGCGCGTGGCGGGGTCTGTGACCAGTCCCCCGCGCACGGCCGTTCGACCGACCTCGAACTGGGGTTTGACCAGCAGCACGATGTCGGATCCCGCCGCTGCCACGCTCGCGACGGCCGGCAGGACGTGCTCGAGCGAGATGAACGAGAGGTCGCCCACGATGAGGTCGGGAGCTGCGTCCTCCCCGGTCACGTCCCGCAGGTTCTCTGGGGTCATGTATCGGACGTTGTACCCCTCGACGCGCACCACACCGGGATCGGATGCCACGACAGCGGCCATCTGATCGTGTCCGACGTCGACGGCCAGCACACGGCGCGCTCCGCGCTCACGCAGCACCTGGGTGAAGCCACCGGTGGAGGCTCCCATGTCGAGCGCCAGACGCCCTTCGGCAGAGATGCCGAAACCGTCGAGCGCGGCGACCAGCTTGTGCGCGCCGCGACCGACATAGTGGTCGGCACCCGCGACGGAGATCTCGGCCTCATCGCTGACAGGCATCGACGCCTTCACGACCGGTCGGCCGTCGATGCTCACCAGACCGTCAGCGATCAGGGTTGCGGCGTGGGTGCGGGAGCGGGCGAGTCCTCGCGCGGCGAGGGCAGCGTCAAGTCGCGTCATCGGGCGCCCGGCGCATCGCGCTGATCGAGTCTCGCGCCGCTGTCGAGGCGGCGGGACAGCTCGTCATGCAGCCCGGAGTACGCGTCTGCTCTGGCAGCGAGAGGCTGCCCCTCGATCAGGCGCAGGCGACTCCACAGACCATCGGTCGGTGCGTCCGTCGTCTCTTCGCTCACGCTTCTACTGTACGCGGCAGGGCCGACACGTCGGCGGAGCCACGGCGAGGGCCCGGCTGCCCGTCAGGGCCGGTGGAAGGGGTCGTCGTAGAGGCGCTCAGGGACGCGAAGCACGAACACCGGTGTCCCGGAAGCCCAGATCGCGGCGGCCCCGGCGCGCAGCAGATCGATCTGCGCCTCGCCCTCGGCGATGATCTCGACATCCGCACCGGTGACGCGCACAGACGCGCCGTTGACCGAATAGACGCCGTCCTTGGACGTGACCTCCGGGTACGGCTGGTGCAGTTCCCGCAGATCGCTCAGGATGTACGTCGGACGGGATCCTTCCGGTGCCGCGAGCACGTGCTTCGGCCGGTCGATGCCCGTGAGCACCAGCGCGGAGTCGATACCCGCCCTGACCGCCCCGAGAATGTCGGTGTCGAGACGGTCGCCGATGAACAGCGGCTTCGTCGCGCCGAAGCGCGACGTGGCCTCCTCGAAGATCGGAGTCTCCGGTTTGCCTGCGACTGTCGCGAGCCGGCCGATCGCCGTGTGCACGGCGGACACGAGCGTCCCGTTGCCCGGGGCGACGCCGCGTTCGCGCGGGATCGTCCAGTCGGTGTTGGTGGCGATCCACGGGATGCCGCCCTCATCCTCGGGGAGCTTCAGGGCGAATGCCGCTTCTGCCAGGTCCGTCCAGGCGACCTCAGGGGCGAAGCCCTGCACGACCGCATCCGGAGCATCCTCAGCACTGCGAGTCACCGTGTAACCGGCCTTCTCGGCCTCGTCCACGAGCCCGGCTCCCCCGACGATCAGCAGCATCGCCGGAGGGGGCACGATCCCGGCGAGCAGCCGCATGGCGGCCTGCGGGCTGGTGATGACATCAGCCGGGGCGACGTCGAGACCCAGGCTGCTGAGGTGCTCGGCGACCGACGCGTCGGTGCGCGACGCGTTGTTCGTGATGTAACCGAGTCTCGCGGTCTCACCGGCCGCGTTGAGGCTCTCCACCGCGTAGGGCAGCGCGCCAGGGCCCGCATAGACGACGCCATCCAGGTCAGCGAGCACGGCGTCGACACCGTCGAGCGGCGTGCGCAGCGCGGGCTTCTTGGAGAACAGCCCCACTACGCCTCCTCAGAGGGCTCGGATGCTGTGCGCTTCGCGTCGGTGTCGGCGGGGTCGCCGTCCTCGTCCTCGGCCTCGCCCTCGCCGAGTAGCTCACGCACCTCGTCGTCGATCGATGGTTCCGGCTCGATATCGGACTCGGTGTCCGCCTCTTCAGCATCTGCAGCCGCCATGGTCTCGTCGGACTCGGCGGGCTCCAGGTCGGACTCAGAATCGTCAGACCCAGAATCGTCGGACCCAGAATCGTCAGACCCAGAATCGTCAGACCCAGAATCGTCAGACCCAGAATCGTCAGACCCAGAATCGGACCGGCCGTCTTCAGCATGGTCGTCATCGAAGTCACCTTCGATGAGACCGTCTTCGATGATGATCTCCTCATCACCGGCTTCGTCGACGCCCAGCGCTTCCGCAGCGACCTCGGCGCGATGCGCCCAGAACTCTGCCTCGTCGGTGCGCCCCAGGTCCTCGAGCACGGCGGCGCGCGCAGCGAAGAGTGCGGGGCTCCACTCGAATGCGCGGTCGGGGTCGAGCTCAGGGATCTCGAGTTCGCCGAGCGCGAGTTCGAGGTCGCCCTGATCCAGACGTGCACCCGACATGGCGATCGCCAGCGAGACACGGACGGGCGTGGTCAGAGCGGTCCGGTCGACAGCGCGACCGGTCTCGAGCGCACGGTCGGGGCGGCCGATGCCCCGCTCGCTGTCGACCATCAGGGCGATCTGATCGTCCTTGCCGGAGATGCGGCGGTACGTGCGCAGCTCACGCAGCGCAAGAGCGAAGTCCTCGGTCGCATAGGCGGTGATCCCGAGGGTCTCGCGGACGATCGCAATGCGGCCGGCACGGCGGGATGCTGCGAGAGCGTGCTCATGAGCGAGGGCGGGATCCTCGTCGATGAGACGCGACGCCATCGCGAGGTGACGAGCGACGAGGTCGGCGTTCTCCTTGCTCAGGGTCTTCAGCTCATTGCGCGCCGACGTGTGCAGGTCGCGGGCCGTGACGTCATCGGGGATGTGCGGGTCGTTGAAGCGAGGACGATCGCCCGCTGCCTGCACCGGACGCTCACGGTCCACTCCCCCACGCTGCGGGTACGAGCGCGACGAGTCGCGGTCCTGCCGCGGCGCGCGGTCATCGCGGTTGTAGCCACCCGTGCGGGGCCCGCCATCGCGGTTATCGCGGTTGTAGCCGCCCGAGCGAGGAGCACCACCGTCGCGACTGTCACGGTTGTACCCACCGGTACGGGGAGCGCCACCTTCACGGTTGTAGCCACCGGTACGAGGTGCGCCACCGTCACGGCTGTCACGGTTGTAACCGCCCGAACGCGGAGCACCACCATCACGGTTGTCGCGGTTGTACCCACCGGTACGGGGAGCACCACCGTCACGGTTGTAGCCACCGGTACGAGGTGCGCCACCTTCACGGTTGTAGCCACCGGTACGAGGTGCGCCACCGTCACGGCTGTCACGGTTGTAACCGCCCGTACGAGGAGCGCCACCGTCACGGCTGTCACGGTTGTAACCGCCCGAACGCGGAGCGCCACCATCGCGGCTGTCGCGGTTGTACCCACCAGTGCGAGGAGCACCACCGTCACGGTTATCGCGGTTGTACCCACCAGTGCGAGGAGCACCACCATCGCGATTGTCGCGGTTGTACCCACCAGTGCGAGGAGCACCACCATCACGGCTGTCACGGCTGTACCCACCAGTGCGAGGAGCACCACCATCACGGCTGTAGCCGCCCGAACGGGGTGCGCCACCATCACGGCTGTCACGGTTGTAACCGCCCGAACGCGGAGCGCCACCATCACGGCTGTCACGGTTGTAACCGCCCGAACGCGGAGCGCCGCCGTCACGGCTGTCACGGTTGTAACCGCCCGAACGCGGAGCGCCGCCGTCACGGTTATCACGGTTGTACCCACCAGTGCGCGGGGCCCCCCCATCGCGGTTATAGCCGCCCGAACGGGGAGCGCCACCATCACGGCTGTCACGGTTGTACCCACCAGTGCGAGGAGCACCACCGTCACGGTTATCACGGTTGTACCCACCAGTGCGAGGAGCACCACCATCACGGTTATCACGGTTGTACCCACCAGTGCGCGGGGCACCACCATCACGGTTATAGCCGCCCGAACGGGGAGCGCCACCATCACGGTTATAGCCGCCCGAACGGGGAGCGCCACCATCACGGTTATCGCGGTTGTACCCACCAGAACGGGGGGCACCACCATCGCGGCTGTAGCCGCCGGAACGGGGAGCGCCACCATCGCGGTTGTCGCGGTTGTACCCACCAGAACGGGGGGCTCCTCCGTCACGACTGTAACCGCCCTCGCGGCGGGGTGCGTCGTCGCGACGCGGACCGCTGCTGCGATTCTGTTCCGAGCGTCCTCCGGAAGGTCGGTTACTGCGCGATCCCTGGTCGTCGTTGCGACGCGGACGGCGCTCTTCCTCTTCCGGCATGATGCTCCCTGTTCTAGATGTTGTTAACGCAAAATGGCCACCCAACGATGGGTGGCCATTTGCTTAAAAGAAGTCCGGCGGTGTCCTACTCTCCCACAGGGTCCCCCCTGCAGTACCATCGGCGCTGTGAGGCTTAGCTTCCGGGTTCGGAATGTAAAC